>CP131056.1:1322500-4175000 GCA_030657355.1 Radicibacter daui
CTAACCAAACTCCGAATACCGGTGAGTAGAGCACGGCAGACAGACGGCGGGTGATAAGGTCCGTCGTCAAGAGGGAAACAGCCCAGACCACCAGCTAAGGTCCCCAAATTATGGCTAAGTGGGAAAGGATGTGGGAAGGCCAAGACAATCAGGAGGTTGGCTTAGAAGCAGCCATCCTTTAAAGAAAGCGTAATAGCTCACTGATCTAGTTAAGCAATCCTGCGCCGAAGATGTACCGGGGCTCAAGCCATATACCGAAGCTGTGGATGTGATCTTTTAGATCACGTGGTAGCGGAGCGTTCTGTAGGCCTGTGAAGGGATACCCGTGAGGGGTCCTGGAGGTATCAGAAGTGAGAATGCTGACATGAGTAGCGACAAGGAGTGTGAGAAACACTCCCGCCGAAAGCCCAAGGGTTCCTGCGCAAGGCTAATCCGCGCAGGGTCAGTCGGCCCCTAAGACGAGGGCGAAAGCCGTAGTCGATGGGAACACGGTTAATATTCCGTGACCTGATGGAGGTGACGAAGGCTGGACGTTGTCAGACCTTATTGGATTGGTCTGGCAGCCAAGGACTTCCGGGAAATAGCCCCATCATCAAGACCGTACCCCAAACCGACACAGGTGGGCTGGTAGAGTATACCAAGGCGCTTGAGAGAATGGTGTTGAAGGAACTCGGCAAAATACCTCCGTAACTTCGGGAGAAGGAGGCCCGGTTCTTGCGCAAGCAGGGGCCGGGGGCACAAACCAGGGGGTGGCGACTGTTTAGCAAAAACACAGGGCTCTGCGAAGTCGACAAGACGACGTATAGGGTCTGACGCCTGCCCGGTGCCGGAAGGTTAAGAGGAGAGGTGAGAGCTTTGAATCGAAGCCCCGGTAAACGGCGGCCGTAACTATAACGGTCCTAAGGTAGCGAAATTCCTTGTCGGGTAAGTTCCGACCTGCACGAATGGCGTAACGACTGCCCCGCTGTCTCCAACACCAACTCAGCGAAATTGAATTCGCCGTGAAGATGCGGCGTACCCGCGGTCAGACGGAAAGACCCCGTGCACCTTTACTACAGCTTTGCAGTGGTATCAGGGTTCTCATGTGTAGGATAGGTGGGAGGCTTTGAAGTTCGGGCGCCAGCTCGGATGGAGCCATCCTTGAAATACCACCCTTGAGTATCCTGATATCTAACCGCGGCCCGTTATCCGGGTCCGGGACCCTGCATGGTGGGTAGTTTGACTGGGGCGGTCGCCTCCCAAAGAGTAACGGAGGCGTGCGAAGGTAGGCTCAGGCTGGTCGGAAATCAGCCGTCGAGTGCAATGGCATAAGCCTGCCTGACTGTGAGACAGACAAGTCGAACAGAGACGAAAGTCGGTCATAGTGATCCGGTGGTTCCGCATGGAAGGGCCATCGCTCAACGGATAAAAGGTACGCCGGGGATAACAGGCTGATACCCCCCAAGAGTCCACATCGACGGGGGTGTTTGGCACCTCGATGTCGGCTCATCTCATCCTGGGGCTGGAGCAGGTCCCAAGGGTATGGCTGTTCGCCATTTAAAGAGGTACGTGAGCTGGGTTCAGAACGTCGTGAGACAGTTCGGTCCCTATCTGCCGTGGGTGTAGGAGTTTTGAGAGGAGCTGTCCCTAGTACGAGAGGACCGGGATGGACGCACCTCTGGTGTACCGGTTGTCGCGCCAGCGGCATCGCCGGGTAGCTAAGTGCGGAACGGATAACCGCTGAAAGCATCTAAGCGGGAAGCCGACCTCAAAACCAGAACTCCCTATCAGGGCCGTGGAAGACCACCACGTTGATAGGACGGATGTGGAAGCGCAGTAATGCGTGAAGCTTACCGTTACTAATTGCCCGACCGGCTTGTTCACTCCACTCCGTTATACATGCAAGTCCTCCACCAAGAGGCACCCCGCACGGGTTACTCGGATCAAGAAACAACCCTGTTTGCCAGCAAGCGCGCTTGCAAACATCTGTTTGATTAATCGACCTGGTGGTCCTGGCGAAGGCGAAACACCCGATCCCTTTCCGAACTCGGCCGTGAAATCCTTCAGCGCCAATGGTACTGCGTCGTCAGGACGTGGGAGAGTAGGTCATCGCCAGGTCTATCAATCAAACAGAACACAGCTTCCCTCTTCAAACTCTGCCCGCTCCCCCTTCTCCGGCCTCTCCACCAGCACAATCGCACCCCTGCGGGGTGGAGCAGCCCGGTAGCTCGTCAGGCTCATAACCTGAAGGCCGCAGGTTCAAATCCTGCCCCCGCACCCAAATACGACAAAGGGGCCTTCCGAAAGGGAGGCCCCTTTGTCGTATTCTCGGTGTGGTGGTAGATGAGAGAAGACTGCTCAGGTTCAAAGCCAGGCACCGCACCCATAAAAGCAAAGACCCCAGTGCCCAAAGCGCTGGGGTCTTTGCTTTTATGGGCTCGGTGGACAGATGAGAGAAGCCTTGCACAGGTTCGGCCCGGAGCGGCACTGCCGCGTAGGGCAACGCAACGGCCACCGCAAGGTGGACGGGGCGGTAAATCCTGCCCCCGCACCCAAAATGATCGAGGCCCCGTTGCGAAAGCGACGGGGCCTTGAGCATTTTAGGCGCGAGGGTAGATGGGAGAAGACGGCTCCAGGGATGGAACTGAGTTGCATATTTTAATCCAATGTGTGGATTGCCTCCGCGGCGCCCCTTCGAGATGATTGCGCTGCAACGCGACGTGACTGTCGAACTACAAAGAAACACTTCGTAGTCCAGCCTTGAGTGAAGTCACCGTGCGCCTATGAGAAGGAGCTTTGGTAGTGTCCCGAATTCCCCGAAGGCTCTATAAATATCGTGCATTTAGCAGTAGGGCGCTCGATTTACTTATTTCAGATCAGATCTATTTTTCAGATCCAAGCTCATTTAACGATCCGTTAGACACAAAGCCAGGAATCGAACTCGATCTGGACACTCCCGAATTGGAGTGGGTATTGTCAGAGTTATATCAGCGTCGACTGAGCGAGGAGCTCAAAGCAGCTGCGAACAATTTACGTTATAGCGGTCCCAAAACTGTCGAACATATAAAGAAATTAGTTAGTCAAGGGGCGTCTAGTTTACTGAGCGGTGTGGAGCACAGGTCCTCGAATCCCTTTTGGGGGCCGGAGGATATCAAAAGGTATTTGTTAGATATTACGATTAGAGAGGAGCTGCTTGGGCGCTACGACAAGGGAGTATTTTCGTTGGCCTCGCGGTGCGAATGCCCATTGATGTGGAGCCACTATGGAGACCAACATCGGGGAATTTGTATCGGATATTCAGTTCCAAGTGAAATTTCACGCTCGGTATACCGGATAAAATATGGCGGCAATCGCCTTGTCAAAGCTAGTGACGTGAAGGCGATGCTTGAGGGGCGGCAAGCTGCTCAAGCGCGCGTCGATGAAGCTGTACTTCTGAGAAAGGCAGAGGACTGGAAGTACGAGAGAGAGTGGCGACTCTTGGGGGCAAAAGGAATTCAGGAATCGCCGTTAGAAATGGAGGAAGTCGTGTTCGGGTTGCGCTGTAGCGAGGAGGTGAAGTTTTCGATTGTTAGGGCGCTAGATGGGCGCTGCCGTAATTTAAAATTTTACGAAATTATAAATAATGGAAATGACTTTTCTCTTAATATCACTGAAGTTGATTTGGAAACGTGGTCCGATTTTCCGCACCGTTCACTTAATGGGGACGAAATGGCTAAAAAATTCGATGAGGAAATGGACTAACCTTGTCCTTTCATGACTAAATCGTATCTAGGAGCCCGCCCCATCACCCGCTTGAACGCCGTACTGAACGCACTCTCTGACTCATACCCCAGCGATAGCGCGACTTTCCCCACCGGCTCCGCCCGTGCCGCCAGCCGGTCGCTTGCCAGCAGCATGCGCCAGCGGGTGAGGTAGTCCATCGGGGGCTGGCCGACGGCCTGTCTGAATTTGAGCGCGAAGCTGGCGCGGGACATGCCGGCTTCGCGGGCGAGGGCTTCCAGTGTCCAGCGGCGGCCGGGCTCTTCATGCATCGCCCGGATGGCCGTGCCCATCTGGCGGTCGGCAAGGGCGAAGAGCCAGCCGGTGCTGCCTTTTCCGGGGGCGGCTACATGCAGCCGCAGCGCTTCCACCAGGATCATATGCGCCAGATGCTGGATGATGAGGCTGCCGCCCGGTTGCGGCTCCCGTAGCTCGCGCATCATGCCTTCCACCCATACCCGCAGCGCCGCTTTGCCCGCCCCCTCGCGCAGATGAACGATGGGTGGCAACAGGCCAGTGAGGAAGGCGGCGTGCGGACCGGCAAGGCCGAAGCGGCAACTGACGATCAGGCAGTCTTCGTCGGCTGTCTGGCTGTTGCTGGGGGTGTCCCCGTTGCGGGGACCGGTCACGCCGTTCGCACTGGCCGGGGCGCCCTGTGCCTCTTCCCCGATCCGCGTCACCCGCACCACCGCGCCGCGCCCGGCCGGTGGGAAAACGGAGGACGCGGGGCGGGCTTCCAGCGACAGGTCACTCGCCAGACGAAAGGGCCGGCCGGCGGGCAGCAGGAACGCATCGCCGGGGACAAGGCGCACGGGTTCGTCCACCCCCTCCACCGCCAGCCAGCAGCTGCCCGTCACCACCGCCCCGCATTTGATGGTGCCGGTCTGGTCGGGAAACTGGATCGCCCAGTCACCCGCCGCTTCCATGCCGGCGGAGAGATAATTCTGCGGCTTTAAAAGCGAGAGCACGTCGGAGAGCGGATCCATCGGCGGGAGGGCCTTGTTTCAGACGATGGCGAAAGAAACTCCGACTTTGGCGCATGGATCGTCTGATCTCAAGCGGATAGGTTTTTGCCGTGGCCGCTGATGGGCGGCGACGATCCCCGCCTTCGCCCTTGGGTGACTGGGCGGGGCAGAGGGGAGGGGCCAGGCAGCGCCCAAGGCCTTTCCGTCAGTTCGGGCGATCAGAATTAAAAATCAGGAGAGACGGGATGCGCGTCTTTGTAACCGGAGCCACCGGGTTTGTGGGCTCCGCCGTGGTATCGGATCTGCTCGCGGCCGGCCATCAGGTGCTGGGGCTGGTGCGCAGCGATGACGGGGCGGCCAGACTTGCCGCTACCGGCGCGGAGCCAGTGCGCGGGGATATCTATGATGTGGAGAGTGTCTGCGCCGGCGCGCTGCGTGCCGACGGCATCATCCACACCGCCTTCGATCATGATTTTTCAAAGTTCAAGGCCAACTGCGAGACAGACCGCAAGCTCATCCTCGCTCTGGGACAGGCCCTTGCCGGTTCGGGCAAGCCGCTGGTCATCACCACCGGCACCGGGGCCGGCATCCGTGCCGAGGGCCGGGCGATTACCGAAGAGGATGCCTGCAGCGTCACCTCCGAAATCGTGCCGCGTGTCGCGTCGGAAGAAGCGGCGGCCGAAGTGCAGAAACTGGGCGTGACCGTCGGCACCATGCGCCTGCCGCCTTCGGTGCATGGTGTGGGCGATCATGGCTTCGTGCCGATGCTGATCGCCATGGCGCGGGCCAAGGGCAGCGCGGCTTATGTGGGGGAGGGCGCCAATGTCTGGCCGGGCGTGCACCGGCTGGATGCAGGCCGGGCCTACCGGCTGGCGCTGGAAGCGCTGGCGGAGGGCCGCGCCCCCTCCGGCCAGCGTTTCCATGCGGTGGCGGAAAGCGGTGTGCCGTTCCGCGACATCGCTGCCGTCATCGCCCGCCGCCTGAACCTACCGCTGGTAAGCCTGACGACGGAAGCCGCCGCCGCCCATTTCGGCTGGTTTGCCCATTTCGCGGCGATGAATAATCTGTCGTCCAGTGAGAAGACCCGCGCGCTGCTCGGCTGGGACCCCACCGGACCCGGGCTCATCGAGGATATCGACCAGCCGGCTTATTTCGCCGGGTGAGCAGGGCGAGTGCAATCCGAGGAGATTGACAGGGCCGGGTCATGTGCCCATATCTGGGAACAAGTGGATTGGAAATATCCGGTCGGCGTTGGGCTTCGGTGAAAACCGGGGCCCTTCGCTTTTCAGGGGAAAATTTTGAGCCCCCAGCCTGCGAATTCGCCCTCTGCATTCGTCAGAAATTTGCTCCGCAGGATCTCAAAGGCCCGGTTGGGTTGATCAGGCTTCAGGATGTGACGCCCGATGGGGTGGGCAACCAGATCGGCCAGTTGCAGACCTTCGGAATTGATCTTCTTGCTGGTGATCCGCATTTCAAACGGCGTGCCATCGGTCCGGTAGGGAAGCAGTCCTTGGCCGTCCATCACCCGGCGGAATTCCAACTCCAGTTCGGCGTCCTCACGCTCCCCGCGGGCTTCCGCAATCAGGTGGGTTAATCTGCCCTCTTGTCCGTGGGCTCTCAGAAATCTGTTCGTTCGCTCCATGCAAAGGCCAAGAGCGACATGGTAGGGGTTAAAGGGCGACTTATACCGTTGGGCAAGCTGTAGCTTGTCGATCGCTGCGGCGACGATTGTTATCGGCATGCCGGCAACAAGCCCGTTAAGGGCGGCGAGGAATTTTTCCCGTCTCTCCCTTATTTGGAGAAAAGAAAAATCCCCCCTCGGTTTGCGGATTTCATGAGCGTGGAGGACAACCGTGTCGTGCCCCCAGAAATCGAATTTTAAGGCCTTCATCGCTGGTACGACACGCTGCAAGTAAGCAGCCTTCTCGACGATCACAAAAACCAGCACAAAAAGCGGGAACTCGGGGTCGATTGACATCAACCCGTGGTCGCCGCTTTCGTCAATGAAGACAATATACTCGCCGAATGCCGCCAGAGTGCTCATCCGCAGACGCTACCTGAAACACGGTAGCCGCGCCATGTGCGGGCTCCATTTTGCGGCCTTCTCCCGCCTCGTCATTGCGCGGCTACTGGGACAGGACATTCAGGTCCGCTGGCGCTTCCGCCGGTTGGAACGGGCTTCTTGCGTCAGCCGCCTGAGGATCGCTTGTTTTAAAGCGCGCCCGTCGCCGCCAGTCCCAGCAGGGCCGCACCGAAGAGGATGCGGTAGATGGCAAAGGACGTGAAACGGTGCGTCTGGATGAAGCCGAGCAGCCATTTTACCGCGATGAAGGCGGTGATGGTGGAGACAACAAAGGCAATGCCCAGCCCCGTCCAGTCCGCCTGCATTTCATTGTGGCGGAACTGGCTGAAAAGCTCATAGCCGCTCGCCGCATACATGGTGGGAATGCCGACGAGGAAAGCGAACTCGGTTGCCGCCGCCCGGTTGCTGGTGCCCGTCAGCATCGCCGCGAAGATGGTGGCGGCGGAGCGGGAGGTCCCGGGGAAGATGCCGGCGATGATCTGCGCCACGCCCACCACGATGGCAACCGTCCAGGTCACTTCCTTGCGGTCCGGGAAACGCGCGGCGATGCGTTCCGCCGCGATCATCCAGAAACCGCCGATGATGAGCGCCCAGGCGATGGGCTGGATCGTCTCCGGCAGCTTGAAGCCGAGTTTCTTGGCGATGAGGCCGAGCACGGCGGTGATGAGGAAAGCGACAATCAGCTTGCCGGCATAGGCCCGGTTTTCCGGGTTCCGCCAGCCCAGGAGCAGCGAGACGATGCGCTTCCAGTAGATGATCGTCACCGCCAGGATGGCACCGGCCTGGATCACCACATTGAATGTGTCGGAACGGGCGCCGAGCCAATGTTCGGCGATCAGCAGATGGCCGGTGCTGGAGATCGGCAGAAACTCGGTGATCCCTTCGATCACGCCCAGGATGGCATCGTTCAGATAATCCAAGTCTGTTTCCCTGTTTTGGTTGGCCGCTGGCCGGTCATAGCATCAATCCGGCTCCGGCGGTTGGGGCAAGTCCGTGGCCGGCGCTGCCGGGGCACGGGGCGCGGGCGCGGTGCTTTGACGCGGTTAGCCCCTCAGAACACCACTGCCGCGCCGTCCGATCTCGGATCGCTTGCCCCTTCAATAAGCCCGTCCGGGTGGCGCACCAGCGCGCCGGCATGGCCCATCATGTCGCTGAAGTCCGCCACCCGCTCCACCACATGGCCGGCGCCGGCAAGCGCTGCCACCAGTGCCGGGTCGAAGCGGCCTTCCAGCTTCAGTGTCGTGCTGGCATCGCCCCAGGTTTTGCCCAGCAGCCATCGCGGCGCGGTGATGGCCTGCTGCAGGCCCTGGCCGAAATGGGCATAGCGGGTAAAGAGCGCGGCCTGCGTTTGCGGCTGGCCGTCGCCGCCCATGGTGCCATAGGCCATCACCCGCCCGTCCGCCAGCTCGGCCAGGGCAGGGTTCAGCGTGTGGAACGGGCGTTTGCCGGGGGCAAGCTGGTTGGGGCCGGGCGTCAGCGAAAAACCCGCGCCGCGGTTCTCGAACACAATGCCGGTCGTCGGGCAGGTAAGGCCGGAGCCGAACTCCCAGAACACACTCTGGATAAAGCTGACGCTGGTGCCCTCCGCATCCATCGCCCCCATCCAGATGGTGTCGCCCTTGCGCTCCGGGTCCGGCCATTCCTGCGCGCGGGACATGTCGATGCCCGCTGCCAGCGCGTCCAGCCGGCTGGCGGTGAGCCAGTCCTGCGCCGGCTCCGCCATGGCGTCCGGATCGCCCAGATCGCGGTTGCGCAGGCGAAAAGCCTGTTTGGTCGCCTCGATGAGCCCGTGCAGATGGTCAAAACCTTCCGCCTCGGTCACCCCCAGCCGGTCGAACAGCGCCAGGATCATCAGCGAGGCGACGCCCTGCGTCGGCGGCACCATGTTGTAGAGCCGCCCGGCGGAGGTGGTGACGGTCAGCGGGGTTTCGCGGGTGGCGGCAAAACCGGTGAAGTCTTCCTGCCTGAGCGGGCTGCCCTCGCTTTTCAGGAAGCGCCCGTGGGTCGCGGCAATGTCGCCGTTGTAAAAACTCTCCAGCCCGTCTTCGGCGAGGGCATCGAGCAAGGCGCCAAGCGCCTGCTGCTGCATCTTCATGCCGGCCAGTGGCGGGGCGCCGCCGGGCAGGTAGATTTCGGCAAAACCGGTCTGGTCCTTGAGGCCGGCGAGTTTGCCCCTCGTCGTTTCGGCCTGGTTGCCGGTCACCGCCATGCCGTCCCGCGCGTAGTGGATGGCCTCGGCCAGCAGGGTCTTCAGCGGCAGGCGCTTGGTGGCTGGCACCAGCTCCAGCGCCTTCTGCCAGCTGGCCACCGCGCCGGGCACGATGAGGGCGGCATGACTGCCCCGGGTGGGGATGGCTGCATGGCCGCGTTCGGCATACCAGCCGGGGGTGGCCAGTGCCGCCGCCCGCCCGCTGCCGGAAATGGCAACCGGCGCCTCCCCCTTGCGCTTGATGAGCCAGAAGGCATCGCCGCCAAGGCCGTTCATGTGCGGGTAGGTCACGGCGATGGTCGCGGCCGCCGCTACCATTGCCTGAATGGCATCGCCGCCCGCCATAAGCACGTCGCGCCCGGCAAGGGCGGCGGCACGGTGCGGGGCGGTTACGCCGCCACGAAAACCAAGGGCGCTGTGCAGCATGGGGCGGGCCTTTTCTCTTTTCCTGAGGGCGGTGTGGAGGAGGGGCAGAAACAACAAGGCCCGCTGCCGTTGCCGGAAGCGGGCCTTTTCTGTTCGTGTGGCCTCAGGCCTTGTCGAAGCGGATGTCCTGGGCGCCTTCCCACAGGGTCATGCGGCCAAGCTCCGGCAGCTTGTCGAGATTGGAGGTGATGGTGAGGAAGTGGTTGCCGGCCAGCTGGCCCATCTTGCAGGCAAACTGCACGCCGCCATACCCCAGCAGGATTTCCGTCTCGCTGATGCCGCCCGGATAAAGCAGGAACTGGCCCGGCGCCGGATAGCTGGTGTGGTTTTCGTAGCCGACTTCAAAATCATAGTCGCCGAGCGGAATCCACACACCCTCGCCGCTCCAGCGCACATGCACCACCTTGCTGATGAAGGGCAGGCGCTTGAGGAAGGAAGCGCAGGTCTTCGGCGCCTTTTCCGTTTCCAGCACGGCATCGAAGGTGAAGGGGCCGGCGGTGATCTTGAGTTTTTCCATTGACCTGTCCTGTTTGCCAAGAAGGGCCGCGGTGGCCAGAGGGCCGACGGCGCTGATAACTTGCCGCCAACAAAGCCAGAGCCCGGCTTTTGGAGTCAATGCCGCGCCGCGAAAGCGTGCGCCGTTTCTCGCCTGATGGAAAGCCGGTGCGGCTGCGCCGGTAGCTGCGCGGTGCGCCTTACGCCCCGGCCAGCGCCTTGCGCACGGCGTCGGCTGCAGGCACGGAGCCATCGGTGCGATAGGCCTCCAGAAACGGCATCAGCGCGGGCGGCAGCGGAAACACCTCGGTCAGGCGAAAGCCGGCCTCCAGCAGCGTGCGGGAAAATCGCTCCTTGAGCGCTGTTTCCTCATGCCGCTCTATCGCCAGCTCGGCAAGCGCGCGGGGCAGGAAGAGTGTGCCGTTGCGGTCGGCCAGCACCCAGTCATCGGGCAGCACCGTCACCTCGCCAAAACGCACCGGGCAGCGGCTTGCCACCGGCACCAGCGTGGCATGGGCCGCCATCGGCGCGATGCCCTGTGCCATCACCGGCAGGCCAACATCGGCAAGGTCATCAAGGTCGCGCACGGCGCCATCCGCCAGCACGCCCCGGCAGCCCAGATGAGCCGCGCGGGTGGCGATCATGTCGCCCAGCACCGCGCCCTTCAGGCTGCCGCCGGCCGCCAGCACCACCACCTCATGCGGCTGCAAGGTGTCGATGAATTCGAAATTGAGCGGCGGCCCCTTGCGCTCCCTCAGCTCCGGCCGGCCGGGCAGGAACTGGATGGTCAGCACCGGTCCCGCGATGCTGGTGCCGGGCTCCGGCGGGGTCATCGCCGTCAGCACCGGGCCCGCCCGCTCCATAAGGTTCTGGTCCTTCAGCATGTCGCTGGCAAGAGCGGTGGAAAGACGGCCAAGCCGGGCGGCGAGGGTGGCGGTATCGAGCGGCATCGGGACGGGTCTCAGGGGTTGGAAAGGACGAAAAAGAAGGGGAAAGAAAACTCAGCCGGCAAAGGCAGGTCTGGGCGGTTTCGGCAGGGCGGCTTCCAGCGCGGCGGCAATCGCCAGCAGCCGGCCATCCTGCCCCAGCGGCCCCGTCAGTTGCAGCCCGACAGGCAGGTGCCCGTCAAGCCCCGCCGGCAGGCTGAGGCTCGGATGGCCGGTCATGTTGGCAAATCCGCTGGCGAGGATTTCGCCTTCCGCGCCCTCGGCCAGTTCCGGGTCTTCCACCGGCGCGGCAAAAGGCACACTCGGGCTCAGCAGCACATCCACCCCGGCAAAGGCGGCTTCCACCTCGGCGCGCAATGCCTGCCGGTGGCGCCCGGCGCGCACATAATCAAGCCCGCTTGCCCGCTGCCCTTCCTCGATCCGCCGCCTTGTGCCCGGGGCATAACCGGCAGGGTTTTCGGAGTAGAGCCCCTCATGGATCAGCGCGGCTTCCGGCAGCAGCAGATGGATGAGCGCCCGGTTGATGCCTTCAAGGGCCGGCAGGTCCAGCGGCACCAGCCTTGCGCCTTTTGCCTCCAGCGCGGCGAGCGCCGCCGTCATCGCGGCCGCGACGCCGGGCGTGTTCTCGGGGCTCTTCATATGCCGGGTAAGAATGCCAAGCCGCAGCCCGTCCAGCGCCACAGGAGCCGGGGCGGCAAGGGTGGGGTCGCCGGCAAGGCAGGCAAGGGCAAGGCGGGCATCTTCGATGCTGCGGGCCAGTGGCCCGGCATGGTCGAGTGACCAGGAGAGCGGAAACACGCCGTCCAGCGGCACCAGCCCGTAACTCGGCTTCAGGCCGACGATGCCGCAATAGGAAGCGGGGATGCGGATGGAGCCGCCGGTATCGGTGCCAATCGCCAGCGGCACGATGCTGGCGGCAACCGCTGCCGCCGATCCACCGCTGGAGCCGCCGGAGGTGCGGCCCGGATCATGCGGATTGTTGGTCTGGCCGATCTCGGGGTGGGCGATGCCATAGGCATATTCCAGCAGGTTGGTCTTGCCGAGGAGGATGGCGCCGGCCGCGCGGAGGCGGCGCACCAGCTCGGCGTCCGTAGCCTGAATTTCCGGCGCCCGCACCTTGCTGCCATAACCGGTCGGTGTGCCGGCAACCGCAATCAGGTCCTTGATGGCAACCGGGATGCCGTGCAGCGGCCCCAGATCCGTGCCGGCCGCGAGTTCCGCCGTGCGGGCGGCGGCGTCAGCCAGCGCCGCTTCCCGCATCGGGTCGGCAAAGGCGTTGAGTCTTGGTTCCAGTCGCGCCAGTCGGGTGAGGGCGGCTTCCACCACCGCCAGGGGCGTCAGCTTGCCGCTCCGGTAGAGCCGGCCAAGCTCGGCCACGCCGGCAAAGGCGATAGCCTCGTCTGGCCGGCCCGCGCTCATGCCGGTTTGCCTGCCGCGGCCAGTCGTTCCAGCAGGCGCGCCCACGCCACCTGGCCCATGCGGAAGTTGGCAAGCCGCATGAACTCGTTGGGGGCGTGATAATCCTCGTCGGAGGTCGAGAAGGAAAAATAAACCATGCCGACGCCGAGATGTTTTTTGAACACGGCGCCAATCGGCACCGTCGCGCCCATGGCAACGCGCAGCGGGTGCGCGCCCATCAGTTCGCCCAGCACACCTTCGGCAATGCCGAGCGCCGGCAGGGTCGGGTCCAGCGCAAAGGCCTCGCTGCCCGGCCCGTGGCTGTGCACCTCCAGCCGGTAACCCGGTGGTGTCACCGCTTTCAAATGCTGCTCGATGGCCTCCACCACCTTCGCCGGCTTCTGCCCGGCCACGAGGCGGCAAGTGATCTTGGCGCCGGCTTCGGCGGGGATCACCGTCTTGGTGCCGGGGCCGCCATAACCGCCGGTGATGCCGTTGAATTCCAGCGTCGGGCGCAGCCATTGCCGTTCCAGCAATTCCTCACCGGAAATCGGGTTTTCCGGCACCGGCGCGCCGATGCTTTTAAGGTAATCCGCCGTCTTCATGCCGGCGGCGCGGATGCCCTCCAGCACCGCCGGGTCGGGCGGGGTAATGCCGTCGGCAAAACCCGGCACGGTCACAGTGCCGTCGGCGTCATGCAGGCTTGCCAGCATCGCCACCAGCGCGCGCAGCGGGTTGGGGGCGCTGCCGCCATGGCGGCCGGAATGCAGGTCCTTGCCGGCGCCGTGCAGCACCACATCCAGTGCCACAAGGCCGCGGCTTGCCACGGTCATGGAGGGCAGGTCCGCCCGCCACATGGCGCCATCGGCGGAGAGCACATAGTCACAAGCCAGACGCTCGGCGAGGCGGGCCACCGTCGGCTCAAAATGCGGGCTGCCGGATTCTTCCTCGCCCTCGATGATGAATTTGAGGTTCATCGGCAGGCCGCCGGTCACCTTGGCAAAGGCCTCGGCCACCAGAATGGGGATCAGCAGCGGCCCCTTGTCGTCGGAAACGCCGCGGGCATAAAGCCGGTCGTCCCGCACAGCGGGCTCGAAGGGCGGCGTCACCCATTTTTCCAGCGGATCGGGTGGCTGCACATCGTAATGGCCATAGATGAGCGCCGTCGGCGCGCCCGGCACAGTGCACCACTCGGCAACCACGGCCGGATGCCCGCCCGTCTCCACGATCTCGACGATAGGGAAACCCGCCTGCGTCAGCCGCGCTTTCAGGAAGGCGGCTGCTTTCAGAATGCCGGCCTTGAAAGCCGGGTCGGTGCTGACGCTGGCGATGCGGCAATAGTCCTTCAGCTCACCCAGCGCGCTTTCCTGCCGGGCGGCGAGATAGTCTTCAACAGCACTCATTTGCCACCATCCACACTCAGCACCTGGCCGGAAATCCAGCCGGCCTGCTCGCTGGCAAAAAACAGCACCGCATGGGCGATATCGTCCGGCGTGCCGAGTTTCTTGAGCGCGATGTTATTGAGGAGGCGCTGCTGGCCTTCTTCCCCCATCGCGTCCCACTGGCGCTCGGTGGTGGGGTTGGAGCGCACGAAACCGGGCGCGACATTGTTGACGGTAATGCCAAACGGCCCCAGCTCATGGGCAAGCTGGCGGGTGAGGCCAATCTGCCCCGCCTTGGCGCTGGCATAGGCCTGGATGCCGGTCAGGCTGATGCCAAGCCCGGCGCCGCTGGAGATGTTGATGACGCGGCCAAAACCCGCCGCCTTCATGCCCGGCGCTGCCGCCTGCGTCATATAAAAGGCGCCGCTCAGATTGACATCGAAGATGGTCTGCCAGTCAGTGGCGCTGATCTCCTCGATCGGCCGGCCGACCTGCCCGCGCACGCCGCCGGCATTGTTGACGAGGATCTCGATGCCCTTGCCGCCATTGCCGGCCGCAATCTCGCCGGCAAGCGCCTGTGCGGCCTCGCGGTTGGAAACATCAAGGCGCCGTGTCTTGACCGTCGCGCCGCCAAGGCGGGCAGTTTCGGCAAGGCCTTCCTCATTCACGTCGCCGGCATAAACCGTGGCGCCGCGGCTGGCGAAGGCAAGGGCGATGGCGCGGCCGAAGCCGTGGGCAGCGCCGGTCACCAGAACGGTGCGCCCTTCAAAGCCGATAAGCATGAGGTGGTCTCTCCTGTCAGGCCGGCATTTCTGCGGCCAGCACATCGAGGTTCTCGGGCACCAGCTGGCGGCGGCCTTCCTCGATATCGTGGATCAGTTCAATCAGCCGGGCGGTCAGCGGGGTCGGCACACCAACGCGTTTACCGGTCTCCACAATCGGGCCCAGCTGGGCATCCACCTCGGTGCGGCGCTTGCGGATGGCAAGGTCGCGCCAGATGCCGGAGTGGGTCTTCGTCGAGCGGCGGTTATGCGCCACCATATCGTCAAAGGATTTGGTGGTGGCTTGCGGCGCGGCATCCGGGGCAAAGGCCATCGGGTCAAAGCCGTCAAAGGCTTCCGGCTTTACGCCCTCGGCCCGGGTAACGGCGCCCACTTCCAGCGCCAGCGCCGTCAGCACCGGGCGGAAGCGCTTGTCATCCAGCACATCGGCAATGCTGTCGTCCGTCACGGCGGTGGCAAACAAGAGGGCGCCATAAACCAGCTTGCCCCACAGGAAGCCCCAGATGTTCTGCGTCAGTACCGCCTTTTCCGGCTCGAACCCCTTGTAGAGCGCATAGATGTCCTGGACGCGCGGCGTGAGGCTGCCGTCAATCTCGCCGATCACCGTCGCGCCATGGCCGCTGTAATGCACCACGCCCGGCTCCAGATAATCGGCGCCGAAATTGACGAAGCAGCCCATGGTGCGCCGGGCGCCCACCACGCGGGCGATGACCTGCTCGTTAAGCCCGTTCTGGGCGGAGACGACAAAGCCGTTTTCCGCCACATGCGGCGCCATCTGTTTGATCGCGCCTTCGGTGTGCAGCGCCTTTACCGCCAGGAAACAGCGCTCGAAGGTGCCTTCCAGCTCTTCCGGCAGAAAGGCCGGGGCATGCACGACATCTTCAAAAATAGGGCCGGCGATGCGCAGGCCTTGCTGGCGGATCGCCGCCACATGCTCCGGCACATTATCGACGAAGACCACCTTTTCACCGGCGCGGATAAAGGCGGCCCCCAGCGTGCCGCCAATCGCGCCCGCGCCCCAGATCAGGATAGGAGAGCCGCTCACGACCACGGGCCCTCCATCAGCTCGCGTGTCTCGGCGACGGCAACATCCCAGATCGCCTGCATCTCTTCATCCGGCCGCTCGTAATAGCCGCCGAAATTGCCGTCCCCCAGCAGCTTGCGTACTGCCTTCGGGTCCATCACCCGCATGCGGGCAAAATCGACCATCGGCTTCTGCTGCGTCGGCTGCACGACACCGGCAAGCCGCGTCCAGGGGAAGTTCTCCATCCAGGAGGCGTGGGAGGCGACGGGGTCGATCTCCTGCACCTTGGCGAAGGTTTTGGGTGCGTTCCACCAGTTGTGGAATTTCACCGCCACGCCGGGATTGTCTGCCATCCACTCGATGGCAAGGCTGCCGGCCGGCTGGTTGCCGCCATGGCCGTTGACCAGCAGGATACGGCGAAAACCCTGTGCCTTCAGGCTGTCGAGGATATCGCGCACCAGCCGTACATAGGTCTCGACCCGCAGGCTGATGGAGCCGGGATAATCGAGGAAATAGGGCGTCACGCCATAAGGAATGGCCGGGAAAACCGGGATGCCCAGCGGCTCGGCCGCTTCCAGCGCCACCCGCTCGGACAGGATGCTGTCGACGGAAAGCGACAGGAAAGCGTGCTGCTCTGTGCTGCCCAGCGGCACCACGGCGCGGTCATCGGTCTTCAGGTAATCGTCGAGCTGCTGCCAGTTGGTCGCTTCGACCTTCATGATGCTTCCTGTTCCTCGGGGCTGAAATCCGCACCAAGCGAGCGGATGATGGGCAGGACGACCCGTTCGATATCGGCAGGGTCGGGGGAGTGGCGGTATTCGATGGCCGGCGTTTCCGGCCCGATCTGCGGCAGTACACCTTCGGCGCCGGTGGCGTAGATGATGACATCGGCTTCCTCGAGCACGCCGGTCATCTCCGGCGTGTCCAGCGTGGCGGCGACGATATCGGCCACATGCGGGGCAAAGCGCATCACACCCGCCTTCATGATCGGCAGGAAGTTGGGGAAGCGCGAGATGACGCCGACGGTCAGGCGCGAATCCAGCGAGGCAAGCGCCCGCCTTGTTTCCTCTGACGGGATGAAGGCGATGGAGACGACGCGCGTATTGGGCAGCAGGCTCACCACCTCGCGCTGGAGATAGGCGAAGGTAATGGCAAGGTCGGCTGAGCCGGCGCGGGCCTTCAGCTCGCTGTCGCGCTGGATGGCATCCAGCGTCATCGGCGCGACGGTGGCATTGCCGCCGATGCGCGCGGCGATATAGCGGGCGTAACTTGCCGTCGCGCCGGCAAACAGGCCCACCATCACCACCGCGATGCTGCGGCCAAGGCTGGTGCGATAAAAAAGGCGGGCGTTGACGAGAGCCGACAGCTCGCTCGAGCCGAGCCCCATCGCAAGGCCTTCATCGATCAGCGCATCGATGTGCTGGCGCAGCAGGGCTGCTTCCGGCCGGGCGATCATGCTGGCCTGCGTATTGGCGGTCACGAAGGTGCCGGAGCCGGGGCGGGTGTCGATCAGCCCTGCGCTTTTCAGCTCGCGATAGACCTGGCTGACCGTCATCGGTGCCACGCCGATCATGTCGGCCAGCTCGCGCACGCTGGGCAGCGGCTCGCCCGGTTGCAGCTCGCCACCGGCAATACCGTATTCGATCAGCCCCTTCAGCTGGAGGCGGATCGGAATCGGCAGGTCTCTGTCGATATGGAACTTCATGGCCGGGCAGTTTCCTCAACTGTTATCATCAGCTATCACGCTTGTTCGGTTTTCGACAAGCGCCATGATTGCGCCTTTCAGAGCCGTATCCGCCTGATGCGACGGTTGGCGGCGGCTTTATTCGTTGAATGGTTGTGCCGCCCGTGCACGGGGTGACGAAAGGCGCGTTGACTCATCTTCGGGGTCATGCCTATCGTCCTACAGATATATAACAGTAGGTGGCTTTACGAACTGAGGGGTAGAACAGATGAAGATGATGTTGAGGTCCGCTCTTGCCGCGGCGCTGCTGATTGGGGTCAGCTCTGCCGCGACCAGCGCCGCAATGGCTGTCGAGCGGGGTGGTACGCTTACCTATGGCCGTTATGCCGATAGTCTTTTCCTTGATCCGGTGCTGAACGACGCCAATGTCGATATCTGGATCCTCTCCAATCTCTACGACACGCTGCTGCAGCCGACCGATGACGGCAAGGGCATCCAGCCGGGCCTCGCGACCGAATGGAAGATGTCGGATGACGGCCTTACTCTAACGCTGACGCTGCGCGACGGCATCGAGTTCTCCGACGGCTCGCCGATCACGGCCGAGGATGTCGCCTGGTCGCTGAAGCGCGCCGCCAATCCCGATAATGGTGTCTGGAATTTCCTGCTCACCTCCATCAAGGATGTGAAGCCGGAAGGCGACAAGACCGTCGTCATCTCGCTTGCCCATACTGATCCGGCCATCCTGTCGGCACTGACGGTGTTTAACTCCGCTATCCTGCCGGAAAAGGCCTTCGAGGCTTCCAAGGGCGAGACGGACAAGGACAAGGCGCAGGCTTTTGCCGAGCACCCGATTACCTCCGGCCCGTTCATGCTCGCCTCGTGGGAACGCGGATCCAGCATGAAGCTGGTCGCCAACCCGCACTACTGGGACAAGGGTGAGGACGGCAAGCCGCTGCCCTATCTCGACGGCATCGATTTTGAAGTTCTTCCTGATGATGCCACACGTATCCTGCGCCTGCAGTCGGGCGAGATTCAGGGCGCCGAGTTCATTCCCTACGCCCGTGTGGACGAGCTCAAGAATGCCGACGGCATCAAGATGGAGCTCTTCCCCTCCACTCGCGTGCAGTATGTAACCGTCAATGTGCGTTCGGAACTGGACGGCAAGAAGAACCCGCTGGCCAGCGGGGAAGTGCGTCAGGCGCTCAACTACGCCACCAACAAGCAGGCGATCATCCAGATCGTGACCCACGGTGTGGGCACGCCGATGACCTCCTTCATGTCCACGGCAACCCCGCTGCACGCCGGCGACAAGCCGCTTTATCCCTATGACCTCGCCAAGGCCAAGGAGTTGATCAAGAAGGCCGGTTATGCCGATGGCTTCTCCACCAGCGTGCTGGTGCTGGCCGGCAACCAGGATCAGATCGGTATAGGCACGGCGCTGCAGCAGATGTGGGGGCAGATCGGCGTCAAGCTGGAGCTTCAGCAGGTCGATAACGCCACCCTCACCGACCAGTACCGCAAGGGTACCTTCGCCATGCGGATGGCCGCGTGGACGGATGACATCGCCGATCCGAATGAGATCACGTCCTACTTCGCTTATTCACCCACCATCGGTGCATTGCACTCCGGCTGGAAGAATGACGAGGTAGACAAGCTTTTTGAGGCTTCCCAGCAGGAACTGGATCCCGCCAAGCGGGCCGATGAATACAAGAAGATCCAGGAAGTCTTTAACACGACCGGTCCGATTGTTCCGCTCTATGAGACGCCCTATCCGGTCGCTCTCAGCAAGAAGGTGCACGGTTTCCTGCAGATTCCGCTGGGCAACAACATCTTCTCCAAGACTTGGCTCGACAAGTAACGGCCTGATCTGACCTCATTGCCGGTGGCGGGCAGGCTTCTGCCGTACCCGCCGCCGGCTTTATGGTTTCAACCCTTTCAGTGACCGGATCCGGGTTATTGCCTCTCCTAAGCTTTATCTCCCGGCGTCTCCTGCAGCTCATCCCCACGCTGGCCTTTATCCTCGTGGTGGTGTTTGTGCTGGTGCGCCTGCTGCCGGGTGATCCCGCCAGCGCCATTCTGGGCGACCGCGCCAAGGATGCCGATGTTGTCCGCATCAATGCCGAGCTCGGGCTCGACAAGCCGGTGCCGGTGCAATTCCTCTATTTCGTGCGCAACGTCTTTACCGGCGATCTTGGCAATTCCATCCACCTGAAGCTTTCGGTGGTGGAACTGCTGGCCCAGCGTCTGCCGGTCACGCTGATGCTCACCGGTCTGGCCGCGCTCTTTGCCGTGCTGCTGGCCGTGCCGCTCGCCTTTCTCGCCGCGCTCCGGCAGGGGCAGGCGAGTGACGGGCTTATTCGCGGCACCTTCCAGATCGGCCTTTCCATGCCGGTCTTCTATGTCGGCCTCGTGCTGCTGACGCTGTTTGGCGCGCAGCTGCGCTGGTTTCCGACCGGCGGTTATGGTGACGGTTTTCTTGATCATCTCTATCACCTGCTCCTGCCGGCCATGACACTGGCGCTCAGCCTTGCCGCGGTGCTGATGCGCAACCTGCGCGCCGCCATCATCGGCGTGGTGCATGCCGAGTATGTGGATTTTGCCCGCTCCAAGGGCCTTGCCGCGCGCCTCATCCTGATGCGCCATGTGCTGCGCAACGCGCTCATCTCTACCGTTACGCTGTTCGGCCTCTCCGTCGGCACGCTTTTGGGCGGTGCCGTCATCACCGAAACGGTGTTTGCCATTCCCGGCGCCGGGCGGCTGATGATCGACAGCATCTACGGGCGTGACTATCCGGTGGTGCAGGGTCTCACCCTTGCCCTTGCCGTCATCGTCTCGTTCGTCTTTCTTTTGACCGATATCGTCCAGGCCTGGCTGGACCCGAGGGTTGCGCGATGACGCTGGCGCTTCCACCTTCTGCCCGCCGCCGGGCCTTCCGCCTGCCGCGCAAGCTGCCGGCCCCGCTTCTGGGCGGCGGCTTCATTCTGCTCTGCGGGCTTATCCTCGCGGTCTTTCCGTCGCTCTTCGCGCCCTATGA
The DNA here is from genome assembly GCA_030657355.1 of Radicibacter daui. Classification (GTDB taxonomy): domain Bacteria; phylum Pseudomonadota; class Alphaproteobacteria; order Radicibacterales; family Radicibacteraceae; genus Radicibacter; species Radicibacter daui. Next base: position 1,342,668 of record CP131056.1, read on the forward strand.
TCCGCTGGCTTTCGACTATAACGCCCTGATGGCGCCGCCCAGCTGGGCGCACCCGTTCGGCACCGATAATTTCGGGCGCGACGTGCTCTCTCGCGTCATCCACGCCACCACCATCGATTTGCAGATGGCGGTCTTCGCCACCATCGGCCCCTTTGTGTTCGGCACCGCTATCGGCGCCGTCGTCGGCTATGTCGGCGGCACGACGGAGGCGATTTTCGGCCGTATCGTCGATGCCGTGATCACCTTCCCCTTCCTTGTGCTGGTCATTGCCATCGTTGCGGTGCTGGGGCCGGGGCTTGGCAACATGTATATCGCCGTCGGCGTGGTGGACTGGGTGTTCTATGCCCGCCTCATCGCCGCAGAGGTGAAGGTGCAGAAGCGGCTCGATTATGCCGATGCCGGCCGCGCCATGGGCTACAGCCCGGCGCGCATCATCTTCCGCCACCTGCTGCCCAACGCCATCACCCCGGCCATGGTCTATCTGATGACGGATATGGCGCTCGCCATCCTGCTCGGCTCCAGCCTCGGTTATCTCGGCCTCGGTGCCCAGCCGCCGGCGGCCGAATGGGGTGTGCAGATCGCCGATGGCAAGAACTTCATGGCGACCGCCTGGTGGATGTCGGTTTTCCCCGGCATTGCCATCGTCATCGCCGGCCTCGGCTTCAGCCTGCTGGGCGACGGCCTTGCCGAACTCATGAGGACCAAGCGATGAGCGCCGCCGAACAGATGGTCGCCGCAGCGCCGGCCCTTAGCGTACGCGGTCTTTCCACGACCTTTGCCGCCGCCAACGGGCGGCGCCTGACGGCTGTCGACAATATCAGCTTCGATGTTATGCCCGGCGAGGTGCTGGGGCTGGTGGGAGAGTCCGGGTCAGGCAAGAGCATCACGCTGCGCTCGATCATGCGGCTCATCCATGCGCCCGGTGAGGTCACCGGCCATGTCGGCTGGCAGGGTCGCGACCTGATGGCGCTGTCCGAGCGCGAGATGCGCAAGGTGCGGGGCGGGGAGATCGCCATGATCTTCCAGGAGCCGATGACGGCCCTCAATCCGGTGCTGCCGGTGGCCGTGCAGATCGAGGAAAACCTGCGCGCCCACACCAGCCTCGATGCCGCCGGCCGCCGCAAGCGCGCGATTGAACTCCTGGACCTCGTCGGCATACCGGCGGCCGCGAGCCGCCTGGGCGACTATCCGCACCAGTTCTCTGGCGGCATGCGCCAGCGCGTGATGATCGCCATCGGCCTTGCCAGCAACCCGCGCCTCCTGCTGGCGGACGAACCGACGACCGCGCTCGATGTCACCATCCAGGACCAGATCCTGAAGCTTATCCTTGAGCTTCGGGACGAGCTGGCGATGAGCGTGGTGCTCGTGACCCACGATCTGGGTGTGGTTGCCGCCACCTGCGACCGGCTGGCCGTTATGTATGCTGGCCGCATCGTCGAGACCGGGCCGGTGGGGGAAGTGTTCTACCAGCCCCATCACCCCTATACCCGCGGCCTGCTCGGCTCCGTGCCGCGCTCGGGGGCGGAGCGCACCATGCTGCTTTCCATCGAGGGGACTCCGCCCGGCCTTGCTGCCATTCCGCCCGGCTGCGCCTTCGCGCCGCGCTGCGGTTTTGCCGATGCCGGCTGTACGGCAGCCCGTCCGCCGCTGGAGGATTTTTCTGCCGGCCACGCGGTTGCCTGTTTCCATCACCAGACCGTCGGCCAGCAGGAGGCCGTGCTCCATGGCTGAACCGCTGTCCAACGCCGGCCCGCTCCTGTCGGTTGAGGAGGTGCACAAGCGCTTTGCCCTGCCGCATGGGCTAATGCGCCGCCTTGCCGGCAAACCGCCACAGGCGGTCAACGCGCTGAACGGCGTCAATCTGCAGATCAGGCGCGGCGAGACGGTCGGCATCGTCGGCGAGTCCGGCTGCGGCAAGTCCACGCTGGCGCGCTGCCTGGTGCGCCTGCTGGAGCCTGACAATGGCCGGGTGCGCTTTGAAGGGCAGGATGTGGGCGAGCTGAAAGGGGCTGCCCGCCGCGCCTTCAACCGCCGCGTCCAGATGATTTTCCAGGATCCGTACAGCTCGCTCAATCCGCGCATGACCGTACGGCAAATCCTCTCCGAGGCGCTTTCCGTACACCGCATGCGCCCGGCCGCGCAGATTCCGGAGCGTATTGCCGAGCTGCTGGAGCTGGTGCGCCTGCCGCAGGATGCGGCGGACCGTTATCCGCATGAATTCTCCGGCGGTCAGCGCCAGCGCATCGGCATCGCCCGCGCCCTTGCTGTCGAGCCGGACGTGCTGGTGGCGGACGAGCTGGTCTCGGCGCTCGATGTTTCCGTGCAGGCGCAGGTGGTGAACCTGCTGCTGCAATTGCAGGAAAAGCTCAGCCTTACCGTCGTCTTCGTCGCGCATGATCTGCGCCTCGTGCGCCACATCGCGCACCGGGTGGCCGTCATGTATCTGGGCAAGATCATCGAGATCGGGCCGACTGACCGGCTCTTCTCGCAGCCGCGCCATCCCTATACCCGCGCCCTGCTGGATGCCGCCCCGGAGCTGGATCCCGCGCGCCGGGGCGGGCAGGCCGCCACCCGCGGTGAACTGCCAAGTCCGGTCAATCTGCCGGCAGGCTGCCTCTTTTCCACCCGCTGCCCGCATGCCTTCGAGCGCTGCTTCAAGGAGCGGCCGCTGCTGTCCCCGCGCGGGCCGGAACATCGTGCCTCCTGCCATCTGGAGCATTTCGGCCTGCCGGAAGCCGCGGCCTGAACGGCTGCTGCCCATCGTTCGGACAAAATAAAAACTGGAGATAAAAACGTGAGCTATGCCGCGTTCGAGAAGGAAGTCGCCCGGGTCAACGATCTCCTGTGTGTCGCCAATCTCCTGAGCTGGGACGCACGGGTGATGATGCCGCCGGAGAGCATTTCCGCCCGCGCTTCCCACCTCGCCACCGTGACCGAACTGGCGCGCGAGACGGCGGTGGGGGAAGGCATGCGCGGTGCCATCGCCGCTGCCCGCGCCGAGCTTGCTTCCGCCCCGGCCGGCGATATCCGCCGCCGCGCGGTGGAGGAGGCTGCCGGCGCCATCGCCACGCTGGACCGCATCCCCGCCCGTATCGTCAGCGAAGTGGCCGATCTCAAGATGCGCGCCAATCGCCTGTGGGGCGAAGCGCGGGCGAAGAATGATTTTGCCTCCTTCGCCCCGGCGCTGGAGCGCATGATGCAGTTGCAGCGCGAGACTGCGGAGGCTATCGGGTATGAAGGCCATCCCTATGACGCGCTGCTCGCCACCTATGAGCCCGGCGTTACCTGGGCCACGCTCCAGCGCCTGTTCGGGGAGCTGAAAGAGGCCCTGCTGCCGCTCGGCCAGCGCGCCCTGGCGGCAAGGCAGCCGCGCAGCGACTTCCTCTCCCGCGCTTTTCCCGTCGAGGCACAGAAGGCATTTTCAAAGCATATCGCCGCGAAGATGGGCTTTGATTTTTCGCGCGGGCGGCTGGATGACACGCTGCACCCGTTCGAGATTTCCTTCACCCGCGCCGATGTGCGCCTTACCAGCCGCTTCCGCGAAACCTGGATGCCCGGCGGCATGTTCGCCACCTGGCACGAGGCCGGGCACGGCATGTATGAGCAGAATGTGGCGCCCGCGCTCAGCCGCTCGGCCTTCACCACCGATTTCGTCAATCTCTATGCTGTCGGCGGCGCCAGCTTCGGCATGCATGAAAGCCAGTCCCGCCTGTGGGAAAACCGCGTCGGCCGCTCGCAGCGCTTCTGGGAGATTCACTTCCCCGAGCTTCAGGCCGAATTCCCCGACCAGCTGGGCGATGTTACCGCCGCCGAATTCTGGGCTGCCGTCAACCAGTGCCGCCCCGGCCTGATCCGCGTGGAAGCGGATGAGCTGACCTATGACCTGCATGTCATCATGCGCTGCGAGATCGAGGCGGCGCTGATGGACGGCTCGCTCAAGGTCAAGGATCTGCCGGCCATCTGGGCGGAGAAGATCAGGGCCTATCAGGGCATCGAGGTGCCGAGCGACGCTCAGGGCGTGCTGCAGGATGTGCACTGGTCGATGGGCATGGTCGGCTCCTTTCCCACCTATACGCTGGGCAACATCATGGGCTCGCAGCTCTTTGCCGTGGCGCGCGACGTGCCGTCGGTGGCTGCCGGGCTGGAGGGCGGCGACTATGCGCCGCTTGCCGGCTGGCTGGCGGAAAACATCCATTCTTATGGCCGTTCCTCCACCCCGGAGGAAACGCTGAAGCGCGTCACCGGCCGCAGCCTCGATACCGCGCCCTATATCGCGGACCTCACTGCCAAGGTGGACACGCTCACCGCGGCCTGATCCGGCTGCCGGTCTTGCATGCCGGCCCGTGGCGGCTAATGTGGCGGGGCCTCGCAGTCATGCGGGAGCCCCGTTTTCCTGCCCGCCAGCGCCGCCGAGGTCCCCCTTGTCCCTGCCCGATATCAGCCGTTTCGATGCCGTCATCTTCGATTGTGACGGCGTGCTGGTCGATAGTGAGGTGCTGAGCGCCAGTTCGCTGGCGGAGGAGCTGACGGTGCATGGCATGCCGATCACCACCGGTGAGGTGATCGAACGTTTCCTCGGCCGTGCTTTCCCCAGCGTGCGCAAGGCCTATGAGGAAGAAACCGGCCGCCCGCTGCCTGCCGGTTTTCAGGAGGAATGGTCGGCCGTGCTGCTGGGCCATTTCAAGGCCGGGCTGCTGCCCATGGCCGGCATCGTCGCCCTGCTGCGCGCGCTGCCGGTGCCCTATTGCGTTGCCTCCTCCAGTGCCGAGCCCCGCCTTCGCATGTCGCTGCATTTTGCCGGGCTGGAGGAATATTTCGGCGCCCATATCTACAACGCCGCCATGGTGCCGCGCGGCAAGCCGCATCCCGACCTGTTCCTGATGGCGGCTGAAAAGCTGGGCGCGGACCCGGCCCGCACGCTGGTGCTGGAAGACAGCATCAGCGGTGTCATTGCCGGCAAGGCGGGCGGCATGGAAGTCTGGGGCTTCATCGGCGGCAGTCACTACCGCGACGATCATGGCCCGCATGGCGACGGACGCGATGTGCTGACGGAAAATGGCGCCGACCGCATTTATACCTCCATGGCCGAGGTGCGCGAGGCGCTGCTGGGCGCGGCCTGAGGGCGCCCCCCACGTTAAGCGCTTTGGGCCGCGTGACGGTTTCGTGTAATCGTAATCGGGAACAGCGATCAGCCCGGCAAGGACCGGGCTGGCAGGAACAAGGGCAAGGGGCGATCAGCATGGCACTTCTATCGAGCAGCGAGCGATCGCGCCTGGACGATGCTGCCCGTGCCGGCTGGCTCTATTACGTTGCCGGCAACACCCAGGACGAGATTGCCCGCAAGCTCAATGTCTCCCGCCCCACTGCCCAGCGCCTCGTCTCTCTGGCGCTCAGCGAGCGGCTGATTTCCTTCCGCCTCGATCACCCCATCGCCGCCTGCATGGAGCTGGCGCGCACGCTGGGCGAAATCTACGGCCTGGCTTACTGCGACGTCGTGCCGTCGGACCCGGATACCCCCGATGCCGTCAATGGTGTGGGCAAGGCGGCCGCCGCCTTTCTGGAGCAGACGCTGCGCCTTGCCGATCCGCAGATCATCGCGCTCGGCACCGGGCGCACCCTGCGCGCGGCGGTGGATGAGGTGCTGCGCATCGAATGCCCGCATCACCAGCTCGTCTCGCTGGTGGGCAACATTTCGCCGAGCGGTGAGGCCGGTTTCTTCGATGTGCTGAACAAGCTCGCCGAGCTGACGCAGGCCCGCCATTACCCGATGCCGCTGCCCGTGGTCGCCTCGACGCCGGAGGAGCGCGAGCTCCTGATGAATCTCGATCCGGTGGTGCGCGTGCGCGCGCTGGCGGACAGGGCGGACCTGACCCTTTCCGGCATCGGCCAGGTCGATGTGCATGCCCAGATGTACCGCGACGGCTTCATCACGCGCGAAGACCGCGACGAGCTGATGGCCTGCGGCGCGGTCGGGGAAATTGCCGGCTGGGTCTTCGATGGCGAAGGCCGCCTGTTGGAGGCCAGCACCAACCTGCGCGTTACCTCCGTCCGCCCCGTGGTGCCGCCGCGCGGGCGCAGCGTCGGCGTGGCCGCTGGGCCGGGCAAGGTCGGCCCTGTCCATGCCGCCCTCAAGGGCAGGCTCGTTAACGGGCTCATCACCGACGAGCGTACGGCTGCCGCCCTCATTGCCCTGGCGAGCAAGGGCTGAGCAGCGGCCTGCCGCGCCGGCGAGCATACAATAACGCTCATCAGCTGATCATTTGTATCTAGATCGGGGCCGGGCAGGGGCTCCGAGCCGGCTATTTTTGCGGCGAAACATCCCTGAGTCTGCCCGGATTCCGCTCAACCGCATGCCCCGTTATTTATTGCGCATAGAAAAATAAATACCGGCTGCTGCGCTGCTTTTGCCTGTGCGCCGATAAAGGCGTATTGCCGGCAATCCATTAAAATAAAAGATAAAATCCGTCTTCCCGGAAGGCGTTGGCAAACGCTTTCAGTGCCCCCTGACAGGGTCGTTTTATGCCGCAGTGCGGAATCAAAAACGGTTGACAGCCATGCGTCACACGCATGAGCATCTGTTCACACCAAGAGCAAATACTCCGGCCTGTTTTCGACCCCACTCTTAGACAAGGCTCTTGGGCATAAGATTTTGTTGACCTGGGAGGACCCGATGAAAAAGACCCTCGGCACGCTTGCAGGCGTCGCCGCCATTGCCCTGTCTGCTCATGCCAGCGCTGAAACCACGCTCACCATCGCCACGGTGAACAATGGTGACATGATCCGCATGCAGAAGCTGACGGACGACTTCACCTCCAAGAACCCGGACATCAAGCTGAACTGGGTGACGCTGGAAGAGAACGTCCTGCGCCAGAAGGTCACGACGGACATCGCCACCAAGGGTGGCCAGTTCGACGTGCTGACCATCGGCACCTATGAGGTTCCGATCTGGGCGAAGAAGGGCTGGCTGGTTCCGCTCGACAAGCTCGAAGCTGACGCGACCTACGATGCCGGCGACATCATGCCGGCCATCCGCACCGCCGTTTCCTACGACAAGAAGCTCTATGCCGCCCCGTTCTACGGCGAGAGCTCGATGATCATGTACCGCACCGACCTGTTCAAGAAGGCCGGTCTCACCATGCCGGAGAAGCCCACCTGGGACTTCATCCGCGATGCGGCTGCCAAGATCACCGACAAGGCACATGAAACCTACGGCATCTGCCTTCGCGGCAAGGCCGGCTGGGGCGAGAACATCGCTCTCATCACCACCGTCGCCAACGCCTTCGGCGCCCGCTGGTTCAATGAAGAGTGGAAGCCCGAGTTCGACGGCCCCGAGTGGAAGAACGCCCTCAGCTTCTACGTTGACATGATGAAGAACTCCGGCCCGCCCGGTGCATCTGCCAACGGCTTCAACGAAAACCTCGCCCTGTTCAACGCCGGCAAGTGCGGCATGTGGATCGATGCCACCGTCGCCGCTTCCTTCGTGACCAACCCGAAGGACAGCAAGGTTGCCGCCGATGTGGGCTTTGCCCATGCACCGTGTGAAGTGACCTGCAAGGGCGCTAACTGGCTGTGGGCCTGGAACCTCGCCATCCCCGCCGGCTCCCAGAAGACCGAAGCCGCCGAGAAGTTCATCGGCTGGGCCACCAGCAAGGACTATCTGGCTCTCGTCGCTTCCAAGGAAGGCTGGGCCAACGTTCCGCCGGGCACCCGTACCTCGCTCTATGAGAATGCCGACTACCTGACGGCCGCTCCGTTCGCCCTGCCGACCCTCGACGCCATCAACAGCGCCGATCCGGTCGACAGCACGGCCAAGCCCAAGCCCTATGTCGGTGTCCAGTTTGCCGCTATCCCTGAATTCCAGGGCATCGGCACCACCGTTGGCCAGCAGTTCTCTGCCGCTCTGGCCGGCAGCTCCACTGTGGACCAGGCTCTCGAGCAGGCCCAGCAGAGCACCCTGCGTGAGATGACCAAGGCCGGTTACATCAAGTAATCCGCCGGTTTGATCTTCTCCCGTTCCTCCATATGACTTGCCCACCCGGCACCCTGCCGGGTGGGTTCTTTCCCGAGAGGCAGAAGGGCAGCATCGCTGCTGTTCTGCCCGCCGGGGCAAGGCAATAACAAAAGGTCCGGGGCCGGCTTGAGGCCGTGCTTTTCCGAAGTCCTTTCAAAATTCAAGGCAGGGGTAACCACCATGGCCACCCGGCAATCAACATTCCTGGGGCGCATTCTCGCCGCACCCTCCATCCTCGTGCTCTTCTTGTGGATGATCGTGCCGCTGGGGATGACCATCTGGTTCTCGCTGCTGCGCTATAACCTGCTCGATCCGGGCAATGAGAGCTTCATCGGTGCTCTCAACTACGAATATTTCCTCACCGATCCGGCCTTCTTCACCGCACTCGGCAATACGCTGTTGCTGGTGGGCTCGGTGCTGCTCATCACCATCGTCGGCGGCATCCTTGTCGCGCTCCTGATGGACCAGCCGATCTTCGGCCAGGGCGTCGTGCGCCTCTTCATCATCGCGCCCTTCTTCGTCATGCCGACGGTGAGCGCGCTGGTGTGGAAGAACCTTCTCATGCACCCGGTCTCGGGGCTTTTTGCCTGGATCGCGACATCGCTCGGCTTCCAGCCGGTGGACTGGTTCTCCAACGCGCCGCTCTTCTCCGTTATCCTCATCGTCGCCTGGCAGTGGCTGCCTTTTGCCGCCCTCATCCTGCTTACCGCCCTGCAATCGCTGGATGGCGAGCAGAAGGAAGCCGCGCAGATGGATGGCGTCGGTCCGTTCTCGTTCTTCTTCTATATCGTGCTGCCGCACCTTGCCCGCGCCATCACCGTCGTCATCCTCATCGAGACGATCTTCCTGCTGTCGGTCTTCGCGGAAATCTTCGTGACCACCGGCGGCGGCCCGGGCCTTGCCACCACCAACATCGCCTTCCTCGTCTATGCGCAGGCCCTGCTGCAATACGATGTCGGCGGCGCGTCGGCGGGTGGCATTGTCGCGGTTGTCCTCGCCAACATCGTCGCGGCCTTCATGGTCCGCCTCATCGGCAAGAATCTGGAGGCGTAATCATGGCCGTCTACAGCGTACGGCGCCAGGTCACCATGACGATCCTCGCCTGGATCGTCGGCCTCGCCATCTTCTTCCCCATCCTGTGGATGGTGCTCACCAGCTTCAAGACCGAGCTGGATGCCTTCTCCACCCCGCCGCAGTTCCTCTTCTTCCACTGGACGCTGGAGAACTATGCCGAGGTGCAGGAGCGCAGCCACTATTTCCACCACGCGCTCAACTCCATCATCCTGTCCTTCGGCTCCACGCTGGTGGCGCTGCTCTTCGCTATCCCCGCGGCCTGGGGCATGGCCTTCTCGCCCACCAAGCGTACCCGCTCGACGCTCTTGTGGATGCTCTCCACCAAGATGATGCCGCCGGTCGGCGTGCTGGTGCCGATCTACCTGATCTTCCGCGATCTCGGCATGCTGGACAGCCGCTTCGGCCTCATCATGGTGCTGTTCCTCGGCAACCTGCCGATCGTGGTGTGGATGCTCTACACCTACTTCAAGGAAATCCCGCGCGACATCCTTGAAGCCGCACGTATGGACGGTGCCACCATCGGCAAGGAAATCATCTACATCCTCGCGCCGATGGCCATTCCCGGCATCGCCTCCACCGTCCTGCTCAATGTCATCCTGGCCTGGAACGAGGCGTTCTGGACGCTCAACCTCACCACCTCCGAGGCCGCGCCGCTCACCACCTTCATCGCCTCCTACTCCAGCCCCGAAGGTCTCTTCTGGGCCAAGCTCTCCGCCGCTTCGACCCTCGCCATTGCCCCCATCATGGTGCTGGGCTGGTTCAGCCAGAAGCAGCTGGTGCGTGGCCTCACCTTCGGCGCCGTAAAATAAGATAAGGAAGCCCCCAAAATGGGTAGCATTCAGCTCAAGGGTGTCACCAAGACCTTCGGAAATACCTCCGTCATTCCCCATGTCGATCTCTCGGTGGAGGATGGCAGCTTCGTGGTGTTCGTCGGGCCTTCGGGTTGCGGCAAGTCCACCCTGCTGCGTCTCATCGCCGGCCTTGAGGATACGAGCGGCGGCGAAATCCTGATCGACGGCCGTAACGTGGTGAACGAGGGGCCGGCAAAACGCGGTCTCTCCATGGTCTTCCAGTCTTACGCGCTCTATCCGCATATGAGCGTGCGCAACAATATCGGTTTCGGCCTCAAGATGGCCGGCCTGCCGAAAAGCGAGATCGCGGCTAAGGTCGAGCATGCCGCCGGCATCCTCAACCTCACGCCCTATCTGGAGCGCAAGCCGCGCGAGCTTTCCGGCGGCCAGCGCCAGCGTGTCGCCATCGGCCGTGCCATCGTGCGCGAGCCCAAGGCCTTCCTCTTCGACGAGCCGCTCTCCAACCTCGATGCCGCGCTGCGCGTGCAGATGCGCCTTGAAATCGCGCGCCTGCAAAAGTCGCTCGGCACCACGGCCATCTATGTGACGCACGATCAGGTCGAGGCCATGACCATGGCCGACAAGATCGTGGTGCTGAATGCCGGCCGCGTGGAGCAGGTGGGCTCGCCGATCGATCTTTATGAGCGGCCCGACAATCTCTTTGTTGCCGGCTTCATCGGCAGCCCGAAGATGAACCTCATCGAAGGCCCGATTGCCGCCGGGCTTGGGGCAAAAACCATCGGCGCCCGTCCGGAGCACATCACCGTCACCACCGATGGCACCGGCACCTGGCAGGGCACCATCTCGGTGGCCGAGCATCTGGGCAGCGATACCTTCCTTTATGTGGATGTGCCCAATGCTGGCACGGTGACCGTGCGCACCCAGGGCGAGCTGGGTCTCAAGGCCGGCATCACTGTCGGCCTCACGCCCGACCCGGCGCGCATCCACCGCTTCGACAACGCCGGCAAGGCCATCCGTTGATGGCCGGCCCGGGGCATGGCGGCGGCAAGCTGGCCGGCAGGTCAGCCATCGTTACCGGCGGTGCCAGTGGCATCGGCGAGGCGATCGTGCGCCGCTATGTTGCCGAGGGCGCCCGGGTCGCCATTGCGGATATCGACAGCCGTGCGGCGGAAGATTTGTCGTCGGAACTGGGCGATGCCACTTTCGCCTTCAAGCTGGATGTGACGGAGCCGGCTTCCATCTCCGCCATGGTGGGGGCGGTGGCCGCCCGCTTTGGCGGCATCGACATTCTCGTCAACAATGCCGCCATCTTCGATATGGCCCCGGTGCTGGATGTGACGCGCGAGAGTTTTGACCGGCTGTTTGCCGTCAATGTGCGCGGGCTCTTCTTCACCCTGCAGGCGGTTGCCCGCCACATGGTGGAGCAGGGCAGGGGCGGCAAGATCATCAACATGGCCTCTCAGGCCGGCCGCCGGGGCGAGGCCCTGGTTTCCGCCTATTGCGCCACCAAGGCCGCCGTCATCAGCCTCACCCAGTCGGCCGGGCTCGATCTCATCAAGCACCGCATCAATGTCAACGGCATCGCCCCCGGCGTGGTCGACACCCCCATGTGGGACCAGGTCGACGCGCTCTTTGCCCGCTTTGAAAATCGCCCGCTGGGCGAGAAGAAGCGCCTTGTCGGGGAAGCGGTTCCTTTCGGCCGCATGGGCCGGCCGGATGACCATGCCGGTGCTGCAACCTTTCTGGCCTCGGCGGATGCCGATTTCGTCGTGGCCCAGACCCTCAATGTCGATGGCGGCAACTGGATGAGCTGACCCCCACTCCTCCGGAAAGGCCTGAGGCATGCGTCCCCCGCATCCGAAGGCCGCCGGCCATCGACATCCCGTTTCAACCAAGTAACCCCGTGAGAAGCATCATGTATCTCGATAAGTTCAAGGTCACCGGTCGTACCGCGCTCGTTACCGGCGGTGGCCGCGCCATTGGCCTCGCTTGTGTCGAGGCGCTGGCAGAGGCCGGCGCGAAGGTCATCATCGCCGACTACGACGCCAAAACCGCCGAGGAAGGCCGCGATGCGATGAAGGCCAAGGGTTATGACGTCGACATCACCCTGATGGACGTCACCAACCCCACCCGCGTGACCGAAGTGGCCGACGAGACCGTGCGCAAGTACGGCAAGATCGACATTCTGGTGAACAATGCCGGCATCGCCCGCAGCGAAACCCCGGCCGAGACCGTCACCGACGAGCACTGGCTGAACGTTATCGACGTCAACCTCAACGGTACCTTCTGGTGCTGCCGCGCTTTCGGCAACCACATGCTGAAGGCAAAGACCGGCTCCATCGTCAATATCGGCTCCATGTCCGGCTTCATCGTCAACAAGCCGCAGGAGCAGAGCTACTACAACGCCTCCAAGGCGGCCGTGCATCACCTCACCAAGTCGCTGGCGGCCGAGTGGGGCGCCCGCGGCGTGCGTGTCAACGCCGTCGCCCCGACCTACATCGCCACGCCGCTCAACGAGTTCGTGAAGAGCAAGCCGGAGATGTACAACGCCTGGATCGGCGGCACGCCGATGGCGCGCCTCGGTGAAGTGGAGGAGATCGCCTCCGTCACCCTGTTCCTCGCCTCCGATGCCGCCAGCCTGATGACCGGCTCCATCGTGCTGGTCGATGGCGGTTACACCTGCTGGTAAGGCAGGCCCCCTTTTACGGATGACGTAACCCGGGCTGGCAGGGTGCGAGGCGCCTGGGGGCAGGCGTCTCCCTTGCCGGGCAGAAGGCAGGGCCGTGTTTGGGCGGTCCTGCCTTTCTGCCATCATGGCCCCGCCTTGTTTGCTGCATTAGATGAAAGCCGGTCGCTTCAGGCAGGCCGGTGAGGGAGAAGAACCACATGGCCGCCCTGCAGAAGCTTTTCATCGGCATCGATGTCGGCACCGGCAGCGCCCGCGCGGGCGTGTTCGATGCCAGCGGCAAATTGCTGGCGAGCGCCAAGCACGATATCCGGATCTGGCACGAAGCCGGCGAGGTGGTGGAGCAAAGCTCCAATGACATCTGGCGCGCCTGCGCCCTGAGCGTGCGGGCCGCGATGGCCGAGGCTGGCGCCTCGGCTGACGCGGTCGCCGGCATCGGCTTTGACGCGACCTGCTCCCTCGTTGCCCTGACCGCTTCCGGCGCCCCCGTCTCCGTCAGCCCCTCGGGCGATCCCGAGCGCAACATCATCGTCTGGATGGATCATCGCGCCGGGGCGGAAACGCGGGCGATCAATTCAACGCACCATGAGGTGCTGAACTATGTCGGTGGCATCATCTCCCCGGAGATGGAGACGCCCAAGCTGCTCTGGCTCAAGAAGAACCTGCCCGCCAGCTACCATGCCGCCGGCCTCTTCTTCGACCTTGCCGATTACCTCACCTGGCGCGCGACGGGCAGCGAGGCCCGCTCCATCTGCACCGTTGCCAGCAAGTGGACCTATCTGGCGCATGAGCAAAAGTGGCGGGATGATTATTTTGCGCTGATCGGCATTCCGGAGCTGACGGCGGATAATTACCGCCGCATCGGCAATGAAATTGTCGAGCCGGGCAGGGCGCTGGCCAAGGGCCTGAGCGCTGACGCGGCAAAGGAGCTTGGCCTTGTTCCCGGCACCCCTGTCGGTGCTTCGCTCATCGATGCCCATGCCGGCGCTGTCGGCACCGTTGGCGGCGCGGACCCGGCCGGCACGCCGGCGGGCGCCAGCGATGGGCGTTTTGCCTATATCATGGGAACCTCGGCCTGCATTCTCGCCACCACGCCGGCCCCGGCTTTTGTCGATGGTGTGTGGGGGCCCTATTTCTCCGCTCTCGTGCCCGGCCTCTGGCTTAATGAAGGCGGCCAGTCCGCCGCCGGCGCCGCCATCGATCATCTCCTGCGCCTGCACCCGGCCCATGCCGCCATGACGCAGGAAGCCAAGGCCGCCGGCACCAGCCTGCTCGGCTGGCTGGAAAAGCGCATCACCGCCCGCGCCAATGGCAATCTCTCCGAAGCCGCGCTGCGCGCCGGCCATCTGCATGTGGTGCCGGAATTCCTCGGCAACCGCGCCCCGCTGGCTGATCCCGATTGCCGGGCCATCATTTCCGGCCTTGGGCTTGAAGACAGCGTCGAGAGCCTGGAAATCCTTTATCTCGCCGGTCTCAGCGGCCTCGGTTATGGCGCGGGCGCCGTCGTTGCGGCGCTCAACGCCAAGGGCGTCGATTGCCGCACCATGGTGATGAGCGGCGGTGCCAGCCGCTCTGCCCTAGTGCGCCGAGTGATGGCGGATGCCACCGGCCTCACCATTGCTCTCTCCGATAGCGACGAGCCGGTACTCGCCGGCGCCGCCATGCTCGGCGCCGTCGCCGCCGGCAGTTATACCAGCCTGCCCGAAGCCATGCAGGCCATGTCCCGCCTGCAATCACTGACCGCGCCGGAAGGCGGCAAGATCGCCGACTTCCACAAGGCCAAGAACGGCATCTATCTCAGCCTGCAGAAGGTGGGCATTGAGGCGCGGGAGTTGATGGCGGCGGTTTAAGTGCTGGTTGCCCAGACCCGTTCAAAGAGCCACACTGCATTCTCCTAAACAGGGGAGGCGCCTGTCATGCGGATTTCGGTGGAAGAGGCCGAAGATCGGCTTGAGGAACTCGTGCAACGCGCCGAAGCGGGGGAGGAGATCCTTCTTACCCTTAAGGAAAACGTTACTGTTCGCTTCGAACCCGTTCAACGGCGGGACATAAAATCTCGCGGGACTGTTGCTGAGGGATGACGGTGGCCGGGCCGCTTTCCGTTCGTAGTGCCAAGGCTCTGGATCTGGCTCGGCGACTGGCTCGCCGCGAAGGCTGCTCAATGCGATCAGTCGTGGAACGGGCGCTGGAATTCTATGAGCTTTCGCTCGGGGTTAGAGAGCCAGCAGCCGATTTTTACGCCCGTCTTTCCCGATCTATCGACGCAGAGTTTGATCCGAGTGCCCTTTTAGGGTCGCGCGTTCCTCATAAAGGGCTGGAGCTCTGACGCCACTGGATCCAGGACATCTCCCATACACCAAAGTATGATTGCCGCCACACTGGCAGGCGGTAATCATTCTGACAGGCGGAATGACCGCTTTTGTGAGGGCTCGTCTCCCGGCAAAGGGGAGGGGTCTGGTGTCCGGGCGTCTGGCTGACTATCGTCCGGTCGCCGTAATTTGTTCTGAAGGCCCCCGATCTTGCGCAAGAAGTTCCGTCTGCCGGTTGACGGCTATCTGCTCCTCATCGTCTCGATGGTCGCCCTTGCTGCCCTGTTCCCGGTTGAGGGGCAGAGCGCCGATGTCGCGGGCATCCTGACCAAGATCGCCATCGGCCTTGTGTTTTTCCTGCATGGCGCGCGCCTCTCGCCGAAGGCGGCGATCGATGGTGCCCGGCACTGGCGCCTGCATCTGCTGGTGCTGCTCTCTACCTTCGCGCTGTTCCCCGTGCTGGGGCTGATGGCGGGTGTGCTGGTGCCAAGTGTGCTGGCGCCGCAGCTTTATACCGGCCTGCTCTTCCTCTGCACGCTGCCCTCCACCGTGCAGTCTTCCATCGGCTTCACCTCGATTGCGCGCGGCAATATCCCCGCCGCCATCTGCAGTGCCTCCGCCTCCAACCTCATCGGTATCGCGCTGACGCCGCTGCTGGTCGGGCTCATTCTGCATACGTCCGGCGGCGGCATCTCGGCCAAGGCGGTGTGGGATATCGTGCTGCAGCTTCTCGTGCCCTTCGTGGCCGGGCAGGTGCTGCGCCCGCTCATCGGCACCTGGGCGGGCAAGAACAAGAAGCTGCTGGGCTATGTGGATCGCGGCTCCATCCTGCTGGTTGTCTATGTCGCCTTCTCTGAAGGTGTCGTCGCCGGCATCTGGCACCAGATCGGCCCGGCTGACCTTGCCGCCGTGCTCATCCTCAACGCCGTGCTGCTGGCGCTGGTCATCGTCATCACCACGGTGCTGAGCCGCCGTTTCGGCTTCTCCAAGGAAGACGAGATTGCCATCGTCTTCTGCGGCTCCAAGAAGAGCCTCGCTAGCGGCCTGCCGATGGCAAGCGTGCTGTTTGCCGGCCCCACCGTCGGCCTCATCGTGCTGCCGCTGATGCTTTTCCATCAGATGCAGCTGATGGTCTGCGCCTGGCTTGCCCGTAAATATGCCGCCCGGCCGGAAGAACCCGGTCTGGATGCGGAGGCTGCTACCAGCAAGGCGTAAGGCCCAAGGCTTAAGGCAGGGGCACCCTTCCGGCTGGACAATCGGCGATTTAGGTTTAATATCCTAAATCGCCGATTGTGATGTCAGGGGAGGGCGCGATGTCGCCGAAGCTGCCTGCCGCCGTACGAGATCCGGGAAGCTCAAGGCAGGCAGCGCGTACCCCTCAAAATGTTGGCATTTGTTGTTATTCGTCGGGTTTTGGTGCCGTTCGAAGCCATCAAAAGCCTACAATCACCAGCCGGGCATCCGGCAGGTTGTTTTTCCTGTCAGGCGGGCAGGCTCGTCGCCTCGTAACCGGCCTTGCCCATGGCCGCGGCCAGGGTGTCGGTGGCGGCAGTGCTTTCCACGCTCACCAGCTGGTCCACCAGATCGATGCTCACCTTCGCTGCCGGGTCCACGGCGCGGATGGCCTTTTCGATGGTGCCGGCACAATGGGCGCAGCTCATGTCGGGAACGGTAAAGCGGGTCATGGTTCCACTCCTTGGGCAAATGGTCAGGTAAAGGAGGGCGCCCGGGAGCGCCTGCTGGAAGTGATCCTCCACCCTCCAGCCACTGGAAGGTCAAGCCCCGTTTCAGCCGGCCTTGACGGAGCCCGCCGGCGGGGTGGCGATGCCGTCGAGCACGAGGCTCACGATGCTGTCGCTGGCGCGGGCGATATCGGCTTCTTCGAGCTTTTCCTTGCCTTCCACCAGGCAGATCTGCGCGGCAAAGTCCGCCCAGTGCTGGGTGGCGGCCCAGATGGTGTAGAAGAGCGTGCGCGGGTCGATGGGGCGCAGCTCGCCGCGCGATATCCAGGTCTCGATCACCTGCTGCTTGGCTTCCATCCATGGAATGAGTGTGGCGCGCACCATGCCGGCCACCGCTTCGCCGCCGGCAAGGATTTCGTTTGCCCACACCTTGGAAGCATGGGGACGCTCCAGCGAGACGCGCATCTTGCCGCGGATATAGGCGGAAAGCCCCTCGCGGGCGCTATTCCCGGCGCGAATGTCGTCTGCCTGGCCCAGCCATGTTTCAAGGATATCCAGCAGCACCTGCTCATAAAGCGCCTGCTTGGTGCTGAAGTAATAAAGCAGGTTGGCCTTGGGCAGGCCGGCGCGTTTGGCGATAGCCGCCACCCGCGTGCCGTGAAAGCCGTAGGAGGCAAATTCCTGCTCGGCGGCTTCCAGCACCTTTTCCGCCGCCCGCCGTCCGGCGGCGCGGCGCGCGGGCTGGCCGGCGTCGGTGTCGGCGCCAGCGGGGAGGCCGCTGGCGGCAGCGGGGGGCACTTCCTGTGCGGCCGCGCCTTCGGGCGCAGGTGTCATCAGCGAGGTCATGGTCACGCCTTCATCCCATCGCCCGGCAAGGCTGGCAAGGGGCGGGTAATGTTTTGCCCGTCTGGCCCGGCTGCGGAGCAAGAATCCCTATTTACAGAACGCCGGGTGAGGCATACGCTCCCCCAAGTTGACCGTTTGGTCAAGTTGCGAGGAGCCGCGATCCGGACCGGTCACCAGCCGCCGGATAAAATGACGGTAACCGCGACAGGGAGTTGTCGTCCCCCGGGCGTCCATTGGCAAAAACCAGGGCGAGGGGGCAGGGAATGTTGCAAGGCACACTACCGTCCGGTCGCCCAGGCGCTGGCGCGAGAGATGTTGACGCGAAGACCGCTCCCGGCAAGGCAGCCCGCCGCGCCGGAAACCCGGTTTTGCGCCCGATGACCCGCGCCTTTGTTTCCATGGGCGGCCAGCCAGACGAAGAACGGATTTCAAGGGCAGTGCGCTCCCGCTGAGGGGCGCGCTGACGGCGGGGTTTTGCCTGTCTTCATCGAAAAGGATGGGGGCAGGCGGGGCGAAAGCCGGATGAACAGCAGACAAGAAGCACCGCCTGAAAACAGGCGGGCACGAGCAGGAGACTTGACGATGAGACCAGCCAGCTTCGGCACATGCCGCGCGAAGCGCCTTTCGGCCCCCTCCTTGCCGAAGGGAGGCCGCGCATGAACGAGATTTCTCCCGCCCGCCTCAGCTCCGGTGAGCTGGCCGAGAATTTCAGCGATGCCCATCCGCGCCTCAATCCGCAGCAGGCGCTCGTCGCCTCGGATCGCTGTTATTTCTGTTATGACGCGCCCTGCGTGAAGGCCTGCCCCACCTCCATCGATATCCCGAGCTTCATCCGCAAGATTTCCACCGGAAATCTCGTCGGGTCGGCCAGCGATATCCTTGAGGCCAACATCATGGGCGGCATGTGCTCGCGCGTGTGCCCCACCGAGATCCTGTGCGAGGACGCCTGCGTGCGTAACCTCAACGAGCACGCCCCGGTCGATATCGGCGCGCTCCAGCGTTTCGCCACCGATCATCTGTTCGAGGCCGGCATCCAGCTTTTCGAGCGCAAGGCGCCGACAGGCCGCAAGGTCGCCGTTGTCGGCGGTGGCCCGGCCGGCCTTTCCTGCGCCCATGCGCTGGCGGTCGAAGGGCATGATGTCACGGTATTCGAGGCGCGCGAGAAACTCGGCGGCCTTAATGAATATGGCATCGCCGCCTACAAGGTGCCGAACAACTTCGCCCAGCGCGAGGTGGACTACATCCTTGCCGTCGGCGGCATCACGGTGAAGACCGGCCTGGCGCTGGGCAAGGATATCCAGCTTGCCGATCTGCGCCGCGACTTCGATGCCGTGTTTCTCGGCCTCGGCCTCGGCGCCGTGCGCTCGCTCGGCATTGGCGATGAAAGCCTGAAGGGCGTTGAGCCGGCCGTCGATTTCATCGCCCGCCTGCGTCAGGCGGATGATCTGGCCGCCATCCCGGTCGGCGCCCGCGTCATCGTCATCGGTGGTGGCAACACCGCCATCGATGCCGCCACCCAGGCCAAGAAGCTGGGTGCGGACGAGGTGACGCTGGTTTATCGCCGCGGCGCGGAGAATATGAGCGCCACGACGGTGGAGCAGGACTGGGCCAAGACCAATGGCGTGCGCATCCGTTATTGGTCGAAGCCGGTTGCCATTGAAAGTGCGGGCGGCGCCGTCACCGGCATGGTGTTCGAGCGCTCCGACACCGGGGCCCGCTTCACCCTTGCCGCCGACATGGTGCTGACGGCCATCGGCCAGGTGCTGGCCCCGCCCTCGCTCGGGGCGGGCGACGTGCTGGAGATGACCGCCAGCGGCCGCTTTGCTGTCGATGACAATCAGGCCACCAGCCTTGCCGGCGTTTATGCCGGCGGGGACTGCGTGGGCAATGGCAAGGATTTGACTGTCGCCGCCGTCGAGGACGGCAAGATCGCCGCACGCGCCATCCATGCGCGTCTTACGGCTTGATCGGCAGGAGGAAGAGAAAAATGGCTGACATTCGCGGTAACTTCGCCGGCATCAAATCCCCGAACCCGTTCTGGCTCGCCTCGGCGCCGCCGACCGACAAATACATCAACTGCCGCCGCGCCTATGAGGCCGGCTGGGGCGGTGTGGTGTGGAAGACGCTGGGCGAGGACCCGCCCGTGGTCAACGTCTCCTCGCGTTACGGCGCCTGGCATGACGGTAACCGCCGCCTGATGGGCCTCAACAATATCGAGCTCATCACCGACCGCCCGCTGGATATCAACCTGCAGGAGATCAAGCAGCTCAAGAGCGAGTTCCCCGACCGGGCGCTCATCGTCTCGCTGATGGTCCCGTGCGAGGAAGAGTCCTGGAAGCGCATCCTGCCGCTGGTGGAAGCCACCGGCGCCGATGGCATCGAGCTGAATTTCGGCTGCCCGCACGGCATGTCCGAGCGCGGCATGGGCGCCGCCGTCGGTCAGGTGCCGGAATATGTCGAGATGGTCACGCGCTGGTGCAAGCAGCACTCGCGCATGCCCGTCATCGTCAAGCTCACCCCCAACATCACCAACGTGCTGAACCCGGCGCGGGCGGCGGTGAAGGGCGGGGCGGATGCCGTCTCCCTCATCAACACCATCAACTCCATCATGGGCATCAATCTCGATGTCATGGCGCCGGAACCGGTGGTGGATGGCAAGGGCACCCATGGCGGTTATTGCGGCCCCGCGGTCAAGCCCATCGCCCTCAACATGGTGGCGGAAATTGCCCGCACGGCTGACACCCGCCACATCCCCATTTCGGGAATCGGCGGCATCACCACCTGGCGCGATGCGGTGGAATTCATGGTTCTGGGCGCCGGCAACGTGCAGGTCTGCACCGCCGCCATGACCTATGGCTTCCGCATCGTCGAGGAGATGATCGACGGTCTTTCCCAGTTCATGGACCAGCGCGGCTTCGCCACGCTCGATGATTTCCGCGGTATGGCGATCCCCAACGTCACCGACTGGAACCAGCTCAACCTCAAATATGTCAGCAAGGCCCGCATCAACCAGGATCTCTGCATCCAGTGCGGCCGTTGCCACATCGCCTGCGAGGACACCTCGCATCAGGCCATCACCGCGGAAAAAGACGGCAAACGCTTCTTCGAGGTTGTGGACAGCGAGTGCGTAGGCTGCAACCTTTGTGCCCATGTCTGCCCGGTTCCGGAATGCATCACCATGGTGCAGACCGATGCCGGCACCGAGTACCAGAACTGGACCTCCCACCCCAACAATCCGATGCGGGTGGCGGCCGAATAACATGGGGCCAGTTTTAGACAGGGAGCGGGGGAGCTTGGCGTTGGGGGATGTAAAGCCTGCGGCGGCGGCAGGAGCGGCAAGTGCTGTTCCTGCTGTCGAAATCCGCGACATGTCTCTGGTCTATCAGGGGGCGGACCAGCCGGTTACCGCCCTGCAGGACATCAATCTCACGATTGAGCGGGGGGCCTTCGTTTCCTTCATCGGCCCTTCGGGCTGCGGCAAGACCACGCTCATGCGCGCGGTGGCGGACCTTGAGCACCCGACCAGCGGTTCGCTGCTGGTCAACGGGGTGACGCCCGAGGCCGCCCGGCTCGACCGCGCCTATGGTTATGTCTTCCAGGCCCCGGCCCTTTACCCCTGGCGGCGGATCGAGGCGAATGTGCGCCTGCCGCTGGAGGTGATGGGGTTCGACAAGGCCGAACATGCCGAGCGGGCAAAACGTTACCTGAAGCTGGTGGGGCTCGAAGGGTTCGAGCGCAAGTTCCCCTGGCAGCTTTCCGGCGGCATGCAGCAGCGTGCCTCCATCGCCCGCGCGCTCTGTTTCGAGCCCGAGCTTCTGCTGATGGACGAGCCCTTCGGCGCGCTCGATGAAATTACCCGTGACCGGCTGAATGAAGAGCTGCTGCGCCTGTGGCGCACCACGCGCAAGACGGTCATCTTCGTCACCCACTCCATCGCGGAAGCGGCGTTCCTGTCGTCAAAGATCGTGGTCATGAGCGCGCGGCCCGGCCGTATCGTGAAGATCATCGATAATGACGCCCCGCCCGAGCGCACGCTCGACTGGCGCGAGAGCCCCCAGTTCCTCGATGTCGCGCATCAGCTGCGCGAAGCCCTTAATGAGGGGCATGCGCATGACATCTGAGGCGCTGATGGCCCCGCCGGCAGCGCCCGGCCTTTTTAGGCGGCTCGCGGCGGGCCGTGTTTTTCCTGTGCTCGCCATCGTGGCGGCCATCATCGTGATCTGGCTGGCCGGGGCTATCTGGCTCAATGCGCCGCAGATCGAGGATGCCTACCAGCGCGCCGGCCAGCCGCTGGATTTTGCCACGCTGGTGCATGAGGGCTGGAATGCCAAGCGGCCGGTGCTGCCCTCGCCCCAGCAGGTGGTCACGGATCTGTGGAACTCGCTGACCCTCAGCCCCACCAGCAAGCGCAGCCTCGTCTATCACGCCACCATCACCGGCTCGGCCGCACTCTCCGGTTTTGCGCTGGGCTCGCTGCTCGGCATCGTGCTGGCCATCGCCATCGTGCATGTGCGCCGGCTTGATCTCAGCCTCATGCCCTGGGTCATCACCTCGCAGACAATCCCCATTCTCGCCATCGCGCCGATGATCGTGGTGGTGCTGGGCAATCTCGGCCTTACGGGGCTTATCCCCAAGGCCATCATCTCCATGTATCTCTGCTTCTTCCCGGTCACCATTGGCCTCGTCAAAGGCCTGCGCTCGCCCGATCCGTTGCAGATGGATTTGATGCGCACCTATTCGGCTTCCAGCCGGCAGGTGCTCACCAAGCTGCGCTGGCCGGCGGCGCTGCCCTATCTTTTTGCCGGGCTCAAGGTTGCCATCGCCATCTCGCTCGTCGGCGCCATCGTGGGCGAGCTGCCCACCGGCGCGCAAGCAGGCCTCGGCTCGCGCCTGCTGGCCGGCTCCTATTTCGGGCAGACGGTGCAAATCTGGTCCGCGCTCTTTGTCGCCTCCTTCCTTGGCACCGCGCTTGTCGCGCTGGTGGGGCTGGCGGAATGGATGGTGCGCCGCTCTATGGGGGGGCGCCTTACATGAGCATGGTCTCCTCCAAGGAAGTGCTGGCCGCTCCCACGCTGGTCCGCCCGGCGGCGGGCTCCGTGCTCGCGCTGCTCTTCTATCTTTTTGCCCTCGTCGCGCCGCTCGCCACGCATGAGCCCGTGCCAACGGCGGCCAGTGTCGGCCTGC
Source organism: Radicibacter daui (assembly GCA_030657355.1). Classification (GTDB taxonomy): domain Bacteria; phylum Pseudomonadota; class Alphaproteobacteria; order Radicibacterales; family Radicibacteraceae; genus Radicibacter; species Radicibacter daui. The sequence goes on from CP131056.1 coordinate 1,365,272, forward strand.
TTATCGCCGGGCTTTGTGCCTTCGGCTGCACGCTGGTAACGGGCCCGCTTTGCGCCGGGCTCGGTTCGGGCGGCTGGGTGGTGGCCTCGCTCGCGCTGCTGCCGGCCAGTATTGCGTCGGCCGGCCTTGGCCTCGGGGCCGGGGCGCTGTGGCTTGCGCTCATCGGTGCGGCCATCCAGGGCTGGACGGCAATGGGCGCTATCTCCCGCCTCAAGCTGGAGGGGCGCACGCTCACCGGCCGGCTGCTGCGCCTTGCCATCCCGGCCATGTTCGGCCTTGGCCTGCTCGTCGCCTGGCAGGTGCTGGTCATCGGCTTTGCCGTGCCGCAGATCCTGCTGCCCTCGCCGGGGCAGATCTTCGCAGCGCTGGTCTCCCATGCTTCCATCCTGCTCGCCGACTTCCAGCAAACGGTGCTGAAGTCAGTGATCGCGGGTTACATCATGGGCTGCGGGGCGGGCTTCGTGCTGGCACTGCTGGCAGACCGGTTCGATTTCCTGCGCCGGGGGCTGCTGCCGCTCGGCAATCTCGTCAGCGCCATTCCCATCGTCGGTATCGCGCCGATCATGGTGATGTGGTTCGGTTTCGGCTGGCAGTCCAAGGCGGCCGTCGTGGTTATCATGACGGTCTTTCCGATGCTGGTGTCCTCGCTTGCCGGCTTTGCCGCCGTTGACCGCATGCATGCCGACCTTATGACCAGCTATGGCGCACGTGGCTCGCAGAGTTTCCTGAAGCTCGTCCTACCCGGCGCGATGCCGCACATCTTCAACGCACTGAAGCTCAATTCCACGCTCGCCCTCATCGGCGCCATCGTGGCCGAGTTCTTCGGCACGCCCATCGTCGGCATGGGCTTTCGTATTTCAACCGAAGTGGCGCGCATGAATGTCGATGTGGTCTGGGCCACCATCGTCGTTGCCGCGCTTACCGGGTCGGCTTTTTACGGGCTGCTGGCGATTGCCGAGCGGCTCATCACGTTCTGGCATCCGTCGCATCGCGGCGGGCACTGACGAGAAGGAGGGGAGGGGTACCGGACACAGTGCCAGGGTAAGCGTCACCAAAAGCGACTATCGAAAAAGGCGGGGGCCGACACCGGAAAATCGGGCGTCCCCGGCAAAAGAGAGCAGCCCCGGCGGCTATCCCGCCCCGGGGTAACGATGAAAACCGAACAGAATGGACGGGAGCTCCACGATATGAAGAACCGCTCGCTTGCTACGCTCGCTACGACCGCGCTGGTCTCCGCCGCGGCCGCCCTTTCCGCATCCGGCGCCGAGGCTGCCGATGCCATCACCCTGCAGCTGAAATGGGTCACCCAGGCCCAGTTCGCCGGTTATTACGTCGCCCAGGACAAGGGCTTCTACAAGGATGCCGGCCTCGACGTGACCATCAAGGCCGGTGGGCCGGACATCAACCCGAGCCAGGTGATCGCCGCCGGCGGCGCCGATGTGGTGGTTGACTGGATGCCGTCCGCTCTCGCCACCCGCGAAAAGGGCGTGCCGCTCGTCAACATCGCCCAGATGTTCCAGCGCTCGGGCATGGAGCTTACCTGCCGCAACGACAGCGGCGTTACCGCGACCAAGGATTTCCCCGGCCATACGCTGGGCGTCTGGTTCGGCGGCAACGAGTATCCGTTCCTCAGCTGGATGTCGAAGCTCGGCTATTCCACCGATGGCGGCGCCAAGGGCGTCACCGTGCTGAAGCAGGGCTTCAACGTCGATCCGATCCTGCAGAAGCAGGCGGCCTGCGTCTCCACCATGACCTACAACGAGTACTGGCAGGTCATCGATGGCGGCCTGAAGCCGGAAGAGTTGACGGTGTTCAAATATTCCGACGAAGGCGTCGCCACGCTGGAAGACGGCCTCTACACCCTCGGGCCCTCGCTCAAGGATCCGAAGATGGTCGACAAGCTCGCCCGCTTCGTGAAGGCCTCGATCAAGGGCTGGGAATACGCCATCAAGAACCAGCCGGAAGCGGTCAAGATCGTGCTCGATAACGATGCCAGCGGTGCCCAGACCGAAGAGCATCAGACCAAGATGATGAGCGAGATCGCCAAGCTGTTCGAGGGCGGCGCCAAGGGCACCGGCTATCTCGACGAGAAGGCAGCCGACCAGACGGTCAGCATCCTGCTCTCGGGCACGTCCGACCCGGTCATCTCCAAGAAGCCGGAAGGCGCCTGGACCCATGAGGTCTGGGACAAGGCGGCGATGTAATCAGCCTTAAGGGCTGTTGTTGACGGCCCTTCCGCTGCCCCTGGCCTTGTGCCCGCGAGCGGAAGGGCCCTTTTACCGAAGAAGAGAAGGGCGAAGATCATGTCCCTGTTGATCCGTGGCGGCACCGTGGTGAATGCCGACCAGAGCTTCCGCGCCGATGTGCTGTGCGAGGGCGACAAGATCGTCGCTGTCGGTCCTGACCTTCAGGCGCCGGCCGGCGCGCGCGTGGTGGAAGCCGGCGGCGCCTATGTGATGCCGGGCGGTATCGACCCCCACACCCACATGCAGCTGCCTTTCATGGGCACGACGGCGAGCGAGGATTTTTTCACCGGCACCGCGGCCGGCATGGCGGGCGGCAATACCCTCATCATCGATTTTGTCATTCCCGGCCCCAATGATGCTCCGCTCGATGCTTTCAAACAGTGGAGCAGCTGGGCCGAGAAGTCGGCGGGTGACTACAGCTTCCACGTTGCCGTCACCAACTGGAACGAGACCATTTCCGAGCAGATGGGCGTGCTGACGCGCGAGCATGGCGTCAACAGCTTCAAGCATTTCATGGCCTACAAGGGCGCGCTGCTGGTCGAGGACGACGTGCTGCTGCAAAGCTTCACGCGCTGCCTTGAGCTGGGCGCCGTGCCGTCGGTCCATGCCGAGAATGGCGAAGTTGTCTATCTGATGCAGAAGTCGCTGCTGGCGGCCGGCATCACCGGGCCGGAAGGCCACCCGCTCTCCCGCCCGTCCTCGATCGAGGCGGAAGCGGCAGGCCGCGCCATCACCATCGCCGGCATGGCGGGTTCGCCCGTCTATATCGTGCATGTTTCTGCCCGCGAGACGGTGGAGGCGATTGCCCGCGCCCGTGCCGGCGGCCAGCGCGTCTATGGCGAAATCCTCGCCCAGCATCTGCTGGTCGATGAAAGCGTCTATTACGACAAGGACTGGAAGAAGGCCGCCGCGCATGTCATGTCGCCGCCCTTCCGTTCGAAAGACCATCAGGAGGCGCTGTGGGCTGCCCTTGCCAGCGGCACCTGCCAGACCACCGCGACCGACCATTGCTGCTTCATGATCGAGCAGAAGCTGATGGGTAAGGATAATTTCACCGGCATTCCCAACGGCACCGCCGGCATCGAGGACCGCATGGCTGTGCTCTGGTCCGAAGGCGTGCGCAAGGGCCGCCTGACGCCGAACGAGTTCGTGGCCGTCACTTCCGCCAACTGCGCCAAGATCTTCAACATCTACCCGCAGCGCGGCGTTATCCAGCCGGGCGCGGATGCCGCCCTCGTGGTCTGGGACCCGGAGGCCTCGCGCACCATCAGCGCAAAGACCCATCACCAGAAGGTCGACTACAACGTCTATGAGGGGCTGACCGTTACTGGCATTCCGGCGGTCACCGTCTCGGGTGGCAAGGTCGTCTATGAGAAGGGCGAGCTGAAGGTGGAGAAGGGGGCCGGCAAGTACATCAAGCGCCCGACCTTCCCCTCCGTCGTCACCGCCCAGACCCTGCGCAACACCCTGACCGCCCCCAAGGGCGTGAAACGCGAGCCGGTAGCAGCGGTAACGCCGTAAGCCAAATCCCTCCCCACAGGGTGGGGAGGGAACTTTGCCTCACGTCAATGTGAGCTTCTGTTTGATGTCAGGCGCCGCCGGGCGCACTAAGTAGGAAGGCAGAACAGAACTTCTCCCGGAGCCATTCATGGCCGCTAGTTCCTGGTCCTTGCCCTGGCTTGAGCGCAATGGCCGCTTTTCGCCCTTCAAGGGTGCCGTCTTCATCGGCACGTTGCTGCCCGGCTTCTGGATCGCCGGCCACTGGGCGCTCGATATGCTGGGCCCCAAGCCCGTTACCGAAGCCATTCATGAAACCGGCCAGTGGGCGATCCGCCTGCTTTTGATCTCGCTTGCCATCACCCCGCTGCGCCGGGTGCTGCAATGGCCGCGCCTTATCGTCCTGCGCCGCATGATTGGTGTTTCGGTGCTGGCCTATGTGCTGGCGCATCTGACGCTCTATGCACTCGACAACCATTTCGATCTCGCCTTCGTCGCCTCCGAGATCGTGCTGCGCATCTATCTGACCATCGGTTTCGTCGCGCTGCTCGGCCTTGCCGTGCTGGGCGCGACCTCGACCGACAGCGCGCTGCGCAAGCTCGGCAAACGCTGGCAGCCGCTGCACCGCATCGTCTATGGCATTGCCGTGCTCGGCATCCTGCATTTCTTCATGCAGTCCAAGATTGACGTGACCGAGGCGACCTTGATGGCAGGCCTGTTCTGGCTGTTGATGGGCTGGCGCCTGATGGCGCGCTGGGCAAGCCCGCCCGGCTTCTTTTTGCTGGTGGGCCTTGCTGTGGTCGGCGCGGCGCTGACGGTGCTGACGGAAGCGGCCTGGTATTATTTCGCCACCGGCGTGCCCGTCGAACGCGTGCTACTCGCCAATCTCAGCTTCTCCTACTCCATCCGCCCGGTCTGGTGGGTGCTGGGCACGGGGCTGCTCGTGGCGCTGACGCAGCTGGCGCGCAGCCAGTTCGCCCGGCTGCGCGCTGCCCGTCCGGCCCGGGCCTGATCCGGCCTGATCGGGATCAGGAAAAGAGCGGCTTGATATCCAGCTGCTCGGCGCTGGCGACCAGCACATGGCCGTCCGGCACCTGCTGCCAGCCGGCGGTCTCTTCATCCAGCGGTTCGGAGAGCACCAGCACCGCGCCCTTGCCCGGATGCATGCGCACCGTGCAGTCCTCGATGGTGATGCCGGCCCCGCAGGAGAAATAGAGGCTGGGGGATTTGCGGTCGCTGGAATAGCGCACCGCCGTGGTGGTGGTGCCGTCGGTAAAGGCGGCCGTCATGCGGAAGGGTTCGGTCGCGCCGGCCTTCTGCATCAGCTCCATCACCACATCGATGGCGCGGCGGATGGCGTTTGCCGGGTCATTCTCCAGCCCCAGCGACAGGGCGAGCAGATAAAACGCCTCGCTGTCGGTGGTGCCGAGCCGGCGATCATAGAAGGGCGCCGGTACCATCTGGTCCAGCTCGCGCCGGACGGACTGGTAATTGCCGATCTGGCCATTGTGCATGAAGAGCGTGCGCCCGTAGCGGAACGGGTGGCAGTTGTCGCGGCTGGTCGCGGTGCCGGTGGAGGCGCGCACATGGGCAAAGAAGCAGTTCGACTGAATCTGCTCGGCCAGCTCGCGCAGGTTGGCGTCGTTCCAGGCCGGCAGCGTGTCGCGGAACAGACCGGGCCTTGTGCCGGCGCCGTACCAGCCGAGGCCGAAGCCGTCGCCATTGGTGGCGCTTACCGCCTGCCGTGCGTGCAGGCTCTGGGAAATCAGGGAGTTGCAGGGCTTGAACAGCAGCTCATGCATGGAAAGCGCGGGGCCTGAATAGGCGAGCCAGCGACACATCGTGGGGGCGATCCTGACGGTCTAAAACACACTAATTATTAGTGGATAGCAGGCCCTTCCGCCGAGCGCCAGTGCGGCAAAAGATTATCTTCAGGAGGTTAGTCGGCCCGGCCGGGCGGGCGCAAATGCTTCAGCATCCGCACGAGGCTGAGCAGCACGAAGAGCCCGAGCGCGACCACCACGATGGAGGGGCCGGAGGGCGTGTCGAAAAGGAAGGAGCCGTTAAGGCCCAGTACCGCCGCGGCCACCCCCACGATGGCGGCGCCGATGGCCATCACTTCCGGCGAGCGCGCCACCTGCCGTGCGGCGGCGGCCGGGATGATGAGCAGGGAGGTGATGAGCAGGATACCGACGATGCGCATGGAAAGCGCGATGGTGAGCGCGATCAGCAGCATGAAGAGCCCGCGCACGAGGCCGGCTTTGATGCCCTCGGCCCGCGCCAGATCCTCATCCACCGTTACCGCCAGCAGCGGCCGCCAGATGAGAAGGAGCGTTGCGATGATGACAGCCCCACCGGCCCAAAGCGCCGCGAGTTCTCCCCGGCTGACTGACAGCACATCGCCGAAGAGATAGGCCATCAGGTCGATGCGAAGGCCGCTCATCAGGCTGACGACGACCAGCCCGATGGAAAGCGCGCCGTGGGAGAGGATGCCCAGCAGCGTATCCACCGGCAGCGCCCGGCTGCGCTGCAGCAGGATAAGCAGGGCGGCGATGGCAACGGTCACCAGCGTCACGCCGAGTGCCGGGGCAAAGCCGGCAAGAAAACCGAGGCCGACACCCAGCAGCGCCGAGTGCGACATGGTATCGCCGAAATAGGCCATGCGCCGCCACAGCACGAAGCAGCCGAGCGGCCCGGCGATGAGCGCGGTGCCGATGCCGGCTGCAAGCGCCCGGATGAGGAAATCGTCGAACATGGCGGAGGGCTGGCTTTCAGGCGGCGCTTTGCCCGGCGCTATGCGGGTGCAGCGGGCGTGGGCCGAAAAGGGAGATGTAATGGTGGTGGTTCGCCACCTCTTCCGGCGTGCCAGCGCAGCAGAGATGGTTGTGGAGGAAAAGCACCTTGTCGGCCGTCGCCATCACCACATTGAGATCATGCGAGATGAGCAGCACGCCGCAGCCATGGCGGTCACGGATGCCGGCGATCAGGCCATAGAGTGCCTCGGCGCCGGCGACATCGACATTCTGCACCGGCTCGTCCAGCACCAGCAGCTGTGGCTGCGCCACCAGGGCCCGGGCCAGCAGCACGCGCTGAAACTCGCCGCCGGAGAGGCGCTGCACCGGCGCCTTTGCCAGATGCGCAACGCCGGTTTCGGCAAGCGCGGCTTCGATCGCCTGCGGTTTTGCGGGCCGCGTCAGCCGCATCAGCCGCTCAACCGTCATCGGCAGGCTGGCATCGACGGAAACGCGCTGCGGTACATAACCGACACTGAGGCCGCCGCGCCGTTCCACCGCGCCGCGATCCGGCGCGATGAGGCCGAGCGCCACCTTGGCAAGCGTGCTCTTGCCGGCGCCGTTGGGGCCGATGATGGTTACGATCTCGCCGGGGCTGATGTCGATATCGACCCCTTCCAGGATCCAGCGGCCCTGCCGGCGCACCGAGAGGTCGCGCCCCTTTACCAGCGGCGCCGTGTTGCCACCCGTCCCGCTCATGCGCGGGCGGCCTGGCGGCAATCCGGGCAGCGGCCGGTCAGCTCGATCACCGGCGCGTCAACCTCGAAGCCCACCTTCTGGGCGGCGCGGGTCACGGTTTCGGTAATGGCCTCGCTCTCCAGTTCAGCCACCCGGCCGCACTGGCGGCAGATGAGAAACTGCACCGGATGGGTCTCGCCCGGTTCTGCGCAGGCGATAAAGGCGTTGAGGCTCTCCAGCTTGTGCACAAGGCCCATCGACATGAGGAAGTCGAGCGTGCGGTAGACTGTCATTGCGGCCGGGGCGCGTTTGCTGCTGCCTTCGGCTACGCCCGTTTCCTGGGCTCCCATCTCCTGCGCAATGTCATAGGCGCCCATGGCGCGGTGCTGGGCCAGCAGCACGTCCAGCACCTGCCGGCGCAGCGGGGTAAGGCGGGTGCCGCGCTCTTCGCACAGCTTTTCCGCCGCCGCCAGACCGTCCGCCCGGCAATGCCCGTGATCGTGGTTGAGCGCAGGAAAACCGCTCATGGCCGCACCGCTCCGCTGCAGGCCGGAGCAGGGGCCCCGGCAATGTTCTGTTAGAATGTCACATATAGGGGCTTCGGCCCATAAACAGAAGGGCCGGCCGTCGGGAGGGGCGTTCCCGTCAGCTTTCGGTGCTGCGCTGGGCGTAGGACGGGCGGCGGATCACGACGACGGCCACGCCGAGAATGACGAGCAGCCCGCCGCCGAGGCGTGGCAGCGTCAGCGGTTCATTGAGCGTCACATAGGCCAGAAGAACGGAGATGACCGGGGCGATGAGCGTCAGCGGGACAACCTGGTTGATGTCGAACTTCTTGAGCGCCCAGTACCAGACACCGTAGGCAATGAGGCTGGAGGCCAGCACCGTAAAGGCCAGCGAACCCCAGCCCTGCCAGGAGGCGGTTGTGAAGGACGCAATCGCATGCGGCTCAGTCAGGAAAGCCAGAACGAGCAGCGCCGGCGAAGCAACGGCAGCCATCCAGCCATTCAGGGCCATGCCACTGACATCGCCCATCCGTTTGATGATCATATTGGCGATTGCCCAGAAGAAAGCTGCAACGATTATCACGACGGCAGGGTATGGATCGACCAGCAGGGCAGGGTCCCAGAACAGGGCTCCCACGCCGACAAAGGCGACCAGCATGCCGACGCTGCGCCGCCAGCCGAGCTTGTCCTTGAAGACGAAGGCCGCCAGCAGGGAGGAGAAGGGCACGCCAAGCTGCACCAGAATGGCGGCGAGCGAGGCCTGCGTCATCGAGATGCCGTAGATCAGCAGGCCGAAATGGCCGATGCCGAGCACGATGCCAACAAGTGCGGTGCCCAGCCATTTGTCGCGTGGCAGGCGGGCGAAGGGAACGACAATGAGGGCAAGCAGGACAAAGCGCATGCCGGTAAAGAGAACCGGCGGAAATTCCGTCGCGCCGATACGCAGCGAGATGATGTTGATGCCCCACAGCAGCGGCACAAGCAGGGTGATGGCGAAATCGCGCGGCGTCATGGCATCAAAATCCGAAATGGGGCTGCCCGCCGGAACGGGTGCGGGCAGCAGCGCGGCAAGGGGTCGAGCATTCGCGCCCGGGGTTCAACAAAATAGCGGCATTGCTGTCCCGGCCAAGGCGGCAGGCGGCATTTTGGCAACGCTTGTCACTTTTGTAGATCGATCTAATTGCAAGGGAAAGAGGGCAGGTTTATCGTGCCCGCAATCATGAAGCAGGGGCCGTTTGCGGGCTATGCCGCAACGCCTCCATACCGGTGAGGAAGGTCATGTTGTCGGCCCGTTTGGCGATCAGGGGTGTGTTTTTCCTTCACAGCCTGGCCTTTGCCGGATTTCTCGTGCGTCTGCCGGAAGTGAAGGCCGAGCTTGGCCTCACCGATGCCGATATGGGCCTCTGCCTGCTTGGCGCTCCCGTCGGCATGCTGGTGATGCTGCCCTTTGTCGGTGGCATCGTGACCCGCTTCGGCTCGGCCGTCGTCACCCGTATCGGCATTGTCGCCTTCGCCGCTGCCCTTATCCTGCTGACGCTGGCGGAAGGGCGCTCGTCGCTGACGATGGCGCTCGCCGTTGTCGGTGCCATCGCGGCTCTTGTCGATGTGGCGATGAATGCATCGGCCCATCATGTCGAGGAGCGGGGCGGCGGTGCGCTGATGTCGAGCTGCCACGGTTCCTGGAGCCTGGGGGCCACCGTCGGTGCGCTCGGCGGCAGTCTCATCATCCGGCTTGGGCTTTCCTGGCAGGAACATCAGTGGGTGAGTCTTGTGGTCGTCATCCTCTGCTCGCTGCCGCTCGGTGGCTGGTTGCCGAAGCGGGCGGAAGAAAAGCGCCATGCCGAGGCCGCAGAGGAGAAGCAGGCGGTTTTTGCCCTGCCGCGCCGGGGCCTTATCGGCCTTGCCTTCATGGTGCTGTTCGGCATGGTGCTGGAAGGCGCTGTGGCGGACTGGGGCGCCATCTTCCTGCGTGATGAGCTGCTGGCACCGCCTGCCTATGCCGCCTGGGGGCTTGCCTCCTTCGGTGTGTGGATGGCGGCAACGCGCTTTGCCGGCGATTATCTGGCCGGCCGGCTCTCGGCGCCCTTCACCATCCGCGCAAGCGGCATTATCGCCGGGCTCGGTTTTGCCATCGTGCTGCTGACGCACAGCCCGGTTGTCGCGCTCATTGGCTTTGCGCTGGTGGGCGCCGGGGTGGCGGTTGTGGTGCCCACGGGCTTCCGGGCGGCGGCGCTACGCCCCTTCGGCACGCCGGCCGCCAACATCGCGGCGGTCGCCAGTATTTCCTATATCGGTTTTCTGGTGGGCCCGCCGCTGGTGGGTTTCATCTCCCACTATGTGGGTCTGCGGGGCGCGCTGTGGGTGATGTTCGTCTTCGCCTGCGCTCTCTTCCTGCTGGGGGGGCAGGCTCGCAGTCAGCGCCGGACGGAGCCGGCGGCGTTGCAGCCGGCTGCGGAATAAGCGTCGCCCTGACTAACCGAGGCAGGCGGTAAGGCTTTTCGCCAGCGCCTCATAGAGTTTCGGATAGTAATTTTCATTGACCGGCAGGGTGGCGCCAAGCGGGTCGAGGGTGCCGACCCTGGCCTTGGTACTCTCCGTAATGGTGCGGGCAAGCCTTGGTTCAAACTGGGGCTCGGTAAAAAGGCACGTCACCTGCTGGGCCTCGAAGCGCTTGCGCAGCGCCAGCACGCGGCTTGCCCCCGGCTCCCGGTCGGCAGAGAGGGTGATCGAGCCGACATTGGCGAGGCCGTAATGGCTTGCCAGATACTGGTACCCGTCATGAAAGACGATGAAGGGGTGCGATTTCACCGGCGCCAGTTCCGTGCGCACCTGATCGTCTACAGAGGTCAGCTGCTGGCGCAGCGCAGCGAGGTTACTGGCATAAAGTGCCCGGTTCTCCGGTGCCAGATCCCCCAGCGCATTTGCCACCATCTCCGCCATCGCGCTGACATTGGCGGGGTTCAGCCACAGGTGCGGGTCGGTATGGGCCTCTTCGGTCAGATTGTTCTCCTGCCCGTGATCATGGCCATGGTCGTGATCATGATCGTCATCATCCGGCTCCCATTCATTGCCGGTGTGATAGGGCAGCAGCTGGAGGCCGGGCGCCTTCATTAGTTCCAGCACGCGGGCGTGCTGCGGCAGGGTGGTGAGCGCTTCGCCCAGAAAGGTCTCGAGGCCCGGGCCAACCCACAGGATCAGATCCGCCCGCTGCAGGGCCGAGGCGTCGGACGGTTTCAGCGAATAGACATGCGGCGAGCTGTTACCGTCGACAAGAAGATGCGGCTTGGCCTGCGTTCCCTGCATCAGGGCTGCGGCAATGGCCGCGACCGGCTTGATGGTGGCCACGACCGACGGAGGTGCCGCCAGTGCCTGCGCACTCCACAGCAAGGTCGCAGCGAGGGCGGCAGCGGCAAATCGGGTGGGGCGGGAAGAGAGGCGGGGCATCCGTCAAGGTCCTGGGCAGCGAGGGCTCCGTGGCTTAGGGGTTATATTATAACGTGTCAATCAGATCGGATGTGACCCTGTTCCCTTCTTATGGGCTTTTGGGGGCAGTCTGCTGAAAACATGCAACGTTACAGGCAGGTGCGGCGCTTTTCCGCTGGCTTGACGCTTGCGGGAGGAGCGCCGACACTCCGCGCTTGTCCATTAATGGCCCCGTGGCGACAGCCCGACTGCTGCTCGCCGCTGCCACAGGAACGGAAACAGGGATGGATACAGCGCGCCCCCCGCGCACCAGCGCCACGATCTACGAGGCTGCGCGGCTTGCCGGCGTATCCATCGCCACGGTCAGCCGCGTGCTCAATGGCAAACCCGGCGTCAATGTAAAGACGCGCCAGCGTGTACTCGATGCCTGCGCCGAGATCGGCTTCAGCCCCAACCCGGTGGCGCGCCAGCTTACCAGCGGGCCGGAAAAGACGGTTGGCCTGTTCATGGCGCCGCGGCAGGTGACGGGCGGTTATTATTCCCTGATGTATGCCGATCTGGTGGATGCGCTCGACAAGCGTGGCCTGCTGGCCCGTCAGATGGAAACCCGCTCCGACGGCACCCCGGCCTCCTGGGTCAAGGGCTACATCCTGATGGGCGTGGGCGATGACGATCTGCGTCTGCGCCGGCTGCGCGAGGCGCATGTGCCGCATGTGGTGCTTGGCCCTGGGGAGCCGGACTGCTTTACCGTGAAGCCGGACGATATCGAGGGGCAGGCGCTCGCGGTGCGCCATCTGGCCGGTCTTGGCCGCAAGCGCATCGCCCATCTGAGCGGCCATCCCGATAACCGTGTGCCAAGCGTGCGCCTTGCCGGTTACCGGCGCGGGCTGGAGCAGGCGGGCCTGCCCTTTGATCCGGCGCTGCTGCTGGATGGTGATTTTACCGCGCTTGGCGGGTATCGCGCCCTGCGCCGCGCCTTTGATGCCGGCCTCAAGCTCGACGGTATCGCCGCCGCCTCCGACGATATGGCGGTGGGGGCGCTTGCCGCCATTGAGGATGCCGGGCTCAAGGCGCCGGAGGATGTTGCCGTCGTCGGCTTCGACGGGCTGCCCTTCCACGCCGGCAAGCTCACCTCGGTGCGTCAGGACCTGATCGAGATTGCCGAAGTGGCCGCCACGCTGCTGGACGAGGCGATTGCCGGCGGTCCGCCGCGCGAGGTGACGGTGCCGGTCGAGCTGGTGCTGGGTGAAAGCTCCGTCAGGGCTGCGGCGGCCGGTTAGGCCGCCTTTTTGCGTCAGCCGCTGAAAGTATCGAGCAGCAGTTTCACGTTCAGCACCACGATCACCGCGGCGATCAGCCACGAGATGATCTTGAGCCAGCCGGGCAGTACGAAACTGCCCATGCGCTGACGGTCACAGACGAACATCACCAGCGGCACCACGGCAAAAGGCAGCTGCATGGAAAGGACGACCTGGCTCAGCACCAGCAGCTTTCCCGTGCCTGCATCGCCGTAAAGCGCGGTGATGATGATGACGGGCACGATGGCGAGCCCGCGCGTTACCAGCCGGCGCGCCCAGTCGGGCAGGCGCAGGTTGAGGAAGCCTTCCATCACGATCTGCCCGGCAAGCGTGGCGGTGACGGTGGAGTTGAGGCCGGAGGCGAGCAGCGCGACAGCAAACAGGACGGAGGCGATACCGGCGCCCAGCAGTGGGGAGAGCAACTCGAAGGCTTGCTCGATCTCTCCGACCTCGTTCATCCCGCGCGAATGGAACACGGCTGCTGCCAGAATGAGGATGGCGGCATTGACGCAGAGCGCGAAGGTCAGGGCGACGGTGCTGTCCGTCGTGGCCCAGCGCAGCGCCTGGCGGCGGCCCTGTTCGCTGCGGTCATAGGCCCGGGTCTGCACGATGGAAGAGTGCAGGTAGAGGTTATGCGGCATCACCGTCGCGCCAAGAATGCCGATGGCGAGATAGAGCGCATGCGGGTTGGTGACGATTTCAGGGGACGGGATGAAGCCGCTGAAAACTTCGGCCACCGGCGGCGCCGCCAGCACGATCTGGATGGCAAAGCAGATGAAGATGGTGGCAAGGAGCGCGCAGATGAACGCCTCCAGCGCCCGGAACCCCCGCTTGAGCAGCAGCAACACCAGCAGCACGTCGAGCGCGGTGATCAGCGCGCCGGCGATCAGCGGAATGCCGAACAGCAGCTTGAGGGCGATGGCGGTGCCGATGACCTCCGCAAGGTCGCAGGCGATGATGGCAAGCTCGCAGATCGCCCAGAGTGTCAGATTGACCGGCCGCGAATAGGCGTCGCGGCAGCTCTGCGCCAGATCGCGCCCGGTGGCGATGCCAAGGCGCGCGGCCAATGACTGCAACACCACCGCCATGAGGTTGGAAAGCAGGACGACCGCCAGCAGCATGTAGCCGAACTGGGCGCCGCCGGCGATGTCCGTTGCCCAGTTGCCGGGGTCCATATAGCCCACGGCCACCATGTATCCCGGCCCGGCAAAAGCGAAGAACCGCCACAGCCAGAAGCTTTTGCCGCGCGGGACGGGCACGGTGGCGTGCATGGCTTCGACGCTGGAACGCGACAGAGGTTCGACAAGCTCGTGCGGCATGGGACGGGGCGGCTCGTTGTGAAGCGTAAAATCGGGCTTGGGCATTAATTTGTAGCATAGGCTACATTTGCGCAAGTGCCTTTCCATAGCGCTTATGTGGCGCGCATCACGGCATCACGGATTGTCGGTTTTTGCCCTTGCGTGCCCTGCGGCAGGGCGGCGTCAGGCCGCTATCGCCTCGAACGCGGCGTCGGAAAGGTCGCGCAGGGTGGTCAGCGGGCGGCCTTCTGCATCGATCACCCCGATGCCGGACAGGAGGCGGATGACATAGGCGAAGTGCCCTGCCGCCCCCGGCCGCTGCCAGCCTTCCATCCAGTTCTGCTCCATGAAGGCAAAGAGCGCCGGCTGGCCGATCTCGGCTTCCCACAGGATGCCGAGCAGGGAGGCCATCTGCTCTTCTTCCTCGCGCCGGTCGCCGAACAGGCTCTGGGCGGCATCGGCTTCGCCTGTGCGGCCGGTTTCCGGGCCGGCGCCAAGGCCGAAGTCCGGCAGGGAGCGCCGCTCGGGAGCGCAGACCTGATAGTGGCCGACCTCGTGGATCAGCACGTAGGCTTCGCTGTCAGTGCGCAGGATGGTGCCATCGTAGCTGAAGGCCTTCTCCGGCTTCTCGTCCATGGTGGCGAGGCCGAAGCGCTTTACCAGCTCAACCGCCTCGGCCCGATGGGCCGGCGTGTCATAGGGGCAGTCGAGCGTCGCCGGGGTGGAGGCGGCAATGCGCTGGAAGGCCGCCTCGGCCACCGGATTGCCGGCGAGAAAACCGGCGAAGGTGGTGAGGGCCTGGGGCAAATCTTCCGGCGAGATAGGCGTAAGGATCATGGCGCTCGGCCGCTGGCTGCGGCTATTCTGACAAAACGGGCTGGGTTGCGCCCTGAATTAGCGATTTGAGCGGGCCGCGACAAGCATCGCGATAACGCGCCAGACAGGGACGGGGTATGCGGAAAGCGCAGATATTGACGGCGATGGGGCTCATGTCCGGCACGTCGATGGACGGTATCGATATCGCCGTCATCGATACCGATGGCGAAAACATCCGCCGTTTCGGCCCCTCCCGCACTTATCCCTATCCGGCCGAACTGCGCCGCCAGCTGGGTGAACTGGTGGCCAAGGGCGAGAGCGCGACCGAGGAGGAGGTAAAGGCCGCCGAGTGGGCGCTTACCGATGCCCACGGCAATGCCATCCTGCGCTTCTTTGACGAAGCACGCGTCTGGGGCCCTTCGATCCACGTCATCGGCTTTCATGGCCACACGATCTGGCACCGGCCCGACAAGGGTATGACGCGGCAGATCGGCGACGGGCGGGCGCTGGCGCTCGGCCTTTCCACCGATGTGGTGTTCGATTTCCGCAGCGCTGACATGGTCAATGGCGGGCAGGGCGCACCGCTGGTGCCGCTCTATCACAAGGCGCTGGCGCTTTCCCTGCCCAAGCCTGTTGCCATCCTCAATCTTGGCGGTGTCGGTAACGTCACCTGGCTCGGGGAGCGCGAGCGCGACATCGTTGCCTTCGATACCGGCCCCGGCAACGCGCTGGTGGATGACTGGGTGCGGGCCCGCACCGGCCGCGCCTTCGATCAGGACGGCGCACTCGCGCTGGCCGGTACGGTGCAGGAAGAGGTGCTGGGCCGCCTCATGGATAACAGCTTCTTCCGCCGCCGGGCGCCCAAGTCACTGGACAGAAATGATTTTGCCGGTGCGCTCGATGCAGTGGCCGACCTCTCCGTCGAGGATGGCGCCGCGACACTGGCCGCCTTCACCGTCGAGGCGGTAGCCCGCTCGCTCGATCATTTACCCCAGCCGCCCACCCGCTGGCTGGTGTGCGGCGGAGGGCGCCATAACCGTTTCCTGATGCAGAAACTGGCCCAGCGGCTCGGCGTGCCGGTTGAGCCGGTGGAGGCTGTCGGCTGGCAGGGCGATGCGCTGGAAGCGCAGGCCTTTGCTTTCCTGGCCGTGCGCCATCTGCGCGGCCTGCCGCTCAGCGTGCCGCAGACAACCGGCTGCAAGACCCCGACGCCGGGCGGCCAGATTGCCTTCGGGCGCGAGCTGGCAAGCTGGCGCTATGCCCGCACGCAAGGGGAAGCGGCATTGCCGCCGGCTGATGCCGATACCGCCAGTGGCGCGAGTGCCGATTAACTGGTGAGGCGGCTCGGCTTCAGGTTGCCGTTTTCTTCCAGCAGCGGATAGGCGATGGCGGCGATGTGGGTGTCGATGCGCTTCAGGTCGCGCACGACATCCAGAATGATGCTCGCCGTCTCCATGCTCTCCTGTTCCATCTTCTGCACGCTGCGCAGATGGTCACGCTGGGCACGGCGTTCCATCTCGCCGAAATGCTCCTTGCCGCGCACCAGCCGCCGCGCCATGTCGAGGTCGCCCTGCATGAAAACGGTGACGGCGAGCTTCAAATGCTCGCACAGCTGTGCATGCATCACGTCGAGTTGGCCCAGCCCGTCGGCGGAAAGGGTGAGCCGGTGCTTGATGCGCTTGGCCGCCAGTTCCATCAGGTTCTTGTCGAGAATATCGCCGATATGCTCGAGATTGACCGTCAGGCTGAAGATCTCGGCAAGCCGGCGCGTATCTTCCTCGCCCATATTCTCGGTGTTGATGGCGGCAAGGTAGCCGTGGATCTCGCCGTTCAGCCGGTCGAGCACATCGTCCATGCGGCAGATGGTGGAGACAAGGCGCTTGTCGTCGCTGTGGAAGACGGAGTGCGAGCCCCGCAGCATCTCTTCCACCACATCCACCATGCGCAGCGCCTCCCGGCTGGCATTGGCCAGCGCGACAGCCGGCGTCGCCAGTGCGCTGCGGTCCAGATAGACCGGTGTGCCCGGATCGCCGGAGGCGTTCTGCTCCGGCAGGGTACGGGTCAGCCAAGCGGCCAGCGGCTTGAGTAGCGGCAAGAAGAGTAGCGCCATCACCAGATTGAAGCCGGTGTGGAAATTGACGATCGACCGGGCGGCATCGCCGCTGATGTCCAGCAGGCCCGGCTGGATGAAATGCAGCAGCGGCAGCGCAAGGCAGCAGCCGACCGCGCGGTTGATGAGATTGCCAAGCGGCAGGCGCCGCGCCGCCGGGGCACTGCGGGCCACCGCCATCAGCGGGTTGATCGCACTGCCGAGATTGGCGCCCAGCACCATGGCAAGGCCGGATTCCAGGGGAATGGCGCCATGGGCTGCCAGCGACAGGATCAGCAGCATTGCCGCGACACTGGAATGGGCCGCCCAGGTGATGAGCGCCATCAGCACAAGATTGAGCACCGGATCGCGCGTCAGCGCACGCAGCAGTTCAAGCGCGGTGGCGGAGGCGCCGACCGGCTCGATCGTCTCGGTCAGCAGATGCAGCGACAGCAGCATGAGGCCAAGGCCGATGGCCACGCGGCCCATGTCATGCGCCGCACCCGAGCTCCAGCGCCGGAAGATGACCAGCCCGCCGAAGATCAGCAGCGGGAAGACCAGCGTGATGTCGAAGCTGAGCGCCTGGGTGATGAGGGTGGTGCCGATATTGGCACCCAGCATCATGGCCAGCGCCGCCACCAGCCCTACTGCGCCATCCGCGGTGAAGGAGGTCGCCATCATTGCCGTTGCGGTGGAGCTTTGCAGCAGCGTGGTTACGCCAAGGCCGGCCAGAACGGCGTGCCCCCGCGTCTTGAGCCCGCGCGACAAGGCGTGGCGCAGGTTGCTGCCATAGGCGCGCAACACACCGCTGCGCACCATGTGAATGCCCCAGAGCAACAGGGCGACTTCGCCCAGCAGGTTGATGACGATATGGGTCGTGGACATGGGGTGCGGGCTGCTCCTCAAAATGCTGCCCGGCTACCTTGCGGCAATCCGGCGTAACTTCTTTGTAATAAAGCTGTCATAAATCAGTAATGTCAACAAGCGCACATTGTGCGTCTTTTTGTAAAGAAAACGCCCCGTGACCAAAAGGTCACGGGGCGTTGTTGCAATGCGACATAGGGGGTGAAGAAAAGCGACGCCTCAGGCGGGCTTCACCAGCGCATGGTTCTTCTTGCCGGCGGAAAGCTTGATGGTGCCATCCGCGCCAAGATCGCCAGTGCCCGCGGTCGCAGCAATGTCGGCAATCGCCACATCGTTAAGGCGGGCGCCGCCCTGCTGGATGAGGCGGCGGGCCTCGCCCTTGGACTTGGCGAGGCCGGCCAGCGCAAAGAGGTCAACCAGCGGTACGCCGGCTTCAAGTTCCGCCCTCGCCACCTCGAAGGTGGGCAGGCCGGCGGAGGCCGCGCCGAGTTCAAAGGTCTGGCGGGCGGTTTCGGCAGCTTCGGTGGCGGCGGCTTCACCGCGGCACAGCTTCGTCACCTCGTTCGCCAAGATCTTCTTCGCCTCGTTGATCTCGGCGCCGCCAAGCGCCTCAAGCCGGGCGATCTCATCCAGCGGCATTTCAGTGAAAAGCTTGAGGAAGCGGCCGACATCGGCGTCCTCGGTATTGCGCCAGTACTGCCAGAAATCGAAATCGCTGAGCCGGTCGCGGCTAAGCCATACGGCGCCGCCCGCCGTCTTGCCCATCTTCTGGCCCGAGGCGGTGGTCAGCAGCGGCGAGGTCAGGCCATAGACCTGCTCGCTGCGCACGCGGCGCGTCAGCTCAATGCCGTTGACGATGTTGCCATACTGGTCGGAGCCTCCCATCTGCAGGTTGCATCCATAGCGCTTGTTCAGCTCCATGAAGTCATAGGCCTGCAGGATCATGTAGTTGAATTCCAGGAAGGTCAGCGGCTGCTCGCGGTCGAGGCGCAGCTTCACGGAATCGAAGGACAGCATGCGGTTGATGGTGAAGTGCCGGCCGATATCGCGCAGGAACGGGATATAGGCGAGCTCGTCCAGCCAGTCGGCATTGTTGGCCATGACGGCGTCGGACTTGCCGGCACCGAAAGTCAGGAAGTTGTCGAAAGTCTTGCGGATGCTCGCAAGGTTCTCGTTGATCTTCTCCACCGTCAGCAGCAGACGGCTCTCGTCCTTGCCGGACGGATCGCCAATCTTGGTGGTGCCGCCGCCCATCAGGGCAATGGGCTTGTTGCCGGTCTTCTGCAGCCAGCGCAGTAGCATGATCTGCGTCAGATGGCCGACATGCAGCGAATCCGCCGTGGCGTCATATCCGATATAGCCAACGGCCTCGCCCTTGGCGGCCTTGGCGTCGAGCCCTTCCAGATCCGTGCAGTCCTTGATGAAGCCGCGTGCGGAAAGCTCGCGCAGGAAATCGGATTTCAGCTGCGTCATCGCTGGTGTCTTTCTCTTCTTGTGCTCTTCTTAAAGGAAAGCCGGCCCGCCAGATGTCTCGCGGGCCGGCTGCCTAATTCCCGAAACTTTTATCAGCCGCGGGCGGCAGCGTCCGCCAGTGCCTTGGTCATATAGCGGTCCACCGATTCCTGCATCTGGTCGATGTGGTCGGCGAAGAAGTGGCTGGCGCCCGGCACCACGTCATAGGTGATGACGATGTCACGCTGGGCCTGCAGCTTGTTGACCAGCTTCTGCACGGAAGGCTCCGGCACCTGCTCGTCCTGGTCACCCTGCACTACAAGGCCCGAGGACGGGCAGGGGGCAAGGAAGGTGAAGTCATAGGAATTGGCGGGCGGGGCGATGGAGACGAAACCCGTGACTTCCGGGCGGCGCATCAAGAGCTGCATGCCGATCCACGCGCCGAAGGAGAAGCCGGCCACCCAGCAATAGCGGGCGTTCGGGTTATAGGTCTGCATCCAGTCGAGCGCGGAAGCGGCATCGGAAAGCTCGCCTTCGCCCCGGTCGAACACGCCCTGGCTGCGGCCAACGCCGCGGAAGTTGAAGCGCAGGACCGAGAAGCCCTGGCGCACGAAGCTGTTGAAGAGCGAGAACACCACCTTGTTGTTCATCGTCCCGCCCTGCTGGGGGTTCGGATGCAGGATCAGCGCAATCGGGGCGCTCGGATCCTTGGAGTGGTGATAGCGGCCTTCGAGACGCCCCTCGGGGCCGTTGAAAATAACCTCAGGCATTTGGCGTCCGGCTTTCGAAGCTAGTGTTGTCCCGGAAGACCCGCGCCCGGCCTCGGCAAAGCGGCCCGGCGTGAAGGCCGGTAAGGGTGCAGTACTTGACGCAGCCCCCATCAGCGCGCATCTACGAGCGAACGGACTTTTCCGAGGATCCGGGCCTGAAGGGGTCCGGAAGAATATCCTTGTCCGGTGCGTTATTGCAGAGTGACACGCCCATGTTCAAGCAGCTTCGTGAGGATATCGCCGGGATCATGGCCCGCGACCCGGCCGCACGGTCGGGGCTGGAAGTCATGCTGCTCTATCCCGGTTTCCATGCCGTAGCCTTGCATCGGCTGGCACATTGGCTGTGGAAATATGAGTTCAAGCTGATGGGCCGTACCGTCTCGCAGTTCTCGCGCTGGCTGACGGGCATCGAGATTCATCCGGGCGCCGTCATCGGCCGCCGCTTCGTTATCGACCATGGCATGGGCGTCGTTATCGGCGAGACCGCCGAGGTCGGCGACGATGTCATGCTCTATCAGGGTGTGACGCTGGGCGGCACCTCGCTGGAGGCGGTCAAGCGCCATCCGACGGTGGAAGACGGCGTGATCGTTGGCGCCGGTGCCAAGGTGCTGGGCGCCATCACCATCGGCAAGGGTGCGCGCATCGGCGGCAATGCCGTCGTCGTCAAGGACGTGCCGGCGGGGGCTACCATGGTCGGCATTCCCGCCCATGCCGTGGACCGCGACCGCCGCAAGGCCGCCGCGACTACCGCCGAATTTGTGCCCTATGGCACTCCGTGCGACGATACGCTCGATCCGGTGGACCGTGCCCTGTGCGGTCTCGGCGCCGAGATTGAGGCGCTGCGTCGCCGTGTGGCGGAGCTGGAAGGCCAGGCCGGGGCCCGCGAGGTCATCGACGTCGAGCTGCCGTGCCGGGCTGAGGAAATGCCGCGCAAGGTTGCCCACGAGCCGGCCAAGCGCGCCAGCTGAGGCGGGTGACCCGCTCGTTTCGCCTGCCTTCCTTAAAAGCCAAGAGGTCGGACCCGTTGAGCCGCCGCCTGACCTATCTCGACCACAACGCCACCAGCCCGCTGCGCCCCGAGGCGCGAGAGGCGATGCTGGCGGCAATGGATATCGTCGGCAATCCGTCCTCCGTGCATGGCGCCGGTCGGGCTGCCCGCCAGAAGGTGGAGACGGCGCGCGCCGCCGTGGCCGATCTGGTTGGCGCCGCGCCGGATGAGGTGATCTTCACCGGCGGCGCGACCGAGGCCAACAACATCGCCCTGCGCGGGCTTGGCGTGGAGCGGGTGCTGGTTTCAGCCATCGAGCATGACAGCGTGCTGGCCGCCGTGCCGGAGGCCACGCGCATTCCCGTTGACGGGGCAGGTGTTGTCGATCTCGCGGCGCTGGCGGCCTTACTGGCGGCCGGGCCAGCCAACACGCTCGTCTCCGTCATGCTGGCCAATAACGAGACCGGCGTGATCCAGCCGATGGGCGAGATCGCGAAGCTCTGCGTGCGCCATGGCGCACTGCTTCACTGCGATGCCGTACAGGCCGCCGGCAAGCTGCCGCTGCGCAAGGCGGTGCTGGGGGCCGATCTGCTCAGCCTTTCCGCCCACAAGTTCGGTGGGCCGCAAGGGGTGGGTGCGCTCGTCGTGCCGGCAGCCTTGCCGGTAACCCCGCTTGCCTTCGGCGGCGGGCAGGAACGGCGCCGCCGCCCGGGCACGGAAAATGTGCCGGCCATCGTCGGTTTCGGCGCGGCGGCCCGCCTGGCGGCGGAGGGGCTTGAGGATTATGCCCTCCGGCTCGCGGCGTTGCGTGATGAGGCGGAAGTCCGCCTGAGGGAACTGGCGCCGGACGCCGTGGTATTCGCGGCCGGGGCCGCACGTGCACCGGGCACGCTCTCCATCGCCATGCCGGGTGTGGACAGCCAGACCCAGTTGATGGCGCTCGATCTGGCTGGCGTTTGCGTCTCCGCCGGTTCGGCCTGTTCGTCCGGCAAGGTCACGGCCAGCCATGTGCTGATGGCGATGGGCATGCCGGTCGAAGTCGCTGGTTCCGCCATCCGTATCTCCTTCGGCTGGAACAGCACAAACGAGGATGTCGAGGCGCTGGTGGCGGCCTGGGGGGCGCTTTATCGCCGTCGCAGCCCGGCGGCGCAGCTGGGGGCCGCTTCTTGATCTATCTCGACAATCAGGCGACTACCCCCACCGATCCGCGCGTGGTCGAGGCCATGCTGCCTTTTTTCACCACCCGTTTTGCCAACCCGCATTCCCCCCATGCCATGGGCCGGGATGTCGAGGAGGCAGTGGAGGCAGCGCGCGGCCAGATCGCGGCGCTCATTGGCGCGGAGCCGCGGGAGATCGTCTTTACCTCCGGTGCCACGGAATCCAACAACCTCGCCATCGCCGGTGCGGCCCGCTTTCGCCGTGACATTGCGGGGCAGGACCGCACCCGCATCGTAACCCTCGCCACCGAGCATAAATGCGTGCTGGAGAGCGTCGCGGCGCTCGCCCGCGAAGGGTTCGAGCCGGTGGTGCTGCCGGTGAAGGCGGACGGGCTGGTCGATCTGGAACGGCTCGCGGCAGTGGTGGATGATCGCACCGCCCTTGTCAGCATCATGGCTGCCAATAACGAGATCGGCGTGCTGCAGCCGCTGGCCGAAATCGCGGCGATAGCCCATGCGGCGGGTGCGCTCTTCCATACCGATGCGGCGCAGGCGGCCGGCAAGATTCCGCTCGATGTGCGGGCGCAGGGCATCGATCTCATGAGCCTTTCCGCTCACAAGCTTTATGGGCCGATGGGGGTGGGCGCGCTTTTCGTGCGCTATCGCCCGCGGGTGCGGCTGGTGGCGCAGATGCAGGGCGGCGGGCAGGAGCGGGGCCTGCGCTCAGGTACTTTACCGGCGCCGTTGTTGGTCGGGTTCGGCCTCGCCACGGAGCTGGCGGCCAAGGAAATGGCGGCGGAAAGCGCGCGTCTTCTGGAACTGCGCCAGCGCCTCCTCGATGCTCTCAGGGCGCAGCTTCAGGAAGTGCGGGTCAACGCGGCGCTGGAGCCGCGGCTGCCCGGAAACCTCAATCTCTGCCTGCCGGGCATCGATGCCGAGGCGCTGATGGCCGCCCTGCCGGAGCTTTGCCTTTCGACCGGTTCGGCCTGTAGCTCTGCAGCGGTGGAGCCTTCCTACGTGCTTCAGGCGCTGGGGCTGGCGGAGGTGGAGGCACGGGCGAGTTTCCGGGTCGGCCTCGGCCGCTTTACCACCGCGGCGGAAATAGATGCGGCGGCGGCGATGATCGCTGCGGCGGCACGGGGCTTGCGCTCACCGTAAGGCCCGCGCTAGCAATGCGCCTTCTCCCTTGAGCCTTCTGGCTCACCCTTGCCGGCCAAAGGCCTTTTCCATGCTGCGCCTCACCATCCTCAAGCCAGACGGCCAGCCCGTGATCTGCTCGGTGGAGCAGGGCACCACAGTGCTGGAAGCGGCCCATGAAAATGGCCTTGAGCGTTATCTGGAAGGCACCTGCGGCCAGTGCATGGCGTGCGCGACCTGCCATGTGCATGTGGCCGAGGACTGGTATGACCGCCTGCCCGAGCCGAGCGAGGAGGAAGAAGAGATGCTCGATCTCGCTTTCTTCGTCGGGGCAACCTCGCGCCTCGGCTGTCAGATCGTAATGTCGCCCGCACTCGATGGCCTTGTGGTCCAGGTGCCGCCGGGCAAGGGGGATTGAGGGCGTAAATGGACGACAACAGCTTTCTGGTAACGCTGCCGGTTTTCGGGCTGCTGGTGCTGGGTGTCCTGCTGCGCCGGACGAATTTTCTTAACGAGAATTTCTGGCAGCAGACCGAAAAGCTCAATTACCACGTGCTTTTCCCGGTCATGCTGGTGCTCTCCATGGCCAGGGCCGACCTCAGCGGCGTGCGCTTCGGCGGCATGGCGATCTCGATTTATGGCGCGCTTGCCATCATGACCGGCATCGTCATTTTCCTGCAGCGGGTAATGCGCTTCAGCGGGCCGGAACTGGCCTCGATGATTCAGGGCGTCATCCGGCAGAACGCCTTCATCGGCCTTGCCGTGCTGGCGCAGACGCAAGGGGCCGAAGGCGTGGCTGCCGGCGGCGTTGCCATGGGCCTCATCACCCCCTTCGCCAATATCGTCAGCGTCGCGGCGCTGGTGCGCTGGGGCGGGGCCACCAGCGGCTCCCTGTGGCGCACGCTCTGGCTGCTGATTTCCAATCCCTTCATCATCGCCATCGTCATCGGTTTCGGCCTCAACCTGGCCGGCATCCATCTTCCAGGACCGCTGGCGTCCGGCATGGGCTTTCTTGCCGATGCCGCGCTGCCCATCGGTCTTCTGTGCGCTGGCGCCGCCGTTACCTTCGATGTCGATGCCAAGGAAGCGAGCCTTGCTTTTCTCACCACCGGCCTGCGGCTGCTGGGTGTGCCCGCCATTACCTACATCCTGTGCGTGATCACCGGCGTGGACGGCGTCTCGCGCATGGCCGCCGTGATTTTCAATTCCTTGCCCACCGCCGTTGCCGGCTACATCCTGACCCGAAAACTGGGCGGCGATGCACGGCTCATCGCCACCATCATTGCCGTGCAGCTGCCGGCTGCGATGCTGACCTTGCCGCTGGTGGTGTGGTTTCTCTCCATCTAGGGCCGGCGCCCCGACCTTTGCCGTGCCCGACCAGAGCTTTGCCTGAGGCTCCCTGACCGATGACCGATACGCTTGCCATCGCCCTCGCCCAGATCAACCCGACCATGGGTGCCCTTGCCGGAAATGCCGCGCTCATCCTTGCCAGCCGCGCCGAAGCGGCAAAGGGCGGGGCGGATGTGGTGCTCTTTCCGGAACTGAGCGTCACCGGGTACCCGCCGGAGGATCTGGTGCTGAAGCCTTTCTTCATCGACCGGGTTATGGATCAGGTCCGCGAGCTGGCGGCCGCGACGGCTGATGGCGGTCCTGCCATCATCGTCGGCGCACCGTGGCGGGTTGAAGAGGGCAGCAACAAGGGCAAGATAGAGAATTCCGCCCTCGTGCTCGATGGTGGCGAGATCGTTGCCCGCGTCGGCAAGGTGCATCTGCCCAACTATCACGTTTTTGACGAGATGCGCGTCTTCGCGCCTGCCGCTCTCAGCGGCCCGGTGATGGTACGCGGCGTGCGCCTCGGCCTGATGGTCTGCGAGGACATGTGGTTCGAGGATGTAGCCGAATGCCTGGAAGAGAGCGGCGCCGAAATCCTCGTGGTGCCCAACGGCAGCCCGTGGGAGCGCGGCAAGGACAACCAGCGCCTTGCCCATGCCGCGGCCCGCGTCAGCGAAACCGGCCTGCCGATCATCTATCTGAATCAGCTTGGCGGGCAGGATGAGCTGGTGTTCGACGGTTCTTCCTTCGTGCTGAACCCCGATCACAAGCCGGCCGTCTGGCTGCCGGCCTGGCAGCCGCGCATCGAGGTGACGCGCTGGAGCCGGCAGGAGCGGGGCTGGCACTGCGAGGCCAAGCCGGCCGAGCGTGCGCCGGAAGATACCGGCGACCTTTATCAGGCCATGGTGCTGGCCTTGCGTGACTATGTGGAGAAGAACCGCTTCCCCGGCGTGCTCATCGGCATGTCGGGCGGCATCGACAGCGCGCTCTCGGCCGCCATCGCGGTCGATGCGCTGGGGCCGGAGAAGGTCATCACCGTGATGATGCCGTCGCCCTATACCAGCCAGGACAGCCTGGACGATGCTGCCGAGTGCTCGGGTTATCTGGGCGCGACGCTGCATTCCGTCGCCATCGAGCCGGCGATGCAGGCCTTTGGCGCCATGCTGGCACCGGTATTGGGCGAGGCCAATGACATCACGGCGCAGAATGTCCAGTCGCGCGCCCGTGGCCTGACGCTGATGGCGCTTTCCAACCAGTTCGGCCACATGGTGCTGACCACCGGCAACAAGTCCGAGATGGCTGTAGGCTATGCCACGCTCTATGGCGACATGTGCGGCGGCTTCAACGCGCTGAAGGACCTCTACAAGATGCAGGTCTATGCCTGTTCGCACTGGCGCAACCAGAACCATCTGCCGGGCTTCAAGGGCCCTGCCGGCCGTGTGATCCCCGAGCGCATCATCACCAAGGCGCCTTCGGCCGAACTGAAGCCCGGCCAGAAGGACCAGGACAGCCTGCCGCCTTATGAGGTGCTGGACGATATCCTGGAATGCCTGGTCGAGAATGAGATGGCCGTCAGCGAGATCATTGCCCGTGGCCACGACAAGGAAACGGTCAACAAGGTCTGGCGCCTGCTCGACCGCGCCGAATACAAGCGCCGCCAGTCCCCGCCCGGGGTCAAGCTCACCGCTCGCGCCTTCGGCAAGGAGCGGCGCTACCCGATCACCAACGGCTTCACCAGCCTGCTCTGAGGGCGGGACAAGGCGTGACGCCTTGCTTCCTGCCCGGACGATGGCCTATCTGATCGCCCATGACTGACCAGCCTTCGCCTCTCGTCCGTTTCGCCCCGTCGCCGACCGGCCTTCTGCATGTCGGCAATGTGCGCGCCGCGCTCATCAACTGGCTGTTCGCCCGCCGGTCTGGCGGGCGCTTCATGCTGCGCATCGACGATACCGACACGGTGCGCTCGAAGCCGGAATATGAGCAGGCGATCCGGCGCGATCTTCGCTGGCTCGGGCTCGATTGGGATCTGGAAGCCCGCCAGTCTGACCGTATGGCGTTTTATGAAGCCGCGCGGGACAAGCTGATCGCGGCCGGCCGGCTCTATCCCTGCTATGAAACGCCCGAAGAGCTGGAGCTGAAGCGCAAGGCGCGGCTTTCCGCCGGCATGCCCCCGATCTATGATCGTGCAGCGCTGAAGCTGACGCAGGCGGATCGCGCGAAGCTGGAGGCTGAAGGTCGCACCCCGCACTGGCGCTTCCTGCTGACCCATGAGGATGTGGCCTTTACCGACCATATCCGGGGCGAGACGCGGCTTCATGGCGGTGACTATTCCGACCCGGTGCTGATCCGCGCTGACGGGCTTTTCCTCTACACGCTCTGCTCGGTGGTGGACGATATCGACTTCGCCGTCACTCATGTGATCCGGGGCGAGGATCATGTCGCGAACACAGCGGTGCAGATCCAGCTCTTCCACGCCCTTGGCGCCGTGGAGCCGGGTTTTGCGCATTATCCGCTGCTCTCCGATCTTTCCGGTGACAAGCTTTCCAAGCGCAGCGGCAGCCTGTCTGTGGAAGAACTGCGGGACGAGCTGGGCGTGGAGCCGATGGCGATTGCCTCGCTGCTCGCCAAGATCGGCACGTCGGATGCCATCGAGCCGCGCCTGACGCTGGCCGAGCTCGCAGCCGAACTGGATTTCTCCCATTTCTCCCGCGGTGCGCCGAAGTTCGACCCCGCGGAGCTGGAGCGGCTCAATGCCCGCATCCTGCACGAAACCCCGTACGAAGCCGTACGGGAGCGGCTCAAGCCTTATGGCGAGGCGAACGAAGCCTTCTGGCTTGCCGTGCGACCGAACCTTGTCCGCTTTGCCGACGTTGCTGCCTGGGCCGCCGTGGCGCACGGGCCGGTAACCCCGCTGATCGACGAGCCGGACTTCATAACCGAGGCCGCCGGGCTGTTGCCGCCAGAGCCCTGGGACGCCACCAGCTGGAAAAGCTGGACGGGGGCAGTTTCCGCCGCCACCGGCCGCAAGGGCAAGCAGCTCTTCCTGCCGCTGCGCCGGGCACTGACGGGCCTCGACCACGGGCCGGAGCTTGCGGTGCTGCTGCCGCTCATCGGCAGGGAACGGGTGCTGGAGCGCCTCGGCTGTAGCGCCTGAAGGGTTTTCCGGGCTAGTCTCGCCCTCCCGGATTTTTCCGATAAAACAAGAAACAATCTCCGACCCGTCCCCCGACCCGCCAAGGCCGACCGATGCCGCAACTGCGCCTCAACAATACGCTGACCCGCCAGCTTGAAACCTTCACGCCCATCGATCCGGCGAATGTGCGTTTTTATGGCTGCGGTCCGACGGTTTATGACACGGCGCATCTCGGCAATGGTCGCGCGATGGTGGTCTATGACCAGTTCTACCGCGTGCTGAAGGCGCTTTATCCCGGCGCCGTCACTTTCGTGCGCAATCTCACGGACGTAGACGACAAAATCATCGCCCGGGCCGATGAAAGCGGGGAGAGCATCCGCTCCATCACCGAGCGTACAACGGCGGCTTTTCATGCCGATGTGGCAGCACTCGGCTGCTTGCCGCCGGATATCGAGCCGCGTGCCACCGAGCATATCCCGCAGATGATCGCCATGATCGAGCGGCTAATCGAGCGCGGCCATGCCTATGCCGCTGAAGGGCATGTGCTGTTCTCCGTCCCCTCCATGCCCAACTACGGCATGCTGTCGCGCCGTGACCGCGAGGAGCAGATTGCCGGTGCCCGTGTGGATGTCGCGCCCTACAAGCGCGATCCGGCTGATTTCGTTTTGTGGAAGCCGAGCGATACGCCGGGCCAGAGCTGGCCGAGCCCCTGGGGTTCGGGCCGCCCCGGTTGGCATATCGAATGCTCCGCCATGTCGGAGGCGCATCTGGGGGAAGTGTTCGACCTGCATGCCGGCGGGCTCGACCTCATCTTCCCGCATCATGAGAACGAGATTGCCCAGTCCGCCTGCGCGCATCACGGCCAGCCGCATGCCCGCTACTGGGTGCATAACGGCTATCTGATGGTCGAAGGCGAGAAGATGTCGAAGAGCCTCGGCAACTTCTACACCGTCGCCCAGCTGCTGGAGGAAGGCTGGCAGGGCGAAGCGCTGCGCCTGACGCTGCTGGCCGCGCATTATCGTGCCCCGCTCGATTTTACCCGCGATGGCTTTGCCCAGGCCAAGGCGGCGCTTGACCGTTGGTACGGTGCGCTGCGTCAGGCCGGGGTGACGGGTGAGGGGATGATGGCGCCGGATGAGGCGGCACGTATGGCTCCGCCGGCGGTGCTGGAAGCCCTGTGCGAGGACCTCAACACCCCGCTTGCGATTGCTGCCCTGCATGAGGCGGCCGGCGCGCTCAACCGCGCCCAGGATGCGGGCGAAAAGCAGGAACTGGCAACGGCGCTCAGGGCCGGCGGCCAGCTCATCGGCCTGCTGGCCGCAGACCCGGAGAGCTGGTTTACCGGGGGCGACACTGGCGGCCTCGACGCTGCTGCGATCGAGCAGCTAATCTTGGACCGGGCAGCCGCCCGCAAGGCGAAGAATTTTGCCGAGGCGGACCGGATCCGCGGTGAACTGGAGGCAGCAGGAATTGTTCTCGAGGACGGGGCGCAAGGTACGCTCTGGCGGCGGGTTTAAGGGGCTTTTTCGCGGCGGCTTGCTGGCCTGCGCGGCGCTTTTGAGCGCTTGCGTTGCTGGTGGCGGCTGGGCTCCCGTCAATGTCGCCATCGCTCCTGATCCGGCGGTCAACGCCGTGCGCGGGTATGAGAGCCTTGATGCGCGCGGCTTTGCCGAGGCGCATGCGTTGCTGGATGCCGCGGCGGCCCAATACCGGCAGAATGGCGATGTAGAGGGAGAGGTCGCGGCGCTTTACGGGCGCGGGCTTGCCTCCGCCCGTGCCGGGCGCAACCGCGAGGCGCTCGACACCTACGTGCAGGCACTTCACCTCATGGACGGGGGGCGACGCTATTTAGGATGGTCGGCCTATCTGAATCTTGCTGTAGCCGAGATTGCGAGAAAGGGCGATGCTGTGGAGCACGCGCTTTCCTTTTGCACTCGTGGCCGTAACTATCTCGCTGAAATGAGTGCCTATGACAGAGTGCGGCAGGCTGATCTTTATTGCCTCGATTTGGCATTAAGCCTGAAACGCGACAAGGAAGCAGACGATCTTCTCAAAGGGTTAGTAGAAGATGCCCGGCGTGACGCCGGGCCGCTTGAACTGGCGCAGGTCATGGTACGGGCCGGTATCCGGTCCTCCGTCGATGCGCCCGAGAAGGCGAAGAAGACGCTGCAGACCGCCGCGCGCCTGTTTTCTGTGGCAAATGATCCTTTGGCTGCGGATCAGGTGCATAAAATTCTTGGCCGTGTCGGTCGTAACATCGATCCATTTGACGGTGGTGTTGCGCGGATGCCGGAACCCGAAGGTTCTAGTGATCCACTGCTGTTGGCCTGCTACATGGAAAAAGACGCTGTGGTCTGCCCGTCCGGCGCGTGACGGTCACCAGAAGCTCGTGTTGAGCAGGCGTCGAGCCGCGGCAACAAACGAGTTTTGTCGCAGCTGCCGGCTCGCGGCTGCGTAGGTAGTCGCAGGCTAATTGCAGCCTCTGCAGCAGCTTGGCGGAGGGGTCGGTCGCGTCAACTTGGGGCAGGGTGCAAATGCGCCGGGACTCGCCGTGGGGCCGCCCCTTATGCTAAAGCGGCAGACCCTGCCTCCCGCGCAGGGACTCTTCGTACCAGAGCAAAAGAAAAAGACTGACGATGTCCGAGCGCGTCTATCTCTTCGACACCACCCTGCGCGATGGCGCGCAAACCTCCGGGGTCAAGTTCTCGGTGGCGGACAAGATCGCCATTGCTGCCGAGCTGGATGCGCTGGGCGTTGACTATATCGAAGGCGGCTGGCCGGGCGCGAACCCGACGGATGATGATTTTTTCCAGCGTCCGCCGCGCTTCCTCAATTCCACTTTCACCGCCTTCGGCATGACCAAGCGTTCCGGTCGCAGCGCGGGCAACGATCCGGGCCTCGCCGCTCTGTTCGACAGCAAGGCGGCGGCCACCTGCATCGTTGGCAAGACGTGGGATTTCCATGTCGATCTCGCGCTCAAGGTCACCAACGAAGAAAATCTCGAGCTGATCCGCGACAGCATCGAGGAATGCCGCCGCCGCAAGGGCGAGGCGATGTTCGATTGCGAACATTTCTTCGATGGCTACAAGGCCAACCCGGACTATGCGCTCGCCTGTGCCCGCACTGCCTTTGAGGCTGGTGCCCGCTGGGTGGTGCTGTGCGATACCAATGGCGGCACCTTGCCGGACGAGATCGAGGCCATCGTCACGGACGTGGCGCGTCATGTGCCGGGCGATCATCTTGGCATCCACACTCATAACGACACCGACAACGCCGTTGCCAATTCGCTGGCAGCCATCAAGGCCGGTGCGCGCATGGTGCAGGGTACGATCAACGGCCTTGGCGAGCGCTGCGGCAACGCCAATCTCTGCTCGCTGATCCCGACGCTGAAGTTCAAGCTCGGTTACGATATCGGCATGAGCGATGCGCAGGTCGAGCGGCTGACCCATGTCAGCCGTGTGCTGGATGACCGCCTCAACCGCCAGCCGCAGCGCCAGCTGCCCTATGTCGGCACCAGCGCCTTTGCCCACAAGGGTGGCCTGCATGTCTCCGCTGTGGAGCGTGACCCGCGCGCCTATGAGCATATCGATCCGGCCCGGGTCGGGAATGAGCGCCAGATCCTCGTCTCCGACCAGGCCGGCCGCTCCAACATTCTCTCCAACTTCCGCCAGTTCGGTATTGAGCTGGACGCTGCCGACAAGCGCATCCAGCAGCTGGTCGACGAGATCAAGCAGCGCGAATACGAGGGTTATGCCTATGACGATGCGCTGGCAAGCTTCGAGCTGCTGGCGCGCCGGGCGTTGGGCGAAGTGCCGGAGTTTTTCCGTCTGGCCTCGTTCCGTGTCATCGACGAGCGGCGCTGGAATGCGCATGACGAGCTGGTGACGCTGTCGGAAGCGACCTGCAAGATCGAGGTTGCCGGCGAACAGGTGATGACGGTTGCCGAAGGCAATGGCCCGGTCAACGCGCTCGATACCGCCCTGCGCAAGGGCCTGATGGGGGCCTATCCGGCGCTCGAGGGCATGCAGCTTGTCGACTACAAGGTGCGCATCCTCACGCCGCGTGCCGGTACCCGCGCCGTTACCCGCGTGATGATCGAGAGCGAGGACCCGGACGGCGAGCGCTGGTCGACCATCGGCGTGTCGGCCAACATCATCGATGCCAGCTTCGGTGCGCTTTATGATGCCATTACCTACCGCCTCTATCGCCAGCAAGTAGCCGCACGCCATGCTGTCGCCTGAGAAGGCCGCCGCGCCGGCTCGCGGCGCCGCCTTTGCCGAGGTCGTCAAGGCACTGGAACTGGTGGCGCGGGCCGGCTGGCCGCCGATCACCACCGAGGAGGCCGGCGGCTGGCTGCTGCAGCTTGCCGAAGGCACGACCAACCGCAACAGCTGCGCCCTGACGCTGGATTGGCAGGGAGGCGATCCCGGCACCGCGGTGGCGGCGGTGGAAGCGCGCTATCGCGCTGCCGGTGCTCCCTCGCGCTTC
Source organism: Radicibacter daui (assembly GCA_030657355.1). Taxonomy (GTDB): domain Bacteria; phylum Pseudomonadota; class Alphaproteobacteria; order Radicibacterales; family Radicibacteraceae; genus Radicibacter; species Radicibacter daui. The sequence goes on from CP131056.1 coordinate 1,397,236, forward strand.
AAGATCGTGCCGGGCACCAAGCCTGCAGAGCTGGATGCCATGCTGGCAGCGCGCGGCTACCGCGAGGTTACCCCCTCGCATGTGCTCGTCGCCCGCAACAGCGAGGTGCATGAACTGCTGAGCCCGGTGGGCGGACCGGCGGTTACCATTGCCGATGCCTTTGACGATGAGTGGCTGGAGACCTGCTGGCAAAAGCCGGCGGAGCTTCTGGAGATGAATGCCCGCGTGCTGGCCCGGCTTCAGGGGTCGGTCGCCTTTGCCATGGCGCGCGGGAGCGATGGTTCCGCTGCCGGCACGGCACTGGGTGTCGTCTCCGGCAACTGGTGTTACGTCAGCGCCGTCCAGGTCAGCCCCACGCACCGGCGCAAGGGGGCGGCGCGCGCCCTGATGGCGGCAATTGCCCGCTGGGCGATGCGGCAGGGAGCCGAGGGCTCGGTGCTGCAGGTCGAACGCAGCAATGTGGGCGCCAAGACGCTCTATGCCGGCGCAGGCTATCATCATGTTTATGATTATTGGTATCGGGTCCGTCTTTCATGAGTGCTGACAACCAGCCCATCGTCGTTCTGGTCGAGCCGCAGATGGGCGAGAATATCGGCGCCTGCGCCCGCGCCATGCTCAATTGCGGGCTGGAGCGCATGCGCATCGTCAAACCGCGCGATGGCTGGCCCAACCCGGCGGCTGTTGCCAACGCCGCCGGCGCCGACAAGGTGCTGGACGGTGTGGTGCTCTATGACGATCTGCGCGAGGCGGTGGCCGATTGCCAGGCCGTCTATGTGACCATTGCCTGGGCGCAGAACCAGATCAAACCCGTCATCACCCCGCGCCAGCTGGCAAACGAGACACGGGTGCGGTGCGCAGAAGGGCAGAAGGTTGCCTTCGTCTTCGGGCGCGAGCGGTCAGGCCTTCACAGCGACGAGATTTCGCTGGGCACCGCCATCTGTACCGTGCCGCTCAACCCGGATTTCGCCTCGCTCAACCTTGCCCAGGCCGTGCTCTTGATGGCATGGGAATGGCTGATGGCGAATGATGCCACGCCGCCGCGCGTGCTCGTGACCAACAAGACCGCGCCGGCAACGCGCGGCATGCTGATGAACCTGCTCGATCATCTGAACGGCGCGCTGATCGAAAGCGGCTTTCTTGGCCTGCCGGACAAGCGGCCGACGATGATCCGCAACATCCGCAACATCTTCACCCGCCTCGACTGGACCGAGCAGGAGATCAATACCCTGCATGGTATGATCGTGAAGCTGCGGGGCAAGGGGCGAGGCTAGGGCGCGGCAGGGCGCCAGAGGTCCTGAAAACGGCCTCTGCGCTTGACTCCCGTCCGGAAATCCGTATGTTCCGCCCACTTCCCGCGAACGTGGATGGTCTGGCGGTGCCGCCCGATAACGAGGCAGCCCCCTTCCGTCCCGTCTTTTGTCGTCTCTGTCCGAGACGAAAAGAAGGCTAGGCGGGACAACATGAGAGCAAAAGAAAGAGTACGTTATGAGCAAGCGTCTTAACGCCAAGCATAAGATTGACCGCCGCCTTGGCCTGAACCTCTGGGGCCGTGCCAAGAGCCCGCTCAACAAGCGTGAAGGTGGTCCCGGCCAGCATGGCCAGCGCCGCAAGAAGCCGTCCGACTTCGGTATCCAGCTCTCTGCCAAGCAGAAGCTGAAGGGCTACTACGGTAACATCGGCGAAAAGCAGTTCCGTCGTTATTACGACGAAGCCGTGCGTCGTCGTGGTGACACCGGCGAGAACCTGATCGGCCTGCTCGAGTGCCGTCTGGACGCCGTCGTCTACCGCATGAAGTTTGCGTCGACCGTGTTCGCCGCCCGCCAGACCGTCAACCATGGCCACATCAAGGTTAACGGCAAGCGCGTCAACATCGCTTCCTACATGGTCAAGGAAGGCGACGTTATCGAACTGCGCGCCGCCATGAAGGAAAACGTTGTGGTCATGGAAGCCATTGCTTCCGGCGAGCGTGACGTTCCGGATTACCTCGATGTCGACCACAAGGAGCTCAAGGGCACCTTCGTGCGCGTTCCGGCCATGGCCGACGTGCCGTACCCGGTCAGCATGGAACCGAACCTGGTTATCGAGTTCTACTCGCGCTAATAGCGCGGGAAACCGGACCAAAAAGAACGGCGGCGCCCTCGGGTGCCGCCGTTTTTCTTTGGACCGGAGTGCGAGGTATGAAAAAAAAGCCGCCCCTTTTTCAAGGGGCGGCTTTTTGTCTGTGTCGAAGCTCGATGTCAGCTCTCAATGCGGTCGAGATAGATGTGCACCGAGGTGCGGTCATGTTCGGCCACCAGCCAGACGGTCTGGCCCTTGGTGAGCGCGACCGACTCCGGGAAGGCGTGGAACATGTGCGCCCAGCCGGAAGCCGGGTTCGGCAGGTCCGGATGGTTCTCGAACACCTCGTCTTCCAGCTGCAGGCGGATCCACTGCACCACGCCCTGGCAGCGCCCGGTCTCGGTCACGGTCACGGCGATCTGCCGTGTTTCGGCCGGGAAGTAGGGGGCACCGGCAAAATCGAAATCGAAGATGTCGAGATCGTCGGAATAGCGCGAATAGGGGTAGTTGCCGCGGCGGATGGAAAAACGCAGCGGTGAGAATTCATTGAACGGGCTGATGTCGAAGCCGGCCGCCTCATGCGCGAAGGTGCGCAGCTCCAGATCGTCGCCACCGGCGAGGAAGGCGCAAACCGCGCCGGCCGAAGGGATGATGCGCCCACCGGACTTCACGAGGCGGCCGCGCGCATCTTCCATCGCTGGCAGCACGCCTTCACCCAGAAGGTCGGAGGAGAGAATTTCGGAGACAAGCACGTCCGCCGGGGCCGGCATGTCCTTGCCGATGATCACATCGTTGGACTTCTTGCCGATAACGGTGACGCGGTCGGCAAAGCCGTTGCGCTCGACGATCTCGCGCGCCTTGTCGGCCACCACCGTCACCATTTCGCAGCTGGTCACGGCTTTGGCGCCGGCGCGCGCCGACATCATGGCCAGCAGGCCGGCACCGGTGCCGATATCCAGCACGCGTGTTTCCGGCCCCACCGCCTTGCGGATCGCCCGCTCATAGGCCTGGTTGCGGAAAGCGTCGTTCATCATCGGGAAGTGCCAGGCCGGCACCACCTTGCCCAGGGCCTGACGCAGGCGGGCGGTTGCCACCAGATGGCCCGGCGCGAGGGCGAGGGCGCGGCGGAAGCACTGCGCCGCCTCGTCCACCTTGTCGAGCTTGGCCAGCACCGTGCCCTTGTTGACGATGGCGTCGACATAATCGGGCCGGAGCATCAGCGCATAGTCGAAGGATTGCAGCGCCTTGTCGTCATCGCCCAGCAACTGGTGCACATGGCCCAGGTTGTTGACCGCCTCGGCATGGTCATGGCGCAGGGTGAGGGCGTTGATGAAGCAGGTCTTGGCATCGCTGATGCGGCCGGCGGCCACCAGACAGGCGCCAAGATTGTTGTGCACCTCGGCCGAGCGCGGCATCAGCGGCAGCGCAAGGCGGAACTGCACTTCCGCGCCGATGCTGTCGCCGCCCGCCTGCAGCAGGCAGCCCAGATTGTAGATGGCTTCGCCAAACCCGTTGTCGAGCGAGTAGGTCGCGCGGAAGGCCGTTTCGGCATCCTTGAGCCGGCCCTGCCGCCACAGCGCCATGCCCAGATTGTTGAGCGCCAGCACATAACCTGGCCTGAGGTTCAGGGCAGCGCGGAATTCCGTTTCGCTGGTCTGCCAGTCTTCCTGCTGGAAGGCGAGGGTGCCGAGCAGATAATGGATGTCGGGCGCCTTGGCGTGCGCGGGCAGCAGGCTGCGATAGGCCGCTGCCGCCTCAATTACCCGTCCGTCCCGGTGCAGGTCCATCGCCCGCTTGAGAGCGATTTCCGGCTGGGCGGCGCTGGTTTGTTCGTTCATCGAGTTACCGACATCCGGCTTTTGAATCGGGGTTTTGCGCGAACCTTGCCCGACATGCCCGGGGTGCGCAAGGCACCATACTGCCGCTGACAGTGTTGTGATAGCGGGTCGGACTATTTGTGTATGTGGCGGCCACCAGCCGGCGTTTCAGCGTGCCGGTGCCGCCGCCACGACCGCGCGGGAGCTGGCCCGCACCCCGTCCCAGCAGAAGATGGCGATACCCACCCAGATGAGAGTGAAGGTTACGGCATGGGCGGGTGTGAATGTCTCTTCAAAGACCAGCACCGCCAGCAGGAAGGAGAGTGTCGGCGTCAGATATTGCAAGATGCCGATTGTAGAGAGGCGAAGGCGCGCGGCTGCCATCATGAAGCAGACCATCGGGATGGCGGTGACAGGGCCGGCCAGCATCAGCATGCCGATACCGGTGCCGGAAAAATGGCTTTGCCCCGACCAGTGCAGCCATCCGATATAGCCAAGGGAAAGCGGGAGCGCGATCAGGGTTTCAATGAAGATCCCGACGGTGGGGTCAATGCCGTATTTCTTGCGCACCAGCGCGTAGAAGCTCCACGACGTGACCAGCGTCAGCGACACCCAGGGCAGCCCGCCGGCGGCAATGACCATCACGCTGCAGCCGCCAAGAGCGAGCACGACGGCGCCGGCCTGCGCAAAGCGCAGCTTTTCGCCCAGCAGCAAAACGCCCAGCACGACCAGCACCAGCGGCGTCAGGTAATAACCAAGGCTGGTTTCCAGAAGACGATTGTGCCCGGTAGCCCAGATGAACACGCCCCAGTTGGTAGAAATGAGGAGCGTGGTGATGATATAGACCGGCCAGCGACGCGGACTTGTCAGAATCACCCGCGTCTCTCCAAGGCGGCCGGACCATGCCACCATGGCGAAAAGGATCAGGAAGGACCACACAACCCGGTGGGCCAGAATTTCCAGCGCCGGTACAGAAGCCATGGCGTGGAAATAAAGCGGGGCGGGGCCGCCCCAGAACAGAAAGGCAGCAAGACCAAAGGCAAGGCCAGCCCGGCTGCGGGCCAGTTGATCGGGAACAGGGGAACCGGCAACGGTCGCGGACGACAAGGCTAGGAGCTCCTCGAGGGGGAATAATCGCCCCGCCGGTGACGCTAGCAATGCAGGCCCCTTGCGGTGAACTTGAATATTGTCGCCTTACATTAGAACATAACCGTCTAACGGATTAGCACTCGGCGCCCGGCACTGTCCCCGGCATGGCCGATGCGGAATGGGCAGGGTGAATGGACGCACATGAGGCCGAACCGACGGTAGCGGATGCCGATGCTGCGCTGTTGCGCGGGGCGCTGGATGCCGCCGGTCAGGGGCTGCTGGTGTTTGATGCCGGGCGCAGCCTGAGGGCCTGGAACCGGGAGGTGGCCCGTCTGTCTCCCGGACTTGCCGCCGATCTCTTCAAGGGGCTGTCGCTGGGCGACGTCTGTGCGCTTCTGGCCGGTTTCAGCGCCGATGCCGAGGCGACGCGCAGGCTGCTTCATCTTGGCGTCGACCCGGCCGGGCCGGCGGTGCATTTGCCGCTGGTGGATGGCACCGTGCTGGAGATTGTCTGCCGGGCCTCCACCACGGCCGGCTACGTGCTGGTATTGACTGACGCGACCGACAGCACGGCCCGCGCCGGGCGCGAGATGCACCTGCTCTCGATGGTCGATCTGATGCCCGTCGCGCTTGCCGTGCTGGACGCGCATGGCCGGCTGGTGATGTGGAACGATGTCTATTCCAGCCTCTGCCGGAATGTGACGCTGGAGGCCGGCACGCCGCTCAATCAGCTGCTGCATCGTTTCCAGTCGGCCCGCAGCGAGTGGAAGGATGAGGCGGCGACGGAAGATTTCGTCACAGAGCGCCTGCGCCGGCACCATGAATATTCCGGCCCGTTCGAGGAATGGATGGGGCCGGATACCTGTGTGCTGACCTCGGAACATCCCATCGGCGGCGGGGGAACGCTCGTCATCCATACCGATATCTCCCGCCAGAAGCTGGCGGAACGCGAGATGGCGCAGGCACGGCGCATGGCCGAGCAGTCGGCTGCCGCCAAGACGGCCTTCCTTGCCAATGTCAGCCATGAGCTGCGCACCCCGCTCAATGCCATCATCGGCTTTACCGACCTTATCCTGGGCGAGACGCTGGGGCCGGTGGGCAATGCGCGGTATCTCGATTACCTGCGCGATGTGCGCGACAGCGGCACGCACCTGCTCGAGATCATCAACACCATTCTCGACATCACCCGCATCGATGCGGGCGCGATGACGCTCAATGAGGTGAAGCTGGAGCCGGAGCGCGAGATCCGCGCGGTCGCCCGTCAGCTCAGCCCGCTGGCCGTGCGGCGCAACCTGAAGCTGGAGCTCGATCTGCCGGACCGGGGGCTGGTGCTGAAGGCGGATAACCGCTCGCTGCGCCAGATGATCACAAACCTGCTCTCCAACGCCATCAAGTTTACCGTGGCGGGCGGCACGATCCGTATCTCCACCCGGCTGGCAGAGGGGGGCGGCTATGTCATTGCGGTGGAGGATACCGGCATCGGCATCGCCGCCGATGATCTGGTGCGCGTGATGGAGCCCTTCGGCCAGGTGATCGAGGCGCAGGAACATGCCCCGATGACGGGTACCGGCCTCGGTCTGCCGCTGGTGCGCTCGCTCATGGAGCTGCATGGCGGCAGCTTTACCCTCTCAAGCGACCTCGGCAAGGGCACGCGCGCTCAGCTGCTGTTCCCGGCAGAGCGGATCGTGCGGTTCGATCCGAACGCAGGCGTGTGATGTCGCGGACGTAGGGGTCTTTGCCTCAGTCCTTGAGGCGCCAGCCTCTGGCGACCAGCAGCATGGCGAGGCTGACGAGGAAGATCGCGACCCCGGCACTGACCCCGGCGGTGAGGGCGAGCGGCAGTTCCGCTTCGCCGGTATAACCATGGCGCAGGCCGGAGATGAGGTAGGTAAGCGGGCTGAGGTAGGCGAGCGCCTGCCACTTGCCGGGGAGTGCCGATACCGAAACGAAAGTGCCTGAGAGCATCATCATCGGGCTGATGATGATGTCCATGATGAAGGAAAACTGGTCCCAGCGCTGCGCCCACAGGCCGACCAGCACTCCGAGTGCCGAGAGCATGAAGGCGCCGAGCACAAGAAACAGCCCCAGCACCCAGAAATCCGGATGCGGGGCGACAAACAGGCTGGCAACGACGCTGACGCCGGCGCCCGTCACCAGCCCCATGCTTACCCCGCCGATGAGGTAGCCGCCGAGCAGGGCAGCCGGGCTGAGCGGGGCCATCAGCAGGGTGGAGATGCTGTGCTCATGCTTGGAGATGAGCACGGAAGCGCCGGTCATCTGCGCAACCATCTGCAGGCCGAAGACGGCGATAAGGCCGGGGGCAATATGTTTCAGTACCGATCCGGCATCCGCGGCCATGCCGCCACCGAGCGCCACGGTGAAAACCAGCAGATAAAGCGCGGTCGAGAACAGAGCGCCGCCAACGGACTCGACGATGAAGCGGCGGGCGAACAGCCATTCGCGATAGGCAATCGCCAACGCCCCGCGCAGTTCCATGGCAAGGCCGGGGCGCATGGGCGCCAGTGGCACCTCAGCGCGAAGGGGATTGCCCTCGGCCGCCGTCATGCGGGTTCAGGCCTTCAGCTTGTAGCCGGTGGCAAGCATGCGCCAGGCCAGCAGGGTAAGGGCAATGTTGATGCCGAGCAGGGTCAGCACACCCGCCGTCAGGCTGCCGCCAGCGGTGCCGATGAAGCCGTAGCGGAAGCCGTCGATCATGTAGAAGAACGGGTTGAGATGGGCGAGCCACAGGAAAGTCGGGGGCAGGCGGTCAACTGAATAGAAGGTGCCGGAGAGGAAGGTCAGCGGCGTGATGATGAAGTTGGTGACCGCGGCCATATGGTCGAACTTCTCCGCCCAGATGCCGCCGATGAGGCCGAGCAGGGACAGCATCACCGTCGCCATCAGCGCGTGATAGGCGACAAAGAAGACGCTGTGGATGCTGAGCGGCACGAAAAACAGGATGGCTGCTGCCGTGGCAAGGCCCACCAGAATGCCGCGGGTCACGCCGCCGGCCACATAGGCCGCCGCGATCTCTACCGGGGCGAGCGGCGGCATCAGCAGGTCGACGATATTGCCCTGTACCTTGGCGATGATGACCGAGGAGGAGGTATTGGCGAAGGCGTTCTGCGCCATGCCCATCATGATGAGGCCAGGCGCCAGAAATTCCATCAGCGAAACGTTTCCGACCTTGCGCACCACCCCGCCGAGCGCCAGCGCGAAGATGGCGTAGAAGAGCAATGTCGTGACCACCGGCGCCGCAACCGTCTGCACGAAAACCTTGAGGAAGCGGAACACTTCCTTGCGGTAAAGGGTATAGGCGCCGATCCAGTTGACGCGGCCATAACGGCGCGGGGTCGGGGCGGTCCGGATGTCAGAGCGGGTGGTCATTCGTTTCCTGTGGTCCTGCCGGAAGCCTTGTTGCTGGCGCGCGATGGGTGGCCTCCTGACGAAGGTGGAGGTAAGCGACCATCCGGCAAGCGTCAAGCGACTGGGCCACAGTTCGCCGCACCCGGGCCGCGGTCGCCGCCCTCGCCGAAAGTCATTCCGGTATCGTTATCGTGAAACCCCGTATCCGGTTTCGCGCCGCCGGGCTGGGGAAATGCCGCCCGTCATGGTAGGTGTGCGGGGTAAAGGAGGCCTGTTTTCAGCATGACATTCGGCAAGGGCCCCCAGGCGCCGCATCGCCAGCGCCGCCTCACCCCTCTCTCTCCCGCTTATCTCGAGCGGGCAGCGCTTGCCTATCTGGAGCGTTTTGCCGCCAGCACAGCCTCGCTGAAGCGAGTGCTGATGAACCGTATTCGCCGGGCAGCCGATGCCGGGGACCCGAACGCCGAGCGCGCCCCGGAATGGGTACAGGTGGTGATCGAGAAGATGATCCGGCTCGGATACGTCAATGACGAGGCCTATGCCCGCATGAAGGCCGCTTCCCTGCACCGGCGCGGGCTCGGCCGCCGCCGCGTGGAGGCCACGCTGGCGCAAAAGGGCATCGACCGGCGGCTTGTGGCGAGCGCGCTGTCCGCGGTCGCCGAGGAAGAGGGCGCCGAAGACGGGCCGGCCCTTGAACGGGCGGCTGCCTGGCGTTTCGCCCGCCGCCGCCGGCTTGGCCTTTATCGTGCCGAGGCGTTGCGGGCTGAAATGCGCGAGCGCGACATGGCCGCGCTGGCGCGGGCCGGCTTCAGCTTCGATATTGCCCGTGAGGTGATCGAGGCGGAGGAGCTGCCGGAAGGGCTCTAGGCTCGCTGGGGCGCGTCACCGTCCGCTACCGTGCGCCGCGCCGCGAGAAGGGCGCTCAGCAGCATGAGGCCGAGGCTTGCGCCGGAGAAGAGGGCGCCGGCCAGCGAGGCCCCCGGCCAGCCCAGAAGCGAGATCAGTGCTGCTGTTGCCGGCGGGCCGACCACCGAGCCCAGATTGCCGAAGGTCGCGACCATGCCGTTGGCAGCGGCGATGTTCTGCGGGCTGCGGGCAATGGCCGGCACATGGCCGAAAGCCGCCGCACCCACCGCCCCGCCGACGGCAATGCTGATAATGGCACTGGTCATGATGATCGCCATGCCGCCATCCACCAGTGCCGGCTGGAAGACGCCGAAGGAAGCGACTGTCATCAGCACCAGTGGCACCGAAACTGCCGGCACGAAACGCAGGCCCCGCCCACCAGCCCAGCCGACCAGCAGGCTGCCTGCCGCGGTGGTAAGGCCGAGGATGGAGGCAATGGTGCCGGCAGTGGCGGCGTTGAAGCCGGCCTCGTCGTGGAGGAAGAGCGGCAGGAAGGCGAGCCGGCCGAGGGTGGAAGCGGAATAGCAGCCAAAGCCAATGGAAAACAGCAGCGCGACCGGATCGCCGAGCGGGGCATAGGGCGAATTTCGGCCGGTCGCCGGCCTGGCCGGCGTTCGGTCCGTGATCAGCAGGAAGGCAAGGCCGGCCAGCGCAATCGGGGCAAGGCTCGCAACGAGCAGGGTGGGCGCAATGCCGCCCAGATGGCTGCCAAGCCAGGTGCCAAGCGCGATGCCGAAGGGGATGAAGGTGCCCCAGAGTCCCATCGCCATCGCGCGGTGACGGGGGGCGGCGCTCAGCAGTTTCAGCGTCGGCACGATGATGACGATCATCAGATAACCGAGGCCGCAGATGAGCCGGGCACCGAGAAAGGCGAGGGGCGTATGGGCAAGAAGGGCCAGCGCTTCGCCCGCGGCCATCAGAATGAGCCCGCCCACCATGGCGCGCTTGAGGCCGATGCGCATGGCAAGGCCGCCAGCCGCGAGGCTGAGCGGCACGCCCATGAAATTGATGAGGGATGTCGCCCAGCCGACCTGCTCGAGACTGAGGCCCTGCTCGGCGATCAGGGTGCCGGCCAGCGGCGGAATGATGCCGATCTGCAGCGAGGCGGAGAGGCCGCACAGATAGAGAAGCCCGATCACGGGCCAGCTGGTGCGGGACGGGGCGGCGGTCATGGGCATCGGGTCCTTGCCGGTCAGCCTGCATTTTTTGAGAAGCAGGCGGCGGCAAGGTAAGGCCTCGGGGCCGGAAGGCAACGCATGAATTATGCGTAACCACCTCGTCCCGGATGAGGATCAGACCTGAACCGGAACAACGCCGAGGCTGGCGAGGCGATTTTCCGGCGGTGTCGTGACCAGCCGTACCGGCGTGCCATCTTCCAGCAGCAGCCGTTCCCACAGTACCCAGCTGTCATAGATGTGCACGCGCGCATCGTCATTGCGGCTGGTGTGGAACAGGATGGCTTCGCTGCCGCCCTCAAACCAGCCCATCTCGAAAAGGCGCCGCTCCGCCCGGCGGATTTCGATCGAGGCGTAGGGGAAGAGTTCGGTACCGGTCAGGTCGGTGGTCGAGCAGGACCAGCTGGCTTCGCGGGAGGGGGAGGCTGCCAGTAGCCGGTGTGTGCGGTCGCAGATGAGATGCACCGGATCGCTGGTGGTTTCCACCAGCCGACGCAGTACCCGGTCAAGCTGGCCGGGTTTGTGCCCGGCAATCAGCTCCTCAAGCCGGACGCGCTGGGTCGGCGTGGGGTCTATGGCCCCGTTTTCCCAGCGCGAGACGGTGGTCTGGTTGACGTTCAGCAGGTCGGCCAGCCGCTGCTGCTTGATGTCGGCGCCCCTTCGCCACTGGCGCAGGCGCGTGCCGAAGGGGGCTGTTGTCACCGGTCGTCATCCTCATCATCCGGCCGCGTAATGGCCGGCGGGTTTGTTGGCGAAGGCTTGTCGGCCTTCTTGCGGCTGCGCTTTGCCGGTGTCTTCCGGGCGGGTTTGGCCGCTTCTGCCGGCTGCTCCGGTACAAGCGCTTCGCCGGAGGTCTCGGCCTTCAGCTCGCGGGCACGCCGCGCAATATCCTCAAGCCCGGCAATCCGCATCGGCGGGGCATTGCCGCTCTTGTCCTCGCCAAAATAGATCGTCTGGTGCGGGAACGGAATTTCAATGTTCTCTTCATCGAAACGCCGCTTGAGCCGCAGGTTGAACGCACGGCCCACACCCCATTGCAGGATTGGCGGGGTGCGGATACGGCCCTTCACCACGATGGCGCTGTCGCCGAAGCTGTCGAGGCCGACCACTTCGATATCCGCGGTAATGTTGGGGCCGACATCCGGGTCCTTGCGCAGGTCCGCACCGACTTCCTTGATGATGCGGATAACGTTCTCGATATCCTCGCGATAGGCGACGCCGATCTCGAAGACATAGAAGGAGAAGTCCTTGGTCATGTTCACGATGCTGGTGATCTGACCGAAGGGGACGGTGTGAACGGCGCCGGAGAAATCGCGCAGCTTGAGCGTGCGGATGGAAATGCCCTCGATGACGCCGCTATGGCCGCCGACATCGACGACATCGCCGACCGAAATCTGGTCTTCCATCAGCACGAAGGCGCCGGTGATGAAATCACGCACCAGCGCCTGGCTGCCGAAGCCGATGGCAAGACCGACGACGCCGGCACCGGCCAGCAGCGGGCCGATATCGATGCCGAGCTGCGACAGCACGATGAGGGAGGTCATCAGCACCAGCAGCACCAGAAAGACACTACGCGCCAGCGGCAGCAACGTGCGGGCGCGGGCGCTGCGCAGGGCGGAGGTGTTCTCCGGATGCAGGTAGCGCTCGATACCGTTGGTCACCACCTCCCACACCACGACAGCAAGCGCGAGCACGATGAAGATGGTGACGAAGCCGGTGGCGACGTGCTTGCCATTCTGGGTATCGACCCAGGCAAAGCTGTCGATGCCCCAGGCGCGCAGGATGGAGAGTACGGCGAGCAGGATGATGAGGCCGCTTGCCGCCCAGTTGATGATGCCGAGATAGGCGTTGGCACGCCGCTCCAGCGTCGGCAGGCGCCGGCGCAAATCGTCCGAGAGGGCAAAGCCGCGGGTGAGGCCCTGCTGGGCCAGCATGCCGGCGGCAACCGCTACAATCAGCACGAACGCGGTGCCGAAGCTGCCGCGCAGCACATAGGTAACCCCGCCTTCGATGCGGAAGCTCCAGGAAATGAGCACGCCGCCCAGCACCAGAATGGCGAAGATGTGCCACCAGCCGGCGGCATAGCGGCGCAGGACACTGAGGCTGCGCAGGGCACCGGTTGCCTGTTTCGGCTCGCCGCTTGGCGTGCCGGCCAGCAGAACCTGAACTGCCCGGCGATTCTGCAGCACCAGGGCAATGACCATGAAGGTCATGAACAGACCGAAGAGGCGGGCAACCAGGCCGATGACGCTGCCGGAAATGCCAAGCGCGGCCATCAGGACCGTCAGCAGGTAGCCGGCAAAGAAAACGGCAGCGAGGCGGCGCACCCAGATGGCGATATAGGTCGCTGTTTCATCCCCGATCGGCAGCGGGCGCAGATCCCGGTTGCCCGGCACCAGCAAGGTGCCGCTGAGGGCCCGCAGCAGGCTGGAGACGGCAATGACGTTGACGACGGCAAGGGCAACCGAGCGGGGTATGGCCGCCGGCTGCAGGAAGGTGACGGAGGCGAACATGGCGATCACCATGCCGACCACAGGCAACAGATAGACGCAGAAGAGCAGGAAGAGGCGGCTCACCCGCTGGCGCAGGTTGATCTGGTGCGCGCGGCGCAGCCGGCGCCGCCAGGGCAGCAGGATCAACGAGATGAACCAGTATCCGCCAAGGGCAATGGCGGCAAGAATCGCCAGCTGGCTGCCATAACGCTGCCAGCGGTACTGAACCGCCGGATCGGAGAGCGAGGTGGCCGTCAGCCTGATCTGGTCCGGCAATGTGCCGAGCGAGGCCAGCATCTCGTTTGCGCGGCGGGCGGTGACATCAATGCCGGCGCCGAGGAAGTTGGTAACGGTTTCCGAGACGTTTTCGGCAAGCAGTCCGTGCTGGTCAGGGGCCGGTTGGTCGGCCTGCACCAGGATCTGCAGCTTGTCGATCAGATCCTGCCGGGCCTTGTCGTCCTTGAGCGTGCCGATCAGCGCCTCGACCTTGGCCTTGTCCACCGTCTGGGCCGCGGCGGTCTGGCTTTGAGCCTCAGCCTGCGGAATGGCGGCGGCCTGCAGCAGGAAGGCGAAGAGGAAGGCCGCAAGGCTCAGGGGCAGTCGGCAGCGTCGAGAAAACATGTCCCGGCTCTACTCCGTCATCAAAAGCAAAGGCGGCGTCAGGCGGATGCCGGCGCTGCCGTTTCGACCCGCTCACCGGCGGGTAGGGGGAAGCCACGCAGAAAGGCCTCGGCCTCGACCGGGGTCTTGCCTGCGCGCTGAACGCGCTCAAGCCTTAACGCACCATCCCCGCAGGCGATGGTCAAGTGCTCGTCCAGTGTTTCTCCCGGTGCCGCGCCGTGCTTTTTGTCGAGCGGGCGGGCGGCCAGAATCTTCACCGGTTCGCCGCGTATGTAACAGGTAACGCCCGGATAGGGCGTAAGGCTGCGTATAAGGCGGTCGATTTCCACGGCGGACCGCTTCCAGTCGAAGGCGGCATCCTCGCGGGTGATCTTGGCGGCGTAGGTCACGCCTTCTTCTGGCTGCGGTACGGGGGTGATCTTGCCGGCCGCCAGATCGGCCAGCGTCGGCACCAGCAGTTTTGCTCCCGCCTTGCTCAGGGCGTCGTGCAACTGGCCGGCATCGGTGGCCGGGCCGATGGGAACGGTGGTTCGGGACAGCATCGGGCCGGTATCGAGTCCGGCCTCCATCTGCATGATGACGACGCCGCTTTCCGCGTCACCCGCCATGATGGCACGCTGGATCGGCGCAGCCCCGCGCCAGCGTGGCAGCAGGGAGGCATGCACGTTGATGCAGCCGAGCTTCGGCGCATCCAGAATGGGTTGGGGCAGGATCAGGCCATAGGCGACCACGATCGCCGCATCGAGCCCGAGTTCGGCAAAAGCCTGCTGCTCTTCGGGCTTGCGCAGGCTTTTGGGCGTGCGCACCGGGATGCCGCGTTCCTCGGCAAAGGCATGGACCGGGCTGGGCCGCAGCTTGTGGCCACGGCCGGCCGGCCGTGGCGGCTGGCTATAGACGCACACCACCTCATGCCCCGCCTCGATCAGCGCGGCAAGGCAGGGGACGGAAAAGTCGGGTGTGCCCATGAAGGCAAGGCGCAGCGGGGCAGTCATATCTGTCGCTTTTCCCAGAGGCGGGCAGGCGGGATCGGGTCTTCAGGCGCGGGCCAGCACGGTGACGAGGCGGAAAGCCTCCTCATGGTCCTGGGCGCCGATCTCCTCATCCAGAGCACCAAAATGTGTCACAAGCTTGAGGCCGGCAATCTCGCCGATCAGCATCAGCTCCTGCGCGGTATAGCGGCGCTGGGGAACGATGGATTCGATAAGGCGCTTCTTCTCGCCCGGCCGCCTCACGGAAAAGGCGACGGAGTGGTAGCGCACCTGGGCGATGGGGTCGAAGCGGTCTCCCGGCCGGCCCCATTCCACCAGCACGCTGGCATCGTCGGCTTCCTGCTTCCAGGCACCGAGCGTCATGTCGCCGATGCCGAAGGTTTCGGCCGGATGCGGAGTTTCAAGGATGAAGAGCCCACCCGGCACCAGAGCAGCCGCCACGCTCTTGAAACAGGCGATGGCATCATCATTGGCCAGCAGATGCGAGACACTGTCGAGCGCAAGGCAGGCAAGATCCACCGGCTTTTCCAGCGTGAAGCGGCGCATGTCGCCCAGCCGGTAATCCAGCGTCACGCCGGCTTCGGCGGCGCGGGCCAGAGCGTATTCCTTCATCTCCGCCGAACGGTCGAGGCAGATGGCTTCCACGCCGGCGCGGGCAAAGGCGATGCCGTGCCCGCCGGGGCCGGCGGCCAGTTCCAGCACGCGTTTCGGGCGCTCGGGGCCAAAGCGCTGGCCCCAGTCCAGCATCAGGGCCGCTTCGGCGTCGAAATCGCGGTAGCCGAAGGCGATGTCGTAGAGCCGGGCTTCGGTGTAGATCTCGTCGCCGCCGCTCATCAGGCGGACTTTCCGGGGCGGGTTGTCTCGCGCTTCAGCTTCGTCATCTTGCGCAGGATCATCGAGCGCTTGAGCGAGGACATGTGGTCGATGAAGAGTACGCCCTCGATATGGTCGATCTCGTGCTGGATGCAGGTGGCAAGCAGCCCGTCCGCCTCGATCTCATGAGCCCCGCCGTCAAGGTCGCCATAGCGTACCTTGATCTTTTCCGGCCGCGTCACGTCACCGTAAATCTCGGGGATGGAAAGGCAGCCTTCCTGGTAGGTGCGGGTCTCTTCTGACGCCCAGGTGATCTCGGGATTCACCATCACCAGCGGCTTGCGCGGTGCATCCTCGTCGGCGACATCCAGCACGATCAGGCGCTTCAGGATGCCGACCTGCGGGGCGGCAAGGCCGATGCCGGGCGCATCATACATCGTCTCCAGCATGTCCTCGGCCAGCTTGCGGATGGCCGGGGTAATCTCGCCGACAGGCTCGCATTTGGTCTTGAGCCGGGTGTCGGGGACGAGAACGATATCGAGAAGCGCCATGGTGCCTTGAACTCTCCGAGCCGCGCCGGGTCCCGCATCGTTGCGTCCGGCGCTTTTTATCTGAGGCTCTGCTTAAGCAGAGCGGCCCGGCGGGTCAAGTTTTGTGCCGGTTTCGAGGGGTTCCAGATCAGGAAAGCAGCGCTTCTTCTCCCGCTTCCAGCTTCTGGAGCGAGCGCGGTTGCACTTCCACCGGGTTCAGCGCTTCCACGTCCTTGTCGCTGGCCACATGCAGGTCCTTGAGCTGACGCGCCGTGGTCATCACATTGCGCTCCAGCGAACCGACAGCCGAGTTGTAGGATTCCGTGGCGCGGGAGAGGGCGGTACCCATCTTCGCCATATGGCTGCCGAACACGGCGATCCGCTCGTAAAGCGTCTTGCCCAGCTCGCTGATGTCACGGGCATTCTCGGCCAGCCGTTCCTGCCGCCAGCCATAATGCACGGCGCGCAGCAGGGCGATGAGGGTGGTGGGCGTCGCCAGGATAACGCGATTGGCCACGCCATCTTCGATCAGGCTGCCATCCTGCTCCAGCGCGGCGGCAAAGAAGGCTTCACCGGGCAGAAACAGCACGACGAATTCCGGGCTGTGCTCAAACTGGTTCCAGTATGCCTTCTGGCCCAGCTGGCGCATATGCTCGCGCACATGGCGCACGTGCCGGGCAAGGGCAGCCTCGCGGCCGGTTTCGTCCACACCCTCGGCCACAGCATCCAGATACCCGTCAAGCGGGGTCTTGGCGTCCACGACCATGGTCTTGCCGCCGGGCAGGCGCACGATCATGTCCGGGCGCAGCATGCGGCCTTCGCCATCGGTAACGGAATGCTGTTCCTCGAAGTCGCAATGGTCGAGCATGCCTGCCATCTCGACCACGCGCTTCAGCTGGATTTCGCCCCAGCGGCCGCGGGCCTGCGGCTTGCGCAAGGCGGTTACCAGATTGCGGGTCTCGCCGCGCAGCTGTTCCTGTTGCACCGACATGGCGGCCACCACCTGCTTCAGTTCGCCATAGGCGCCGGCGCGGACACTTTCCATCTCGCGCATCTGGGTGTCGACCTTGCCAAGCGCTTCCTTGACCGGGGAGAGCAGGTCGGAAATGGCCTTTTCGCGCGCGGCGAGTTCCGTCTTGGCGCCGGCGGTCACCTGCTCCAGCGTCAGGCGCGCCTGTTCCAGGAAGTGCTTGTTATTGTCCTTCAGCGCATCGAGCGACAGCGCCTTGAAGGTCTCGATCAGGCGGGCCTGCGCTTCATTAACGGCGGCGAGTTTTTCTTCTGCCGCCTGCCGCTCCTTGGCGATCTCGGCGGCAAGGCTGGCGCCACGCTGCTGGGCAACGGCAAGGTCGCCGCGCAGGGCCTCGATCTGGCCCTCCAGCACCGGCAGGCGCGACATGCGCTCTTCGGCAATCACCCGCCGCTCGCGCTCGCCCTTCAGTTCGCCGTCAATGGCCTCGGCGGCGGCCTCTGTCTCCTCCAGCCGGGCGACAAGGCTGCGGCTGCGGGCGAAGGCAAAGGCGGCCAGCATGGCGGCAATGAAGAAACCGGCAGCAGGCCAGAACCAGCTTTGGGCGTAGAAGGGAAGATCGGCTGTCATGGCCTGACCATACAGCCTCCCCGGCCTGAACGGAAGGGGAACAAAAGGCGATGTTCCCCTGCCGGTGCCGTGGAGTGTCAGACGGCGCGCCAGCCGATATCGCGGCGGCAAAAACCTTCCGGCCAGTCGATGAGGTCGACGGCCTGATAGGCGCGCTTTTGCGCCTCGGCGATGGTGGCGCCGGTGGCGGTAACGTTCAGCACGCGGCCGCCATTGGCAAGGATTTCGCCATTCGGGCCCGCCTTGGTGCCGGCATGGAAAACCTTGACGCCCGGCAGCGCATTGGCGGCCTCGATGCCCTTGATCACGGTGCCCCTGGCATAGTCGCCGGGGTAGCCGTCGGCGGCCATCACGACAGTCAGGGCGACTTCGTCCTTCCACTGCAGGGCAAAATCATCGAGCACCCCGTCATGGGAGGCGATGAAGGCCGGCAGGATGTCGGACTTGAGGCGCGTCATCAGCACCTGGGTTTCCGGATCACCGAAGCGGGCATTGTATTCGATGAGCTGCGGGCCGGTTTCGGTCAGCATGAGGCCGGCATAGAGCACGCCCTTGTACGGCATGCCGGTATCGGCCATGCCGACCAGCGTCGGGTAGATGATTTCCTTCATCACCTGCGCTTCAAGCTCTGCCGTCAGCATCGGCGCAGGAGAATAGGCCCCCATGCCGCCGGTGTTCGGGCCTTCATCGCCGTCAAAGACGCGCTTGTGGTCCTGCGCGGAGACAAGCGGCAGGGCGTTCTTGCCGTCGCACAGCACAAAGAAGCTGGCCTCGACGCCGGTCAGGAATTCTTCCAGCACCAGTTCGTGGCCGGCGGCACCAAAACGGCCGCCTTCCAGTGCGTCGTCGATGGCGGCATCTGCCGCCTCCAGCGTTTCGGCAATCACCACGCCCTTGCCGGCGGCAAGTCCGTCAGCCTTCACCACCACTGGCAGTTTACCATGCTCGCGCACCCAGACCTTTGCCGCAGCCGGATCGCTGTAACGACCGAAACCGGCGGTCGGGATGTTCATCCGGGCGCATAGTTCCTTGGTAAAGGCCTTGGAGCCTTCAAGCTGCGCTGCCGCGGCACCGGGGCCGAAGGCGGGGATGCCTTTTTCAGCCAGCCTGTCCACCACGCCGGCCACCAGCGGGCCTTCCGGGCCGACGACGACGAAGTCGATCTTCTCGCGCTCGCACAGGGCGAGGATGCCGTCGATATCTTCCGCCGCGACCGGCAGGCAGGTTGCTTCCTGCGCAATACCGGCATTGCCGGGCGCGCAGAACAGCGCATCCACCAGCGGCGAGCGGGAGATTGCCCAGACCAGGGCATGTTCACGGCCGCCGGAACCGATGACGAGGATACGCATGCGAGGTCTCCAAAAGGAATCGGGCCAGAAGGAAACAGGCCAACGGATGGGGCCGCCGGCTTTTTGAGCGGCAGCCCTGAGCTTGGGGGTGTCTTGTGGGCGCGGCTTGTAGCATAAAGCGCACATGACAGACGACCCGCAAAACGCCGCCGGCGGCAACGTTCCGGAATTTTCGGTCAGCGAACTCAGCCTGGCGCTCAAGCGCACGGTGGAGGAGAGCTTTGCCCATGTGCGTGTGCGCGGCGAAATCTCCCGTCCCTCGATGCCAAGTTCAGGGCATCTTTACCTGACGCTGAAGGATGCGGATTCCACCCTGCAGGCCGTGTGCTGGCGCGGCACGGTCAGCCGTCTCGGCATCCGGCCGGAAGAGGGCATGGAGGTCATCTGCACCGGGCGCCTTACCACTTATCCGGGCCGCTCGAGTTATCAGCTCATCATCGAGCGTATGGAGCTGGCGGGCGAAGGCGCGCTGCTCAAGATGCTGGAAGACCGGCGCAAACGCCTTGCCGCCGAAGGTCTTTTTGACGGCGCCCGCAAGAAGAAGATCCCCTTCCTGCCCTCCGTCATTGGCGTCATCACCTCGCCGACCGGCGCCGTCATCCGCGATATCCTGCACCGGCTGGCGGATCGTTTCCCGCGCCATGTGTTGCTATGGCCGGTGGCGGTGCAGGGTGAAGGCGCGGCCCAGCAGGTGGCAAACGCCATCGAGGGCTTCAATCGCCTTCGCCCCGGCGATGCCGTGCCGCGGCCGGATGTGCTGATCGTCGCGCGCGGCGGCGGCAGCCTTGAGGATCTCTGGGCCTTTAATGAAGAGGTCGTGGTGCGGGCGGCCGCTGCCAGCACCATTCCGCTCATCTCCGCCGTGGGGCATGAGACCGATACGACCCTGATCGACTTCGCCTCCGACCTGCGCGCGCCCACGCCGACAGCTGCCGCCGAAATGGCGGTGCCGGTGCGGCGAGAGGTGCTGGCACAGGTGATGGAGCTCGGCGCCCGCCTCGTGGGCGGGCTGACCCGCAGTGTTGAAGTGCGGCGCACCCATCTGGCCGGGCTTGCGCGCGGCCTTGGCGATCCGCAGCGCCTCTTGGAAACCGCCATGCAGCGCCTTGATGACCGCAGCGAGCGGCTGGACGCCGCGCCGCGCCGCTGGCTGCAGGAAAAGCGCCTGCTGCTTTCCCATGCCGCCCAGCGCCTCTCCGACCGGCCGCTGCGCCAGAGCGTGACGGAAGGGCGCCGGCGCCTTGCCGACCTGGCCGCCCGCCACGCCCGCGCCGGCCAGCAGCGGCAGGAGCGTTATGGCGAGCGTCTTGCCGCCCTTGGCCAGCGCCTCGAAAGTGTCTCCTACACCCGCGTGCTGGAGCGCGGTTATGCGGTGATCCGCGATGCATCCGGCGCGCCGGTTTCATCCGCTGCCGCTCTCTCGCAAGGTGCCGTGCTGGATATCCAGTTCCATGACGGGCATGTCGCGGCGGAGGCAACGGGCGAGGGTACGGCCCCGTCATTGTCACCGGCGGCTTCGGCAAAGCCGGCAAAGCCCCGTCCGGCCAAACCGGCGGCTCCCGCCGAGCAGCCGAGCCTCTTCGAGTAAGCGGTGCCGATGTCCATGCTCTACCGGCTTTATCGTGGTGCAACGGCGGCAGGCGGACCGGTCATCGACTGGTACCTCAAGCGGCGTGAGCAGCGCGGCAAGGAAGATGGCAGGCGCGCCGGCGAGCGTCGCGGCATCGCCGGGGCGCCGCGTCCTGCCGGCAAACTGGTCTGGGTGCACGGCGCCAGCGTGGGGGAGGCGGTCTCCGCCCTCAGCCTGATCGAGCGGCTGGTGCTGCTGCCCGAGGTGCAGGTGCTGGTTACGACCGGCACGGTTACCTCGGCGGCTGTCATGGCGCGCCGGCTGCCGCCCCGCGCCCTGCACCAGTATATCCCGGTGGACCGTCCGGGCTGGGTCGCGAGTTTTCTCGATCACTGGCGCCCCGATCTTGCCTTGTGGCTGGAGAGCGATCTCTGGCCCAACATGCTGGCGGGGCTTGCCGAACGCGGCATTCCGGCGGCGCTTGTCAATGCGCGCCTTTCCGCCCGCTCCTTCGAGCGCTGGCAGTGGGTCTCCGGTACCATTCGCCGGCTGCTGTCCACCTTCTCGCTTTGTCTGGCGCAGGGTAGGGCGGAGGCGGAGCGGTATTCCGCCCTCGGCATGGCCGAGGTGCAGAACACCGGCAATCTCAAATATTCGGCCGTCCCGCCGCCGGTGGATGAGGATGAGCTGGCGCGCCTGCGCTCGCTGACATTGGGCCGGCCGATCTGGCTTGCCGCGAGTTTCCACCCGGAAGAAGACGGGCCGCTGCTGGATGCGCATGAGCAGCTTGCCGGCAGCATTCCCGGCTTGCTGACCGTGCTCTGCCCGCGCCACCCGCAGCGCGGCGAGGATATTGCCGCCATGGCCGCCGGGCGCGGCATCGCCGCTGCACGGCGCAGCCTGGGGGAGGAGCCTTCGGGGGCGCTCTATATCGCCGATACGCTTGGCGAGATGGGCACGCTCTATCGCTGGGCGCCGGTGAGCTTCATCGGCGGTTCCTTCGCGCCGCGCGGCGGGCAAAACCCGATCGAGCCGGCGCTTCTGGGCTCCGCCATCCTGTTCGGGCCCAGCCGCTATAATTTTGCCGAGGTAACGGCAGAGCTGGAGGCCGCAGGCGGCCTGCTGGCCGTCGCGGATGCCGGCGATCTGGCGGCCAAAGTCGATGGCCTGCTGGTTGACCCGGCAGCCCGCGAGCGCCTCGTCTCCTGCGCCCGCAATGCGGTGGAAGTGCATCGCGGTACGGCGGACCGGGTGATGCAGGCGCTGGCGCCGCTTTTTGCCCGCGCCGGCATCGCCGGAGGGGCGCGGTGAAGGCGCCGGGCTTCTGGCAGCAGCCTGCGGGCACCCTCGCGACCCTGCTGACTCCGCTAGCCGCCCTTTACGCTGCGGCAACGGCAAGGCACGTGGCGCGGGCGACGGATTTCTCGCCGCCGGTGCCGGTTATCTGTGTCGGAAACCTTTCGGCGGGTGGCACCGGCAAGACGCCGGTCGTCCAGTCGCTGGTCGCCCGACTGTCTGCTCGCGGTGTCGCCGCACATGTCGTCTCGCGGGGTTATGGTGGTAGCCTTGAGGGGCCGCTCAGGGTTGATCCTGCCCGGCATGGCGCGGGTGAGGTCGGAGACGAGCCATTGTTGCTGGCCGCGAGCGCGCCGGTCTGGATCGGGCGTGACCGGGCGGCTGCCGCGCGGGCCGCTGTTGAGGCCGGGGCGGGGCTGATCATCCTTGATGACGGGTTTCAGAATCCGGGCCTGCGCAAGGACCTGTCGCTGGTCGTCGTCGATGGCGGGGCCGGGTTCGGCAACGGGCGGGTGATCCCGGCCGGTCCGCTGCGCGAGCCCATCGACGCCGGCCTTGCACGGGCATCAGCCGTGGTGGTGATGGGGGCGGACGAGCGCCATGTCGCCGCCAGCGTTGAGGTGATCGCGCCCGAAATACCGGTGCTTGGCGCAAGCTTGCAGCCGGTCGAGGCGATGCGGTACGCGCTTGCTGGCCGCCGGGTAATGGCCTTTGCCGGCATCGGACGGCCGGAAAAATTCTATGCCACGCTGAAGGCCATGGGGGCCGAGCTGGTGCGCGTGCGCAGCTTTGGCGACCATGAGCCCATTGCCCCGCAGATGCTGGACCGGCTGGTACGCGAGGCGCAGTCGCTGGATGCCATGCTGGTTACCACCACCAAGGATGGCGCCCGCCTCAGCGCCCGCCAGCGGCTGGATGTGGTGGAGGTGGGCGTCGAGGTCAGCTGGGCTGAGCCGGAGCGGCTGGATCAATTGCTGGACCGGCTGCTCGCCGCAGCGTCCTAGGGGCTGCCCACGCGCCGGGCGACGAAGCGGGCAACGGGCGGGCCTGCCAGCATCACGATCAGGAAACGTGCCGTTTGCAGGGCCATGACAAAGGGCAGATCCACATTGCTGGTGGAGGCCGCGATGATGGCGATGGAATCCATGCCGCCGGGGCTGGTGGCGAGATAGGCCGTCAGCGGATTGACCCCGACGAACTTGACCATCAGGAAAGCAAGGCCGCCGCAAAAGGCGATCAGCACACCGATGGAAAGCAGGATCTGAGGCAGCGCTCGGGCTGCCTGTGCCAGGATCTTGCGGTTGAAGCCAAGGCCGATATTCCAGCCAAGCGCGGCGTAGACGAGGCCGAGCAGCCATTCCGGCAGTTCCACCGTCAGCACGCCGCTGACATGCAGCACGATGCCGACAATCATCGGCATCAGCATGGCACCGGAAGGCAGGCGCAATTTGCGTCCCACCCAGGCGCAGGCGAGCGCCAGAGCGACGGTGATGGCAAAATTCTGCCAGTCGACGGGGGGAAACCAGACGATATCGACACTCGCCCCGCTGGTATCCACCCACAGGCGCGAGATGATTGCGGCAAAGAGCGCGACACAGACGACGCGCATATAGAGCATGAAGGCCACAAGCCGCACGTCGGCGCCGAAGGCTTCCGCCATCACCACCATGGCACTGGCGGCGCCCGGGGCCGACCCCCAGACACCGGCAGTGCCGGGCAGGATGCGCCAGCGGCTGAGCAGATAGCCGATGAAGCTGCTCATCGTCACCGTGGCGACCACGGCGCCAATAAAGAGCGGGCCGTCTTTCATCAGGGTGCCGAGGATCGAAGGTTCGATCACACCGGCGATCATGATGCCGATAATCGCCTGGGCGCCGTAATAGGGCGTGCGCGGCACGCGTACGCTGGTGCCGCCCAGCCCCATCAGGATCGCCGCGATCATCGGGCCCAGCAGCAGGGCTGCCGGCATGTGCACCGCCTGTAGCGCCGGCACGAACAGACCCGACAGGATCACCAGCAGGAGCCATTGTGTCGGCTTGGGCAGGCGGGCTATCGGGTCTGTCGGTAGCGGCATGGGGCGGGCTGGTCCTGAAAGGCTTAGCTGGCGAAAGAGATCGTGTCCGAACTGGCAATCCGCGAGATGCGCGGGAAGATTTTGGTCACGGCAAACTCATGCATCTCTGCGGATACGCTGGTGGTGGCGTCTTCGGCAAGTACCACCTGATAGCCATGCTCCCATGCAGAGCGAGCGGTTGACTCGACGCCGAAATTGGTAGCGATGCCACCGAGTACGAGGGTGGTGATACCGCGCCGGCGCAATTGCAGGTCCAGCTCCGTGCCATAAAAGGCGCCCCATTGGCGCTTCAGGATCGGGATGTCGCCCGGCTGCTGTACTCCGGCGGCAAAGTCGCTCCAGCCGGCCGGCAGGCCGCCGGCCGGGCGTTGCATCGGCGCGTCGACAGTGGCAGGCGGCGCCACGGCGAAGTCCGGCCCGAAGCCGACATGGACGAGGAAAACCGGCGCGCCGGCAGCACGGAAACGCTCAGCCAGGGCCTTGCCCCGCGCTTCCACCTCCACGGCGCTGTGCGGCGCGAGAGTGGGCATGCCGAGGATGCCGTTTTGCAGATCGATGAGAACAAGGGCAGAGTGGCGTGGGTCGAGCTGGATCATTTCCGGCGGCTCCGGCAAAGACGGGCCGTTGCGGTTGCACCGGGCAAGTGGGAGCCGGTGCAGCAGCGGCCTTGAGGTGGACAGGCTATAGCGGATAAAGATAAAAATATGAGGAATAGCTCACAAAAAGAAAATATGAGGGAATCCTCACAAAAGTCAACGGCACCGGATGACGCACCGGTGGCGGCAAAACCGGCACGGGTGCGCAAGGCGGCAAGCGTTCAGGTGGCCAAGGCCCCCCGGCGCGAGCGCGGGCGCCTTCGCGTGGCCTCGCTCCTGGAGGCGGCACAGGCGGTGTTTGCCGAAAAGGGCTTCGATGCCGCGACGATGACGGAGATTGCGCAGCGCGCCAAAGCGCCCATCGGCTCGCTCTACCAGTTCTTCGCCAACAAGGACCTGCTCGCCGGCGCACTGCTGGAGCGCTATGGCGTCAGCCTCTGGCAGGTCATGGACAAGATTGCGGCGGCGGCGCCCGGCCTGACGGTGGAAACGCTGTCCGACCAGCTGATGGCGGCGCTCGTCTCGCTCAAGGCAGAGCGCACGGTCGCGCTGGCGCTGATGGAAGTGGCGCATGGCGGGCCGGAAAGTGCGCTTGTGCTGAAGGCGGAGCTGCGCGAGCGGGTGACCGCAATCCTGGCGCTCAATTGCCCCAAAGCCCCCGCCGCAAGGCTGCGGCCGCTGGCGATTGCCTATCTCACACTGATGAAATCAGCCGCCACGCTCGATGCCGAGGCTGATCTTGCAGAACGGTCCAGCGTGCTTGAGGAAATGCGCGCCGGTGCCCGTGTGTTTCTCGTTGCCCGCCTTTCGGTTCTGGCGGCCTGCTGAAAAGAGAAAAGACCCTTCGCCTCAGCGGCAAAGGGTCTTTGTCTTCTGGCTCTTGCTGCGTCCCGTGCGGGATCAGTCCTGCCAGCTCTTGAGGCCCAGCAGCTTTTCACCAAGCGGCGTCAGCCGGGCCCGTTCGGCATTGTGCTTTTCCCACTCGCGCGGGTCGCCGGGGAAGGCGCCGCGCTTGGGCGGCTCCTGGTCACGCCAGCAGGCGATACGGTCCTGCCGTTCGGCGTTGTCGCCTTCATTGGCCGGGGCCATGGAGATGTACTGCGCCATGCGCACCCGGTCTTCGGAGCGGTTGGGGCGGATGCCGTGGGCAAGCAGGCTGTTGAAGATCAGCATGTCGCCGGCCTTCATCGGCACATTGACGATATCCAGCCCCTCGGGGTTCGGTGCCCGCGGGTTACGGTCCGGGCCTTGCGTCTTTTCCCATTCGTCGAAGCCCGAGAACAGCGACGGCACGCACTGGAAACCGCCGGTCTCGCTGTCGGTATCGACCAGCGACAGCACGCCCTGCACGCCGATGGGCAGCGGACGGACCGAGGTGTCGACATCCCAGTGGATGAAGCCGTTGAAGCTGCGGGCATCGCGATTGGGGGTGTTGAGATTGGCGCGGTCGATGGAAACCCACAGATCCTCGCGGTCCCAGATGTCGACGAAGGCGTCGTAGAGCCGCTGCTCCTGCCGGTTATCCCACAGATACTGGTGGTTATAGATCTCCACCATGCCGCTGTTGTTCAGTTCCTTCATCTTGTGGTCGCGCAGCTGCGGGCGGGACCAGGTGGCCGGATCGTTCGGGTTCATCTCCTGGAAGCGCCACAGCAGGGCCACCATGCGCTCCACATTCTCGCGCGGCACCGCATTGCGGATGACCACGTAACCGCGGGTAATCCAGTGCAGCCAGTCTTCCGGCGTCATGACGCGCAGCGGCAGCGCCTTCTTGATGTCCTTGAGCTGCGTGTCGAAGCCCTTGGCCTGGGTGTGCCCGGGATCGACAGCGGCAAATTTCTCGACGGCAGCCATGGAGGTTTCCTCTTCCTTTTGCATCTTGCGGCTCCCACGCCCCAGCCGGCGTCCGGTGGAACCGCATCGGTTGATGAAAGGAAGATAGGCCGGGCGGAGAAGGCCATGTTGCCATCGCCTTGCCAAAACTGGTACTATTCTGGCGTTTCTGATCCGCTTCTGGTGGATCATCGCATTAATTTGAGCAGTCATGCGCCCTTATCGCGAAACGGTCAGCATTGCCGAGGATCAGAGCTGGACGCTGCTTAACCGGCGCCTTGACGACGAGATTCCGTTCCAGTGGCACTACCATCCGGAATTCGAGCTGACGCTGACGCTCAACAGCCGGGGCCAGCGTTATATCGGCGACCATATCGGCCGTTATGACGACGGCGATCTGGTACTGCTCGGCCCCAACCTGCCGCACACCTGGTGCTCGGCCGAGCGCATCGATCCGGCGCACCCGCATATCGCCCTTGTCATGTGGTTCACGCCCGACTGGGCCCGGCCACTGACGGGAACTCTTACGGAGCTGAAGGCGATGGAGCCGATGCTGGCAGCCTCCGGCCGCGGCCTTGTCTTCTCCGCCGCTTCCGCGGCCGATGTGCGCCCGCTGGTGGAAAGCCTGCCGGGGCTTGACCCGCCAAGCCGCGTCATCCGCCTGATCGAGATTTTGAGCCGCCTTGCCCGCCGCGGCGAATATGAGCCGCTGGCAAGCCCGGCGGCCGATGCGATGGCGGCAGCCTCGCCGGACCGCGACCGCATCTCGCGCGTGCTGGACCATTTGCATGCTCATTACCGCGACGAGGTAACGATCGCGGATCTGGCCGGTATCGCCTGCCTCAGCATCTCTGGCTTTCATCGCCTGTTCCGGCGCCACACCAGCCTTACCGTCTCCGACTATCTGGCGCAGCTGCGCATCGGCCGGGCCTGCGCCTTGCTGATCAACGGCCAGCTTCCGGTCGCCCATGTGGCGGATGAGGCGGGCTACAGCAATCTCTCGCATTTCAACCGGCAGTTCCGTGCCCTGAAGGGCATGACGCCGCGCGAGTTCCGGCGCAGTTTCGCCCTGCCGGTGCGGCGGGCGGGACGGCAGGCCGCTGCCGCCTGAAGGCCGTCCTACTCCGGGTGGTTATGTTGTCAGAAGCTGCCTAAAGATTTACCGTCAGCGCTCAGGATTTGGCAGGCGTTTGGGCCGGCTTCTGGAGCGCCGATAGGTCATGAGCGAGCTGATCGAGGTTTGGGTCACCTGTCCTGATAACGACATCGCGCTGGCCATCGCCAATGCCGCTGTGGAGGCCCGCCTCGCGGCCTGCGCCAACATCGTGCCCGGCATCACCAGCGTCTATCGCTGGGAAGGTGAGCTGGTGCGCGACCGCGAGTTTTCGGTGATGCTGAAAACGCGTGCCACCTTGTTTGACCGGCTGTCTGCGGCCATCCGTGCCGAGCATCCCTATGAGGTGCCCGCCATCATCGCCACCCCGGTGGTGGCGGTAACGGCGGACTATCGTGACTGGGTGCTGGAAGAGACGCTTTCGGCCTGATCTCAGGCGGCGATGCGTTTGGCAACAAAGCGCGACAGGCGCTCGATACCCTCGTTCAGCTTGGCCGGGCTTGCCGCATAACACCAGCGCAGCCAGCCTTCGCCTTCCGGGCCAAAGGCGCTGCCGGGCGCAAGGCCGAGCCCGGTTTCGCTGATAAGCGCGCGCGCCAGCATCATGCAGTCATCAAACCCGGTTATGCGGAAGAACGCGTACATGGCGCCAGTCGCCTCCGGCAGTTCAACACCGGGCAGCGCGCGCAGGGCGCCGAACAGGCGATCACGTGCCGCCGTCAGTTCGCCCGCCTGCTGCTTCACGTAAGTTTCGCCGCCGGTGATGGCGGCCAGCGCTCCCGCCTGCACGAACTGCGGCACGCAGGAGGTGTTGAACTCGACGAGCTTGGTAAGGTCGGCGGAAAGGCTCGGCGGCACGGTCAGCCAGCCGACGCGCCAGCCGGTCATGCTCCAGGCCTTGGAAAAGCTGTTGGCGCTGATGACCCGGTCTTCCGGCTCCGCCAGCGTCAGGAAGGAGGGGGCGGATTTCTGCCCCGCCTCATAGACAAGCCGCTCATAGACATCATCCGCCAGCACCCAGATGCCATGGCGGCGGCAATGCTCGAAAACCGCCTTCTGCGTCTCGCGGTCAATCACCCAGCCGGTGGGGTTGCCGGGGGAGTTGAGGATCAGCAGCCGGGTGTCCGGTGTCAGCGCCGCGATCAGCCGGTCGGCATCCAGCTGCCAGCGCCCGCCGGTGATGCCGAGCGGCACGCGCTCTACAGTGGCGCCCAGAATGCGCGGGATCTCGACAAGGTTCGGCCAGATCGGCGTTACCGCCACCACCCGGTCACCGGGCTCCAGCACCAGCTGTGCCGCCAGCATCAGCGCCTGCAGGCCCGAGCCGGTAACACCAACCCGCTCCATGTCGAAGGGGCGGCCATGCAGGGCGGTGAGATAGTCGGCAATCGCCTGCCGCAGGGCGGGCTGGCCCAGATTCTGGCTGTAGAAGGTCTCGCCGCGCTGGAGGGACGCCTCGGCCGCCTTGCGCACGAAATCCGGCGTCGACTGCTCGCTCTCGCCGAACCAGAAGGGCAGCACATCGGCCCGTCCCATGGCGGCATTGGCGACATCCCGGATGCGGGAGGAGGAGAGGGCGCGTACGCTGTCGCGGGCCACGGCGGGATAGGTCATAGCGGGGCAGGTGTCCGAAGTAAGGGGCTGATGCAAGCGATAGCGTGAGGTGAAGGAAGGTACAACCGTCCCGGTGGTGAAAGTGAGGGTATCCTCGCAATCTTGCCGCAAGTGCCATGATCCGGCCGGGGGACGCCTATGCGCAGAGGGCTGGTTGTGGGCCTGCGGGGCGGGGCCTATCACCATTATAGAAGACAGAAAGCCGGGACTTCCTGATGAGACTGAAACCGCAATCCTTCGCCTTCACGCTGTTGCTGGGGGCGCTTTCAGCATTGCCGTCCATCTCGATCGACATGGGTCTGCCCGGTATCCCGGCGCTGGAAGGGGAGTTTACCGATGCTGTCGGGCGGGGCGCGCTGACACTCAGCCTTTTCCTTGCCGGTTTCGCCCTTGCCCCGTCCGTGTGCGGGCCGATCTCCGACCGGTATGGCCGGCGGCCGACGGTGATCGTCGGGCTCATCATGTTTGCCGCCGCTGCCGGGCTTTGTGCGCTGGCGCCCAGTTTCGGTGTGCTGCTGGTTCTGCGCCTGCTGCAGGGCATGGCTGCCGGTGCCTGCGTCACCATGCCGATGGCCGTCGTGCGTGACGTGTTCGAGGGTTTTCAGGCCCGTACCCGCATTGCCCACATCACCACCGTGCTCGGCATTTCACCGCTGGTGGCCCCGGCGCTCGGCTCCTGGGTTATGAGCTTTGCCAGCTGGCGGATCATCTATGCGACGCAGGCCTCGCTGGCGCTTGTCATCCTTGTCGCCGTCGTGCTCGGTTTCTCCGAGACCTTGCCGGAGGAGCGGCGGCGTCCGCTGCATCCGCGCCAGCTGCTCGGCACCTACCGGATGGTGCTCGGCAACCGCAGCTTCATCAATTACACGCTGGTCTATGCCTTCAGCTTTGCCGGCATGTTCGCCTATGTCTCCACCTCATCGGCGGTAATCATGGGCTCCTTCGGCCTGTCGGCCCATGTGTTCTCCCTCATCTTCGCCTGCTGTTCCTTTGGCGTCATGCTTGGGTCGATCGTCAGCGGCTATTTCAGCCGCCGCAATGTTCATAGCCATCGCATCCTCAATATCAGCCAGCTGGCGCAGTTGCTGGCCGTGGTGGCCGCCTTCCTGCTCTGCTTCTTCAATCTGGAAACGGCACCGACCCTGATGCCGCTGATCTTCCTCACCATCTTCAGCTATGGCGTCGGCGCGCCCAATTCCACGCATGAAGCCCTCCAACCCCTGCCCCATGCGGCGGGTGCTGCCTCGGGCCTGATGCGCTGTATCCAGATGGTGCTGGGCTCGCTCTCTTCGGCGCTGGTGGCGGCCTTCGCTCCGCTGGGCCATCCGGCACTGACGATGAGCATCGTCATGGTAGCGATGATGGCGCTTTCCGGTGTCTTCTACCTCGCCCAGCTGCGCCTTGAGCAGAAAGAGCCGGCGCCCGCGCGGGCCTGAACGGCGTGCATAAACTATGCGTGGGCAAGGTGCCGGGCCTGGCGTTAGGGTAACCAGGCCCGCCTTGCCCTGCCGCTCTGGCGGGCCCGAAGGTTTTTGAAGGCTCTGCCCCATGCGCACGCTCACCACCATCGGCTTTGATGCCGACGACACGCTCTGGCACACCGAGCGGGTTTTTCGCCTGACCGAAGAGCGGTTTGCCGAGATTCTCTCCCCCCATGTCGACACCAGCAACCTCACCGAGCGGTTGCTGGAGACGGAGCGGCGCACCATCAAGTTCTACGGCTTCGGCTGGAAGGGTTTTGTCCTTTCCATGATCGAGACCGCGATCGAGGTGACGGAGGGCAAGGTGCCGACCAGCGTGGTACGCGACCTGCTGGAGCTGGGGCGCGAGATGCCGAGCTTTCCGGTGGAGACGCTGCCGGGCGTGCGCGAGACGCTGGAAGCGCTGGCGGATGACTACCGGCTCGTCCTTATCACCAAGGGCGATCTGCTGGATCAGGAGCAGAAGCTGGCGCGCTCCGGCCTCGGCGATCTGTTCGATGCGGTGGAGATTGTCAGCGACAAGAAGCGCGACACCTATGAGCGCGCCTTTGCCCGCCATGGGGACGGGGCGGAGCGCAGCATGATGGTTGGCAATTCGCTGAAATCCGACGTGATCCCGGCGCTCGAAGCCGGCAGCTGGGGGGTGCATATCCCGCATCCGCTCACCTGGGCGCTGGAAATCGTCGACCCGCCCCAAGGTGCGCCGCGCTTCCACTCTCTGGAAGAGATCGTGCATCTTCACGGGCTTCTGGAGGGTATTGACCCCGCCCGGGCGCCGCGAAAGGCAAGCCGCTAGGCTATCGCTTGCGGCCAGACGACGCAGGGGCCCTTCCGGGATCCTGCTTTGGTCTTGCCCTCGCCCTTATGCCTGATAGGAAGGGGCCGGCGACAAGCCGGCGTCATTCCGGGCGGAGGGGACCCCCATGCTGACCTATTTTCAGGCGATCATCCTTGGGCTCCTGCAAGGGGTGAGCGAGCTTTTCCCCATATCGAGCCTTGGCCACAGCGTATTGCTGCCGCCGCTTGCCGGCTGGCAGATCGACCAGACGCACGGCGCCTTCCTCTCTTTCCTTGTCCTGACTCATCTGGCAACCGCACTGGTGCTGCTGGGGTTCTTCTGGCGTGACTGGCTCAATCTGCTGATGGGCCTCTTCCGCAGCGTGCGGCGCGGCCGTCTTGCGCCCGGCGATACGCAGGAAAGACTGATCTGGCTGCTCCTCGTCAGCACCGTGCCGGCGGGGCTGATCGGTCTTGCCCTGCAAAAGAAGATCGAGCTCTTGTTTGCCGCGCCGGCCATCGTTGCCATCGCGCTCGCCCTCAACGGTCTTGTGCTCTATCTGACCGAGCGGATGCGCAAGCCTGACGAGGCGGAAGGTGAGCCTGATGACCGGCGTCTTGCTGCCCTTACATGGCGGCAAGCGGTGCTCATCGGGCTTGCCCAGTGCCTGGCCCTTATCCCGGGTTTTTCCCGCACCGGCATTTCCATGGCTGGCGGTCTGCTGACCGGCCTCAATCACGAAAATGCGCTGCGTTATGCCTTCCTGCTGGCGACACCCATCATTCTGGCCGCTGCCGTGCTGAAGCTGCCGGGGCTTTTCCTGCAGGGCGCCGCCGGCCTTGGTCCGGCGCTGGCCGGCGCTGCGGCAGCGGCCTTCTCGGCCTTCCTCGCGATTCAATTTCTCACCCGCTATTTCAGGGCCCGCACCCTGATGCCCTTTGCCTGTTACTGCACGATTGGCGGCATCCTCTATCTTTCCTGGCTCGTGTACTGAGGCTGTTTCGGGCTCAGTCCGCCGTCGGTGGGCGGCGTTGAACAAGCCGCAAAAAACGGCAGGTTGATGCCGGCTTGTGTGATGAATTGACGCCATAAGTGAAATAATAACTTAGGGCTTATGCTTGCCTCAATTGCGCCACTGCCAAAAGTTAACTTCGGGATTCTCGCGCCGGTCCATTTGTTGGCTTGCAAAGCTTAACAAAACTTGACGTCTTCCAGAGTGCTGGAATGGCTAAGAATTTATGCATACAGCGCAAAGTGACGATCAGGCGATGACTGACAAGTATGCCGCTAGAGCGCTTGCGTTGTTGTGAGATTGGCTGGCCGGCAATCTTACACTTATAACGAGTACATGCGTGTGTTTCTGAAGCCGTTTGACTGCCGCCATATGGGAAAAATAACTAAAAAACTAGTTTGTTCACTAATGATGCGTAGGCATACTTTCGGTAATTGAAACATACCTGATTATGCCGGGGGTGAAGATGCGGGAACGTCTGGGGTCTTTTGGTATCGATGCGCCGGTGCAGGCCGCACTGGCAGAGCTGCTCCCGATCATCGAGCGTCGCATCGACTGGGTGCTGGATCGCTTTTATGGCTTTGTGCAGGCCACGCCGCAGCTTGCCGCGATGTTCACCTCATCGGAGCGGCTGAACCGGGCCAAGCAGCATCAGGTCGGTCACTGGAAGCGCCTGCTCTCGGGCCGCTTCGACAAGGATTACGAAGACTCCGTCAACACCATTGCCAATGTGCACAATCGCATCGGCCTGACCCCGCAATGGTATGTGTCCGGTTATGCGCGCATCCTCGCCGACCTGCAGCGTGTGCTGATCGACAATGCCGAGAGCAACGGGGCGGCCCGCAAATCGCTGACGCGTCATCTGGATGCGGTGACCCGTGCGGTGATGCTCGATACCGAACTTACCATCTCCGTTTACCTCGATCAGCAGCAGGCGGCC
The DNA here is from genome assembly GCA_030657355.1 of Radicibacter daui. Lineage (GTDB taxonomy): Bacteria > Pseudomonadota > Alphaproteobacteria > Radicibacterales > Radicibacteraceae > Radicibacter > Radicibacter daui. The sequence goes on from CP131056.1 coordinate 1,430,349, forward strand.
TTCAACAAGCGCCTCTCCGATCTGGCTGACCAGTTCGATGCCCGCCTCGGCCGCTCGGTCGAAGCCATCGACGGCAATTGCGACAAGCTGCAAACCGTCTCGCAGACGGTGCTGGAAAATGCGACGGACGCGGCAACCCAGACGACCGAAGCCGCCGGCGCCTCCGAAGATGCGGCCCGCAATGTCGAGGCGGTGGCAAGCGCGGCGGAACAGCTGTCGGCCTCCTTTGCCGAGGTGGCGCAGCAGGTGGACCGGGCCGCAAGTTTTGCCGGCCAGTCTTCCGATCTTGCGACCCGTACCAACGGCACCGTGGATGGCCTGGCCGAGGAAACCGAGCGTATCGGCGACGTGCTGGGGCTGATTGACACCATCGCTTCGCAAACACGCCTGCTCGCCCTTAACGCCACTATCGAGGCTGCGCGTGCCGGAGAGGCGGGCAAGGGCTTTGCCGTTGTGGCAAGCGAGGTGAAGAGCCTCAGCATGCAGACGCAGACGGCGACCGAGACCATTTCCGCCCAGGTGCACAAGATCAGGGAAGTGGTGGGTGAGACGGTGGCGGCGATCCGCGAGATCGGCACCTCCATCGAACGGGTGCGCGAAGCATCGGCCACCATCTCCGGCGCGGTGACGGAGCAGACCTCGGTCACGCGTGACATCAGCCGCTCCATTGCCCAGGCCGCGCAGGGCTCCTCCGTTGTTTCCGACGTCGTGCGCACCGTCTCCGACGGCGCCTACCAGACCAAGCAGGTGATGCAGGAAGCGCTTGAGGTCTCCAACAGCCTGCGCGAAGAGGTCAAGGCACTGCGCTCACGGGCGCGGGAGTTCCTCGACACTGTGCGCTCGCGGGCCGGCTAACGCTGGCAGCCAGCTTCCGGGGGGAAGCGCCAGCCAAAGGCCCGGCAGGGAGAAGACTCCCGCCGGGCCTTTTCTTTTGCCTGGATGGTCTCAGGTGATCAGGAACGGCGGGGCTCGCCGGCTGCCAGTACGAGGCCGGCCAGGGCAAGAGCCCCTGTGAGCGCGGTAATCGCCGTCCAGCCGCCATGCTGCCAGAACCAGCCGCCGGCCGAGCCCGTGATGCTGGAGCCCATGTAATAGAAGAACAGGTAGAGCGATGCGGCATGCCCCTTGGTGGTGCCGGCAAGCGGACCGACCGAGCCGCCGACGGTGGTGTGGCCGATAAAGAGGCCGGTGGTTACCAGCGCAACGCCCAGAATGATGACGGCGATAGGGGAGGCAAGCGTGGCGAGGATGCCGGTCAGCATGACCAGGAAGCTGGTCAGCAGCATCCGGCGCCGGCCATGCCGCCCGACAAGGCTGCCGGCAACCGACGAGGAAACGATGCCGAAGCCATAGGTCAGAAAGATGAGGCTGATCGTGCCGTCGCCAAGGCTGTAGGGCGCGCCGGCAAGGCGGAAGGTGGCGTAGTTGAAGAGCGTGACGAAGATGCTGGTGAGGAGGAAGCCGATGGCATAGAGCCGGATCAGGCGGCTGTTGAACAGATGGCCGCGCCAGACCGCCAGATGCCAGCCGGGCCGGAAGCCGCGCTCGGCGCTGAAATTCCGCTGCGGGGGCAGCAGCACGATATAGCCGGCAGCCGCCGCAAGACCGAGCACGCCGATGACGATCAGCGCCGTCTGCCAGTTGGCAAACTCGGTGAGAAAACCCATGCCCACCCGGCCCATCATGGCGCCGAATGCCGTGCCGGCGACATAGAGCCCGACCGTGCGGCCCAGATGTTTCGGGTCGATCTCTTCAGACAGATAGGTAATGGCGGTGGAGGGTACGGCCCCCAGCAGCAGGCCTTCCGCAGCCCGCGCCAGCAGCAGGCCGTGCCACCATGGAGTAAGCCCGGCAGCAATGTTGAGCAGGGCGCCGAGCGCCATGGCAAAGAACATGAGCCCGCGGCGGCCAAACGCCTGCGACAGCGGGCCGGAGAGCAGGATGGAGAAGGCGAGGAAGCCGGTCGTCAGCGACAGGGCGAGTGAGCTTTCCGCCGGAGTAACGCCGAAGCTGCGGGCAAAGGCCGGCAGCATCGGCTGCACACAGTAGATCAGCGAGAAATTGGCATATCCCACCAGAAACAGCGCGATACCGGCCTGCCGGTATTCCGCGCTGCCGCGCTCGATCCATCGGGGAGCGGGAGCCGGATTGGAGATGGGAAAAGCCGGGGCGGTCCCGGCGGAAGCAAGTGGCGCAGTCATGGTCTTTGGGTCCTTGAATCCTCAAGACCAGAGCTAGGCGCGCCCGCCATATCTGTCTAATATATGGTTCTGGCTTTCTTGATATAAAAAATAAATACCAATGGAACTCCGGCACATCCGCTACTTCCTCGCCGTGGCAGAGGAAGGCAACTTCACCCGGGCCGCTGCCCGCCTCGGCATCGGCCAGCCGCCGCTCAGCCTGCAGATCCGCGATCTGGAGGCGGAAGTGGGCGCTCAGCTTTTCTATCGTCTGCCCCATGGGGCGCAGTTGACGGAGGCGGGGCAGGCTTTTCTGGAGCAGGTGGAGGCCATGCCGGCGCAGGCGGCAGGCGCGGCGCTCGCTGCGCGCCGGGCGGCAAAGGGCGAGACAGGCAGCCTCAGCCTCGGTTTCACCGGCTCCGCCATCGTCAACGCCATCGTCCCCGCCAGCATCAAGGCCTTCCGCCGGGCCTATCCCGAGGTGGAGCTGAAGCTGGAGGAGGGCAATGCCCTTGCCCTGCTGGCCAATCTGCAGGACGGGCAGCTGGATATGGCCATCCTGCGCCCCTCGGATTCCGACCCGCCGGATATCCATATGCAGCTGCTGGCGCATGAGCCGCTGGTGGCAGCGCTGCCCTCAGCCCATCCACAGGCCGGCGGTCAGGGGCCGCTCGATCTGGCAATGCTGGCCGATACGCCCTTTATCCTGACGCCGCGCTCCGTTGGCGTCAGCCTGAATGACGCGACGCTCAAGGCTTGCCGCGGGGCCGGGTTCGAGCCCATCGCCGGTCAGCCGGCACCGCATATCGCCTCCATCCTTACACTGGTGTCGGCGGAATTGGGGGTGGCACTGGTGCCGCAATCGATGCGTCAGTTGAGCGTTGCCGGCATCACCTACCGGCAGATCCAGGAGCCGACGCCGCAGCTTGAACTGGTCGTCGCCTATCGCAGCCAGCGCCCGCCGAAGCTGGCGCTCAATTTTGCTACGGTTGCCCGCTCTGTGGTCCGCGAGGCCAGCGGCCAGCAGTCCTAGCTGGCAAAGCCGCTGCCGTACTTCTGAAAGCCCGGCCGCTCGTTCAGCAGGTCATAGTAGCGCTTGATGTTCGGCAGGTCGGCGCGCGGTCGCGGGATGGCAAACCACCGCCGCACGCTGAGCCCCACGCAAATATCTGCCGCAGTGAAAGCCGGGCCCGCTATATACCCGCCACTGCTGGCGAGTTCCTGGTCCGCGAGGGCCATCAGCCGTGTAAAAGCCTGATCGGACGCTTCGAGCTGGGCAGGGTCCTGGCAGTCGGCGCGGTTGCGCAGCAGTCCCAGGAACACATAACGGCAGGCGCTTGAAACGTCGGAACCCTGCCAGTCCATCCAGGCTTCGATCCTCGCACGCTGGACCGGATCGGCCGGCAGGAGATCCGACCGCTCACGGCTGGCTGCCAGATACCGCACGATCGCATTGGATTCGCGCAGGACGACCCCGCCATCATCAATGACCGGTATCAGCGAGAACGGGTTTAGCGCCTTGAAGACGGGATCGGCGGTGGGGCGGGTGGTGCCGCCCCAATCCTCACGCTCGAACCCGATGCCGATCTCCTCGCAAGCCCAGAGGACCTTGCGGACGTTGATGGAATTGGGCTGGCCGTAAACCTTGAGCATGATGTCCCGGGCTCCTCGCCTTGTCTTTGTTGTGGCCGGACGGCTTTTTAGCCGCCTGAAACCATCATGCCGTCGATGCGCAGGGTCGGGGCGTCGGTGCCGAACTTGAATTCAAGGTCGCTGGCCGCCGTCAGGTTCAGGAACATGTGCGTGAGGTTGCCAGCCACGGTCGCTTCATTGACCGGGTAGGCGATCTCGCCTTTTTCGATCCAGAAACCGCTGGCGCCGCGGCTGTAATCGCCCGTCACCATGTTTATGCCCTGACCCATCAGGCCGGTGACATAAAAGCCGGTGCCGACGTCGGCAATCATCTCTTCCGGCGAGAGCGTGCCGGCTTCCATATAGAAATTGCTGGTGCCCGGCGAGGGCGGGGAGGAGACGCCGCGGCTGGCATGGCCGGTGCTGGCAAGGCCAAGCTGGCGGGCGGAGCGCAAATCCATGAGCCAGGTGGTGAGTACGCCCTCGTCCACGATGGCGCGGCGGCTGGTGGCAATGCCTTCGCCGTCCACGGCGCGCGAGCGCAGGCCGCGCAGGCGCAGCGGATCGTCGATGACATTGATGCCCGCCGGCAGCACCTGCTGGCCCAGCTTGTCCTTGAGGAAGGAGGTGCCGCGCGCGATGGCGGAGCCGGTGATGGCGCCCGCCAGATGGCCCAGCAGCCCGCGCGCCACGCGCGGATCGTAGATGACGGGGAAACGGCCGGTCGGGATCTTGCGCGGCTTCAGGCGGCGCACGGTGCGCTCGCCCGCGCTGCGGCCGATGGATTCCGGGGAGGGCAGGTCGCCGGCAAAAACGGCGCTGGCGTGATCGTAGTCCGTCTCCATGCCGGTGCCCTCACCGGCGATGACTGAGACGGAAAGGCTGCGGCGCGAATTGGCAATCACGTTCCGGAAGCCATTGGAGGCCACAATGATGGCCTGGCTGCGGCCCCAGCTGGCATCCGCCCCTTCGGAATTGGTGACGCCGGGCACCGCAAGGGCTGCTGCTTCGGCTGCGCGTGCGGCGGCAATCAGCGCCTCGGCATCCGGCTCTGCGGTATCCACCGTTTCCAGATTGGCATAGGGGCCGGGAGCTACCTGGCTGGCTTCGGCAAGGCCGGCAAACTTGTCTTCCGGTACTAGGCGCGCCATGGCGACGGCGCGCTCGACGAGGGTGCCGAGCGCTTCCGGCGAGCGGTCGGAGGAGGAGACGATGGCGGCGCGCTGGCCGATGAAGACACGCAGGCCCAGATCCTGTGCTTCGCTGCGCTCGACATGCTCGCTCTCGCCCATGCGGCAGGCGATGGAGAGCGAGGCACTTTCCGCCGCCACGGCATCGGCACTGTCGGCGCCGGCCTTGAGGGCGCGGTCGATCAGGTCGGAGAGCAGCGAGAGCGTGGCGTCGGACATGAAAAGGCTTTCCTCAAAAGAGCGGGCGGCGGGCCATGAAAGCCCGCGCCCCTTCTAGATGGGGCCATCCGGGGGCGGGGTCCAGCCCTGCCGGGCTGGACGGGATGGCATCAGAAGCTGATCTGGGTTCCCACCTCGATCACTCGGCCGGCGGGAATCTGGAAGAAGTCGGTGGCATCCGCGGCATTGCGGGCAAGGGTGATGAAGAGCCGGGCTCTCAGCTCGCCAAAGCCGCTTTCCGCCGAAGAGCGCAGCGAGCGCCGCGACAGAAAGAAGGAAGTGTTCATGATTTCGAACTTCCAGCCCATCTTGGGAGCATTGCGGGCAAGGGCGCGCGGTACATTCGGCGTTTCCATGTAGCCGAAGCGCAGTGCCACCCGCACGAAATGGTCGGAGACCGGCAGCAGCTCGAAGCGCTCGGTCGGTTTGGCGCGCGGCTGGTCCACATAGCTCACCGTCATGATGACGTTACGCTCATGCAGGATGCGGTTGTGCTTGAGATTATGCAGCAGCGCCGCCGGGGCAAAGTCGGGGTCGCCGGTCAGGAAGATCGCCGTGCCCTGCACCTGGTGCGGCGGGCGCGATTCCAGCGAGGCAACCAGATCGGCAAGCGGCACTTCCGAGCGGCGCGTCTTGATCATCAGTTTGCGCACGCCGCGCGTCCACGACACCATGATGCCCATGAGGCAGAAGCCGAGGGTCAGCGGCACCCAGCCGCCCTCAAGGATCTTGAGGAGGTTGGAGGCAAAGAAGGCAAGGTCGACGACGAGGAAGGGCGCCATCAGCAGGGCTGCCGCCCAGACCGGCCATTTCCACACCTTCCAGATGACGATGAAGGCCATCAGCGCCGTGACCACCATGGTTGCCGTCACGGCAATGCCGTAGGCCGAGGCAAGACGGTTGGAAGACTCGAACGCCAGCACCAGGATCAGCACGCCCACCATCAGCATGCCGTTGACGGACGGCATGTAGATTTGTCCGCGCTGCTCGGCCGAGGTGTGGCGGATTTCCATGCGCGGCAGGAGGCCGAGCTGGATTGCCTGCTGGCTCAGCGAATAGGCGCCGGTGATGACGGCCTGGCTGGCGATGACGGTGGCGATGGTGGCCAGAATGACTGTCGGCAGCAGGGCCCAGTTCGGCACCATCAGGAAGAACGGGTTTTCGATGGTGGCCGGGTTGTCCAGCACCAGCGAGGCCTGGCCGAAATAGTTGAGCATCAGCGCCGGCAGCACGAGGCCGAGCCAGGCGACGCGGATCGGCTTGCGGCCGAAATGCCCGAGGTCGGCATAAAGCGCCTCGGCACCCGTGACGGCCAGGAACACGGTGCCGAGCGCCACCAGCGCGCCGGAGCCATGATGGCCGAGATAATAGAAGGCATAATAGGGATTGAACGCGCCCAGCACCTCGGGATGCCGGAAGATGTGCGGCAGGCCGGCAGCGGCAATGACGATGAACCACAGCACCGTGATCGGGCCGAAGAACACGGCAATGCGCTGGGTGCCGCTGCTCTGCACGGCAAAAAGCCCGATGATGATGGCGACCGTGATCGGGATGACATAGGGCGTGAACATCGGCGCCACCAGCTCAAGACCCTCGACCGCGGAAAGGACCGAGATGGCGGGGGTGATGATGGCGTCGCCGTAAAACAGCGCTGCGCCGGCAACGCCGAGCGCAAAGATGATGCCGGCGCCGCGACCAAGCGCGCTGCGCGCCAGTGCCATCAGCGAGAGCGTGCCGCCTTCGCCGTTATTGTCGGCGCGCAGCAGGATGATGACGTATTTGAGCGTGACGATGAGCAGCAGCGCCCAGAGGATGAGCGACAGGACGCCCAAGATCTCGATGCGCTCCAGCGAGCCGTCAGAGGCGGCGGTGACCATCGCTTCGCGCAGCGCGTAAAGCGGGCTGGTGCCGATGTCGCCATAAACAACGCCCACGCTTCCCAGAGCGAGGGTCCAGAAACCTGCTTTGCTCGTTCCGGAATCGTTGTCGTCCAGAGTGGCCTCGGGGAGGCCTGCGGACTGGTTCAGCGATGCCATGGAAACCTTATTAGCTGTTCCGCCCCATTGTGGCGTGCCGCGCCTTTTAGCACCGCCGACGCGACGGATAAACAGATCTGGCATATTGCGAATGGTCGCAAGGGCCATCTGAAGCCAAACGCTCCGCCATGCGGTTTTTTGAGGCGCCGGGAAGAAAATTTGCAAGTGTGATCAAAAATCCACAAAATGTGAGTTCGCTCACTGGCCGCCGGGAAAAAATGCGCCAGATTAGGTCTTACCGGGACAACAGGTGGTGCCCGGTAGTTCCCCTCAAGCAGACTTCAGAAGGCCGCATCCCTTTCCCCCTTGGCGATGCGGCCTCTTTTTTTGTGCCTTTCCGGCCCGGTGACCGGATTTCTGGTCTGTTTCTTGCTTGTTTGCGTACGCCTTGCGCGCCAACCCGGCAAAAAAGGACCACCCGGCCATGAACCTCAACGATCTCGCTTCCCTTCCGTTTTCGCCCTTGTCGGCCATCCAGCCGGTCAAGTCGGCTGCCAGCAGCAAGGCTGCGGCGGATCAGGCGGTGGACGCGGCCTCCGAGGTTGCCGGGACCGCGATGGTCGGGGGCGATGTGATTTCGCTGAGCGGCGCGGCCTCTGCCGCCGCAACGGATGACACGCAGTCTGCGCAGACGATTTCGGCCAGTGGAGGCCTGAAGGTCGAGCAGCCGTCCGACCCGTTCCGCGCCTATCGCGACGAAAACGGCGCCATCTCGCTCAAGGCCATCATGGAGATCGACGCCCTGCCGCCGAAGCTGCGCGAACTGGGCAAGGCGCTCAAGGAAGCGCAGTCGATGAAGCGCGAGCTGGACGGCATGAAGGACAGCCTTCCCGCCAACCAGGACAAGTACGACTCACTGAATGCCGAGTACCAGGCAAAACTTGCCGATATCGAAGACATGATGGACAAGCTTGGTCTCAAGGATGAGATGAAGAAGGACGGTATGTCGCTCGACGATCTGGTTCAGGGCGGCATTTCCGGCCTGAAGCAGCTGGCCAAGGTCGACAGCTCGGATGACGACGACGATCAGGACAAGGGTACGGCCGATGTCTCCAAACCGTCGACGATGGCGCGTCTCTTCACCCTCTTCGGCAAGAGCGACAAGGCCGGCAGCGCCGCCCAGCAGGGATTTGATGATGCCATTGCCGGCTAGGGCCGGCGGGTGCATCAGCTGAACAGCGGATTGTCCGCGATCTGCTGGCGGAAGAGCTCGTAGAGCGCCTTGACGTACACATTCTCGCGCAGGAACTGCGACTCTCCGAAATAGACCTTCACCCGGGGCAACTGGTCCAGCGAGACCTGGCGCAGCGTCCTGTCCTCCGGTGCCACGCACCAGGAGGGGATGATGGCAAAACCCAACCCTTCCTCGACGCAGCGCTTCACGCTTGATGTGCCGGAGGTGGCGATATCCGGCTGGATATTGCCACCCTCGCGGTTGAGGAAATCGAGCGTCAGATTGCGCAGCGTCTGCCCCGGCTCATAGCTCACGAACGGGCGGTTCTCGGCCCAGCGGGGAACATCGGCGGCAGCAGGCGGTTCGCCCCAGCCCGCCGGATAAACCAGCGACAGGCCATAGGTGCCGAGCAGTCGCTGCGGCACCACCGGGTCGCCGAAAAACCGCTCGCTGATGCAGACATCAAGGCTGCCGTTCTTCACCAGCTCGGCCAGCACGGTGTCGCGCTCATAGGCCACGATCTCGACATCGGGGTGCTGCTGGCGAAAGGCGCCGAGAACCGGCGGAAACAGAAAGTAGAAAATCGCCTGCGGCAGGCCGATGCGCACCAGCGCGCGCTGGTTCTCCACCACGATCGACAGCCGGTCGAGCATGATGTCCAGCTCGGGATGCAGCAGATTGTAAAGCGTGCGTCCGCGCGGCGTCAGCGTAATGCGTTTGGCGCCTTGCTCGGACTCGACCAGGCGATCCTTGAGGATCTGCTCCAGCCGTCGCACATGGTTGGCCGCCGACTGATAGGTAAGGTTCAGCTCCCGTGCCGCCGCGGAATAGGAGCCGTGGCGGGCAACCAGATAGAAGGTCTGGATAAGGGTAAGGCTGACTTCCGACATGAGGGCTAAGGCCAGGGCAAGGGCCGGCAGGGGCCGGCGAAGGGTGCTGAGACCTTAGCAGGGCGCTTGCGGCGGTAATTACAAAAAAACGGGGGCAGCGGGGCGGCTCATTTGTATCGTCCTTGCCAGTTGGCTCGTTCAACTCTTGAAGGCAGCAGCAATCAAGAGCGACCACCGGCCAGCTTATGCTTTCGCCATCATTTCATAACGACGCGGCGCCGCCAGTAAACGACCCCGGCCATGTGGTGATCGTGGGGGCAGGTATTGTCGGCATATCGGCCGCCTTCTTTCTGTCCCGGCGCGGCGTGCAGGTCACGGTGCTGGAGGCTGCTGCCCCGGCCGCCGGCGCTTCCGGTGCCTCGGATGGTGCCGTGTCGGTTGCCAGCAAGCGCCCCGGGCTCATGATGCAGCTTGGCCTTGCCGGCATCGCCACCTACCGGGCACTCGCCTCCGGGGGCGTTCTGGCCGGTGAATTTCGCGAACGTCCTACCTTCATCGTTGCGTCCAATGCCGCCGAGGCAGAGGTGCTGGCGGAGCATGCTGCCGCCCTTGCCGGTGCCGGGGTGACGGTGCGACTGCTGGCGCGCGCCGAGATAACCGGGCTGTTGCCGATGGTGAGCGAAGAGGTGGTGGCGGTTGCCCGTGTCGAGGGTGAGGGCCACGCCATCGGCTACCGTGTGGTGGAGCGGCTCGCTCGTGCCGGCCGGTTCACCCTGCGCCGCAGCGCCCCGGTTGACGGGTTCGTCCGGGACAAGACCGGGCGGGTCACCGCTGTCAGCACCGGCCAGGGTGGGCTGATTGCGGCGGACGCCGTGCTGGTTGCGGCGGGCAATGGGTCGGAGCGGTTGCTCGGCCTTTCCGGCGCGCTCATCCCGCGCAAAGGGCAACTGCTGCTGACGGAGCGCGCTGCCGGCCGGCTTGGCGCCCCGGCGGGGCCGCTGATGTCCAGCCGCTATCTGCTGAGCAAGGGCGCAGCAAAGGGTGGCCCTGCCGATGCCGCACGCAGCTTCGGCCTTGTTATCGATCCTCTCGCTACCGGTCAGTTTCTGATCGGCGGTACACGTGAGGACGGGGTGACGAATACGCACAATGATCTTGCCGCCGTGCGCCATATCCTGAGGGAAGCCGTGACCCTGATGCCGGATCTGGCAAGGCTGCGGCTGCTCCGGGCCTTCTCCGGCATCCGGACGGCCACGGTCGACAGGTTACCCATTGTTGGCGCCGTGCCGGGTGCGGAAAATCTCTTCGTCGCCACCGGCTTTGAGGGCGATGGCATCTGCCTCGGCCCCTTCATGGGCGAACTGGTGCATCGACTGATCTGCGGTGAGCCGGCGGCCGTCGATATCAACGCCTTGTCTCCGGCCCGTTTCACGCCGAGGGCAGCATGAGCGCGTCCTTCTTTTTCTGGCGGGGCGAAAAGCTCGAATTCCAGCCTGGCCAGACAGTTGCGCTGGCGCTGGAGGCTGCCGGCCAGCGTGATTTTGGTCCGTCCGCAACAGGGCTGCGGCAGCGCTATTTCTGCGGGATCGGTGCCTGCCAGGGTTGTCTCGTGCGCATTGACGATACGGTGGTGGAAGCCTGTTTGCGGCCGGTCGAGGCCGGCATACGCGTGGAGCCGCTTGTGGCCGGCCCTTCGGTGGATACCGATGGAGGCCGCCATGACTGAGTGGAAATCCATGGATATCGACCTGCTGGTGGTGGGCGGCGGCCCGGCCGGAATGGCTGCGGCGGTCGAAGCGCGGCAGGCCGGCCTTCAGGTGCTGCTTGTCGACCAGCGCGAGCGGCTGGGCGGCGCCATTTATTGCCAGCCCGATCCGGGTTGCGCCCCGGTTGCGATGTCGGCCCGGCATCGGGCCCGCTGGCAGGCGCTGAGCCGCGAGTTTGCGGCGTCTGGCGCCGCCGTTGAGTTTCACACCAGCTTTGCCGGGCTTGATAGCGAAGGGCTGGCGCTGCTGGAACGCCGGGCCTCGGCGGGTGAGGCGGGCAGGGTGCTGCCGGTCAGGGCGCGGGCGGTGGTCCTTGCCGTCGGCGCTGTCGAGCGTATTGCGCCGCTGCCGGGTTGGGAGTTGCCGGGCGTGATGAGCGCCGGCGGCCTGCAGATGATGATGAAGCGGCGCGGTGCGGTGCCGGTCGGGCGCACGCTGCTGGCAGGCAGCGGCCCGCTGCTGCTGGCGGTCGCAAGCCAGATGGTGGCGCTTGGCCAGCCGCCGGTTGCGATCATCGAGCGGGCAAGGCCGTTCGGGCAGCCGGCCGAGCTGCTGAAGCTGCTGGCAACGCCGGGTTATCTGCGCGAGGCGCTCGCTATCCTGGCGCGCCTGCACAAGGCCCGCGTGCCGGTGCTGCACGCCACGCAACTAACGTCCATCCGGCTCGCGGCCGGGGGAGGGCTTGAGGTCGAGTGCCGGGGGCAGGGCGACGAACGCCGCTTCTCCGTCGACCGGGTGGCACTTCATGACGGTATCCGCCCGAATGATTTCGGTCTGCCGGGTGGGGCCGCGACGGGCGGTCCGGTGCTCTCGCGGGCGGGGGATTGCCGCGAGGCACTGGGCGCCGTCGCGGCCATTGAAGATGGCAAGCGGGCCGGGCGCGAGGCCGCGCGGATGCTCGGGCTGAAATTGCCCGCTATGTCCCTTCAACCTGTCAAGCGCGAGCGCCGGGCGCAGGCGGTGCTTGCCCGCCTGTTTTCGCCGGCGCTCACCACCCCGCCGGCCGATCTGCCGGACGAGACGGTTATCTGCCGCTGTGAAAACCGCACCGCCGGCGACTTGCGGGGCCTGCTTGCCGGCCATGACGGGCTTTCGGCACGGGAGGTGAAGCTGAATGGCCGCTTTGCCATGGGCTCCTGTCAGGGGCGTTTCTGTGCCGATGCCACGGTCGATTTTCTGCGCCGTTGCGGCGCCGGCGCTGAGGCGCTCGAAGCCTCCCACCTCACGGGGCGCCGCTGGCCGGTAAGGCCGGTCGGAATTGCCACCCTGCTTGCGGAAGGCGGCGCTGCTGCCGACCCCGCTTCTGTTATCCGGATCGAAGAGGAATGATCAAATGACGGCCGCTCTCAAACAGGCGCCCGCCGATGCGGTGCGGCTTGCTGTACACAGCCCCTATGACGGCCGGTTTGTCGGCGACGTGCCGGTCGCATCGGCCACGGAGATTGCCCATGCCGTAGCCCAGGCTCACCGTGCGGCGGCAGCCTTTGCAGCAAGCCAGCCTTTCGAGCGGCGCGAACTGCTGAACCGTCTGGCCGCTTGTATCGCCGGCGCTGCCGATGAGCTGGCCGCGCTGATCAGCGCCGAGATGGGCAAGACGCTGGTCGAGGCACGCAACGAGGTACGCCGGGCGCAAAACACCCTGCGCCTCTCCGGAGATGCCGCGACCTTCCTTGATGGCGAAGTGCTTCATTGCGGCATCGTTTCCGGCGGTGTCGACCGGCAGGCGGTGGTGACTTACCAGCCCGTCGGCGTTGTCGGCGCCATCACGCCCTTCAATTACCCGCTCAATCTGCTCTGCCACAAAATCGGCCCCGCCATTGCCGCCGGCAATGCCGTTGTCGCCAAACCATCGCCCAAGGCGCCGTTGATCGCCGCCCGGCTGGCGGAACTGGCAATCGCAGCCGGCTTTCCGGCCGGGCTCTTCCAGGTGGTCCATGGCGGCGCCGAGCAGGCGCTGCAACTGGCCCGCGCGCCGATTGATCTTTTGAGCTTTACCGGCGGCCCTGTCGCCGGCCTTGCCCTCAAGCAGGCGAGCGGCCTTGTGCGCTGCCTGATGGAGCTGGGCGGCAATGATCCGCTCTTCGTCCTGCCCGATGCCGATCTCGATGCCGCCGCCGCAACGGCAATGGCTCAGCGGTTCGAGATTGCCGGCCAAAGCTGCGCGGCGGTGAAGAAGCTTTACCTGCATGAGGATATTGCCGAGGCGATGCTCGCCCGGCTGGAAGCCGGAGTAGGCGGGCTGAACTATGGCGACCCGGCCGATCCGGCGGTGGTCATGGGGCCGGTGATCGATGAGGCGGCGGCGCTGAAGGTTGATGAGAAAGTGGCCGATGCCCTCGGCCGGGGCGCCCACCTGATTGCCGGTGGCGAGCGTTCGGGTGCAGTGATGGCGCCGACACTGCTCGATCAGGTGCCGCCGGACGCGGCGCTGATGGCTGAAGAGACCTTTGGTCCGGTTATCGCCGTGCGCCGCTTCCGCGATGCCGGGCAGGCGATTGCCGAGGTGAATGCCGGCGATTACGGGCTGCAGGCCGGTCTGTTCAGCAACGATCACCGTCTGATCCAGCGCTTCTGCCGTGAGCTGAAGGTGGGCGGCGTGATGGTCAATGAAGGGCCGGACTTCCGCGCCGAACACGTGCCGTTCGGCGGCATCAAGAAAAGCGGGCTTGGCCGCGAGGGCGTGCGTATTGCCCTGCGCGAAATGTCCGAACCCCGTGTCGTTATCGACTGAAAAGCCGCCGGTGGAAGGAGAAAACCATGCGTATTGCCGTCTACGGCGCCAGCGGCCGGGTAGGCACCCATCTGGTAGAAGCCATTGTTGGCAATCCCGGGCTCGATCTGGCCGCGGCCCTCGTTTCTCCGGGCTCGGCGCGGCTTGGTGCGCCGGTGGCCGGCGGGGCGATGGAATATCGCTCCGCGGAGGCGGCCATCAACTGCCACTGCGATGTGATCATCGATTTTTCCACGCCCGCGGCCAGTCTCGCGCTTCAGGACATGCTGGGGGACAAGCCGCTGCCGACCGTCATCGGCACGACCGGCTTTGACGAAGCGCAGCGTGAGGCGCTGGGCGCCGCGGCTGCCCGCCGACCGCTGCTGGCCAGTGCCAATTTCGCCATCGGTTTTGAGCCTTTTGCGGCGGCCGTCAGCTGCTTTGCTGGATTGCAGCCGGGAGCCGAGCCGCATGTCGAGGAAGTTTATCACGCCCGCAAGAAGCGCGAGGCGTCGGGCACGTCGCGCCGTCTGGTCGGGGCGATTGCCGAAGCGCAGGGGCCGGAAGCCGGGCCGGCGCATCTGCGGGTCATGCGGCGCGGCGACACTGTCGGCGTCAACAGCGTGCGCTTCGACATGGGCAGCAGCGAAGTAACGGTGAGCTTCAAGGTCCACCGGCTCGCGGCTTATGCCGAAGGCGCGCTGGCGGCTGCCCGCTGGCTGCTGACGGCAGCGCCGGGCAACGGGCTTTTCAGTTTTGCAGACACGCTGGTGCCGGTTGCCGCCCGGGGATGACGGGCGACAGGGCATCGGAGTTTAAGGAAGGGGAGTTTCTGGAAATGGAATTCGATATGGCGCGCCTTGGCGGCGTCTTTACCGCACTGGTCACGCCCTTTCGCGGCGGGGCCGTTGATATCGAGGCATTCGAGGCGCTGGTCGAGCGTCAGATGGAGGCCGGGGTCACCGGGCTGGTGCCGCTCGGCACCACCGGGGAAGCACCGACGCTCAGCACTGCCGAGGCGGAAGACCTGATTGCTCGCACCGTGCGGCTCAGTGCCGGCCGGGCCTTCGTGCTGGCCGGGGTGGGCACCAATGATACGGCGCGCACAGTAGAAAAGGCCCGCCGGGCGGAGCAGTTGGGCGCCGATGGCTGCCTTGTCATTACGCCCTATTACAACCGACCGACCCAGGAGGGGCTCTTCGGTCACTTTTCCACCGTCGCTGCCGTCACCGGCCTGCCGCTGATGCTCTACAGCGTGCCGGCCCGCGCCGGCGTTGAAATTGCGCCAGAGACAGCGGCCCGGCTGGAGGACCGCTGCCAGAACATTGTGGCGATCAAGGAAGCCGGCGGCAGTGCGGCCCGGGTCAGCACGCTGCGCCGCCGCTGCCAGCGCCTTGCGATCCATTGCGGCGATGACGGGCTGACGCTCGCCTTCCTGTCGCTGGGCGCGGTGGGGGTAACCAGCGTGCTCTCCAATTATGTGCCTGAGGCTGTGTGCGAGATGGTTGCGGCCTGGCAGCGCGGCGATGCGCCGGCAGCCCTTGCCTGGCACGACTATCTGCTGCCGCTTGCCGAGGCGATGTTCATCGAGACGAGCCCGGCACCGGTCAAGGAAGCGCTGGCGATCCAGGGGCTTGCCAGTCCCGAACTGCGGTTGCCGCTGGCCCCGCTGACGCGGGAAAGCCGCGCCCGGCTGCGCCTGGAGCTGGACCGGTTTGCAGCGTCGGCAGCCCCGGCCGCTCTTACAAAAAAACCGCTAAGCAACCGGATACCCTTAGCGTTGAACGGGTGAAGACCCCGTTCCAAAGTCATGAGGTGCCAGGGTGGGCGACTGTTCCTTAATACTTTGGCGCCTCGTGAAAATAAAAAACAAGACCAAGAATTGTGCTTGCGGAGACTTCATCGGAAGGGAGCAGTAGAATGAACGGCTTGACGAAATTCCTTTGCGCGGCGGCGCTGGCTCTTGGCCTGTTACCGCTCGCCGGCAGCGCGAGTGCTGCCGATGCCAAGAGCACTGTCGACACGATCCGCGAACGCGGCGTGCTGCGGGTGCCCGGCATCCTCAATGAGGACCCCTATTTCAACAAGGACCCGCGTACCGGCGAATGGCGCGGTTTCGCCATCGAGATGGCGCGCGACGTCGCCAAGACGCTGGGCGTGAAGCTTGAGGTGGTGGAGAGCTCCTGGGCCAACTCCATCCTCGACGTGCAGTCCGGCAAGGCCGATATCGCCTTCGCGCTGACCGCCGTGCCGACGCGGGCGCTCTCGATCGCCTTCTCGGCCCCCACCTATTACAACAGCTTCGTCATCGTCTCGCCCGATGCCGCGCTCTCCGGCCTCAAATGGGCCGAGCTGAACGATCCGAAATACAGCTTCGCGGTCGATCTCGGCTCCTCGCAGGACCTCATCACCCAGCAGTACCTGCCCAAGGCCAACATCTTGCGTTTCAAGACGCGTGATGAAGCCATTGTTGCCGTGGCGACCGGCAAGGCACAGGGCCTCGTCAGCACCGCGCTCAACGGCATGGTGATCGCCAAAAAGACCACCGCACTCGGCAAGGTTTATGTGCCGGGTCCGGTGCTGTCCTCCCCATCGGTGATCGGCATCAATTATGCCGCGGACGAGCAGTTCAAATCCTTCATCTCTGCCTGGGCGGAATATAATCGCCGGGTCGGCAACAACCAGACCTGGATCGTGAAGGGGCTGGAGCCGTTCGGCATCACCCTCGATGACCTGCCCGCAGGCTTTGATTTCGGCGGCTGATGTGTTTGCTCCGGGCCGCCCGGCGGCCCGGAGCCCTTTGGAGACGGCCACCGATGTACCATTGGGACTTTCAGGTAGTCTGGCAATCCTGGGACCTGTTCCTGTGGGGCGCCTGGATTACCCTTGCCTACACTTTCGCCTCGATCCTGCTCGGGATCGTCATCGGCCTTGCCACCTGCTTCGCACGGCTTTCCAACAGCACCCTCCTGAACGGCATCGCCCGCATCTATCAGGAAGTCTTCCGCTGTACGCCGCTGCTGGTGCAGCTGCTGTGGTTCTACTACGCGTTTCCGCTGCTGGTCGGCGTCGAGATGAACAACAGCACCGCGGCCATCCTGACCTTGTCGCTCTATGTCGGTGCCTTTTATGCCGAGATTTTCCGCGGCGGCATTCTGTCCATCGAACGCGGTCAGCATGAGGCTGCCGCCGCGCTGGGCATGTCCAGCGCCAAGGCGATGTGGCGCATCATCATGCCCCAGGCCGTCAAGCGCATGCTGCCGGCCTTCATCAACCAGTCGGTCACCCAGTTCAAGAACACCTCGCTCATTTCGGTGATCTCGGTGGCGGAGCTGGCCTACATGGCCGCCGTCGTCAATGGGCAGACCTATCGCCCGCTGGAATCCTACACGCTGGTGGCGGTGATCTACTTCCTGCTGCTGTTCCCGCTGACCCAGGCCGCCGATTACATCGAGCGCCGCATGAGGGTGAGCGACTGATGGAGAGCGTCATGACGACGAGCAAGCCCGTCCGGCAAGAGGCAGCGCCAGCCGGTGAAGTGGTGCTGGAGGTGCGCGGGCTGCTGAAGAGCTACGGCAGGCACGAGGTGCTGAAGGGCGTCGATCTCGCCCTGCATCGCGGGGAGGTCCTGGCGGTCATCGGGCCCTCCGGGTCCGGCAAGTCCACCATGATCCGCTGCCTCAACATGATGGAGGTACCGACCGGCGGCACGCTCTCTTTCCTCGGCCGGCCCATCGCGCCGAGCTTCAAGGGCAAGGGAGAGGCTATCGGCTTCGGCGAACTGCGTCGGCGCGTGGGCATGGTCTTCCAGCACTTCAACCTCTTTCCGCACAAGACGGTGCTGCAAAACGTGACCGAAGGTCCGATTGCCGTGCTCGGCCTGCCGCGGCAGGAGGCGGAGGCGATTGCCATGGATCTGCTGGGCCGTGTCAGCCTTGCCGACAAGTGCAACGCCTATCCCAACCATCTCTCCGGCGGGCAGAAGCAGCGCGTGGCGATTGCCCGGGCGCTGGCGATGAAGCCGGAAGTGTTGCTGCTGGACGAGGTGACGAGCGCGCTCGACCCCGAACTGGTGGGGGAGGTGCTGAAGGTTATCGGCTCCCTTGCCGCCGACGGCATGACGATGGTGATCGTGACGCACGAAATGGCCTTTGCCGCCGATGTGGCAAGCCGGGTGCTGTTCATGGATGGCGGCGTGGTTGCGGCGGAAGGCAGTGCCGAGGAGATTATCCGGGCACCGGCAAATGAGCGGCTGCAATCCTTCCTTGCCCGCTTTCACGCCTGAGCGAGGGGGAGAGGCACGCATGTCTTCCAGCGCGGATGGAAAAGCCATTCTGGTCGTCGGCGCCGGCCGTGTCGGGCCGGTTCTCGCCGCTATGCTGTCTGCCGTGGGCGGATATCGGGTCACGCTGGCCGATGTTACGGATGAAGCGTTGTCGGCGGGCGAACGCGCCGGCTTTTCCATGCTCTATCTCGATGCCACCCGGCTTGAAGAAACGCGCCGGGCGCTTGCCGGTTTTGACGCGGTGGTGTGCGCCGCGCCGCAAGGTGTGTGCGTGCCACTCGCCCGCGCGGCGCTAGAGACCGGCACCGACTATTTTGATCTCGCCGAAGATACGGCCGGGGTGGAGGCTGTCGCGGCCGGCGTGCCGGACAGTACAGCCCTTCTTGTTCCCGGCTGCGGTTTTGCCCCCGGCCTCGTGCATGATGCCGCCGCCGCGCTGGTGCGCCAGATGCCGTCGCCCTCCAGCGTCATCATCCGGGTCGGGGCGATCCCGGCCTTGCCGACCAACCGGCTGCGCTACGGCCTGTCGTGGAATGTCGAGGCACTGATCGATGAATATACCCAGCCCTGTCATGCGCTGGTGGGCGGTGAGATCACTACCCTTGCGCCGCTGACGGCGGAGGAGCGGGTGATCGTCGGCGGGCTGGAGCTGGAGGCCTTTACCACGGCGGGCGGTGCTGAAACGCTTTGCCGTCGGCTTCAGGGCAAGGTGCGGGAGCTGACCTTCAAGACCCTGCGTTATCCCGGCCACCTCGATCTCATCCGCTTTCTGGTCGAGGATCTCGGGCTCAAGGAGCGGCGCCATCTGCTGGCAACGCTGTTCCGCAACGGGTTGCCGGAGATCCATCAGGATTTGCTGATTGCTCTCGTGACCGTGCGCGGTGAGGTTGGCGGGGTGCTGACCGAGCGCAGCGAGCTGCGCCGTATCGAGGCGATGCCCGGCCCCGCCGGCAGTTATGTCAGTGCGCTCAGCCGTGCCTCGGCGGCCCATCTTGCCGCCGTGCTGGACCTTGTGCAGTCGGCGCGCCCGCAACCCGGCGGCTTGCTGCATCACGAGGACCTGCCTTTTGCCGCGCTCTCGGCAAGCCGGTTCCTGCGTGGGCTGGAACAGCCCGTCGCTGCCATGGCGGCTGTTGCCTGAACTGCGGTTCAGGCTTCCTTCTACCGGCCTCCATCCTGCTTCGGATATTTTCCGGAAACAGCGTTCTTGCCAAATCTAAAACGTTATGGTTAAAGTCTAAAACGTTTTAGAAAAGATTTAGGGCAAAAGCCCCTGAATCGGGAAGAAGGGCGGTGACAGGCCGCCGATGGTCCGGGAGGCGCCGGTGACGGCACGCAGACAGATGCGGCTCAAGGAGCTTGCGCAGGAGCTGGGGCTTTCCATCCCCACCGTTTCGCGTGCCCTGGGCGGCTACAGCGATATCAGCGAAGCGACCCGCGCCCGCGTCAAGGAAGCGGCGGAGCGGTTGGGTTACGTGCCGAGCCGGGCAGGCCGCATGCTGGTCTCCGGCCGGTCGGATTTCATCGGCATGCTTTTGCAGGTGCGCGACCACCAGATGCTGGACGCCTCGCTCGGCGAGTTCGTCGCCGGCCTCAGCGAAGGTTTTGCGCTGGAGGGCAAGGATCTCTTCATCGCCACGGTGACCGCAAGCCAGAGCGATCTCGACGTCCTGACCCATATCGTCGACGGCCAGCGCGCCGATGCCATGGTGCTGAACCGCACCATGGTGAATGACGAGCGGGTCTCCTACTTGCTCGACCGCAATTTCACCTTCGTGACCCACGGCCGCGCCAGCGGCGAGAAGCGGCCTTACGCCTGGGTGGATACCGACAGCGAAGGGGCCTTTGCCCTGGCTGTCGAGCGTCTGGTCGCGCTGGGGCACCGGCGGTTTGCCCTGATGGGCAGTGAAGAGCCATTCAACTTCTCCCATATCCGCCGCCGCGCGATGGAGGCTGCCCTCAACGAGCATGGCCTTGCCTTGCTGCCGGAGCGGGTGGCCGCGCCGCGCCTGACGGCCCCGGACCGTTTTCTTGCCGAGGCGATGCGGCTTTTAAGCCTGCCCGAGCGGCCGACGGCGATCCTGTGCGTGACCGATGCACTGGCGCTCGCCGTGCTGGAAGCCGCACGGCTCAAGGGCCTCTCGGTGCCGAAGGATTTGTCGGTCATCGGCTTCAACAATATTCCTGTGGCGGCCTATTCGGACCCGCCGCTTTCCACCTTCGACCAGGAAGCGCAGCGCGCCGCCGGCCTTGTGGCGCGCATGACGCTTGAGCTTATCGAGCGCGGCCCGGCGGCGCTCGGACATCACCTCATCAAGCCGGGTTTTATCGAGCGGGCCAGCCATGGTCCGGCACCGGCCGGCTGAGCTGGCCTCAAGGCGGGCGGGGAGGGCATGGCTCTCCCAAGTGTCCGACCACAAAAAGAACGGGAGGAGCAGATATGCTCGGGAAACAGTTTACGCTCCGTGGCGCCTTGTCGGCGCTTGCGGTTACCGCCGGCCTTTCGGCCGCTTTTGGCGCTGGTGCAGCCCGTGCCGACGGCATGCTTTTCTGGTCCACCCAGGCACGTCCGGTGGAAGAGGCGCAGGCCGTACGCGAGCAGGTGCTGGCAGGGTTCGGTGCGCCGGTCGATTTCCAGCCGCAGGATAACGGGCCCTTCTTTACCCGTATCCAGGCCGAGCTTGAATCGGGCAAGGGCACCATTGCCGTGCTCGGCGGCCTGCATGCCGATTTCAGCACGCTCGTGCCCAATATGATCGATCTGGACGATGTCGCCGGCACACTCGGCGATGCCCATATCAGCCAGACCTTTACCGGCCTCTCGAAGCTCGGCACCGACCACTACAAGTACATCCCCTGGATGCAGGCGAGCTATGTCATGGCCGCCAACAAAAAGGCCCTGCAGTACCTGCCCAAGGGCGCCGACATCAATGCGCTGACTTATGACCAGCTCATCGAATGGGCCAAGGCGATGAAGGACGCGACCGGCAGTCCGAAATTCGGCCTGCCCGCTGGCCCCAAGGGCCTGTTGCACCGGTTCTTCCAGGGTTATGCCTACCCGTCCTTCACCGGTTCGGTGGTGACGAACTTCCGCTCTCCGGAAGCGGTCGCCATGTGGGACAAGCTGAAGGAACTCTGGGCCGTCGCCCAGCCGGCTTCCACCAATTACGGCTTCATGCAGGAGCCGCTGCTGACCGGCGAAGTGTGGGTTGCCTGGGAACACACCTCGCGCCTGCAGGATGCCTTCAACAAGATGCCGGATGATTTCGTCGCCTTCCCGGCACCGGCCGGCCCGCAGGGCCGTGGTTTCATGCCTGTTCTTACCGGGCTGGCTGTTCTCAAGACCGCGCCGGATGCCGCGGAGTCGAAGAAGCTCATCTCCTATCTGATGAAGCCGGAAAGCCAGGTGGCGATGCTGAAGGCAACCGGCTTCTTCCCGGTAACCGATGCGAAGCTGCCGGATGACATGCCGGCTTCCATGCGCATCTCCGGCGCGGCCATCCAGGCTCAGTCCGGCGCCAAGGATGCTGTCGCCAGCCTGCTGCCGCAGGGCCTTGGCGAACTCGGGGGCCGTTTCAACAAGGTCTATACCGACAGCTTCCAGCGCATCGTGCTGGCCGGCCAGCCGGTCAAGGACGTGCTCGATGATGAAGCCAAGGTGCTGAAGTCCATCATGGACGAGGCCAAGGCTCCGTGCTGGGCGCCGGACAAACCCTCCGAAGGCACCTGCCCGGTCAACTGATCTCTCCAGAACCTCCCCTGATGCCGGCGGTGCCAGAGCCGCCGCCGGCATCCTTCTTTCTCCGGGAGCCGGCCGGCCCACAGCTGCCTGATGGCTGGTCCGGCTTTACGGGAAGGAGCATTTCCGATGATTTCAAAACGCGCGCTTCCCTATCTCCTGCTGCTGCCGGCGACGGTCTTTCTGATCGTCTTCTTCGTGCTGCCGTTCCTGCAGGTTGCCTGGTACGCGGTTACCGATGACGGCGGCTTTACGCTCCAGCACTTCGAGACCATGCGGCAGGACTGGAAGTTCATGCCGGCGCTTACCAACACCTTCCTTCTGGTGATCATCATCGTGCCGATCCAGATCGCCTTGTCGCTCGGCATGGCCTCGCTGGTCACGAAGATGAAAACCGGGCGCGAGCTGGTGCTCTATATCTGGACCATTCCGCTCGGCATTTCCGATCTGGCCGCCGGCCTGATCTGGCTTTCCATTCTTGACCAGACCGGCTTCATGAACAGCGTGCTGTTCCATCTCGGCGTCGTCGACCAGCCAGTCAACCATCTGCTTTATAATGACTATCCCGCGCTCATCGCCGCCGTGGTGCTGGCCGAAGTCTGGCGTTCCACAGCCATCGTGCTGGTGGTGCTGGTGGCGGGCATGGGCCTTATCCCCAAGGAATATGGCGAGGCGGCCGAGGTGTTCGGCGCCAGCCCGTGGAAGCGTTTCATCAAGGTCACACTGCCGCTGCTGCGCCCCAGCCTGCAAACGGCGCTTATCCTGCGCACCATCCTGGCCTTCGAGGTGTTTGCCGTGGCCGTCGCGCTGACCGGCACCAACCTGCC
The DNA here is from genome assembly GCA_030657355.1 of Radicibacter daui. Taxonomy (GTDB): domain Bacteria; phylum Pseudomonadota; class Alphaproteobacteria; order Radicibacterales; family Radicibacteraceae; genus Radicibacter; species Radicibacter daui. Next base: position 1,452,937 of record CP131056.1, read on the forward strand.
GGTTTTGATGAGCGAGACCTTCCATTGGCAGTTCGACCTGCAGGACCGGCACGTCGCCTCCGCCTATGCGCTGGTGCTGCTGGCGGTCTCCATCGCCTTCACCCTGGTTTATCTGCGCGTGCTGCGCGTGCGTGAGGAGGAGCGGGCATGAGCGCCGTCACCGAAACCGAAGCCGCCGCCTTCGTGCCCGCCGATGCCCGCCGGGCCGGGCGGATGCTGAACGCCGCCATCATCATCCTGCTGTGCGTCTGGGTGCTGCTGCCGATCTATCTGGTGCTGGTCAACGCTCTCAGCGATCCGCAGACGGTAACCGGCTGGCCCAAGCACTTCGTCCCCACCTTCGATCTCGGCAGCCTTAGTTTCTTCATCTCCTATGCCGGGGTGCTGAAGGCGCTGGGCAATTCCGTTGTCGTCGCCGTGCTGACCATGGTGCTGTCGCTGGGGTTCGGGGCACCGGCAGGTTACGCTCTGGCCCGTTTCGATTTTCCCGGCAAGGGCGTCTTCCGCCTGCTGGTGCTGATGACGCGGGCCTTCCCGCTGCCGCTGCTGGCCCTGCCGCTGGCCGTCATGTTCATCCGCACCGGGCTTGATGACAGCCTCTTTGGTCTCGCGCTGGTGCACACTACGCTGGCGCTGCCCTTTTCCGTGCTCATCACCGCCTCGCTCTTCTCCGGCATTCCCTTCGAGCTGGAGGAGGCGGCCTGGACGCTGGGCTGCACACGGCTGCAGGCCGTGCGCAAGGTGGTGCTGCCGCTCGCCCTGCCAGGCATTGCCGCCTCGGGCGTCTTTGCCTTCGTCACTTCATGGAACGAGGTGTTTGCCGCTGCGGTGCTCACCATCCGCAACCGCACCCTCACTGCCTTTCTCATCCAGAGCCTCGACGTGTCGCCGCTGCCGCTGAAATTCGCCGGCGCGGCGGTGCTGGTCTTGCCGGCGCTCATCTTCCTCTTCGCCGTGCGCAAGTACCTGTTCTCGCTCTGGGGCATCGCCAATCGTTAAGGGAGCCGCCCATATCATGGCCACCATCTCCATCAAGGGCGTTCAGAAGTCCTACGGCACATTTACCGCGCTGCATGGCATCGATCTGGAAATCGCTGACCAGGAATTCCTTGTGCTGCTGGGCGCCTCCGGCTGCGGCAAGACTACGCTTCTGCGCATCGTCGCCGGCCTTAACAGCCCGAGCCGCGGCAGCGTGAAGATTGGCGGCAACGAGGTTACACACCTGCCGCCGCGCTCGCGCGGCATCTCCATGGTGTTCCAGAACTACGCCGTCTTCCCGCATCTGACGGTCTTCGAGAACATCGCCTTCGGCTTGCGTATGCAAAAGCTGGAGAAGGCTGAGGTGGAGCGCCGCGTGCGGCGCTGTGCCGGCCTCATGCATATCGAAGGGCTGCTGGAGCGTTATTCCGGCCAGCTTTCGGGCGGCCAGCGCCAGCGCGTGGCGGTTGCCCGTGCACTCGCCATGGAGCCGTCGGTGCTGCTGATGGACGAGCCGCTTTCCAACCTCGATGCGCTGCTGCGCCTCGAGATGCGCGCCGAGCTCAAAAGCGTGCTGCAGGAAAGCCGCACCACCACCGTCTATGTCACGCATGATCAGGTGGAGGCGATGAGCCTCGCTGATCGTATTGCCGTCATGCATGGCGGCCATATCGTGCAGGTGGCAACACCTATCGAGGTCTATCGCAACCCCGCCACCCGCTTTGTCGGCGGTTTCATCGGCAGCCCGCCGATGAATTTCCTCCCCGCAGAAGCCGTGGAAGGCGGCTGGCAGGTGGCCGGCAAGCGGTACGAGGGCCCCCGTGCGGACGGGCTCGAATTCGGTATCCGGCCGGAAGATCTGGAGCCGGCGGAAGCCGGTTTTGCCGGCGAGGTGCGGGTGATCGAGCCGCTTGGCGCCCATCAGTTGGTAACGATGAATGTTGCCGGCCAGCTTTTCCGCGCCGTGCTCGACAGCGACCGCCGGGTGAGCCTTGGCGAGACGCTGACACTCGCGCCCCGGCCCGACCGGGTGCGCTGGTTCGATACCGCAAGCGGCCTTGCCGTCGCTGCCTGACCCGAGCCTTTCAGGAAGTCTGACAGACCCATGCCTGTTTTCATCGCCGGAATTCAAACCATGCAAGACAATGCCGCCGCTATCCTGGCCGAGAACGACCGGGGCACCTACACCGTGCCGACCAAGGGGCTCTACCCCTTTCAGTGGAACTGGGATTCCTGCCTGACCGCCCTTGGCCAGCAGCAGCTGGACGAGGCCCGCGCCTGGCTGGAGATCGACACGCTGCTGGCCCACCAGTGGCCGGACGGCATGGTGCCGCACATCATCTTCCATGTGGAAGATGACGGGTATTTCCCCGGCTCCAACGTGTGGGGCACCAACCGGCCGACACCGACGTCCGGCATCACCCAGCCGCCGGTCTGCGCCTTTGTGCTGCGCCGCCTCTATGAGCGGGCGAGCGACAAGGCTCAGGCACGGGAAATGGCGCTCCGGCTGGCGCCGAAGGCCGCCGCCTGGCACCGCTGGTTCTACCGGTGCCGCGACCCGCATGGCACCGGCCTTGTGGCGCTGCTGCACCCGTGGGAATCCGGCCGCGACAATAGCCTCGACTGGGTGGAGCCGTTGATGCGGGTACCGGACGAGGGGGTAACGCCCTATGTGCGGCGCGACACCACCCATGTCGATCCGTCCCAGCGCCCGACCAAGGCGGAGTACGACCGCTATCTCTGGCTGGTCGAGCATTTCCGCGATCTCGGCTGGAACAACGAGATCCTGCACGACAACTCGCCTTTCCGCGTCGTCGATCCGGGTTTCAACGCCATCCTGATCCGCTCCGACGAGGATCTGGCCTGGCTGGCCGGCGAGCTGGGGCTTGCCGATCTGGCCGCCGAAGCCACGGCCCGGGTGGTGAAGGCGCGTGCGGCGCTGGAGACGCTGTGGAGCGAGGAGGACCGGCAGTATCTCTGCTTCGATCGTGCGCTGGGCGCGCCGGTCAAAAGCGCGTCGGTCGGCGGGCTGTTGCCGCTCTTTGCGGGTGCGGGTGATGCAGGCCGGCAATCCGCCCTTGCCGGTACCTTGCGCAAATGGCGCGGCCAGACGCGCTTTGGTGTCGCCAGCCACGACCCCGCCGATCCGCGGTTTGAGGCCAAACGCTATTGGCGCGGCCCGGCATGGCTTATCGTCAACTATCTGCTGGTGGACGGGCTCAAGCGTTGCGGGCTGGATGACGCGGCCGAAGAAGTGCGGCGCGACAGCCTTGGCCTGATCCAGCAATCGGGTTTTGCCGAATATTATGATCCGCTGACCGGCGAGGCGCTGGGCGGCGGGCGCTTTACCTGGACGGCGGCCATGGTGCTGGAATTCCTGCGCGGTGAAAGGGCCTGAGGCGGAAATGAAGATCCTCGGCTTCGGCGCCCATCCGGATGATGCCGAGATTTTCTTTCTCGGCACCCTTCTGGCTTTCAAGGCTGCCGGTCATGAGATCGGCTGGGTGGTGGCGAGCGATGGCGCCAAAGGCGGCCCCAATCCGGGGCCGGCACTCGCCCGGCTCAGGGAAGGAGAGGCATCGGCCGCGGGCAAGCCGCTCGGCGTCACCCCCGTTTTCCTGCGCCGGCCGGATGGCGGGCTCAGCGAGGATGCGGGGCTCAAGGCAGCGGTCGAGGCGGTTATCCTTGCCGAGGCGCCCGATCTGGTGTTGACCCATGCGCCGGAAGATTATCACCCGGATCACCGGGCGCTCTCCCGCGCTGTGAGCGATGCCGCCAGTTTCCGCGCGCCGGTGCTTTATGTCGACACGCTGAACGGTGTCGGTTTCCAGCCGCTCTATTATGTCGATATCACGCCCCATATGGCGGCCAAGCAGATGGCGATCCGCTGCCATGAAAGCCAGCGGCCGGAGCGCTTCGTAACTGCGGCAACCGCCCTCAACCGGCTGCGTGCCGTCCAGTGCAATGCGGTGGAGGAGGAGGCTTACGCCGAGGCCTTCCGTTTCGAGCCGCGCGCCCCCTTTGCCGATCCGCGAGGACTGCTGCCGCCGTCGCCGCCGGTAAGGCCGCTCGGCCGTCGCACGGATGATGTGCCAACGGCGTTTGGGCAGAGGTAATGTCTCTTCCATCCAATCCTGCCCGAAAGGCAGCCCGGTCAGGCGTTTCGTGAAGTGCCGCGTTCAGGGAGCCGCTGCCTTCGCGTCGAGCACCCCGATCACGCACAGGCAGTCGCCGGCTTTGACAAGGCCGGGGAAATGTCGGGCGACGAGGATGCCTGACATGGCGGCCTTGTATTCCAGCGGGCTGAGGCCGGTGCGGGCGGTGGGATGGATGCGGGCGATGATCTCGCCTGCCGTCACCGGCTCACCCAGATCCTTGCAGGTCTCAACCATGCCGTCGCTCTCGGCGAAGGTGAAGCAGGCGTCCGATGGCATATCGATCCAGCGCGTAGCGATTTTTTCCGGCGCGCCGGGCAGGATGCCGAAATGCTTGAGGAGATTGCGCGTGCCACGGCGGGCGATCGCGACCGTTTCGGCGCGCGCTGTGCCGCCGCCGCCGAGCTCGGTGGTCACGAACACCTTGCCCATCATCTCGGCGGTGGTGTCGTACATGCCGACGGCATCGATCTCCAGCATGCGGTTGGAGTAGGGGGCGGAGAAGGCTTCGACGGCAGCAAAGCAGCGCTCCTCCTGCGTCTTGTCGGGCAGGATGTGGGCGGCGGCAAAGGGCACGAAATCCAGAGTGCGCCCGCCGGAATGGAAATCCAGCACCACATCGGCGAGCGGCAGCAGGTAGCGGGTGAAATAATCCGCGATCTTGGCCGTCGGGGATCCATCCGGCCTGCCGGGAAAACTGCGGTTGAGATTGCCTCGGTCGATCGGCGAGGTGCGCGTGCCGGCGAGAAAAGCCGGATAGTTCATCGCCGGCACGATGATGATGCGGCCGGTCACTTCCGCCGGATCCACGGTGCGCGCGAGGTCGAAGAGGGCAATCGGCCCTTCATATTCATCACCGTGATTGGCGCCGGTCAGCAGGGCAGTGGGCCCGTCGCCATTCTTGATGACGGCGATGGGGATCATCACCGATCCCCAGGCGCTGTCGTCCCGGCTGTAGGGCATGCGCAGGAAGCCGTGCTGCACGCCGTCCCGGTTGAAGTCGACGGAAGGGACGATGGCGCTGGGCGCCATCAGGGCCGGGGCGGCGGAGGGCAAGGGGCCGGACTGCATGATAGGTGGCCCCCTAATGCTTGACGAAGAGCTGGCGCGGCACGTTGGCCAGGCACTCGACGCCGGTTTGGGTGATGACGATGCTCTCGGTGATCTCCAGCCCCATCGTCTCCAGCCACAGGCCGGTCATGAAATGGAAGGTCATCCCGGGCTTGAGTTCCGTCCGGTCACCGGGGCGCAGGCTCATGGTGCGCTCGCCCCAGTCCGGCGGATAGCTGAGGCCGATCGGGTAGCCGGTGCGGTTGTCTTTGGTGATGCCGTGTTTCTTGAGCACGGCAAAAAAGGCGTTGGCGATATCCTCGCAGGCATTGCCGGGTTTCGCGGCGGCAAGCCCGGCCTCCATGCCCTCCAGCACCGCCTTTTCCGCATCCAGGAAGGCCTGCGTGGGTTTGCCGAGAAAGACCGTGCGCGAGAGCGGGCAGTGGTAGCGCTTGTAACAGCCGGCGATCTCGAAAAACGTGCCTTCGCCGGACTTCATCGGCTGGTCGTCCCAGGTAAGATGCGGGGCGGAGGCGTCTTCGCCCGAGGGCAGCAGCGGCACGATGGCGGGATAGTCGCCGCCGAAATCGGAAACGCCGCGGGTGCCGGCATCGTAGATTTCGGCCACCAGGTCACATTTGCGCATGCCCGGCGTCACCGTCTCCAGGATGCGGTCATGCATCACCTCCACGATGCGGGCGGCGCTGCGCATGTAAAACAGCTCCTGCTCGCTTTTGACCGCGCGCTGCCAGTTGACGAGGGCGGTTGCATCCTCGAAGCGGGCATTGGGCAGGTGGCGCACCAGCGAGGCGAAGGCAGCGGCAGAGAAATAGTAGTTATCCATCTCCACGCCGATGCGCCCGCCCCCCCAGCTCCGGTCGGCGATGATCTGCGAGAGCAGGTCCATCGGATGGCGCTCGGTGGACTGCACATAATGGTCCGGATAGCCGATGATGTTGTCATGGCCGAGCCATGCCGTGCGTTTGGCACCATTGGCATCCTGCCCGCGCCCGTACCACACCGGCTCGCCGCCAAGCGGCACCAGCACCGCCTGATGCACATAGAAGGACCAGCCGTCATACCCGGTAAGCCAGGCCATGTTGGAGGGGTCGCTGATGATCAGCAGATCGAGATGCCGCAAGGCCATGGCGCCATGCACCTTGGCTAGCCGCTGGGCGTATTCTTCCCGGGTGAAGTTGAGGTGCAGACCCTTGGACTGGGCCGTCTGGGAGGTGGAAGTCATCGGATGGGTCACTCAGCTCTGGAAGGTCGTGCCCGCTTCGGCGGCCAGTGACCGCGTACGGGCAAGGGTGGCGATGGCGGTGTCCTGAACGCCGGTTCCGGTCAGGTCGCACAGGGTGATCGCCTCGGGCGAAGGCCGGCCGGCGTAGCGCCCGGCCATGATCTGGCCGAGCTCGGGAAACAGCCGGTCCGCTGCTACGAGACCGGCGGCAATGGCATGGTGCAGTTCCCCCAGCCGGCGGGTCTGGGCAAGGCTGTCGGCGACATAGAGGTCGCAGCCGGCAATCACCGCCGGGTCGATCTCGTTCTTGTGCTCGGCATCGGAGCCCATGGCCGTGATGTGCTGCCCCGGGGCAAGCCAGGCTGCCTTCAGCAGCGGCTGGCTGGCAGGGGTGGTGGTCACGATAATATCCGCGCCGGTCACCGCCTGCTGCGGCGTTGCCATGGCGGTGACGGCAATGCCGGTGCTGGCAGAAAGCTCATCAGCGGCGAGGCTGGCTTTTGCGCCGTCACGAGCCCAGATCCGGGCCTCGTCTATCGGCCGCACCAGCCTTAGCGCCTGCAATTGCAGGCGGGCCTGCACCCCGGCGCCAAGGATGGCGGCAACCCGGCTGTCCGGCCGGGAAAGGTGCCAGGCGGCAACGGCGCCGGCCGCGGCGGTGCGGAGGTCGGTCAGGTAACCATTATCGAGCAGCAGCGCCTCGACGAGCCCGGTTTCGGCGCTCAGCAGCACCATCATGCCGTTGACGCTGGGCAAACCTCTGGCCGGATTGTCGAAAAAGCCGGGGCTGATCTTGATGGCGAAACTGTCGAGCCCGGGGACATAGGCGGTCTTGACGTCCACCTCGGCCCGGCGCTCGGCGATGTCGAGGCGCAGGATAGGCGGCATGACCACGTCGCGGGTGGCGAGCGCCAGAAAGGCCCCTTCAACGCAGGCAACGACGCTTTCATCCAGCGTGATGACCCTGCGAAGCTCGGCTTCGGTAAGGATGCTCATCTGCGCCATGGCTCAGCGAAGCTCCTGTGCTGCGGGGGAGAGGGCGGCTATGTCGACGCGCTCGCCGCCGGCGAGGCGGTGATGCAGTGCCATGTCGATGTTGCGGCCGGAGAGCAGGGCCACTACTGGCCCTTGGCTCCCGATCTTGCCGGCCAGCAGGGCGGCAATGCCGACGGCGCCGGCGCCTTCCACCACCTCGCGCTCCTGGTGATAGGCATGGGCGATGCCGGCAGCGATTTCCGCCTCGCTCAGCAGGATGAGGTCATCGAGCAGGGCACGCAGCATCTGGAAGGTGTAGCGGTTGCCGAGGCCGATGCCGCCGCCGAGGGAATCCGCCAGCGTCGGCAGTTCCTCCACATCGACCGGATGGCCGGCGGCAAGGCTGGCCGCCATTGCGGCGCCACGCTCCATGGAAATACCGATGATCCGCACATCCGGTTTCAGCGCCCGGATCGCCGCGGCCGTGCCTGCCGCCAGCCCGCCGCCGGAGACCGGCAGCAGCACGGTGGCGAGGTCGGGCAGATCCTCGATTATTTCCAGCCCCATCGTGCCCTGACCGGCAATGACGGCGGGGTGGTCGAAGGGGGGCACGGCGGTGAGGCCTTCTTCCGCCACCAGCCGGTTGACTTCCAGCTGGGCCTCGTCCTGCGAGCGGCCGACGATCCGCGCTTCTGCCCCTTCCGCCTTCACTGCTTCCAGCTTGTTGGGCGGCACGAGGCGCGACATGCACACAACGCAGCGAATGCCCTCGGCCGCCGCGGCATGGGCGAGTGCACGGCCATGATTGCCTGTTGAAGCCGCCGTAACGCCGCGCGCCCGGGCAGCCGCATCAAGGCCCAGCACGGCGTTGGTGGCGCCGCGCAGCTTGAAGCTGCCCGTACGCTGGCGGCTTTCCAGCTTCAGCCAGACGGGCACTTCCAGCCGGGCGGAAAGGGAGGGGGAGGGCGCGAGGGGCGTGCGCTCGATATGGCCCGCAAGGCGGGTCCGGGCGGCACGGATATCGTCCAGCGTCACCGGCAGCGCGGAAGCTTCATTGCGGAGGACGGCGCTGCTCATGAGGCGAGCCCCATCAGGCGGCCGAGTGCCGGCTGCGGCGTGGTTTCGCCGCATAGCCTCAGGCAGGCCCAGGCGGAGGCAAGATTGCTGGAGATAACCGGGCGGCCGATGGCGGCCTCGATCTCCGGCACGATTTCGGCAGCCCGCAGGGCGGTGCAGGAGATGAAGAGCGCTTCAGCCTCCGGCGCGGTCGCCTCGATGGCGGCCTTCACCAGCGTGCGCTGGTCGACCCGCGCCATCTCGCGGTCATCCTCCAGCCCGAAGCAGGTGAGCCCCAGCACGTCGAGCCCGGGGCCGCCCGCGGCGCCTTCGGCAAAATAGCGCGCCATCGGGGCGCTGGTTGCTTCGGTATAAGGGGTAAGGATGCTGATACGGCGAACGCCAAGGGCGGCAAAACCCTGCCGCGCCGCGCCGGGGGGCGTGACCACCGGCGTGCCGGGTTTGCCGGCGACAATCGCCGCCTCCACCGCCGCGTCGCCGATGACGACGGAAGCGGAGGTGCAGGAATAACAAAGTGCATCGAACGGCTCGTCCGGCAGCAGCAGGGCGGCGCCTTCGGTTAGGCGCGGCTGCATGCGGCGCAGATTTTCCGGCGTTACCGGGTTGGTCCAGCCGATGCGGGAGGTGTAGAGCCCGATACGCTCGCTCGCCACCATGCGGCGGAAATCCGCTTCGCTGGTGTGATCTGTGGACAGGACGATCAGCCCCACCCGTTTTTCAAACGGGCTGGCGTCGAAGCCCAGCGTCTGCGGGGGCAGCGAAAGCGGGGAGCGGCGGAGCGGAATATCGGCCATCGGGGCACCGGTCCTGAAGTCAGCCGATCCGTCCCAGCCGGCGCTCGAGCAGGCGCAGCAGGCTGACGGAGATGAGGCTGATGATGAGGAAGAACACACCCACGAGCGTCATGGGTTCGAGATAGCGGTAGTTGAAATTGGCAACGCTGCGGGCCTGGTTCATCAGCTCGAGCACGGTGATGGCCGAGAGCAGCGGCGTTTCCTTGAACATGGCGATCAGATAGTTGGCGAGCGCCGGCACCATCGGCGGGATCGCCTGCGGCAGGATGATCTGGGTCCAGGTCTGCCGGCCGGTCAGGTTGCAGGCCTTGGCGGCCTCCCACTGGCCGGTCGGCACATTGTCGATACCGGCGCGGTACACCTCGGCCGTGTAGGTGCCGTAATGGAGGCCAAGGCCGATAAGGCCGGCCGTCATCGGGCCGAGCGTGATGCCGGCGTCCGGCAGCACATAGAAGAGGAAATAGAGCTGCACCAGCAGCGGCGTGCCGCGGATGAACTCGATGACGAAGCTGGTTGTGCGCATCACCGCCTTGTTTGGCGAGCGGCGCAGCAGGGCAAGCGCAAGGCCGATGACGGCGGCCAGCACCGCCCCGCCGAGCGTTGCCAGGATGGTAACGCGCACACCCTCCAGCAGGGTGGGCAGGATTTCCCAGACGAAAGACCAGGACCAGTCCAACTCTCGGCCTCCCCGTCAGGTTCGCACGCCTTCGAGGCCGCGCGTCAGGCGCTTCTCGAGGCCGCGGATGGATCTGGACAGCGCAAGCGCCATCACGAAATAGAGCAGCAGGATGGTGATGAAGGGCACCGCGGTGCTGCCGGTCTGCGCCCTTACCACCTGTGCCTGGAAGGTCATGTCCGACAGCGAGATGAGCGAGACCACGGCCGTTGCCTTCAAAAGTTCGATGGCGTTGTTGCAGAAGGTCGGCAGCATCAGGACCAGCGCCTGCGGCAGGATGACGTGGCGCAGCCCCTGCCAGCGGGTGAGGTTGAGTGCCCGGCACGCCTCATGCTGCTCGCGCCCGATGGATTGCACCGCCCCGCGTACCACTTCGGCGCCGTAGGCCCCGACATTGAGGCCGAGGGCGAGGATGCCGGCTTCCAGCGGCGTCAGCGTCAGGCCGAACAGCGGCAGCACGAAATAGGCCCAGAACAGCTGGACGAAGATCGAGGTGCCGCGAAAGAACTCGATATAGCAGGTGGCAAGCCACCGGACCGGGGCGTGCAGCGAGAGGCGCCCGAGGCCGGCGATGAAGGCCATCATCAGCGCCAGCACGCAGCCGGCGAGCGTCAGCCCCACCGTGACGAGGGCCCCTTCCAGAATGAGTGGGATGAAGCTGAACCAGGAGTGCATTACCGGTGCCGCACCGTCTGTCTGTTGGCGGAAGGCTTGAAGGGGCGGGGCTGCCGGCCGGCGATGATGCCTGCCGGCAACCCGTGCCGTTGCTCAGGTCAGCCGCCGCACAGCTTGTCGCGGGTGGTTGACATGGCTGCCGCTGCCGAGAAGCCGTAGGGCTCGATGATCTTGGCGAAATCGCCCGACGCCTTCATCTCCGCCAGCACCTTGTCATAGGCATCGCGCAGATCGGCATCCTGCTTGCGGAAAGCGGCGCCGTCGCAATAGACCGGCGCACCCTTGACCGGCGCGATGACAGCCAGGTCGGGGTCGTTCGCTTTCTTCACCAGATCGTTGATGGAGAGGACCGGCAGCGAATAGGCATCGATGCGCCCGTCCTGCAACATCTTGACGCCGCTCTGCCCGTCCGGAACCACGATGACACGATCCCGCGGCACGCCGGCCTGCAGGGCGAGCTTTTCTTCCGTTCCGCCGCCGGGAGCGCCGATCCTGGCCTTGGGATTGTCGGCAATGTCCTTGTAGCTGGCAAAGCCCATCGGGTTACCCTTCTTCACCAGAAGGGCCTCGGCATCGCACAGGATCGGCTCGGAATAGGCCACCGCCTTGCAGCGCTCCGGCTTCATGAAGAGGCCGGCGGTCACCGCGTCGAAGCGGCCCGCCTGCAGGCCGGGGATCATGGCGCCATATTCGGAGATGGAGGCGACGATGTCGCCGACGCCGAGGCGCTTGAAGACCTCGCGCGCCACATCCGGCGCGGCGCCGCTGACGGTGCCGTCCGGCTTCACTTCGGTATAGGGCGGCTCGTTGGCGATGGCCACGCGGGCAAAGCCCTGCTTCTTCAGCTCTTCCAGCTTGCCGTCGGCGACGGCCGGGGCGCTCATGAAGCTGCTGGAAAGGGCAAGGGCCGCCAGCGCGCCAAGGGTGATGCGCAGGCTTTTGCCGCTGCCGACCCTCATGCCGGTTGTCATGAAGTTCATTTTCCCGTGTCTCCTGTTCGATGAGGCCGCTTTGCGGCCAGTTATGTTCTTGTCTGCAAGAAAAGAGGCCCCCGGCAGGCAGCGGACCTCCCTGTCCACTGCCCTTCGATCCGGCCTCCCGGATAGCTCCGCCCATTTTCTGGTGCTTGGTTGCCTGCGGCTTCCCGGGCGGCGGGAAGGCGTCAGATGCGATGGCCCGCGGCGATGATCTTCCTGAGGAAGGCCTGGGTGCGTTCCTGGCGCGGGTCGGTGAAAATCTGCTCGGGCGGGCCTTCTTCCACGATGTTGCCGCGGTCGAAGAACAGCACCCGGTCGGCGAAATCGTGGGCAAAGCCCATTTCATGCGTGACGAGCAGCATGGTCATGTCCGTCTCTTCGGCGAGGCGCTTCATGACATTCAGCACCTCCTCGACCAGTTCGGGGTCGAGAGCGGAGGTCACCTCGTCGAACAGCATGATTTTGGGCTGGAGGGCGAGCGCACGGGCAATGGCAACGCGCTGCTTCTGTCCGCCGGAAAGGGAAGCCGGCTTCATCTTCGCCTTCTCGGCCATGCCGACCATGGCGAGCAGGCGCATGGCCTCGGCTTCAGCCTCGGCGCGCGGCACGCCCTTGGTCAGCATGGGCGCGAGGGTAACGTTGTCGAGAACCGTCTTGTGCGGGAAGAGATTGAAGAGCTGGAACACCATGCCGATCTTGGCCCGCATGCGGTGCAGATGCCTGTCGTCCGCCGGCACCAGCCTGTCGCCACGCTGCATGTGGAAAAGATGTTCGCCTTCCACCTTTATGTGGCCGCCATTGATGCCCTCAAGGGTCATCAGGATGCGCAGGATGGTGGTCTTTCCCGAGCCGGAAGGGCCGATGAGGGCCAGCTTCTCGCCCGGCTTCACCGAGAACGACAGCTCGTTCAGCACATTGTAGGCGCCGAAATTCTTGCTGATACGGTCGACTTCGATGATCGGCTGGGACACGGCGCGGAGGCTCCCCGGTGCGTTCCGTTGTGTGCACCGACGATGGGAGCCTTACAAAATCATGTCAATTATTATATTGAATCATGTCAATTTCAGTCAAATGGCCAGCAACACCGGTTCCGGCTCGCTGCTGAGCAGGTTGACAACGCAGGTAAGGCCACGGCGCAGGCCCTCTTCGCTGGTGGAGCCCACGGAGATACGCACGGCGGCCGGATGCTGGCTGCCGGAGGTCACGAAGGACGAGCCGGGGGCGATGGCGACATTCTGCAGCCGGGCATGGGAGACGAAGGCGGCTTCGGAGCGGTTTTCTCCCAGCGGCAACCACACATGCAGCCCTTCCGGCTGGCTGCAATACCCGGTGCCGGCCAGCAATTCGGCGGCAATACGCTGGCGTGCCCGCAGCGTGGTGCGCTGCCATTCCATCAGCTGCTGTGCCTTGCCATCTTCCACCCATCTGGCGGCGATTTCCGCCAGCAGCGGCGTTGCCATCCAGTTGGTCACGAGGTGGCGGTTGGCGGCTGCCGGCACCAGCCGGTCGGGCACTACCAGATAGCCATTGCGCAGGCCCGGCATCACACATTTGGTAAAGGTGGTGAGGTAGAGCGTGATGTCCGGGGCAAGCGCCCCGAAGGGTGCCGGCCGCTCGGAAACCAGCGGGCCGAGCGCATCGTTTTCGACAATCAGCAGCCCGTGGCGGCGCGCGATCTCGATGATCTGCTGCCGGCGCGTCAGGCTCATGGTGGTGGCGGTCGGGTTTGCCGCCGTCGGCACCATATAAAGCGCCCGCACATCCCCCTCGCGGCAGGCGCGCTCCAGCGCATCCGGCACGATGCCGTCATCGTCGATGGCGAGGCCGACAAGCTTCAGCCCCAGATAGGCGGCAAGCGGCACTAGCGTGTGGTGGCCGATCTCCTCCGTGACCACGGTCGAGCCGGGCGGCGCGGCCACCATCAAGGCGATGGTCATGGCGGCGGTGGCGCCATTGGTGAGGCACACATTGCCCGGCTGGCACTCGATTCCGCACAGCTTCAGCCAGTCGAGTGCGACGGTGCGGTGGCGGGTGAAGAGCGTATTGGGGCGGAAGGAGAGGGCAATCGCCGGGTCGAGCGAGCGGGAGAGGTCGGCGAGGGCGGCCTGCAGATGCTCCACATGCATCGGCTCGCACACCGGCTTCAGGATCGAGAGATCCTCTACCTGGTCCAGCCGTTCGGGAATATAGGGCGGGTCGGGTTCGCGCTGCGGGGTGCGCACGAAGGTGCCGCGTCCGGTCTCGCCGGAAACCAGGCCCCGCCGACCCAGCTCCTCATAGGCGCGGCCGACCGTCTGCACGGAAATGCCCAGATCGTCAGCCAGCCGCCGGTGCGGCAGCAGCTTGGTGCCATTGGCCAGCCGCCCGTCGGCAATAGCGCCGGATATCTCCTCCGCGAGGGAGAGATAGACGGGGCGGCGCAGTTTGGAGGGATCCGGTTGCCAGATTGTCATGCTACAGTTAGTGATCAAAATCAGTGCAATTGACAATGAAAAAACCAGCGGCCCATGACCTCTCTCAAACTGGATGCGATCGACATCAGGATCCTGGCCGAGGTGCAGCGGCGCGGGCGTATCACCAAACTGGCGCTGGCGGAAGCCGTAGGCCTGTCGCCAACTCCGTGCTGGAACCGGCTGAAGCGGCTGGAGGAGGGGGGTATCATCAGCGGTTATCACGCCCGGCTGGCGCTGAGGCCGCTGGGGCCGAGCGCGATGGTGTTGATGGAGGTGACGCTCGGTGCGCACCGCCAGGCGGATTTTGATCGCTTTGAAAAAATCGTGCGCCAGCATGACGAAGTGGTGAGCTGCTGGTCAGTCGGCGGCGGGATCGATTACATGCTGCGGGTGGTCACGCCGGACATCGATGCCTATCAGCGGCTGGTGGACGGGCTGCTGGCAGGGGACGCCGGCATTGACCGCTACTTCACCTATATCGTGACCCGCATTGTGAAGGATGAACCCGGCCTGCCGCTTTCCGTGCTGGTGCCCCCGGCCGGCTAGCCCCTCCGTCCGGCCCTTCCGCCGGGCCCGGAAGAAGAGACAGTCTCTCCCCGGGCAGCCCCTGCCGGAGAGACTGTCTGCCACCGGCGGTCACAACAGACCCATCCTCTCCTCAGGTCCCCTTACGCTTTGAACAGAGGGCGCCGCTGCGATGTCCGCTCCGGCACCTCCGTTTTCAACTCTCCGGCCCTTTCGGGGGCTGGCGGCAGGCAAGGGGCGCTCGTCATGACAGCACAGGCAGCACGGCTTCACCGTCACGAGGCGCTGGACCGGCTTGAGGATCGCCGCCTGCTGCGGGAGCTCGCCTATGTGGGCGGCAAGTGGCATGCCGGGCCCGGCGGCAAGGCGTTCGAGGTTTGCGATCCCGCCTCCGGCGCCAACCTTGCCTGGGTCGCCCATCTCGATGGTGCCGGTACGGGCGCTGCCATTGATGCCGCGCAGCAGGCGCTGGCAGGCTGGCGGGCCCTGTTGCCGCAGGAGCGCTGCCGGCTGCTGAGAGAATGGCACCGGCTGGTGCTGGCCGCAAAGGCCGACCTTGCCCTGCTGATGGTGCTGGAGCAGGGCAAGCCGCTCGCCGAGGCGGAGGGCGAGATCGACTATGCCGCCTCCTTCATTGACTGGTACGCCGAAGAGGGGCGCCGGCTGAATGTGGAGGGGGTGACCAGCCACCTGCCGGATGCGCGCATGCTGGTAAGCCGGGCGCCGGTCGGCGTCGTCGGGCTGGTGACGCCATGGAATTTCCCCAGTGCGATGCTGACGCGCAAGGCGGCCGCGGCGCTTGCGGCAGGCTGCACCGTCGTTGCCCATCCCGCCTCGGCAACGCCGCTCTCCGCCCTTGCACTGGCGGAGCTTGCCGAGCGCGCCGGACTGCCCGCCGGTGTCTTCAATGTGGTGACCGGAGAGGCGGCGCCCATCGTGAAGCGCCTTTGCGAAGATAGCCGCGTGCGGGCGATAAGCTTTACCGGCTCCACCGAAATCGGCCGGTTGATCGCGGGGCAATGCGCCCCGACGGTCAAGAAGCTGGTGATGGAACTTGGCGGCCATGCGCCGTTGCTGATTTTTGCCGACAGCGACCTCGGCAAGGCTGTCGATATTGCAATGGCGGCCAAGTTCGCCACCTCCGGGCAGGATTGCCTTGCTGCCAACCGCATCTATGTCGAGCGGCCGGTCTATGACGCGTTCTGCACGGCTTTTGCCGAGCGTATTGCCGCCCTGAAAGTCGGGACTGGCTTGGAACCGGGCGTGGAGATTGGCCCGCTGATGCATGAGCGCGCCATCGCCAAGGTCGAGGCGCAGGTTGCCGATGCACTGGCGCGCGGCGCGACGCTGCTGGCCGGTGGCAAACGCCACAAGGCCGGGCGGCTCTTTTACCAGCCGACGCTGCTGGCCGACGTTCCGGAAGGGGCGTCGATCCTCACCGAAGAAACCTTCGGGCCGGTGGCGGCGGTGCTGCCCTTCGATAGCGAGGAAGAGGCCGTCGCCCGTGCCAACGATACCGAATATGGCCTTGTCGCCTATGTGGTGACGGCGGATCCGCGCCGCATCTTCCGCCTTGGCGAGGCGCTCGATTACGGGATGGTCGCCGTCAACCGGGTGAAGATCACCGGGGCGCCCGTGCCCTTTGGCGGCGTCAAGCAGTCCGGCCTCGGGCGCGAGGGCTCGCGCCACGGCATCGAGGCTTTCACCGACCTCAAATATCTCTGCCTGGACGTTGCCTGACCCTGTCAGTTCGCCGGCACACCCATCGACAAATCATCGCAAGGAACAGGAGAAGCAGCCATGCTGGAGCGCAGCAACGAACTGGAAGCGTGGGACCGGGACCATTTTTTCCATCCCTCCACGCATATGGCGGCGCATGCGCGCGGCGAGACGCCGAACCGGGTGATCGCGGGCGGCGAGGGGGTCTACATCACTGACGCTGCCGGCAAGCGCAGCCTCGATGCCTTTGCCGGGCTCTATTGTGTCAATGTCGGGTATGGGCGCCGCGAGATTGCCGATGCCATTGCCGAGCAGGCGCACCAGCTCGCCTATTACCATGCCTATGTCGGCCATGGCAGCGAGCCGTCGATCCGGCTTGCCCGTATGATCATCGACCGGGCGCCGGCGGGCATGAGCCGGGTCTATTTCGGCCTTTCCGGGTCCGACGCCAACGAAACCAACATCAAGCTGGTCTGGTACTACAACAATGTGCTGGGCCGGCCGGAGAAGAAGAAGATCATCTCGCGCTGGCGTGGTTATCACGGCTCGGGCGTGATGACGGGCAGCCTCACCGGGCTTGAGCTGTTCCACCACGCCTTCGACCTGCCGCGCGCGCCCATCCTGCACACCGAGGCGCCCTACTATTTCCGCCGCGCCGATCGCTCGCAGACGGAAGAGGAATTCTCGCAGCATTGTGCCGACAAGCTGGAGGAGATGATCCTTGCGGAAGGGCCGGAGACGGTCGCCGCCTTCATCGGCGAACCGGTGCTCGGCACCGGCGGCATCGTGCCGCCGCCCGCCGGCTACTGGCAGAAGATCCAGGCCGTGCTCGATAGGTATGACATCCTGCTGATTGCCGATGAGGTGATCACCGGTTTCGGTCGCCTTGGCTCGATGTTCGGCAGCGAGCATTACGGCATGAAGCCGGACCTCATCACCATCGCCAAGGGGCTCACCTCGGCCTATGCCCCGCTTTCAGGCGTTATTGTGGGCGAGCGGATGTGGAAGGGGCTGGAAAAGGGCTCCGACGCGCTGGGTGCTATCGGCCATGGCTGGACCTATTCCGCCCATCCACTCTGCACGGCTGCCGGCATCGCCAATCTTGAGCTGATCGACAAGCTGGGCCTCGTCGCCAACGCCGGCGAAACCGGAAAGTATTTCCTCGACGGCCTCAAGGCGGCACTGGCGGACCATCCGAATGTCGGCGAGGTGCGCGGCGAAGGGCTGATGGCGGCCATCGAGTTCGTTGAAGACAAGGATGACCGTGTGTTCTTCGATCCCGCCCGCAAGGTGGGGCCGGCCCTTGCGGCGGCGCTGCTGAAGCAGGGCGTCATCGGCCGTGCCATGCCGCAGGGCGATATTCTGGGTTTTGCGCCGCCACTCTGCCTGACGCAGGAGGAGGCCGACATCATCATCGCCGCCGCAAAGGCGGCTGTGGACGAGGTGCTAACGGTCTGACCGGCCGCAAACCGGCAAAGAAGGGCGGGGGCTTCTTATCCGCCGCCCTTCTTTGTGCTCTCCAGGAGACCGGCCAGTTTTCTCGGGGCGATCAGGCTGTAGCTGCGGCGGATATGGAAGGAGACTTCCTCCCAGTCCGGCTGATTATCCAGATGAATGCCGATCCAGCCCTTGGGGCCGACATAGGGCGGGGCGAAGAAGCGGTTCCTGTCTGCCGCAATCAGGATTTGCTGGCTGCCGGGCGGTGCTTTGAGCCAGACGGCGATGCGGCCGCTGTCTGCCCGCTCCATGGCGAAGATCTTGCCCCGCACCCGGTAAGTTGGCCGTTCCCAGGTTTCCAGTTCTACCGCTTCCGGCAGGCCAAGGCTGAGTTCGCGCAGTTTTTCGGCCGCTGCCTTCAATTCCTGCGCATCGCTCATGACCGGCAGTTCCTCACCATTTGAGGTCGAGGCCGAGCCCGAAATAGTCCGTTCCCAGCATCGGATGCACGGTGATGTCGCTGCGCGTCGTGATCAGCTGGTTGAAGCCCCAGCCGATAAGCGCCCCGGCCACCACATCGCCGACATGGTGCTTGTCCGCCTCGACGCGGGAATAACCGACGAAGCTGGCGAGCGCGTAGGAGGGCAGGCCGATTTCCCAGCCGTAACGCTGGTCGAGGAAGGAGGCGGCGGCAAAGGCGCTGGCGGTGGAGTCCGACGGGAAGGAATTGTCGTCGCTATGGTCAGGCCGGTCTTCATGAATGAAGGATTTGAGCCCGAAGGAGGTCAGCATCGTTGCGCCATAAACGATGCCGAACTGGGCAAGGCCCTCGCGATCATCCTTCAGCACGGTGAGGCCGGCGGTCGCCAGAGGCATTGCGATCTTGAGAACGTTGCCGGCCTTCTCGATATTGTCCGCCCGGGCCGGGGCGCTGGCGGCAAGCGCCGTGATCAGTGCTGCTGAAAAGACTGCTCCGGCGATCTTGCCCGTCATTCGTGTTGTCCCCTTTTGGCTTGTGCCTGTTGTTATTTCGTCCAGATCGATTTTCCCGAGCCCGGCAGGCCGAGCTTCGACCATTTGTTGTCGACCAGATCGACGATCGACTGCTCCATGGCGATCTTCTCACCCCATTCACGCTTGGTCTCGGGCGGCCATTTGTTGGTCGCGTCGAGCCCGATCTTGGAGCCGAGGCCGCTTTCCGGCGAGGCGAAGTCCAGATAGTCGATCGGGGTGCCTTCGATCACCGTCACGTCGCGGGCCGGATCCATGCGGGTCGAGATTGCCCACATCACATCCTTCCAGTCGCGCGCATTGATGTCGTCATCCACCACGATGACCCACTTGGTGTACATGAACTGCCGCAGGAACGACCATACTCCCATCATCACCCGTTTGGCATGGCCGGGATAGGCCTTCTTCATGCTGACGACGGCAATGCGGTAGCTGCATCCTTCCGGCGGCAGCCAGAAATCGACGATTTCCGGGAACTGCTGGATGAGCAGCGGGATGAACACCTCGTTGAGCGCTTCGCCCAGTACGGAGGGTTCATCCGGCGGCCGTCCGGTGAAGGTGGAGAGATAGATGGGCGAGGAGCGCATGGTGATCGCGCTCACCGTAAAGACCGGGAAGCGCTCCACCGAATTATAATAGCCGGTGTGGTCGCCATAGGGGCCTTCATCGGCATAATCGTCGAGGCTTACATGGCCTTCGAGCACGATTTCGGCCTGCGCCGGCACCTTCAGCGGCACCGTCTTGCAGTCCACCAGTTCCACCTTGCGCCCACGCAGGAGACCGGCGAACTGGTATTCGCTGAGCGTGTCCGGCACCGGGGTTACGGCAGCGAGGATGGTGCCCGGGTCGGCGCCCAGCACCACGGCAGCGGGTAGCGGCTCGGTCTTGCCGGCCTGTTTCCAGCGCTGGTGATGCTGTGCCCCGCCACGGTGCTTCAGCCAGCGCATGATCGCGCGGTTCTTGCCCAGCACCTGCATGCGGTAGATGCCGAGATTGAAGGCGTCCTCGCGTTTGCCGGTCGGGCCCTGCGTCACCACCAGCGGCCAGGTGATGAGCGGCGCAGGCTCGCCCGGCCAGCAGCTCTGGATCGGCAACATGCCCAGATCGATCTCGCCGCCCTTCAGCACAATCTCCTGCGCCGGCGCCTTGCCCACGGTCTTGGGCTTCATCGCCATGACGGTGCGGGCCAGCGGCAGCATCTCCATCGCCTCGCGCCAGCCGCCCGGCGGTTCCGGCTGCTTCAGGAAAGCCAGCGTTTCGCCGACGGCGCGCAGCTCATGCGGCTCGCGGTCCATGCCCCAGGCCACCCGCTCGACGGTGCCGAAGAGGTTCGTGAGCACCGGCATGCCCGAGCGCTGGCCATCGGCGCGGATGGCATTTTCAAACAGTACCGCCGGGCCCTGCTCGGCCAGCAGGCGGGTGTGAATTTCCGTCATCTCCAGCACGGTCGACACCGGCTCGCCCACCCGCACCAGCCGCTCGCGGCCTTCGAGCATCTTCATGAAATCGCGTAAGGATTCGTAGGGCATCGGCGTTACTTCAGGCGGGAGGAAAAAACTTTCCCGCGACAATAGGGATTTGTGCCCGCGCCCGCCAGAGTTCCGCTCCGGTGGTATTGATGATGGCGGGTGCCGATGCCCGTTTTCCTCGTCAGGCCGCTGTGTCTGGACGGTCTGCGGAGAAGGCCACCTCTTTTTGTGCTTCCAGGAGCCTGAGCCTGTTTGTGAGGGCGGAGTGGATGGATTTATAAGCGGTGCTGCCGAGGGCGAGCCGCAGGGGTGGGGTCGGGCTGTCGATGGCCGCGATCATCGCGGTGACCGTCCGTTCGGCATCGCCCCGGATAACAAAGCTTCCATCGCTGATCGCCTTGCGTACCTGCCCGGCCGGGGTCGTCGCATAGGCCGGGATCGTCCCGGCGATTGCCAGATTGGCCCCGAAGTTTGTGCCGGTTGGACCCGGTTCGGCGATGATGCAGTCAATGCCGAAGGGGGCGATCTCCTGGGCTACGGTCTCGACAAAACCTTCGATGCCCCATTTCGTCGCGTGATAGAGGCCGAAGCTCGGATAAGTAATCTGGCCACCTTCCGATGAAATCTGGAGGATACGGCCACTGCCCTGTGCGCGCAGATGCGGCAATGCACTGCGGATCAGCAGGATTGAACCGGTCAGATTGGTGGCAATCTGCTGGTGGATCTGGTCTTCGCTGACCTCTTCTGCTGCGCCGAAGAGACCATAGGCGGCGTTGCTGACGATCACGTCGATGCGGCCGGCAAGAGCAAAGGCCTTGTCGACGGCGGGGCGGATTTCCTCGAGCCGGGAAAGGTCGAGCGGCAGTACGAAAAGCTGCTGATCGTATTCTTTCGATAGAGCGTTGAGAGCGGCCGGCCGTCGCACCAGCGCCACGATCCTGTCGCCGCGGACCAGCAGGCGTTCTGCCATTATGAGGCCGAGGCCGGAGGTCGCTCCGGTAATGAGCCATGTCTTTTGCATCGGGAAGATTCCTTGCTGTGATGGGGAACCTCTCCGATGTGGGGGATATCTATTCGTGCTATAAGGCGCCATATGGTGGATTTGATGGTGAGGGTTTTTCACCAATGGACAGGCCTACTCTCAATGACCTTTCAGCTTTTGCTGCCATAGCCCGCCATCGCAGCTTCCGGAAGGCGGCGGATGAGCTTGGCATTTCGCGTTCTGCCCTTAGTCATACCCTGATAGGTCTGGAGCGAACGCTCGGGGTGCGGCTGCTCAATCGCACGACGCGCAGTGTTGCGGCGACCGAGGCGGGTGCTGCCTTGCTTGACCGGGTGAGCCCGCTGCTGCGAGAGCTGGATGTGGCGCTTGATCTGGTAGCGCTGGAGCAGAAACAGCCCGCAGGAGCGCTGAGGATCAGTGCCAGCAAGGGGGCTGCGCGGGTTTTGCTCGACCTTGTCGTCCCGCAGTTTCTGGAACTCTATCCGGCGGTGGAACTGGATATCGCCAGCGACGGTCGTTTCGTGGATATCGTGGAGGAGGGTTTTGATGCCGGCGTCCGGCTGCTGGAGGCGGTGCCGCAGGATATGATCGCGGTGCGCTTTGGCGGAGACATGCGGTTTGTGGCTCTGGCGGCACCCTCCTATCTGGCACGTCATCCGGCGCCGGAGGTGCCGGATGATCTCAAACAGCACCGCTGTATTCGCCAGCGGCTGCCGAGTGGAAAACGGTACCGCTGGGAATTCGCCCGCAGGGGTCTGGAAATGGCGGTCGAGGTGTCCGGCCCGCTGACCCTTGATGACAATGATCTGATGCTGGCGGCCGCTGCGGATGGTCTTGGCATCGCCTATGTGCCGGAACGTATGGCAGAGGGCTATCTGATGTCCGGGCGGCTGGTGCGGGTGCTGGACGAATGGTGCCCGGCGATACCGGGTCTGGCTCTCTACTATCCCGGCCACCGTCATGTGCCGTCGGCGCTGCGGGCCTTTATTGACATGCTCCGGCCGGAGCGCCGGGGCTAACCTGGCTCCTGGATTGCCAGCAGCCTTGCAAGATCGTCGATCTGATGTTCGGCAAAGACGGTTACCCCGTGCTGGCGCAGCAGCGCGACCGTTACGCCTTCGCCATCGTGCCGGGCGCCGGAAAAGCTGCCGTCATAGATAAAGCTGCTGCCGCAAGAGGGGCTGCCGTCGGTCAGCAGGGCAAAACGGCAACCCTGCTGGCGGGCGAGGGAGAGTGCCATTTCGGCGCCGGCGCGATAAAGCGCGCTGACGTCGCGGCCGGTCTGCTCGATCACCCGGGCCTTGCCGGTCAGTACGCTATTTCCGTTACCGGCATCTGCAATCTCGGCAGCTGGGCGCGGGGTTGCGAAGCCGACGGAAAGTTCCGGACAGATGGCAACCAGCCGGCCTTCCCGCTGCCAGAGGGTGAGCAGTGCGTGAGCGAGGGCCTTGTCGCCGCCATTGTAGCGGATCTTCTGGCCCAGCAGGCAGCCACTGACGAGGATGCGCTCCATGGCGTTTGGTGCTGCCTCCCGGCTTCAGGCGCCCAGCAGCCGCCAGAGGCGGGTGTCGCGGGCATTTTTGTCCTCGATGGCGACGCTGGTGGGTACGCGATATTCGGCGACCGGCTCTATCCCGCTGGTCGGTACATAGGCCCGGCCAGGGTCGCCCAGCAGCACGGTGATCCCGGCGGCGGCCACCTGCCTCAGCCATGGCAGGATATGCGCCGTCATCCGCGCATCGTAACAGACGTCGCCGGCAATCAGCAGGTCGCAGTCGGGGATCGGGCCGTTCACGATGTCGGCGGCGAGTGTTTCCACCGTCACCCCGTTGGCCAGGGCATTGGCCCGGGTGGCTGCGGTGGCGAGCGGATCGATGTCCACCGCCAGCACGCTGGCAGCGCCGGCTTTCATCGCGGCGATGGCGGCAACGCCGCCGCCGCAGGCGAAATCGAGAATGCGGCGCCCGGCCACCAGCTCGGGCCGGTCCAGAAGCAGCCGGGCCATGGCCTGCCCGCCAACCCAGGCAAACGCCCAGTAGGGGGGCTCGATCTCGGCCTTGTTCAGCAAATCTTCGGTGGCCTGCCAGAGCGGCGTGATCTCACTGGCCTGATAAAGCAGGATTTCGGGCAGCAGTTCGGTCGGCTTCAGTTCGGTCGCCTTGCGGATCACCTCGGCAAGCGCCGTATTGTCCGGGGAGAGCTGAAGCAGGAAGGCCGGAAGGTCGCCGGGAGCGGGGATGTCGGTCATCGAATGTCCGGCGAGAAGGGCGGGTCAGGCCGTGGTGGCGAGGGCGGCGATGGCAAAGCCGGCCAGCATCAGCCAGCCGGTAAAACGGTTGGAACGGAAGATCATGAGGCAGCTTGCCGGATCATCCTGGTTCCAGCGCCGCATCTGCCAGATAAAGTGACCGGCGCCAAGAGCCGGACCCAGCAGCGCCAGCGGGGCGCGATGGGCGGCAATCGCGGCTCCAGCCCAGAGCAGGGTGGCGAGCAGGTAAAAAAAGCCGATCCAGCGCGGTGAGGCGCGGCCGAGGCGCAGTGCCGTCGAGCGTACGCCGACCTTGATGTCATCCAGCTTGTCCTGATGGGCGTAGACGGTGTCATAACCCAGCGTCCAGAACAGCCCGCCAATATAAAGCAGCACCGGCGCCAGCAGGTCGGGCGGCAGGGTAAAGGCATCGGCAAGCGACCGACCTGCCGGTGCCGTCATCGCGGTCCAGCCGACCAGAGCGCCCCAGTTGAAGGTGAGGCCGAGCCACGCCTGCGGCCAGTCGGTGATGCGCTTCATCAGCGGGTAAGGCACCACCAGCAGCATGGAGATGGCGCCGACCACAATCGCGACCGGCGGCAAAAGCAACAGCACACCAAGGCCGATCAGCAGCTGCATGGCCAGGAAGGCCAGTGCTTGCGGTACGGAGATGGCGCCGCTCGCCAGCGGGCGCACCCGCGTGCGCTCCACCATGGCATCGATGTCGCGGTCGAACAGGTCATTGATGGTGCAGCCGGCCCCGCGCATGACGATGGCACCGATGGCAAACAGCAACCCGTACCAGAGCGCGGTAAGGAAGCTCTCGCGGGTTGCCGCCAGTGCCGTGCTCCACCAGCAGGGAAAAAGCAGAAGCCAGGTGCCGATGGGCCGGTCCAGCCGGGCAAGGCGCAGGTAGGGGCGGCTTGCCTGCGGCGCCAGTCTGTCGATCCAGTCGCCCGTCAGAATGTCCGTATGGCCGCTCTTCATCGGATGTTGCCTGTTCTTTCTGTCGCATTGCCGCTGGAGCGCGGTGATTTCCCGCCCGGAACCGTGGCCGTTACCCGTACCAACCCCGGCTGGCCCTGTCGGCGCCGGTCACTGCTTTCCGGCAGGGGGCCTTCTGGGTGCGGCGGTTTTTCTATTTGCTCATATTCCTATCGGTGCTGCTTTTCGCCCGCAATCGTCAAGCGCAGGTGAGCGAACTTGCCGGCATGATGGCAGCCGTTGAGCGGCCAGCCTCCGGCTGGTTCGAGCCTGCGAACGATACCGCGGCCGCCGTCAGCGGCGGCATCAACATTACGCCTTTGCGCCTTACCTCATCCCGCGGACTGCATTACCGCACCCAGTCGGCGGGATGGGTACAGGCCTACGCGGCCGACGGAGCAGGCAATCATTATGAAACCATCCTTCAGCTTGCCGGTGGCCGCATCGTCGAGTTGAGGCGCGTGACCCGGGAAGCCGTGGATGATTATGCCCCCGCCGGCGGCTTTTGCGGCGGCAATCCGGCGGTGATGCTGGCGATCGCCTATGAAATCAAAGGCGGCCAGCGCCAGCTGCACCTTGCCGCCTACGCCGACAAGGAAGGCCAACCAAGGCTCTGTGGCCTCTATTTCTATCGCAATGCCGATCTTTATGCCGAGGAGCTGCCCTTGCCGTCCGCCATGCAGCCGCACAGGTTGCGCCCGGCCGGCGAAGGCTAGCGCCGCGTCCCGCATCCATCGTGCGGCAGCACAATCCGTTTGGGGCTTGCGGGGTTGTTCACCAGCTTCTCCGCCGGGCGTACCGGGCGCTGCACCAGTTCGCCGCCGCAATTCGGGCATACGCCGTGAAAATGCGCGTCGGCGCAATCCGGGCAGAAAGTGCATTCAAAGCTGCAGATCCTTGCCTCTGCTGCCGGCGGCAAGTCTGTGTCGCAGCACTCGCAGTTCGGGCGCAATTCCAGCATGATGGCACTCCTTGCTGCGGGGCGGGCTGTTGTTGCCTTCCGGTTCGCCTTATAATCGCGACCTTGCCGCTGAGTATGCCAAGCGCGCCGGTTTATCGGCAAGCAGGCCTTCTGCAGGGTTTGAGGGACCGGGATCAGGGATGTCAGGCACCGCAACGCATGTTGAGCTGCGCAGTTACGGCCACGAAGCGGCGCTGCATATCCATGACCATCATCATCAGGTGGTCTTGCCCCGTTCCGGCAGGCTTGAGCTTGAAATCGACGGCTGTGGTGGCTTTGTCGCCGGCGGGACAGGTGCCTTCATCCCGGCGGGAACCCGTCACGCCTTCGTGGCGTGCGCGGAAGGCGGGACGAATGCCTTTGTCGTTGCCGATATCTCCCTTTCCGGCATTGAGGGCAGCATTGATGGAGGCCCGGCTCGCGGGGCGGGCTTCTTTACTCTTACCTCCCCGGTGCTGGGGTTGCTCGACTATGCCGCCGGCAGCCTGGGGGCGAGGGGACTGCCCGCCGATCTGGCGGTGGCCTGGTCCCGATTGTTGCTGGGCAGCCTTGCTCCGAAGGAGCGAGTTGCGGCGCCGCCGGCAGCTTTGTCGCGGGCGCTTGCCTTCATGCATGCCAATCTGGCCGAACCCTTGACCGCCGGGCTTATCGCGCGGGAAGCAGGGATCAGCCGCAGCGGGCTTTATGAACTGTTTGCCGTCCATCATCAGGCCGCACCGCTTGCCGTTCTCAGAGAGCTGCGCCTTGCGGAAGCCGTGCGGCTGTTGCAGCGCGGCCGGTTACCGGTGGCCGAAGTTGCGCTGCGGGCGGGCTATGCCGACCAGGGCGCGCTGACGCGGGCGCTCAGGCGCGAGCGAGGAGCGACGCCGGCAGCCCTGCGGCGAGGCGCTCTTTCCTGAGTGTGGTTGGCCGCCGCTTTTGGACGCCCGGCCTGCTCTGGCGGACGCGTGGCAAAGACAAGAGATGATCTGCCCTGATATCCGGACCCGACAGCTCTTCCTTTCGAGTGCGGATGATGGATCAGAAACGGGCCGTCAGGGCGACGCTGGTGGGCGTGGTGGCCATCCTGCTTTGGGCGCTGCTGGCGCTGCTGACGGTCAATGCAAGCGGCCTGCCGCCCTTTGAACTGCTGACGCTCAGTTTTGCGGTCGCGGCCTTGGCTGGTATTGCCGCCCTTGCGGTGCAGGGGCGCCGGGCGCTTGGGC
The DNA here is from genome assembly GCA_030657355.1 of Radicibacter daui. Taxonomy (GTDB): domain Bacteria; phylum Pseudomonadota; class Alphaproteobacteria; order Radicibacterales; family Radicibacteraceae; genus Radicibacter; species Radicibacter daui. The sequence goes on from CP131056.1 coordinate 1,479,552, forward strand.
AGATGCGCCAGCCCTGGCAACCCTGGCTCACCGCCTTTGCCGGGATATTTGGCTACCACGCGCTTTATTTCTATGCGCTCTCGGCAGCGCCGGCGGCAGAAGCCAGCCTGATCGCCTATCTCTGGCCCCTGCTGATCGTGCTGTTCTCTGCGCTGTTGCCCGGAGCGCGGCTTATGGCGCGCCATGTCGTGGGTGCACTCATGGGATTCACCGGTACCGGCATCGTGATCTTCACCCGGCAGGGCGAGATGGGGGAGGTCGCGGCGGGCGCGGCGACAGCGGGATATCTCGCGGCTTTTGCCTGCGCACTCACCTGGTCGGGTTATTCGGTGCTCAACCGGCGTTTCACTGCAACGCCGCCGGCAATGATGGTGGGGGTCTGTGCGGCTGTCGCAGTGGCCGGCGGGCTTTGCCATCTGATGTTCGAGGTGACGGTGGTGCCGGACATGCGGCAATGGGGGGCACTGATCGCGCTCGGCATCGGGCCAACCGGTCTTGCTTTTCTGGCGTGGGACCATGCGACCAAAGCGGGGCATCTCGCGCTGCTGGGGGTGTTGGCCTACCTGGCGCCGCTGCTCTCTACCGCGGCCCTGGTGCTGACGGGCCTTGCCCCGGCATCCTGGTTTCTCTTTGCCGCAGCCGGCCTCACCATTGCCGGGGCGCTGGTGGCGACCGGACGGCTGCGTTCCCCGGCCAGAGCGCCGGTAACCGACAGTCCGGCGTGAGCTTGGTCACGGAGCCCTGATGTCCATTGATTTGTCCGCTGGTGTTCGTGCCGCAACTTGCTAGGGTGCGGCATCATGAAAAGACAACTGACCCCTGATCTTGAAGCAGCCGGTGCGCTTGCTGCCGGCCCGGCCCCACGCCGGCCCCTGTGGCTGACGCTGGCGCCAGCGCTATTCCTGCTGTTGTGGTCGGGTGGTTTTTCGGTCGCCAAGCTCGGGCTTCAGCACAGCCCGCCGCTCACCTTCCTTGTGGTGCGCTTTGCCCTGACGCTTGCAGTGTTACTGCCGGTCGCCCTGGTGCTGCGTCCGCCCCTGCCGGAAAGCCGGGCTGCGTGGCGTGACCTGACGGTAGTCGGCTTCCTTATTCAGGCCGGTTATTTCGGCCTTTGTTATCTGGCCTACACGCTGGGGGCACCCGCCGGCACGGTGGCGATCATCGTCTCCCTTCAGCCTATTCTGGTTGGCCTGCTGGCGCCGCGTTTTACCGGAGAGCAGGTGACGCTTGGCCGCTGGATCGGGCTTGTGCTCGGCCTTGCTGGAGCGGGCGCCGTCGTGCTCACCCGCTCGGAAGTGGGCGGCACGTCCACGGCCGGCATGCTGTGCTGCGTGGGCGCGCTCCTGGCGATGACGGGGGCAGCGCTTTACGAAAAGCGCCGTGGCGGTGGACGCCATCCGGTGATGGTCAATCTCATCCAGTATGCGGTGGGGCTTGTCGTCATGCTCCCGCTCGCGGCTTCTTTCGAGACCATGCATATCGAGTGGACCTGGAGCGAAGTGGCTTCCATGGCCTATCTCGTCATTGGCAATTCGCTGGTCGCCGTCTCCCTGCTGCTGGCGATGATCCGCCACGGCGAGGTAAGCCGGGTTTCCGCGCTCTTCTTCCTCGTGCCGCCGCTGGCCGCGCTGATGGCCTGGGGCCTTCTGGGTGAAGTGCTGCCCCCGCTTGCCTGGGGCGGCATGGCGCTTGCCGCGCTGGGCGTGGCGATTGCCAGCCGGGCTGGGTCGGGCATGCCGGTCTTGCGGCGGAGGGCGGCATGATCCCGCGCCTTTTTGTCGGCGGTCCGCTGACGGAAGGCGGGGCGGTTCCCCTCACCGAAGGGCAGGCGCATTACCTGCGGGCGGTCCTGCGCTGTGATGTCGGGCAAGCGCTGATTGTTTTTGATGGCAAGAGCGGGGAGTTCGATGCCCGGCTCGGGGCGCTGACCAAGCGGGCGGCCGTGGCCGAGGTCGGGACGCAGCGCCGCCCCTTCCAGCCGTCGCCGGACCTGTGGCTGGTCTTTGCGCCGATCAAGAAGCACCGCCTCGATTTTGTGGTGGAAAAAGCGGTGGAGCTGGGGGCTGCCCGTCTGCTGCCGGTCATCACCCGCCGCACCGATGCGCCGCGTCTGAATAGCGAGAGGCTTGCCGCCCAGATCGCCGAGGCCGCCGAGCAGTGCGAACGGCTGGATGTGCCGGAGTGTGGGCCGGCCCGGCAACTGGCGGCGCTGCTCGCGGCATGGCCGCCTGAGCGCACGCTCTATGTCTGTGCCGAGGCGGGGCCTGCCCGGCCTTTTGAAGCAGTTCTTGAGGGGCGCGAGCCAGGGCCAGCCGCCGTGCTTGTCGGGCCTGAGGGTGGCTTCACACAGGAGGAGCTTGAAGTGCTCGCGGCCCACCCCAACTGTGTGTGCGTGGGTCTGGGGCCGCGCATCCTGCGCGCCGAGACCGCCGCCATAACCGCCCTTGCCCTATGGCAGGCCAAATGCGGAGACTGGCGCCTGCCGCCTCCTGCCCGGGGCTGACCCGCCCGGCTGTCATCCTGTCGTTTCCGTTCTTTCCTTTCGCTTGCAAGGCGGCATAATCCCGGCCTTGCGCGTCCGTCACCGTCGGCCTTTGGCCGCCTATCAAGAGCTTTTCATGTCCGCTCCCGCTTCCGGCCTTGGCGCCCCGATCACTGACCGTCGTGAGCTTGCCGCCTATATGGAGTCCGGCAACAAGCCGATCGAGAACTGGCGCCTCGGCACCGAGCACGAGAAGTTCGTTTTCCGCCTCTCTGACAAGACGGCTCCGTCCTATGAAGCACCCGATGGCATCGGCGCGCTGCTCGGTGGGCTTATGCGCTTTGGCTGGCAGCCGGTGCGGGAAGGGGAGAACATTATTGCTCTCACCCGGCCGGATGGCTCCAACGTGTCGCTCGAGCCGGGCGGGCAGCTTGAGCTTTCCGGCGCGCCGCTGAAGACGGTCAACGAGACCTGCGCCGAGGTGCATACCCATCTGGCCGAGGTCAAGGAAGTGGCGCGCGAGCTGGGGCTGGGCCTCATCGGGCTTGGCTTCAACCCCAAGGCCAAGCGCGCCGATGTGCCTTGGATGCCCAAGGGCCGCTACAAGATCATGCGCGACTATATGCCCAAGCGCGGCAGCCTTGGCCTCGACATGATGCTGCGCACCTGCACCGTGCAGGTTAATCTCGACTTCGCCAGCGAAGCCGACATGGTCAAGAAGTTCCGGGTGTCGCTGGCCCTTCAGCCTATTGCCACGGCGCTCTTTGCCAACTCGCCCTTTACCGAAGGGCGGCCGAACGGCTTCAAGTCCTTCCGCAGCCAGGTGTGGACGGATACCGATCCTGACCGCACCGGCGATCTGGCCTTTGTGTTCGAGGATGGTTTCGGCTTTGAGCGTTATGCCGACTACATGCTCAAGGTGCCGATGTATTTCGTCTATCGCGACGGCAAGTATATCGACGCCTCCGGCCAGTCCTTCATCGATTTCCTTGACGGCAAGCTGCCGGCCCTGCCGGGCGAGCGGCCGACCATCACCGACTGGTCGGACCATTTGACCACCGCCTTCCCCGAAGTCCGCCTCAAGAAGTTCCTTGAGATGCGTGGCGCGGATAGCGGCCCGTGGAAGAGCATCTGCGCCCTGCCTGCCTTCTGGGTCGGGCTGCTTTATGACGACACGGCGCTCGATGCTGCGTGGGATCTGGTGAAGAACTGGTCGGCCGAAGAGCGTGCCCATCTGCGCCGGGAAGTGCCGAAGAGCGGGCTGCAGACGCCGTTCCGCTTCGGCTCGGTCAAGGATTTGGCGGCGCGTGTGCTGGAGATCAGCGAGGCGGGGCTCAAGGCTCGCGCCCGGCGCGACGGCTGGGGCAATGACGAGACGCAGTATCTGGCAAGCCTGATCGAAGCAGCGCGCACGGGTAAGTCCGCTGCTGACATCCTGCTGGCCCGCTTCAACGATGCCTGGGGCCGCAAGGTGGACCCGGTCTATGACGAGTTCGCCTACTGAGGCCTGTTGTTACCCGAAAGGGTGCATGAAAAAGAAAAGGGACCCGGAAGGGTCCCTTTTTGCTTTTGCTGCTCTGCCGGCCCTTGGGCCGGGCAGGATCAGGCGGCGCGAGCGAGCGCAGTGCGGTCGTTGGCGGCAGCGCCAGCGGCAACGGTGCTGAAATGCTCGTTGGCACGGTCGGCAAAGCGCACGCCATCAACAGCGGCAACGATGTCGGCACGGGTCAGGCCGATGTCGGCCAGTTCGTAGTCGGTCAGCGTGGACAGGTAGCCGATGGCTTCACGGCGCTCACGGGCGGCCTTCCAGCGGGCAACGAGGGTGGTCACGAGGTTGGTCACGGTGGTCATTTTGCGATCTCTCCAGTTTTCAGATCTCGCGCTCATTACGCAGCCGCCCTATGCGGCGCGAATGATCGCGTCGGCTTTTCTTGCTTCGCCTTTAGTACGTGGTCTTACGGGCCTGGATGCCGCAATCGTCGGCGGTAACTCCGGCTGAAAGGGGGGCCGGCTTACCGTTAGAAGCACCGTTCAATCTGGTGCCTAGCGTCAAGGAGGCTCGAGGCCGGTTTCCCGATCGCGTTCCTTTTCAGGGGGCGTTCGGCAAAGGCATCTGCTTCGGCGCTGTATATGCGCTTGTGTCGCAGCTTTGTCCTGTGCCGTTCCTGCATTGCTGCCGGGCGCCTATGGCATATGCGAACGGATAGCGGCCGCACCATCGCCACGGCGTTGCCATCCTCTTGCGCCCGCTGCATAAGGTGATAAGCCATTGGCGGCGCTGCGCAGACATGCGACGGTTGGATCAGATAAAGAACCCCGTGGGGAGCGGGAACCGGCAATGGCAAGGACGGTCTACAAGCTGAACGGCGTTTGCGTGCTCCTCGTCGAGGACATGCCTTTTGCCGCCCAGCTTCTGACCACGATCCTGCGGGCGATGGGCGTTGGCCGCGTGCTGCACGCCGAGACCGTGGCCGAGGCCAAGGATCTCCTGTCCCTGCCGCCGGGGCTGCTGCAGCAATCCGGATCGTCGGGAATCGATATCGTGATTTCCGACTGGTTTCTGGATGGCGAAACCGCCGAGCCGCTGCTCACCTGGCTGCGCAAGCATGAGAGCGAACCTATCCGTTATATGCCTTTCATAGTGATGAGCGGCTATGCGGAAATGGATCTCGTCTTCAAGGCCCGGGATTTGGGAATCGACGAGTTTCTTGCCAAGCCGATGTCGGTGAACAGCGTTTGCACACGCCTGCTGTCTGTCATCGACCAGCGGCGTCCTTTCATCCTGACGGAACATTATTTCGGCCCGGATCGTCGCCGCAAGAAAGAGCCCTTCGGGGAGGAGCGGCGCCAGAGTGAGGCCATCGCGACGCCGATTGGCGAAGTGGAGTATGAGACATGAGCGACGAAGATCAGGACAAGGCGCAGGCCCCTGCCGCCTCGGAGCTGGAAGATACACCGGCCAAGCCGACCGCCCGTATGGTCACCCCCACCAACCGCCTCAAGAACAAGGTGGGTGGTAACATGTCGGGTAACCTGCCAGGCCAGTTCGATGAAAGGCTGATTGCGCAAGCGCAGGCGGCGGTTGGCCAATTGCGTCCGCCCTATAAGGACCAGAGCGTTGAAGACCTGCTGCAGCTCCAGCGTCTGGTGCGGGAGGCGGAGCAGCGTAATCCGCAAGATCGCGGGCCGCAGTTGCAGAAGATCGCCCGCATCGCCCTCAATGTGCAGGGGCTCGGTGACAGTTTCGGCTATCAGTTGATGACGCGCTTTGGCCGCTCGCTGCGGCGGTTTACCGAGCAGCTGGAGACAGCCACCAACGAGCAACTGCTCATCGTGCGCGCCCATATCGACGCGATGCGCGTGGTGATGACGCAGGATATCCGCGGGGATGGTGGTCCGCTCGGTCAGGAACTGACCACCATGCTGGAAAAGGCCATCAAGCAATATGGCGGTGGATGAGGGTGCCTGCCCTCATCCGTGCGGCCTGAATTTCTCCAGGCCCAGGACCACGCCGCCGGCCACGAGCCCCCAGAAGGCGGCCCCGATCCCGAAAAGAGCAATGCCGGACGCCGTCGTCACGAAGGTGATGATGGCGGCAAGCCGTTCGTCCTCGCGCTGGAAGGCACTGACAAACGCCGCGCCGAGACTGCCGAGCAGGGCAAGGCCGGCGACGGCCTGAAGCAGCAAGGGCGGCGAGGCTGCCATGAAAGCGGCGGCAAAGCCCGCCACCAAAGCCAGCACGACATAGGCAAGGCCGGAAGTGAAGGCTGCGACCCAGCGTCTGGTCGGGTCGGGATGCGCTTCGGGTCCGGCGCAGAGCGCGGCGGTGATGGCGGCAAGGTTGGTGGCATGGCCGCCGAAGAAGGCAGAGGCCACGCTGCCAAGCCCGGTGATGACGAAGACCGGCCGCACTGGCGGGTTGTAGCCGTTGACGCGCATGACGGCGAGGCCGGGCACATTCTGCGATGCCATGGTGACGATGAAGAGCGGCAGCGCCACGCCGATGGTGGCCGCAAGCGAGAAATGCGGGACAATGAATTCCGGTTCTGGCCACACATGCGCAAAGACGCCGGCGGGCAGTTCGGTGGCGAAGGCCACCATCAGCGCTGTAACCAGCACGGCGATGGGGACCGCAAAGCGGCGGGCAAAGCGCCAGGCAAGCGCCCAGGCAATGATGATGGGCAGGGCCAGCTTCGGCATCTGACTGACGGCCTCGACAGGCGCGAGGCACAGCTCCATCAGCACGCCGGCCAGCATGCCGCTCGCCAGTGACATCGGGATGGAGGAGACGGCCCGGCCGAAAGGCCGCCACAGGCCGGCCAGCACCACCAGCAGGCCGGCGAGAACGAAGGCGCCAACAGCACCGGCAAAGCCGCCGACGGTCGGCCCGGTTGCGGCCAGCAGCGCCGCCCCGGGGGTAGACCACGCCGTCGTCACCGGAATGCGCCAGCGCCAGCTGAGAAGGGCCGCGATGATACCCTGGGCAAGGCAGAGCGCGACAAGGCCGGAGGCGGCTTCGGCAGGAGTGGCGCCGACGCCGGCAAGGCCCTGAAGGACGATGGGAAAGGAGCTGGCAAAGCCAACCAGCGATGCCAGCAGGCCGGCAGAAACAGGTTGCAGAAGATCGCCGCGTGCGGCCGCGGAAGACTGCGCGGTCATGTTGCCCTTGCCCTTTTCTGTCTGTTTCCGGTCCTGTCGCCGGTAAGGTTGCTTGAGATCGCGGTGGTTAGCCGCTATCATAAAATTGGATCCAATATCCATTTTGTTCAACAGGAATATTGGATCCAGACAAATTGCGACGGCAGGCACAGAGCCGTTGAAGGGGCAGGTTATCGTGAGTGACGGCAAATTGGCGCAGGCCAGCGTTTTTACCAGCCTCAAGGGGCTTGTGGACGGTGCAGCGCCGCGCTTTCGGACAGCCAGCGAATATGTCGAGGCGACCTTGCGCGCCGCCATTCTCTCCGGCCGTCTGGCAGGCGGGCTGGCCCTGCGACAGGAAGAACTGGCCGAGATTTTTGGCGTGAGCCGGATGCCGGTGCGTGAGGCGCTGCGGCAACTGGAAGCCCAGGCGCTGGTTGATTTTGTGCCGCATCGCGGCGCGGTCGTCACCGAGATTTCAGCGGATGATGCGGCGGATAACTACGCCATCCGGCTGGCGCTGGAGCCGATGGCACTCAGCCTGTCGATCCCGCATCTGGCTGAACCGGACTTTGTCCTCGCGGCTGACCTGATCGCGGAAATGGATGAGGAGGCGGACCCAGGGAGGATGGGGGAGCTTAACCGGCGTTTCCACCTCTCCCTTTACGCCCGCGCCGGCCGGGTCAAGCTTCTGCTGCTGGTGGAGCAGCAGCTGGCGGCGGCGGACCGATACCTGCGTTTCCATCTCGCGGCCAAGGGGCGCGAACACATGTCGCAGCAGGACCACCGTGCCATGCTGAAGGCCGCAGGGGAGCGGGATGTGCCTGCGGCGGTGCAGGTTCTGGAAGGGCATCTGCGGACGGCAGCAAGTACGATTGCGGCATTTTTTGCCAGCCGGGGCTGAACGAGCCATCGCGTGTGCCAAAAATTACACCAATTGCGTCGTAATTCGCCGTTACTCCGTTACGGCATTCTGTGGGATACAAGCCCCCGGTTTTCTGGCTGCCGGACCGCCTTATGATGATTCTTCGCCTTCCGACCTTCCCGTCTCGCGTGTGGGGAACTGTCAGGCCGTCAATCCGTCTGAAGGCCATGTTCCGGCGTTTGGCCCAGCAGCGGCTGCGGGACAGCGATTTCGCCATCCTGGCGCTGGCCGCCGGCCTGGGGTTGCTGATCGGGCTGATGGTGGTTGGCCTTCAGGCTGTGCTTTCTGCCGCCCACAGCTATCTCTTCGGTCTGCCTCTGGAGGGGCATCTGAGTTCGGGGCATGTGCCGGAACTTTGGCGGATAGCGGCTGTTCTCATTGGAGGGGGCCTGATCTATGGGCTCGCAGCAGCCGTCGTCCGCCGGCTGCGCATGCATGAGGTGGTTGACCCGATTGAGGCGAACGCTCTTTTCGGCGGGCGCATGTCGCTGCGGGACAGCATCAGCCTTACCTTGATGAATCTGCTCTCGGTTTCTGTCGGGGCCTCGGTCGGTATGGAGGCCGCCTATACCCAGACCGGCTCCGGGCTCGCCTCCAGGGTCGGGCAGATCTTCAGGCTGCGACGGGGAGATTTGCGGATCCTGGTCGGCTGCGGCGCGGCGGCAGCGCTGGCGGCGGCATTCAACGCTCCGCTTGCAGGAGCTTTTTACGCTTTTGAACTCATCATCGGCAGCTACACGCTGGCAGCATTGGCGCCGGTCGGTGTGGCCGCGGTTTCGGCAACGCTCGTCAGCCGGGGGCTTTTTGGCGGCGACCCCATGTTTTTCGTGCCCAGTGTCTTCAATGTTGGCGGTACCGAATATGTAGCGTCGATATTGACCGGGCTGCTCTGTGCGTTTGTCGGCATCCTCGCCATGCGCAGTGTCTCGCATGTGGAAAGTGGTTTTCGTCTGCTGCGCATTCCCCGCTGGGCACGTCCGGCGATTGCCGGTCTGCTGCTGGCCGGCGCCGCGATGGGAGCGCCGCAGGTGCTCGGCAGCGGGCACGGGGCCATCCAGATGGTTGTCGATGGCCGGTTTTCCTGGCCGGCGCTGCTCATGCTTGTGGTGGCCAAGACGGTCGCAACGTCGCTGTGCATCGGCTCCGGCTTTCGCGGCGGCATGTTCAGCTCATCCCTCTTCCTCGGCAGCCTCATCGGCGGTGCGGTGGGGACGCTTGGTGCCTTGCTCATTCCCGGACTTGAGGGCGACGCTGTCGTTCTGACCCTGGTCGGCATGGGGGCAACGGGGGCTGCCGTGGTCGGGGCCCCGATCACCATGGTGCTGCTGGTACTGGAGATGACCGGGAGCTATCCGGCGACACTGGCGGTGATGGTTGCCGTGGTGGTGAGCATCGTCGCCGTGCGCCACTGGTTTGGCTATTCCTTCTCGACCTGGCGTTTCCACATTCGCGGCGTGCGCCTGCAGGGCGGGCAGGATATCGGCTGGGTACGCGACCTGACGGTTGGCCAGATCCAGCGCCGCGACCCGGTAACGGTGCTTGCGGAGATGACCGGCGCCGAACTCGATCACCAGTTTCCGCCGGGCGCTGTGCGTTATCTCTTCGTGCAGGACGCCGAAGGGGTTTTCCTCGGCGTGATCGAAACGGCCGCCATGCGGCTCAACCCCGCTTTCGGGCCGGAGGCCACGGCGCGTGAGTTGCTGCGTGCCTCGCAGGCCTTCCTGTTCGCCGCCCAGCCGGTGCGCGAGGCTTTGGGCGTGTTTGACCGCGAGGCGGTGGAAATGCTGCCGGTCGTGGATGGAGCCCGTACCCGTCGCCTCGTCGGTTTCGTGACTGAGGCCTACGCGCTTCGCCGCTATACCGCGGCACTGGAACGTCAGCGTAACCAGGAGATGGGATCGAGCGACCTGTTCGGGCCGGTGGAGTTCGGCAAGGAAGGGTAACCGGAGTGTGGGCTGCGGAAATTTTTTACTGCGCAGCCCACAACCCATAAGGCTCAGTGCGGATAGCTTGCTTTACCAAGCAGGGGGCCGACGCCGCCGTCTGTAGCCGCACTGTAAAGGTCGAAGCTGTAGGGATCATCCGCTTTTATTGCAATCCAGCCGCGGATATCAGAATGGAAACCCAACACTTCGATGCTGCCGCTTACCGGGTGGTAACCATTTATCTCGGGGCCGACGGTGTAGCTTCCCTTAAGGCCCCGCGGTTCCGCTTTGAGGCTTGATGCATCTGCCTGGCCCCATTTGATTGCGTAGCCGGCAGCCTGACAATCCCGATTCTTGTTCAATGAAGATTGGGCGGTGGCCGCCATCAGGTACTGGAGAATATTCTCGTCGTCGGCAAGGGCCGCAAAACACAGGGTCTTTGCCAGTTCCTGGGGCGGGAGCCGATCCGCGTAATGCCATAGAAGCTTGTTTCTGGAGCCCAGCAGATAGCAGCGCTGCTGCGAGCTTTCTTCACATCCGCGGATTGCTACGGCCTAGGAGTTTCCACCGCACCTTTGGTACGGGCAGTAGCTGTAGTTTCGAAACTGGCCGTCAGCCGTGACGGCCATGTAGCCGGCTTCTGGATCATCTTTGAATTTTGAATAGAAGTCTGCGAGACCTGATGATGTGGTGAGTGGCCCTTGGGACGTGTAGGAAGTTTGGCAGCCAGCGAGTGCAAAAATCAGCATCACGCCCATCGAAAAATTCAATAAAATTTTAAACATATAACTTCCCCCTATTTGATCGCCGGTGATCAAATATAGGAAATTGAATCTAATTTCCACAAAAGGTTGCCGATCTTTGAGTTGGCCATTTCAGTAAATGGCCCTGATCATACCGGCGGAAGCGCTGGTAAAGGGCCGATTTCCTCGCCAACCGCTCCAGCTTCCGTGCTTCTGAAAAGCAGGATTTTGCCATGATCGGATTTCACCCACCCGTTAACGCTGGAAGTAAAGCCGAGGACATCGAGCCTGCCGGTAATATGCCGCCACGGGCCTTCTTCTGCCGTTACGTGGTAGGTGCCGCTCGTGCCAGTCAGCCCACCCCCAGCATTGGCATTGAGGTCAGCGGTGCCGGATTGGAGAGCCGCCTGGCTGGCGGCGCAGTGTGAACTGCTGGAACTGGGCATTCCGGTTTCTATGGCCATCATGTACTGCAAGAGTTCTGAATCCTCGACCAGCGCCGCAAAGCACAGGGTTGCTGCTGTTTCGGCTGGTTTAAGAGATGGTCTGTAGACCCACCGCAGGCTTTTTCCAGAGCCCAGAAGTTCGCAGGGAGACTGGGTTCTGGCCTGACATTCAGCAAGAGCGGCATGCAGCCGGGATGCGGGGCAGCCACCCTGCTGGGTGCAGAGTGTCGTCGTATATCCGACGCCGTTTTCTGTAATCGTAAAGAAACCTGCCGCCGGATCTCTTCTGAAGTTCCGGTATCCCTGCGCTACTTGCTCGCTGATTGTCAGAGGCTTTTCCGCTGTCCGTAGGGAAAGGCTTGGAGCCGAACAGGCGGTAAGTAATGCCAAGCAAAAAAGTGAAAACGGTTTCTTAGGCACGGATACCGCCCATTCTGTCAAAGTGACCGACGGGCATGATGGTGCGATTTTTAGCGATGTTTTTATTTTTTTGATAAATTTAAGAAAAATATCCATGCATTAATCAGAACGGCTTATTTCATTTACTTAAAAATTTAACCTTTAATTAATCTTGCAAGCACTTTCGATACGTTCGGGCTGCTTTGTTGTGTGAGATGCAATGGCCTGAGTTGCGCTGCGGAATGTTTCAGAGCCGGTGATTCGGGGCGAGATGGTAAGTCACCAGAGGACAAGGCAGGTCGCCTGCCTGTCCCCAACGCTGGTTCATCGGTGTTTTAGGTTGCTGCTAAAGCTGTCCAGGCACTTATTTTAAAAGGAAACGTTTCCGTACGCCGGTTTTTGGCTTCCGCTATTCGAGGATCGCTTCCATCGGCTCGTCTTTCCTTTTCGGTCCCCGCAACAGCAGTAGGCCCGGGATCGCGACAATGGCCACATACATCATCAGCTTGAAGTCATCGCCATAGGCAATCACCGTCGCCTGCCGGGTGATCTCGCTGTTGAGCGCGGCAAGGCCGGAGGTGGAGCCGATATCCCAGTGTTCGGCAATTCGCGGAATTTTCAGGGCGAGATTGTAGGGCGTCACGTGTTCCGTCAGCGACGCGTGGACTACCTGCGTATTGCGGGTCAGCAGAAAGCTCACCAGCGAGATGCCGATGCTGGAGCCGATATTGCGGGTGAGGCTGAAGAGAGCCGTGCCCTGAGTGCGGAATTCGGACGGCAGGGTGGCAAAGGTAATGGTGGAGAGCGGCACGAACATGAAGCCGAGCCCCAGCCCCTGGACGATACCGTTCATGATGAGGGTGAATTGCGAAACATCGGGGGTGTAGCCCACCATCTCCCACAGCACCCAGATGGTCAGGATGAGGCCGAGCAGCACGAGATAACGGGCGTCGATCTTCGAGATAACCCGGCCGACGATCATCATGGCGATCATAGTGCCCACGCCGCGCGGGCCAAGGATGATGCCGGCCGTGATGACGGGAAAGCCCATCAGGTTCTGCAGATAGGGCGTTAGCAGGGCCAGCGTCGCCAGCAGGATGACGCCGACGATGAAGATGAAGACGAGCCCGACATTGAAATTGCGGTCGGCAAAGATGCGCGGGTCGAGAAACGGGTTCCTGGCCGTCAGCGTGTGTACGATGAAGAGATAACCGGCGAGGATGGTCAGCGCTGTTTCGATGACGATCTCGGTCGAGGAAAACCAGTCGATCTGTTCGCCGCGGTCCAGCATCATCTGCAAGGCGCCGATCATCACGCTCAGGCAGACGAACCCGAACCAGTCAAAGCGCACGGCATTGCGCTTGCTGTCCGACAGGAAGGCCGAGAGGCCCATGAAGGTCAGGATGCCGACCGGCAGGTTGATGTAGAAGACGAAGCGCCAGTTATAGGCCTCGGTCAGCCAGCCGCCGAGCACCGGCCCCAGGATGGGGCCGACCATAACGCCCACGCCCCACATCGCCATGGCAGAGCCGTGCTTTTCCTTGGGGTAGCTATCCAGCAGCACTGATTGTGACATCGGCACCAGCGGTGCGCCGAAGACGCCCTGCAGCAGGCGGAACAGCACCATCTGCGGCAGCGAGGCCGCCATGCCGCACAGCATGGAGGCGACCGTGAAGCCGGCAACCGATAGCAGGAACACCCGCTTGCGGCCGAAGCGGGCCACGATGAAGCCCGTCACCGGCGTCACGATGGCAGCGGCGACGATATAGGAGGTGAGCACCCAGTTGATCTGGTCCTGCGTTGCCGACAGGTTGCCCTGCATATAGGGCAGGGCAACGTTGGCAATCGTGGTATCCAGCGCCTGCATGATGGTGGCGAGCATGACGCAAAGTGTCAGCACGCCGCGATGCGGCACCTCTTCATGGCCTGCGGCGGATGCGGCGGCACTCATGGCAGATTTCCTTCAGGCGGCCTTACCGCTCAGAGCAGGTGCTCGATGCTGTCGATCAGACCGCCGAAGGTCCGCTGGTGGCCGGTATCAATCTCGACGATGGCGCTCATGCCGGCACGCAGCTGCGGGGCATCCGCCGGCAGCTCAAGTTCGATGCGCACCGGTACGCGCTGCACCACCTTGACCCAGTTGCCCGAGGCGTTCTGTGCTGGCAGCACGGAGAACTGTGCGCCGGTTGCCGGGCTGAGGCTGGTTACCTTGCCCTTCCATTCCTGGCCCGGATAGCTGTCGATACTGACATCGGCCACATCGCCAACCTTGAGGAAGGTGAGGTCGGTTTCCTTGAGGTTGGCAGAGACCCAGAGATGGTCGCTGGCTACCAGGCTGAAGGCCGGATCCGCTACATCAAGATAAGCGCCCACCTGCAGGTGCGGCACGTTGGTGACGGTGCCATCCATCGGGGCGGTGATCACCGTGTGGCGCAGATCGCGCTCGGCCTTGTCGAGCGTAGCGGCTGCTGTTCGATAACGCGGGTTGTCCTCGACCGGCTGATCGGCATTGCCGCCAAGGCGGGCCAGGGTGGCGTCGGCCTCGCGCTGGGCAACGGCGACGGCATCATTGGCGGCATCCAGGTTGCGTTTTGCCTGATCGAGCGCTGCCTGCGAGGCGTTGCCGGAGCGGTTGAGATCGCGCTGGCGCCGCCAGGTGGTCTCGTAATAGCCCACATCCGTGCGGGCTTCCTCAATCTTGGAAAGGGCAGCGCGGTAGTCCGCCACATCGGTCTGGATGGCATCGCGCACGATGCCGAGATCGGCGGTCGCGCCGGCGACAGCAATGCGGTAGGGCTCGTCGTCGAGCTTGAAGAGCAGGTCACCAGCCTTCACATGCTGGTTTTCCTTGACTGCGATATCGACCACCGTACCCGCCACATCGGTAGTCACTGCGAGCATGTCCGCCTGGACATAAGAGTTGTCACTCGAAACCCAGCGCCCGCCGGTCAGATAGGCCTCGGTACCAAGCGCGATGGCGATCAGCGGTCCGATAGCAAGCAGCACCGAACGCTTCTTAGGCAACCGCCGCGGCTTGCGCTTGATATGGTGCTGGCCGAAATCCTTGGTGGCGTGGGTGCCCGACCCGTGATGGTGGGGGGCTTCGGCCTTCAGCGGCAGGGCTTGATCGTGGCTCATGGGTGTCGGGGTCCCGCGGGTCGGAAAGTTCAGAAGAGAGTGCCGGCTGCGTTAGCAGCCCGGTTTCGGGTCAAGTTCGCCCGGCGTCGATAGATTGTTCCTGATCTTGAGCAGTAGCTCGGCGAGCTGCGCCTGATCGGCTTCGCTGAGGCCGGCAAAGGCATCGGCGCGCATTTCGTCCGCCAGACGATGCAGCTCGACCATCGTCGGCGCAGAATCTTCCGTCAGATAAAGGCGGCGGGCGCGGCGGTCGCTTTTATCCACGCGGCGCTCGATAAGGCCGGCTTCTTCCAGCTTGTCGATGAGGCGCACCAGGGTGATGGGCTTCATTTCCATGAAGTCGGCGAGGGCATTTTGCTGGATGCCGGGGTAGCGCTGCACGCTGGCCAGCACCTGCCATTGTGCGCGGCTGAGGCTGTGCCCCTTTGCCTTCTGCTCGAAGCGCCGACGCAGAAGCCGCGCGGTATCGCCGATCAGGAAGGAAACGTTACGCAGCGGGTTTTGCATGAAAGGGTCCAGGTTAGTCAGCTCTGCTTATAATAAGCTTTGCTTACTATCTCCAGAGAAGCCGGGGCATCAATGTGGCGTTCTTCACAGAAGCTCTTTGGAGGCTTGCCGGGCGCAAAACAAAAGGCGGCCTCCTTTCGGAAGCCGCCTTTCGCGGAAATGTTTTCTGGCCAATGAAGCCGGATCAGAGCCCCTTGGCGACCGCCCCAAGGCGCAGGCGCAGGGCCTGCAGCTTGATGAAGCCGGCAGCGTCGCGCTGGTCGTAAACGCTGTCTTCCTCGAAGGTCACGTATTCCTGGCTGTAAAGGCTGTTGGGCGACTTGCGGCCGACAACCGAGACACTGCCCTTGTAGAGCTTGAGGCGCACGACGCCGGTCACGCGCTCCTGGGTCTTGTCGATGAGGGCCTGCAGCGCTTCGCGTTCGGGGCTGAACCAGAAGCCATTATAGATGAGCTCGGCATAACGCGGCATCAGCTCGTCCTTGAGATGGGCTGCGCCACGATCAAGGGTGATGCTCTCGATGCCGCGATGAGCTGCGGAGAGGATGGTGCCACCCGGCGTCTCGTAGCAGCCGCGCGACTTCATGCCGACGAAGCGGTTTTCCACGAGATCGAGGCGGCCGATGCCGTTCTTGCCACCCAGCTCGTTGAGCTTGGTCAGCAGGGTTGCCGGGCTCATCTTGACGCCGTCGATGGCAACCGCATCGCCCTTGGAGAACTCGACCTCGATATAGGTCGGCTTGTCGGGAGCGTCTTCCGGGTTGACGGTGAGGCGATACATGCTGGTATCGGCCTCCTTCCACGGATCCTCGAGCGCCTTGCCCTCGTAGGAGATGTGCATGAGGTTGGCGTCCATGGAGTAGGGCGCCTCGTCAAATTTGTCGCGGGCAATCGGAATCTGGTGCTTCTGGGCATAGTCCAGCAGCTTGGTGCGGCTGTTGAGATCCCAGATGCGCCAGGGCGCGATCACCTTGATGTCGGGCTTGAGGGCATAATAACCCAGCTCGAAGCGAACCTGGTCATTACCCTTGCCGGTGGCGCCATGGCTCACGGCATCGGCGCCGAGCTCACGGGCAATCTCGATCTGGCGCTTGGCGATCAGCGGGCGCGCGATGGAGGTGCCGAGCAGATAGACACCCTCATAAAGCGCGTTGGCACGGAACATCGGGAAGACGAAGTCGCGCACGAACTCTTCGCGCAGGTCGTCGATGAAGATGTGCTCTTTCTTGACGCCAAACTGCTCGGCCTTCTTGCGCGCCGGCTCCAGCTCTTCGCCCTGGCCGATATCGGCGGTGAAGGTCACCACCTCGCACTTGTAGGTATCCTGAAGCCATTTCAGGATCACGCTGGTATCGAGGCCACCGGAATAGGCCAGGACGACCCGTTTGACGTCGCTCATCTCGCGCACCGATCCAAAGAAGCAAAGTGAGGGGTTGCCGCAGTCGCCTGCGAATGGGCCGGGACGGTAGACCGGTCAGCCCGGCGGCGCAAGGGTTTGCGCGGCTTTGCGGTGCGTGGGAGTGCCTTTAATGCATCTTCACCAGCGGATGTGGAACGAAGTCACGCGGCTGGATTTTGATCCATGCCGTGCTGTTTTGCTCCCGGTCCTTGTTTTCAACCATGTGGATCAGCTGGAACTGATGCCCCGCAATGAAATGCCTCAGCTTTTCTGCGCGGTCAGCCTTCGTTCCAACAAGCATGCTGGCCGGCATGGTGCCCTGATTGAACTCCCTGCACAGCGCTTCGAGCAGGAGGCACGAAGGCAAGTGGGTTGAGGCGCTGTCGATGAAGATTGAGGAGACCGGGGCCATTTGCGGCAGGTAATGGCGCAGCAGGGTGAGGATGCCGTCCGGCGAGTGGTCGAAATCGCTAAACAGGATGTCGAGCGGCAATTCAAAGCTTGGAAGCGGCGGCACACGGTGCCTGGCAAACTGCACGAAGGCGTCGACCTCCAGCTGCTTTGCAAGGCGTGCAAAGAAGAGCTGTGCTTCGACTGGCGTACCGCCGCGAAGCCGTTCGATGACCGGATGGTGTTGAAGATTACCCCAATGACTGCCGTCATCGACAGAGAACAGGCTGCCCTTGCCGTTTTCCTTGAGGGCCTGGGCGATCATCAGGGCGCAGGTGCCGACACCCGTACCGAGTTCGACGACGCGCTCGGGTTTCGACATTTTTACGTAGGAATAGAGAAAAACGGAGAAGTCCTCGGTGCCGTAGGTCGTTCCGGTCTCGCGGCAATACTCAAGCAGTGCCAGTCTCGGATCTTCGGCCATTTTTCCCGCTCTGCGATCACGCCCGCCGTGCGCTCTTCTCCTTTGACGGGTCCGGGCGGCACGTCCGGGTAATGGGACGTGTCGGGGTGGGTGTGTCTATGAACTGGTTAACGTATTGCTCTGAGACAATTGACGCAGAGGCGCAGGGTGAACGGAAATAGGGGGCGGAGTGAAACGGCGACTGCTTGCTTAAGCGCAACGGACTTCCCATTCTTCTGAAGAAGGGGTGGGCCTCATCCGATTTCCTGCCCTTGGGAAGCCCGGAGGAAATATGGCCACGATCAATCTGGCTCTGAACTTGCTCTGGTTTGTCCTGCTTGGCTTTGCCATGGCACTTGGCTGGCTCGTGGCGGGAGTTCTGCTGGCGCTCACCATTATCGGTTTGCCCTGGAGCATCGCCTGCTTTCGCATCGCCGCTTTTGCGGCGTGGCCGTTTGGCCGTGTGGTGGTGAAGACGGAAGAACTGACCGGCGATCTGCTCGATGCAAATCCGATGGCCGGCCTTGGCAATATCGTCTGGTTTGTGCTTGCCGGCTGGTGGCTGGCCCTTGGCCATGTTCTGGCTGCGGTCGGTTATGCCGTCACCATCATCGGGTTACCCTTTGCCTGGCAGCATCTGAAGCTGGCGCAGCTTGCGCTGCTGCCGCTGGGGCGGCAGGTAGTGGACGCCGATCTCGCCGAAGCGGCCTATGACAGGAACCGGATGGAAGCGCTCAGCCGCATGCGGCGGCGGTTCTAACCCCGGATAGTGCTGTCAGCTGCCGTCTTTACCCGGGGCCAGGGCAGCAGCCAGAGGATGAGCGGCAGCAGATAGCCGGCATAGGGAATCAGCGCGATCAAAGACCAGTAAAGCGAGCGGCCGGTGCGTGTCAGCACGATGCCGCAGACAACCATGGTATAGGCGGCCGAAACGGCCCAGATCAGGTGGGAAAGCCATACCGGCAGGCCGGAGAGGTAATAGAGGACTTCGCCTGGAGACTGCATTGCGTTTTGCCTCAGCCGTTTCGGTCGCGTTTGGGGCGCCGCTGCCGCTTGGGCGGAGCTGGCGGCAGGACTGGCCAGCGGATGAAAGCGAGGCGGGTAAAGGCGGCCGGAACGCCGAAAATGGGGACCAGCACCAGAAAGGCCGGCCAGGGCGCCATGCCGGCGCGGCGATGGACCTTGTAGAGCGGCCACAGGGCGATGAGCGCCGCAACGGTGTGGGCGAGAAGGACCCGGCCGAGTTCCGGGCTGATCAGGGCTGGCATCAAAGGCTCCGGCATGACGGCCAAAAGCCTTATCATGAGGCAGGCCGATTGTACCACAGCCGAGGCGGTGGGATGGGCGGCAGGGGTGTCTTCCGTGCCTCAGGCTTCTTCCCGTTCCTCGTCATCCTCGAAGGGGAAGGCTTCCACCTCCCCGGCATCTCGCGGGAAGGAATAGCTGAGGATACGTTTTTCGACCGGCTGGATCGCACCCTGCTGCATATGCTCGAAAACGGCATCCACCACTTCGGCCAGGAAGCGGTCGGTTACGGGGTCCAGCACCTGCGGCTGGGTCGGAAATTCGCGGGAATAGATGCGACGGGCGAGTGCCGGTCCGGCACGACCGACAAAACTCACCAGCCGGTCGACGAACTCGCTTTTCGCCAGTTCCGTCGGCAGATCCCGCGCCGTGCGGGAGAGCACGAGGAAGGCGAGATTGCCGGTATCCTCAAGGCGCGGGTCTTTGTCCACGGCCTCGGCAACCTCGGCGAAATAACGCGACCGGTTGGGTTCCAGCGTCTGGAGGACGGGCTCCAGGATAAGACGATTCTGCGACATAACCGGGCTATAACATCAAGCTTTGTGCCTCGGCTACCTGACCGGGCGAATACCAGACTGGTAGAAAGTATGGGGCGACAACGCGATTTTCGGATGAGGTTCGGTTGTTGGCAGGGAGGCCACGTGCCGTGCTGCAGCCTTCCGGGTTTCGCGATAGGGTTGGCAAGCTTGCCGCCTTTGCGCTAAACCCGGCCCCTGAACTTCGGGGGTCCGAGGGCCCCTTCCTGAAATAGACTACCCGTAAGGAGCCGCGCCGATGCGAGCGGAAACCCAGGCGGTCGTCGACGACATCAATGGGTCGTTGGCGCTGCTGAGGAGGCATCTTTGACTGGGATAACGCCCTTCGCCGGCTCGATGAGCTGGTAGCGCTATCCGAGGATCCGAACCTCTGGAACAACTCTGCCAATGCCCAGAAGATCATGCGTGAGCGCAATACGCTTGCCGACAAGGTCGAGGGTTACCGCAAGCTGGAGACGACGCTGAAGGACAGCGTTGATCTCATCGAGCTGGCCGAGATGGAAGATGACGGCGACATGATCGCCGATGCCGAAGCCACCCTTTCCGAGCTGCGCACCCGTGTGCACAAGATGCAGATCGAAAGCCTGCTCTCGGGCGAGGTGGACGGCAATGACTGCTATCTGGAAGTCAATGCCGGTGCCGGCGGTACCGAGGCCCAGGACTGGGGCTCGATGCTGTTTCGCATGTATATGCGCTGGTGCGAGCAGCATGGGTACAAGACCACGCTGATCGACGAGCACGAGGGTGAAGAAGCCGGCATCAAGTCCGCGACCATTCAGGTCACCGGGCCCAATGCCTATGGCTGGCTGAAAACCGAGACGGGCGTTCACCGCCTCGTGCGTATTTCGCCCTATGACAGCGCCGCGCGCCGTCACACCTCGTTTTCGGCGGTCACGGTCTCTCCGGTCATCGACGACAATATCGAGATCGAGATCAACCCGGCCGATCTCAAGGTCGACACCTACCGCGCCCAGGGCGCCGGTGGCCAGCACGTCAACCGGACGGAATCGGCCATTCGCATCACCCACGTGCCGACCGGTATCGTCGTGGCCTGCCAGGCTGACCGCTCGCAGCACCGCAACCGCGATACCGCGATGGGCATGCTGAAGGCGCGCCTTTACGAGCGCGAGCTCAAGAAGCGTGAAGAGGCAGCCGGCGCGATCGAGGAGCAGAAGTCGGATATCGGCTGGGGTCACCAGATCCGCTCCTACGTGCTGCATCCCTACCAGATGGTGAAGGATCTGCGCACGGGCGTGGAAAAGGGCAACGCCCAGGGCGTGCTCGACGGCGATCTGGATGATTATCTGGAAGCCGCCCTTGCCCAGAAGCTGGACGGCCTCGACCAGAGCTCCCGCACCAGCCTTTAAGGCCAGGCAGCAGCGACAAAAGAAATGGCCCGGTGGGGAAACCCGCCGGGCCAGTTTTTTAACAGGGAGGCAACAGAACGAGCGGGAAGCGGGGCAGCCAGCCTGTCGATCTTTGAGGGAGCGAAGATCAGCAGCGGCGCCGCATCCGGCAATGACTTCACTATCTGCCTCACGGGGCCGCCTGTCTCTTCTCCGCAGGGCGTAGGTGGTTGGAGCATAGGGATATGTTTCAAGGGGAGTCTGTCCCCGACCGGATATGCCTCTACACCCTAGGAAGGACAGCCCTCATTATTAACATAATGCGCAATTCCCCTTAACCGGGGGTTGTGTAAACTGGTGCCGTGGCATGCTTGTCGGGGAGGGAACGATGGCGGGGCCGGTGCTTATCCTGCATGGCTGGAGCGATACGTCGGACAGTTTCCGGCCGCTGGCCAGCTTCCTGTCGCAGCAGGGGTTCGAAATCGCCGAACTCTGGCTCGGTGACTATCTTTCGCTCGAAGATGATGTCCGTGTTGAGGACGTTGCAAGGCTGATGCGCCGGCTTTTGTCGGCCCGCCTTGCCGATGGATCACTGCAGGCACCCTTCGACCTTATCGTGCACAGCACGGGCGGTCTGGTGGCACGTCAGTGGCTGGTCGATCTGGCCCGGGACGGTGAGCCGCTTCCTTGCCGACGGCTCTTGATGCTGGCCCCGGCTAATTTCGGTTCGCGCCTTGCCCGGCAAGGAAAATCGCTGATCGGTCGGGCCTACAAGGGATGGAGGAACGGCTTTCAGACCGGGCGGCAGATGCTCGATGCGCTGGAACTGGCCTCTGCCTTCCAGTGGCAGCTGGCCGGCCATGATCTTTTCGGGGAGGGCCCCTCCCTCTACGGGTTCGGGGATGGCAAGGTCGCGCCCTTCATTATCGTCGGCACTCATCCTTACGATACCTGGCCGCGTAGCCTGGTGGATGAGGCAGGTGCGGATGGCACGGTGCGTGCCGCAGCCGCCAATCTTAACGCCTATGGCATGACCATCCGTTTTGCGGCTGGCAATCCCGTACCGCAGATGAGCGAATGGCCGCGACTACAGGGCGAGATGCGTTTCCCCTGTGCCGTGCTGGCGCCGCATGACCACGCAACGATTACCAACCCGTCGGTCCGCGGCCATCTGGAGGAGGGCGTGGGAGACCCATTGCCGCTGGAAAAATTTGTGCTTGAGGCGCTCACCTGTTCCAGTGCCGCGCAGTATGAAGACATCGAGCGCTACTGGGGTGCCAATGTCAGCGAGTTCACCGCCAGTCTCGCTCATGATGACGGGGCGCGAAATCGCCTTCTTGGCAAGGCGGACCCGGCCTGGTTTCACCAGTATTTCCAGATGGTGGTGCGGGTGGAGGACGATTACGGGCGGCCAATCCCGGACTATTTTCTCGAGTTTCAGCCTGAAGATACGGAAAACACAGCCGCCAGCGACTATTTCCATGCCCAGGTGCTGGAGAAGGTCGATGTGAACTCACACGATCCTGGCGCGCGTTGCCTGTTTATCGACCGCACCGATCTCATGGACGGATTTTATGGTCGCTACGGGGCCAGGGGGCTTTTCGTGACGCTCACGATTGCTCCTGAAGGGCCGAATGTCGGTTATTTCGATGAGGTAGAGCGTCAGGCGGTGGGGCGAATCCCGATTCACGGGCTGGAGGCGAGCGAGCGTTGGTTACGCCGCAACTCAACGCATTTCGTGCGGATCATCGTTCCGCGGGTGCCCGGCCCGTCGGTCTTCCGTATGGCGCAGTATAACGGCGCATTGCCCTGACACGGAGACGATAAAAAATTGGGCCCGGCGGAGGGGGAGACGCCGGGCCCTGTCGGTTCAAGGGGGAGCTGGCGGAGGGAGGGGGACATTCTCGCGCCGTCCTTGACCTTGATTTGAGTGTCGCGCCGAACAGCCCAAAGCGCCATCTCGCGGAAGGAGAGGGTGGGATGTTCCTTCGGTCAGGGTGGGCGGCTTTACCCTATGCCAAAGTTAGCCGGCAGGGGGCCTTGAAGTCCTTCCGGCGCTCTCTAGTGAGGCTGGTAGTCGTCATCGTGCCGGGCGATCAGCCAGCTCATCGCACGCAGGGCCGGCGGGGCGGCTTCCACGATCTGGAAGGCGCTGACATTGTCGGTCTGGCGGACGAGCTGCGCTTCGATCCAGGCGTCTTCCGGCGCGGTGCCGGAGGCCTCGCTACAGATTTCCACCCGCACCATCGGGGCCTTGCCAGCATTTTGTTCGGCGCCCAGTTCCAGTTCACCGGCGCCCACAGGCAGGCTGAAGCCGCTGAAGCTCCAGTCATTGCACACCAGCGCCCGTTCCTCGAACGAGGTCCCGGGTACCTGCAGCGGCAGGTCGATGCTCAAACGTTGCAGCAGGCGGCGATCCCGCCCGTTATAGCCCGGGGTGCGGACATGACGTCCGGGCTCATCCGTGTGCTGACCGGTATCTGGCAACTCGACTTCAGAATCGTGCGACGACAAAAACTACCACTCCCGGCGCCGGCGCTCTCACGCATCCGGTGCCGCTCAAACCCAGTGTTTCAATGCCAGTGAAGGCGCGCAATCTAGTGCCGGTGTCCGTGTTTTGCCAGTACGACTTGCCGGGCAGGTGTGGCCTGAAACACAAAATCTGCCGCAAGGCTTAAGCCTATCGGATTAGGTTGGTGACCAGAAGAAGAAAAAATGTGTGCACCGGCCAGAAACGCACCGGCGGATTGCAGCGTTATGCAAAATTAATTATGGCCATTAAAACCAGTCGGTGTCGGCCAGCGGCTCATACCAGTCCTGGGGAAAGTCCGCCAGATCGCGCGAGGGCACGTTGAACGGCCGCTTGAGCTGGCCGCGGAAGTGGGTGCGCACCAGCTCCTGCCAGCTCGGCAGCGGATCGCTCCAGCCGCGCTTGTCCGCCAGATGGCGGAACCAGCGTGTGCCGGCGGCGACATGGGTGATTTCGTCATCATGGATGATCTGCAGTGCGGCGGCACTGTCCTGATCGCCGGCGCGAATCAGATTGTCGATCATCGCCGGGGTTACATCGAGTCCGCGTGCCTCCAGCACCATCGGGACCACGGCAAGGCGTGCCGCCAGATCATGGGCGGTCATTTCGCTGGCCTGCCACAACCCGTCATGGGCCGGCAGATCGCCATAGGCGGCGCCCATGGCAGCCAGCCGGTCCGCCAGCATCAGGAAATGTTTGGCCTCGTCGTCCCCCACCCGGATCCAGTCGTCGTAAAACTCGCGCGGCATCTCCTCGGCGGGAAAGCGGCAGACGATATCCCAGGCAAGGTCGATGGCGTTGAGTTCGATATGGGCCAGCGCATGCATGAGCGCGATCCGGGTCTCCGGCGAATAGCCCTTGCGGCGCTTGGGCATGTCGCGCGGCAGGCGCAGTTCCGGCCGCTCCGGCCGACCGGGGCGGTCGGGCGGGGCGGGGTCGCCCGTCACAGGAAGTCGGAGCGTGCCTTCCCGCCATGCCGCAGCAGCCTGCCGCGATGCCCGTGCTTTTTCGTACGGATCGCGTTCAGCCAGAATGGCGATGGCGGCGCTGGTGAGGGAATTATGCGGGTCGTGCGGCACGGCGCGGGGCATCCGGTTTTTGCGAAGAAGGGACGTCTGTCAGCCGGGACTCACTCAGTCGGCAGCAGTTTCTCAAGCAGGGTCAGCAACTGCTCGCGCCCGCCCGGACCGAGGCGGTCCGTAAAGCGGGCTTCATGCTCCTGCTGCAGGGTCATGGCACGGGCCAGCAGCTTGCGTCCGGCGGGCGTCAGGTGCAGCGCGTGAGAGCGGCGGTCGCTTTCCGACGGGCGGCGCTCGGCAAGCCCGCGCTGTTCGAGACTGTCCACCAGCGCAACAAAGTTGGTGCGCTGGATGCCGAGCGCGGCGCTGACCTCGGACTGGTTCAGTCCGGGATTGCTGCCGAGGATGATGAGCACGCTGAACGAAGCCGGCTTCAGCCCCACTTCGTCGAGCGTGCGAATAAAGTCGTCGAAGATCACCAGCTGGGCCCGGCGCAACGTATAGCCCACGAAAGAGGGCAGGCCCCCCATATCGATGCCGCGCCGGCTTGCCTGCTCCATGGTCTCGATTTCATTGCTCATGTTCACTGCCCATAACTGCCGATACTGACCCCGGCTGCGCCCTATGCCGCTCACCCCTGCGGCAGCAACCTTTTTGTCCCTGGATAACAGTGCCGGCCTTGTCGCACGGTTCGCGGGGCCACTTCCAGAGAGGATGGCGGCGAATTTGAATTATAATATATAATTGTTATATTGAATCATTAAACATTCCTTGGCACTGTTGCCAGCGGGAAAGGATGGACAAACCATCCACCTTGCCGGCCGCGTGTTTTCTGAAAGAAAGCGCGGTTGCCGGCCAACGCTCGGGGAGGAGCGCGGTAACCTTGGACGGGACAATCCTGTTGTTCCTGTTGCAGGACGGGCTGACGAACGGCGCGGTTTACGCGCTGCTCGGTCTTGCAATGGTGCTCGTTTTTGCCGTCACGCGGGTGATCTTCATCCCGCAGGGCGAATTCGTGGCATATGGCGCGCTGACGCTCAGCATGCTGGATGCGGGGCGCTTTCCCGGTACGGCAAGCCTGCTGGTTTTTGCCGGGGCCGCGGCGTTTCTGGTCGAGCTCTGGGGGCTGCGGCACGACCTCACGGCCGCTCGCCTGCTGCGGGCAGTTGCCCATTATCTGCTGCTACCGGCGCTGGTGTGGGGTGCCGTCTGGCTGCTCATGCCGGCCGCGCCGGGCCAGTTCCTCAAAATTCTCATGACGCTCGCCATCGTGGTGCCGATGGGTGGCTATGTTTATCGCATCGCCTTCCGCCCTCTGGCCGATGCCTCGGTGCTGGTACTGCTGATTGCAGCCGTCGGTGTGCATCTGGCGATGCTCGGGCTGGGCCTCGTCTTCTTTGGCGCCGAGGGGTTGCGGGCTGATCCGGTCGGGGGCGACGGCTTTGAGCTGGGCCCGCTGCTGGTGACCGCCCAGAGCCTTGCCGTTTATGGCGTCACGCTTCTGGTCATGATCGGCCTTTATCTGTTTTTCGAGCGCACCCTGATGGGCAAGGCGCTGCGGGCAACGGCCATCAACCGGATCGGGGCAAGGTTGGTGGGCATCCGTACCGCCCTTTCCGGCGGTATTGCCTTCACGCTGGCTGCCGCGATCGGCGGCGTTTCCGGCATCCTCATCGCGCCGATGACAACGGTTTATTACGACACCGGCTTTCTCATCGGCCTCAAGGGTTTCGTCGCCGCCATCATCGCCGGCCTTGCGAGTTTTCCCGGAACGGTCGTCGCGGCGCTGGCCGTCGGCATCATCGAGGCGCTGGCCTCCTTCTTCGCCAGCAACTTCAAGGAAATCGTCGTCTTTTCGCTGATTATTCCGGTCTTGCTGATCCGCTCTCTGGCCTCTGGCCCCGGTGAGGAGGAGTGAGCCGATGCGCATGATGCTCTCCTCGCGGCGCCTGTTGCCGGCGCTGGCACTGATTCTGGCCGTCTTCCCCTGGATACCCGGCGTGCCTGCCTACTGGGTCACGCTCGCCAACCTGATCGGCCTTGCCTCGCTGGTCTCCATCGGCCTTGTGCTGCTGACCGGCGTTGGTGGCATGACCTCCTTCGGGCAGGCAGCCTTTTGCGGGTTTGGTGCCTATACGACGGCAGTGCTCTCCACTCATTACGGGGTTTCGCCCTGGCTTACCCTGCCGGTCTGCCTGCTGGTAACCGGCGTGCTGGCGCTTCCGCTCGGCTTGCTGACGGTCAGGCTCTCCGGCCATTTCCTGCCGCTCGGCACCATCGCCTGGGGGCTCGCGCTTTATTACCTCTTCGGCCAGCTCGATTTTCTGGGCCGGTATGACGGTATTTCCAGCATTCCGCCGCTCAGCCTCTTCGGCCATCCGTTCTATTCCGATCAGGATATCTTCTACGTTATCTGGGCCTTCGTGCTGCTGGCGGCAGTGGCGGCCGGCAATCTGCTCGACAGCCGGGTGGGCCGCTCGATCCGTGCCCTTCGGGGCGGCCGTGCCGTTGCGGAATCCTTCGGGGCCGATACCGCGCGCGCCAAGCTTACCGTCTTTGTCTTTGCCGCCCTGCTCGCCGGGCTTTCGGGCTGGCTCTATGCCCATATGCAACGCACGGTTAATCCCAGCCCGTTCGGCCTCAATCTGGGCATCGAATATCTGTTGATGGCTGTTGTTGGCGGCGCCGGCCATGTGTGGGGCGCGGTGTTCGGGGCCGGGCTGGTTACCCTGCTCAAGGATGTGCTGCAGAGGATCTTGCCGGTGCTGTTCGGCGGCAGCGGCAATTACGAGACCATCGTCTTCGGCGCCCTGATGGTGCTGGTGCTGCAGTTTGCCAGCCAAGGGCTGTGGCCTCTGATAACCCGCCGGCTGCCGGCACCGCCTGCCAAAGCCCGGGTGGGCGCCAGCGGGGCCGCGACCCTGCCACGGCGCCAGCGTCGCCCGGCCGGTGAAGCGCTGATGGCGGTGGAAGCCGCGCGCAAGGCCTTCGGCGGGCTGGTTGCCGTCAATGATGTAAGCTTTGCCGTGCGCACCGGCGAGATCGTCGGTCTTATCGGGCCCAATGGTGCCGGCAAGAGCACAACCTTCAACCTTATCTCCGGCGCCACGACGCTGACGGCCGGCGCCATCGTGCATGATGGCATTGCCATGGGGGCGGTGCAGCCGCGTGCCGTGGCGCGCATGGGTATTGCCCGCACCTTTCAGCACGTGAAGGTGCTGGGGGACATGACGGTGCTGGAAAATGTCGCCCTTGGCGCTCATCTGCGCGGCAGCGCCGGTGTGGCGCGCAGCATTCTGCGGCTCGACCGGGCGGAGGAGCGGCGTTTGCTGGCGGAAGCCGCGACCCAGATCGAGCGGGTGGGGCTGGGCGAGCTGATGCATGCCCCGGCCAGCAGCCTTGCCCTCGGTCAGCTGCGCATTCTGGAGGTGGCGCGGGCGCTGGCGCTCGATCCGGCACTGCTGCTGCTCGATGAACCCGCGGCCGGCCTGCGCCATGTCGAAAAACAGGCGCTGGCGGCGCTGCTCTCCCGGCTGCGGGGCGACGGCATGAGCATTCTGCTGGTTGAGCACGATATGGGCTTCGTCATGTCGCTGACGGACCACATCGTCGTGCTGGATTTCGGCACCAAGATCGCAGAAGGCGCGCCGGCCGAAATCAAGGCTCATCCCGCGGTGATCGAGGCCTATCTCGGAGGCGCAGCATGATCCTTGATGTTCGTGACCTTCATGTCGCCTATGGCCGCGCCGAAGTGGTGCATGGTGTATCGCTGGGCATTGCCCCCGGCACCATCGTGACGGTCATCGGCGCCAATGGCGCCGGCAAGACCACGTTGCTGAATGCCGTAATGGGGCTGCATCCCTCCCGCGGGCAGGTGCTGTTCGAGGGCCGGCCGGTGCCGGAAAGTGTCGAGGCGCGGCTTGCCGCCGGCATGTGCCTTGTGCCGGAGCGGCGCGAGCTGTTTGCCGCCATGAGCGTGGAAGATAATCTGGTGCTCGGCGGCTTTTTGCGCAGCGCGGATGAGCGGCGCGAGACGCTGGAGGAAGTTTACCAGCGGTTTCCCCGCCTCAAGGAGCGCTATCGCCAGCAGGCCGGCACGCTGTCGGGCGGGGAGCGGCAGATGCTGGCGCTTGGCCGGGCACTGATGAGCCGGCCGCGGCTGCTGTTGCTGGATGAGCCGAGCCTCGGCCTTGCCCCGCGTATCGTGCGCGACATCCTGCAGATTGTCGCTGATCTCAGGCGGATCGGTGTTTCCATCCTGCTGGTGGAACAGAACGCCCGCGCCGCGCTGGACGTGGCGGATGAAGGCCATGTCATGGAACTCGGCCAGCTGCGCCACTCCGGCCCGGCCCGGGAGCTGGCGCAGAACCCCGCCGTCATTGAAACCTATCTCGGCTTCCACGCCGCCTGAGCGGATTGCAGGAGAAGGCTGGCCGATGACCTATGATCCGCCGATTGAGGAAATGGCCTTTCTGATGGAGGAGGTGACCGGCTCTGCCGCAACCCTGGCCGGGGCGGGGCTGGATGGCGAAACCTTGCGGGCGCTGCTGGGTGAAGCCGGCAATCTGTGCGCAGATGTTATCGCCCCGCTCGATCACCCGGCCGATCTGGAGCCTTCCCGGCTGGAGGCGGGCGAAGTGGTCTGTTCGCCGGGCTGGCGGGATGCCTACCGGCACTGGCGTGAAGCGGGGCTCAACGGCGTGTCGTTGCCGCAGGCCTGGGGCGGCATGGGCCTGCCGCAGATCGTCGGCACCGCCAGTATGGAGATGCTGACCAGCGCCTCCATGGCCTTTTCCACCTTGCCGGTCTTGACGCAGGGCATGGTGGAAGCGCTCGCCCGCCATGCCGGCCCTGACCTTCAGGCCTGGGCGCTGCCAAAGCTGGTGTCCGGCGAATGGTCGGGGGCGATGGCGCTGACCGAGCCGCAGGCGGGCTCCGATCTCGGGGCCATCCGCACCCGCGCGGTGCAGGCGGCAGACGGGAGCTATAGCGTTACCGGCAGCAAGATATTCATCACCTTCGGCGAACATGATCTGACGGATAACATCCTGCATCTGGTGCTGGCGCGCCTGCCGGATGCACCGGAAGGCTCCCGTGGCATCTCGCTCTTTCTGGTGCCCAAATGGCTGGAAGAAAACGGGCAGCGAAAGCGCAATGCCATTCTCTGCACCGGGCTTGAAAAGAAGCTCGGCATCCGCGCAAGCCCGACCTGCTCCCTGACTTATGACGGCGCAAAAGGCTTTATGGTCGGCAGCCCGCACCAGGGCTTGCCGGCGATGTTCACCATGATGAACCGGGCCCGCCTTGCCACCGGCATGCAGGGCGTTGCCCTTGCCGAGCGCGCAACTCAGCAGGCAACAGCCTATGCCCGTGACCGGCGGCAGGGGCGCGGGCTCGATGGTGAAGTGTCGGCAGCACTTGTGAGGCACCCGGACGTGGCGCGCATGCTGATGATCATGCGCGCCCTGACAGATGCCGGCCGTGCCATCGCCTATCTCGCCGCCGCCGAGATCGACCGCGCGGAGACTTCCGCAGAGGCATCCGCCCGCGCCGATCTGCTGACCCCCATCGTCAAGGCCCACCTGTCGCAAACCGGTGTCGACGTTACCTCGCTGGGCATCCAGGTGTTTGGGGGCGCGGGATATATCGAGGAAACGGGCATGGCGCAGCTTTGGCGCGATGCCCGTATTGCACCGATCTATGAGGGCACCAACGGCATCCAGGCCATCGATCTGGTGATGCGCAAACTGCCACGTGAGGACGGCGCGGTGGTGCTGGGATTGATCGCCGCGCTGCGGGAAGAGATGGCCGCTCTGGGCGCCGGCGCCGCGGATGAAGCCCTTGGCGACTGGCGGCAGGCAACATCGCTGCTGCTGGATCCGGGGATGAGTGAAGAGCAGGGCCTTGCGGTTGCCTCGCCCTATCTGCGACTGGCGGGGCTTGCCCTTGGCGGCACCCTGTTGCGGCGGCGGGCCCACCGGGCATCGATGCTGATTGCTGCCGGTGATGCCTCGCCGCTTCATGCCGGCCGGGTGGCCGCAGCGGATTTCTATGAGGCCAATATTGCGCCCGAGACGGCGGCGCTGCTGCGGATCGTCCGCAGCGGTGCGGCTTCGGTTATTGGTGCCGTGCGGGCGTTCGGCGGCGAAACTGCGCTGGTGTAAAAGGAAAAGGGCTGCCGGCAATCGCCCCGGCAGCCCTCCTTGTTTTCCGGTGCCTCGCCTTACTTCACCAGATCGAACTTGCTGTCCTTCACCGTCAGCACGACGACGGAGCGCTGGTCGAGCCCGTTGTGGTTGTCGGCATTGTAGTGATAGACGCCCTGGCTCGCGGCCACGTCGCCGGCATTTTCGATGGCATCGCGCAGGGCACTGCGAAACTCTGCCGTGCCGGGTTTGGCAGACTTGAGAGCCACGGGAACTGCCGCTTCCAGCACCAGCATGGCGTCATTGATATGGGCGCCAAACTGGGTGCGGGTGCCGGCGCCATATTTGGCTTCATAGGTCTGCACATAGGCAAGGCCCGGAGCCTTGGTTTCGGTGCCTTCCTGCAGCTCGGCCACCATCACCGGGCCGGAAGCCATGATGGTGCCTTCCGCCGCCTTGCCGGCAACGCGGATGAAGTCACCGGTCACCGCACCATGGGTCTGGTAGAAGGTGCCCTTGTAGCCACGCTGGCGCAGCTCGATCTGCGGCAGCGCGGCGCCGGTGCCGGAGGCGCCGACGAGGATGGCGTCCGGATGGGCAGCCAGCAGCTTCAGGGCCTGGCCGGAAACGGAAGTGTCCGGGCGGGCATAACGCTCTTCTGCCACCAGCTCGAGCCCCATCTCCTTGCCGGCGGATTTCAGCTGGTTGATCCAGAGATCGCCGTAGGAGTCCGAAAAGCCGATATAGCCCACCGTCTTGACGCCGTTCTTCTTCATTTCCTTGAAGAGGGCGCCGGCAATCAGCTTGGCGTCCTGCGGCATGACGAAGGACCAGCGGCTCTTGTGCGGGTCGATCGGCATCGGTGAGCAGGCGAAATGCGGAATGCCGATTTCATTGGCAACGCCGGCCACGGCAATGGTGCCGGGAGTGAGGGAGGAGCCGATGATGGCATCGGCATTATCCTCGGTGGCAAGGCGCCGGGCGTTGGTGGTGGCCTGTGCCGGGTCGCCGGCATCGTCCAGCACCACGACATTCAGCTTCTCGCCGGCGATCTCGGCCGGATAGAGCGCGACCGAATTTTTCATCGGGATGCCGAGCGCCGCGCCGGGTCCGGTCGCGGAAAGGGTAATGCCGATGGTGATGTCGGCCCTGGCGGCCGGCATCAGGGCCATGGTGGCCGCGGTGACCGCCAGGGCGGCCAGGGTATGTTTCAGCATGTCAGTAGCGTCCTCCCTTCAGATGGTGCCGCATTCTTCTGGCGGCGTTATGTCTCCGACCCCGGGGTAAAAGCGCGCCTGATCTCCTCGGGGAGAGGAGCGGATCGAAGCCCGGCCGGAACGCTGGCATCGCGCTCCGTCCAGACCCTCGTTTCACTGGCCTCGACCGCCACCACGCTGCCCCGGCGCGCTACATGCGCGACCTTGAAGCTGGAGCGACCGAGGGCGGTAATGCTGGTTTCGATCTCGACATCATCGCCGAAGCGGCAGGGCGCGAGAAAGCGTGCCGCGCTATCCACCAGCGGAATGCCGGCAAAGGCGGGGTAAACCTCGAACAGGCGCCATTTGGGCGTACCGATCGCTTCGAACAGGGCGGCCGTTGCCGCGTCGAAAAAGGCGAAATAGCGCGGGTTGAACACGATGCCCGCCGGGTCGCAGTCGCCCCATTCGATGCGCACCGTCCGGCGGTTGGTAAAGAGCTTGTCGGGGGCAGTCATCGGGCAGCCATCCTCAGGGCACCATCCAGCCGGATGGTCTCGCCATTAAGGTAAGGGTTTTCGGCGATGTGCTGTACCAGCGCCGCGAATTCATCCGGCTCGCCCAGCCGGCCCGGAAAGGGGATGGCGGCGGCGAGGGTCTGTTTTGTCTCGGGCGGCAGTTCGCCCAGCAGCGGTGTGGAGAAAAGACCCGGCGCTACCGTCATGCAGCGGATGCCAAGGCGGGCCAGCTCGCGGGCAATCGGCAGTGTCATCGCCGCAATCCCGCCCTTGGCCGCCGCATAGGCCGCCTGGCCGATCTGACCGTCGAAGGCGGCAACCGAGGCGGTGCTGATAATCGCGCCGCGCTCTTCTCCCGCCGGCTCCAGCGCCTGCATGCGGGCGGCGGCAAGGCGGATCATGTTGAAGGTGCCGATCAGGTTCACGCGGATAACCCGCTCGAAATCGCCGAGCGGCATTGGCCCGTCGCGCCCCACTACCCGTTTTGCCGTACCGATACCGGCGCAGTTGACGAGCAGACGCGGCACCCCCTGTGCGGCCTCTATCTTGCCCAGCCCTGCATTGACAGCCGCCTCGTCGCAGATATCGGCTACAACCGCTGTTCCACCAACCTCGGCGGCGATTGTCGCGGCCGCGTTGCCGTCACGATCCAGCACGGCGACCTTTGCGCCCGCACCGGCAAACCGGCGCGCAACGGCGGCTCCAAGCCCGGAGCCGCCGCCTGTGATGAGCACTGAAGTTCCTTCGAGTTTCATTGCCGCCTCACCCCGCCGCCGGATTTTCGATCAGCAGGGCAATGCCCTGTCCGCCGCCGATGCAGGCGGAGGCGATGCCGTAGTGCAGGCCGCCGCGCCGCAACTCGCGGGCACAGGTAACGGCTAGGCGAATGCCGGATGCCCCCAGCGGGTGGCCGATGGCGATGGCGCCGCCATTGACGTTGAGCTTCGCTTCATCCAGCCCCAGTTCGCGGGCGCAGGACAGCACCTGCGCGCCGAATGCCTCATTGATCTCGAAGCGGTCGATATCGCCCAGCGCAAGACCGGCGCGTTCCAGCACGGCCCGAATGGCCGGCACCGGGCCGATGCCCATGATCTCCGGCGGTACGCCCACGGCGGCCACGGCACGCAGCCGGGCAAGGGGTTGCCGCCCATGGCGCGCCGCATACCCGGCAGAGGCGACCAGCGCGGCCGTTGCCCCGTCCACCACGGCGGAGGAATTGCCGCCGGTCTGAACGCCGCCAAAAGCCGGGCGGATGCGGGCCAGCACCTCGACCGGGGAGGGGCGGACATGGCTGTCACGGATGACGGTCTCGTCTTTCCTGAGCTTGATGCCACGGGCGGCAAACCCGTCGCGCTCGAAGCTCTCGCTGATCACCGGCACGATTTCGCCGGCCAGAAAGCCGTCCGCCTCTGCTTTCACTGCACGCTCGAAGGAACGGGCGGCGAAGGCGTCCACCTCCTGGCGGGTAATGCCATGGCGGCTGGCAAGGTTTTCAGCGGTGCCGCCCATGGTCACATTGGCCGCCGGGTCCAGCAGCGCTTCCCAGAGGAAATCCTTGAACTCTACCTGCCCCATGCGAAAGCCGCCGCGATGGGTATAGGCAGCAACCGGGTTGCGGCTCATGGATTCAGCGCCGGCACACAGCGCCAGATCGGCGCGTCCCAGCTCGATGGCGTCGGCGGCCTGCGACAGGACCTCGATGCCGGTGCCGCAGACCCGCTGCACCAGATGGGCCGGCGTTTCTACTGCGACCCCCGCATAGAGCCCGACATGGCGCGGCAGCATGTAGGCATCGAAGCTTGCCTGCGCCATCGATCCGCAGATGACGGTGCCGACGTCGCTGGGCGGGGTGCCCGCCTTCTCCAGCACCGCCCGCGCCGCCTTGATGCCGAGATCGATGGGAGAGACCAGCGACAGGGCACCCTGATAATCGACAAAGGGCGTGCGGATACCGTCCAGCAGGACGGCATTGTTCCAGGCTGCGGTCAGGGCGGCCGCCATCTCAGGGCTCCTCATGGTGGGCGACGATGACCTCCGGCGGCGGCGGGTCGGCATAAAGCGCCGCGACTTCTCCCGGCCGGTGAGCCAGCACTGCGCGCTGGTTGATCGAGCCCTTGTCGGTAATCTCGCCGGTGTCGATGGAAGGGGCGCTCTCCAGCACAAGTGCCCGCCTGACCCGGGTGGACGAGCCGCCGGGCTCTGCCGCCAGCCGGTCGAGGCTGATTTGCAGGGCGGCGCGTACGGCGGGATGGCGGGAGATTTCGGCCAGCGGTGCCGTTGCCGGCAGGTTGGCCAGCATGCGGCAGGCCTGTGGGTCGATGATGAGGATGGCGCTCAGGTCATTGCGGTCCGGTCCGGCCAGCACACAGTCGCGGACCAGCGGCGCGCAGGCGGCGACCAGACGGGCGCGCATGGGGCCAACGCTGACCCAGGTGCCACTGCTGAGCTTGAAATCCTCGGTTATACGGCCATCGAACCAGAAGCCCTTGGCAATATCGGCCTCGTCCACAAAGCGCAGCGCATCGCCGAAGCGGTAATACCCCTCTTCATCAAAGGCCCTGGCGGTGACATCGGGCTGGCGCCAGTAGCCGGGCGTGATGTTCGGCCCCTTGACGCGCGCTTCCATCTTGCCCTCCACCGGCACCATCTTCAGCAGGTTGCCCATTACCGGCACACCCACGCGGCCGGAGCCGGTGGTGGCAGGCGTGCAGCAGAGCGCGAAGGGGGAGCTTTCGGTGGCGCCAAGCCCGGTCAGGATGGGAATGCGGGCACCGATGGTGTCGATGGCGAGCTCATCCAGCGCCTCCCACACATGGGGCGGCAGGCCGGCACCGGCAAAGAACAGGGCTTGCAGGTTGCGGAAGAAGCTTTCCCGCAGTGCGCGGTCATCGCGCAGATACGGCACCAGGCTTTCATAGCCCTTGGGCACGTTGAAATAGACGCTCGGCGAGACCTCGCGCAGGTTGCGCACGGTCGCCTCGATGCCTTCCGGCACCGGTTTGCCATCGTCGATATAAAGCGAGCCGCCATTATAGAGCACCAGCCCGAAATTATGGCTGCCGCCGAACACATGGTTCCAGGGCAACCAGTCGACGATGGTCGGCCCGTCCTTCAGAAAGGCCAGAATTTCGCGCAGCATCACCTGGTTGGAGCTGCACATGCGCTGGGTGGTAATCACCGCCTTGGGGCCGCCGGTGGAACCGGAGGTAAGCAGGAATTTGGCGATTGTGTCGGGGCCGATGGCGCCGCGGTAGTAGTCGATCGCCGCGCCGGGTTTGGTGGCCTGCAACTCTGCAAGCGTGGTGGAGCGCCGCCCTGCAGCCGGATTGCGACCGATGATGACTTCCCGTTCCGCCGGCCAGACGGCGTCGAGCGCTTTGGCAAAGCGCGCGCCGTCGCTCACATAGACGAGGCCGGGCGTCAGCAGCGAAAACACATGGCGCAGTTTGCTGAAATCGGTGGAGATCAGCGAATAGGCCGGGGAGACGGGGCAATAGGGGATGCCGGCCTGCATGGCGCCAAGCGCCAGCAGCCCATGATCGATATCGTTGCCGGAGAGAATAACCAGCGGCTTTTCCGCAGAAAGGCCGCGCGCAATCAATGCCTCGCCGATGGAGCGTGCCGCCGCCAGCGCCTTGGCATAGGTCACCCGGCGCCAGCTGCCATCGGTATCCCGTTCGGCAAGGAAGGTCTTGTCCGGTTCGGCGGCGGCCCAGTATTCCAGCCGCTCGCACATCGAGCTCGCATAGTCCGGCAAATTGATCCGGGGCGTGACCAGGATGGCGCCGTCAGCCCGGCGCTCCATGGTGACGTCGACATTGCCAAAGGCAACGTCGCGCAGCGGCTTCTGCATGACCGCATTCATCAGGCGTTTCCTCTCCCATGCTCGCCGCCTCCGCTTGTTTTTATGGGGCGCGGAGTTCGGCCTTAACCCTGGTCAGTTCATCCCGGCGCCCTTACCTTGGCGGCCTTCTTGTCGAGGAAGGCACGCATGCGCGCCTTGGCCTCGGCATCATTCTGGGCAATGGCGGACATCAGCGCTTCCATGAGGAAGCCGGCCGGTGCGTCCGTCTCGGCGATGCGGGGCAGCGCCTGCACCACAGCAAAATTGGTCATGGGGGCATTGCCGGCAATGGCACGCGCCAGTTCTGTTGCCTTTGCAAGGCCGCTGCCTGCCGGCACGACATATTGCGAGAGGCCGGCGGCCATGCCGCCCGCCGCGTCATAAGTGCGGCCGGTCAGCATCATGTCCGCCATGCGGGCAGCGCCGATAAGGCGCGGAATACGTACCGAGCCGCCGCCGCCGACAAAGATGCCGCGCTGGCCTTCCGGCAGGGCGTAGAAGGCATTTTCCTCCGCCACGCGGACATGGGTGGCGGCTGCCAGCTCAAGCCCGCCGCCAACGACCGCACCCTTAAGCACGCTCACCACCGGCAGCTGGCCACGCTCGATATACTGGAAGGCGTGATGCCACATCATCGAGTGGGCGATGCCGGCCATCACGTCATTGTCGCCGCCCTCGCTGAGGTCGGAAAGGTCGAGGCCGGCAGAAAAGTGATCCCCCTCGCCACTGATGACGGCAACCCTGGCACCGGCAGGCGGTGCGGCAAAGGTGCGCTCCAGGGCGCCGATGGCCTCGGCGTTAAGGGCATTGCGCTTTTCCGGCCGGGACAGGGTCACGAACAGGATGTCGCCCTCAAGCCGGACGCTGACCGGCGGCTTTACCGCAGGCTGCTGGAGGGGAACGGGCCGGCCTTCTGACATCGCGTTACCATAGGTGATCTGATATTATTGTTATATAAGATAACAAAATTGATGCCCGGTCAAGCTGACTGAAAGCGGCCCCTCAGTCCCAAGAGGAAAGGCCATCGCCGCGATGTCAGCCGGCCTTGTTTGCGAGGTCCCCGGCCAGCCTGTTGTGCCGGCGGGTAAGGGCGCTGAGGTCAATCGTTTCCAGCTGTCCCTCGCGTACGACCACCCGGCCATTGATGATGCTGAAGCTCACCTGCTCCGGGCTGCAGAAGATGAGGGCGGCGAGCGGGTCATGCAGGCCGCCGGCGAAGGCGGGGGCCGACAGGTCAAAGGCGGCGAAATCGCAGGCCATGCCCGGAGCAAGGGCACCGATATCATCGCGGCCCAGCACCTTCGCGCCCCCCAGCGTGGCGATCTCCAGCGCGGTACGGGCGCTCATGGCATCGGGCCCGTATTTGACCCGTTGCAGCAACATCGCCTGCCGTGCCTCGCCCAGCATATGGCCGCCATCGTTGGAGGCGGAGCCATCGACGCCGAGCCCGACGGGAATGCCGGCGGCGCGCATGCGCCCGATCGGCGCGATACCGGAGGCAAGGCGCATGTTGGAGCAGGGGCAGTGGGCAACGCCGGTGCCGGTACGGCCAAAGAGGTTGATGCCGTGATCGTCCAGATGCACGCAGTGGGCATGCCACACATCCGGGCCGACCCAGCCCAGATCCTCGACATATTCCGCCGGGGTCTTGCCGAACATCTGGCGGCTATAGGCGATGTCATTGTCGTTTTCAGCCAGATGTGTGTGCAGCGAAACGCCGTAGCTGCGCGCCAGCGCCGCGCTGTCGCGCATCAGGCCGGTGGAGACGGAAAAGGGAGAGCAGGGCGCCACCACGATGCGGCGCATCGAGAGCGGCGCCGGGTCGTGATAGGCCTCGATCAGGCGCTGGGTTTCCTTGAGGATCGCGGCCTCGTCTTCCACCACGCTGTCCGGCGGCAGGCCGCCCTTGCTCTCCCCCACACTCATGCTGCCGCGGGCGGCGTGGAAGCGCATGCCGATATCGTCTGCCGCTTCCAGCGCGTCGTCCAGCCGGCAGCCATTGGGGTAGATGTAGAGATGGTCCGACGAGGTGGTGCAGCCGGAAAGGATAAGCTCGGCCATCGCCGTCTGTGTGGAGACGTGGATCATCTCCGGGGTCAGGCCCGCCCAGAGTGGGTAGAGTGTCTTCAGCCAGCCAAAGAGCTCCGCATCCTGCGCCGCCGGTACGGCCCGCGTCAGGCTCTGGTACATATGGTGGTGGGTGTTGATGAGGCCCGGAATGACGATGTGGCCGGATAGGTCCAGCACTTCGTCCGCCGTCTGCGGCAGCTCATCCGCCTTTCCGACAGAGACGATGCGGCCACCCTCCGCATAGAGCCCGCCGCCCGCGATTTCCGGCCGCTCCCCGTCCATGGTCACAAGCAGGTCGGCATTGCGGACAAGAAGGCTGCGGGGCATCGGTGATTCCGGTCTTAAGTCTGAAGAGAGGCCATGCTGCACCGGACATCATGCCGGTGCCAATGCTGACTTCCGCTGGACGAAAACAGCGCTTTTCCGCCGGGCGTGGATTTGTGCTAGTGCCACGTCAGCAACACCCTCTCCCTCAAGTCAGGAAAGCGCGCTCAGCCGTGGTTACCAAGGTCATATTCGATACCGATCCGGGCGTGGACGATACCGCGGCCCTGCTGTTCATCCATGCCGCGCCGGAGCTCGATCTTGTCGGCATCACCACCGTGTTCGGTAATGCCCATATCGAGACGACGACCCGCAACGCGCTTTATCTGGCCGAGCGTTTCAACATTCCCTGCCCGGTGGCGCAGGGTGCGGGGCAGGCGCTGAAGCGCCGTTATGAGGGGCCGCCCACCTTCATCCATGGCGTCGACGGGCTGGGCGATGTCGGCGTGCCGGAGACGATCTCCCGCACGGTCGATCCGCGTCCGGCGCACCGCTTCATCATCGATATGGTGAAGGCCCATCCGGGCGAGATCACGCTGATTGCCGTTGGCCGTATGACCAATCTCGCCCTTGCGCTTGAAGAAGCGCCGGAGATTGCCGGCCTCGTCAAGCAGGTCGTGATCATGGGCGGCGCCTTCGGGCAGAACGGCCATGGCGGCAATGTAACCCCGGCAGCAGAAGCCAACATCATCGGCGATCCGGAAGCGGCCGACATCATGCTCGGCGTGCCCTGGCCGGTGGTGGTGGT
Source organism: Radicibacter daui (assembly GCA_030657355.1). Classification (GTDB taxonomy): domain Bacteria; phylum Pseudomonadota; class Alphaproteobacteria; order Radicibacterales; family Radicibacteraceae; genus Radicibacter; species Radicibacter daui. Next base: position 1,518,589 of record CP131056.1, read on the forward strand.
CGGGCTTGATGTGACCAAGGAAACCTTCATGGCGCCGGAAGGGCTTGCCCGTCTGGTGCGCGAGGCCGGCGATGCCGGCCGGTTCATCGCCGAGACCTCCGAGCTCTACAAGCAGTTCCACATCGACCGCCACGGGCTCGACGGCATTTTCATGCATGATAGCTGCGCCGTCGCCTATGTGCTGGCGCCCGAGCTCTTTACCACCCGCAGCGGCGCGATGCGCGTGGCGACCGAGGGCATTGCCGTCGGCCAGACCATCCAGAAGCCGGACAGCGTCAACTTCGCGCCGGGCGCTTGGGATGGCCTGCCGTCGCAGCTTGCCTGCATCGGCATTGATCACGAAGCTGTCCTGGAACTCTTCCACCAGAAACTGGCCCTTCTGGGCAATTGAGGCTTTTTGCCCCAATTGCGTAAAAAATGCGGCGAAGGGTGGAACCTTCTGCCGCATTTTGCTGTTGGTGATGCAGGGCTGATCAGGAGGGGCCGGGGGGCTGCCGGTTGGCCAGGCGGGCCGGAGCAATCCGGCCCGCCCCTTTCAGGCATCAACCTGCTGCCCGTAACGCCTGCCGCCCTGTGCCGGCCAAGCGAAGCGGTGCCGGCAAGCGCAAGGGGGCATCCATGCGTTTCATCGACGGTTTCATCGCCAGCGGCTACGGGGTCTGCACCTTTGCTGCCATCCTGCTGGTCTCCGGTCTGCTCTCGCTCGTCGTCTACTAGGCGCCGGACGAGGAGCGGGCCTGTTCCGCCTTGTTCTGCCGGGCCAGTTCCGTGCGCTCGAAAATGAGCACGAAAATGGGCGACAGGCTGAAGGGGATGAGCAGGTAAAGGATACGGAAGACGATCAGCGCGGCCAGAACGTCCGCCGGGGCGAGTTCAGGCAGCGCGGTCATGAAGACGATCTCCAGCACACCCAGCCCGCCCGGCGCATGCGAGAGCAGTGCGACGGAGAAGGACATGAGGAAGATGCCCAGCACCGTCAGGTAGCTGAGATGGGCATCCGCCGGCAGGGCGAAATAGATGATGCCTGCTGCGCCGAGCAGTTCAACCGGCGCCACGATCAGCTGGCGAACGATGACTTCGATGCGCGGGTAATAGAGATCAGTCTTGCCGATGCGCAGCGGCTTGAAGCCGCGCCAGCCGCCATAGATGTAAAGCGCCACCAGCGACAGCATGGCGGCGCCGAGCAGCATGGAGGCCCACATCGGTACGTCGGCCCAGAAGCGCTGCAGCAGATGCGGCTCCAGGATCAGCACCAGCCCGCCGAGAGAAACCGCCCCCAGAATGAAGGTGAAGGAGCACAGCGCCACCAGCACGCCCACTTCGCTGGTCGAAAGCCCGCGCGAGGAGTAGGCGCGATAGCGCACGACAGCGCCGGAGATCACCGAGGCGCCGATATTGTGCGACAGCGCGTAGGCGGTGAAGGAGGCGATGGTGATGAAGAGCCAGGAGATCTTCCGCCGCAGATGCAGCAGCGCGACGGCGTCATAGCCGGCAAGCGCGGCATAGGCGATCACGGTGGCGGCCGTTGCCAGAAGCCAGCGGTGGAACGGGATGGCCTCGAAGCTCTCCACGACGTCGTCGAGGGAGAGGTTGCGGAACTCGTGATAGATGAGCCAGAGGGAAACGACGACGACCGTAAGACCAATGGCCGGCCAGATATATTTCTTGATTTTCATGCGGCCGCTTTCAGCAATTCCACAATGCTCCCTCTGGTGTCTTCCGGACCTGACTGCATGCTCCGGCGCTCCTGGCTACCAATATGGTTATTGAAGGTGTGCCTTCGCAAGGCGCCAGTTGCCTCCCCATGCGGATGGATAGGCCCTCAGAAGTTTAAAACCTCATAAGACGGTGAGGGTTTCATGCCGTGCCGTTGACGAGTGTTTTCCACTCTTCCTCGTTCAGCACGGTAACGCCCAATTCCTGGGCCTTGGCGGCCTTGGAACCGGCATCGGCGCCCACAACCACATAATCAGTCTTTTTTGAAACCGAACCGGCGACCTTGGCTCCCAGTGCCTCTGCCTGTGCCTTGGCTTCTGGGCGCGTCATCGTCTCCAGCGTGCCGGTAAAGACAACCGTCTTGCCATAGACGGGGCTGGCGGTCGTGGTCGGGGCGGCAAGGGGGATAATCTCGACAAGCTGGGCTTCCAGAGCCGCCAGTGTCTTGCGGTTATGCTCCTCGGCAAAGAAAGCCAGCAGGTCATCGGCAACACCGGCGCCGATCTGGTCGATGCTCAGCAGCTCGGCATAGGCCTCGCTCTCGCGGTCCTGCGCGGCGTCCATGGCGGTTGAGAGGGTTTCCAGAGTGCCATAGTGGCGCGCCAGCAGCTTTGCTGTGGCCTGGCCGATCTGGCGGATGCCAAGCCCGAAGACCAGCCGCTCGAAGCCGATGCGGCGGCGTTCTTCAATGGCGGCAAAGAGGTTTTCGGCTGACTTCTTGCCCCAGCCCATCTTGTTGGCGAGCTTCATCAGGCCATTGGCCTCGTCGCGCGCGGCGAGGGTGAAGATGTCGGCGGGGCTGCGGATCGGCAGCGTCTCGTCGTTGTAGAATGCCTCGATCTGTTTGGCGCCCAGCCCCTCGATATCGAAGGCATCGCGGCTGACGAAATGCTTGAGGCGTTCAACAGCCTGCGCCTCGCAGGTAAGGCCGCCGGTGCAGCGGCGGATGGCCTCGCCTTCCGGGCGCACGGTGTCGCTGCCGCAAACCGGGCACTTCTGCGGGAACTGATAGGGTTCGCCACGGGTGCCATGGGGCGGTGCTTCCGCCTTCACCACCTGCGGGATGACATCACCGGCGCGCTGGACGGTTACCAGATCGCCGACGCGGATATCCTTGCGGGCGATCTCGTCCTCGTTATGCAGCGTGGCGCGGGAGACCATGACGCCGCCGACATTGATCGGTGCCAGATGGGCAACCGGCGTCAGCGAGCCGGTGCGGCCGACCTGGATATCGATCTTTTCAAGCAGGGTCTTGGCCTGCTCGGGCGGGAACTTGTGCGCGGTGGCCCAGCGCGGGGCGCGGCTGACGAAGCCGAGGCGCTGCTGCCAGTCACGGCGGTTAACCTTGTAGACGATGCCGTCAATGTCGAACGGCAGCCCGGCGCGCTCGTCCAGCAGCTCGTCATGATAGGCCATGATGTCGTCGAGGGTGCTGACCAGCCGCGCCGGCTCATTGAGCGTGAAGCCAAAGTCTTTCAGCTTCTGCCGGGCTTCCCACTGGGTTTCCCCCAGCGGCTCGCTGGTCTCGCCCCAGGCGTAGCCGAAGAAGCGCAAGGGGCGCGATTTCGTAATCGCAGGGTCAAGCTGGCGCAGGCTTCCGGCGGCGGCATTGCGCGGATTGGCGAAGGGCTTCTGACCGGCGGCAGTCTGGCGCTCGTTGAGGGCAAAGAAGTCCGAACGGGTCATGTAAACCTCGCCGCGTACTTCCAGCACCTCCGGGGCATCGCCGGCGAGTGTGTGGGGGATGTCGGCGATGGTGCGGACATTCTCCGTCACATCCTCGCCTTCCTGCCCGTCGCCGCGTGTTGCCGCCCGCACCAGCTTGCCGCCGCGGTAGAGCAGGGAGCAGGAGAGACCGTCGATCTTGGGCTCGGCCACCAGTTCCAGCGCAGCGCTTTCGTCGCGTTTCAACTCGCTCAGGAAGTTGCGGATGGTGGAGAGAAAGCCCTCTACATCCTCGCGGCTGAAGCAGTTGGCGAGCGACAGCATCGGTACGGCGTGGCGTACCTTGGCAAAACCGGCGGACGGGGCGGCGCCGACATTCTGCGAGGGGCTGTCTGTGCGCACCAGATGCGGAAAGCGTGCCTCGATGGCACCGTTGCGCTGGCGCAGCGCGTCATAGTCCGCATCGCTGATCTCCGGCGCATCTTCCTGATGGTATCGTGCATCGTGATAGGCGATGGCCGTGGCCAGCCGTTCCAGCTCGGCGGCGGCCTCTTCTTCAGTCAGATCGTCGGGGGCGATGGCGGCGGTGGCGATGTCGGTCATGGCCATCATGTAGCGCAGAGCCCGTCAGTGTTCCAGCCGTCCTCGCCATCGGCGGCTCGCGAGAGACTCAAGTCGTACGGCGCCTTATCAGATGGGTTCGCGCTCTATGACTAATTTTGTATGATTGCTGTGGACGGCAGGTTGCCCTCCATCCGGAAGAGGATGTCATGAACCTTGTGACGAGGCTGGCCTATTGGCGGAACTGGCGGATCGCGCGGGAGCTGCTTGCGCTTTACGGCGTTGAAATACCGGCTGAGGTGCGGATCGGTACCGGCCTCGAAATCCTGCATCGCGGCTTCGGCACCGTTATCCATCCCACCACCGTTATCGGCAACAATGTGCGCATCTACCATCAGGTAACCATCGGCCGCGCCGATGCCCATCTGGATTCGCAACATACGCGCATGGAGCGGGTCATAATTGGCGACGGCGTGGTGCTGTTTCCCGGCGCCAAGATTTTGGGCGGCGCTGGCGTCACCACCATCGGGCGGGGCTGCCTCATTGCTGCGAATGCGGTGGTGCGCGAATCCACCGGCGATAACGAGGTCTGGGCCGGCGTTCCGGCGCGCAAGGTGGGGATGAGAAAGGACCTGCCTGTAGAGCCTCTGCCTGCTAGCGTTGGGCTATAGCCTGCGCCGCTTCGGCCGGGCCGCAATCGACAGCCGGGCGCCTCCACAGTATGTCCAAACTCCCCGATCTTGAGGCTCTCTCCATCTTCGCCAAGGTGGCCGAGCTGCGGTCCTTTGCGGCTGCCAGCGAGGAACTGGGGCTTTCCAAACCCACGGTCTCCAAGGCAGTGAGCCGGCTGGAGCATCGGCTGGGGACCCGGCTTTTCAACCGCACCTCGCGCCAGCTCGCGCTGACCGACGCGGGCCAGCGGCTGATGCCGAAGGCGGCGCGGCTGCTGGCGGATGCGGAAGCCGCGGAAAGTGAAATGCTGAACCAGTCAGTGACCCCGCGCGGGCTCCTGCGGCTGGCCGTGCCGATGTCCTTCGGCGTGCGCGAGGTGGCGCCGGCCTTGCCGGGGTTTCTGGCCCAGTATCCGCAGGTATCGGTGGACCTGCATCTGAGCGACGAGACCGTCGATCTGATCGGCGGCGGTTACGATGCCGCCCTGCGTATTGCGGCCCTGCCGGACAGCTCGCTGGTGGCCCGGCGGCTGGCGCCGATACCGCGCCTGCTGGTCTGTGCCCCCTGTTATCTGGAAGGGCGCACGGCGCCGGAGCATCCACGCGATCTCATGGACCATTCCTGCCTTTCCTACGCCTATCTGGCGACACCGGAGGTCTGGCATTTCACCCACAAGAGCGGGGAGCAGGTGTCGGTCAGTCCGGCAGGCCAGCTCAAGGCCAACAATGCCGACGCTCTGACCCCGGCGCTTTTTTCCGGCCTGGGCATCGCCCTGCAGCCGGAGTTTGTCGTCGGGCCTGCTGTCCGGGACGGGCGCCTTGCCGTATTGCTGCCCGACTGGCAGACGCCCTCCATCGCGCTTCATCTCGTCATGCCGCCCGGCGGCCCGCGCCCGGCCCGGGTTGAAGCTCTGGCGGCCTATCTCGGCCGTTATTTCTCCAAGGGCGAACGCGGCAAGGCCGAAGCGGAGATGCTCGGAATAAAAGAATAGAAACGATGAGTTTCAATCAATTCTATTTTTTGAAATGATGATCTGGCCGATGCTTCAACTGTCAGCGCCGCCACGCAATCCCGCGAAACGGCCGGCGCGAAAAGAACAGAGGAAGCTTCAAAATGCCGATGATCATCTCTTCAAAGACCGCCCCGAAGGCCACCGCCACCGCCGGTTCCGCCCTGCTGACGCCGGACGATCACACGCTGATCATGATCGACCACCAGTCGCAGATGGCGTTCGCCACCAAGTCGATCGACCCGGTGCAGCTGCGCAACAATGCCGGCCTCGTGGCCGAGGCGGCCGCCGGCTTCAACGTCTCCACCATCCTGACTACGGTTGCCGAAAAGACCTTCTCCGGCCCGATGTTCAGCGAGATCAAGGATGCCTTCCCGACGGCTCCGGTCATTGACCGCACCAGCATGAATTCCTGGGAAGACCAGAATGTCATCGATGCCGTGAACCGCATCGGCAAGCGCAAGATCGTGCTGGCCGGCCTGTGGACAGGTGTGTGTATCGTCGGCCCGGCATTGTCGGCCCTTGAGCAGGGTTTTGATGTCTATGTGATTGCCGATGCCAGCGGCGACGTGTCCGAGGAAGCGCATCAGCGCGCCATGGAGCGCATGGTTCAGGCCGGCGCCCACCCCATGACTTCTCTGCAGTACCTGCTCGAGCTGCAGCGCGACTGGGCCCGTACCGAGACCTACAGCATGACCACCGGCATCGCTTCGCGGCTGGGCGGCGCCTATGGCCTCGGCATCATCTACGCCAAGAACATGTTCGGCGCCTCCGAAGGTGGCCACTGAACGTTCCTCCGCATGGGCCGGGCCGGCTCCCCGCTTTCCTGCGTGGCCGGTCCGCCCCGACGGTCCCGGTCACCTCCCGGAAGAGGGGAGTTCCCTGCCATGAAACCCTATCTGATCTCGCTGGCCGCGGGCCTGCTGATGGGCCTGCTTTATAACCTGCTCAACGTTCGTTCTCCCGCGCCGCCGGCCATCGCTCTCGTCGGGCTTCTGGGCATGGTGCTGGGGGAGCAGGCCCTGCCGGTGCTGCGCCAACTGCTGACGCTGGCCCTGACCAACTGGCGGATCCTCTGAAGGGGCCGCGACTGCATGATTAGCCGGCTTCCGGCACGCGCATTCAAGAAAGAGGCAGCCCTTCAGGCGCATATGCCTTGGGGAAGTGGCCAGAGGAGGGGCTCTTAAAATGTCCGACCGTTCAATTTCATCCATCAGCTCTGGTTCCGGCGACGGCCGCGGCGATGCCTTCCTTTGGCGCGCCGGCCAGTTCATCGCTCTCCTGGGCCTGTGCTCGGCCTATATCCAGGGCGGCCTCACCAAGCTGTTCGACTTTCCTGGCGCGATTGCGGAAGCCACCCATTTCGGGCTGCCCTTTCCTGTTGTCGTCGCCGTGATCACGATCGTTCTGGAACTTGGCGCCTCTTTCCTCATTCTCAGCGGGCGCCTGCGCTGGGCCGGATCACTTGCTCTTGCCGGTTTCACGCTGATGGCAACCTTTATCGCCAACCGCTTCTGGGAGCTGCCCCAGGGTGAGCGCTTCATGGTCGAGAATGCCTTCTTCGAGCATCTCGGCCTCGTCGGCGGTTTCCTCTTTGTTGCCTTGTTCGATCTTGGCCGGCTGCTGCCGGCGCGGAGGGTGTGAGATGAGCCAGACTTTCGGCCGCCTGCTGGGTGCAGGCGATCCCCGTCAGGGCCCGCTGCCGGTTTTGCTCCTGGCTCTCACCGTGGTGACCGGACTTGTCGATGCCGTCAGCTTTCTCGCGCTCGGCCGGGTCTTTGTTGCCAACATGACCGGCAATGTCGTGGTGCTGGGTTTTGCCGTGGCCGGCACCGCCGGATTTTCCATCCTCGCTTCGGTTGTCGCCATCTTCGCCTTTCTGGGCGGGGCTGCCGGCGGCGGGTATCTTGCCCGCCGCGCCGGCACCAGCCGCATCTGGCTGCTCAGCCGGGCCATCTGGCTGGAGACGGCGCTGGTGATCCTGTCGCTCGCGCTCAGCTTTGCTGTGGCAGGTAATGTCGAGGATGCCCTTGGGCACTATGGGCTCATCCTGCTGCTCGGCCTTGCCATGGGCATGCAGAATGCCGTTGCCCGCCGCCTTGCCGTGCCAGACATGACGACGACGGTGCTGACCCTGACCCTGACCGGCATTGCGGCGGATGGCGCTGCCGGCGGTGTGCCCGGCAGCTGGCGTGCCAGCCTGCTGCGCCGTCTGCGTGCAGTGCTGGCCATGTTTATCGGCGCTGCCGTTGGCGCTTTCCTGCTCGGTCAGGCCGGCGTTACCGCTGTTCTGGTGGTCGCCGCCGGCCTGCTGGTCATCGCCAGCCTCGCCGCCCTGCCGCATCACCGGTCCGTGGAGCCCTGGGCGATCGCCGGTTAAGGGGTGATCAGATAAAAAGGCCGTTCTCGGCTTTCACGCTGCCGGCATCGGGGAAGATCTTTTCCTCGATGCCGCGGCGCGAGACACGCAGATGATCACCAAGGGCCGCCTTGAACAGTGAGCGGACGTCCCGCGTCGGGGCAAGATCGCGGTCCTCATAAAGTGCTGCGTCGCCGAGCCCGGGCCAGTCCGCCAGCACCCGTCCACCCTTGACGGCACCGCCGGCAAGGAAGGCAGCGCTTGCCGTGCCATGATCGGTGCCGCCCGTGCCGTTTACCGCGGCGGTGCGCCCGAATTCGGTCACAGCCAGCACGACCGTCTTCTTCCAGGCGTCCTCCCCCAGCGAGGCGCGCAGGGCAACGAAGGCGTTCGACAGGCCTTCAAGCTGCTTGGCAAGGCGTCCGGTCTCACCGCCCTGGCCGACATGGGTATCCCAGCCATCATTGCTGATAACGGCGATGCGGGGGCCGCTCTCGGCCGTCAGGAAATGCCCGGCCGCTTCGGCAAGGGTCTTCAGCTCCCGGTTTCGAAGTTCGGCATCGTCAAAACCGCCGGCCATCGCCTGTGCCTGGACCGCCCCGTCGAAGGCAGAATGAAGCTGGGCGTCGGCCATATAAAGCCGCGCCGCACGGTCCATCAGTGAATCTGCCGGGGCCTGCATGCTGGAGGGCGCCCAGGACAGCACCTTGGCCTTGCCGCGCAACACCAGAGGTACGCCGACACCAACCGAGATCGCCTTGTCGCCGGTCCCTTCCGACGCCATCGTCACGAGTGTGCGACTGAGCCACCCGTCCCGCGTCAGCCCCTTGGCGTTGAGGCCAAGCTCCAGCACGTCCTGCCCGTCAAAATGGCTGCGCTCCCGGTAGGGGGAAGCGACGGCATGGACCGGCAGCAAAACGCCCTCCTTGTACCAGCCATGGATGGGCGCCATGGCCGGGTGCAGGCTGAAGAAGCCGTCGAGCGGCAGCCCCTGCTCGAGGGCTATGCTGGTGCGCAGCCCCTGATAGGCGGGGTCCTGCAAAGGGATGACAGCGCCAAGCCCGTCCATGGCTCCGCGCAGGACGAACAGCACCAGCCGCTGGTCCCCACCCGGCGTTGCGGCCAGCACGAGGTTGGACGAAAGGGTTGTCGCGCCGGCAAGGGCGGCGGCTCCGCCGATCAGCAGGCGGCGGCGGGGCAGGGAGAAGGAACGGGTCATCGTTGGCACCTCCACGAAGGGAGAGAAGGGAAGCGGCACCCTAGCGGCGCTGGAATTCGGGGGTCAGCAGGGCAAGGGTAAAGGTCTCGCGCGCCGAGGTGGCGCTGCGGATGACGCCGAAATGCGCCTCTGTCAGCAGCGGGCCGGCCGTGCTCTGCGCGAAGTCACGCCCGTCGATCTTGCCGCCATACTGGTTGCCCATGCGCTGCGCCCATTCTATCCGGCGCAGCAGCGCATCCGGGGCGAACCAGTCCGCCGTCGTGTCGGGCCAGCCGGTGGGGGCTGGCGCTCCCCAATAAGGCTGACCCAGTTGGCTGAGAAAGGAGAGGTCCTTCTCGTCGGCACCGTCGTCCCCGAGAGCGCGGTGCAGGCCCACAACCAGATCGACCGGCTGCGTTGCCTTGGCAAGCGGGTTGGCCCAGGCCTCGTCGAGATCGACAATGGCCTTGTGCAATGTCGGCAGGTCGCCGCCGCTTTGCTGGTAGACCTTTGCCAGCCTGTCGATAGCCGCCTGAGGCGGCGTGTCGGCCACAAAGTGGGTGGCGAGCTTGGTTGCGATATGGCGGGCGGTTGCCGGATGTTCGGCTAGCCGGTCCAGCAACTCTTCACCTTCCTTCTCGCCGCCCGAACGGATGGTGGTACCGAACCAGGGCTTGTCGCCCGGCTCATGCCGGTTATCGGCGTAGCGGAACTCACCCTGCTTGAAGGGCGCCGTCCAGCCGGTAAGGATACGCGCGGCGTTGGTCACGTCAGCCTGCGTGTAGCCGGCATTGACCCCGAGCGTGTGCAACTCCATCAGCTCGCGGCCGAGATTTTCGTTAAGGCCCTTGTGGTTCTTGAGACCGGCCTTCGAGTTCGGGCCGGTCGAGCTGTCGTTATCCAGATATTGCAACATGGCCGGATGCCGGACCACGCGGCCCAGCAGTTGCCGGAACGTGCCCTCCATACCGGGACGGATGGCGTCGCGCTCATACGCGCCGGCCAGCAACACAACCGCATTGCGGGCATCGGAGACACAGAAATGGTTGGTCCAGAACCGGACCAGCCGTTCCATATAAGGCGTCTGGCTGGTAGAGGCGGCCCGCAGACTCGCCAGATAATCACGGCGTTTGGCAGCCTCCCGCAGGGTGCGTTTGGTATCGTCGCTCGGTCGCGGGTCGTTGGCGGTATAGATCGCGGCATCCGCCATGGCCTCATTGGTCGGTGCCATGGGTTTTGTCGCATCCGGCAGTGCGGCACCGGCATGGATCTGTGCCTTGAGCCAGCCGCGCGGATCCTGCGCGGCATTGCTCAGGTCGCGGGTGCCGGGTCCGGTGCCGAAGCGGCGGACGGCATGAAACGCCAGGGAAGGATCTGCCATTGGTCCGGCCTCTTGCCCCATTGAAGATCTGCGGGGGGCACAAGGCACCCACCCTGCAATCCATTGGGCCGGCCAAACATGGCGAAGGGATGGTCCGCGCCTGTCGAGCGGATGATCATAGCCGACAGGAAAATGGCAAAAAACAAAGGGTTATGTAGTTGGGGCGGGTGTCCGCGTCAGTTAGCCGCGCTGGGCGAGCAAGGCAGCGGCGGCCGCGCGCGCCGGGTCGGTGATGGAGGCGCCGGACAGCATGCGGGCAATCTCGTCCTCCCGCTCTCCGGGCTCCAGCGGGCGGACGCGGGTGGCAAGGCGGGCACCTTCTTCCTGCTTCTCGACCTTCAGATGCTGCCGTCCGCGGGCGGCCACCTGCGGGCTGTGGGTTACCACCAGCACCTGCACATTGTCGCCAAGCCGGGCAAGCCGTTCGCCCACCGCATCGGCGGTGGCGCCGCCGATGCCGGTGTCCACCTCGTCGAAGACCAGTGTGGCCGCGGCGGAAACCCGCGCCAGCACCACCTTCAGCGCCAGCATGAAGCGGGCAAGCTCACCGCCGGAGGCCACACGCGCCAGCGGGGCAGGAGGGGTTCCGGGATTGGTGGCGACCAGAAAGGCAACGGTATCGGTGCCGTGCGGCCCCCAGCCGGCTTCCGGCGCGGTGTCGATGACGGTGACGAACCGGGCGCGGCCGAGGCGCAGCGGCTCGAGTTCGGCGGCTACCGCATTATCCAGCTCCAGCGCCGCTGCCCGGCGCGCAGCGCCCAGTGCCTGCGCCAGCTTCAGATAGGTGGCGCGTGCCATCTCGGCGGCCTGCGCCAGCTTGCCAAGGCTCTCACCCTGATCCTCGATCAGCGCCAGCCGGCGGGCGAGATCGTCCCGCAGTGCCGGCAGCCTGTCGATCTCCACATTGTGCTTGCGGGCGGCCGAGCGCAGGGCGAACAGCCGCTCCTCCACCTGCTCCAGCGCCCGCGGGTCCATATCGATATCCGCGCTGGCGGAGTGGAGGAGGGCGAGCGCCTCCTGGATTTCGGTGGCTGCCCGGTCCAGCGCCTCGATGGCGCCGTCAAAGGCGCCGCCGGCTTTTTCGGCCTGACGGGTGAGGGCGCGGGAGGCGTTGGCGATGGCGGCTTCGGCGCCACGATCACCGGCAAGAGCGCTGTCGGCGCCGGTCAGCGCTTCCACCAGTTTTTCCGCATGGGCAAGGCGGGTGCGGCGCTCTGCCAGCTGGTCGGCTTCACCTGGCTGGCAGGCGAGCAGTTCAAGCTCACTCACCGCATGGCGCAGGAATTCTTCTTCCTGCCGGGCGCGGCCGGACTCTTCGGCAGCATCGGCATGGGCCTTTTCGGCCTGCCGCCACGTCTTCCAGGCGCCGTCGACAGCTTCTGCCTGCATGCCAAGGCCGGCATGGGCGTCGAGCAGGGAGCGGTGGGTCGTGGGGTCAAGCAGGCCGTGCGTATCGAACTGGCCGTGGATTTCAACCAGCAGCGTCCCCACCTGCCGCAGCAGCGTGACGCTAACGGGCTGGTCGTTAATCCAGGCGCGGCTGCGTCCTTCGGCGGTCAGCGAGCGGCGGATGATGAGCGGGCTTTCCGCTTCCAGCCCCTGTTCGGCGATCAGGGCGAAGGCGGGATGATCGTCCGGCACGTCAAAGGTTGCCGTCACCGCCGCCTGCTCGGTGCCATGGCGCACCAGTGCGCTGTCGGCGCGGGCACCCAGCGCCAGGCCAAGGCTGTCGAGCAGGATTGACTTGCCGGCACCGGTCTCGCCCGTCAGCACGCTGAGGCCCGGCGCGAAGCTGAGGTCGAGCCGGTCGATGAGCACAACATCACGGATCGACAGCGCGGCCAGCATGCGGGCTAAGGCTCCTTGCGTGGGTCAGGTCGGCGAGGTGGGCGCCGCTCTTTCAGTTGACGATCGAATTCCAAGCCCGGCTGAAGAAGCCTTCATCATTCTCCGTGCGCCATTTGGGATCGCGCAGCAGCGCGTAGCTGTCCTGATACCAGCTGCTGCCCGGGAAGTTGGCGCCCAGCACCGTGGCGGTGCGCTCGGCTTCTTCACGCAGGCCAATGGAAAGATAGGCCTCGACCAGACGATGCAGCGCTTCAGGCACGTGCGAGGTGGTCTGGTACTTGTCGATCACTTCCTTGAAGCGGCCGATGGCGGCCTGATACTGGCCCTGGCGCAGATACCAGCGGCCGATATCCATTTCCTTGCCGGCCAGATGGTCGACCGTCAGGTCGTACTTCAGCTGGGCGTCGCGGGCATATTCGGTATTGGGGAAGCGGCGGATGACCTCCTGCAGGTCGTCCATCGCCACCTTGGTGATCTTCTGGTCGCGCTTCACATCGGTGATTTGCTCATAGAAGCAGAGCGCGCGCAGGTAATAGGCGTAGGCGATATCCTCGCTGCCCGGATGCAGCTGGATGTAGCGCTCCAGCTCCACCACCGCATCATCGTAATGCAGCGACTGGTAGTGGGCGTAGGCCGACATCAACTTGGCGCGGGTTGCCCAGGGCGAATAGGGGTGCTGGCGCTCCACCTCATCGAAGGACTTGGCGGCCGTCTCATATTCCTTGTTTTCCAGCTGGGCGTGCGCCTCGTTGTAGAGCTGCTCTACAGGGCGCTCTACATAAGGCTCCGGCTCCTTGGTGCTGGAGCAGCCGGCCAGCAGGGCGACACCAAAGAGAAGGGCAGCGGGCAGTCGCAAACGGCTGGAGAACATCGAAGAGCTGATCATCAAGGCCTGTCAAACCGGTATCTGGGAGCCCGCCCGCAGGTGCTGCCGGCGCTGGCCGGGCAGACGCGAACGCGCCTTCGCGCCCCTGTATAGCAATAGCGCACCAGCCTGCCTACAGCCTGCCGTCGGCAAGTGCAATGGTCAGCAGGTCGCGGGGCCTGCCGCTTCTGCGGAGTGGGGTATGAAAGCGGGCCGTCAGGCGCCGGTACGCTTGATCCAGGGGCTCCAGGGTTCGGGCGCCACCAGGGCTTCGCTGGTGGCGACAGGGGTGATGCCGCCGCCTGTGATGCGGCCCATGACAACCGGCTTGTGGAGATGATGATTGGCCTTGTCCATGTGGACGGTAAAGCCGCTGGGCGCCGTAACGCTGAGACCGCCAAGAGCGGCGATGACGGCGGCCGGCTTTGTCGAGCCCGCCGCTTCCACGGCCGCGCACCAAAGCTGGAAGCCGATCCAGGTGGCTTCCATCGGATCGTTGGTCACGGCGCTCTTGCTGCCTGTGTGGCGCCGCCAGGCTTCGATGAAGCGATGGTTTTCCGGCGTGTTCAGGCTTTGCAGGTAGTTCCAGGCCACCAGATGGCCTTCCATCGCCTTCACCGGCAGGGTTTCCAGTTCGGCCTCGCCGATGGAAAAGGCCATGACGGGAACGTCGTTTGCTGTGATGCCCTGCCGGGCAAGCTCGCGGTAGAAATAGACATTTGCGTCACCGTTGATGGTGGAGATGACGGCCAGCCTGTCTCCGCGGCCAGCGCTGATGCGGCTGACCGTGGAGGCCCAGTCGCGATGGCCGAAATCGGTATAGATCTCCTCGATATCTTTTGCGGCAATGCCTCTGGCGGCGAGGAAACGCTTCAGGATGGCATTGGTGGTCCGCGGATAGATGTAATCCGTGCCGATCAGCATGAAGCGCCGGCGCCCTTCCTTCAGCAGATGCTCGGCTGCCGGCAGGGCCTGCTGTGCCGGGGTGGCGCCGGTATAGAAGATGTTGGCGGACTGTTCCTGCCCTTCATACTGCACCGGGTAGAAAAGCAGGCCGCCGGCCTTCTCGACCACGGGCAAAACCTCCTTGCGGGAAGAGGAGGTCCAGCAGCCGAAGATGGCAGCCACCTTGCGCTCGCGCATCAGCTGGCCGGCTTGTGCGGCGTAGGTCGGCCAGTCCGAGCGCGGATTGAGAATCACAGGCTCCAGCGGGCGCCCCAGCAAGCCGCCGGCGGCATTGCGTTCGCGGATCAGCATGACGAGGAGCTGCTGCAGCGGCTTTTCGCTGATGGCCATGGTGCCGGAGAGCGAATGCAGGATACCGAGCTTGATCACTCCCTCGCTTAGGTCGCTGAAATAGCCGTCGACAGCGCCGGTGAGCTGGCCCGTCTGATGCAGCAATTCGCCGGCGGTGCCGAGCATTGTCCTGCCCACCTCATCGGTGCGCGTCACTTCCGCCGAGATATCGCCGAGCGCGCGGCTGACCGCCCGGGTCTTTTCGGCAACGGCATCGGCGCTGCGGGCAATGCGCTCGATGCGGCCGACACCGGCATTCCCGTGGTCGAGAGAGGTTGCCATCGTGCGGTTGGCGTCGCTCATGGCGATGACGTTTTCCAGCACGTCGCGAATGGCGGCGGAGGTAGAGCGCACGACCTCTTCCATGCGCCCGATACGCACAGCGACTTCTCCGGTGGCTTTGCCGGTCTGCAGGGCGAGGGATTTGACTTCGTTGGCGACGACGGCGAAACCCCGCCCCGCTTCGCCGGCGCGGGATGCTTCGATGGTGGCATTGAGGGCCAGGAGATTGGTCTGTTTGGCGATCTGGTCGATCATCGCCAGCACGCTGCCAATTTCGCTCGCTGCATCGGAAAGGCTGGTGACGATTTCCTCGGTGCGGCGCAATCCGCCCACCGTGCGGTCGGCAAGGCCGGCCGATCCGGCCACGCTGTTGGCCGACCGGCGCAGCAGTTCGATCATCTGGTTGGCGGCTTCCGCCATCTCCTCCACCTGTTCGGCGGCCACGCCCGCAGCCTCGCTGGCCGCGCCAATCTGGCCGGCTATGGCGCTATTCCTGTGGACGAGGTCGGCAGCCCGCTCGCGGACCCCGTCGCCGGCTGCGGTAAAGGCGGCAACCAGATGGCCGACGCGGCCGTGAAATTTTTCGGAGAAGAACTCGCGGGAGCCGTTGTGCAACTCGGCTTCTACCTGCCGGCTTGCCTGGTCGGCCATGGCGGCGTCGGCTTCGATCAGGCTTTCGCGTGCCGCTTCTCCGGCACGTGAAAGGCGCGCCGCAAGGCCGCCTGCACCACCGGTTTCGATGACGGCGAAACGATCTCCCAATGAAATGGCTTCCAGGGCATCGGCGATACCGTCGAGGGTGGAGGCGGGGCCGGCATGTCGTGCCGGATGCAACAGGAACGGCAGGAAGGCCGCCAGCAGGACGCCGGTTGTTCCGACCGCAGCGAGCGGGGCAAAACCGGCCAGCCCGATCCGGGCCATGACAAGGGACAAGAGAACCGCGGCTACTGCCGCCAGCACCGTGCAGGCCAACTGCCTGACGCGCTCTCCACCAAGACGCATGAGCCCTCCCGCGCCAGAAGAATGACGGCTGTCATTCACCATAATGCTATCAGGCGTTTTGGCTTGTTCGCTACTGCAATACGATAGTGTGCATATAAAAATGTAACGATTCAGATGGGAGAATCGCTTGCCTTCCTGTCCCTGCTCCGGTCGTCGTCCGGATGACTGGACTGCGCAAGTGCAAAACAAAACAGCCGGCCCAGAGGGCCGGCTGTGAGTGGAGGGGGATCCGAAGTCAGGTTAGCTGGCGACACCGGCCACAGCCAGTTCCGCCGCGCCGGTGCGTGCCACATTGCGCAGGCGCACGATGCGGTAGTTCGCCGGGTCGGCATAAACCGCATGCAGCAGCTTGTTGGTGATGCGGTGGCCGGCCTTGAAGCCGTGATAATGACCCAGCACCGGACCGCCGGCGAGGTAGGTGTCTCCAACGGCGTCCAGCACCTTGTGGCGCACGAACTCATCCGGGCGGCGCAGGCCTTCCGGGTTCAGCACACGGCCGCTGTCGACGATGACCGCATTTTCCATCGAGCCGCCGAGGCCAAGGCCGGCGGCGCGCAGCGCTTCGGCATCCTTGAGGAAACCGAAGGTGCGGCAGTTGGCGACTTCGCTCTGGAAGTTGCCATCTTCAAGCAGGAGACTGTGGCGCTGCTGGCCGATGGCACGGTCGGCAAACTGGATTTCGAAGCTGAAGCGGCGTTCGGAGGACGGCGTGTAGGAAGCCTCCACATCGCCTTCGCTGACGCTTACGGGGCGCAGGATCTCGAGGGCACGGCGGTCGGCGTCCTGGATCTGGATGCCGGCGGCGTTGATGAGGAAGACGAACGGATCGGCGCTGCCATCCATCACCGGTACTTCGGCCGCATCGACGTGGATTTCGGCATTATCGATGCCGCAGCCATTCAGCGCGGCCATCAGATGCTCGATGGTGCCGACACGGGCGCCGGCCTCGTTGCCGATCACGGTGCACAGGCGGGTATCGACCACACTGTTCCAGCGTGCTTCGATCAGGCCGTCCTGCGGGCGGTCGGAGCGGATGAAGACGATGCCGGTATCGGGCGCAGCCGGGCGCAGCTCGAGGCGCACCTTGCGGCCGCTGTGCAGACCGATGCCGACACAATGAATGGCGGATTTGAGGGTGTGCTGGGAGAACTCTGCCAGGGCCGGATTGTTGAGGGGCAAGACGAGAACTCCTGGTTTTTCCGAAGCAGCCTTACCCGGCTGCCGCACAAGCCTTCGATTGAAACGTCCGGAGGGCGGTTACCGATCCGGCGGTGCCGGTTCGTCATGAAGCCAGCGCATGCTCACTAGATAGGCCGGCGGTGTGAAGCCTTCAAATCACTGATTGTTATTTATTGTTACAACTGTGTGCGATCAAAAATATTAACGAATTCAAGGCTTAAAAGGCGTTTTGCAAAAGCTCGCCGGGGCGTGAAAAACCGGGGCGAGGAAGGCGGGTTGCCGCCTGCCGGAGCCGGAGCTCTGGCAGGCGGTACCCAGGACGAAGTTGCGACCGGCTGGACGACCGGTTTCTTGCTTAGTTGGCCTGACGACGCAGGAAGCTCGGGATGCTGAGCGTGTCGTCGTCATTCCACATCATGCGGGACTGGGCCTCGGGGGCTGCGGCCCGCTGCTGCGGGGCCGGAGCCTGCTGGGCCGGAGCCGCCGGGCGCTGGGCCGGAGCGGTGGCCTGCGGGGCCACGCGGCTCTGGGCCTGTTCGCGCAGGCCGGCGAGCGACGGCTGCGGTTCACGGCGCGGAGCAACCGGTTGGGCGGCGCTTTCCGGTGTCTTGCCGAGCAGGCGGTTGATCAGGCTCGGCCGGCGCGGTTCGGCGCGGTGGGCCTGCTCATGCGCCACACGACCGGTAGCGTTGACCAGGTCAGCCTCGACGAACGGGTCGATGGCGGCAGCGCGCGGCGCAGCCGGGATTTCGACCGGGGCCGGTTCCGGCTCGATTGCACGCGGCGGGATGAAGGTGCCACGCGGAGCAACCGGAGCTTCGGCGGCTGCCTGCGGGGCGGGCTGCGGGGCCGGTTCGGCCATCATGGCGACCGGGGCTTCTTCCTCAACCTCGGCAACCGGCTGCGGAACCGGGAAGGCGATACCGTCGGTACCGGTGGCCTTCAGGCCTTCGCCATCGTCGCCCTCATGGGAGGCGGTGAAGGTGGCAGTGCCGGCCATGGTGGCTGCCTGGGTGGCGACAGCCGGGGTGGCGGGCACGAAGCGCGGCGTTGCCGGAGCGCTGACCGTGGTGCGGCTGGCGGTCTCTACCGCTTTCGGTGCGGCGCGGCCGCCATCGATGGTCGAGAAGGTTGCCGTGCCCGGGCGGGTCAGCTGGGCCGGCTGCACGTCGATGCCGGTGGCCACCACGGAAATGCGGATGCGACCATCCATCTCCGGATCGAAGGTCGAGCCGAAGATGATGTTGGCTTCGGGGTCGACTTCGTCGCGGATGCGGTTGGCGGCGCTGTCGACTTCCATCAGCGTCATGTCCATGCCGCCGGTGATGTTGATCAGCACGCCGCGGGCGCCGCGCAGGGAGACGTCGTCGAGCAGCGGGTTGTTGATGGCGAGTTCGGCCGCTTCGATGGAGCGGTTGTCGCCGGAGCATTCGCCGGTGCCCATCATCGCCTTGCCCATCTCCGTCATCACCGAGCGGATGTCGGCGAAGTCGAGATTGATGAGGCCCGGGCGAACCATGAGGTCGGTGACGGAGCGCACGCCGGAGAACAGCACATCGTCGGCCATCTTGAAGGCGTCGGCGAAGGTGGTCTTCTCGTTGGCGATGCGGAAGAGGTTCTGGTTCGGGATGATAATCAGCGTGTCGACATGCTGCTGCAGCTGCTGGATGCCGGTCTCCGCCATGCGCTGGCGGTGGGCACCTTCGAAGCTGAACGGCTTGGTGACGACGCCGACGGTCAGGATCTTGCGATCACGGCAGGCCTGCGCGATGACCGGCGCGGCGCCGGTACCGGTGCCGCCACCCATGCCGGCGGTGATGAAGACCATGTTGGAGCCTTCAAGCTGCTCCATCACTTCATCAATGGATTCTTCGGCCGACACCTTGCCGACTTCCGGGCGCGAGCCGGCGCCCAGACCGTTGGTGGTCTGCGGGCCCAGCTGGATGCGGCGGGCGGCGAGGTTGTTGTTAAGGGCCTGGGCGTCGGTATTGCAGATCAGAAATTCGCAGCCTTCCAGCTCCGACTTGATCATGTTGTTGACGGCATTGCCGCCAGCACCGCCAACGCCAACCACAGTGATGCGCGGCTGGACCTGGATGGTCTCCTGCGGCACAGAAATATTCAAAGCCATAACCGGTCTCTCCTCTCGGTCGTAAGTCTTCGTCCTGTTCATCTCCCGCCGGGTGTCCAGTCCGGCGGGTTACTTCCGTGTGGCAACGCGTGAACCCTTCAAAAGGATTCAAAGATTTTCGCGCAGCCACTGCCCCACCCGGCCGAACAATCCGCCCGGCTGGCTGAGGCCCTCTGTCGGCAGGAGCGGCAGCTCCGCCGGATGCTCGCCCGCGAAGGCCAGAAGGCCGGCGCAGGTTGCAAGGCTTGGGTTCGCGGCCGGGTCGATCGCGCCTGCATTGCCAATCCCGCCGGAAATCAGGCGGGAGGGGCGTCCATGGCGGATCTGCCGGTCGAGAATGTAATGGGCGAGGTCGCGGATGCCGGGCATCTGGCTGGCCCCCCCGGTCAGCACGATATGGCCGGCTAAAGCGAACATGCCGCTCGCCTCCAGACGGCTACGCACCAGTTCGAATGTCTCTTCCAGCCGCGGCTGGATGATCTGGCCGAGCATCGATTTGGGCAGGTGGCGCATGTGGGTTTCGTCATTGTCCCCCACCACCGGCACGTCGATTTCCTCGTGATAGTGAATGGCGCTGGTCATGGCGTGCCCGTGCAGCGTCTTCAGCCGCTCGGCATCCGCCAGTGTGGTGCCAAGGCCGCGCGCGATATCCGAGGTCACGTGCCAGCCGCCGACCGGCAGGCTGTCCACCCAGATGCAGCGCCCTTCCACGAACACGGCCACCGTGGTGGTGCCCGAGCCCATGTCGATCACGGCCGTACCCAGCTGACGTTCGTCCTCCAACAGGACTGCAAGCCCTGATGCATACGGGGATACGACAAAACGCTCGACCGCCAGATGGCATTCTTCCACGCAACTGCGCAAATTGTTGAGAGCCGCGGCTTCAGCTGACACTACATGCAGCTTCATGGCCAGCTGATCGGCTTCCATTCCTAATGGATCGCGTACTCCCCGATTCCCGTCAATGGCATATTCAACGGGAAGCGAATGAACGATCTCCATTTTCACCTGTTCCTGCGCCGGACGGGCCTGGGCGATGGCGCGGCGCAGGTCGTTTTCGCTTACTGCGCGGCTGCCGATGTCAACATGCGCGGTATAGGTGTGGGAGAGGGGGTGGCCTCCCGAAATATTGACGATCACACTTTCCACATGGCTGCCGGTGGCGACTTCGGCTTCGTGGATGGCGCGGCCAACGGCCTCGCGCGTGCGGGCCATATCGACAACGGTACCGGCGCGGATGCCGTGCGAGGCGGTGAGGCCCATGCCAGCCAGACGGATGCCCCCCGACGGGTCAACCTGGCCGATCATGCAGCTGACCTTGCTCGATCCGGCATCGAGCACGGCAATCAGCCCGCCGCCGCCCGGGAAGGAACGGCCGACCTTGCGGTCTATGCCCCTGTTCTTCACCTTGATGCCCCCTTGATGACCCACCTTGTCGCCCCCTTGGTTCCCCCGGCTCCCCGCCCTGGCGGTGCCTGCCTGTCTCAAGCCGATATCGTCTTTTCTACTGCCCCTGTTTTCCCGCTAGATCCCTGCCGGGCGGGGTGCCGGCTCCTTCATCGTCTTGGCCGCCGTCTCGCTGGTCTGGATAACCAGCCGGTCTGGCAGGCGCAGGTCGATGGCAACGATGTCCCGGTCGAACAGCTTGTCGACCTGATCGAGATTGGCCGCCTGCTTCAGCGCCATCGCCACACCCTCCTCCGGCAGGCGGATATCGACGCCGTTATCGAGCCGCAGGTCCCAGCGCCGGCCGCCGACGCGGATGGCGGCGTAAAGGCGCTGGCGGAT
The DNA here is from genome assembly GCA_030657355.1 of Radicibacter daui. GTDB lineage: Bacteria > Pseudomonadota > Alphaproteobacteria > Radicibacterales > Radicibacteraceae > Radicibacter > Radicibacter daui. The sequence continues at coordinate 1,539,541 of CP131056.1, forward strand.
CTGCGGCACTGCGTCGAGCAGCGGCAGCAGGGCACCCGCCGTCTGCGGCGCGTCCTGGCCAACGATGAGCGGCAGGCTGGTGAATTGCTGATAGTCCGGCGTCAGCTCGGCGCCGGTGGAATCCACCACCACCAGCCGGCCATCCTGCTGCCAGACAGCCATCGGCGCGCGCTCGGTGATGTGGACATAAAGCGTGTCCGGCAGACGGCGCTCGATCACCACATCCTTGACCCAGGGTAGCGCGGCGACGCGCGCCTGCGCCGTCGGCAGGTCTACGGCGAAGATCGGCATGTCCGGCCGCACGCCAAGCGCACGGGTCAGGGCGGTGTCGCTGGTCTGCTGGCGCCCGTCCACCATCACGGACTTGACCACCAGGCCGCTGGTGGCAGCCATGCCGGCAAAGCCGTCCTCGATGCGGGCCGTCTGCTCGGAAATCCAGCCGGACGACCAGGCAAAGACGCCGATGCCGCTCACGGCCGTTACCACGCCGCATACCGCCAGCACCGGCACGGCCCAGCCGGGCAGGGCGCGCGTGCGCACGGAGCGGCGCGGGCTGCGCGCCGGCTTCTTCTTGCGGGCCGCCGCGGCCGGGGTCTTGCGGGCCTGGCTGGTCAGGACTGGCATAGGGCGGTCTCCAGCAGCCACTCGCACAGTTCACCGAACGAAATCCCGCAATGTTCGGCCTGTTCGGGCACCAGCGAGATCGGGGTGAAACCGGGCTGGGTGTTCACCTCAAGGAAATAAAGCCCCTCGGTGCCCGGCTTGCGCTCGTCCCACAAAAGGTCGGAACGGCTGATGCCGCGACAGCCAAGCGCCTGATGAATGGCGACAGCCCAATCCTTGGCCTTGGCCAGGATTTCGGCGGGCACCGGGGCCGGCAGCACATGGCGGGCATGCCCGGCCACATATTTGGCCTCGTAATCGAAGAAACCGTGCGTGTGCTGGATCTCGGTCACGGTCAGTGCCCGGTCGCCCATCACGCCACAGGTAAGCTCCCGGCCATGAACATATTCCTCTATGAGGAACGGCTCGGCCGGCTCGCCCTTGGCAAGTGCGATGCGGTTGAAACCGGCCTGCACCAGCATGACACCGACACTGGAGCCGCTGGCGGCCGGCTTCACCACGAACGGGGCAGCCATCGGCAGGTCACCCGCCTCGATCTGGCGGCGGGTGCGCACGGCGCCGCTGGCAGTGCGGATACCGATGCTGGCGGCGATGATCTTGGTCATCGGCTTGTCCATGGCGACAGCCGAGGCCAGCAGGCCGGAATGAGTATAGGGCATGCCCAGCATGTCGAGCACGCCGTGGATGGTGCCATCCTCGCCGCCGGTGCCGTGCAGGGCGTTGAAGACCACATCCGGGCGCGGCGTGAGCGCAGCGATGAAGGCCGGCAGGTCGCGCGTCACGTCGATGCGCTTGACCTTCCAGCCGCGCGCCTCCAGCGCCTTTGCTGCCGCGTCGCCCGACATCAGCGAGACTTCGCGCTCGGCAGACCAGCCGCCCATCAGCACGGCGACGGTGCGCCCTTCAGCCTTGCCGGTCACGGCGCTCATAGCACGTCTCCCTTGCTCTCGGCAGCGGTGGCCGGCAGCGCAACGCCGACGCGGCGGATTTCCCAGCGCAGTTCGACGTCAAACTTCTCGCGCACGCGCCGGCGCACTTCCTCGCCCAGCGCCTCGATATCGGCGGCGGTGGCATCCCCGGTGTTGATGAGGAAGTTGGTATGCTTTTCCGACACCATCGCCCCGCCAAGCTTCAACCCGCGCCCGCCGACCGCGTCGACCAGCTGCCAGGCCTTGTGGCCGGGCGGGTTGGCGAAGGTGGAGCCGCCGGTGCGCGCCTTGACGGGCTGGCTGTCTTCGCGGGCGGTGGAAATTTCTTCCATGCGCGCAGTGATGGCCGCGGTGTCGCCGGGCGTGCCCTTGAGCGCGGCACGGGTGAAAATCCAGTCTTCCGCCACATCGCTATGGCGATAGGTCAGGCCCAGTTCGGCCAGCGTCAGGCGCTTGATCTCGCCGGCCCGGGTCACCACCTCGGCCCATTCGGTGATATCCACCATCTCGCGGCCATAGGCGCCGGCATTCATGCGCAGCGCCCCGCCGATGAGGCCGGGCACCCCGGTCAGGAACTCAAGGCCGGCAAGGCCATGGTCGCGAGCGGTGGCAGCGACACGCCGGTCGGGCGCGGCGGCTCCGGCATAAACGGTTTCGCCTTCCACGCTCAGCGTGCCGAATGCGCGGCCAAGCTTGATGGTCACGCCCGGAATGCCGCCGTCGCGGATCAGCGTGTTGGAGGCCACGCCGATGAAGGTCAGCGGCACATCGGCCGGGCAACCGGCCATGAAGGCCGCCAGATCTTCAGTATCGGCGGGCGAATAGAGCACTTCGGCCGGGCCGCCGACGCGGAACCAGGTGACCGGGGCGAGGTTGGCATCCTTCTCGTAGCTGCCGCGCACGGCGGGCAGGCGTTCGATCAGGCTCTGGCGTTCAGGCAGGTGCATGGCGTTCATGCGGCCCCTCCCTTCAGCGCTTCCAGCTCGGCGGGCAGGGCATTGGCCCAGGCGCTGATGCTGCCGGCACCAAGACAGATGACCATGTCGCCTGGCTGGGCCAGCTCGCGCACCTTTGCCGCCAGCTTGTCCGGCCCTTCCAGCGCCATGACGCTGCGGTGGCCGCGCTCGCGGATGCCTTCCACCAGCGCGTCGCGGTGCACGCCCTCAATGGGGGCTTCACCGGCCGGATAGACATCCGTCACCAGCACGGTATCGGCGTCGTTGAAGCAGGAGGAGAATTCGCCAAAGAGGCTCTTGAGGCGGGTATAGCGGTGCGGCTGCACCACGGCGATAATACGGCCGCCCTTCGTCGCCCCCTGCAGGGCCTGACGGCCGGCCTTGAGCACGGCGGCAATCTCGATCGGGTGGTGGCCGTAATCGTCGATGATGCTGATGCCATCGACCACACCGGTCAGGGTGAAGCGCCGCTTGACGCCGCCGAAACCGCGCATGGCCGCCCGCATGGCATCTTCGCTGAAGCCCAGCTCGATGCCGATGGTGATGGCGGCCAGCGAATTCTGCACATTGTGCTGGCCGACGATGGGCAGCTGGAAGCCCTCGATCCGGCGCACCGCACCGGTCTTGCGGTCGGTATGCACGACATCGAAGCTGCTGCCGGTCGGCGCCATGGAAAGGTTGGTGGCGCACACATCGGCCTGCGGGCTGAAGCCGTAGGTGAGCAGCTTGCGGTCCCGCACACGCGGGATCAGCGCCTGCACTTCCGGATGGTCGATGCACAGCACGGCAAAGCCGTAGAAGGGGATGTTCTCGACGAAGTTCTCGAAGGCGGCCTTCACCCGGTCGAAGGTGCCGTAGAAATCGAGATGCTCCGGATCGATGTTGGTGACGACGGCGATGTGGGCGGGCAGGCGCACAAAGGTGCCGTCGCTCTCATCGGCCTCGGCCACCAGCCATTCGCCCTGACCGAGGCGGGCGTTGGTGCCATAGGCATTGATGATGCCACCATTGATGACGGTGGGGTCGAGCCCGGCGCCTTCCAGCATGGCGGCCACCAGCGAGGTTGTGGTGGTCTTGCCATGGGTGCCGCCGATCGCGATCGACCATTTGAGGCGCATGAGCTCGCCCAGCATGTCGGCGCGGCGCACGACAGGCAGGAAGGCGGCGCGGGCCGCGATCACCTCGGGATTGTCGTCCTTGACGGCGGAGGAGATGACCAGCACCGCCGCATCGGCCACGTTCTCGCCCTTGTGGCCGACCGTTACCGGAATGCCGAGGCCGCGCAGGCGCTTGACGTTGGCGTTCTCTGTAATGTCCGAGCCCTGCACCTTATAGCCAAGATTGTGCAGAATCTCGGCAATGCCCGACATGCCGATGCCGCCAATGCCGACGAAGTGAATAAGGCCGGTATTAAGGGGGATCGTTCTCATGGGGCACTGTCCGCGGTACGAAGGGTCTTGAGGCTTGCCGGGGCTTCTTCCGGGCGGGCGGCCCGGGCAGGGCTGGAGCTGCCCAGCACCATGTCGGCAAGGGCGGCGGCGGCATCGGGTCGGCCAAGGGCGCGTGCCCTTGTGGCGGCGTCCGCCAGGTTCTGTGGCAGGGCCAGCAGCATCTCGATGCGCGCGGCAAGGCTGGCCGGGGTAAAGGCATCGTTCGGCATCAGCCAGCCGGCACCGGCGGAAACCAGCGCTTTGGCATTGGCGGTCTGATGGTCATCCATCGCGTGCGGATAGGGCACGAAGATGGCCGGCCGGCCGATGACAGTCAGTTCGGCAATGGTGGAGGCGCCGGAGCGGCACACCACCAGCGCAGCGCGGGCAAGACGCTCCGGCACATCGCTGAAGAAGGTGGCGAGCTCGGCATCGATGCCGGCGGCTTCATAGAGGGCGCGCACGCGCTCGAGATCTTCCGGCCGGCACTGCTGGCTGACGCTGATGCGGGCCCGGGTGGGGCCGGTCAGCTGGGCGAGGGCCTGCGGCACGACATTGGAGAAGATGCTTGCGCCCTGGCTGCCGCCGGTCACGAGGATGTGGAAACGGCCGTGGCCATTGACCGGCACCGGAGCGGGAGCTGTTTCGCGCAGGGCGGAGAAGGGCGGACGTACCGGGTTGCCGGTCTCCAGCGTGCCCACGGCAGCCGGCAGGCGGCTCACTTCCGGGAACGACGTGGCAATGCGCACGCCCGGGGCGGCCAGCAGCCGGTTAGCACGGCCCAGAAGGGCGTTCTGCTCATGCAGGATGACGGTGATGCCCAGATGGCGCGCCGCCAGCACACTCGGCACTGACGGGTATCCGCCGAAACCGACGATGGCAGCCGGCTTCATCTTCTTCAGCAGGCGCCGGGCCTGGAAATAGCCACGGGTGAGAGCGGCCAGACCCTTGATCTTGCCCTTGAGGCCCGCACCGATGGTGCCGGCGGCGACGATCTCTGCGTCAAGGCCGCTCACGCTTTCGCGCAGCTTCGCACCGCGGCTGTCAGTCATCAGCGTTACCGCGACGCCGCGGCCGATGAGTTCGCGCGCCAGAGCCTCGGCGGGGAACAGATGCCCGCCGGTGCCGCCTGCTGCCAGGGCGATGGTATAGGGGTCGCGCGCGGGGGTCACAAATCGTCTCCAAGTTCGTTCCGGCGCCGGGTCAGTGCCAGGAGGAGGCCGGTGGTTACACCAAGCGCCAGCAGAGAGGAACCGCCGTAGCTGAGGTACGGCAGCGTCATGCCCTTGGTGGGCATCAGGTGCAGGGCGGAGCCCATGTTGATGAGGGCCTGCAGGCCGAATTGCAGCACGAGGCCGGCAGAGGCGAGCAGAACGAAGAGGTTGCTGTCGCCCAGCACCCGCAGCAGCCCACGCAGGATGATGAAGGCAAAGATCGCCACGATGATGAGGCAGACGATAAGCCCCAGTTCCTCACCGGCGACGGCGAAGATGAAGTCGGCATGGGCGTCGGGCAGCATGTGCTTGATGATGCCCTGTCCCGGACCGGTGCCGGTCAGGCCGCCATTGGCAAAGGCCTGCAGCGAGCGGTCGATCTGGTAGGTGTCGCCGACCTCCGGATTGAGGAAGCGGTCAATACGGCTGGCCACGTGCGGCAGGATGAGGTAGGCGCCAAAGAGACCGACGCAGCCCATCACGGCGAAGCCGAACACCAGCACCAGCGGCAGCCCTGCCAGGAACAGCTCGCCAAAGCAGATGGCGCTTGTCAGCACGGTCTGGCCGAGGTCCGGCTGCAGCATCAAAAGCGCAACGATGAGGAGCCAGAGGCCGAAGGCGATGAGCAGCGAGATCGGCTCGGCGCGGCGCTTCACGCGGGTCAGCAGGAAAGCGAGCAACACGGCAAAGGCCGGCTTCACAAACTCGGAGGGCTGCACCGAAAGGCCGGCAATATAGATCCAGCGGCTGGCACCCTTGGCCTCGCTGCCCATCACGAGCGTCAGCGCCAGCAGCGGCAGGAAGATGCCGAGCACGGTAAGCGAGGCAACACGCACCCCGCGCAGCGGCAGCATGGAAAGCCCGATCATGATCATGACCGAGGGGCCGAGCAGGGCGAGATGGCGGATCAGGAAGTGGTTTGCCGGCAGGCCGGTGCGTACGGCAACGGCCGGGCCGCCCGCGGCAATCAGCACCACGCCGATGACCATCAGCGTGCCGAACGCGGCGAGCGTCCAGCGGTCGACCGTCCACCACCAGCGGGCGAGGACGGATTGGTCATAGCGGGCGAAGCCGGACATGCTCATGCGGCCTTACCTTCGGCAAGAGTGCGGGCAAGGGCGGTAAACTCGTCGCCCCGATGCTCGAAACTGCGGAACTGGTCCCAGGAAGCGCAGGCCGGGCTCAGCAGGATGGTGGCGCCGGCCTTGCCATCGCCCCGGGCGGCGGTGAATGCCGCCTCGGTCGCGCGGGAGAGCGTGCCGCAGCGCTCGAAGGGAGTGCCCTTCTGCGCGAGCCATCCGGCAAATTGCTCTTCCGCTTCGCCGATCAGGAAGGCTTTGGTCACGCGGGAGAGATGCGGTTCCATCGGCTCCAGCGAGGCGCCTTCCTTGGCGCGGCCGCCGGCGATCCAGTAGATCGGCTCGTAGCAGGCAAGCGCGCGGCAGGCGGCATCCGGGTTGGTGGCCTTGCTGTCATTGACGAAGCTGATGCCGTCCACTTCAGCAACACGCTGCTGGCGGTGCGGCAGGCCGGGGAAGCTGCGCAGGCCGGCAACGATCATCGCGCGGTCAAGGCCCAGCACGCGGCAGGTGGCATAGGCAGCCGCCGCATTCTGGAAGTTGTGGCTGCCGGGCAGGGCGGGCGCCTCGGCCATATCCATCACCCGCAGGTCCTTGTCCTGCATGTCGTCGAACAGCACGCCGTTTTCGACATACACGCCGCCGGCAAGCGCCTGCTGGCCGGAGACGGCGATGACGCGCTGGCGGTGGGTATCGGCAACGACGGTGAAGGCGAAGCGCGAATGTTCGTCATCCACGCCGATGACGGCGACGTCGCTCGGGCGCTGGCTTTTGAAGATGCGCATCTTGGCGCCGATATAGCCCTGCATGCCGCCATGACGGTCGAGATGGTCGGGGCTGAAATTCAGCAGCACTGCCACCCGGCAGGTGAGGCTCGGCGCCAGCTCCAGCTGGTAGGAGCTGAGCTCCAGCACATAGCGCCCGCCGGCACCGAGGCCGTCGAGTTCGACCACCGGGGTGCCGAGATTGCCGCCAACAGCCATCGGCGCGGTGTCCTGCGCCAGAATGTGGGCGATGAGGGCGGTGGTGGTGCTTTTGCCGTTGGTGCCGGTAATGCCGATGAAGGCAGCCTGACGATAGGCCTGCGAGAGCAGCTCGATATCGCCGATGATCGGCAGGCCCGCTTCCTTGGCCGCAGCGGCAACCGGATGCGGCTCGGGATAGGTGTGCGGGATGCCGGGGCTGAGGATCAGCGCCTCGAAGCCCGAAAGATCGCTCAGCGGGGCAACGGTCAGGCCGGCTGCCACAGCAGCATTGCGGCCCGCCTCGCCATCATCCCACGCCACCACCTCGGCGCCGCCGGCAACAAGGGCGCGCGCGGTGGCGAGCCCGGACTTGCCGAGCCCCATCACCGCGAATTTCTGCCCCTTGAAGCTGGAAAGATCGATCATCTGGTGGATTACCGCAGCTTGAGCGTGGCGAGGCCGATCAGCGCCAGGATCACCGAGATGATCCAGAAGCGGATGACGATGGTGGGCTCGTGCCAGCCCTTCTTTTCGAAGTGATGGTGCAGCGGCGCCATGGCGAAGACGCGCTTGCCGGTCATCTTGAAGGAAGCGACCTGGACGATGACGGAGACGGCTTCCAGAACGAAGAGGCCGCCGATGATGGCAAGCACCAGCTCATGCTTGGTGATGACGGCGATGGAGCCGAGCATGCCGCCAAGCGCGAGCGACCCGGTATCGCCCATGAAGACGGCTGCCGGCGGGGCGTTGAACCACAGGAAGCCGAGCCCGCCGCCCATCAGCGCACCGCACAGGATGGTGAGTTCACCTGCCCCGCGCACCGACTGGATGCCGAGATATTCGGAGAAGATGGCGTTGCCGCTGAGATAGGCGATGAGGCCGAAGCAGGAGGCCGCGATCATCACCGGCACGATGGCAAGGCCATCTAGCCCGTCGGTGAGATTCACGGCATTGGAGGCGCCCACCATCACCAGGAGCGCAAACGGGATCATCAGGAGCCCGAGCGGTAGCAGTGTGGATTTGAGGAAGGGGATCGCAAGGCCGGTCGCCAGTGGGTAGGGCGTGACCCACATCACGATGGCAATGGCGATGCCGCCGAAGAACAGCTGGCCGAGGATCTTGTAGCGGCCCGGCAGGCCCTTGGAATTGCGCTTGGAAACCTTGAGGTAATCGTCAAGGAAGCCCAGCAGGCCGAAGCCGAGCGTCACCAGCAGCACGACCCACACATAGCCGTTACGCAGGTCCGCCCAGAGCAGCGTGCTGACGGTGAGCGACAGCAGGATCATGAAGCCGCCCATGGTGGGCGTACCGCGCTTCTTGAGGTGGGTTTCCGGCGTATCCTCGCGCACATTGTCTGCCTTGCCCTGGGCAACGCGCAGGCGGCGGATGATGGTGGGGCCGAAATAGAAACCCATCAGCAGCGCCGTCAGGATGGCGCCGCCCGTGCGGAAGGTGATGTAGGTAAAGATATTGAGCGCCGTGAAGTCGGGAATGAGCGGCGTCAGGAGAAGATAAAGCATCAGGCCGCTCCGTCGCTGGCAAGGGACGTAATGACTTCAACAACCTTGGCCATGCGGCTGCCCAGCGAGCCTTTGACCATCACCACGTCGCCGGCACGCAGTTCGCGGGCAAGAGAGCGGGCAAGAACGGTGCTGTCCGGCGCGCGTAGCCCGCGCATGGCAGCCGGCAGCAGCTCCCACAGGTAGGCGGCATAGGGGCCGCAGCAATGTACGGTGTCGATCTTGTTGGCGACGGCGGGGCCGGCGAGGTCGGCATGCAGGGCAGCGCTCTGCTCGCCCAGCTCCAGCATGTCGCCGATGATGGCGATGCGGCGCCCGCCGGTACCCGGCGTCTCCGCACCCAGCACGCCAAGCGCAGCGGCAACCGCGGCGGGGCTGGCATTGTAGCTTTCATCGATGAGCGTCAGCTCGCCGCCACCGGCAAGGGCGATCTTGCGGCGGCCGCCCCGACCTTTTAGCGGCTGCAGCCCTTCCAGCGCGGCTGCGGCGCGGGCGATGTCGCCGCCCGCGGCATGCACGGCGGCAAGGGCACCCAGCGCATTCACCGCCTGATGCTTGCCGAAGAAATTGAGATGGAAGGTGAGCGGCAGGCCGGCGGCAACGGCGCTGACCGTCAGTCCTTCCGGCCCAGTTTCGACGCCCTTCAGCAGGAAGTCGGCGCCCGCGGTCTCACCAAAGGTGATGTGGCGGGTCACACCGGCTGCACGGGCAGCGGCGGCAAGACGGGCATAATGCGGGTTGTCGAGCGGCAGGACGGCGGTGCCGCCCGGCTCGACGCCCTGGAAAATCTCGGCCTTGGCATCGGCAATCGCCTCGACCGAGCCGAAGAACTCGATATGAGCTGCCGCCACCGTGGTGATGAGCGCCACATGCGGGCGCACCATGCCGGTGAGGTCGGCAATCTCGCCGGCATGGTTCATGCCCATCTCGAAGACGCCGTAGCGCACATCATGCGGCATGCGGGCGAGGGAGAGCGGGACGCCCCAGTGATTGTTAAGGCTGCCGGGGGAAGCGTGCGTCGCGCCAAGGGCGGCGAAGGCCGTTGCCAGCATTTCCTTGGTCGTCGTCTTGCCGACACTGCCGGTCAGGCCGATCACGGTCGCGCCCACCGCCTCGCGCCGGGCGATGCCGAGCGCGCGCAGGCCCGCCAGCGTCTCGTCGACCTTGATCAGCGAGGGATTGTGCGCCGGGAATTCCGGCAACGTATCCACCAGCGCGGCAACGGCACCCTTGGCAAGGGCATCGGCCACATAGGCATGACCGTCGAAGTTCGGCCCGCGCAGCGCGACGAAAAGATCGCCTTCGGCCACGCTGCGGCTGTCGATGGAAACGCCGTTGGCGTTCCAGTCCGGGCCTACCAGCGCGCCGCCGGTAGCATCCTGGGCTTCATGACTGGTCCAGAGCGGACGGGCGGTCATATCACGGCCTCCCCACCCAGCGCCTTTGCGGCTGCCCGGGCTTCTTCCGCATCGTCGAAATGGTGCTTCACGGTCCCCACGATCTGATAATCCTCATGGCCCTTTCCGGCGATCACCAGCACGTCACCATCTTCCAGCCCCTGAACGGCGGTGCGGATGGCGTCGGCCCGGTTTCCGATCTCGGTGCCTGACGGGCAGGCGGCCATGACCTGCGCACGGATCATTTCCGGCGCTTCGGTGCGGGGGTTGTCGTCGGTAACTATGGCAACATCGGCGCAGCGTTCGGCCACTTCGCCCATTTGTGGCCGCTTGCCGGGGTCGCGGTCGCCGCCGGCGCCAAAAACCACATGCAGGCGGCCTTCGGTGTGCGGGCGCAGGGCCTTCAGCACCGTCTCCAGAGCATCGGGCGTGTGGGCATAATCGACATAGATGCTGGCGCCATTCGGCAGGTTCGCCACGCGCTGGATGCGGCCCGGCACGCCGGCAAGGCCGGAGAGGGCGGCCAGCGCCGCAGCGCTGTCTTCCCCGGCGCCGATGGCAAGGCCGAGGGCGGCCAGCGCGTTCATGGCCTGGAAGGTACCGGCAACCGGCAGCATCACATCGACCGGCATGCCGAAGACCATGAGGTCCAGCATCTGCCCGTCCGGCAGCGGCTGCTGGCGCACGAGGCGAAGATCGTCGCCCTTGCGGCCGAAGGTCAGCACGCGCTGGCGGCGGGCGCGGGCCATGCCGATAAGCTCTTCCGCCACATCGCTGTCGGCATTGATGACGGCGGTGCCGCCTTCCGGCAGCAGGCGGGTAAAGAGCTGCGCCTTGGCGGCCAGATAGGCCTCCATGGTGCGGTGATAGTCGAGATGATCGCGCGTCAGGTTGGTGAAGGCGGCAGCCTTCAGCTCAATCCCGTCGAGCCGGTACTGGTCGAGCCCGTGGCTGGAAGCTTCCATCGCCACATGGGTGAAACCGTCGCCGGCAAGGCGGGCGAGGGTGGCGTGCAGGCCAACGGTATCCGGCGTGGTCAGCGAGCCGGCTTCATTGATGCCGGTGCCGATGATGCCGAGCGTGCCGAGGCTGGCCGAGCGGTGGCCCCCTTGCGCGAAGATCTGCTGGGCAAAGCAGGCGGTCGAGGTTTTGCCGTTGGTGCCGGTGACGGCAACCATCGTGGCCGGCTGCGTCTGGTAGAAGGCGGCCGCCAGTTCGGCGAGGCGGCGGCGCGGCTCGCCATCGGTCAGCAGCGCGGCGCAGCTGCCGGCGGGCAGGGGTGTGCCGGTCGGGGCCAGAATGGCGGCGGCGCCTTTTTCCAGCGCCTGCGCAATGAAGTCGCGCCCGTCCATGCGGCTGCCGGGGATGGCGGCAAACAGCATGCCCGGCTTTACCTCGCGGCTGTCGGCGGTAAGGCCGGCAATGGCAAGGCGGGCGCCGCTATCGGCCGTGATCATCAGCTCAGAAGGAGACAAGGGTTGCTCCTCCCTGGGCGCCATCGGGGTTGTCGGGGGCGGGCAGCAGCTGGTGCGGCTGCGGGCCATGTGCGCCGGTGTCGGCATTGGTCGGCGGCACGGAAAGAGCGAGCGCGGCGCGCACGGCCGGATCGTCCTCGCTCTCCGGCGGCAGGCCGTAGAGCGGGCCCATCTGGGCGACGAGACGGCTGACGACCGGAGCGGCAACCCAGCCGCCGGTGGCGTAGCCGTAGCTCGACTTGTTGCCCTGCGGCTCATCCAGCATGACGAACACGACATAACGCGGTTTGGTGATGGGGAAGGCGCCGATGAAGCTGGAGATGAGCGCCTTGTGGGCATAGCCGCCGGCAGTCGCCTTTTCGGCCGTGCCGGTCTTGCCGCCCACCAGATAACCCGGCGCATCGGCAAGGCCGGCGCCGCCGGTCACCACAAGACGCATCAGGCGGCGCACGGTGTCGGAGGTCTTCTGCGCAATGATGCGCTGGCCGACCGGCACGGCGCTCGTTTGCTTGAGGAGCGTCGGCGTTACCAGCGTGCCGCCATTGACCATGGCGGAAACGCCGGCCACCAGATGCAGCGGCGTCACCGCGATGCCATGGCCATAGCTGATGGTCCAGCTCTCTACCTCGCCCCAGCGCGGCGGCGCCGTGACGTTGGCAAGCTCCGGCAGCTCCAGCGTCGCCGGACGGGTCATGCCAAGCCGGCCGAGGAAGCGCTGCTGCAGGTCGCGGCCCACCACCTGCACCATGCGCAGGGAGCCGATGTTCGAGGATTTCTCGAAGATTTCCGGCACGTTCATCCAGTAATTGACCGGATGGAAGTCGTGGATGGTGAAGCGGCCGATGCGAACCGGGCCGGCGGTGTCGAACGTGTCGGAGAGCTTGACCTTGCCGCTTTCAAGCGCGAGCGCGGTGTTGAAGATCTTGAAGACCGAGCCCAGCTCGTAACGGCCGAGCGTGTTGCGGTTGAACAGCGCTTCGTCGTTCGGGTCGTGGCGCTCGTTGGGGTCGAAGTCCGGCAGCGACACCATGGCGAGCAGTTCACCGGTATAGATGTCCATGACGATGCCGGAGCCGCCAACAGCGCTGTACTGCTCCACATTGGCCTGCAACTCGCGCCGCAGGATGTGCTGCAGGCGCATATCCAGCGACAGCTCGACCGGCTGGCCATCATTCAGGAACTTGTCGAACTGCTTCTCAAGGCCGGCCTGGCCGACCTGGTCGATGTTGGTGTAGCCGACGATGTGCGAGGCAAGGTTGCCGGTGGGGTAGAGCCGGCACGGCTCGTCGCGGAAATCGATACCCGGCAGGCCAAGATCATGGATGGTCTGGCGCTGGGTCGGCGTCAGGTGGCGCTCGACCCATACCATGCGCCCCTTGGCGGTCAGTCGGGCCAGCGTGGTGGAATAGTCGAGCGAGGGCAGCACCTGCATCAGCCGGTTGGTGGTGCCCACGGGGTCGGAGATCGCCACCGGGTCGGCATACATCGACGGGCAGCTGATGGTGGTGGCAAGGATGCCGCCATTGCGGTCGGTGATGTCGGCGCGCCAGGCGGCGGGCGCCGGCACGACCGGGCTGGCACTGGCATCGGCCACAGCTGGGGCGGAGACGTCGGCCTCGTCGGCCGTCTGGTCCGGCGTGCGCAGCAGCATGACGTCGACAAGACGCACCGCGACGATGGAAAAGGCCACCAGCATCATGAAGCCGACCATCACGGCGCGGCCCCGCGACTGCTCCATCACGGCATTGGCATGCTCGGGGCGGCGGGCGTCGATCACGCCGCCGGCAAGCCACAATGCAAGGCGCGACAGCAGGATGCGTACCGACAGGCCACCGGCGCCGGGCACGGAAGCCTTGCGGGTGGAAAGCGGCGAGGTCGGGTTGAAGAAGGTCATGATTCCACCCCGCCGATGGTGGCGAGCACGATGCCGGATTTGAGTTCGATCGGCCGGATGTCGGCCGGACGCGGAAGCGGGACGGGCATGTCGGGCACTTCGGTGCCCGGCGCCATGCGCATGGGGATGCGGGCGATGTCCTGTTCGCCCTGAAGCAGCTGGTCGCCGGAAATCGGGCTCAGCAGCAGGCCGGCATCATTCTGCTTGGCCTTGTCGAGCATGGTCTCCAGGCGCTTGGGCGAGTTAAGCGTGCCCCATTCGGCGCGCAGCAGCCGATAGCGCTCGCGCTCGTGGCGGATGCCGGCCTGATCGGCAGAGAGCTGTTCTTCCAGCTTCTGCGTGTCGTGGCTGATCTTGAAGGTCACACCCAGCGTCACCACGCAGCAGATAGCCAGCAGCAGGGAGAGCATGCGCGTCATGCAGCCCCCTTGCCCGGCCAGACCGGGGCATCGGTGCGCTCCGCGCTGCGCAGCTTGGAGGAGCGGGCACGCGGATTGGCGCGCATCTCCGCCTCGTCGGGGGCGACGGGCTTGCGGTGCAGCAGGCGGAAGCTGGGCTCGGACGTCTTGACCTGCATCGGCATGTGGCGGCTGCCACCGCCGCCGGCGCCGGAGCGCAGGGTCAGGAAATGTTTGGCGATGCGGTCTTCCAGCGAATGGAAGGTAACGACGGCAAGCCGTCCGCCGGGGGCCAGCAGCGCTTCGGCGGCAGCCAGCCCGCGCTCGACCTCGCCCAGTTCGTCATTCACCGCGATGCGCAGGCCCTGGAAGGTGCGGGTCGCCGGGTCGATGCCGTCGGCAGACTTGCGCACGACCGAGCGTACGATCTCCGCCAGTTGCAGCGTGCGGGTAACCGGCCGGGCGGCGATAATGGCGCGGGCTACGGCGCGCGAGCGGCGCTCTTCGCCATAGTTATAGATGAGGTCGGCAAGCTCGTCGGCTTCCAGCGTGTTGCAGAGGTCCGCGGCGCTGGGGCCATTGGCTTCCATGCGCATGTCGAGCGGGCCATCGGCGCGGAAGGAAAAACCACGCTCGGCAGTGTCAATCTGGGGGGAGGACACACCGAGGTCGAGGGTGACGCCATCAACCTTGTCGATGCCTTGTGCGGCCAGCAGCGCCGCCATATCGCCAAAGCGGCCTTCCACCACGCTCAGGCGTCCGTCGCTTTCCTTTTCCAGCTCGCGGCCAACGGCGATGGCGGCAGGGTCGCGGTCAATGGCGATCACCCGGCAATTGGCCGCAGCGAGGATAGCGCGGGTATAACCGCCGCGGCCAAAGGTACCGTCCACATAGGTGGCGCCGTCCCGGGGGGCGAGTGCGGCAACTACCGGGCCGAGCAGCACAGGCACATGGCCGCCTTCGGCGCGGGGGAGCGCCGGGGTCGTGCCTGCCTTGTTGTGCTCGGGGTGGGTCATCGGTTTCCTTGGGGTGTATTCTGGTGTGGCGGGCAGTGGGGGGAGTCTGAGTCTGGTGAGCTTGAGGCCTTTTGAATCCCTGGGTTCGGCCGGCGGATCAGCCGGCGCTGGGTTTGGGCAATGTCAGATTTCGCTCACGCATCGCGGCGAGCGTGGCGGCCTGATGCGCCTCGTAGGCGTCCGGGCGCCAGAGCTGGAAGCTGTTGCCCATGCCGACAAAGGCGACGGTTTCGCCAAGGCCGATACGGGCAGAAAACTCCTCGGGGATGCCGATGCGGCCTTCGGGGTCGAAGGTGACAGGGCGGGAGGCGGCGAAAATCGCCGTGCGCATCACCATGTCTTCGTCGGAGAACATGGCGCCGTCATCAAGACTGGTGGCGATCCGCTCCATGAGGGCCATGGAACTGGCTTCCAGCGCCTCCAGCTTGTGGTGCGGGCGCAGCACGCAGCCATTGAAATCGGTGCCGTTATTCTGCTGGGCCAGGAGCGTACGGAACTGCGCAGGGACGGAGACCCGTCCCTTCCTGTCAATGCGGTTCACGTATGTTCCGAAATAGAGGCCCATGGCCCCGCTGCCCCCAGCTCCATCCCGCTGACCCCCCGAAGCGCAGCCGCAAGGCGCCTTCTCCCGCCGGCCAGCGAGATGGATTGGGAGCCGGTGGGTGTATTTGGGATATCATGGTAAAAACTGGGTCCGAAAGGGTAAAGCTATAAGACATTGATTTTGAATGATTATTTTTAACGAAGATTGATATAACTTTAGGTATGGGCTGGATTTTGGCCTGATATGATATTTCCGGAGCCGGCGGGCCGATGATTCGCAACGGCAGCATTTCAAGCACTTAGGATGATTTCTGAATCTTTTTCCTGCGATTTGTTCATCATACGTTCGTGTTTTGGCGGGGTTTCTCCGAGTCGCGCCCTGTTAACGATGTGTTCAGACTTTTTCCGGCGCTGTGCATCGTCCCATAAAATCCCATGGCCGCGTCCCATGCCTTCCCATGGGCGGCCGTAAGGGCCCCTGCGGGCAGGCGCCGCGATTGCCGCACTGCATCAATCGCCCGTATCAATCGCCCGTATAAATCGAAGGTAAAAATGCCAGACGGCCTGTAAGCCGGGTTCTGTCCGCTGCCCGTTGCCGGGCAGGGGATGGCCATTCATCTGGGGTGCCTGTCGCCAGTCACCTCGTGCAACCAACCCGGGCGGCGGCTCGAAAATATGCCTTGTCCGGGTACTTTCCCGCCGTTGCCGGCGGGAGATGCCCGTCCTGCCGCCCCTATTCGGTCTTGCTCCCGGTGGGGTTTAGCCTGCCACCCACGTTACCGCGGGTGCGGTGCGCTCTTGCCGCACCGTTTCGCCCTTACCTGCAGGCAAGGCCCCCGAAAGGGCCGCGCGTACAGGCGGTTTGATTTCTGTGCCACTTTCCCTGGGGTCGCCCCCGCCAGGCGTTACCTGGCACCGTATTTCCGTGGAGCCCGGACTTTCCTCACCGCCTTTCGGCAGCGCGGCCATCCGGCCATCTGGCGCCGGTCTGATAGACCGGGGGCGCGGCCGTGTCAAACCCGCCCGGCGACTGGCCGGAAGGGGCAGGCAGTCCGACCGGCTGGCAAGCTCCACCGGCCAACCCCTACCGGATTGTATGGGGTGCTTAACCATATTTTCATGCCGCCCATTGTATGCAAGATCAGTTTAGGGGTTGGTTTTGCCCTGTGCCTCATGTTAGCAAAAAGCGCGACTCGTGAGATTCATTACCCTTTATGGCGATGAACCCGGGCCGATGCTTAAGGCGGAAAAAGGGATCGAGATGGCACGTCAGGCCGGGTTCACCCTGCGCGCACTGCGCACGGTTGCTGCATTTGCTGCAGTTGCAGGCATCTCCTTCCAGGCATCCGCCACGCAGCTGTGTGCGACGCCCTCGCTGGAAGGCCACCTCTCCACCCGGCTCCTGCAAACAGAACTGATGGTCGCCGCCATCTATTGTGGCAGCAGCACCCACTACAACAGCTTCGTGCGCTCCTACAGCGACCAGCTCGTCGAAGCCGGCGAAAAGCTGCGTGGTCTGTTTGCCAGCGTCTACGGCTCAAAGCAGGCGCCGCGCGCCTGGGATACCTTCCTTACCAATCTCGCCAATGAAGCGGCGAAGCGCTCCTATGACGAGCGCTCTTTCTGCGCGCGCACCGACGCCATGTTCACCGCGCTCGACAGCGGTGAGGTGCGCGATCTGATGCATTTTGCCGAGGCGATGCCCTTTACCGACCGCCACAGCGTGCCCGCCTGCACCACCGTGGCCCAGGCCGATCTTCCGCCCGCGGCGGCCAAGAAGAACTGAGACTTTCCCAAGCCATCCCAAAACGACAAACGGCGCTCCGGTTCGGGGCGCCGTTTGTCGTTTGGCTCTACGGGATTGCCGTCAGAGGCCGCGCGCCTTGCGCACCTGCTCCCAGGCGGCATTGATGGTCGCCATCTTTTCCGTCGCCAACATGACGGCTTCTTCCGGCAGGCCCTGGGCGATCAGCTGGTCGGGGTGATGCTCGCGCACCAGCGCGCGGTAAGCGCTGCGTGCCGTCTCGTTGCTGGCTGCGGGATCGATACCGAGAATGACATAGGGGTCAGCCTTGTCCGGCCCCATATGGCCGGCGCGGATACGGTGCCACTCGCTGCCGGAAAAGCCGAAGATGTGGGCCACCGCCTCAAGATAGGAAAGTTCGGCCGGCCGCACCGTGCCATCGGCCTTGGCGATGTAGAACAGCCCGTCCAGCAATTCTTCCAGCACCGCCGGGCGGCCTTTCAGCAGCCGGGCCAGCTGGTGGGCATAGGGCTCGAAGCCGCGCGCATCGCGTTTGGCGATGTCGAACACGCGCGCCACATTGGCGGTCTCTTCCGGCGGCACGCGGAACACCTGCTTGAAGGCCGCTACCTCGTCGCGCGTTACATAGCCATCCACCTTCGCCATCTTGGCGCCGAGGGCGATGACGCCGATGGTAAAGGCTATCTTGCGTGTCGGATCGTCGGCCGCCTCGTCGGGGTTTGCGGCTTCAAGTTCCGGCGCGACATAGGCATCATAGGCATGACCCGCCAGCGCTCCCAGCAGGAGGCCAAGCGGCCCACCCAGCGCGAAGCCGACACCGCCGCCCACAATCTTGCCCCAGATAGTCATTTTGCTCCCATCCCGGCCGGGCGGCCGGCTTGCCTTTCAAGGGCCCCTGTTTGTACGGGCGGAACATTATCGGCCCCGGAAGCATTTCGGAAGTCGGGACGGGCATACTCCTGAGATCACAAAATGGAGAGCGGCGGGAATGATGGGCGTAAACTGGAGGGGATGGCTGGTGGCCGGCCTTGCCGTGCTGTCGGTAGCGGGTCTTGCCGCGCGCGCCGCGGCGGAGCCGGGGGAAAGCGGTGTCTGGACCTTTGGCGTCGATAACGACGTGTTGAACGGCGCCGACGACAATTATTCCAACGGGCTGCGGGTTTCCTACACGACCGCGGAAAATGACGTGCCGGACTGGCTGTTTTCCGCCGCCCAGTATGTGCCGATGTTCAAGACAACGGGCGACCTCAGGGCCCAGTTCGATCTCGGGCAGAACATCTTCACCCCTCACGATATTACCGACCCCAACCCGCCGACCACGGACCGGCCCTATGCCGGCTGGACCTATGTCGGTGCCGGCCTTGCCTCAGAAAGCGACGGCCGGCTGGATCGTCTCTACATGGATATCGGCATGGTCGGCCCTGCGTCGGGCGCCGAATGGGTACAGAAGAACTGGCACCGGACCTTCGGCTTCAACAAGCCGATGGGCTGGGACACCCAGCTTAAGAACGAACCCGGTGTCATTCTGGGTTACGAGCGCGACTGGAGCCTGCGCTCCGGCAAGGGGCCGCTGGGCATGGAAGCCGAGGCTCTGCCCTTTGTCGGCGGTGCGGTGGGTAACATCTACGATTACGCCTCGACCGGCGTCACCTTCCGCTTCGGCGCGGATATTCCCGATGATTACGGCCCGCCGCTGGTGCGCCCCAGCCGCACCGGCTCGGACTGGTTTGCCGCCGACCGGGCCAGCCCCGTGGGATGGTATTTTTTTGCCGGCGTCGAAGGGCGCGCAGTGGCGCGGGATATTTTCCTCGACGGCAACACCTTCGCCGACAGCCGCAGCGTCTACAAAAACAACTATGTCGGCTCGCTGCAGTTCGGCGGTGCCATTACCTTCCGTCAGACCCGCATCTCGCTGACGCAGATCGTGCGCACCCGCGAGTTCAAGGGGCAGCCGGAACCTGACAGCTTCCTCTCCCTCGCGGTCTCGACCCGGTTCTGATCCGGGTCAGTGCGCATCGACCAGGGCGCGCAGGGCCGGGTCGCGCACCTCGAGCAGGTCAAAGAGGCCAAGCGCCCGCAGCGCCGGCAGGGCCTCGATGATGTCGAGGCGGGCGTCGTCGCGTTCTTCTGCCGTGCTGGCCGGGGCGGCCAGGATACGAGCATTGGCAAGGAAGGCGCCGACGCTGCCCTTGCGGATGGTTACGCCATCCAGCTGCACCTCGTTCAGGCCGTCCGGCAAAATATCCTCGGCACGCATTGGAAAGTCCTTTCTGGATGTTGACGTCACGGCGGCTTCAGTGCCGCGCCTGACGTTTGCCCGACTTTTGTAGGCCCTTGCTGCTGGCGCTGCTAAGCTATCGCGGCCATTCAATAGTGCGATCGCGCCATGTCCGCTTCTTCTCCTGCTGGCCGGGTCTTGCCCCCTCTTGCCGCTGCCGCCCCCATTCTGGTGACGACGGGCGCCCAGCCGATGCAGCGCATTACCGAGCGGCATAGCCATGCCCAGGGTCAGCTGCTGGGGGCTAGCCGCGGGCTTCTTTCTGTCGGTACGGAAGCCGGTCTTTCTGTCGTGCCGGCAACGCATGCGGTCTGGGTGCCGCCGCACCATCCGCATTCCTTGCGTTCGCACGGGGCCTTTGAAGGCTGGAGTGTCTATGTGGCCGAAGCAGCCTGCGCCGGGCTGCCCGGCGAGCCGAGAACGGTGCGTATGTCAGAGCTGATGCGCGCGGCTGTAAAGCGGGCAGCGGGTTGGCCAGCGGGCGAGGGTTTGACGGCGGCCGGGCACAGGCTTGCCGCCGTGATGCTTGACGAGATTGCCCAGCTTGAGCCGGAGAGCTTCAGCCTGCCGCTGCCACAGGAAGCCCGGCTGCTGCGCCTTGCCGAAGCCCTGGCTGCGGACCCGGCAAGCGAGGCGGGGCTTGAGGAATGGGCGGCCTTTGCCGGCCTGTCGCCGCGCACGGTCAGCCGGCATTTTGTCAGCGAGACGGGCTTCAGCTTCACCGCGTGGCGGCAGCGCCTGCGGCTTATCCGCTCGCTGGAAATGCTGGCAGAAGGTCTTCCGGTCACCACCGTTGCCATTGATCTTGGTTACAGCAGCGTCAGCGCCTTTATCGCGCTCTTCCGGCGCAGCTTCGGGCAGACGCCGGCGGCCTATCGCCGCCAGCTGGCTGCCGGGTAGGGCTCAGGCGCGGGCCGGGGTGTCGAGATGGCGCGCCTGGCGCAGCTGCGGGAAGCCACGCGCCCAGAGCAATGCCACCAGCACGGTGCCGATGCCGCCGATGACGATGGCGGGCAGCACGCCGAACAGCGAGGCTGACATGCCGGCGCGGAACTCGCCCAGTTCGTTGGAAGCGCCGATGAAGACGCCGTTGACGGCGTTCACCCGTCCGCGCACCGCATCCGGGGTCCAGAGCTGGATCAGCGTCTCGCGCACTGCCACGCTCACCATGTCGCTGGCGCCCATCACCAGAAGGGAGGCGATGGAAATCCAGCCGGTGGTGGAGAGGCCGAAAACGACGGTCGCAAGGCCGAACAGGGTGACACCGGAAAACATGATGATACCGGCATGGTCGCGGATCGGTCGGATGGACAGCCACGCCGCCATGGCGAGGGCGCCGATGCCGGGGGCGGCACGCAGCATGCCGAGACCCCAGGGGCCGGCATGCAGCACGTCGCGGGCAACGGCCGGCAGCAGCGCCGTTGCGCCACCGAGCAGCACGGCAAAAAGGTCGAGCGAGATGGCGCCGAACACCACCTTTTCACTCCACACGAAACGGAAGCCGGCGACGACAAGGCCCCAGCCCTGCGGTTCGTCGCTACGGATCAGTTTCGGCAGGCTGAGCAGCGGGATGGTGATGGCGGCGACAGCGAACAGCACCAGCGCGCTCATATAGGCAACCGGCGCGGAAAGGCCGTAGAGCAGGCCGCCCGCAACCGGCCCGGCGATGGCCGCCAGCTGCCAGGCCGAGCTCGACATGGTGATGGCGTTGGAAAGGGCCTGCGGCGGCACGAGGCTGACGACGATGGACGAGGAGGCGGGGCCGAAGAAGGCGCGCGCCACGCCGAACACGGCAAGCAGCGCATAGACGATCCACAGCGCCGGCAGGCCGGTCAGCGCAAAGAAGAATAGCACGCCGGCACAGGCCGCCTCGATGCCCATGCAGATCGCCATGATCCAGCGGCGGTTAAAATGATCGGCAATCGTGCCGGTCACCAGCACCAGCAGCACGGAGGGCAGAAACTGCACAAGGCCGATGAGCCCGAGATCGAAGGGGTCGCGCGTCAGGTCATAAACCTGCCAGGCGATGGCTACCGCGAGGATCTGCGTGGCAAAGGCGCCGGCAATGCGCGAGATCCAGTAGATGGTGAAGTTGCGATAGTGAAAGGCCGAGCGGGAGACGGCGGTATCGGGGGCGGTCATCTGGGGTCCGGAGGCGTCCCTGAAGGACGCGGTTATCTGAAAAATCGAGCCTTAAGGACGCCTGCGGGCGCAGCCTGTCAAGGCGCCTTGCATCAATGTCGACAAAGTGTGGCGGCCTTGCCGCAACTGTGAATGACGGTCGAGCTCTGTCGGTTAGGAAAAATTTCCCCTAAGAACATTTGGTGAACAAGTAGATTTATCACCCTAGCTTGAACGAGCACACGGGGGCGCCGGACTTGCCGCTTCAGCTTGATGGCACCGCGTGTCTTTCTCAAGAAAGGTGTTGACGATGAGTGTTGATCCTATTGGCGTTTATGGCCTTTTGTCCGGGATTTCCTGGAAGGCGCCGGTCGATGTGGCGACGGTCGGTCCCATATTTCTTTCGGGTGTCCAGGACATCGACGGCGTGACCGGCACCGAAAATCAGAGTGTTCTGGTGTGGCGGCAGGAAGACCCGCTGGAGAATGGCATCTACTGGCAGCAGCCTGGAATGTGGGTGCGCCGTACGGACGCTGACGGCCCGCGCGATTTCACAACCGGCAGCCGGTTCGTCTGTCTGGGTGGTGCTGCAAATGGCAACCGCCAGTTCAAGGTCACGACAGCGACACTGCCGGTGGCTCCTGGCATCAATCCGCTGAATTTTGCTGTGGATCAGATTAACTGGGGCGGCAAGACCAGTGTGAAGGATGTCGCGACCCTGCGCCTGAATACCGAGATGGCGGCCAATATTTTTGTGCAGGGCTACTACGAAATCGGTGATGGCGGTGGCGGGCAGTTCTCGCTCGATCCGGCGGATGTAACGTCCGCAGACAACGGCGTCACCGTCATCGTCGATGCGATGGGTAATCGCTGGAAGCGCGAGTTGAATGGCACGGTTCTCAGTGTGCTTCATGCTGGCGCCCGAAATGACGGCAGTGTCGACGCCGTTGGCGCGTTTGCTGCGGCTCTCGCGACGGGGGTGACGCAACTCCACATTCCGGCCGGTACTTACCGGTTTGATTCCACGCTCATCATTGGCGCCGTCGGCTCCGCCTGGCCGATGCTCACGGGCGAGGGCATGCGCAGCACCTTCATCGACGCGACCAGCCACACTGGCCCGGCCGTCCATTTCAACCAGACCAAGGGTTCAGGCGGTGGCTACGGTGGCGGTCTCGCCGATCTTTCCATTCTCGGCAGCAATGGCGTCAAGCTGTTGGATCGCACGCAAACTCTCACAGCCGGGGGCATCCTCCCTTTCAACATGCTGTTTCAGCGCGTGGCGGTTCGTATGGTCGGCGTAACGTCACCCGGCATTGCGTTCGACTTCGCCAAGCTGGCCCGGAGCCGGGTGGAGGATTGTAACGCCGATGCTCCGAATGTCGGGCTTCTGCTGGTCGGCTGCGAGGACAACGCCATCACTGGCTTCACCGTTAGAGGGTTTTCCGGCTACGCTATCTATGAGCGTTCCTGCGGCACGCTGGGGCGGCAGAACCGGTTCTCAGGCTGTAATCTGATCGCCAACGAGGATGCGTCGGCTACCTACTTCAAGGCGGCATCGCAAAGCGTGATCATGGCCTCGTCCTACATCCGCACGTCGCCCTGCTCGTCAGTCTTCGATTTCTCGCATGTCGATGAACCGGACTGGTTTGGCGAAAATTTGCCGGCCTCTCCGTCTTTCATCGATCTGGCAGGAGTCGAAGCGGTCATCGGCTCCAACGCATCGGATTTTGCCTATCGTGTCGATGTCTCCGAGGCGCGCTATATCCGCATCGAGCCGGTCCGTATGCCGGGGGGCAGCGATGTGCTTGCCATCTTCACTGATGCCTCCGGCATTCCCTATGAAACTGGCATTCCTGCCATTGTGGGTTCCGACTATCGGGAAATTATCCTGGGCGACATCAATGAGGCCTTCGGCAGCCAGTGGCAGGCCTATCGATCCGGTTCTTCGATCGCCTATCAGGGCGGGCTCTGTTTTACGACCGGTACTCTTGCGGCCCTGCCGATGTCGTTCCAGAACGATCAGGCACTGGTTGACGGGATTCGTCTCAACTTGCCGGCGGAACTCGACACTTCGGCCACTGTTCAGTTCATCGCGCCTGCCAGCAATCCCTCTGCCGTGTATCTGGCGCCGGGGACGACCTATACGCTGGAGGTCTATGCCCGTACACGATCGCCGGACGGCGATACGCTCAACGCCAGCTTGAGCTGGTTCGAAACCGCGTGGTCGGGTTCGTCTCCGCAGGCACTTTCCCTGAGTGATTCAGTCCAGAAGTTCACCTTCACGGCGACGACACCTGCCGTTCCGTTCGCGAACGAAGGGGTTCGTTTCTCGCGCGGCACCAACAACGGTGTGATCGAGATCTACCAAGTACGAATTCTCTATTCGTGAGCGATTGACCCCGGCCTCTGGCCGTTAAGGCCATGAAGTTCTCAACAGAGCGCCCCGCCCGCCTCCAATGCGGGTGGGGTGTTTTGTTGCGGGAGATAAAATGACGGTAGCCGGTAGGGGGCGATTACGCTTTAAAGGTCGTCATGCCGGCTTTTTTCTCTCGTATGATTTTGCGCAGTGCCCTGCCGATGCGGCGTTTCGGCCTATGAAGGCCTCGGAGCGTTTGCGGCGGCCTCTTGCTTTTGCCGGCCTGTGGCTGAAGCGGGTGGTGCTGACCATCCTCGGCCTCTGGGCATTCGGGCTGTTTGCCTATCGCTGGGTCGATGCGCCGATTACGCCGCTGATGGTGATCCGCCTGTTCGAGGGCGAGGGGCTCAGCGTTCACCATGTCCGGCTGGAGGAGATTGCCCCCTCTGTGCCGCGCGCGGTGATCGCGTCGGAGGATAACCGCTTCTGCGTCCATCACGGCATCGACCTTGGGGCGGTGCGCGACGCGGTGGATGATTTTACCGACAGCGGCCGGTTGCGAGGTGCCAGTACGCTGACGATGCAGCTTGCCCGCAATCTCTTCATGTGGCCGGGCGGCGGAGCGGTGCGCAAGATCTTCGAGCTGCCGCTGGCGCTTGCCATCGATGCACTCTGGCCCAAGGAGCGCATCATCGAGCTTTACCTGCAGGTGGCCGAATGGGGCCCCGGCGTGTATGGCATCGAGGCGGCAGCCCGCAAACATTTCGACAAGCATGCCAGCCAGTTGACCCGCCGTGAGGCGGCGCTGCTGGCGGCCGTACTGCCGGCCCCGCGGCGCTGGGATCCCAATCCGCCCAGTGCCTATTTGTCGCGCCGGGCGGTGACCATCGAGCAGCGCATGCGCCAGCTCGCGCCGGACTGGTACCGCTGCCTGCCGGGTGATGATTAAGGCATTCCCGCAACGCTTTGCTTACGTTGTTTCCATTAAAATGCCGGAATCGACCCCTACACCCGTTTACTGACAAGAAGGCTGGCCCCAAGCGGTTTTCCGCAAGGCCATGGCCAGCCGTTCAGAGGGTGTGATCCAGGATGAAAAAGCCCGTCACTCTTACCGCTGCTGCGCTTTTTGCGACATTGCTCGGCGCAGCGCCCCTGGCTGCCGAGGCGGGAACCAGCGTTTCGGTCGGCATCTATGGCGGCTATCCCACGCCCTATTACCAGCCGGGCCCGCCGGGCTGGTATGGCCATCCCCATCCGCATGGCTGGGGGCCGCGTTACCGGGGCCCCTATGTGGCCTATGCCTACCCCTATCCGGCCTACCCGGTCGCCCCTCCGCCGCCTCAGGTGGTCGCGGTGCCCGTTCCTGTTCCGCAGGAGCAGAACTGGAGCCAGCCCTATCAGGTCTCCGACGGGCGTTACTGCCGCGAATATACCGAGCCGGGCATGGTGGGTGGCCGGCAGGCACAGCTGGTCGGCCATGCCTGCATGCAGCCGGATGGCACCTGGCAAAAGGTGGACTGAATTCTTTTCCCCTTGCCGGGAATTTTAGACGGAAAGGACAGGCAGCGATGCCTGTCCTTTCTTTTTGTGCCTGTCAGGAAACGGTGCCGGGCGGTGCGAAGACCGCTCGGGCGGCGCTCACCTCCTCGCGGATGGCGCAGCCTTCCGCATGGTCGTTGATGAGCCCCATCGCCTGCATGAAGGCAAAGATGGTGGTGGGGCCGACAAAGGCCCAGCCGCGGTTCTTGAGGTCTTTTGAAATGGCGATGGACGTGGCCGAGGTGGAGGCCGTCTGCGGCGTGCCATGTTCGCCGGCGGCCGGCTCCCGGCGCCAGAAATAGGCGGCAAGCGAGCCTTCTGCCTCGATCAGCTCCAGCGCCCGCTTCGCATTGTTGATCACAGCCTCGATCTTGCCGCGATGGCGCACGATGCCGGCATCCTGCAGCAGGCGCTCCACATCCGCCGCACCGAACTGCGCAACCTTGCGGAAATCGAAGCCGGCAAAGGCCGCGCGGAAGTTCTCGCGCTTGGCAAGGATGGTCCGCCAACTGAGGCCGGACTGGAAGCCTTCAAGGCACAGTTTTTCAAACAGCCGGATATCGTCCGCGACGGGAAATCCCCACTCCCGGTCGTGATAGGGCAGGAACTCGGGCACGCTGCCGCACCAGCGGCAACGCGGTTTGCCATCGGGGGCGGTGATGAGCTGGGTCATGGGTGTCATCCTGCCAGAAAGCCGAGCCGGGCATCGGTGCGCCCGGGCGTTATCTCCGCAATCTCGGTGCTGACGAGGCCTTCGGCAACAAAGGGATCTTCGGCAAGGCGCGCCTCAAGCTCGGGGCGCGAGAGATTGTGGGCGAGAATACCGCCGCCGGGCCCCGGCTGCAGGTTGCCGGTCATGAGGAAAACCCCGTCGTCGAAGCCGCGCTGGATCCAGGTTTGATGCCCTGCCATCAGGGGCTGGGCTGCAGCCTTGTCGGCGATGAATTTGAGCTGGATGACGAACATGGTCTGCTGGGCACTCCCGGATGGAAGGGGAAGACAAGGGCCGGATCAGGCTGCGGCCGTCTGCTGCGCGAGCCAGCCATGAAGGGCGGCCACCTCCCGCCGCAGGAAGTTTTCGTCGCGAAAGGCGTTGGCGAGGGCGGCAATGCCCTGGCTGCGGGCGAGCAGATGCAGCGACTGGCGGTCGGCCTCGGCAGCATCGCGGCCAAGAGCGCTGAACTGGCCCGCCAGCCATTCCCGGAACAGCTGGAACAGGCCATTGGCATCCGGCAATGCCGGATGATCGAGTTTTGCCAGCTCGTTGCAGAGTGAGCCGACCGGGCAGCCATGCTGCAGGATCTTCACCCGGTTCATGATCATCATGTCGATGAAGCTGGCGATACGCCCGGCAGGGGAGGCGCCCTCCGCCTGCCAGCGCTCCAGCAGGACCCGGGTGCCGGCCTGCCGACGCTCGATCACGGCGGCCAGGATCTCGTCCTTGGTGCGGAAGTGATAGTAGAAGTTGCCGCGCGAGATCTGCACTGCCGCGGCGATGTCGGCAAAGGAGGTGTGCTCGTAGCCCTGCTCGTAGAAGAGCCGGTCCGCCTGCGCGACGATAGTCTCCCGCGTCTCTCCCGCCCCCATGCTGCTTCTCCCGCTGCCCTGTGTTGGCCGCCTTGCGAACGATTTAGGGCATTTGTCCTAATCAAAATTAGGACGATTGTCCAAAGTCGTCAAGCGCTGCCTGCTGCTTAAGCAGATGCGAAGCCTGCATAACTCTTGACCCAAACGGAATTGGTCGCCCTTCGCGGCTGCGTGCTAACCGGGCAGCTCTCCATCCTGGGATTTACGCAAGAGAGCCGGCCTGCCGGCCATAGCCAGAACAGGGAAGCAAGACAGTGATCTCCAGACGCAATCTTCTGATCGGTGGCGCCGTCGCGCCGTTCATTTCCTATGCCGGCATCTTTTCTGCCAGCGCGGATACGCCCAGGGACATCCTTGTTGTCGCCCAGCAGATCGACAACATGACCAGCCTCGACCCGCATGAGAGCTTCGAGGCGGTGGGCGGCGAGATCATCAGCAACATGTACCAGAAGCTGGTGCGTCCGAATAAGGACGACCCTTCGAAGGTCGATGCCCAGCTGGCGGCTTCTTGGTCGGCCGATGCCGATAACAAGGTCTTCACCTTCAAACTGGCGAGGCAGACCTTCTCCAGCGGCGCCCGGGTAACGGCGGAAGATGCCGCCTTCTCGCTGCAGCGCGCCATCAAGATGAACAAGGGCGCAGCCTTCATCATCAACCAGTTCGGTTTCACGGCGGACAACGTTGCCGAACGCGTCGTTGCTGCCGATGCCGAAACGCTGGTGCTGACGACCGACAAGCCGACCTCGATCGCCTTCCTGCTCTACTGCCTCTCGGCCAACATCGCTGCCGTGGTGGAAAAGAAGACCGTGCTCGCCAACGAGGTGAATGGCGACATGGGCAATGCCTGGCTGCAGAAGAACAGCGCCGGCTCGGGCGATTTCCTGCTGCAGTCCTGGAAGGCCAGCGAAAGCATTGCCCTGCAGCTCAACCCGCACGGCCCCTACAAGGGCAACCTCAAGCGGGTGCTCATCCGCCATGTGGTCGATCCCTCGGCCCAGCTTCTGCTGCTGCAGAAGGGCGATGCCGATATCGCCCGCGACCTGACCTCCGAGCAGCTTCAGGCCATCGAGGGCGACAAGAATTTCGTGCGCATCACCCGCACCATCGCCTCGCTGATGCTGATGTCGCTCAACCAGAACGTCGAGGCGCTGCAAAAGCCGGAAGTCTGGCAGGCCATTCGCTGGGCGCTCGATTATGACGGCATGCAGAAGAACATCGTGCCGATGACCCACAAGGTGCATCAGAGCTTCGAGCCAGAAGGTTTCCCCGGCGCCGTCAACGACACGCCCTTCCTCAAGGATGTGGAGAAGGCCAAGGCCCTGATGGCCAAGGCCGGTTATGCCGACGGCTTCGACATTGTCATGGACCATTATTCGGCCCAGCCCTATCCGGACCTTGCCCAGGCCATCCAGGCGAGCCTCGGTGCCATCGGCATCCGCGTGCAGCTGCAGGCCGCCGAAAACCGCCAGGTGCTGACCAAGATGCGTGCCCGCCAGCACCAGATTGCCCTGTCGGCCTGGGGCACGGACTATTTCGACGCCAACTCCAACGCCGAAGTGTTCTGCATCAACAAGGACAATGCGGACGACGCCAAGTCCAAGCCCTTTGCCTGGCGCTCGCACTACAAGAACGACGATTTCGCCGCAAAGGCGGAAGCCGCGCGTGACGAGAAGGACCCGGCAAAGCGCATCGAGCTCTATGAGGCGTTGCAGCGCGAGTTCATGGAAAACAGCCCCTTCATCTTCCTGTTCCAGACGCAGAAGAATGCCGTCTGTTCCACGAAGGTGACCGGCTTCCGCCTGGGCGTGCTGTCCGAGGGTAACTCCTACTCGGAGACCATCAAGGCGTGACCTCCCGCGTCAAAAGTCTGACGAAGATCCTGAGCAGCGTCGTCCTGACGCTGCTCGGTCTTTCCATCGTCACCTTCCTCATCGGCCGGGTCATGCCGGTCGATCCGGTGATTGCCGCCGTGGGCGACAATGCCCCGGAAGAGGTGATCGTGCGCGTGCGGGCGGAAATGGGGCTCGACCAGCCGCTTGTCGTGCAATACCTGCACTATCTGGGTCAGGTGCTACATGGCGATTTCGGCATGTCGGTACTGACGAAGAACCCGGTTGCCGTCGATATCGCCCGCGTGTTTCCGGCCACGCTGGAACTGGCGACAGGCGCACTGCTGCTCGCGGCCCTCATCGGCATTCCGCTTGGTGTCTGGGCGGCGGTGCGGCAGGGGCGGTTGGTGGACCAGATCATCCGCATCGTCTGCCTCGCCGGTCATTCCGTGCCGGTGTTCGTGCTCTCGCTGCTATCGCTGCTGATCGTCTACGCCAAACTGGGCCTCGCGCCGGGGCCGGGACGGCAGGACATTCTCTATGACGGCATGATCACGCCGGTAACAGGCCTTCTCAGCATCGATACGCTGCTGGCCGGCGATCTCGGCGCCTTTTGTGATGCGCTTGCCCATATGGCGCAGCCGGTCATCATCCTTGCCTATTTCTCGATGGCCTACATCACCCGCATGACGCGCGCCTTCATGATCGATGCGCTAAAGGGTGAATATGTGATCACCGCGCGCGCCGCCGGCCTTACCGGCACCCGCGTGGTGTGGGGCCATGCCTTTCCCAATGTGGCCGTGCAGCTCGTCACCGTGCTGGCGCTGACCTATGCCGGCCTGCTGGAAGGCGCCGTCGTCTCCGAGACGGTGTTCAGCTGGCCGGGCCTCGGGCGCTATCTCACCAATGCGCTGATGAATGGCGACATGAACCCGGTGGTCAGCGCCACGCTGCTGATCGGCACCATCTATGTCGGCCTCAATCTGCTGGCCGACCTGCTCTACCGCCTGCTGGACCCGCGCGTTACATGATCCTTTCCAACTTCCGCAGTTGGGCGCTGGACGAGGCGCCCGCCTCGCGCTCCCAGGCGACCTGGGGCAGCGCCTACCGTGTGTGGCTGTCGCTGAGGCGCAATCCGCTGAGCATGATCGGCCTTGCGATCATCCTCGCCTTCGTTGCCCTGTCGCTGGCAGCCCCGCTGCTGGCGCCCTATGACCCGGCGGCGCAGGACCTTGGCAACCGCCTTGCTGCAAGCTCCGGCGCACACTGGTTCGGCACGGACGAACTGGGCCGCGACGTGCTCTCGCGCCTGCTCTATGGCGGCCGTGTCACGCTGGGCATGGTGGTGGCCGTGGTGGTGCTGGTGGCGCCCATCGGCCTTGGCATCGGCTGCATCGCCGGTTATTTCGGCGGGGCGGTCGATACCGCGCTCATGCGCCTTACCGATATCTTCCTTGCCTTTCCCCGCCTTATCCTGGCGCTCGCCTTCGTGGCGGCGATGAAGCCGGGCGTGGAAAGTGCCATCCTTGCCATCGCGCTCACCGCCTGGCCGCCTTATGCGCGCCTTGCCCGGGCCGAAACGCTGACGGTGCGCGGCAGCGATTTCATCGCCGCCTGCCGCCTGACCGGCGCCTCGCCGTGGCGCATCATTCTGCGCCACGTCATGCCGCTGTGTACGCCCAGCCTCATCGTGCGGGTGACGCTGGATATGAGCTCCATCATCATCACCGCTGCCAGCCTCGGTTTCCTGGGCATGGGCGCCCAACCGCCCTCGCCGGAATGGGGCGCGATGATTGCGACGGCCAAGCGCTTCATCTTTGACCAGTGGTGGGTCGCCACGGTTCCTGGCATCGCCATTTTCCTCGTCTCGCTCGCCTTCAACTTCCTCGGCGATGGTCTGCGCGACGTGCTCGATCCCAAGGGGCGCTGAGGCATGCTGGCGGAAATAGACAATCTGCGGATTTCCTTCCCCACGCCCTCCGGCTTTTACGAAGCCGTGCGGGGCGTGTCGCTGAAGCTCGGGCAGGAGAAGCTGGGTATCGTGGGCGAGAGCGGCTCCGGCAAGAGCCTGACCGCCCGGGCCCTGATGCGGCTGTTGCCCTCGCAGGCCCGTATCGAGGCCGATACGTTGCGCTTCGATGGTATCGACATCCTCTCTGCCAGCGAGCAGCAGATGCGGGCAGTACGCGGCAAGCGGGCCGGCTTCATCCTGCAGGACCCGAAATATTCGCTGAACCCGGTCAAATCCATCGGGGCACTGGTCGCCGAGGTGTGGCGGTTGCACAAGGGCGGCAGCCGGCGCGAGGCGATGGAAGCGGCGATAAACCTGCTGGAGCAGGTGAAGATCCGCGACCCGCACCGGGTGGCGAAATCCTATCCGCACGAAATCTCCGGCGGCATGGGCCAGCGCGTCATGATCGCCATGATGCTGGCGCCCGACCCGGAGATGCTGATTGCCGACGAGCCGACCAGTGCGCTCGATGCGACCGTGCAGGCCGAGATTTTGCGCCTGATCGAGGAGCTGGTGTCCGAGCGCGGCATGGGCCTTCTGCTCATCAGCCATGACTTGCCGCTGGTCTCGCATTTCTGCGACCGGGTGATGGTCATGTATGCCGGCCGCGTGGTGGAGGAGCTTGCCGCCAGCGAGCTGTCCTCGGCGCACCATCCCTATACGCGCGGGCTTCTGGATTGCATCCCCTCGCTCAGCCGGCCGCAGGAGCGGCTTTCCGTCCTCAACCGTGATCCGGCATGGGCCAATCCATGATCGATGTTGAAAATCTGCGTGTCCGCTTCGGCTCCCGCGAGGCGGTGAAGGGGGTTTCCTTCTCCGTCGGGCAGGGGGACTGTTTCGGCGTCGTTGGCGAAAGCGGTTCCGGCAAGTCCACCATCCTGCGCGTGCTCGCCGGACTTTATGATGACTGGTCGGGCAAGGTTGCTTTCGGTGGGGAAGCGGTCGGGCCGCGCCGCCAGCGCGCCTTCTTCCGCAAGGTGCAGATGGTGTTCCAGGATCCGTACGGCTCCCTGCATCCGCGCCAGACCATCGACCGTATCCTCAGCGAATTGCCGCTGGTGCATGGTATGGACGATATCGACGGGCGCATCCTGCGTGCGCTCGATGCCGTGGCCCTGCCGCGTGCCGCGCGCTTCCGCTTTCCGCACCAGCTCTCCGGCGGCCAGCGCCAGCGTGTGGCGATTGCCCGTGCCCTGATCGCCGAGCCGGAAGTGCTGCTGCTGGATGAGCCGACCAGCGCGCTCGATGTTTCGGTGCAGGCGGAGATTTTGAATCTGCTGGCGGATCTGCGGCGCGAGCGCGGCCTTACCTATCTGCTGGTCAGCCACAATCTGGCGGTCGTCGCCCATCTCTGCTCCCATGTGGGGGTGATGTATGGCGGCGAAATGGTGGAGCTGACGGATGCGGCGACGCTGCGCGAGGGGCGGGTTAGTCACCCCCACACGCAGGAACTGCGGCGCCTCAGCGTCGAGCTTGAAGAGACGGGGAACTGAGGTCCGGATCGCGGCCTTGTGGATGGGGTGAAAATGGACAAGCAGAACTGGCCGCTGGCAGTGCAGGTGGCCGCGGATTTTGCCGCGGAGTGGAAGGCCGATGCCCCCGGCGGTGCGATTGTCGCCTTCGATGCTTCGGGCATACGCTTTGCCCATGCCGGCGGGCTGGAGAGCCTTGCGACCCGCGCGCCCTTCACGCCGGCCAGCGTGGTGCGCTACGCCTCTGTTACCAAACATGTCTTCTGCGCCATGGTGCTGGCCCATCCGACGCTGATCGGTCTGGAAGACAGATTGGGTAAACACCTGCCGGAACTCTCGGAGCCGCTCGCCTCCGTCACCGTTGGCCGTGCGCTCAATATGACCGGCGGCCTGCCGGATGTACGCGAATGCCTGACGCTGCTGGGCCTCTCCGTCTATTCCCACACCGATGCCGAGGCGTTGCTGAAGTATCTCGCGCGGCTCACCCGCCTCAATTTCGAGGCCGGCACCGAGATTTCCTATTCCAATACCGGCTACCGGCTTGTCGAGGCGGCGCTGGAGAGCAAGGGCGTGCGCTTTGACGACTGGGTGCAGAAGGTCATCTCCGGCCCGCTGCGCATTGCGATGAAGGCACCGGATGTATGGGACGATGCCGTGCCCGGCCTTGTGCCGGGTTACTGGCACTCCGGCGAAAAGTGGCAGCTGGCGGCTGCGGGCCTGCATATTTCCGCTTCCGGCAGCCTGACGGGCAGCGCCGAGGCGCTGGCCAAGTGGCTGAAGGCCCTTGTTGCGGGCAATGGGCTGCTCAACGGCCGGTTCCCGGCGCTCTCGGCCCGGCGCACGCTCAAGGATGGCCGGCCGACGGGATACGGGCTCGGCCTGCGCCGCTCGCTTCTTGGCGGGCGCGAGCTGCTGGGCCATGGCGGTTCTCACCCCGGCTACAAGACGCATTTCCTCATCGAGCCGGAAAGTGGAGCAGGCGTTGTCGTCGTCACCAACCGGGAAGATACCAACACTTACAAGATGGCGCTTGGCACCATGGCCGCGCTGCTGGACGAACCCCTGCCGGCTACGAGTGACATTCTGGGTGAGGGGACATGGGTCAGCGAGAGCGGCCCGTGGTGGATCACCGTCAAGGGCAGCGCCGTCAATTATATCGACAGCGAAGACATGCTTTACGCGGATGGCGAGGGCTGGGTTTCTTCCCGCTCCCCGACAGCACCGCTGCGGCTTCGCCGTGACGGTGATGCGCTGGTGGGCGAGGTAGGCCATGTGGTCCGTCGCTTCCTGCCGGCAGCAGGCGGCAAAGTCCCGGCCACGCTTTCCGGGCGCTGGGAATCGCCGGAAGGGGCCGTCTTCGACATCGTCGACGGGGCGCTCATCCAGGGCATCGGCCCCTGCCGGCAGGTCATGCCGCTTGAGGCGCTGGGCGGCGGGCGATATCTCTATACCCTCGTTGACGGACCCTGGCGCAAACGCGTCTGCCTGCATCAACTGGCGGCAGATCGTGTGGAGCTCGTGCTCAGCCGGGCCCGGATGATTGAGTACACGCGCGCCCGCTGACAAGCGGGCGCCGCCGCGCGCCCGGACCCGGCCATCCCGCCAGGAAAAGGGGGCCGGGTTTGGGGGAGTGCGCGGCATGGAGATGAAGTGGCTGGAGGATTTTGTGGCGCTCGCCGAGACGCTCAATTTCTCCAGGGCCGCCGAGCTGCGCCATGTCACCCAGTCTGCCTTCAGCCGCCGCATCAAGCAGCTTGAGGAGTGGGTGGGGGCAAGCCTTGTCGACCGCGCCTCCTACCCCTCGCGCCTCACCGATGCCGGCCAGCGTTTTGTGCCGGTAGCGCGGGAGACGCTGCGCCAGCTCTACCACACCCGCCGCGAGCTGCAGGTGGAAGAGGGCTCCGACGCGCGCACCGTGCGGGTTACCGCGCTGCACACGCTCTCCCTCACCTTTTTCCCGGACTGGTTTGCCGCGCTCTCGCAGCGGCTGGGGCCGCTGGTGTCGATCATGAAGCCGGATTCCGGCAGCATGGAAGAGAACCTGACGTCGCTGGTGGAGGGGGAGTGCGACTTCCTGCTCACCTATGCCCATGACGATGTGCCGATGCTGCTCGACCCCGAGGCCTTCGAGCATCGCAGCGTGGGCAGCGAGAACATCGTTGCCGTTTCCGCGCCGGATGCGAACGGGGCGCCGGCGCACCGCATCGAGGCCTCGCGCAAACCCTTTGCCTATGTCGCCTACCAGCGCGGCTCGTTCTTCGGGCAGCTGCTGGATGGTGGCATCGCGACCCGCCTGCCACCCTTCGAGCGGGTGCATGTGGGCAGCATGTGCGTGGGCCTCAAGGCCATGGCGACGGCGGGCTGGGGCGTTGCCTTCGTGCCGGAGAGTCTGGCCGCCATTGAGCTGGAACAGGGGCGGCTTGTGCGGGCTGCGGGCCGGGAATGGGATATCCCCGTCGATATCCGCCTTTATCGCTCGCGCAAGAACCGCCGGCAGGTGGTCACCCGCCTCTGGTCGGCGCTGGGCCGGAGCTGAGGCGGGTATTTACGGTGTTCAGATCGCGGTCTGGCGGGCGTTTTCGAGATAAAGCTCGCGCAGGCGACGGATGACCGGGCCCGGCTTGCCGTCGCCGACCGGGCGGCCGTCGATGCTCACCACCGAGACGACGAAATTGGAGGCGGAGGTGAGGCCGGCTTCCTGAGCGCCAAACGCCTCTTCAAGCGTGAAGGGCCGCTCCTCGACCGTCAGCCCTTTTTCGCGGGCGAGGGCCAGCGCGGCAAGGCGGGTACAGCCCGGCAGGGTCTTGCTGCTGCTGCCCCGGGTGATGAGGCGGCCATCGGTCGTTACGATATAGGCGGTGGAAGAAGCACCTTCCGTCACCACGCCCTCCTCGACCATCCAAGCCTCGCTGGCTCCCCTGGCTTTCGCCTCACGCTTGGCCATCACCTGCGGCAGCAGGCAGACACTCTTGATATCGCGTCGGGCCCAGCGCAGGTCCGGTACAGTGGCGACAGCAACACCCTTTTCAGCCGAGGCCACATGCTCAAGCCGTTTTTCCTGGGTGAAGAGCAGCAGCGTGGGTTTCAGATCGTCCGAATAGAGAAAATCGCGGTCCGCCGCGCCGCGCGTCACCTGCAGATAGACGAGGCCTTCGGTGAGATTGTTTTCGCGCACGAGGCGGCGCTCGATCTCCACGATCTCATCCGTCGTAACCGGCAGGTGGATGCCGATTTCGCCGACGCTGCGCTTCAGGCGGGTGAGGTGAAGCGCGGCATCGATCAGCTTGCCTTCCAGCACTGCGGTTACTTCATAAATGCCGTCACCGAAGAGAAAGCCGCGGTCGAAGATCGACAGGCTGGCTTCTTCGGCCGGCAGGAAGGCGCCGTTGAGGTAGACGATGCGGGGCTGGCTGGACATCGGGGGACCTTGTTAATTCGGGTTATTCTGGTTTTGAAAACAGCTGCCGGACGGCATCGGGATCGAGCGGCGGCACGCGGGCGGTTTTGCCGCTTGCCGCGTTGAATCCTTCCATGGCTGTTGCCATGGTGAGGGAGTTGAGGATGGCTTCTTCTGCCGCCTCGATCACCGCCTCGAACAGCGGGGAGACGGCATCGTTACCAAGCTCGGGATAGGTCGCCGCCATCTTGCGCCGCTCCGGCGTGCGGCGAACGGCGGAGGCGGTTGAAAAAGCGAGCGCATAATCGCCCGAGCCGTTGCTGAGTGCGGCGCCGGTACGGGCCAGCCCGCCAAAGGCACGTTTGGCAAGGCGCTCCAGAGTGCGACCGCCGAGCGGGGCGTCGGTTGCCACGATCATCACGATGGAACCGTCGCGGTCATGCTGTGGCGGTACCCGGTAGGGGCGGCCGCCGATCAGCAAATCGCCGCCATAGTTGGATTGCACCAGCACGCCCAGCCGGTATGTCGCCCCGCCGGCTTTCACCTCGCGGGAGGCCGTGCCGATGCCGCCCTTGTGGCCGAAGGCAACGGTGCCGGTGCCGGCACCCACCGCGCCTTCCTCAACCGCGCCGGATGAGGCGGCGCCGATGGCCGCCAGCATTTCGTCAACGCTCGGCCGGGCGGCCCGAATGTCATTAAGGCGGCCATCATTGGTCTCGCCGACCACGGCATTCAGCGAAATGACCTTCTCATTGCCGCTTTGGGCCAGCGTGTAGCGGTTGATCGCCTCGATGGCGCGGCCGACGGCGAGGGTGTTGGTCAGCAGGATCGGCGTTTCGATCTCGCCCAGTTCGGCGATCTGCGTTGCCCCGGCAAACTTGCCATAGCCGTTGAAGACGGCGAGCGCGGCCGGCACCTTGTCCTGATAGAGATTGCCGCCATGGGCCAGGATGGCCGTGGCCCCGGTGCGGGTACGATCCCCCTCCACCAGCGTCACATGGCCGACGGCGACACCTTCCACATCGGTGATCGCATTCAGCGGCCCGGTGGGATAAGTGCCTGACGGAATTCCAAGTTCGCGAACGCGCCGGCGCATGAACGGCCCCTGACTGGCAGCGGAAAGACTGTGCGGCGGACGTTATGCCCATCGACCGGCAAAGGGCATCTCAAAGTTGGAATAAGGCTAGACCGGGCGCGCAAGTCTGGCAGGTTTCGCCACATCTTTTGGCTGTTTCTCCTCCCGTTCGGCGGCTGTTTTTGGCAAAACATCCTGCGGCGGTGGCATTGCTACGGACTGCCGTAGGCATTGGGGGCATTTTGGTTGGAGCGATCCTGAGGGCCGGGTTCGGCGTATGGCGCAGAAGCAGGGCCGAGATCATTCAGTTTGGCTTCTTGCCTCAGGGGGTCGCTACGGGATTGCTTCTTTATGTCAGCTGGCTCGGCTCCCGCCTTAATGCCGATGACTGGGGTATTGGCGCGATGCTTGGCGTTTTCGGCGTGCTGCTGGTCGCATGGGGACTGCACTCGCTCGTAATCAGCCGTTGGGCGCGTTTTTGTCTGTTGGGGGAGTGGGGGGCCGACTGGTGGTGGTCGATCGTGCCGGATGCTGCGGCCCGCCGGACGCTGGTGGCCCAGCTTCGCGTCTTGGTGTTGATCCTTCTGGTGATGGTGCCATTGGGTTTTGCCGCTGGTTGTGCAACCGCAGTGCTGTCGCAGGCGATTGGAAATTCGCCAGTAATCAATCTCCTGCCGCTATTATTATTCCCCGTCGCCCTTTGCATCGGAATAAGAAACGCTGCCTATCCAGTGGCCCGGGCAATCAATCTTAACGAGAGTATCTCTTCGGTCTGGCAGGCCTTAAAAGGCCGGCGATCCTGGTCGCTGCTTGGCTCTGTGGTCCTTGCCGGACTGATCTATCTCTTGGTGACGGTTCTTGCCGGGATGGCGACCGGCTTCCTTCTCGGGTTTGGCGCTGCCCTGGCAGGCGGCGGCCAGCCGATGATCTCCATCACGATACTGGTGGCGCGAGGTGTTGCCGGGTTTCTGGTTAGTTTGTTGTTTACGCCCGTTTTTGTGGTGATGATTGCCTACGCGTTGCGGGAGGCTCTGATTACGCGGGAGAAGGCGCGGGCCGCATCGGAAGCAGAACGGGCGACGGAAGAGTAGCCCTGACTGGCAGTGGGGAGACGATGCGGCGGACATTATGCCCGTCAACCGGTAAAGAGCATCTCAAAGTTGAAACAAGGCCCGCTAGGGTGTGCAAGGTCTATTCAGGCCATTGTTTGGGTGCTCATCGTTTGGCGGTTTATTGTTTCTGATAAATCCCGTAAAGGTGGCGACGCTGGCCATGTCTCTAGAAAATTGAGGACTACCTTGATCGGGGCACTTTTAAAGGCGGGTTTTTCGATTTTAAGAACCAACGTTCGGGAGGTCCTGCGGTTTGGGGCGCTGCCTCAAATCTTGTCCACCGTCATCGCGCTGGGCGCGAATGTCGCTTTTTTTCTGCAAAGGGTGCCGGGATGGCCGGAATGGCTGCTTGCTGTGGCCGTGTTTGCCTGGATAACCGGCTTTGTCGTGCAAAGTCTGATAGTGGGGCGGTGGGCAGCTTTCTGTCTGGCAGAACCGCCGATGGTTTCCTGGTGGTCACTTAGACCGGACGCGACCACGCGCCGGGCTGTTGGCGGCAATATAATTTTGTCGCTCGTTCTTTTTGGTGCGGCAATTCCGGTCGGTTTTATCATCGGCGGACTTTGTTTTGCTCTTAAATACGTCACCGGGTCTGTTTTGCCGCTTCAGGGAGCGCCGGTGCTGGTTGTGCTTGCCGTCTCCTATCTTGGAATCAGGCTTCTGCCTTATGTGCTAGCCCGCTCAGCTGGCCTCAATCTGAAGCTTCGTGATGTTTGGCGACTGATGGGCGGGCGCAATGTTTGGGCTCTGTTGATCGCCCTGTTGCTTGCGTCCCTGGCCTTTCTGGTCGTGGTCTTGCCGATCCAGTTTGGTGCGACGGCGCTTATCGCAATGCTTGCCGGTGCCGCGCATCCAGACGCTATCAGCTTGTCGCTGGTATTTCTTTATTTGACGCCAATGGCGCTGGTCACGATTGCCACCATATTTGCTGTTCCTGTGTTTTTGGTCATCACGGCCAATGCGCTGAAGGCGGCGATGAACCCCCGTATGTCAGATGGAGCCGGGAAAACGGAACGAGTAGAGCCTTCGATAGAGATGCCTCCGTCTTTTTCTGCTTCCGGAATAGCTGATTGAACTGACGGCCATATCGTCAGAGGGAGAGGGAATGTTCGCTTTGGCTGCAGCGCATGAGCGGCCCCGGACTGGGAGCGGAAAACTGTCCGGCGGACGTTATGCCCATCGGTCGGTAAAAGGGTATTTTAAAGTTGGAATAAAGCCAGGCCGGACGCGCACGAAGGATGGAAAGGTCTCCCAAAGGTAGCGATGTTGGGGTGAGACGTAAGAGGGAGATGTCGGTGTTCGGGACCATCATGAGGGCCGGTTTTGGCGTGTTGCGTTTCAACCGTGCTGAAATTTTCCGCTTCGGCTTGCTGCCGCAACTCGTTGTCGCCGCTCTTACCGTCTATGTCGGCTGGCTGACATCACGGGAAATGGCGGAAGGTATGGGCGCCGCACAGGCGTTGGGGGTTGCCTGTGTCGCCGTGCTGGCCTGGGTGTTCCAGTCTCTGGTTTTCAGCCGTTGGGCACGTTTCTGCCTGCTCGGCTCGGAGCCGGTTACAGGATGGTCGCTGGTGCCGGACGCTGCTGCCCGTCGCACGATGAGCGCGCAGCTCGTGCTGTTTCTGCTTCTCGTGGGGGTGACGATCCCGTTTGGCCTCGTTCTCGGAGGGTTGATATTTGTCCTGCGAGGTGCGGGTGGCCCGCCCGCCTTTCTGCAATTCATGCCGTTGCTTGTCGGCCTTGTTGCGCTCGTTGCCGGCCTCAGGCTGACGCCCTATCCGCTCGCCCGGGCCGCCGGCCTCAAGAAAACCATCGGTTCCGTCTGGCGGGTGATGGGCGGCTCCCGGGTCTGGCCGCTTCTCGGCGCCCTGATCGTCGCCGGGTTGGTGCAGCTTCTTCTGAAGGCTGTGATTGGTGGCCTGATCGGGCTGGCGGTCGGCCTTGGAGCAAACCTGTCGGGGGACACCGTGAGCCCGATGCTGGTCGGCACCGTTCTGGCAGCGCAGGGTGTCGCCGATCTGGTGACGGGCCTGTTCTTCTATCCGGTCTTCATCGCCATGATCGCTTGTGCCTTCAAGGCCGCGCTGGCGGCGCGGGATGCGCCGGTTGCTGAACCTGAGCCACCGTCGCAAGAGGCTGAACCGCTGCCCTGAGTTCAAGCGTACGGGTAAAAAAGGCGCTTCGAAACCGAAGCGCCCTTTTTTATTCTCGGCTGGCTAAAGCCTGCTCTCAAGCCTTGCCGCCGTACTTTTCCGTCAGCTCTGCCACGCGGGCATCGTCGATCTTGGCGACGAGCACGTCCGGCAGGGTGAACGCATGGCCGGCCGGGATTGCGCGGATGAGGTCGCCAGTGCTCTCCGTCGGCCAGGGCTGGTTTTCGGGCAGGCCGAGGGCCGCCAGCATTTTGCCCGCCAGCGTCGGGATGACCGGGGCGGAGAGGATGGCGAAGAGGCGGATCAGCGAGAAGGCGCAGCGCGTGATGGCGGCGGCGCGCTCCGGATCGGTCTTGAGCGCTGTCCACGGCGCTTCGTCGGCCAGATACTGGTTGCCCAGCACCCAGATGGCGCGCAGCTCGGCCAGCGCCTTGCGGTACTGGATGGCCTCAAGGTTCTCCGTCAGTGCCTTGATGCGTTC
Organism: Radicibacter daui; assembly: GCA_030657355.1. Classification (GTDB taxonomy): domain Bacteria; phylum Pseudomonadota; class Alphaproteobacteria; order Radicibacterales; family Radicibacteraceae; genus Radicibacter; species Radicibacter daui. The sequence goes on from CP131056.1 coordinate 1,580,157, forward strand.
GTCGAGGGCCTTTGCCAGCGCTTCTTCCGCCGGGCCGTAGTCGCCGCCTGCCGGCACCGCATCACCGAACTTGGACTGGGTGAATTTCAGCGTGCGGTTCACGAAGTTGCCGAGCACGTCGGCCAGATCCTTGTTCACCTGGCCGGCAAAGCCTTCCAGCGTGAAGGAGCTGTCATCCGTCTCCGGTGCATTGGCGATCAGCACATAGCGCCAGTAGTCCGCCGGGAATTCGGCAAGGGCCTGGTCGGTAAAGATGCCGCGGCGCTGGCTGGTGGAGAACTTGCCGCCATACCAGGTCAGCCAGTTAAAGCCCTTGATGTAGTCAACGAGCTTCCATGCCTCGCCCGAGCCCATGATGGTGGCGGGGAAGGACACGGTGTGGAAGGGGATGTTGTCCTTGGCCATGAACTCCGTGTAACGCACGTCGTCCGCCTCGAACCACCAGCGCTTCCAGTCGCGCTTTTCTTCCGGCGCGGCATCGGCCCATTCCTTGGTGGCGGCGATGTACTCGATAGGCGCATCGAACCACACGTAATAAACCTTGCCCTCATAACCCGGCCGGCCCACCGGCACGCCCCAGGCGAGGTCGCGGGTGATGCAGCGGTCGCGCAGGCCTTCCTTAAGCCACTTCTGGGCGATGGAGGTGACGAGAACCGGCCAGTCCTTTTCCTTGCTGTCGATCCAGCTCTGGATCTTCGCCTCGACTTCGGGATTGTCGAGCTTCAGGAACAGGTGGCGGGTGTCGCGCACTTCCAGATTGGTGGAGCCAGAAACCGCCGAGCGCGGATTGATGAGGTCCGTCGGGTCCAGGAGCTTGGTGCAGTTCTCGCACTGGTCGCCGCGTGCACGCTCATAGCCGCAATGCGGGCAGGTGCCCTCGACATAACGGTCCGGCAGATAGCGACCGTCATCGATCGAATAGATCTGCTGGATGGTGCGCTCTTCAATCAGGCCATTGGCGTTGAGCATGGCGGCGAAATGCTGCGTCAGCTCATAGTTCTGCTGGCTTGAGGAGCGACCGAAATGGTCGAAGCTGAGGCCGAAGCGCTTGTAGATATCCTTCTGGATCTCATGCTGCTCGGCGCAATAGGTCGCCACATCCTGGCCCGCGGCAATCGCCGCCAGCTCGGCCGGCGTGCCGTGTTCGTCGGTTGCGCAGATGAACATCACCTCGTTGCCCCGTGCCCGCATGAAGCGCGCATAGACATCCGCCGGCAGCATGGACCCGACAAGGTTGCCGAGATGCTTGATGCCATTGATGTAGGGGAGCGCGCTGGTGATGAGGGTGCGGGCCATGGGCTACCTTGTTCTGGCTCTGGGGGGCGATAGTCCGGCAGATGGGGCGGCCCGTCCTGCGGGACAAGCCATGCAGGCGCCGGGCGGCCATGCCCATCCCGCAGGTCCACCGCGGAAAAAGTGTGGCCATGGCGTGCCATCAAGCCCGCGCCGCGTCAAGCACAGCCTCGTTTTGAGGGGGCGTGCTTGCGCGCGTCAGCCGCTGCCCGCCAGGGCCGCCTGGGTCGCGGAGATGAATTCCTGCGGCAGGGGCTGCTGTGGCACCGGGACAGGGATATCGCCCATCAGCGCGCTGCCGCAGAGGAAGCGGAAACCGTTTTGTGCGGCGATGCCGGCAATACGCTTGGTGTTGACGTCGCGCAGATAGGAGGCGAGGCCGGCGCGTTTCAGCGCGGTGCCCATGCGCCATAGCTCGCTGCCGAGCTGGTCGATGGTCAGGCTGCAGTTGTGCAACGAGACACCCACCAGCTTGATGCCGCTGTTGGCATAGACGGCAGGGTTGAAGGCCTGGATGGCCTGGCTGGCGTAAATCTCGGCGCAGAAGGGGCGGAAGGCTGCGGCGAGCTGGGCGAGGTTTTGTGCCGGCGCCCCGGCGGGTACGCCGGCAATCTCGATGAAGAGATGCCGGCGCAGGTGCCGCGGTATCTCGCCCAGAAGCGAGGTGTAGCGGGCGCGCAGTCCGTAAGAGATCACGGCTTCATAATGTGCCTGGACCGTCACGAAGATGACGTTGTTGTGGGCCAGAGCGTCGCTGAGCGCCGTCATGGACTGGATGAGGCTGGAGCGGTCGAGCCAGCCCACTTCTTCCCAGTTGTCGGGGGCGTCCAGCGCTTCGAGATCCTCGACCTGCGCGCCGCCCGGCAGGCGGCTGATGCCGATGCACAGGTTGGAGACGATACGCTGGGCAGGGGCATCCCAGATCGGCCGGAAAACATGCTCTATCTCGCCGGTTGCCTTGCTGGTAATCGAGGCGGGCATGTGGTCTGCGGCCTCCCGCTTGCGCGAGATTGCCGGGCGCGGTGTGGCCTCCGGAGGTGTGGATTTGGCCGGCGTTGATGCCGGTGCCGCCGGCGGAACCTCACCCCCGGCCTCCTTCAGCAACTCGCTGAGCGAGCTTCCATCGGCGCAGAGTTCGGCCAGGGCAACCACCGGCAGATCGATCCGCAAGCCCTGCGCTTCCAGCTCGCCCACGCAGTAGCGCGCAATCTCTTCACGGATGTGCTTGCAGGTTGTGTGAGGGTCGCCATGGCTGGGTTCCACGAAAATCAGTAGCCAGCTGTCCTCGTCCGGCAACTCGATGGAGAGGTCGGGCTGGATCACGTGCTGCTCGATGATACGCCGGCAGGCCCTGAGGATGCGTTCATGCAAGGCATCGAAGCGGTCGCCAAGACGCTTGTGCACCTCATCAAGGCCGATGATCTGCAGCGCGCCTGTGGGAAGGTCCCGCTGCTTCTCCAGAAGCTGCTTCAGCAGCTCACCCAGTTCCTTGCGTCCCTCCGGGCTCATTTTTGTCTGCCCCGTGATTTATATTCCGGCTGGTGGCCAGCTTATCAAATCCGCACGCCCGGCTCATCTCATCCGTGCGCATAGGCCGCCTTAACTCTCTTTGCCTTCATGCGTATGCAGAAGGGTGTTGGCGCGGGCGTGAGAAACCCATATAGTTGCCAAAAGCAATTAATTTAATGCCAAAGGCAGTCTTATGCCCAACACCTCCCCCGACTCTGTAATCGATCAGGCCGACGCGCTGCGGCGCTTCAACCGCCTCTATACCCGCGAGATTGCCTTGCTGGCGGAAGACCATCTGGAAAGCGGTCTCGCCCTTGCCGAAGTGCGGCTGCTCTATGAGCTGGAGCACGGGCCGGCGCTGAGCGCGGGAGAGCTTGCCGGTTTTCTCGGCCTTGATGCCGGTTATATGAGCCGGCTTGTTACGCGCCTGCGAACCGCCGGGCTGGTGGAGCGCCAGCGCGATACCGGGGACGGGCGGCGGTGGTTTCTGAGCCTGACGGCGGCCGGCCACGCGATGCTTGCCCCGCTGGAAGAAAAGGCCCGCCGGCAGATTGCCGGCCTCTTAGGGCGTCTTGGCGAAAGCCGCACCCGGCAACTGTTGCAAGGCGCCGGCGAGATGGAGCGGGCGCTGGCCGGTACGGCGCGCCCGGTCGTGCTGCGGCAGCACCAGCCGGGGGATCTTGGCTGGATCCTGGAGCGCCACGGGGCGCTTTATGCCGGCGAATGGGGCTTCAACCAGCAGTTCGAGGCACTGGTGGCCGACGTGCTGGCGGATTTTGCCCGCCGGCATGACCCCTCACGCGAGCGTTGCTGGGTCGCGGTGCGCGATGGCGAACGGCTTGGCAGCGTCATGCTGGTCGATGCCGGGCAGACAGATATCCCTACCGCCAAACTGCGGTTGCTGCTGGTGGAGCCCTCGGCCCGGGGTCTCGGCCTCGGACGGCAGCTGGTGGCGGAGGCCATCGCCTTTGCGCGCAGCGCCGGCTACCGGCGCATGACGCTCTGGACCAATGATGTGCTGACGGCTGCGCGTGCGATTTATCAAAAGGAGGGCTTCGGTCTCGTCAAAAGCGAGCCGCACCGGCTTTTCGGGGCGCCGATGGTGGGCGAGACCTGGGAGCGTGACCTCTGAGCTTTGCGGTCTTCGGGATATTGGCTCTTCCGGCGCGTCGATTGTTCTTTATTCTCCGCCCGCAAGCGACAAACGCCGGAAAGCCGAGGGATGATGATGAAGCCTGCCAGTCCGTTCAAAGAGGTGCCGCTCGGCAGCGATATTCTCATCGATCCGCCCGTCAGCCAGCGGCTTGAGGCGCCCCGGCCGGCACTCTTCCTCGACCGGGACGGCGTGGTCATCGAGCAGGTGCACTATATCTCCAGCCTTGACGATGTCCGGCTCGGCCCCGGCACGGCTGAGACGATCAGCCGGGCCAATGCGGCGGGAATTCCCGTCGTCATCGTCACCAACCAGGCCGGCCTCGCCAAGGAGCATTTCACGCTCGATCAGTATGAGGCCGTGCATCGCGAAGTGCTGCGCCAGCTGGCCGCTGCCGGCGCCCATGTCGACCTCACGCTGGCCGCCCCGCACCATGAAGCCGGCGAGGGGCGCTGGTATCACAAGGATCACCCTTGCCGCAAACCCAACCCGGGCATGCTGCTGGTGGCGGCCGAGCGGCTCAATATCGACCTTGCCGGCTCGGTTATTGTGGGAGATCGCGCCAGCGACCTTGAGGCCGGCAAGCGGGCTGGCGTTGCGGCAGGCTTCGGTGTTGCTGCCGGCTATGGCAAGTCGGAGCGGCAGAAAATGGCGGCGCTCGCCACGGCAGACTTCAGGGTGGAATTTCTTGCCCACCTCGGCGAGGCGGAGGAGATATTTCGCGCCCTTTCCACCGCAGCTTGAGAAGGCGCGCCGGTAACCACTGATTAACCGCTTGGGAAGTTGCCTCCGCCTGCGTTAGATTCTTTTGAAAATAAACGCGGGAGCCGAAATGTCTGATCGTCTCCGGGTCCGGAATTTCATTGAACGGACCCTGGAAAGTTTCGCCCGGCTCGGTGAGCTTGAAGAAATTATTGCCGAAGCCGGCGGCGTCATGCGCCGCTCTATTGAAGGCGGCGGCAAGATCATGTTCTGCGGCAACGGCGGCTCTGCGGCAGACAGCCAGCACATGGCAGCCGAGCTGATGGGACGTTACCTGATCGAGCGTAATCCCATGCCGGCCATCGCGCTGACGACGGACACCTCGGCGCTCACCGCCATCGGCAACGACTATGGCTATGACAAGGTTTTCAGCCGTCAGGTGCGGGCCCACGGCCGCCCGGGCGACGTGCTGGTGGGCATCACCACCAGCGGGAACAGCGAAAACGTGATCCAGGCCGCCCGTCAGGCCCGCGAGCAGGGCGTTTTCGTCATCGCTATGACGGGCGAGGGGGGCGGCAGGCTGGCAGCGGAGGCGGACATGCTGATCGCCGTGCCGTCAGGCCATACGCCCATTATCCAGCAGATGCACATTACCGTGGGGCACATGCTCTGCGATCTGGTTGAAAGCGGCTGAAAGTACTTGATGGCACAGGGGTTGCTTGTGTGGCCTTGAGGCCCTTCAAGGGCAAAAGAATAACAGGGCCCAGCCGGCAGTCCGGGCGACATCGCGGCGGCGGACGAGGAGTATTCGATCTTGGCAAGCAACGTTGACGTACTGTTCATCAACCCCGGCGATCGCAAGCAGATTTACCAAAATCTCGCCGACGAGTTTAGTGCTGTGGAGCCGCCGGTTTTTGCCGGGCTGTTCGCCACCTATGCGCGCCGCCACGGATACGAGGCCGCCATCTACGACGTGCCCGCGCTGATGGTGAGCGCGGAAGAAGCGGCAAAGGCGGCCATCGAGCACAAGCCCCGCCTCGTGGTGCTGGTAGTCTACGGTTTCCAGCCTTCCGCCTCGACGCAGAACATGGGCTCCGCCGGCAAGATCGCCCGCCTTATCCGCGAGGCCGCGCCGGACCTGCCGATCATGATGACGGGCACCCATCCTGCCGCGCTGCCGGAGCAGACGATGCGGGAAGAGGCGGTGGACTTTGTCTGCGACCTTGAAGGGCCGGTTACCATCGTCAAGACGCTGGAGGCCATGGCCGCCGGCGGGGGCGAGGCCTTTGCCGCCGTTCCCAGCCTCTGGTGGCGCCGCGGCGGCGACATCGTGCGCCCGGCAACCGGGGAGCAGCTGATCAAGGACCTTGATGAGGCCATGCCCGGCATCGCCTGGGATCTGCTGCCGATGGAGAAGTACCGTGCCCATAACTGGCACTGCTTCGACCATATCGAGCATCGCCAGCCTTATGCCGCCATCCACACCAGCCTCGGCTGTCCCTACAAGTGTAGCTTCTGCTGCATCAACGCGCCCTTCGGCAAGAACGCCTATCGCATGTGGTCGCCGAAGACGATCGTCGAGGAGATCGACTTCCTCGTCGAGAAACACGGCGTCAAGAACATCAAGTTCGTCGACGAGATGTTCGTACTGAACCGCAGCCATGTGCTGGAAATCTGCGACCTGCTGATCGAGCGCGGGCACGATCTCAACATCTGGGCCTATGCCCGTGTCGATACCGTGCAGGACGATATGCTCGACAAGCTCAGGGCCGCCGGCTTCAACTGGCTGTGCCTCGGCATCGAGAGTGCCAGCGCCTATGTGCGTGACGGGGCCCGCAAGGCCTTCAAGGGCGATGACATCAAGAGTGTCGTGCGCCGCATCCAGGGCGCGGGCATCCGCGTGCTCGGCAACTATATCTTCGGCCTGCCGGACGATACCTGGGAGAGCATGCGCGAGACGCTGGAGCTGGCGCTCGACATCAATACCGAGTTCGCCAATTTCTACTCGGCCATGGCCTATCCGGGTTCGGACCTCTACCGCTACGCCGTCACCAACAACATCCAGCTGCCGGCCGAGTGGAAGGATTATTCCCAGCACGGTTTCCAGTGCACGCCGCTTGCCAATCCCAAGCTGACGGCGGCTGAAATCCTCACTTACCGCGACTACGCTTGGCAGACCTATTTCTCCGCGCCGGGCTATCTCGCGCTGGCTGAAAAAACCTTCGGCCCGGCGGTTGTCGATCATATTGCGCGCATGCGCTCTGTGCCGCTGGCGCGCGCGCAGACGGCGGCCATCCCGGCTCACGCCAAGATTTCCACCTTCCCCATTAGCTCGGTGGCCTGACCTTGAAAGACACATCCGATACAAGGCGCCTGTTCCGGCAATTGCTGCGCATCCGCTTGATAGAAGAACGTGTGGCCGCGATTTATCCGTCGGACAAAATCAAGAGCCCCATTCATTTGTCCATCGGGCAGGAAGCCATCTCGGTGGCCGTGTGTGATGTGCTGCAGCCGCAGGACATCATAGCCGTCTCCTACCGCGGCCATGCCGGTTATCTCGCCAAGGGCGGGGACCTGAAGGGCATGATCGCGGAGATGTATGGCAAGCCGGCCGGCTGCGCTTTTGGCAAGGGTGGCTCCATGCATCTGGTCTCGGCCGAGGCCGGGGTGATGGGCGCTTCTGCCGTGGTTGGCACCCACATTCCGCTCGCTGCCGGGCAGGCGCTCGCCGCCAAGCTGCGCGGGGAAGACAAGGTCATCGTCTGCTTCTTCGGCGATGGCGCGACCGAAGAAGGCTGTTTTGCCGAGACGCTCAACTTTGCCGCCCTCCACAAGCTGCCGCTCTTCTTCGTGTGCGAGAACAATGGCTACGCCATCCATTCGCCGCTGAAGAAGCGTTGGGCCAATCTCGATATCTGCGCCCGGGTGCGTGCCTATGGCGTGCCGGCGGTGCGCACCGAAACCAGCGACGTGACCGTGATGCGCGCAGCAGCGGAAGCGGCGGTTGCCGCGATCCGCGATGGCGAGGGGCCGCAGTTCCTTGAGGCCGTTACCTATCGCTGGCTGGAGCATGTCGGCCCCAACGAGGATTACGCCGCCGGTTATCGCAGCCGCGACGAGATGGAGCCGTGGGAGAATGAAGACCCCGTTGCCCGTCTTGCCGCGGTGATGGATGCGGCCTGGGTGGAAAAGACCCGCGCCGAGATCGCCGCCGAGATCGACGAGGCCGTCGAGTTTGCCGAGCAGAGCCCGATCCACCAGCAGGAAGATCTCTACCGTCATGTCTATGCTCAGTGAGAAACCCGCGATGGCCGGCCGCCTGCTCGCCTATGTCGATGCGCTCTCCGAAGGCGTGGCGCAGGAGATGGAGCGCGACCCGAGCGTTTTCCTCTTCGGCCTTGATGTCGATGATCACAAGGCCATCCAGGGCTCCACGCGCGGCCTCGTGCAGCGCTTCGGGCCGAACCGCGTGTTCGGCACCCCGCTGTCCGAAGATGCGATGACCGGCGTTGCCATCGGCGCCGCCATGGCCGGCATGCGGCCCATCCATGTGCATATCCGCATGGATTTCCTCATGCTGTGCATGAACCAGCTCGTGAACATTGCCGCCAAGGCCCACTATATGTTCGGCGGCGCCGTCAGTGTGCCGATGGTGGTGCGCTGCATGATCGGCAAATCCTGGGGGCAAGGCGCCCAGCACTCGCAGGGGCTGCACTCTCTCTTCATGCATATCCCCGGCCTCAAGGTCGTGGCGCCGTCCAACGCCTATGACGCCAAGGGATTGATGGCGGCGGCTATCCGCGACAACAACCCCGTCGTCTTCGTCGAGCATCGCCTGCTTTATTTCACCGACGCCTATGTGCCGGAGGAAAGCTACACGGTCGAACTCGGCAAGGCGCGAGTGACGGCACCGGGCACCGACATCACGCTGGTGGGCGTCTCCAACATGGTGATGGAGTGCCTGCGCGCCCGCGAACTGCTGGCGCAGGTCGGCATCTCGGCCGAGGTGGTCGATCTCGTTTCGCTGCAGCCGCTCGACAGCGACACGGTGCTGGCTTCCGCCAGCAAGACCGGCAAACTTTTGATGGTGGACAACGCCTGGACCATGTGCGGTGCGAGCGCGGAAGTGCTGGCCCGCGTGGCGGAGAGTGAAGAGGGCGCCGGGGTGCGCATGGCCCGCATGGGCTTTGCCCCCACCACCTGCCCGATGTCGCCCGAGCTTGAAAAGGTCTTTTACCCCAACGCCGCGACCATCGCCGCCAAGGCCCACAGCATGCTGAGGCCGGGCAGTGACTGGATGCCGGACGAAAAGGCCGCGCAGCTTTCCTACCAGATGACCTTCCGGGGGCCGTTCTGACCCTCGGGAGCCTTCCCTTCCTTCCCTGACGAGGCGCCCCGCCGGGCGCGCCTGTCCCCACCAGACCGGACCAGGACCAGACTGGCCAGGAAGCAACCCAGATGTATTACGAGCTTGCCGCCTCCACCTGGGGCAAAGAAGAGACCGATGCCATCCAGCGCGTGATCGACCGCGACCGGCTGACCATGGGCGACGAGGTCAAGGCGTTCCAGAACGAGTTCGCGGCCTATCACGGCAAGCGTTATGGCGTGATGGTCAATTCCGGCTCTTCCGCCAACCTCATCGCGGTGGCGAGCCTGTGCTTCAAGAAGGACCGGCCGCTCCAGCGCGGGGACGAGGTGATCGTGCCCGCCATCTCCTGGAGCACGACCTATCACCCGCTCCAGCAATATGGCCTCAAGCTGCGCATCGTCGATGTGGAGCTGGAGACGCTCAATATCGATGTCTCGCAGCTGGAAGCCGCGATTACCCCGAAAACGCGCGCCATCATGGCGGTCAGCATTCTCGGCAATCCGGCAGCGCTCGATGTCATGCGCGCCTTTGCCGACAAGCACGGGCTCTATTTCATCGAGGACAACTGCGAGAGCCTTGATGCCGAGCTGAATGGCAAGAAGGCCGGCACCTTTGGCGACGTCACCACCTTCAGCTTCTTCTTCTCCCACCATATCGCCACCATGGAGGGCGGCATGGTGCTGACGGATGACGAGGAGCTTTATCACCTGCTGCTGGCCCTGCGCGCCCATGGCTGGACGCGTGACCTGCCGGCCGGCCCGTCGCCCATCTTCGAGCGGCGGGACGAGGATTTCTTCGAGGCCTATCGCTTTATCCTGCCGGGTTACAATGTGCGACCGCTGGAGATGAGCGGCGCCATCGGGCGCGAGCAGCTGAAGAAGCTGCCGGGCTTCACTGCCGAGCGGCGCAAGAACCTCGCCGTGTTCCAGAAGCTCTTTGGCGGGGACGAGCGCTTCATCATCCAGCGCGAGACCGGCCGCAGCTCCACCTTCTCCTTCACCATCATCCTCAACCCGGCGCTGAAGCTGGACCGCAAGGCGGCCTTTGCCGCGCTGACGAAGGCGGATATCGGCTACCGCATCATCACCGGCGGCTGCATCCTTCGGCACGATGTCATGAAGTTCTATGACTACGAGATGGTCGGCGAGGTGAAGAACGCCTTCACCGCCCATGACTGGGGCTTCTTTGTCGGCAATCAGCCCTTCGACATCTCGGACCGCATCGAGAAGCTCTATTCGGTGCTCGACGGCGCCTGCGCGCGCTGAGCCTTCAGGAGAGTTCAGGACAAATGGATAACTACAAGATTCTCGTGACGGGCGGCGCCGGTTATCTCGGCGGCATCATGGTGCCGGAGCTGCTGGCGCTGGGGCATGAGGTGACGGTGGTCGACAATTTCATGTTCGACCAGGCCTCCCTCGGCCATTGCTGCGCCAACCCGAAGTTTGACCTGCTGCGCGGCGATATCCGCGACAAGGCCCTGATGGCCAAACTGATGGCCAAGGCGGATGTGATCATCCCGCTGGCCGCCCTTGTCGGCGCACCGCTCTGCAACCGCGACCCTTACGCCGCCGAGCAGGTGAACCTTGAAGCGCCGCTGGGCATGATGAAGGCGCTGTCGAAAGACCAGCGCATCCTCATGCCGATCACCAACAGCGGTTATGGCGTCGGCGAAGCAGGTAAGTTCTGCACCGAAGAAACGCCGATGCGCCCCATCTCGCTCTACGGCAAACACAAGGTAGAGGTCGAGGCCGCTGTGCTGGCGCATGGCAATGCCATCAGCTTTCGCCTTGCCACCGTGTTCGGCATGGCACCGCGCATGCGCCTTGACCTGCTGGTAAATGATTTCGTCTACCGCGCCGTCAATGATCGCGCTGTGGTGCTGTTTGAAGGCCACTTCAAGCGCAACTACATCCATGTGCGCGACGTGACGCGGGCCTTCATCCACGGTCTCGGCAAGTTTGAGGCGATGAAGGGCGAGGCCTATAATGTCGGCCTGTCCGATGCCAACCTCTCCAAGCTGGAGCTGTGTGGTCGCATCCAGAAGTTCCTGCCCAAATTCGTGCCGGTCGAGGCGCCGGTGGGCGAGGATCCGGACAAGCGCGACTACATCGTCTCCAACGAGAAGATCGAGGCCACCGGTTTCAAGCCGGCCCATTCGCTCGATGCCGGCATCGCAGAGCTCATCAAGGGCTACCAGATGATCCGCAACAGCCGTTACGGCAATGTCTGAGCGGGCCCAGGCAGCAGGGCGAGGGGCGTCTTGAGCGCCGAGACGGCCATAACCCCGGCCGGGGTTGAGGTGCTGGTGCTTGCCGGCGGCCTTGGCACGCGCCTGCGCTCCGTGGTGCCGGAGGCGCCCAAGGTGCTGGCGCCCATCCAGGGGCGGCCGTTCCTTGACCATCTGCTGGCCTGGCTTGCCCGCTTCGGCTTTCGCCGCGCCGTGCTGTCGCTCGGCTACAAGGCAGCGATGGTGGAAGCGCATCTGGCCGGCCTTGCCGCGCCGCTTGATGTTGCCACGGTAACAGAGCCAGCACCGCTCGGCACCGGCGGGGCCATCGCCTTTTCCCGCTCCGCGCTTAGCAGCGATCCTGTGCTGGTGCTTAATGGCGACAGCTGGGTGGATGTCGATCTGCCGGCGTTTCTGGCGGCCCATGCGGCCTCCGGCGCCGATCTCTCGCTGGTCGCCGTGCCGGTCGAGAATTGCAGCCGGTTCGGTGAAGTGCAGGTGGATGAAGGCGGGCGGGTTACCGGCTTTCTGGAGAAGAACCCGGAGATGGCCCGGCCGGGCCTTATCAATGCCGGGGTCTATCTGCTGTCCGCCGCGCTGCTGGACCGTATGGCACGCGAAAAACCAACCTCTTTCGAGCGCGATGTGCTGACGCCGATGGCGGGACACGGGCTTTTTGCCCATGCCGTGCCGCCCACGCGCTTTGTCGATATCGGCACGCCGGAGAGTTTCTCCGACATCAACAGCAAGGACTGGTTCCTGGAAAAGGGCGGGGTTGCCAACTCATGATCATTACCAGAACGCCCTTCCGCGTCTCGCTCTTCGGCGGCGGCTCCGACTATCCGGCCTGGTTTACCCGCCATTCCGGCGCGGTGCTGGGTTTTGCCATCAACAAGTACTGCTATATCAGCCTGCGCAAGCTGCCGCCCTTCTTCGAACACAAGCACCGCATCGTTTATTCGCGCGTGGAGAATGTGAAGGAAATCAGCGAGATCCAGCATCCCGCCGTGCGCGCCGTGCTGGGCGACCAGAAGGTGACACAGGGGCTTGAGATCCATCATGACGGTGACCTGCCGGCCCGCTCCGGCCTCGGCTCGTCTTCCTCTTTTACCGTCGGCCTCCTCAATGCGCTGAACGCGATGGAGGGCAAGCTCGCTTCGCCCAAATCGCTCGCCAACGAGGCGATCCGTATCGAGCAGAAGGTGATCGGCGAGGCGGTGGGCTCGCAGGACCAGATCTGGGCGGCCTATGGCGGGCTCAACCGTATCCGCTTCTTCTCCGACGGTTCCTTCGATGTCGAGCCGCTGGTGCTGCCGCAGGAGCGCAAGACCCTGCTGGAAGATCACTGCATGCTCTTTTTCTCCGGCATCTCGCGTTACGCCGCGCAGGTGGCGGAGCGCAAGATTGCCAGCCTTGCCCAGCGCTCCAACAATGTGCGGGCGATGACCGCGATGGTGGACGAGGCGGCCAGCATGCTCGGCAACCCCACGGTGCCGATCGGCGATATCGGCATGCTGCTGCATGACAGCTGGATGCTGAAGCGCGAGCTGACCGATGGCGTCACCACGCCGGAGATCGACGAGATTTACACGGCGGCGCGTGAGGAAGGCGCCATTGGCGGCAAGCTTCTGGGTGCCGGCGGCGGCGGTTTCGTGCTGGTGTTTGCCGAGCCGGACAAGCACGAAGCCATTCGTGCCCGCCTCAATCATCTCGTCGAGGTCGACATCAAGATCTGCTCTTCCGGCAGCCGTGTCGTCGTCTACGAACCCGATCTTTCCTGATGCTGGTGGCTGACAAACAATGCTGAACAAGGTTCTGGCCGCCGAGACCACGATCTTCATCCCGACGATGAACCGCTCGGTCTTCCTCGAGCGCTGCCTGCGTTATTACGCGCTGGCCGGTTTTGCCGGCGACATCGTGGTGATGGACAGCAGCACGGGAGAGGAGCAGGCAAAAAGCCAGGCCGTGTGTGCCGCGGTCGGTCCGCACCTGCGCCGGCTCGTCTACCAGCACAATCCGCCCGAAGTGCATGTTACCCAGCTTTTCGTTTTTGCCGGGGAGCTGGCACAGACGAAATACATCACCTTCTGCGCCGATGATGATTTCCACTCCACCATCGGGCTGGAGCTCTGCCAGCAGTACCTGGAAAAGAATGAGGGGGTCGGCGGGGCGCGGGGCCAGCGGGTGGATGCGACCATTGGCGTTGCCGGCACCCATGGCAGCATCGTCAACGCGCATGTGGTGCCCTATCCGCCGCTTACCGGCGCGACGGCCTATGAGCGCATGATCAACTACGCCAACATCGCGCTTAGCGTGCATTACAGCCTCTTCCGCACCTCGGTGTGGCGCAAGGCGCATGCGCTGCTGGCGCCGCCGCATCTCAGCTACTTCTCGGACGAGTTTTTCCTCTGCTCGTTCCTGCTCGGCCTCGGCAAGATCGAGACACTCTCGACGCTGGGCGCCGTGCGGCAACTCGATACCTCCGGCGGCCTCTGGCGGCGCACCACCATGTTCCAGCTGATCTGCAAACCGATCTGGCCGGAAGTGGCGGCGCAGTGGCGCACCAACGCCGCCGCCATCATGCGGGAGATGGACGGGCTTTCCGAAGCCGAGGCGACGAAGAAGGCGGAAGAGATCCTCTGGGGGCACACCGCCAAGCTGCTGGCCTTCCAGTTCCAGAATCGCGAGACGGGACTGCAGCCGCCGGTGCAGAAGCCCTATGACGAGGCGCTGATGAACCAGCTGCGCGGCCTCAAGGATTTTCAGGTGATTGAACAGGTGCTGGGCGGCACCGCTGTGCTGCCGGTGGCAGCCGGCTGAAAGGGGAGGGACGGATATGAGCGAGCTGCATTTCCCCACCGACGCCGCGGCGATCCAGGGCCGCGTTATTCGCCACCCGTGGATGGCGGCGGCCATCGGCGCGCTTGCCGGGCTCGGCAGGCCGGTCCGCATGCTGGAGATCGGCAGCTGGGCCGGCTCCTCCTGCGCCACCTGGGGGGAGGCGCTGCGCCGCAACGGCATGGCCGGCTCCACCATCGTCTGCGTCGATCCATGGGATGGTTACATCTCCAAAACCGATATCGACAGCGACCGTCCGGTCTATCGCCGCATGGATGAATGGGCGCGCGAGGGCCGCGTGCTGCCGCTGTTCCTCTCCAACGCCAAAGCCATTGAACAGCGCGACAGCGTGCGCGTGGTGATGATGAAGGGCTTTTCGACCGAGATTTGCCCGCTGCTGGCGCCGGAGAGTTTTGACCTCGTCTATATCGACGGCTCGCACTATTACCGCGACGCGCTGTTCGATGTTTCCATCGGCAAGACGCTGGTGCGCGATGGCGGCATCCTGTCAGGCGACGACCTTGAAATCCAGCTCAGGGACCTGCCCGATGCCGCGACCTATCCGGAGGATGTCGACGTGCTGACCATCCCCGGGCGCGGCAATGTGCATGTGGGCGTGACTCGCGCGGTGGGTGAGCAGCTGGGTGAGGTCGGCATGGAAAACGGCTTCTGGTACACGCGCCGGGAAGGGTCGGTTTTCCGTCCCTTCGCCCTCGACACGTCAAAGGCCTTCGTCTCGGCCCATTTCGGCCCGCAGGAGCGGGCCTTTATCGCCGAGGATATCGAGAGCGGCCGGGCGAAACTGCCGAAGAGCCTGATTTCGGGCTGACGCCTCACGCGCTCCACAGGCGCGGTGTGCCCTTTTCCAGCGTCGGGATGATGGCTGACTGGATGAGGCGCGGGTTGGTCAGCACCTGGCTTATGGCCGCGACAAGGTTCTTAGTCGCGTTGGTGCTGAAGCCGAAATTCTGCTCGAAGAATTGCGCCCCCGGCGCCAGCGAGCGCTGGATCAGCTTGCAGTAGGAGATGATCTGCTCGTCCTCCATCTCCGCCATGGAGAGGGTGTTGATGGCAAGATCGAGGTTGGGCACCTGCAGCGACGGGGCGTCGTAGTTGCTGACATAGGTAAAGCCCGGCCCTTCCGGCACGGGATAGTCGGCCGTGGTCACCAGCGCGTGCGAGATGCCCGGAAAGACGGTCGCCAGATAACTGAGGCAGAAGGCCAGCGATTCCGGCAGGTCGATCAGCACGATGCGGCTGTTGGGGATGATGCGCTTCAGGAAATAGGCAAGGCCCCCGAACCCGCTGCCGATCTCCATGATCCGGACGGTGGTGGTCTTCGACTTTTCGATGAGCGCCGGCAGGATGCCGCATTCATGCAGCAGGCAGATGCGCTCCAGATACATCCAGGTATCCTTGCTCAGCACCATGTCGTCGACGATCCAGCCGATCTCGCCGAATTTGGCCGGGAAGGAAAAGCGGTAGGCCTCCGGCAACTGGTTGGCCGTGTTGCAGAACTTATGGACGCTTTCGTCCGGGTTGCCGACCAGCATGCGCAGGAAGCGATCATAGTCCGCCGGCAGCTTTTCGCGGATCCACGGGCGGTGCACCGCAGGGGCCAGCGTTGCCAGCTGATAACCGGAAAAAGCCTGCGAATAGAGGCGCAGCTTCTTGAGGATGTCGTAGTCGCGCTGCATCAGCAGGGCAAAGCTGGTCATGAAGGACGTCGTCTGGGCGTCGATCTCATAGACCTGCTTCTTGGTCGGATCCCAGTTGCCGGAGGGCTGGGCGGTTGCATCCAGCCTGCCTTCGCTGGTCAGCGCCTGCCGGCGGGCAATCAGCCCTTCGATCCCGCCGAGAATGGCGTTGATATTATCGAATTCCTGTTGGGAAAGTGCGGAGGAGGCGTCGGAGAAAAGAAAACCGTTCAGTCTCGGTTGCCACGCCACGTTTCTCTCCTCGTCGGTCGGGTAATTGCCTTTATTTGTACGGCTTTGGCTGTGAACAGGCAAAATAAACCGCGCGTGATCGATGGCCCAGCCAAAGAAAAAGGGAAGGCGCGGGGCCTTCCCTTTTTGATCTGGTCGTCTGTACGGACAGCTGGTTACTCCGCCGCCTGCTCCTGCCGCTCCCAGCGGCCGGTGCGCAGCGCGGTGATCCAGGGGCGGCCGTCGGCCGTCGGCTGGTACCAGACCGACAGTTCCTTGAGCGCTGCCGCCCAGGCCTCTTCGGCATCGGCACGCGGGATCAGGTAGCTGTCGAAGCCGCAGCGCTGCATGAACAGCAGCTGGTCGCGCAGCACTTCGCCGGTGGCGCGGATGCGGCCGGTAAAGCCCAGCCGCTCGCGCAGGATGCGGGCGCTGGAAAAGGCACGGCCGTCATTGAACTTGGGGAAGTCGAGCGCGACGAGGCTGACGCGGGAGAGGTCCTCTGCCGTCAGCTGCTCCACATCCTCGCCGGCCTTGACCGCAAGGCCCAGTGGGCCTTCATGCGCGGCCCAGGCCTCACGCTCCGCCAGATAACGGGCGAAGGGCACAATCACGGCGGCAGCGGGGTTTGCCGGCGACGGGTCTTCTTCCGTCAGCGTCTGCCACGTATCCTCGACGATATGGCCGTTCTCAAGCAGCGGCATCGAGATTCTCCTCAGCAAAAGCTTCCTTGAACGGCCCGATACCGAGCCGCTCGACCGTGGCGATGAACTTCTCGCCCGGCTGACGCAGCTTCAGGTAGGTGTTCACGATCACGTCGATGGCATCGATCACGCGGTCATAGCTGACAGCGGGGCCTACACGGTCGCCGAGTTTGGCGAACTCGTCCGCCCGGCCACCGATGGTGATCTGGTAAAATTCCTCGCCGCGCTTGTCGACGCCCAGAATGCCGATATGGCCGACATGGTGATGGGCGCAGGCATTGATGCAGCCGGAGATGTTGACATGCAGTCGGCCGATATCGTGTTGCTTTTCGAGGCTGGCGAAATGCTTCGACAGGCGCTGGGCCACCGGGATGGAGCGGGCCGTTGCCAGCGCGCAGTAATCCATGCCCGGGCAGGCGATGACATCGCTGATAAGGCCGATATTGGCGGTCGCGAGGTCATGCGCCTTCAGCTTCTGCCACAGGGCGTAAAGGTCGCTCTGGCGCACGTTCGGCAGCACAAGGTTCTGCTCATGCGCCACGCGCAGTTCGCTGAGGCTGTATTCGTCGGCAAGGTCCGCCAGCGCGTCCATCTGGTCGGCAGAGGCGTCGCCGGGAATGCCGCCGATGGGCTTCAGCGAAATGTCGACGATGGCATAACCCGGCTGGCGGTGCGCGGTGATCGCCACCTTGGCCCAGGCGCGGAATTCGGCATCCTCGAACAGCTTTGCCTCATAGCCGCTGTCCCTGGCCGGTAGCGTCTCATAGGCCGGCGGGGCGAAGTAGGCGCGGATGCGCTCCACCTCTTCCTGCGGCACGGTGAGGGCACCGTCCTTCAGGCTTTCCCATTCCTCGTCGGCCTGACGGCGATATTCCTCGATGCCGATATCGTCGACGAGGATCTTGATGCGGGCCTTGTACTTGTTATCGCGGCGGCCATAGCGGTTATAGACGCGCAGGATGGCTTCCAGATAGCTCAGCAGATGCTCGGCCGGCATGAACTCGGCAATCGTCTTGCCGATATAGGGGGTGCGGCCAAGGCCGCCGCCGACGATGATCTCGAAGCCGATCTTGCCTTCGGCGTTCTTGTGGGCACGCAGGCCGATATCGTGCACCTTGACGGCAGCCCGGTCGCTGGGCGAGCCGGTGACGGCGATCTTGAACTTGCGCGGCAGGAAGCTGAATTCCGGGTGCAGGGTCGACCACTGGCGCACCAGCTCGGACCATACGCGCGGGTCTTCCACCTCTTCGGCGACAACGCCGCCATACTGGTCGGCCGTCACGTTGCGGATGCAGTTGCCGGACGACTGGATGCCATGCATCTCGGCCTCGGCCAGCACTTCCAGAATCTCGGGGATCTCTTCCAGCGTCGGCCAGTTGTACTGGATGTTCTGCCGGGTGGTGAAATGGCCATAGCCCTTGTCATAGGTGCGGGCGACATGGGCGAGCGTGCGCATCTGGCGGCTGGAGAGCGTGCCGTAGGGGATGTTGATACGCAGCATGTAGGCGTGCAGCTGCAGATAAACACCGTTCATCAGGCGCAGCGGCTTGAACTGGTCCTCGGTGATCTCGCCGGACTGGCGGCGGGCCACCTGGTTGCGGAACTGGCGGGCACGTTCCAGCACCAGCGTGCGGTCGAATTCGTCGTAACGGTACATCGCTCGATCAAACCTGTCAGTTCAGGCCAGGGCCGGAAGAGGGCAGCTGGCGCTTGTTCCTGATATCGCCTGGAAGGCCTGCTTCAGGCCGCGTGGCCCTTGGGGCCCCATACCTGCTTGCCGAGATCCAGCCGGACACTGGGGCCCAGAGTGCGGATCTTCTCGCGATACTTGGTCGGCTCCAGCCGGCCTTCGGCATCGCGCACCACATCCATCAGGTAAGGATCTACGGCAGTCGCCTGATAGCTGCCGGTCTTGGCTTCGGCCAGCAGGGCCTCGCCGGCATCCTTGCCGGCCGGACACAGCCTGGCTTCATTGATGTCGGCCACCCAGCGGGCATCGCCGGCAAAATACACGACGATCCCGTCATTCAGGCGATTGGCGGTCACGATCTGCTCGGCCATGCGCAGGCGGCTCCAACTATTCACAAGTCAAGATTGTTTAATCTGATTTTTATGTAGAATGGCGGGTCCGGTGTCTTTTGGCAATGGAAAACTGCCGCACCGCAGCGTTCCCTGTAATGCAAATCACACGGGTATCGGTGTTGAAATGGGCTGGTTCGGAACCCCGGCCTGTTTATCGGCGTTACTCCTGCAACCGATGCCACACATCAGTGAAGAGGAAATGTCCATGTCCGCTACCGTGCGCGCCCTCATTCTGCTTGGCCTGCTGTCGTCCGCTGCCGTCTCGATCGCCGCGTGTTCGCACACCGTCGAAGGCGCGGGCGATGACATCCAGAAGATGGGCAACGAAGTGGAAGATGCCACCGACTAACCCTTCCCGGATCTGACCGGTAACGCCGCCCGGCCCCATTGTCCAAGGGTCACCGCGGGCGGATATGACAAGGGGCGGCCCGCCTTGAATAAGCGGGCCGCCCCTTGTGCGTTTCCGGACAGTGCTTGCCGGGTCGACGGGCTTGCCTTGGTGCGCGGCTTCGCGCCATTCTCCGCGATGCGAAACGCCCGTCTCTGCCGGGCGCCGGGAATGAACCTGAAGGACGAGGTCCGATCATGCGCCGACTTGCGCATCTTGCCCTGTGTGCCCTGCTGCTTGCCGCTACCGTGCCGCTGCTTTCCGCCTGCGGAAACACCATGCGGGGGGCCGGCAGGGATATCGAGCGCATGGGGCAGGCGGTCCAGAACGCCGCGCCATGACAAAAGGCCAGCCGGAGCGCGGCTGGCCTTTTCCCGTCCCCGGTTTCTTTCTTCCGGTCAGTTACCGTTAAGGCCCACGGGCTCCATGCGTACGCTGCGGCTTTCCGCGCTTTCCGTCGCAGCCAGATAAAGGCTGGTGGCGGTCTTGAGCACGGCGTGCAGGCCAGGATTGCTGACCATGGCCAGCAGTTCTTCCAGCATGCCGCTCGGCTTCGGAAAGACTTCGAGCTGTGCGTCGCCCTTGATATCGGCAAGCCGGCGGGCCTCGTCGATGGCGGTATCGAGCCCGCCCAGCACATCGACCAGCCCCTTTTCCTGTGCCTGTCTTCCGGTCCACACCCGGCCTTCGGCAATCGCTTCCACGGCTTCCGGCGTCAGGTGCCGGGCCTCGGCCACGCGGCTGATAAAGCCGTGATAGATGACATCCGTCACCTCGCCCAGGCGCTCCTGCTCGGCCGGGGTGAAGGAACCGCCGCCCCACATGCCGGCATTGGCACCGAAGCGGGTTTCCGCCCAGTTGACCCCCAGTTCCTGCCAGAAGGCGTCGGTCACGATCTTGCCGGAGAAGACGCCGATGGAGCCGGTGAGCGTTGCCGGTTCGGCAACGATGCGGTCGGCGGCGCTCGCTACCCAGTATCCGCCCGAAGCGGCGACATCGGCCATGGAGACGACGACCTTGACGCCGGCCTTCTGGGCTTTCTGGATCGCGCGGCGGATGGTCTCCGAAGCGCTGGCCGAACCGCCGCCGGTGTTGAGGCGCAGGACGATGGCCCTGGCGCCGGAAGAGACGGCATCGGCAATGCCCTGGGAGATATCGTCGGCAGCCATCAATTCGCTGTCGAAAGGGCCACCCGGACCGGCGCTGCCGCCCACGATGTTGCCTTCGCCCTGGATGAGGGCAACGGTGGGGTCATCCGAAGACCAGCCATTTCCGGCGGCGGCGTGGTAGTCGTCGACGGTGACAAGCTCGGCACCCTTGCCGGCACGCTCCAGCGCCGCATCCTCGATCTCGTCGACATAGGCGATACGGTCGATGAGGCCCGCAGTCCTGGCGGCTTCGCCGGTCAGCGGCCCCTGGTCGAGCAGGGACTGTACCTTGGCCTGCGGCAGGTTACGGTCGGCGGCGATCCCGGCGAGAATCTGGCTGCCCATATCGCCCACCAGCCACTCCGTCATCTCGCGATTGGCGGGCGTGATGTTGCTTTCGGTCGCAATTTCCGGCGCGGTCTTGTAGGCGCCGCGCTTTTCGCCTTCGGCGGAGAGCTTCCACTTCTCAAGCGCCGAGCGTGCAAAAGGCTGGCGTGCCGCGATGCCCGTCAGGCCCACGCCGCCAAGCGGCTGCACGCCGACCAGATCGAAGGCGCTGGCGAGGAAAGTTGAAATCGTGCCATCGCCCAGATCGCCCAGCCCGGTGGAGGCCACCATGGCGAAGCGGCCGCTGGAGCGGAAGCTGTGCACGGCGTCGCGCAGTTCCTGCGCCTGCGGCAGGCTGAGGGCGTTGCCATCGATATAGGCAACGAGCCCGTGTACATGCGGGTCCTTCTCCGCGCGTGTCAGCGTCAGGATCACATCGCGCAGCGAACTTTCTTCGCCCACCAGCGGGGCAAGGGCCGAGTTGGCCGAACTGTCGGGCAGACCGTTGCGCAGATCGAGCGTCAGGACGACGTTGTCCGGCAGTTCCGGTCTGGACGGCAGCAGCTTGCCGGCCAGGAAAATGCCGCCGGCAACAAGGATCACCGCCAGAAGGCCGATGATCGCGAACAATCGAACGATAAACTTCACCATAAGCGGGCCTTTGCTGCGGTGACGCGTTGAACAGCCGCCCGGTCATGCCTCCCTTGGAGGAATGCCTGGCGGCGGACTGTCAAGGCAGGGTGCTTTCAGGGAAAACGCCGCACTGGGCGCGGTGGCGCAGCAGATGATCTGCCAGCACGATGGCCATCATGGCCTCACCGACGGGAACGGCACGAATGCCCACGCAGGGATCATGCCGGCCCTTGGTCACGATATCCGCATCTTCGCCGTGAATGGTCACAGTGCGGCGGGGCTGGAGAATGGAGCTGGTCGGCTTGACGGCAAAGCGCACGACCACCGGCTGGCCGCTGGAAATGCCGCCCAGAATGCCGCCGGCGTGGTTGGAGAGGAACTGGACCTCGCCATTTTCGCCCATGCGCATTTCATCGGCATTTTCTTCGCCGCTATAGGCCGCGGCGGCAAAACCGTCGCCGATCTCCACGCCCTTCACGGCATTGATGGTCATCATCGCCGCGGCAAGGTCGCTGTCGAGCTTGCCGTAGATCGGCTCGCCAAGGCCGGGCGGCACACCTTCGGCCACCACCTCGACCACCGCGCCGAAGGAACTGCCGCTCTTGCGGGCAGCATCAAGTGCGTTCGCCCACTCTTCGGCAGCGACCGGGTCGGGGCAGAAGAAGGGGTTGTTGCCAACCTCGGACCAGTCCCAGCGGCTGCGGTCGAGCGTATGGGGCCCCATCTGGATCAAGGCGCCGCGCAGGGAGAATTTGTTGCCGAGGAAGTGGGAGAGCACCTGCCGGGCAACGCCGCCGGCGGCAACGCGCATCGCCGTCTCTCGGGCGGAGGAACGTCCGCCGCCGCGATAGTCGCGGATGCCGTATTTCTTCCAGTAGGTATAGTCCGCATGGCCGGGGCGGAACTTCTCGGCGATCTCGGAATAATCCTTCGAGCGCTGATCGGTGTTGGCAATCATGAGCCCGACGGGAGTGCCTGTCGTCTTGCCTTCAAACACGCCGGAGACGATGCGCACGGCATCGTCCTCGCGGCGCTGCGTGGTAAAGCGCGACTGGCCGGGCTTGCGCAGGTCAAGCCACGGCTGGAGATCCTCGGCCGACAGCGGGACCTGCGGCGGCACCCCATCCACCACGCAGCCGATTTCAGGCCCGTGGCTTTCACCGAAGGTGGTGAACCGGAAGAATTCGCCGAAGCTGTTACCCGCCATCGTACCGGTCCGTTTCTCTTAAGCCTTGTTGGCCATGCCGGAGAGCAGTTCGGCGGTGTCGCCGGCCGTGTCGACGGCAACCATGCCGACGGCATGGTAACCGGCATCGACATGGTGCGTCTCACCGGTAACGCCGCGCGACAGGTCGGAGAGCAGATAAAGGCCGGAGAGACCGACATCTTCGATAGAGACGTTGCGGCGCAGCGGGGCGTTGAACTCGTTCCACTTCAGGATGAAGCGGAAGTCGCCAATGCCGGAGGCGGCGAGCGTCTTGATCGGGCCGGCGGAGATGGAATTGACGCGGATGCCGTCCTTGCCCAGGTCCTCGGCGAGGTAACGCACCGAGGCTTCCAGCGCGGCTTTGGCGACGCCCATCACGTTATAGTGGGGCATCACCTTCTCGGCGCCGAAATAGGTGAGGGTGAGCATGGAGCCGCCCGGGCCCATCAGCGCGGCGGCGCGCTGGGCAACAGCGGTGAAACTGAAGCAGGAGATGTCCATGGTGAGGGCGAAGTTGGCGCGGGTGGTGTCCACATAACGCCCGTCGAGTTCGCGCTTGTCGGAAAAGCCGATGGCGTGAACCACGAAGTCGAGGCCGCCCCACTTGTCCTTGATCTCGGCAAAAGTCGCATCCAGCGCTTCGTCCGAGCCTACGTCGCATTCCAGCACGTGCTCGACGCCGATCTGCTCGGCCAACGGCACCACGCGCTTCTTCAGCGCGTCACCCTGGTAGGTGAAGGCGAGGCGGGCGCCCTGCGCAGCCACGGCACGGGCAATGCCCCAGGCCAGCGAACGGTCATTGGCGACACCCATGATCAGGCCGCGTTTGCCCTGCATCAGGGAGCCGGTAGGCAGATCGCTCAGGTCGGTCATGGTTGCGGTTATCCTTCCGCTTGAAACATTATTGGCAATCCGGCTCAGCCGGTCCGGGCATCGCCGCGCTTTGGGTGCGGCGCAATGTGGCAGGCTGGCGGTTGGTGGCGCATCCTACACCAACCTATTGACCGGTCAACGAAACCGGGCAAGCTGCTGGTGTTGTTGAAGTGCGGGGGCACTTCTGTAAAAGGCGGTTGTTGCCAGGGCGTGGTGCCCATCGGGGGTTCGATGGTGGAAATGCGCAAGAGCCTGCGCCGGTTGCAGGCAAGACTGCTGGCGGGCCGGGGGGCCCGTTTCGTCCGGCTTGTCGTGCGCCGCATCCGGGAAGACCGGTTGCAGCAGGCCATTCCGGCACTGACCTACAATTCGCTGCTGGCGCTGGTGCCGCTGGTAACGGTGTGGGTGTCGGTCCTGTCGGCCATGTCGAATTTCAGCGGCCACATTTCCTCGGTCCAGGCCTCGATCATGAGCATGCTGGTGCCGGAGATCGGTGAAGCGGTGGGGCGCTACATCACCCAGTTCACCGCCCGGGCCGAGCGCATCGGCGCGGCAGGTACGATCTTGCTGGTCATTACCAGCCTGATGCTGGTCTCCAACATCGAAACCACCTTCAACCGCATCTGGCGGGTGCGCCGGTCGCGCCCGACGGGACTGCGCGTGCTCTCCTACTGGGCACTGCTGAGCCTTGGGCCCATCCTGTTCACCGTCGCCGTTCTGGCATCGGACTGGTTTTTCCGCCTGCTGCGCGGCGCGGGCGTAGACAGGATGGCCTTTGCCTGGGAACTCGGTGTGCGCTCGCTGCCCGTGCTGGCGGAGCTTCTGCTGCTCTCGTTGCTCTATGGTCTGCTGCCCAACCGCAAGGTGCGCTGGCTCGATGCCTGCACGGGCGCGGTGGTGGCAACGGTGATCCTGGAAGCCGCCAAGTTCTGTTTCGGTCTCTATCTCAGGGCCTATCCGGCCTATGGCAGCATTTACGGCGCGCTTTCCACGCTGATGATCTTCCTGCTCTGGGTCTATCTGCTCTGGAGTTCGGTGCTGGCAGGCGGCGTGATTGCGGCCTGCCTTCCCGAATGGCGGGCGGGTGCCGGCGAGAAGGGAGAAGAAAACCAGTGGCTGCAAGGCTCACAGCTCTCCCTCGCGCTAGGCATCTTTCGCGAGCTTTCGCTGGATCGGCGCGGGATTGACCGCGAAGGGCTGGTGCAGTTGCTGCGCCGGCCGAATGCCCTGATTGAACCGATGACGGAGCGGCTGCAGACGGCGGGGTATCTTGCCCGCAACGAGCATGAAAAGCTCTTTATCGCCTGCGATATCCATGGGCTGTCGCTGTGGCAGCTCAAGGTCGGGCTTGGCCTTGCCGCCGATCAGGGATTGCCCGATCCGGCTCTGGCGCCGGATTGGCAAAAGCCCTTCATCGGCCTGATGCAGAAGCTGGCGGCAACCGAGGAGCAGCAGCTGGCGATCAGCGTTGCCGATCTGGTGGAGGCGTTACCGCCCCGGCCCGCATCCGAGGGAAAGGTCGCTGACCGTCCGGGGGCAGAGGCGCTGAAGGCGGTCAGGTAACCGGCGCTTCAGCCCATCCCCGCTTTCTTGCGCACATCATACTCATGGTCCTTGGCCCACTTCTCCACGAACTGGGCCAGCTCATCATCCACAGTTTGCGGCAGCACCACCGTCAGGCTGACATACTGGTCGCCGCGCTGATGGCTGGTGGCGTCTTCCACGCCCTTGCCCTTGAGGCGCAGCTTGGTGCCGGTGTTCGAGCCGCGTGGAATGCGCAGCGACACCTTGCCGTCGATGGTCGGCACCTCGATGGAATTGCCGAGCACGGCTTCCTGCAGGGTCACCGGCACGGTGACGTGAATGTCATTGCCGCGCCGCTCGAAGAAGGCGTGCGGCTCCACATGTACTTCAACGATGGCATCGCCAGCCCCGCCGCCGCCAAAGCCGGAGGTGCCCTGGCCCTTGAGGCGCAGTTTCTGGCCGTCCGTCGTACCGGGCTGGATGGAAACTTCGATGGTGCGCCCGGTGGTCAGCTCCAGCCGCCGCTTGGCGCCGCGCGCTGCTTCGATGAAGCTGACGGTGATGGAGTAGGCAACATCCGCGCCGCGTGAGGTCGGGCCCCGGCGTCCGCCGGCGCCGGCCCCGGCGCCTCGTGCGGCACCACCAAAGGGACCGTCCTCGTCGCCGAACAGGTCCTTGAAGATGTCTTCGGCGGAAAAACCGCCAAAGCCTTCAGAGGCACCGGCGCTGGTGTTGTTGCGCCGGCGCGAGGAGGAACGGAAGCCGCGCTCCTGGCCGGAGGCGTCAATCTCGCCCCGGTCGAAGCGGGCGCGCTTGTCTGCGTCGGAAAGCAGGTCGTATGCGGCGGTTACTTCCTTGAATCGCTGCTCGACCACGCTGTCACCGGGATTGAGGTCCGGGTGATATTGCTTGGCGAGCTTGCGGTACGCCTTCTTGATATCGTCGGCGGAAGCGTCGCGGGAGACGCCGAGAAGCTGATAGGGGTCGCGCATGCGTCCTGGGATCGGTGGGCCGGTGACGGCAGTGTCTCGGGAGCGCTCCCCGGTGCGGGCAGCGCAGGTCTGATGCAGAAATATAAAGGGTGGCGCCAAAGACGCCACCCTCATCATGTCCTGAAATCCGAAGAGCCGAAGCTTTTGGATCAGTTGACGACCTGCCAGGTGCCATCTGGATTGCGGCAGGCCGTGCCCACAGCTTCCTGCGGCTGGTCGCCGATATAGACGGTGTTGCGGTATTCGCGGCAGTAGCGGCCATTGGCACTGGTGCCGTCACGCACCGGGGTCACAGTGCCGTGGTGGCCGCTATCCGGGTTGTTCCAGCTGATGGTTTCGCCAACCGGCGCGGTGTGGGCGGAGTCGGCTGCCTGTTCGGCATACATCTGGTCAGCCTTGTCGAGGCTGGCGCCGATGTTGGAGCCCAGCAGGGCGCCCAGCACCGCGCCGGCGCCGGTAGCCCAGAGCCTGCCGCTGCCGCCGCCGATCTGCGAACCGGCAAGGCCGCCCAGCACGGCGCCGCCGAGGCCGCCAACCGTCTGCTTCGTGCCGCCGGTCTGGCAGGCCGAAAGCGCGAGAGCGGAAATGGTCGCTATAGCGATGGAGCGGGCAATCGACTTGCTCGTGATCATGGTTGCAGTTTCCGTTGTGTGATCCGGAAAGGAGTTTGGTTCTAAACGCCTGGATCGATAGGTAGGTTGCGAGTGTTCAAGACTTGAAGCGCATTACCAGTGATGTTCGTGCGCGAGCGGTGCCTGTCAAGGCCGCCTCGCTTGCCGATCGTGCGGTGTTGCAACTAAGGGCTTGCGCGGGCGGCAGAAAGACGCCTTGCTTCAGGTTCAACCTAACCAGTTCATTAAGGCGGAAAGAAGGCCCGGCGGTAAATGCAGGACGACCTGATAGTGGCAGATCCCTATGCTCTTTTCGGGAGCTGGCTGGACGAAGCCGGCAAGAGCGAACCCAACGATGCCAACGCGATGAGCCTTGCGACGGTAGACGGTGACGGCATGCCCTCCGTGCGTGTCGTGCTGCTCAAGGATTTCGACGAGCGCGGCTTCGTTTTTTATACCAATACCGAGAGCGACAAGGGCCGCCAGCTGCTTGGTCACCCCAAGGCGGCGCTGTGTTTCCACTGGAAGAGCCTGCGCCGCCAGGTGCGGGTCTGGGGCGATACCAGCCTGGTGAGCGCCGGCGAGGCGGATGAATATTATCATAGCCGTCCACGCGGTTCGCAGATCGGCGCCTGGGCCTCGCAGCAGTCGCGCCCGCTGGACAGCCGCGCGACGCTGGAGCGCCGCGTCGCGGACTTCACGGCGCAGTATGGCGTTGGCGAGATTCCCCGGCCCGACCACTGGACGGGTTTCCGGATCGCTCCGCGCCGCATCGAATTCTGGCGTGACCGCGAATTCCGCCTGCATGACCGCATGGTCTACACCCGCGCCAACGCGGGCTGGACGACCGAGCGGCTCTATCCCTGATGGCGGGTCGCGCCGCATCCCATACCGACGCCACGCTCGGCATCGAGCAGAGCGGGCGCTGGTCGGTGCTGATGCTGGGGGGCGACTGGATCGCCGCCACGGCAACGGCCGCGGATGCGGCGCTTGTCCGGGCCCTGTCCGGCAAGCTGGAAAAGGGCTTTCCGCCGGACTTTGCCGTTGGCGATACGGCGAGCGAGATAGCCATCGATATCAGCGGCGTCGGCCAGCTCGACATTACCGGTGCCTGGCTTATTCATCGCACCCGGACAGAGCTGGAGGAATGTAGCCTCGGCACCCGGCTCTCCGGCGCCAGCGCCGAGCACCGGCAGCTGATCGACCGCGTGGCGGAAGCCGAACATCCGCCGCCCGAGCCGGCGCCCAGAGAAAACTGGGGCGTTACCGTTCTGGCGCGTATCGGCCGTGGCATGATCGGGGTCGGGCAGGAACTGCGCGACCTGACGGGCTTTTTTGGTCTGCTGCTAACGGTCGCGCTGCGCACCCTCATCAATCCCGCGCGCCTGCGCCGGACGGCCACCGTGCATCACATGGAGCAGGTGGGGCTCAATGCCGTGCCCATCGTCATGCTGATGTCTTTCCTGGTGGGCGTCGTGCTGGCCTTCCAGGGTGCGCAGCAATTGCAGGCCTTCGGCGCTGAAATCTACACCGTCAATCTCGTCGCGCTGTCGGTTATGCGTGAGATCGGCGTGCTGATGACGGCTATTCTGGTTGCCGGCCGGTCCGGCAGTGCTTTCACGGCTGAAATCGGCTCGATGAAGCTGCGCGAGGAAGTAGACGCCATGCTGACCCTCGGGCTGGACCCGATGGAAACGCTGGTGCTGCCGCGGGTCGTCGCGCTGGTTCTTATGTTGCCGGTACTCACCTTTCTGGCCGATATCGCCGGCCTGCTGGGGGGTATTTTGATGGCGTGGGGCGCGCTCGACGTCTCACCGGGCCTTTTTCTCGTACGCCTGCAAACGACGACGGACATCCGGCACTTCTGGCTCGGCATGGCAAAGGCACCGGTTTTTGCCGTGGTGATTGCCATGGTAGGCTGCCGGCTGGGGCTCAACGTCAGTGGCAGCGCCGAATCCCTCGGCCGCCTCACCACGCGCTCGGTGGTGGTCTCCATCTTCCTCGTCATTATCCTCGACGCACTGTTCTCGGTGCTGTTTTCCTCGATGGGGATCTGACGATGAACGGGACGCTGCGGGCTGTGACGGACGAGCACGGGGACGGGGCGGCCATCATCTCCGTGCGTGGCATCGTGAACCGCTTCGGGCGGCAGACGGTGCATGACGGTGTCGATCTTGATCTTTATCGCGGCGAGGTTCTCGGTGTCGTTGGTGGCTCGGGCACGGGCAAATCCGTGCTGCTGCGCACCATCGTCGGGCTCAACCGACCGCAGGCCGGCGAGATTTCTCTTTTCGGCCAGCCTGTTTCCGCCATGTCCGACGAGGAGCGCCGCCGGGTCGGGCAGCGCTGGGGCGTGCTGTTTCAGGACGGAGCCCTGTTCTCCGCGCTGACCGTGGCGCAAAACATCCAGGTGCCGATGCGCGAACATCTGCGCATGCCGCAGCGGCTGATGGACGAGCTGGCGGCGCTGAAGATCGCGATGGTCGGTCTGCCGCCGGAGGCGGGTGCCAAGTTTCCGTCAGAGCTTTCGGGCGGCATGCGCAAGCGCGCCGGCCTCGCCCGCGCGCTGGCACTTGATCCGGAAGTGGTCTTCCTTGACGAGCCGACAGCCGGGCTCGATCCCATCGGCGCGGCAGCTTTCGATGCGCTGATTGCGGAACTGCGTGACCGCATCGGCCTTTCTGTCTTCATGGTGACCCATGATCTCGACAGCCTCACCACGGTGTGTAACCGCATCGCCGTGCTGGCCGAAAAGCGGGTGCTTGTGACCGGCGACATGGATACCATGCTCGCCAACGATCATCCGTGGGTGCGGGAATATTTTCACGGGCCGCGCGCCCGGGCGGCGCTTGCTTCATCAGGGGAGCAAACGCAACCGGCGCAGGCCGGCACGGCATATCCTGAAAAAGCTGACCCCGAAAAAGCTGACTAGGACGGGCAACAGATGGAAACCAACGCACGCCATGTCTTGATCGGCAGCTTCACCCTCGTGGTGGTGCTCCTCGGTATCGTCTTTGCCGTCTGGCTCTCCAAGGCGCAGTTCGAAGATGATTTCACCTATTATCGCCTGTCCTTTCCGGCGCCGATCTCCGGCCTTGGCAAGGCAAGCCGGGTGCGCTTCAACGGTATCGATGTTGGCGAGGTCACCGATATCCGCATCGATGGCGAGCGGCCGGACCGTGTTCGGGTCATCATTCGCATCGATAGCGGCACGCCGGTGCGCACGGATTCCATCGGCCGGGTAGAGCTGACCGGCCTTGCCGGCACGTCCATCGTGCAGATCTCGGGCGGCTCGGCGGATGCGCCGCTGCTCCGGCCCGAGCCGGGCCAGAACATGGCCAAGATCCCGGCGCGCCAATCGACGGTGCAGCAGCTTTTCGACAACGCGCCCGATCTCATGAATGCCATCGGCGCGCTGGTGAATGACGCGCGCGGCGCTTTCAGCCCGGCCAACCAGCAGGCCATTTCCGGGCTGCTCTCCAACCTCAATACGGTGAGCGGGGTGCTGGCCGAGCGCAAGCAGGCCATCGGCGAGAGCGTGGACAATGTGCGCGAGGTGACCGGCGAACTGAGCCAGCTGTCACAGCGCCTGACCCAGCTCGCGGCCCGGCTTGAAGGTACCACCGACAAGCTCAACGGCACGATCGACAGCGCCAACGGCCTGCTTTCCGGCGATGTGAAGGATATCGTCTCCATCGCACGCGACGCTGCCGCCAACATCGACCGGGTCGCCGGGCAGCTCGACATCATGCTGGATGAGAGCGGGCCGAGCGTGACCAACTTCGCCAATGGCGGGCTCGACCAGATTTCCCGCTTCATGGTCGAGGCGCGGCAGCTGGCTGCCTCTCTCAACGACCTCGTCCAGAAAATCCAGAGCGATCCCCCTCGCTTCCTGCTCGGAACCCAGGCCAAGGAGTACAAGCTGCCATGAGCATGAGCCGCCGCGCCTTTGCCCGTTTTGGCATGCTTGCCGCCAGCGCCGCCCTGCTTGCCGGTTGCGGCGCCCTTGGGGCTGTGGACGATGCCGGCAGTGCCCCGCAGCTTTATGACCTTGTGCCGCCCTCCCGCCAGCTCTCCGCGATGCCGCTCGCCATGCCGCTGCAACTGGTGATCGCCGAGCCGGATGCCTCCGGCGGGGTGGAAGGCAATCGCATCACGCTGAAACCGTCGCCGGTCGAGGTGCAGTATTATGCCGGAGCGCGCTGGGTGGACCGTACGCCGCGCCTTGTGCAGACGCTGCTGATGGAAGATGTCGAGGCGATGGGGCTGGTTGCCTCCGTCGAGCGCCAGTCCGTCGGCGTGCGCGGCGACTATATGCTGAAGTCTGACATCCGCAGCTTCGAGGCGGTTTATAACGGCACGCCCGGCGACCAGAATCCGCCGACGGTAACGGTTGCCATCAACTTCAAGCTGGTACGCCAGCGCGATGGCCGCATCGTCGGCTCCCGGACCTTTGAGGCCACCGGTCCGGCCGCCGCCAACCGCATCGACAGCATCGTCGGCGCCTTCGATGCCCAGCTGGGTGCGGTGCTGGGCCAGGAAGCGCGCTGGCTGCGCGATCTGCTGGATGGCGAGATGGCCAGCGGGGCGATGAAGAAGCCTTGAGGCTCTCGAAGGCCGGCAGTGCGTGAGCGCGCTTAAAAGCGAAAGGGCCCTGAGGGGCCCTTTTTTGTATTCAGCAGTAACGGCAGCCGAATTCAGACGCTGATATCGAGGTTCGTGCCGCGCGGGCCGGCCTGGGGCAGGCCGTCGAGCATCTTGTTCACCAGGGTCTCGGTGAGATCCATCGTCTTGCGCAGCAGGGAAACGGCCGGATCGGTCGGCACATCACTGCTGCCGGCAGACGCCGAACCAGTGCCCTGCATCATGGCGGACGGGGTTAGCGATGTTGCGGAACCTACGTTCATACCTGAACCTCATGCCATCAGCTGGCGGTCAAAGCGCATACGTGCACTAGAGAAACATAGCACGGTTGGCCGCCCGCGTCACCCCGCCGCATGATTTTACGGGGTGGCGAAGGGCAGCGGGTTGATTCTGCTACTCTTTCAATCCGCGTAGATGCTCTTGATGAAGCGGGTGATCACCTTGATGCGGGGCACGCGGTAAAAGCGGTCACGCCAGCGCTCCACGCACATCACGAAGGGGCGGTCCAGTTCCTCGCCGCGCGCGGCGATCTCGGCCATCACCTGGTCGCGGCGCTTCTGGCCCCATTCCTCGATGGCGTCGTTGAAATTGGCCATGAATTCTTCGGCCATGGTATCGGAGAGTTTCAGCACCTCGCGCAGCTTCACGAGGGTAAAGCTCTCCACCGCATCCTCGCCGATGGCATTGATGCGGTTTTCGTTGGTGGGGTCGGCCACCAGCCCGGCGAATTCCATACCCTTGGCGAAGACGCCGAGCCAGGCCTTCTCGCCGAAGCGGCGGCGGATCTTCACGATGATATCGATCAGTCCGCGGTCAGGCCCCTGCACCTGGCTGTCATTTTCGATGCGGTCGCGGATGGAGCCGCCAGCGGCGGCTTGTCCGTTTTCCTTCTGGCTGCGCTCGCGCTCGGAGATTGCCTCGGCGAAGATCGGCAGGGCCTCGGCATAGCGGCAGGCTTCCAGCCAGCAGTTGGTGCCCTTGCCTGCGCTGATCGAACCCCGGAAGCCGATGGCGGAAGCCTGCTCCATCAGGGCGCGCAATTCGTCGAGCCGCTTGGGTGTCAGCTTGCGCAGTGCTTCGATCTGGCTTGGCCGGTGCAATTCGCCGATGCCGCGGTCGAGCGTTTGCAGAATGGGAATGTCGCCGGCCTTCATGGTCACGATGGCGGGCAGCTGTTCGGGAGAAGAGAGCTGAACCCCGACCGCCAGCATGTTGCGCACGGCTTCGTTCAGCGAGCGATGGGGGCTGAACAGGGCATCGTCCCGGCAGGCGGTGGCATGGGAGTAAAAAGTAATCCGCTCCGGCCAGGTGAGCAGGACAGTGGCAAGCTCATCCAGCAGCAGGCGCTTGAGGCCGCCTTCGGCGATGCCGAAGCGGGCGCCGATCTCTTCATTGAAGTTGCGGCTCACATGGCCCTGCGTCACCAGCATGCGCCGGCGGCGGAAATGCTCCAGCGCACGGAACAGCAGCAGCAGTTTTTCCCAGCTGGCGCCCTTGTCGGCAATGATGGGGGCGTCGCCCAGCAGATGCAGGCCACGATCATCATCCGCTGCCGCATATTCACTCGCCTCGCGAAGCTGCATCAGCATGCGGTGGCGGATATCCTGCAATTGCAGATGATAGGCTTCGACGGTGGCTTTTTGCTGCGCGGTAACGCGCGCCGCTGCCGCCTTGGCGGCCGCGCTGTTTTCTTCGCCGAAGGCACTGGCCACACGTTTTACCGCCGATGCCAGCGGCTTGATAACATCGGTCAAAGGCATCCGGGCCCCCGGAGGGCAGGTGATTACGTAAAAGACAGTTCGCATCCGAAATGGTAACGAATTCGTTAATTTTTCTGGAAAGTGATTGGAAAATAAGCCGATTGCCTGAATTCGGAGCGAAATACCGCTAGCTGTATGCAATCGGCTTGGCGCACCCACAATCCCTGTGTTTCGGCGTTTCCGGGCAGGAGACGGGGGGCGGGTGCCTACCCCTTGATGCGACTGTCTGCTGCATGCCGATTCGCTAGATGCCCTGCGTCATCAGACGGCCAGAAAAGCAAAAAGCCGGCCCGCATTGCTGCGGCCGGCTTTTTTGAATGGTCGGGGCGAGAGGATTCGAACCTCCGGCCTCTGCTTCCCGAAAGCAGCGCTCTACCAGGCTGAGCTACGCCCCGACTTTTTGCCCTCGACTTTTGCTAACCGGCCTGGTGTCCGGAGCCATCGGGCGGGCGCTTTGTAGCCACCGCCGCCGGTGCTTGCAAGGGGTTTTTTACCGCTTTGTGAGTGTGCTGCTTCAAGCGCCCTCATTATGACCAGCCGCAGGGCCTTGCGGCTTCGTTCCGGCTCCGGCCGGGCCTCGGATCCGGTTCAGTAGTCGCGTTCGATGCAGAAGGCGATGACGTCGGCGAGCGCCTGCTTGAGTACGCTCTCCGGGGCATGTTCCAGCGCAGCGATCGCACGCTCGCCCCATTCGCGCGCACGGTCCATGGCACCGTCGAGCGCGTCGTGCTGGCGCAGGAGGGCGATGGCGTGGTCAAGGTCGCCTTCTTCCTGTTCCTGCCGCTCCAGCGTGCGGTTCCAGAACGCCCGTTCCTCCTCATTGCCCTTCGCGATGGCGATGAGGATCGGCATGGTGATCTTGCCGGCCCGGAAATCGTCGCCCACCGTCTTGCCCAGCTGGGCCTGCACGGCGGAATAATCCAGCACGTCATCGACGATCTGGAAGGCCATGCCGAGCGCCATGCCATAGTCGCGCATGGCGGCGCAGGCCTGCTTGTCGCAGCCGGCAATCACTGCGCCCACTTCGCAGGCGGCGGCAAACAGCTCGGCGGTCTTGCCTTCGATCACGCGCAGGTAATCGGCTTCGACCGTGGCGGTATCGTTGGAGGTGATGAGCTGAAGTACCTCGCCTTCGGCGATCACGGCCGAGGCGCGGGAGAGAATGCGCAGCACTTCAAGCGAGTGGGTTTCCACCATCAGCTCGAAGGAGCGCGAAAAGAGGAAATCGCCGACCAGCACACTGGCCTGGTTGCCCCAGACCGAGTTGGCGCTCTCGCGCCCGCGGCGAAGATCGCTTTCATCCACCACATCGTCATGCAGCAGCGTGGCGGTGTGGATGAACTCGACGGCGGTGGCGATCAGCAGATGGGCGTCGCCCTGGTAACCGAAGAGCCGGGCGGCGGCCAGCGTCAGCAGCGGCCGCAGGCGCTTGCCGCCGGAGGCGATCAGATAACCGGCAAGCTGCGGGATCAGCGGTACCGGGCTTTCCATCCGCGAGATGATGAGCGCGTTTACCTGCCGCAGATCCTCGGTCAGCAGGGCGTGCAGCCGCTCCAGCGCATTGTCCGACGCGGCAGCCGCAACCACCTGTTCCTGCTTCAATCCCGTGGCAACAGCCATTTCAGTCCGTTCTGTCATCAAGGAACAAGAGCCTGGCACTGGACCTTCTGGCCCGGCCGGAAACCCTTGCTCGTCCCGTAAGTTGACCGCGCGCGCGGCGCCTGCGATGCATAACTGCATTAATGGCCAGCCAAAGTCTAGAACTGAGGCATGGTCTGCCCTGCGACGGTCGGCGCCAGTGTAACCGGGCCCACAGCCCCGTGTTCATGCCCTGCGCAGGTTCCGGGGAGATTGAATGAAACGGGAGAGAAGGTTTCATGCGCGAGTTGCTGCGCACCAATGACGCGGTTGCCATCAGCTGGGTGGACGCCCTGCTGTCAGGCGAAGGTATCTCCTGTCTTGTGCTCGATCAGCACACCTCCGTTCTCGAAGGCTCCATCGGGATTATTCCGCGCCGCATCATGGTGGATGCAGATGACTGGCGGCAGGCACGCCGCCTGATCGCCGAAGCCGGGGAGGGGGCATTGCTGCCGCCCGAAGCGCCGTGACCATTCCTCCGCCCGGCTTGCCGGAGGGACTGGAGACGACCGTGGACCCGCTGCTTGGCGGGCGGCTGCAGCTTGAGCAGCCGCGCCGGGGCTACCGCGTCGCTATTGACCCTGTCCTGCTGGCAGCGGCCTGTCCGGCCGGGGCGGGGGACCTGGTGCTTGATGCCGGCTGCGGCACGGGTGCTGCGGCACTTTGCGTTGCCGCACGCGTGCCGGGCGTGCACCTTCTCGGCCTTGAGCTTCAGCCGCTCCATGCCGCGCTCGCCCGCGCCAATGCTGCGCGCAATGGTGTTGACGGCAGCTTTTCCGTGCTGGAGGGCGATCTGGCCCGACCGCCGAAAACGGCACTGGTCGAGGCCGACCATGTCATCTCCAACCCGCCTTTTGCGATAGCCGGGGCCCATACTTCGGCGGCGGAGCCGGCACGCGCCATCGCCCATGGCGAAAGCTCTCTGGAGCTGGACGGGTGGATTGCTGCCTGCCTGCGGCGCACCCGCTCGGGCGGCTCGTTGACCCTGATCCATACCGCCGGCCGGCTCGATGCCATTCTTGCGGCCCTTTCCGCCAAGGCGGGCGCGGTTGAGATCCTTCCGCTCTGGCCACGGGCGGGAGCGGAGGCCAAAAGGGTGATCGTGCGTGCGCGCAAGGGCGGGCGGTCTGCGGCCCGGCTTCTGCCCGGCCTTGTGCTGCACCGGGAGGATGGCAGCTTCACCGAGGCAGCCGATGCGGTGCTGCGCCATGGCGCGGCGCTGGATTTTGGCAGCTGAACGCCTGCCCTTGCTGCGATGTGTCACGGCTCTTGTGGGGCGGCAGCCGCTCGCTTACATCGGATGGTCATGAAAATCCTCAGCCGCCTTGGCCAACTCATTCCCTCCCGCCTCAAGCGCAAGCGTGCGCCGCGGGTTGCGGTTCTCCGCCTCTACGGCACCATTGCGCCCGGCCGCCGGGGATTGCGCGGTGGCGGGGATATCAACATGGCCGGGCTGGAGCCCCTGCTGGAGGAGGCCTTTTCCGTTGGCGGGCTTTCGGCGGTGGCGCTTGCCATCAACTGCCCCGGCGGGTCGCCGGCCCAGTCCTCATTGATCGCAGGACGCATCCGCGAGCTGGCAGCGGAACACGAAGTGCCGGTGCTGGCCTTCTGTGAGGACGTGGCGGCCTCGGGCGGCTACTGGCTGGCAGCCGCGGCCGACGAGATCTTTGTCGATCCGGCGTCTCTCGTCGGCTCCATCGGTGTCGTTTCCGGCGGTTTCGGCTTCAACCGGGCGCTGGAAAAGCTGGGCATCGACCGGCGGCTTTATACCCGCGGCGAGCGCAAGGCCATCCTGGACCCGTTCCGCCCGGAAAAGCCGGAAGACGTGGCTGAACTCGACCGCATGATGGGGGCACTGCACAGCCTCTTCATCGATCATGTCAAGGTGCGCCGGGCGGGGCGCATTGACGCGGAAGACCAGAAACTCTTTTCAGGTGCCGTCTGGGTGGGGCAGGAGGCGGTAACGCTCGGCCTTGCCGACGGTATCGGCGAGATGCGCTCGGTCCTGCGCCAGCGCTTCGGCAAGAAGGTGAAGCTGCGCGAGATGGCGCGCCCGCGCTCGCTACTCTCCCGCTTCGGCCTTGCGGCCGGGTCTGCTCTGGCGGACGGCGTGGTGGATGCTGCCGAACGCAAGGCGCTGTGGGCGCGTTTCGGATTATAGGAAATTTGGTGCCGCCCCCTGAAGCGGGGCAGGCATCATTGAACGGGACAGTACCTGATGGGTTTTCTGAGCAAGTTCCTGCTGGTGGCGATTGCCATCTTCGTCATTTACCGCCTGCTGCGGAACGCGGTAGTCGGCAACCGGCCGCGCGGTCAAGCCCGGGAACAGGAGCGTCCGGCCCGTGGTTCGGCGCAGAAGGCGCAGGTAACCGACCTTGTCGCTTGCCCGAAATGCGGTGCCTATCACGATCCCGCGCGCCCGCATGAGTGCTCGCGCGCCTGATCTGTCTGCTTTTTCGCGCTTTTTCATGCGGCAGGGCAGCATTCCGGCTGTTATCTGACCTTCACATGCCCCTTGCTCTTGCTCTAGGGTGCGTGGCTCAAACTTTGCCTCTTTCCTATTTGAACCGGTGAAAGCGCCCATGGCCTCGCCCAGCACGACGAGCGCGGACAAGATCAACCCGCTTGCCTTCCAGAACCTGATCCTGAAGCTCCAGAACTTCTGGGCCAAGCAGGGCTGCGTCATCCTGCAGCCCTACGACATGGAAGTGGGCGCCGGTACCTTCCATCCCGCCACCACGCTGCGCGCGCTCGGTCCCGAGCGCTGGGCTGCCGCCTATGTGCAGCCGTCGCGCCGCCCGTCCGACGGGCGTTATGGCGAGAACCCCAACCGCCTGCAGCATTATTACCAGTTCCAGGTCATCATGAAGCCCTCGCCGGAAAATGCGCAGGAGCTTTATCTGCAGAGCCTCTACGAGCTCGGCGTCGACCCGGCCCTGCATGACATCCGCTTTGTCGAGGATGACTGGGAAAGCCCGACGCTGGGTGCCTGGGGCCTTGGCTGGGAAGTGTGGTGCGACGGCATGGAAGTCAGCCAGTTCACCTATTTCCAGCAGGTGGGCGGCATTGAGTGCGACCCGGTTTCCATGGAGCTCACCTACGGGCTTGAGCGTCTGGCCATGTATATCCAGGGCATCGAGAACGTCTATGAGCTGGACTTCAACGGCATGCCCGGTGAAGCCAATATCAATTACGGCCAGGTCTATCTGCAGAACGAGCAGGAATTCTCGGCCTTCAACTTCGAATATGCGGATGTGGAAACCATCTTCCGCCATTTCGAGGATGCCGAGCGCCAGTGCCGGGCGCTGGTAGAGAAGGGCCTTGCCCTGCCGGCCTACGACTACTGTCTCAAGTCCTCGCATCTCTTCAACCTTCTGAATGCGCGTGGCGTCATCTCCGTCGTCGAGCGGGCCGCCTATATCGGCCGTGTGCGCACGCTGGCGAAGATGTGCTGCGAGACCTGGCTGAAGAGCCGCACCACCAAAGCTGCCTGACCGGCCACCAAGACAAGCGAGCCTCAACAAAATGGCCGAACTGCTTTTCGAACTCTTCTCCGAGGAAATCCCCGCCCGTATGCAGGCGCGCGCCGCAGAGGATCTGGCGCGCCTTGTCACCGAGGGCCTGAAGGCCGTGGACATGGCGCCCGCCAGCACCCGCGCGCTGGTAACGCCGCGCCGCCTGACGCTGGTGATGGACGGTCTGCCCGAGCGCTCGCCGGATGTGGCGGAAGAGCGCCGCGGCCCCCGTGCCGGCGCCCCGCAGCAGGCCACCGATGGTTTCCTCAAGGCCAATAACCTGGACAGCCTTGAGGCGTGCGAACTGCGCGATACCGGCAAGGGCGAGTTCTATTTCCTTACCATCAACAAACCGGGCCGCCCGCTGCGCGAAGTCCTGTCGGACATCCTGCTGAAAGCGGTGGCCGAGCTGCCCTGGCCCAAATCCATGCGTTGGGCGGATCGCCCCTTCCGCTACGTGCGCCCGCTGCACAGCATCATTGCGCTGGTCGATGGCAAGGTGCTGGAAGGCGCGCT
This sequence comes from Radicibacter daui, assembly GCA_030657355.1. GTDB lineage: Bacteria > Pseudomonadota > Alphaproteobacteria > Radicibacterales > Radicibacteraceae > Radicibacter > Radicibacter daui. The sequence goes on from CP131056.1 coordinate 1,618,738, forward strand.
CGACATGAGCGGCAAGCTGCTGGCTTTTGGCAACGAGACGCGCGGCCACCGTTTCCTCGCGCCCGATGCCTTTACCGTGACCGGTTTTGCCGATTATGAGGCCAAGCTGCGCGCCGCCCGTGTGGTGCTGGACCGTGAGGAGCGCAAGCGCCTGATCCTTGAGGGTGCAACCGCTCTTGCTGCGGAAAAGGGCCTTGAACTGGTGCCGGATGACGGCCTGCTGGAAGAACTGGCCGGCCTTGTGGAATGGCCGCGCCCGCTCATCGGCCGCATCGACGATGTGTTCATGGAAGTGCCGAAGGAAGTGCTGGTCACCTCCATGCGCTCCCATCAGAAGTACCTTGCCGTGCAGGAAAAGGGCGGCAAGCTCGCCCCCTGGTTCATCGCGGTTGCCAATGTCGAGACCGCTGATGGTGGTGCGGCGATGCGGCAGGGTTATGAGCGCGTGCTGCGTGCCCGCCTCTCCGACGCCCGCTTCTTCTGGGACCAAGACCGCAAGCACCGGCTGGAAGAAAACCTGCCGCAGCTGGAAAAGATCGTTTTCCACGCCAAACTCGGCACGCTGTCCCAGCGCGTCACCCGCATGCAGGCGCTTTCTGCCGAGATTGCGCGCCGTCTGGGCGGCGATGTAGCGGCGGCGCGCAGCGCGGCTGAACTGGCCAAGGCCGACCTCGTCTCCGGCATGGTCGGCGAGTTCCCCGAGCTGCAGGGCGTGATGGGCCGCTATTATGCGCTCCATCAGGGTGAAAGCGCCGTGGTGGCCGATGCCATCGCCACCCACTATTCCCCGGCCGGCCCGTCGGACGATTGCCCGTCCGCGCCGGTGGCCGTTGCTCTGGCGCTGGCCGACAAGCTGGATACGCTCGCCGGCTTCTTTGCCATTGGCGAGACGCCGACCGGTTCCAAGGACCCCTATGCCCTGCGCCGTGCCGCTCTTGGCGTGATCCGCATTGTGCTGGAAAACGGGCTCACGCTCAGCCTTTCAGAACTGTTTGCCGAAGCCCATGCGCTTTACGGGCGCAGCGATTTTGCCCCGGCAGCAGATGTGGTGGCGCAGCTCGGCGCTTTCTTCGCCGACCGTCTCAAGGTCTATCTGCGCGACCGTGGCGTGCGGCATGACATGATTGCCGCCGTGCTGGCGCTGGGCGGCGGGGACGATCTGACCCGGGTCGTGGCCCGGGCAAAGGCACTGCAGGATCTGCTCGGCAGCGACGATGGCGCCAACCTGCTGGCAGCCTATCGCCGGGCCGCCAACATCGTGCGTATTGAGGAAAAGAAGGACGGCCCGCATGACGGCGCTGTCGATCCCGCCCGCTTTGCGCAGGGTGAGGAAAGCGCGCTGCATGAGGCGCTCGACGCTGCCGCCCGCGGGGCGGAGCCGGCAATTGCCGGCGGCGCCTTCGAGGATGCGATGCGGGCTCTTGCCACGCTGCGCCAGCCGGTCGATGCCTTCTTCGACAAGGTGACGGTCAACGCCGACGATCCGGCCTTGCGGGTCAATCGCTTGCGCCTCTTGTCGAAAATCCGCGCAACCCTCAACATGGTGGCGGATTTCTCCCAGATCGAAGGCGGCTGACGTATTTAATCATGCCCAGATGGGTCCACAGCTTCGCAAGAGGTGCGGTCGCCCGGGGCGTCTTTGAAGGCACGCCTGTGTCGCGCGAGGCGCTGGGTATGCAGGCGGCCCTGCTGGCTGATGCCGCTGCCCTTGATCTGCCGGTCCCCCCCGGATTTACCATCGAGGCCGGCGCCAGCGTTGCCCTGCTCAAGGGTGGCGATTGGCCCTCCGATCTGAAGGCACAGGTCGAGGCCGCGCTGATGGAGCTGGAAGTGCGTTCCGGCTCCCGCCTTGGCGGCAGTGAATACCCGCTGGTGGTGGCGGTAAGGCTCGGCGCACGTGAGCGTTTGCCCGGCCTGCCACGGGCCATTCTGGGCGTCGGCCTCAATGACCAGACGGTCGAGACGCTGGCACGCCGCAGCGGCAATGTCGGCTTTGCCTACGAGGCCTACACCCGTTTCATCGCCTCCTTCGCCGTGACGGTGGAAGCGCTGGATCCGGCGCTTTTCGAGGAAGCGCTGGCAACGGCGCGGGGCGAGTCCGGTGGCCGGCTGGACGATATCGGCTGGCGCAGCCTTGCGGGGCGCTTCAAGCGCATCTTCGTGGCGGAGGCCGGCGCACCTTTCCCGCAGGATGTGCGTGAGCAGTTTGACCGCAGTGTCGATGCCGCCCTGCGCGCCTGGGGCGGGCGGCGCCTGATGCTTCACCGGCAGATCAACAATATCCCCGAAGGCTGGGGGGCGGCGGTTACCGTGCAGTCCATGGTCTTTGGCGCCCTGGGCTCCCCCGCCGGCCTTGCCCTTGCCAGTTCGCGCGATCCGCGCAGCGGCGCCCCGGGTATCGTCGGTCGCTGGCTGCCAGGCGCGATGGGCGATGAGCTGGATCAGGACGGGTTTGCCGAGGCCCCGATTGCCCGTACCGAGGAGGAACGGCGCCGCACGCCCGAGCAGCCGCTCAGCGAGGCGCACCCCGATGTCTTCAACCAGCTGAGCGAGATTGCCGCCAGGCTGGAGCGGCACTGGCACGACATGGTGGAATTCGACACCGTGGTCGAGCGCGGCAAGGTCTATCTTGTTGGCGTGCGGCCGGGCCGGCGCAGCGTGCGCGCGGGCCTGCGCATTGCCGTTGATCTGTGCCGTGACGGGGTAATCGACAAGGCCGAGGCGGTAACGCGGGTGGACCCGGCGTCGCTCGACCAGCTTCTGCATGCTTCCATCGATCCGGCAACGCCGCGTCAGGTGCTGACGCGCGGCATCGGCGCCTCGCCCGGAGCGGCAACCGGGCGGGTCGTGTTTTCGGGCCTTGAGGCGCAGCGGGTTGCCCGCAAGGGGAACCCCTGCATTCTGGTACGGATGGAAACCGGCCCGGACGATGTGCATGGCCAGCATGCCGCCTCCGGCGTGCTGACGGCCCGTGGCGGCATGACCAGCCACGCCGCTGTGGTGGCGCGCGGCATGGGCAAGCCCTGCGTGTGCGGTGCCGGCGAGCTGCGTATTGATGAAGAGGCAGAGACCATCAGCATTGGCGGCCATGTCATCAAGGCCGGCGAGAAGATCTCCATCGATGGGTCGACCGGAGAGGTGATCATCGGTGCAGTGGCGCTGGTACAGCCGGGGCTTTCAGCAGATTTCCTCCAGCTCATGGAGTGGGCGGACAGTTTCCGCCGGCTGCGGGTGCGCGCCAATGCGGATACCGCGCGCGATGCCTGGGCGGCGCAGAAGTTCGGGGCCGAGGGCATCGGCCTTTGCCGTACCGAGCACATGTTCTTCGAGGGGGACCGTATCGTCGCCATGCGGCGGATGATCCTTGCCGAAGACGAGGCGGCCCGCCGTGAAATCCTGAGCCAGCTGCTGCCGATGCAGCGGGCGGACTTTGCCAAGCTCTTCCACATCATGCGCGGCAAGCCTGTCACCATCCGCCTGCTTGACCCGCCGCTGCACGAGTTCCTGCCCAAGTCCGACCGCGAAATGGAGGAGATTGCCCATATCTCCGGCACTGATCTCGCCCGTGTGCGCCGCCGTACCCGCGAGCTGGCAGAGGCAAACCCGATGCTGGGCCACCGGGGTTGCCGTCTCGGCATCTCCTATCCCGAAATCTACGAGATGCAGGCGCGCGCCATCTTCGAGGCGGCCGAGCAGGTGTTCGCCGATACCGGCGAGACGGTCATTCCCGAAGTGATGATCCCGCTCGTCGGCACGGCCCGCGAATTCGAGATTTTAAAGCAGGTGGTGGTCAAGGCGGCGGCCGAGGTGCAGTCCGCGCGCGGCGCCTGCAATCTGGAATATCTCGTCGGCACCATGATCGAGCTGCCACGGGCCTGCTTGCGAGCCCATGAGATCGCGCTGGCCGCCGATTTCTTCAGCTTCGGCACCAACGACCTGACGCAGACGACCTATGGCATGAGCCGCGACGACGCGGCCTCCTTCCTCGGTGCCTATCAACGGGCCCAGGTGTTCGAAACCGACCCCTTCGTCACCATTGACCGGCAGGGCGTCGGCCGCCTTATCCGCATGGCGGTGGAAGAGGGGCGGGAAGCGAGCTACGAGAAGGGCAAGCTGCTGCATCTGGGCGTGTGCGGCGAACACGGCGCCGACCCGGCTTCCGTACTGTTCTTCGAGGAAATCGGCCTCGATTATGTCTCCTGCTCGCCCTTCCGCGTGCCGGTGGCGCAGCTGGCGGCGGCGCAGGCGGCCTTGCGCACGAACCGCTAGAAAATCAGCTCTCGCCCCAGCGCCGCAGCCGCCCCGTATCCAGCCCGAAGAGGTCGAGCACCCGGCCGACGGAATGGTCGATGATGTCATCCACCGTCTGCGGCTCGTGATAGAAGGCGGGCAGCGGCGGCGCGATGATGGCGCCCATTTCGGCAAGCTGCGTCATGGTGCGCAGATGGCCCAGATGAAAGGGCGTCTCCCGCACCATCAGCACGAGGCGCCGGCGCTCCTTCAGCACCACATCGGCGGCGCGTGAGGTGAGCGAGGTGGTCACGCCGGTAGCGATCTCGCTCATGGTCCGCACGGAGCAGGGGGCGACGATCATGCCGAGGGTGCGGAACGAGCCGGAAGAGATGGGCGCGGCGATATCCTGCTGCGGGTGCACGACGGAGGCGAGGGCGCGCACATCGGCCACCTTCATGTCCGTCTCGTGCGCCAGCGTGATTTCCGCCGACTTGCTCATCACCAGATGGGTTTCGACCCCAAGGCCGCGCAGCACTTCCAGCAGGCGAATGCCATAGATGATGCCGGAGGCGCCGGTAATCGCCACGATGATGCGCTGGGTGTCGCCGGGCGTGGGGCCTGAGCTCGGGCCAGAGACAGGAGAAGCGGACATTCTGGTCAGCCTTGCGGGCGGGTGGGGACAGTCAGCGGGTGTGAAAGATGGTTCGTCATTTTCCCGTTACCGTTGCGTGACAATGGCGGGCGGCCTGTGCCATCCTTCCGGTACCGGGCAGCAAGATCCGGCGCGGCCTTTCTAAATGGCCGTGATCCCGAGGATGGGCAATCTAAATCCAGCCATCACTAGTGGGAGAGCGCAAAACATGTCGAATGAAGCGCGTATTGATAGCCTGATGCAGCGTCATGCCGGCCTTGAAGCCCAGCTGCATGCTGAAGAGACAAGGCCTGCTCCCGACGCATCCGCCCTTCACAAGCTGAAGTGCGAAAAACTCAAGATCAAGGACGAGATCGCCCGCCTGAGCGGCAGCATCCACTGACGCTAAGGAAAGCCTGCTGGCCGCCCGGGTGGAGGGCGAAGGCAAGGCGCGATGGCGACTGACAGGGAGTGAGCGGCGTTCAGGAGAACCTGCCCCCTGATCCTCCCAAAAAAAGAACCGGCGTGAAGCCTTTTATTGGCGCACGCCGGTTCATTTGTTTTGGGCTTATGGGCCGGTCAGGCCGGCCCGTCCCGTAACTCAGAAAATCTTGGACGGATCGAAGTTGAAGTTGCTGGACCCGCTGTCATGCGGGGCGGCTTCTTCATGCTCGACTTCGTCGTCGTGGGTGATCGGCTTCATCTTGGAGCCGCTCTTGGCAAGCTCGGCCGCCATCTCGGCCTCGGAGCACAGGCCGAGCAGGATGGGGTTGCGCGGCTTGATGTTCGGCGAGTTCCAGTGGGTGCGGTCGCGCACCGAAGCGATCGTCGGCTTGGTGGTGCCGACAAGGCGGGAGACCTGCGTGTCGGTCAGTTCCGGATGGTTCTTGACCAGCCAGGCCACCGCGTCGGGCTTGTCGCCGCGCTTGTTGACCGGCACGTAGCGCGGGCCCTTGGTGCGGGCTGCCGGCTCCGGCAGGTCGCGCTTGGCCATGACAAGGCGCAGGGCGGGGTTCGCCTCGCAGCGCTTGATCTCTTCTGCCGTCAGCTGGCTGGTGGCGATGGGGTCAAGGCCGGTCATGCCGGGGGCGACTTCGCCATCGGCAATGGCCTGGACTTCGAGCGGATGCAGGCCGCAAAAGGCAGCGATCTGATCGAAGGTCAGCGCCGTGTTCTCAACCAGCCAGACTGCCGTGGCCTTGGGCATGAGGGGCTGTGCCATTAAAAATTCCTCCGCGGAAAACGAAACCTGCTGTTCATGTTCCGGCCTTGCTGCAAGCCGCTGATGCTGGATAAACCCGTAGCGCCCGCGCACCCCCGGATCAAGGAGGCGCCCTGTCTGCCGAAACCAGTAATAGCCGGAAGAAAGGGTAGCGGGCCGTTGAAGGTGGGCTTTACGCGTCCAGCGTCAGGACGATCTTGCCGACATGGCCACTGCTTTCCATCAGCTTATGGGCTTCGGCAGCGGCTGCCAACGGGAAAGTTCGGTCGATCACGGCTTTGATGCGCCCGGCGGCGATCTCGGGCCAGATATGCTCTTCAAGCGCCGCGGCGATGGCGGCCTTGAAGGCCGTGGGGCGCGCCCGGAGCGTAGAGCCGGAGATGGAAAGCCGTCGCCGCATCACCTGCGCGAAATTGACCGCCGCCTTGCTGCCGCCGAGGAAGGCCAGGAGCGAAAGCCGGCCATCGTCGGCCAGTGCATCGAGATCTCGCGGGATATAGTCTCCTGCCACCATGTCGAGGATGACATCGACGCCGCGCCCGTCCGTGGCCGCTTTTACCGCGCCGACAAAATCCTCCTCGCGGTAATTGATGGCGAGATCAGCCCCCAGTGCGAGACAGGCGGCGCATTTTTCGGCACTGCCCGCTGTCACGAAAACCTTTGAGCCAAGGGCCTTTGCCATCTGGATGGCGGCAACGCCAATGCCGCTGCTGCCGCCATGGACCAGCAACGACTCGCCGGGCTTGAGGGCCGAGCGGTCGAACACATTGGTCCAGACGGTAAAGAAGGTCTCGGGCAGGGAGGCGGCCTCGGTAAAGCTCATCCCCTCCGGGACCGGCAGGCACTGGCCGGCGGGCACTGCGGCATAGGCAGCATACCCGCCGCCGGCCATCAGCGCGCAGACCTTGTCGCCGATCTTCCAGCGTGCGGCGCCTTCTCCCAGCGCCACGACCGTGCCGGCCACTTCCAGCCCCGGAATGTCGCTGGCGCCGGGCGGCGGGGCGTACTGGCCCTTGCGCTGAAGCACGTCCGGCCGGTTGACGCCTGCCGCCGCTACCTTGATCAGCACCTCTCCCGGGGCCGGCTGCGGCACGTCGCGCCGGGCCGAGGTGATGACATCCGGGCTGCCCGCGCCATCAAAGAGGATGCAGTCCATTTCGGCGGGCAAGGGGGCGTCGGCGAGGGTCATGTCGCGGGATATCTCCGAAGGATCGGGAAAGGGTGGGCCGGTCGGGCCACCTTCCTGAAAATGGGGCCTGCCGCCATTGCGGCAAGACCCCGGAGCTCAAAGCCGGCCGAGCCGGTCGATGATGGTTGTCATGTAACCTTCGGCGTCGATGTCACGCAGAACGAGGGCATTGGCCGGCTTGCCGGTTACGCTCCACCAGTCGATGATGGTCATGCCGAGCGTATCGGGGCTGCCAGTCTCCACGGTCACATTGACGCGCCGCCCGTTCGGGAAAAACTCCGGATGCATCAGCCAGACAAGGGTTGTCGGGTCATGCAGCGGGCCGCCGTCCCAGCCATATTTCTGCTCGTCGAAGCGCTTGTTGAAGCTGAGCAGATGATAGAAGACCTCGGCCAGTTTCGTGCCCTTCGCGCGCAGCCGCTCCAGCCGTGCGGCGGTGGTGCGGGCCTGATGGGTGCAATCGAGCGGGATGAGGGTGAGGTTGGCACCGCTGGTGAAGACGCGGGCTGCCGCCTCAGGGTCGACATAGATGTTGAATTCGGCCGCCGGGGTGACGTTGCCGCCTTCCGACAGCGCGCCGCCCATGATGACGATTTCCGCCAGATGCTCCGCAAGGCGAGGCTCACGCGCCATGGCGAGGGCGATGTTGGTGAGCGGCGCCAGCGCGCAGATCGTGACCGTCCCCTTGGGCCGGCTCATCACCATCTCCACGATGGCTTCCGGTGCAAAGCCGGCCGCGGGCTTTGCCACCGGGTCCGGCAGGTCATACCCGTCAAACCCGGTATGGCCATGGACATATTCCGCCGTGATCAGCGGGCGCACCAGCGGGGCCGATGCACCGGCATAGACGGGAATATCCGTGCGCCCGGCAAGTTCCAGCGCCTTGAGGGCATTCTTCGTCGTGAGGTCGAGCGGCACATTGCCGGCAACCGTGGTCACGGCCAGCAGCTCGAACAGTTCCGGTGCCGCAAGGGCGGTGAGGAAGGTGACGGCGTCGTCGGGCGACGGATCGGTATCGATGATGAGGGCACGGGTCATGGAGGTCTTTTGCCGGAAAAGCCATGGGCAGGCGGGAGAAGGCCCTTGCATACGAAAAGCCGGTGGAGGCACACAAGCAAAAGCCCGGAACGCCGACGGGCCCATAACAGGAGGATGCTCATGGACGCCGAAGATCTGGAGCCGCGCCGCAAGGTAAAACAACCGCTGGTGCTGGATCGTTTATCCGTCGAGGAGCTCAGGGAATATCGCGCCGAGCTTGAAGCCGAGATCGCTCGTGTCGACGACGCGATCAAGGACCGCCGCGGCCATATCGCCGCCGCCGAAGCGCTGTTCCGCAAGCCGGACTGAGGCACGCTGCCGCGGCAGACCCCGGTCGGGCTTGCCGTGACCGGCAACGGGCCGCCATGATGGTGTCCGGGGAGCTTCAAAAAGGGGAGAATGAGGGGAGATGGACCGCGTGTTCGGGATTGTCAGGCGGCACCTTGCCGCCAGCCTCGCTGCCGGCGCACTGATGCTGCCGGTAGCCGGCCATGCCGCCGTGCTGGCCGATGCCGGGTCACTGCAGCCCGGCCTCGGCGCGATGTATTATTTCTATCCGATGCGCAGTCTCGATGGCGTCGAGGATTTTGTCGCCGACAGCAAGGGCCGCGCCGGCGATCCTGTGCCCAACCTTGAATACAAGGCGGTTGGCGGGCGCGTCATGACCTCGCGGCTCGTCGATCAGGTACTGGCCGATCTCAAGGGCTATCTGAACTTTCCGGCAGCCGGCAGCTATCGCTTTCAGGTCGAGTCGAATGACGGCGTGATCATCCAGCTGGATGGCAAGGAAGTCTTCAAGGCCGACGGCGTACATGCCGATCTCCTGTCCGACCCGTTCGAGCTTCAGGTGGACGAGGCCGGCTGGCACGAGCTGCACATCTATTATTTCGAGCACAAGGGCACCTCGACGCTCAGGATGCTGCGTCAGGCACCGGGCGACGGAGCCCTTGCCATCGTGCCGCCGGCGGATTTCGCTCACAGCCCGTAAGGGTGCGAGACTGTCGCATCTTGGTCTTGGCGGGCCATGCGTGCTAGAACGCCGGCACCATTCCGCCGTCCGGCGGCCGGGCCTTCCCGCCCCGCCTGCCGGCTTTTCCGACGACCGTCCGGACCCAACGGGCCCCGCCCCCGGGATTGCCCAAGGCCGGCAAGGAGTTCGCAAGTTATGGCCGATACGCCTGCCATGCGCATTGAAACCGACACCATGGGTGCCATCGAGGTGCCGACCGACCGCCTGTGGGGCGCGCAGACCCAGCGCTCCCTGCAGAACTTCAAGATCGGCGGCGAGCGCATGCCCGCTCCGCTGGTGCGCGCGCTCGGCATCATCAAGAAGGCCGCGGCTCTGGCCAATATCAAGCTCGGCGCCATCGACGGCAAGCTGGGCAATGCGATTGCCGAAGCCGCCGAAGAGGTGATCGATGGTTCGCTGATCGAGCATTTCCCGCTGGTTGTCTGGCAGACCGGTTCCGGCACCCAGTCGAACATGAATGCCAACGAGGTTATCGGCAACCGCGCCTCCGAGCTTCTGGGCGGCGAGCGCGGCACCAAGAAGCCGGTGCACCCGAACGATCACGTCAATATGGGCCAGTCGTCGAACGATACCTTCCCGACGGCCATGCACATCGCGGCGGTGGAGCAGATCCATCACGAGCTGATTCCGGCGCTGGAGCATCTCCAGGCGGCGCTGGAAGCCAAGTCCGCCGAGTTCAGCGACATCGTCAAGATCGGGCGCACCCATCTGCAGGATGCAACACCGCTGACGCTGGGCCAGGAATTCTCCGGTTACGCCACCCAGGTGAAGTACGGCATCACCCGCATCCGCGCGACGCTGCCGCACCTCTACCAGCTGGCCCAGGGCGGCACTGCCGTTGGTACCGGCCTCAACGCCAAGGTTGGTTTTGCCGAGGAATTCGCCGCGCAGGTGGAAGGCATTACCGGCCTGCCCTTCGTGACCGCCGAGAACAAGTTCGAGGCGCTGGCCGCCCATGATGCGATGGTCGAGGCCTCCGGTGCGCTCAACACCATCGCCGCTTCCTTCATGAAGATCGCCAACGACATCCGCCTGCTGGGCTCGGGCCCGCGCTGCGGCATCGGTGAGCTGTCGCTGCCGGAGAACGAGCCGGGTAGCTCGATCATGCCGGGCAAGGTCAACCCGACCCAGTCCGAAGCCATGACGATGGTGTGCGCGCAGGTGATGGGCAACCATGTTGCCGTGACCGTTGCCGGCGCCACCGGCCATTTTGAACTCAACGTGTTCAAGCCGGTCATCATCTTCAACCTGCTGCAGTCGATCCGCCTCTTGGCTGATTCCGCCCGCAGCTTCACCGATAACTGCGTGGTCGGCATCGAAGCCAACCGCGAGCGCATCAACAAGCTGCTCAATGAGTCGCTGATGCTGGTGACCGCGCTCAACCCGCATATCGGCTACGACAATGCGGCCAAGATCGCCAAGACCGCCCACAAGGAGCATTCGACGCTGAAGGAGACCGGCATCAAGCTCGGCCTGCTCACCGCCGAACAGTTCGACAGCTGGGTGCGTCCGGAGAACATGGTCGGCCCGCGCAAGTAAGCGCCGACCCTCCCGGTTCGGGCAAAAAAAGACCCCGCCGGAGCGATCCGGCGGGGTTTTATTTTCCGCCCGCCTGACGGGGCGGAGGGAGGAGAGGTTATTGCAATGCCGGCTCGCGCAGTACGCGCAGCAGGGAGCGGTAGGCGAGGGTAAAGCGGTCGCTGTCCTGCTCGCCGCCGTCGGCGGCATTCCAGCTCACCACCACGCAATGTACGCGGGCATCGCGGGTCACGAGGCGGGTGGCATAGGTCAGGGCACCCAGTTCGCTGCCGCCGGAAAAGCCCACGGCGCTTTCGCCATTTTCCTCATCCGGGGTATCACCGGCCGCCGCATTGCCGGCTGCGGTAAAGAAGCTGAGGCCGGCGGTTTCTTCCAGCAGGCGGCAAAGCCGCTCCGGCCCCACCTGCCACTCACTCTCGAAACGCTGGTCGCCGCCCGTAAGGGCAAAGGGCTCCGGCCGCGGCAAGGCGGCGAGCCTCTCCAGCACCTCCAGCCGGGTGGCGGCGTCTCCCTCGGCCCAGCGGCCGGCAAGCTCCTCGGTTGCCGCGTCGCGTAGCTTGAAGACTTCGAGCGTGGTGGGAACCGGCCCCTCGACGCCAAGCTTGGCGGCCACGGCATCGCGACCGACGAAATGCATCAGCATGTCGGTCGCCGTGTTGTCATTGCCGGTGATCATCAACTGGGCAAGACTGGCAAGGGTCAGCGGCGTATCGGCCGGCCAGTCCTGCAGGATACCGCCCGGCAAGGAGCGATCTGCTTCACCGAGGCGCAGAACGGTGTCCCAGGTAACATCCCCGGCCCGGACCTTGTCCTGTACAGCGGCCAGCACTCCCAGCTTGAAGGCGGAGCCGACGGCGGGCGGGCGGCCCTTGGTGCGCACCTCGTGGGTCTGCCGGCCATCCCGCTCCATGCGCAGGGAAAGCTGGCCGGGCAGGGAGAGCAGGTCGGCCAGCACCTCGGCGAAATTGGCGAGCCGTTCGGGCGGGTCGAACAGGGCGACACTGATGGCGCCCTGTGCATCCAGCTTCAGGCGGACGGAAAGCTGGGCTTTCGCCAGATGCAGGCTGTAGCGCTCTTCATCTCGCGGAGTGATCTCGCCCAGCGGGCCATGCTCGCGCAGCAGCGCCTCCACCTGCGGGGCAATCTGCTCCAGCGTCTCGATGCTGCTGTAAAGTTCGCCGGTGCGCGGAGTGTCGAACAGCGCCGCCAGCAGCCGGCAGACCTTCTGGCGGTGGCTTTGCGGCGGAGCGGCCGCCAGCTCGGCAGTGGGCGGGGCAAGGGAAAAGATGGCCGGCATCAGCGGGGCAGGGCGGCCGCGTGCTCCGGTGCCAGGGGGCGTGCCGGACGGGCGCTCGGGGCGCATCATGAGCGGCAGGCGCTGGCGGCGAACGGCCGGCGCGGATGGTTTGGTGATCTCTTCAAGCGGCATAACCTCATCCCCCTCCTCGAAAGCGTCAGGGAAATATGGTCAGGGGGCTGCCGGGCCATTTGGGGGCCTCAAAACGGTCGCGCTGTGGCGCTGTGACTACAGTGTTACCGGCTCTGCCCCCATTTCGCCCAAGGGCTTAAGAGGCTTTCATTATTGGGCCGCGACCTTTGCGGGCCGATAGAGTACGCCGTTTTGCATGACGAGTTCATGAAGCTGGCGGTCCAGCCGGGTCTTGTGCATGAGGTCGATCAGATTGGCCTCTGTCAGCCGCTCATCCGTCTTGGTTGACTCGTTGCTGTGCGGAATTTCTGCATCCGCCGGCACGATGTCGAACTCCTTGAGCTTGTCGACGAAGTAATTCATCTGCTCGACGGCGCCGATCAGATTGTAACGCGAGAGCGCAAAATTGAAGCGCTCCTGCGTCATCAGCGTGCTGTCCGGCGGGGTGTCCAGCAGGCAGATGCGTTCGACCTGCGAGTTGCGCGTGTAGAACGGAAAAATCTGGTACTGGTAGATGTCATTGATGTTCAGCGCTCGTGTTTCTGCATCCTGGTGCATGCGCTGATTGTTGAATTTGGAATAGAAATAGACCGAATTGAACCGGGAGACCGGATCACGCATCAACGTGAAGAGAAAGTGGCGACCAGAGAGAAACTCCTGCGCCATCGCTTCCGGGGGGCTCAGGAAGTGGCCAGAAATACAGTCGATCTCATTGCCGTGCAGGTCGAGCCAGATCTGGCTCCAGTTGACCGGGTGGCAGATGCGGTAGCGGTCGCCAAAACGGGCCCGCAGCAGGTCGGTGACAGAACTGCCACCGCATTTGGCCAGATGGTTGAAGATGATCATCGCGCCGGCCCGCTTTCATCCCGCTGATATTTCGGCGTCAAAAAGATTACCGCCGGCATCCCCCGGCGGCAAATCATTCCCCGGCAGAGCTCAGTATTCATTGATGTCATCGGCCTTGCTGCCCTTGCGTCCGCTGGGGAAATAGCGGCGCAGGAGGAAGGCGAAGGCCACGGAGAGGACGGCGCCGATGGCAAGGGCGCCATAAAGGCCAAGCGTTTTGCCCTGCAGGGCAAACAGCACCTCGTCAATCACCCCTGTCGTCACCGTGCCCAGGGCAAGCGCCAGGAAAATGAGTGCCCCTGCGCTGACCAGTTCGATGCCGACGAAGACGAGGGCGATGACGGCATAGACCACCCAGAGCGGGATATCGATGCTGCCGATGATCATGACCGGGTACCCTTACTTGTCGCGGGAGAAGCTGATGAGTTCGGAGACCACATTGAAGGCGGAAGTCCCTTCATAAGGAATGACCACAAGCTTGGCGTTGGAAGAGGCAGCGACCTGGGAGAGGCCGTTCACCTGCTGCTTGGCGATCTCGAAGGCGGCGGCCTCCTTGCCATTGGCGGCAATTGCCTCACCCACAAGGCGGGTGGCTTCGGCTTCTGCCGCGGCCTGGATACGGCGGGCCTCGGCTTTTTTCTGCGCGACATAGAGCTCGGCATCTGCCGCAAGCTCGGCGGCGCGCTTTTCACCTTCGGCCTTGGCGATGACGGCGCGGCGTTCGCGCTCGGCGTTCATCTGCTTGTGCATCGCCTCACGGGTGGTGGGGTCGAAATCGACATCCACGATCTCACAGCGGGTAATGGCGATGCCCCATTCCTCCGCGGTGGCGGCCAGATCCTCGATCAGCTTGTGATTGATCTCGCTGCGTCTCGACTGGATGCTGTCGAAATCATAACCGCCGATGATCGAGCGCACGGTGCCGGTCACGGTGGTCATTACCGCAGCATCGATATCGCGGATGCGGTACACGGTGAATTCGGGCTGGAGCACGCGGTAGAAGGTGCTGATATGCACCATCAGCGGCGCGTTTTCCGAGGTGATGACGGAAAGCTCCTCGACCGGCAGCGGCCGTTCCAGCACATCCACCTTGTGGCGCACATGGTCAATCAGCGGAATGATCAGGTGCAGACCTGCCGGCAAGGTGGCGCGGTACTTGCCCATGCGCTCCACCACCCAGTTCTGGCTCTGCGGGACGATCTTCACCGCCTTGGTAAGGCCGATGAAAACCACGATCGCCAGCACGATCAGGGCGATGTTCGGTCCGCCCACATCGCTGAAAAAGGCTTCATGAAGGTCTATCGGCATCGAGGGGCCCTTACCGTGGGTTGCAGTGTGTTTCAGCCGTTATGATCGCTGCGCGCGAGAGCGGCAAGCTCGATGCGGCCGGCACAAGGCTGGCGGCCCTTTGCAAGGGCGGGCCGCTGATGCTAAAGCCCAAGCTCATTTTTGCTTTTTCTTGCCCCAAAACCACCAGGCCGCCGATGCCCTCGCTCCTTAACGATCTTTCCGACATTGTCTCCGCAGCTTTTACCGAGCTTGGCCTGCCGGCCGAACTGGGCCGCGTGGGCGTGTCACAGCGAGCCGAGCTCGGGCAGTTCCAGTGCAACGGCGCCATGCCGGCGGCCAAGCAGGCGGGCAAGAACCCGCGCGAGATTGCGGAACAGGTGGTGGCGAAGCTCGCCGGCCATCCGATGCTGGCGAAGGTCTCCATCGCCGGGCCCGGCTTCATCAATCTTGACCTCAGCGACAAGGCGCTGGCCGAGCGTATTGCGGCCGTTGCTGCCGATGAGCGTCTTGGCGTGCCGGCCAAGGACAAGGAGATGGTGGTCGTCGACTATGGCGGCCCCAACGTCGCCAAGGCCATGCATGTCGGCCATCTGCGTGCGGCGCTGATTGGCGAGAGCCTGAAGCGCCTGATGCGTTTTAGCGGCGACGAGGTTGTCGGCGACGTGCATCTGGGCGACTGGGGCCTGCCGATGGGCCAGCTGATTGCCGAGCTGGAGCTGCAGCATCCCGATTGGCCCTATTTTGCCGAAGGCAATGGCCCGTTCCCGGCCGAAAGCCCGGTCTCCATCGAAGATCTCGAGGTGCTCTATCCGCAAGCCTCCGGCCGCTCCAAGGAAGATCCGGAGTTTCTGGAGAAAGCCCGCCGTGCCACTGCCGCGCTTCAGGCCGGCCGGCCCGGTTACCGTGCCCTGTGGCAGCATTTCTTCGACGTGTCTGTCGCCCGCCTGAAGCAGGATTATGGCGCGCTGGGCGTGACCTTTGACTGGTGGCAGGGAGAAGCGGCGGTCAATGACCTGATCGCCCCGATGGTCGATGAGCTGAAGGCCAAGGGTCTTGCCGAGGAGAGCGATGGCGCGCTTGTCGTGCCGGTTGCCGAAGAGGGCGACAAGAAGGAAATGCCGCCGCTCATCCTCTACAAGTCGGATGGTGCAGTGATGTATGGCACGACCGACCTTGCCACCATCGTCGACCGTCAGGCCAAGGTTAAGCCCAACGCCATCATCTATGTGGTGGATCAGCGCCAGGGCCTGCATTTCGAGCAGGTATTCCGCGCCGCCCGGAAAGCCGATCTCAGCCCCGGTACGCTTTATGAGCATGCCGGCTTCGGCACGGTGAACGGTACAGACGGCAAGCCCTTCAAGACCCGCGCCGGCGGCGTCATGAAGCTGGGCGACCTTATCCGCATGGCAACCGAAGCGGCGGCCGCCCGTATCGAGGAAGCCGGCCTTGCCAAGGACCTGCCGGAAGCCGAGCGGGCTGATACCGCCCGTCAGGTGGGGCTCGCCGCGGTCAAGTTCGCCGATCTCTCTAACTGGCGTGCCACCAACTATATCTTCGACCTCGACCGCTTTGTGCGCTTTGAGGGCAAGACGGGCCCCTACCTCCAGTATATGGGCGTGCGCATCAAGTCGCTGCTGCGCAAGGCGGCAGACCAGCAGGCCCTGCCCGGGGCGCTGATGGAACCCGCCGCGGCGGAAGAGCGCGACCTCGTGCTGCACATGCTGCGCCTCAGCGACGCCATGGAGCGCGCCTATGAGCGCCGCGGGCCGAACGAGATCGCCGACTGGGCCTATGAGCTGGCGGCGGCCTTCAGCCGCTTCTATGCGGCCTGCCACATCCTGTCCGAGAGCGACGGCGCGCGCCGTGCTTCCTGGCTCACCCTCAGCGCCACGGTGCTGAAGCAGCTGGAACTGGTGCTGGACCTGCTCGGCATCGAAATCCCCGAGCGGATGTAATCGCGCGGCCTTCCGTAGCCCCGGTTATTTGACGTTACCCAGCATCCTGCTTGGTCCCGGAGGGCTCGCAGGGTGCCGCATTGCACCGTGCTGGAACCGGTGCCGCCCGACCGCGCCAAGCACGAAACTTATAATATCGCCCTAGTTAAAATTGGGGTGCTGCCGACTGCCGGTGCTAAATCGATGATGTCGATTTGATATGCCCGACAGCGCCATTGGCCTTGAGCAATCAGATCGGGGAGGAACGAGACGCCGGATTAATGGCCACAGAAGATGGTCGCTCTAGCCCTGTTGCCAGCCTTTGAAAATGACTGCGCTCTCCTCCCGTTCTTATAAGCGTTCGGCCAGTCCCGGGAGGATGTGTGACAGATGTTTGAGGCTATCAGCGCGTCATTTAGCGGCCTGATTTTTTCCGGGGGTATTCTCTACCTCTGTATCGGCACCTTTGTCGGCCTGCTCTTCGGTATCATTCCCGGCCTTGGCGGACCCACCGCGCTTGCCCTGCTGATCCCGCTTACCTTCGGCATCGACACCCATTCGTCGATGTTCCTTGCCGGCGCCATCATGGGTGCTGTGCCGTTCGGCGGATCGGTTACCGCCATCCTTATCAATACGCCGGGTACGGCGCCGAATGCGGCAACGGTCTTTGACGGTTACCCGCTGGCGCGTCAGGGCAAGGCGGGTCTTGCGCTTGGCGCTTCCGGGGCGGCGTCGGCCATCGGCGGTCTGCTGGGCGTGCTGGTGCTGTTTGCCGTGCTGCCCATTGCCCGCGACGTCATTCTCGCCTTTGCCCCGCCGGAATTTTTCATGCTCGCGGTGCTGGGCCTCTGTGCCATCGCGGTTTCCACCGAAGGCAAGTTCCTGCGCGGGTTGATTGCCGCCGGTGTCGGCCTGCTCATCGCCGCTATCGGCTACGACGATATCAGCGGTGCGGTGCGCTTTACCTATGGGGTCGATTATCTCTGGGATGGCGTGCCGCTGGTGCCGGCGCTCATCGGTCTTTTCGCCATCGCCCAGATCCTCTCGCTTTATGTCGAGGGTGGCTCGATCAGCGAGGACCCGGGCAAGGTCAAGGTGACGCGGGTGATGGACGGCGTGAAGTCTGTCTTCACCCATTACCCGACCCTGCTGCGCGGCTCCGTTATCGGGGCGGTCATCGGCGCCATTCCGGGCGTCGGCGGTACCGTTGCGGCCTTCCTGTCCTACTCAACTGAAGTCCAGCTTTCCAAGGAGCCGGAGACTTTCGGCAAGGGCAATATCCGCGGCGTTATTGCGCCGGAATCCTCCAACAATGCCCGCGAAGGCGGCGCGCTGATCCCGACACTGGCCTTCGGTATTCCCGGCAGCGCTGAAATGGCTGTGTTCCTGGGCATGCTCGTGCTGCACGGGCTCCAGCCTGGGCCGGCCGTTCTGCTCGACCATCTCGATGTCGTCACCAGCCTCATGCTGTCGCTGGCCATTGCCTCGGTGCTGGCCTCGGTCTTCTGCCTGCTGGTGGCGCGCCAGCTGGCGGCGATCACCCTCATCGATGTCAGCTACCTGGTGCCAATCATCCTGTCGGTGTCGCTGGTCGGTGCCTATGCGCTCAACAGCAGCATGTATGACGTCATCGTCACGGTGATCTTCGGCGTCATCGGCTACCTGATGATCCGCTTCGACTATCCCCGTCTGCCGCTTGTTATCGCGCTCTTCCTGGGCGGGATCGTCGAGGTCAATTTCCGCCAGTCGCTGATGATTTCCAGCGGTGACTGGACGACCTTCTTCACCCGTAGCATCTCGCTCGTCCTCTTCATCCTCATTGTGGTCAGCCTGCTGCTGCCGCTCGTGCGGCAGGTCTTCAAGCGCCGTGCCGCCCGCTCCGGAAAGGAAATCAAGGCATGAACATCCGCGACCTTGCCTTCCGGTTTCTGCCGGCGCTGCTGCTTCTGGCCTTCACCCTTTCCTTTGTTGTGACCTCGTTCGACTACAAGGCGGATACCCGCGCCATGCCGCTGGTGATCGCCGTGCTGACCGTCGTGCTGCTGGTGCTGGAGCTTCTGGCCCAGCGGCGTGATCGGATTGGCGAGGTGTTGCGGCGTTTCTTTACCGGCAAAAGCCACCTGCCGGTGGGTACCCCGGGGAAAACGCCGTCGGTGGGCCGTGAAATCGGTGCGGTGCTGTGGGTTGTAGCCTTCCTGGTGCTTGCCATCCTGGTCGGCTTCTACATCGCCATCCCGGTCTATGTGTTCGCCTACCTCGCCATCTATGTGCGCAAGCCGCCGCTGATCTCCGCCATCACCGCGCTCGGCATCGTCGCACTTCTCTATGTGCTGTTCGAAGTGCTGCTGAGTTATCCGATTTTCAGCGGCGTCCTCTTCGGTGGCTACATGTAGGAAGTAAATTTGGGAACGGAGGGAATACCAATGAAGAGAAAAGCAATGTCTCGCTACCTGATGGGTGCCGCTCTTCTTGCCATGTCGGCGGTCGGGTTGGGTTCCGCCCCGGCGCATGCTGCCTGGCCCGATCATAATCTTACGATGATCATTCCAGCGAGCCCCGGTGGTGGTTTCGATACTTATGCCCGTGTGCTGGGAAAGGCCCTGGGTGATGTGCTCGGCGTTCAGGTGTTGCCGGACAACGTCTCCGGTGCTGCCGGGCAGCGCGGTGCAACGGCGGCCTATACCGCCCGCCCGGATGGTTACACCTTTGCCATCTTCAACATGCCGGGCATCGTCCAGCCGGTGCTGGCCGGGCAGCAGGTCAAGTACGACGTCGACAAGATCGACTGGATCGGCTCGATGGGGTTCGAGCAGTACATCGTCGTCGTGGCCAAGGACTCGCCCTACAAGACGATTGCGGACCTGAAAGCCGCCGGCAAGAAGGTTACCTTCGCGGCTTATGGTTCCTCCGGTGTCGCGGCCAACCGCATCCTGTGCAGCGAGGTCGGTCTCGATTGCCAGGTCATCTCCGGCTATCCGGGCAACAATGATGCCCTGCTGGGTGTCGTGCGCGGCGATGCCGTTGCTTCCGTCACCCCGATTACCACGGCGACTTCCTTCAACACCGGCGGCGACCTGCGCGGTTTGCTGCTGATGTCGGATGAATTTGTCGAGGCCTTTGCCGGCACCCAGCTGGCTTCTGAATCCGGTTATCCGGCGCTTGCCAATCTCGGTCTCATCCGTGCCTTCGGCCTGCCGCCCGGCGTGCCGGCGGATATCCATGATGCGCTGGCCGATGCGTTCCAGAAGGCCATGGTGAGTGACGAGGTCAAGCAGTGGTCGGCCAGCACCAACTCGCCGCTCCAGCCGATGGGCGCAGCGCAGCTCAAGACGCTGATCGCCGGCCAGACCGAGCTCCTGACCAAGTACAAGGACATCATCGGTACAGAGAACTGAGCCAGACGGTTCTCAAAGCCCCCGGATGGCGGCTGATGCCGCCATCCGGATCGGCCGCGTGCGTGATCGTCGCAGGCGGCCGCGTTGTTTTTTCTTGCCATGACCCGGGGTGAAGGCATGTTCATTCCAGATATCCAGGTCTTTGATGGCGAGCGCGGATCGATGCCGCTTGAAGCGGGAAACAGGCAGGAGGGGCTGACCCTCCACCCCCTTCCCAACTTGCGGCACCTGCGGGCGTTCCTGCTTGTGGCCGAAACCGGCAGCGTCAACCGGGCCGCCGAGCATGCCAACATCTCCCAGCCGGCGCTGACCCAGGCGATTGCCAGCCTTGAGCAGATTTTTGGCGCCGAGCTTTTCAATCGCCACCAGACCGGCATGTACCTGACCGCCGATGGCACCCGCCTCAAGGCGCGGCTGACCGAAGCCTTCGCCGCGCTGAGCGTCGGCCTTGGCGAGGCCGCGTCGGCGGCCATCGCGCCGGCTGCAAAAGCCGATCCTGCCTATTTTCTTACTGCCTCGCAGCTCAATGCGCTGACGGCCCTGCACCAGCTGGGGGATTGCCAGGCCGCGGCAACCCAGCTCGGCATTCTCGTTACCTCGCTTCATCGCAGCGTCCGCAGCCTCGAAGACAGGCTGTGTGCCAAACTCATGCTGCGGGCCGGTCAGGGGGTGCAGTTCTCTCGTGGAGGGACGGTTCTTGCCCAGCAGGCCAAGCTTGCCATGCGCGAGCTGGAACTGGCTTTCGAGGATATCGACTGGGCACGTGGCATCAATCGCGGTCGCCTGACCATCGGCGCCTTGCCGCTGACCCGCAGTTACATCGCGCCCAAGGCGCTGGTGACGGTAGCCACCCGCCATCCGGAATTGCGGGTGCGGCTGGTAGAGGGCTCCTACCCCGTGCTGCTGCGTGCCCTGTGCGAGGGGGATATCGATGTGCTGGTAGGGGCGCTGCGCCAGCCGGCGCCGGTGGCCGGCGTGCATGAAGAGCCGCTTTTCAGCGAAACCCTGCGCGTGGTGGCGCGGGCGGACCATCCGCTGGTCAGGGATAAGGGCATCAACCTCGACCAGCTGTTCCGCTTCCCGTGGGTTGCTCCGCGTATCGGCTCTCCCGCGCGCCGGCAGTTCGAGCTTCTGATGCAGGAAGCGGCCGTGCGCCCGCCAGTATTGCTGGAAGTCGCCTCGCACGATTCCGTCCGTGCCATCCTGTTCGAGAGCGACGCACTTGCCCTGCTGTCACCGGAGCAGATCCGCTACGAGGTGCAGAACGGGCAGCTTGCTGTGCTGCCGGTGGACTGGGCCATCCAGCCGCGTGCCATCGGCTATACCGTACGTTCGAACTGGCGGCCGACACCGGCGCAGCAGGAGCTGATAGAGGTGCTGAAGGAAACCTGCGCGCACCTCTAACCGCCCGCATCTGGTGCCGGATCTTGTCCCTCAGAGAAGGGCGAGGCTGTCGGCGAAGAACTCTTCTGCTGTCATCGCCTTGCTGATGAGGCCCTGATGCAGGGCGCTTTTCAGCAGGACGTCAATGGACGGCCGGATTGCCTCGAAGCCGACGGGGAACAGATCAAGTTCGCCTTCGGCAAATCGGGTCGCTTCTTTTGACGCCACGAACAGCGCCATCAGCTTGCGTACGGCTTCCGGATGCTGCCGGACAAAGTCCTGCGCAACGACGACAAGATGGTTGATCTGGACGATGCCATCGGCGGCAAACCGGGCCCGGGCGGCTTCATCCGGTGCCGGGATTACCGGCTGCACCCAATCTTCTTTCGGCAGGTCATTGCCGAAGATCGCAGCATCGATATCGCCATCTTCCAGCAATTTCAGCAGGTTCTTGCCGGTGTCCGTCATGGTGACGTTGGCCGGCGGATGGTAGCCGGCAACATGGGCCTCTTCGGTAGTGACCCAGTTAACCGCGCTGCTGAGAACGCCATATTCTCGCTCGAGGATGGCGCGCACCCAGGCGCCGGTCGTCTGGGTGTAAGCCCGCACCCCGACGCGCTGTCCAGCCAGATCTGCCGGGCGTACCGTGCCCCGGTTGGCGTTGAAGATAATGCATTTGTGCTGCAGGCGGGCTGCAACGGTAACCGGAAGCGGTACAATCGGATTGCCACTGGCGACGGCCTGAATGGCGGTGACGATAGCCAGCTCGCAGGCGTCGTATTTCTGTTCGCGCACCATCGGCGCGAAGACCTTGTGGATCGGGTCTGCCGTCAAATGCTCGAGGACGAGCGGCGCGGTGTCGAGCCGGCCATCCGTCAGGGCGGTTGTCGTGGCGTGTTTCGCCAGCATGAGCCGCAGGGGAATGGCGGCGCTCACTGCCGACCCCGCATGGTCTTGAGCACGGGGAAGAGAATTTCCGCGGTGCCGGAGAAGATCATTTCCCGGTCTTCGACCTTCAGCGTGGCAAAGGCGGTCCGGGCGGCCGCCACCAGATCGGGCATCGGCCGGTCGGCGGCAGGGAAGTTGGAACCCCAGGCAATGCGGTTTGCGCCAAAGCGGCCCACCAGCTGCGCCATGAAGGTCTCGACCGTGGATTTGCCCTGGGCTGCGGCTTCGATGTTGCGCAGCGTCAGCTTGAGATAGACGTTTGGCCGGTCTGCAAGGCTGAAGAGCTCGGAGGCGAGCGCGTAGGGCGCGCCATCTTCCAGCACCGGGCGGGCCAGATGGTCGAGGATCACCCGGACGTTCGGGAACTTCCCGATCAGGTTCTTCAGCAGCGGAATGCCTTCCGGCTGCATCTGCACCGCCACCGGGATGCCGGCATCGCTGGCATATTGCCAGGCCTTGTGCGAGCGCTCGTCGGCGAGCCAGGGCTGCTGGGTGGGCATGGTGCTGCCGGTGGAGAAGATGCGCATGCCGGTAAGGTTGCGGCTCTGCCAGTATTTGATCTTCTCGATCGCGTCGTCGGCCAGCAGGTCGGCGGAGAACATGCCGGTGAACCGCTCCGGATGGGCGGCGACGGCATCGGCCAGATAGCTGTTGTTATGCCCATAGGCGGTGGAGGCCTGGACGACCACGGCCTTGTCTATCCCGGCTTCATCCATCCGCGCGATCAGGTCCTCATAGGAGACCTGATGGCTCTGCGACCAGTTGGACTGCTTGCCGCCGAGCGGCGTCAGCGGATAGGTCGCGGTATCGGGAGAGATGACATGGGGATGGATATCTATGATTTTCGGCATCGTTCAATCTGCTGGTCCGTAATGCGCGGGCGGGAGGCCGCACGCCAATGCTGGACTGGATTCTCGCCGCGCTGTGCGCTACCCGCCTAATCAGAAGACGGGCCTTGTAATAAGTTATCGGGAAGGGCGCCCATGCCGCCCGCACCATAAATGAGGGGAAGGAAAGCCGATGCCGGGCAGGAAAGTGTCGCTGGAGGAACTGGCGGAGATCGTTGCTGCTCGAGGGGAGAGCGGGCGCCATGTCACGGCCATCGCCGGGCCGCCCGGTGCCGGCAAGTCCACCCTCGCCGAAGCGCTGGAGAAAAAGCTGAATGCCGCCGAGCCTGGTGCGGCCGCCATCCTGCCGATGGACGGTTATCATTTTGATGATCGTGTGCTGGTGCCGCGCGGCTGGCGGCCGCGCAAGGGTGCGCCGCATACCTTCGATGTCGGCGGTTTTGCCGCGATGGTGGAGCGTCTTGTCGCCAACCGCGAGGATGAGGTGGCGGTACCCGTCTTCGACCGCGATCTGGAGATCGCCCGGGCCGGTGCCCGCCTCATTCCGCGCTCGGTGCGCCATCTGCTGGTGGAAGGCAATTACCTGCTGCTGAAGGCCGAGCCTTGGGCCAGCCTCCGGCCGCTGTTCGGCACCACCGTCTTTATCGATGTGCCCTATTCCGTGCTGGAACAGCGCTTGCTGGCGCGCTGGCACCACTACCAGCTCTCGCCGGAAGAACTGGTGGTGAAGATGGAAGGCAATGACCTGCCCAATGTCCGCCTTGTGCTGGCAGAGAGCATCGAGCCGGAGTTCCGGCTGGGCGAGGAGGCGGGCTGACGCCAGCCTCCCCGGACCCTTTGCCGGTCGCTGCCGCTTATGCGGGGCGTGCCACCATCACCATGGTGTCGATGGTGAAGGAGCCGTCGGCTTCAATGGCGAAATAGTCCCTGACCTCGCTGGCCATCTGCTCCTGCAGGGCGCGGATGGCATCCGCCATCACTGGCGGCGTGCGCATGCGGGTGATCCAGCTCTTGAACTCGAGGCGCAGGCGGAAGCGCTCGGTCGTGCAGTGGCTGAAGCCGGCGGCTTCGATGGTGCGCTGCCATTCCTCGACCGAATAATTACGGATGTGGGAGGGGTCGCGCAGCATCTCGACCGATTGCAGGAAGGTGTCGAGCAGCGGATCGCCGGGCGTGACGACATCGGCAAAGACGGCCCGGCCTTCCGGTGACAGCACCCGCCGCGCTTCGGCAATGCCGGCCGGGAAATGACGCCAGTGATGGGCGCTGTAGCGCGTCATCACCAGATCAAAGCTGCCGGCTGTAAAGGGCAGGGTCTCGGCGCCGCATTGCTGGGTCACGATGTTGGTGAGGCCGCGCTCGGCCGCCTGCTGTTCAACCGCGGCCAGCATGTCCTTGGAAAGATCGCTTGCCACCACCTCGCGGGCATAGGGCGCCGCGTGATAGGCGACATGCCCGCCGCCGCAGCCCATATCCAGCACACGCCCGCCGGAGCGGCGGCGCACAATGTCGGTCATGAAGGCGAGATCCGGCCCGCCGGCATGTACCGCGCTCGTCACATAATTGGCGGCGGTGGTGCCGAACTGGCTGGTGACCAGCGCGGCATGAGAGTGCGTGCTGCTGGCGGGGGCAGTGCCAGAGGGAGCGGTGCTGGTGGCGGTCATGATCGTCGGCCTTCCTTGGTCTTGCTCTTGCCCGGCGGAAATGGTGCTCCGGGGAGGCGTTGTCTGGAAGGGGAAGGTTAGGGCACTTTTAAACTGGTACAAGAGTGGCATTTATACTGGTATAAAAACTGCCATGAGCAAGACTCCGTCAGAAGCCCAGCGGCGTGCGCTGGGAGAGTTCCTGAAAGCCCATCGGGCCCGCCTCAGCCCGGAAAGTGCCGGCCTTGCCGTTACCGGCCGGCGGCGCACGCCCGGCCTCCGGCGCGAGGAGGTGGCCCATCTCGCCGGCCTCAGCGCGACCTGGTATTGCTGGATGGAACAGGGACGGGACATCTCTGTATCCCCGCATGCGCTGACCCGGCTGGCCGAGGCCTTGCAGCTGACGCCGGCAGAGCGTGCCTATCTCTTCGACCTCACCGGCAAACGCGATCCCGCCCTGCATCATGATGAGGCGGGCGGCAGCCAGGCCGCACCGCCCGCCTTGCAGGCTGCCTTAACGGCGACAGGGTGCCCCGCCTATCTCATGGATCATCGCTGGAACCTTATGGCCTGGAACCCGGCGGCAGAGAGGCTGTTCGCCGGATGGCTCGACCGGCCTGAAGACCACAATCTGCTGCGCTTCGTTTTTCTCCATCCCGTCGCCCGGCGGCTGATCGTCGACTGGGATGAGCGGGCGCGGCGTGTGCTCGCCGAGTTTCGTGCCGATTACAGCCGCCATCTGGAGGAAGGGCCGATGACCGCGCTGGTGGAGGAGCTGCTTGCCGCCAGTGCGGTTTTTGCCGTCGGGTGGCGCGAGCAGCAGGTTTATGGCCGCGATGGCGGGGAGCGGCTTTTCCGGGGGGCAGGGGACGAGGTGCACCGGTACGAGCAGGTAAGCCTGCTGCCCGCAGCGCGTCCGGATCTGAAACTGGTGATGCTGACGGGGCCTGCCGCCAGGGCCCTTTAGCGGCCATCATTCCGGCCACAGGGGAACGGTGTTCTCAAATTTTCTGCAAATGTTCTCATTTTGATCTTGTCATGTGGAAAATGTTCTGTCACTGTTCACGTGAACAAAAGGCAAACGCCTTTCGACCTCGGTCGCCCCCGCGGCCTCAAGATCAAGGAGAGAGCGATGCGTAGCTGGATGGTGCTCAAGGATATCGTTGCCGGTGTCAGCCTGATTGTGGCCATGGGTTCCTGGGGTCTTTTGGCGTACGGGCTCGGTGCCTGATCGTCGCCGGGCTGCCAGGGGTGGCAGCTCGCCGGACGGCAAGTTTCTGGTTTTAAAGGGTTTGGGTAAAAGGGGCGGGACGACCGACGGGTCGCCGCCCTTTTTCTTTGCCCGTTGCCGGGCCAATGCCGGGCGGGCTGGCACGGTGGTTGCTTTCCTTCAGGGCAGGTTTCTTGAAGGTAGGCACGAATGACCCGGACAGGTTTGCATTTCACAAGGTCAGGCGCGGCGCCGCGGCGGTGGTGGCCGCTGGTGCTGGCGGCTGTTGCCGTTGCCGTGCTGATGCAACTTTTCGGCCTTGTCCGCCCTGCCCATGCCGGTAGCCTGACCGAACAGCGAAACCTCGCCCTGGGACGGATGCTGGCGGCGCGCAATGAAGCCGCGCAGCAGGCCGCCTTGCCAGCCTTGCCCTATTTTGCCGCCAGCAATGGCATGCGGGCGCCGGCTGACCCGGCCATGCGCGGTTCCGAAATCTGCCTGAATGAGATCGCTGTTGCCGAGCGCCGCTATAGCGTGCCGCCCAAGCTGCTTCAGGCAATCGCCATCGGCGAGAGCGGGCGCTGGGTGCCGGAACAGAAGCGTTCCTATCCCTGGCCGTGGACGGTCACCAATGGCGGCGATGGCGAATATCTCCCCAACAAGCAGGCAGCGATTGCCTATGTGCGCCAGCTGCAGGCGCGGGGGGAAACCAACATTGATGTCGGCTGCATGCAGATCAACCTGCGTGCCCATCCCGATGCCTTCGCCTCGCTGGAAGAGGCGTTCGACCCCCGCGCCAATGTCGGTTATGCGATCAATCTGCTGAACAGCCTCAAGCAGCGCGAGGGCAACTGGGTCTCCGCCGTTGGCTTCTATCACTCCGCCACGCCGTCGCTGAAGGCGAAGTACAACGCCAAGATCGCCTCGATCTGGCAGGGCCTGAAAGGTGCGGCGGACCTGCAGCAAACGCTTTATGCCTCCGCTGGTCGTAACCCGATGTCGCCCTCGCAATCGATGACGGGCCTGCTGGCCGGCACGGCCGGGGATGACATGACCATGGCGCCGCGTGCTGGCTCCCTCGGGGTTGCCGGAACCCAGCTCGCCGCCTTCCCGGACGCAACGGATGAGGCAACGGCGCCGGGCCCGGTGTTGCCGCGCCAGCCGACAGCCTTCTTCAACAGCCTCGTCAACCGCGTGCCGGGCAAGCAGGTGGTCGCCCAGCAGGGCACGCTGCATCAGGGCGGCGCCACCACGGCCGTCGCGTCCAATACGGGCGGGACCGTTCAGCCGGAACATCGGGCCAAGGGGCTGGGCGATTACATGGCCCAGGCGATCCCGACCGCAACCTCAATGGCCGCCTCCCCGCAGATCAACCTGCGTTAATTCCTGCCGACGGCGTGGGGGCGGTCACCAACGCGGGTTCGCGCCGAACCATTCTTCCAGCAGGTCGATAAAATGGCGCACCTTGGTGCCCACATGCCGGGCTGACGGATAGACGGCGTGAATGCCTAGGCTCTCTGTCGTGTAGTCTGGCAGCAGCTGTACCAGTGCGCCGCGCGCCACATGGGCGCCCAGCACGAAGGCCGGGCCATAGAGGATGCCGCCCCCCGCCAGCGCTGCGGCGAGCAAGGTCTCCATATTGTCAGCCATGAACCGGGCCGGACCTTCCACCTTTTGTGGGCGGCCGGTTTTGTCGGCAAAACTCCAGTCGCCGGGTGACCGGGCGCGACTGAACGCCAGACAGTCAAGCCGGGCCAGCGCCGCCGGGGTCCGGGGAGTCTCCTTGCCCGCGAGATAGGAAGGCGCTGCACAGGCCATCATCGGGCTCTCGGCGAAACGGCGGGCAATGAGTGTTGAATCGGGCAGGGAGCCGATCCGGATCGCCAGATCGAAACCGGCGTCGATCAGGTCGGCAAACCGGTCGTCGAGGTTCATCTCCACCCGCACGTCGGGATACCGGCGCAGATACTCGGCTATGGGGCCGCCCAGATGAAGGGCGCCGAAGGTTGTCGGTGCGGTGAGGCGCAAGATGCCACGGGGTTTTTCCTGCAGGGCAGCGGCGGCGCGGTCGGCATCTTCAAGGCAGGTGAGAATGTGGACGCTGCGCTCGTAATAGTCCCGGCCGGCCTCCGTCAGGTGCAGCTTGCGCGTTGTGCGTTGCAGGAGGCGCGCGCCCAGCAGTGTCTCCAGGGTGGCGAGATGCTTGCCGGCCATTGCAGGCGTCATGCCCAGACGGCGTGCTGCCGCTGCAAGGCTGCCCTCATCGACGGCGGCAACAAGCACTGCAAGGCCGGTAAGCCGATCCATGGCAGATTATATCTCGTAGTTATCGAATGTATGAAAATAACAGATAATTATCACTCATAAGAAGTAGATTTAATGTTCCGCCCGTGCCCTGACAGGGGTTGTTGAAAACGGGATGGACATCATGAAGATATCGGCCAACGGGATTATGTTGCAGGCGCAAGATCAGGGCGACGGCGATGTAGCGCTGGTATTCCTGCACTATTGGGGCGGCACCGCGCAGAGTTGGCGTCTCCTGATCGACACGCTGCCTGACGAGCTGCGAACTATCGCGCTGGATGCCCGGGGCTGGGGTGGCTCGGACCGGCCCGCGGACGGATATGACATCGCGACGATGGCGGACGACGTGGCGGCGGCCATATCCAGCCTCGGCCTGCAGCGTTACGTTCTGGTCGGTCACTCCATGGGTGGCAAGGTTGCGCAGTTGCTGGCATCGCGGCGTCCGTCTGGCCTTGCCGGCCTGGTGCTGGTGGCTCCGTCTCCCGCGCAAGGCAAGCATCTTTCTGCGGCTGAGCGAGAGGGGATGGCTGCAGCCTATACAACCGGGCAGTCTGCCGGATGGACAGTCGACAATGTGCTGACAGGCCGGGCCCTGCCTTCTCATCTGCGGGAGCAGGTAATTTCAGGCAGCCTCGCCGGGTCGCCGGCAGCCCGGGAGAGTTGGCCTGCGCGGGCTATCGTTGAGGATGTCAGTGCCAACCTTGCCGATATCGAGGTTCCGGTTCTCGTAATCGGCGGCGAGCTGGACAAGGTCGACAGTGTGGAGATGCTGCGGTCGGTGGTGCTGCCCTCCCTGCCTGAGGCCCGTCTGTCGGTTGTTGCCGGCGCCGGCCATCTGTTGCCGCTGGAAGCGCCGGAGGAAGTCGGAGCCCTGCTTGCCGATTTCGTCGCGGGCCTGTCCGCTACTTCGGCCACCCCCACTCCGGAAGATATCCCCGGCGCGTTCGATGAGGCCTTTAACCGTGGCGATATCGACGGAGTGCTGTCGCTTTTCCATCCGCAGGCAGTGATGCGGATGACCGATGGCGTCACTGTTGCCGGAGGCGCCGCGTCCCTGCGCGAGCATCTGCGGCATCTCCTCGCGGCTAGGCCAGTCCTTCACAACAGGATCCGGCGCGTACTGGTCAGCGGGGACACAGCGTTGCTGCTTCTGGACTGGGAAATCCGCGTTCCGGTTCAGGGCCGCGGAGACGAGGAAGGGCAGGGCACCGCCACTCAGGTTGCCGAACGCTGCGGTGACGGAAACTGGCGCCTACGCATCGCCAATCCGCTTGGCATTGCCTGAACCTTCGGAGGTCCGCTCTCAAAAGAGAGCGGACTTCGCCTGATATCAGAGCGAGTCCGAGCTAAAGACGCGCGGCACCTTCACCTCGCGGTGGATCGAGACGCTGAGCAGGATGCCGGTCGCGATCATGGTGGTGAGCATGGCGGTGCCGCCATAGGAGACGAGCGGCATGGGAATGCCGACCACCGGGATGATGCCGGTCACCATCGCGACATTGATGAAGATATAGAAAAAGATGTTGATGGTGATGCCGCCGGCCACCAGCCGGGAGAACTGCATGCGCGCGGAAAGCGCGATGGCAAAGCCGTAGATCAGCACCAGCAGGAAAAGCCCGAGCACGAAGAGCGTGCCGATGAGGCCGAATTCTTCTCCCAGCAGGGTGAAGATGAAGTCGGTTTCCTTTTCCGGCAGGAAGCGCAGCTGGCTCTGGCTGCCATTCATGAAGCCCTGGCCAATAAGGCCGCCGGAGCCGAAGGCAATCTTGGATTGCATGATGTTGTAGCCGGCGCCGAGCGGATCGCGCTCCGGATCGAGGAAGGTGTAGACGCGCTGTTTCTGGTAGTCGTGCATGAACTCCCAGAGCACCGGGAGTGCCGAGACGCCGGCGACGATGATGATGAGGAATTTCCAAAGGCGCACGCCGGACATCAGCATCAGCGAGCCGCCGACCAGCGTCAGGATGGTGGCCGTGCCAAGATTGGGCTGCAGCAGCACGAGCCCGACGGGGATGAAGATCATCGCCAGCGGCGGCAACAGCACCAGTGGCTTGCCCACCTGCTCGTAGGTAAGGCCGTGGAAATACCGCGCCAGCGCCAGCACCAGCGTGATCTTGGCAAGCTCCGACGGTTGCAGCTGGAAGACGCCGAGATCGATCCAGCGCTGGGCGCCCATGCCGATCTTGCCTTTCACCTCCACGACCACGAGCAGGAAGATCGCGATCCCGTGCAGGATGTAGGCGTAGCGCAGGAAGACGCGGATATCGACCATCGCCAGCATGAGCATCAGCACGAAACCGATGCCAAAGCGCGTGATCTGGCGGATGGCCCAGGGTTGCAGATTGCCGCCGGCAGCCGAATAGAGCAGCGCGGCACCGATCCCCGAGATCAGCGTGACCAGAAACACCAGCCCCCAGTTGAGCAGGCGCAGTTTAAGGCCCAACGAAAAAGTCGGTTCGCTGGAATCGATGTGTCTGTACATGCATCTCCGCCCTGCCGGCGGGCGCTTCCTTCGCGGGCGCCGGCGCATGAGCCCTGTCATACGCCAGCCCGGCGCCGCGTTCCAGAACGCATCGCTGCAGTGCGGGGTGGTGAGTGGACGCGGGTGGCGCGTGCTGGTCGTGCATGTCGCTTCCGTCCCTTTCCGCTCTTTTGCCAGACTTGACGGATGGCTGGGTGCGAAATACATCAAATCATCCGATGACTTGATGTTTTGGAGCGGCATGCCGCCATGCAGCTGAACCGTGCTTCTCTGGTCGATGAAACCGTCAGCGCCCTGCGGGCCGGGATTGCGGCCGGACGCTGGGCGGTGGGCGGGCGCATTCCACCGGAACCCGCCCTTGCCGATCTGTTGAAGGTGAGTCGCGGCACCGTGCGCGAGGCTGTGCGTGTGCTCGCGGCGGCCGGTTTGCTGGAGGTTCGTCAGGGCTCCGGCACCTATGTGCGCAGCCAGGCTGACGGCACCGGCATGGTGCAACGGCTGGGCCTTGCCAGCCTCAAGGAGCGGCTGGAGGTACGCTGCATGCTGGAGAGCGAGGCGGCTCGCCTCGCGGCGCCCCGCTGCAATCCCGCCGACATCGCCGAACTCACGGGCTTGCTGGAGGCGCGGGATGCCGCACGGCCGGCGGATTTTGTCGAGCGCGACCTTGCCTTTCACCGCCGGCTGGTTGCGCTTTCCGGCAATTCGGCGCTGGAGGCGCTTTACGAGTGGTTTTCGGCCTCGGTCGCCGAAACCATTGCCGAAACCCGCAAGCCCTGGATGCCCGAGCCTGACCGTCCGCAGCACGATGCCATCGTTACGGCGCTTGCCGCCCATGACGCCGATGGTGCCGTGGCGGCGGTAAAAATCATGATCGCGCCGCTGCTGGCCAGGCTGACGCGCGCGCTCGAGGACAGTTCCGAAACAGAAAATTGAAGCCTGCGGTCAAGCAAGGCCTCGCCACCATGGACCCCCAGAATGACACTGCCTGACAACCACCCTTCCGCGGGCCCCGACCCGCAAGAACTGACACTGGCTGACGAGTTGCTGATCGAGGCCGAGGCAGCGGACGAGGGAGATATCCCAGTGCCGCCGACCCCGGTTTTCGGCCCGCTCGGCCGGCTGGTGCTGGGCGTGAGCCTCGTGCTCGTCTCCTTCAACCTGCGCCCTGTCTTCTCCAGCCTCTCCACCGTCCTGCCGGAAGCCCGGCAGGCGCTTGGGCTTTCTGCCTCCACCGCCAGCCTCATGACCACGCTGCCGGTGCTCTGCCTCGGTGTGTTCGCGCCCTTTGCCCCGGGTCTTGCCCGTCGCTTCGGGCCTGAGCGGACGATCCTCATGCTTTTGCTGCTGCTGGCCATCGGCACCGCGCTGCGCGGGGTGGAGCAGGCGGGGGTCCTCATTCTCGGCTCCGCGCTTGCCGGCGCGGCAATTGCCATCGTCAATGTGCTGTTGCCAGGCCTTGTGAAGCGTGATTTTCCGCAGCAGGTCGCCCTGATGACCGGGCTTTATACAATGGCGCTATGTGGCGGCGCGGCGACGGCGGCGGGCGTTACCGTGCCGCTTGAGCGCGGCTTCGGGTCCTGGTCGATGGCGCTTGCCTTCTGGGCGGTGCCGGCCGTCCTCGTTGCCCTGCTGTGGCTGCCGCAGGCCCTGTCTGCCGGTGCTCCCGCAGGCAGCCATGGGGCCGCCCCCCGCAACAAGCTGTGGCGCAGCCCCCTTGCCTGGCAGGTCACCTTCTTCATGGGGCTGCAATCGGCACTGGCCTACTGTGTCTTCGGCTGGCTGGCGCCCATCCTGCGCGAGCGCGGCATGGATGCGGCAACCGCAGGGATGGTGGTTTCCTTCTCCGTGCTGGTGCAGACGGCGGCTTGCCT
Source organism: Radicibacter daui (assembly GCA_030657355.1). Classification (GTDB taxonomy): domain Bacteria; phylum Pseudomonadota; class Alphaproteobacteria; order Radicibacterales; family Radicibacteraceae; genus Radicibacter; species Radicibacter daui. Next base: position 1,651,203 of record CP131056.1, read on the forward strand.
GCTGGCGCCGGCAATTGCCGTGCGCGGACGCGATCAGCGGCTCATCAATGTGATCATCATGCTGCTGGCGGTCGGCGGTTTCATCGGCTGCATTTTCGCCCCGCTCTGGTCGGTCTGGTTCTGGGCCTTCCTGCAAGGGGTGGGGCAGGGCAGCCTGATTGCCGTCGCGCTCACCATCATCGTGCTGCGCACGCCCGACAGCCACACCGCAGCCCGTCTCTCCAGCATGGCGCAGAGCTTCGGTTACATGATGGCCGCGACCGGGCCGCTGCTGGTGGGCGTGCTGCGTGACTGGACCGGCGGCTTCTCCGCCGCAACAATCCTCTTCCTTGCCATCGGAGCCGGGGGCGTGGTTGCGGGGCTCGGGGCCGGGCGCAACCGGTTGATCAACGCCTGAGCTGGCGTGAAATAGTGGCCGGCCGCCTGGGCTTCCGGTCGGCTCAAAAGCCGGAGAGGGCCTTCCTTTCCGGCTTTTCTTTTGGCCCCTGATTTTTCAGCTGTTCTCGATTTCAGGACAATCCGTTGCCCCATGGGTGGATTTATTCAATCCAGCCCATGGACTAGATAGTAGTCACCAGCCAGTCGGGCCGGGCGGGCATACCCCTCTCAGGAACGGCGGCGAAACCATTCACCTGCGAAGAGGGGTCTTCACGATGGCTAAGGTTCTGGTTCTCTATTACAGCAGCTACGGTCACCTTGAAGTGATGGCCAAGGCCGTTGCCGAAGGCGTCGCCGAAACCGGCGCCAGCGTCGTCGTCAAGCGCGTGCCGGAACTGGTGCCGGAAGAAGTGGCGAAGGCTTCCCACTTCAAGCTGGATCAGGCGGCGCCGATCGCCACGGTCGACGAACTGGCCGAATACGACGCCATCATCTTCGGTGCGCCGACCCGCTTCGGTGTCGCCGCCTCCCAGATGCGCAACTTCCTCGACCAAACCGGTGGCCTGTGGTTCACCGGCAAGCTGATCGGCAAGATCGGCAGCGTCTTCACCTCCACCGCCACCCAGCATGGCGGCCAGGAATCCACCATTCTCAGCTTCCACACCACCCTGCTGCATCACGGCATGGTCATCGTCGGCCTGCCCTACAGCTGCGCTGACCAGATGGGTGTCACGGAAGTCCATGGCGGCAGCCCCTACGGCGCCTCCACCATTTCCGATGGCGATGGCTCCCGCATGCCGTCCGAGCGCGAGCTCGGCATGGCCCGCTTCCAGGGCCGCCATGTTGCAGAAATCACCAAGAAGCTGCACGGGTAACCGTCAGCGGGGTCCGGCCAGATCGGGCCGGACCCCGCCCTTGCCCCCACGCAGCGCAAGGAGTGCCTGAAAATGATGACCCATATCCCCTTTGGCAGCCTCGGCCGGTTCACCAACGACTGGCTCAATGCCCGCCATCACTTCTCCTTCGGCCATTACTGGGATCCGAAGCGCATGGGGTTCGGGCCGCTGCGCGTGTGGAATGACGACACGATCAATGCCGGCACCGGCTTCGATCCGCACCCGCATGAGCACATGGAAATCATTACCTATGTGCGAAAGGGTGCCATCAGCCACCGCGACAGCCTGGGCAACCAGGGCCGCACCTCGCATGGCGAAGTGCAGGTGATGAGCGCGGGCTCCGGCATCGTTCATGCCGAATATAATCTTGAGCCCGGCGAGACCCAGATCTTCCAGATCTGGATCCAGCCGAACAGCCGCGACGTGAAGCCCCAGTGGCAGGCCCGCCAGTTCCCCGAGGCGACGGATGCCGGCAAGCTGGTGGTCATGGCGTCGGGCCGTGAGGGCGACGATGGCGCGCTGCCCATCCATCAGGATGCGGCGCTGCTGGCGGCCACCATCAAGGCCGGCGAGTCGGTCACTCACCATCTGGGTGCCGGGCGCGGTGCCTATCTTGTGCCGGCGACCGGCCGGTTGAAGATCGGCAGCCAGGTCCTTGAAACCCGCGACGGTCTGGCTGTTCAGGACGAGACGTCCATCACCATCGAGGCGCTTGAGGAAAGCGAGCTGGTGCTGGTGGATGTCCCGCTCAAGAACTGGAAATAACGCCAGAGAAAGCGGCGTCACGTTTTCGATGATTGTTGCAGCGCCCCGGATGTTTCCATCCGGGGCGCTGTTGCTTTAGCATCGCGCCATGGCTGAAACGCACTTCCTCGATGCAACCGGGCTGATCTGCCCGATGCCTATCCTGACCGCCCGGCGCGCGCTGAAGCCGCTTGCCGCCGGCGATCGTTTGACGGTGAGCGCCACCGACGAGGCTGCGCTCAGGGATTTTCCGGAGTTCTGCCGCATGGCTGGCCACCGGCTGCTGGAAAGCGGCACGGGTGAGGACGGCATCCTGCGCTTCGTGATCGAGAAGGGGGCATCTTGAGCACGGCGCTGATTTCCCACGCGGCCTGCCTTGCGCACGATACCGGCCTTGGCCATCCCGAGTGCCCGGACCGCCTGCGCGCGGTCATGCAGGCGCTGGAGGGGGAGGAGTTCCAGTTCCTCGCCCGCCACGATGCGCCGCGCGCCACCGGCGAGCAGTTGCTGCGCGTTCACACCAAGGGGCTGGTCGACGGCATCCTCGACAGCCTGCCCGAAGAGGGCTTGCGCTATATCGACAGCGATACCGTGTTGTCCCCGGGCAGCGGAGAAGCCGCGCTGAGGGCGGCAGGCGCCGTGTGCCTGGCCGTGGACCTTGTGATGACCGGCAAGGCGATCAACGCCTTCTGTGCCGTGCGCCCGCCGGGCCACCATGCCGAGGCCGACCGCGCGATGGGCTTTTGCCTGTTCAACAACATCGCTGTCGGCGCTGCCCATGCCCGGGCGGCGCATGGCATCGAGCGGGTCGCGATCATCGATTTCGATGTTCATCACGGCAATGGCACCCAGGCGATCTTCTGGGATGAGCCGGGTGTCTTTTATGCCTCGACCCACGAGTTTCCCTGTTATCCCGGCACCGGGCGGGAAGAAGAAACCGGGGTCGCCGGCAATATTCTCAATTTGCCCATGGCGCCCTATTCGAAGGCGGATGTTTTCCGTGCGCTCGTCAGCGACCGTCTGATCCCGGCGCTTGATGCCTTTCGCCCGGAACTGGTGATGATCTCCGCCGGCTTCGATGCCCATCTCTTCGATCCGCTGGCGACAGTGCGGCTCGAAAACGCGGATTTTGCCTGGGTAACGCAGCAACTGGCAGCGGTTGCCGAGCGGCACTGCAAGCGGCGGCTCGTCTCTTCGCTGGAAGGCGGCTATGACCTTGGCGCACTTGGCCAATGTGCCGCCATTCATGTGCGCGAACTGATGCTGGCCTAAGGTCTGGCCGGGGCTTTTACCTCGGCCACCAGTGCCCCATAGGTGCCGTCGGTCTTCATCTCCTCAATCGCCTGGTTGAAGTGCGCGATGAGGTCGGTTTTGCCGGCCTTCTTGTCGAAGGCGATGTAAACGGAATTTTCCGCGATGGGCCGTGCCGCCACGCCGAGCTGAAGGCCGCCGGGAGCGGGAAGGCTGCCATCCTGCGGCTCCACCATCAGCATGGCGTCGATACGGCCGGCGGCGAGTTTGGCGAGGTTCTGGTCGTCATTGTCGGCGGTATCGGCGGTCAGGCGCCCTTCGGCGCGGGCCTTGTCGAAGCCGGGGCAATAAGCCCAGCCACGCATCACGCCGATGCGCAGATGGTCAAGATCGCGAATATGCTCGAACACCACCGGATGGTCGGCGCGGAAATAGAGCAGCACCCGCTCCTCATAGATCGGGTCGGAATAATCGTAATGCTGGAGACGTTGTTCGGTCTGGTAGAGGCCGCCGATCCCGGCAGCGCCGGCATCTACGCTCATCAGCGCGCGGGTCCAGGGAACCGCCTCGAGCCGCACCGGCACCTTCATGCGGCGGAAGGCTTCGGCGACCATGCGGGGGTAGAGCCCGTCGGCAACGTGGTTCTTGCCGGCAAAGGCCAGCGGATGGGCGTTTTCGTCAAAAAGGATGGTAACGCCGTCTTCAATGGAGTTCTGTGCCAGCGCCGGTGTGGCGGGCAGACCCAGGGTCAGGAACAGCCACAACAGCAGCACAATGCGCACGGTTTCTCCCGCTTTGTCGCGTTATATGGCTCTCATATCAGCACTTGGAATTATTTTCGTGCAAAATTTTAACTAACTTAAAGAGGTTTGCGAAGGCCTGCCGCTGAATGGGGCGGCAGAGAGGCGGCAAGGCCGTGCCAAACTGCCCGCAGGGGCTTTGCCGCGGACCCGCCTGTTGATGGACTTGGCCGGCCGAATGTGCCAAAACGCGCGCTTGGGAAAACCCCGGGCATCGCCCGATAAAAGTTGCCGGATTGCTTGATGACGAACACTGCTGCCCCCGACTCCACCGCGCTGCCGGCCGATATCGAAGCCATGAGCTTCGAGGCGGCTCTTGCCGAACTGGAAGGCATCGTGCGCCAGCTTGAGGACGGGCGCGGCAAGCTGGATGAAGCGATCTCGGCCTATGAGCGTGGGGCGCTGCTGCGCCGCCACTGCGAGCGCAAGCTCGGCGAGGCCAATGCCCGCATCGAACGCATCACCCAGCAGGCCGACGGTTCGCTGACCGCCACGCCGGTTGAAATCGGCTGACCCGGCAAATGGCTGTTGCCTCCCTGCCGCTGGCGCAAGCCATGGCCGAAAATGCCGCTCTGGTGGAGCGGCAGATCGGGCTCATGCTGCCGAAAAGCGATCTGCCCGAAGCCCGGCTCTTCGATGCCATGCGCCATGCCTGTCTCAATGGCGGCAAGCGGCTGCGGCCGTTCTTGGTCATGGAAGGGGCAAAGCTCTTCGGTGTCGATCCGGGCTGCGCGCTGCGCGTGGCGGCGGCCATCGAGTTCATGCACTGCTATTCGCTGGTGCATGACGATTTGCCCGCCATGGATAACAGCGACCTGCGCCGCGGCCAGCCGACGGTGCACAAGCTTTATGATGATGCCACCGCCATTCTGGCCGGTGATGCGCTGCTGACGCTGTCCTTCGAAGTGCTGGCCGAGCCCGATACCCATGCCGACCCGCAGGTGCGTGTGGCGCTGGTGCAGGCGCTGGCAAAGGCCGCCGGCGGGCGCGGCATGGTGGGCGGGCAGATGCTCGACATCATCGCCGAGACGACGGTTTTCGAACTGCACACCGTCTCCCGCCTGCAGCGCATGAAGACCGGCGAGCTGATTGCCTTTTCTGCCGAGGCTGGTGCCATTCTGGGCAAGGCTTCAGCCCCCCAGCGGCAGGCACTGCGGGCCTATGCCCATGACCTTGGTCTTGCCTTCCAGATCGCCGACGATCTGCTGGATGCCGAAGGCGATACCGAGACGGCAGGCAAGCCGGTTGGGCAGGACGCAGACCTTGGCAAGGCGACCTTCGTTTCCATCCAGGGGGTGGAGCGGGCGCGGGCCCAGGCAAGGATGCTGGTGGAACAGGCCGAACGGCACCTGGCTATTTTTGAAGGCCGTGCGGAAATGCTGCGCGCGGTTGCGCGTTTCGTCATCGACCGCCGCCATTGACGCTGGCTCCCGGGACGAATTCAGGGGATTATCTTTTTATGTCAACCTCTCGCACGCCGCTGCTCGACACCATCCAGACGCCCGATGACCTTCGTGCACTGCCGGCCGAAAAGCTGCGTCAGGTCGCCGATGAGCTGCGGCTGGAGACCATCGACGCCGTCTCCGTGACCGGCGGGCATCTGGGCGCCGGCCTTGGTGTGGTCGAGCTGACGGCGGCCATCCACTATGTGTTCGATACGCCGCGCGACCGCCTGATCTGGGATGTCGGCCATCAGTGTTACCCGCACAAGATCCTGACCGGGCGCCGTGATCGCATTCGCACGCTGCGCCAGAAGGATGGGCTCAGCGGCTTCACCAAGCGTGAAGAAAGCGAGTACGATCCCTTTGGTGCGGCCCACAGTTCCACCTCCATTTCCGCCGGTCTCGGCATGGCGGTGGCGAGCGACCTCAAGGGCGAGGAACGCCGCAACGTTATCTGCGTGATCGGCGATGGCGCCATGAGCGCGGGCATGGCCTATGAGGCAATGAACAATGCCGGCGCCATGCGCTCGCGCCTCATCGTCATCCTCAACGATAACGACATGTCCATCGCCCCGCCGGTGGGCGCGATGAGCGCCTATCTCTCCTCGCTGGTTTCCTCGCGCCCGTTCCAGTCACTGCGCAATCTGGGCCGCGACCTTGCCAACCACATGCCGCGTGCGGTGCGCAATACGGTCAAGCGCGCCGAGGAATATGCCCGTGGCATGGTGATGGGTGGCACGCTGTTTGAGGAGATGGGCTTCTTCTATGTCGGCCCCATCGATGGTCACAATCTCGACCATCTGCTGCCGGTGCTGACCAATGTGCGCGACACCGAGGGTACCGGCCCGGTGCTGGTGCATGTCGTGACCCAGAAGGGCAAGGGCTACAAGCCGGCCGAGGATGCCGCCGACAAGTATCACGGCGTCAGCAAGTTCGATGTCGTCACCGGCGCCCAGGCCAAGGCCGCGCCGGGCAATCCGCAATATACGCAGGTGTTTGCCGACGCGCTGGTGGAAGAGGCCGAGCGGGACGAGCGCATTGTCGCCATCACCGCCGCCATGCCCGGTGGCACCGGCCTTAACCGTTTTGCCGCGCGCTTCCCGGAGCGCTGCTTTGATGTCGGCATTGCCGAGCAGCATGCCGTTACCTTTGCGGCCGGCCTTGCGGCTGAAGGCTACAAGCCCTTTGCGGCCATTTATTCCACCTTCCTGCAGCGCGCCTATGACCAGGTCGTGCATGATGTGGCGATCCAGAAGCTTCCGGTGCGTTTTGCCATCGACCGTGCCGGCCTTGTCGGCGCCGATGGCGCTACGCATGCCGGTAGCTTCGATATCGGCTTCCTTGGCCAGCTGCCCGGCCTTGTGCTGATGGCGGCCGCCGATGAGGCGGAGCTGAAGCACATGGTGGCGACCGCCGCCGTGATCGATGACCGTCCCTCCGCCCTGCGTTATCCGCGCGGGGAGGGGGAAGGTGTGCCGCTGCCCGAGCGCGGCCTTGTGCTGGAAATCGGCAAGGGCCGTATCCTTCAGGAAGGCACCAAGGTCGCCATCCTCTCCTTCGGCACCCGCCTTGCCGAAGCGCAGAAGGCAGCCCGCGAGCTGGGCGCCCGCGGCCTCAGCACCACGGTTGCCGATGCCCGCTTCGCCAAGCCGCTCGATACCGATCTGGTGCGCCGCCTTGCCCGCGAACATGAAGTGCTGATTACGCTGGAAGAGGGCGCCGAGGGTGGCTTCGGCTCCATGGTCCTGCATCATCTGGCCCGCACCGGCATGCTGGATGGCGGCCTCAAGATCCGTCCGCTCACCCTGCCGGACCGTTTCCAGGATCAGGCCAAGCCCTTCGACCAGTATGACGAGGCCGGCCTCAATGCCTGCCATATCGTGGCGACGGCGCTGGAAGCGCTGCGCATCAACGATATTGGCGACGTGGCGCGGGCCTGAGCTTCCCCATGGCGAATAACAAGCTGCGGGCGGATGTCGCGCTGGTAGAGCGCGGCCTTGTGGAAAGCCGCGCGAAGGCGCAGGCGTTGATCATGGCCGGCAAGGTCTTTTCCGGCGAGGCGCGCGTGGCCAAGCCCGGCCAGCCGATATCGGAAGATCAGGCGCTGGAAGTGCGCGGGCAGGACCATCCCTGGGTTTCCCGCGGCGGTCTCAAGCTGCAGAAGGGGCTCGATTTTTTTGCCATCGACCCCACCGGTTTCACGGCCATCGATGTGGGCGCCTCGACCGGTGGCTTTACCGATGTGCTGTTGACCGGCGGGGCGGCCAGGGTTTACGCCGTCGATGTCGGCCAGGGGCAACTTGCCTGGAAATTGCGCACCGATGAGCGCGTCGTGGTCATGGAAAAGACCAATGCCCGCCACCTGACGGCAGAGCAAATTCCCGAACCCGCCGATATCGTGGTGTGCGACGCCAGCTTCATCGGCCTGCGCACGGTACTGCCGGCAGCGCTGGCGCTGACGAAGCCGGGCGCCTTTCTCGTGGCGCTCATCAAGCCGCAGTTCGAGGTGGGCAAGGAGCGTGTGGGCAAGGGCGGCGTTGTGCGTGAGCCTGAGCTGCATGCCGAGGTTTGCGAGACCATCTGCAGCTGGCTGGCGGCGCTTCCCGGCTGGGAAGTGCTGGGCATTACCGAAAGCCCGATTACCGGCCCCGAAGGCAATGTTGAGTTCCTGATCGGCGGTCGCAGGGTCGCCTGACCAACAACCCGCTGCAACGGCACGCAACCTGCTAGGCTGCCGCTACAGGGCTGCGGTGCGGGTATGGTCCCGACTGCCCGTGCCCTGCCGTAAGGCAGAGAGGAAAGGATGCGGGTACTGGTCGTTCACAGCCATCCGGTGGCGGAAAGCTATAACCGGGCGCTGGCGGATCAAGTGGTGTCATCGCTCGGCAAGGCCGGGCATGAAGTCAGGTTTCTCGATCTTTATGCCGAGGGCTTCGATCCGGTGATGAGCCGGGAAGACCGCCTCAACTATCACGAACGCGGCCTCAACGAGCAGAAGGTGGCCGGGCAGCTTGAGCACATCAAATGGTGCGAGGCGCTGGTGCTGGTCTATCCCACCTGGTGGTACGGGCTGCCGGCCATGCTCAAGGGCTGGCTGGAGCGGGTGTGGGTGCCGCATGTCACCTTCTCCATGCCGGAGGGTAACCAGCCGATCCGGCCGCTGATGCAGCACATCAGGCGGCTTGCCATCGTGACTACCTATGGCTCGCCCTGGTGGTGGATACAGATGGTAGGCGACCCGGGGGTGCGCACGGTCATGCGGGGCATCCGGGCCCTGTGCGCAAAACGCTGCCATCGGCTGAAACTCGCCCATTATCGTATGGACGACTCGACGCCGGAGAGCCGGGCACGGTTTCTGGCCAAGGTGGAGAGGGTGTTTGCCAGTTATTGAGTCATTACCCTCACCCGGCCCTGCGGGCCACCCTCTCCCCGCTATCGCGCGGAGAGGGAAACCCTCCCCTGCCGAAAGGCGGGGGAGGTGCCCGCAACGCGGGCGGAGGGGGGTAATGAGCCTCGAACAAGCATTGGCTCTGGGCTTTCACCCTTCCTTCCCCGCCTGACTCCCGATCTTCTTGGCATAGGTCGCATTCAACTTGGCCTCAATAAAACCGCCGCCTGTCGTTGGTTCATACCGCGCCGCTTCCCCGGCCGGAATGCAGGTGGGAATGGTTTCGATCGGCGCGTCATAGTTCGGGTCAAAGAAATAGGCGATCGAGTAGCGCTCGCGCCCGCTGGCATTGATAACGCGGTGCGGCGTGGAGAGATAAAGATCGTTGGTCCAGCGCATCATCAGGTCGCCGACATTGATGACGGCAGCGCCGGCTAGAGGCGGTGCATCGATCCATTCGCCGGCTACATTGCGCACCTGCAACCCGCCGACCTCATCCTGGAACAGCACGGTAAAGATGCCGTAGTCGGTATGCGCGCCGGCGCCGATCTGTTCTTCGGCAATGGCACCGCCCTGCGGCGGATAATGCAGGAAACGCAGCGTCGCAATCGGCCGGTCGATCTTGTCGGCAAACCACTCCTCCGGCAACTCCAGCGACAGGGCAAAGGCACGGGCAAGGCGCTGGGCGAAATCATCCACGCGGGACCGGAAGTGGCGGATATCGGCGCACCAGTCCGGCATGTCCGCCGGCCACTGGTTTGGGCCGCGCAGCGGCTGGCCGAATTCCGGATCGCCCGGCTGAACCTCGCGGCCGAAATTGAGCGCTTCCTTGAGGTCCGTCTTCTTGGTCGGGTCCAGTTTCTCGACGCCGATGGCCACATAGCCGCGATTGTGCGCGGATTTGTGGAAGGCGATTTCATTCTTCTTTTCCAGCGGCAAGCTGAAGAATTCGTGCGAGCGCTCGAAGGTCCGTGCCATCAGCGCCGGCTCCAGCCCGTGATTGACCACGTAGAAAAAGCCGATATCCCGGCAGGCCTGATGTAGGGCCGTGGCAACGCTACGGCGTGCGGCGATATCGTCGCTGTAGAGGCCGGCGGCATCGATGACCGGTACCCGCTCCAGCGGCAGGCGCTTGGCGGTAAGGCTTGCGGAGAGGGTGGCGGCGCTGTGGTTCATCGGGTTCTTCCGGTTACGAACGGACGGTGGATCGCTGGCTGCATCATGAATGCTGCAATCTTCGTACCTTTGGCGCCGGGCGCCAAAACCCTTAAAAAGCCGCGTGCGGGTATGCCGGAATCCGGAAGAATGGCGCTCGGGGCGCAGGCGGTTGCCTGTTTTAAAGGCGGCGATTTTAAAATCCGCGAAGTGCTGTTTTTAAAATCAGCGACCCTGAGTCGGAATTTTAAAATTTTTTAAAAATACGTCCGGTGTTTTTTTAAAATCGGCGGCCGGGTTTTGCGGCAGAGGGGCCAAAAAAGAAAAACCCTGCGCGGAAGTGTCCCCGCGCAGGGTTTGTTCTTTCGTCCGTGTTATCCGGCATGCCCCGATGCCGGATCGCCGGGCAGAGCAGTGATTAGTTGCTCACCACGGTCACAGCGCGACGGTTCTGGGCCCAGACGGCTTCGCCGGTACCGAGAACAGCCGGACGCTCCTTGCCGTAGGAGATCACGGTGATGCGGCTGGTGGCAACACCGAGCGCAACCAGGAAGTCCTTGGCGGAATTGGCGCGCTTCTCGCCGAGGGCGAGGTTGTACTCGCGGGTGCCGCGCTCGTCAGCATGGCCTTCCACGGTCACGGTCACAGCCGGATACTTCTTCATCCAGTCGGCCTGACGGGTCAGGGTCGCCTGGGCTTCGCTATCCAGCGCATACTTGTCGAAAGCGAAGAAGACGCGGTCGCCAACATTGACGACGAGGTCTTCCTGGGAACCCGGGACCGGGCCGGTAGCCGGAGCGGCAGCGGCGGTGGAACCGGAGGTGGACATGGCACCAGCATCCGTCGGCTTCTTGGCGCAAGCAACGGTGGTGAGGGCGACCAGGCTCAGAGTCGCAGCGAGACGAAGAACGTTCATGGGGTCAGCACCCGATTCTATAAGTGGGTTTCTGGAAGGGGTTGGTCAGGTTTTAACACGAATTACGGTGATGCTGGAATCAGCAATTTGCAGCTGAATTCAATTATTACAGCAATCTGCAGTAACCCGTTTGCCTCGATCCTAGGATCCCGCGGCAATTTTTGCGTCGCTCCGGCGGGACCAGAAGGCGGGCGAGCAATGCCACTGACGTCCCGGTTCGGGTGAACCGACAGCTGCTGCGCCAGGATCTCGTCGGGTAAGACTGGGGTAGGACTTCCCGCCCTGCGGGCTCTGGCCTTGCGGACATCGCCCTTTCCTGTCGCTCGCACCGGGAGGAGTGAGCGGGGTTTGAATGCGCCTTTTTTGTGCGGCCTTCCAGCGCATTTGCATGAAATAAGGCCGCATTCAGGCGAATGGGGCATACTGTTGCGGTGCTGCAACATTTTGTTAACGCGGTGCAGCACGAGGGGTGGAGGGAGGTTCTGGAACATCAACGCGGCACTCCTGTTCAGGCGGCCGGACGTGCCTCGCGACGGAAGAAAAGCGCCTGGGAAATGGCGACTTTCACGGCCTCATCGAGGAAAGGCTTGGTGATGAGGAAGGTCGGCTCAGGGCGCAGGCCGGTCAGCAACCTTTCCGGGTAGGCGGTGATGAAGATCACCGGAACCTGGGCATCCGAGAGGATGCTGTTGACGGCGTCGATGCCGGAGGTGCCGTCGCGCAGCTGGATATCGGCCAGCACGAGGCCGGGCGGATTGTGCCGCGCCAGCGTCACCGCTTCGGAGAGGGTGGTGGCGATGCCGGTCACGTTGTGGCCGAGTTCGCTGACGATTGAGCGGATGTCGAGGCCGATGATCGGCTCGTCCTCGATAATCAGGACATCGGTGTGGATCTGGTCGTTGAGCGCGGCCTGGGCGCGCTTGAGCTGATCCAGCACTTCGCTTTCCTCGAGGCCGAGGATAAAGGCCGTCTCGCTGCTGGAGAAACCCTCCATCGCCATCAGCAGCAGAACCTGGCGTTCCAGCGTCACGAGGGCGCCGAGAGAACCAAGGGCCGCGCGCTCATCCGGCAAGGTACCGCCGGGCAGCACTTCACGCAGGCCGGGATTGCCCGCCGTGCTCCAGATACGATGGAAGATATGATAAAGTGCGGCGCGCGCACCGCGATCAAGGCGAAATTCATTCGGCGCCTCGAGAATGATCTCCAGCGTCGCGCGGACCAGATGGTCGCCGCGGTTCTGGCTGCCGGTCAGCGCGCGGGCGTAGCGCCGCAGCAGCGGAAGCTCGGGGGCAATGCTCTGGGAAAGCGAATTTCCGCTCATCTGTTTTTGTCCCTGCTTTTTCCATTACGGCATTTCTTGCCGCTACCACCGGCCACACCGAAAGGTGACCGCATTTCGGGTTAAACGTGGTCCGTGCGATTTGGTTGCATGACGGTTGATGCGTCGCGGCGCAGCTTCGGCGAACCACGATAGTGCAGCAGATTTCTCTTTTGTGCAGTTTTGCGGCTTAAGGGCTGGAACCAACGGCAACCCGCGGCGTTAACCCTTCGAACGCTACCCGGACGGGGGTACGGGCATGAAAAGAGACAGCAAATCGGAAGGTCCTGCGAGCGGGAGGGAGCGCTGCCGCACCGCCGGATCCTTCAAGGAGTAGGCCTGATGAACCCGGAAATACAACCCTACAGCACGCAAGATGCTGAAGGCGAAAACCCCGAAGCCGTGATGGAGCGGGCAAACTCAAACCCGGCTCCGGGCATGACCGGGGGCGGATCGCCTGAAGCCGCGCCGTTTGGCGCCGGGCAGGCGGGAGATGGCCAGGCCGCGCGTCTTCTTGAGGAGAACGGCTTTCACTGGCTCGGCGGTCAGTTGCGCGACATGTATGAAGAAGTCGTGCATGAGCCGTTGCCCGGCCAGTTCATGGATCTTTTGCAGAAGCTTGATGATCGGGTCCGCGAGCCCGCGGCAGCTTCCCGCCCCACTCTTGCCCCGATCGGTGGCGCCACTGGCGGTAATGCGACCGAGGGCGCCTCTGGTCTCCAGAGCGAAGGCAACCGGGAGGAGAAGCATTGATGGGATCATCCGACCCCACCCGCGCGGTCCAGCCGGCCCCGGCCGCTCTACCGGATGCGGTGTTCCGCGAGACGCTGATCGAGCAGTTGCCGAGCTTGCGTGCCTTTGCCCGTTCGCTGTGCGGCAACCGCGACCTTGCCGATGATCTGGTGCAGGATACGATGGTCCGGGCTTGGACCAACTTCGGGTCCTTCCGGCCGGGCAGCAATATGAAGGCCTGGCTCTTTACCATCCTGCGAAACCTCTTCGTGTCCGATCGTCGCCGCAGCGGCCGCGAGATTTCGGATCCCGAGGACGGGACGTTCGAGCGTCTCGGGTTGCCGGCGAGCCAGGAAATGAGCGTGCAGGTGCGCGACTTCCGCCGGGCATTCTCCCGCCTGCCGGACGAACAGCGCGAAGCGCTCGTGCTCGTCGGGGCCAGCGGCTTTTCCTACGAGGAAGCTGCCGAGATCGCTCAATGTGCGCTGGGCACGATGAAAAGCCGTGTTTCCCGTGCCCGAAAGGAGCTCGGCGAGCAGCTGGGCGGAATCGTGGAGCCGGCAGGTGCCAACTCGTCTGCGACCTATGCGACCGGCAGCACCGTCATCTGACATGTATATAAGCGCATCCGTTGCCGAACGCCGGCAACGGATGCGGCTTCCACGGCCCGTGCCGGGCTGACGGGCTGGACCCTTCCCGGGTTCTCCTGCACGGTTCCGGCCGGGCTTTTTCATGGTAGCGGAATGCAGAGCAGCAACCGGGTTGCGGAGATATTTGCGGGAAGCTTCAACCGCCGGCTGACCTCCCTGAGGCTGCGACTTCTCTTCATGGTCGCGATCTCGCTCTTGCCGGTGCTTGTCCTGGCAAGTTTTCAGGCGGTGCATGCCTATAATGTCGACCAGGCAGAAACCCGCGCCAGCCTGCGTCGCTCCGCCGCCTTCGTCACCCAGGACCAGAGCGATCTCTTCATAAAGACGCAGGGCCTTTTGACGGCGCTCGCCGCCACCGGGCTTGCCGGCGTGCCGGATGCGGCGCTCTGCCAGCAGCAGATGCAGCGTCTGGCCAGCCAGGTGCCCGATTATACGAATATCGGTATCGTGAATGCCGAAGGCACGATGATCTGCGCCTCGGCAGATGTGCCCAGTGGAATGAATTTCGCCGGCTTTGCGTGGTTCAAGGCGGTGCGCTCCAGCGATGGGGTGGTCATTGGCTCGTTCCAGCTCGGGGTGCGGACCAACCGCCCGATCGTCGTGGCCACGGCACCGATCCTGCGCGACGGCAAGTTTTATGGTGCGGTGCTGGCTGCGATCAAACTGGAGCAGCTGGACCGGCTTGCAACCAGCGGCGAGCTGCCGCCGGAAGCCGTAGCCCAGGTCGTGGACGCTCACGGCGCGATCCTGACCGCCGGGGCCAAGGTTGCCGAGGCCAGCCGTCTGCCGCCGTCTTCGGTGCTGCGCCCGCGTCTTAATGGGACGATGAGCGAGTTCGAGGCCGAGAGCATCGACAAGGTAAGCCGTGTGTTCGTGGTGACGCCACTCTTCAACGCCGATATCTATGCGGTGTTCGGCATGCCAACCTCCACTGCGTCCGGCTGGGCCCGTCTCAATCTGGCCAGCCGCATCATGGTCCCGCTCGCCATGTGGTTCATCGCCCTGGTGGCCGCGTGGATTTTCAGCGAACGGCTGGTGCTGCGCTGGATCGGGCGTCTGCGGCGTGCGGCGCATGCCTATGCGCTCGGTGCCTATTCCATCCGTCCGGACATGACCGGTGCCCCGCGTGAGCTCAGCGAGCTGGGGCGTGCCTTCTCCAGCATGGCGGAAAATATCGAGCAGCAGACGCTTCAGCTGCGGCATTCGATTGAGGAGAAGGAAACGCTCATCAAGGAGATTCACCACCGGGTCAAAAATAACCTGCAGACGGTGGTGAGCCTGCTTAACCTGCAATCCCGTTCCTTGCCCGACCCGCAAAGCCGCCGCGTGCTGCTGGAAGCGCAGACCCGCATCAATGCCCTCGCCCTGGTGCATCGTGGCATCTACGAGACGGCCGATCTGGCTTCGGTGGAGTTGCCATCCTTCACGCTCACGCTGTGTCGGCAGGTGGCGGCCAGCTTTGGCTGGGCAGCGCAGAATATTGACATCAAGGTCGATGTACCGGCCGAGCCGGTGCCGCAGGAGCGGGTGGTGCCGCTGGCGTTGCTGATCACCGAAGCGCTGACCAATGTGTTCAAGCATGCCTTTGCACCCGGCCAGCGGGGGCAGGCCTGGGTTTCCGTGCTGCATCTCGGCGGCAGGGACGGGCGGCTCGTCATCGCCGACAACGGCAAGGGCTCGCACTGGCAGGAAGTGGTGCCGACAGAGGGGGCGCAGAGTCCGGCGGCCATCGGCAGCGGGCTCGGGCGCTCGCTCATGCAGTCCTTCGCCCGCCAGCTGGGAGGCGATTGTGAAGTCACGGCCCGTACTGGCGGCGGCACGCAGCTGAGCGTCGACCTGATCGATTTCTGGTATGCCCCGTTCGGCGAGGCCTCTGCGACTGGCGCCGAAGCTGCGGCGGCGCGCAGCAACGGTGCGCTGCCTTCTGCGGGGGTTGCGGATACTTGAGTAATAGGCTGTGTTATTTGAGTAAATGAATGTGTTTTCGTCCGGGTTCGTTATTCATTTGGGCAATTTTGTCGCAATTGATCACGGGAATGCCTTGAGAAGGGCCGCAACATTTACCCTCTTTTAATGGTTTGATCTCTGAAGCGGTTCAGGAGCCGATCCGGCCGACGTTTCCGGAAAATCAATCCAGGAGGCAGTGATGCATAAGGTTCTTCTCTCCACGGCGTGCATTCTGACGCTGGCCAGTGTCGATGTCGCTCTGGCGCAGGAAGCAACGCCGCCGACCACTGCGCCGTCCCCGACGGCCCCTGCTGATCCCTCAGCTCCGGCAGCCCCCCTCAACAATCAGCCGGCGGCCCCCTCAGCGCCGTCGACGGCCGCCCCGGCCAACGCCTTGCCGAGCGGCGACAAGATCCTCGATATGCCGGTTGTCGATAATGGCGGCGAGAAGGTCGGCAATGTCGTGGATGTGGTTTACGACAATGTCGGTGCCGTGGATGAAGTCATTGTTTCCACCGGTGGTTTCCTCGGCATCGGCTCGCACGATGTTGCGCTTGATGCCTCCAGCGTTTCCGTGGCGCCCGATGGCGGCGGCCTGCAGGTTGCGATGAGCGAGGATGAAGTCAAGCAACTGCCCGAATGGAAAGGCGGCAAGGAGCCGTCGTGAATTGAGGACATAGTCCTAAAGTTTAATCTGGATGCTGAGCAGCCCGGTGCCGGAAACGGCGCCGGGTTTTCATTTGCCTTCCCGGGCGTTTTGTCTCTTTCCGTAAGTCAAGCTTCTGCCCAGAATGCAGTTTGATGCGGGAAGATTGGCAGCGCATCGGGATAGCGTTGCAAGAGGCTCTTCCGTCACGCGCATTGTCATATAAGCTGCCAAATAAAGCAGCGGCAAAAAGCCGCGACCATACGGCGGGAGGAAACGCGCCCATGAGCCTGACCGAAGCGGACATACTCAAGGCCGTTGCGACGAAAACCGGCGGGCTCGGGGTCGAGATTGCCGATATCGCCGGCGCTGTTGATGATCTGAGCGGGCGCATCGGCACCCAGGCCGATCAACTCGGCTCGCTGTCCGAACTGGCGCGTGCCGTGGCGGCGGACAACGACACCATCTCCGGCGCATCGGCCAAGGCAAACCAGCTGATGACCGGTCTTGCCGAGGGCATGAACAGCTCGGCCGAGACCATCCGTGCCTCGCTGGGCGATATTCGCGAGCTTGCGGAGTCCGTCGGCCATATCGACAGCGAGATGCGGGTGCTGGGCGACTATCTGCGCCAGGTGGGCAAGGTGGCCCAGGAGATCAACCGCATCGCCAGCCAGACCAATCTGCTTGCCCTCAATGCCACCATCGAGGCGGCGCGGGCCGGGGAGGCCGGGCGCGGTTTTGCCGTGGTGGCGCAGGAGGTCAAGGTTCTGGCCGGGCAGACCGCCTCGGCAACCGAGCAGATCGACCGCACGCTGCGCGAGCTGACCCAGCAGATCAAGCGTGTGGTGGATGAGGCATCCTCCAGCCGTGAACGGGCGGAGTCCGTACGCACCAGCGCGGTTTCCATTGGCGACACGGTGGATACACTGTCGCGCGATGTGGAAGGGGTCCGCAGCGATGTGAGCGGTATTTCAGAGGCGGCCGCCAAGACCCGTTCTTCCTTTGAAGGCATGCGCACCTCGCTGGAGACGCTTTCCGGCGGTGTGCATGCCTCGTCCGAAGGGCTGGGCAAGGCGCGCGAGCGCGTCAACAACCTCATCATGCTGTCGCAGGATCTGATCGGCATGACGGCAGACACCGGGTTTGCCGAAACCGATGATACCCGCTTCGTGCGCAAGGTACGGGAGATTGCAGCAGCCGTCTCCGCTGCTTTTGCCGATGCCATGGCTGCCGGAGAGGCAAGCCTCGCCGACCTGTTCGACGACCAGTACAAGCCGGTTCCCGGCTCCAATCCCGAGCAGGTGACAACACGCTTTACCGCGCTGACGGACCGGCTGTTGCCAGCCCTGCAGGAGCCAGTGCTTGAGTTCGACCCCCGGGTAGTTTTCTGCGCTTCGGTGGACCGCAACGGATATCTGCCGACGCATAACCTTAAATTTGCCCGCCCGCAGGGCCCCGATCCGGTGTGGAACATGGCCAACTGCCGTAACCGGCGCCTCTTCAACGACCGTGTCGGGCTTGCCGCGGGCCGGAATGAAAAGGACTTCCTGCTGCAGACCTATCGCCGCGACATGGGCGGGGGAAACTATGCGCTCATGAAGGATGTCTCGGCGCCCGTAACCATCAATGGCCGGCACTGGGGCGGCGTGCGGCTCGCCTACAAGGTCTAGGGGCAGTCCGGCCGGGCGGCGCAATCATGCAAGCGCGGCAGCGCGTACCGGTGTTTTGTCTATCCCGGAGGAGCGGGTAGTCTCGGACAGGAAACGGGGCGAAGGTTCCCGGGGAAGGAAACAACAATGCGTGCCTTGATCCTGCGTGAAGAAGCGGGTGCGGTCTCCGCCGCCATTGAAAGTGTCGACGAGGCGCTGCTGCCGGGCGGCGATGTGGTGATCGATGTCGATTACAGTACCCTCAATTACAAGGACGGCATGATCCTCAAGGGGCTGGGCCGACTGGTGCGCCAGTACCCGCATGTGCCGGGCGTGGATTTTTCCGGACGGATTGCCAGCAGCGGGCATCCCGATTTCAATCCCGGTGACGCGGTGATCCTGACCGGTTGGCGCGTGGGGGAAATGCGCTGGGGCGGTTTTGCCGACAAGGCGCGCGTCAAGGGCGAGTGGCTGGTGCCTGTGCCGACCGGCATGACGCGCCGCCAGTCGATGGCGCTCGGCACCGCCGGGCTTACGGCCATGCTGGCGATCATGACGCTGGAGGAACATGGGCTGGAGCCATCGGCCGGCCCGGTGCTGGTTACCGGTGCGGCGGGCGGTGTTGGCTCCGTCGCAACCGTGCTGCTGGCGCAGGCGGGTTATCAGGTCGCCTGTTCTACCGGGCGTCAGGAAACCCATGACTATCTGCGCTCCCTGGGGGCTGGTGAAATCATCGATCGCAAGGAGCTGGAGGAAGCGTCGGCGCGCCCGCTCGAGACTGAACGCTGGGCGGCCTGTATCGACAATGTCGGGGGCAGCACACTGGCACGGGTTCTCGGGCAGATGAAATATCGCGGCGGTGTCGCGGCCGTTGGCATGACCGGCGGCAACATGATGACGGCCAGCGTGCTGCCCTTCCTGCTGCGCGGCGTGCGGCTGCTGGGCATCGATTCCGTGATGATCCCTGTCGAGCGGCGGCGGGCGGCGTGGCGCCGTCTTGCCGACGAAATGCCGACGACCCTGCTCGATGGCATGACGACGGAAATTACGCTTGGCGAGGTTGTCGGGGCCGCCGAGGCGATCCTCGCCGGACAGGTGAAGGGACGCATCGTGATCGACGTAAGGCGTTGATGGTGTTTGCCGCCGGGGTCATCGCGGCTCTATCATCGGATGGCAGGGGTGGCCCTTGCGGGGGAGTGTCCCTTCGCCGCAGCCGCCCCGGGGAGTGCAACCGGCGGCTTTGACCACCCGTTGTTCTCCATAGAGACAGATGAGGGCGCCCAACCTGCGCCCGGCCGGGGTCCTCAGGGCCCTAGCATGACCGGAAGACCGAGGAAATCCCATGAGTTTAGCTGCCGAGCTGCCCGCTGACGTCTGGTCCGGGCTCAAGGATCCGTCGCTTCTGCGCAACCAGTGCCTGATTGGCAAGGGCTGGGTCGGTGCCGATAGCGGCGCCACCATCGCCGTCGACAATCCGGCAACCGGCGAGGTCATCGCCCATGTGCCCGATATGGGCGCCGCGGAAACGCGCCGCGCCATCGAGGCGGCCGATGCCGTCTGGGGCGAGCTCAAGAAAATGTCAGCGCTGAAGCGCTCCCAGTTGCTGCGCGCCTGGCATGACCTGATCCTTGCCAATCAGGACGACCTCGCCCTGATCATGACGCTGGAACAGGGCAAGCCGCTGGCCGAAGCCAGGGGTGAAATCGCCATTTCCGCCGCCTATGTGCTGTGGTTTGCCGAGGAGGCTCGGCGCGCCTATGGCGATGTCATTCCCTCGCCCTATGCCGACCGGCGCCTGGTGGTGAGCAAGCAGCCCGTCGGAGTGGTTGCCGCCATCACGCCGTGGAACTTTCCGTCCTCCATGATCACCCGCAAGCTGGCGCCTGCCATTGCCGCCGGCTGCCCGGCGGTGGTGAAGCCGGCAAGCCAGACGCCGCTTTCGGCGCTGGCGCTGGGCGAGCTTGGCATCCGCGCCGGCTTCCCGGCCGGCACGCTCAATATCGTCACCGGCAATCCGCAGCAGATCGGCGGCGAGATGACCGGCAATGCCTTGGTGCGCAAGTTCAGCTTCACCGGCTCCACCCCCATCGGCAAGAAGCTGATGGCGGACTGTGCCGCGACGATGAAGAAGGTGTCGCTGGAGCTCGGGGGCAATGCGCCCTTCATCGTCTTTGACGATGCCGACCTTGATGCGGCGGTGGAGGGCGCCATCGCCTCCAAGTTCCGCAACAACGGCCAGACCTGCGTGTGCGCCAACCGCATTCTGGTACAGGCAGGGGTCTATGATGCCTTTGCCCAGAAGCTGGCCAAGGCCATCGCCGCGCTCAAGATCGGCAACGGCACCGAGGGCGGCGTGCTGCTTGGCCCGCTCATCGATGACAAGGCCGTCGATAAGGTCGAAGGTCTGGTCAAGGATGCCGCCGGCCATGGTGCGAAGGTGGTGAGCGGCGGCAAGCGCCACCAGCGCGGCGGGCGTTTCTTCGAGCCGACCGTGATCACCGGCGTCACCCGCGATATGCGCATCTTCAGCGAGGAGATTTTCGGGCCGGTGGCCCCGCTCTTCCGTTTCGAGACGGAAGAGGAAGCGGTGCAGATGGCCAACGATACCGAGTTCGGCCTTGCCGCCTATTTCTATACCCGCGATGTGGGCCGGGTGTGGCGCATGTCCGAGGCGCTGGAATATGGCCAGGTGGGCGCCAATGTCGGTGTCATGACCACGGTCGAGGCACCGTTCGGGGGCGTCAAGGAATCCGGGCTTGGCCGTGAGGGCTCCAAGTACGGCCTCGATGAGTATCTTGAGGTCAAATACATGTGCATGGGCGGCCTCTGACCGCCGCTGCCTTCCCCACTTTTTGTATCGGCAAAGAAAAAGCCGCCTCCGGTGCCGGAGGCGGCTTGTTACTGCCTTGAGGGGAAGCAGCAAGATGGGCGGGCGGGAGGAGCCCGCATCATGTGAGAACATAATAATCGGGGTGCCATAATCCCGGACAGCGAGCTTTTCGCTCGGCTGGAATGCGGCAATTGCAGGGCAGGCTGGCCCTTCTTGTGCGTCAGCGCGTCGCAGGACCGCGGGGAGCCTTCAAAGCCCCCGCAGCGTTCCCGGATCAGCCCGCGGGAGCGGCGGCCGTTGCCGCCAGCTTGCGCCTGCGGTTCACCTCATAGGCCATGGCCAGCGCGACGGTGATGAGGATAAGGATGAGGCCGAGAGCGTTGACCGCCGGGGTCACGCCGGTACGCACGCGGCTGGCGATGAAGACGGTGAGCGGCGTGTCGAGGCCGCGCACGAACAGCGTGGTGTTGTAGTTCTCGAAGGATTGCAGGAAGGCGATGAAGGCCGCTGCAATCAGCGACGGCCTGAGGAACGGCATCAGCACCCGGCGGAACACCTGCCAGTGCGAGGCGCCGAGATCGAGCGCTGCTTCCTCCAGCGTGCCGTCGAAGCGCTGCAGGCGGGCGCCCACCATCAGCATGACATAGGCGATGATGTAGGAGCTTTGCGCCAGCATCGTCATCAGGATGCCGCCGGTCAGATGGAAATAGCGGTTCCAGAAGATGAGCGTGGAGATGCCGATGATGACGCCGGGCGTCAGCAGCGGGGAGACCATCAGCGCATAAGCGAAGGTGCGGGCCTTCTTGTTGAGGGAGGCCAGCAGCAGGGCGGCGGCCGTGCCGGTCGGCACGCAGATGACGATGACGCCAAGCCCGATGGTAATGGAGGTGAAGAGCGCGTTCCACATCGAGCCATCGGCGAAAAGCTCGCCGAACCAGCGCAGCGTGGTGCCGTTCCACGGGGTGACTGTGGGCAGGCGGCTGTCATTGAAGGTTGCCGCGCTCATGATGATGAGCGGCAGGAACAGGTAGAGGAAGAAGAGCCCGATATAGCCGCGTGTCAGCCACGCAAGCAGCGGATTGCCGTGACGCATGATGCCGCCTCCTTACTTGGCGATGTCGGCAAGGCCGACGCGGAAGAGCTTCATCATCAGGAGGATGAAGAAGAGGCAGAGCAGCAGCAGGATCATCGCGTAGGCGGCGCCCTGGTTCCAGTTACCGCCCTCGAAGAACCAGTTGTAGATGATCTCGGTAAACCAGCGGCTGCCGGGCGAGCCCAGCAGGGCCGGCACGGCATAGCTGCCGGCCGCGAGCATGAAGGTCATGATGCAGCCGGTGGCGATACCGGGTTTGGCATGGGGGATGGCGATGCGCCGGTGGACGCGCAGCCAGCCGGAGCCGAGGTCGCGCGCGGCATCGATCTGGTTACGGTCGAGGCTTTCCAGCGCGTTGTAGATCGGAAATACCATGAAGAGGATGTAGGCATAGACCATGCCGACGATGACGACGCCGTTGCCCGACATCCAGCGGAACGGCTGGTCGAGGATGCCGAGCGCCGTCAGCAGGCCGTTCAGCGGTCCGGCATAGGCGAAGATGATCCACCAGGCGAAGGTTCGCAGGATCTCGTTGATCCAGAACGGGATCACCAGCAGCAGAAGCATCTGCGCCGTGCGCTGGGGCTTGGCCACCTGCGCCAGGTAATAGGCCATCGGATAACAGACGATGAGGGTGATGAAGGTGACCAGCGAACTGGCCCAGATCGTCTTGAAGAAGATGGTGAGATGCACCTGGTTGCGAAACAGCGTCGCGTAATTGGCCCAGGAGTGCACATCGTCCGGCCCGCCAATCTTCGAAGGCGGCAGGTTGGGACGGAAAGAAAAGTCGATCATCAGCAGCTGGGGCAGCACCACCAGCATGATGATCCAGAACACTACCAGCGCGACCATCAGGGTGGTCAGCCCGCCGCCGAAGCGGCGATAGAGATCACGCATGGCCAGCCTCCGCCGGGACGATCACCGCGTCGGTGGCGTGGAAACCCAGGGGCAGGGCACCGGCCGGGTCGAAGGCGGGCAGGGCGCCGTCATTGGTTACCTGCACCATCAGCTCGCCGCTTGGCCCTTCGGCCATCAGGTTGAGGAAGGAGCCCTCGAAGCTGCGGGACTTGAGCCGGGCGATGAAGCCATTTTCGCTACCGGTACCCGAAAGGCGCAGCCGCTCGGGGCGCACACAGACAATGGCGCTGGCCCCGGCCGCGAGGCCGAGATGGTTGCGGGCCTTCAGCGCGCCGGCCGGTGTATCCACCACGGCAAAGCCGCCATCGATGGCCGAGATGGTGCCGGCAAAGCGGTTGTTCTCGCCCACGAAGCCGGCGGCAAAGGCGGTGGCCGGCTCGTCATAGAGTTCCTGCGGGGTGGCGACCTGCTGCAGCGTGCCCTGCGACATGACGGCGACGCGGTCCGACATGGTCAGCGCTTCGCCCTGATCATGGGTGATGTAGATGAAGGTAACGCCCGTGCGCTTCTGGATGTCGCGCAGCTCGGCGCGCATGTGCTGGCGCAGCTTGAGGTCGAGGGCGGAGAGCGGCTCGTCCAGCAGCAGCACCTGCGGCTCGACAGCGAGTGCGCGCGCAATGGCGACGCGCTGGCGCTGTCCGCCGGAAAGTTCGGTCGGCATCTTGTCGCCCTGGCCCGGCAGCGCGATGAGGTCCAGCAGTTCGTCGGCCCGCTTGCGGCGCTCGGCCTTGCCGACACCGCGCACCTCAAGGCCGAAGGCGATGTTGTCGGCCACGCTCATCAGCGGGAACAGCGCAAGATTCTGGAAGATCATCGCGGTCGGGCGCTTGTTGGCGCCGATGCCGCGCATGCTGGTGCCGCCGATGCGCACCTCGCCCTCGGTCGGATCAAGAAAACCGCTGATCAGCTTCAGGATCGTGGTCTTGCCGCAGCCGGAAGGTCCGAGGAAGCTGAAGAACTCACCGCCCTTGATCTCAAGGCTGATGCCCTTGACGGCGGTGAACTCCCCGAAGCGCATGACTACTTTGTCCAACTCGACATTCTGGCTCATGGGCGTGATTCCGGGCGGCAGGGGGAAGGATATCGGGAAAGCGCGAAAGGCAGGAGAAACGGTACCGAATTACTGGCCGTGATTATAGAAAAACCCCCGGCGGCGATCAGGCCGCCGAGGGTTTTCCCGGCAGTTCAGCCCGCTATCAGGCGGACAGGTAACGGTCCTGGTACTCATTGCGGATGGCGACGTACCAGGCTTCCTGGATCGGCCACCACCACAGCTTGTCGAGCGCATCGCCCGGATAGGCGTCGGCGAAGAACTTCTTCGAGGCTTCCGGCAGCAGGGCGGCAGCGCCCTTGGACGTGGCGTTGTAGCCCGTCAGCTGGGCGAAGGCCGCGCCGGTTTCCGGGGTGTAGAAGAAGTTGATGAACTCATAGGCCTCGGTGAGGTTGGCCGCGCCCTTGGTGAGGCAGAAGCCTTCCATCCAGGCGAGTGCACCTTCCTTCGGCGCGATGTAGCTCACCGGCTGGCCGTCCTTGCCGAGCTGGTAGGCGGTCGAGTCCCAGGTCTGGCCGATGACGCAGCCATTGGTGCGGAAGGCACCCTGGGCTTCGTTTTCATTGGTCCAGAACTGCGCGATGGACTTCTTGTGCTCGACGGCAACCTTGAGGATGGCGTCGAAGTTGGCGCGGGCGGCCTTCTCGTCCTTGTACATGTCCAGCACCGGGTGCGGGAGCTTGTCCTGGGACTGCAGATAGAGCGCGAGGCCGATGAGGCCGGAGTGGCCGCGAACGGTCACCTTGCCCTCATATTCCGGCTTCCACAGATCGCCGTAGGAGGCGGTGCCGTACTTGAGCGGCGCTTCCTTGGTGTTGAAGGCCAGGGCCTCGGTGCCCCAGTCGGACGGCGCCATGTAGCGCTTGCCGCCGACCACGCCGCCGGTGCCTTCGGAACCCTTCACGGCGCTGGCTTCAGCGCCGTCCCACTTAACCTTGGATTCGTCGAGCGGCTGAACGAGGTCATACTCGACATAGTTCGGCACGCGGTCGACCGTCGGCATGATGATGTCATAGCCGCTGCCGCCGGAGGCGCGCAGGGTATTGAGCAGCTCATCATTGGTGCCGTAGGTGGTGTAGTTGGCCTTGATACCGGTCTTGTCGGTGAAGGCCTTCAGGATGTCGTCGTTGAAATAGCCGGCCCAGCCATAGAGGTTCACCTGACCAGCCGCGAGTGCGCGGCGGGAGACAAACGGGCTGGCCACGCCAACGGCGCCGACGGCGGCCGCGGCGCGCAGCATGGAGCGGCGGCTGAGACGCGCGGCTGCCACGGTGGCGGCAGCCGACGAGATGGTCTTATTGTCGGACATCGTTACTCCCCATTCGAAAGATCGGAGCGATGCCGGTTGGCGGCCCCGCCCTCAACAGCGCGGGAGAGTATAATGCGATTATTACAGAATGGCGAAAAATTTGCCGGTCTGTAATTTTCGAGTAAATCCGGACGCCGCCATGGCGTCCGGTGTCGTGTCCGTTATAAAGGGCAGTCGCATCCGCACAGGACGGCCGGCTTTTTCTTACTTGTCCGGCCGGTAGAAGTAGAACAGATCGCGATCAATTGGCTGCCCGGCCTCGACCTGGCTAAGGCGCACTTCGGTTCGCGCCCCCTGCGCGTCGATCACCTGCCAGCCCAGAAGGCCGCTCGGGACGCGGTTGAAATAGAGCGTCAGTTCGCCCTGATCCGGGTCGGAATCGGATTTGAGGGTAATGGCGGCAGTGTTGTCGTCATAGCGCACGCGCGTGACGGTCACGCCGTCGGTCAGGCTTGGATTCTGCCGCACGATCAGATCGACCATCGAGCCCTTGAGCAGCGTCTGGGTGACGTTCTTGATCTCGTCGTCCCAGAAATAAAGGAAGGTGCCGTCGGCAACCAGCTGATGGCGCAGCGGCGGATCGTAGTTGAGTCGCAGCTTGCCGGGCCGGGAGAGCCACAGCTCGCCGGTGGTGTAGCCATTGTCGCCTACCGTCTGGGCGAAATGTGCATGCAGCGTCGTCAGCCGGTCGAGAAAACGCTCGGCCTGATTGATGATCGCCATGTTGTCCGGCGTCTGCTGGACCTGCGGCTCTCCGGCAAGGGCGGGCGTTGCGGCCTGCGGCAGGGCGGTCAGGGATGCCGCCAGCAGGGCGCCGAGAGCAAACGAGCGAAGGCCGTTATGGCGGGCGCTGGATGAGAAACGCACGAGGGATGTCTCCCGGGGCTGAACGAGACTGTTGGCGGATGCCGGGCTGAAAATCTGCCCAGCTTTGTCATCTGACAAGGCTTTGTGGCAAGGCCCTGTGGCAATGATGGTGCGCAAGCATGGTCATGCGATGGCATTACATCAACAGTGCGGCCCGGCCGGAAGTTCCAGCCGGGCCGCACACCGTTGAATGATTTATCTGCTGCCGATAGTGCCGGCTGTTCAGTAATCCCCGTGATCGGGCAGCAGCACCTCACGTTTGCCCACATGGTTGGCGCGGCTCACCACGCCTTCCTTTTCCATGCGCTCGATCAGGCGCGCCGCCCGGTTGTAGCCGATCTGCAGGTGGCGCTGGATAAAGCTGGTGGAGGCCTTGCGCTCGCGGGCGACGAGGGCGATGGCCTGATCGTAGAGATCGTCCCCGCTTTCGCCATTGCCGCCGACATCATCCTCAAGGCCGAAGGCACCGCCTTCATCCGGGTCCTCGGTGATGTTGTCGATGTAAAGCGGCTCGCCCTGCGCCTTCAGGTGATTGACCGACTTCTCGACCTCGTCATCCGACACGAAGGCGCCGTGAACGCGGGTAAGGCGTCCGCCGGAGGCCATATAAAGCATGTCGCCCTGGCCCAGCAGCTGTTCGGCGCCCTGTTCGCCCAGGATGGTGCGGCTGTCGATCTTGGAGGTCACTGCATAGCTGATACGGGTCGGGAAGTTGGCCTTGATCGTACCGGTGATGACGTCGACCGACGGGCGCTGCGTTGCCATGATGAGATGGATGCCGGCCGCACGCGCCATCTGGGCGAGACGCTGGATACAGCCTTCGATCTCCTTGCCTGCCACCAGCATGAGGTCGGCCATCTCGTCGACCACCACCACGATATAGGGCAGTTCGGTCATGTCGAAGGGCTGCTCCTCGAACACCGGCTTGCCGGTATCGGGGTCGAAGCCCGTCTGCACGCGCCGGCGCAGCAGCTCACCACGTTCCACCGCCTCGCGGATGCGAGCGTTGTAACCATCGATATTGCGCACGCCGAGCGTGGACATGGAGCGATAACGGTCCTCCATCTCGCGGACCGCCCATTTGAGCGCGACCACGGCCTTGCCCGGTTCCGTCACCACCGGGGTCAGCAGATGGGGGATGCC
This sequence comes from Radicibacter daui, assembly GCA_030657355.1. Classification (GTDB taxonomy): domain Bacteria; phylum Pseudomonadota; class Alphaproteobacteria; order Radicibacterales; family Radicibacteraceae; genus Radicibacter; species Radicibacter daui. Next base: position 1,678,326 of record CP131056.1, read on the forward strand.
GTTATAGACGCTGAGCTCCAGCATCTTGGGGTCGATCATGATGAAACGGCAGCGATCCGGCGGCAGGCGGAAGAGGATCGACAGGATCATGCCGTTGACGCCGACCGACTTGCCCGAACCGGTGGTACCGGCCACCAGCAGATGGGGCATTTTGGCGAGGTCGGCGATGATGGGCGCGCCGCTGATATCCTTGCCGAGCGCCATGGCCAGCTTGGCCTTGGTGCCCTGAAACTCCGTCGCCTCGAACAGTTCGCGCAGATAGACCATCTCGCGCTTGCGGTTCGGCATTTCGATGCCGATGACATTGCGGCCGGGGACGACGGCAACGCGCACGGAAACAGCCGACATCGAGCGGGCGATATCGTCGGAAAGGCCGATCACGCGGCTCGACTTGGTACCGGGAGCCGGCTCCAGTTCGAACAGGGTAACGACCGGGCCCGGCCGCACCTCGACGATGCTGCCCTTGACGCCGAAATCGCCAAGCACCCCTTCCAGATCGCCGGCAGCCTGACGCAGCAGGCCCGGATCCTGGGTAGAGGTGCGCTCGCCCGGCTTGGGGCTTGCCAGCAGGTCGAGCGGCGGCAGCTCATAGGCGCCGGGCTCATCTTCTATATAGACGCGCTCGGTCAGCGGCAGGGTGGGGGAGCGGTCGGCCCGCTCGTTCACGCGAACCGGCGGGGCGCTGGTTTCACGGGGGGCTGCACTCGGCGGCGGGGCGAAAAGGCCCGCCACTTCGCCTTCAGCCTCTTCATCGTCGCTCTCCGGTTCGGCGGCGGCGGCAAAGCCGGGGGCAATCCGGGGTTCGGCACGAACGGCGGCCGGCTTTTCCTTGCGGCTGCGTTTTTCCATCGGTGCGCGCAGGCCGACGCTCTCGGCCCGCAGCGGCGGGGCGGCGTCATAGGCTTCTTCTTCCTGTGCGCCGTCCTGGCCGAGGTTCGGCATGATGGCACGCAGACCCGCGCCGGCCCGGCTTGCCGTATCGCCTACCAGCGACCCGGCCGCCCGCATCGAGCCCGAGCCAAGCCGCAGGGCACGTACGATACCGCTCCAGCTGGCCCCGGTGGCTCCGGCAAGCAGGGTGGCGAAGATGACCAGCAGCAGGAACATGCCCGGCAGGTGCCAGGCGTTGGGCAGGGTGGAGGCGAGCTTGCCATTGACGAGCGCACCGATCACGCCGCCCGCGCTGCTGATCCGCAAGCCTGCGGGGGCACCGAACGCGCCGACGAAGGCGGAGAGCACCAGCAGGGCAAGCAGGGCGAGGATGAGGCGCAGCACGGGATATTTGAGCTGCCGGTGCGCCGCGATCATGCCGCCCCAGGCCACGATGACCACCGGCAGCAGATAGGCGGAAAAGCCCAGCACCTGCATGAGAATGTCGGCAAGGGTGGCGCCGAGGCCACCCAGCCAGTTGCGGTAGGTAGCACTGGCGCTCGCCACATTGGCCGAGGCGTCATCCGGGTGATAGCTGATGAGGGCACCCAGAAGGGCCGCCCCCAGCGCGACCACAACCAGCCCACCGACCTCGACCGCCCGCCGCATCATCAGTGCGGCAAACCAGGGCGGCACCAGCGACGCCATCCTCGAACGCGAAAACCCCGACTTCATATATCCAGCACCTCGACGATCCGCTCCAGGGCAGGGGCCAGTATCTCCGGCTCATGCACCATCGCCACTCTTATATAGGGGTCGCCCGGGCCCCGCCCGGCTTCCCCGCGGCTGAGATAGGCACCTGGCAGCACGCGGATGCCGGCTTCGCGCCAGAGCCTGGCTGTCGCGGCCTCGCCATCGCCAACCTTGAGCCACAGGAAAAAGCCGCCAGCAGGGCGGCGATAGCCCAGCCGGTTGCCGAGAATACGGTCGGCCAGATCGAACTTTGCGCTATAGGCCGCCCGGTTGGCGACCACATGTGCCTCGTCGCGCCACAGGGCGGAGGAGGCGGCCAGCAGCGGCAGCGGGGTGCTGGCGGCAGCATAAGAGCGCATGCGGGAAAAACGCGTCATCAACGCCTTGTCACCGGCCACGAAACCGGAACGCAGGCCGGCGGCGTTGGAGCGCTTTGAAAGCGAGTGGAACACCAGCACGTTGTGCAGCGAGCCGCCATCCATGTCGCGGCATACTTCCAGCGCGCCTGTGGGCGGGGTGTGGCTATAGATCTCGGCATAGCACTCATCGACCGCCAGCACGAAATCATGGCGGCGCGCCAGCGTGATGGCCTTGCGCAGATAGTCGGCCGAGGCGACGGCGCCCTGCGGGTTGGAGGGGGTGCAGAGATAGAAGAGGGCAGTGCGGTCGAGCAGGGAGGCCGGGATGGCATCGAGATCGGGCAGGTGGCCGGTCTCTTCCGTTGCCGGCAGGAAGACCGGCTCCGCGCCGGCAAAGCGGGCTGCCCCCTCGTAAACCGCATAGAACGGGTCCGGCATCAGCACGGCCGGCATGTAGCCGCTCTTGTTCTCCGGCACGGCCAGCAGCGCGGCCATGAACAGCCCCTCGCGGCTGCCGGCCAGCGGCAGCACCATGCTGGCGGGGTCGATATAACCCTCGGCAAGCTGGTAGCGCCGGTTCAGCCACTCGGTGCAGGCGAGGCGAAAATCATCCGTGCCCGGCACAGGCGGATAACGGTTCCAGGTGTCGGCCCCGGCCAGGAGCGCCGCGTTGATCAGCTCTACCGGCGGCTGGTGCTGCGGCTCGCCCACCGAAAGGGCCAGCGGCGGGACGCCTGCCGGCGCGGCGGTGCCTTCCAGCAGGGTGCGCAGGCGCGAGAACGGATAGTCCAGAAGCGTGTCGAGGCGGGTATTGTACATGGGCAGACGGGCTTTTGAGCTGGGGCGGACAGGGATATCTTCCGGCACTTTAGGCCGAGCGAGCGGTTTTGAGAAAACAGAATCAAGGTTTTGGGGCTGATCGCTACTTTTGGGGGCATATCTGGCGGCCCGATGCGATGGCGGGCAAGCGCGGCCGCATTATGGCTTGTTGCCCGGCAAGGCAGCCGGTGGTGGTCTGTGTTGCTCTAAATGTTATTGATTTTCATTCCTGAAACTTTCCACCGGATACATGCGGAAGGAGGGTTGCCGCCTTTTGCAAGAGCATGCTAGACGGCGCGCAGTGAACAGCTTTTCTGGCTGTAGCGCCGGTGTTGCCGGCCCCCCGCGGGCCCGGCCCAGGAGCGTGACAGGCTCACCCGGGCGATCGCCGGATCATCATAAGGTTTGGAGGGCTCGATGCCGTACGTCGTGACTGACCAGTGCATCAAGTGCAAGTACACCGACTGCGTCGAAGTCTGCCCCGTGGATTGCTTCTACGAGGGTGAGGTGATGCTCGTGATCCATCCGGACGAGTGCATCGACTGCGGCGTGTGCGAGCCGGAGTGCCCGCCGGAAGCCATCGTGCCGGATACGGACGACAAGGCCGAAGCCTGGCTCGAGATGAACCGCACCTACGCCGAGCAGTGGCCGAACATCACCCGCCAGATCGACCCGATGGAAGGCGCCGACAGCTTCAAGGGTGTCGACGGCAAGTACGACAAGTACTTCACCGAAGCGCCGGGCCAGGGCTCGTAAGTCCGAAGGGTGTTTCCGGTACCGAGTCGCGGTGACTGATGCGGTGCCGGGCCGGTTGAAGGTGCCTTAAAGGGCGCCGCGGCTGCCGCAAAAGCAGGCAGCCGGTATCGGCAGGGGGCGAATTTCGCGGCGCCGTGGCCGCCGGGACTCGCCGGTTTTGCTCACAAGCGGGCAAGCCCAGAACAAGAGGGCATGGCAGACACGCGCCTGTAACATGGGCGCGTGAGGCCGTGCCTTTTGTCATCGCGCTGTCATTCCGGTATAGTGTGCCCACGATGAAAACCCAATAACCGGCTCCGAGCTTCTGCCAACCTGACATCCTTCTTGAAACGGGAGTCGGGAGCGGGAGCAACGGCCGCGTTTTTGTGTCTAGTCGACTTGATTCGAAACTGGGCTAGCGGTCCGATCCACTGAAAAGCCGTCTTCTTCCGACAGGCTGCGCAAGTCACTGGCGGGTTTCCGTCCGTGGCGCGGCAGGGGAGGATTTGCTTTTGCGGCTTCTTGTTGGCCTGTCCGGTGCGGTCCGCCTGCGCGACGGTAGAGAGTGTACGCCTTATGTCTCAGCAGTTTGATTTCCAGCCCGGCGATCTCGTTGTTTATCCGGCCCACGGCGTGGGCATCGTGGAGGGCATCGAGACCCACAATATCGCCGACCAGGAGGTCTCGCTTTACACCATCTCGTTCGAGAAGCAGCGCATGCGCCTCAAGGTGCCGCTGCACAAGGTCAAGGCCAGTGGCCTGCGCCGCCTGAGCTCGAAGGAGCGCATCAAGGATGCGCTGACCACGCTCCAGGGCCGCTCGCGTATCAAGCGCATGATGTGGAGCCGCCGTGCGCAGGAATATGAAGCCAAGATCAATTCCGGCGACCCGGTGGCGATCGCGGAAGTCGTGCGCGACCTGCACCGTGCCGAAGACCAGCCGGAGCAGAGCTACTCCGAGCGCATCATCTACCAGCAGGCGCTGGAGCGTCTTTCCCGCGAGCTGGCCGCCGTCGAGCGTATCGACGACGAAAAGGCGACGGAAAAACTAGAGGCAGTGCTGCGCAAGGCTGCGTGACACTATATGATGGGCGGCGTGGTCGGGGTAACCCAACCACGCCGTTTTTGTCTTCAGCCTCGAGAGCGTCTTGCCGAATGGTGCCTGAGCATCAGACCGCTGACACCGCACCTGCCGCTGGCCTGGATCCCAGCAAATTCGCCAAACTCGGGCGTTTCGCGCGACTGTGGGCGGTTGGCTCCATCCATGGCGATGTCGGGCGCCTGCAGAAGATCCACGACCACATCGCCCGCGACTTTCGGGTCGGGGACCGAATCATCTATCTCGGCAATATGACCGGCCGGGGAGCACATCCCCGCGAAACGGTGGATGAGCTCCTGGGTTTTCGCCTCAATGTCATGAGCCTGCCGAGCGTGCTGGCCAGCGATATCGCCTATTTGCGCGGCGCGCAGGAAGAAATGCTGCAAAAGCTGTTGCAGCTCCAGTTCGCACCCGATCCGCCCTCCGTCCTCAGCTGGATGCTTGCCCACGGGCTGGAGCCGACGATCCGCGCCTATGGCGGTTCGGTCGAGGATGGTATCGCCAGCGCCCGCAGCGGCCCGCAGGCCATCACCCGCTGGACGCAGGCGCTGCGCAATGCCATCCGCGGCGCGCGCGGGCATAATGACCTCTTCTCGGCAGTGCGCCGGGCGGCGGTGGGTGAGGGGCTGGGGCCTCATCCCGAAACCGGACGGCCGATCAATTTTCTCTTCGTGCACGCCAACATCAACCGCGCCCACAGCCTTGCCGACCAGGCCGATGCCTTCTGGTGGGGCGGTGCCCGTTTTGACGAGCAGGATGGCCCGTTCGAGGGCTGGGATCTCGTCGTGCGGGGCTTTTCGCCGACCGGGCAGGGGCCGCGTTTTGGCCTGCATGTGGCAACCATCGACGCGCCCGGGCCTGAAATCGCCTGTGCTCTTCTGTCGTCGGAAGGTCGCCTGCTTGATCAGGTCGTGACCTGATCTTTTGTATAGGTAGGATAAATCCTACGATTATTTGAATGATCACGCCGTATTTTGCTCGGCACCTTATTGTTAATTTTCATACGATCGTAGGGTTTGCACTTCTTTGCGCTTTTTTATTTGGCGCGTGATCCTTTTGCCTCAATCCTGCGTATTATAAAGAGCACGGGGATAAGACGGGGCAATCCTCCGCGGCCGGTATTTCCCGGTCCGGGCACAGAGGGAGAGGATCATGAGTCATGTTGACGATCCACAGACCCAGAAAGCCAATCTCGGTTTCATTCGCGCCTCCATGCGTGAGCCGCTACTGACGCGCGACCGCGAGTTCGATCTTGCCCGCCGCTGGCGCGAGGGTGGCGATGAACCCGCCCTGCACGAGCTGGTTCGCAGCTATACCCGGCTTGTGGTGTCGATGGCGGGACGCTTTCGCAGCTATGGCCTTCCCGCCGGTGATCTGGTGCAGGAGGGTAATGTCGGCCTGATGCAGGCGGCCAGCCGCTTCGAGCCGGAGCGCGATGTGCGCTTTTCAACTTATGCCAGCTGGTGGATCCGCTCGGCCATGCAGGATTACATCCTGCGGAACTGGTCTATCGTGCGCACCGGCACCACCGCGGCCCAGAAGTCACTGTTCTTCAACCTGCGCCGGTTGCGCGCCCGCATCAGTGCGGAAACCGCCGGGCAGGAGCTGGGAGATGCCGGCCGCCGGCGCATCGCCGCCGAACTGCAGGTGCCGCTTTCGGATGTCGAGAGCATGGAGCAGCGGCTCTCCGCGACGGACCATTCGCTGAATGCGCTGGTCGGCGATGATGGCGACAGCCAGTGGCAGGATTTCCTGACGGCGGCTGACCCTTCACCTGAACAAAACGCCATTGCTTCCCTCGACGGCCATCAGCGTACCCACTGGCTGCATCAGGCCATGGCCGAGCTGAACGAGCGCGAACGGCACATTATCCGCGAGCGGCGGCTGCGCGAGGAAGGGGTGACGCTGGAGGAGCTTGGCCGCGCGCTGGGCGTCAGCAAGGAGCGGGTGCGCCAGCTGGAGCATCGCGCAATGGACAAGCTGCGCGTGCTCATCTCCGCCCATATCGAGCGGCCGGTCGACCTGCTGCCGGAAGGTGAAGCGTGATCTGAATGCCTTCCCACTTGTGGGGAAGGTGCGGCGAAGCCGCGGATGGGGGTAATGAGGTGAGGCCTTCACCGGGCCTCACCTCATTACCCCCACCGGCCCTTCGGGCCAGCCTCCCCGAAATGGGGAGGCTTGTTTTTTGTTAGGCTCGCGAACAACGAAGCCCTCCCCTCTCGGGGAGGGTGCGGCGAAGCCGCGGGTGGGGGTAATGACTCTCTGCTTTTACCCGGCCCGTCCTCTCAGCTCTTTTCTTCGCGGATGATCTTCAACTGCTGGCCGGCGGCGATGGGCGCATTGGTCGGCAGGCCGTTCAGCACGGCGAAGGTTTCCAGCTTCAGGTCCGGCACATCCATCTTTTCGGCAAGCGAGGTCATGGTGTCGCCGGCCCTGGCCGTTACCAGCCGGATGCGCAGCGGGCCGATGCTCGACTTTTCCTGGGTGGTCAGGGCGCGGAAGCTGTAGGTGGTGCGCTTCAGCCCCTCGGCTTCCGAGGCGGTGTTGCCCGGCACGGTGATGAACATGAAGCGGTAGATGCTCTTGCTGTCAAAGCGGATGGCAACGGCCCGGATATCGGCGGCTTTGCCGTTGACGGCACCGCGCACATAACCGGTAGCTGCCGTCAGCCCGTTGATGTCGATGGTCTCGACCTGCTGCAGGTCACTGCCCTTGGCCCAGACCTCCTGCAGATAGCGTGTCATCGACCCGCCGGGTGCCTTGCTCAGGCGGTCGCTGTCAAAAGCGATGATGGAGCCCTTGGCGTTGGTCGCCACCACCTTGGAAGCGCTGTTGGAGATATTGAAGCCGGCCGGCACCTCGAAACGGAAACCGAGCGGCACATGGATGAAGGCATGCCCGCGCACATAACCCTGATCGGGGCCATCGCCATAAAGCAGCCCGTCCACCATCTTCATATAGCTGTCGCGCCCACGGGCAAGGCCGTTGCCTTTGGTTTGCTGGGCAAGGCTGTCCGCCCGGGTCACTCGGTCGCCGGTATTGGGGTGGGTCGCGAAAAAGTCCTGTGTATTGTCGCGGGCGGACTGGCCGGCGAGCTTGGCATCGAGATCTTCATTGCGCTGGAGCTGACGCAGGAAGTTGGACATCGCCTCCGGATCGTAGCCGGTACGGCCGAGGTAACGGATACCCAGCTGGTCGGCCTGATATTCCTGATCGCGTGAATAGCCGAGCAGGGCCAGTTGCGCACCCTGACCCAGCACGCCCGCCAGCTGGTCGCTGCCTGTCAGAACGGCGGCGGCGGTGACGCCCAGATTGGCGACAACGCTCTGGCTGTAGCGCTCGGCGGTATGGCGGGCGGCAATGTGGCCCACTTCGTGCCCCAGCACGCCGGCAACCTCCGCCTCGTCATTGGCGAGCGCCAGCAGGCCGCGGGTGATGTAGACATAGCCGCCCGGCAGGGCAAAGGCGTTGATCACCGGCGTGTCGAGCACGGTGAAGGTATAATGAAGGTCGGGCTTGTCACCGAAGGAGGCGACCCGTTCGCCCACCTCGTCCACCCAGCCGGTTACTTTCTTGTCGCCATAGGCGCCGCCGAATTCCTTGAGGATTTTCGGGTGTTCGTCGTCACCGGTCTGCTGCTCCTGCGACGGGCTCATGAAGGCGGTGAACTGGCGCTCGCCGGTTGCGGGGTTGGTCTGGCAGCCGGCGAGCAGCATCAAGGCTGCGCCGGCGGCGGCAAGGCCGGGCAAGCGCGCGAAGGGCGGCGAAACACGGCGGGGCGGGGCGAAAGCCGGAAGGGTGAGGCTCATCTTTCCTCTTGTTCTCTTTCGGGGGCGTCTCTGGCGGATGTCCGTCTCGGGAAGGCGCCGGGTGCCAGTTGGGCGTGCGGCATCCTGTCTTGTCAACGCCGTGAGCGGGTGCCGGGTTCGTCAGCTCGCCAGAATTCTGAGGTTCTCGGCGCAGGCCGGCTCGATGAGCGGGCCGTTCTCGCTGATGGCGTACCCCCTGACCTGGATGTTTCGGCCGGCAAGCTCTTCTGCCTGAAAGCCAAGGGCGGCAAGGGCGCGGGTGACAGGCTGGGCGAGGCGTACGGTAAAATCATGGCGGCGGTCGCTGCCGAAATTGAGATAGACGGTGCTGCCCACCTTCGCAGCGGCAAGAACCTTCCCGCGTACGATCACCACCATCTGCAGCGGCCAGTCCTCGCCGGCATAATCCACCGCCTCGCGTTCGCCGAGCAGCGGCTCCCGCCACAGGCCGGTCCGGGAGTGGCGGGCAGTATCTTCCAGCTCATAGAGCGCGCCAATACCGGCGGTCGCTCCCGGAGCGCCCAGAACACGGGCCGCGCCGCTGCTTACCAGATTGCCCTGCAGCCAGAGGCCATCGCGGGCCCGCACCAGATGGCACAGGGCAGCGCCGTGGCGGTCCTGCCGCTGCGGCCCGGCGGAATAGAGCAGCACCTCTTGCTCCATGGCGAGGCTGCCAAGGGCTTCCTTCTGCGCCTGCTGCACCGGCCATTCGGCAAACAGCGTGCCGGCAAGCGGCGGGGAGGGGATTTCCAGCGCTGCAAGACGCACCGCACCCACCCCTTGCAGGGAGAGCCCGACGGGCGAGGTGACCGCCACCACCCGGCCGCGGCCAATCTCGCGCAGGCCGGATGGCAACAACGGGCCCGCGGCGTGCGCTCCGGCACCGGGCAGCACAGCGACTGCCGCTCCGGTGGCGGCAAGGGTCAGGAAATGGCGGCGTTCCATGCCGGCCATCATGGGGTCGCGAGGCAATACTGCCAAGATCGCCAACTGCCCGCTGCCGCCCATTGCCGTTGCAAAAGGGGCGTCCTAAAGTCGGCCTATGCAGCACGACAAGGAAACCATGCGCTCCGGCGGCGCGCTCGCCGGCCGGCCGCTCTTCCCGCCCCTGGAGCCCTACCGTTCCGGCAGGTTGCCGGTGGGGGGAGGGCATACGCTCTATTGGGAGGAGTGCGGTAATCCGCGCGGCCTGCCAGTGGTCTTCCTGCATGGCGGACCGGGAGCCGGCGCCTCGCCGACGCACCGGCGCTTCTTCGATCCGCAGGCCTGGCGTATCGTCATTTTCGACCAGCGCGGCGCCGGCCGGTCGACGCCGACCGCCGAAACGCATGAGAACACGCCCGATCATCTGGTCGCGGACATCGAAAAGCTGCGCCAGCATCTGGAAATCGAGCGCTGGCACGTCTTCGGCGGCTCCTGGGGCAGCACGCTGGCGCTGCTTTATGCGCAGGCGCACCGCCCGCGTGTGCTGGGGCTGATGCTGCGCGGCATCTTCCTGATGACGCGCCGGGAGATCGACTGGTTCCTCCACAGCATGCGCATGATCTTTCCGGAAGCCTGGTCGCGGCTCGCCGCCCATATTCCGGCAGCCGAGCACGGCGACATGCTGGAGGCCTTCTATACCCGCCTGATGAATCCCGATCCGGCAGTCCATATGCCGGCCGCGCGGCTGTGGAGCCGGTATGAGGCCATCTGCTCCACCCTGCTGCCGAGCCTGGAGCTGACGGCGCCGGGGGATGATCGCATGTCGCTCAGCCTTGCCCGGCTCGAGACGCATTATTTCCGCAACTGCCTGTTCACGCCGGAGGACCGGCTGGTGCGCGATGTCGATATCATCCGGGATGTGCCGGCGGTCATCGTGCAGGGCCGCTACGACATAGTCTGCCCCATTGCCTCGGCCGATGCCCTGCACCGTGCCTGGCCGGAGGCGGATTATATCGTGGTGCCCGATGCCGGCCATTCGGCGCTCGAGCCCGGCATCTGCCGCGAACTGGTGCAGGCGACGGAGCGCTTCCGCCGCATTACCGACTAACGGCCGGCGTCACCGAAAAGCGCCTGCGGCTCCAGCCAGTCTATGCGGCCGAAGCCGGCGACGAGGTGCGCTGCTTCGGTTGAAAAGCGCCAGAAGGCGAAATCCTTGAAGCCGGCGTAAAAGCTGCTGGAAGGATGGCGGGCAATATAGGCGTCCGAGGCGGCGGCCTTGTCGGCGCCCTCCACCAATTGCGCCGTGCCGGAGAGGGTGAGGCGCGGGCCTGTCAGGGTTTCGGCAAAACCCTCGGTGCCGTCGAGCAGCAGCGAGGCGCACGGGTCGGCCAGCAGGTTGGCGGTGTGCTCGGCAAGGCCGGAGAGAAGCAGCAGGGGACGGCCCGCCGCATCGGGTGCAATCAGCACCAGCGAGGCGTAAGGCATGCCCGCCCGGTTGCGGTCGAGGGTGGCCAGAGTGGCCTTGCCGCAGGTCAAAATCAGCCGGCGCGCAGTTTCCCCGGCTGTTTCCGAAGCGGCGGGCGCGGGATTGACTTCGGCAGCAGCCATTTCTGTTCCCTTCAGCTTTGCGCATGATTGGCCGCTGCCAGTCACGGGCGGATTGTGGCAAAATCAACAGAAGGGCGGCACTTTTTTCTTTTTGCCGCGTTTACACACCATAATACGCGGATTTGGCCGCAATCGCGCCACAGTCGCCGCCGAATTAGGGATCCTGAATTAAGGCAAGGCCGGATTGCCGGCACGCCTGCAGGCGGCGACAGTGATCGGACAGCCGGCGGGCACATCAAAGGAGAATGGGCTAAATGGCACACAGCATTGCGCTGGTTGATGACGACCGGAACATCCTCACCTCCGTCTCCATGGCGCTGGAGGCCGAAGGCTTTGACGTGCGGACCTATGTGGATGGCGAAGAGGCCTTTCGCGGACTGACCCAGCGGCCGGCCGATCTCGCCGTGCTCGATATCAAGATGCCGCGCATGGATGGCATGGAGCTGCTGCAGCGCCTGCGCCAGCGCATGACCATGCCGGTCATCTTCCTGACCTCCAAGGATGACGAGGTGGATGAGGCGCTGGGCCTGCGTATGGGCGCGGACGATTATATCAAGAAGCCCTTCAGCCAGCGCCTGCTCATCGAGCGTATCCGCGCCGTGTTGCGCCGCCAGGAGCTGACGCAGACCTCCACCGATGACCCCAATGCCACCATCACCCGCGGCCCGCTGGTGATGGATAGCGGGCGCCATCTGTGCCAGTGGAAGGGTGAGCAGGTGAACCTCACCGTCACCGAATTCCTGCTGGTCAAGGCGCTGGCCCAGCGTCCCGGCCATGTGAAGAACCGCGATCAGCTCATGGATGCCGCCTATGGCGAGCACATCTATGTGGACGACCGCACGATCGACAGCCATATCAAGCGCATCCGCAAGAAGTTCCGTGTCGTCGACACGGAGTTCGACGAGATCGAAACGCTGTACGGGGTCGGCTATCGCTACAAGGACGTATGAGGCCGAGGACGTGGCCGGGCTTTCAGCCCAGCGCGACGAGGGCCGCCCGCAAGAACGTCCGTCGCGTACCTATGGTGCGCGGCGGCGGGGCGGCATCTCTCGTCTCACACTGCGCATCCTCGCGGTCAATCTCGCTGCGCTGCTGGTGCCGGTGCTGGGGGCACTTTACCTTGGCGAATACCGCAACGAGCTGATTGCCAGCGGTGTTGAATCGCTGCGCAACCAGGCCCTGCTGTTTTCCGACGCGGTGGCGGAAGGTGCAGCCGTCGCCCTGCCGGATGAACGCTCCACCCTGTCGCCGTCGCAGGCGCTCGCCATCGTGCGGCGCCTCAGCGAAACCGGCAGTGTGCGCACCCGGCTTTATGATGCCGATGGCTCGCTGATTGCCGACAGCCGGCGCCTTTCCGGCGGCGGCGGCACGGTCATCATCGAAGAGCTGCCGCCACCCGATCCCAATCCGCCTTGGTGGCGGGGGACGATGGATTTCCTCGACAGGCTGTTTGCCCCGCTCACCAAGCCTGCGGGTTTGCTGCGCCACGGCGATACCGGCTTCTCCGCCAATCCGCAGGCCTATCCGGACGTCGTGCTGGCGCTGGAGGGCGAGACGCAGGCCTCCTTGTGGGACAATGGCTCCAACGGCTTCACCATGACGGTGGCGGCGCCGGTGCAGCTCTTCAAGCAGGTGCTGGGCGCCGTGCTGCTGAGCCGCGATTCCCGCGAGATTGAAAATGCCCTGCGCTCGGTGCGCCTGCAGCTGCTCACGGTTTTTGCCGTGGCGCTCAGCGTAACCGTGCTGCTCAGCCTCTATCTTGCCCGTTCGCTTGCCCGGCCGATCACCCGGCTTGCCCGCGCGGCGGAGCGCATGCGTGCCTCCCCGGGGCGCGAGCTGACCATCCCGGACTTCAGCGCCCGGCAGGACGAGATCGGCCATCTGTCCGTCGCGCTGCGTGACATGACACGCAGCCTGTGGGATCGCATGGACGCCATCGAACGGTTTGCCGCCGATGTGGCGCACGAGATCAAGAACCCGCTCACCTCCATGCGCTCGGCCATCGAGACGGCAACGCGGATCAAGGACCCGGAGCGGCAGGGCAAGCTCTTTGCCATCATCCTTGATGACGTGACGCGCCTTGATCGCCTGATTACCGACATCTCCGATGCCTCCCGTGTGGATGCGGAGATGAGCCGTGCGCAGGTAGAGCCGCTCGATCTCGATACCGTGCTGTCGATGCTGGTGGAGAACTATCGCGCTACCCGCCAGGACGGGCAGCCTGAGGTCAGTTATGAAGGGCCGGGGCCGGGCAAGGCGCGTACACAGGCGCTGGAAGGCCGTCTGGTGCAGGTGTTCCGCAACCTCGTGGGCAATGCCATTTCCTTCTCCCCTCCGGACGGTGCCATCAAGGTGCGCCTTGCCGTGCGCCGGGGCGGTGGTATTGAAGCCAGCGTGGAAGACAGCGGCCCGGGCATTCCGGATGCCAAGCTCGATGCCATCTTCAACCGCTTCTATAGCGAGCGACCGGCAGGCGAGAAGTTCGGCACCCATTCGGGCCTCGGCCTCTCGATCTCCAAGCAGATCATCGATGCCCTGCACGGGCGCATCTACGCCGAGAACCGGCGCGACAGCCGGGGCAACATCATCGGTGCCCGTTTCGTGGTGGAATTGCCGCCGGCCTGAGGCTGGCGGCTTCTTCCGTCAGGCAGCGCGGGCGTCCAGATAACGACCCAGCCGGGCGAGGGCTTCGTCCAGCGTGCTGTCATCCTTGCAGAAGCAGAAGCGCAGGCAATGCTTTACGTCACCCTGCTGGTAAAAGGCGCTGACGGGAATGCTGGCAACACCCGCCTCGCGCGTCAGGCGCTGGGCAAGGGCGGCATCATCCTCGCCTTCGCGCAGCAAAGTGCTGGCATCAGTGATGATGAAATAGGTGCCCTGGCTGGTGAGCGGGGTCAGGCCAACGCGGGCAAGGCCGGCGGCCAGCTTGTCGCGTTTGGCTTCCATGCCGGCGGCAAGGCCGGTGAAGTAGTCGTCGTCCTTCATAAGCCCATGCGCCACGCCCGCCTGCAGGTTGGGCGGGGTGGTGAAGGTCAGGAACTGGTGCGCCTTGGCGATGGCCGGCATCAGCGCCGGGGCGGCGGTGATATAGCCCACCTTCCAGCCGGTGAGGGAGAAGGTCTTGCCGGCCGAGCCGATGCGGGCGGTGCGGCCTTCCATGCCGGGCAGGCTCATGATCGGGATATGGCGCGCCGGCCTGAAGACAAGATGCTCATAAACCTCGTCGCACACGGCAAAGGCATCGTGGCGCACGATGAAATCCGCCAGCAGCCGCAGCTCTTCCTCGCTGAAGACCTTGCCGGCCGGGTTCATCGGGTTGTTGAGCAGCACCAGCTTGGTGCGCGGGGTAAAGGCTGCTTCCAGCGCGGCGGCGGTCAGCTTCCAGTCCGGCGGGGTCAGCGGCACCGGTACCACGGCGGCGCCGGCCTGGCGGATGATGGGGCCGTAACTGTCATAAGCCGGCTCAAAGATGATGGCTTCATCGCCCGGATCGAGCAGGCCGAACAGGCAGGCCGCCAGCGCTTCAGTTGCGCCGGAAGTGACGATCACCTGCTTCTGCCAGTCGCTCTTCAGGCCGAAGAAGCGCTCGGCATTGTGGCTGACGGCCTGCCGGAGTTCGGGCAGGCCGAACATCGGCGGATACTGATTGTAACCGGAGAGCAGATGTTCGGCGGCCTTGCCGCGCACATCCTCCGGCCCGTTGCCGTCCGGAAATCCCTGGCCGAGATTGACCGCCGCATGCTCGCGCGCCAGCGCTGACATCACTTCGAAGATCGTGGTGCCGAAAGACGAAAAGAGACGCGAAGGCTGGCGTGCGGACATGGGGATTTTACCGGCAGGAACGGGAAGGGCAGGGAGCCCCGAAAGAAGGCTCAGACCTCTTCAGCATAGGGCGGGTTGGCGCCCGCGCGCGAGCAGGTAATGGCGGCAACCCGCACGGCATGCTCAAGGCAGGAACGCAGCTCCACCTCGCCAAGGGCTGTGATGGCGGCGGCGCTGTGGGCGGCGTGCCCGCCAAGGGAGACGAGCAGGGCGCCGGTAAAGCTGTCGCCGGCCCCCACCGTATCCACAACCTTGACCGGTCTGGCCGCTACCTCGACGGCCTTCTGGCCGGTGCGCCACGCTGCTGCGCCACGGCTGCCGCGGGTCACGACAATCATGGCCGGGCCGAGGCCGAGCCAGCGCTGGACGATCTGCTCCTCGCTCTCGCCGCCAAAGAGCCATTCAAGATCGGCGGCGCTGACCTTCACGAGGTCGAAGCAGGAGAGCGCCTTTTCAACGAGGCCGGCATAATGCGCACGGTCGGCAATCATGTTGGCGCGGATGTTGGGGTCGAAACTGCGCAGGGCAAGGCCCTGCATGCGCTCGAAGAGCCCCAGATAGGTGCCGGCAAAGGGCTGGGTTTCCAGCGTGTCGGCGCCAAGGCCCAGATGCAGGCAGCTGACGGAGCCCGGCAGGTTGGCAACTTCCGACGGCTCGATGGTGCGGTCGGCCGCCTCGCGGGTGAAGAAGGCGTATTGCGGCTCTTCACCGGCCAGATCGACGAAGGCCAGCGTACTGGGGTTGGAGACCCGGGTGACCAGTTCAAGGCTGACGCTGTCGCCGGACAGCGCCTGGCAGATCTGGTCGCCGAAAAGATCGGTGGAGACGCGCGAAAGGAAACCCGTGGGGGCGCCAAGGCGGGCGGTGGTGATCGCCGTGTTGAAGGGCGAGCCGCCGGGCTTGGGCAGGTAGGCATTCTCCGTGCCATAGGCGACGGGGATGAAATCGATCAATGCCTCTCCGCAGGCAACGATCATGGGCGTCTTCCTTATCCTTAAGCCCCTTCGGGGCGCGCGCTGGTTAGGGCCGGCTTCGGTGGTGCGTCACGGCGGGCCCGGTCCTTGTCCGGGCACTTCTGTAACGTTACCGCCGGAGCCGCCTTTCTAGCGTTCTTTGTCCGGGCCTGCCAGAGGCAGAAGGGTCATGCAGGGGCGGATTTTGTGCCCGCTTATACGTGCGCCACATGCACCTCGAGGCCGGCGGCCGCCAGCTCGTCCACCTGCTCCTGCCGGGCGCCGCTGTCGGTAATCAGCAGGTCGGCTTCGGCAAGGCTCGCCACCTTGGCGGTGCCCACCTGGAAGAGCTTGGAATGGTCGGCGAGGAAGACCTTGCGCGTTGCCGCTTCGATGATGACGCGCTTGATCTCCGCTTCCTCAAGGTTGGTGTTGGTAAGGCCACGCTGCGGGTCCACACCGCTGACGCCGATAAAGGCGATGTCGGCATTGATCTCGCGTAGCATGAGCGTGCCGAACGGGGCCACGAGCGAATGCTGCAGCGGGCGCAGCGTGCCGCCGGTCACCACGACGCTGACGCCCGGGTGATGCTCCAGCGCCATGGCGATGTTGAGCGCGTTGGTGAAGACCACGACATCGCGCAGGCTGTGCGGCAGCGACTTGGCGGTTTCAGTCGTGGTGCCGCCGGTATCGATGATGACGGTATCGCCGTCGCGCACCATCGCGGCGGCCGCGCGGGCGATTGCCTTCTTCTCCTCGATCATTTTCGTGGAGGTTACTTCAAGCGGCAATTCGTAACGGCGCGGGCGCAGCGGAATGGCCCCGCCACGGGTACGGCGCAGTGACTTTTGCTTTTCGAGAAACTCCAGATCGGCGCGGATCGTAACCGGCGAGACACCCAGATGCTCAGAGAGCTGACCAACCTTCACAGTTCCATGCTGCTGCAGAAGGTCCAGAATAAGCTCATGTCTCAGCGTTGCTTGCAGTGACGGCATCTCGCATTTCCTCGCTTGCGAATTCCGGTTTCGAACTCTTTCGCAAGAGGGACTATCGCAAAGCTGTCACACGGCGTCCATGAACTCTGACAGACTTTCGATCAGATATTGCGAAGAAAAGGGTTTTTCGACGAAACCGTTAGCGCCGAGGCTGGTGGCAAGGTCCACCAGCGAGGCATCCGAATAGGCCGTCAGAAGCACGACGCGGGTATTGGGGTCGATACCGGCGGCTCCTTCGCGCACCCGCTGCAACAGGTCAAGCCCGCCGCGTGGTGACATGCGCACATCGGAAAGGATCAGGTCGGGGTGGTGGGTTGCCGCCTGCTCAAGTGCTGACGAGCCGTCACCGGCTTCCAGGATGGTGGAAACACCGGCGCGCTTGAGAATGTGGCGTACCAGATGACGAATGCCTGGCTCGTCATCGACGACGAGAATCTTCATCGCGAGGCTGGGTCCTGAACGCTTTGCGGTCATGTCGGTCGGCCGGAAGCCGTTACCCTGACAATAGCGCGGCGACGAACCCTAGGGTGTAGGGTTTGGTAGAAGTTTGTAAAGAAAAACGGCCCGCCGGCCTTTGTTGAGGCGGGCGAGCCGTTTAGCCGGGATGATGCCCCCCATGACTAACGGAAGGCGGGCTCCGCGAAGGTGCGCAGCTTGCGGCTGTGCAGGCGCGAGGGCCCGCGCTCGCGCAGCAGCTCCATGGTCATGATGCCGATCTGCAAGTGCTGGTTGACCCGCTCGCGGTAGAAATGGTCCGCCATGCCGGGCAGCTTCAACTCGCCATGCAGCGGCTTGTCGGAGACGCACAGCAGCGTTCCGTAGGGCACGCGGTAGCGATAACCGTTGGCGGCAATGGTGGCGCTTTCCATGTCGAGCGCGATGGCGCGCGAATGGGTGAACTTCTCCATCAGCACGCGGTAGTCGTTGGTCTCCCAGTTACGGTCGTCCACCGTTGCCACGGTGCCGGTGCGCAGCAGGCGCTTGCGCTCGAAATCGGCAAGGCCGGTAACCTTGTCCACCGCCTCTTCCAGCGCCGTTTGCACTTCGGCGATTGCCGGAATGGGCACGTGGGTCGGCAGGTGATTGTCCAGCACATTGTCCTCACGCAGATAGGCGTGGGCGAGGACATAGTCGCCAAGGCGCTGGGTGTTGCGCAGGCCGGCACAGTGGCCAACCATTAGCCAGCAATGCGGGCGCAGCACCGCGATATGGTCGGTAATGGTTTTGGCGTTGGAAGGGCCGACGCCGATATTCACCAGCGTGATGCCCATATTGTCCGCCGTCTTCAGGTGATAGGCGGGCATCTGCGGCATGCGCGGGGGAAGTTCGCCTTCCACCGGACGGTCGCTGTGATTGGCATTCCAGGTGATGCGGTTTCCGGGCTCGACGAAGGCGGTATAGCGGCTGTCCTTGCCCTTGCCGTTCTTGCTCATCAGCTCGTGGCCGAGACGGATGAACTCGTCGATATAGAAGCCGTAATTGGTAAACAGCACGAAGGGCTGGAAATGCGAGGGCTCGGTGCCCGAATAGTGCTTCAGCCGGTGCAGCGAATAATCCACCCGCGGCGCCGAGAACAGCGACAGCGGCTGGATGGGGTTATCCATGTAGTGATGCGTGCCGTCGACGATGGAATCGTCGATGAAGGCAAGATCGGGCACGTCGAAGAAGTGGCGGATGCCATAGACCTTCTCCGGCGACATGGTGCGCGTGTGTTCGGCAATGTCGCCGCGGAAGGCGAAATGGGCGGGGACGCCGATCTCCGACACGCCGACCTCGACGGTGCCGCCATGGTGGCTCAGCAGCAGTTCGATCTGGCGGCGATAATAATCGGCGAACAGATCGGGCCGCGTGAAAGTGGAGCCGAAAAGCCCCAATTCATGGCAGAAGCCGAAGGAAGTGCGGCTGTCGAGCCGTTCTGCCTCGCGATCCACGCGCTTCAGCACGTAGGGATAACATTCCCGGATCTGCGTCTTGAAATCGGGCGAGCCGCCATACTCGATGAAGCGGCTGGTGATGGTGTTGGTAGCGAGATCATATATCTCGCGCATCCGGGCCACAGCGGCGTCTGCATTGTCAAAAGACTGCAGATCGTGGGCGGGAATCTTGTCACTCGGGACGTTCACCTTGGTCCTTCTCCTGTTATCGTTGGCCGCGCTCGCCTCGAGGGGAGCGCTGGCATATGCGCGGCTTGGCTGCCGCATGGATCATTCTATAGGCCAGCGCGGGCGAATGTGGCGTGAAACTTTTGCGGTGGCGGGTTCTCCATAAGCATGGCTTGCCAATAGAATAGCTTTACGTGTGTGTCGTTTTTGAGAGGGGCCGCAATGCCGGCAGGCGAAACCGCAGCGGTGACGATCACCCGGGCGAGCAGTGCTGCCGAGGTCGCCCTGATGCTGGAGTGGGCCGGCCGCGAAGGCTGGAACCCCGGCCGTCATGATGCGGAGGCTTTTTACGCCGCCGATCCACAAGGTTTCTGGCTGACGCTGGAGGCGGGCGAGCCCGTCGCCTGCCTGTCGCTGGTGCATGACGAGACAAGGGCCTTTGCCTTTCTCGGCTTCTATATCGTTAGGCCGGACCGGCGCGGGCGGGGGCTCGGCCTCAAGCTCTGGAACGCGGCGCTGGCGGCCTGTAAGGCCCGGACCATCGGCCTTGATGGTGTTGTCGACCGGCAGGAGGATTACCGGCGCTCCGGCTTTGTCCTTGCCCATCGCAACCAGCGTTTCTGCCTTGCCGCCGAAGCGCCGCTGCCGGCTGCCCATATGGGCGCCGGGGAGATCGTGCCGCTGGCCAGCCTGCCGGTGGATGCCCTGCTGGCGCTGGATGCGGCGGCCTATCCGGGCAGGCGCCGGGCTTTCCTCAGGGAGTGGCTGGCCCAGCCGGAAAGCCGGGCCTTCGGCCTTGCCCGTGGCGGACGGCTTGCAGGCTTCGGCGTCATCCGGCGCACGCTCGCGGGCTGGAAGGTGGCGCCGCTGGTTGCCGAGGATGCCGATGGCGCCGAAGCGCTGTTTGCCGCGCTTTCGGAAGCGGCGGAGGGGGAGGCAATCTATCTCGATGTGCCCCACCTCAACCCGGCGGCGCTTGCTCTCGCCCGCAAGCTGGGCATGGAGCCGGGCTTCGAGACGGCGCGCATGTATCGCGGGCCGGCGCCGGTTCTGGATGGCCAGCGCCTTTTCGGCATCACCAGCTTTGAACTGGGCTGACGCCGTCCGTCACTCGGCCTTCGGCTCTGCGCCGCCGGTGCGCTCATCATGCCACTGGCGGATGAGGGCGCGCTCTTCTTCGGTCATGCCGGTCTTGTTGCCGAGCGGCATGGTCTTGTTGAGGCCGGCCTGCTGGTAGATGCGGTCGGCAAGCGCCTCGACTTCGGCGGGGCTGTCGAACTTCACGCCGGCCGGGGCGACGGTGATGGCATCGTCATAGGGAAAGGCCGAGTGGCAGGCCGAGCAGCGTGTGCGCACCACGGCAAAGACCTGGCGCATGTCGACGCCGCCGGGGGCGGCCGCCGTCTGCTGCTCCGCACCCGGGCGCCAGGCGACGAAGAAGGCGAGCGCCACGAACAGCACGGCGGCAACCGGCACATAGACCTTGAGCCAGGGCGTTTTAACGCCGGAATTCTTGGTGTTGTAATAGTGCCGGATAAGGCCGCCAATCACGACGATGAAGGGGATGATCGCCCAGTTGAGCGGATGGCCCGTCAGCATCGGATAATGATTGCTGATCATCATCAGGATGACCGGCAGCGTCAGGTAATTGTTATGGACCGAGCGCTGCTTGCCGATCTTGCCGTATTTCGGATCGGGTGCTTCGCCCCGCATCAGCGCTGCCACAACCTTCTTCTGGTTGGGGATGATGATGACGAAGACATTGGCCGCCATGATGGTGCCGACCAGCGCGCCGACATGGATGAAGGCGGCGCGGCCCGAGAAAGTGTGGGCAAAAAGCCAGGCGGCAAAGGTAATGAGCACGAAGACGCCGATGGCGAGCTTGCCCGTATCCTTGCCCCAGTCGGACCGGCAGAGCGCCTCATAGGCAACCCAGCCGCCGGCCAGCATGGTGACCGACAGGAAGATGGCCTGGAACGGGGTAAGGCGCATCACGCCGCCGTCGATGAGGAAGGCATTGGCGCCGAAATAATAGACGACGACGAGAAGGCAGATGCCGGTGATCCAGGTGGCATAGGCCTCGTACTTGAACCAGTGCAGCTCCGAGGGCATGCGCTCGGGCGCCACCAGATATTTCTGGATGAAGTAGAAGCCGCCGCCATGGACCTGCCAGGTCTCGCCCAGCACGCCCTTGTCCTGCCCTTCGCGCTTTCTCAGCGTGGCGTCGAGAAACATGAAATAGAAGGACGAGCCGATCCAGGCGATGCCGACGATGATATGTGCCCACCTGAACAGCAGGTTTGCCCAATCGAGCAGCGGCAGCCCCATTCTCCGGTCTCCTGAAATCCAAGCCTGTTCATGGTTTCCGCTGCTTTCGGCGCTGCCGGTGCACGAGAACCCTTTTCTTCTTAGCAAGGCATATGCCGGGCCTGCCCCGGCTTGCAAGAGCGCCCGCATCTGGCTGCGCCGGGACTTGCGGGGCGATGCGGGATGCGGCAACTAGAAAGACAGAAACTGCAAAGCCCAAGGGAATGTGCAGCAAATGGCCAAGCTCTCGACCCATGTTCTCGATACCGCCAGCGGCCGCCCGGCGGGGGGGCTGAAGGTCGAACTATTCCGCATCACGGAAAGCGGCGGGCGCGAGCCGGTGATCAGCGCCATTACCAATGCCGATGGCCGTACCGATGCGCCGCTGCTGGCCGGCGAAACCATCCCCATCGGCACCTATGAGCTGGTGTTCCATGCCGGCGACTATTTCCGCGCGGCGGGCGCTGCGCTGCCCAATCCGGCCTTTGTCGATGTCGTGCCGCTGCGCTTCGGCATTGCAGAGGCGGCAGGCAGCTATCACGTGCCGCTGCTGGTCAGCCCCTGGAGCTTTTCCACCTATCGCGGCAGCTGAGCCGCCAGATGTAAAAAAACGCCCGGAGGCATTGCGCTTCCGGGCGTTTTTCTTTTTAGGGCGGAAGCCGTTCAGGCGGGGCTTAGCTCGCCTGCTTAACGTGGGCTGCTTCCGGGTGATAGAGGTGGCCGAAGCGGTTGGCGAGGAAGTCGTCGAGGCTGATTTCTTCCTGACGCACGAAGCCGCTCGCCGGCAGCTTGCCGTCGGCCAGCAGGTCCAGGACGGTGGTGATGCCCGCCGCCGTGGTGATCTGGATGGCGCTCATGCGCTTGCCGGCAACAACGCCCGCATAGACCTTGTTGGCATAGGTTTCCTGCATGTAGCGGCCTTCGCGCCAGCCGCACACGGTCACGAAGATCACCACCACATCCTGCATGGTGGCCGGCAGCGCGTTTTCGAACAGATCCTTCAGAACGTCGCGGCGGTTCTTGAGGTTCAGATCGTTGAGCAGCGCCTTGATGATGGCCTGGTGGCCCGGATAGCGGATGGTGCGGTAGTTCATCGTCCGCACATTGCCCTCAAGGCTCTTGGCCAGCGTGCCGAGGCCGCCGGAAGTGTTGAAGGCCTCGTAGGTCACGCCGTCGAGGGAAAACTCCTCGCGCTCTTCCATGGCCGGCACGGTCACCAGCTTGCCTTCGACGATGGCCTCGCACGGCTCGATATATTCGTTGATGAGCCCGTCGGTGCTCCAGGTGAGATTGTAGTTAAGCGCGTTGGACGGGTACTGCGGCAGGGCGCCCACGCGCATGCGCACGCTGTCCAGCTTGTCGAAGCGTTTGGCGAGATCGTTGGCGACGATGGAGATGAAACCCGGGGCAAGGCCGCACTGCGGGATGAAGGCGGTTTTGGCGCCCTCGGCCAGCTCTTCCACCTTTTTGGTGGTGGCGACATCCTCGGTGAGATCGAGATAGTGCACGCCGGCATCGCGGGCGGCTTCGGCGATCTTGCCGGTGAGGTTGAACGGGGCGGCAGAGAGAACGGCGAACTTGCCCTTGAGGACCTCCAGCAGGCTGGCGCGGTCGGAAATGTCAACCGTGGCGGTAGAGATCGCCGGGTGGCTGTCGATCTTGGCGAGCTGCTCCGCGCTGCGGTCTGCCACAACCACACTGTAGTCGCCGGTAGCTGCCAGCATCAAAGCAATGGCGCTGCCGATCTTGCCCGCACCCATCACAACAACGGTCTTCATCGCTTTATCCTCGAACGTTAAGCCTCTTGTTGTCTGAAATTGTCCGCCACGAGCTGGACGATTCATAGCGGCAGAAAAGGCAATTAGTTGTATAAAGATGGACAATATGACGAATTGAATTTGCACATTGCGGGGCGCGTGCGATGCAACTGACGGAAAAGGACCGCGAACTCCTGGCCTTGCTGGGCGAGAATGCGCGCCTGCCGGTGGCAACGCTGGCAAAGACGCTCGGCCTGTCGCGCACCACGGTGCAGGCACGGCTGGAGCGGCTGGAGCGGGAAGGGGTGATTGCCGGGTACGGCGTGCGGCTGACCGAGCGCTATGCCTCAAGCCTCATCCGCGCCCATATCCTCATCACCATCGCCCCCAAGGCGCTGCCGCAGGTTACCGCTGCGCTTGACCGCATGCGCGCGGTCACGGCGCTGCACTCCGTCAGCGGGTCGTTTGACCTGATTGCGATGATCGCCGCCCCGTCGATTGCCGAGCTCGATCACCTGATTGACGAGATCGGCGCTATCGAGGGGGTGGAGCGCACGCTTTCCTCGATCATCCTGTCGACGCGGATTTCCCGCGCCGGTTAGCGGGCGGGCTTCAGGCCTGCTCGAGCGCAGCTTCCGGGTCCTGGGCCAGCCGGGCGAGGAAGCCCAGCAGCAATTCCCAGTCGATGGGTTTGGTCAAAAGCCCGTCGCCCTGCACGTCGTAATAGCTGCTGCGCGCCTCGCTGGTGGCGGTGGCGGTCAGGGCAAGCGTGCGCTGGTGCCAGCCGCGCTCGCGCTCCAGCTGACGGATGGCCCGCGTGGCGGCAAGGCCGTCCATCACCGGCATCTGCAGGTCCATGAGGATGACGGTGAAGGGGCCTTGCGCTGCAACAGCGCGCACCGCTTCCTCGCCGTTGGTGACGGACTGCACTTCATGCCCTGCCCGGCGCAGGATGGTTTCGATCAGATGGCGGTTGATCTCGGAATCCTCGGCCAGCAGGACGCGGCAATGCTGCGTTGCTGCCGCCTGTGCAGGTTCCTGCGGCAGCGGCAGTGGAATCTGGGTGCCGGTGAGCAGCGGCAGTTTCAGCGATACGGTAATCTCAGTGCCCTGTCCGGGGGCCGAGTGCGCGCACAGCGTGCCCTGCATCGCCTGCACCAGCGCCCTGGCAAGGGCAAGGCCGATCCGTCCGCTGCTGACGGCACGGGCAATGGCCGCCTGATCGGGGCCTGCCGGGGCAAGGATTTCCTCCAGCTGCTCGCTGGCAATGCCGATGCCGGTGTCGGTCACGCTGAGGCAAAGCTGCGCCGTGCGCGGTGTGCCGCCGGTCAAAAGCCATTCCGGTTCGGCGGCGGCCGACAGCGTTACCGTGCCGATCGGGGTGTATTTGATGGCGTTTTCAATGAGGTTGAACAGCACCTGCCGCAGGCGCCGCCGGTCAGCCCGCAGCCAGACCTCATCCACCTGGCCGGTCCGGAATTGCAGCGCCTTGGCCGCGGCCAGCGGCTCGCACAGGGCGGCAACATCGCGCACGAAATCGGGCAGGTAGATTGCCACCGGCTCGGGCTTCAGCTTGCCGTCATTCAGCTGGTTAAAGTCCAGCACATCGTCGATCATCGTCAGCAGATGCTGCGCGGCCCGGTTGATCTGCTGCAGGGAGGATGCCTGCCCGGGCAGCAGCGAAGCCTCCCGCATCACCCGCGCATAACCAAGGATGGTGGTCAGCGGCGTGCGCATCTCGTGGCTGATGCTGGCAAGAAACTCGCTGCGGCTTCTGGCGGCCTGACGGGCCTGCAATTCCGTGCGGCGCAGCCGCTGGTCCAGCCCCAGCAGACCGCCCAGGATCATTACGCCGAGCCCGTTGGTGAGCGCGAGTGCCGGGCCCAGCGTGGTCATCAAATCCCGCGCATAAGGCTGCGGCAAAAGCGGAATGGTGACGATGCCGGCCACAGCGGCTGCCACGGCAAGGGCGGTGAGGTTTGCAAGCGTCAGCTCGGTGCCCTGCCGGCGGCAAAGACGCCACACGATATAACCGGCGGCAGTGGAAAGAATGCTGCCGGTCATGCCCGCATACATGCCGGCCCCGCCGAGATGATACCGGAGCGTCAGCGATGCGGTGAGGGAGAGCAGCATGCCGGGCCAGCCGGCGACGGGCGCTGCCAGTGCAAGCAGGGCGCAGCGGGGGTCGGCGATGATGCCCGGCGCAATCGGCACGGTCGTTTCCATCGCGATCACGATACCGAGCGCCAGCGCGGCGGCGGTTACCCAGTTGAGCAAAGCCTGGGGGGCATGATGCAGGGCGCTGCGCAGCAGGACGATGGCAGCAAAAACCCCGCACAGGCTCGCCAGCATGATGCCGAGAGCGACCGTGAGACCTGAAAAGGTCCAAAGTGCGGTGCTTGCCGTCTCCACCAAGAAGGGACCCTCCCGGATCTGCCTGCTACGGTTGTATGCAATCGTCCGCCGCGGCAGGGAGAGGGTCAATAACCCAAGCGGTTAGGGGCACTACACCGGAAGGACGCTTCGTGCTGCGCGCCCTTCCGTACGTGCTGCACCCGTCAGGCGAGCGGGAAGTGCTGATGCCAGTGGTTGGCGATGTCGATGCGGCGGGTCACCCACACATTGTCATGCGCCTGGATGTGGTCGAGGAACTTCTGCAGGCCACGGAAGCGACCGGGCCGGCCGATGAGGCGGCAGTGCAGGCCGATGGACATCATCTTGGGCGCCTCTTCCCCCTCGGCATACAGCACGTCGAACGCATCGCGCAGGTAGTGGAAGAAATGGTCTCCCGTGTTGAAGCCCTGCGGCGAGGCAAAGCGCATGTCATTGGCGTCGAGCGAATAGGGGATCATCAGCAGCGGCTTGCCGTACTGGGTGTTCCAGTAGGGCAGGTCGTCGTCATAAACGTCCGAGCAGTAGCGGAAATTGCCGTGTTCGGCGGCAAGGCGCACGGTATTGGGGCTGCAGCGACCGAGATAATAACCTTCCGGCCGCACGCCGCAGACCTCCTCCGTCACCGCGATGGCGCGCAGCATGTCGGCCAGTTCCGCGCTTTCGGCGGTGTACTGATAGTCAAACCAGCGCCAGCCATGGCTTGCCACTTCATGGCCAAGCTCAATGAAGCTGCGGGCAAGATCGGGGTGGCGCTCCAGCGCCATGCCGACGCCATAGACGGTCAGCGGCAGCTTGCGCTTGTCGAATTCGTTGAGAATACGCCACACGCCGGCGCGGGCGCCGAAATCATAGAAGCTCTCCATGTTCCAGTGGCGCAGGCCCTTGACCGGCTGGGCGCCAATGATCTCGGACAGGAACGTTTCCGCCTCGCTGTCGCCATGCAGCACGGAATGCTCGCCGCCTTCCTCGTAATTGAGGACGAAGCTTACCGCCACGCGGGCCTTGCCCGGCCAGCGCGGATCGGGCGGGGTGCGGCCATAACCAACCAGATCGCGCGGATAAGCATCAACGGGGGACGTCGGCGAGGTCATCAGAGGAAGGCTCCTGATCTAACGGGTCTTGAGACTTGTCTTTTCTCGTGTCTGCGGCCGGCAGCGTGCCGCTTCCGACCGACGATGCCTAGCAAGAAGCTTGCCGGGCAAGCGGGCTTTCCGGCTGGTGGATGGCTCATGGAACCGGCCCGTTGCTCCCCAGCAGGGCCGGCCGGCGAGCCGTTACCACCTCGCGCAGGAAGCCGAGCACGGCGCGTACACGGGCCGTTTCGGCAATTTCGCGATGGGCAATCAGCCAGATATCCTGTGAATAGACATTCTCCGGCGGGATCAGCCGGACCAGTTCCGCAAACGGGTCCGCCATCAGGCAGGGCAGCAGGGCAAGGCCCGCTCCGCCGCGACAGGCGGCAAGCTGGCTTTGCAGGCTGGTGGCGCGGATGGTCAGCGGCACATGGGGGAAATGCTCGGCCATCCAGCGGGCGGCGGTGAGGCTCTGCTGGCTTTCATCCCAGCCGATGCCGCGATGGCCGGCGGTAATGCCGGGCTCGAACGGGTGCGCGGCCAGATAGGCTGTGCTGGCATAAAGCGCGGAGGCCATGGCTCCCGCCCGGCTGATGGTGAGGTTGCCGGTTTCGGGCCGGACGAGGCGCAGCGCGACGTCGGCTTCCCGTCTTGTGAGGCTGGAGAGCGAAATGCTGGTGACCAGTTCCAGCATCAGCCGGGGATAACGGGCCTGGAAGCGCGCGATCTCGGGCATGACCAGCATTGTTGCGTAATTTTCCGGCAGTGCGATGCGCACGCTGCCTTCTGCCGCCATGTCCCGGCCGCTCGCCCGGCGGTGCAGCCGCTCCATCTGGCCTTCTGCCTCTTCGGCGTCCCTGAGCAGACTTTCCCCGGCATCGCTCAGCGCATAACCGCTCTGGCTGCGCTCGAAGAGGTGGCTGCCAAGCGCCTCCTCCAGCGCGGCGATGTGGCGCCCGACGGTCGCCGGGCTCATATGCAGCCGCCCGGCGGCGCCGGAAAGCCCGCCGCTGCGGGCAACGGCCAGAAACACCCTGATGTCGTCCCAGTTCATCCGATGCTCGCCCGCACAGCCCTTGCTTTTCAAAAATGAAAGATAGGGCGCCAATATCTTGTCTGTCGATCCATGGGTGAAAGACGCTTTCCTTGGCTTGAGCGCAACAGCCGCAAGGGTAAAAGCCATGGAACGGGCAAAGATCGGTCTCAAGGAACTGCAAGCCATCGATGGCGAGCGCGGGGTGGCAACGGTGGCCCGGATCCGCGAAAGCTCGCAGGTTCTTGCCGATGCGGTGACGGATTTTGCCTTCGGCGAAGTTTTCTCCCGCGCCGAGCTTGGCCGGCTGCCGCGCGAACTGGCAACGGTTGCCGTGCTGGGGGCGATGGGCGGGGCGGAGCCGCAGCTGCGCATCCATGCCGAGGCGGCGCTCAATGTCGGCGCCGAGCCGGATGAGCTGGTGGCGCTTGCCGAACATGTGGCCATCTACGCCGGTTTCCCTAGGGCGCTCAACTTGCTGCGCGTTGTCAGGGAAACGGTGGAGGAGCTGGGGCTCGCGCTGCCGCTGCAGGGGCAGCGGGTGAGGCTGGGCGATCATGAAACGCTGGTGAGCGATACCGGTGGCGATCTGCCGCCGCTCATCCTGTTGCACGCCCTGGGGCTGGACCGGCGCATGTGGCGTGACGTGGTGCCGGCGCTGGCCAGCCGCTACCGCGTCATTGCCTATGACCTGCGCGGCCATGGCCATGCCGCCGGTGCGCCGGCCGTGCGGGACATTGCCCACTTTGCCAGCGACCTTGCCGAATTGATGCAGGCACTCAGGCTACCGCAGGCCGCGGTCTGCGGCCTGTCGCTGGGCGGTGTCATCGCCCAGCATTTCACGCTCGATTATCCGGAAAAGGTGGTCTCGCTGTCGCTTGTCGCCACCACGGCCTGGGCGCAGCCGGCCTTTGACGCAAGGGCGGCGTCTGCCGAGGCTGACGGCATGGCCGCCCAGTTGGTGCCCACGCTCACCCGCTGGTTCCAGCCCGCCACGCTGGCCGTGGATGGCTGGGCCGTGCGTTATGCCCGCGACCGGGTGGAGCGCAATTTTGTGGCTGACTGGGCGGCGAGCTGGCGGGCGATGGCGGGCATCGGCCATGAAGGGCGTCTCGGTGAGATATCGGTGCCGGCAAAGCTGATTGCCGGTGCTCTCGACCCGTCAACACCGCCGGAGCTGATGCAGCGGATGGTGGCGCTGATCCCCGGAGCAAGCCTGACGGTGATCGACGGGGCTTCGCATATGGTGAGCCTTGAGCAGCCGCAGGCGCTGGCGGCTGCTTTGGTGGGCTGAGCTTGCCAGCCGGCAGGCGGCTCTGCTAACGCGGGTTTACGGGCCGGGTGCGTTTGCTCCCGGCCGGGCCTTCGTGCGGAGTTTGCCATGCCGGATCAGGTGCTTACCCTGGATGTGATTGACATGCACACGGCCGGGGAGCCGGTGCGGATCGTAGCCGGCGGTTATCCGCGCCTGACCGGTGCCAGCATTCTCGACAAGCGGCGTGAGGCGCTGGAGCAGCATGACGCACTGCGCCGCGCGCTGATGCTGGAGCCGCGTGGCCACGCCGGCATGTATGGCGTCATTTCCGTCGAGCCGAGCGATGGAGCGAAGGCCGCGGGGGCCGTCTTCGGGGCGCTTTTCACCCATAATGAAGGCTACAGCACCATGTGCGGCCATGCCACGGTCGCGCTGGGCAAATGGCTGGTGGAAAGCGGGCAGGTCCCCGCGCCGGAAAACGGGGAGATATCCTTTCCCATCGAGCTGCCTTGCGGCGTCGTGCGTGTTACCGCGCAGCTCGCCGGTGGCAAGGTGGTGCAAAGCGGCTTTGAGAGTGTGCCGGCCTTTCTGGCGCAGCGGGATGCCAGGCTTGAGGTGCCGGGTCTCGGCAGTATCACCGCCGACCTTTGTTATGGCGGCGCCTTCTACCTCATCCTGCCGGCTTCAAGCCTTGGCGTGGATTTCTTTGAAACGCCGCTGGAGCGGCTGGTGGAGATCGGCACGGCCATTACCGCGGCCGGCCGGGCGCAGCTGGATATCGTGCATCCGGATGCCGCCGATCTTGGCTTTCTCTATGGCACCATCCTGATCGATGACGCGCCGGTGCCGGAGCCGACATACAATCTCTGCATCTTTGCCGAAGGGCAGATCGACCGCAGCCCGACCGGCAGCGGCGTGACGGCGCGGCTTGCGCGCGACCATGCCCGGGGCCTGATTGCAGCCGGCGCCGAGCGGCAGTTCTATGGGCCGACGCCGGTGCCGTTTTTGGCCAGTATTGCCTCCGCCCGGGGCGATGGCAGCGTCACGGTGAGCGTCAGCGGTCAATCGGCTTTCAGCGGCAAGGCCACATTCGAGATACACAGCGATGATCCGCTGGCTTACGGTTTCTCCCTGCCGCCGAGCTACGGCGCCTTGCGCCGGATGACGGGTGCGGCATTTTGACCTGAGGGTCAAAAAAGCGGACAGTTGCCTAACGGATAGGCAGGGGAGGGTGCACTACAGGGTTAGGAGCCAGAGGCAAGACAGGCGAGCGCGCCATGGCATGGTGCTTGCTCCCTGATGGCCACGAATGACCTCATCAAAAAATCCAGCAGACAGGGGACCTTGGAGAATGACGGCGACGAACTGGTTTACCCGGCGCACCTTCGCGCGGCTTGCCGCAGCGACGGCGATGGTGGCGGCGGTGGCCACCACCGGCATGGCGCGGGCAGAAGATTTCCCGATCAAGTTCACCCTGGACTGGAAGTATCAGGGCCCGACCAGCTTCCTGCTGCTCGCCAAGGAAAAGGGCTACTTCAAGGAAGCCGGGCTGGATGTGACCATCGATGCCGGCCAGGGTTCCGCCGGCGCCGTCAACCGTGTTGCCTCCGGCGCCTACCAGATGGGCTTTGCCGATATCAACGCGCTGGTGGAATACGACACCGCCAATCCGGACAAGGCCATCAAGTCGGTCATGATGGTCTATGATGCCGCGCCGTTTGGCGTTTATGCGCTGAAGAAGTCCGGCATCACCAAGCCGGCCGATCTGGTCGGCAAGAAGCTGGGCTCCCCGGTCTTCGATGCCTCCTACAAGCTGTTCCCGGCCTTTGCCAAGGCGGCGGGCATCGATCCGGCTTCCGTCCAGCGCGTGAACATGGATCCGTCGCTGCGCGAGGCCATGCTGCTGAAAGGTGAGGTGGATTTCATCTCCGGCCACTACTTCACCTCCATGCTGGACCTGCAGGCCCGCGGCGTGAAGTTCGATGATATCGTACCGTTGCTCTACAAGGACTACGGCCTTGATTTCTATGGCAATGCCATCATTGCCTCGCCGGACATGCTCAAGGATCATGGCGACAAGGTGAAGGCCTTCCTCGGCGCTGCCGCCAAGGGCCTCATCGATGTGCTGAAGGACCCGGCCGCTTCCGTCGAGATCGTCGCCAAGTATGATCCGCTCATCGACAAGCAGCTTGAGACCACCCGCCTCAAGATGGCCATCGACACCAACATCGTGACCGATACCACCAAGACCAATGGCTTTGGCGATGTCGACATGGCGCGCCTTGGCCGCTCCATCGGGCAGAATGCCGATGCGCTGGGTCTCAAGAGCGTGATCAAGCCGGAGGTGGTGTTCGACGCTTCCTTCCTGCCGCCGGCCGCTGAACGGAAGATCCCGTGAACGCTGCAGGCTCGCCCATGACGGCAACCGCCCCCGGCCATCTGGCCGGGGCGGGACGCCCTTTTGTCGAGATTGACCGCGCTTCCCTCGCTTATGGCGGGGGAGGCGGCGTTCTCGCGCTCAAGGACTGTTCCTTTTCGATTGAAAAGGGCGAGTTTGCTGCTGTCGTCGGCCCGTCGGGCTGCGGCAAGTCCTCGCTCATGAAGCTGATTTCCGGCCTTGAGCGCGTGAGCGATGGCACCGCGATCGTGGCGGGGCAGGAGGTGACCGGCCCGCTGAAGATCGTGGGCATGGCCTTCCAGAACCCGGTGATGCTGCCGTGGCGCTCTACCCTGCGCAACGTCATGCTGCCGCTGGAGATCGTCGAGCCGCACCGCTCCCAATTCCGCGCCCGCAAGGCGGAGTACCGGGAAAAGGCGCGAGCCCTGCTGGCAACCGTCGGTCTCGACGGCTTTGCCGACCGTTATCCCTGGCAGCTTTCCGGCGGCATGCAGCAGCGCGCCAACCTTTGCCGCGCACTCATCCACGAACCTGAGCTCCTGATGCTGGACGAACCGTTCGGCGCGCTCGACGCCTTCACCCGCGAGGAACTGTGGGAGGCGATGCAGCAGCTGTGGATGGAGCGGCGCTTCACCGCGATGCTGGTGACGCACGATCTTGTTGAGTCCGTGTTCCTGGCTGACCGGGTGCATGTCATCTCCAACCGGCCCGGCCGGGTCATCTATTCCCGCAGCATCGACCTGCCGCGCCCGCGCCGGCTGGAAGACCGCTACAAGCCGGAATTCGTCGAGATCGTGCATGAACTGCGCGACCAGATCGTGATGGCGAGGCAGCAGATCTGATGAAATACCGCCTCAACAACCGCGCGCTTGCGCCCTGGTATGCCGGCATCGGCTTTTTCCTGTTGTGGGAAATCATCTGCCGGGCTTTCAAGGTGGAAAGCTTCATCCTGCCGGCGCCGAGCGAGGCGTTTCAGGCGATGTGGGATTTCTGGCCCGCCATCTGGATGAATGCGCAGCAAACCCTCATCACCACGCTGGGCGGATTTGCCCTCGCCGTGGTGTTCGGCCTGCTGCTCGGCATCTTTATCGGCGCATCGCCCATCATCTATGCCGCGCTCTATCCACTCCTCATCGGCTTCAATTCCGTGCCCAAGGTGGCGCTGGTGCCGGTGCTGGTCATCTGGTTCGGCATCGGTACGGTGCCGGCCATCATCACCGCCTTTCTCATCAGCTTCTTCCCCATCGTGGTGAATGTGGCGACCGGCATCGCCACGCTGGAGCCGGAGCTTGAGGATGTAATGCGGGCGCTGGGCGCCAGCCGCACCGACATTTTGCTGAAAGTCGGTGTGCCACGCTCGATGCCCTATTTCTTCGCCTCGCTGAAGATCGCCATCACGCTCGCCTTCGTCGGCTCGGTCATTTCCGAGACGGTCGCCGCCAATGCCGGCATCGGCTATCTGATGCTGTCGGCCAGCAGTTCCTTCCGGGTGCCGCTGGTGTTCGCCGGCCTGCTGGTGATCGCGGCGCTCGGCATCATCATGTACGCTGTTGCCGCCTGGGTTGAGCGGCGGATGACGGGCTGGGCTGTGCGCGGCAAGGACCGCGGCGCCGGCTTTGCCACCGGCGGCTAGGTGTCTGCGCTTCACGCCTTTTCCTGAAAGCAACTGCCGCAGCCATGCCTGACAGCGCCCGCGACCTGACCGATCTGCCGTCAGCGCCTGCCGAAAGCGGGCGGATGCCCCCGCGCATGCAGCGTAATCGCGGTGCGGCGCGGGTTGTCATCGGCCCCGCCGGGCTTGCCGATCTTTATCAGAAGCCACCCTGCCGGGTGCTGTTTCCGCGTGTGGAAAAGGGCGAGCCGCCGGCCGCCGTGATGGTGACGACCAGCGGCGGCATGACCGGCGGCGACCGCATCGATTACGAGGTGAGCGTGGCGCCCGGCGCCCGCGCCACCCTTACCACCCAGGCGGCGGAGAAAATCTACCGCTCGCTGGGCGATGAGGCGGAGATGGAGGTGCGCCTTGAGGTTGGCGCCGGCGGTTATCTGGAATGGCTGCCGCAGGAATGCATCCTCTTCAACCGCAGCAATTTTGTCCGCCACACCCATGTGACGCTCGACCCCACCGCTACCCTGCTGGCGGTGGAGGCGGTGGTCTTCGGCCGTACCGCCCATGGCGAGAGCGTGACCGAGTGCGCGCTGCATGATGCCTGGCGCATCCGGGTGGGTGGGCGGCTGCGCTGGGCCGACGGGCTCAGCCTTGATGCCGAGACAATAGGCAGGCTGCACGATCCCTATGCGTTTGGCGGGGCGCTCGCCGTAGCCACGGTAGTAGTCTACACGCCGGATTGTGCGGCCCGGCTGGAGACGGCACGGGCCTTGCTGGAAAAGGCCCTGAAAAAAGAGACAAAACCGGCCTTCGATGCGGATGGGGAGCTTGAGCCGCAACCTTCGCCGCGCGACACTTCCGCCGCGCCGGAGCGGCTCAAGGCCGGAGTTACGCTGGTCAGCGGCCTGATGGTGACCCGTTTCGTCGGGCGGGATACGGCGGAGCTGCGGGGCTGCCTGATGGATTATCTGATGGCGCTGCGCGCCGAGCTTACGGGGTTGCCAGCGCGCCTGCCGCGCGTGTGGCGGATATAACAGGAATAAGGGCCCGGAACGGGCGGGGAGATCGAGGCCGATGCAACTGACGCCGCGTGAGAAAGACAAGCTGCTCATCGCCACCGCCGCGATGGTTGCCCGCCGCCGGCTGGAGCGCGGCGTGAAGCTCAATTACCCGGAGGCCGTGGCGCTCATCAGCGACTTCGTCGTCGAGGGCGCGCGCGATGGCCGCTCCGTTGCCGAGCTGATGCAGGACGGCGCGAAGGTGCTGACCCGCGAGCAGGTGATGGATGGCATCCCCGAGATGATCCACGACATCCAGGTGGAAGCGACCTTTCCGGACGGCACGAAGCTGGTGACGGTGCATCAGCCGATCCGGTGATTTGAGTGCTAGGGGTGAGTCCCCACCCCCCTCCACCCCTTCGGGGCACCTCCCCCATGGATGGGGGAGGATAGGGAAGACCCTCTCCATTCATGGAGAGGGAGGGGCCCGCCGCGAAGCGGTGGGAGGGTGAGGGTGGTCAAGTCAATAACAAGCCAATCAAGGAGAGGCGCATGATCCCCGGAGAAATCTTCACGCCGCCCGGCGAGATCGAGCTCAATGCGGGCGCGCCGACGGTTACCGTCACCGTTGCCAATACCGGCGACCGGCCGGTGCAGGTGGGCAGCCACTATCATTTTGCCGAGACCAATTCCGGCCTTTCCTTCGACCGCGAGAAGGCGCGCGGCATGAGGCTCGACATTGCCGCCGGCACGGCGGTGCGCTTCGAGCCGGGGCAGAGCCGGGACGTGACGCTGGTGCCGATCCGCGGCGAGCGCAAGGTCTACGGCTTCAATCAGAAAATCATGGGCGCTCTGGAGGGCTGAGGGGACATGGCGGCTAGAATTTCGCGTGCGGCCTATGCCGACATGTTCGGCCCCACCGTGGGCGACCGGGTGCGGCTGGCGGATACCAATCTCATCATCGAGGTGGAGAAGGACTTCACCATCTATGGCGAAGAGGTGAAGTTCGGCGGCGGCAAGGTCATCCGCGACGGCATGGGCCAGTCCCAGACCCCGCGCGGCAATGGCGGGCCGATGGCGGCGGTCGATACCGTCATCACCAACGCGCTGATCCTCGATCACTGGGGCATCGTCAAGGCCGATATCGGCATCCGCGACGGGCGCATCGTCGGCATCGGCAAGGCGGGCAATCCGGATACGCAGCCGGGCGTCACCATCGTGGTCGGCCCGGGCACGGAAGCGATTGCCGGCGAAGGCAAGATCGTGACCGCCGGCGGCATCGACGTGCACATCCATTTCATCGCCCCGCAGCAGATCGAGGAGGCGCTGGCCTCCGGCGTCACCACCATGATGGGCGGCGGCACCGGCCCGGCAACCGGCACCAACGCCACCACTTGCACGCCCGGCGCCTGGCATATGGAGCGCATGCTGCAGGCGGCGGAATCCTTCCCGATGAATCTCGGGTTCTTCGGCAAGGGCAATGCGAGTTTGCCGGCGGCTCTGAAGGAGCAGGTGCTGGCCGGGGCCTGCGGCCTCAAACTGCATGAAGACTGGGGCACCACCCCTGCCGCCATCGACTGCTGCCTTGGCGTGGCGGACGAGATGGATGTGCAGGTGCTGATCCATACCGACACGCTCAATGAAAGCGGCTTTGTCGAAGACACGATTGCCGCGTTCAAGGGCCGCACCATCCACGCCTTTCACACCGAAGGCGCGGGCGGCGGCCATGCGCCGGACATCATCAAGGTGTGCGGCGAGCAGAACGTCATCCCGTCCTCGACCAATCCGACGCGGCCCTACACGGTCAACACGCTCGACGAACATCTCGACATGCTGATGGTGTGCCACCATCTCGACCCGTCGATTTCCGAAGATGTGGCCTTTGCCGAAAGCCGTATCCGCAAGGAGACGATTGCCGCCGAGGATATCCTGCATGATCTCGGCGCCTTCTCGATCATTTCCTCGGACAGCCAGGCCATGGGCCGCGTGGGCGAGGTGATCATCCGCACCTGGCAGACGGCGGACAAGATGCGCAAGCAGCGCGGCCGTCTGGCGCAGGAGGTGGGCGATAACGACAATGCGCGCGCCAAACGCTATGTCGCCAAATACACCATCAATCCGGCGCTGGCGCAGGGCATTGCGGCCCATGTCGGCTCCATCGAAATCGGCAAGCTCGCCGATCTGGTGGTGTGGTCGCCGGCCTTCTTCGGCGTGAAGCCGGAACTGGTCATCAAATGCGGCACCATCGCCATGGCGCCGATGGGCGATCCCAACGCCTCCATCCCCACGCCGCAGCCGGTGCACTACCGCCCGATGTTCGGCGGGTTCGGCAAGAGCATGATCAAATCGGCCGTCACCTTCGTCTCCGGTGCCGCGATTGCCGATGGCATCGACCGCAAATATGGGCTGGAGCGCACGCTGCTGGCGGTCGCCAACACCCGTGGCGGCCTCACCAAATCCATGATGGTGCACAATAATTACTGCCCGAAGATCGATGTCGACCCCGAGACCTACGAGGTGCGGGCCGATGGGGAACTCCTGACCTGCGAGCCGGCGGACGTGCTGCCGATGGCCCAGCGCTATTTCCTGTTCTAGGCTGGCGTCCAGAACAGAAAACAAGCGTGTAAGGGAAGGGGCACCGCCCGTGGCTGAAACAGTCCAGATCGTCATTCCGGCCTATAACAAGGCCGGCCGGGTCAGCGCGGCCATCCGCTCCGTCATGGCACAGAGCGTCAAGGGATGGCGGCTGACGGTGGTGGATGATCATTCCACCGACGGCACGCTGGAAGAGATAAAGGCGCTGGCCGTCGGCGGCATTCCGGGCCTTGAGCTGGTGCAGACGCCGCGTAATCTGGGTGCGGCCGGGGCACGCAACTTCGGCGCGGCGCTCAGCCGCTCGCTCTTTGTCTGCTTTCTGGACGCGGATGACCGCTACGAGCCGAACTTCCTTGAAGCAACGCTCACCATGCTGTCACGCCTGCCGATGATCGATGCGGTGCAGACCGGGGTGATCACACCCACACCGTTGCCCGCGCCGATTGCCGGACCGCTGGCCACCACGCTGCCGGGCAACAAGATGCTGCGGCGCTATGCGTTCGAGACGGTTGGCGGTTTTCCGGAGCAGGAGCTGTTCCGCAAGGGGGGAGAGGATGTGATCTTCACCCGCCTGCTGCGGCGCTTCTTCAACCTGCTGCAGATCAACGAGGCGCTGTATCATTACGATGCCGCCGACAGCCCGCATTTCCACACCTATCTGGAGCGGGCGCAGGTGGTGGACGGTGCCTTGCAGCTTTCCGGCGAGAACGCGCAGGATCAGGCGGTGAATGCCGCCTGGCCCTGGATCGAGGCGCTGGTGAAACAGCGCCTGCGTGCCCGGATCGGCGGCGAGGGCATGCCGGCGCCGCTGCTCAGTGATGCGGATTGGTCCCGGATCGGTAAACCCGATGCACTGCTGCTGCGCGGCAGCCCCTATGCGATGAAAGAGGAATGACGGCCATGTATCGTGCCATCGAGGCGGTAGCGGCGGGTGACTGGCCGGCGGCGGAAGCCATCGGCAGCGTGACGCTGACCTATGAAGACCGCTTCCGCCGCCGCATGCGCCTGCCGCTGGACGAGGGCGGGGACTTCCTGCTCGACCTGCCGCGTGTGATTGCCCTCAATGAAGGGGACGGGCTGAAGCTGGAAGCCGGCGGCTGGGTGCGCGTGGTTGCCGCGCCGGAACCGCTGGTGGAAGTGACGGCGCCGGAGATCGGCACCCTCATTCGCATTGCCTGGCATGTCGGCAACCGCCATTTCCCGGCGCAGCTGCTGCCCGACAGGCTCTTTATCCGCGATGACCATGTGATCGTGGCGATGCTGGAAGGGCTGGGGGCGACGGTCCGGCGCGTGACGGCGCCTTTCGTGCCGGAAGGCGGCGCCTATGGCGGCCTCGGCCACATGCTGGCCCATGACCACGCCCCGGCCCCCGGCACGGCTGCGCACGCTCATGCCCATTCGCATGATCATCATCATGACCACGGGTACCACCATCACGATGGCCATGATCACTCCCATGAGCATGATCACGGACACGATCATCACCATCATGACCATGACCATGACCATGACCAAGATCATGGCCAACACCACCATCACGGGCATGGCCACCGGCATGAACACTGACGCCGCCGCCCTCTACCGGCTGATGGCCTGGCTGTCGCCCTCCTATCCAGTGGGCGCCTTCAGCTACAGCCACGGGCTGGAGGCGGCGATCGATGCCGGGGAGGTGCGCAGTGCCGGTGATGTGGCGCGCTGGATCGCTACCGTGCTGGAGGTCGGCGGTGGCTGGACCGATGCGGTGCTGTTTTGCGCCGCCTGGCGGGCGGTAGAGGACCCGGCGGGGCTGGAGGAGGTTGCCGAGCTTGCCGCTGCCTTTCGCGCTACCTCCGAGACTGCGCTGGAGACGAGCCAGCAGGGCGCTGCCTTCGTCAAGGTAACCGGCGATGCCTGGCCGGATGAACGCCTCGCCGCCTTCGTCGCGGCCCGTGCCGGGGAGCCGGTTGCCTATCCGGTTGCCGTGGCGGTTGCCATGGCCGGGCGCATGCCGCTGGAAGCGGCGCTCCATGCCTATCTGCACGCTTTTGCCGCCAATCTTGTTTCCGCTGCCGTGCGTACCGTTCCGCTCGGCCAGACGGACGGGCAGCGCGCCATTGCCCTGCTGGAGCCGGCGGTTGCCCGCGCGGCGAGCCGGGCGCTCACGGCCGATCCTTCCCGCCTCGGCACAGCCGCGCCGCTGGCGGAGCTGCATTCCATCCACCACGAAACCCAGTATACGAGGCTCTTCAGGTCATGACCGATACCAGCGTTTCCGCTACTGGCTCCAAAAATGGCCCGCTGCGCGTGGGCATCGGCGGCCCCGTCGGCTCCGGCAAGACCGCGCTGACCGATCGCCTGTGCAAATATATGCGCGACTATTATAACGTCGCCGCCATCACCAACGACATCTACACCAAGGAAGATGCCGAGTTCCTGACACGCTCAGGCGCGCTTGATCCCGAGCGCATCATGGGGGTGGAGACCGGGGGCTGCCCGCATACGGCGATCCGCGAGGATGCTTCCATCAACCTCGCCGCCGTTGACCAGATGGCGACGAAGTTTCCGGGCCTTGAGCTGATCTTCATCGAATCCGGCGGTGACAATCTGGCCGCCACCTTTAGCCCGGAGCTTGCGGACATCACCATCTATGTCATCGACGTTTCCGCTGGCGACAAGATTCCCCGCAAGGGCGGCCCGGGCATCACCCGCTCCGACCTGCTGGTGATCAACAAGATCGACCTTGCCCCGCTGGTGGGCGCCAGCCTTGAGGTGATGGACCGCGACAGCCGCAAGATGCGCGGGACACGGCCCTTCATGTTCACCAATCTCAAGGCGATGATAGGCGTCAAGGAAATCGCCGCCTTCATCGCCCGGACGGGTGGTCTGGTGGAGCGTCTGCCAGCCGCGTGAGTAGCGCAGCTAACGGAAAGGCCCACATCCCCATCCGGCGCTGAAGCGCCACCTTCCCCATTTTGGGGAAGGATTTCTTCCCCAAAATGGGGGAGATGTCGCGTAAGCGACAGTGGGGGATGTGGGCCCCTCCATCTTCGCTAAGATCCTCTTTGCCCCCAACCATGTCGGTTTCGTTCTGGACCGCTGGCGGCTTCGTCGTCATCCTGCGGGCAACCGGCGCTTGGGCCTTCAGTCCAGGCCCCCAGAAGCATGACGCCAACAAGGAGGCATCCCACCATGAAGACCGTCGCTGCCCTTGCCCTGGAGGCCGGCAAGCCGCTGGTGATCGATCAGGTCGATCTGGAAGGCCCGAAGGCGGGCGAGGTTCTGGTCGAGATCAAGGCCACCGGCGTGTGCCATACCGATGCCTTCACCCTTTCCGGCGATGATCCCGAAGGCATCTTCCCGGCCATTCTCGGCCATGAAGGCGCGGGCGTGGTGCTGGAAGTGGGTCCCGGCGTCAAGTCGCTGAAGCCGGGCGATCATGTCATTCCGCTCTACACGCCCGAGTGCCGCGAGTGCGAATACTGCCTCAGCCAGAAGACCAACCTCTGCCAGTCGATCCGCGGCACGCAGGGCAAGGGCCTGATGCCGGACGGTACTTCGCGCTTCTCCTACCGCGGCAAGCCGGTGTTCCACTACATGGGCTGCTCCACCTTCGCCAATCACACCGTGCTGCCGGAGATCGCGCTCGCCAAGATCCGCTCCGACGCCCCGTTCGAGAAGGTGTGTTACATCGGCTGCGGCGTGACCACCGGCGTCGGCGCCGTGGCCTTCACCGCCAAGGTTGAAGCGGGCGCCACCGTCGTTGTCTTCGGCCTCGGCGGCATCGGCCTCAATGTCATCCAGGGGGCCCGCATGGTGGGCGCCGGCATGATCGTGGGTGTGGACCTTAACCCCGAGCGCGAGGCGATTGCCCGCAAGTTCGGCATGACCCACTTCGTCAACCCCAGGGACATCCAGGGCGATCTCGTCGGCCATCTGGTGGAGTTGACGAAGGGCGGCGCCGATTATTCCTTCGAGTGCGTCGGCAATGTGAAGCTGATGCGCCAGGCGCTGGAGTGCTGCCACAAGGGCTGGGGCCAGTGCATCATCATCGGTGTGGCCGGTGCGGGGCAGGAAATCTCCACCCGTCCGTTCCAGCTGGTGACCGGCCGCGTGTGGAAGGGTTCTGCCTTCGGCGGCGCCCGGGGCCGTACCGATGTGCCGCGCATTGTCGACTGGTACATGGACAACAAGATCAATATCGATGATCTCATCACCCATGTGTTGCCGCATGCGGAGGTCAACAAGGCGTTTGACCTGATGCATCACGGCGAGAGCATCCGCACGGTGCTGACCTACTAAGGTCAGCATTTCGGTGGAAGCCAGGACAGGGCAAGACGGGGAAGAGGGATTATGACCGGCTATACGATCCGCAGCGAACACCGCAGTTTCGGCGGGGTTACGGGGTTCTACACCCATGAGAGCGAAGAGACCGGCACGCCCATGAACTTCGCCGTCTTCACCCCGCCGCAAGCGGCGGAAGGGGCGAAGGTTCCCGTCGTCTATTACCTTGCGGGCCTTACCTGCACGGAAGAGACCTTCATGATCAAGGCCGGAGCGCAGCGGCTTGCTGCTGAACTCGGCCTCATGCTGGTGACTATGGATACCAGCCCGCGCGGTGTCGCGCCGGAGGAGCTGGATGGCGACTGGGACTTCGGCTCCGGCGCCGGCTTCTATGTCGATGCCACCGAGGGGGCATGGGCCAGGCACTACCGCATGTATAGCTATGTGACGCGGGAGCTACCGGCGCTCATCGCAAAGCACTTCCCGGCGGATACGACCCGTCAGGGCATCTTCGGCCATTCCATGGGCGGGCACGGCGCATTGGTTTGCGGGCTGCGGAATCCGGATATCTTCAAGAGCCTTTCCGCCTTCGCGCCCATCGCTGCGCCAATGAGCTGCCCGTGGGGCGAGAAGGCCTTTACCGGCTATCTGGGGAGCGATCGTTCCACATGGTCAATCTATGACGCCAGCGAGCTGGTAGCCGCCCGTATGGGCAAGTCGGAGCGCCTGATCCTCATCGATCAGGGCGAGGCGGACCAGTTCCTGCCGAACCAGCTGAACCCGACGCTCTTTGCCGAAGCCTGCAAGGAAAGCGGGCAGGCGCTGGAGCTCAGGATGCAGCCGGGTTACGACCACGGCTACTATTTCATCTCCACCTTCGTGGAAGACCATTTGCGCCATCACGCCCGGGCGCTGACCGCTGATTGATCTCTTGTGCGGGCCCGCTGACCGGCCTCGCAACGGATTGTTGCGAAATACTGGGGTGGTCTCTCCGTCCTGATGCGGTCATGTTGCTGGCAACGCTACAGTGACTGACTTTGGACGAAGGAGATAACCCATGGGCCTGCTGGTAGACGGCAAGTGGCAGGATGTCTGGTACGACACCAAGTCCACCGGTGGCAGCTTCAAGCGCCAGCCGAGCAGCTTTCGTAACTGGATTACGGCGGATGGTTCCGCCGGTCCGTCGGGCGAGGGCGGTTTTCAGGCGGAAGCCGGGCGTTATCACCTCTATGTCAGCCTTGCCTGCCCGTGGGCGCATCGCACGCTGATCATGCGGGCCCTCAAGGGCCTCGGTAACATGATCTCCGTCAGCATCGTCTCCCCGCTCATGCTGGAGCATGGCTGGGTGTTCGATGGCGAGCACAGGGACGAACTGCACGGCGCACAGTTTCTGCACGAGATCTATGCCAAGGCTGATCCGCATTATACCGGCCGCGTGACGGTGCCGGTGCTGTGGGACAAGAAGCGTGGCACCATCGTTTCCAACGAAAGCTCCGAGATCATCCGCATGCTGACTGTCGCCTTTGACGGTCTGGGTGCAGAGGCGGGGAACTATTACCCCGAGGCCCTGCGCGCCGAGATCGACGAGGTGAACGAGCGGATTTATCCGGGCCTCAATAACGGCGTCTATCGCGCCGGATTTGCGACTGTGCAGGATGTGTATGAAG
Organism: Radicibacter daui; assembly: GCA_030657355.1. Taxonomy (GTDB): domain Bacteria; phylum Pseudomonadota; class Alphaproteobacteria; order Radicibacterales; family Radicibacteraceae; genus Radicibacter; species Radicibacter daui. Next base: position 1,720,519 of record CP131056.1, read on the forward strand.
ACGCGGCGAATGATGTGTTCGCTACGCTTGACTGGCTGGAAGCCCGGCTTGCCGAAGGCCGGCAGACGCTGGTGGGCGACCGGCTGACGGAAGCGGATATCCGTCTCTTCACCACGCTGGTGCGCTTCGATGCCGTCTATCACGGCCATTTCAAGTGCAACCGTCGGCGCCTTGTCGATTATCCCGAGCTCTGGGACTGGACGCGCGCGCTTTATCAGGTGCCGGGCGTGGCAGGCACGGTGGCGATGGACCACATCACCAGCCACTATTATGCCAGCCACCGCACCATCAACCCGACGGGCATCGTGCCCATCGGCCCGGCGCTGGATTTCATGGAGCCGACCCGGCGCCAGTTCGTGCTCTGAGCGACAGGATTTACTTTCAAGGTAACGCTTCACACTGGGTGGCGGCGCTTAAGGATAGGGGTGCCCCACCCAATGCACCGTTGCTGTAACCACCCCCTGACGGGTTAATTTGGCGTAGCGCGATATTCTGGATTTCAAGGAATGCTCTACGCCATCAACCGCTCCGATACTGAGGCGATTATCTCGCTCGAAGGCCGGCTTACCTACAAGGATGCCGATAGCTTCAGCCGCATGCTGGCGGATGCCCTGTCGAGCGTCATGGCCGGCGAGGTGGTGCTTGATCTCGCGGGCCTCGAATATCTCGACTCAACCGGCCTTGGCATGCTGCTGGTTGCCGATGCTGACCTGCGCAAGCAGGGCTCCAGCCTGCGCCTCTCCGCGGCCTCCGGCCAGGTGGCGCGCCTGCTGCAGAAAACCCGTATGGATGAGGTTATCGGCGTTTCCCTGCCGAACTGACCGGCAGGGCCGCCGATCCTTCGCGGGATCACCGCCAGTTTTCTCCATTTTTGGCTCCCGAAGTTGACAGGTTGCCGCACCTCACGGCTTGATCTTGCAAAAGCCGCCAGGGGAGGCATGCCGGTCACCATGTCCGCGACCGTCGATATCGAAGAGCTGGTCCTGCTGCCAGGGCAGGAGATCTTTGCCGAGAAGTCTCTTGGCGATGCGATGTATCTCATCAAGCAGGGGGCGGTGGAAATCTGGGTGGGGCAGGCCGCCACCCCCACCATCGTCGCGCGGCTGGAAGAAGGGGCCGTGTTCGGCGAGGCTGCCCTCGTCAACGATGCTCCGCGCAACGCCTCGGCCCGTGCTGCCGGGCATGGCTGCGTCTTGCTTTCTGTTCCGCGGGAGGCCTTCCGCCGCCGCCTTGATGAAGCACACCCGATGATCGTGGCGGTGGCCCGGTTGCTGATCGACGGGCTGGTGGCCGCAAACCGGCAATATGAGCGCCAGTCAAAAGAGGCGGCGGGCCTGCGCGAGACGGTCAGCGCGCTGAGGGCGGCGGCACAGGTGGCCGGCACCCGCCGGGATGAGGCGCTGAAGGCCGAAGCTGCGGCCATGCAGGAAAACCGGCGCCTGCGCGAAAAGGCCCTCGCCTATATCGAGGCCCATCAGGAAAAGCCGCCGCGCCCCCGTTGAGGGCGGTTGGGCAGACCATAAAAAAGGACTGCTGCGATGCAGCAATCCTTTTGATTTCACGCTCGTGCTTCAGGCTGCGATCAGCCGCCCAGACGCGTCAGCAGCACTTCGTAGCGGCCGATATCGACATCGTACTCACGGGTGCGCAGCACGGCCGCGGCAATGCGCAGACGATCAAGCTGGTTGCGGTAACGGGCGAGAAGCAGGCGGCGGATAGCCATGATGAAATTCCTGTAGGGGCGGGGCGCGATCAGGCGCCGGCGGCCAGGAGAAGCTGCTCGTTGCGGCTGATTTCCTCGTTGAAATCGCGGCGACGGAGCACGGCGGCGGCAAGACGCAGCGCATCGAGCTGCACGCGGGCACGTTCAATGATGAGCGGTTTGCTGGCCATGATCTGAAGCATCCTTCCGTTCGGCGCCGGCCGGTTCGGCCCTTGCTGATGACGAAAATATGCATCGGCGCACCCCGCCTGCGCCAACGCGCTTTCTGCATGGGCACTCATTGTGCAGTGCAAAGCGTGGCACGCAAACCAGCCATGCGAACGGGCCGGTCCGGCGGGCAGCAGCAGGAGGTGGAAGCGGGAAGGGGGCGGCGCGTCAGACTTCGGTGAAGCTGAACATGTTGGGCGCGCGCTCGATGATTTCCTCGATGATGTCGGTGGCGATATCGAGGTTGTTCTTCATGTCCTGGTCGATCACATCGGCATAACGCGGCTCGTTGAGCTTGGCGTGGCACGAGTGCATGCGCTTCAGCTCTTCCATGAACATCTCCCGCGCCCCCATGGGCAGGGCGTTGGACATGGAGAGCACGAAGAAGAAACGGATAGAGGCCCGGATCTGGCAGCCCAGCATATGCGCGTTGAGCTGCATGAAGTTGCGGTTCAGCTTCTCGTCAGCGCCCTCGGCCAGGTTCTGCAGGCGCTGGTCGATCATGATGGAAAAGGTTTCGCATTCGGAAACCTTGGCGCGGAACTTGTAGTAGAGCTCGTAGTTTTCCTTGGTCGCCTCGGTCTCTGCCCGGCGCGCCATCTCGGCGAGTTCGGCGACCTGTCCCTTGTAGGATTTGAGGAAGTTGACCGCTTCGGAGCGCTTGAACTTGCGGCGAGCCATTCAGCGGTCCCTTGTGCCGGACAGGACGGGACGCAAAGGAGCAGGGCCAAGGCTGGCCGCAGCCGGTCCGATCCGGTAGATGCAGGCAGACAGCATGGCCCGCCCGCTCCTCAGGGCTTCTTGCGGAAGGCGTCCAGCGCCACCACCTTGCCGGTTTCGGGCTCCCCGCCCTCTTCGTCGACCGGCTTTTCTTCCTCGCCGGCGTCTTCGGCAGTCTCGTCGGCGAGAGCTTCCAGCTCCTCATCCTCGTCGTCGGCCTGTTCGGTCTGGAACTGGAGAGCGAAATTCACCGCCGGGTCGGCGAAGGTGACGATGGCCTCGAAGGGAATTTCCAGCCTTTCGCCGGCACCGCCGAAGCTGAGCGTCACGCCGAAACCGTCACGCCGCACCATCAGGTCGAAGAACTGGAATTGCAGCACGATGGTCATTTCGCGCTTGTACTGGGCGCGAAGGAACTCCGGCATGCGCACGCCGGGATGGCGGGTCAGGAAGGTGATGTAGAAATGATGGTCACCCGGCAGTCCATTGGCGGCAACCTCCTCCAGCGCTTCGCGCACAACGCCGCGAAGGGCCCGTTCCACCATCTTGTCGTACCGCAGGTGAACTGTCGTCATCTCTGTCCGTTTTTTCTGCCGCTGTCCGGCCTGCCCTGACGGCGGGGCCGGTTGCTTCCTTGCCTTGAAGTCCGCCGCCACGCGTTTGCTGTCGGGCGCCGGGCCCCTTGAATTCAGTGGGGGGCTTCTGTTGCCCGGTGCCCCCCGAACCGCGCTTACCTAAAGATTAGGCAGCGATGGCCATGCGATGGTTATCGTTGGCACTTGTGAGGTTTGGTCCGATGACGGTGGTACCATGCCGGGCAAAAACTTGATCTTTGAGCGTGCGTCAATCCTGTTTCGCCCCCCTGTTGCCTGCGGCCCTTGAAGCACTTTCGTGCCCCGGTTCCGCCTGGCATGTGGTGGAGGCGCCGGGTACCGCCCCCGGGTCCGCTCCGCCTATTCCATCAAGCGTTTATCACCATAGTCGGACGCCAAAGGGATCCCGGACGCCGACGGGGTTAATATAGGGAGGCAGTGCAGGGGCCGAAAGAGGCTTTTGGCGGAGAAGGGGCCAAAAGCCCTGCTTTTTGCACAAAGCAGCCATCAGCCTTCTGACGAATGTCGTCTTATCTTATTGTTTTAAAATGATAAAACAGCTTGTTCGGGTTCAATGCCCTACTGGCCGCAACTCCGCCGTTCCGATTGCCGGCAGGGGGTGCTAGCTTGGCGCCGACACGATTTGTTCTCCCAGAAGACAGGGCCCCTGGTTCATGACGATCAAACCCGAACAGCAGGCTGAAATCGAGGCTCTGCGCGCCAACCAGACGCTGACCCGCCGTGCCGTCAGCCCCGGGCTTGAGGAGATCCTCTACGAGGCGATTCCCGTTCTCGATCATGGCTTTGTCCGCGTGATCGACTATATGGGCGACGATGCGGCCATCGTGCAGGCGGCGCGTGTTTCCTACGGCGCCGGCACCAAGGCCGCCCGCTCGGATGAGGGGCTGATCCGCTACCTGCTGCGCCACGCCCACACCACGCCGTTCGAGATGTGCGAGATCAAGTATCACATCAAGCTGCCTATCTTCGTGGCGCGCCAGTGGATCCGTCATCGCACCGCCAATGTGAATGAATATTCCGGCCGCTATTCGGTGATGGAGGATGAGTTCTACATCCCGCGCACCGAGCAGCTTGCCGCCCAGTCGCGCTCCAACCGTCAGGGCCGCGGCGCCGTGCTGGAGGGCGAAGAGGCTGTGCGCGTCCTGCAGCTGCTAAAAGACGATGCCCGCCAGTCCTACCAGCACTATGTGGAGATGCTGAACGAGGATGGCGACGGCAATGTGATCGACGAGAGCCGCGATGGCCTTGCCCGCGAACTCGCCCGCATGAACCTGCCGATCAATCTCTATACCCAGTTCTACTGGAAGATCGATCTGCACAACCTGCTGCATTTCCTGCGGCTGCGGGCTGATTCCCACGCCCAGTACGAAATCCGCGTCTTTGCCGAAGCCATGCTGGATACTGTCCGGCGCTGGGTGCCGATCGCCTGGCAGGCCGGTGAGGACTACAAACGCGGCGCCGAGACCCTCTCGGCTCCGGCGCTGGATGTGGTGCGCCGCCTGCTGGCCGGGGAGGAGGTCGCCCAGGCCGATACCCGCCTCAGCAAGCGTGAGTGGGACGAACTGATGGCCTCGCTCGGGCGTTAAGGCACGACCACGGGCAGGGGCCGCAGGCCGGTGAACCGGCGAAAGGCTCCTGCCGCTCCTGACCTTTCAAGGAGGCCGGGCCGGGAGGAAAGGGAGCAGGATCGGGCCTCCTGGATGAGGAGTGCCGTGCCCGATGATTGCCCCGCAGGAAATCCCGGTTCCCTTCGTTCTTGATCTTGGCTCCGGCGAGTTGCATCCGGCGGCTGAACCGCCGGCCGAGGCCGCGGAGGCCTGCTGGTTTCACGGCGACCGCAACGAGGAAGGCATTCTGGACCGCCTGGAGGCGCTCGGCATCGACGAGCCGGAAGCCCTTGCTGCCTTTGCCGCCGAAGAGACCCGGCCGCGTTATGCCCATTTCGCCAATGGCGATCTGCTGATCCTGCGCGGGGTCAACCTCAATCCCGGCGCCCGCCCGGAAGATATGGTCTCGCTGCGTTTCTGGATCACGCCCCGGCGTCTTGTCACGCTGTGGCGGCGGCGTGTTTTTGCCGTCGGCGATGTGGCGACCAGCGCCTGCCAGGCCGGCAAGGCGCCGCTTGCCGTCAGCGATATCGTCTTCATGCTCATCCAGCGCATCGCCGACCGTGTGCGCGAGGTCGCCCGGTCGATGGAGGAGGAGCTGAACGAGATCGAGGAGCAGGTGCTGGACGGCGGGGCCTCCGATTGCGGGGAAAATCTCGGCCGGCTGCAGCGGCGCGCCATCTGGCTCAGGCGCTATATCGGGCCGCAGGTCGAGGCGCTTTCCGATGTTTGCGCCTCGGAACCGGACTGGCTCGATCTGCGCGGGGCCGTGCGGCTGCGGGAGATGGCCGATGCAGCCTCCCGCCAGCTGGAGACGCTCGATGCGCTACGCGAGCATATCGTGCTGGTGCAGGACCAGCTGTCGGCCCGCCAGAATCAGCGTACCCAGCGCACGAGTTACGTGCTGACGGTGGTGGCGGCGGTTTTCCTGCCGCTCAACCTCATCGCCTCGCTGTTCGGCGCCAATGTTGCCGGTGTGCCGGGCACCACGGACGGTGCGGCCTTCTGGATCATGGTGGTCGGCATGGTGGTGCTCGCCGCCATCGAGTTTCTGGTATTTCGCTGGCTTAAATGGCTTTGAGGCGCCGCCCCCTGCGGTTGGGGGCGGCGCACTCTTCCTTGCTGCTAATTGCTGGCCGCTTGCTCAGCTCGCAGCAGTGTCCTGAAACAGCCAGACGTTTTGCGGCGGGATTTGTGCCCAGACCCTGCCGGCTTCGAGGCGCCGGGGGCCATGCGCCCTTGCCTTGAAACTTCCACGCTCCAGGCGATATTCCCACTTGTCGCCAAGATAGACGTTGTCGACAAGGTCGAGTTCGATCCCCTCCTCCTGCGGATCATCAAACACCGAAATCTCTTCTACCCGAACGACTGCACGGACGTTTGAACCGTTGGCCACGCCTTCTGCGTCACGGATGGTTGCCGGCAAGCGCCACCCTTCGCCTTCAATCATCGCCGTTCCCTCCTGGTCTCGCAGGACCCCTTTGAGGATGTTGTTGGCGCCAAGAAAATCGGCGGTGAAGAAATTCGTCGGCTCCGAATATATCGAATGCGGAGCGCCGGACTGGACGATGCGACCGTCTTTAAGAAGGATGATCTGGTCCGCGGCGGCCAATGCCTCGCTCTGATCGTGGGTGACCAGGACGGCGCAAAGTCCCAGATCCAGTATCAGCTTGCGAATCCAGTAGCGGGCTTCTTCGCGCAGCTTGGCGTCCAGATTGGAAAGCGGCTCGTCAAGCAACAGAACCTTGGGCTCGTAGACAAGCGCGCGGCAAATGGCAACACGTTGCTGCTGCCCGCCGGAAAGCTGGTCAGGATAACGGTCAGCGAGATGTCCAAGCCCGATATGTTCCAGCGTTTCCTGAACCCGTCGGGCCGTGTCGGTGCGGTTGACGCCGCGCAGTTTCAGGCCATACCCGACATTTTCGCGGACAGTCCGGTGCGGCCAAAGGGCGTAGGACTGGAAAACAAGCCCGATGTTCCGCTTTTCCGGCGGTACTATGATGCCCCTGTCACTATCCAGCACCGTTTGACCGCCAATGACGATGCGCCCGATTTCGGGATGGCCGAGGCCGGCCATCGCGCGCAAAAGCGTGGTTTTCCCGGAACCTGAGGCGCCGAGCAGGGCAACGATAGATCCGCGATTGGCAACAAAGGAACAGCCCTTGAGGATTTGCAGGCCGCCCAGCCACTTCTGGACGTTTTCGACGATCAGATCACTCATTGATGCGGGCTCCGAGTTTGAGGGCGAGGAACAGCCCGAGCGCCGTCAGAATGATGCTGACAAAGGCTAGCGCAGCGATGATGTCCATGGCGCCGGTTTGCAGAAGCGAGACCATGAGGGAGCCGATCACTTCGGTGCCGGAACTCATGAGATAGACGCCCGTAGCGTACTCGCGGATAAAAATGATCATGATGAGCGCCCAGGCTCCGGCGAGCCCGGGGCGCGTTAGCGGGATGACAACATCGCGCCATGTCCGTAGTGCTGTGGCCCCGGTTGTTCGTGCCGCTTCTTCAAGTTCGGGGGCGATCTGCATCAGGTTCGCCTGTATGAGGCGAAGTCCATAGGAGAGGCCGACGACTGCATAGGCGATGAATATCGATATAAGCGTCGTGCGCACGGCATGCAGGGCAGGCACGAAGAGGAATACCCAGAAGAAGGCAAGCCCCACGACGAGGCCCGGCAGGGCTCTGGGAAGCAACACCGTATAGTCGAGCAGGGTGCCGGAGAAGCCTTGGTTGCGATGCCCGGCAAGCCCTATAACCAGATAGAGAAACACGGCCGCGATACCGCCGAAGACACCGATCAGGATGGTGTTGATGATGCCGTGATAGAGGCTGGGAACGTCGGCAAGGGCCTTGAAATGGGCCAGCGTGAAGTGCTGCGTCAAATCGATGCCTTCACCCCAGGCATCGACAAAGGCCCGCAATATGATGCCGCCGATTGGCAGCACAACGGAAATCACCAGCCAGAGCGCGATTGCCCCTAACGCCAGAATCTGTCCCCTGCGGCCGAGGTTAAGCGGTGTCGCGCGGTTTCCCTTGCCTCCAAGAGCGGCGTACCGTCTGGCGTTCCGCAGCAGGCGACGTTGCACCCAGATCAGCGGCAAGGTGATCAGGACGAGCAGCACGGCCACTACGGCCATGAGTTGGTAGGTCGGCACGCCAAACAGGGTCGTGAGCTTGTAGATATATGTTGTCAGCACAAGGATGCCGTTGGGATCTCCCAGAACGAGTGGCAGGCCAAACATCTCAAGGCCGAGGAGGAGGAGGAGGGCCGCCGCAAAAATCATCCCGGGCAGCACCATTGGCAATGTGACGTCAGTTAATACTCGCAGCAGGCCTGCACCCGTGGTGCGCGCGGCCTCCTCCAGATCGGACGGCAGATTGCGCATGGTTGCGGAGACATAGAGATAGACGTGGGGAACATGCGAGAGCCCGGCGATCACAATGATGCCGGGCAGGGAATAGATGTTCCACGGCACGAAGCCGATCACATGTCTGACTGCCAGGGAAACTGCACCGGTTGGCCCAACGGCCACTGTGTAGCCAAAGCCGAGCACGATCGATGAGATGAACATCGGCACAAGCACAAGGATCTCGAGGGCTCTTTTGAACCGGATGTCCGTGCGCGTGAGCAGAAAGGCGAGCACCCCGCCCAGAGGCACGGCGACGGCCACCATGCCTGCGGCGATGATGACGGTTGTGTAGAGGGCCTCGTAAAAGGCCGGGTCCGTCAGAATGAAGGCGTAAGCGTCAAGCGCGAGCTTTGCTGATTTGTAGAAAAAAGCCTCACTGAGAAGGCTCTGATAGATGATCAGCCCTACGGGCATCATCACGATCAGAAAAAGCGCCCCTATGATGGCGCCACGTGTGAGGGCAGCGTCTTGTCGCTGTGCGACAAATGCCGGCATCTTGCCGGCTGGTATGTGATCTGCCACCGCCAAAGCTCCCGGGCCAATAGTATGGGATGAACATCATCGGCAAATGAGAAAGGGCGGCGGTCTCATCGGGAATGAGACCGCCGGATCTGTCACTTGCCGAGAGCGGCGCGCCAGTCATTCATGAATTTTACCCGCTTGGTCTGGCCCATATATTCAAGCAGGCCTTCATCAACCTTGATGGGAGTGACCGGGCCGCCGATGGCGTCGGCCAGGTTCTTCGCATTCATACCGGTGCTGGTATCGGAGCGCACTGAAGGCAGGCCCTTTGCGGCAAGGCTTTCCTGACCTTCCTTCGAAAGCGCAAAATCGATGAACAGCTTGGCGGCCTCCGGATGCGGGGCTCCGTTGGCAATGGCGATCAGGCGCGAGAAGGCGGCGTTGTTATCGCTGAAGAAGGCGACGCCCAGCGTCTTGTTGGCTTTTGCCCAGTCGATGGCGTAGGAGCCGATAATATTATAGGCGAAAGCGTTCTCGCCCGAGATCACGGATTCCTTCATGGCGCCGGAACTGGAGTAGGTCTTGCCGTTGCTGGCGCCGAAAGCCTTGGATACGGCCCAGAAACTGTCAGGCGATGTTCTTGCTTCGTTGGTGGCAAAAAGGAAGCCGGCGCCCGACTTTTCCGGGTCAAATGTCGCGACCTTTCCCTTTACCCGCTGGTCGGACTGGAGCAGCGTCAGCAGTTCGGCGCGGGTCTTCGGAATGCCCTTGCCATCGGGAAAGGCAATAGTGTTGTACATCATGCCAACGGGCTCGATCGTGCTGGCATAGACGGTATTCTGGTAGGCTGCCCAGTCCGGCAAGTCTTTCAGCTGGGTGGACTTGTATTCCTGCAAAAGCCCGTCGTTATAGAGCTTGAGTTCCTGATCCATGCCCGAGGTCCAGATGATGTCTGCCCCGACCTGGCCGGCTGCGTACTCGGAAATGGCGCGGTTGTAGGTGCCATTGGTCCCGAGATCGTTGTACTTGACCTCAATGCCCGGGTATTTGGCCTCGAAAGCCTTCACCAGAGTCTCGGCCTGCGAGATGTCCGTGGCGGTATAGATCGAAACCGCGCCTTCCTTGGTCGCTGCCGCAACATCCTGTGCGAGTGCCGGGACGGCGCCGCCCAGAATGACCATCGCGGTCGATGCCGCGAATGCCGACATTTTTATCATTCTATCCTCCCTGTTGGCCCGGGCGCTTACGGCCCGATGGTTTTGTGATGCAAGGTCTTGTCCGACATCATTGGATGGTCGGCGGCCCGGCGGGCGGGTCATGCAGAGCAGGTTCACTTTTGTTACTTTGTCTTTTAACGCTCATAAATGCAATAAGAAATGCATTGATGATATTGTTCCCAAAAAGCGCCCTTCGCGATGCGAGCGCGGTAGGGTGGTGAAATGGTTTGTACTTTAAGGTGCTTTTAGCCAAAATTTTGCACCCAGGTTATGTCGTTGAGGTTCCGGGTATGAAGTCTAGTCAGTTGGCAGAGGGTATCGCCCGCGAGCTTTCGCAACAGATTGCAGCGCGTCAGCTCGCCGGTGGCGCTCACCTCGGTGCGCAGGCGCTTGCGGACCGGTTTGGTGTTTCCCGCTCCCCTGTCCGGGAGGCGCTCAAGATCCTCTGCGACGCCGGCGTGGTGGAGCAGAAGGAAAATCGGGGATTTTATGTTGCCAGCTTTGCAGGGGCCGGGGCTCCGAAGGCGTCAGCTGCGATTCTCGAGGAGCAGGAAAGCCCGTACCAGCGCATCGCAAACGACTGGCGGGCGGACCTTTTGCCTGAAGAAGTTACCGAACAGTTGCTGCGTGACCGCTACGGCGTGACCAAGGCCCAGGTTCAGGAAATCCTGGCGCGAGCCGCGCGTGAAGGTTGGGCGGAGCGCAAGGCTGGTTATGGATGGCGGTTGCTGTCAGTCGCGAGATCGCCGGAATCATTTGAACAGATCTACCGGTTCAGAATGGTAATCGAACCTGCAGCAATGATAGCGCCGGACTATATCGTTGAACGCAGGCGACTGGAGGAGTTGCGGACGGCCCAACAGCGTATGCTGGATTATGATATTGACCATTTGCCCGTTGAAAAACTCCTGGAGGCCGGCTCTCATTTTCATGAAGAGCTGATCAAGTTTTCGAACAATCCTTATTTTCACATGTCCCTGGTACGCGTGAACCAGATGCGCCGGCTGCTTGAATATCGGGCGGCCTACACCCCACAGCGCTTTATCGAGCAATGTACCCAGCATCTGGCCATTCTCGAACTTCTGGGTCGTGGGGAGGTTATTGAAGCCTCCTATGCGATGAAAAAGCATCTCCATGATGCGCTTGACCGGAAGAAAAAATTGATGCTGGCGCGTGGTGCCTGAGGTTTCTGAAATCTTCTCTATTGCATTTTTCCGACCATAAAGACAAAAAATCCAGACAGCTCCACGCCGCCTTCACCTGCGGGGCAGGGGGAGAATGTGTTTGTTTGGGGGACGTTTGATGGTCGGGCCAGAGGCGACGCTTGAGGCGGGGGGTGAGATTGTCAGGTTTGTGGCGTTGCGGAGCGTCCTGGGCGAGCGTCTTGGGCGGATGCCTGTTGTTTTGCGTCTGCTCGTCGAGAATCACATTCGCGCCACCAGCGGGGACGGCCTCGACCTGTTGCTTGCGGCGCTGGACGGGTGGCTGGCGGGGGACAGGCTCGCTTACGAGCTGAGCTTTCGCCCGGGCCGGCTTTTAATGCATGATACGACCTGCACGCCGGCGCTTGCTGACATCGCGGGTCTCAAGGATGCGCTGTCCGAAGCCGGCGGCGACGCCGCCGCGCTTTATCCGACGCTTCCCGTGGAAGTGTCGGTTGACCATTCTCTTTCGGTCGATAGCTATGCCGTCCGCGACGCACTGGCCCGCAATGCCTCTGCCGAGATGGCCCGTAATTCGGAACGTTATGCATTCCTGAAATGGGCTTCGCGCGAGATGCGCAATCTTCGGGTGAATCCGCCCGGGACCGGCATCATGCACACAATCAATCTCGAGCAACTGGCAACTGTGCTGGAGGTGCGGCGATCCGACGGGGGCGTTGATGCCTTTCCCGATGCGCTTCTGGGAACCGACAGTCACACGCCGATGATCAATGGCATCGGCGTGTTGGGGTGGGGCGTCGGGGGGCTCGAAGCCGAAAGCGTAATGTTCGGCCAGACGGTTTCCCTGGCCATGCCGGAGATTGTTGGCGTGCGGTTGACGGGCTCTCTGGTGCGGGGGGTGTTGTCGACCGATCTGGCGCTCAAGGTTACGCATGAACTGCGCAAACTTGGCGTGACTGGTTGCTTCGTGGAGTTTTTTGGCCCGGGTGTGTCCACTCTCTCCGCCGACGACAGGGCTGTGGTTGCGAACATGGCGCCCGAGTATGGCGCAACGACGGGCTATTTTCCGGTCGATGCCCGTACCGTCGAGTATCTTCAGCGGACGGGCAGGGCGGCTCCGCTTCTCGATCTCATTCCGGCTGTTTTTGACGCGATGGGATTATGGTTCGATGAGAAAGCCCATCCCCGGTTTGACCGGGAAATTGAAATCGATCTCTCGACCATTCAGCCATCGCTGGCCGGGCCGCGGCGGCCGCAGGACCTCTGTACGCCCGGCGACAGTTGCCAGTTGGTCGAGGGCGTGTTGGGGCGGCCATTGGCTCCGCGGGGCGATGATGAGGGAGTGCCGGACGGAGCCGTGGGCGTGGCGGCGATCACCAGTTGCACGAACACCTCTGATCCCAGGCTTTTGATCGCTGCGGGTCTCCTTGCCCGAAATGCGAACCGTCTTGGTCTGCGCCCGAAGTCCTGGGTGAAGACCTCGCTTGCGCCTGGTTCGCCATCCGCTGCGGAATATCTTTCCCGGAGCGGCTTGCTTGCCGATCTCGGGGCTATAGGGTTCGACATCGTTGGCTTCGGATGTACGACCTGCATCGGAAATTCCGGCCCACTTCCGGCGCCGGTCCAGCAAGCGCTTTCCGTTGGGAAGGCCGTTGTTGCAGTGCTGTCCGGAAACCGCAATTTTCCGGGACGGGTGCATCCGATGCTGGATCTTGCCTATCTGGCGTCTCCGCCCCTGGTGGTGGCCTATGCGCTTCGCGGAGATATCAAGGACGATATTCTGACTGCCCCGATAGCGGAGAGAGAGGACGGGCGGCCTGTTTACCTGCGCGATCTCTGGCCCGGCGAGCAGGAAATCGATGCGATTATGGCCGCTGCGGTCGTTCCGGAAGATGTGCCCGCAGCATTTGCGAAAATGTCAGCCAATGCGATCTGGGCCGGGCTTGATGCGCCCGAAGGGGCACGTTTTCCGTGGAACCCGGAATCGCGTTACCTGCGGCGCCCTAAATTTGCGTCATTCAGCGAGGTTTCGCGTCTCGGCCACTATGATGCCGCGCCCCTGCTGGTTCTGGGCGACGACATTACGACAGATCACATATCGCCGGCTGGTCGTATCGATGTGAACAGCGAGGCCGGACGCTGGCTGGTCGAGCGGGGGGGCGACGCGCGTGACCTGAACGTCTATGCGGCCTATCGCGGAAACTGGGAGGTAATGCTGCGGGGGCTTTTCACCAATCGTCTGGCGAAAAACAGCCTGATCCAGGGGGGGGCTGCCGGCGAAACCGTTGTCGACGGCGCATCAGGCAGCCTGCCCCTCTATCTGGCCGCTGATTTTTACGAAAAACGGAATGTGTCGCGTGTCATTCTGGCGGGCGAGCGCTACGGAATGGGTTCGTCCCGGGACTGGGCCGCCAAGGGGGCCGCGCTTCTGGGCGCGCGCGCTGTCATCGCCCGCAGCTTTGAACGCATTCACCGCACGAACCTGATCGGCATGGGCGTTCTGCCTGTCCGGATCATGGATGATTTCATTCCGGCCGAGGCCGGATTGGTATGTCAGGACCGCATATGCGTGCGTCTGGATGAGAGTGAGCTGGGAGTGCGCACTGAGTTTGAGGTGGAAATTCTCAAACAGGATGGCACCCGGATCGCAGTTTCAGTATGCGCGGATGTCGAAACCCGCCAGGAAATCGACACACTCAAGGCGGGAGGCATATTGCCCGGTATCCTCCGGGCGCAGATGGCGCTAAACTGATCAGCCTCGTGAAACCGGGCGGCGCGGTGGGTGTGCCGCCCGGTTCAGTATGCGCCCGGTTCCTCGCGCGGCTTTCAGACTGCCAGCGGGTTGCGGTAGACCGCCTTCTTCATCGGGTAATAGTCGAAGAAGAGATTGACGCGCGGCAGCTTGCCTTCGTGCTTCACCGAATGGGTGACGCTGTTGTTGAAGTCGTAGAGGTGGCCGAGCTTCATATCGAATTTCTTGCCGTTCACCTTGTAGACGACACCGCGCGTGTTGAGGATCGGCAGGTGAAAGCGGTGGGCGATGGCGGCCATGCGCTGGCCGTCGATATGCGGCTCGATCTTGCGGCCGGGCTGCATTTCAACCAGTGCAAGACGGGTGATGACGCCGGTGATGGTGGTGCCGATCAGCTTCATGATCTGGTCGATCACCGGCTCGAGAACGGCGGCGAAATCCTGATATTGCGGGAACTCGTAAACAGGGCCGACATCGGTTTCGGCGACGATCTTCGGCATGACCTCATCCGGGTTGCGGCCGGTTTCCTTGCACCAGCGGGCAACCAGATCCGTGAGGTCGCGCACCTTCCACGGCTCGGCGAAGTGGTGCCATTCGTGACGCAGCGTGATGGCGCGCGTGGTGGAGTGGAACTTCGAGGCCAGCACTTCCTGGCGGAAGGTGTTCTTCTGCCACGCTTCCGGCGGCAGATTGGCCACGAACTCCGCCAGTTCGGTAATGTCGACCTTGCCCATGTCCCGATAGGGAACGCCGATATCCATGGTTTGCCCTGCTCCTTGGGGTTCCTCTTGGTCTCTTTTTAGGCCGGGCGCGGCGGGGCCGCACCGGCCATTATTGTGAAGCGCTTATCATATTGCACTTCATTCTCATCACACCACCACTATCCGTGGCGGCTTGCGATCCGACGAGGTGAGGCGCGCTTCGACATGGCCCCAGACCCGGTTGGCGATGGCCTTGTAGGCGGCGGCGTGATGCCCGTCCGGCTGGCTCGCCACCACCGGCTCGCCGCTGTCGGAGGTCGTGCGGATATCGATATGCAGCGGCACCTCGCCAAGGAAGTCGACGCCGAGCTTGTCCGCTTCCTCATGCGCGCCGCCATGGCCGAAGATTTCAGCGCGGTGGCCGCACTCAGGGCAGCAGTAATAGCTCATGTTCTCGACGATACCGAGCACCGGCACCTCGACCTTGCGGAACATGTTGAGGCCCTTGCGGGCATCCAGCAGGGCAATGTCCTGCGGGGTGGAGACGATGACGGCGCCGGTAATCGGCACCTGCTGGGCAAGGGTGAGCTGCACATCGCCGGTACCCGGCGGCAGGTCGATGACGAGGGCATCCAGCTCGCCCCACTCGCTGTCACGGATGAGCTGCTGCAGCGCGCTCTGGATCATCGGACCGCGCCAGATGGCGGGGCTGTCCTCCGGCACAAAAAAGCCGATCGACATGCATTTGACGCCGTGGGCGACGGGCGGCACGACCTTCTTGTTGTCATTGATGCCCGGCTGGCCGGTGATGCCCATCATACGGGGCAGGGAAGGGCCATAGATATCGGCATCGACCAGGCCGACCTTGAGGCCGCCGGCCGCAAGGGCAAGCGCAAGATTGACAGCGGTGGTCGATTTGCCCACCCCGCCCTTGCCGGAGGCAACCGCGATGACGCTGCGGATGCCCGCAAGGCCCGGACGCCCGCCCGGCAGCGGCACGCGCGCGCCAGCCTGGCCAAGCCCGGTCTGCTGCGGCGCCGGGCGCGGTGCGTGCTGGTGGCCGTGGGAGTGATCGTGGCCGTGAGAATGGTCATGGCCGTGATGGTCATGATTGTGGCCCTGGGCCTGTGCGCCGGCCGCCTTGCGCGCGGTCAGCACGGCAACGACATCGCTCACACCCGGCACTTTGCGCACGGCATTTTCGGCGGCAAGGCGCATCGGTTCCATCGCCGCGCCCATGGCCGGATCGACCTCCAGCGCGAACACCACCTTGCTGCCCTGCAGGTGCAGGCCCTGCACAATGCCGGCGGAAACGATGTCGGTTGCGGCGTCTCCGGGCACGGAGACGGTGCGCAGCGCGGCGACCAACTTTTGCTCGTCCGGATTTGTCATGGTTGAAATCGCCTCGAAAATCCTAATATGCCAACCGTGCCGGCAGGTGGCCGGACGGGACTGTTGCCGGTATATGGTCCGGTGTGCGCGTCCGGTCCAGCCATATGCCCACTTTATGTGTGCCGGGAAGGCCGGGGAGCCGACGAGGCGCAACCGCCGGAAGGAGATGGCGCTGACAAGAGCAGCCGCCGCGCCGGGGGACAACAAGAATCACGCAGAATTTTCTGCCGATAGTGACGCAACTGGAAGCTTGAACAGGAGAAGGACAAGCGCATGCCGTGGAGCAATCAGGGGGGCGGCGGGCCCACAGGTGGAGGCCCGTGGGGCTCTCCTCCCGGGGGCGGTAAAGGTGGCGGCGGGGGCGGTGGCCCCTGGGGCGGCAATGGCCGTGGCCCCAATGGCGGCGGGCAGCGCCCGCCTGATATCGATGCGGCCATCGCGGCGCTTTTCGACCGGCTGAAGCGGATGTTCCCCGGCGGCAGTCCCGGTATGCGCGGCGCGGTGCTGATTGCCATCGTGCTGGTGGGCGGCTGGCTCGCGACCGGCCTTTATCGTGTGCAGGCCGGCAGCCAGGGCGTGGAGTTGGTGTTTGGCCGCTTCACGCAGCTGACGAGCCCGGGCCTCAACTACAACTGGCCGTCGCCGATCGGGAAGACGGTGACCCTGGCGGTCGACCAGATCAACCAGATCGAGATCGGCTTCCGGGCCGAGCGTGGCGCGCAGGCCGATGTGCCTGACGAAAGCCTGATGCTGACCGGTGACGAGAATATTCTCGATCTCGATTTCTCGGTCTTCTGGCGCGTCGACGATGCCTACAAGTTCCTGTTCCGCATCCGCGACCCGGAAGCGACGGTGAAGCGCGTGGCGGAATCCGCCATGCGCGAGATCATCGGCCGCACGGACATCCAGCCGGCGCTCAACGAAGCGCGCGGCCGCATCCAGTCCGACACGCGCGAGCTGATGCAGCAGATCCTCGACCAGTATGAAAGCGGCATCCGCATCACCGAGGTGCAGTTGCAGAAGGTCGATCCGCCGGCACCGGTGGTCGATGCCTTCCTTGACGTGCAGCGCGCCGCGGCTGACCGCGAACGCCTGCGCAACGAGGCCGAGGCCTATCGCAACCAGATCATCCCGGGTGCGCGTGGCCAGTCCGAGAAGATGCGCCAGGAAGCTGAAGCCTATCGCGAGCAGGTGACCAGCACGGCAACCGGTGAGGCGGCCCGCTTCCTCTCGGTCTATGACAGCTGGCGCCGGGCCAAGGATGTGACCACGGAGCGTCTTTATCTGGAGACGATGGAAGACGTGCTGAAGAATTCCAACAAGGTGCTGGTGGATGAAGGCGCAGCGGGCGGTGTCGTGCCCTATCTGCCGCTCGACAAGCTCGGCACCGGCGCGGCTCCGGCCGCCGGCCAGAAGGGAGGCGACAAGTGAACCCCAAGCTCGTTGCCGCCGGCATCGTTGCCGCCGCCGCCGTGATCGGCGTCGGCTCCAGCCTCTTCGTGGTCGATGAAAGCCATCAGGCCATCGTCACCCAGTTCGGCAATCCGGTCAGCGTCATCCAGGATCCGGGCGCGCACTTCAAGCTGCCCTTCATCCAGGACGTCGTCTACATGGAGCGCCGCGTGCTCGACCTCGACCCGCAGGTGGAGCAGGTGATCCTGGCCGACCAGCGCCGTCTTCAGGTCGATGCCTTTGCGCGGTACCGCATTGCCGACCCGCTCGCCTTCTACAAGTCGGTGGGCGGCGGCAGCGACTTCCGCACCATGGAGACAATCCTGCAGCGGCGCCTGGTGCCGCAGCTGGAAGCCGCTCTCCGTTCGGTGCTGGGCAATGTCAATCTCGTGCAGCTGCTCTCGGCCAAGCGAACCGAGGTCATGGAGCAGATCCGTCATGAGATGACGACCCAGGGTGTGGCCTTCGGCATCGAAGTGGTGGATGTGCGCATCCGCCGGGCCGACCTGCCGGACCAGACCAGTCAGGCCATCTATGCCCGCATGCAGTCCGAGCGTCAGCGCGAGGCGGCAGAAAACCGGGCACAGGGCCAGGAAGCAGCCCAGCAGATCCGCTCGCGCGCCGAGCGTGACCGCACGGTGCTGCTGGCTGAAGCCCAGCGGGATGCCGATATCCTGCGCGGCGAGGGTGACCGGGAAGCAACCCGCATTCTGGCCGAGGCGCATGACAAGGCGCCGGAATTCTATGCCTTCTACCGCTCGCTGCAGGCTTACCGCACAGCGATGGCGGACCAGAAGACAACGCTGGTGCTGTCACCAAAAAGCCAGTTTTTCCGGTATTTTGAACAGCTGGACCCTGTGTTGAGCGGACCGTCTGATCCGGCGGACAGCCCGCCGGTGGCCGGTTTGCCCACGCCGGGCGAGCTTCCGGTCCCGACGGACGCGCCGATCCCGCCGGATCGGGGCGAGAGCATCACTCCGGTGCCGGCCCAGTAATCCGGGCTGCATCAATCGGGCTGCAACCTGGGGGCTCCGCCGGACCTTTGGCTTCTAGAGCCAGAGGATACCGGCGGAGCCCCCTTGGTGTCCGGGTTCGCCCGAAACGGGAAGGGCGTCTGTCTGCTTGCGGCGGCTTGCCTTCGCTTCGCGGATAGTGCCTTCTGTCGCACGAGCCGGCGGCCCTGCCGTCCGGCCCAATTACGGGAACGCTTCGTGAGATGAGAGACCAGGTCATGCAAACATCGCTCCCCCGTTCCCGCCCGCAAGTCCGGCGGCACGCGGTGGCCGCCGTGGCAGCGCAGCCCGTGCCGAACTGGCTGGCAGCGGCCCTGGCGCTGGCCATGCTGACGCTTGTCGCGCTGATGGCGCCGGGCGTCCGGGCCCAGCCGGCAGGGGCGCCGGTCAGCTTTGCCGATCTGGCCGAGAAGCTGCTGCCCGCGGTGGTCAATATCTCTTCAAGCCAGGTGCTGAACCCGGAAGATCGCGGCCCCGATATGCCGCAGTTCCCGCCGGGCTCCCCGTTTGAGGAGTTCTTCAAGGATTACATGGACAAGAACGCCCCGGCGCGCCCGCAACGGGCCACCTCGCTGGGGTCGGGCTTCGTCATCGACCCGTCGGGCCTCATCGTCACCAACAACCATGTGATCGATGGCGCCGACGAGATCACCGTCATCCTGCAGGATGACACCAACCTGAAGGCCGAGCTGGTCGGCAAGGATGACCGCACCGATCTTGCGCTGCTGCGTGTCAAGCCCAGCAAGCCGCTGCCTTCGGTCAAGTTTGGCGACAGCGATGCCACCCGCATCGGCGACTGGGTGCTGGCCATCGGCAATCCGTTCGGCCTTGGCGGTACGGTGACGAGCGGCATTCTTTCCGCCCGTTCCCGCAGCATCAACAATGAGGCGCTGGTCGACTTCCTGCAGACGGATGCCGCCATCAACCGCGGCAATTCCGGTGGCCCGCTCTTCAACCTCAAGGGCGAAGTGATCGGCATCAACACCGCGATCTTCTCTCCCTCCGGCGGTTCGGTCGGTATCGGCTTCTCGGTGCCGTCCAACATTGCGTCGGTGGTGGTCGAGCAGCTCAAGGATTATGGCCGCACCCGTCGCGGCTGGCTGGGTGTGCGCATTCAGGACGTGACGCCGGAAATCGCCGAAAGCCTGAAGCTGGATAGCCCGCGCGGCGCCCTGATTGCCGATGTAACGGCAGGCGGCCCGGCGGAGGAAGCCGGCCTCAAGGCGGGTGACGTGGTACTCAGCTTCGACGGCAAGCCGGTGCCGGAGATGAAGCGCCTGCCGCGTCTCGTTGCCGAGACGCAGATCGGCCGGACCGCGGATCTGGAATACTGGCGCGACGGCAAGTCCAACAAGGTCAAGGTCAAGGTCGGCGATCTTGAAGAGGCCATGAAGACCGGTCTGGTGGCCGGCGGCGAGAGCGATGATGGCGGCCAGGTGCGCCTTGCCGGCATGACGCTCGCCCCGCTCAGCGATGACCTCAAGGACAAGTACGAGGTTCCCGACGGCACCGAGGGTGTGGTCGTGACCGACGTCGATGCCAAGAGCGACGCCTTTGAAAAGGGCGTGCGGGCCGGCGACATTGTGCGCGAGGTGAAGAACGAGAAGGTCGCCACCCCGCAGGATGTGTCCAAGCTGTTTGCCCAGGCCAAGGAGGAGGGGCGCAAGTCCGTGCTCGTCCTGATCAGCCGCCAGGGCGACATGCGCTTCGTGCCGCTGGCGGTGGAATAATCCCGCGCCAGGGACCGGAATGAAGAAAGGGCCGCCGGATCACTCCGGCGGCCCTTTTGTCTTTCAGTCCGATTAGAGGATCTGCGAGCGGATCGCCTTGATGAGCTCCGAGGCGAAGGCAGCATCCAGTGGCTCATGGCCGGCGAGCAGCCGGTACCAGAGCGCACCCAGTACAAGGTCCAGTGTCATCTCCAGGTCGGCCTGCGGCACCGGGCGCGGGGTTGCTGTGCGGATGATCTCCGCCAGCATCTTGCGCCGGGGTTTGATGAAGCGGTCGCGAAAGTGCTGGCGGAAGACCTCGTCCAGCTGCGCATCCGCCATCATGCCCTGCAGCAGGGCGCGGGCATCGCCGCCAGCTGCAGCAACAATGGCCCTCATATAGGTGCCAAGCTCCATCAGGCAGCCTTCCGGCGCCATGAAGCGGCTTTCGGACTCCATTACCAGCGCTTCGGCCACTATTTCACCGCGCGAGCGGTAGCGGCGGTAGATGCTGGTCTTGGCGACGCCGGCCGTTGCCGCCACCCGCTCGATGGAAACACGCGCATAACCCTCGCTACGGGCGATCTCCAGCGCGGCGGCAAAGATGCGTGCATCCAGATCGCTGTCGCGGGGGCGTCCGGCAGGGCGCGAGGTTTCCTTTTCCGCGGCGGGCAAAATGGCGGGGGTCTTGACGTCGGTCATTGTTTTTCCTAAATACGATACGGTACGTAGCGTATCTAAATATTCCCGGTGAGGCAATTCATCATGAGCGAGCAAGCACGCTTCGTCATTATCGGAGGCACGTCGGGTGTGGGGCTGGCCACAGCGGCGGCGGCCTGTGGACGGGGCAGCCGAGTGGTGATCGCCGGCCGCGACCCGCAAAAGCTGGCAACGGCGCTGGACCAGTTGCAGGCACATGCCGTGGAGGCCGATGCTGTTAGCGGAGAGGCTGTCGATGCCGGTGATCCGGTGGCTCTGGCCGGCTTCATGGCGAGGGTTGGCCCGTTCGACCATCTCATCCTCGCCGCTTCCGGCGGCAAGGGGGCGGGGCCCTTTGCCGAGATTGCGGAAGCCGATCTGCGAAAGGGCTTCGATGCCAAGTTCTGGGTACACTGGCACGCTGCCCGGGCCGCGTTGCCTTATCTGGCTGAGCGCGGATCCATTACCTTCGTGACTGCCGCTTCCGCCCGTATGGCGGCGCCCGGAACCTCCGGCCTTGCCGCCATCAATGCCGCCATCGCCGGCATGGTGCCGGTGCTGGCCCGCGAACTGGCGCCAAGACGCGT
Source organism: Radicibacter daui (assembly GCA_030657355.1). GTDB lineage: Bacteria > Pseudomonadota > Alphaproteobacteria > Radicibacterales > Radicibacteraceae > Radicibacter > Radicibacter daui. The sequence goes on from CP131056.1 coordinate 1,741,953, forward strand.
CAACACGATCTCGCCGGGCGTGATCGACACCGCCTGGTGGGATCAGCAGGCGCCTGCCATGAAGGAGGCGATCTTCGCCGGCGCCAGCGCCGGGGCGCCGGTCGGGCGTGTCGGGCAGGCGGGGGAAGTGGCAGAAGCCATTCTGGCTTTGGCGCTCAACGGCTTCATCACCGGCGCCCTGCTCGATATCGATGGCGGATTGCGGTTGGGAGCGCCGGCCTGAGGCCGGCACTCCACCATTTCCTCAAGCGGTGACGAATTCGTCCCGGTGGTAACCCTGCGCATAGAGCAGGCCGGTGAGATCGGCATGGTCAAGCCGGTGGTTGGCAGAGGTCGCCACTGTCGGCTTGGCATGAAACGCAATGCCAAGCCCGGCCGCCATCAGCATCGGCAGATCATTGGCGCCGTCACCCACCGTCAGTGTCAGACGGTTTTCGATCCCCAGACGGGCCACTTCATGATTGAGCGTCTCGAGCTTGGTATTCTTGTCGAGGATCGGCTCCACCACCCCGCCGGTCAGGCGCCGGCCTTCGATGATGAAATCATTGGCCCGGTCCTCATGGAAGCCGCAGCGCGCGGCAACGCGGCTGGTAAAGAACTTGAAACCGCCGGAAACCAGCACGCAGTGGGCACCGTTCTGGCGCATGGTACGCACCAGCACCTCGGCGCCGCCGGTCAGTTCTACATCCTGATAGGCTTCTTCCAGCGCTGACACCGGCAGACCTTCCAGCATCGCCACGCGCTCGCGCAGGGCATCATGGAAGTCGATCTCGCCATTCATCGCGCGGGCAGTGATGGCGGCCACCTTGTCCTTGAGGCCGCAGAAGGCCGCCAGCTCGTCCAGTGTCTCGCTGGTAACGATGGTGCTGTCCATGTCAGCCAGCAGCAGCTTCTTGCGCCGGCCCTCGATCTTCTGGGCGATAACGTCTACCGGCATGCCGGCGAGCGCCTGCCGTGCCGGCCCGATGACCGCTTCCGGCACCGGCCCGACATAGGGCAGGTCCACCACACGGCCTTCCTCCAGCCAGTCCGGCAGGCCGAAATCCGCGCCGCAAGTCGCAAGGCTCATGCGCGCGGCATCGAGATGCGCCTGGGTCAGCAGTTCGGGTTCGGCGGCAATCAGGGTGAGGCAGGAGGGCATGGGCCGTTCTCCGGCGGTTGCAGTGGGTGGGGCGGCGACCTTACTAGGGACGCAGGCGGCGGGCAAAGGGTTGCCAAGCCCTTGCCGCGAATGGCTGCCATCCGCTTTCCGAGAATAGCGCTTGGCAGCCCGCCCGGCGCACGGAATAACGGGCCTCATGACGGATCTTTTGCCCACCGCCACCATTCTCGTGATCGCAGGCCCGACGGCGAGCGGCAAGTCCGCGGCTGCGCTGGAACTGGCTACCGCGCTGAACGGCACCATCATCAATGCCGATGCGCTGCAGGTTTATGACGGTATCCCGGTGTTGAGTGCGGCGCCGACGGCCGGCGAAATGGCGGCTGTGCCGCACCGGCTTTATGGCGCCCTGCCGCCGGAAGAGGCCTGTTCGGCCGGCCGCTGGCGCGCCCTTGCCATCGAGGCCATCTCGGCGGTGCTGGCCGAGGGAAGGGTACCGATGCTGGTTGGCGGCACCGGCCTTTATCTGCGCGCGCTCATTGAAGGCATCGTCGAGATACCGCCGGTGCCGGCCGAGGTGCGCACCGGGGCCGAGGGGCTTCTGGCCGGGCTCGGCGGGGCAGCCTTTCGCCAGCGGCTGGGAGAACTGGACCCCGAAGCCGCCGGGCGTCTGCATGACAATGACCGCCAGCGCCTGATCCGGGCGTTCGAGATTGTCACGGCAACTGGCCGCACGCAGGGTGACTGGCAGCGCGAGATGCACCAGCGCCCGCCAGGGGGCTGGTGTTTCGATATCGGATTGCTGCTGCCGGAGCGCGACTGGCTCTATGAGCGCTGCGACCGCCGCTTTGGCGCCATGCTTGCCGCGGGGGCGGAAGAAGAGGTGAGGGCGCTGCTGGAACGCGGGCTCGATCCCGACCTGCCGGCCATGAAGGCGGTGGGCGTTCCGGAACTGGCGGCGTATCTGCGAGGAGAGGCCAGCCGGCAGGAGGCTGCGGCCCGTGCGCAGCAGGCCACCCGAAATTATGCAAAACGGCAGCTTACCTGGCTGCGCAACCAGATGAAGCCGGGGCCAGGTCGCCGCATCTTCTGTGCGCAGGATGCTGCCAGCCTCAGCGCCACCTTCCGCCGCCTGGCGACGGGAAACGGTGCCTGACATAGGCGGGGCTGGTTTTTGATCAAGAGGTGGTGTTGAAATTTAATGACAAAAAATTATCTTCATTCTTTGCGATTGTTTGCAATTTGGGTTGACCCGTTCCCGGGACCGAACTAGGTTCGCCAATGCAGCCCCTGTCCGTCAGGGGCTGTGCCATTTGTGCCGGGCAGAAGCCCGGAAAACTGGCACTTTCCCAACCCTTACGGAGAAATCCGGGGGCCCCTGGCAGGGGTCCGACCGTTCTTTTGAGGAAACATGATGACCGATAGTCGCCAAACTGGAGCTGAGATACTGATTCGTGCCCTGCGGGAGCAGGGTGTCGAAGTCGTATTCGGATATCCGGGCGGTGCGGTCCTTCCCATCTATGACGCGCTCTACAAGCAGAACGAGCTTCGCCACGTTCTCGTGCGTCAGGAAGGTGGCGCGGTACATTCCGCGGAAGGATATGCACGCTCGTCCGGTAAGGTCGGCGTCGTCCTCGTTACCTCCGGGCCGGGTGCCACCAATGCGGTGACCGGCCTGACCGATGCGCTGCTCGACAGCATTCCCATCATCTGCCTGACCGGCCAGGTGCCGACCCATCTCATCGGCAACGACGCTTTCCAGGAAGCTGATACCACCGGCATTACCCGTCCCTGCACCAAGCATAATTATCTGGTGAAATCGCCGGATGATGTGGCGCGTGTGGTGCACGAGGCCTTCCTGGTGGCAACCACCGGCCGCCCCGGCCCGGTGGTGATCGACCTGCCGAAGGACGTCCTGCAGCTGGAAGGCACCTACACCTCCAAGGAAGGCGTACAGCTCAAGAGCTATCGCCCGCAGGTGCAGGGTGACCGCGAGCGTATCCGCCAGGCGGTCGCCATGATGGCAGCGGCGAAGAAGCCGATCCTTTATACCGGCGGCGGCGTGGTCAATGCCGGTCCGCGCGCCTCCGAACTGTTGCGCGAGCTGGTGGCGGAGACGGGCTTCCCCATCACTTCCACGCTGATGGGCCTTGGCTGTTATCCGGCGAGCGGCAAGAACTGGCTGGGCATGCTGGGCATGCATGGCACCTACGAAGCCAACCTCGCCATGCATGGCTCGGACGTCATGATCAATATCGGCGCGCGGTTCGATGACCGCGTGACCGGGCGCATCTCCGGCTTTGCGCCGGGCGCGCGCAAGATCCATGTCGATATCGACCCGTCCTCCATCAACAAGAATGTCCGCGTGGACCTGCCGATCGTCGGCGATGCCGCCAGCGTGCTGGAAGACATGCTGACCATCTGGCGTGAGGAAGGCTACGGCAAGAAGGCCGACCGTGAGGCACTGGCCAGCTGGTGGAAGCAGATTGACGAATGGCGGGGCGTCAATTGCCTGCGCTATCGCAAGTCCGACACCATCATCAAGCCGCAATACGCGCTGGAGCGTCTGGCCCATCACATCAAGCCCTATGGCGATGATGTCTACATCTCCACCGAGGTGGGGCAGCACCAGATGTGGGCGGCGCAGTTCCTGCCCTTCAACCAGCCCAATCGCTGGATGACCTCCGGCGGGCTTGGCACCATGGGCTATGGCCTGCCTGCCGCCATCGGCGCGCAGATGGCCAACCCGGGCAAGCTGTGCATCGATGTGGCCGGCGAAGCCTCCATCCTCATGAACATCCAGGAAATGACGACGGCCACCCAGTACCGCCTGCCGGTCAAGGTGTTCTGCCTCAACAACCAGTGGATGGGCATGGTGCGCCAGTGGCAGGAGCTGCTGCATGGCGAGCGTTACTCGGAAAGCTATTCCGAGGCACTGCCGGACTTCGTCAAGCTGGCGGAGGCCTATGGCTGGGTTGGCCTGCGTGCTGACAGCCCGTCCGATCTCGACGGCCTCATCGAGGAAATGATCAAGACCGACCGTCCGGTATTTGCCGACGTCCGGGTCGATCAGAAGGAAAACTGCTTCCCGATGATCCCCTCGGGCCGCGCGCACAATGAAATGCTGCTCGGGCCGGAAGATCAGGTCGAGAACCCGATCACGGAAGAAGGCATGGTCCTCGTCTGAGGCCTTCTTTTCTCTGCATGCTTCAAGCCCGGGATGCCGCCCGCTGACGGTGCGGCATCCTGCGGCGGGCCTTCCGGCCTTTCCCCGCCTCCCGCTTCAAGAGAGCGACGACAAAAATGATCCAGCCGCCCTCAGTCTATGAGTTCCAGCACAACGAAGAGCGCATCAACCGCCACACCATCAGTGTGCTGGTCGATAACGAACCGGGCGTTCTTGCCCGTGTCATCGGCCTCTTCTCCGGCCGCGGGTACAATATCGAGAGCCTCACCGTGAGTGAGGTCGACCATGCCGAGCATCTCTCGCGCATAACCATCGTCACCAGCGGTACGGCGATGATCGTCGAACAGATCAAGGCGCAACTGGACCGCCTGGTTCCGGTGCACAAGGTGCGCGACCTGACGCTGGAAGCCGTGCATATCGAGCGTGAACTGGCGCTCATCAAGATCGTCTCCACCGGCGAGCGCCGGGTCGAGGCGCTGCGCATGGCCGATATCTTCAAGGCCCGCGTGGTGGATGCGACGCTGGAGAGCTTCGTCTTCGAATTCACCGGCACCAGTGCCGAGCAGGATGACTTTGCCAGCCTGATGCGGCCGCTCGGGCTGGTGGAGATTGTCCGTACCGGCGTGGTTGCCATCGGTCGCGGCACCGCGACTCTTTGACACCAAATCGGCCGGTTGCCGCATGACAGACACCCCGGCGGGTCTCCCGCCGGGGTGTTTTTGCATTCATGCATATCCGGTAGCGCCGGACATCCACAAAAATGACGGCGCGCCCTGAGCGCATTACGTGCGCCATTGCAAAGCTGTTCAATTGTAAGGGCGCTTGTAACATTCCCCGGAATCAGGTGGTTGCGGCCAATTCGCAGATTCTGGTCGCCTACGCTCGCAGGCCGGAGCCAGCCTTTGTGACAGTGCGATTTGATAAACTTGTCATGTCGCTGTCACGTAACTGCAATAGACCGGGTGGTAGTTGGAGCGGGCAACGCGGGGACGCCCTTCGCTTCGGAGGGAGCCTTAAAGAGCTTTTTTCGAAGAAGGCCGTTGCTGAGCCAGAAAAGTCTCACGACTAACGCAAAGAGGAAGAAATGCGCTCTCTCTCCAGCCTCGTTCGCACCGCCGCCGCCGGCGTTGCCTTCGCTGCGATGTCCGTGTCCGCGGCGCACGCCGACACCATCACCGGCGCCGGTTCCACCTTCATCTACCCGGTTCTCTCCCAGTGGGCCCAGGGTTACTCGAAGGCCACCGGTACCGACGTGAACTACCAGGCCATCGGCTCCGGCGGCGGTCTCAAGCAGCTCGATGCCAAGACGGTGACCTTCGCGGCTTCCGACAAGCCGCTGTCGGGCGACGACCTGAAGAGCAAGGGTTACGTGCAGTGGCCGATGGTTGCTGGCGCGATCGTTCCGGTCGTGAATGTTACCGGCATCGCCGCCGGCGACATCACCCTCAATGGTGACGTGCTGGCCAAGATCTTCATGAAGAAGATCACCAAGTGGAACGACCCGGCGATCCTCGCGCTGAACCCGAACCTCAAGATCGGCGATCAGGCCATCACCGTCGTGCATCGCTCCGACGGATCGGGCACCACCTTCAACTTCACCGACTACCTGTCCAAGGTCAGCCCGGAGTGGAAGTCTGAAGTCGGTTCCTCCACCGAAGTGAAGTGGCCGATCGGTATCGGTGGCAAGGGCAACGCTGGCGTCGCCCAGTACGTCCAGACCGTTCCGGGTTCCATCGGTTACGTCGAGTATGCCTACGCCACCCAGAACAAGCTGGCCTACACCAAGCTTGTGAACGCCAACGGCAAGACCGTCGAGCCGACTGGCGAGACCTTCAAGGCCGCTGCTGAAGGCGCTGACTACGGCAGCGTCCCGGGTTACGGCCTCATCATGACCAATCAGCCGGGCGACAAGAGCTGGCCGATCATGGCGACCACCTTCGTGCTGACCTATGCCCAGCCGCAGGACAAGGCTGCCACCAGCTCTGCCCTGAAGTTCTTCGACTGGGTCTTCAAGAACGGTGAAGCCGACGCCACCAAGCTCGACTACCTGTCGATGCCGGAAAGCGTTGCTGCCCTGATCGAAAAGACCTGGGCCACCGAGATCAAGGACAGCGGCGCCGCAGTCTGGCCGGCAATGTAATGTCCTCCGGTTTTCCGGATGTGAGTTAAGTCGTTGATGCGGTGCCCGGTCCGCCGGGCACCGCATTATTCTGTTCTGAAGCCGGGAAGGCGTGTAGTTTCGCGCCGGCGCCGGCGGACGGCCTCTGCCAAGAGCGGATTGAACGCATGGACGCCACAACCTTCAAGCGCCCACCGACGGAGGACGCCATCATAGGCACTTCGCTTCCAAGCTCTGCCGTGGTTGAAAGCTCGCCCGCTGTTACGCTCAAGCGGGGAGCCAGCCTGCCGGACAAACTGTTTATCGGCGGCTCGCGCATCCTCGGCGCAGCGTTGATTGCCCTGCTGTTCGGCATCATGGCCGTTCTGGTGTTCGAAAGCTGGCCCTCCCTCAAGGAGTTCGGCTTCGGCTTCATCACCTCCAGCGAGTGGGATCCTGTCGAAGAGCATTTCGGTGCGTTCCCGGCGATTGTCGGTACGCTGGTAAGTTCGGTTATCGCCCTGATCGTGGCCGTGCCGGTTTCCTTCGGCATCGCCGTTTTCGTCAACGAGATCGTGCCGCCACGCGTGGGCGTGGTGATTGCCCGCCTTATCGAACTGATGGCCGGCATCCCCAGCATCATCTACGGCATGTGGGGCCTGCTGGTGTTCGCCCCCTTCATGGCAGCGCATGTCCAGCCGGTGGTGATCGAGGCCTTTGACGGCGTGCCGATCCTCGGCACCCTCTTTGGCCCGCCGCCCATCGGCATCGGCATGATGACGGCCGGCCTTATCCTTTCCTTCATGGTGCTGCCGCTTATCACCGCCGTCATGCGCGATGTGTTCAGCGCCGTGCCAACCGTGGTGCGCGAAGCGGCCTACGGCCTTGGCGCGACGCGCTGGGAGGTGGTCCGGCTGGTGCTCGTGCCCTACACCAAGGTAGGCTTGATCGGCGGCGTCATCCTCGGCTTCGGTCGTGCGCTGGGCGAGACGATGGCCGTCACCTTCGTGATCGGTAACGCGCACGAGCTTTACGCCTCGCTCTTCATGCCCGGCACGTCCATCTCCGCCACCATCGCCAACGAGTTCAGCGAGGCGACCGGCGAGATGTATTCCTCCGCGCTCATGGAGCTCGGCCTGATCCTCTTCGCCATCACCGTCGTGGTGCTGGTGATCTCCCGCCTGCTTATGGGCGGCATGCGCAAGAAGGGCTGAGCGATGCAGATTTCGATCAACATCTCCGCCGGTCCGAGCATTAGCGCCCGCCGGATCAAGGACTGGGTGTTCAGCGCCCTGTGTTTTCTGGCGGCGGTTTTCGGCATCGGTGTTCTGGCACTGATCCTTTACTGCCTGCTCAAACTCGGGTTGCCGGGCCTTTCCCTGTCGCTTTTCACCGAAAGCACGCCGCCCCCGAGCGTCGAAGGCGGCGGTCTTGCCAATGCCATTGTCGGTACGCTCATCATCACCGGCATAGCCATGGCGATTGCCGCGCCCGTCGGCATCCTGATCGCCACGATGCTGGTGGAGTTCCCCGGCAAGGGCAAACTGGCGGCGCTGGTGCGCTTCTTCAACGACGTGCTGCTGTCGGCGCCGTCGATCCTCGTCGGCCTCTTTACCTATGCCTTCATGGTGCGAACGCTCGGCCACTTCTCCGGTCTCGCCGGGTCGGTGGCACTGGCGTTCATCGCCATCCCGATGGTGGTGCGTACGGCCGAAGGCGTGCTGGCACTGCTGCCGGTGCAGGTGCGCGAGGCTGCCGTTGCCCTTGGCATTCCGCGATGGAAGGTGACGGTGCTCATCATCTGGCGCGCGGCGGCCGGCGGCATCGTGACGGCTATCCTGCTGGCCACGGCGCGCATTACCGGTGAAACGGCACCGCTGCTCTTCACCGCGCTTTCCAACAACTTCTTCACCGGCAACCCGATGCAGCCGATGGCGAACCTGCCGGTAGTGATGTTCAATTATGCGCTCAGCCCCTACGAGAACTGGCAAAATCTCGCCTGGGCCGGTGCCATCCTCATCACCGTTTCCATCCTGGGCCTCAGTGTGGTCGCGCGCATCTTCTTCCGCACGCGCTGACCGGATCGACTTCTCCGCCGAGACCTCTTTTCAAGGAAAACCGACATGGCGAACTCTTCGCATGCCGCCAAGCAGGATCACAAGGCAGAGGCCGCGCCGCACAAGGCTGCCGTGCTGGAACTCAAGAAACTCTGCTTCTTCTACGGCACCCAGCAGTCGCTCTTCGACGTGAATCTTACCTTCCATCGCGGCCAGGTGACGGCCCTGATGGGGCCGTCGGGCTGCGGCAAGTCCACGCTGATCCGCTCCATCAACCGCATCTATGAGCTCTACCCGAACCAGCGGGCTGCGGGCGAGGTGCTGTTCCATGGCGCCAACGTGCTGGAGCCGGGCATCGATGTGAACGATCTTCGCCTGAAGATCGGCATGGTGTTCCAGAAGCCGACCCCGTTCCCGATGACGATCTTCGAGAACGTCGCTTTCGGTCTCAAGCGTCACTACAAGATGACGCCTGCGGAGATCGAGGAGCGTGTGGAATGGGCGCTCACCAAGTCCGCGCTCTGGAGCGAGGTGAAGGACAAGCTGCACAAGGCCGGTACCGCCCTTTCCGGTGGCCAGCAGCAGCGCCTCTGCATCGCGCGCACTGTGGCCCTCAAGCCCGAAGTGCTGCTGCTTGACGAGCCGACTTCGGCACTCGACCCGCTCTCGACCGTGAAGATCGAGGAACTGGTGCGCGAGTTGCGGCAGGACTTCACCATCATCCTGGTGTCGCACAACGTGAACCAGGCCCGCCGCATCTCCGATGAGACGGTGTTCATGGAAGCCGGCCGGGTGGTCGAGGTGCGCAAGACCAGCGAACTCTTCGGTTCGCCCAAGGATCAGCGCACCAAGATCTTCATCGAAAGCTTCTGAACCCTGCTGTTACGGCATGCGCCTTCAGGCAAGGCGCATGCCGATGACTCCCGCGACGATCAGCGCCACCGCAAACACTCGGCTGGCGCTGATTTTTTCTTTAAGCAGCAGGCGCGCCAGCAGGATGCCGAACAGGATCGAGCTTTCGCGCAGGGCGGCCACCAGCGCGACCGGCGCCTGGGTCATCGCCATCAGGGCAAGGCCGTAGGAGGCGATGCTGAGGCCGCCCCCGCCAAGCGCCACCGGCCAACGCTGGCGCAGCTGGGAAAAGAAGGCACGCCGGCGGACAAAGGCCGCCCAGCCGAACATCGCCACCCCCTGGGTGAAGAAAATCCACAGCGTATAGGCCTCCGGCGCACCGGAAAGCCGCACGCCATGACCATCCGTCAGCGAATAGGAGGCGATGATCAGCGCGTTGGCGAGCGCGTAGCGGGTGGCATTGCCCGAGCGCCACAGCACGCGCGGATCGCCGATGAGGCCGAGAACGCCGGCACACAGCGCGATAACGGCAAAGAGGGCTGCCGGGTGCAGCGTTTCGCCCAGCAGCCAGCCGCTGAGAGCAACCACCAGCAGCGGTGCCGTGCCGCGCATGAGCGGATAGACCCGGTTCATCTCCCCGCCGTGATAGGCGGCCGACAGCAGGTAATAATAGATGACCTGGAGCACGGTTGAGAGGGCGATGAAAGGCCAGCTGGCAATGGCAGGCGCCGGCAGGAACAGCAGCGCCGGTCCGGCAAGGATGGCGGCGCCGGTGGCGATGAGCACGGAGGAGAGGAACTTGTCCTCGCCGGACTTGACCAGCACGTTCCAGGAGGCGTGCATCAGCGCGGCAAACAGGACCAGCAGAAGGATGCCAAGGGACATTCGGGCGGAACTTCAGGCAAAAAGACGTCAGCGGGCAGGGGCTGCCTGACGCTCAATACGCCGCCGCTGGTCATAATACCATCGCGCAAATGTCACGATACAGTCATGCCGCCAGAGGCAGGGTCGCTAGCCCAGAAGGCCGAGCGGCAGGGCCGTGGTGTTCTTGACGGTAGAGATGACGATGGAGCTCTCGATGTCGCGCACACCCGGCAGCCGGGAGAGCGTCTCGCGCAGGAAAGTATCGTACTGGGCAAGCGACTTGACCACCACGCGCAGGCGATAGTCGATTTCGCCCAGCAGCATGTGGCATTCCAGAATCTCCGGGCAGTCGCGGATCTTGGCCTCGAACAGTTCGGTTGCCTGCAGGCCGCGCTCGCTGAGGCGGATACGCACGAATACCTCGACATCAAGGCCGAGCTTCTGCCGGTCGAGCACCGCGGCGCGCGACTGGATCACCCCTTCCTGCTCCAGCCGGCGGATGCGGCGCCAGCAGGGGGACTGTGACAGCCCCACCTTTTCCGCGAGCGTGCCGGTGGCGATCATGGCGTCATCCTGCAGCAAGGAGAGCAGGGCACGGTCGGTGGCGTCGATATCCGGCATAAATTAGTCTCTTTTGTCGCCATAAGTGGATTTTTTATGTCCAGAAAATCTGCCTGCGCGCAAAGAAAGGCAAGATTTTTCCCGCGGGTCTCGCTATTCTCCGCCCCACTGGCAGTCCGGCCTTCGAAGCAGTGCCCCGTCGGGGCGCTCCGGGGTGGCTGCCCGCCGCATCCAAGCAACAGTCCTGCCTGCCGGGACTGATCCATAACAAGGGCCGCTGAACCGGCTCCCCACCGAGAGAGAACACCCATGCGCGTTTATTACGACAGCGATGCCGATGTGAACCTGATCAAGGGCAAGAAGGTTGTCATCGTCGGTTACGGCAGCCAGGGCCACGCCCACGCGCTGAACCTGCGTGACAGCGGCGTCAAGGACGTGCGCATTGCCCTGCGTCCGGGTTCCGCCACCGCCAAGAAGGCCGAAGCCGAAGGCCTGACCGTGATGTCCGTGCCCGAGGCTGCCGCCTGGTGCGACGTCATCATGATGCTCACCCCGGACGAGCTGCAGGCTGATATCTACAACAACGAAATCGGCCCGAACCTGCGCAAGGGCGCGGCGGTCGCTTTCGCCCACGGCCTCAATGTGCATTTCGGCCTCATCCAGCCGGCTGCCGACATCGACGTGTTCATGATCGCGCCGAAGGGCCCCGGCCACACCGTGCGCGGCGAATACCTCAAGGGCGGCGGTGTTCCCTGCCTCATCGCCGTGCACCAGAATGCCTCCGGCAATGCGTTCGAAGTGGCGCTCAGCTACGCTTCCGCCGTTGGCGGCGGCCGTTCCGGCGTCATCGAGACCACCTTCCGCGAAGAGTGCGAAACCGACCTCTTCGGCGAGCAGGCCGTGCTGTGCGGTGGCCTCACCAAGCTGATCCAGTCCGGTTTCGAGACGCTGGTGGAAGCCGGCTACGCTCCGGAAATGGCCTATTTCGAGTGCCTGCACGAAGTGAAGCTGATCGTCGACCTCATCTATGAGGGCGGCATCGCCAACATGCGCTACTCGATCTCCAACACCGCCGAATATGGCGACTATGTCACCGGCCCGCGCATTGTCACCAGCGAGACCAAGGCTGAGATGAAGCGCGTTCTGGAAGACATCCAGTCTGGCCGCTTCACCCGCGACTGGATGCTGGAGAACAAGGCCGGCCAGCCGAGCTTCAAGGCGACGCGTCGCCTGCAGTCCGAGCATCCGATCGAGGAAGTGGGTGCCAAGCTGCGCGCGATGATGCCGTGGATCGGCAAGAACAAGCTGGTCGACAAGACCCGCAACTGACCTGATGAACCCGCCTTTTGGCCCTTGTTCGCCAAGAGGATAGGTTTACTTCGAAGCGGCCCTGCCAGAGACTTCTGGCGGGGCCGTTTGCTTTTTGCGCCGTTGCCCCCTGGGCCCGGCGCGAAAAAAAAGGATTGGCTTCAAGAGGAAGTTAATAAAATTCTATTCAAATTGACCTTAATGGTCGGCTTGGGTACCGCTAGGCGCAAAAGTGGGCATGCAGGACGCACCGCCGGCTGAATGACACAGAATTTCTCGGGAATACGGTTCCGTGCCAGATCAACGCAAACCGGTCGATCTCAACCAGCTTGAAGCCATGATCGGGCAGGCGATGTCACAGCTGTCGCCCAAGCTCTGCTACGACCTGTGGCAGGCCGTCAGCAGCGGCGCCCTGGGCGAGGGCGGGCGTGTGGAAGCCGTTCGGCGCGGGCTGGTATCCCAGATCAATCGTCAGCGCGCCGATCATGCGCGCCGGCTTTTCCTGTCCTGCTTCGAACCGCTGCTGGTGCATGATCCGGCCGTGCTGGCCCTCGGGCCTTTTGACGGCATGCTGCATGTCGCCGACATGGGCGCGCTCTATCTGACGCTGCTCGACCATGGGCTGAAGCCGGTTGCCGACCGCATGCAGGAGGAACTCGGCGCTGCGGTCAAGCTGGCGCCGGTCGATATGGTGATGGAAGGCGAGGAGGCCTCGGTGCTGCGCGCCGAGTTGCTGGAGCATGCCGGCACCATCGCCGACACCGTGCTCGCTTCCGACAAGCTGACCCGGCAGTTCCTGCTGCAGATGAACCAGCGCCGCAACGAGACGGTGCGGACGTTCCTGGCCGATTTCAACATCGATCCAGACCGGCTCCATGTGGAGCATGTCGAGGAGTTCCTGCGCATCGTCAAGGCGGCGCCCGCCCTCATCCAGTCACTGGGTGTGCGCCGCTGGCGCCCGTCCCGTACGCCGGATGCCGGAGGTGAAGCCCGGCGCCTGCTGGGCCTGCGAGACGGCATCATGCGGGCGCTGCCCTCGAACCTGCGCCACCCGGATATCGGCATGTGGCCGGCCTTCGTGAATATCCATCACACCCGCAATTTCGCGATTGCGCAGGCAATGCTGCCTGCCTTGTCGCCCGAGGAGGTGGAGGCGCTCGGCCAGTTCATGCAGAACAGCTCGCGCAGCTACTGCTGGCGCCTGCGCCACTACTGGGGGCTGCTGGCCAGCGAGGGGCTCGAGCGTGCGGATGCGGTCGCCGATGGCTGCCAGGAGGCGATCGACGGCCTGCTGAGCATCGGCGATGTCATGCTGATCAGCAAATGGCCGGGTTCTACCCTCGGCCGCCGTTCCGTCTACTCCCATATCCAGGAACTGCGTCGCAGCGCCGTTGAAGTGGCCGGCAAGGCACTGGCCGACGGTGTTCGCGGGCTGATCTCGAAGCCGCAGATGAATGAGGCGGACTTTTCCTGCCTCGCCCGGCAGATCGACCTGCTGTACCGCACAGCCACGCTGGGCAGCGAGGATATGCAGCGCAATCGTGCGCTCGAGCTTTGGCGGCACGAGGTCATTACCGAGACGCGCGAGGCCTATCGCCGCTGCGGCGAGCGTATCCCGGACGAGCTGCTGCTCTCCCAGATGGTGCGGCTTGCCGATGTGGTGCGCGAAATCGGCGAAGACCCGTCCAACTGGATTTTCATTTCCTCGATCACGCTGGTGCGCGGCGCGACGGCCTGGTTCGGGGATGCCATCCGGCCGGCCAGCGGCAAGACAGCGCAGCAGATGGAGCAGCTCGCCTTCCGGGCTTATCAGCTGGCGCTCAAGGACCAGACAAAATCGCGCCTGCAGTGGAAAGACCAGGACCTTACCCGCCTGCGCAATGCGGCACAAAGCTGGGCAACCCGCCATGGCCGCCTTCTACCCGAGCCGTTGCCGGAAGATGATGAAAGCCTCGTGATTCCGGAAGATGCAGCGGTTTCAGAGGCTTGATGCCCTGCGGGCAGAGGGCCGCAAATTGCCACTTTAACGCCAAGATCCCGGCGCTTTCTGGCGCCCCCGCGGCACTGCGGAAAGGGAGCCTCGGCCTTGTCATCCCCCGGCTGATCGTCTATGCATCGGCGCACTGGATTGGCGCGGTCAAATCTTGCCGTGACACAACGGCCCCGACCCCGATATCTTGCGGTGCAGCTGAATACGACCCGCTAGGTGAGCTAACGCATGTTTCTGAACCTCCTCGGCCTGCTTTCCGCCGATATGGCCATTGACCTCGGCACGGCCAACACGCTCGTGTATGTGAAGGGGCGGGGGATCGTTCTGAACGAGCCGTCTGTTGTTGCGATGGCGAACGTTCGCGGCAAGAAGCAGGTGCTGGCCGTCGGCGACGAAGCCAAGCAGATGCTGGGCCGTACGCCGGGCAACATCCAGGCGATCCGCCCGCTGCGTGACGGTGTGATTGCGGACTTCGAAGTAGCGGAAGAAATGATCAAGCATTTCATCCGCAAGGTGCATAACCGCCGCTCTTTCGCCAGCCCCCAGGTCATCATCTGCGTGCCCTCCGGCTCCACCGCCGTCGAGCGCCGCGCGATCCGTGATTCGGCCGAAGCTGCCGGCGCCCGCCGCGTGTTCCTGATTGAAGAGCCGATGGCCGCTGCCATCGGCGCCGGCCTGCCGGTGACCGAGCCGACCGGCTCCATGGTCGTCGATATCGGCGGCGGCACCACCGAAGTGGCCGTGCTGTCGCTGGGCGGCATCGTCTATTCGCGCTCTGTGCGCGTTGGCGGCGACAAGATGGACGAGGCGATCATCGCCTACATCCGCCGCAACCATAACCTGCTGATCGGTGAAGGCACTGCCGAGCGGATCAAGAAGGAAATCGGCTCTGCCTGCCCGCCGGAAGATGGCGAAGGCCGGGCAATGGAGATCAAGGGCCGCGACCTGATGAACGGCGTGCCCAAGGAACTGCTGGTGACCGAGGCGCAGATTGCCGAGGCTCTGGCCGAGCCGGTTGGCGCAATCGTCGAGGCGGTGAAGGTGGCTCTGGAGCACACCGCGCCGGAACTGGCGGCCGACATCGTGGACAAGGGCGTGGTGCTGACCGGTGGCGGCGGCCTGCTCGGCAACCTCGATTATGTGCTGCGCCACTCGACGGGTCTGCCGGTTTCCATCGCCGATGACCCGCTTTCCTGCGTGGTGCTGGGCACGGGCCGTGCGCTGGAAGAAATGCGCACGCTACGAAGCGTTCTTGTTGACGCGTATTAATTGCGTAGCGCGACTCTTTGTAATATATAGATTCTAGGATCGGGCGGCGCAGTAGATGTTTTCGGGGTGGCGGCCGCACAAAAGCTGGATTGGTTTAGAAAATCTTCAGCTTCGTGCGTCACGATCATACCAAGCGATATCATTTGCTGCGCTAACTAGGGGGGCAGGCCGTTGATGAAATCCGGCCAGCACGGCAATACCAGGGTAGCTGTGTCGCTGCGCTCTACGGCGCAGCGCTTCTCGGTGGTTCTGCTCATCGGCGCCTCGATGGTGCTGATGGTGGCCGCCCGGATCGACGAGCGCGCCGTCAACTTCGTCCGCGCCAATACCGTCGACGCGTTGTCTCCCATTCTGGATGCGATGGCAAAGCCGGCATCCTTCGCGGCGCGAGTCGTCGAGGATGCGCGCGGCTTCGTTTATCTCCGGCAGGAAAACGAGCGGCTGGTGGCGGAAAATATCCGTCTTCAGCAGTGGCAGAACCTCGCCCTGCGCCTGCAGGCGGAAAATAACGACCTGCGCCGCCTGCTGAACTTCCGCCGTGACGATGCCGAGCATTTCGTCACGGCCAATGTGATCGCCGATACCTCCGGCTCCTTCACCCGCAGCGTGCTGCTGGACCGCGGCACCGAGGACGGTGTGAATCGCGGGCAGCTTGCCATGTCCGGTGAAGCGATTGTCGGCCGCATTGTCGAGGCCGGTCGCCATTCCGCCCGGCTGCTACTGCTGACCGATACCAGTTCCCGGGTGCCGGTCCTGCTGCAGGACCAGCGGGCCCGCGCCATTCTGGGCGGCGACAATACCGATACCCCCAAGCTGCTCTTCCTGCCGTCGGATACCGAGGCGAAGGAAGGGGAGTGGGTGGTGACCTCCGGTTATGGCGGCGGTGTGCCTTCGGGCATTCCGGTCGGTGTGGTAACGGGTGGCGAGAACGGCACGTTCAGCATCCGGCCGTTTGCCGATTTCGCGCGGCTGGAGCATGTGCGCATCGTCGATTTCGGCGTCGGTGCCGGCGATCTGGAGATTGCCGAACGTCCGGAATAAATCCGGCGGCATCTCCCTCCCGGACTGTTATCCCTTTTTGAAAGTTTGGCGCCCGGCCAACGGTCCTTGCGGCGTCAAACCTGTCGCCTGCGCGGCGTCCGCCCTGTATAAGCGAGCGGCCGCCCGGCTCTGCCGGCCGGTATTCCCGCCGGCAACGACCAAAGCGCTTTGCAAACCCCCGTGACCTTCCTCACCAAACTCGATCATTTCGCGCGTCACATCGTGCCGGGGCTGACGGTGGCGGTGCTGGTGGTGCTCGGGCTGATGCCGTTGCCGCTGCCCTATTATGGGCCAGTTTCGCCATCACTCTCCTTCGCGGCGGTCTATTTCTGGTCGATCCATCGGCCCGATCTGCTGCCGCCCTGGGCCTGCTTTGTGCTCGGCCTGTTCCTCGACCTATTGCTGGGCGTGCCACCGGGGCTCAATGCCATGGTGTTCGTGCTGACGCACTGGATCCTGGGCAGCCAGCTTAAATTCTTCCGCAACCAGTCCTTCAGCGTGCTTTGGGGCTGTTTCATCGTGATCTGCTTCGGTGCCGGCCTGCTGCAATGGGTGCTGGTTTGCCTGTTCGAGTTTGCCTTCGTTTCGCCCATTCCGGCCCTGATCCGCGCCGGGCTGACGGCGGCCTTCCTGCCGTTCGTCAGCTGGATCCTGGGGCGGGTGGAAAAACTGGTGTTGCCCAACTAAGCTTCACCGATATGTCTACCGCCTGTGGCGGGGGATGCCGGCGGGCTGTTGCCGGCGCGCCTTACTGGATCCGCTGATGTCCATCGACCGCGACAATTCCCGCTATCGCATCTTTTCCCGGCGCGTGGCGCTGCTGGGAGCATTGCAGGCTGCGGGCCTTGGCGCTCTGGTGTCGCGGCTCTACTACCTGCAGGTCGTCGAGTCGGACAAATACACCACGCTGGCGGAAGATAACCGCATCAATGTGCGGCTTCTGGCGCCGGTGCGCGGACAGATCACCGATCGTCTGGGCGTGCCGCTGGCGATCAACGAACAGAATTTCCGCGCGCTCGCCGTCAGGGAATCGGCCGGCAATCTGGAGGAGGTGCTGAACCACCTCGCCGGGCTGGTGCCGCTCTCCGAAGCCGACCTGAAGCGCACCCTGCGCGATGCTTCGCGCCGGCCGGCCTTCATGCCGGTGACGGTGCGCGAAAACCTGACCTGGGACGAGGTCTCCACGCTCGAGCTGGCGGCGCCAGAGCTGCCGGGCATCTCCATCGATGAAGGTCAGCTGCGTTACTATCCCTATTCGGATGCTTTCGCCCATATCGTGGGCTATGTCGGCAAGGTGTCCGAGAGCGAGCTGGATGGCGATCCGGTGCTGGCCCTGCCGGGTTTCCGCATCGGCAAGAGCGGCATCGAGCGTTTCCATGATCAGGAACTGCGCGGCGAGGCAGGGCGCAAGCGCATGGAGGTCAATGCGCTTGGCCGCGTGATTCGCGAGATCGACCGTGATCCCGGCAAGCCCGGTTCGGAAATCAAGCTGACGCTGGATGCCAACCTGCAGCAGTTTGCTACCCAGCGCCTTGCGCAGGAGCGCAGCGCCGCCTCGGTGGTGATGGATGCGGTCAATGGCGATGTCTACGCCCTCGTCAGCAGCCCCAGCTTCGACCCCAACGTCTTTACCCGTGGCATCACGGCGGATACCTGGGAAGATCTGCTGTCCAACCCGGCCTCGCCACTGACCAACAAGGCGATTGCCGGCCAGTACGCCCCGGGTTCCACCTTCAAGCCGATGGTGCTGCTGGCGGGGCTGGAAAGCGGCATCATCGACGAGAGCTTTACGGTTTTCTGCCCCGGTCACTACGATCTCGGCGACCATCGTTTCCATTGCTGGAAGCGCGGCGGGCATGGAACGGTGGGCACGGCAGAATCGCTCGAGCATTCCTGCGACGTCTTTTATTACGAGCTCTCCCGCCGCGTTGGAATCGACCGCATCGCGGCGATGGCGCGACGCTTTGGTTTCGATTCCCCGAGCGGTATCGACCTGCCGGGCGAACGGCCGGGCACCATTCCCGACCGCGACTGGAAGCGCGCCAACTTCAACAAGCCCTGGACGCAGGGCGAGACGCTCAATGCCGCCATCGGCCAGGGGTATGTGTTGTCAACGCCGCTCCAGCTGGCGGTGATGGCCGCCCGCCTTGCCCTTGGGCGCGAGGTGAAGCCGCATCTGACCCTCTCGGTCGATGATGTGCCGGCAGTACGGGGCGATTTCCCGCTGATGGGCATCAAGGCGGAGAATCTGGCCGTGGTGCATCGGGGCATGGGGCTGGTGGTCAATTCTCCCATCGGTACCGCCTACAGGGCGCGCATCCAGCAGAAGGGCATGGAGATGGCCGGCAAGACCGGCTCGGCGCAGGTGCGCCGCATCACCATGGCCGAGCGTGCCACCGGTGTGATCAGTAATGACGATCTGCCGTGGAACCAGCGCGACCATGCGCTGTTCATCGCCTTCGCACCGTTCGACAACCCGCGTTATGCCTGCGCCACCATCGTGGAGCATGGCGGGGGTGGCGGTGCGGTGGCCGGACCGATCTGCCGCGACCTGCTGCTGGATTGCCAGCAGCGTGATCCGGCTGGAATTCGCAGTGTTTAAGCCGTTTTTGCCGACTTATGGGTAACGGTGAGTTTTTTCCGGCCCCAAGGACGATTTTCATGTTTTTTGGGCTGGACAGGGTACGGGATGGCCTTTATACAGCCGCCCACACGATGACGGACCGGCGCTGACGCCGCCGACATCGGCAGATGGGCACATAGCTCAGTCGGTAGAGCAGCTGACTCTTAATCAGCGGGTCGTAGGTTCGATCCCTACTGTGCCCACCATCTCAAAGCCCTGAAATCCTTCGTGGATTTCGGGGCTTTTGATTTTCTGGCTTTGGCCTGCTGCTGAAATTTCGCGCCTGCTGCCCCGGACCCCGGCAAGCTGATAGGCTCTGGCCCCGTGTTTTGCTGCCAGAAGGTCTGTTCATGCGATTTGCGCTTTACGCCGCCCCACGCCCGGGAGAGGCCCTGCATGATGCCGGCTCGCGCTGGCTCGGGCGCGATGCCGCCCTGGACACCCCGCTGGAGCAGCCACAGGTGCAGGGGATTGAGGCCGCGCAAATGGCGGTGATGACCGCCGAGCCTCGGCGGTACGGTTTTCACGGCACACTGAAGCCCCCCTTTGCCTTGAAGGAGGCCGAGACGCAGGAGGCGCTGGAAGCTGCCGTGGCGTTGCTCGCGGCGCGCTTGACGCCGGTTGCGGTTCCCGACCTCAAGGTAGGGCGCATCGGGCATTTCCTGGCGCTGGTGCCGGGCATGCGGAATGAGGCGCTTGAGGCATTGGCAGCAGAGTGCGTTACCGCGCTCGATGGCTTCCGCGCCGAGATGCCGGTGGAAGAACTGGCGCGGCGTCGGGCCGCCTGCCTTTCCCCGCGGCAGGACGAGATGCTGCTGCGCTGGGGCTATCCTTATGTGATGGATCAGTCCCGCTATCACATGACGCTTTCCGGCCGTATTTTTCCGGCAGAGATGGAGCTGCTGCAACCTGTGGCCGAGTGCTGGTTTGCGCCATCCCTTTCCGGGGGCTTTACAGTCGACGCCCTGGCCCTTTTCATGGAGCCGGAGAAGGGGGCGCCGCTCGTGATGCTCAGGCATTTTGCGCTCGGCAAGGCCGGCTGACGGCTCGGGCGATTGCCGCCACTTTCTTTCGTTGCTTCCGACCCGCCTTTACGAGCCTTCAATGACCGCCGAAATCATCTTTACCAACGCCCGTATCGTGCTTGCCGACAGCATTGTGGATGGCAGCGTCGTGGTGAAGGACGGCCTGATAACCGGCATTGACGCAGGCAGCACCGTCCGTGCGGCCGGGGTGATCGATCTGGCGGGCGACTATCTGATGCCGGGCCTCGTCGAGCTGCATACCGACCATCTGGAATCGCATTTCCATCCGCGTCCCAAGGTGCGCTGGCCGGCGATTGCCGCAGTGCAGGCGCATGATGCGCAGGTGGCGGCATCCGGCATCACCACGGTGCTGGATGCGCTGCGGGTGGGCACCCTGCGCACGGACAGCGCCGGCCTTGCGGAGAATGTCGCCACGCTGGCAGCAGCCATCCGCGCCGCGCGGGAGGCCGGCTGGCTGAAAGCGGACCACAAGCTGCATATCCGCTGCGAGCTCTCCAGCCCGGACACTGTTGCCGGCCTTGAAGGATTGCTCGACGATCCGGCGCTGCAGCTCCTGTCGCTGATGGACCATACGCCGGGGCAGCGCCAGTTCGTCCATCTCGGCCATTTCCGCACCTACTACCAGGGCAAGACGGGGATGAGCGACAGCCAGATGGATGAATTCATCGCCGAGCGGCAGGCCGACCATCATCGCCATTGTCCGGCCAACCGGGCACGGGTGGTGGAGATTGCGCGGGCGCGTGGCCTGCGCCTTGCCAGCCATGACGATGCGACGGCGGCGCACGTTGCCGAAGCGGTGGAGAATGGCGTGGCGATTGCCGAATTCCCCACCACGCTGGAGGCCGCACGCGCTGCCGAGGGCGAGGGGCTGGCTGTGCTGATGGGGGCCCCCAACATCGTGCGTGGCGGCTCGCACAGCGGCAATATTTCGGCTGCCGAGCTGGCACGCGAAGGGCTGCTCGACATTCTGTCGTCGGATTATGTGCCCTTCAGCCTGATGCAGGCGGTCTTCCGCCTGTCGGACGAAGGCATCGTAACGCTGCCGAGGGCGGTCGCGATGGTAACGTCTGCTCCCGCCCGGGCGGTGGGGCTGATTGATCGCGGCGAGATCGCGCCCGGCAAGCGCGCCGATCTGGTGCGGGTGGAAGCGGCTGGTGAAGATCAGGGACGCCTGCCGGTCGTGCGCTCCGTCTGGCGCGAGGGCCAGCGGGTCTGCTGAGCGGCGGGCGTCCCCGAGGGGCTGCCGCGGGAGGGGGGTAACGCGGAAACCCCTGTTCCGTCAGGCGCGCCTTAGTGCTTGCCGAGCCAGAGGTCGACCTGGCGATCCGCCTCTTCCCGGGCGATGCCATAACGCTTCTGGATGGTGCCGGCGAGTTCGGTGCGGCGGCCACGAATTACATCGAAATCGTCGTCGGTCAGTTTGCCCCACTGGGCCTGGATGCTGCCCTTGAACTCTTTCCAGTTACCTTCGATCTGATCCCAATTCATGTTGTTCTCCCTTGGGCTATGGCGCGCGGATGGGCCGCCGCCTTCCTTTGGGCAACGCTGCATCGCACCAGAGGGTTTCAGCCGCATAAGGGCTCAACCGGTGCGCCGGGGGCCGGTCTCTCAGCTTTCTTCTGCCACCGAATAGGGGATAAAGCGGCGCCGGTTATCGTCCACGGACACGGCGCGCGTTGCTGGCGGAAAGGCACGTTGCGGGCACTGCACCCGCTCGCATACACGGCAGCCGGGGCCGATGGGCACGGCGGCATTCTGCGCGCCGGAGAGGTCGATGCCCTGCGCGTAGACAAGCCGGTGCGCATAGGAGATCTCGCAGCCGATGCCGACGGCGAAATCCTGCTTGGGGGCGGTAAAGCCGCCGCCGCCTTTCTGCACCGTGCGGGCAAGGCACAAATAGGTCGTGCCGTCGGGCATGCTGGCAAGCTGGATGAGGATGCGCCGGGGCGAGGCAAAAGCCTCATGCACGTTCCATAGCGGGCAGGCACCGCCGAAGCGGGCGAAATGGAAGCGCGGGGCGCTCTGGCGTTTGGAGATGTTGCCGGCCTTGTCCACGCGCACGAAATAAAACGGCACGCCCTGGGCGCCAGGCCGGCGCAGGGTGGAGAGCCGGTGCGTTACCTGCTCGAAACTGGCGCCGAAGCGACGCTGCAACTGCTCGATATCGTACCAGCAGGCCTCCGCACTGTTGAGGAACTCGCGGTACGGCATGATGAGTGCGCCGGCAAAGTGGTTCGCAAGCCCCACCCGGCAGATCGAGGGGGCGCCTTCAGCGCTGAAACCGGCCTCGCCGATCAGATGCTCGATGCTCTCGGCCTGGTCGAGCAGGGCGATCTGGTAGGCGGCCTGGAAGGTCTGGCTGGCGGGCGGTAGCGCCTCGGAGATGGTGAGGGTGCGGCTTTCCGGATCGTAGCGGCGCAGGGTGCTGGGGCCGCCGGGGCTTGAGGGGTCGATGCGGGTGCGCACGCCGTGGGTGTGGGCGAGATAGTTGATGAGATCGTCCAGCATATTGCCGAGGCGGAAGTTCTCCCGTGCCTGCAGCGCTTCGGCGGCCCGCTCCAGCCCGTCGAAATAGTTGTTCATATGGTGAAAATAGTCGCGAACTTCTTCGTAGGGGCCCTGGCTGCGCACGCCGGGTTCGTCGGGAAAGCCGCCAAGATCCCGGGCGTCGCGCATCTCGCGAAAGCGCCGGTAGAGGGTCAGGAACTTGCCGCCCAGATCAGGGGAGGCGGCGATGGCATTGCGAAGCTCGGCATTGCCGACCGCTTGCGGATCGGCTGCAAAGACCGGATCGGCCAGTGCCTCGCGCAATTCTACCAGCAGCTGGGCTTCATCATCCGTTGCCAGATCTTCCAGCGCCACATCGAGCACGCGGCTGACGCGCAGCAGGACGCTGGCCGTCAGCGGGCGCTGGTTGCGCTCTATCTGGTTGAGATAGCTGGGAGAAACGTCAGAGAGACGGGCAAGGTCAGCCTGGCTCAGGCTTTTGCGTTCACGCAGGCGCTTGAGTTTGGGGCCGATAAAAAGCTTCTCGTCCATGGCGGCCATCAAAAGTGAGCAGTTGTTGCGGCAGTTTGCAAAATGCTCATTCGCAAAATTTGCATTTGCGAATTTTATACAAGCAAATCCTTTCCTTCTAGGCACTTTTGTGACGATACAGACTTGCTAGGCTGCAAATCTTGCGAATAGATAGGCGCATCACCTGCGCCACAGGGTTTCCCGTCGCCCGCGCAGGATCGGTCAAGGCAGCACTCTCCCCATCTCGCTGCCTTTTCTACCGACGGTCCAAGTCTGGGGTTCGGAAACGCTAAGATCGGCGCGGACGGTGGCACATCAAACGATGCCACCGCCGCGCCTCCTTGCCCGGCTCGCCTGCTATCGGCAGGCGAGGAGGTATCTCATCGCCCGATTGTCCTCCCGTTAAAAAATGAGCGTGATCGACATGAAGCTGCACAAGGTCCGCGTCTATAAATCCTCCGAAAAGCTGCCGCGCGAAGAGCAGCTGGCCTGGAAGCTGGCCGCGCTTGCCACCGACCCGGTGCCGGTCGAGGCGGCGGTGGAGGAGATGATCGTCAACCGCCTCATCGACAACGCGGCAGTGGCGATTGCCGCCATCAACCGCAGCCCGGCGGTGACGGCACGCTCGCAGGCGCTGGCGCATCCGCGTGATGGGGGAGCCACTCTCTTCGGCCTGCCGGAAGGCGTTCGGGTGTGCGCCGAATGGGCGGCCTGGGCCAATGGCACCGCCGTGCGGGAGCTTGATTTCCACGACACCTTCCTGGCTGCCGATTACAGCCATCCCGGCGATAACCTGCCCGCCCTGCTGGCGGTGGCGCAGCAAAAGGGCTGCTCGGGCGCCGACCTGATCCGCGCCGCCGCTACGGCCTATGAGGTGCAGGTCGACCTCGTCAAATCCATCTGCCTGCATGAGCACAAGATCGACCATGTGGCCCATCTCGGCCCCTCCGCTGCCGCCGGCATCGGCACGCTGCTGGGACTATCGACCGAAGCGGTCTATCAGGCCGTCCAGCAGGCGCTGCATGTGACGACCGCCACGCGCCAGAGCCGCAAGGGCGAGATCAGCTCGTGGAAGGCCTTTGCCCCCGCCCACGCCACCAAGCTTGCCATTGAAGCGGTGGACCGGGCGATGCGCGGCGAGGGCGCGCCGTCCCCGATCTATGAGGGCGAGGATGCGGTGATTGCCTGGATGCTCTCTGGCCCGAAGGCGGAATACCAGGTGCCGCTGCCGGAAGCGGGGGAGCCCAAGCGCGCCATCCTCGACACCTACACCAAGGAACACAGTGCCGAATATCAGGCGCAGGCGATCATCGATCTGGCGGCCCGGCTCGGCGCGCGTGTCCCCGACCTTGCCAAGGTCAAATCCATCGTGCTGCACACCAGCCATCACACCCATTATGTGATCGGCACCGGCGCCGGTGATCCGCAGAAGATGGATCCGGATGCCAGCCGCGAAACGCTGGACCATTCCATCATGTATATCTTCGCCGTGGCGCTGGAAGATCGCAGCTGGCACCACGTGCGCTCCTATGCGCCCGAGCGGGCCCGCCGGCCGGAAACGGTGGCGCTGTGGCACAAGATCTCCACGCTTGAGGATCCGGTCTGGACCGAGCGCTATCACACCGCCGATCCGGCCCGTAAGGCCTTCGGCGGCAAGGCGGTTGTCACCATGGCCGATGGCAGCGTGATCGAGGATGAACTGGCGGTGGCCAATGCCCATCCGCTGGGTGCCCGTCCCTTTGCCCGTCCGGACTATATCCGCAAGTTCCGCACCCTGACGGAAGGGGTTCTGGCACCTGCCGAGGCCGAACGCTTCCTCGATCTGGTGCAGCAATTGCCCCGGCTTGATGCCGCCGGCCTCTGCGGGCTCAACCCGGCGCTGCCGGAAGGGGCCTTGCTGGGCGCCGCGCGCGATCGTGCCGGGATTTTCTGATCTCTCCCGGACGGGTCTTTTGAAGAAGGACGGCAACGGATGTTGTTTGCCAAGAAGAACGGCGCTGAAAAGCGCGCCGATTTCCGCAAGGCGCTCGCCTCCGGCAAGCTTTTGCGTTTCCCCGGTGCCTTTTCGCCGCTGGTGGCGATGCTGATCGAGCAGCAGGGCTGGAACGGCGTCTATATCTCCGGCGCGGTGCTGGCCAATGATCTGGGCCTGCCGGATATTGGCCTCACCACCATGAGCGAGGTAACCCAGCGCGGCCGGCAAATCGCGCGGGTAACCGACCTGCCGTCGATTATCGATATCGATACCGGCTTTGGCGAGCCGATGTCGGCAGCGCGCACCATCATGGAGCTGGAGGATCTGGGGCTCGCCGGCTGCCATATGGAAGACCAGATCAACCCCAAGCGCTGCGGCCATCTGGACGGCAAGGAGGTGGTGAGCGCCACCGACATGGTGCGGAAGATCCGCGCCGCGTCCGACGCCAAGCGCGATCCCAACTTCGTGCTCATTGCCCGCACCGACAGCCGCGCCATCGAAGGGCTGGACAAGGCGATTGACCGCGCCAAGGCCTATGTCGATGCCGGGGCGGATGCGATCTTTCCGGAAGCGATGAAGGACGAGCGCGAGTTCGAGGCGATGCGCAAGGCGGTTTCTGTGCCGCTGCTGGCCAACATGACCGAGTTCGGCAAATCGCGCCTGCTCAATGCCAGCGAGCTGGAAGCGCTTGGCTACAACATCGTCATCTATCCCGTCACCACGCTGCGTCTTGCCATGGGCGCGGTGGAAAGTGCGCTGGAGCAGATCAAGCGCGAGGGTGACCAGAACAGCGTTCTGGACCAGATGCAGACCCGCAAGCGGCTCTACGAGGTCGTGCGTTACGAGGATTACAACGACTTCGACCAGAGCCTTTTCAACTTCACCGTCGCGGAGACGACGCCGCAATAACGCCGGACGAAGCCCTTTGGCATGCCGGCTCTTTTGAAGCCGGCCATTCCGGCAAAAAGGGAGGTCGCTGCCAGATGAGCGAGAACCAGAGCGAGGTCAAAAAAGGGCTGGTGGGCGTGGTGGTCGATACCACCGCCGTCTCCAAGGTGATGCAGGAGATAAACGCGCTTACCTATCGGGGTTATGCGGTGCAGGATCTGGCCGCCAGATGCCGGTTCGAGCAGGTGGCCCACCTGCTGCTGAAGGGCGCCTTGCCGACACCGGCCGAGTTGAGCGCCTTTACCGCGGAAGAACGCGGTCAACGCGCCCTCAGCCCGTCGCTTGCCCGTATGCTGGATGCCATCCCCACCCAGGCGCATCCGATGGACATGGTGCGCTCGGCCGTCAGCCATATGGGCATGGAGGATGAGGAAACTGCCGATCCGTCCCCGGAGGCCAATCTGCGCAAGGCGATGCGCCTTTATGCCCGCATGCCGGCGGTGATTGCGCGGCTGATGCGCAATCGCCGCGGTCAGGCCGCCGTGGCGCCGCGGGATGATCTTGGATATGCGGAAAACTTCTTCCACATGGTGTTCGAGGCGGTGCCCGAGCCTGAAGTGGTCAAGGCCTTTGATGCGTCCATGACGCTCTATGCCGAGCACAGCTTCAACGCGTCCACCTTCACGGCTCGCGTTATCACCTCCACCAATTCAGATATCTATTCGGCGCTGACAGGGGCTGTCGGCGCGCTGAAGGGCAATCTGCATGGCGGTGCCAACGAGGCGGTGATGCATCTCCTGCAGGAGATCGGACATGCCGACCGGGCCGAGGCCTGGATGGAACGCGCTCTGGTGGAAGGGCGCAAGATCATGGGCTTCGGGCACCGGGTCTATAAAAACGGCGACAGCCGGGTGCCGACGATGCGCGAGCATTTCGAGGCGGTGGCGCTGCTCAAGGGCCGCGCCGATCTGGTGGAGATGGAAAACATCCTCGCCGGCGTCATGCTGCGGGAAAAGAACATCCACCCCAACCTCGATTTCCCTGCCGGGCCCGCCTATTACCTCATGGGCTTCGACATTGATTTCTTTACCCCGCTGTTCGTCATGGCGCGGGTGACGGGCTGGTCGGCCCATGTGTTCGAGCAGGTGGCTGACAACCGGCTTATCCGTCCGCTTTCGGCCTATACCGGGCCCGACAGCCGGCCGGTGCCGTAATCCGGCCCGGATGATGAAAGGCAAAGGCGTTCCCATGGCACTTCGACGGCTCAATCAGTTTACCGCCCGCGACGGCCAGGAAGAGGCGCTGGAAAATTTCCTGCTCGCGCGGCTGCCGGTTATTGCGGCGGCCGAGGGCTGCCTTGGCATCGAATTGCTGCGTCATGCCAAGGATGACGGGCATTTTGTGGTGGTGGAGCGCTGGCGCAGTGCTGCCGACCACAAGGCGGCGCTGGCCGCAACGCCGCCGCAGCGCTTTGAGGAAGCGAAGGCACTGCTCTCCGGCCCGCCCAAGGGCGAAAGTTACGAAGAACTCGCCTGAGTTTCGGCCGGGGAGCCCTTTGCTGTCTCGGGCCGGATGGCGGTGAGCCAGTCCAGCCCCGCTTGCCGGCCCTCCGCGAACAGGCTGTCGATAAAGGCAGGGTCCGCATCCAGTTTGCTGGCGGCGGGCAGGGAGCCCAGCCTTTTGCAGGCGGAGACGCGGTGCAGACGGATCGGGCGAACCCCGGCGCGGGCCGCATCAAGGGCACCGGTTTCGATCAGCCGGTTGGTCGTCTCGATGGCGGCGATTTCCCCTTCCAGCAGCTGTGCCATGGCAATTTCGGTCAGCCGGTCGAAGATGGCCGTCGGGCTGGTCGGCACGTCCGGGCGCCGGGCCGGCGTAATGTCGATGATCAGCAGGTCGCTCGCACGTCCCTGTTCCAGCACCGGGCCGAGCGGCGGGTTGCCGCTGTAACTGCCGTCCCACAGGCGCGCACCGTCGATTTCCTCGGCCGGCATCAGGAAGGGCAGCGTGCCAGACGCCAGCAGCACGGCGCCGGTAACCTCGCTGCCTTCAAACAGACGCGGGGCGCCGGTTTCGGCATCGGTGGTGCTGACGAAGAGCCGCGGCAGAACCTTGTTTGAAAGGGCGGAGGCGAGCAGATCCGCCGGAAGCTGCTCTTCAAAGATCGGTCGCAGTGGATTGATGCCGAGCGGGTTCATCTGATAGGGCGAGAGCGAACGCACCAGCGTGTCGAACCCAGACCAGCCCAGATGGAAATTGGGCAGGCCCCAGGCGCTGATGGCGCGGTCGAATGCGCCGGGCGAAAGACCCGGCATCATGCCCATGCGCCCGGTTGCCTGCCACAGGCTGGCAAGCCGCCGCCGCGCACCCCCGGGCCCGCCTTCATGCAGACCGCAGAGAAGGGCTGCGGCGTTGACGGCACCGGAGCTGGCGCCAACCAGCATGTCGAGTTCAAGCAGGCCGGAGCGGTCCTGCCATTCCATCAGCGCATCCAGGACGCCCCAGCTATAGGCGCCATGGGCGCCGCCACCAGGCAGGGCGATGGAGAGATGCAGCTTTGCCGGGCGATGGGCGGTCATTGCGGCCACGAGGGCGGCAGCTGGCCCAGCTGCGCCACATAGGTGTTGAAGGCCATCCTGAGGCCGCTGATGGCGGCATCGCGTTCGATCTCGCTGCCGGTTTCAACCACCGTTTCCGCCCAGGCCGCAACGTCGGCCAGCCGGGTGATGCCGAGATTGGCGCTGGTCCCCTTGAGGCTGTGGGCGGCACGTTTGCGCTCCTCTGCCGGCAGGGACTTGTCCTCATAGCTGCGGACCAGTTCTTCGCCGTCCGCAGCGAGCCGGGAAAGGTAGTTGCGCACCGTCTGCCCGCCCAGCTGCTGGACGAGCTCCCGCAGGGCGGGGCCGGTGAAGTCTTCAGGGATTGCCGCAGTCGGGGCGGTATCTTGCGGCGGCGTTCCGGCAGCAGTCTCTGCCTGCGGCTCGGCGGTCATTTCCGGCTCTTCCGGGGCAATCCGGCCGGTACCCGCCAGGCGATGCATCTCGCGCAGCAGCCTTGACCAGTCTATCGGCTTGGTCACGCAGGCGTCGAAGCCGGCGGTTATATAGCCGCGCTGCTGGACTTCCATGGCGTTGGCGGTAAGGGCGATGGCGGGCATGTGGACGCTGGCACCTTCACGTTGACGCAGGACCCGGATGAACTGCTCCCCGTCCATCACCGGCATGTGGATATCGACAAGAGCGATGTCGAAGCTGCGCCGGTCCAGTACCTGAAGCGCCTCCGCGCCGTTGCCGGTGACGGTGATCTGATGGCCGCGCCGGGAGAGTGAGTCACGCAGCAGCAGCTGGTTCAGCTCGACATCCTCGACCACCAGCACCTGCATCGGTTCAGCAGCGCCATGCAGGTCCAGCGCGCTGAAGTCAACTTCCTCCGGCTTGTCGCCGAGCGGCAGGGTTGCGGTAAACCAGAAACGGCTGCCCACGCCAACCACGCTTTCCACCCCGACCGTGCCCCCCATCAGCGTTGCCAGCTGACGGCAGATCGCAAGACCAAGGCCTGTACCGGTGGGGGCCGCGCGGCTGAGGCCATGCACCTGGACGAAGGGCTGGAACAGGCGGGACTGCATCTCTTCGGCGATACCGGGGCCGGTATCGATGACCTCAAGGCGGAAGCTGTAGAGGCCTTCTCCGGCGTTTTCCACAGTCAGGCGCAGCAGGATGCTGCCCTGCCGGGTGAACTTGATGGCGTTGTTGAGATAGTTGAAGAGTATTTGCCGCAGGCGCTGGATATCGCCCTTGAGATAGGGAAGCGGCCTGCCGACAAGCTCTGTCTTCATGGCGAGCCCCTTGTCGCGCGCCATCGGGCCCAGCAGGGACACCACCTCGTCCAGCAATTGCTCGGGAGCAAAATCTTCCGCCGCCAGCACAAGTTCGCCGGCCTCAAGCTTGGAGAGATCGAGAATGTCGTTGACGATGACCAGCAACGCTTCGCCGGCATGCATCACGGCATCGGCGTAACCGCGCTGGGTATCGCTCAGCGGCGTCTCCAGCATCAGCCGGTTCATGCCCAGCACCGCCGTCATCGGGGTGCGGATCTCGTGGCTCATGAAGGCGAGGAAATTGCTCTTGGCCTTGTCTGCTGCCAGGGCAGAGGTCAGCGCACGGCGTTGCAAAGACTGCGCACGGATAAGCGCTACCAGCAGCAGGGCAAGCAGCAGGCTGAGCGAACCCAGCGTCACCAGATTGCGCACTTCGATGTCGTGCATATTGCCCATCATCGGGGCGACGGGCGCGGCGATCACGACGCTCAGCGGCAAACCCACCAGATGGCGCACATCGAACCGCCACGGCCCCGGCTGACCGGCAAGGCTGGCCGTTTCGGTGATCACGCCGGGGGAGGATGTTCTTGTGCCGGCGGGAGGCGCTTCCTGCAGCTCGCGCAAGGGCTGCTCGAGATCAATGCGTCCGGCCTCATCGCCGCCAACGGCAAGAATCTGGCCGTTGTCATGGATCAGGAAGGCCAGGCCTTCTTCCAGCGAGACGGCGGCCTGATCGAGCTGGGCACGGGTAAAGGCCGCATCGAGATTGACGACGATGACCCCGATGAATTTGTCATCACCATCCTTGAGCGCCAGGCTGAGCGGGATCAGCCGACCGCCGGAGATGCGGGAATGGATGGGGCTGCCGACGAACAGCGGCGATGTCGGGTCGCGCTGGATTTCATTAAAATAGGCCCGGTCGCCAACATAGAGCCCGTTACCCGGCCGGCCGGGCATGGCGATACGGCCGTCAGCGCCGACGATTACCCAGCCGCTCGCCTGCGGCAACCGGTCGAGGGCCCGGTTGAGGAAACCGGTCATGCGCACCGATAGCGAGGCAATATCGCCTTCATTATCGAAGCTGGAGCGGTCGGCAACACCCCCCAGCACAAGGCTGACGGTGTCGAAACTGCGCTCGACATATTGCTGGAGCAGGACCGCGGATGCGCCGATGTTGTTGTCGAGCGCAACGGCCTGCCGCATGCGCTCGGCATTGATCTGGTGAAAAGTGACAAAACCACCGGCAGCGGTCAGGCCGAGCCAGATGAGAATGCCAGCGATCCACGGGCTGAGCTGCCGGGCGGCATCCTTTGGCAAGAGGTCATTCCCCGGGCGATTACGATCAGGAGCGGCTGTTTTCTGTTTTAGCAGCCTGACCCGCCAGTACAAATCCTGTTTTGTGGGTAGGGTGCAGCAGGCAGCCATGCATCTTTTGATCAATGCAGGGGCTTGACCCGCGCCGCCAAGGCGCTACCCCTTCGCCAGAGTAAAGATCACCGCCCGACCGGTGCGGTCTGAAAAATCAAGGTGGCGTTTGCCGTGGCCCTGCATCTCATCAAGCTCAGCGTCGGTACCGAAAGCATCGAGGATCTGGCTTTCTGGCAGCAGGAGCGCCTGCGCGACAAAGGGGCCGTCTATCACCAGACGCGCATGACCCCGCGCCGCGAGGCCGAACTGCTGGATGGCGGATCGATCTACTGGATCATCAAGGGCTATACCCGCGCCCGCCAGCGCCTGACCGGCATTGAGCCGCATACGGATGTGGAAGGCAATTCCTTCGTCCGGCTGATGCTCGATCCGGAGCTCATCCCTGTGGAGATCAGGCGCCACCGGCCCTTTCAGGGCTGGCGGTATCTGGACCCCAGGGATGCGCCGCCCGATCTCTCCGGCGCGGCGGGGGATTCCGCTCCGCTGCCCGAGCATATAGAACAGGCTTTGAGAGATATCGGCTTCGGTTGAGCGCGCACCGCGTGCTCCATCTGGTCCGGGTTTGTGCTGAAGGGGGCGCGCGAGGGTGTTTTCGATTGTCACCATGGTGACTTTTCTGGCCGTTCTGCTGGTGATCGTCAGCTTGCTGTCGCCACTTGCCGTCCGGCTCAGAATTCCCCTCCAGGTCCTGCTGGCGGCAACCGGTTTGTTGCTGGGCTTCGGCGCGCTGCTTGTTCCTGCCCTCGGGCCCCACACGGCCACGGGCGAACCGGCACTCGGGCTTGGTTTCAGCCCCGAGGTCATCCTCACCATCTTTCTGCCCGTGCTGCTGTTCGAAATGGCGATGGGCATCAATGTGCGCCGCATGATGGATGCGCTGGCACCGGTGCTGGTGCTCGCCATTGTCGCCGTCATCGTCGCTACCGCCGTTATCGGCCTTGCCCTGTGGTGGGTGCTGCCGCTCAGTCTCATCGGCTGTCTCATCATCGCGGCGATTGTCTCCACTACCGATCCGGCAGCGGTCGTTGCGCTCTTCCGCGATCTGGGTGCGCCGGTGCAACTGCGTGTGCTGGTGGAGGGCGAGAGCCTTTTCAACGACGCTGCCGCCATCGCCATTATTGCCGTTCTGCTGGCCATGGTCGGCGGCAACACCGCCGCGGGATTGGTCCCCGGCATTCTCGGTTTCCTGCAGGAATTTGCCGGCGGCATGCTTGTCGGAGGCATTACAGCGGGGGCGGCGCTGCTGGTCATGCCGGTCCTGCGTGGCGAGCGGGCAGCGGAAATCACACTGACCGTCAGCCTTGCCTACGGCTCCTACCTCACGGCCGAATATTTCCACGTTTCCGGCGTGGTGGCGGTGGTGATCGCCGGCCTGCTGACCGGCTCGGCCGGGCGCCTGCGCATCGCCGCCGATAACTGGGACACGATGGTGGAGGTGTGGGAGCAGCTTGGCCATTGGGCCAATTCGCTGGTGTTCCTGATCGCCACCATGCTGGTGCCGCGCCTGATGTTCGCCGCCAACTGGAAGGACGGGGTGGCGCTGGTGGCGATGGTTGCCTCCGCGCTTATTGCCCGTGCAGCGGTGCTCTGGGGCATCCTGCCGCTGATGGGGCTGTTCTCGGCCGCCTGCCGCATTCAGTGGCGCTACAAACTGGCCATTGTCTGGGGCGGTGTGCGCGGCGCCGTCACGCTCGCACTTGCCGTGGCCGTGGTGGAGAACCGCACGCTTTCGGGCGAGTTGCGGCATGCCGCCGGCGTGCTCTCCTCGGGCTTCGTGCTGTTTACGCTGCTGGTCAATGCCACCAGCCTGCGCCCGCTGGTGCGGCGTCTTGGGCTCGACAAGCTGACGGCGGCGGAACTGGCACTGCGCGATCGCGTGCTGTCACTGTCGATGGAAAATATTCGCTCGCGCCTTTCTTCCCTCGCGGAAAGCCATGCCATCCGTCCGGTAGCGGTGGAGCAGGTGGAAGGGTTCTATCACGACCAGCTGGCCGCTTTCTCGCTGGAGGCTGCGCTTGCCGGACCCAAGGACGGGTCAGCCGCTGCACTGCGGGGCGCCCTTATCCTGCTGGAGGGGTATGAGCAGGAGCGGGTGATGGGGTATTTCCGCGACCGCGTCATCAGCCGGGACATGGTGCGGCATCTGAGCGCGCAGGCGGGCCGGCTGCGTGACGCCACCCTGACGGAAGGGCTTGGCGGCTACATCTCCACTCTGGCGCAGACGCTTCGGTTCCCCACGCTGGTGCGCGTGGCCTTGTGGCTGCAGCGGCATTTCGGCCTGCAACGCCCCATCGAGAGCCTGCTGGCTGGCCGGTACGAGATGCTGGTACTGACCCGCATGGTGGTGCAGGAGCTGGACGCCTATGTGAAGGACCGCCTGGCCCAGCTGGTCGGCGAGGGGACCGGCTATCAGGTCCACGCGCTGGTACGCGAACGTCTGGCGCGCATCGAGCGGGCCATCAGTGCGCTTGCCCTGCAATATCCCGATTATGCGCTGGCGATGGAGGCCCGCATCCTCACCCGCCTTGCCCTGCGACTGGAAGCCGCGGAACACAGCCGTCTGTTCCAGGAAGGCACCATTTCGGGCGACGTGCTGCGGGCGCTGGAAGCGCAGCGCCGGGTGCGTTCGGCAGAGCTCAAGCCGCTCAGGCTCGATCTCGGGCTCGAGCCCGAGGCGCTGATCGGCCGGCTGCCGCTGTTTGCCGGTCTGGCACCAGACCAGGTCAGCCGCCTTGCCCGGCTGCTGTCGCCCACGCTGGCGCTGCCGGGCCAGCAGGTAATCCGTCGCGGCGACCATGGCGATGCGATGTATTTCATTGCTTCCGGTGTCGTGCAGGTGGCGGTGGCGCCGGAGCCCAAGCTGCTGAAAACAGGTGAATTCTTCGGCGAGCTGGCGTTGTTGTCGCCGGGCGGCTTGCGAACGGCAGATGTCATTGCGCTGGGTTATTGCCAGCTTCTGGTGCTGAAAAGCCGGGACTTGCAGCGGCTGATGCATGCCGATACGGCGTTCAAGGAGCGGATCGACGAAGTTTCCGCCCGGCGTTTTGCTGAAGTGAAGGAACAACAAGTCGATTGAGCCAGTTGGCAGCGTGCTTCCGCTGCTTTAGGCTCCTATCCGGATCACAATCCCTAGCAGTGCAGGAACGAGAGCATGTCGGGTGACTTTACCAGTGAGGTTCAGGCCCAGATCCAGCAGCTGAACGAGCTGCTGTCAGCCGTGCAGGCCGCCTGGGAGCCTCTTGGCATCGTCAATACCGAGAACGGTACTGACATGGCGATCCATCTGGCTGTGCTCTCCGGCCTGTGCCTCGGGCTTGATGACAATGCCCAGGCCGTCGACCAGCATCTGGCGCTGATGAAGCAGGGCGCGGACCTTGCTGCGGCGCTCAATGCCCTGGCCGAGGAACAGCGCCTTCACGCCGAGAACCGCTCGGCGGAAGACGATCTGGTCATCAAGCTCTGATCTTGTGCTAGCCGGTGAGCCTGACGGCCTGCACACGGCACTCCAGTGCCGTGTTGCGGTTGATTTCGCCAAGCGGCGCCAGCGACCACATCCATTCGTCAAACGCCGGCGGCAGTGTCACTCCCGGCAGGGCCGGTGCCGTTTCGGTGTTGCCGGAACGGTCGCTGTAGCGCCGCTCTACCTCTCCGATGAAAAGCGCCGGACAGTTGAAACTCCGCAAATGGCCGAAATGGGCGGCGATGATCGCCGCTTCCAGCGCTGCGGCCTGCGTCTCATCAAGGTAGCGGCCAAGGCGCCGGAGCGGGATGACCGGCAACTGGCCGGCCAGATTGACCGAGGCGATAAAATCCAGCTCCCGTCCGGCAAGAGCGCCCGGTGCAGGTTCGGGTAATGCTTTGCCCGGTTGCCAGCGATAGAGCGCCGGGGCCATGCCGGTCAGGTCGGCGCAGACAAGCTCGATATTGCCGAGTTGCCGGGCGGCCTGTTTGACCGGGGCCAGATGCACGATATCGACCAGCACCAGCTTTTCGAAGCGGGCTGACAGTTCCGCCAGCGGGATATCGTCGATGATACCGGCACCAAGCAGGGCCGCCGTGCCGCCAAGGCCCTCGCTGGCTGTGACCAGGGCGCGGCGGGTGCGCTCCCGATGTTCCTGCCAGGCCTTGTGTTGCCGGCGGCCGCGGGCGCTGGTGGCAATGGCCTCGCCGAGATAACCCAGCTTGCGCGCAATCGCCGGCGCCGGCGTCGTCATCCATTCAAGGGCTTCGCGCAGCATTCAGAGCCTCTCGCCATTGCTGTCGATGAGCTGCTGGTACCAGTGGTAACTCGCCTTGGGACGCCGGTTCAGCGTTTCCGGCGCAAGGCTCATGAGGCCGAAGCGGGCATCATAGCCCTCGGCCCATTCAAAATTGTCCATCAATGTCCAGGCAAAGTAGCCGCGCACATCGACACCGCTCTCCACGCTCTGGCGCAGCGTGTCGATATAGGCGCGCAGATAGTCGATGCGCTCATGGTCCGCCACCGTGCCGTCCTTGCCGGGGCTTTCCGGCTGGCCAAGGCCGTTCTCGGTCACATAGATCGGCGGCATGTCGTAGCGCCGGGCAATTTCCATCAGCGTTTCGGCAAAGGCGGACGGGTCGACCTCCCAGCCGATGCCGGTCACCGGCCGGTCCGGCGTCGGCGCGGCGATGCGCACACCAAGCGGCCCTTCCGGATCGCGTGCGGCATAAAGCGGGCTGTAATGGTTGATGCCGTACCAGTCGAGCGGCTGGTGGATCTGGGCCATATCTTCCGGCTCGATCCATTCGCGCATCGGTTCGGCCAGCCGCTCGGGATATTTGCCGAGCCATTGCGGATCGGCGAAAGCCCGGTTCCAGAAGGTAGAGAAGATATCGGCCGCTTCCTCATTATCCCGCTCCGGCTCTGCCGGGCGGACGGGAGCGCCGACATGGACGCAGGAAAGCCTGAGGCCGCCATCGTGTGCCCGCATGGCCTGCACGGCGAGGCCGTGAGCCAGATTTTGATGATGGATGCTGGCCAGCAGCGCCCGCTCGCTGGCAAAGCCCGGGGCGTGGATGCCGATGCCATGGCCAAGCCAGCTGGTGACTGCCGGCTCGTTAAGCGTTGCCACATGGCGCGCACGGTCGCCGATGCGGCGAATGACGGCCTCGGCATAATCGGCAAAACGCCAGGCAGTATCGCGCGAGCGCCAGCCGCCGCGCTCTTCCAGCATCAGGGGCAGGTCCCAGTGATAGAGCGTGGGCCACGGCTCGATGCCGGCTTCCAGCAGCCCGTCGATCAGGGCGCTGTAATGATCAAGACCTTCCGGGTTGATCCAGCCGCGCCCTTCCGGCTGGATGCGGGGCCAGGCGATGGAGAAGCGATAGGCGCCAACGCCCAGCTCCTTCATATGGCCGATATCTTCCCGCCACCGGTTGTAGTGGTCGCAGGCGATGTCTCCGGTTTCGCCGCCCTTTACCTTGCCGGGTGTGTGGCTGAAACGGTCCCAGATTGAAGGCGCGCGGCGGCCTTGCCGGGTTGCCCCTTCGATCTGGTAGGCGGAGGTGGCGACACCCCAGGTAAAGTCATGCGGAAATGCCATGATTGCCTTCTGCTGCGCTCAGGCTTCATGGCATGCCCCATCAGAGCGTGGCGAACAAGCCCCCCCAGGGGCCAAGGGCAACAGTCTCGCCTGCGAGCGTTGCGTCCAGGGTGGCTTCCGGCACCGGCGAGAGGGCAAGGCCGCTTGCCTTGAAGGACCGGGGTGAACCCGAAAGATTGAAGACAGCCAGAATACGCTGGCCGGCTTCCTCACGCAGAAAGGCGAGCACCGGCTCGTCAGCATCCAGAAAGCGGATGCTGCCCGTCTTCATTGCCGGCTGCTGGCGCCGCCAGGCCAGAAAACGCCTTGAATAGGCAAGCGTGGAGGTGGGGTCTGCCGACTGGCTGGCGACGCTGAGGGCGGGGTGGTTACCGCCGACCGGCAGCCAGGGCTCGACACCCGCGGGGCTGAAGCCGGCATGGGGCAGGGTGCCGTCCCACGGCATGGGCGTGCGGCAACCGTCGCGGCCCTTGTCTTCGGGCCAGAAGGCAAGGCCCTTGGGGTCGACGATGCGCTCGAAGGGCACGTCGGCTTCGGTCAGGCCCAGCTCCTCTCCCTGATAGAGGAAGGCGGTGCCGCGCAGCGAGGTGACGAGCGCCAGAAAGGCCTTTGCCTTGGCGGGGCTCTTGTCCTCCGGCACCCAGCGGCTCATCACGCGGATCACATCGTGATTGCTGAAGGCCCAGCTCGGCCAGGCCCCGGGGGCCTCGCGCAGCAGTTCTTCGACATTGCGGCGAATATAATCCGCGCCGAAGGGCGGGTGCAGGAAAACGAAGCTGTAGGCAGTGTGGTAGCGCTCCGGCCCGTCGGTATAGGCCGCCATCATCGGCATGAAATTTTCGGTGCCGAGTTCGGCCACGATCATGCGCTCGTCAAACTCATCCAGCACCGAGCGCAGGCGGGTGACGAAGGGCAGGTTTTCCGGCCGGTCCTTGTCATAGACATGGTCCTGCATGTCATAGGGGTTTTCCGGCACGCTGTTGCGCGCCAGCGGCGGGTTATCCCGAAGCAGCGCGTCATGGGTATAGAAGTTTGCCGTGTCGAGGCGGAAACCGTCGACGCCGCGGCTCAGCCAGAAGCGGGCGATATCCAGCACCTCGGCCCGCACTTCCGGATTGTGGAAGTTGAGGTCCGGCTGGCCCTTTACGAAATTATGCAGATAGTACTGCCGGCGCCGCGGCTCCCACTCCCAGGCAACGCCGCCGAAGACGGAGAGCCAGTTGTTGGGCGGGCTGCCATCGGCCTTCGGGTCGGCCCAGACATACCAGTCCGCTTTTGGATTATCGCGGGAGCGGCGGCTTTCCTGAAACCAGGGATGTTCGTCGGAGCTGTGGGAATAGACCTGGTCGATGACGACCTTGAGCCCCAGCGCGTGCGCGCGCTCCAGCAGGGCATCGAAGTCGGCGAGTGTGCCGAACTCGGGTTCAATGTCCCGGTAGTCGGACACATCGTAGCCGAAATCCTTCATCGGCGACGGACTGATGGGGGAAAGCCAGATGCCGTCGACGCCAAGGGAGGCGACGTAGTCGAGCTTGCCGGTGATGCCCTTGAGGTCGCCGATACCGTTGCCGTCGGCATCGGCAAAGCTGCGGGGATAGATCTGGTACATCACCGCGCCGCGCCACCATTCGCTCATCTGCCATCCTCCCCGGGCTTGTTGCTGTGTAACGGTTTAGATCGATCAAATAACTTGTCAAGCCAAGGGGCGTCACGGCCCTGACGGAGGGGCTTTGGAATTCTTTACGCGGGCGAGGTGATCGGCAGGGCGCAGGTTGTCGTATCTCTTGATGCAGTATTTACGGCCGGCGGAAAGTCCCGGGCACAAGCGGGCACGATGACCGGTCTTTCATGGACGATTGGCCCCAGCCCCAAAAGGGAGAGAGACGATGTTTCGTTTTACCGGCAAGGCCGTTCTGGTCGCCGCGGCTGTTGCGCTGGCAGCCTGCAGCACCCCGCCAAAGCAGCAGACGCTTTATGACCGGCTTGGTGGCCGGCCGGCGATCGACGCGGTTGTTGATGATTTTGTCACCAATGTCGCAGCTGACCCCGATCTCCTGAAGACCTTCACTGATCGCAAGACCGACATGGTGAAGTTCAAGCAGCTGCTGGGCGACCAGATTTGCCAGATCGCAGGCGGTCCTTGCGTCTATAAGGGGCGCAGCATGGAAGAGGCCCATAAGGGCATGAACGTCACGACCGACCAGTTCAACCGCACCGGGCTCGCGCTTGCTGCCGCCCTGCGCAAGAATGGCGTGAAGGATCCGGAATTTACCGAGGTGATGACGGCGGTTGCGGGCACCGCGCCGCAGATCATCGGCAAGTAAGACGCTTCAGATAAAAAAGCCCTCCTGCGCCGTCAGGTGCAGGAGGGCTTTTTGTTTGGTTCACGCGATCAAGCCGCGCGCAGCGTCGCCAGAAAATCCTCGACGGCTTTTTCGAGGGCGCCCGACTGGGAGAGCAGGGAACTGGTAGCGCTGCCGATTTCACCGGCGACCGTGCGGGTGTTTTCGGCGCTGTGCTTCACATCTTCCACGAGGCGCATGGCATCGCGGTTGCTGCCGGCGGCGCTGGCGGCGCTGCGGCTGATTTCCTCGGTCGATGCACTTTGCTGCTCGATCGCGGCGCCGATCGAGGTGGTGGCGGCGCTGATCTGGGTGATGGTGCGGCTGATTTCGCCAATGGCCGAGACGGCAGAGGAGGTGGCTTCCTGCATGTCACGGATCTGACCGGAGATCTCGTCGGTTGCCTGCGCGGTCTGGTTGGCGAGTGTCTTGACCTCCTGCGCCACCACGGCAAAGCCCTTGCCGGCTTCACCGGCACGGGCAGCCTCGATGGTGGCATTGAGTGCCAGCAGGTTGGTGCGGCCGGCGATCTCGGTGATGAGATCGGCGACGCTGCCGATACGGGCGACGGCCTGCTCGAGCGAGCTGATGGTTTCGCTGGTGCGTCCGGCACGGCTTACCGCCTGGGAAGCGACGTCGCGTGATTCAACGGCAAGCTTGTTGATGTCGTGGATGGCGCTGCGCAGCTCTTCAGCGGAGTGGGCGACGACGGAGACATTCTCACCGGCGCCGCGGGAGGCGCTGGCGGCGTCATCCGAGGTGCCGGCCACGGCCTGGGCGGTGCTGGTCAGGCTGCCGGCGGCGCTTTCAAGCTGCTTGATGGAGCCGGTAACCCCGGCCACCACACTGCGCATCTTGCTTTCGAAAATCTCGGCCACCTGCTGCATCGAGCGCTGCTTGGCGGCTTTTTCCGCCTCGGCATAGGTCTCGAGCAGGACTTCCAGATCAAGGAAGGTCGTCTTCACAAGGGCAGAGGCGACGGCGCGCTTGTCGCCATCGCTGCGATTGCCGAAGAGACCGCGGCGGGTGGTCTCTTCAAGGCCAAGTTCGCGGGCGATGCCGTTGGAGACGATGGCGTGGCAAATGGAGACGGCATAGCCGGGAACGCCATTGTCATAGAGGGCTGCCGCCAGAGCGCGGGCGGATTCCATGAAACCCTCACCAAGACCGCCGGAGACCACGCGCACCCAGTGGGCAACGCGGACCTTGTGCACCTCTTCCTTCGCCAGCGCGCGCTGCAGTTCCGGCCAAGCGGCGAAACGGTCGTGCCAGGAGGCGATAAGCCCCGGCAACCGGTTTCTCGCAAACTCCGCATTGCTTTGCAGCAGGGCAATATCGCCTTGCGTGAGGTTGAAGACTTCGAAGCGGCGGCGCTGGGCTTCGTCGTAACGAAGGGTGGACAAGACACATTCTCCGGGTGCGGAAATAATACCAAGGGTTAGGTTTTGAGTGAGGCTACAGAGTTATGTAATTTGATCAATGGCGGAATTGTGAAGTGTGAAGCGGATCAATCATTAGTTGGCGAACGAAATTTAAACTCTGCGTAACCTGCTATTATGGTTGGAATAACTAAAGTTCTGGCCCCGAATTCCAGGCTGCAACCTCTGGATATGATAAGGGCCCGTTGGAGGCGGGCATTCCAACGGGCCCATGAGCAAATGCTCGGACGAAGCTACAACTTCCCGGAGTGGAAAATCGGGTTGCCTCAGGCAAGGCTCTTGCTGGCGATCTCGTAGAGGTCAGACGAAATACCTGCGGTCGCCACAACCCTGCGCAGTTCCTCTTGCATAAGAGAAGCCCGTCCCGGCTCCAGCCGGCGCCAGCGGGAGAGAGACTCGAGCAGGTGTGCGCCGACCGACGGGTTGAGCTTGTCGATGGCAAGAGCCTGCTCGGCAAGGAAGCGATAGCCGCTGCCATCCGCCTTGTTGAAGCGGGCCGGGTTGCTGAAGGCAAACCCGCCGATCAGCGCATAGACCTTGTTGGGGTTGCGGGCATCGAAGGCCGGGTGCTGGGTGAGCTTCAGCACGCGGGCAAGCGTATCCTCGCGCGAGGAGGCAGCTTGGATGGCGAACCACTTGCCCATGACCAGCGGGTTCATCCGCCAGCGGGTATGGAAGTCCTCGAGCGCAGCCTCGGCTTCCGGCGCCGTCTCATCCGCCAGCAGGGTGAGCGCGGCAAGCCGCTCGGTCATGTTGTCACTGTCCTGGTACTGTGCCAGCAGCATGTTGAGCGCTTCGCGCCGGCCGGCGGCGGCGATATAGGCCAGCACGGCATTGCGCAGCGCCCGGCGGCCAGCCTGGGCAGGGGTAGCGGCAAACGGCTCGTGCCCCTGCGTTGCGGCATAGGTTGCCTGCAGCTTGTCCCACAGCGTATCGGCGATCTCCCGTCGCAGGGCCTCGCGCACTGCGTGGATCTGTTCCGGATCGGACGTGGCGAGTTGCTCGGCGATATAACCCTCGCCCGGCAGGGTCAGGGCCAGTGCGGCGAACGCAGGTTCGCGGATGCCGCTGTCCAGTACGGCGGAGAGCGCATCGATGAGCGGTTCGGCCGACGGGCCGTTGCTGCCGGCTTCTGCCGCCTTCAGGCGAGCAAGCAGCAGGCGGGTTGCCAGTTTCTGTCCGGCTTCCCAGCGATTGAAGCCGTCGCTGTCATGAGCAAGGCGGAAGGCGAGGTCGGCGTCGCTCTCTTCCATCTCCAGCTTTACCGGGGCGGAGAAGCCGCGCAACAGGGAGGGCACCGGCCGGGTGTTCACGCTGGTGAAGATGAAGGTCTCTTCCTTCTGCTTCAGTTCCAGCACGCGGGTGGTGCTGTCGGCACCATCGATGCTCTCGCCGGTAAGGCGCAGGCGCAGGTCGCGCCCGTCGGCACCGATCAGGCCGACGGCGACCGGCATGTGGCGGGCGACATCGCCTTCCTGCGTCAGCGTCAGCGCATAGGTGCCGGCTTCGGCATCCCACTGGCCCTGTGCCTTCACCACCGGGGTGCCGGCGGTATCGTACCAGCGCTCGAACTGGCCGAAGTCAGCGCCATTGGCATCGGCCATGGCGGCACGGAAATCGTCGCAGGTAACGGCGTTGCCGTCATGGCGCTGGAAGTAGAGGTCCGTGCCCTTGCGATAGCCGCGGGCGCCCAGCAGCGTGCGGTACATGCGCACGACCTCGGCGCCCTTCTCATAGACCGTCGAGGTGTAGAAGTTGTTGATCTCGATGTAGCTGTCCGGCCGTACCGGATGGGCGAGGGGGCCGGAATCCTCCGGGAACTGGGCCGCGCGCAGGCGGCGCACATCGCCGATGCGCTCGACGGCGCGCTCGCCATGGTCGGCGGAAAATTCCTGATCGCGGAAGACGGTAAGGCCTTCCTTCAGCGACAGCTGGAACCAGTCGCGGCAGGTAACGCGGTTGCCGCTCCAGTTGTGGAAATACTCATGCGCCACGATGCCGGCGATGTTGGAATAGTCGGTATCGGTCGCCGTCTGCTGATCGGCCAGCACATACTTGCTGTTGAAGATGTTGAGCGACTTGTTTTCCATCGCGCCGAAATTGAAATCGTCGACGGCCACGATATTGAACAGGTCGAGATCGTATTCGAGACCGTAGACCTCCTCGTCCCACTTCATCGCCTGCTGCAGCGACTTCATGGCATGGGCGCATTTGCTCTCATTGCCATGCTGGACCCAGATGGAGAGGTCCACCTTGCGGCCGGAGCCGGTGGTGTAGCTGTCATGCACGCCGGCAAGGTCGCCGGCTACCAGCGCGAAGAGATAGCTGGGCTTGGGGAACGGGTCTTCCCACACCGCAAAATGGCGACCGTCCGCCAGTTCGCCCTGGTCGATACGGTTGCCGTTGGAGAGCAGCAGCGGCACGCGCGCCTTGTCGGCCTCCATCCGCACCGTGTAGCGCGCCATGATGTCGGGCCGATCGACAAAATAGGTGATCTTGCGAAAGCCTTCCGGCTCGCACTGGGTGCAGAAGTTGCCGCCGGAAACGTAGAGCCCTTCAAGCTCGGTATTGGCCGACGGGTTGATGGTGACTTCGGTCTCCAGCACGAAGGCTGCCGGCGGGCGGGCGATGGACAGGAAACGGTCGGTGACGCTGTAATCCTGGTCTTCGGCCAGTGCTTCGCCGTCCACACGGACGGCATCGAGTACCAGCTTCTCGCCATTCAGCAGCATCGGCCGGTCATGCGTACCATTGCGGCGCACGGTCAGGCGCGCGGTGACGCGGGTGGCTTCGGCATCGAGCCTGAAGACAAGGCCGATATGCTCAACCAGATAGTCCGGAGCCTTGTAGTCGTGGCGGAAAATCGGCTGCGGCGCGGCGTGGGTCATGAAGGTCGGGTCCGGTGGCAATAAGCGAAGGTCCGGGCGGCAGGTGCCACCCGGCCTTCCGGCTTACCACCGTGGATCGGACAGCAGCAAGGCTTCTGCCTCTGCGGCCGGCAACGGGCGGGCCATCAGATAGCCCTGCGCATAGCCGCATCCAAGCTCGCGCAGCACCCGCAGTTCCTCCTGCGTTTCCACACCCTCGGCCACGACTTCGAGGCTGAGGCTGTTGGCGAGCGCCAGGATAACGCGCACGATTTCCTTGTTGTCCTGCTTCTCCTGCATGCTGGAGATGAAGGAGCGGTCGATCTTGAGCGTATCGATGGGGAATTTGTGCAGGTAGGCGAGGGAGGAGTAGCCGGTTCCGAAATCGTCGACCGAGATGTTGAGCTTGAGACCGCGCAGGCGGTGCAGCAGCTGCTCGGTCTGGTCCGGATTGTCCATGACCACGCTTTCGGTGATCTCGAGCTTGAGGCGGGACGGGTCCACGCCCGTGCGCTCCACCACCGAGCGGAAATCGTCGAACACCGAAGGCTGGTCGAGCTGGCGGCCGGAGACGTTGACCGACATGAAGAGCTCATGCGGGCTCTGCTCCGACCAGCGCTTGAGCTGAAGGCAGCTCTGTTCCAGAACGCGCAGGCCCAGCGGCACGATGAGGCCGGTTTCTTCCGCCAGCGGGATGAAGTCGCCGGGCGACATCATCTTGCCGTCGCCGTCAAACCAGCGCACCAGCGCCTCGAAGCCGGCGATGCGGCCGGTATCGAGGTCGATGACCGGCTGGTAGAAGGCAACGATCTCGTCCGAATTGTCGGTGAGCGCCCGGCGCAGATTGTTTTCCACATGCAGGAGGCGGGTGGCGCTGGAGCGCATGCCTTCCTGGAAGACGTGAAAACGTGCCTTGCCGGCGCCCTTGGCGCGCAGCATCGCTACATCGGCGTCCTGCAGCATTTCCTCGGCCCGCTCATACTGGCCGCTGGAGAGCAGGATACCCATGGAGCAGGTCAGGACGATCTGCTGGTCCTCGACATGGATCGGCTCGATCATCGTGCGCTGCAGGCGTTCTGCGCACAGGATCGCGGCATCGTAGTCGGGAATATCCTCGATCAGCGCCACGAACTCATCGCCGCCAAGGCGCGCAAGGCTGTCGCCCGGGCGCAGCGCGGCATCGAGCCGGCGGGCAATCTCGACCAGGATCTGGTCGCCGACGGCATGGCCGAGGCTGTCATTCACCACGCGGAAGCGGTCGATATTGATGAAGAGCAGGCCGAAACGCCGGTCGCGCGAGCGCTGGACGCGCTGCAGGGCGTGGCCAAGGCGGTCCATCATCAGGCTGCGGTTGGGCAGGCCGGTCAGGCGGTCATAAAGGGCATCCCGCAGCTTCTGCTCTTCGGCCAGCTTGCGTGCCGTCTGGTCACGCAGGGAGACGGCAAACAGTCGCCGGCCGCGGTCATGCAGCTCGCGCATGCCGACATCGAGCGGGAAAACCCGCGCGTCGGCGCGCTGGCCATGGCATTCCTGTGTCTGGGTGCTGCCGGCGCCCGAGGCGGCGACCAGCGGCTCGAACGCGCCTTCCTCGCCCTTCAGATGCTCGAATTCCATGATGAATTCG
Source organism: Radicibacter daui (assembly GCA_030657355.1). Lineage (GTDB taxonomy): Bacteria > Pseudomonadota > Alphaproteobacteria > Radicibacterales > Radicibacteraceae > Radicibacter > Radicibacter daui. The sequence goes on from CP131056.1 coordinate 1,786,910, forward strand.
CCGACATGGCGATCGAGGATGCTGGCCTCGTCGGTGCCGAACATCTGGGCGGCGGCGGCGTTGCACACCTCGATGATGCCACGCTCGTCCATGATGAGGATGCCGTCAACCACCAGCTCCATCAGGCGCTCGACACGCTCCTCAAAGCTCGCGACCTGCAATTGGCGCAGGCGGTGCTTTTCGAGGCTGGCGGAGACACGCGCACGCAGCAGAACGGGGTTGAAGGGCTTGGGCAGATAGTCCTCGGCGCCCAGTTCGATGCAGCGGGCGACGCTGTCGATCTCGGTCAGGGCGGAGATGACGATAACCGGCACATCCTGCATGACCGGCTGGTTGCGCAGGGCTTCCAGCACGTCATAGCCATTCATGCCCGGCATCATGATATCGAGAAGAACGAGGTCGAAGCGCTGGCTGCGCATCATCTCCAGCGCGCTGGAGCCGTCCTCGGCCAGCTGCACATTGCTGTAGCCGTCCCGACGCAGGCGGCGCGACAGGGTATAGCGGTTACCTTCATCGTCATCGACGATCAGTATCGAGACCTGATCTTTATCCACGCTACACCGCTTCGTTGCGCCCTGAAATCAACCAATGGCTGTGTAATTGACTTTTGCGGCTTCTTTACGCCGGACCGCAATAGGCTTCAATCTTGGCAAGCAGGTTTGGAAAGTCGACAGGCTTGGTAGCGACATCGTCGCAACCGGCCTCAAGTGCGCTTGCCCGGTGTTCCGCCATGGCATGAGCCGAAAGGGCGATGACTGGAATATGCGCTGTTTCCGGCGCCGCCTTCAACCGGCGTGTCGCCTCCCAGCCATCTATTCCAGGCAGGTCCAGATCCATCAGAATGAGGTCAGGCGGCGTGGCCCGGGCCAGTTGCAGGCCGGTTTCGCCATCCGGCGCCGTCATCACCTTGTAGCCCCGCCGGGTGAGGCGGCGCTCCAGCATGTAGATGTTGTCCGGATTGTCTTCTACATACAGGATTATTCTCATAGGCCCGTGCTCTCCGCTCCCCCGACAAACGGGAGTCCAGCATGCGATGACAGGCTCAATGAAGTCATCCGGAACTCGCTCGCTTTCCTTCTGCATGTGGCAACAACGCAGGAGGAATTCAAAAAAACCTGTTCAATATCTATACACTAAAAGATGTGGCGTCCAGCCCGGCATAACCCGCTGAATATGATTCTTTCGATATACTCCAGTCCGGTTGCCGCAACTTGCCGGGGCCCTGTTCAGCTCTGGTCCTTTGTTCGGCTTCTCTATAAGGTGCCCGTCTCCGGGTGACCACGGGCGGCGAGATGCTGGAAGAAATCAGGGCCTATTTCGGAATGAGCGGGTATGGCGGTTATATCTGGGCCGCCTACGGCTTCGCTGCCCTGGTGCTGATCGGGCTGGTGGTGACCAGCCTTGCCTCGGCGCGCCGCCGCCGCCGTGAGCTGGAGCAGCTTGAAGCACTGGTGCCACGCCGCCGCCGTGCTGGCCGGCATGCGCCCCAGAGCGACGCCGGAGCCTGACTTCCCCGGGAGCGCGTGCCTTACGGCTGCGGGATCGGGGTGCAGAAGGCCGGATCCGGCACCGCCTCGATGCAGAAGGTGTGGACGGCATCTTCATCGGAGAAGGGCGCAACCTCGAGCCGGACGAACCGGGTACCATCGACCTGCGTGTAATCCGCATAGATCGGTTGATAGTTGTTGAGCTCCGGGAAGCGCTTTTGCAGCTGCAGCCAGCCATCCTCGGCGGAAGAGCGATCGAAATAGGAGGCGAGCAGGGCTGCCCATGAACTGGGCGGTGGCGGCTCGGCCGGTTTTGCTGCCGCTGCCGGTTTCGGTGCCGGCTTGGCCGCCGGGGCCGGGGCGGCTTTTGCCGGGCGCTTGGCCGGAGCCGCGCCCGGGACGCCAATCGGCCCTTCGGCGGCCATGCCGTTCATAGTGGCGACCGCAGGCTTCTGGACAGTGGTGGACGTCATGGCCGGCGCGGCAGTGGCGTCTCCGGCGAGCACATCGGGCAGTGGGGCCTTCTGGTCGACTGCTTCGGCGGCGCTGGCATCGACGGCGGAGACCAGCAGGGCGCGTCCGCGTGCATCGGCATCGGCCAGAATGCCGATCGTGCCGGGCCCGGTCTCGGCGACTGCCGGCAGGTAGAAGGTGAAGCTGTAAGGGCGCCAGATGTTGGAGGGTTCGAACAGATACCAGCCGGAACTGACGCCGTCGGCACTGGTGTATCCGACAGAAAAGCGATCCGTTCCTGCAAAGGGCGTCCGTTTGGCGAGGACCGTTATCGTCACTTTGCGGCCGACGAAATTGTCGGCGATCTCCGCCGGTACCGGGATATGGGCGCCTTCTGCGGCATCGTCGGACAGGGCCGGGACCATGGTGCCGTTGAGCAAGATGTTGGGCACGCCATCCTTCGCCGTCGGCCAGTCGGCAGCAATGGTGCTGGGGCTCGACTTCCAGCGGTTGAGTGCGCCGGAATCCGCTTTTTCGCTGAAGGCGGGCAATTTCTTGAGTTCGGAGGTGGTTGCTTCGCTCGGCGCCGGCTTGATGTCCACCTTGGGCAGCGAGAGGTCCGAAATCGGCGTCGACATGAACTCGGCAAAGGATTTTGATCCGCAGCCGGAAAGCAGGGCACTGCCGCCACACAGAAGTGCCGGAATGGCCTTTCGGATCAAGGGGAAGGCGGCGGTGCGGGGCGTGTCTTTCGGCATCGTGCTGCAAGACTACAGTGCGCTGGATTTAACGCAACCATGGCAGTGGCCGGGGCAGGAGGCGGCGAAGGTGAGCCCGTCCTCTTTTCGCCATCCCGGGCAGCCTGTATAAGCGCCAGCCATGCAGCTTTATCACAGCCATACCGGCTTGCCGGAAACTGCGCGCGGCGCGGCCATCGCCATCGGCAATTTCGATGGCGTGCATCGTGGTCATCAGGCCCTGATCGAGGCGGCTCGGGTCGCTGCGGCAGGCGGGCCGGTTGGCGTGCTCAGCTTTGCCCCGCATCCGCGGCGTTATTTCCGGCCGGATGACCCGCCTTTTCTGCTGACTCCGGGTGCGGTGAAACATCGCCGGCTGGAGGCCTGCGGTGTGGCGGTGCATTACGAACTGCCGTTCGATGCCGCGCTTGCCGCGCAGAGTGCAGAGAGCTTCATCCGTGAGGTGCTGGTGGACGGGCTTGGCGCGCGCCATGTGGTCGTCGGCTTCAATTTCACCTTTGGTCACAACCGGGCAGGCAATGCCGCCCTGCTGGAAGAAGCGGGCGCACGCTTCGGCTTTGGCGTGACCATCGTGCCGGCGCAGCAGGACGAGCACGGCATGGTGTTTTCCTCCACCGCCATCCGCCAGTTGCTCGATACCGGCAATCCGGGTGACGCCGCCCGCCTGATGGGCTCCGCCTTCGAGATCGAGGGTGTTGTCGAGCATGGCGACAAGCGGGGCCGCACCATCGGCTTTCCCACCGCCAATGTAGCGCTGGGTGAAACGCAGCGCCCGCGTTATGGCGTTTATGCCGTCGAAGCCAGTCTCGACGGCACCGACTGGTGGCCGGGTGTCGCCAATATCGGCCGGCGGCCGACCGTCGACGGGCTGCGCGAGCTGTTTGAGGTTCACCTCTTCGACCGCAACGACGACCTTTACGGCAAGGCCCTGCGGGTGAGGCTGCATCATTTCCTCAGGCCGGAGCGCAAGTTCGCCAGCTTTGACGAGCTCAAGGCCCAGATTGGCCTCGATGCGGCCGAGGCACGCGCCCTGCTCGGGGCTGGCGGAGAAGCCGGCGTCGCGGACTGGTAAGCCGGGCGGCTCTTGCCCTCTTGCGTTAAGGCATTACTTGACCCCGTGCCGTGCGGCGTAGCATACCCACCGGCTGAGGTTTGCAGCCTGTCCGGGGCCGGTTTCCTGTGCCTGAAACCTGAAGCCGCCCTTGCCGGAATGGCCGCATCCATTCGTGATTTAGAGGCCCCGATGAGCACCGATTACAAGGCCAGTGTCTTCCTGCCGAAGACTGATTTCCCCATGCGCGCCGGCCTTCCCCAGAAGGAACCGGAAATTCTGGCGCGCTGGGCGAAGATTGGCCTCTATGACAAGGTGCGCCAGCAGTCGAAGGGCCGCACCAAATATGTGCTGCATGACGGCCCGCCCTACGCCAACGGCAACCTGCATATGGGCCATGCCACCAACAAGGTGCTGAAGGATGTCGTCACCCGTACCCAGCAGATGCTGGGACGCGACAGCATCTATGTGCCGGGCTGGGACTGCCACGGCCTGCCCATCGAATGGAAGATCGAGGAAAAGTACCGGGCCGACGGCAAGGACAAGGACCAGGTGCCGGTACTCGAGTTCCGCCAGGAATGCCGTGACTTTGCCCGCCATTGGGTGGGCGTGCAGTCCGAGCAGTTCCAGCGCCTTGGCGTGATGGGCGACTGGCAGAACCCCTATCTCACCATGACCTATCCCGCCGAAGCGACCATCGTCGGCGAGATCCACAAGTTCCTGCTCAACGGCCGCCTCTACAAGGGTGTGAAGCCGGTGATGTGGTCGACGGTGGAGAAGACGGCGCTCGCCGAAGCCGAGGTGGAGTACCACGAAAAGACCTCGACCATGGTCTGGGTCCGTTTCCCGGTCGTGAAGTCAGCCGATCCGGCGCTGGCCGGTGCCAGCATGGTGATCTGGACCACCACCCCGTGGACGCTGCCGGGCAACCGCGCCATCGCCTACGGCCCGGATTTCGCCTACGCCGCCGTCAAGGTGACGGAAGTGGCCGAGAACAGCCTCGCCCGCGTGGGTGAGGTGATCGTGGTTGCCGCCGATCTGGTGGAGGCTGTTGCCAAGGCTGCCAAGATCAGCGGCTACGACATCGCCGCCCGCCTGCCGGGCAGCGCGCTGGCCGGTACCGTCTGCGCCCATCCATGGCGCGGGCAGGGCTATGACTATGACGTGCCGCTGCTGCCGGGCAGCCATGTGACCACCGATGCCGGTACCGGCCTTGTGCACACGGCCCCGGCGCATGGTGAAGAAGACTTCCTTCTCGGCGTCGAAAACGGCCTCGATGTCACCTACCAGCCGGTCGAGGATGACGGACGGTATGGTCCAGGCGTGCCGCTCTGGGCCGGCATCGACGTGTTCGAGGCCAATAGCCCGATCTTCGACAAGCTGAAGACGGAAGGCGCGCTGCTCGCCGGCGGTCGCCTCAAGCACCAGTACCCGCATTCCTGGCGTTCCAAGGCGCCGCTTATCTATCGCACCACGCCGCAGTGGTTCATCGGCATGGACACGACGCCGAACGGTGCGGAGAGCCTTCGCAACATCGCGCTGCGCGCCATTGAAGATACCAAGTGGTATCCGGCCGCCGGCAAGAACCGTATCGGCTCGATGATCGAGAGCCGCCCGGACTGGTGCATCAGCCGCCAGCGTGCCTGGGGCGTGCCCATCGCGCTCTTCCTCGACAAGCGCACTGGCGAGCCGCTGCGCGACGAGGCCGTGTGCAACCGCATCACCGAAGCCTTCCGCGAGAAGGGCTCCGATGCCTGGTACTCGATGGACCCGCAGGAGTTCCTCGGCAACGGGTACGACAAGGCCAATTACGACCAGGTGTTCGATATTGTCGACGTGTGGTTCGAGTCCGGCTCCACGCACAATTTCGTGCTGGACGCGCGGCCTGACCTCAAATGGCCCGCGGACCTTTATCTGGAAGGCTCGGATCAGCATCGTGGCTGGTTCCATTCCTCCCTGCTGGAAAGCTGCGGCACGCGTGGCCGGGCGCCCTATGACGCCGTGCTGACCCATGGCTTCGTGCTCGACCAGAACGGCTACAAGATGTCGAAGTCGCTGGGCAACGGTGTGGAGCCAAGCGAGATCGAGGCGCAGTACGGCGCCGACATCCTGCGCCTGTGGGTGGTGAGCTCGGACTATTCCGAGGACCTGCGCATCGGCCCGGATATCCTCAAGAGCTACTCCGACCTTTACCGCCGCCTGCGCAACACGCTGCGCTACCTGCTCGGTGCACTCGATGGCTGGGATGGCAGCGCTGCCGTCACGGCCGGGGAGATGCCGGAGCTGGAGCGCTGGGCGCTGCATCGCCTGTCCGAGATGGACGCGCATGTGCGTGCCTGCGTTGCCCGCTACGACTTCAACAGCCTCTATCGCGAGCTGCACGAGTTCTGCGCGGTTGAGCTGTCGGCCTTCTACTTCGACGTCCGCAAGGACGTGCTTTATTGCGACGGTGCCAGCTCGCTGCGCCGCCGCGCCACGCTGACTGTCATGAACCTCATTTTCGAGGCGCTGACGGCATGGTTGGCGCCGGCCCTCTGCTTCACGGCCGAGGAAGCCTGGCTTACCCGCACCAACGGGTGGGAGAGCGAGGATTCGGTGCATCTGCGCCAGTTCCCCGAGTTCCCGGCCGAGTGGCGCAACGAGACGCTGGCGGCCAAGTGGGAAACCATCCGCCGCGTGCGCCGTGTGGTGACCGGCGCGCTGGAAGTGGAGCGCGGCGCCAAACGCATCGGCTCCTCCTTGCAGGCCGCTCCGGAAGTCTATGTCGATGCGGATACCGCAGCGGTGCTCGGCACCGTCGCGTTCCACGATGTGTGCATCACCTCCGCCATCAAGGTGCTGACCGGCACGGCGCCGGAAGGGGCCTTTACCCTGCCGGAAGTGGCAGGCGTGGCCGTGGTGCCCACCCTGGCGGAAGGCGAGCGCTGCGAGCGCTGCTGGCAGGTGCTGCCTGACGTCGGCAGCCATGACGGGCATGAAGATGTCTGCGGTCGCTGCGCCGAGGCTCTTGGTGATCCGGTTACCGGTCTTGCCGGAGAGGCCGCATGAGCGCGGCCCTTCGCCGCAAGGCGCTCACTATCGGAATCGGCATTGCCGTGCTCGGCATCTTCTTCGATCTCGTGACCAAGGCGCTGGTGTTCGACCGGTTGCTGCCCAATGGTGGCGGGGTCGAGATCTTCCCGTTTTTCAACATCGTGCATGCCTGGAACACCGGCGTCAGCTTCTCGCTCTTCGCCGATGGGCCTGAGGTAACGCGCTGGGTGCTGGTGGCGGTTGCGGTGTTTATCGCTGTTGCGCTGTTCTTCTGGCTGCGGACCGTTGAGCGACGCTTCCTGTCGGCGGCCATCGGATTCATCATTGGCGGCGCCATCGGTAACGTCTATGACCGGATCGTCTACGGCGCCGTGCGCGACTTCCTCGATGTGCATGCTGTGGGTTACCACTGGCCCGCCTTTAATGTGGCGGATTCCTGCATTACCATTGGTGTTGTCATGGTGCTGATCGATAGCTTCCTTGGCTCGGGACGCAAGGCCGCCGATCGGGCCTCCGGGACTGGCCCGGCAGCCTGATCTGAGCTAAGGATGATGCCGCCTCGTATGGCGCAAAAGAGGGTGGGAGAGGTCGCGTTGAACTATTCCAAGGTCTCCGTGAAGGCAGGGTTGCTGCTGGCTGTTGGAGCCATGCTGGTGGCCACAGGCTGCGAGCAGACAAAAGAGACCCTCGGCCTTGCCCGCAAGCCGCCGGATGAATTCACCGTTGTCTCCCGCGCGCCGCTTTCCGTGCCGCCGGGCATCGAGCTGCAGCCGCCGCAGCCCGGTGCTGTCCGCCCGCAGGAAGGCACGACCCAGGACGTTGCCAAGACGGTGACCTTCGGCCTGCAGCCGACGACGCCGACCGTGACCAACGATCAGGGCAAGCCGCTATCGCCGGGTGAGCAGGCGCTGCTGGTGAGCGCCGGCGCCGCCAATATCGATCCGGAAATTCGCAGCAAGGTGGATGCCGAAACTGCCTCGATGGTGGCCGCCAACACCCGCATCGTCGACAGCATGCTCGGCCTCGACGTGCCGCAGGGCGCACTGCTTGATGCCGACAAGGAAGCTGCCCGCATCCGCCGTAACCAGGCGCTGGGTATTCCTGTCGACAGCGGCGATATCCCGATCATCGAGCGCCGCCGCACCGGCATGCTGGAAGGCCTCTTCTGAGCGTCTTCCACGGATAAATGCTTTAGCCATTAGGCTCGCCGTTTCCCGGCGGGCCTGATGTGTTTCGGGGGATTGAAACCCCGGCAGGCTAGTCGCTGCTGCCTTCCGCCGGGATGCTGCCGACGGCGAGTTTCATTACGTGATGGCGCACATCGCCGGGCCAGCGGGCAATCAGTTCGGCCAGCCGGCCGAGATTGCCGGCAAATAGCGCGCGCGAGGCCTCCTCAAAATCCGGCAGGTTGCCGCCGACCGCCGACATAAAGCGATAACAGGCGCGCTGGGCCTGGCGCTGGCGGTCTTTGTCCGCATTGCTGCGCCGGGCTTCCTCCACAAGACGCCTGAGGGTGGCCGAGGCGCCGCCCGGCTGGGCGGCCAGCCAGTCCCAGTGGCGCGGCAAGAGGGTGATCTCCTTGGCGACGACCCCCAGCTTGGGGCGGCCGCGACCGCGCTGGGGCGGGGCTGCCGAGAGCCGGGCCAGCACTTCATCGTCGCTGCCGCGGAAATCGATGTCGATCTCCTGCCCGCTGGCGTCGTCATAGATGATGATGAGGCGCCCCGGCGCCGTCTCCAGCAGCACCTTGACCACCAGCGCCACGGCGCCGAGATCGCCGGCGGCGACCTTGGTGGTGCCCTCGAAGGCGGTGCAACGGGTTGAGCTGTCCATGGGGTTCGACTGCCGGTCTGGGAGAGGAGGCTTCCCGTCTAGGATGGCTTGACGGGGGCTGTCAATATTACCCGGGGCAAAATTACCGGGCGATGACGCTGCTTTTGTCGGCAACCAGCGCCACGAGGTCCCGGGCGCGCGCTTCCCACCGGCAGTCGGCTGTGGTCTGGCGCACCTGCTGCCGCAATTTGCCAGCCAGCTCAGCATCGCTCTCCATCCAGCGCTTCAGCAAGTCGAGTGCCCCCCCGACAACCCCGGCGGGCGTGAAACGGTGGCGGGCATTGAGCGGCATGGGGTGTAGCCAGGGCCCGGCTGTTTCCGGCAGGGCGGCAAAGGGCGGAGCATAGACGATGCAGCCCGCCGCCAGAGCTTCCAGCGTCACGATGCTGGAGGTCTCCGGCAGGGTGTTGGGGTAGAACAGCATCGCCGCCCCCTTCATCGCTTCGCCCAGAGTGGCGTTCGGCACCAGGTCATGCATGGCAATGCCATCGATGTTGCGCGCGGCATCGGCAATCAGCCGCCAGCGAGCATCGCGCCGCAGCGGATTGTTTTCCGGATAAAGCTCGAAGCTGGAATAGATATCGAGCGTTACGTCCGGCAACTGCTGCCGCAGGGCCTGGAAACAGGCGAGCGCGGCATCGAGCCCCTTGTAGGGGGTGGCGGCAAAGATGAGCCGCGGGGGGTGGGCCTTGGCGGCAAGCACATCCTCCCCTTCGGCAAAGAGCGAGAGAAAGGCCGGACCCAGTGCATTGGGCAGCAGATGCAGGCGCGCCGGCGATATGCCGCCCCGCTCGACGAAATGGGCACGGTGCCACTGGCTGACGCAGAGAATATCGCCCCCCGCCAGCGCCAGCGCCTTGAGGCAGTCGCCATAAAGCGGCTGCGGATCCCAGATGTTGTGTTCCCAGGCGAGCAGCCGCGGATGGTTGCCGAGATGCGGCCGCATCTCCAGCGCGTAACGCGGAGCGTTGGTCACCAGGATGGCGTCGGCGGTCTGCGGGCTTGGCAGGCTGCGGGCAAGGGAGTGGCAGAATACGCCGCGCCTGATGCCGGGTCGGCGGGTGCCGGTGACCAGATCGACCTCGTGCCCGAGCGCCGTCAGGGCGAGTGCCAGATGCACCTGTGCGGCTTCCGCTCCCGCCAATGGCCGCTCAAAGGGCGTGTCGACGTCGTAGTCGTGCGCGGCGTTGGGGTTGATGAGCAGAAAACGCATCGGCAGTCGGCAGCCATTTCTTCTTTTGCCTGCCGCCGGCCGGCGGGGCGCTTGTCTTGCCGTTAATCAATAATGGCTGGGCGGCCGGTTGGAAATACGGCGGATTGCATAATTTTGTGTGTCCCGGGCGCCTTGCGTTGTTGATGCGGCGCGGGCATAGCCAATTGCTCGACTTTCCGCTGCGGCACGAGCGCCTGCGGCGATGGGTCACAGGCTTGGTCATCAAATGGTGCGGCAATCCGTCATCGCCCTGTAACGGCCATGAGCCACGGTTCGGCAAAACAGAAAATACCAACCGACCTGGATGAGGTGCCGAAAAATGACCGAGAATTTGGCTGTTTCCCGTCGTTCCTTAGTCAAGCTGCTGGGCGGCTCCGCCATTGCCCTGCCGCTGGCGCGCATGGCCTGGTCGGACAGCGCGATGGCCGCGGACGCCGTGGCCAAGGTGGCCGCCGGCAAGGTGCGTTTCTATGGCATGGCGGCCCCGGGCCTCGACAATCCGGAATCGATGGCGCAGGTGACCGTAGGCTCGAAGCTGGGCGTTGACGGCGGCGATGCCTCGCAGGCCTTCGAACTTTCCTATGAAGCCTTCTTCAAGACCGGCGACAAGGTGCCCGGCCCGAAGGGCGAGATGATCGTGGCTGGCGGCTATTACGACATCGAGGGCCGTCCGATCATGGACACTTCCGTGCCCGGCGAGAGCCGCCAGATGTTCTCCGATTGCCCGGACGGCATGTCCCTGCTGCAGCCAATGGACGGCGTGGACAAGGCGGCCCTCGGCGTAAAGGGCAACCCGGTTTTTGCCGTGGTGCAGTTCGAATACACCAGCCGCAATCTCGCCAAGGAAGATCTCTACGGCCGTCTGCCGTCGCCGCTGGCGGTGATGACCTTCGACCAGAATCCGGAGACCGGCGCGCTGAAGCTGGTGCGTTATTCCCCGGTGCCGGCCGGCAATTCCCATGGCCTCTGGATCACCTGCGGCGCCAGCCGCTCGCCCTGGAACACGCATCTCTCCAGCGAGGAATATCCGACCGACGCTTTCGCTGCGGAAAAGAGCGACCAGTTCCACGCCTTCATCACCAATCTCTATGGTGATGCCGCTGCGGTGAACGACCCGGCCAAGGCCAATCCCTACCTCTACAATCACATTCCGGAAGTGAAGGTGAGCGCTGACGGCAGCGGCACCGTGACCAAGCATTTCTGCCTCGGCCGTATCTCGCACGAGCTGGTGCAGGTTTGCCCGGACTCGCGCACGGTGCTGATGGGCGACGACATGACCAATGGCGGCGCCTTCATGTTCGTGGCCGACAAGGCGGAAGACCTTTCTTCCGGCACGCTCTATGTCGCAAAGTGGAAGCAGACCTCCGGCGAAGGGCCGGGCGCGGCCGATCTCAGCTGGATCAAGCTTGGTCATGCCACCAGCGACGAGGTCGAGCAGATGGCCAAGACGCTCAAGCCCACCGACATCATGGATGTGGTGCGCGCCGAGCCGACGGAAGCCGGCTTCACCAAGATTTTCTACGAAGGCAAGCCCAACTGGGTACGCCTGAAGCCGGGCATGGAGAAGGCCGCCGCCTTCCTTGAGACCCACCGTTATGCCGCGCTGCGCGGGGGTAGCCTTGGTTTCACCAAGTGGGAAGGCACCACCGTCAACGCGGCGGACAAGGTGGCCTATGTGGCGATGAGCTCGATCAAGGGCCCGATGAAGGACGGCAGCACGGACATCCATGTTCAGGGGCCGACCTCGGGCAGCGTTTATGCCCTCGATCTGCGCGATGGCCAGCAGGACGACCAGAACCAGACGATCGACAGTGCCTGGGTTCCCGTCCATATGGCCGGCATCCCGGCTCTTACGGGTGAAGACCTGAAGGCCGCCGACGAGATGGGCAACCTTGCCAACGCAGACCGTGTCGCCAACCCGGACAACATCAAGTTCTCCGAGGACATGCGCACCCTGTTCGTGGGCGAGGACAGCGGCATGCATGTCAACAACTTCCTGTGGGCCTACAATGTCGATGACAAGAGCTGCGTGCGGGTGCTCTCGACCCCATCGGGCGCTGAATCGACCGGCCTGCAGTCCGTCGACAATGTGAATGGCTGGACCTACATCATGAGCAACTTCCAGCACCCGGGTGACTGGGAAAAGGGGCTGCACGACAAGGTCAAGGACGTGCTGACACCGCTGATCAACAAGAATTTCAGCGACCGTTATGCTGCCCAGGTCGGTTACATCGCCGGCATGCGCCAGCTGAAGAACGCCTGATCCCCCGCCAGCCGGACATCAGGTCAAAACGACAACGCCCCGGAGAGGTCTTCTGCGGGGCGTTGCCGTTTCTGCGATGTGGCAGATGCCTTACTTCATCGTTGGCATCACGAACTCGGCGCCCGAACGGATGCCCGTCGGCCAGCGGCTGGTGATGGTCTTGAGCTTGGTATAGAAGCGCACGCCTTCCGGCCCATGCATGTGATGGTCGCCGAAGAGCGAGGCCTTCCAGCCGCCGAAGCTGTGGAACGCCATCGGCACCGGGATCGGCACGTTGATGCCGACCATGCCGACCTGGATCTGGCTGGCGAACTCACGCGCGGCATCGCCGTCGCGGGTGAAGATGGCGGTGCCGTTGCCGAACTCATGCTCGTTGATCATGCGCGCGGCGGTATCGTAGTCCGGCGAGCGCACGACGGAGAGCACGGGTCCGAAGATCTCTTCCTTGTAGATCTTCATGTCGGTGGTCACGTTGTCGAAGAGGGTGCCGCCGACGAAGTAACCGCCTTCGTAACCCTGCATCTTGAAGTCGCGGCCATCGACCACGAGCTTCGCCCCTTCGGCAACGCCGGCATCGATATAGCCGCGCACCTTGTCGAAATGCTGCCTGGTGACGAGCGGGCCCATCTCGGCTTCCGGATCGGTCCCCGGGCCGATCTTGAGCGCACGCACCTTCGGCTCCAGCTTGGCGATAAGTGCGTTGGCCGTGGCCTCACCCACTGGCACGGCAACGGAGATCGCCATGCAGCGCTCGCCGGCCGAGCCATAGGCCGCGCCCATCAGCGCATCGACCGCCTGATCCATGTCGGCGTCCGGCATGATGATCATGTGGTTCTTGGCACCGCCGAGCGCCTGGCAGCGCTTGCCGTTCATCGCGGCGGTTTCATAGATGTAGCGGGCGATGGGGGTGGAGCCGACGAAGCTGACGGCAGTGATGTCCGGATCGGTCAGCAGCGCATCCACGGCTTCCTTGTCGCCATGCACGATGGTGAAGACACCGTCCGGCAGGCCGGCTTCCTTCAACCACTCGGCCAGCAGCAGCGAGGCAGAGGGATCGCGCTCCGACGGCTTCAGGACGAAGCAGTTGCCGCAGGCGAGCGCCACCGGGAACATCCACATCGGCACCATGGCCGGGAAGTTGAACGGCGTGATGCCGGCAACGACACCCAGCGGCTGGCGCAGCGAATGGCTGTCGACGCGCGTGCCGACATTCTCGGTGAACTCGCCCTTGAGGAGCTGCGGAATGCCGGTGGCGAATTCCACGACCTCGATGCCGCGGGTGATCTCGCCCATCGCGTCGGACAGCACCTTGCCATGCTCGGCGCTGATGACAGCAGCGAGTTCCGGCGTGCGCTCTTCGAGGATGTGCAGGAACTTGTTGAGGATGCGCGCACGGCGCAGCGGGGTGGTGGCGGCCCAGCCGGGGAAGGCGGCGCGGGCCGCTGCCACGGCGGCGCGCACTTCGGCGGTGGAGGCAAGGGCGACCTCGCCGGTCTGCTCTCCGGTTGCGGGGTTGAAGACCGGGCTCTTGCGGCCGCTGGTGCCGGCAACCTTGCGTCCGCCGACAAAGTGGGAAATCTGGGAAACCATGCTGTTCCTCCGGCTGCTCAATGTTCTTGTGGCCAATGCTCTGGGTGCGGGCATTCTCGGCATATCGTGGCTGCACATCAACCGGCACTATTGCGGCACCGTTGTGCAAATTTTAAAGTCCTGTCTATGGACTGGGATCGTATCCGTATCTTTCTGGCTATTGCGCGCACCGGGCAAATTCTGGGCGCGGCGCGGCGGCTCGGCCTCAACCACGCCACCGTCGCCCGCCAGCTGACACAGCTGGAGGAGGAGATGCAGGTGCGGCTCGTCGAACGCCATACCACCGGCTGCACGCTGACCGCGGCGGGCGAGCGGCTGCTGGCGACGGCGGAGCGGGCGGAATCCGACTTCCTGAAGGTAAGCGCGGAACTGGCCGGCACGCAGGCGGCGCTCAGCGGTACGGTGCGTGTCGGTGCGCCGGACGGGTTTGGCAACTATTTTCTGGCGGCGGAGCTGGGCGCGCTCGCCCTGCAGCACCCGGAACTGGTGGTGCAGCTGGTGCCGCTGCCGCGTGCCTTTTCACTTTCCCGGCGCGAGGCGGATATCGTGGTGACGATGGACCGCCCTAAGACCGGCCGCCTTATCATCAAGAAGCTCACGGACTACAGCCTCAGCCTCTATGCCAGCCGTGACTATCTGGCGGTAAGCGGGCCGATCACCAGCGAGGCCGACCTTGAGGGGCATATGGCCGTGACGCAGGTGGAAGATCTGGTCTATTCCCGGGCGCTTGATTACGGCAGCGCACTGTCGCGCTTCACCAGCCGGCGCTTTGAATGCGGCAGCGTCGTTGGGCAGCTGGAGGCCGTGCGGGCGGGAGTGGGCGTGGGGGTGCTGCATGATTATGCCGCCCGGCGTTTTCCCGAGCTGGTGCGGCTGTTACCGGCAATCCGCTTTCAGCGTGCCTACTGGCTCACCACGCACCCGGACATCCATGAAACGCGCCGGGTGGCGGCGGTCATCGCGCATATCACGGCGGCGGTGAAGGCGGCGCGGGGCGGCTTTGTGCAGGAATAAAACAAGGGCGGGACGGCTGTTGCCGTCCCGCGAGAGTTAGGCCCCCTGGGAGAAGCCCTGGAGAGAGACACGCCGGATGCCCTGCACCCGAAGAAACGGCCCGGTACCCTTCCGCGCCAAAACGAACCATTTGGATCATTTTTCCAAATTCATGAAATTTATATTTTATTTTTGAGCAAGACGTCAAGCAGGTTACAAACAGCTATGCGTCTGAGGGCCGGATCACCGGCGGCATGCTGAAAAAGACAAGAACGGGGGCGAGCCAAAGTGGATCGGGAGATGCTGGAGACGGACAAGGCTGAGGCCCCGCGGGATTTCGCCAGCCTCAGGGCGCTGCTGCTGGCCCGCAAGGATGCGCTACCCAAACGGCTGGCGCAGGTGGCCGGTTACGCCATGGCCAACCCGGACGACATCGCCTTTGGCACCGTCGCCAGCATTGCAGAGGCGGCCGGGGTGCCGACCTCCACGCTGGTGCGTTTTGCCCAGGCCCTCGGGTATCAGGGATTTTCCGACCTGCAGCTGATCTTCCGCTCGCGCCTGCGCGACCGGGTGCTGGATTATGACGAGCGGCTGCGCTCGCTGGCGGAGCATGCGCGTGGCGTCTCCAAGCCGGCCCTGCTGTTTGCCGGCTTTTCCGACGCGGCAGAGGAATCCGTGCGCTCGGTGCGCGAGCGCATCGACCCGCACCGGATCGAGGAGGCGGTGGAGCAGCTGATTTCGGCCGAGACCATTTATCTCATCGGCCAGCGCCGCTCCTTTCCGGTAACCAGCTATATGAGCTATGCGATGGGCAAGCTCGGCATCCGCAACGTGCTGGTGGGCTCCTCCAGCGGCACGGACGCGGAGACATTGTCCTTCGCCGGAGCGAAGGATGCCGCGGTGGCGGTCAGTTTCACGCCCTATGCTTCTGCCAGCGTAGGGCAGGCCAAGCAGCTTGCCGAGCAGAATGTGCCGATGGTGGTTATCACCGACAGCCCCTTCAGCCCGCTCGCCTCGCTGGGCGCGGTGTGGTTCGAGGTGGTGGAGGCGGATTACGAAGGGTTCCGCCCCCTGTCAGCGACGCTGGCGCTTGCCATGACGCTGGTGGTGAGCGTTGCCGAGGCCCGTGGCTGATCCTTCTGTCGCAGCAATTCCCGGCGGCGGAACCGGGCGTCCTTCATAACGTTTTATCTCCCGGCATCCAGCCGCGATGGCGCGTCGCGGATGCGGGAGATGAACGTCCATGTCCTTTTCCGATCTATTCAATACGCTGGCCAGCGAAACGGCCCGGGTGACCGGCCGGCCGGTCACCTTTCTGGGGTGCTGCCTCATCGTGGTCATCTGGGCGGTGACGGGGCCGCTCTTTGACTATTCCGACACCTGGCAACTGGTCATCAATACCGGCACCACCATCGTCACCTTCCTGATGGTGTTCCTGATCCAGAACACGCAGAACCGGGATTCAACGGCCCTTCAAGCCAAGCTCGACGAGCTGATCCGTGTCGGTTCCTCTTCCAACCGCTTCATCGGCATCGAGCATCTGACCGATGACGAGCTGGATTCCATCATCAAGCTGTGCGAGGCGCGCGCGACCGGCGGTGGGGGCGAGCACAAGCTGAGCGTCCAGCGCAAGGGCGCCGCAAGCAGGGCCCGACCGGCGAAAACTGCCGCCAGTAAAAACGCAGGCGACAAGGATGCCCCCAAGACGCCGGCCCGGCGTGCTCCGGCTCGCCGCAAGGCGGCCAGCTGAAAGACAAAACCCCTCCGGCCGGAATGCTGTCCGGGCCGGAGGGGTTCTCTTTTGTGCCACCGACGGGGTGGAGGCGTCAGCCGGCGGGAAGCTTTACGCGCAGGTTGTTCTGGCAGTGCGTAACGCCGGAGACAGTGTCCACCAGATCCTCCGCACGGCGCTTGGCAGCGCGGCTGGTGACGGTGCCGAACAGCATGACCTCGCCATTCTCGACGGTGACCTCGATGTTGGAGGCATCGAGGAAATGATCGTCGGTCAGCCGGTCATTTATATCTTCCAGAATGCGGTTCTGGTCGCGCTGATAGCCTTTGGGGCCGCGCCCGCGGTGGGTTTCCCGCGCATCCATCTCGCGGCGGTGCTCCGCGCCCTCATCGCCGAACCAGGAAGAGAACTCATCCCGCGCCTGCTGCCAGAAGCCGCGCGGATTATGGCCATGGCGCGGTTCCCAGCGCACATCTTCCGGGCGTGGCGCGCGGCCGGCATTGTCTTCGCCCCAGCGCGGGCCGCCACGCAGATCCTCGTCGCCGGGAAAGACGTCATAGGGGAAGGGATACATCGGCCCATAGGCCATGAACTCGCCCGGATAGGGCGATGCCCCGCGGCGGCGGCGATAGCGCGGGTCGATGGCGACGCCCGGCCCATCCTCGTCCGGCCGGTTGCCGGGGGAAGCAGGTCTGTCAGGCCAGTAATATGCCATTTTTTCCTCCTTTTCTGCCGGGCCGGCTTGCGGTTCTCGAAGGAGAAGTTTCAGCCGGCCCTCTACAGAAGAAACCACCGGAGCCGCCGGGATGTTCCTGCGACATACTGCGTTGGGGGTGGCGGCGACCGGGCCGGAACCGGGGCGGAAAAAGGAAAACCCCGGCGCTGCAGGGGGATTGCGCCGGGGTTTCCTGGCCTGCGGGAGATCGGTTCGGGGAGGAACCTTTCATACCCGCAGGTTATCGGTTGAACTGCCTGTTGCCCCTCGGATCCTTACTGGATGGTGATGGTGGCATCCGTGACCTGCGGCAGCGGGGTGCTGCCGCCGAGGGCCTGGTAGAGCGTGACCTGCTCGTTCAACTGGTTCAGGTGATTTTCCAGCAGCGATTCCTCGTTGGAGCGGCGCTTCTCCTGCGCATCGAGCCAGTCCTGCAAGGAAACGGCGCCGGCACGGTAACGGGTCTCGTAGATCGCCTCCGCCCGTCTGGCGCTGTCGACGGCGCTCGTCAGCAGCTCACCCTGGGCGGCGTACTGGCGGCGGGCCGAGAGCGCGTTTTCCACATCGGCAAAGGCGCTGTAGACGCTCTGGCGGAAGTTGGTCACCGCCAGCGCATAGTCGGCTTCCGACACCTTGATCTCGAGCTTGCGCTCGTTCCATTGCAGGAAGGGCAAAGCAAGGCCGGCGCCGAGCGTGCCGATGGGATTGCGCAGGATATCGGCCAGCGCCTCGCTGCCGGTGCTGATGCTGCCGGTCAGCGTGACGTCCGGCAGATAGCTGGCACGGGTGGCGTCGATGGTGGCGAGGCTTTCGCGCAGGCGCAGTTCGGACGCCTTCAGATCCGGCCGGCGTTCCAGCACTGAGGCCGGCAGGCCGGCGGGAATGTCCGGCACGCCCTGCGGCAGCGCCGCGCGCTCGATATCGAAGGCATGCGGTGGGCCGTTGAACAGGATGGCGAGCGCATTTTGCGTTTCCACCTGCTGCTGCAGGAACTGGGTGTGCGCGGCGCGCTGGGTGTCGAGGCTGGTCTGGGCTTCCAGGAGCTCCAGCGCGGAGGAGGCGCCGGCAGCATATTGCGTGCGCACGAGGTCCAGCGTGCGCTGGGCATAATCGATGCTGTCCTGGCTGAGGCGGATACGTTCCTTGAGGTATATCGCCTGCCAGTAAAGGTTTGCCGTCGTCCCGGCGAGCGACATGGCGGTTGCCTGCCGGTCCGCTTCCGTCGCCTGCGCTTCCCAGCGCTTGGCGTCGGTGGTGCTGGAAAGCTTGCCCCAGAGATCGACCTCGTAACTCACCGACCCGGTGAGGGAGGAGGAGCGCTGGCTGGAGGCGCTGGTATCGAGCCGCTTCGAGGTGGAGGCATCCGCCGAGGCCGAGACCGTAGGGCGCTCGTCATCGGCGGCAAGTCCGGCCTGAAGCTGGGCCTGACGCACTTTGATAGCAGCGGCTGCCAGATCATTGTTGCTGGCAAAGGCTTCCTCGATCAGGGCATTCAGCGCCGGATCGTTGAAGGCCTGCCACCACTGGTCGGTCGGCAGTGTGCTGCGGGTCTGGTTGGCGCCGGTTTCCTGCCACCAGGCACCGGGCACGGTCAGCGCCGGGCGGGAATAGTCCGTGGTGCCAAGCAGCGAGCAGCCGCCAAGGGACAGGGCAACGAGACCGGCCAGCAGCGGCCGGCTAGCAAGGGAGGGTATCAGCTTCATTCGCGCGCCAGCGCCTCCACAGGGTCCAGCCGCGCCGCGCTGCGGGCAGGCAGGAAACCGAAAATCACGCCGATCAGGGTCGAGCAGGCAAAGGCCGCGACGATCGAAGTGGTCGAATAGGTAAGATTCACGTCGGTGCTGAAATGGGTGAGAATGAAACCGAGCCCGAAGGCGGCCATCACTCCCAGAAACCCGCCGATGAAACACACCAGCACCGCCTCGATGAGGAACTGGCGCAGGATGTCGTTCTGCCGGGCACCCACGGCCATGCGCACGCCGATCTCGCGGGTACGCTCCGTCACCGAGACGAGCATGATGTTCATGACGCCGATACCGCCGACGACCAGCGAGATGAGCGCGATTGCCGAAATGAGCAGGGTCAGGGTTTCGGTCGTCTTCTGGATGGTCTGACGGATGGTGTCCGTGTTCATCGTGAAGAAGTCCTTGGTGCCGTGCTGGCGCTCCAGCGCGGCGATGATCTGCTGCTCGGCAACGGCGGTATCGTAATTGTCCGCCACGCGCACGGTGATGCTCTGCAAGTTGGTCTGCCCGAGGATGCGGCTCATCGCCGTGGTGTAGGGCAGCCAGACATTCAACTCGTCGCTGTTGCCGAAGGGGGAGGCCTTGGGGGCCGTCACGCCGATGATGCGCACCGGCACATCGCCGACAAAGAACACCTGCCCCAGCGGATCATCCCCGTTGGGGAACATTTTCTGGCGGGTGTTGTCGTCGATGACGGCGACCTGCGCCCGGCGGCTGATGCTGCCGGCGTCGAAAGAAACACCGTTCGCCATCTCATAGCCGCGCACGCGGAAGAACTGGTCCCCCACGCCGCGTACCGTGGCGGAGAGCTCAAGGTTGCGGTAGCGCAGGATCTTGCCGGAGGCGGAAACGCCGGGCGTCACACTGTCGGCATAGGTTTCCCTGGCCAGCAGGTCGGCATCGCGGGGCACCAGCGTGAGGATGCTGGAGGATTTGCGGTCACCGAAATCCTTGCCGGGATAGATGTCGATCGTATTGGTGCCGATGGAGTTGATGTTCTCCAGGATCTGCGCGCTCGATCCCTGGCCGAGCGCCACTACCGAGACCACCGAGGCGATGCCGATGATGATGCCGAGCATGGTAAGGAAGGTGCGCAGGCGATGGGCCGCCATGGCGACGAGCGCCATGCTGAAGGCCTCGCCAAAACGGCCGAGCGCGGCGCGCCAGCTGGAGCGGGCGTGATCGGCCAGCGGCGGGGCAATGCTTTCTTCCTGCGGCTTGCGCCGTGTGTCGGCAATGATGCGGCCGTCGCTGATCTCGATGATGCGCTCGGCATGGTCGGCCACCTTGGCATCGTGGGTCACGATGATGATGGTGTGGCCGGCCTGATGCAGCTCGGAGAGCAGCTTCAGCATCTCCTCGCCGCTGGTGCTGTCGAGCGCACCGGTCGGCTCGTCGGCCAGGATGATCTGGCCGCCATTCATCAGCGCACGCGCCACGCTGACGCGTTGCTGCTGGCCGCCGGAAAGCTGCGAGGGTTTGTGATCCAGCCGGTTGCCGAGGCCGAGCCGCTCGAGCAGTGAGGCGGCGCGGTCCTGCCGGGCGCCCCGGGGGGCGCCGGCATAGATGGCCGGCACTTCCACATTGCCGAGCGCGGTCAGCGTGGAGAGCAGGTGATAACGCTGGAAGATGAAGCCGAAATATTCGCGCCGGAGGGCGGCGAGTTCATCGGGCTCCAGCCCGTTCGTATCCTGCCCGTTGATGCGATAGGCACCGCTGGTCGGCCGGTCGAGGCAGCCGAGGATGTTCATCAGCGTCGACTTGCCGGAGCCGGAAGCGCCGATGATGGCGACCATCTCGCCGGAATTGATGGTGAGGTTTACATCCTGCAGCACCGCGATGGTGCCTTCGCCGGCGGGGAATTCCCGGCGCAGGTCCTCAAGTTCGATAAGGGGTGTGCTCATGGCTCAGAACCTCATCGGTCCCATGCGGCGCGGTGCCTGCGAAGCGGAAGCGGCGGCTGTGGTGGTCGTGGTGGTCAGCACCACCTTGTCGCCTTCGGAAAGCCCGTCCTGCACCTCGGCCGTCACGTTGTTGTTGATGCCGACATGCACCTTCTGCGGCCGGGTGGTGCCATCCGCCTGCAGTACCTCGACGATATAGCTGCCATCCCTGGCCTTGTTGCGCAGGGCAGAGACGGGAACGGTCAGGGCGTCCTTCGCCTCGTTCAGTACGATGGAAACCTGCGCCGTCATCGAGATGCGCAGCGTGCGGTCAGGGTTATCGACGTAAAAAACGCCGTTGTAATAGACCGCCTTGCTGTCCTCGGTGATGGTGGTCACGTCGTCGGTGGTCTCGACCGTGTCGGTCACCGGCTTGATGCTGTCGAGCGTGGCGTAGAAGCGCCGGTCGGGATCGCCAAGGATGGTGAAATAGACCTTCTGGCCCGGTTTTACGCGCACCACGTCGGCCTCGGAGATGGCAGCTTCTACTTCCATGCGGCTGAGATCGGCCATCTTGGCGATGGTCGGCGCGCTTTGCGCGGCGTTGACCGTCTGGCCTTCCTGCCGGGAGACGGCGATGATGGTCCCGGTCATCGGCGCGGTGATCTTGGTGTAGCCGAGATTGACCCGGGCAGTGTCGACTGTGACTTCCGCCTGACGGATCTGCGCATCGAGCGCGGCGATATTGGCCTTGGTGACCGCCAGCGTCGCCTCGGCACTTTCAAAATCTTCCCGCGAGGTTGCGTCCTGCGCGCGCATCTGCTTCTGGCGGTTATAGGCCAGTTCGGCCTGGCGCAGCGTTGCCTGTTCGGCGGCGCGCTGGGCCTTGACGTTATCGAGCGCGGCTTCGGAATCCTTGAGCGTGTTTTCGCGGGTGAGCGGGTCGATCTCGGCGATGGGGTCGCCTTCCTTCACCTCGTCACCCACCGAGACATCGATATGGGTGATCTGGCCGGAAACCTGGGCACCGACGAGAACCGTCTTGGAGGCGTTGATGGTGCCGGTTGCCAGCACCGTGTCCTCGATATCGCCGCGGGTGACCGCTGCCGTGGGCGGCGGAGCCACCGGGGTCGGGCGCAGCAGGGTGAAACCGGCAACACCGGCACCGGCGACGATGACCAGTACGGCCACGATCAGGGCAGGGCGCAGGCGGCGCTTCTTGCGGTTGGGGGTCAAGGCTAACTCCAGGGCTTCTTCATCTCGTCGCCGGATTTGGCGGGGCCGGCTCGTTGGACAGCAGTGTTGACCCGAATATAGGAAGGCGGGCGTGGCATGTGGGTGAAGGCTGCGAAAGCAAAACGTAAAGATTGCGTAAATTCGCGGATTTCCTGCCTTGAGACAGGTGCCAAGGCTAAAATCCCGGCGTATGGAAATTGCCAGCAACTGCGTAAGCGCGGTGGCCGGCGTACCGTTGCGCCTTAAGCTGCCGCGATTGATTTTGACGAGGCCGGAGACCGGATCAGGTGCAGATCCTGCTGATCGACGACGATGCCGAACTGGGCGCCATGCTGCGTGAATATATGGCCGGCGAGGGTTTTGACCTCACCATGGTCCATAATGGCGAAGCAGGCGTCGAGGCTGCCCTGTCGGGCAATTATTCGGCAGCCATTCTGGACATCATGATGCCCCGCATGGGCGGCATCGAGGTGCTGCGCCGTATCCGGCAGGAAAGCGCGCTTCCTGTCATCATGCTGACGGCCAAGGGCGATGACATCGACCGTGTCATCGGCCTTGAGATGGGGGCGGATGATTATGTGCCCAAACCCTGTTACCCGCGCGAGCTGGTGGCAAGGCTGCGGGCCGTGCTGCGGCGCAGCCAGGCGGCCCCGGTCGCCGGCAGCGAGCGGCAGGGGGAGGAACTCAGCAGCGGGCCCATTGCACTCAGCCCGGCCCAGCGCCGGGTCACCTGCGCTGGCCAGCCGCTCGATCTCACCGCGTCGGAATTCAATCTCCTGGAGATGCTGCTGAGGGCCGGCGACCGGGTCGTCACCAAGGATGAGATGTCCATCCAGGTGCTGGGCCGGCCGCGTGAGGCCTATGACCGCAGCATCGATGTGCATGTGAGCAATCTGAGACAGAAACTTCACGCCGCGACCAGCGACGAGCGCTGGATCGAGACCGTCCGCGGCGTGGGTTACAGGATAAGGCAGGTTTGAAAATGCGGCCCTGGCTCTTCTGGAAGATCCTGATCGGCAGCTGGATGGTGTTCTTCGCCTCCGTCGAGGCCCTCTGGCTGGTCATTACCCTTTTTGCCACGCCGCCGATGCCCCCCGGCATGCGCAGCGCCGAGCAGATCGCGCCGGTGATGCTGGCCAGCGCAGCGGCGGCAGTGCGTGAAGGCGGCCTCGACCAGCTGAACGGGCTGATGCGCAGCTGGCCGCAGGAGCTGCGCAGCAGCCTTTCTGTCAGCCTTGGCGGCGAGCGGGCCTTGCCGGCTCCTGGTCCCGCCGGCGACCATGATGCCACCGAGATCGTCTCAACGCCGGAAGGCACCACCTGGCGCCTGACCTACCGGCCGCTTGCCGATATGCCGCCGGCGCCGCCGGGATTGCCGGGCGTGCCGCTCCCCGTGCTGGCCCTCGGTTTTGCCGGTGCCACGCTCTTCTGCGCGGCGCTGGGCTGGTATCTGCGCCGGGCCTCCCGCTTCCTGCGGGAAAACCTCTCCGGCTACGATCTCGCCGGGCTGTCGCTGCGCTGAAGGAGGGCCGGGCCATGATGCGCCGCCGCCTGTTCTGGAAGATTCTGATCGGCTTCTGGGCGACCATCTTCCTGATGGTGGAGACGCTGTGGCTGCTGATTGCGCTTTATGGCGCGCCGCGGCGCCCCGAGCTGATGTTTGCGCGCCGCACGGCGCCGGCACTTGTGGCCTCTGCTGCCGATGCGCTGGAGACTGGCGGACAGGCCCGCCTTGCTACCCTGCTGGCCAAATGGCCGGAGGAGCAGCGGGACTTTCTCGTCACAAACCCGGCAACCGGCCCGGCCATACCCGACAGCCCCATCGAGACCCCCGAGGTGCCGGGGCAGGATACCGAACTGGCCGAAGGCACCTCCCTGACACTGGCGCAGCAACGCGTGGTGGCGGCTGATGGCTCGGCCTGGGAGGTTGCCTACCGCTACGTCCAGCGCCCGCGCCGCCACCCGGGGCCACTCGAAATCCCGCATGAGATCGTCATTCTCGGCGCCGTTGCCGGCCTGATCTTCAGCTCGGTGCTGGCCTGGTACCTGACGCGGCCAATCAACCGCCTGCGGCGCGGGTTCGAGCGGTTTGCGCAAGGCGAGCTGAAGGTGCGCCTGCAGCCCGAGATGGGTCGGCGGCGGGACGAGATTGCCGACCTTGCCCGCGATTTCGATGCGATGGCGGGCCGCATCCAGCAGCTGATGGCCGCGCGCGACCAGTTGCTGCATGACGTAAGCCACGAACTGCGCTCCCCGCTCGCCCGGCTGCACATGGCCGTCGGCCTTGCCCGGCAGGACCCGCGCAAGATGGATGTCTCCCTTGGCCGCATCGAGATGGAGGCGCGCCGCCTTGACGAGATGGTGGGCGAGCTCTTGACGCTGTCACGCGTGGAAAGCGGCGCGCCCAGCCTTGATGGCTATTTCGACCTGCACGGCCTGCTGCGCTCCATTATCGCCGATGCGCGCTATGAGGGGCAGGCGGCAACGGTGGCCGTGAGCACCAACATCGCCGAGGATGAAGAGGCCGAACCCGGCCCGACGATCAAGGGCAGCCCCGACCTGATGCGGCGGGCGCTGGAAAACATCGTGCGCAATGCCCTGCGTTTTTCCCCCGCCGGCAAGGCGGTGGAGGTGCGGGTGAGCGGCAATGCGGTGACCGGCCAGCAGGTGGTGCGGGTGGTGGATGAAGGGCCGGGCGTGCCGGAAGAGGCGCTTGCCACCATGTTCGACCCGTTTGTGCGGGTTGCCGGTGCGGCGCCGGGGCCGGGTTTCGGGCTCGGGCTGGCGATTGCTCGCCGCACGGTGGATGCCCATGGCGGCACGGTGGTAGCTGCCAACAGGCCGCAGGGCGGCCTTGAGGTAACAGTCACCCTGCCTTCCGCCGCGAGCTGAGGCGACGGAAGGCAGGGGATAGCCTTTAAAGGGTGATGCTGCCCATCGGGGCGATATTGATCATCTCCCCCTTCTTGAGCCCTGCCTTGAACGCGGCGGGCGTGCCGGTCAGCAGCGGGAAGGTGCCGTGGTGAATCGGCAGCACCTTCTTGAAGTCGAAGAAGCGGTTGCAAGCCAGCGCCGCGCTCTCGGCGCCCATGGTGAAGCGGTCGCCGATGGGCACGAAGGCGATGTCGGGCTTGTGCAGCTCGTTGATGAGTGCCATGTCGCCGAAAATCTCGGTATCGCCCATATGGTAGATCGCATGGCTGGCCCACTTCACCACCATGCCGGCGGCTTCGCCGAGATAGGTGTTGGAGCCGTCGCCATTATCCCAGGACGAGCTGTGGAAGGCGTTGGTCATCGACACTTTTGCAAAGCCGAGATCGACGGTGCCGCCCTTGTTCATCGGCTGCAGGTTTTTCGCGCCCTTGGAGGCGAGGAACATGGCGAGTTCGAAATTGGAGCAGACCACCGGCTGGTCGCGCTCGATGATGCCGGCGGCATCGGCGATGTGGTCGTTGTGGCCGTGCGTCAGCACCAGCGCATCGACCTTGGGCAGGTTGTCGAGCGTCTCCAGCGAGCAGGCCGGGTTATGGATCAGGAACGGGTCGAACAGGACATGCTTGCCTTCATGCTCGAGGCCGATGGTCGCATGGCCGTACCAGGTGATCTTCATGACGGGTCCTTAATCAGGAAGGAGCGCTGCGAGCGCAAAAAGAGGGAGAGCGGCCGGCTTGCCGGCGCCTCATGGCAACATCTAGGGCGCCCGGGGCGATATGTCACCGCCCCGGAGCCCTAATTCTGCCGGGAATTTTGACGCGGGCGGCGTTCAGGCGCCTGGCGCCAGCTCCAGAATCCACAAGCTGGTGGCGCCGTATTTGCGCCGGTCGACCAGCTTCCAGCCGATGCCCGACAGCGACAGGGTCTCGTCGCTCGCCATTTCGCACAAGGCAACGGCGGCAGGCGCCGCCCAGCCCTGGCGGGCAAGGGCGGGCAGGGCCGCCTCGACAAGGCCCTTGTGGTAGGGCGGGTCGAGAAACAGAAGATCGGCCGGCTGGCTCGCTACCGGCGGCTCGGCGGCGCTGGCGCGGATGAAGCTGCAACGCTCCGCCAGCCCCAGCGTTTCGGCGTTACGGCGGGCAAGCGCGAGCGAGGGGGCGGCGATATCCATCAGCGTTGCGTGGGAAGCGCCACGCGACAGCGCCTCCAGCGCCAGCGCGCCGGAGCCGCAGAAGGCATCGAGCACCCGCACCTCATGCAGGCCGGGCGACCAGTTCGCATGGGCGATGAGGTTAAAGAGCGTCTCGCGAACCCGGTCCGTGGTCGGACGGATATCCTTGCCTTCCGGGGCTTCGAGCGCCCGGCCGCGATGCGTGCCGCCGACAATGCGCATGAGCCTAGAGCCCCAGCGCCTTGCCGAACTGGTCACGCACCACGCGCTGCGGCACCTCTTCGACCTCCATGCGCTCCAGCTTGCCGAGCTGGATGGGGCCGTAGGCGACGCGGATCAGGCGGTTGACCCTGAGGCCGATGCTTTCCAGCACACGACGCACCTCGCGATTCTTGCCTTCGCGGATGCCGATGGTGAGCCACAGATTGTGGCCCGAGCTCTGCTCGAGATCGAGTTGGGCTTCCATCGGGCCATAACGTACGCCATCGACGACGACACCCTTGGCAAGCGACGCCAGCTTTGCCGCATCGGCATAACCATGGGCGCGCACCCGATAACGGCGATTGAGGCCCGTAGAGGGATGTTCGAGGAAGCGCTTGAGCGCACCATCATTGGTGAGCAGCAAAAGCCCCTCGGAGTTGAGGTCCAGCCGACCGACAGCCATAAGGCGCGGCAGGTGCGGCGGCAGATGGTCGAAGATGGTCGGGCGGCCTTCAGGGTCGCGGGTCGTGGTCACGAGGCCCATGGCCTTGTGCAGGCGGAACAGGCGCGGCGGCTGGATATCCGGCAATGGTTTGCCATCAACCTCGATCACGTCGGCGGGGGTGACGGTCTGGGCCGGGGTGGTCAGCACCTTGCCGTTCAGCACCACCCGGCCTTCGGCGATCCAGCGCTCCGCATCGCGGCGCGAGCAGACGCCCGCGCGTGACAGGCGCTTGGCGATCCGCTCGGGTTCACCTTCGGCCTTCGGTTTGGCCAGTGTGGCAGGCACAGGGGTGCCGCCAGCGACCGCCTTGCGTATCGGGCGAGAGTTGGGGCGCGGGGCCGGGGCGTCGGCCTTGGCAGCCGGCTTGCGAGCGCCAGCGGCGCCGGCAGGGCGGCGAGGCGGTTTCTTGTTGTCGGAGGTGGTCATGGCCGGAAAATAGTCCGCCCCCTCGTGCGCGGCAAGCGACGCGAGGGGGCGAACCGCCATCCGGTGTCGCTATCGGGCAGGATGGGGCCTTCTAGCCACGCCGGACAGGTCTTGCAAGTCACGCAGCGTTCAGGCCGGCGGCAGCATCTGGATGCCGTAGCGGGCGCCGGCGGCGACGAGGCGCGGCACATCCGGCGGGCTCATCGGCGGGAAGATTGCGGCATCCGTTACCGGATCGCCCGCCTCGGCGAAGAATTTCTCATGCAGGCCGCCGGGCAGGTTGATGATCAGCATGCGGGCAGGCTTGAGGCCGGCATTGCGGAAAGCATGCGGCACGCTGCGCGGCACGTGATGGAACGCACCCGGGCCGCTGATGGTCACTTTGCCGCCGATCATGAATTCATATTCGCCTTCCAGCACATAAAAGGCTTCTTCATCGTCGCGCTGGAGGTGGGGCGGGGTGCCCTGGCCTGGCGCGGTGGTGACGTCCACGAGGGAAAAGGCGCCGCCGGTTTCTGCACCGGTGGCGCGGAAGGTCACGAGCGTTCCCAGCAGATGGACGGTGTTGCCGGGTGTCGGGTCAAGGGGTGCGACAGCGTTCATCATTGGCTGTTCCTGTCTCATGATGATATAGTGATCTCGTAATGAGATATTTGTCTCATAAGTGAGGATCGGGTGAGCAGTCAAGAGAGTTTCGAGCGCGTGGCGCAGAAGCGGCGCACGCGCCATGCCCTGCTGGTGGCAACCAGAGAGCTTCTGGGCGAAGGAAAGCAGCCGACAGTGCCGGAGGCGGCAGACCGGGCCGGTATTTCGCGGGCGACCGCCTATCGATATTTCTCCACGCCCGCGGTGCTGGCGGAGGAGGCGATTCTCGACGCCATCGCCGCCGAATTCGAGCGGCTGGATCTGGATCGGGCTTATGAAACGCAGGATGCCACCACGCGGGCTGTCGAGACGGTAAGTGCGGTGCTCGGAATGATCATGCGCAATGAGCCGCTTTTTCGAACCTATCTGGGGCTGGTGGTGAGCCCGGAAGGGGGCGCCCGGCGTGGGGCGCGGCGCGTGACCTGGCTCTCCCGGGCGCTGGAGCCGCTGGCCGCCACGCTGGAGCCTGCGGAGTTTCAGCGCATCCTGCACGGGCTCGCCCTGCTGGCCGGCATGGAGACCGTCGTAGTGCTGCGGGATGTATGCGGGCTGGACGATGCCGGTATCGACGAGACGGCGCGGTGGCTTGCCGCCCGCATCGTGGGCCCGGCGGCGTGAAATCTGCTTCCGGCACGACGCCCGCCGCCTTATCACTGGGCGTCATGATGGATGATGCGCAGTACATGGCGCTGGCGCTGGCTGAGGCGGAAGCCGCGGCCGGGCGCGGCGAGGTGCCGATCGGCGCGGTGCTGGTGGAGATAGCCACCGGCGCCGTGGTGGCGCGTGACGGCAACCGGACGCTGGAGCTGAGCGACCCCACTGCCCATGCCGAGGTGCAGGTGATCCGGGCACGTTGCCGCGAGCTTGGCTCGCAGCGCATTCCCGGCCATGCGCTCTATGTGACGCTGGAGCCCTGCACCCAGTGCGCGGCCTCCATCGCCTTTGCCCGCATCGACCGGCTGGTTTATGCCGCACCGGACCCCAAGGGCGGCGGCGTTGCGCATGGGGCGCGCTTTTATGAACTGGCGACCTGCCATCATCGCCCGGAAGTGAGTGCCGGCGATGGCGCAGAGGCGGCCGGGGAATTGCTGCGCAGTTTCTTCCGTGCCCGGCGGGAAGCGGCGAAGGAGCGCCGCCCCGACTGAGGCGGCGCTCCGGCCGGTTCAGGGGGCCGGGGCCTCGGGCACGTTGCTGCCGCACAGCACCGTTGCCACCGTCTTTCCGGCAAACCGTCCGGCATGGGCCATCACAGCAGCCAGGCCTGCGGCTCCGGCGGCCTCGCTCACCTGCCCGTAACGGGCGAGGCTGAAGGTCATTGCCGCCTTGATCTGTGCTTCGCTTGCCGCCAGCACTTCATCTACCGTGCTCGCCATGCAGGCGAGGGCGTACGGCACCGGTTCGCGCACGGCAATGCCGTCGGCGGCAGTTGCGGCGCTCTCGGTGGAAATAACGTCTCCGCTCTCCCACGAGAGCTTCATGGCCGGCGCGTTTTCGGCAACGACGCCGATGACGCGGCAGCCCGGCAAGGTTGCCTTGAGCCAGGTGCCCATGCCGGTCAGCAGGGCGCCGTTGCCGAGGGGAATGAAGACGGCATCAAGGCCGATGTTTCGCCCTGTCAGCGTCTGCTCGATCTCCAGCGCGATGGTGCCGGCGCCTTCGGCAATCAGCCGGTCGTCGCCGTCTTCCAGGAAAGTCAGGCCGTTGGCATCTGCATAAGTACGGGCCGCCGCCTTGGCCGCATCAAAATCATCGCCGGCCTGCCGGACCTCGGCACCGAGGCGGCGCATCGCTTCCAGCTTGACCGGATTTGCCCGGGTAGAGCTGAAAAGCACCAGCGGTCGCCCGCGACGGGCGCAGGCATAAGCGAGGCCCTGGCCGAAATTGCCGGCGGAGGCGGAGACGACCGGCTGATCCGAGGCCGGTTGATGCGCCATCCACCAGTCCGTTCCGCGGCCCTTGAAGCTGCGGATGGGATTGAGGCTCTCGACCTTGGCAAACAGCCGGAGGCCAAGGGCTGCATTGGCGGCAGGATGCTCGAAGAGCGGCGAGGCCAGAAACACCGGGTCGATCTGGCGGGCGGCGGCGGCGATGCCGGCGGCGGTGGGGAAGGGCTGCTGGGTCATGCCGTGGAGCTTACGAGCTCTCTTGGGGTTGATTTCCCGATCTTGGCCACCTTTTGCTATGATTGACCCGATTATGTGTCAATGGCGGGAAAATAATGACTCTGGACCGGGCGGACCGCGAGATTCTGCGGCTCATGCAGCAGGATGCGAGCCTCACCATCGGCGAGCTGGCCGCTGCGGCCGGGCTTTCCACTTCGGCAGCGCAGCGCCGGCTGCAGCGGCTGAGAGAAGAAAAGATCATCCTGCGCGATGTTTCGCTGATCGATCCGAAACGGGTCGGTCCGATGGTCAGCTTTCTGGTCGAACTGGAACTGGAGCGCGACCGGCCGGAGCTGCTGCCCTCGCTTTATCGCTGGATCGAGCAGACCGCCGAAGTGCAGCAAGCCTGGGGACTGACCGGCCGGGGCGACTATACGCTGGTGATCGTGGTGCCGTCGGTGGACGATTTCGATGCGCTGGCGGACAGGATGATGATTGAGAACCCCAATATCCGCAAATTCACCACCAGCGTGGTGCTGAAGCAGCTGAAGCGCTCGCTCATGGTGCCGGTCTAAGGCCGCCGGGCAGGTTCTCAGTTCGAGGGGACCGTTCCAGCGGCGGGTGCAGGGTCGATTGAGGCGGCATCGATATGCAGCCCGTAGCGGGCAAGGATGGCGGCCTGCTCGCCGCTCTGGTGCAGGGTGGCAAGTGCCTGCTCCAGCCTGCCTCGGATATCGCCGAGGTCATGCGCCCGGGTCAGGGCAATGTAACCGGCGCGGGAGCCGAACGGGGGGCTCAGCAGGGTCAGCCTGCCGGAAAGGCCAAGCCGCTCGATGCCGCCCAGGGCGTCACGCTCGGTCAGTGCCACCATGTCCATCCGGTTATTGGCGACCATCAGCAGCCCTTGGTCGGCGGAATTGGCAATCGCGATATTGAAGCTGCCGAGGGCTTCTTCCAGCGCCTTGCCATAGTACCAGCCATTGATGAGCACCACGCGCCGGCCTGCCAGATCCTCGATGCTGCCGCTCCAGTCCGCAGAACTGTCCCGGCGGGCGACCATGACGTGAAAATCGCGATAGATCGGCTGGTCGATATAGTCGAGTGCGGCTTCGCGCTCCGGGGACTTGTAGGGGCCCAGCACACAGTCCTTGTCGCCGTTGGTTGTCTCCAGGAGAGCGCGCGCCCAGGGTACGACCCTGACGGAGATGCTGAGCCCGCTGAGGCGCTCCAGCGCGCCGACGGTATCGATGATGGCCCCGTGCGGGGGTGTGGCCGGCGTTTCCTGTTCGACAAGCCGGGTGAAGGTCGTGGCAACACACTGCAATTCCTGGGCGGCGGCCGGCAATGCCGGAAGGCCAAGCAGGGCAAGCAAGGCAGGCAGGGCCCGCAGCATGCGCGCAAAGATCAAGATGACGTAAAAGCCCGAGTGATCGAAAGTTCACTTACGAGACTTGATCACGCGCGCCTTTCCGACAAGACAAATTGTATGAGCGCTATCCGGAAGAACGTCCGCCATACCGGCAGCGGCTTCAGTCTTCCGGGAACTCGTCCGGCGGCGGGAAGGGGAAGAGATTGGCACGGAACTGCCGGGCGCAGGCTTCCCACGAGAATTTGAGCGCATAGTCCCGGCAGGTCTGGCGATCGCAGGTGAGCGCCTTGCGGATGGCGGCGGAAAGGTCGAGGTCGAGCCCGCCCACCGGGGCATCGCCCAGCACGTCGGCCGGGCCGGGTACCGGGAAGGCGGCGACCGGCGTGCCACAGGCCAGTGCTTCCAGCGAGACGAGGCCGAAAGTGTCGGTCAGGCTGGGAAAGACGAAGACATCGGCAGCGGCAAAGTGGCGGGCCAGGTCCTCACCGCTCTTGTAGCCGAGGAACTTCACCTCCGGGTAACGCTGCTTCAGCTCCTCGGCCATCGGGCCGTCCCCCACCACCACCTTGGTCCCCGGCACATCGGTCTTGAGGAAGGCCTCGATGTTCTTTTCCACCGCCACGCGCCCGACATAGAGCTGGATGGGCCCGGGAAAATCCATGACCGGCGCTTCGCCCGCGAAGGGGTGGAAGAGGCTGGTATCGACGCCACGGCTCCACAGCCGCAGGCGCTCGAAGCCATGGTCGGAAAGCTCGCTGCGCAGCGAACGGGTGGCGACCATGGTGCCGACGGCGGCGTTGTGGAAGCGCCGCATGGCGGCATAGCTCCAGGCCAGCGGCACGTGGAAACGCGGGCGGATATATTCGGGAAAACGCGTGTGATAGGCGGTGGTGAAGGGCAGCTTGTGGCGCCGGCAATAGGCCCGTGCCGACCAGCCGAGCGGGCCCTCGGTGGCAATATGGATCGCATCGGGGCGGAAGCGGCGGATGGTGCGGGCAATGCGCCGGCGCGGTAGCACCGCAAGGCGGATTTCCGGATAGGTCGGGCAGGGGAAGGTGCGGAACGCCTCGGGCGTCAGAAACT
This sequence comes from Radicibacter daui, assembly GCA_030657355.1. Lineage (GTDB taxonomy): Bacteria > Pseudomonadota > Alphaproteobacteria > Radicibacterales > Radicibacteraceae > Radicibacter > Radicibacter daui. Next base: position 1,819,331 of record CP131056.1, read on the forward strand.
CCACCTCGTCGCCCATCGCGCGCAGCTGGTGGGCGACGGTGTCATTGGTGCGCACCACACCGTTGACCTGCGGGTACCAGGCATCCGAGACGATCAGGATACGCATGGTGCCGTCCATCACTTCAGCAAGCCTCAAAGCGCGGGCTCGCTGACGACGGGGCTGCTGGCCGGAGCCGGACTGCTGGCGGCTGCTGACAGGGTCAGCGTGATCGCCTGCTGGTCGATGTCCATCCAGTGCAGAAGATGCAGCTGGCCGTCATAATCCTCCACCAGCGCCGAGCAGGTCTCTACCCAGTCGCCGTCATTGCAGTAGAGGACACCGTCGATCTCGCGCATTTCGGCGTGGTGGATATGGCCGCAGATGACGCCTTCGGCGCCGCGCTTGCGGGCCATGTCGGCGATACCGCCCTCGAACTGGCCGATATAGGAGACCGCCTGCTTGACCTTGTGCTTGAGGTGCTGGGAAAGCGACCAGTAAGGCTGGCCCATCAGCGCGCGGATACGGTTGTACTGGCGGTTGAGCCAGAGGGCGAAGGTGTAGGCCGTGTCGCCCAGATAGGCGAGCCAGGGCGCGCAGCGCATCACCACATCCATCTCGTCGCCATGGCAGACGAGGAATTTGCGCCCGTCGGCGGTGATATGCATCTCGTCCTGCTTGACCTCGACGACGCCGAAATTGTTTTCGACGAAGTGGCGGGCAAACTCGTCGTGGTTGCCGGGGATGTAGACGACGCGGGTGCCCTTGCGCGCCTTGCGCAGCAGCTTCTGCACCACGTCATTGTGGCTTTGCGGCCAGTACCAGTTCTTGCGCAGGCGCCAGCCATCGACGATGTCGCCAACGAGGTAGAGCGTGTCGCTTTCGGTCTTCTTGAGGAATTCCAGAAGGTCAGCCGCGCGGCTGCCTTTGGTGCCAAGATGCAGGTCGGAAATCCAGATGGTCCGGAACCGCCACGTTTCACCGGAAATCGCATTCATCTGACCGTCTCCACCGTCAGGGCGGCCCCAAGCGGGCAGCCAGCTAATGCGGCGGTAATAAGGCGATACGGAAAGCGGAATCCACTAGGGAAATACTGAAAAAGGAAGATTTAACCTGGCTGAAATGAAGCTGACGCCAAGTTGTCATCAACTGTAACAGGGCTGTCATTTAACTATGTCTTGTAGGCAACAGTATATAGTGAAAGCTATTTGCCAATACTCTAAATCTGGTGTTGGCGCCGGGGCGATGGCACGGTCAAATTTCCGCCGCAACCCGCAGCCGGCTTCTTGAGGGAGGGGTTGGCAAGCGAGTCGCGGAGGGTGCGAAAGCCGCGCACAGCAAAAAGCCGTCTCGGGCGGGGGGCCTGAGACGGCTTTTTGTCATTCTTGCCGGGACTGTCGCTGGAGCGATCAGGCCGCCTGGGCGACGCCCTTGCTCTCGAACAGCTCGGCCAGTTCGCCGTTCTCGTACATCTCGCGGATGATGTCGCAGCCGCCGACGAATTCACCCTTCACATAGAGCTGGGGGATGGTCGGCCAGTTGGAGAATTCCTTGATACCCTGGCGCAGCGCCGGGTCGGTCAGCACATTGATGTCACGGAAGGTGACGCCCATGTGGCTGAGCACATGCACCACGGCGGCGGAGAAGCCGCACTGCGGGAAGGAGCTGGTGCCCTTCATGAACAGCACCACGTCGTTGCCGCCGATTTCTGCCTGGATCTGGTTGAAAACCGGATTGCTCATAGCTTGTCTTGCTCCTGGGCGTGGGGGCGCCCGATGGAAAGTTCCGGGGGGTTCGGCCTTCAGGGTGCCTGTTCGGGGGTGCCGGTCTGCAGCGCGAGGGCGTGCAGTTCGCCCCCCATGCGGCCCTGAAGCGCCGAATATACCATCTGATGCTGCTGGACGCGCGTGCGTCCGCGAAACGCCTCGGCATAGACATAGGCGGCGTAGTGATCGCCGTCGCCGCGCAGATCCTCGATCCGGATTTCGGCATCGGGGATGCCTTCCTGAATGAGACGGATGATCTCGCCTGCGTCCATTGCCATCGTTGTTATCGCTCCAGCGTCAGTCGGTGCGGGTGGTCGGGTTCCGAGGGGCTTGCCTCAAGCCGCCTTGCCGGACATGTAGTCCGGCAGCCAACCTTCGTTAAGGGTGGCCAGTTCGTTAACCGATATGGCCCCGGCCCCTGCCAATGTCAATTCGACCCCGCCCGAGGTGCCGATGCGCTCCGCCGGCACGCCGGCTTCGCCGCAGCGGCGCAGGAGGGTCTCGGCGGTGTCGGCTGTGACCGCGACCACATAGCGGCTCTGGTCCTCGCCGAAGAGCGCACCGGCGCCGAGATCGGAGAGGGTCAGGGACGCGCCACGCTTGCCGGCCATGCACATCTCGGCGATGGTCACCAGCAGGCCGCCATCCGCCACGTCATGGCATACGGTCACGAGGCCATCCTCGATGGCCTTGCGCACCAGTTCGCCATTGCGGCGTTCGGCCTTGAGGTCGATGGCCGGCGGGGCGCCGTCTTCACGACCGTGCAGTTCGCGCAGGTAAAGGCTGGCGCCGACATGGGCGCCCTTGCCGCCGATGGCGATCAGCACGAGGCCGTCGCGGTCGAGCGCGATGCGGGCATGGCGGGAAGCGTCGGCAAGGATGCCGACACCGCCGATGGCCGGCGTCGGCAGGATGCCGGTGCCTTCGGTCTCGTTATAGAGCGACACGTTGCCAGAGACGACCGGGAAGTCGAGCGCGATGCACGCTTCGCTCATGCCCTGGCAGGCGCCGACGAACTGGCCCATGATCCGCGGCTTTTCGGGGTTGCCGAAGTTCATGTTGTCGGTGATCGCAAGCGGCAGGCCGCCGGCGGCCGAAATGTTGCGCCAGGCTTCCACGACCGCCTGCATGCCGCCGCGAACCGGGTCGTTCTGGCAGTAACGCGGGGAAACGTCGGTGGTGATGGCGAGCGCCTTCTTCGTGCCGTGCACACGCACCAGCGCGGCATCGGCCTCGCCGGAACGGGCGATGGTGTCGCCCATGACCTGGCTGTCATACTGCTCCCAGATCCAGCGCTTGGAGGCGACATCCGGGCAGGCGACGAGAACCTTCAGCGCATCGATGACGCTGCCGGGCAGCGACACGGAGGCGGCGTCGATCTCGGGCTGTGCCGGCGTCGGTTCCCACGGGCGCTTGTATTCCGGGGCCTTGTCGACCAGCGGCGCCACTTCCATGTCGGCATAGACCTTGCCGCCATGCATGGTGATGACGAGGCGGCCGCTGTCGTTGAGCGTGCCGATGACCGCGAAATCCAGCTCCCACTTGTGGAAGATGGCGCGGGCGCGCTCCTCCGATCCCGGCTTCAGGATCATGAGCATGCGCTCCTGGCTTTCGGAGAGCATGATCTCGTACGGATCCATGTTCTCTTCACGCTGGGGCACGGCATCGAGGTCCATGACCATGCCGAGGCCGCCTTTGGAGCACATCTCAACCGAGGAGGAGGTGAGGCCGGCGGCGCCCATGTCCTGGATGGCGACGATGGCGTCCTCGCGCATCAGTTCAAGGCAGGCTTCCAGCAGCAGCTTTTCGGTGAAGGGGTCGCCGACCTGCACGGTCGGGCGCTTCTCCTCGCTCTCCTCGGTGAATTCCGTGGAGGCCATGGTAGCGCCATGGATGCCGTCGCGGCCGGTCTTGGAGCCGACATAAACGACCGGGAAGCCGATACCGGCGGCGGCCGAATAGAAAATCTTGTCGGTATCGGCCAGGCCCACCGTCATCGCATTGACGAGGATGTTGCCGTTATAGGCCTTGTGGAAGTTGGTCTCGCCGCCAACCGTGGGCACGCCCATGCAGTTGCCGTAACCGCCGATACCGGCAACGACGCCGTTCACCAGATGGCGGGTCTTGGGATGGCTGGGCGCGCCGAAGCGCAGCGCGTTCATATTCGCCACCGGGCGGGCGCCCATGGTGAAAACGTCGCGCATGATGCCGCCCACGCCGGTCGCCGCACCCTGATAGGGCTCGATGAAGGACGGGTGGTTGTGGCTTTCCATCTTGAAGATGGCGGCCTGGCCGTCGCCGATATCGATGACGCCGGCATTCTCGCCCGGACCCTGGATGACCCAGGGCGCCTTGGTCGGCAGGGTCTTGAGCCAGACCTTGGAGGATTTGTAGGAGCAGTGCTCCGACCACATCACCGAGAAGATGCCGAGCTCGGTGAGGCTGGGCGTGCGGCCCATGATCTCCAGCACCAGGGCGTATTCGTCGGGCTTCAGACCGAATTCGGCGGCAAGGGCGGGGGTAACGTCGCGCTGGGCCATGGCTTACAGGCTCTCCACCAGGCTGTCGAACAGGGCCTTGCCGTCGGTGCCGCCGACAAGGGCTTCGGTCACGCGCTCGGGGTGGGGCATGAGGCCCAGCACGCGGCGCTTGGCGTCGAACACGCCGGCGATGTTGCCGAGCGAGCCGTTGGGGTTGGTGTCCTCGACATAACGGAAGGCAACCTGGCCGTTATCCTCAAGGCGCTTCAACCCGTCATCATCGATGAAGTAGTTGCCGTCATGGTGGGCAACGGGGATGGTCAGCACGTCGCCGGCATTGTAACGGCGGGTGAAGACGCTATCGCTGCTCTCCACCGACAGGCGCACATCGCGGCAGGCGAATTTGAGCGAGGCGTTGCGCAGCAGCGCGCCCGGCAGCAGGCCGGTTTCCACCAGCACCTGGAAGCCGTTGCACACGCCGAGCACGGCGACGCCGGCCTCGGCCTTCTGCTTCACCGCCCGCATGATGGGGGAGTTGGCCGCGATGGCTCCGCAGCGCAGGTAGTCGCCGTAGGAGAAGCCACCGGGGATGCCGATGAAATCGACATCGGGGAGTTCGCTATCCCCGTGCCAGACCATGACGGGCGGCTTGCCCGTCGACCTTTCCAGAGCCACCGCAAGGTCGCGATCGCAGTTGGAACCGGGAAATACGATAACGGCAGCGCGCATGAGTTATCCGCCGCTCCCCTGCAGTTGATGTGGGATATCGAAATTGCGCGGGAACCTACGCGTGGCTGCCGGGAATGGCAAGGTGCAGGCTGCCCGTCAGGCGCAGTTTTTCCTTGCAGTGGGTGGCGGCGGCCTCAGTTGGCGAGTTTTGCCGAGCTGCGATAGCGCACGTCGTCGGCCAGCAGGTACTGGTCGGTGCGTGGCTTGTAGTCCAGTTCGCTGCGCAGGCCGTAGCTGGATTTCTCGAAATAGAGCGGCAGGACCGGCAGTTCGTCGGCTACGATGCGGGCAGCGCCCAGCAGGGCCGGCAGGCGTTTTTCCGGACTGATGGTGGCAAGTGACTGCCGCACCAGCGCATCCACCACCGGGTTGCTGTAGCCGCTGAAATTCAGCCGGCCATAGGTCCCATCGGCGGGCGTTGTGGCCAGCAGGCGCAAGGGAGCGGAGAGGTCGGCCATGTTGGAGCCGAGGCCGGCGAGATAGAAGCCGTATTCGCCCTTGCTGCGCCGGTCGAAAAACTCCGTACCCGGCCGGGCATCGACGGTGACGTGAATGCCGATGCGCCCGAGCATAAGGCCGACGGCATCGGCCACTTCCTTGTCCTGCAGATACCGGTCGCGCGGGGTGCCGAGCGTCACGCTGAAGCCGGCCGGATACCCGGCATCGGCCAGCAGGGCGCGGGCATAGAGAATATCGGCGCGCGGCACTGCAAGCCCCAGCGCGCCGGAGGCACCCTTTGGTACCAGTTCCATCGTCGGATCGCCGCTGCCGCTCAGCACCCGTTCGCCGAGGGCCTGCCGGTCGATGGCGAGCGAGAAGGCATGGCGTACGCGCTGATCCCTGAAGGGATTGCGCCCGCCGGTGCCGTCGACGCCCTTGGCGGTCGCAGAAGCGACATCGAAGGCCAGATAGATCACCCGGTTGGTGCGGCCCTGCACCACGTCAAAGGCGGCCTTGCGGTTGAAGGTCGTGAGGGCACTGGCCGGCACCTGATCGATGATGTCGGCGCTGCCAGACAGCAGGGCGCGCAGGCGCAGCGCATCGTCGGCCATCTGGGTATAGGTGGCGCGCTGCCATTGCGGTGCGGCGCCCCAGTAGTTGGGGTTGGCTTCCAGCACCGTTTCGCTGGCGCTTGCAAAGGCGGCGATCCGGTAGGGGCCGGTGCCGTTGATCTCCGGGCTGGCGAGGCCGGCGGTAAAGAGCTTGTCCCACCCGTCCCAGCTGCAACCATCGAGGCTGAAGGTCATGTCGTCGGGGGCGCCGGCCGAGCGCGCCGAGATGATGGGCAGGTTGGAGAGCGCCTGCAACAACAGGGGTTCGGGGCCGCGGGTCGTGATGTCGATGGTGTAGGGATCGGGTGTGGCAAGCACCATCGGGCCGGCGCCGGGCAGCGGGTAGAGCTGGCCCGGTATATGGCCGTCGCTGCCGGGCGTGGCCATCTGCGTCGATTGCGCCGCTTCACGCAGGGCGACCCGGCAGAAGCTGAAGACCACGTCGCGGACGGTAAAGGGCTGGCCGTTCTGGAAGGTGACGTCGCGCCGCAGCCTGAGGCGCCAGTGCAGGTCGTCCGACGACAATTCCCAGCCGGTGGCCAGCAGCGGGGAGGGCAGGAGCAGGCTGTCGCGCCCGACCAGAGCCTCGAAGACCTGGGCGGCCAGTGCATTGTTGGGGGTGGTGTTCTGACGGTGCGGGTCGATGGTGGTCGGCGCAGCGGTGACTGCCGCATGGAGCTCAAGCCCGGCCGGAGCGGCTGCGGCGCTATCTGCACCGGCACAGAAAAACGCAGCCCCGCCCAGGGCCAGGAGGCCGGCAGCGAGCGAGCGCGGAGCCCGCAAGGTAGCGGCCAGGCTGCGCAGGCGTTTCATCTGCGTCATAAGGGCGATCTGTCCACGGGGGCGTTTACCTCTTGAAGACTAGAGGTAATCTGGCTGCCAACAAAGCAAAAGATCGCAGGGTTATGCCAGCCGGGCAAAAGGCCCGGCTATTCCAGTGCAGTTATGAATGAATATTTAACCGATGCCTGCCGGCAATTTCAGACGTGGAAGCTTTCGCCGCAGCCGCAAGTGGCTTTGACATTTGGATTATTGAAAACGAAGCCGGATTGCAGCTTGTCTTCCTGCCAGTCGATCTCGGTACCGAGCACGAACATCAGGGCGGTGGCATCGATGAGGATGGTCACGCCCTTGTCCTCCACCACCTCGTCCCACGGCTTTTTTTCTTCCGCGTAGGTGATGTCGTAGCTGTTGCCGGAGCAGCCGCGCGCCTTGACGCCGACACGCAGGCCAACAACCGGCTTTTCGGAATTTTCGATGATCTCGCGGATACGTTCGGCGGCCGCCTCCGTCAGCGTCACGGCCTTCGGGCGCTCGCGGCGCGGTTTGGCCGGAGCGGCGGGCGTCGTCTCATGAGAGGTCACGGTCATGGTGTCATCTTTCCTTTCCGGTCCCCTGAAGCTCAGAACATACCAAGCGCGAGGCGGGCATCCTCGGTCATGCAGCCCATGTTCCAGGGCGGGTCCCAGGTGATGGCAACATCTACCTGTTCCACGCCTTCCACCGGCATGACGGCCGACTGCACCATGCCCGGCATTTCCTCCGCCACCGGGCAGCCGGGGGCGGTGAGGGTCATGGTGACGGCGATATGGCCGCTTTCATCGATCTCGAGCTTGTAGATCAGGCCGAGGTCGAAGATGTTGACCGGAATTTCCGGGTCGAAAATCGTGCGCAGGGCGGCGACCACCGGGGCGATCAGATCGGCCCGTCCGGTGATCTCCGTCGTTGCCGGCACTTCGCCCTCGATGCCGAGGGCAGCCGCGTCCAGCTCGGCCGTTTCGGCGCCCGGCGCGTCTGCCGCGGCACTGGGGGCCGTGTCCGGCACGGCGTCACTGGCAGTCAGCATCTCGTTCATCTCGGTTACGTCTCTTTCAGCCATCGGGCCTTAACTCTTAACTCAGCATCTTGCGGGCTTTTTCAAGCCCCTCGGCCAGCGCTTCCACCTCGTCCGCCGTGGAGTACATGGCAAAAGAGGCGCGGATGGTCGAGTGCACGCCGAGGAAATCCATGAGCGGTTCGGCGCAGTGCTGGCCCACCCGCACGGCAATACCCTGCCGGTCAAGCAGCGCACCGACATCGAGCGCGTGCAGTCCGTCGATAGTAAAGGAAATTACCGCGCCCTTCTGTGGCGCAGTTCCATAAATGGTAAGGCCCGGAATGGCGCTGAGGCGGGCGGTGGCGATCTCCAGGAGCTCGCGCTCATGCGCCATGATGCGCTCAAGGCCCCAGCTTTCCATGTAGTCGAGCGCCGCGGCAAAGCCGATGGCCTCGGCAATCGCCGGGGTGCCGGCCTCGAAGCGGTTCGGCGGGGCGGCGTAGGTAGTCTTTTCCCACGTCACCCGCTCGATCATGTCGCCGCCGCCCTGGTAGGGGGGCATGCTCTCGAGGATGTCGCGCTTTGCGTAAAGCGCGCCGATGCCGTTGGGGCCGTAAAGCTTGTGGGCGGTGATGGTGTAGAAATCCGCATCAATGGCGCGCACATCGGCGCCGCCATGGACGGCGAACTGGCTGCCATCAAACAGCACCTTCGCCCCCACCGCATGGGCGGCGCGGGCAATTTCCTTTGCCGGGGTGATGGTGCCGAGCACATTGGACATGTGCGTCATCGCCACCAGCTTCGTGCGCTCGTTGAGCAGCTTTGAGAACACGTCCCAGTCAAGGCTGCCGTCGGGCTTGATCGGCGCAACGCGCAGCACGATGCCGGTTGCTTCCCGCAGCATCTGCCACGGCACGATGTTGGCGTGATGCTCCATGGCGCTGACGATGATCTCGTCACCGGCCTTGAGATGCGTGCGGCCCCAGGCGACGGCCACGAGGTTCATCGCCTCGGTCGCGTTGCGGGTAAAGACGATCTCGCCCGGATGGCCGGCATTGATGAAGCGGGCAACACGGGCGCGGGCGGCATCGTAATCATCGGTGGAGCGCACCGAGAAGTCATAGATGCCGCGATGAATGTTGGCGTAGTGGTCCTCATAGAGGGCCTGCATCGCCGCCAGCATCTGGCGCGGCTTCTGCGCCGAGGCGGCGCTGTCCAGGAACACCAGCTTCTTGCCATTCATCGGTTTGGCAAGGATGGGGAAGTCGGCCCTTACCGCTTCCACATCATAATGGTCGTTGCTTTGCTGGACGCCGGTTGCGGGCGACGAGGCGGGAATGCTCATTCGATGGCCTCCGCTCCGGCATCCGCCGGCAGGGAAGAGGGCATGTTGCGGCCACGCCAGGCAGCGACATGGGTGCTGAGGGCAGCGCGCACGCCTTCATGGTTCACCGTCTCCAGCGCTTCCTCGATGAAAGCGCCGACGAGAAGGGCCTGGGCTTCGGCGAGCGGAATGCCACGGCTGCGCAGGTAGAAGAGCCAGTCTTCATCCAGCGAGCCGGCGGTGGCGCCGTGCGAGCACTTGACGTCATCCGCGAAGATTTCCAGCTCCGGCTTGGCGTTGATTTCCGCCGTATCGGAGAGCAGGAGGGCGCGGTTCAGCTGATAACCATCAGTACGCTGGGCGTCCGGGGCCACGCGGATCTTGCCGGCAAACACGCCATGGGCCTGCCCGTCGATCACACCCTTGTAGACCTGATGCGAGTTGGCATCGGGCTGGGCGTGATGGATGAAGCTGGACGTATCGGCCAGCTGGCGGTCATGGATCATGTAGCCGCCATTGAGATGGCAGAGGCTTGCCGTGCCCAGCTCCGCACGGATCTGGTTGCGCGACAGGGTGGCACCCAGCGTCAGGATGAAATTGTCGTAGGAGGCATTGTCGCCCACGACCACACCCTGCGTGGAGATGTGATAACCGGCCGGGCTTTCGTTCTGCAGCTTGTAATGGCCAAGCTCGGCCCCGGCGCCGAGGCTGACTTCCACCACCGCATTGGTGAAGACGGCAGCATCGGTAAGGCTGGTATAGCTTTCCATGACCGTAAGCTTCGCGTCGTCGCCCAGCTCGATGAGGAGGCGCGGCGAGGTCATGAGGCCGGGCTTCGTGGTGACGAACACCACATGCACCGGACGCTCCACCGCCACGCCTGCGGGCACGGCAAGGCCGAGGCCGCCAGACATCAGCGCAGTGGAAAGCGCGGCCAGCGGGCTTTCTTCCACCGTCACGATCTCGCCCGGCTGCAGGCCGTTGCCGTCTGCCAGCACGGTATCCAGCAGGCGGATGCTCACGCCCTCTACGGCATCAAGCGCGCCGGTGGAAAGGGCCGGGGAGAAGACGCCGTCCACGAAGGCAAGGCGCAGGGCGTCCTCGACATCGTCCAGCACGCGGGCTTCAAGCGCAGCAACATCAAGCGTGCCGGCCTTGCCATCGGGAAGGGCAAAGCTTTCGCGGCCAAGGCCGGAAAGACTGGTATAGCGCCAGGCTTCATCACGGCGGCCGGGCAGGCCGGCGGCGAGGAAGGCATCGCGCGCGGCGGTGCGCAGCGCGCCGACGGCGGCATTGCCGGCGCCGGGCAGGCGGGAGAGCTCAAAGCCGTCGGCAAGTGCCGTTCCGGCCGGGCGGGTTTCGGATTTGGTGACAGCGCTCATCGGATCAGGCCGCCGCCCCGGCGAGGTCGCCATAACCCTTTTCTTCCAGCTCCATCGCCAGTTCCTTGCCGCCGCTGCGCACGATGCGGCCGGCGGCCAGCACATGCACATGGTCCGGCACGATATAGTCGAGCAGACGCTGGTAGTGGGTGATGACGAGCATGGAACGCTCGGCCGAGCGCAGGCGGTTGACACCTTCGGCGACCACGCGCAGCGCATCGATATCAAGGCCGCTATCGGTCTCGTCGAGCACGCAGAAGGCCGGCTCCAGGAGCGTCATCTGCAGCATTTCGGCGCGCTTCTTCTCGCCGCCGGAAAAGCCGGTGTTGAGAGCGCGCTTCAGCATGTCGGTAGGGATGCCCAGTTCGCCCGCCTTGGCGCGCAGCAGTTTGGCAAAGGCGATGCCGTCGATCTCGTCCTCGCCGCGCGCCTTGCGGATGGCATTAAGCGCCGTGCGCAGGAAGGTGGAGGTGACGACACCCGGAATTTCGACCGGATACTGGAAGGCCATGAAGAGGCCGGCAGCGGCACGCTCTTCCGGCTCCATCTCCAGCAGGTTCTGACCCTTGAAGGTCACGCTGCCGGCGGTGATCTCATAACCGTCGCGGCCGGCCAGCACGTTGGAGAGCGTGCTCTTGCCGGCGCCGTTCGGCCCCATGATGGCGTGCACTTCGCCCGGCGCGATGGTGAGATCGATACCCTTGAGGATCTCCTTGTCCTCGATGCGTGCGCACAGGCCCTTGATTTCGATGAGGTTGGTCATGGCGTCCAAATCTTCTCTTCTTAAGTCTTGTCTTCGATGCCGGATGCGGCGGGCGCCTCAGCCCTTGGCGGCTTCCACCAGCGGGGCGCCGTTCATCCAGTCTTCCGGCTTCACGTCGGTAAAGATGATGGTGGTGGCAGAGGGCCTGGCACCGCAGATGCGCTGCATCTCGCGGGTGATCACCTCGGCGAGTTCGCGCTTCTGCTCGGCGGTGCGGCCGGCATACATGCTGATTTCAACGAGCGGCATCAGCCGACACTCCCTTCCAGAGAAATGCCGACCAGCTTGGTGGCTTCGACGGCGAATTCCATCGGCAGCTCCTGCAGCACTTCGCGGCAGAAACCGTTGACGATGAGGGCGACGGCCTCCTCTTCCGGGATGCCGCGCTGGCGGCAGTAGAAGAGCTGGTCTTCGCTGATCTTGGCGGTGGTGGCCTCATGCTCGACCTGGGCCGAGTTATTGCGCGCCTCGATGTAGGGCACGGTGTGGGCGCCGCACTTGTCGCCGATCAGGAGACTGTCGCACTGGGTATAGTTGCGCGCGCCGCTGGCCTTGGGGCCGATGCGCACGAGGCCGCGATAGGTGTTGTTGGAGCGGCCGGCCGAAATGCCCTTGGAGATGATCCGGCTGCGGGTGTTCTTGCCCAGATGGATCATCTTGGTGCCGGTATCGGCCTGCTGGTAATTATTGGTGATGGCGACGGAGTAGAACTCGCCCACCGAATTGTCGCCCTGCAGGATGCAGCTCGGGTACTTCCAGGTGACGGCGGAGCCGGTCTCTACCTGGGTCCAGCTGACCTTGGAGTTGCGGCCGCGGCAGGCAGCGCGCTTGGTCACGAAATTATAGATGCCGCCCTTGCCGTTCTCGTCGCCCGGATACCAGTTCTGCACCGTGGAATACTTGATCTCGGCATCGTCGAGCGCCACCAGCTCCACCACCGCGGCATGCAGCTGGTTTTCATCGCGCATCGGCGCTGTGCAGCCTTCCAGATAGGAAACGTAGCTCGCATCATCCGCCACGATCAGGGTGCGCTCGAACTGGCCGGTCTTTTCCGCATTGATGCGGAAATAGGTGGACAGCTCCATCGGGCAGCGCACGCCCTTGGGGATGTAGACGAAGGTGCCGTCGGTGAAGACGGCGGCATTGAGCGCGGCGAAGTAGTTATCGGTGTGCGGCACCACGGTGCCGAGATACTGCTTCACCAGCTCGGGGTACTTGCGCACCGCCTCGGAGATGGACAGGAAGACAACGCCCGCCTTCTCCAGCTCGTCGCGGAAGGTGGTGGCGACGGAGACGCTGTCGAACACGGCATCGACGGCGACCTTGCGCACGCCGGCCAGCACTTCCTGCTCCTTGATGGGGATGCCCAGCTTCTCATAGGTCTTGAGCAGCTCGGGATCGACCTCGTCGAGGCTCAGCGGGCCGTCCTTCTTCTTCGGGGCGGCGTAGTAGTAGGTGTCCTGGTAATCGATCTTCGGATAGGAGAGCTTGGCCCAGTGATGCGGCTCTTCCATCGTCAGCCAGTGGCGATAGGCCTTGAGGCGCCAGTCGAGCAGCCACTCGGGCTCCTCCTTCTTGGCGGAGATCAGGCGAATGATGTCCTCATTCAGCCCCTTGGGCGCCATCTCCATGTCGATGTCGGTGACAAAACCCCACTTGTACTTTTCCTGTCCGAGGGTTTTGACCTGCTCGATGGTCTCGGTTGTGGCTGCCATCTCGATGTTACTCCGAAGTCCTGATCGTCACTGGGTGTCGAGGTCGTTGTTGTGTCCGGCCTTGTCGGGCCGGGAAGAGCGTCTGACGCGCTCTTTTGGGCTTTTGCGGGGTGTTTAAGGCCGGCCCGCTATCCGGCCGCCGCCAGCGCGGCGTCTTTACCGGGCCCTGCCTTTGCCGCCATTACCGGCGCGGCCCGTGCGGGCAGCGGGGCGGGGGGAAGCATTTCGGCAAGGGTGATATCGGCAAGCGCCGTGCGGATGGCGCTGTTGATGCGGTTCCAGCCATGGCTCATGGGGCAGAGGATCTCCAGCGAGCAGGGCTCGCCGGAATGCCCGTCCGCGCAAGCGGTAATGGCAATCGGCCCTTCCACGGCGGTCACGATGGCGGAGACGGTGATGTCCTGCGGGGCGCGCGCCAGCATATAGCCGCCATGGGCGCCGCGCTGGGAGGTAAGCAGGCCACCCTGGGCCAAGAGGCGCAACAGCTTGGCGACGGTTGCCTGCTGCAGGCCGGTGCGCTCGGCAAGGCCGGAGGCCGTATCCATGCCTTCATTGCCGCCATTGGCAAAGCTGCCCGTGCCGGCAACGGCCTGATCGGCCCCGGCAAGCTGCGCCATGATGAGCACGGCATAATCGGTCATGCGGCTGAGCTTCAGCATCGCTGGCCTCGTTACCTTCTAACCTGTTGAAATTCATGTGGAACCGGCCGCCGGCATCTCTCGGTGCCTAAACAAGACCAATTCGGTACGAATTTATTTGGACCGATAGAGGCGGGAAATCAAGGCGGATTTCCCTGTTTTCTGTGAAGCGGCCCGCGGGAAAGCCCGGTTTTCCGCCATTCGGCATGGAGGTGTTGCGGCCAGAGGGAAGCTGCCATGCGGCTGGTGCTTGGCTTGCCGGCTCGCGTGCCAACGCCGATGTCGTCCACCTGCCACGGGAGCGTTGGCAAAGCTGCACAAAGGCGGGCCAACTGTTGCGCCCAGGGGCGTTCCTTCATGACAAATGCCAACATCTACCAACAAATTCGGGGGTATTTCGGGGCCGCTTCCCCATGGCCCGCGGAGCGCCGCAACAGGCGGCGCGGAACAGGACGGATCTCCGGTCTTGATATTGGGTTTTTTATCCTATTTTGTCGTTGGCATCAAGTCCGCAGGCCATACTTCCTTTTCTCGTCCGGCCGGTAGTCCATCCTTAAGATTAGCCGGGCCATACTCCTGGAGGCGTATCGCTGTGCCGGCCATGAGTGCGAAACTCTGTCCGCTTCCGGTTCGCCTGACTAATCGGTTATGGTGCGGGCGCAGTCCGTTCCGCCGGAACTGACAGAGATAAAAAGATAAAAGAGCGAAAACACCCCGCATGAGCGAGCCTTCGGACAAGACAAAGACGGTCACTGCGCTGGTCTCCCGCCTGCCCACCGGTGCGGCGCGGGCGCTTTATGGCGAACTCGCCCAGGTGGGCGAGGGGACGCAGGTTTCGATGGTGACGCGAGCGCTGGCCGCCAAGATCAATGCCGGGCGGCGCCAGCATGGGCGGCGGCTGTTCACCCAGCTGTTCGAGCCTTTCATGGTGGCGGACGATGATTTCCTGAAACCGGGCTTTGCCGGTATCGGCATCGTGCATCCGCTTGATATCGGCGGGCTCTGGTCCGTTGCCGCTGCCGGTCCGGTGGCGGCGCTTGCCAAAACGATGGACGAGCGCATTCCGGCGCTCGCCGATGAAAAGCCGCTCGACCTTGTGCTGGCGATGCCGGAACTGGTGTCGCTGCAAACACGGGCCCGCGAGGAGATTGCCGCCTGGCTTGGCGGCGAGGCCAGCCGGCAGCCCAGGGCACTGGCGGCGATCAACCGCTGGCGGGCCGACGAAGCCAGGCAGACCGGGCTCGGTTTTGAGCCGCGCCCGCTGACCCAGGAAGATTTGCTGACGCTGCGGGCGCTGCTGCTGCATGGCGAAACCCTGCGCCCGATGTTGAAGGACGCCTCGGCCTCCGGTAGCGGCGGGCGCTACGGCACCGCCGCGCGCGACGTCGCCGTCCGGCTTTTTGCCCATACGATCCAGGAAGATGGCAGCGACATTGCCCGCATGGCGGTGCTGATGGTGCCGCTCGCCATCCTGCACCGGCGCCGGGACTACCGGTCGGTGGTGCCGTTCCTGCTGCAGGGGCCGGAGCCGATGCAGGCGCGGATTCTCGAGGCGATCGACGGCCATCTGGCGCGGGTGTGCGGCAAGATCGGCGACGAGGCGAGCGCGCTGGCCGCTGCCGGGCCGCAGGTACGCGGGCCGCTGGTGGCGCCGCTGCGCCGGCAGCTGGCGCTCAGCGCCCAGGTGGACCATCTGGATACGCTGCTGGCCATCTACGAAGAATTCGAGCTCATCAACGATCCGCGTCTTGGCATGCGGGCGCGCAACCATCTCGACCAGATGGTGAAGATCGTGGAGCGTTCGCTTTATCCGGCGCTGATCGAGCGCAGCCTTGCGGCCGGGCGCACCACCAACCGTGCCTTGCCGGACCAGGACGAGCTGATCTGGGCCATCGGCTTCTGCATTCGCTGGCGCGCCGTGATCGGCCGCGGCATGCATTGGGGCACCGGCCATAGCGGCTTCAAGGAACGGGTGCTGGAGATCGTGAAGGGCGCCTTTACCGAGGCGTTGGCCGAGACCGGCAGTTTCTCCCCGACCGAGCGCCTGAGCCAGGCCGTGCGCATGATGGCGCTGGCCCAGCCGCTGGGTGCCCATGTCGCCAGCTGGATCGGCCTGCTCGACAAGGGGCTGGTGCAGACGGTGATTGCCCGCCTGCGCGTGGAAGAACCGCTTTCGGGCGGCGAGCGCGAGCTGGTACTCGCCGTCGTGGAACTGGCCCGCGAGGAGCTGCGGCGCACGCGCTACTGGAAAGACGCACGCCTCGTGGAGCTGGAAGAACTGGCGGTCGCCAGCGGGCTTTGACACCCTGAACGGCGTCAGATTTCCGCCGGGCGTACGAGCAATCTGAAGCCCCGGGCGATCCTGTCGCCGCCATTGGCGACGATGAGGTGCAGGGCCGGGATCACGATCAGCGAGAGCACCGTGGATGCCAGGAGCCCGCCGATGACGGCTATTGCCATCGGAGCGCGGAATTCCCCACCATCGCCGATCCCGAAGGCTGATGGCAGCATGCCGGCGACCATGGCCAGCGTCGTCATGATAATCGGCCGTATCCGCTGCAAGCAGGCCTCGATGATCGCATCTGTCCGGCTGAGGCCCTCTGCTTCGCGCAGGAGGGCGAAATCGAGCAGCATGATGGCGTTTTTGGTCACGATGCCCATCAGCATGAGGATACCGATCACCACCGGCAGCGATATGGCGCTGCCGGAGAGAAGAAGCGCGGCGGTGACGCCGCCGACCGATAGCGGCAATGAGGCGAGGATGGTCCAGGGTGTCAGGAAACTGCCGAAGAGCAGGATCAGGACCACCAGGACAAACATCAGGCCGGAGCCCATGGCGACGATGAAGCTTGAGAACACGTCGCCTTCATTGTCTGAATCGCCGGTGGCCTGGATGTGAACGCCCGCCGGCAAATTCCGGACACTGGCAAGCTGATAGACGCGTTCCAGGCCCTGGCCGGAGGTGAGCGCACCGCCCATGTTGGCACCGATCTCGACCCGGCGTTCCCGGTCCAGCCGTTCTATCGAGGAGACGGCTTCGTCAAAATAGATGTCGGCCACGGCGGAAAGCGGAATGGCCGGCCCCCCGCCCGGGGACGGAATTGGCAGGAGTTGGAGCGTCGTCAGCCTGTCGCGGTCCTGCTGCCCGATCAGCACCCGGATTGGTATCTGGCGTGAGCCTTCAAGGAAGTTCGGCAACTGGCTGTCAAGTTCACCCACCGTCGAGACACGAAGGGCGCGGGCGATGGCTTCCGGGGTTATGCCGAGCAGGGCCGCCTTGTCGCTGCGGATCTCCATCTTCAGTTCCGGGCGCATGGCGGTGTTGCCGGCCACCGGGCTGATGAAGTCCGGATCGGCCGACATTTCATCCAGTATCTGACCTGCGGCGTGCTGGACGGCTTCGCCATCGGTACCCATGACGGCAAAGGAGATATCGCGCCCCCCGCGATTGTTGAGGAAGGTGAGGCGTGCATCGGGCAGGCGCGCGATTTGCCGCTCGATCCCGGCCTCGATCTGCCGGGAGGAGAGGGAGCGCTGCGATTTGTGGGCAAGGTTGACAAGGACGGTTGCAAAACGCACGTCCTTGCGGCCGTTCGCGTTCGCCCCGGCACGGGTAAACACGGTGGAGACCCCGGGCTGCCACAGGGCAATGGCGGTGATGGCGCCGGTGGTGGCGCGGGTCTCATCAAGGCTCGCGCCCGGCGGCAGTTCCACCGAAAGCATCAGGCGGCCCTGGTCTTCGTCCGGCAGGAACGCGGTTGGCAGCGACAGCAGGCCCGCCATGGCGAACACAAACAGGCCGAGTGCCAGGCTGACGGTCAGCCACCGCCAGCGCAGCCCGAGCCGGAGCATGTTTTCATAGGCCAGCATCAGGCGGCCCGCTGGCCGGTGAGCCTGCTCCTTGCCGGACATGAACCAGGCTGCCAGCACAGGTGTTATCAGCCGGGCGACCAGGAGCGAAAAAAACACGGCGATCGCGACCGTCAGCCCGAACTCGCGGAAATAAAGCCCGATGACGCCGCTCATGGTGCCGACGGGCACGAAGACGGCGATTATGGTGGCCGAGATGGCAATGACAGCCAGCCCGATCTCGTCGGACGCATCGAGCGCCGCCCTGAAGGCGGATTTGCCCATGTTGCGGTGGCGTACGATGTTTTCGATCTCGACGATGGAATCGTCGACAAGAATCCCGGTGACGAGGGTGATCGCCAGCAGGCTGAGAATGTTGAGCGAGAAGCCGATGAAATCGAGGGCGAAAAAGGTCGGGATGATGGAAAGCGGCAGGGCGATGCCGGCGACGACGGTGGCACGCCAGTCCCGCAGGAACAGGAAGACGACGATGACCGAAAGGACGGCCCCTTCCAGCAGGGTGTGCAGGGCGGAGGCGTAGTTGCCCTTGGTGTAGGAGACGTTGTCTTCTGCCAGGGAAAAACGAATGCCCGGATTGTCATGGGCGAGCCCGGTGACGACGGTGGCGACGGCATCAGCCACCGCGACCTCGCTGGCCCCTTGCGAGCGATAGACGGAAAATCCGACGACATCGTCGCCGTCAAGAGCGGCGAAGGCCCGGGCCTCAGCCCCGGTGTCGGAAACGGTCGCGATATCACCCAGTCGCACGGAACTGTCGCCGGACAGGGCGAGGCGTGCATCGGCGAGATCCTGCACCGTCAGCGCCGCCCCCTGCGTGGTCAATGCCTGTTCACGGCCGCCGAGGCTGCTGCGCCCGCCGGAGACGCGGAGCTGGGTTTGCAGCAGGCGCCGGTTAACGTCATCGGCTGTCAAGGCGAGGGATTGCAGGCGGGCCGCGTCCAGCGCGACCTGGATTTCCCTGTCAGCGCCGCCAACGCGCTCGACACGGCCTACGCCGGGCAGGCCCTGCAGCTTGCGGGCGACGACATCGTCGACGAACCAGGAGAGGCCGGTCCGGGTCATGTCCGGTGCCGCGAGCGCATAGGTGACAACGGCCTGGGGCTCCTCCTCGACACGCTCGATGACCGGCTCGTCAATCGTGTCGGGCAAGGAGGAGCGTATTTTGGCCATCTGGTCGCGCACATCGGCGATGGCCCGATCGGGAGTGACCATGCCGAGTTCCAATTCCACCTTCGTGACGGAGCGCCCCTGGTCGATGGTGGACTCCAGCGATTTTATGGCCGGCAGGGAGGAGATGGCGTCCTCTACCGGGCGGGTGACTTCTGTTTCCAGTTCCGCCGGCCGCGCCCCGGTCTGTTCCACCGTGATATTGACCGTTGGAGTGATGATGGGCGGAAAATAGGAAACGGGCAGGCGGTAGAAACCATAAAGACCGGCTATCGTCAGGACGATAAACAGCAGGACAGAAGGCAGCGGGCGCCGGATGGCCCAGGCGGAGATGTTGAAGCTCATCAAAACGCACCCTTCACCGTGTTCAGCGAGATGGAGCGCGACGCTTCGCCTTCGGGAAGGGCGTCGGCCAGAACCGGCTTAATCCGGGCATTTTCCTTGAGAAAACTTCCGGCCTTGAGGACCACCAACTCGCCCACGGCAAGGCCGGCGGCAATTTCGGTCATACCGTCCTGTTGAAGGCCGACCGAAATGCGGCGGATGGAGACGACGCCATCCCTGACAATCTGGACGCTGTGGATGCCGCCGGCGCTATTGACCGCGGTTCCTGGCAGGACGATGCCGGTGTGCCTGTCTGCCTGAATGTTGCTGCGGGCAAACATGCCGGGCACCAGGTCAAACCCTGCGGGCAGGGCGATATGCACGGTGCCGCTCCGTGTCGCGGGGTCGAGCCGGGCATCCTTGAGCCGTACGCTGCCGCCAATCGCCGTTTCTTCTCCCAGAGGCGCGACAGTGGCGGACATCCCTTCGCGGATCCGTACGAAGAGGGTTTCCGGGACACTGGCGACAAATTCGATGTCGCCGCCGGCCGCCAGCACGAAGAGAGGCGCCCCTGAAGCCGAGGTCGTGAGGCCGACACGGGCGTTGCGAACCAGTACCCTGCCGGCACCGGGCGCCCGCACGGTGCTGCGCTCGATGATCAGTTCGATCTCCTGCCGCTCCTGGAGGATCAGCTTTTCGTCCGCCTGCGCCAGTGCCAGCGACTGGCGGGCCAGCTCAAGTTCGGCGATGGCCCTTGTCTGCGCGCCTTGATGCTCCTCAAGCATCTGGGTGGCGAGGGCGCCTTTCTGGTTGAGCGCCTGGCTGCGCGCCAGCCGTTTGCGGGCCTCCGTCGCGGTTGCCCCGGCGGCGTCGACCTTGCTGGCTTCAACGGCGATGGCTGCCTTGGCCCTGAGCAGGCTGACGGTATTCTTGTCGAGCTGCATCCGGGCGTCGGCCATGTCCAGCCGGACCAGCGGCTCGCCCTGTGCAACTGTCTGGCCGACCTCCACCAGCACTTCCTGGATCTCGCGGCCTGCCACATAGGGGTGGACTTCGATTTCTTCCCGGGCGGCGAGCGAGCCGATGACGGGTATTTTTTCAAGCAGGGTCGCCTTTTGCGCGGTAACGACGCTGACAGCCATCTCCTCCTGCGCCCGGGCCGGGGAGAGGCCGGACACCCAGAATATCGCGCCGCACAGCGCCATGCCGGCGAGGCGCTGCCGCCAAAAAGCTGTTTGCCGTGCCGTTGTGGCTTTCATCAACCGACCCTTCCCTTGCCATGGCCTTTGCGGCCGTGGAGCATTCCGGCGCTACGATAGCGATCCGGGCCGGGCGGGATGTTGCGTCCTGTTAAGTTATGTTTCGGCCCGCGCCGCTTCCCGGTTGGCCGCGCGGGCGCTGGCTGGCCCGGCCGCATCCTTGCCGGTTCCGAAGGGAGCGGATAAGCTCTCCTTTGTGCTGCGTGACTGGCGGGTCGGGATGGGAAACCATCGGGGAGCGCAGCGCTGTTCTTGCCGTCCGCCTGGGCCAAACCCTTTTTGAGAACGGGGGCCCCATGGATGCGCTTTTTCTCTTTATCCTCACCTCTCTTGCCCTGACCGGAAGCCCCGGTCCGAACACGCTGAGCCTTGCCGCGCTGAGCGCGGCTTTCGGCCGGGGGCGGGTGGTGCCTTACATGGCCGGCCTCAATCTCGGCATGGTGGCCGTGGTGGCGCTGGTTGGCTCCGGCTTCTGGGCGGTGCTGCTGTCCTGGCCCGGCGTTGCGCCGGTAGTGACGATTGCCGCGAGTGCCTATCTTCTCTTTCTGGCCTTCAAGATCGCCACCGCGCCGCCGTTGGCTGCGCGAATGGCGGAGGCGGCTGCCGTGCCGCCCTGGTATGCCGGCGCGGCTTTGTCGCTCAGCAATCCCAAGGCCTATGTCGCCGTGGCGGCGGTGTTTTCGCGCTATTTGCTGGTGCCGGGAGGCGGGCTTGCCGACCAACTCGCCAAGGGCGGGCTGCTGCTGGCGATCATCGTGTTCGTCAATATTCTCTGGCTGGTGGCCGGATCCCTGCTGGCCCGCGCGGTGACGAGGCCCGAAGTCGGCCGGGCGGTGAATATCGTCTTTGCGGCGCTGCTGGTGCTTTCAGTGGCCTTCGCGGCGCTGCTTTGAGGGCCGGCTGCGACCTTGTCCGGTGGCGGGCGGGGGCATAGGCTCCCGCCATTCACACTGATCGACGGGGCTTGATGTCATGGATGAAGACAAACTTCTGGTGACGGTGCTGGGCGACAATCTGGAAGCGGCGTCGCTGCGGATTGTTCTGCTTCTGGGCGCTTTTTCCGTCGTGGCCGCGCTGTTTGTAAAACTCCTCGGCTAGAGCTTCGCGAGGGTGCCATGCGATCTGCCGGTCCCGATATCGCCGAAATCCGGGCGCTTGAGGAAGCACTTCACAAGCCTGAAGTCAGGTGCTCGCGTGAGGTCCTTGAGGCATTACTTGCCGAGGGTTTTGTCGAGTTCGGCGCCTCGGGGGCCGTTTATGACCGGGCGCAGATTATCGAGCTTCTGCTTCATGAAGGGAGCGAGGCAGAAGAGCCGCTGAGTATAGAAAATTATGCGCTGACTACCATTTCCAACGATGCGGTGCTGCTGACCTATCGTAGCCACCGGAAGCGGCCCGACGGCTCGCAGCGCCATGTGCTGCGCAGCTCGATATGGACGCGGGCCGCCGGGCGGTGGCAGATGCTTTTTCATCAGGGAACGGTGACGGGGCCGGTCGCCTGAAGGCTGGTTCCTGTTGTTGCCCCGGCGCCCGCCGCCCACTCCGGCTTCTTATGAAGCATCCACACCGGCGCCCGCGCCAGCCGGGATGCTGACCTTCGGGTAATATCCCGCCGGCTTGTCGCTGACGGCGACACCACCATGGATCATCGGCTGCAGCTCGGAGCCAAAGAAGCTGTAGGGGAAGGGAACCGCCGGCGCGCTCACCGCATCGAGCCGCGCCCGCAGCTCTGCCGGCAGGGTGAAATCGAGCGCGGCGAGATTGTCCTTCAACTGCTCCGGACGGGTGGCGCCGATGATGGTGCTGGCAACGCCGGGGCGGCCCGCGATCCAGTTGAGGGCGACCTGAGCCATCGACCGGCCCACCTCATTCGCCACCTGTTCCAGTTCGGCAACGATGCGCCAGTTGCGCTCGGTGAAACGCTTGAAGGCAGGGTTGTCGGAATTGCGCATGGTCTCCAGACGCCCGGCGCCGGCTGCACCTGGCCGGTACTTGCCGCTGAGCAGGCCGCTTGCCAGCGGGCTCCACACCATAAGGCCCATGCCGTGGGCGGTGCCGAGCGAGACGAACTCATGCTCGATGTTGCGCTCGGCCAGTGAATATTCGAGCTGCAAGGCGGCGAGCGGCTCGTACCCGCGTGCCTCGGCGATGCTCTGGGCGCGGGAGGCATACCAGGCCGGCACATTGCTGAGGCCGGTGTGACGCACCTTGCCGGCGCTTATCAGATCGTCGAGCGTGCGCATCACCTCCTCTGGCGGCGTTACCCGGTCCCAGGTGTGGAGGATGTAGAGGTCGATATAGTCGGTGCCGAGGCGCTTCAGCGAGCCTTCGACAGCGCGCAGGATGTTCTTGCGGCCATTGCCGCCGGCATTGGGATTACCCGGCGCGGCGTTGTAGGTGAATTTGGTGGCGATGACGGCCTGATCGCGCAGGCCGCGCTCGGCGATCAGCTCACCCAGCCAGCTTTCGCTGGTACCGCCGGTATAAAGATCGGCGGTGTCGAAGAAATTGCCGCCGGCCGCGACATAAAGATCGACCAGTTCGCCGGCCGTTTTCTTGTCCGCGCCCCAGCCCCATTCCGTGCCGAAGGTCATGGTGCCGAGCGCCAGCGGGCTGACCCGGAGGCCGCTGTTGCCAAGGGTATGGTAGGGCATGGTCATGACGGGAGTCTCCCATAAGGTTCAGTGCCGGGCACCGGCGGGCCGGTGCTGCTGGCAAGGAGAATGGGGCGGACCGCTGCCGGTGATAATCCGCTATAATCGGCATGAACCATGCGATGGATTTCAGTAATGGATCGTGACCTGCTCCCCCATCTACCCGTTGTTCTGGCGGTTGCCCGCCGGCGCAGTTTTGCCGCCGCTGCTGCCGAGCTTGGCATGGGGGCGTCCGCCGTCAGCCATGCCGTTCGGTTGGTCGAGGAGCGGATCGGCCAGCCGCTTTTTGCCCGCACCACCCGCAGCGTGGCACTGACGGAGGCGGGGCAGGCGCTGGTGGCGACCGCAGGGCCGGCCTTGCAGGAGATCGGCGAGCAGCTGGAGGTGCTGCGCTCGGCAGCCGGCGGGGCGAGCGGGCTGTTGCGCCTCAACGTGCCGCGTGTGGCGCTGCCAATGGTGATTACGCCGGTGCTGGCCGTCATGCGGCGGCGCTTTCCCGAAGTGACGGTAGAAGTCTTCAGCGACGATGCGCTGACCGACATTGTGGGGGAGGGCTTCGATGCCGGCATCCGCCTTGTCGAAATGATTGCCGAGGATATGGTTGCAGTACGGCTGACGCCGCCCTTCAGGGCCGTGATCGTCGCCTCGCCGGCTTATCTGGCCGAAGCCGGAAAGCCGGAAAGCATTGCTGACCTTGCCCGGCATAACTGCATCGGCTTTCGCCTGCTGCGCTCGCGCGGGCTCTATCGCTGGGACCTTCAGGACGAGGGCAAGGCCGTGGCGGTGGAGACGGCCGGCACCGCCCATGTGACCGATCCGCTCTATGCCCGCGACCTTGCGCTCGCCGGGATCGGACTCGCCTATATCTTCGAGCCACTGGTGGCGGCCGATATCGCGGCGGGCACCTTGGCCCAGGTGCTGCCGCACAGCGCCATCGAGGAGCCGGGGCTGTTTCTCTATTACCCGCGCCGGGCGGCCATGGCGCCGAAACTGCGTGTTTTTATAGATACTTGCCGTGAAGTTCTGAAGCCACGCTGACCCCTCGTGCAAGGTTCGCCGGGCGAGGGTGATCGCCGGGGGTTTTCACATCTCTTGACTAAATCATTCGTTTGAATGAAATGAAGCCATGAGCGAAATTTCCGATATTTCTCCGGCGGCGGCCAATGCCGAGCGGCGGGGCGATGCCACGCGACAGAAACTGCTGGCCGGCGGCATCGATGTGTTTGGCCGCTACGGCTTTGACGGTGCAAGCACGCGCATGCTGGCCTCGGCGGCAGGGGTCAACCTGCAGGCCATCCCCTATTATTTCGGCGGCAAGGAGGGGCTTTACCTCGCCGTTGCCGACCATATCGGCGAGACGATTGCCGGCCGGGTGGGCGCGGGCGCGCAGCCGGCGCGGGAGCGGGTTGAGGCACTGAAGGCGGGTGGCGCCCCGCTTGAGGCGGAGGAGGCCCGCGCCTTGCTGCTGCCGATGCTGCTGGGCGCGGCCGAGCTCTTCACCAATCCGGACTCCGCGGCCTGGGCGCGCTTCATGATCCGCGAGCAGATGGAGCCGACGGAGGCCTTCCACCGCATCTATACGCGGGTGATGCAGCCGATGCTGGGCATCGCGCGGGTGCTCGTCGGGGTCTTGCTGGACGCACCGGCGGATAGCGAGGCGGTAAAACTGCGCGCGATGTCGCTGGTTGGCAGCGTTTTGATCCTGCGCATAGCCCAGGCGACGGTGATGACCGAGCTTGGCTGGAGCGATTACGGCCCGGACCAGATGGAGATCGTGCGCGCCATGGTGCGCGATCAGGTGATGGCACTGGGACGCGAGCGGGAACCGGCGACAGGCCGGAGCAAGGACGAGTGATGAAAAAACGGGTGATCGTTGCAGGCCTTCTGGTGCTGGTGCTTGCCGGCGGGGCAGGGCTTGCCTGGCAGGAAGGTGTGCCGCAACAGCTGGGCTGGGTGAAGGGCGACAGCCGTGCGCTCACGCTCTACGGCAATGTCGACATCCGGCAGGTGCAGCTGGGCTTTCGTGTGAGCGGCCGGCTGGCGTCGCTGAAGCTTGAGGAAGGCGACAGCGTCAAGGCCGGTGACCTGCTGGCGGTGCTGGATGACAAGCCCTACCGCGATCAGGTGGCTGCGGCAGAAGCGACGGTCGCTGCCAGCTCCGCCACCTATGCCAAGCTCAAGGCCGGGCCGCGTGCGCAGGAAATCGGCGAGGCGAAGGCCGATCTTGCTGCCAAACAGGCGGCGCTGCGTAATGCCCGGCTCTCCTACGATCGCATCAGCAAGCTGCAACCGACGGCAGCCGCCTCCCGTTCCGCGCTCGATGCCGCCCGGGCCGAGCGCGATCAGGCGGAGGCGGAAGTGGCGGCGGCCGAACAGTCGCTCTCGCTGCTGGAGGAAGGCAACCGGGCCGAGGACATTGCCGTTGCGGCCGCCAATCTGGGCGAGGCCGATGCGCAGCTGCAAAGTGCGCACACCGCGCTCACCGATACGGAGCTGAAGGCGCCGGCGGATGGCATCATCCTCTCCCGCGTGGCGGAGCCGGGCGCCATTCTGGCAGCAGGTTCCAGCGTCTATGTGCTGTCGCTGACGAAGCCGGTGTGGGTGCGGGCCTATGTGGGCGAGCCCGATCTCGGGCGCCTGCAGCCGGGCATGAAGGTGACGGTGGCGAGCGACAGTGAGAAGGGGCGGTTTTATCACGGCACTGTCGGTTTCATCTCGCCGGTTGCCGAGTTCACCCCCAAGGCGGTGGAAACGCCGGAGCTGCGCAGCGACCTTGTCTACCGGCTGCGCATCGTGGTGGAGGATGCCGGCCCGGCCTTGCGTCAGGGCATGCCGGTGACGGTGCGCCTTGCGGCGGACAACTGACCATGGCGGATGCCGGAACCGGGCCTGCTGCCGAAGGAGACATTGCCGTCAGGCTGGAGCAGGTGACCAAGCGCTTCGGTGAGGGGGCGCCGGCACTCGATGGCGTGAGCGGGGAGATCCGCGCCGGTGAAATCACCGGGCTCGTCGGGCCGGACGGTGCCGGCAAGACCACGTTGTTGCGGTTGATGACCGGGCTGATGCTGCCGGAAGAGGGGAGGCTCAGTGTTCTGGGCGCCGATACGGCTGAGGATGCAAGGCTGATCCAGACCGCCATCGGCTACATGCCGCAGCGCTTCGGGCTTTATGAAGACCTGACGGTTGCCGAGAACCTGACGCTTTATGCCGATCTGCGCGCGCTGCCGGCGGCAGAGCGGCAGGCGGTGTTTGACGAGCTGTTGCACTTCACCGACCTCAAGCGCTTCACCGGTCGGCTTGCCGGCAAACTTTCCGGCGGCATGAAGCAGAAGCTGGGGCTTGCCTGCGCCCTGTTGAAAAAGCCGCGCCTGTTGCTGCTGGATGAGCCAGGCGTGGGCGTCGATCCGATCTCGCGGCGCGAGTTGTGGAAGATGGTGAAGGCGCTGACGGGAGAGGGCATCGGCGTCGTCTGGTCCACCGCCTATCTCGACGAGGCGGAAGCCTGCGACCGGGTGCTGCTGCTAAACCATGGCAAGCTGCTTTATGCCGGCGCGCCGCAGGGGCTGACCGCCCGGGTGGAAGGCCGGGTCTTTCACCTGACCGGCATGACCGGGCGCCGCCGCCCGCTGCTGGAGCGGGTGCTGGGCGAAGTCGATGTGGTGGACGGGGTGATCCAGGGCGATGCCATCCGCCTGGTGCTGAAAGAAGAAGGGACAGAAAAACCGGACTGGCTGGCGGGGGAGGAGAACCTGTCCCTGAAGCCGGTGGCGCCGCGGTTTGAAGATGCGTTTGTCGATCTTCTCGGCGGCGGGCCGGGTGGCCGGTCGGCGCTGGCCGAGGCGACCCGCAAACGCCCGATAGACGGCGATGAAACGGTGATCGAGGCGGCGGGCCTTACCAAGCGCTTTGGTGATTTTACCGCAGCGGAGGACATCAGCTTTACCATTCCGCGCGGGCAGATTTTCGGGCTTCTCGGCCCCAACGGGGCTGGCAAATCCACCACCTTCAAGATGCTGTGCGGGCTCCTGAAACCTACGGAAGGGCGGGGCCGGGTGGCGGGCTTCGACCTTCGGCGCGATGCCGCTTCCGCGCGCGGGCGCCTTGGTTACATGGCGCAGAAATTCTCGCTCTATGGCGATCTCAGCCTCAAGCAGAACCTTGAGTTCTTTGCCGGCATCTACGGGCTTTCCGGCAAACACCGGCGCGAGCGCATCGGCCTGATGAGCGAGATATTCGACTTTTCCGGCTGGCAGGACATGTCGGCAAAGGAGCTGCCGCTGGGCATCAAACAGCGCCTCGCGCTGGCGGCAGCGGTGATGCATGAGCCGGAAGCGCTCTTTCTCGACGAGCCGACATCGGGCGTTGATCCGATCACGCGGCGGGAGTTCTGGACGCATATCAACGGGCTGGTCGAGCGCGGGGTGACGGTGCTCGTCACCACCCATTTCATGGACGAGGCGGAATATTGCGACCGCATCTCACTGATTTATCGCGGCCGCTCCGTCGCCCTCGGCTCCCCGGATGAGCTGAAGGCGAGTGTTGCCGGGCCCGGGCTTGAACAGCCAACGATGGAGGATGCCTTCATCGCCCTTGTCGAGCGCAGCGAAGCCGGAAACGGGGAGAAGGCAGCATGAGCGGGAAGGTGGACCGCAGCGGCCTTGAGGCGGCGATGCGGCCGGCAGCACGCCTCAAGCGCATCGGCGCGCTCATCGGCAAGGAGAGCAAGCAGATCATGCGCGACCCCAGCAGCATCCTCATCGCGCTGGTGCTGCCGCTAATCCTGCTGTTCATCTTCGGTTATGGCGTCTCGCTCGATGCGCGGCAGACCCGCATCGGCCTCGTAATTGAAAGCCCGAGCGCGGTGACGGAGGAGCTGGCGGCGAGTTTTGACGGTTCGCGTTATTTCTCCGTGCAGCGGGCGAGCGACCGGCGGACCTTCGAGACGGCGCTGGTAGAGGGCCGGGTGCGCGGCATCGTGGTGATCCCGGCGGCCTTTACCGAGGATGTCAGCGCCGGGCGCCAGCCGCAGGTGCAACTGCTGCTGGATGGCGGGGAACCCAACACCGCAAGCCTGGTGGATGGTTATGTGCGCGGCGTGCTGGCCGGCTGGGCGCAGCAGCGGGCCGTTGCCGCCGGGGCGGCGGCCGAGCCTGCCATTTCGGTGGCGCCGCGCTACTGGTTCAATGCCGAGCTGGAGAGCCGCAATTTCCTGGTGCCGGGATCGGTTGCCATCGTCATGACGCTGGTGGGCACGCTGCTGACCTCCCTTGTTATCGCGCGGGAGTGGGAGCGCGGCACGATGGAGGCGATCATGGCGACGCCGGTAACGGCGGGGGAACTGCTGATCGGCAAGGTGGTGCCCTATTTCGTGCTGGCGCTTCTCTCCATGACGCTCTGCGTCGTGCTGGCTGTCTTCCAGTTCGGGGTGCCGCTCAGGGGCTCGCTGATTGCGCTCTATATCCTCTCCGCCACCTTCCTCATCCCGGCGCTGGGGCAGGGGCTGCTGATTTCGGCGGCGACCAAGAACCAGTTTCTCGCCTCGCAGGTGGCGCTGGTCAGCGCCTTCCTGCCGGCCTTCCTGCTCTCCGGTTTTATCTTCGAGATCGGCTCCATGCCGTGGCCGATCCGGCTTTTGACCCATATCGTGCCGGCGCGTTACCTGATCCCCGGGCTGCAGAGCGTGTTTCTCTCCGGCGATGTGTGGCCGCTCTTTCTCACCAACATGGCGGCAATGCTTGTCATCGGTGCGGTGTTCTTCCTCCTCGCGGCGCGAAACTCGCGCAAGCGGCTGCAATAGGAGCGCCCTTGCCATGTGGTTGCGGCTCAAGGCCCTGATCATCAAGGAACTGCTGGCGGTGCTGCGCGATCCGCGCTCGCGCTTCGTGCTCATCATGCCGCCGCTGATGCAGCTGCTCATCTTCACCTATGCCGCGACGCTGGAGGTCAAGAATGTCGACCTCATGGTGCTGAACCGCGACGGCGGCTATTGGTCGGGCGAGCTGGTGCGGCGGCTGGAAGGGGCGCCGACTTTCCGCTCCATCCGCTTTACCCGCGATCCGGAAGCGCTGCACCGCGCCATCGACGAGCAGCAGGTGATTGCCGCCATCGGCATCGATGCCGGTTTTTCCCGCGAGATATCGGCCGGGCGGCCGGCATCGGTGCAGCTCATCCTCGACGGGCGGCGCTCCAACGCCTCGCAGATCGTCGGCAATTATGTCAGCCAGGTGGTGAGCACGCTGGGCGGGGAGACGCCAGCCGGAGAACAGGCGGCGGCCCTGACCCCGGCGCTTGTCGAGCGCAACTGGTTCAACCCCAATCTCGACTATCAGTGGTTCATCGTGCCGAGCCTCATTGCCGAGATCGGCATGCTGATCGCGCTCATCCTCACCTCGCTGGCCGTGGCGCGCGAGCGGGAGCTGGGCACCTTCGACCAGCTGATGGTCTCGCCACTCAGCGCCCGCGAAATCCTGCTCGGCAAGCTGATCCCGCCTTTGCTGCTCGGCCTTGCGCAGATGACATTTTTTGTCGTTGCGGCCGTGTTCTTCTTCAAGGTGCCGCTGCGCGGCGCGCTGCTGCCGCTTTATGGCAGCGGGCTGTTTTTTCTCGCCTCTGTCGTCGGGCTCGGTCTTTTCATCTCGTCGCTGTGCAAGACGCAGCAGCAGGCGATCCTCGGCGCTTTCCTGCTGCTGGTGCCGGCCACCACACTTTCCGGCTTCGCCACGCCTATCGACAATATGCCGGGCTGGCTGCAGCCGCTCACCTATCTCAACCCGCTGCGCTATTTCCTCGTGGTGGCAAAGGGCGTGTTTCTGCGCGACCTGCCGCTCTCGGAGATTGTGCTACAGACAGCGCCGCTGGCGCTCATTGCCCTCGTCACACTTTCTGCCGCGGCCTGGCTTTTCCGGCGGCGGATGGAGTGAGGGTGCGGCGGCGGGCCGACTTGCGGCTTTTGCTGGCGGCGGTGACATAAGCCGCAGCCTCCGGCGGCGGCATAGGCCGCGCATAAAGGAACCCCTGCGATTCCTCGCAGCCATTGGCGCGCAGGAAAGTCTCCTGCTCTTGGGTTTCTACACCTTCGGCCAGAACATACATGCCGAGCTGGTGCGACATGGTGATGATGGTGCCGACGACGGCGCACACCTTGGGATTGGACGGTAGCCCGCTGGTGAAGCTGCGATCGATCTTGACGCGATGGATCGGCAGATCCAGCAGCGATTTTAGGCAGGAATAACCGGTGCCGAAATCGTCAAGCGCGATGGTGGTGCCAAGGGCGGCGAGGGCGGTGAGGGTGGAGGAGCAGGTCTCTTCATCCTGAAGCAGGCTTTCGGTCACCTCTACTTCCAGCAGGCTGGCGCGAATGCCGGTTGCCGTCAGGGCAGCCCTTACGCAGTCCACGACCCGGCCGTCGCGCAGCTGCGCCGCCGAGACATTGACCGCGACCCGGATATCTCCAAGCCCTTCCGCTTTCCACAAGGCGATCTGCCGGCAGGCTTCGCCGATCACCCAGTCGCCGATATCGGCAATCAGGCCAAGCCGTTCGGCGGCGGGAATGATGTCACCGGCCCCCAGCAGTCCGCGCTCGGGATGTTGCCAGCGCAAGAGCGCCTCCAGCCCGTTTACGGTGCCCGTTTTCATGCAGAGCTGGGGCTGGTAGTGCAGGCGGAATTCACCCTCCCGCAGGGCCTGGCGCAGCTCATGTTCCTGGCGGATGCTGACAAGGGTGCTGGCCGTCATCTCCCCGGTAAAGAAGGCATAGCGGTTGCGGCCAGCCTGTTTGGCCGAATACATCGCCGTGTCCGCGGCGCTGATCAGCGTTTCGGCGTCGCCGCCATTGCCGGGGTAGAGGCTGATGCCGATGCTGGCGCTGATGAAAGCCTCGTGTCCGCTGAGCATGAAGGCGGGGGAGAGCGCCTCCAGCAGCTTTTGGGCGACCTGGGCAGCATCCACGGGTTCGTGGATTTCATCCAGGATGATCATGAATTCATCGCCGCCGAGGCGGGCGACGGTATCGCTCTTGCGCACCGCCCCCTTCATCCGGTGGGCGGCAAGGGCCAGCAGCTCGTCGCCGGCGGCGTGCCCGAGCGTGTCGTTGATGGCCTTGAAACGGTCGAGGTCGACAAACAGCACGCCCATACGCGCTTTCTCACGCCGGGCGCGGCGCAGCGATTGTTCCAGCCGGTCCATTGCCAGCAGGCGGTTGGGCAGGCCGGTCAGGGAGTCATAATGGGCCAGATGCGCAAGTTCCGCCTCGACCCGGCGCACCGAGGTCATGTCCGACAGGACGGCAACATAATGCGTAAGCGCTCCGGCGCTGTCGGTAACCGCGGCAATGTGCACGATGGTGCGCATCGGCTCACCGTTCTTGCGGCGGGTTTCCACTTCGGCGCGCCAGTGACCGTCCTGCTTCAGGGCGGCGCGAACCTCGTATTCCGGCAGGTTGCGGCTGGTGGGCAGCTTGAAGAAAGGGCGTTCGGTCAGATCGGCCGCGCGGTAGCCGGTGATGACGCTGCAATTCTCATTGACGGTCGTGACGGTGAAATCGAGATCGAGAATGGCGATGCCGTCCTGCATGACGCCGAACACGGTGGCCGCCTGACGCAGTTTGTGCTCGGTGCAGCGCCGCTCGGTGATATCGCGCACCACGCCGACGATACGTTTTCTGTCGCCCATGCCGCTTGCCGGTTCAAAGGTGCGGCCCTGCGCCTTCAGCCAGCGCCCGCCATAGGCAGCCGCGGTGCGAAATTCCAGCTCCATCTGCCCGCCTTCAGCGGCAAGGCGGGTGAAGGCGGCTTCAACAGCCGGCCAGTCGCGCGGGTCCAGCACCGATGACAGTTCGTCGAGGGAGCGCGGCTGGGCCTTGTATTCCGGTCCAAAGACCTGCCCGGCCTCGTGGCTCAGCATCAGGGCCCGGGTGGCGATATCCACCTCCCACAGCCCCATGCCGGCAGCGTTCATGGCGAGGTTAAGTCGCTCCTGGCTGGCGCGCAGGGCGAGGTCAACCCGGTGGCGCTCCAGCGCCATCTGGATGGTGGCGTGAAGCTCGCGCTCGGAAAACGGCTTCAGCAGATAACCGAAGGGACTGGTTTCCCGCGCCCGGTTGAGGGTCGCCTCCTCCGAGAAGGCGGTCAGGTAGATTACCGGCCGGTCGGAAATGCGGGAGGCGGTTTCAATGCCGTCCATCGGGCCGTCGATATGAATATCCATCAGCACGAGTTCAGGGTCGGTCTTGCCGATCTTTTCAAGAGCAGCGGAGCCGGAGGCGGCAATGTCTGCAACCGTATAACCCAGCTTTTCAAGCTGCCGCTTGAGGTGAAGGGCGACAATGCCCTCGTCTTCGACGATGAGGATGCGGTTGCTCATGGCTTGAAAGGCTCCGCCTGCCCGCTACGGGCCGGAAACTGGAGAGTGAAGGCGGTCGGGTTACGCCGGTTGATGGACAGGCGCCCTTTGAGCTGGGCGGCCAGCAATTGTACGAGCTGCAGGCCAAGGGTGTCGGAGGTCTGGAGGTCGAGGTTGTCCGGCAGGCCGACGCCATTGTCGCTGACGCTCAGGCAAACCTGGCTTTCGGCCAGCTCGGTCTTGAGCCCGATGCGGATCTCGCTGGCGCCGCTGGCCTGATGCTCGGCCGGGAAGGCGTGCTTGAGAGTGTTGGTTACAAGTTCATTGAGGATGAGGCCGCAGGGGATGGCGTCATTGATGGGCAGCAGCACTTGATCGGCCTCAATCACGAGATTCAGGCGGCTCGGATCAAGGTCGTAAGAGGTGATCAGCGTCGGCGCCAGGGTGTGGATGAAGGTGCTGAAATCGACCCGGGCGAAATCCTTGGACTGATAGAGCGCCTGATGGATGAGAGCCATCGAGCGGATGCGGTTCTGGCTTTCGCGCAGGCCCTCGATCACCGAGCGATCGCTGATGCGGGCGGCTTGCAGATCAAGCAGGCTGTAAATGATCTGCAGGTTGTTTTTGACCCGGTGATGGATTTCGCCCAGCAGCAGGTCTTTTTCCTTGAGCGCGGCGTTGATGCGCTCTTCCTTCTGCTTGCGGTCCGAGATGTCGACGATGGCGGAAAGCACCATCTTGCCTTCATCGGTCTCGATGGGATTGAGGCCGATTTCGACAGCGAATTCGCTGCCATCCTTGCGGCGGCCAAAAAGGTCGCGGCCCGCGCCCATGGGGCGGGAGGTAGGGTGGGCAAAAAAACCGGCGCGCTTGTCGGGATGGGTCGCCCGGGCCCTTTCAGGAACGAGCATCTCGATCGGCTGGCCAAGCATCTCGTCACGCGCATAACCGAAAACCCGTTCGGCCTGGGCGTTCACCATTTCGATGCGTCCGTTGCCATTCACCATCACCATGGCATTGGGAGCGGATTCCACCACCTGGCGGAAGCGCTCTTCCATGCGCTTGCGGGCGGAGAGGTCGAGGATGGAGGAGAGTACCTTGGTGCCTTCATCGGTTTCGATGGGGTTGAGGCCGATCTCGACCGGGAATTCGCTGCCATCCTTGCGCAGGGCGTAAAGGTCGCGTCCGGCGCCCATCGGCCGGGAATGAGGGTTGTGGAAGAACTGGTCGCGCATGGCCGGGTGGCCCCTGCGGAAACGCTCCGGCACCAGCATCTCGATCGGCTGGTGCAGCAATTCGCCGCGGTCGTAACCGAAAAGACGCTCGGTCTGGGCGTTGACCATTTCAATCAGGCCGCCCGGCCCGATCATGACCATGGCATTGGGGGCGGATTCCACAACTTGACGAAAGCGCGCTTCGCTTTTTTGCAGCGCATGCTCGATGGTGCTGCCTGGCGCCGCCTGCGGCGTGATTGCGTTGAGACTGGACACGGAATGCTCACCCCCGTCTTGCGTCCCGTTCAAGGCACGCTTCATTGGCGTGATTAGAACCGACGACAGCAAGGGCGCGAATTGCGCATTGGTATAGCGACCAGAAGGCAGTAGTCGATTAACGAATAATGATTATTAAATCCCCGTAATTTTATTCAAATTAACTTCTGTAATGATTTATATTGATTGGATGATCAGTTTAATCACTTGGACGTAATGGTGCTGTTGCCGTTATGGGCGCGGAGTAAAATTTGTAACTGATTCTATAAAGTTACGGGAAAAGCCCCTGGCGTCGCAAAGCGGAGAGCGTGCCATGCGCGAGCGAAGGCCTGCCCGCAGGTCGGCAAGGCGGACGCGATCGGCCGCCAGAGCCCGGGCGACGGTTATGTAGTCTTGCGGCGAAGCGGCCACGAGTTCTTCCAGCCCGAGGCGACTCAAAATGGAGGCCCCGACACGTGCGGCATGCCGATCTCCGCTGAGGGTGATGACCGGCACGCCCATCCACAATGCCTCGCAGGTGGTGGTGGTGCCGTTATAGGGCACCGGGTCCAGCGCGATATCGACCTGGCCATAGGCAGCAAGATGGCCGGCATCGTCATCGACATGGTCGAGGATGATGAGCCGCCCGGCATCGATGCCCACACCGGCCATGGCGGAAAGCAATTGCCGGCGCACCTCCGGGCTGCGGGTTTGCAGCGTCTTGATGAGAAGGCGCGAGCCGGGTACGGCGGCCAGCACCTGCGACCACAGCGCGAGCGTGACCGGCGAGAGTTTGGGGATGGTGTTGAAGCTGCCGAAGGTGATCGGCCCGTCCGTGCCGGCGGGTAGCGGCGCCACCGGCGGGGCAACGGCGGCCGGGGCGTAACAGAGAAAGCCCGAGGGCAGGCGGATCAGCTTTTCGGTGTGGAACGCCTCGGCGCCGGGCGGGTCGGCAATCTCGTCGGTGATGCGGCCATCCATGCTCTTCATGCCGGTGGTGCCGGGATAACCGAGCCAGGTGATCTGTACCGGGGCGGGGCGGCGGGCGAAGGCGGCAAGGCTGCCGCCCGCCATATGGCCATCGGCATCGATGAGGATATCGATACTGCGGCTGGCGATGATCTCGGCCAGCGCCGCGTCGGGCACGCCGGTCACATCCACCCACTCATCGGCGAGCGTGCGCAGCTTGTCGGTGATGGCATCCGGCCGGCCGACTTTGGAGAAGCACACGAAGGTGGCCGCGCCCTTGTCGCGGCCCGCCAGCAGCGGGGCGAGGAAGAAGGCAACCGAATGCCGACGAAAGTCCGGCGAAACAATGCCGATGCGCGGCGGGGTGGAACGGGGTGGGTAATGCCGCGCGGCAGCAAAGGCTGAGCCGGCGGCATCGAGATCGCGCCCGATTTCGAGATGGGCGGCAAAGAGCGCTTCGGGCGAGAGGTCGCTCCGGTAGTTCTGCAGCAGCACGAGGTTGGAGCGTGCCTCGAAGCGCTGCGGCTCCAGCCGTGCCACCTCGGCATAGGCGGCCTCCGCCTCGGCAAGGCGCAGGGAGAGACGGGCAACATCGCCCAGTTCATTCCAGGCCGCAACGAGGCCGGGCTTCAGGCGGGTTGCGGTTTTCAGCGCCTCTTCCGCCTCGGCAAAAAGGTGGCTGAGTTTCAGATAGCGTCCCAGCTCATGCCAGGCTTCGGCAGAAGGTTCGATCTCCAGCGCGCGGGTCGCGGCCTGACGGGCAAGATCAAGCTGGCCAAGTTCTCCGGCCACCCGGCCAAGGCCGCGCAGGGCAGCGGCGGAGCCGGGCTGGGCTGCTGCCAATTGCTGCATCAGCGCCATTGCGTCATCCAGCCGGGCCATGGAGCGCAGCAGGTTGGCATATTCGACGGCAAGGTTGATGGCGTCCGGACGTTTGGTGAGATCAATGCCGGCAAGGGCGCGGGAATAGGTGGCGAGCGCTGCCTCCAGCTGGCCGGTGCGGCGCTGGCCGAGGGCCAGATTGCCGGTCACCACCGGATCTTGCGGGGCAAGGGCAACGGCTTTTTCCAGCGCGGCCAGTGCCCCGGCCTCGTCCCCGGTAGCCAGCCTTGCGGCGCCAAGGCTGGACCAGCCCTGTGCTTCTGCCGGCATCAGCGTCACGCCTTTTTCCAGGAGCGGCAGGGCGCCCGCACTGTCCCCCGCCTGCTGGGCGAGGGAGCCGAGGATGAGTGGCAGGGGACCATCGCCCGGGAAGCTGGCAAGGGCCGGTTTTGCCAGCGCCCACGCCTCTGCCACGCGGCCCGCCAGCGCCTCTGTGCGCACCCGCTCGAAAAGGGGCTGCCAGGCGGTGGAAGCGGGGGGGCGTTTGCTGCTCATGCGCGGTAAGCGCCTCTTGCGGAAAAGAAAAAGGGCAGGCGCGAAGCCTGCCCAGAGGTTACTGGCTGGGGAGGAGAACGTCGAGCGTGGTGCGTCAGGAAGCGGGCTCCACCCGCTTTTCTTCCACGAAGAGATGCAGCCGCTCCGGCGGGAAACCGAGGCTCACCTCCCGCGAGGCCCCGGCGGCGGCACGGTCGAGGGTAAAGCCCTTGAGGGCGATGCTGCTGGTGCCGGGGGTGACCAGATGCAGGATGGTGCCGAAGCCGGTCGGCTCCACCAGTTCTATGCGGGCGGCAAGCCCGGCGCCGCCCGCCGGAGACAGCTCCAGATGTTCGGGCCGGATGCCGAGGCTGACCGGCGTGCCGTCGGTCAACGGATAGGCGCGGCCGAGCGGGATGGCAGGTCCGTGATCCAGCACCAGCCGCGCAATGTCCGCCGTTTGCCCCTCATAACGGCCGGTCAGCACATTCATGCCCGGGGAGCCGATGAAGCCGGCGACGAAAAGATTGGCCGGCCGGTCATAAAGCTCCAGCGGGGTGCCGACCTGCTGGATGAGGCCGGCATTCATCGCCACGATACGGTCGGCAAGGGTCATCGCCTCGATCTGGTCATGGGTCACATAGATCGAGGTTGCGCCAAGGTCCTGATGCAGCTTCTTGATCTCACCGCGCATCTGCTCGCGCAGGCGGGCGTCAAGGTTGGAAAGCGGCTCATCGAACAGGAAGGCTTTTGGCTGGCGCACGATGGCGCGGCCCATGGCAACCCGCTGGCGCTGGCCGCCGGACAGGGCACGCGGGCGCCGCTCCATCAGCGGGTCGAGCCCCAGCTTGCGGGCGGCGGCGGTGACGATGCCGGCGATCTTGTCCTTTGCCGTGCGGCGCAGGCGCAGGCTGTAGCTCATATTGCCGGCGACATTCATGTGCGGATAAAGCGCGTAGGACTGGAACACCATGGCGATGTCGCGGTCCTTGGGGTCGAGATCATTGACCCTCGTGCCGGCGATGCTGATGTCGCCTTCGGTAATATCCTCAAGCCCCGCGATCATGCGTAAAAGCGTGGACTTGCCGCAGCCCGACGGGCCGACCAGCACCACGAACTCGCCGTCGGCGATCTCGAGATCGACGCCGTGCAAAACGGGAAACTGGGCGTAGGACTTGCGGACACCGGAGATGCCGATGGAGGCCATGGAAACGCTCCTCAGCCCTTCACCGCGCCGGCCGTGAGGCCCTGCACGAGATAGCGCTGGATCAAGAGGAAGAACAGGCAGGCCGGGATAAGCGCGAGCACGCCCGCGGCCATCATCTGCCCGAAATCGACGGAGAATTTGGAGACGAAGGAGAGCAGCCCGACCGGGAAGGTGGCGGATTGGTTGCCGGAGATCAGCATCAGCGAGAACAGAAGCTCGCTCCACGCGGCGGTGAAGACGAAGCCGAGCGTGGCGGCGATGCCGGGCAGGGTGAGCGGCAGGATGATCTGGCGAAAGGCCTTGAAGCGGGTGGCGCCATCGATCATCGCCGCTTCTTCCAGATCCTTCGGAATGCCGTCGAAGAAGGACTGCATGAGGAAGGTGGCGAAGGGCACGTTGAAGGCAACATAGACCAGCGTGAGGCCGGCAAGGCTGTTGGTGAGCTTCAGCGGCGTCAGCATCTTGAAGATCGGCGCCACCAGCATGACCAGCGGGAACATCTGCGTCAGCAGCATGAGCGCTACGATCAGGTACTTGGCGCGGAATTCAAAACGCGAGAGCGCGTAACCGGAGGTGGAAGCCAGCGCCGTGACGATGGCCGCGGTAGAGCCGGAGACGATCAGGCTGTTCTGGAAGAAACGCGGGAAATCGCTGTGCTTCAGCACGAAGGCGAAATGGTCGAGCGTCATGTGCGACGGCCACAGGCGCACCCCCTCGCTATAAAGCAGGTCGTTTGGTGTGACCGAAACCTTGAGCAGCCAGTAGAGCGGAAACAGCGCGAAGGCGATGTAGGCGAGGATCGCAAGGCGATGGAGGGCGGTGGGCAGCAGGCGTTTGCGGCGCATGGGATCAGCCTTTCTTCAGCAGGCTCTGCCGCAGCAGCACGATGAGCATGGAATAGGCGAGCAGCAGCACGAGCAGCACCAGCGCCACCGCGCTGGCATAGCCGAAATCGAGCTTCTTGAAGGCCTGGGTGAAGATGTAGCTGGCGACGATCTGGGTGCGGTTGGCCGGCCCGCCGCTGGTCATCACCACGATGAGATCGGCGAAGTTGGAGATCCAGACCGTGCGCAGCAGCACGGTGATGGCGATGGTGGGCGCGAGGAAAGGCAGCGTGATGGAGAAGAAGCGCTGCACGCCGCCGGCGCCATCAATGGCGGCTGCCTCATAGAGATCACGCGGGATCGATTGCAGGGCCGCCAGCAGGGTGATGGCGAAGAAGGGGATGCCCCACCACACATTGGCGATGATCGGCCCCCACATGGCGAGGGTCGGGTCGGAGAGGATGTTCTCCGGCTGGCTCATCAGGCCGAGCGAAACCATCCAGTGCGGCAGCGGGCCGACGACGGGATTGAACAGCCAGGCCCAGTTGAGGCCGGACAGGAAACTTGGCACTGCCCAGGGCAGGAAACAGAGCGCCTGCGCGATACCGCGCCCGTAAAAGGGCTTGTCGAGCAGGAGAGCAAGAAAGAGCCCGAGGAAAAACTGCAGGAAGACGGAAGCGCCCGTCCACCACAGCGTGTTTTTCAGCGCTCCCCAAAAGGCCTTGTCGCGCGCCAGCTCATGGAAATGCTGCAGGCCGACATAACCGCCGGAGAAGGGGTTCAGCAGCCGCACATCCCGGAAGGCATAGGAAATGCCCAGCACCAGCGGCACCAGCATGACCGCCACGATGAGGATGAGCGCCGGCGCCGAATAGAGCCAGGGCTCCGACGCGTGGGCAAGGCGGCGCAGGAAAGGCGAACGCTGGCCGGGGCCGGGCGCTTGGCTCACAAAACGGGGATCGGGCGCAAGGGCGCTCATGGGGGCGGAGTTTCCGTCAACTTCAGGAGAAAACCGGCCCGGCCCGGGAGGAGGGGTGTGCCCTGCCTCCCGGACCGGAGCGAAAAGCCGCTCGCCGCCTTACTTGGCGAGGAACTTCTTCTGCGCGGCCGTCAGATAGTCGGCCCACTGCTTTGCCAGCTCGTCCGGTGTGATCTCGCCCAGCAGTGCCTGCTGGCTGGTGGAGATGACGAGGCTGTCCTTGAAGTAGGCGAACTCTTCCAGATAGGTCGGCATCACCGTCGGGTGCACATCGGGATCAGCCAGTTCCTCGAACCAGCCCTTGAACTGGTCGCCGGCATAGAAGGGGTCCTTCTCGGCCGATTTCAGCGCGGGCAGGGCGCCGGTGCGCTTGTTCCAGGTGATATTGCCTTCCGGCCCTTCGAGCGTGGAGATCAGCTTCCAGGCCAGATCCTTGTGCTCGCTGGACTTGAACATCGACCAGCCGGCATAGCCGATGGTCGGGAAGGACTTGCCGCTCGGGCCCTTGGGCATCGGGGCGACGCCGTACTCATCGGGCTTCATGCGCTCGGCAATGGCGATGAGGGCATCCGGGTCCTGGTCCAGCATGGCGCAGGTGCCGGAATAGAAGCCGGCGACAATCTCGTTGAAGCCCCAGTTGACGCTGTCTTTGGGGGCGTAACCGTTCTTGTAGAGATCGGTGAGCCAGGTGAGGCCCTTGGTCCAGCCCGGATCGGCGAAGGTGGAGGTGCCATCGGGTTTGAAGAAGGCGTTGTCGCCGGCCATGGTGGCGCCGAACATCACCCAGCCATTGAGGCCGCCGGGGCCGCCGCGCAGGCAGTAGCCGCTCTTGCCCGGCAGGGCGGAGACCTTTTTGGCTGCTTCGGCAAATTCGTCCAGCGTCTTGGGCGGCTCGGCAACGCCGGCCTCGGCCAGCAGCTTCTTGTTGTAGAACATCGCCCGCAGATAGAAGCCGTAGGGCAGCATATAGGCGGTGTTGTCGATGCTGCGGCCAAATTCCAGCGCGCGTGAGCTGAGATCCGGCGTGTCGCCCCAGCTCTTGAGGTAGGGCTCGAGGCTCTCCAGCGAGCCGTTCTTGGCATAGAGGGCAAGCCAGGTATCCGGCATCTCCACCACATCCGGCGTATCGCCCGCCGAAACCATGGTGGCGAATTTCTGGAAGGCTTCGCCCCAGGGCAGCGAGACGATATCGACGGTGGTTCCGGGGTTCTCTTTTTCGAACTTCGCGACGATGCCTTTCAGCGTCTCGGTGCGTTCGGGGCTGGTGATGACCTCGACCAGCTTGAGTTTGGTATCGGCAAGCGCCGTACCGCTGAGAAGGGCGGCGGTAAAGAGCGCCGCGGAAAACATCTTTTTCATCTTTTGCTCCCTGTTCTTGTCGATGTTTTGTGGATGGTTGGCCGCCTTTGCCGTTGCCTCAGCTCTCCTTGCCTGTGGCAGCGTCGATGGCCTGCTCAAGGTCGCTCCACAGCGCATCGGCCCCCTCGAGGCCGACATGGAGACGAACCGACCGCGGGCTGATGGCGAAATCGACCGCGGAATTGGGTTTTGCCGCCTGGGCCAGCACGACCTCGCCGGGCACGACGAGGCTTTCATGCCCGCCCCAGCTGACGCCGAGCTTGAAGAGCCGCAGGCTGTCGGCGAAGGCGCGCACATTCACGCCCTCGCGGAAGATGAAGGAGAAGAGGCCGGAGGTGCCGCTGAGCCCCGGCGGCAGCTTGTTGCCGAGGCCGGGATGGCAGACCTGCTCCACGGCCGGATGCGCCTTGAGACGGGCCGCCACGGAAAGGGCGGAGGCCTCATGCATCTTCATGCGGGCAGGCAGGGTGCGCATGCCGCGGATCAGCAGCCAGGCATCGAAGGGGGAGAGCTTGCCGCCCAGATAGGGGTAGGCGGCAGCGCGGATTTCCGCGAGCAGTGCCTTGGGGCCGGCAACGACGCCGGCCACCACATCGCTGTGGCCGCCGAGATATTTGGACGCCGAATGCAGCACCAGATCGACGCCGAGTTTTGCCGGCTGCTGGAAGATGGGGCTCGCCCAGCTGTTGTCGATGACGGTGCGCACGCCATGCTGGCGGGCAAGGGCCGCCAGCGCCGGCACATCATGCGTCTCCATCACCCAGCTGGTCGGGCTTTCAAGGTAGAAAAGCTTTGCGCCGGGCAGGGCGGCGGCAACCGCATCGAGATCGGTGCCGTCCACGAAAACGGTTTCAACGCCAAACCGCTTAAGGAGCGTGCCGAACAGCCGGTACGTATCCGGATAGACATGGCGCACGCACACCACGCGGTCGCCGGGCGATACGAAGCTGATGATGGTGGCGGAAATCGCCGCCATGCCGCTGGCAAAACCCAGCGCATCCTCGGTGCCTTCCAGCTTTGCCAGCATCTCCTCGAAGAAGCGCACCGTGGGGTTAAGGCCGCGCGTATAGGTGGGGCGCACCTTTTCGCCGCGATAGGTGGCGGCCATCTCGTCATAGGACGAGAAGGTGAAAAGCGAGGTCTGCACAATGGGGGGCACCACGGCCTCGAAGGCGTGGGGCCCGTCATGGGCGACGGTGAGCAAGGCGTGATCGAAGTGATCCGCACCATCAGTCATTTCGACATTTCCTCGATGTCTTCGGCGACGACCTGCAAGATCGCCAGGGTCTTCTCGCGGGCCATGTCGCGGTCGCCGGCGGCAATCGCGTCATAAAGCTCGCGGTGGAAGGGGAAGGAGCGGCGGGCAAAGTCCGGCCGGTCAAAGGGTTTGCCCCAGAAGCTTTCGAAGGCTTCACGCATCTGCTCGAGCATCTGGGGAAAAAGCGGGTTGTGGGTGGCGTCATAGATGGCGAGGTGGAAGGCAAGGTCCTCCCGCCCCGCGGTGCCCTTTTCGTGGTGCACACGCTCCATCTCGACAAGGCGCTCTTCCATCACCCTCAGGTCCTCCGCCGTGCGGCGCTCGGCGGCCAGCATGGAGGCTTCCACCTCCAGCCCGCGGCGTACATCCAGCGTTTGCAGGAGCGCATCGCGCAGGTGCGAGGCCTCGAAGGACAGCGGCATGTGGAAGGTTTGCGCCGTAATGGGCCGCAGCAGGTAGGTGCCGCTGCCCTTGCGCGATTCCACCACGCCGCGGGCCTGAAACAGGCGGATAACCTCGCGCACCGTGGAGCGACCGACGGCGAGCGCCATCATCAGTTCACGTTCGGCCGGCAGCCGGTCGCCGGGCTTCATTTCCTTGCGGGCAATGAAATCCGCCAGCGCATTGGAGACGGCGCGCACCCGGTCAGCGGGCGGTAGCGGCTGCAGGCCGCCATCAGCGCCATCAGCTTCATTATCGCCTGCTGCTGACTGGAAAGTGTCGTCGCGCACGGGGCAAGCACCGGTTGGTGAAGATGCTGCCAGACACAAGCCGGCGTGCCGGCAGGTTTCCCTAAATTGGTCTGACATCTGTTAGCTTGGAAATGTTACCGAAAAGAGTCAACGGCTGTTGTGACGGCCGTGGAGAAAAACCTGCAACGTTTCAGGAGGTCGCCGGGGCGGCATCTGGCCGCCGCGTCGGTTATTGACAAATAGCGTTTCGGAGCGAATTTTGGCATATGCCAAGGCCTATGCTTGGGACGGTTACGGATGGGGTGTCGTCATGAACAAGGTTGCCGGGCGTCCGGTGAAGCTGTTCCGGAACGGGCGGAACCAGGCCGTGCGAATACCGCGAGAGTTTGAATTATCCGGCAACGAGGCGCTGATGCACCGCGAAGGGGACAGGCTCATTATCGAACCTCTGCCCCGACAGGGTTTGCTGGAGGTTCTGGCGGAGCTTTCTCCACTGAACGAAGATTTTCCCGAGATTGAAGATGCGCCGCCGCGGCGGGTCGATCTCTGATGGCCTATCTGCTCGACACCAACATCCTCTCGGATCTGGTGCGCAACCCGCAGGGAGTGGTCGCGAGGCGTGTTCGTGAGGTTGGCGCCGGGGCTGTGCTGACGAGCATAATCGTGGCGGCGGAGCTGCGTTACGGTGCTTTCAGGCGCGGCTCTCCGCGTCTCAGCGAGCAGGTTGAAGCGATTTTAGGCGCCATCGAAATCCTGCCCTTTGAGCCGCCGGCCGATGATGTCTATGCGCGCTTGCGTACGGCACTTGAGCGCGACGGGCAGCCGATCGGCGGCAATGACCTGCTGATCGCGGCTTCCGCCGTTAGTGCGGGGCACGTGCTGGTGACGGCCAATGAAAGAGAGTTCGCGCGCGTTGACGGACTGAAGATTGAAAACTGGCTGACGCATTAAGGGTCAGCTCGCCTTCACACCACCTCCGCCGGGGCCAGTTCGCAGTCGGCGGCGTCATGCTCGATCTGGATGGTGGCGTGGCCGATGCCGTAGTGGTCGCGCAGGCCGCAGGCGATCTGTTTGAGGAAACCGTCATCGGCACCGGCGGCGGGGCGTACCAGATGCGCGGTGAGCGCCGTGTCGGTGGTGCTGATGCCCCAGATGTGCAGGTCATGCACGGCGGTGACGCCCGGCAGATGGGCCAGATAATTTTCCACCGCGTCGCGGTCGATGCCGGTGGGAATGGCGCTGAGCGCCAGATTGGTGGATTCCTTCAGCAAGCCCCAGGTGCCGAGGACAA
Source organism: Radicibacter daui (assembly GCA_030657355.1). Classification (GTDB taxonomy): domain Bacteria; phylum Pseudomonadota; class Alphaproteobacteria; order Radicibacterales; family Radicibacteraceae; genus Radicibacter; species Radicibacter daui. The sequence continues at coordinate 1,862,990 of CP131056.1, forward strand.
TCACGGCGACGATCAGCAGGCTGGCCACCGGGTCGATCCATTGCCAGCCGGTCCAGGTGATGATGAGCGCAGCGATAACGACGCCCACCGACACCGCGGCGTCGGCAGCCATGTGCAGATAGGCGCCCTTGATGTTGAGGTCGCTGTCCTTGCCACCCATGAAGAGCCAGGCGGTGATTCCGTTGATCACGATACCGATGGCTGCCACCACCATCACCGCCGTGCCGGCGACCGGCTGCGGATCGAAGAAGCGCCCGATGGCTTCCACCGCGATGGCGCCGACGGCGATAAGCAACACCATGGCATTGGCAAGCGCCGCCAGGATGGAGGAGGTGCCGTAACCGTAGGTGTGACTGGGGGTCGGCCGTCGCCGGGCGAGCCAGCTGGCGCCCCAGGCCAGCAGCAGGCCCAGCACGTCGGAGAGATTGTGCCCGGCGTCGGCCAGCAGGGCGACCGAGTTGGCGGTTATGCCGTAGATCGCCTCGACGATCACGAAGCCGATATTGAGCGCCGTGCCGATGGCGAAGGCACGGTCATAATGGGCCGGGGCATGGCTGTGGCCGCCGAGGAGGCCATGGGAGTGTCCATGGCCATGATCGTGTCCATGACCGTTATGATGCGTGTGGCCGCCATGCTCGTGATGGGCGTGCGGGCCATGGCCGTGATCATGGTCATGATCGTGAGAGTGGGACATTGAAGTGCTCCCGGCGCAGCGCGCCTGAATTCCGGTATCAGAGGTACCTGGTCAGCGTCTTGATCTCGCCCAGCATCTCGGCCGGGCTTTGCCGGCCGGCTTGCACCGCCTCTTCAAGGCAGAGATCGATATGATCGTGGATGAGGGCCTTCTTGGCATTGCCCACCGCGCTTTCCACCGCCTGCAATTGCTGGGCGAGGTCAAGGCAGGGCCGCCCTTCCTCCATCATCTCCAGAATGCGTTTCAGGTGGCCATGTGCCCGCTTCAGCCTGTTGGCGATCTCGGGATGGGAGGCGTGGACGAGCATGGCTGTATCCTATCCTGGGGGAGGGGATATTGTAGGGGCGCGAGATTAGTTTCGCAAGGGGCGGCACCGGCAGGGGTAATCCTCGACTCATTACCCCCATCCGGCGCTGCACGCCACCTTCCCCACTGGTGTGGGGAAGGGTGAAGCGCTGATATTGCAGTTAAAAACCCTCCCCTCTCGGGGAGGTGGGCCGCAGGCCCGGTGGGGGTAATGAGGTGTGGCCGGGCGGAGGCCTTCGATCGGCCTCAGCTCCCTCCGCCAGCCAGGGCCAGCAGCACGCCCGCGCCGGCCGATCCCAGCAGGGTGGTGAGCATGCCGAGCCGGAAGCGCAGCAGGGCCACCATGGCGGCAACGGAAAGCAACACGGCCTGCCAGTTCACGGAAGGCAGCACGGGATATTGCAGGCCCATGGAGAAAGCCTGCCCCAGCTCACCGAAGAGGAAATGCAGGGCAAACCACAGTGCCAGATTGGCGATGACGCCCACCACCGCCGCCGTGATGGCGGCAAGCGCCGCTGTGGCGACCTTGTTTTCCCGCAGGGCTTCGACATAGGGCCCACCCAGAAAGACCCAGAGAAAACAGGGGGCGAAGGTGACCCAGAGCGTGAGCAGCGCGCCGAGCGTGCCGGCGAGTGTCGGGTCCAGCCCGCCGGGCGAGCGGAAAGCGGCAAGAAAGCCGACAAATTGCAGCACGAGAATGAGCGGACCGGGGGTGGTTTCGGCAAGGCCAAGTCCGTCGACCATTTCGCCGGGGGTAAGCCAGCCATAGGAGTTGACCGCCGCCTGCGCCACATAAGCCAGCACGGCATAGGCGCCGCCGAAGGTGACGACCGCCATGATGGAAAAGAAAAGGGCGATCTGGGTCCACACCCCGGCAATCCCGCCGAGACGCCAGAGCAAGGCGACCGGCCCCAGCCAGGCGGGCAGCCAGAACAGCAGCGCTCGCCCCGCGCGCCCGGGGGAAGGGCGGGCATGCGCCAGTTCCCCGCGGGCAAACATCTCGTCAACGATGCCGGCCGGTTGCTCCGGGCCGGCAGGCTTGCCGGCGGACGGGGCCGGGCTGAAGAACGGTATGGCAAGCCTGTGCCCCGCCCAGCCGAGGAGGCCGGCGGCCAGCACGATGGCCGGGAAGGGCGTGTGGAAGACATAGATGGCGACGAATGCGGCGATGGCGAGGGCATAGGAAACGCGGCTTTTAAGGGCGCGTTTGCCGATGCGCAGCATGGCCTCCACCACCAGCGCCAGCACGGCGGCCTTGATGCCGAAGAAGAGGGCGCCGATGAGCCAAAGGCCGTGGAAGTGGGCATAGACGATGCTGAAGCCCAGCATCACCAGCGCGCCGGGCAGGATGAAGAGCAGCCCGGCCACAAGCCCGCCGGCCGTGCGGTGCATCAGCCAGCCCATATAGGTTGCAAGCTGCTGGGCTTCCGGCCCCGGTAGCAGCATGCAGTAGCTGAGGGCATGCAGGAACCTTTCCTCCCCCACCCAGCGCCGGGTTTCGACCAGTTCCTTGTGCATGAGGGCGATCTGCCCGGCGGGGCCGCCGAAGCTCATGAGCCCGATCTTCAGCCAGACGCGGGTTGCCTCGCGCAGGGTTGGAGCCCGCCTTGCGGCGGCGGTTTGCGGCTGGTCCATGGCGCTTACTCCGGCCTCAGGCCAGAGGGCCAGTCATGGGTTTCATCGCTCGCGTCACGGCACCAGCGGTAGAGAGCATCGTACAGCAGCATGCCGGCATCGAGCTGCTCCAGATCGCTGCGATACATGCGCGACAGGCCGAGCGAGAGAGCGAGGAATCCGGCGGCTTGCGGGGCCAGATCGAGCCGGGCGGTATCCGCCGCCCGCACGATGGTGGCAAGCCGGGCGAGGGCGGGGGAGGCGAGGCCGAACTCCTCCAGCATGGTATCGAAACTGCACGCCTCGCCCCGGTGGCTCCAGAACACCCCGTCGATATCGAACGGGGTGGCGCCGAAGCGGTCGGCAACGGCGCTGACCTCGCTGGCGGCGACAAAGAGGAAGACGGCGCCGGGATCGACGAAGCGCCGGATGAGCCAGGGGCAGGCGATACGGTCGATCTTGGGGCGTGTACGCGTGACCCAGAGCGTGCGGCCCTGCCCATCGCGCGGCGGAAGGGCGGCGGTGGTCACCAGCAGGCCGGAACTGTCGCGCCAGCTTTCAAAGCCGCCTTGCAGGGATTCCGCCCGTGCACCGGCATGCTGGAGCCAGGCGGTGCTGCCCTGGCTCAGTTTCTGGCCACGCTGGCAGACCACGACAACGGCCTTGCCGGCATAGTCCGGGGCCCAGGACGCCGCCGTGCGGAAATCGCGGCGGATACTGGCCGGCAGCAGGCGGGGATCGGCGGCAAAATCCTCGTCCGTGCGCACATCGATGATGAGCGGCGCGTCGGGAAGCCCGGTCAGACGGGCAAGCTGGGGGCAGGTAATTTCATTGGGTGACGGCATGATCGTCCCTCCCGCTCTGTCAGGGAGAAAGGACGCGATCTTTGGGCTGCCGCCTCACGGGGTAATCGCGGATAACCCCTTGGAGGGGACGATATGCCGAAAGCGGGCGGCCAGCAAGAGGCCGCCCGGCTGATGTTCAGGCGGCCTGCAGCTCCAGGATCAGGGCCGTTTCCGGCCAGAGCGAAGGCAGGATGAGGCCGGCAAGCGCGAGGGCCGCACCGTTCAGCACGGCACCCTCGCCGGTAAGGCCCGCCCAGTGCGGCTGATCGGCAAGGCTGCGGTTGCGCGGCAGGTCGGGCAGCGGGTCCAGAAGCTTGACCCGGTAATCGCGGGCCGGATCAAGGCCAAGGAAGCGCAGCGGCGGGTTGATGCGCTGAGGCGAGACGGCGGCCTGCACCAGCGTGTAGACGGCGCTTTTCCGGTCAGCGGCCACGACCCCGTAGCCGTAACGCCCTTCGCCCATGCCATCGAGGCGCCAGCTCACGCCGCCATGCAGCGTGCCGCGCAGGCGCTTGTAGTGGGCGACATAGGCCTTGAGCACGGCTTCTTCTTCGGCGGGCACCAGATCGGGGTCGAGCTCCATGCCGTAATGGCCGAAGAAGGCGCTGGCGGCGCGCAGCTGCATGGTCGGCTGGCGGCCGGAGCTGTGCACCGGCGAGGGGCCGACATGGGCGCCCATGATTTCCGGCGGCAGCAGGCGCGCGATGCCCCGCTGCATGCGCTGGCGCTCCAGCGGGTCATTGCTGTCGGAAGTCCAGACCCGGTGGGTGCGGGAGAGGATGCCGAGATCGGCCCGGCCGCCGCCCGACGAGCAGCTCTCGATCTCCACATGCGGATGGGCGGCGCGCAGCCGGTCGATCAGGTCATAAAGCCCGACGACGAAGGCATGGTAGGCAGGCTTGCCAGCGGAGCCGCCGGGGAAGAGCTCGCGGTTCATGTCCCACTTCAGGTACCGGATGCCCGGATTGGCCGCGAGCACCGCATCCAGCTTTTCAAACAGGTAGTCGCGCACCTCGGCCCGGCCCATATCAAGTACCAGCTGGTTGCGGCCGGTCGGGCGGTCATAACCTTCCAGATGCAGGCACCAGTCGGGATGGGCGCTATAGAGCTGGCTTACCGGATTGACCATTTCCGGCTCGACCCACAGGCCGAATTCCATGCCGAGGCTTTCGACATAGGTAATCAGCGGGCCGAGGCCTTCGGGATATTTTTCCGGGTCGGGCCACCAGTCACCCAGCGCGGCGGTATCGTCATGCCGGCCGGGGAACCAGCCATCATCGAGCACAAAGCGCTCGGCACCAAGGCGGGCGGCGCCATCGGCCTGCGACTTCAGCCGCTCCATGGAATGGTCGAAATAAGTGCCTTCCCAGGTGTTGAAATGCACCTTTCGCGGGCTCATCGACCCGCCCGGCCAATCCAGCACGCTCTTGCGCACATGGGCATGGAAGCTCTGCGACAGGCCGTTGAGGCCGTTTGCGGAGAAGGCGGCATGCAGCGGCGGGCTGTCATAGCTCTCGCCCGGTGCCAGGGTTATTTCGCCGGGGAAGAACAGTTCCCCCATTTGTACCTGACGCTCGGCATCCGTCGTCTCTTCCACCAGCAGGCGGTTGTTGCCGGCCCAGCCGAGGGAGAAGCCGTAGACGGTGCCGCTCTCTTCCGAAAAGCCGGGCGTGCCGGCGATGAGGACGGGCCAGGTTTCGTGCCCCGAGCGGCCACGCCGGTTCTCGCGCTGCCAGATGCCGACGCCGGCCGAATGGCGGCGCTCCAGAAATTCGCCGATCCAGCGGCCTTCGAACCCCAGCACCTCACGGCATTCCAGCGGAATGGCGAAGCTGCCGGCGGCGCACCAGTCGAGACTGTAGGGCGCGGCGCCGGTGTTGGTCACGCGCGTGGTGCGCACCAGCGTGTCGGTGCTGGGCGTGATCGACAGGGTGAGGGTGACGGCGAGCCCGGCGCGCTTGTCTTCTGCGCCGATCTCGATGGTGGTGGCATCTGCCGTGATGCCGGTGACGGCAAAACAGGGCGCCCAGTCTCGGCCGCCCCGGTGCCCTTCCAGCGCCGGCCGGGCGGCGGAGCCAAAGCCGGCGACCGGCAGCAGGTCAAGCCCGATCCAGCCATCGATATTCTGCGCCTTGCCCTGACGCACGAGGCCATCGGCAAGGCGGGCAAGATCGGCCCCGGCGGGCAGGGCGGGGCCCCACCAGGCGATGCGCGGCAGGCGGGCCGCTTCCGGCGCGCCCGGGCGGGCGTCGATGAGGAGGGTGGAGGCGGGGCCGTCAAGGCGCAGGAGAGTGGTGGCGGACATGGCTGGCGTTTCCCTGCTTTCGCAAATCGGCCCGCCGCGGAAAAGGCCGGGCGGGCCGTTGAGTTTGTCACTGGGGAGATTTGTCCTTGCTGCCGGATCAGCCCTTGGTGGCGCCGAGGGTGAGGCCGGCGATGAAGTGCTTCTGCATCAGGAAGAACATGGCGACCGGCGGCAGCGCGGCGACGATGGAGCCGGCGGAGACGAGGTGCCAGGAGGCGACATAAAGGCCGTTCAGCGACTTGAGGCCGCCGGTGACCGGCATGGCGCTATCGCCCTGCACCAGCACCTGCGCCCAGAAATAATCGTTCCACACGAAGGTGAAGATGAGAACGGCAAGGGCGGCGATGGCCGGGCGCATCAGCGGCAGCACGATGCGGCGGAAGATGACGAACTCGCTCGCCCCATCCACCCGTGCCGCCTCGATCAGCTCGAAAGGCAGCGCCTTAATGAAGTTGCGCATGAAAAGCGTGCAGAAACCGGTCTGGAAGGCGGTGTGGAACAGCACGAGGCCGGTGACGGTGTCGTAGAGGCCGAGCTTCAGCGTCAGGTCGCGCACCGGAACCATCAGGATCTGGAACGGCACGAAATTGCCGGCGATGAAGACGAAGAAGACGAAGAGATTGGCCTTGAAGCGATAGGTGCCAAGGGCAAAGCCGGCAAGGCAGCTGAGGCCCACAGAGGCGATGACCGTGGGAACGGTGATCTTGAAGCTGTTGAAGAGGTACTGGCCGATGGGGCTGGAGGTGAAGATGGCGGTATAGTTCTCCACCAGGTTCCACTGGGTCGGCCAGCCCCAGTAATTGCCGGCATTGATATCGCCGGCGCTGCGCACCGAGGTGAGCAGCACGGCGATCAGCGGCAGCAGCCAGAGGATAAGGGCGACCGGCAGCGAGATCATGTAGAAGCGCCGGGTCAGCGGGCCTGTCTTGGCGATCGGGGTCGGAAACATCAGCGAGCCCTCCGCTCGGCCTTGAACATGCGCACGATGAAGATGGTGATGTAGACCATCATGATGAGGAAGAGCACGGTGGCGATGGCCGAGCCATAGCCCATGCGGTAGCCATATTCGCTGAGCGCCTGTTCGAACATGTAGTAGGCGAGCACGCGCGAGGAGCCGAAGGGGCCGCCCTGCGTCATGATCGAGATCATGTCGAAGCTGCGCAGCGCGCCGATGACGGTGACGACGATGGCGAGGAACGTGGCGGGGCGCAGCTGCGGCAGGATGATGTGGCGCAGCATGGTCCAGCCGGTGGCGCCATCGATGCGGCCGGCTTCCACCTGCTCCGGGTTCACGTTGTTGAGGCCGGTCAGGAACAGGATCATGCAATAGGCGATCTGCGGCCACAGGCCGGCGGCGATGATGCCGTAGGTGACGTAGTGTTCGTCCGCCAGCACCGGGATGCCCGGCAGGCCAAAGACGCCCAGCAGCTTGGCGAGCAGGCCGTAGCTGGGGTCATAGAACCAGCTGAAAACGAGGCCGACCACCACCTGGCTGATGACGAAGGGGAAGAAGAACAGCGACTTGACGAGACGGATGCCGAACACCGACTGGTTCAGGTAGAGCGCGATGCCAAGGCCGACCGGTACGGCCAGCATATAGAGCACCAGCCAGATCACGTTGTTCTTGAGCGAGGTATAGAAAGCTTCGTCGCCCATGAGCTCGACGTAATTGCCGAAGCCGACCCATGTCTTGGGCGAAAGACCGTCCCACTCATAGAAGCTGATGTCGATGCTCTGGAAGATCGGGAAGATCACATAGACCAGAAACATGATCATCGCCGGGGCGAGGAAGAGCCAGGGCGCGATGCGCTTCTGATGGCGTTCCCAGAAACCGACCCGGGGGCGCGCGGAATTCTGCATGCTCGAACAACCCGTCCGATAAGAGCCTTTAGCGGGCCGTTGGTCGCGGCGGCGAAAGGGCGAAAGGCCCTTTCAACAGCCAGGCGGAGAAAAAAGGCCGGGCGATGCCGTGTTCAGGGGCACCGCCCGGCCTTCCTCAGTCACTATACCGGAAAGCCGGTAAATGCCTCGTACTTACTTATAGATACGCTCGCGGGCCTTCTCGAGACGCTCGAGGATCTGCTCGCGGCGATCCGGCTTCACCATATATTCCTGGAAGCCGTCCATGCCGACCTTGGCCATCTCGGCCGGGGCGTCGCGGTCATAGAACTGGGCAAGGCCATCGGCGGTCGAGAGCATCTCGAAACCGGCCTTCAGATAGGGATCGTCCGGAACCGGTGCCTTGTTGTTGACCGGCAGCTGGCCGAGGATCTTGTTCATGCCCAGCTGCACTTCAGGCGTGGCGAGCAGGGCGAGGAACTTCTTCGCATCGGCCTTGTTCGGCGCGTTGGTCGGCATGTGGAGCGTCTCGGTCGGTGCATCCTCGGCCCGCGGCAGACCCTTGGTGATCTCCGGGAACGGGAAGAAGCCGAGCTGGTCCTGCGTCAGTCCCGCTTCCATCGCCGGAGCGACGAAGAAGTTGCCGAGCAGGAACATGCCGCTGTCACCCTTCACGAAGGTGGCGAGCGCTTCCTGCCAACCGTAGGAGGGGTGGTTCTCGAGGAAGTAGCCGGGCTTTACCAGCTCGTCCCACTTGTCGAACACTGCCTTCACCTTCGGGTCGGTGTAGGGCACCTTGCCGGAGGTCAGGTCCATGTGGAACTTGTAGCCGTTGGTGCGCAGGTCGAGATAATCGAACCAGCCACCGGTGGTCCAGGTTGCCTTGGTGCCGATGCCGAACGGCGTGATCTTGTTTTCCTTCAGCTTCTTGCTGACGGCGAGCAGCTCGTCCCAGGTCTTCGGCGCGGTGAGGCCGAGCTTGGCAAAGATGTCCTTACGGTAATAGATGCCCCACTGATAGTAGCTGTAGGGCATGGCGTACTGCTTGCCGTCGAAGGTGACGGAAGACAGCGCGGCCTTGAAGGCATCCTTGTCGGTGAAGACATCGCTGATGTCCGCAAACAGGCCCGCCTTGACGAACGGCTCCATGCGGTTACCCGCGTACCAGGCGCAGATATCCGGCGCGCCGGCGGTCAGGAAGTTGCGGATGGAGGTCTTGTAACCTTCGTGGTCGAAGATGTTCCACTTAACTTCGACATCCGGGTTCTGCTTCTTGAACGTATCGATGAGATACTGCATCGCGGCCTTGGGGGCCGGGTCGGACGTGTCGGTATTGATCGTCAGCGTGCTGGCGTCGGCGGCGCTCACCGCCAGAAAAGCGGCAAAAGCAGCCGCCGTGGAAAGGGCGAGTGTCTTGAGGTGCATCTTGTTTCCTCCCAGAAACGGACACCGTTGATGATCTTTTTGGCCGGCTCGCGCGGCATTGCCCGTTTTACTGTCCGAAAAGGGCAATGGGCCGGCCCGGCACTCTCTCGTAACTGCTCAAACGCCGACCGGGCAAAAATGCCTTCCCCTGCCGGCGCCGATGCCCGAACTGTGCTGAGCAGTGCTTTCGCTGTCAATGCTTTTGTTTCTAAATTTTGTCAAATGCTTCGATATTTCGGCAAAGAAAACAATAAATCCGGCCTTCAACCTGCCACTGGATGAGAATGGCGGGTCATTTCGAAGATTTTGGAAAGTATGTGGTTTCGAAACCGGGGTTCTGCCCGGCCCGATCCGGGGCCGGGCAGAATGGTCAGTTTGCGACCGGATAGATGAGCCGGGCGAGCGGGTGGCGCGGGGCCATGGCGGCCCACCAGGCCTCCGCCCTGTCGGCGGCGACCAGTGCCAAAACGCAGCCGCCAAAACCGCCGCCGGTCTGGCGGGCGCCAAGCGCGCCGAAGGTCACGGCATCTTCGGCAAGCCTGTCCGTCTCCTCGATGGTGATGCCGTAATCATCCTTTTCCGACAGGTGGCTAAGGGACATCAGCTCGCCGAAGCGCTTGTAATCCTTCGCTTTCAACGCGGCGATGCCATCGAGCACATACTGGTTGTCGTTGATGATGTGGCGGGCCCGGCGGCGCAGGATGTCCGGCAGAGCCTCAAGGCGCGGCAGATCGCTCACGCCAAGTTCGCGCAGGGAGCTGATGCCCAGCAGGGCGCAGGCTTCCTCGCATTGCTGGCGGCGCTGCTTGTAGCCGCCATCGACGAGGCGGTGGGCAACGCCGCTATGGACGATGGCAATGATGTAGTTGGCCGGCAGTGGCACCAGTTCGGTTGCCAGCGTCATGGTATCGAGAAAGAGCGCCTGCCCCGGCTCGCCGAGGGAGGAGACCATCTGGTCCATGATGCCGCAGGGCATGCCGACGAACTGGTTCTCCGCCTTCTGGCCGAGCGTGGCGATCCGCCGCCCGTCGAGCCCGAGGCCGAGCAGATGATTGAGCGCGCGCATGGTTGCCACTTCCAGCGCGGCGGAAGAGGAGATGCCCGCTCCCATCGGCACATCGCCGGCAACGGCAACCTGCAGCGCCGGAATGGCAAAACCTTCGCCACGCAGGATCTCGACGCAGCCGGCGACATAGTCGGCCCAGTGATGGGCGGCCGGGGCGCCGGGCGCATGCTTCAGCCGGCCGTCGAAATTGGCGCTGACGGCCTCGACAGCGCCCTCCGGCCCCTCGGTGCGGGCAAGGCTGACGCTGGTGCGGAAGGGCAGCGGGGCCGGAAAGACGAAGCCGTTATTATAGTCGGTATGTTCACCCAGCAGGTTGGCGCGCGCGGGCGCGCTGGCAGTAACCTCCGGCACGCGGCCGTAAGTGCGGGCGAAGAGTTCAGCGCTCAAAGGGCAACCTCACGCAGGCGTTCAACGGTCCATTCCGGGGCGACATCGACAAGGAAGGTGCCGGCACCGGTCTCGCAGCCGGCAAGGTACTTCAGCTTGGTTTCGGTGCGAAGGAAAGGCAGGAACTGGATGTGGAAGTGGAAATGGCCTTCCTCACCCTTCGGCGCGGCATAAACCACCATGATGTAGGGGAAGGTCTTGCCGAAGAGCGCGTCATAGCGGCGCACAATCTCGCCGATGCCGCTCGCCATGGAGGAAAGCCCGTCATCTTCCATGAGCCAGGGACCGGCTACCCGCTTACGCGGGGCAAGCCAGACTTCGTAAGGATAACGCTGGAACGGCGGCACGAAGGCGGTGACGTTATCGTCGCCCCAGACCTCGTAGGCGCCCCTGGTCTTGTCGAGCAGGGTCTCGATCTGGCTGCCTTCGCGAAAACCCTTTGCCATCTTTTCGATGACCGGCGGCAGGAAGGAGAAGGCGTAGATCTGGCCGTGCGGGTGGTGGAGCGTGACGCCCACTTCCTCGCCGCGATTTTCAAACGGCATGACCGCCTGGATGCGGTCATCCCCCAGCAGGGCACGGAACCGCTCCGCCCAGACGCGCAGGATAAGCTCGCGCCGCTCCTGAGGCAGGGTTGCGAAGCTGCCGCTATGGTCGGAGGAAAACACCATCACCTCGCAGCGCCCGGTGGCCGGGGCGCTGGGAACCACCAGCTCCGGCGCGCCATGCGCTTCGAGATGGAAACCGGGGAAGCGGTTTTCGAACACCGCGACTTCGAAACCGGTGAAGGGGATTTCACCCGGATAACCGCCCTTGTCCACCGGGCAGAGCGGGCAGAAGCCGGCGGGCGGCTTGAAGGTGCGGTCCTGCCGGTAGGTAGCGTAGGCAACCCACTCCTGGCGCAGCGGATGCCAGCGCATATGCGGATTGGGCGGGGGGAGCGGCTCCAGCTCTTCCGTCACCGGAAGCTCATGCTCCTGCCAGCCATAGAGCCAGAGATTGCGCCCGTCGGGCTTCACATGGGTGCGGGTGTGGAGCTTGCGGCTCATGGCTGCCTCCAGGCGCTGACGCCTGCCGGCGGCACCTCGCGCCCGCCGAGGAGGAAGCTGGTTCCTTCCGGCGCCGGGGCGCGGGCCGGCTTTTCGCTGGAGTTGATGCAGAAGACAATGTCACCACGGCGGCGCAGGCGAAGGTCGCCATCCAGCTCGGTAACCGCGACGCCGGCTTCCTGCGCCATCTGGCGGATGAGCGTGCCGACCAGCCCGCCATCGGCCTTGCCGGTCAGCGTTACCACCTTGCCGCGCTTCAGCACCGCCGGCCAGCCATCCTCGAAGGAAGCGAGCACCTCGGTACCTGCCGCCACTTCGCTGAGGTCCCGCCAGCAGGTAACCTCGCCCTTGAGGTTGCCGCCCTTCACCGGCTTGACGATGCCCGGCGGCATGGCGTCGGAGCGCAGCACCTTGTGCCCGGTGATCGCCGCCATCTCGCCGGGGGCGAGGGTGCGCGGGATCTGGTAATCGATGGTCTTGGAGCCGGAACGCGGGCCGATGAGCGTTGCCGCACCGCTGCTGGCGAGCGCCTTCAGCGCCGCCGCAGTCGGGGCGATGAGGGTTGGCACCAGCACGAGCTTGTAGCCGGCAAGATCGGCGCCCGGCGGCACGATGTCGATATCAAGGCCGAGCTTGCGCGCCGCTTCGTACCAGCGGAAGGCCAGCATGGAATAGTTAAAGGTGGCCGATTGCGGCTGGATGGCGGTCATCCACTGCGAGGAATAGTCGATCACCAGCGCGACCGGGGCTTGCTGCACCGGCGGCAGGGCAAGCTGCTTCAGCTCGCCGGCGACGGTTGCCGCCTCTTCGCCGCCGACATCGCGCTCATTGTCCACGCGGGTGAGGCCGGCATGGTACTGCTCCTGCGCGAAATAGGCCTGTTTCCAGCGGAAGTAGGAGACGACTTCCGCGCCGTGGGAGAGCGCCTGCCAGGTCCACAGGCGCACCATGCCGGGCAGCGGCACGGTGTTGTGGTCGGCCCAGTTCACCGGGCCGGGCTGCTGCTCCATGACCCAGAAGCGGCCGCGGCCGACGGCGCGGTAAAGGTCGTGATGGAAGGCCGCGATATCCGGGTGGCCGGTAAAGGCGTAGGCGGTCTTTTCTTCCGGCTCGAACGGCTGCTCGCGGGTGAAGCCGAGCGGGTAGCTGTCCCAGCTGGCGAAATCGAGCCCGCCCTCATTGTGCATGTCGAAGTGATCGAAGGTCCAGGTGAAGCCCATATAGTTATGGGTGACGTCGGCCTTCGTGTGCCGGCGCAGGATTTCCACCTGCATGCGGCAATAGTCGGCCGCCTCGTCACTGGCGAAACGGAAATAGTCGAGGCGATGGCTGGGGCCGGATTCCGTAACCGTGAGGTTCGGCAGGCTCACCTCGTCAAAGCCATTGAACTCCATCGACCAGAATACATTGCCCCAGGCGGCGTTCAGCTTCTCGATGCTGCCTTCGTAGCGGCGGGCGAGCCACTGGCGGAAGCGGGCGAGGGCGGCGGGGCTGTAGCTGCGGATAGTGTCGTGGCAGCCAAACTCGTTATCGATCTGCCAGTAGGCGACATGCGGGTTGCTGCCGTAGCGCTCCGCCATGGCGGTAACGATACGCGCGCTCTCGCGGCGATAATCGGGGCTGGAGAAATCATAATGCCGGCGCGAGCCGAAGCCGCGCACCCGGCCCTCCTTGTCCACCGGCAGGATGCCTGGATATTTGTCGACCAGCCATTTGGGCGGGGTGGCGGTGGGGGTGCCCAGCACAACCTTGAGGCCGGCGGCGCCCAGCACATCGATGGCGCGATCCAGCCAGCCCCATTCATAGGCCGGGATACCGGTGGCGCTGTCCTTCGGCTCTATGCGGCTCCAGGCGAATTCGCCGATGCGCACGGTGCTGAGGCCCATCTCGGCCATGCGGCGCGCATTGTCTTTCCACTCGGCCTCGGGCCAGTGTTCCGGATAGTAACAAACGCCCAGCATGGGCCATCCTCCCCAGGCGGGGTCCTGACGCAAGATTGCCGGCCCCGGAAACGTTGTTTCGCACATTTACGATTTTCATCGAAAATTTGTCAACGTCGCTGACCCGAATTTGCGGGGGTAGGGGTGCAATTATCTGTTCCTGCACGGCGCGGGGCTATGCAGGGTGATAAATAGGGCCGGTGGGGGTAAGGAGGACGTTGCCGGGCGCCGGCGAACAACGGCCTTAAATGTCCGGCACGTCGGCCAGTTCGATGGAAAGGCCGGTCTGGCGCAGGGTGGTGAGCTGCTTGTCACTGGCGCCGCTGTCGCTGATGAGCAGATCCACATCGGCTAGGTCGCAGATGCGGGCGGTGGCGATTTCCAGCAACTTGGAATGGTCGGCCAGCACCACCTTCTTGGTGGCCGCATCCATGATGGCCTGCTTGATTTCCGCCTCGGCAAGATTGGCGTTGGTGAAGCCCTTGACCGGGTCCACGCCCGAGCAGCCGACAAAGGAAATGTCAGCATTTACCTGCTTTAAAAGCACGGCGCCGAGCGGGGCGACGAGGGAATGCTGCATGGGCCGGAGCGTGCCGCCGGTAACCACCACGGTGATGCCGGGGTGATGCTCCAGCTCCAGTGCGATGTTGAGCGCATTGGTGACGACCACCACGTCGCGCAGTTCGGGCGAAAGCGCCTTGGCCAGCTCCGTCGTGGTGCCGCCGACATCGACGATGATGGTATCGCCATTCTGCACGAGGCCGGCGGCCATGCGGCCGATGGCGCGCTTCTCGATCTGGTTTCGCGCTGCGGTAACCTCGATTGGCAGCTCGAAGCGGCGCGGGGCAATGGGCATGGCGCCGCCACGGGTGCGGCGCAGGGCCTTTTGCTGTTCCAGGTACTCAAGATCGGCCCGGACGGTGACGGGGGAGACGCCCAGTTCCTCTGAAAGATCAGTGACTTTCACATTGCCGCGACTCTGCAGGACTTCAAGAATCGCACGGTGGCGCAGGGTGGCGTCGAGGGAGGGCATGGGCAGTTTCCGGGCTTTTGTTTGTTTATCAACCTGCCGGCTTTGGCGCGGCTTCGAAACGCAAATGACAGGTTACGATATTTTTCGAAAGTCGCAATTGCCTTTCGCTGCTGTGCACCGCGCGTCCCACGCTTATTCAGGATGCGCTTTTCCATTCTTGATTACGGCAAATCATGGGGTCGTATCGGCAGCCGGTCCTGTGTTAGTCTGTTGTCATAATTAAAAAGCCGGCGGCATTCATCAGGCTGGCAAGCGGAGGAACGTCCAATGTCCCTGAATGAAAACAGCGGGCTCGACGCGGCCCGTCTCGCCTCCCGACTGGACGACATGCTGAGTGACCTTGGCGGTGCGCTCTCCATGCTGCGGTCGAGCAATCCGCCGGTGATGGAGCCGGCCGAATATCTGGAACGGACCGACCGGCTGATGCGGGGCTTCGCGGCGCTGAACCGCGGGCGCCGCCTTGCCAGCCATCTGCACTCCCTTGCCGGCGAAGAGCCGGAGGAGGAGGAAGACGAGGCCGGCTGCGTTGATGCCAATACGCTGGTGATGGAGCTGGGCGAGGCGGTGCGCGGCGCACTGCCCTTCGGCGTGCATCTGGAAGTGCGGACCACGCTCGCCAGCGCGCCCTGCTGGGGTGATGAGGAACGGCTGCGCCGGGCACTCGGCTGCATTCTCGATGATGCCGTGCAATCGGTCGGCACCTCCGGGACGATCAAGCTGACGCTGCGGCGCATGGCAGGTCATGTGGTCATCACCGTCAGCGAGGATGGCACGGCCAGTGCGGCCACCCGCGAAGCCCGGCCCCGGCCGGAAGCGGTGGGCATGGGCCTTGCCGTTGCCGAAGGGCTGCTGCGGCGGGGTGGCGGCATCCGGGTCGCCCGCCGGGCCGGCCATGGCAGCCGGGTGGCACTGGTGCTGCCGGCGCGCCCGTGACCGGCGTGCCCGGGATGTGGCCCTGAGATGGGGGCGCGGCGTTGCAGCGTGGCGGTAGCCGTGCCCCAGCAGTCTGCGCCCCGGACAAAATCAGAAGGCACCGAAGCAAAACCGGCAAAAGCAGAGCTGGCAGAAACAAAAACTCCCCCGTCTTTCGGCGGGGGAGTTTTTGTCTTGTTCAGCCGGCAGGTCTGGCCCGGACAATCACTCGTCGCGGGTTTCGAGCTGCTTGTTGAAGTAGAGGGCGACCAGCGTGCAGAAGGCACCCGACAGCAGGTAAAGGCCGATCATGGAAAGGCCGAACTTGCTGGAGAGGCCGAGTGCCACCAGCGGCGCGAAGCCGGCACCGAGGAGCCAGGCAAGGTCCGAGGTGAGGGCGGCGCCGGTATAACGATAGGCACGGCTGAAGTTGGAGGCGAGCGCGCCGGCCGCCTGGCCGAGCGACAGGCCGAGGAGGCCGAAGCCGATCAGCACATAGGCATCCTCGCCCCAGTTGCCCGCTCCATAGAGCTGCGGCGTCACGAAGCTGAAGACGGCGATGAGGGCGGCGGCGTTGCCCAGATGCGTGCGACGGCCGACCCGGTCCGCCATCATGCCCGAGACCATGATGGAGATGAAACCGATGCAGCCGCCGGCGATCTGGACCAGCAGGAAATGCCCGGCATCCTGTTTGGTGACGAGCGAGGCCCAGCTCAGCGGGAACACCGTCACCAGATGGAAGAGGGCGTAGCTGGCCAGCGGAACGAACGCCCCCATCAGGATGGTGGCGCCGTGTTTGCCGACGGTTTCGCCGATACGGGCCGCTTCCAGCTCATGCCGCTCCAGGAGCGAGCCGAACTCGGACGTTGCCACCAGACGCAGCCGGGCAAAGAGTGCGACGACATTGATGGCGAAGGCCACGAAGAACGGGAAGCGCCAGCCCCAGTCGTAGAAGTCTGCCGAGGAGAGGCTGGAGACGAAGTAGCAGAAGAGTGCGGCGGCCAGCACGAAGCCGATCGGCGCGCCCAGCTGCGGCATCATCGCGTACCAGCCGCGGCGTCCCTGCGGGGCATTGAGGGCGAGCAGGGAGGCAAGGCCATCCCAGGCGCCGCCGAGGGCCAGGCCCTGACAGAAGCGCAGTACGCCCAGCATGACGATGGCGGCAACGCCGGCTTCGGCATATCCCGGCAGGAACGCCATCGTCACGGTCGAGCCGCCCAGCAGGAACATGGCGATGGTGAGCTTGACCCCGCGCCCGTGCTTGCGGTCGATGGTCATGAAGACCACGGAGCCAAGCGGGCGGGCAAGGAAGGCCAGCGGGAAGATGCAGAAGGAATAGAGCGTCGCCGTCAGCGGCTCGGCCCACGGGAAGAGCAGATGCGGGAACACCAGCACCGAGGCGATGCCATAGACGAAGAAATCGAAGAACTCGGCAGCGCGACCAATGATCACACCCAGAGCGATCTGGGCGGGATCCACGGCGTCGCCGTGAGAGATGGAGCGGGCGTCACGCTCGAGACCGGAAGAGGTCGGGGTCGCGACGGTTTCAATAAAGGCAGTCATGTTTCCTCCCACCCCTGGTTGATCCTGAAATCAAACGAATTTTCGGGCGGCGGGGACCTTTCCGCATCTGGCGGCGGTTATAGGGCCCCGTACGATGTCAACTATGATCCGGTCTGCCGCCTGGGTCAAATTGTCCAAGGGCATAGTGTCCACTCCCGCCGCTGCCTTAGTCCGGATGCAGGGCAGCCTTGCGCTCGCCGCATTGCTCGGCTGCGCCCGCGGGCATTGCCAAATTCATGCTGCATGTGCACTAAGAACCGGATTTCCCAGCCCCTCAGAGGGTTTGTAAAAGCTAAACCGCCCGGGGGAGCGTCCTGTTCCACGATGCCGGGTGGAAGTGTCCGACAGGGGCCGGCGGCCGACCATGGTCACGGTGGGGCAAAACGCCCAATCCCTTTGATGCCACAGACCTACTAAGGGGGCTTGTCTTCACGGCTAGCCGAAAAAAAGAATGTCATCGAAGCTTCTGCGAACCTGCCTTCTCCTGCCTGTCCTTGCCATCCTCGGCGGTTGCCAGATGGTCGTGATGAACCCTGCGGGTGACATCGCAGTGCAGCAGCGCGACCTCATCGTCGTATCCACCATCCTCATGCTGATCATCATCATTCCGGTGATGGCGCTGACCGCGTTCTTCGCCTGGAAGTACCGCCAGGGGAACAAGAGCGCCGATTACGCGCCCGACTGGCATCACTCCACCAAGCTGGAAGTGGTGATCTGGTCGGCCCCGCTGGCGATCATCATCGCGCTGGGTGCCATCACCTGGGTGACCACCCACACGCTGGACCCCTACCGCCCGCTTGACCGGATCGCCGAGGGCCAGGCCATTCCGGCGGACGTCAAGCCGCTGACGGTGGAAGTGGTGGCGCTGGACTGGAAGTGGCTGTTCATCTACCCGGAGCAGGGTATCGCTTCGGTTAACGAGCTGGCGGCACCGGTCAATACGCCGATCAATTTCAAGATCACGTCCTCCGGCGTCATGAATTCCTTCTTCATCCCCGCGCTGGCCGGCCAGGTCTATGCGATGGGCGGCATGGAGACGAAGCTGCACGCCGTGATCAACAAGCCGGGCGACTTCGAAGGTTTTTCGGCCAACTATAGCGGCGCCGGCTTCTCCGACATGCGCTTCACCTTCAAGGGGGTGAGCCAGGCCGATTTCGATAGCTGGGTGGCAAAGGTGAAGTCGGACAGCACCGGGCTGTCGCGCGACAACTACCTGACGCTGGCCAAGCCGAGCGAGCGCGAGCCGGTGCACTACTATGGCACCGTAGACAACAGCCTCTTCAGCGCCATCGTCAACAACTGCGCCGAACCGGGCCGGATGTGCATGAGCGACATGGCGGCGATCGACGCCATGGGCGGCGGCGGCATGGCCGGCATCTACAATGTCGTCAACCGCGACCTGAACGACAAGCTGATGCCGGGCAGAAAGCCGGTGCCGGTTCTGGATGGTGACGTGGCAGCCAGTACGGTGAAGTCCTATGTCGGCTCGCTGTGCACCCCGACCGGCCAGGGCGCCGGCGGCAGCCTGACCCAAGCCAATTACAGCAAGCCTGTGGAGGGCGCCGCGCTGGCGCCGGCTGCAAGCGCCCTTTAAAAGCACCGCCCGTTCCGGGGCTTAAGAAATGACGGTGCCGGCCCGCCGAAAGGGGGCCGGTTGCCGCTTAAACAAAGAGTAAGCCGATGTTCTCAAATCCGGACGTGTTGAAGTTTATCTTCGGCAAGTTGTCTTTCGACAGCTTGCCGTTTCATGAGCCCATCCTCGTCGCTACCTTCATCGGAGTGATGATTGGCGGGATCGTGGTGCTTGGCGGCATCACCTATCTCGGCAAGTGGGGTTACCTGTGGCGTGAGTGGATCACCAGTGTCGATCACAAGAAGATCGGCATCATGTACATGATCCTCGGCGTCATCATGCTGCTGCGTGGTTTTGCCGACGCGCTCATGATGCGTGGCCAGCAGGCCATGGCCTTCGGTGAGAATCACGGCTACCTGCCTCCGCATCACTACGACCAGGTCTTCACTGCCCACGGCGTGATCATGATCTTCTTCGTGGCGATGCCGTTCGTGACCGGTCTCATGAACTTCGTCGTGCCGCTGCAGATCGGCGCGCGCGACGTGAGCTTCCCGTTCCTGAACAATTTCAGCTTCTGGATGACGGTGGCCGGCGCCATCACCGTGATGATCTCGCTCTTCATCGGTGAGTTCGCCCGCACTGGCTGGCTGGCCTATCCGCCGCTCTCCGGCATCGCCTACAGCCCGGATGTCGGTGTCGACTATTATATATGGTCGCTGCAGATCGCGGGTATCGGCACAACCCTCTCCGGCGTCAACCTGATCGCGACCATCGTCAAGATGCGTGCCCAGGGCATGACGCTGATGAAGATGCCGGTCTTTACCTGGACGGCGCTGTGCACCAACGTGCTGATCGTGGCGACCTTCCCGATCCTGACCGTGACCCTGGCGCTGCTGACGCTTGACCGCTATGTCGGCACCAACTTCTTCACCACCGAGTTCGGCGGCAACGCCATGCTCTACGTGAACCTGATCTGGATCTGGGGCCACCCGGAGGTCTACATCCTCATCCTGCCGATCTTCGGCGTCTATTCCGAGATCGTGTCGACCTTCTGCGGCAAGCGCCTGTTCGGTTACACCTCGATGGTCTACGCCACGGTGGTTATCACCATCCTGTCGTACATCGTGTGGCTGCACCACTTCTTCACCATGGGTTCCGGCGCCAGCGTGAACTCCTTCTTCGGCATCACGACGATGATCATCTCGATCCCGACGGGCGCCAAGATGTTCAACTGGCTCTTCACCATGTACAAGGGCCGCATCCGCTTCGAGACGCCGATGATCTGGACGGTCGGTTTCATGCTGACCTTCGTCATCGGCGGCATGACCGGCGTCATGCTGGCGGTTCCGCCGGCCGACTTCGTGCTGCACAACAGCCTCTTCCTTATCGCCCACTTCCACAATGTCATCATCGGCGGCGTGGTGTTCGGTGTGTTTGCGGGCATCAACTTCTGGTTCCCGAAGGCGTTCGGCTTCAAGCTCGACGCGTTCTGGGGCAAGTGCTCGTTCTGGTTCTGGCTGATCGGCTTCTACTTCGCCTTCATGCCGCTCTACGTGCTTGGCCTGATGGGCGTGACCCGCCGTGTCAGCCACTTCGACGACCCCTCGCTGCAGATCTGGTTCGTGGTCGCCGCCTTTGGTGCGGTGCTGATCGCTGCCGGTATCGGTTGCTTCGTTCTCCAGATCTTCTTCTCGATCAAGAACCGGGAGAAGCTGCGCGACGTGACCGGCGATCCGTGGGGCGGCCGTACGCTGGAATGGTCCACCTCCTCTCCGCCGCCGGACTATAACTTCGCCTTCTCGCCGGTTGTCCGCGATCAGGATGCCTGGTGGGACATGAAGCAGAACGGCTATGTGCGTCCGCTGGAAGGCTTCAAGGCCATTCACATGCCCAAGAATACCGGTACCGGTGCCATCCTGGGCGCGCTGTCGATCGCCTTCGGCTTCGGCATGATCTGGCACATCTGGTGGCTTGCCGCCGTGATGTTCCTCGCCATGGTGGTGGTCGGTATCGGCCACACCTTCAACTACAACCGTGATTTCCACATCCCTGCCAACGAGGTCATCGAGGCCGAAGGCAAGCGGACGCGGCTTCTCGGTAACCAGGCCTGAGGACGTGACGATGGCTAGCAACTCCACCGCCAGCGCCACCGAGGCTCCGGTGTTCTACCAGACCGAGGAAGCGCATCCGCCCAGCAGCACCATGCTGGGGTTCTGGCTCTATCTGATGAGCGACTGCCTCATCTTCGCAGCGCTCTTCGCCACCTACGGCGTGCTTGGCCGCTCCTATGCGGCCGGGCCCGGCCCGAAGGAGCTGTTCGACCTGCCGCTGGTGGCGGTCAACACTTCCATGCTGCTGTTCTCCTCCATCACCTATGGCTTTGCCATGCTGTCGATGGAGCGGGGCAGCAAAGGCGGCACGCTGGGCTGGCTGGCGATCACCGGCCTCTTCGGCGTAGCCTTCGTCGGTCTTGAGCTGTTCGAGTTCACGCACCTGATCATGGAAGGGGCAGGGCCGCAGCGCAGTGCCTTCCTCTCCTCCTTCTTCACCCTGGTTGGCACCCACGGCGTGCACGTGACCTGCGGCATCATCTGGCTGATCACGCTGATGGTGCAGGTCTCCCGCCTCGGCCTTACCGCCGCCAACAAGCGCCGCCTGATGTGCCTCAGCCTGTTCTGGCACTTCCTGGACGTCATCTGGATCGGTGTGTTTTCCTTCGTTTACCTGATGGGAGTTCTGGGATGAGCGCGCACCCCGAAGCTCACGGCGCCCACCACGCCCACGGCCATGACGATCACGGGCATGGCGACGCCGCCGCCCATGGCTCGCTCAAGGGCTATCTGATCGGTTTCATCCTGTCGGTCATCCTCACCGCCATCCCGTTCTGGCTGGTGATGGCCAACGTGATCGACAGTGCGACCGGTACCGCCGCTGCCATCATGGCGCTCGGCGTCGTGCAGATCATCGTGCACATGATCTACTTCCTGCACATGAACACCCGCTCCGAAGGCGGCTGGACCATGCTGGCGCTGATCTTCACCCTTATCCTGGTGGCGATCACGCTCAGCGGTTCGCTGTGGGTCATGTACCATCTCAACCACAACATGATGCCGGGCATGTCGCCGGAACTCATGCGTGAGATGCCCTGACGGGACAGGGAAACAGTTGTTGTTACTCATCGGCCGGATGCCTCATCCGGCCGATGGCTTTTGAGGGCAGGCCCAGGGGCCTACGGGATAAACCAAGCCATGCAAACCCAGACCGCCGGACACCACGAAGACCTGCCGCAGCGATCGCTCGCCTCGCGTATCCTGCTGGTTGTCTTCTGCTTTTTCTTTGCCGCCGTCTTCGTCGGTCTCGGGATCTGGCAGGTGGAACGCCGGGCGTGGAAACTCGCCCTCATCGAGCGGGTGGATGCCCGGGTGCATGCACCGGCCGCTGCGCCGCCCGGCCCGGCCGAGTGGGCCGGGGTGAGCGACGAGCGCGACGAATACCGTCATGTGACTTTCTCCGGCCATTTCCTCAATGACGACGAGACGCAGGTTTATGCCGCCACCGTCTATGGCGCCGGCTACTGGGTGATCACGCCGCTTGAGGAAGCTGACGGGACGATCATCCTCGTCAATCGCGGTTTCGTGCCGACGGAAAAGCGCGCGCCCTCAACCCGGGGCGCCGGCGAGCTTGACGGCGAGGTGACGGTGACCGGCCTGTTACGCATGAGCGAGCCCAAGGGCACGCTTTTGCGCAGCAATCACCCGGAAGACGAGCGCTGGTATTCGCGGGACGTTGCCGCCATTGCCGCAGCCCGCGGGCTCGACCCGGCGCGGGTCGCCCCTTATTTCGTCGACGCCGACGACAAGCCCAATCCGGCGGGCGGGCCCATCGGCGGGCTCACCCAGATCAGCTTCCACAACAGCCATCTCGTCTATGCCATCACCTGGTTCGGCATGGCGCTGATGGCGGCGGGGGCGGGCTTCTATACGCTGCGGTGGGGGCGGCGCGGTCGGCGCGAGCCTTAAAGCTCGCTGCCGAGCGGCAGTTCGGACGCACGGAAGGTGGAGCGGCCAGCGGCTTTGGCCTCATAGAGGCGGGCGTCGGCATGTTCGAGCAGATGCTGCGAGCTGGTGCCGGGGATCGGGTAGGCGGTTGCGCCGCCGACGCTCACCGTGACCACGCTCGCGCTCTCCGACCCGTCATGCGGAAGGGCAAGCCGGCGGACTCCGGCCACCAGAGCTTCGGCCAGGTGCGAGGTGCCCTCGATCCCGGTCTGCGGCAGGATGCAGGCAAATTCCTCGCCGCCATAACGGGCAACAAGATCGCGCGGACGGTTGAAGTTGCGGCGGATCTCCGCGGCGACACGCTGAAGGCAACTGTCGCCTTCCAGATGGCCGTAAAGGTCATTGTATTTCTTGAAATGATCGACATCGATCATCAGCACCGAAAGCGGCTGCAAATCGCGGGTGCATTGCAGCCAGCAGGCCTGCAGCTCCTCATCGAAGCGGCGGCGGTTGGCAACACCGGTCAGGCCGTCGATGGAGGCGAAACCGCGCAGCAGATCGGACTGGCGCTTCAGCTCCAGATGGGTGCGCACCCGTGCCCGGGTAATGACCGGGTTGATGGGCTTGTGGATGAAGTCCACTGCGCCCAGTTCCAGCGCTGCCACCTCTTCCTCCTCGCCCGACTGGGCGGTGATGAAGATGATGGGGATATCGCGCGTCTGCGGATCGGATTTCAGCACGCGGCATACATCGCGCCCGTCCATGCCGGGCATGATCATGTCGAGGATGATGAGATCGGGGGCGATGTGCTTGCACTGGTCGAGCGCCATGGCGCCATCCGTCGCCATGAAGACGTCGGCATCCTCACTGAAGATTTCGTACAGCACCCGGATATTGATGACCTGGTCATCGACTACCAGCAATCGCGCGCGGCGCCCGGCCTGTCCGTCTGCCCAGAAGCGGGGTAGGGAAGGCGTCAACCGATTTCCTCCCGAAGGTTTTTCAAGCTTTCTGCTGCCGCCTCGAAATCGAGTTTGCGCACCAGATCCACGAGTTCATCGCGCAGCGCGCTGCCGGATGAAAGCGGCATGGCCGCCAGCGTGTCAACCACATGCAGGGCGCGCATATTGCGCGCGGCCAGGAGCGGAGCCAGAGCGTCGAGGGTTTCCGAAATGGTATTGTCGCTGGCCGCGCGGGCAGGGGCCGTATCCTGGCCCGTACTGCTGGCCACCCAGCTCTCCAGTCGGGCGGCGCAGAGCTCCAGCGCCTGCCTCAATTCGCCGGGGATGGCCGCGACCACTGATGGGGCGGGCACGTTGCCTTCCTTGAGCGCGCGCTCGTGCCTGTCGGCGATGTTGGCCAGTGCCCGTGCGCCCATGGTGCCGGCCACGCCCTTCAGGGTGTGCAGCTCGTCCGCAAGCCCCGGCGCCGCTGGGTCTGCCACAAGGGCTTCGATGCGGGCGATCAGGCGGGTTGCCTCTGGCCGGAAGCTTGCCAGCAAGGTGCGGTAGACGGCGAGATTGTTTCCGAAGCGCTGGAGCAGCGGGCCGGGCGGCTCCACGATCTCCCCCTCGGGCACCGGTGCCGTTATGGCCGGTTTGGGGGCTTTTTCTGCTTTCTGGGCGTGAAGGACGCGCACGATCTCGTCGAGATTGATGGGCTTTCCGATATGGTCGTTCATGCCGGCGGCAAGGCACGCTTCGCGGTCGGCCTGGCTGACATTGGCGGTCATGGCGACGATCGGCAGGGTGTTGTGGCGGCCATCGGCGCGGATGTGGCGCGTCGCCTCCAGCCCGTCCATGTCCGGCATTTGCACATCCATCAGGACCGTATCGAAGCGGCCGATGGGCGCGGAGAGGACCTGTGCCACTCCCTCCCTGCCGCCCGGCGCCACCTCGATCTCGGCGCCCTCGCTCACAAGCAGGTCGCGGGCGATCATGCGGTTGAGCTCATTGTCCTCCACCACCAGCACCCGCAGGCCGGTGAGCCTGCGGGTTGTTTCCGCGGGAGCATTGTCGGCAGGAGAGGACCCGGCCTTGCCGTCAACACCGAAGACGCGGGCGATCATGTCGAGAAGCTGGGACGGGGTGGCTGGCTTGCGCAGAATATCGGCAAAAGGTGCCTCCGGCAGTTGCCGCGCAACTTCCAGCTGCTCTTCGCCGAAAGCCGTCAGCATGATGATCCTGGGGACCGGGGCGAGCGATTTCTGCAGTCGCGCGGCAGTCACTTGCCCATCCATGGCAGGCATTCGCCAATCCATCAAGACGAGGCTGTAGGGACTGCCCGCGGCGCGTGCCTCCTCGACCAGGGCAAGAGCACTCTCCCCGCTGGCAGCCAGTGCCGTCTGCCAGCCGAAAGCGCCAAGGGTCTGCTGCAAGGCGGTGCGCACAATCTGGTTGTCATCGACGATCAGCACCTTGAGGTCCCTCAAGGCCGGCGGCACCTCGGGCCATAGCAGGGCCGCATCGGCCGGCTGAAGCGGCAGGTTGAACCAGAAGCGGCTACCTTCGCCCGGCGTGCTTTGAACATTGAGGGTGCCGCCCATCAGGGTGACGAGCCGCTGGCTGATGGCAAGGCCGAGCCCGGTGCCGCCGAAGCGCCGGGTGGTCGAGGCTTCGGCCTGATGGAAGCCGCTGAAAATAAGCCCCAGCTGATCTTCGGCGATGCCGATGCCGCTGTCTTCCACCTCGAAACGCAGGGAGCCGGCGCTGTCGCCTGCATAGCCGACCCGGACGACAATCTGCCCCTTAAGGGTAAATTTCAGCGCATTGCCGGCAATGTTCATCAGCACCTGCTGCAGGCGCAGCCGGTCGCCGATGAAGGTGCGGCGAATGTCGGGCGCGATGTCGAACAATATTTCGACATCCTTCTGTCCCTGGCTGCCGGCCAGTACCACGCCGAGATCGAGCATCAGCCCTTCCAGGTCGAAGGGGGCGTTCTCGATCTGCAGCTTGCCGGCTTCGATCTTCGAGAAGTCCAGGATATCGCCCAGAAGGGCGAGCATGGATTTCGAAGCCAGGCGGGCCTTGGTCACATAATCGCGCTGGCTGTCGCTGAGCGGTGTGCGCTCCACCAGTTGCAACATGCCGAGCACCGCGTTCATCGGGGTGCGGATTTCGTGGCTGATATTGGCAAGGAAAGCGGATTTGGCCGCGCTTGCGGCATCTGCCCTTTCCTTGGCGGCGCGCAGGGTGTTCTCCAGCTCGCGCTGGTCGGTCACGTCCAGATTGACGCCAATCACCCGGATGGCGACCCCGGCTTCGTCACGGTCCACATGGCCTGCAAGCTGCGCGTACCGGACCTTGCCGGAGCTGTCGAGGATACGGAACACCTGCTCGGGGAACTTTCCGCCCGGCTCGAGGCCGGCGAGCATATCGTCATAGATGGCGGCGAGATCATCCGGATGGATGCGCTGTTCCCAATGCTGGATGGTGAGTCCTTCCTCGCGCAGGGACTGCGGCCAGTCGTAAAGCTCGTACATGCGGTCGTTCCACTCGAGCGCATTGTCGGCAATCCGCCATGTCCAGATGCCAAGTTTTGCCGTATCCGCGGCGATCTGCAGCTGGTTGCGACCGGAGACAACTTCCCGCCAGAGCTCATGCTGGCGGGAGATGTCGATGGCGACGCCGAGATGCCCGGTAACCCGGCCTTCCTCGTTGCGCATGGCGCTGATGGAGAGCATGGCGGGGAAGGTGGAGCCATCCTTGCGCACCAGGGTCCATTCCCGCGTCTCCGCGCCGCCCGATCCGGGCCGGGGCGCAAGGGCGGCAAGGTGGCTTACCGGACGGCCCTGCTGCGTGGACAGCTGCCGGGCCCGTTCCTCCACCTCTTCCGGGTCGTGGATGACAAGAGGAGTGTGCCGGCCGATCATTTCATCGGCGCTGTAGCCCAGCAGCCGTTCGGCGCCACGGTTGAAGAGACCGATCTTCCCCGTCCGGTCGGTGGCGATGATCGAGACTTCGGAGGCCGCCGCCAGCACGTTGCTGAGCAGCAGGTTAGTGTCATGCAGCGCCATCTCGGCCTGTTTGCGATCAGTGATGTCGGTGCGCAGGGAGATGAAGCGCTCGATCTTGCCATCGGCCGCAAAGAGCGGAGCGATCACGCTGTCGAGCCAGCGCAGCGAGCCGTCCTTTGCCCGGTTGCAGATTTCACCGTGCCAGGCCTTGCCGGACAGGATCGTCGCCCAGAACGAGCGCCAGTGATCGATTGAATGGACGCCGGAATTCAGCAGGCCATGGGTGTTGCCCAGCAATTCCTCGCGCGTATAGCCGGTGGCAGTGCAGAAATTGTCATTCACCTCGATGATGACGCCCTTCGTGTCCGTCACCGAATAGAGATATTGCTGGTTGATAGTGCTCAGCAGGGTCTGGTTTTCGCGCAGGGCACGGGCCAGATGCGAGCGGCTTTCCGCCAGTGCCGTAACATCATGGACGACGGCATAGAAACCCTGCACCTCGCCCTCGACGATCTGCGGCAGATAGTGGGCCAGCACGTGGACGTTTCCGTGGCCATCCGGGCGAGGCAGGCTGCGTTCGAAGGTTTGTGGCTCACCGGCAAGGGCGGCCTCGAAATAGGGCCGGTTGGCTTCGAACACCGGCGGATCAAGCAACTCGCTCATATGCAGCCCAAGCAGGGCACTGGATTTAATCTTGAAGAAATCTTCGTAGGCATGGTTGGCGATGCGGATAATGAGGTCCTTGTCCCAGTAGCCGATCATCGAGGGCACGGCATCCAGAACCGCACGAAGGGTCCTGCGGGCGGCCTCCAGTTCTTCCGTGCGCTGGGTGACCTGTGCTTCCAGTTCCGCGTTCATCCGGCTCAGGCGCTTGCGGGCCTCCACCGTCAGCGACATGTCGCGGATTGTTGTCGCCGCACCTTCAACTTTCCCCAGATGATCGATGACAGGGGCGACGGCGATGGAGACAGGCACGAGGTGGCCGTCCCGTCGCCGGCGCATGGTCTCGAAATGCGGGATCGGCTTTCCCTGACCGATGGTGGCCAGAATGCGCTCTTCTTCCTCCCAGAGATCGTCCGGGATGATCAGTTCGGTGACATGCCTGCCAACAGCTTCTGCCTGCGTATAGCCGAAAATCTTTTCAGCGCCGGCATTCCAGTTGGTGATGTATCCCTCCCGCGTTTTGCCGATGATGGCATCCAGCGAGCCGGAGACGATGCCGGCATACCAGGCCTGCTCGGCAATCGATTGCCGCTTGCGCATGCCGTAGAGCGACAGGGAGAGGGTCAGGGCGGCCAGTAATCCACCGGCTCCGGCGCCCAGCAGCCCGCCCAGTTCCGGGGGCGGCAGGCCGAGCGTGGCGATGAAAGCCGGGTCAGCCGTGAAGAAGATACTCCAGTGGCGGCCATAGAGATCGCGGCGGGCGACTGCAGAGAACCGGCTTTCGGCGGGAGGCAGGTCGTCGGGACGGTTGTCGTAGAAAATCCGGTCGCTGCCGATCTGGTCGTCATCCTGAATCTGCAACCGGCCATCATGATCGTCGAGCTGCAGGCCTTCGAGGATGTCGTCAACGATAAGAGGTGCGTAGCTCCAGCCGAAACCGGTGGCGAGCCGCCCGCCTTCGGTGGGCGGGGTCACCGCGGTGCGGTAGATCGGCATCAGGATGAGAAAGGAGCGCCGGGGCGCACCGGTGGCCTGGACCAGGGTGATCGGTCCGGTGAGGCGCACCTCGCCGGTGCGCAGGGCATCCCACGCGGCTTCGCGACGATTGGTCTCTGAGGCAATGTCGAGGCCAATGGCCCTCTGATTGCGATCAGCAGGTTCTATATACTGGATAACAAACAGCTCCCCTTCGTGAGGGGCAAGCTGACGCAGGGTGAAACTGGGCCATCCGTCAGCCTGGGCGCGGGCAACAAAGGCGTCGCGGTCATCGGCGAAAACGCGCCTTATAAAGCCAAACCCGAGGGAACCGGCAAACTCGCCACCGACGTCGCGGGTGATGCTGTAGCGGTGGAAAATCTGCCGGGTCAGCCCGTCCTCTCCGGCGGCGATTACCGCGCCGCGGGCGCCGCGCAGGCCGTACTGGTAAAGCTTGATCCGCTCGGTGATCTGGGTGGCAAAACGTTCCGTTGCCGTGCGCACGGCACTGGTCGCGACACTGTCCTGATGGCGCTGCAGCTCACTGAGCGTGAGCCCGCCACACATGACAGCCGCGGCAATGATGGTCCCGACCCACAGGAATATCGATGAAACCAGTCCATCCGGCAGGCGCTCCTGCGAGGCGGAGGGCGGTGCAAGCTCGCTCATGCTGGACAGGCAATTCCCTGATCTCGGCCATCCGGTCCACAGGTTCCGGGCCGGCTTGTCCTCTGCCGGCCATGGAGCTTGCGGGCACGATAGCTCTTATTGATGCATCACCGACTGACGATAATGTAAATCGCGGGGCGGGGCAGGCCCAACAAGGTGAAGATGTGTCAAACTTCCGTCCCTTCCAGTCCCCCCGGGGAATGCTGGCGCTTGGACACTATGCCCACTTTCGGCATGGATGATGCCGGGTCTAAGCCCGCTGGCAGTACCGTCCATTGGGCGATCGAGATGATAGAGGCACCCTTGGGCACAAGTATCGGCAGTGTGGAAGTCGCCAGCCGCGAAACCAGAGAAGCCGGGCGAAGCGGGCGGCAGGTGCAATCCACCTCGCAGCGGCAGAACCTGCTTTTGCTGGTGCAGCTGCGCTGGATTGCCGTGGCCGGGCAGGTCATCACCATCGATCTGGTGCAATGGGGCTTCGGCATCAGCCTGCCCTGGATCGAGATGGCCGGCGTGATGATCATGCTGGCGCTCATCAACCTGTTTGCCATGCTGCGCTATCGCAGCGGTGCCGCCATCTCCAACGCCGAGCTGTTTGTCGAGCTGCTGCTGGATGTCGGCGCGCTGACCGGCCTGCTTTACTTGAGCGGCGGCGCGGTCAATCCCTTCGTCTCGCTCTATCTGCTGCAGGTTATCCTGGGCGCGGTGCTGTTCGAGGTGCTGTGGAGCTGGGTACTCGTGGCGGTGACGAGTGCCTGTTATCTGCTGCTGATGGCCTGGCACCGCGACATTGCCCTGCCGGAACCGTTCGGCGGTTCCTTCTCCGCCGTCTTCATCCTCGGCGGGTTCATCTCCTTTCTGCTGGCGGCCATTCTTGCCGTGGCCTTCATCAGCCGCATCACCATCAACCTGCGCAGCCGGGACGAGCGGCTGGCGCGGCTGCGCCAGCAATCGGCGGAAGAAGACCATATCGTGCGCATGGGTCTGCTGGCCTCCGGCGCCGCGCATGAGCTGGGCACGCCGCTCGCCACGCTGTCCGTGATCATCAATGACTGGGAGCGCATGCCGGCCCTGTCCGGCGATGGCGAGCTGAAGCAGGACATCGTCGAGATGCAGGCACAGCTTGCGCGCTGCAAGACCATCGTCTCCGGCATTCTGCTGTCGGCAGGCGAGGCGCGGGGAGAGGGCACGGAACATTCCAGCGTCAATGCCTTCCTAGACGGGGTGGCGGAGGAATGGCGTGGCAGCCGCCCCGGCGTGCAGCTCGAATATCGCAATGATTTCGGCGAGGATGAGGAGATGATCTCCGACGCGGCACTGCGGCAGGTGATCTTCAACGTCTTTGACAACGCATTCGAGGAATCCCCCCGCTGGGTTGCGGTAACGGCGCTGCGCCGGGAGGATGAACTTGTCCTGAGGACCGAGGATGCCGGGCGCGGCTTTGATGCCGCCATTCTGGCGGAGCTCGGCAAACCCTATCGCTCGACCAAGAACCGCCCGGGCGGCGGGCTTGGCCTGTTTCTGGTTTTCAACGTGATCCGCAAGCTGGGCGGCCGGGTGGAGGCGGGTAACCGCCCCGAAGGCGGCGCCTTTGTGGAGCTGGTGCTTCCGCTCTCCTCGCTTTCTCCCGATCCGGAACCGGAAGGGGAGGCGCTGTTTATGGCCGGGAGAGCGGCCGATGAAAGGACGTCATGATGGGTGAAGAACCGCGTTCGCTGCTGATCGTCGAAGATGATCAGGCCTTTGCGCGCACGCTGCAGCGCTCCTTCGAGCGGCGGGGCTATCAGGTGGCGGTGTGCCGTAATCTGGCCGAGGTGGCGGCGCATCTGGAAGGCGCCTCGCCGGAATATGCGGTGGTTGACCTCAAGCTCTCCGGGGAATCCGGCCTTGAATGCGTGAAGCTGCTGGCAACCCATGACGAGGAAATGCGGGTGGTGGTGCTGACCGGCTTTGCCAGCATCGCGACGGCGGTGGAGGCCATCAAGCTGGGGGCTTGCCACTATCTCGCCAAACCCGCCAACAGCGACGATATCGAAGCCGCCTTCGAGCGCCAGCAGGGCGACACGTCGGTAAGCCTCACCGAACGCCCGACCTCGCTCAAGAACCTCGAATGGGAGCGCATCCACGAGATGCTGGTGGAGACGGACTTCAACATCTCCGAAACCGCAAGGCGCCTTGGCATGCACCGGCGCACGCTCGCCCGCAAGCTGGAGAAGCGGCGGGTCAACTGAGGCAGGCGCCCGTCAGCCAAGCCCCCACAGCGCCGCTTCCGCCACCTCCACCGAATTGCCGGCAGGGTCGCGGACATAGACCGAGCGCGCGCCGTTGGGCCAGACATGATCATGCTCGACGGTGACGCCGGCCGCGACGATCTGCGCCCGCCAGGCGTCAAACTCGGCACCGTCCTGTGCCCTGAAGCAGATATGGCCCGGCCCTTTGGCGCCATGCAGCGGAATGGAGCCGGCAACGCCGGGCTGGCTGGTGACTTCGGGAATGAAGATCAGGAGAACCTGCGGCCCGCAACGGAAGAAGACATGCCGCCCGGGGACACGGGTGATGACCTCAAGGCCGAAAACGTCACGATAGAAACGCTCGGCCGCCTCCAGATCATCGACATAGAGCGCGGTTTCGAGGATGGCGCGGGCGGCAAGCATTACAGGGTCCTTGTTGTTATTCTGCGGCGTCTGCCACGACGGGATCGTCATCCCCGGCATCGGGCAGCAAGGACAGAAACTCGCGGCAGGCCGCTTCCAGCGGCAGCTCGCCCGAGCGTTCCTCGGCCAGATAGGCCACGACCAGCTCCCAGCAGATTTCAGGCCCGGCAAGGCGGGCAAGGCCAAGGCCAAGCTGGCTGCTGCGGGCAAGGGCGATGGCTTCCGGGATGAGCGCCACGCCCAGTCCGTTGGCCACAAGACCCAGCAGGGTGTCGAGATCGCTGACTTCAAAGGCGGTGTGGCGCTCGACCCCGGCTTCGAAGAAGGCATTGTCGATGAGCTTGCGGGTGCCCCAGTCGGCAACAAAATCGACAAAGGGTTCCCCGGCCAGATCGCCGAGAGGCACGGCGGTGTGGCCGGCCAGCGGATGCTCGTGCGCGCAGACCAGCACCAGCGCCTCGCAGGCGATCAGGCGGGTGGCGATGTTGGGCGGGGTTTCACACATCGGCAGGAAAGCAAGATCGAGCCGCCCGCCGCGCACCTTTTCCAGCAGATGATCAGCCGAGCCCTGG
This sequence comes from Radicibacter daui, assembly GCA_030657355.1. Lineage (GTDB taxonomy): Bacteria > Pseudomonadota > Alphaproteobacteria > Radicibacterales > Radicibacteraceae > Radicibacter > Radicibacter daui. The sequence continues at coordinate 1,895,027 of CP131056.1, forward strand.
CAGAGCTTGATGGCGACCTGCGGGTGCAGGCTGCGAAAGCGCGCCAGCAGCTGTGGCAGATCGAGAAAAGCGGGCAGGCTCTGCACGGTGCCGACACCGAGGCGCCCGCGCCGCAGACCCTTGATCGCCTCGATGGCGCCGCGTGCCTCGCCGGCTGCGTCCAGCACGGCTTCAGCCTTTTCGAGGAAGAGGCGACCGGCCGCGGTTAGGCGCACCTGCCGGGTGGAGCGGATGAAGAGCTTGATGCCAAGCTCCTCCTCCAGCGCGCGCACGGAGGCGGAAAGGGCCGATTGCACGATATTGAGGCGCTGGGCGGCGCGGGTGAAATGTTCTTCACTCGCAACGGCAACAAAATGCTGTAACTGCCTGATTTCCATCAAATACCTCAAACTGTCCAAGCCGGACGCCGCCGTGCCCTTGAGGCATATTAATCCGATATGGAGATTTTTGTTATCTTTCTAATCCGTTGGAAAGATAGATTGCAGCGGCCCATGCTGCCTTCCGGACATGAAAAAATGACGGGAGCTTGAGACGGCATGGTTATGGCGACATCCCTACCCACAAGGCCTTTTGGCCGCACCGACATGCAGATTACCCGCGTCGGCTTTGGCGCCTGGGCTGCGGGCGGCGCCGGTCATGGCATCGGCTGGGGGCCGCAGGATGATGGCGAGTCCGTTGCGGCAATGCGCCGGGCGGTGGAGCTGGGCGTCAACTGGATCGACACTGCCGCCATCTATGGCCGCGGCCATTCGGAAGACATCGTCCGGCAGGCGATGGAGGGCTTTGCGCCGCAGGATCGCCCCTACATCTTCACCAAATGCGGGCTGCGCTGGGACGATGCTGATCCGGCAGCGCCGGTGCGGCGCACGGGAGCACGCGCCAGCCTGATGGAGGAGGTGGACCTGTCGCTGAAGCGTCTCGGCGTCGAGCGCATCGACCTTTATCAGATGCACTGGCCGAGCGAAGACGGCACGCTGATCGAGGAATACTGGCAGGCGCTGCTGGACCTCAAGGCATCCGGCAAGGTGAGGGCGGTCGGCCTTTCCAACCACACTGTCGCGCAGCTGGAAAAGGCGGAAGCGCTCGGTCATGTCGATACGCTGCAGCCGCCTTTCTCGGCGATCCGCCGCGATGTGGCGATGGCAGAACTGCCCTGGTGCCGGGCGCACCAGACCGGTGTCATCGTCTATAGCCCGATGCAGGCAGGACTGCTGACCGGTCGGTTTTCGGTCGAGCGGGTCAAATCGTTGCCCGCCAGTGACTGGCGCACCGGCAACGTGCAGTTCCAGGGCGAGGCGCTGGAGCGCAACCTCAAGCTGGTCGCCGCGCTGGCACCGGTGGCCGAGCGGCTTCAGACCTCGCCGGGCGCCGTGGCGATTGCCTGGGTGCTGGCATGGCCGGCAGTTACCGGAGCCATCGTGGGCGCGCGCAGCGCAGCGCAGGTGGATGGCTGGATCGATGCCGCAAAGCTGGAGCTGGGGGCGGGGGACCTTGCCGAGATCGCCGCTGCCATCGAAAGCACGGGGGCGGGCAGCGGGCCCGCACTTCCTGCCGCCTAGATTTTTCCCAAAACAGCGGCTGCCGGGACTTGTTGCCCGGTTGCGGGCAGCCTCGCCCACTGTCGAATGAGGTGTTCCGGACCTCCCCGGCCGCTGCTTGACGGCCTTCCCGCATCTCGCGGGGAGGCCGCTTTTTTGAGGGGCGGACCATGAGGGGGAGGAGAAGTGCAGTCATGTATTGCGAATGATTATCATTGCTGATAATGCTGGCTCGCCTGCAAGTGCCGGTTGATCGGCCTTGCCCTTATTGCCCGACAGGTCCTGCCGCCCGAATGAGCTTCTGGAGCCGCTCGCTTGCCAGATTGTTTGAGCAACATCGACGACAGCTTGTCTCGATGGCCGGACGCTATCTGCAGGACCGTGAGGTGGCGGACGAACTGGTGCAGGACGTCTATGTGCGGCTGATGCAGGCAGGCAGCGTCGGTACGACGGAGGAGGACACCAAGGTCCTCTATGCCTCGGTGCGCAATGCCGCCATCGATCATCATCGCACCGTCAAGAACCGTGCCCGGGTGATGGAGCGGGTGCTGCCGAGCCAGATGTGGGGCGGCGAGAGCAGTTCGCCGCAGGAGCATGCCGAGGCCCGGCAGGCACTGGGAGCGCTGGACCGTGCCTTGCTGGAGCTTTCTCCGCGTGCGCGGGAGATGTTCCTGCTGCACCGGGTGGAAGGGATCCCGAACGAGAAACTTGCGCGCAAATACGGCATCTCCGTCAGCGCGGTGGAAAAGCAGCTTGCCCGGACCATGCGCCATTGCCAGGAAAAACTCTCAGCCCACAGGCGCGATGTCTGATGCTTTTTTCGACGGATAGTGAGGTTCTTTTTCCTTCACTCGTTATTCTTTATAGAACGGCTGCCTGCCCCTGTATGGCAATGAGTGCCGTCTGCCGCGTGAAGGACGTCTGACACACCACAATGCAGCGCGATCTTGAGCCCACCGCCGAGCAAAAGGATGAAGCCGCCCTCTGGCATGTGAGGCGGGCCGGCGGCTCGTTGTCCCGGGCGCAGGAAGAGCAGCTGGGGGCGTGGCTGGCGGCAAGCAATGGCAACCGGGTTGCCTTCGACCAGATGCGGGTTTTGTGGGGGCAGCTGGAAGAGCCGGCACGGCGCCTTGCCGGCCAGCGGCCGTCCTCGCGCCTGCGGCGCTGGTTGGGCGGATTTTCCTTTCGCCGGCTGGGTCTTGCCGGGGCCACGGCAGCCGTGCTGGCCGCAGGCCTGTGGTTTGCCGACAAGGACCTGATCGTCAACCTGCAGGCCGATATCGTTGCCGGCCGGCAGGCTGTGACCGACATGCGGCTGCCGGATGGCTCCCTCGTCAGGCTGGCGGCGAACAGCGCTCTCGATACCGATTTTGCCGATGGCCACCGTATCGTCAGCCTGCTGCGCGGGCAGGCGTTCTTCGAGGTGGTGCATCGCGAAGGCGACCCGTTTTATGTGCGCAGCGGGGATACGCAGGTGCGGGTGGTCGGCACCCGTTTCAATGTCGAGCACCTGGACGATGGCACGGTGGTGACCGTGCAGCAGGGTGCCGTGCGGGTGAGCCCGGATGCCGGGGATGAAGGCGTGCTGCTTGGCCCGGGCCAGCAGGCGGCGGTGAAGGCGCATCAGCTCAGCGTTACCGGCAGGCCGGATCTCGTCGGGGCGCTTTCCTGGCTTGATGGCCGCCTATCGGTCGAGAATGACACCGTCGCCAGCCTGCTGGCGCGGCTGGAGAATTACCAGAGCGGCCATATCCTCGCCTTTGGCGATCTGGCCGGGAAGCGGATATCTGGCAGTTTCCCTGTCGATGATGTGGACGGATCGCTGGAAACCGTTGCCGCCGCGGTGCGGGCCCGCGTGGTGCATCTGACCCCCTGGTTGACCGTTCTTTATTGAGACTGAGAAAAATTCGCAAAATTTTTGCGAAGGGGGTGAGGACTCATTTTTCCCACTCGTTTGTCTGTTTGAAAGCAGGGGGGACCTGCTGGCGAAAACAGGCAACAGGTGGAGTGGGAAGTTGCAATCCGGGCTCAAGAAAAGCAGATCATATTCACTGACGGCGGCGCTTCTGGTATCGGCGGCCGCCATCACCGCTCCGGTATGGAATGCAAGGCCGGCCGAGGCGCAGACCGAGGCGGCGCAAAAGACTTATTCCTTCGATATCTCTGCGTCGTCGCTCGCCAGCGGGATTACCGAGATCGGCCGGATTTCCGGCTGGCGGATTGCCTATACCGTCACCCTGCCGCCCCTTGGTGCTCCGCGCACCCTCCACGGCACCATGACCGTGCCGGATGCCGTCAGCCAGCTGCTGAAGGGCACGGGCCTGACCATGCGCCTTGCCGGCGACAATTCCCTTCTGGTGCTGGATCCGCAGCAGGAGAGCGCGGGCAGTGCGGTGCTGGACCCGGTCGTGGTCGAGGACACACGCACTCTCGGCACTCTGCCGCCCGACTATGCCGGCGGCCAGGTTGCCAGCGGCGGACGCCTTGGTGTGCTCGGGAATACCGACATCATGGACGCGCCGGTCAGCATCACCAGCTACACCAGCGAGAAGATTGCCGACCAGCAGGCCCAGAGCATCGCCGAGGTGCTGAAGAATGATCCTTCGGTGCGTACGCCCAACAGCAGCGGCGGCATGCTGGATACCTACCAGATCCGAGGTTTCAACATTAACACCGGCAATTCCGGCGAAGTGGCCTTCGACGGGGTTTACGGCGTTGCGCCGACCTACCGGGCGCTGCCGGACTATGTGGAACGTGTCGAGGTGATCAAGGGACCGGCGGCCCTCCTGGGCGGCATGGCGCCCAACAGCGGCGTTGGCGGCATCATCAACATCGTGCCCAAGCGTGCCGGCGAGGAAGACCTCAACCGGGTGACGGCAGAATACGGGTTGGGAGACCAGGCCGGCGTCAAGACCGATGTCAGCCGCCGCTTCGGCAAGGACAACGCCTTCGGCGTGCGCCTCAATGGCGGTTACCAGAAGGGCGATACCTATCTCGACAACCAGAGCCGGGAAGCCTCCCAGCTTTCCGCCGCCGTCGACTACGAGGGGGAGAAGCTTCGTGCCTCGCTCGACCTCATCAATCAGGCCGAGCATCTGAACGCACCGTTCCGTGAATACCGGCTTGCGACGGGTGTCGACATGCCGTCAGCGCCCGATGGCCACCGCAATGTGATCAACGACTGGGAATGGTCCGACGCGCAGGACCGCTCGGGCATGCTGAAGGGCGAATATGACCTTGCCGACGAACTGACCTTCTTCGGCGGTGTCGGTGTGGGCCAGACGCAGGTGGACCGCCTGTTCGGTTACCCGATCATCACCAGCAATGACGGCGATGTCGAAGATGACTCGCTGTCCTACATGCGCTTCCAGACCGAGCGCTGGACGGCCAATGCCGGCCTTCGCGGTGAGTTCGATACCGCTGTCGTGCACCACAAGGCGGTTTTCGAGGCGAGCCAGTATCAGGACATCTTCCGCCGCGGGCAGATTTTCTCGGCGACCGATCCGGTCTCGAACATCTACGATCCGGTTTCCAGCGCGCCGATCTCCGTGGCCGAGCCTGATTTCCGGCCGAAGATATCCCGCTCGACCCTGACCGGCTTTACCCTCGCCGATACACTGTCGATGCTGGATGACAAGCTGCTGCTGACCCTGGGCGCTCGCCATCAGAGCATCGAGGCCGATAATTTCAGCGCGACCACCGGCGCCATTACCTCAAGCTATGACGACAGCGCGGTCACGCCGATGGCAGGCGTGGTGGTGAAGCCGTGGGAACAGGTGTCCTTCTACGGCAACTATCTGGAAGGCCTCAGCAAGGGCGATATTGCGCCATCGACCGCGTCCAATGCGGGCGAGGCCATGAAGCCCTATGTCGCCAAGCAGATCGAAACCGGCGTGAAGCTCGATTTCGGCAGTTTCGGGGCCACCGCCGGGGTGTTCCAGATCACCAAGCAGGCAGGCCAGCTCGACGGCACCCTCTATACGGCCGATGGCGAGCAGCGCAATCGCGGTATCGAACTCACGGTCTTTGGCGAGGTGACGCCCGATCTGCGCCTGTTGGGCGGCGTCATGTTCCTCGATGCGGAACTGACCAAGACCAACAGTGCGACAACACGCGGTAACCGGCCGGTCGGCGTGCCGGAAATGCAGGCCAACCTGACCGCGGAGTGGGACGCTTCCTTCCTCGACGGGCTGACCTTCAGCGGCACCGTAACCCGCACCTCCCAGCAATATATCAACACGACCAATACCCAGGAAATTCCGGGCTGGACCACGCTCGATCTGGGCGCACGCTACAAGACTGAACTGTATGACACCCCGGTCGCCGTCCGCTTCACCGTCCAGAATGTGACGAACGAGAAGTATTGGTCGGGGGTGAACGAGTTCAGCATGATTTCGCTCGGTGCCCCGCGCACCGCGCTGCTGAGTGTAAGCGCCGATTTCTGAGGAGTGCCGGCAGGCGGTCGCCGTTGGCCTCCGCCTGCCGCCGTCCCCGGGCCGGCCCGTCAACCATCACTGTCGACGGTACTGCGAGGCAGAGCAGATGGCACTTACGTCCAGAGTTCCGCAGATCGCAGCAGGGCATGATGAGCCCGCCTTGCTGCCTGCCATTCTCGATCCGGCGATCCGGCAACTGGTGGAGCAGTATCCGGAGCGGCTGCACGACTGGTGCAGCCGGTTCGGCTCCCCGCTCAATATCGTGCTGCCGTGGCTGCTTGACCGGAATCTGCAGCGGCTTGCCGCCGTGCTGGAACGGCACCGGGTCGATTGCCGGATTTTTTATGCCGCCAAGGTCAACAAATCCCGCGCCCTGGTAAAGGCCGCGGTCGAGGCCGGGCTCGGGGTGGATGTCTCCAGCCGGTTCGAGCTCAGGGATGCGCTGGAGGCCGGTTGCCCCGGCCACGCCATCTGTGCCTCTGGCCCGGCCAGGACCGGGCCTTTCTACCGCGAACTGGCCGAGGCGGACGCCCTGGTTTCCATCGATTCCGGCGAGGAGCTTGCCGAACTTGCCGAATGGGCTGCTCGCCAGCCATCCGGTCGCCGGCTGCGCATCCTGCTGCGGTTTCGCCCTTCCGCGGCGACAACCAGCCGGTTTGGCATCCCGGCAAGCCAGATGCCGGCCTGTCTTGCGATGGTTGCGGCGGCGCCGGAGGCTTTTGCCTTCGAGGGCTTTCATTTCCATCTCGGCGGTTATGCCGCCGCCAGCCGTGTCGCGGCCCTGTGCGAGGTGGCGGTGTGGGTGCGCCGGGCACGGGCCATGGGCTTGCCCGTGTCGCTCATCGACATCGGCGGGGGGCTGCCGATCCGCTATGTGGAATCGCAGGCCTATGCGCAATTTCTCGAAAACCAGAGCGGCGCAGACTATCGCACCGGGCGGGTTCCGGCGTCTTTCTATCCCTATGGCGGCGGCATCGATGCCGCCGGGTGGCTGGAGGAGTTTCTGGCAGCCGCAGGGCCGGACGGCAAAACGGTTGCCGCCTATCTGCGCGCCGAGGCGCTGACGCTGGCACTGGAGCCCGGTCGCAGCCTTGCCGACCAGACGGCCTTCAGCCTGTTTCGTATCGCCCGGACCAAACTGCTGCCGGACGAGCAGCTCGTGCTCTTTGTGGAAGGCAGCAGTTTCAGCGCCTGCGAAACCTGGTTCGCTTCCGAATTTCTTGTCGACCCGGTGCTCGTGTCCAGAGCGCGGCCGGGCACGCCGCCGGCGCCGGCGCGGGCATGGATCGCCGGGCATAGCTGCCTTGATGACGACGTGCTGACCAACCGGCTCATCCCTTTTCCGGTGAGGCCGCGACAAGGCGACCTCATCCTCTTCGGCAATACCGCCGGGTACCAGATGGATCTCCTCGAAAACGAGTTCCACCGGGTGCCGATGCCGCGGCGGATTGCCCTCAGTGCCGATCTGGCAACTGCTCAACCTGATGACCTCGGGGGGACATCGTGATGATACAGGGCAAAGTTACTGATCTGATTGGCAATACACCGCTGCTCGAGCTTCCGGTGACAGCGCCGGGCGTGCGCCTGCTGCTCAAGATCGAGAAGAACAATCCCGGCGGCAGCATGAAGGACCGCATGGCCCGCAGCATGGTTGAGGCCGCAATCCGCGATGGCCGGCTCGCGCCGGGGGGCACCATCGTCGAATCCTCCTCCGGCAATACCGGCATCGGGCTTGCCATTGTGGCGGCGGAGATGGGCCTGCGCTTTATCGCGGTTGTCGATCACCATGCCGCGCCGGACAAGCTGGCGGTGATGAAGGCGCTGGGCGCGGAACTGCGCTTCGTCGAAGGCGTCTATGCAGAAGATGAAGTGGCCGTCGTGGAGCGCCAGCATATGGCGGCGCGGCTTGCGCGGGAGATCCCTGGCGCCGTGTTCATGAACCAGTCCGACAATCCGGCCAATCCTGCCGGTTATCGCGGGCTGGTGGACGAACTGGTGGCGCAGACCGGGGGTCGCATCGACGTCTTTTGCGGTTGCACCGGAACCGGCGGCTCGATGACCGGCATTGCCACCGGCCTCAAGCGCTACAATCCGGACATCCTGACCATCGGTGTGGAGCCCAAGGGCTCCATCATCTTCGGTCAGCCCGGCCATCCCTATTACCAGTCCGGCACCGGTACGCCGAAGGGCGACGAGGTGGGGCTGGTGCTGGGGTATGACGTAATCGATATCGGCACGCAGGTGGGCGATGCCGAAGCCTTCGAGACGGCCCGCTATCTGGCGCGTCACACCGGCCTGCTGATCGGCGGCTCCACCGGCGGAGCGCTCTATACCGCGCTGGAACACATCCATAGTGGCCGGATCCGGGGCACCGTGGTGTGCACCGTTGCCGATGGCGGCGAGAAATATCTGCACACCGTTTTTGACGAGGCCTGGCTTGCCAAACGCGGCTTGCTGGATGCCGGGGTATGGCGCCGGCTTGACCAGTGGCTGCCGCTGCGCCGGCCCTTCCTTGCCCCGGCGCCCCAGCTCGAAGGGGCGGCATGATGCCGGCCGCAGCAGCGGCCGAAGGCGTGGTGTTCCTCGATCCCTGGCGGCTGCGCCGCCACGAAGAACATGATGCCGGCCATGCCCGGGCCCTTCGCGAGCGCATGCTGGCCGAAGGGCGCTGGACGGTTCCCCTCATCGTGGAGCGGGATGAACTGATCGTCATGGACGGTCATCACCGGCTGTCGGCAGCGCGGGAGGCGGGGTTCAGCCTCGTGCCCTGCCTGCTGGCAGGTTACGACACCGTAGGTGTCGTCTCCCGGCGGCCGGAGATCGCGGTCTCTCCCCGGGATATCCGGGAGCGTGCCCGCTGCGGGCGGCTCTATCCGCCCAAGACCACGCGCCACATCCTGCCGCAGGAGCTTGCCGGCGGCTGTGACATCGGCCTGGAGAGGCTTTGCCGCCCGCGTGCGGCCGGCCTCTTGCCGATGGAGCCGGCGCGATGAGCGCGGCGGGGGAAGGCACGCTGCGCGTGGCCATCTGCGGCGGCGGCCGCACGGGCCATCTCAACGCGGTGCTCTTTGGCCAGCAGCCGGATGTGGAAGTCCGGATGCTGACCGGGAATGAGGGGCTGGTCGAGCGTCACCGGCAGGGCGGGGTTATCCGCGCCCTGTTGCCGGATGGCTCGGAACTGGCGGCCCGGCCAGCCGGGGTTGGCAGTGATCCGGCGATGATCGTCGGGGATGCCGACATCGTGCTCATTACCCAGCCGGCCAATGCCCGGCTGGAGGTGCTGCGCCAGATAGCGCCGCATCTGGCAACGGACAAGCCCGTCTTCGTCGGCGCCATTCCCGGTTTTTGCGGTTTTGACTGGCTGGCCGAGCATGTGCTGGGCGGGCGGGACAATGTCGTGATCTGGGGCATGAAGGATGTGCCGCACACGGCCTTCGAACTGGTGCCGGGGCGCAGCATCCGCATGGGTGGGGCCAAGAGCCTCTTGCATGTAGCAACGCACGACCGGCAAAGCGCGCAGGCCGGACGGCAATTGCAGGGGCATCTGGCCCGGCTCTATGAGGCGCCGGTCGAGCTTCTGAAGAGCTATCTGGAGATCACGCTGACGCCGGGCAACCCGATCATGCACAGCTCGGTGATCTACGGGCTTATCGGCCCCTACGGGCAATGGAGCGGCCGGGCCTTCACCGATCCCCTGTGCTGGTGGTCGGACTGTCCGGAGATCGGGGCCTATTTTCTTGAGCGCTGCGATGCCGAAAGCCAGGCGCTGTGCAAAAGCATCGAGGACCGGCTGAAGGTCGACCTTTCCTCCGTCCGTCCGCTCAAGGACGAGATTGTGGATGCCTATGGCGACCAGATTGCCGATCCCCACACCATGCTCTCGGTGTTGCGGACCAACCGTGCCTATGCCGGCATCCGGGCACCGCTGGTGGAGGCCGAAAAGCCGGGGCGGCTGGTGATGGACCGCTCCAGCCGGGCCTTCCAGGAGGACATCGCCTTCGGCCTTGCCCTTCTGGTGGAAATGGGGCGCCGCATGGCGGTTTCCCTTCCGCATATCGAAGAAATCTTTGCCTGGAGCGTCGCCTATATGGGCGGCCTCAAAGCCTCGTCGCTGGATTATTTCCCGGCGCACTGGCCTGTCGAGGAAAGCTGGTCATGAACAACAGTTCTCTTGCAAAACCCGTCCGCAGTGACGAGGCCGTCTTCTCGCCTTCCAGCGATCTTGCGGTGCGCGCGCAGAAAAATGCGCTCTACCGGCTGATCCGCTGCCTGTTCGCCGAGGGCATTCTCGACCCCGCGCTGCTGTCGCCGGCCGATGATGGCAGCGGCGTGCTGTTTCCCGTGCGCGAACCCCGCAGCATGCTGTGGTTCGAGCGGCTGGAACGGGCGCCGGCAAATACCCTGATCAACCGGGGAGCCATCGCGCTGCTTCAGGGCGATGGCCAGCGCCGCCTGATCGACACGGCGGATGCGCTGCTCGACGTCCTGCTGCCGTCCTTCGATTTTGTGCCGGCCGATGCCGGGGCGGAGAAGCTCAAGGCCGATATCGCCAGCAGCATCGCCAACGACATGCTCGCGCGCCGTTTCCGCGAAAGCTGGGATGGTGCGCTGCGCGAGGAGATTGCCGCAGCCGGGGCCGGCGGGCTTTGCGACTACATGCGCCGGCGCCATGGCATCCGCCAGGCGGCGATTTTGCTCGACCAGTGGGGATCGCTGGAAGGGCACCCCTTCTATCCGACCTGGAAGACGAAACCTTCCTTGAGCGAGGAGGAGGTGACGGCGCTGTCGCCGGAATTTGCGGCCGTGGTGCCCGTCCGTATCGCGGCGCTGCGCAAGGAGATGGCGCATGTGGAGCGCATGCCGCACATCGCCGATGCCCGGCAATGGTTTGCCGCCCATTATCCCGAAACCGCCCGGTCATGGGCGACCGGCCTTGCGGCGCGCGGGCTCCAGGTGGCGGACTGGCTGCCGCTGCCCATCCATGGCTGGCACCTTGAACACCATGTGCGCCAGCACTTTGCCCCGGAAATCGAGCAGGGAATTCTGCTCCTCGACGGGCCGGACATTGCCACCCGCCCCAGCATGTCCTTCCGCACCATGTTACCGGACGGGGAGGAGGGCGGCCCCTTCATCAAGCTTCCGGTCGCCATCTGGCTCACCAGCGAGCAGCGCAGCCTGCAGGCCAAATCCATTCATATGGGTCCGCGCATCAGCACGGTCATCAGCGATATTCTGGCGGACGAACAGGGGTTCGGCGGCTCGCTGGAGATCTTCACCGAAGATCTCGGCATTCATTTCAAACATGCCGAACGGCAGGATGATGCCGAGGGAAAACATCTTTCCGTCCTGTTCCGGGCGACCGGGGGGCGGCTGGAGCGTGAGGACGGGTTGCTGCCGGTTACCGTGGCGGCGCTGCTGGCCCGCGCGCCCTCCGGCGACGGGCCGCTCATCAGTGAACTGGTGGATGGTGGCAGCGGCATGGCGACGGCCGCAGCGGTAGTCGCCTTTTTCCGCATGTATGCACGGGCCGTCATTCATCCGGCGGTGCAGATCTACCTGCTCTATGGCATCGCGCTGGAAGCGCACCAGCAAAACACCTCCATCCTCTTCGACCGAGAAGGGCGGCCGGTGCGCATGCTGATCCGCGATTTTGGCGACGGGCGAACCTATGCCCCGCTGCTGCGTGCCCGCGGCCACGACCTCCGGCCCTATGTCTACAAGGGCATTCTGCCGACGGTGTTCGAGGACGATATCGAACCGGTCCGGTCCTTCGTGATCGATGCCTGCTTCGTGTGCCATCTGCACGAAGTGGCGCTGGCGCTTACCCGTCATTACGGCCTTGCCGGCGACATCCTGTGGCGGGTGATGGGGGAGGAGACGGAGCGCGCCTTCGCCGCTGCCCGGCCCCGCATGGCGGACGCGCGGCTCTGGCACGCGGAACGTCATCATTTCCTTGGCGAAGGCTGGAGCACGCGCTCGGTGCTACGCATGCATTTGCAGAAATATTCCAACTACCGGCTGCAGCATCAGTTGCCCAACCCGATGGGCATGGCCGGCGCATGATATCCCAGGGTCTGGATGCCGGTGCCGTGCGCCGGAAGATACATCTGCTGTTTGCCATCCAGCTGGTGTCGATGGGCGCAATGGAGATGAGCGGGCCGTTCTGGCCCGTTCATTTGCGCTCCCTTGCCGCATCGGATGAGCTCTTCGCCTTCGCCAGCACGGCGGTTTATGTCGGCCCCATGCTGGGGGTGATGCTGACCAGCAGTTTCTGGGGGCGGGTGGGGGACCGGTTCGGCCATCGGGCGATGATGATCCGCGCCCTGCTGGGGCTGGCGCTCACCCAGTTCGCGCTCGCCTGGTCGGCGGATGTCTGGCTCATCCTGCTGCTGCGCTTCGTGCAGGGGGCCTGCGCCGGTTATATCGCCCCGGCCCAGGCCTATGGCGTCGCCATCGAGGCGCCGGAGCGGCGGGCGCGGCTGTTTGCCTATCTGCAGGCCTCCACCAATCTGGGTTCGCTGGGCGGGGCGCTGCTGGGAGGCATCATCCTCGACCATGGTGCCTTCCTGTGGATCAACCTTGCCGCGGCGGCCCTTTGCGCTGTCTCGGCGCTGGCGGTCTGGCGGCTGTTGCCGCCGCTGGCGCCCGGCCGGTCTGGGACCGTTCCCCTTCGGCGTGAGGAGGAGCGGAAACAGGCGGCAGGAGCCGGGGCCGGGGGCACCCTTTCGGCCGTACTGCCGTTGCTGGCTATTCTCGGCACGCTGCTGCTGGCGCGCATGGTCACGCAATCGCCCTTCTCGCTTTATGTGCTCACGGTCTTCCGGTCCCCCAACTGGGTGACGGGCCTGTGTTACGGGCTGGTCGCGCTGGGCGTTGTCGTCTCCGCCCGCTGGTGGGCGATCCATTTCGAGGGGCGCTCGCGCGGCGAGATGCTGGGCCGGATGGGGCTGGTCATCGCGGCCTGTGCGGCAGTGACCCTGCTTGCCGCCATTACCCGCTCGGTCGTGGTCTTCACCGCGCTCTATTTCCTGTGGGGCCTGCTGCTGGGAGCGACGACCCCGGTGCTGACCGGCCTCGTCTCGCGCGCAGCGGGTGAGGGGCGGCAAGGCCAGGTGCTGGGGCTGGCGCAGGCAACCTCGCAGTTCGCCTCCATCGCCGGCATCGCCCTTGGCGGCTGGTTTGCCCAGGCCGCCGGACTTTCAAAAACCTATTTCCTCGTCGCCTTCGTCTATGTGCTGGCACTGGTCCTCACCCTCATGGTGCGGGCCGGAAGCGGGCGCCGGGCGGCGGCCATCGATCCCCTGGAAAGCCATAAATCATGAAGAAACTGCTTCTGGCGGCGCTGTGCCTTGCCATGACCGTTCTGGGCGCCGGCATGGCCCCAGCCGCAAGCCGCATTACCGTGACGGACATCGCCGGCAGGCCGGTGGAGGTGAGCGTGCCGATCCAGCGCGCGGTGCTGGGAGAGGGGCGCCAGCTCTATATCATCGCCGCGCTTGACCGCGAGAACCCGGCAGGGCGCATCGCCGGCTGGCGCAATGACCTGATCGAGGCGGACCCGGCCACCTACAAGGCCTATCTGGCAAGGTTCCCGGCCCTTGGCGCCATTCCGGCCTTCTCCGGCCTTGAGCAAAGCCTCATCGATATCGAGACCACCATCGCCCAGAAGCCCGATGTGGTGTTTCTCAATCTGGAGACCCAGAAGGCGGTTGAGGAAGCGAGCTATATCGAGAAGCTCGGCGCTATCGGCATTCCGGTGATTTATATCGATTTCCGCCATGACCCGGAAAAGAACACCGAGCCCTCCATCCGCCTGTTCGGCACCCTGTTTGACTGGCAGGAACGGGCAGAGGCGCTGATTGCTTTCCGTGCGCAGCAGATCGCCCGGGTGACGGACAGGCTGGCGGCGGCACAACCCCCGCGCCCGCGTGTCTTCATCGAGCGGGCGGCCGGGTTTTATGACGATTGCTGCTATTCCTTCGGCCGCGGCAATTTCGGCGCCATGGTGGAGCAGGCGGGCGGCGAGAATATCGCGGCATCGCTGATCCCGGGCACCTTCGGGCAGATCAATCCCGAGCAGGTGCTGGTGGCCGATCCCCAGCAGGTGATCGTGACCAGTGCCATGTGGGAAGCCTATGTGCCCGGCGGGCGCTGGGTGCCGGTTGGTCCGGGCGCGGATGCGGCAGAGGTGCAGCGCAAGCTCGCCTTTTACCCGACACGCCCCGCCTATCAGGGTATCGCGGCGCAGAAGCCGGGCGGCTTTCATGCCGTGTGGCACCAGTTCTACAACAGCCCCTACCAGTTCGTGGCGATCCAGCAGCTTGCCAAATGGTTTCACCCCGATCTCTTTGCCGATCTCGATCCGGGCGAGACGTTCCGCGAGCTGCATGAACGTTTCCTGCCCATCGGCTATCAGCCGGGTTATTTCGCCACGCTGGGCGCGGCGCCATGAGCGCAGGATCTTCGGATGTAAAAACGGGAGTTCAGGGCGGGCAATTGCGCTACCGAGCCATCGTGCGCCGGCGCCTTTTGCTGCTCATGGGGCTGGGCATCGCGCTGTTTTTCAGCCTGTGCCTCGACCTGTCGCTGGGGCCGGCGCGCTACAGCGTGGGGGAGGTGATCACGGCGTTGCTGCGCCCGGCGGAGGTGCCGAAGCAGCTCTCGGTGGTCATCTGGCAAATACGCCTGCCGGTAGCGGCGATGGCGGTTGTGGTGGGGGCGGCGCTCTCCATCGCCGGCGCGCAGATGCAGACCATCCTCAACAATCCGCTCGCCAGCCCCTTCACGCTCGGCATCTCCGCTGCCGCCAGTTTCGGTGCGGCGCTGGTGCTGGCCTTTGGCGTCACGCTGATCCCGGTTGCCACCGAAATCATGGTGCCGGTCAACGCCTTCCTGATGGCGATGCTGGTGAGCCTTCTTATCCATGCGGTGAGCCTCAGGCGCGGTACCAGTGTGCAGACCATCGTGCTGCTGGGCATCGCCATGGTGTTCAGCTTCAACGCGCTGCTGGCGCTGGTGCAGTTTCTCGCATCATCGGAGGCGCTCAGTGCCGTCGTGTTCTGGACCATGGGCAGCCTCACCAAGGCGACCTGGCCGAAAGTCTTCGTCACGGCGGGCTTGCTGCTTGCTATCCTGCCGCTCTTTGCTCGCCGGGCCTGGGCACTGACGGCGATGCGGCTTGGCGATGACAAGGCGATGAGCTTTGGCATCAAGGTAGGGCGGTTGCGGCTGGAGACGCTCGCGCTGGTCAGCCTGCTGGCGGCAATCCCCGTCGCTTTTGTCGGCACGATCGGGTTTGTCGGGCTGGTGGGGCCGCACATCGCGCGGCTGATGATCGGTGAGGATCAGCGCTTTTTCCTGCCGGCCTCGGCGCTTGCCGGGGCACTGCTGCTCTCGGTCAGCTCCGTTGCCAGCAAGATGATCCTGCCGGGCGCCATCCTGCCCATCGGCATCGTGACATCGCTGGTGGGGATACCGTTTTTTGTCTCGCTGGTGCTCTCCAATTCCAGCCGCAACTGGTAGCGGCGGCGGATTGCGGACAAAAAAATGCGGAAGCCCTTGAGGGGGGAAGGGCTTCCGCTTTGAAGAGTCTCACAGGGAACAAGCAATCGAGAATGCACTCTGCAGAAATAACGCCGGGACTGCCGGTTGGTTCCCGCCGCTCACGGCAGCCAGAGCGGCGCGATGGTGGTGGCAAGGGCAAGGCCGAGGGTGATGTTGAAAGCCCGCCAGTGCCAGCCTTGTCTCAGGCGCTTTGAAAGCCACTGGCCGGCAAGGCACCAGAGCGACATGGCGCTGAGCGCCGCGACGAAGAACACTGGCCCGAACAGCAGGGCGAGGCCGCCGGGGCTGGCCGAAAGGCCGGCGAAGGTGGCAGCGGCGCCAAGCGCGATCGCCCAGCCCTTGGGGTTATGGCACTGCATCCAGAGGCCGCTGAAGAAATGCTGTGGCCGTGTCATGGAGCGGGAGAGGTGGGGTGGGCCGCTGCGGGCGATGCGCAGGGCGAGCCACAGCAGATAGGCCGTACCGGCAATCTTCATATAAAGCTGCAAGGTGGGCGCCGCCATCAGCATGCCGGCCAGCCCGCCGGCGGCAGCCGCCGTCATAGCGCCAAGGCCAATGGCAATGCCCGTCATCACCGGCAGCGAGCGCCGGTAGCCGAAATGCGCGCCGGAGGCGGTGGCCAGCATGTTGGCGCCGCCGGGCGTAAAGCAGGTGACGACGGTAAAGAGCGCGAAAGAAAGCAGGGTCTCGACCATCTGGTGTCTCCGGCAGGATTTTTTCAAACGGGTGGTTGCCGGAGAGTGGGCCGGGGCTTGGCATTATCAAAGCAAATGGTCATGATATCTGACATTAGGAATGTTAATGTTAGTGGCCATGCGCAGCCTCGATATCGATCTTATCCGCACCTTCGTGACGGTTGCCGACCGGGCCAGCATGACGGAAGCGGCACGCCAGCGGCATCTGACGCAGAGCGCGGTCAGCCAGCAGGTGGCGCGGCTGGAAGCGCAGCTTGGCCGGCAGCTGTTCGTGCGGGCGCGCGGCGGGCTCAGCCTGACGGCGGCGGGTGCGCAGATGCTGGCCAAGGCGCGCCAGCTGTTGCAGCTCAACGACCAGATCTGGGACGAGATGACCGGGCGGCGCATCGAAGGGCCGCTGAGGCTCGGCGTGCCTTATGACCTTGTGGGGGCCACGCTGACGCCGGCGCTCAAATCCTTTGCCGAGGCGCATCCGGCCGTCGAGCTGTCGCTGTTCTGCCGGGCTTCCCCGCAGCTGCTGGTGGCGCTGGCCGAAGGGGCGGTGGATATCGCGCTGGTGGAAGAGCTGCCTTCGGCCGCCGGTGGCGGCGAGTGCCTGCGTATCGAGCCGCTGGTGTGGGTGGGGGCGCGCGGGGGCAGTGCCTGGCGCAAACGCCCGTTGCCGGTCTCGCTGGTGGCGGAGACCTGCGCCTTTCGCCCGGCCATTATCGGCGCACTTGGCGGCGCTTTGGGTGGGGCGCCAAGCGGCGCCGGCACCGAGTGGCGCACGGTGTTTGAAGGCGGAAATATCGAGGCGACGATGGCAACGGTGCGCTCGGACCTTGCGGTGTCGGCCTGGCTTGCCTCTACCGTGCCCACCGAGCTGCAAATATTGGGACAGGGGGAAGCGCTGCCCGAGCTGCCGCCCTTTGCCATCAACCTCTATCTGCCGAAGCAGAATGTGCTGCCGGCGGCAAAGGCCATGGCCGGACATATCCGCGAAAGCCTGATGCGCCCGGCCCTTGCTGCCTGAGGTTCAGGAGGTTCTGGCGGCGGCCCGGCGCTGGTACCAGCCGGCCGAGCCATTGACGATGCGCACAACCGACAACATTACCGGCACCTCGATCAGCACGCCGACGACGGTGGCAAGTGCCGCGCCGGAGTTAAAGCCGAAGAGGCTGATGGCGGCGGCGACGGCCAGCTCAAAGAAGTTGGAGGCGCCGATGAGGGCGGAGGGGCCGGCCACGCAATGTTCCTCTCCGGCGACCCGGTTCAGCAGATAGGCAAGGCCGGCATTGAAATAAACCTGGATGAGGATGGGTACGGCCAGCAGGGCGATGACCAGCGGCTGGGCCACAATCGCCTCCCCCTGAAAACCGAACAGCAGCACCAGCGTTGCCAGCAGCGAGGTGAGGGAGAGCGGCCCGAGACGTGTCAGCAGCCGGGAAAGGGCAGCCTCGCCGCCGCTTGCCAGCAGGTGCCGGCGCACAAGCTGCGCGATGATGACCGGGATGACGATATAGAGCACGACCGACAGCACCAGCGTGCCCCACGGCACGGTGATGGCCGAAAGCCCGAGCAGCAGGCCGACGATGGGCGCGAAGGCGATCACCATGATCACGTCATTGAGGGCCACCTGGCTCAGCGTGAAGTGCGGCTCCCCCTTCGTAAGGTTGGACCAGACGAAGACCATGGCGGTGCAGGGGGCGGCGGCAAGGATGATGAGGCCGGCAATGTAGCTGTCGATCTCGCCAGCCGGTAGCAGCGGGCGGAACAGCCAGCCGATGAACAACCAGCCGAGCAGTGCCATGGAGAAGGGCTTGACCGCCCAGTTGACGAAGAGCGTGACGCCGATGCCGCGCCAATGCTTGCCGACGGCGCCGAGGGCGGCGAAGTCGATCTTCAGCAGCATGGGGATGATCATGAGCCAGATGAGGACCGCGACCGGCAGATTGACGCGGGCGATTTCCGCCGCGCCGATGAGCTGGAAGGTACCGGGCAGCACATGGCCGAGCGCGATGCCGGCCACAATACAAAAGGCAACCCACAGGGTGAGATAACGCTCGAAGAAGGACATCGCGGATCAGAACCCCAGCTTGCGGGACATGAGGGTGGCGCTGGCCGGACACAAGGCGGCGGCCTGCCGGGTGGCGAGGATGGCGGCAGGGGCTTCCGCGCGGTCCTTCGGCTTGAAGCCGAGGGCAGTGAAGAAGGGAACGGCGCTTTGCGTCAGCAGCCAGCCCTGGCGGGCCCCGGCCCTGAAGGCGCGGTAGAGCAGCAGCGGCACGATGTTGCGGCCGATCTTCTGGCCACGCGCGGCCTGCGGCACCACGACGGAGCGCAGCAGCATGTCCTTGCCCGTGAGCTCAAAGCCGCCGTAACCGGCGAGTGCTCCTTCCAGCGTGTGGAAGGCAAAGAAGCTGCGGCCGGGCAGGGTCAGGTCATCGACCGGCAGGCCGGCTGCCGAGAGCGCGGCGGCGAGCCCCGGATCGCTCCCGTCGATGGCGATATCCTTGAGAAAGGGTGCACCTTCTTCCTTCAGCAGCGTGAGGGCCGGTATGCCCTCCAGCAAATCCAGCAACACGTCGGAGGGGCGGCACAGGGCGACCCCCTTCGGCGTGACCACAATCGGGCGGTTGATGAGGATGGGATGCGCGGCGATGGCGGCCAGCAACTCGGCCTCGCCAAGGGCGGGGTTGCCGAGACCTAGTTCCTCATAAGGCGTGCCCTTGCGGCGCAGGACATCCCGCAGCTCAAGGCCGGCGCGCCGCACCAGGTCCAGAAGCCCGGCGCCGGAAGGAGGCGTCTTCAGATATTCCACCACCATCGGTGCCGTGCCGGCGGCTTCCAGCAGGGCGAGGGTGTTGCGGGAAGTGCCGCAGGCGGGGTTGTGGAAGATGGTGACGGTCACGAACAGGCTCCTGTGACGCTCGGGCTGCAGCAGGTGGACAGGGTCTTGAAGGCCGGATCGCAGATGTCGGGGTGGCCCCCGCAGCAATCGCGCATCAGGAATTCGATGAGGCCGGAGAGGGCCGGATAGGCCGCGGCATAGAGGATGGAGCGCCCGTCGCGGCGGGAGGTGACGAGCCCGGCCTGTTCCAGATGGCTCAGATGGAAGGACATGCGCGAGGAGGAGGCGCCATCCATCGCATCGCCGATGGCGCCGGCCGGCAGACCCTCGGGCCCGGCGGTGACCAGCAACCGCACGATGCGCAGGCGGGTTTCCTGCGACAGCGCGGCGAAAGCGGCAAGGGCTTGCTTTTCGTCCATTGATATCTCAACATCTCAACAGTTGTTGAAATAAAGGATAGCCCATCATGTCAGTCAATGCCAGAGAGAATGCCGCCCTGGACGCCGGGGCGGTTGAGGTTGATTTCGGCGGGGATGCGTCGCTTGCGGCGCTGCTGGGGGCACTTGCGGCCCATGGCGACAAGGCGCTGGTGATCGACTATGGCGGGCGTACGGTGCGGCCCGGCTATCACATCACCGAGGTAAAGGCCGGTTCCTTCGTCACGCTGGATTGCGGCGGTAACCCCGATGCGTGGCAGGAAACGGTGCTGCAGGTGGAAGACCTGCCGGCGGAAGAAGGGCGGGCGCCGATGGGCGTCGCCAAATTCCGCGCCATTCTGGGCAAGGTGGCCGAGAAGGTGGCGCTGGCGCCGGAAGGCCGGCTGACCGTGGAGGTGGGGCCGCCGGATCAGCCAATGCAGGTTTATGATGTGGGGGCGCTGAGCGTTGCCGCCGGCGAGGCGCGGTTGAAGCTCATGGCGCGGGCGGCCATCTGCAAGCCGAGGCACCGAGCGGCCCTTGCCAGCGCGGTGCCGGCCTGCTGCGGCGCCGGGGCGGGGTGCTGCTAAGTCTCAGGCGTCTCCGGGCCCCGGCCCGGCAGGACGCAGAAAAACAAAATGCCCGCCATGGCCCATATCGGGCATGGCGGGCATTTTGGAACTGCCTCGTCGCGGCTGCCTAAGCGGAAGCTGCGCCAGGAGGCAGGGGTATCAGTCCTCGACCTTGAGGATCTGCTTGCCGCGATACTTGCCGGTCGTCAGGTCGATGTGATGACGACGGCGCAGCTCGCCGCTGTCCTTGTCTTCGATGTAGCCCGGAGCCTTCAGCGCGTCATGAGCGCGGCGCATGCCCTGCTTGGAGCGCGAGGTTTTAGCCTTAGGAACGGCCATTTCCTTGAACCTTCTCTCAAATTGCCTTGCCGACCACCGCGCCAGCCCGGTTGCCGGGGAATGAACCCTGAAGTCTCGCTGGGGAGATAGGCGGCGGAACATAGTCGCACTGCCCTTGTGAGGCAAGCGATAATTGTACCCGTTCGCGCTGATCTGCCCTGCTGTCAGGGCGGGGCTTCAATAACTCAGATGCCGTGCAGAGTCACGACTTCTTGCAAGGTCGGGCGCGGGCGCTCCTGCGGGGCTTCCGAACGCGAGCCGATATGGATGAAACCGAGCAGCGTGTCGTCCTCGCCATATCCCAGCGCCTTGCGCACCGAAGGCGAATAGGCCGGCCATTCGGTCAGCCACTGGGCGGCATATCCCAGGGCATGGGCGGCGATGATCATGTTCTGGCACACCGCGCCGCCGGACATCAGCTGCTCGAAATGCGGCACCTTGCCCTCTACCGGGGTGAGAGTGACCACGGCCACCAGCGGCGCGATCTGCACGCGCTGGCGCCAGAAATCCACCTTGCCGTCATCGGTGGCGGCCTCGGCCCCCTGGGGGGCCTCGCTGACAAAGGCACCGGCAAGGATATCGCCAAGACGCGCCCGCTCGGCGCCGGCGAAAATCTGGATACGCCAGGGGGCAAGCTTGCCATGATCGGGCACGCGGGTTGCCGCGCGCAGGATAAGCTCCAGTTCGGCCGCACCCGGCCCCGGCTCCACCATGGTGGCGGCAAGCGCCGAGCGGCGGGTGAGCAGCAGGTCGATCATGGGCTGGTTGACGGATGACATAGGCTGTCCCTGGTCGTGGAAATCTTGAAGCGAAGAGGCCGCCGGTGCGGGTTGCGGCGAGACTGGCGGTTTTGAGATTTGTTCGCAAGTGGGCGCGACCCGGCGCCCCGGCAGCCTGTGAGGCCCTTCACGAAGCTTGCAGGAAGGGGCCGGAACACCAGATCATTCTCTTAAATCGCCGGCGTCCGCAACCCGGGCCCGGCGAAGCACGGCCTCAAAGTGCCAGGACAACAGGGAGAGAAACGATGAGCTGGGATCCGGGAACCTATCTTGGTTTTGCCGACGAGAGGCTGCGGCCCGGCCTTGATCTCATGATGCATCTGCCGCCGGCCGAGGCGCGGCGCGTGGTCGATCTTGGCTGCGGCACCGGCTCGCTGACGGCGCGGCTCGCCCGGCGCCTGCCGGCGGCCCATGTGCTGGGGCTCGATAATTCGCCCACCATGCTGGCGCGGGCCAGGCGCGATGAGAGCGAACCCAATCTCGACTGGCAGGAAGGCGGCATTGCCGAATGGGCCGGGGAGCGGGACGCCCAGCCGGTGGACCTTATCTATAGCAACGCGGCGCTGCACTGGCTGCCGGACCATGCCGGGCTGTTTCCAAAGCTGGTGGCACGGCTGGTGCCCGGCGGCATTCTGGCGGTGCAGATGCCGCGCAACTTCGCCGCGCCCTCGCATCAGGCGCTTTATACGCTGGCCCGCACGCCGCGCTGGGCCAGCAAACTGAAGCTGGAGAGCGAGCCGGTCTCGGAGCCGGCTTTCTATCTGGATTTGCTGGAGCCTTATGGCGCGCTCGATCTGTGGGAGACGCATTACCAGCATGTGCTGCGCGGGCCGGATCCGGTCTTCAACTGGGTGTCGGGCACGACGCTGACGCCGGTAAAGGCCGCGCTGGATCCCGATGAATATGAGGCCTTCTGCGCCGACTATCGCGAGCTGCTGGCGAAGGCCTATCCGCCGCGCGCCAATGGCACCACGCTCTTTGCCTTCCGCCGGCTGTTCCTGATGCTGCGGGTGCCGCACTGAAAGCAGGATGCGGGCGGGGAGGCACTGAAAGCGCTTGCCCTTCGGCGCGTACTGGTTAGGCTCCGGCCGGATTTCCTTCTTTATTGTCCGCCCTTGCCGGAGTTCGCGAGCGATGTCGAGCCTTACCCAGTCCGCCGCCTGGAGCGCCCTTGCCAAACATCATGTCGCCGTGCGCGACACGCAGATGCGTGACCTGTTTGCGGCCGATGGCGAGCGTTTCAAGCGCTTTTCGCTGACAGTCGGCGGGCGGCTGCTGATCGACTATTCCAAGAACCGCATCACTGCAGAGACGATGGATCTGCTGCTGGGCCTTGCCCGTCAGGTGGGGCTGGAAGGCTGGCGCGAGCGCATGTTTGCCGGCGAGCCGATTAATGTCACGGAAGGGCGCGCCGTGCTGCATGTGGCGCTGCGCGACCGCTCCGACCGCGTGATCAAGGTGGATGGCGAGGATGTGAAGCCCGGCATCGCCCACGTGCTCGCCCGCATGAAGGCTTTTGCCACCGCGGTACGGAGCGGCGAGTGGAAGGGCTATACCGGCAAACCCATCAAGGCAGTGGTCAATATCGGCATCGGCGGCTCCGACCTTGGCCCGGTGATGGTCTATGAGGCGCTGAAACCCTTCAGCGACCGCGAGCTTGCCGTGCGCTTCGTCTCCAATGTCGACGGTACGCACATGGCGGAGACGCTGCGCGACCTCGACCCGGAGACGACGCTGTTCATCATCGCCTCCAAGACCTTCACCACCCAGGAAACCATGACCAATGCCGAGACGGCGCGGCTGTGGTTCCTCAATGCGGCGAAGGACAAGGCGGCGGTTGCCAGGCATTTCGTCGCGCTCTCCACCAACAGCAAGGCGGTCGGCGAGTTCGGCATTGCCGCCGATAACATGTTCGAGTTCTGGGACTGGGTTGGCGGGCGCTATAGCCTGTGGTCGGCCATCGGTCTGCCGATCATGATCGGCATCGGTCCGGATAATTTCGACCGTCTGCTCGATGGCGCCCATGCCATGGACGAGCATTTCCGCACCGCCCCGCTGGAAGCCAACGCTCCGGTACTGCTGGGCCTGCTCGGGGTCTGGTATGTCGATTTCTTCGGTGTGCGCAGCCAGGCCGTGCTGCCCTATGACCAGTATCTGCACCGGCTTGCCGCCTATCTGCAGCAGGCGGATATGGAATCGAATGGCAAATATGTCGGCCGCGACAACAAGCCGGTCGATTACGCCACTGGCCCGGTGCTGTTCGGCGAGCCGGGCACCAATGGCCAGCACAGCTTCTATCAGCTGATACACCAGGGCACCGAAGTCATCCCGTGCGATTTCATCGCGCCGGCCAAGACCCACAACCCGGTGCAGGGCGGCCTGCATCACCGCATCCTGCTCTCCAACGTCTTTGCCCAGGCCGAAGCGCTGATGACCGGCAAGAGCGCGGAGACGGTGCGCAAGGAGCTGGAAGGCAAGCTTTCCGGCGAGGCGCTGGAAGCCGCCATTCCGCACCGTGTCTTCCCAGGCAACCGCCCGTCCAACACGCTGCTGGTCGATGTGCTCGACCCTTATACGCTCGGCATGCTGGTTGCCCTTTATGAGCACAAGATCTTCGTGCAGGGCATTCTCTGGAATGTGAACAGCTACGACCAGTTCGGTGTCGAGCTGGGCAAGCAGCTGGCCAAGGCCATCCTGCCGGAGCTGGAAGGCGAGGGCGCGGTGACGAGCCATGACGGCTCCACCAACGGCCTCATCAACGCCTGGAAGGCGTGGCGCTGAGGCGCGTCAGAGTACCCGTCACAGCACCTGCTGCCCGCCGAGCACCAGCGCGGCGAGCAGCAGATATCGCCCGACCTTGGCGAGGGTGACGAGGGCAAGGAAAATCCAGAACGGCTCGCGCATCACGCCGGCCATCAGCGTCAGCGGATCGCCGATGATCGGGGCCCAGCTGAGTAGCAGCGACCAGCGCCCGTAGCGATGATACCAGGCCTGCGCCCGGCTCAGCGCCTTTTCGCTGACCGGGAACCAGCGCCGGTGGCGGTAATGCTCGATGCCGCGCCCGAGAAGCCAGTTGATGATAGAGCCCAGCACATTGCCGGTGCTGGCCGCGATCAGCAGCAGGGCGGGCGGATGGCCGGCAAGCAGCAGGGCACCCAGCAGCGCTTCGGACTGCGCCGGCAGCAGGGTTGCCGCCACCAGCGCGGCGAAAAACAGGCTGAGGCAAGCGGCAAGCGTGCTCAAGGCCGGCTCATTTGGCTACGCTACCCGTGTCGTCGCTCTTCTTGCCGTCGCTCTCCTTGTCGCCCTGCTCCGGGCGTGGGCGGCGGGGATGCGGATATCCCTCCGGCTCCGGCAGGCCGGGCAGGCGCAGCTGGTTGCGCGCATCCTCGTCATCCTCACCCTCATCCATCTCCGCAGAGATGAGACGGGCAAGTTCGGCCAGCTGCGCGCCGACATCGTCGCGGCTGGCGGCATAATTCGTTTCGGCTGCAGACTTGGCCGTGTCCGCAGCCGGTTCAGCGACCGGCTTGGCCGGCTGGCGCAGGGCGCCCAGCAGCGGGTCATCCTGGGCAAGGCGCAGGCGGAAATTCAGCTGGCTGCGGCGCGAGCGGAAAAGCCAGGGCAGCCAGCAGAAAAGGAGCACCAGCAAGAGCCCGGGGAAGACCAGCTGCCCGAGCCATTCCAGCGCGCTGCTTGCCGCCTCATGGGTGACGCCGAGAGCGTTGAAGGCGACCATGATGAGCAGGTAAGGCAGCAGGATGACGCTGCAGAACCAGGCGTAGAGGACCGGAAAAGCCCGCAGGCGGGCGATGCAGGCAAGTGCCATCAGCCAGCTGCCGAGGCCGGCGGCGGCGCTCAGGGTCGGCACCAGCAGGAACCAGGGCCTCACCTGCGGCAAAAGGTCTGCAAGGCGCAGCAGCAGGGCCGGCAGACCGTCATAATCCTGCACGATCCTGATCTCGGCTCCAATCAGCAGCGGCGCTGCGATGAGCAGGATGACCAGCAGGGTTTCCGCCGGCCCGGCACCGAAGAGCGGGTGCTGGCGGGCGGTGCCGGGGCCGACGGGTATCCAGAGCTGCTTTTGAGCCATTCCGGTAACTTATTATTCCGAAAAACGTTACTGACGTAGCCGCTTCATGACGCGCCAAGATGACAGCACTGAGGCTTGACCTGCATCAAGGCGCAGCCAGGCGGTCCCGTGGTCTAGTCCAGATCACAGCAGAACACGAGCGCCAGAACATCAAGAGCTCAAGCTCATACTGAAAGAAGGAGAGGTCGTCATGGCGATTAAGGATCTTCTGGTTTACCTGGACACGTGGGAAGGGTCAGCCAAGCGCCTGGAAGCGGCCATCGATCTTGCCGCCACCATCCGCGCCTCGGTTTCGGCGCTTTACGTGATCCGGCTTCTGGATCTCCAGCCCTACATGATGGGCCCGATCTCCGCCGACATTCTGGAGGCTGACCGCGAGCGGCGCCTCAAGGAAGCGGAATTCGTGAAGGAAAAGGTGGCCGCCCTTGCCGACAAGCGCGGCGTGCCCGTGGAAATGCGCTTCGCCGAAGGCGTGGCTGCACCGCTGCTCAGCCTGCACGGCCATTACAGCGACCTGATCGTCGCCGGGCCGGGCGGCGCGACGGACGATGGTGGCATGGCGGCCGAAGCGCTGCTGGGCAGCGGGCGCCCGGTGCTGGTGGTGCCGAAGGACGGCATCAAGGAAACGATCGGCGACAATATCTTCGTTGCCTGGTCGGCGAGCCGCGAATCCACTCGCGCCCTGCATGATGCGCTGCCGCTGCTGTGTGCCGCCAACCAGGTCTATGTCGGGCTCTTCAATCCCGACCAGAGCGGCAATGGCGAACCGGGCCAGGATGTGGCCCGCCATCTTGCCCGCCACGGCGTGAATGTGACGGTGGTCTCCGAGGTGACCTCCGAGCTTTCCGTCGGCGATGCCATCCTCAACAAGGCCAAGGTGCTGGGCTGCGACCTGGTGGTGATGGGTGGTTATGGCCACTCGCGCCTGCGCGAGTTCGCCTTCGGCGGTGTCACGCGGGACGTGCTCGCCAATGCGGCGCTGCCGGTCTTCATGTCGCACTAGGACCGCACGACGCAACACTAGCGTCCGGTAATCGGCCCCGCATCCGCCATTGGCAGGTGCGGGGCCGATGTTTTTCGGGCTATACCGGCAGCAGCGAGATTGGCCAGTTTTGACGGAAAGCGATGGCGAAGCAGGGCGTTCTGTTCGAGTTCGAGCCGGAAAGCGCGGCAGTGGCGGCGCACAAGGTGGGCGGCAAGGTAAAGACGGCATTGCCGGCAGGCCTGCGCGGCGATGCGGTGTTCAGCGAGTGCGGGCGCTATCGCCCGCTGCTGCGGCGCTGGGTGGGCGATGCTTTTCCCGAGCGCTACGCCATGTGGATCGGCATGAATGCCAGCACGGCGACCGCTGAAGCCAATGACCCGACCATTACGCGCGAGTGGGGCTTTACCACCCGCGAGGGCTATAGCGGTTATCTCAAGTGCAATATCGGCGACTATCGCGCAACCGACCCCAAGGCGCTGTTGCAGCCGGGCATCGAAGCGCGCTCGTCCGCCAATCTGCCGGCGATCCTGACGGCGGCACGCAAGGCCTGCATCGTCATCGTGTGTCACGGCAAGCTCAATCAGGCGCTGAAGCCGCATGGCGATGAGACGGTGGCGGCGCTCCGGGCCGAAGGCATCGAGCTCTGGTGCCTTGGCGTCAATGGCGATGGCAGCCCCAAGCACCCGCTTTACCTGCGCGCAGACGCCCCGCTGATACGATTGCCGTGATTTTTCGGCCGGCCCGGTCAGGGCTGGTTGGCGCACTCGGCCGGGCGGACGATAAGCCCGACGAGGTGGATGGCTTCGCCCGGCGCTTCCGGCGCCGGGGCGAGCGGCAGCACCAGACCTTCCGCTTTCCAGTGGCGGCCGGTGAGGCTGTCCAGGTCGCCGGCAAAAGACTCGTCCTTGCCGGTGCCCAGATGCGGGGCGATGAGGCCGGCGAGGGGCGTTGCCGCCAGTCTTGCATCGGAAAGCGGGGCGCCGCAGGCATCGCGCACGCCGGTGCCTGTCCAGGTGATGGTAACGGCCTCTCCGGCACCCTTTAGCCACAGCAGATGCGGCACCAGCGGCATCATCTGTATGGGCGCGATCGCGTCATGCGCCGGCAGGGCGCTGCCGTCCGTGCGAGCGGCATGCCACAGGCCATAGAGCCGCGACAGGGTCGGGTGCAGGGCGGCGATTGCAGGAGACATCGGGAAAACTCTTTGAGGCAGCGGGCGCCGGCTTAGCCGCGCACGCCGGCGCCGACGGCCTGGCGGGAGCCGGCCTCGCCACCGCGCCGCTCGGTGCGTTCCGGCGGCAGGGTAAAGGAAACCTCGGTCAGGCCACCCTCGCTGTGGATGGTCAGGCGGCCATCATGCAGCCGGGCATAGCGCATGCACAAGGTAAGCCCGAGCCCGGCCCCCTCATAGCGCCGCGTGTGCGACACATCGGCCTGCTCGAACGGGCGCATCGCCCAGTCGGAAAGCTCGGGCGGGAAGGGCTGGCCATGGTTGGTTACCGAAAGCCGCACGCCTCCGGCGGTGTCGGCAATGGCGGTAACGCCGACATCGCTGCCGGTATGGGAGAATTTGACGGCGTTATCAATGAGATGCTCGATCATGCGGCAAAGGCGCGGGGCGTCGCCGCGGATCATCGGCAGATCCGGCGCGACGTCGATGATGATGCGGCTGCCGACTTCCGCCCGGCGCGCCCGCACCAGCGCCACGGCACGCTCGATGACCGGCGAAAGGTCGACGCGGGCATCGTTGGCCCTGACGGTACCGGCATCGAACTCCGCCATCTCGAGAATATCGACCACCATGCGCAGGAGGCGCTGGCCGGAGCGGTAAATCTCGCCGGCCTGCTCGCGCATGGTGTCGTTGGCGTCGGGATCGGTGCGCAGCAGGTCGGAAAAGCCGATAACGACATTGAGCGGGGTGCGCATCTCGTGGCTCATGCGCGCCACGAAGGAGCTCTTGGCCCGGCTGCCCTGCTCGGCGGCAAAACGGGCACCCTCCAGCCGTTCTTCATGGCGGCGAATCTGCTCGACCATGGTGTTGAATTCGCTGATGAGCTGGCCGAACTCGTCACTGCGCTTCCAGCGCAGTGGCTGCCAGTCCGGCGAGCGTACCCTGCCGAGGGCTGCCAGCATGGTGCGGATGGGGACAACCACCATACGGGTCAGAAGCAGGTAGACGGCGGCAAGCGCCAGCGTGACCAGCAGCGAGACCAGAATCACCACCTGCGAGACGCGGGCGTTCAGATTGTCGATCAGCGCGTCCTTGGTGAGGGTGATGGTAAGATCGCCCAGCCACTGGTCGGCGCGCCCGCCTTCCACTGCATTGCTGGCATAGAGGCTGCGCGTGACCGTCAGCAGGTTGCGGCCGGTTTCGTTGCCATCGCGGTCCGGCGGCTGGCCGACGCGGTAACGCTGGCCATAATCGGTAATGACCGCAGCTGAATAAAAATCACTGTCAGCGGTGAGCCCTTCCAGCAGGGCGGTCACCTCATTGGCGTTGAGGGTCCAGAGAGCACGGGCAACGCTGGGCGCCGTCAGCTCCAGCAGGGTGTGTGCCTTGCCCTGCACGGCATTCTCGATGGCTTCGGAACGCAGCTTTTCCGAGAGCAGGCCGAAGGCTGCCAATGACAGCATGAGCACCGCGACGACGGTGAGCATAAAGCGCAGACGGACCGAGGCCGCGATCGATACGCGGCGGGTCTGATTCCTCTGCTCCTCCGGCTTTTGCGAGGGAGAAGACATCTCTCGTGGGCGCCTCGGCTAGTAATTCCGGTTTATCCGACTTTCCTACTCTGCGTCATTTTATGCCGCTGTCAGTAAAAAATCCGTGGGCCGGAACACGTTTTCACCTAACTTAACAATTACTCCGGCCGAAGTGATTTTATGGTGCCAAACAAAACGCCCCCGTCCAATCGGAATCGGGGGCGTTTCGATACAATTTGTGAGTAAAAATGGCTGTTTAGCCGAGGAATCCGGCGATGTGCATGTTGGCCGTCGTCAGGCGGCGGATGAGGGCGTAAAGGCCTTTCATCGGGGCAAAGAGCTTCAGATTTTCCTGATTGTAGCTCTGGGTATCATCGCTGACATAACTGGCGCGTTCGCCGAAATCGATGGCCGCTGTGGCATCAACCAGGGCAGGGAAAATCTGCTGCAGCTGTGCCACCACCGACTGGATGTCGAGGTGCAGCGTGCGCGCGATCAGGCTGGAAAGCGTGATGCCGTGCTGCGAGCTGAATTCCGGCACCTGCATGGCCAGCAGATAAAGCTCGTGGATGAGGGCGATGCGCAGGGCATGCTGGATGGCCAGCTGGGCGCGTGCCTCCGGCTCCACCAGCACGCCGGCGCCGCCGGCCTTCTCGCCATGGGCGCGGCGCAGGCCGTCGCGCAGCTTGATGTAATCCAGATGCAGGCGGCGATAGATGCCGAGCTGGCGCTCATAGAGGCCGGAATTTTCCAGATGGCCGGAGAGCCGGCGCATGGCTTCCGCCCGGTTGAGATTACGGGCATGAGCGCTGCGCGAGAGCCAGTGATCCGGGTTCAGCGTCTCGACATAGGCGCCCAGCGCCTCGCAGTTGGAGATGGCAAAGCCGTATTCGACGATGCCCATCAACTGCCGGAAGCGGGTGGAGGTGTTGTAGAGCTCGATGAAATGCTCCGGATCGCGCTCGATGGCTTCGCCCACGCCGCTGATGCAGTTGGCGGTAAGGCCGAGCTGGATGAGCGTTGCATTGTGCGGGATGGCGCGCAGCTGGCGCGGATGAGCGAAGTCGATCTTCTCGCCGGTATTGTCGTGCTGGCGCTTGACCGAGCGGCTGCCTGACGGCCACAGCAGGTTGGTGCCGAAGGCGCTGAGCACCGCGCCATAATTGGCGTCTTCCATCAGGCTGTCCTGGAAGGCCTTCACCGTGGTGAAGAACTCGCGGATGTAGTCGCCATTGTCATAGAAGGGATCGGGCTCAACCTTCTTGGGCGTGAGGATGTAGTCGAGAATCTGGGTAACGACGGCCAGCGCCCCGTCTTCGGTGACGAAATACTGATACCCGTCGCCGCCCTGGAAGCTGACTTCCTGCTTGTAGGGGATGCCCGCCTCGGCGATTTCCGCCAGCACGGTGGGGGTAGCGATATAGGAAAGCCGCTCGGGGAAGCTGACCGGATGGCGGCCACGGCCGATGGATTCGCCATGGGTGTCGAACATGACGAGCTGCACGTTCTTGAGGCCGTGCTTCTGCATGACGCGCCACAGGCGCCCGCGCAGGCGCTCGATGGAGGCGCAGGCAACCGTCTGGCCGAGATAACGGCCGGCGTCGGAAAAGCCGGTCTGTACGCACAGGCGGCCGCGCTTTTCCACATAGGCGCGGTAATGCGGATTCTCCAGCAGCTGGTCGATGAGCTTGGAGCCATCGCGCAGGGCATTTTCGGTCTCGAACAGCGGGGAGATGTCGAGCCGGTCATCGACGCCGAAAAGACGGGCGTAATAAAGCGCGGTCAGCAGGGTGAAGGCGCTTTCGCACTCGGCGATGAGGAAACGCACCGGCTGCGAGCCGTCGATATATTTCAGCATCTGCGCCACCACCATGAAGAGGCGCTTGGCGGAAGTGTTTTCGGCAATCAGCGAGCCGAAATTGATGCTGACCGGCTCCACCTTGTCCAGCAGCTCGCTCACCGCATTCATCAGCGTCTGGCGGAAACGCGGATCTTCCGGCGTACCGTCAAGGCCAACGCGCTTGCGGATGGCGTTATGGACCTGGGTTGAGTTGATGCGGACATGGGTGTGGGCCATGCCAAGCCCGTAATTGGCCAGCTCCGCACGCAGGGTGGCCAGGCGGCTGCGCAGCTCGCGCGCGGTATCGGCATCGACGCCTTCCAGATGGCGGGAGGCGGCCTGCACCTTCTCCACCAGCGGCGCGGCATCGACGAGGCTGAGTTCGCGATTCTCGAACATGCGCTTGGAGATGCGGCGCACGGCCTCGAAGCCGTCTGTCGAGGCGGGGTCGGCGTTCTCGAACACGCCGAGCTGGTCCGTTACCTCATTGAAGGCGAGGGCGAGGCGCGATTCGAGCAGATCCATCGTATTGCGCAGGTCTTCATGGCCGGCGCCAAGGCTGCGGATGTCGCGCACTTCGTCCAGATAGCTGCGCAGCTGCACGGCCTGGATGCGCAGGCGCTTGTGCAGCATGTCGGACCAGCGAATGTCGGAACGGCCATCAAGGTCATAGCCAACCCAGCTGGCGATGGTGATGAGGCGCGGGGTCAGCGCGTCGGCCTTGTCGCCATAGAATTCGCGGCCAACCTCGATCACCAGCGCATAGACGCGGCGCAGCGCCTTCTGGATGTTGCCGATGGCCTCCATCGACAGCTCATGCTCGCGGGCGAGGGAGATGTTCTCGTCCGGCCGGTGTTCGGAATGCAGGATGGTGTCGACGAGGGCGCGGTGATCCTCCGTCGTCAGCGGCTTGCCTTCGGCATTGCGGCCGGTGGTGACGGCGGCCAGCGCATGCATGAGGTCGCCGCTGAGATTGAAGGTCGGGTGCGCGGTGATGACGATGCCGAACACTTCCTGCTCCACCGAGCGGCGGAAACGCTCGAAGGTAACCGGCGCGGTGGCGCCATCGGGCAGGGCGAGGGTGCGGAAACGGGCACGCAGGCGGGCGATGTTCGCTTCCGGATCAAGCTCGCCCAGATAGGCGGCCTGGCAGGCGCCGCGGCGCAGGAAACCATCGGCGCTCAGATACTGGATCAGCTGCTCGACGTCGCTGAAGCTCAGCATGCCGCGCGCAAAACGGCGCGAGATGGTGACGGCAAGCCGCAGGATCGGATTGGAGAAGGGGTGGTCCGGCACCTCGTCGCTGAGCTGCGTGTAGGTGGCGAGCAGCTCTTCATAAAGCGCCTTCACATCGCTTTGCCCGGTACTGGGGAAACAGGCCTTGCCTTTGGGAAAGAGCGGGGTAGTGCCCAGCTGCGCGAGGGACTGGCGGGCGTTCGGCGCGGCGACGGTCTCGGGCATGGTACTCGGGCTCCTTCAAGGGGGCAGGCGTAAGGGGTGGGGACTAACGATCTGTAACGTTACAGGCCGTCAAGGGGGCTCAAAAACGCTCTTTTTTCCTCTCCGGGAAAGTTCCCGGTCCTGATTATGTAAACGCTTAATGACGCAGTGCGGTAATCTAGGGCCGGGCGACAATAGATGCAATTCACTAAGATTACTCAAACCTCGGTTGATAATCATATTCATCTTGCCGGCTCTTCGGCACTGCGGCATCAGGCCCCCTCCAAAACGGGCGGTTGACCTTGTGAGACAGGTCACAGACGATGCGCCCTCGTGTGAGGGAGTATTCGGGAAAGTCGCGGGTCCCGAGGGTTTCCGCGTTATCTCGAAACCGCGTTCGGTGGCGCATACCCTCCGGGTAAAGCAGGCGACAGCCGGAGGAGCTGTTTGATGAGTTTTACGGTCCGGTTCTGGGGAGTGAGGGGCAGCATCGCGTGCCCGACACCCCGGCACATGCGATATGGCGGCAATACGAGCTGCGTCGAGCTGGAGGTCGAGGGTCGAAAGATCATTCTCGATGCCGGCACAGGGATACGTGAACTCGGCCTTAAATATCGGCAGGAACAGGTAAAAGAGGCTTTCCTGCTGTTCAGCCACTCGCACTGGGACCATGTGTGCGGCTTCCCGTTCTTCAAGCCGGCCTTCGATCCCGAATTCAAGCTCAAGGTCTATGCCGGTCATCTCGGCGAGCGCTCGATCTACTCGGTGCTGTGCTGCCAGATGATGACCCCGCTGTTCCCGATTCCGCTCGACACCATGCGGGCGCAGATCAGCTTTACCGAGTTCGTCGCCGGCGAATCGTTCGAGCTGATTCCAGGGCTGAAAATCCGGACTTGCCGGCTTAACCACCCCGATCAGGCCACCGCCTACCGTTTCGACTACAAGGGCAAAAGTTTCTGCTACGTCACCGATACCGAGCATGTGCCCGGCAAACTGGATGAAGACGTGCTGAAACTGATCGAAGGCGCCGACGTCGTTGTCTATGACGCCTCCTATACCGACGAGACTTTCCCCTGCTACGTGACCTGGGGCCATTCCACCTGGCAGGAAGCCGTCCGGCTCGCCAAGGCGGCCCGTGTGAAGACGATGATGCTCTTCCATCACGAGCCCAATCACACCGACGACATCATGGACCGCATCAGCCAGGCCGCGCGCGAGGCCTATCCGGGCGCGATAGCCGCGCGCGAGGGCATGATGCTCGACTTGCTGGCGCCGGGCGCCGTGCATGAGCAGATCGCCTATCCCGATCTGGAGCGTGCGGGCGCCTGCTGAGCAGCTCCGCCGTCCACCAAACAAGAAAGCCGGCCCCGATGAGGCCGGCTTTCTTGTTTTTGTCGCCCTGATTGAGGATCAGCGGGCGGTCAGCAGCAGCTTGCCCTTGCCTTCAAGAGCGCGGCTGCCGGAGATCTTGGCGATGTTGCGCCCGGCCGGCACCATCTTCATGACCCGGCGCGACCAGAGCGGGCCATCCACCGTGGCGGCGACCGGCGTGCTGGCACCGGTAACCGGGTCGATGATGTCGGCCACCACCTCGCCGGCCTTGACCAGATCGCCGAGCTGCTTGCGATAGCTGACGATGCCGGCAACCGGCGCGGCCAGCAGTTCGACGCCGGCGAGCGGCGTCGCCTCGCGCTTCAGCGCCGGCAGCGGGCCGGCTTCGCCCTTCACCAGCCCGCGACGGGTGAGGAAACGCAGGATATTGGCGGCATCCTGTCCGGCGATTTCCGGGCTCACATCGGCAAGGCCGCGCAGCTCCACCGTGGCGGCGAGGCAGGCCGCCGGCAGCGGTGCGTCACCGAGATCGATCAGGTCGGCAATCAGCCACCAGGGGGCAGAATTGGCTTCGTCGAACGGCTCGTCGCCGGAAACGCGGGCCACCAGCTGCACCTCGGAGCCGAGATCGGCGCACAGATCACGCCCCGCCGGCCACAGCGGTTCGCCCAGATAGACATGCACCGGGGCTTCGTTGTCGCAATGCAGGTCCAGCACGATGTCTGCATCGTAGCTGAGCTTCATGAGGGTGAGACGCAGCGCATCGGTTTCGCTGCGCGGGGTGATGCCGTCCAGCACCTCGCCCATGGTCTTGCGCACCAGCGCCACATTGGCGGCGGCATCCATGCCGAGCTTGCCGTCGATGCGCTGGGCAACCGGGGCGGCAAGTTCCGGATAATGGCGGTTGAAGTTGGTGCGGTCGTCGAGATTGAAGCGGCCGAGCAGGCTGTCGCTTACCACCTGCGAGAGGCCAATGGGATTGGCTGCCGGCACGACGATGATTTCACCGGCGATGCGGCCTTCGCGATCGGCAGCTTCCAGCAGGGTGATCAGATGGCGCGCTGCCAGCATGCCGGGAATTTCATCGGCATGCAGCGCGGCCTGGATGTAACATTTGCCTGCACTGGCGCCTGTTGCCGGCGTGAAGCGGTAGACAGCCAGCGTGCGCTGGGTTCCCGGCATGGCGAGCGGCAGGGCGATATTTTCAAGGGCGACAGGCATGGGGCAGGCTCTGGTAATCACGAACAGGAGGGGGCGGCTTCCCGGCGGGAAGATGTGCGGCTTCGTGATAGACCCCGTGGGCAGCAGGCCGCAAGGGCACTGCGGTGGGTAATGCCGCCGCCGCCCCGCAGCCAGTTGTCCGAAGCCCGGCGCCCGCCCTTGCGCTGGCGGTGGCTGTTCTCATCTACGCGCTGATTGCCGATCCGGTGCCGCAAGCGCCGGGCGGACCGGAGCTGGCGATGGCGGCGGCGCTGCTGATGGCAACCGGCATCAGCCGGCCACTCGGCCTTGTGACCGGCACCCTCTGGAATGACGGGCGGTGGCAAGGGCCGTCGGTCGTTGCCTTTTTTATCCTGCTTCTTGCGCCGTCAGCGGTGGCGCTCGCCCATGGCCGGGAGGGCGGGGAGGCGCTGCGGGATATCGTTCCGCTCTGTTTTGCTTTCCTGCCACTGTTTGTTGCCGGCCGGCTCGGTCCCCGGGCGGCCGGATGGCTTGCCCCGCTGCTGGCCGCTGCCGGTGCGGCGCTTGCCCTGCGCTACATGGCCGGCTGGGGGATGTTGCTGGCCGGGACGGGCGCGACGATACCCCTGACGCTCGGGGCGCTGGTGCCGCTGGTGCCCTTTGCCGGCATATGGGCTTTCGGGCGCCTTATGGACCGGGAGGCGGTGCCGCCCTTGCTGTGGCTGCTGTTGCCGGGGGTGGTGCTGGCCGTCAATGCTGCGCTGTTGTTCTCCGGCCAGCGTGCCGGGCTGGCACTGGTGCTGGCCGCCGAGGTGTTGCTGTGGCTCGGCGGGCTGCGCCGCCGGCCCTTGCGCGCCTTGTTGCTGGCGCTCCTCTTCGGTGCCTGCCTGCTGCCCGCGGCCGGGCTCATCGAGGCGCCGGCCAGCGCGCTCCTGCGTAAATGGCTGGAAGCGGGCAGCAACAACCGGATCGCCGAATGGCATGCCGTGCTCGCCACGCTCGATACTGTCGCGGCCGGTCCGCTGGCCGGGGCGGGCTGGGGCGCGGTTTTCAACAATCCGGCAGCGGACTGGCAGCAGGTCGGGTTCGTGCATAGCGCCAGCGGCTACATGCTGCTGAAGGGCGGGGTTATCGCGCTGGCCGCCTTCGCCCTCTATCTGGCGGCGCTGGTGCGGCAGGGGGCAGTGCTGCTTCGGCGGCAGCCGGCTCTTGCTCTGGCGATTGCTGTGCCGGTGCTGCTGTCGGTGACGCTCTATACCGGCTTCAAGACCCTCGGCTTCGGGCTTGTCCTTCTCCTTCTGGTAGAGGCTTCTGACGGAAAGACGATTTCGCCCAGCTGGCGCGAGCGGCGGCTTTTTGCTCAGCTTCAACCAGCCTTCCCGTTGCCGGGCGCTGTGATGACCCTTGCTGCTCCGCCGCTGCCGGTTTCCCCCGATGCCG
Source organism: Radicibacter daui (assembly GCA_030657355.1). Taxonomy (GTDB): domain Bacteria; phylum Pseudomonadota; class Alphaproteobacteria; order Radicibacterales; family Radicibacteraceae; genus Radicibacter; species Radicibacter daui. The sequence goes on from CP131056.1 coordinate 1,931,211, forward strand.
CCGATCCGCTGCGCTGGCTTGCCGCACGCTGGCGGGCCGCACTGGGTCTGACGCTGGGCCTCTGGCTTCTGGCCGGGTTTACGTGGCTGCTGGTGCCGGGGCAGAAGACAGCCCGCATGGTGGTGGCCCCGGCAGAGCGCGAACTGCTGCCGGAAACACAGCCCGGGCGCAGCCTGCCGTCGCTCCTGGGCTCGATCGGCCTCGGCCTTGCGCAAAATCCGGCACCGAACTTCCAGACCTGGCGCCATCTCTTGTCTTCGCCCACGGTTGTGGCCGACTTGCCGCCAGAGCTTGCCGCGCCGCTTTTTTCCAGCCGGGCCGACTATGAGCGGGTGGCGAAGGACCCGGTTGCCATTGCCCGGCAGTTGAAACGACGGCTGGAGATCCACCCGGTTGCGGATGCGCCCTTCTACGAAGTGATCCTGCGCCACGAAGACAGCGCCTATGCCATCACGCTGATGCAGCGGCTGAGCCGGCTGGCTGACGATGCGGTGCGTGGTGCCGAGGCAGCACGCCTCAAGGGTGAGGTCGAGTTTCTGCAACGCAAGCTGGCACTAGAGCAGACGAGCCGCACGCTCGATATGCTGGGAGGGTTGTTGCAGCGTGAAGAGCAGCGGTTGTTGCTGCTGGAAGCCGGTGAGCAATTCGCCCTGCAGGTAATAGAGCCCGCCCGGGCACCGCTGAAGCCGGACTGGCCGGATCCCTGGTGGGTTCTTGCCATCGTGGCCCTTGGGGGGCCGATGCTGGCGCTGACGGGGCTGGCGGGAGTGCAGAAGCTGCAGGCACTACGGTGGGGGCCGGCATGAAAGGGCGCGGACGCAGGATCAAGGCGCCGCTGCCGGTCGCCGGCAGTCCTGGCACCGGCATCGTGGGCCCCGACATCGTGGTGATGACCCGCAACAGTGCCGCGGTACTGGAAGAATGTCTTGCCAGCGTGAGCGGCCTCGGCCCGGTCTGGGTGGTCGATAGCGCCAGCACGGACGACACCGCCGGCATTGCCGCCCGGCATGGGGCGCAGCTCATCCCGTTCCGGTGGAACGGGCAGTACCCGAAGAAAAAACAATGGTGCCTTGAAAACCTGCCCTTCATCGGACGCTGGGTGCTGTTTCTCGACAGCGACGAACGGCTGACACCGGGAATATCGCAGGCCATCCGGGACGTGCTGGCGGCGCCGTTACCGGGTGTGGCGGCCTATTACCTGCGCGCCGAGCCGGTGTTTGTCGGCCAGCGCCTGCGCCACGGGCGCCAGCACGAGAAGATCGCGCTGATGGACCGGACACGCGCCTTCTTCCCGCCTTGCGGCGATATAGCGGCCGAAGTGGGCTGGGAGGTGGAGGGGCATTACCAGCCGCAACTTGAGGGGCAGACCGGACGCCTCAAGGGCAGGCTTGCCCATATTGTGGGGCCTGATCTGTCCAGCGCCTTTGCCCGCCACAATGGTTATTCGGACTGGGCGGCCGCCGCGTCGGTGGGCCGGCAGATGCCTGCCCTGCGGCAGGGAGAGCCGTGGCGGCGCCGGTTTGCCAAGGCGGTGCTGGAGCGCTCGGGCTGTGCCCCGCTGCTGGCTTTTGCCGACAGCTACCTGCTGCGGCTTGGCTTTCTGGACGGGGCGGCGGGGCTGCATTACGCGCTCTTTCGCGGCTTTTATTACTGGCAGATCGCGCTCAAGCGCCGCGAGCGGGCATTGGCCTCTACCGAACCGGCCGGGGCGGGAGCCGTGCGCCGGGAGCAGCCGGTCAATTCGACAGGCTGTTGAGGGCGGCGGCGGTAAAGGCGATCTGGCTGACAAGGGCGGTGATGGAGCCTGCCGCCTCCAGCCAGTGGAACGGCCGCGGATCCCGGGGCACGACGATGGCGCTGCCGGGCGGCACCGGCGGATTGTCATTGGACCATGCGCTGAGCGAGGCCGGCGCCGCCTCGCCATTGGGGCGCAGGACGAAGGTGCGGCCGCTATCCGCAACCGCCGAGGTGCCGCCGGCCAGCTCGACATAATCGCCTGCTGTGCGCCCGGTGCGGAATTGCTGTTCGCCCGGCGCCTGCACCTCGCCCATCACGGTGACGCCATAGGCGCGGCGCGGATAGTAGATGGCATCGCCGGGGGCAAGCAGCAGGTCCAGTTCAGGCGAGTGGCGCAGGATTTCGGGGTCGGCCTCTACTACCATGCGGCCGGTAGCACGGGTGGTGGCGATCTCGTGCAGCAGGCGGGTGAGCGCGGCGCGAGCGGTCGGGTCGGGCGCGTCCCTGCCGTCTTCCGGCAAGGCAAGGATACGGGCGATCTCGCCGGTAGCGCCGTCGAGCGTCATCTGTTCCCGCCGGGCGATGCTCTGGCGGCGGAAGATGGCGCCATAGGCATAGGCCTCCGGCGCCAGCCCGCCGGCACGGGCGATGAGGGAGGAGAGGGTTTCGCCGGGCAGCAGATCATACCGCCCCGGCCGCAGCACCGCACCGCTGACGGTCAGTGCGGCGGCGGTAACTTCCGCCCGGCGCTGCGGGATGGTGACGAAGGCACCGGGGGCCACCGGCAGGGCAAGCGTGGCGGCAAGCATCGGTTCGGCATCGAACCCGGGGGCCTGTGACAGGCCGGGAGGCACCGGGACATCCGGCAGTCGGACTTCCGCCAGCGCCACCACCGCGCGTTCTGCCGTGCCGCCGGAAGCGGCGAGCAGATCGGCAAGGGGAATATCTCTGGCAAGGGGATAGAGTCCCGGCTGGTTGACGGCACCCTGCAGCGTAACGGCAGCCCCGCGCAGGGCGGCGATCATCGCGGCATCCAGGGCCGGCGCTATTTCTGCTGCCTCCGGGACTGTCGTAGGCGGGACGGCATCCGTCGGCGGAGCCAGAGCGGAAAAATCGGCCGGCCGGAACAATCTTACCCGGTCGCCGCTGCCAAGCGGCAGATCCTGTTGGCCGGCGAGCACGGCCCGGGGGGAGAAGGCGATCAGCATCTTTTCAAGGCGGCTGCGGTCGTAATGCTCGACAAGACCGTAGAACGGCCAGACGTTCTGCCGCAGTTCCTCGCCGTGGGCCAGCAGGTCGGCCAGCGTGCCGGTCCGGCCAAGTGCGCGGCGGCCGGGATTATAGACCGGCCCTTCCAGCAGCACCGAGTTCTGCTCGGCGCCGGACGAGGGCCGCAGGAACAGGATATCGTCGGCGGAAACGGTGTCCTGCGGGTTGGCAGGGCTGCGCTTCCAGCCGCCGCCGGCCGCCGGTTGCAGGCGCTCCAGCCCCGCGTCTGCCGCCGCTGCGCCGGAAAGGGGGCCGCCAGCCAGACGGATCACGTCACGCACGGTGGCGCGGCCGGAAGGGGGCAGCTCATAAAGGCCGGGCGACCGCACGGCGCCGGCAATGCCGGTGACGGCGCCGAGGGGCGGCACGGTGATGATGTCCCCTTCGGCAAGGGCCGCGGCAGGCAAAGGGGCAAGGCCGAGCAGGCCGGGCACGAAATCAAAAACCTCGCGCTGGCCGGCCCGTTGCAGGGTGACGGCACGCAGGCTGCCAAGAGCGCTGACACCGCCAGCCGCAGCAAGGGCATCGATGAGCAAGGCGCCCTGCGGCAAGGCGAGATGGCCGGGCCGGGGTACCGCGCCGCCGATACTGACCGTGAGCGGCTCCGGCGTCGCAAGGGCGAGATAGCTGCGGGTGGTATAACCCTGGCGGGTGAGGGCACCCTCGATCTCGGCAGCCACATCGGCAAGCGTGCGTCCGCTGGCAGTTACCGGCGGCAGGTCGGAGACGAGCAGACGGCCGGCACTGTCGACCCGCAATTCCTCATGCCGGTTGGGATTGCCGCGCAGATCGAGCGAGACATGGTCGCCCGGCGCCAGCAGGTGGCCCGCATCGGCAGCGCTGGGGCCGGTAAGAACCGGTGAGCTCTCCGTCAGCCGGGGGCGCAGGGTCAGGGCTTCCCCGGCGGCGGCCGAGAAGTGGCTTTCAAGACTGGTGGCAGAGGAGGGGAACGGCGCCTCCGCGGCCGCCGGCAACGGCGCTGCAAGCCATCCGGCCAGCACCACAAGAGGGAATAAAATGCGACGCCATGCTCTCATAGATGGTGAGCATGGCAGCATCGCCCCGGATCGGCAATTGCTGGCTTAGCCGCCGGCGATCTCCCGCTGCCAGACCTCGCCGGGCAGCGCGGGGATGAAGCGCTGTCCGTCTGCCGCAAGTGCCTCGGCATGGCCCGCCAAAGCCTCGGCGGGGTCGTGGGCGCCTTCGTCGCTGAGGCGGAAGGTGCCCCAGTGGTAGCCGAGTGCAACGGGGCTGCCGAGCAGCTTCAGCGCTTCCACCGCATCGGCCGGGTTCATATGGCTGTCGCGCATGAACCAGCGCGGTTCATAGGCGCCGATGGGCAGCAGCGCGATATCGGGTACGCCGTGGCGCTGGCGGGCGTCGGTGAAATGGTGGCCGCCGGCAAAACCGGTATCCCCGGCGAAATAGACCGAACCGCCAGCGCTTTTGAGCATAAAGGCGCCCCAGAGCGCATGGTTGCGGTCGCGCGTGCCGCGAGCAGACCAGTGATGGGCGGGTTCGAGGAAGGCGGTGACTGCGCCGAGATCGAAGGCCTCGCCCCAGTCTGCCGTGCGGACTTCCACCTCCGGCGCTTTGGCCGCGATGATGCCGTCATTGCCAAGCGGAGTCAGAACGGGAGCCCGGTGGCGCTGCCACAGGCGTTTTAGCGTGGCGATGTCGAGATGATCGTAATGGCCGTGGGAAAGCAGGATGCCGTCCAGCGGCGGCAGATCGTCGAAGGCGATACCGGGTGCATTGTATCGGCTGGGGCCGAGACGCTCGAAGGGGCTGGCGCGATGCGACCAGACCGGATCGGTCAGCAGGTTGAGCCCGCCAGCCTGAATGAGAAAGCTGGCATGGCCGGCAAAGCTGACGCGCAGGGCCCCCGGTGCGAGGCGTTGCGGCGGAAGATCGGGCGCATGCGGGCTTGGCACGGCGACTGGCCACTTGCGGGCGCCGCCCTTGAGTTTCCAGCGCAATACGGCACCGAGGCCGTGCGGGGCGGAGCCCCCGGGGTTGAAGAAACGCTCGCCGTCGAAATGGTCGCTGGGCGGACCGGAATAATAGCGGTTACGGGATTTGCCGGAGATTGGACCGGAGGAGGAGCGCGTCACGCCAGTATCGCCGCAGGGCTGTTGCCGGGAACTGCATAATTGAGGGTGCAGGCCGCCCGAGTGCAAGCGGCCCGCTTCACAGTTCCGGTAAAAGCAGTGCTTCAGCGGGCGGCGCTGTGCCGGGTCTCGCCGTCCAGCGTCAGCAGCGCGCCATAAAGCTCCGGCCGGCGGTCGCGGAAGAGGCCCCAGCTTGCCCGCGCGGCGGCAATGGCCTTGAGGTCAAACTTGTGGGTGAGGACGGCATCGCCGCTTTTGGCGGCCTGCTCGCGCAGCTCGCCCTGCGGCCCGGCGATGAAGGAGGAGCCGTAGAAGGTAAGCGTGCAGCCTTCCCCTTCTTCCACGCCATAGCGATTGCTGGCCACCAGCGGCATCAGGTTGGCGCCGGCATGGCCCTGCATCACCCGGGTCCAGTGCTCCTGCGAGTTGATGCTGGCATCCTGCGGCTCGGAGCCGATGGCGGTGGGGTAGAACAGGATCTCGGCGCCCTTGAGGGCCATCGAGCGGGCGCATTCCGGGAACCACTGGTCCCAGCAGATGGCGCAGCCGATTGTCGCATAGGCAGTTTCCACCGCCATGAAGCCGGTATCGCCGGGGCTGAAATAATATTTCTCGGTGTAACCCGGGCCGTCGGGGATGTGAGACTTGCGGTAGAGCGAGCGCACGCTGCCGTCGGCATCGACGATGGCGAGGGAGTTGAAGAAGGCCTTGCCGGCGGCTTCGAAGAAGCTGACCGGCAGCACCACGCCCAGTTCGCGCGCTACGGACTGGAAACGCGCGATGACAGGGTTGTCCTGGAACGGGGCAGCCAGCGCAAAATGCTTCTGCAGCTGGTCCTTGCAGAAATAGGGTGCCTCGAACAGTTCGGGCAGCAGGATGATTTGCGCGCCCTGTGCGGCAGCGGCGCGGACCATCTCTTCGGCCTTGTCCAGATTGGCCTTGCGGTCCCAGCTGCAGGAGAACTGGGTGGCGGCGAGCGTTACCTCGGTCATCAGAAAAAGCTCCAAAGTCGGGAGGCACGGGAAAATTCGGCGCCACCTTTGGCACAATGGCGGCCAAAGGCAAGGGTGCAACTGCTGCGCCGCTGACACTGGCGGTTGTCGTGCCGCTCCCCGGGGACGGGCGTGTGCCCCAGTATGCTGCACCTGCACGCAAGGAAAGTTCGTTAAACGGCCTTACGGGAAAGGGAATGGTGGTTTTTTGCTGCTCTTTGCGCCACAAAGGACGGATATCAGGCGGGCATGCCCTTGAAGGCCGGAGATGGTTCCAGCCGGGTGGTGCCCCGTGAGGCAGTGGCCGGCCCGTCAGGGGATGGCCTGCCGGCAAGGCCGGCCGAGTTGGGGTTGGGGAGCTATTTACGATGACCTTAGAAAAGGTCGAACTGCCGGTCTCGGCCGGGGAGATGGCCGCTGGCGAAGGCGATGCCGGCCTTATCGGTTATCTTGTGCGGGACGTGCACCGGGCTTTTACCCGTAGCCTTCAGGACCGCATCTCCCTGCATGGCGTAACCATGGGGCAGTGGTTCTTCCTGCGTGCTCTCTGGGAAGAGGACGGGCTCACCCAGCGCGAGCTTTCCCAGCGCGTGGGTATGATGGAGCCGACGACCGTCACCGCGCTCAACAGCATGGAGCGGCGCGGGCTCGTGGAGCGCGTGCGCAACAAGACCGACCGTCGCAAGGTCAATATCTTTCTGACCGAAAAGGGGCGGCGCCTGGAAGAGGTGCTGCAGCCGGCGGCCCGCCAGGTCAATCTTGATGCCGTGCGCGGTATGGCGCCCGAAGCGGTGCAACTGGTGATGGGCGCGCTGAGCGCCATGCTCGCCAACCTTGCCCCGGATGATGACGAGGGCGGTTATGCCCTCGAGGACGAGGCGGGCTGAGGCCGACCGGATAACCCACTGCATGTGTCTTGCGCGAGGGGCGGTGGCTGCCGCACAGTCCCCCTCACGCGATTTCCACGCCTTCAAGGAGTGTTCCTCATGGACAAGGGGTCCAGCCATATCGTCACGCGCTTCGATGACGAGCTGCGCCGGCTTTCCGCGCAGATCGCCGAGATGGGCGGGCTTGTCGAGGAACAGCTGCTGATGGCGGTCAACGCGCTGTCACGGCAAGATTTGACGCTTGCCGAGAAGGTGATCGCCTCGGACAAGCGTGTGGACCTGCTGCAGCAGGAACTGGAAGAAGGCGTGGTGCGCATGCTCGCCCTGCGCCAGCCGATGGCGAAGGACCTGCGCGAGATAGTCTGCGCGCTTAAGGTGGCGCACAATCTGGAACGCATGGGCGATTTTGCCCGCAATACCGCCAAGCGCGCCATCACCCTGTCGCAGGTCGAGTTCCAGGGCCCGGTCTCCACCATCAATGCGCTCGGCCGCATGGTGAGCGAGATGGTGCGCGATGTGGTGGAGGCCTATCTGGAGCAGGATCTGGAGCGGGCAAGACTGGTGCGCGAGCGCGACGAGGATGTCGATGCCTTCCATAGCGGCATCTTCCGCGAACTTCTGACCTACATGATGGAATCGCCGCGCAACATCACCGGCTGCACCCATCTGATGTTCATCGCCAAGAATCTGGAGCGGGTGGGCGACCACGCAACCAACATGGCCGAGGCACTGCATTTCCTCGTGACCGGCAAGCCCATCGATACCGAGCGCAGCAAGGCCGACAACAGCTCTCTGGAAACGGCGGCCGATCTTGCGCCGCGCAAGGATGATTGACCGACATGGCAAAGACGGCGGACGGCCTCAACATCATCTTTGTCTTCGGCACGCTGAAGCGGGGATTTGCCAATCATGACGAGGGCATGAAGGGCCAGCTTTACCTGGGCGAGGCTGAAACCCTGGAGGCCTGGCCGATGCTGGTGGCCGGGCAATGGTTCTCCCCGGTGATGATCCCGGAAAAGGGTATCGGCCACCGGGTGAAGGGCGAGCTTTATGCCGTCAATGACGCGGCGCTCGCCGAACTCGACCGGATCGAATCCGTGCATCTGCCGGATGGTTATCGCCGCTACACCATCGCAGTTGAGTATCTCGACGGGCGCGGCGAGGCCGAGGCCTTCGTCTATATGAAGGACCGCAGCCTCGTGAAGATCACCCATTCCGAGCCGATGGCGGACTATCAGGACCGGCGCTACGTGCACAAGTCGCAGCGTCCGGCCTGACCCTCCGCAGGAGGCGGCCTCAGGAAGAGAACTGCTCCTTGAGGATACGCTCATCCAGATTGTGATGCGGGTCGAACAGCACGGTGGGCGCCCAGTTGCTGTCCTGCCGAACCACCACTTCGACCACATCGCGCACTTCGGTAAAATCCGCCACCGCGGCAACCGGGCGCTTGGCCGCCTCCAGCACGGAAATCGTCACCGTCACATCCTGCGGCAGCAGGGCGCCGCGCCAGCGGCGCGGGCGGAAGGCGCTGATGGGGGTGAGGGCGAGGATACCGGCCTCCAGCGGGATGATGGGGCCGTGGGCGGAAAGATTATAGGCGGTGCTGCCGGCGGGGGTTGAGACCAGCGCGCCGTCACAGATGAGTTCGCCGAGGCGTTCCACTCCATCCACCGCGATGCGCAGCTTGGCGGCCTGGCGCGTCTGGCGCAGCAGCGAGACTTCGTTGATGGCAACCGCTTCCTCGACCGTGCCGTCGGTGCGGCGGGCCTGCATGTGCAGCGGCTTTAGTGCCACCGGCACGGCGGCGGCGATGCGCTGCGGCAGGTTCTGCTCGCGATAGTCATTGAGCAGGAAGCCGACCGAGCCGCGATTCATGCCGAAGACGGGTTTGCCGAGCGCCCTGGTTTCATGCAGCGTCTCCAGAAGGAAACCGTCGCCGCCAAGGGCGACGATGATGTCCGCCTCTTCCAGCGTGTGCTGCTCATAGCGGTTGCACAGGGAAGTGTAGGCGCCGCTCGCCTTGTCCGCCTTCGAGTGCACGAAATGCAGCTTCGGCACCGGCAGCTGGCTTGCCCCCTCCTGGCCCCGCGCCGGGCGGTTGGCCTTGTTCACGCTGTGAATTCCCGGATCATGCTTTGCCCCCGGCGCGCATCAAGGCGCGCCTTCATTGTTATATGGTTTGTTTGTCTCAGCCGCCGGTAACGCTCATGTGGCGGCCAACGGCGGGAGCCGTGCGATTGCGTTCGATGACGAAGTCATGGCCCTTGGGTTTGCCGGCAATGGCGCGGTCGATGGCGGCCATCAGCGGCGCCTCGTCATCCGGATGGGCCCGGAGCGGCCCGCGCAGGTCGGCGCTGTCTTCCTGGCCGAGGCACATATAGAGCGTGCCGGTGCAGGTCAGCCGCACCCGGTTGCAGCTTTCGCAGAAATTATGGGTGAGCGGGGTGATGAAGCCGAGGCGCTGGCCGGTCTCCGCCACATCAAAATAGCGCGCCGGGCCGCCGGTGCGGTGCGTGCTTTCCGTGAGCGTCCAGCGCCGGCCGAGCCGGGCACGCACCATCGAGAGCGGCAGATACTGGTCGGCGCGGGCAGCACCTTCCATCTCGCCCAGCGGCATCACCTCGATGAAGGTGAGGTCATGCCCTTCCTCGCCGCACCATTCGACCAGCCGGTCGAACTCATCCTCATTCACCCCGCGCAGGGCGACGGTGTTGATCTTGATCTTGAGGCCGGCGGCCTTGGCGGCGGCGATGCCCTCCATCACCTGCGTGAGGCGGCCCCAGCGGGTGATTTCGGCAAAACGGTCGGCATTCAGTGTATCGAGCGAAACATTGATACGGCGCACGCCTGCTTCGGCCAGTCCTTCGGCATGGCGGGCAAGCTGGCTGGCATTGGTGGTGAGCGTCAGCTCTTCCAGCGAGCCGTCCTTCAGATGCTGCCCCAGCTCGTTGAACAGCCACATGACATTGCGGCGCACCAGCGGCTCGCCGCCGGTAATGCGCAGCTTGCGCACGCCGCGCGCGATGAAGGCGCGGGAGAGGCGTGCCATCTCCTCCAGCGTCAGAAGCTCGGCCTTGGGCAGGAAATTCATCTGCTCGGCCATGCAATAGACGCAGCGGAAATCGCAGCGATCCGTCACCGAAATGCGCAGATAGCTGATCGTCCGGCCGAACGGGTCGACCAGGGAGCTGTTCTGGCTCGCGGCGGCGAGCGGCGCGGGCGCCTGGGGGGCGAGGGTGAAGGACATGAAAGTCTTGCGAAACCTGTGGGGTCAGCCTGCTGCCAATGGGAACCGGCCGGGCGAACCTTCCGCTTCCATGCGGAAGGCGGCGTGCGCGGGGCCGATCAGAACAATGTAGGGAGCCGGGGCGCCCGTCACCAGTCCTCTTCCTCCACGATTTCGAGCGTCACCACATCCGCATTGATGACCTGCTTGCCCGCATCGGGAAAATTGACCGTGACACGGTTGCCGATCACGGACTGAACCTGGCCTTCGCCCCAGTCGGGCTGATCCGGATTCCTTACGAGCGTTCCGGGCGCAAGCATGTTAAACACTTGGTTATTCCTGCTTGTATGTTCCTGCCGGGGCAAGATGTCAGAGCATTTTTCGGCGCCCGAGGGCGCACTAGAGCCGGCAACCTTCCAGGTGCCCCTGACGGCTGCAACAGAACAGGCGGACCTGCGCCTTGCCGAGCTCTTGTGCTCGCGACTATGTCACGATCTGGTTTCTCCCGTCAGTGCCCTCAATAACGGTGTCGAGTTTCTGGCCGGCGGCGCGCGGGATGACGAGACCATCGACCTTATTGCCTTCAGCGCCGAACAGGTAAGCCGGCGGTTGCAGGTGCTGCGCCTTGCCTTTGGTGCTGCACTCAACCAGGCGCCCGACCCGTTCGGCGATGCACGGCAGGCAGCGCTCAAATATTTCGACGGGGCCAAGGCGCAGATCGACTGGCCGGTCGGGGCGGTGACCGATGATCCGCCCGCCGCCGCGGCGCTGGCCCGCTCGCTGCTTAATGCCCTCATGCTGCTGGGGGAGGCGCTGACGCGGGGCGGTACGCTCACCGTGCGCCGGCTTGATCTTCCGGGTAGTGTCTTTGAACTGGCGGCACGCGGACCGCGCATAACTTTCGAGCTGGAGCTTGAGGCGATGCTGGACGGAAGGGTAGGTATCGGCGATGCCACGGCCCGCACCGTGCAGGCGCTTCTGGTGCGCCATCTCGCCGTGCTGGCAGGCTATTCCCTGAGCATTGAAAGGGCCCAGGAAGGCCTGACATTGATTCTCGAACGCGGGGCATAATGGCCGCCTGGACAGACTCCCTATGACCATGCGGGTATGTTAAACCGGGTAACTGGAATGTTTTGGCTACACTTTTGAGCAGTTTTCATTTCTCGGTAAGCAGGACAGACTACTGAATAACGAGACACATTCGGCCGGCAACGTTGTCGGCGACCCTTGTCAGTGAGGCGGTAAGACCAAGCCATGGACGACTTGCTCAGTGAATTCCTGACCGAAACCACCGAAAACATTTCGGTCCTGGACGTCGAACTTGTGCGTCTTGAGCAAAATCCGAACGACCCGGAACTGCTCGGAAACATTTTCCGTCTCGTCCATACCATCAAGGGAACCTGCGGGTTTCTGGGGCTTCCGCGGCTTGAGGCCGTGGCGCATGCCGGCGAGAACGTGCTCGGCAAGTTCCGTGACGGCGAGCTGGAAGTTACGCCCGAGGCGGTGACGATCATTCTTGAGGCGCTCGACGTCATCAAGGCGCTGCTGGGCACGCTGGAAGCGACCGAGCAGGAGCCGGAAGGCGACGACTCAGACCTCATCCGCCGGTTGAACCTGATGGCGGAAGGCAAATCGCCGGCTGCCGAAGCGGCAAAAAAGAAGCAGGCCGAGATCGACGCCGAAGGCGCCGGCGCCAAGGACAGCGATGAGCTGCAGGCCCTCTTCGATGCCACGCCCACCGATCCGGAATTCGTAACCAAGCACCGCGCCGCCGAGCCGGAACCCGAGCCCGAGCCTGCCCCGGTGGCGACTCCGGCGCCGGTGGCGAAGAAGGAAGAGACTGCTCCCGCCGTGCGCCCGGCGCCGGCTGCTTCTGCCGCCTCTGCCGCCCCGGCGGGCGAGCCCAAGGAAAGCTCGGTTGCCCAGCAGTCCATCCGCGTCAATGTGGATGTGCTGGAAAACCTGATGACGATGGTCTCCGAGCTGGTGCTGACCCGCAACCAGCTGATGCAGATCCTGCGCAGCCAGAAGGAAAGCGAATTCGCCGCCCCGCTGCAGCGCCTCAACCACGTGACTTCCGAACTCCAGGAAGGCGTGATGAAGACGCGCATGCAGCCCATCGGCAATGCCTGGGCCAAGCTGCCGCGTCTGGTGCGCGATCTCTCGATCGAATGCCACAAGAAGATCGATCTGCAGATGCTGGGCGCCGACACCGAGCTTGACCGCCAGGTGCTGGACCTCATCAAGGACCCGCTCACCCACATGGTGCGCAACTCCGCCGACCACGGGCTGGAGACGCCGGACCTGCGCGTTGCCGCCGGCAAGCCGGAGACGGGCCGCATCACCCTCAACGCCTATCATGAAGGCGGCCACATCATCATCGACATCTCCGATGATGGCCGTGGTCTGGACAAGGAACGCATTGCCGCCAAGGCAGTGCAGAACGGTCTGGCGTCCGAAATGGAAATCGCCAGCATGTCCGACCAGCAGATCTACCAGTTCATCTTCAAGGCGGGCTTCTCCACGGCGGCTGCCGTCACCAGCGTTTCCGGCCGCGGCGTCGGCATGGACGTGGTGCGCACCAACATCGAGAAGATCGGCGGCACCATCGAGCTGAAGAGCAAGCCCGGCAAGGGCTCGACCTTCATCATCAAAATTCCGCTCACCCTCGCCATCGTCTCCGCGCTGGTGGTGGAATGCGTCTCCGAGCGCTTCGCCATCCCGCAGATCAGCGTTGTCGAACTCGTGCGTGCCGCTGCCAACAGCGAGCACAAGATCGAGAACATCAACAACACCTCGGTCCTGCGCCTGCGCAACCGCCTGCTGCCGCTCGTCTCGCTCCCGCATCTGCTCGGCCTCGAGCGCGATGAGGCTGCGCCGGAAGAAACCTTCATCGTGGTGACCCAGGTCGGCACCTACAATTTCGGCATCATGGTCGACCGCGTGTTCGACACCGAAGAAATCGTGGTGAAGCCGGTGGCGCCGATCCTGCGCCATATCGAGATGTTCTCGGGCAACACCATCCTGGGCGATGGCACCGTCATCATGATCCTCGACCCGAACGGCATTGCCGCCACCACGGGCGAGATCACCGTGGGCGACAGCGTTGCCGCCGAGGCGGAAGCATCGCGCACCAAGCGGGCCGACAACCTCATGACCCTGCTGCTGTTCAGCGCCGGCGACATGGCGCCCAAGGCGGTGCCGCTCTCCATCGTGGCGCGCCTGGAAGACATCGACCTCAAGACGGTGGAATATTCCAACGGCCAGCCGCTGGTGCAGTATCGCGGCAAGCTGATGCCGCTGGTGCCCTTCGACCCGGCCTACCAGCTGGAGCGCGAAGGCCGCAAGCCGGTGCTGGTGTTTGCCGATGGTGAGCGCTCGATGGGCCTCATCGTCGACGAGATCGTGGACATCGTGGAAGACCGGCTCAATGTCGAGCTCTCCGGCGAGCGTCCCGGCCTCATGGGCAGCGCCATCATCGCCGGCAAGGCGACGGATGTCATCGATGTGGGCTTCTACCTGCATCAGGCCTTCGCCGACTGGTTCGGCACCGAGGATGAGGATGCGTTCGAGCAGGAAGCCGGCAAGCGCGTGCTGCTGGTCGATGACAGCGCCTTCTTCCGCAACCTGCTGGCACCGCTCCTCAAGGTGAACGGCTACGACGTGACCGCCGTGGAAAGCCCGATGGAGGCGCTTGGCCTGCACGAGCAGGGCGAGGATTACGACGTGATCGTGACCGACATCGAGATGCCGGGCATGAGCGGCTTCGACTTCGCCCGCAAGATCCGCGGCGATGCCGAGGGCCGGTGGCGCACCACGCCGATGATCGCGCTTTCCAGCCACGCCACCCCGCGCGACTTCGAGCGTGGCCGTGAAGTCGGCTTTACCGACTATGTGGCCAAGTTCGACCGCGAGGCGCTGCTGCAGACCCTGCTGCAGACGCTGGGTGAGGCACGGGCTGCCGCTGAGTGACGTTTCTGAAAAGGTCGGAAATCGGACTTGCCCGGGAAGGTGATTGAAAGCACCTTTCCGGCAAGCCCGGTCTCAACCCAGACCAACCGGCATAACGCCGGAGGACCATGACAAGGCCAGGCCGCCGGCAGGATAATGCCGGCAGTTGAAATGACGGTGGGAAACGCCTGATGGAACAGAAAACGTGCCTCGTCGTTGACGACAGCCGGGTGGTGCGCAAGGTGGCGCGCAAGATCCTGGAGGAGCTGGGCTTCGCCTGCTCGGAGGCTGAAGACGGCCTCAAGGCGATGGAATCCTGCGCCAACAGCATGCCCGATGCCATTCTGCTGGACTGGAACATGCCGGTGATGAGCGGCATCGAGTTCCTGCGCCGCCTGCGCAAGATGACCCACGGCACCACGCCCAAGGTGGTGTTCTGCACCACCGAGAACGATATCGCCCACATCCAGGAGGCACTGGCCGCCGGGGCGGACGAATACATCATGAAGCCGTTCGATAACGACATCATCCAGACCAAGTTCATGCAGGTCGGCCTGCTCTAGGGACTGATCCGGGCACGCTCCCCTCGTGCTTTCGCCATCCGCCGCTTCAAGGTTCCAGGGAATATTCACCCCACATGACTGAGCATCTCGGCACCGCTGCTGATCCTGTCCGCGTCATGGTCGTTGACGACAGTGCCGTTATTCGCGGCCTGCTCATCCGTGCCCTGTCGGCGGATAGCGGCATCAATGTCGTCACTGAGGCCAGTGACGGGCAGATGGCGGTGGATCTCACTTACGAGCATCGCGATCTCGATGTGGTGGTGCTCGATATCGAGATGCCGGTGATGGACGGCCTGACCGCCTTGCCGCTTCTCATCAAGTCGCTGCCGCATGTGCGCATCATCATGGCCTCGACGCTGACGCTCAAGAATGCCGAGATCAGCCTCAGGGCCCTTACGCTGGGCGCTGCCGATTATGTGCCCAAGCCCAGTTCGGCCAGCGAGCTGCAGGCGGCCGACAGTTTCCAGCATGAGCTTATCTCCAAGGTAAAGGCACTGGGCCAGGTGGCGC
This sequence comes from Radicibacter daui, assembly GCA_030657355.1. Taxonomy (GTDB): domain Bacteria; phylum Pseudomonadota; class Alphaproteobacteria; order Radicibacterales; family Radicibacteraceae; genus Radicibacter; species Radicibacter daui. The sequence continues at coordinate 1,946,457 of CP131056.1, forward strand.
GCCGCTCTTTCGAGCTGGCAAAACTCGCCAAGAGCCAGCCGCAGCAGCCGGCCCCGGAAGCCGCGCCCGCGCCGGGCCTTGCCGGCAAGCCCTTTGCCGCCGAGCGCCGCCGCCACGCCACCCGCCAGCATTTTGCCGCCCCGTCGCGCCAGCCCTATGCGGCGCCGGTCTATCAGCCCGGCCCGGCCGCCTTTGCGCCGCCGTCTGCACCCGCTCCCGCACCGGTGACGCCTGCGGCCGCCCCGGCACCGGCAGCCCCGAGCCAGAGTGCCGCTCCGGCGAGCGCGCCGGGTGCCAAACCGGCAACCGTGGCAGCTACCCCGGCGCCGGCAGCGCCCACCGCCCGGATCGAGACGCCGCGCCCTGTCGAGCGTCCGGCTGGGGCACCGGCCGCCAAACCGGCAGAGCAGAAGGCCCCGCCGGTGGCAAACCCGTCACCGCATGTGCCGGTCGCCGCGCGCCGGCAGGTGGTGCCACCGCCGCCGCCGCTGCGGCCCATTCATGCTCCGCCGCAACCGGCCCAGCCGCTGAAGCGTGCGCCGGCCCGGCCGGATGCCATCGCCATCGGCAGTTCCACCGGCGGCCCACAGGCGCTGTTCCAGGTACTGCCGCATCTGGCCGGCGTGCCGCAGCCCATCTTCATCACCCAGCATATGCCGCCGACCTTCACGGCGATCCTTGCCGAGCACGTCACCCGCCAGTGCGGCATCCTGTGCCGCGAAGCGCAGGATGGCGAGCCGGTGACGGGCGGGCGCATCTATCTGGCGCCGGGTGATTTCCACATGACCATCGAGCGCCGCGGGCCGGGGCTTGTGATCTCGCTCAACCAGGGGCCGCCGGAGAATTTCTGCCGGCCTTCCGTGGAGCCGATGATGCGCAGCCTTGTGCAGGTGTTTGGTGCCAAGCTTCTCTCGGTCATCCTGACCGGCATGGGGCGCGACGGGGCGGACGGGTGTGTGCTCACCCACAAGGCCGGCGGTACCGTGCTGACACAGGACGAGGCTACCAGCGTGGTGTGGGGCATGCCCGGGGCCGTCGCCCACACAGGCATTGCGGACGCGATCCTGCCGCTTGGCGAGATCGGTCCGACGATCCAGCGGATTGCATTGAGGACGGCAGCATGAAGGTCGAAGATTTCGACATGTTTTGCAGTCTGCTGAAGCAGCGTTCCGGTCTCGTCCTTACGCGGGACAAGGCCTACCTGCTGGAAAGCCGGCTGATGCCCGTTGCACGGCGCAACAACATGGCCGATCTGGACGCGCTGGCATTGGCCGTGCGGACGAAGCGGGACGAAAAGCTGCTGGAGCAGATCACCGAAGCGATGACGACGAACGAAACGTCGTTCATGCGCGATGGCAGGCCGTTCGACCTGTTCAAGACGGTGGTGCTGCCCAAGATGCTGGAAGCACGCGCCGCCAAGCGCCACATCCGAATCTGGTCGGCCGCCTCTTCTACCGGGCAGGAAGCCTATTCCCTCGCCATGCTTATGGAAGAGGAAAAGCACAAGCTCGCCGGCTGGCGCATCGAGATTGTCGGTACCGACCTTTCCGCCGAGGTGGTGGAGCGCGCAAGGCTGGGTGTCTACACCCAGTTCGAAGTGCAGCGCGGCCTGCCGGTGCAGATGCTGGTGAAATATTTCACCCAGCAGGGTGACAAGTGGGCCATCAGCCCGGATTTGAAGCGCAACATCAATTTCCGCGTCTTCAACCTGCTGGGCGATCTCAGCGTGCTCGGCCAGTTCGACATCGTCTTCTGCCGTAATGTGCTGATCTATTTCGACCAGCCGACCAAAGCGCAGGTGCTGGCCGGCATCGCCCGCCAGATGCCGAAGGACGGTTACCTCTTCCTCGGCGGCGCCGAAACGGTGCTGGGCATCACGGAGAAGTTCCGCCCGGTGGAGAGCCAGCGCGGGCTTTATTACCCGGCGTGAGAGTTCGGAACCATAACAGGCACGTCTAGTTTCCTAACTTATCTAACCTTCTACGGCTTTCTTCGCGAGGTGGGGGCCAATGTTAGGCTGGATAAAGTGAAATTTTATCGTGTTTCCGGCTGTGATCTCGTCCGGTCCTATTGGCTCCCAACCCGGTCCCGGGTGTTCGCTCCATGTATCAATTGCTGGTGTAGAGAAATTTCCTTTGAAATCACGATCGGTGATTGAATAGGAACCGTTAACCAGCCAAGCCTCCATTCGCGCCCGATAGACGACCCATTCGCTCTTTAAGCTTAGCTTGATTGGGCCAATATCGCTGTTTGTCTTCAGCGTGAGCGAGCAATATCGAACAGGTGTGATCTGAAGCGCTATGGCCTTCTTGAAGGCAGGAAAATCGGCGTCATATAATTTGGACAGACCTTGATGCGCCGTCACCACTTCACCATCGACTACTCCTTCTGCATTGAGTATTTCGCTCCAATTGACCTCTCCATTAACTCCTTCGACGATCAAAAGCGGTTTTTCACGGAGGCAATAAGCCTCGAATGCGATCATCTCAGGAATGGTGGGCGGGGCATTTTCGAATAGCATACAACAAGAGATGCCTCGTCTTTGGGCCTTCTTCAATGTTCCTTCTGTAAAGCCCGAGTAGCTATAGATGACTCCCTTATGGGCTCCTGAAGATCCAAGCTCGCCAACGAAAGCATCAAGTTGTTGGATGGTTAGTCGCCGCTTGTAACGTTTGCAGCTGACAAGAATGCGGATCGAAAAATGGCCGCCGAAATTAGTTTCGATCCAGACGTCTCGTTGGCGTGGTAGACCCGTGTCGAGATCTAGGGTCGTCGCATCGTGTACGACATTTGCGCCAGGTGCGAGAGCCGCACAGAAAGCGGCAACAGCCAGCTCAAACTGCTTCCAGCTGGGGTTGTCGTTTCGCATGATCAGGCGCTCAATGTCGGTCGAGTTCGAAGCGATCTCTTTTAGTTCTGCATCGCTTCAAATGCCTGCGCAACGCCTGGAGATTGGCTCAGGCCTCGGCCGCCATCTTCGCCGAACTCGGCCGTCTTGCCGGAGCGGTCGCGCGGCGGCGGCTCGGCAGGCGCGGGGGTTCTTCCTGCGGGTCCTGCAGCATGTAGCCGCGACCCCAGACGGTCTCGATATAGTTCTCGCCCTGACCGGCCTGCGTCAGCTTCTTGCGCAGCTTGCAGACAAAGACGTCGATGATCTTCAGTTCCGGCTCGTCGATGCCGCCATAGAGATGGTTGAGAAACATTTCCTTGGTGAGCGTGGTGCCCTTGCGCAGGGCCAGCAGCTCCAGGATGCCGTATTCCTTGCCGGTGAGGTGCACCGGCTTGCCATCCACCTCGACCGAGCGGTTGTCGAGATTGATGCTGAGCTTGCCGGTCTTGATGACCGAATGCGCATGGCCCTTGGAGCGACGCACGATGGCCTGCACGCGCGCGAACAGCTCGCGGCGGTCAAACGGCTTGGTCAGATAGTCATCCGCGCCGAAACCGAGACCCTTGAGCTTGTGATCCATCTCGGTGAGGCCGGAGAGGATGAGGATGGGCGTATCGACGCGCGCGGCGCGCAGGCGGCGCAGCACCTCGTAGCCATCGATATCCGGCAGCATCAGATCGAGGATGATGATGTCGTAATCGTAGATCTTGCCGATCTCGAGCCCGTCTTCGCCAAGTTCGGTCACATCGACAATGAACCCTTCGCTGCGCAGCATCATCTCGATGCTTTTGGCGAGGGCGATATCGTCTTCAACGAGCAGGACACGCATCGGCTTGGCTCCCGGCAAAGGCCGTTTGGGACCGCAACTTCTTAAGACTATAAGGGCGTCGTTAAGGATTGATCAAGGTTTCATAATCACAAGGAAAGCTGGCAGGCTGCAAAGCCCCGAAAGCTGCGGCCTTTGATCCTAGCGGCAGAAGCGCTACACTTGCCAAATGTACGTTTTGTAACGCGGTTTTGCGGAGGGCGAGATGCAAAGATCGGCCAATCTGTTAATGGATGAGCTGGAGCATCTGCCGCGTATCCAGGTTTATGGTCAGGTTACGGCGGTACTCGGCCTGCTGATCGAGGTGGGTGGCATCGAGCGCCATCTTTCCGTCGGCGGCCGCTGCAGCGTGGAGACCCGCGAAGGCCGGCGTGTGCCGTGCGAGGTGGTGGGCTTTCGCAACGGGCGCGCGCAGCTGATGTCGCTGGGCTCGGTGCAGGGCGTCGGCCTCGGCTGCCGGGCGGTGATCGAAAGCGCGGTGCCCAGCGTCTATCCGTCCGAATTCTGGCTCGGGCGTGTGGTCGATGCGCTGGGTAACCCGGTGGATGGCAAGGGCCCGCTGCAGAAGGGGCGCATCGGCGTGCCCATCCGCAACAGCCCGCCGCCGGCCCATACCCGCAAACGCGTGGGCGCGAAGATCGACCTTGGCGTGCGCGTGCTCAACACCTTCTGCAGCCTGTGCGACGGGCAGCGCATGGGCATCTTCGCCGGCTCGGGCGTTGGCAAATCCTCCCTTATGTCGATGCTGGCGCGCTACACCGCCTCCGACGTGGCCGTGATCGGCCTTATCGGCGAGCGCGGGCGCGAGCTGCAGGAATTCATTGAGGACGATCTGGGCGAGGAGGGCATGGCACGCTCCGTTGTCGTGGTTGCCACCTCCGATGAAGCGCCGCTGATGCGCCGGCAGGCGGCCTATACCGCCATGTCGGTGGCGGAATATTTCCGCGATCAGGGCCTGCATGTGCTGACCATGATGGACAGCATCACCCGCTTTGCCATGGCCCAGCGCGAGATCGGCCTGTCGGTCGGCGAGCCGCCGACCAGCAAGGGGTATCCACCCACCGTCTTTGCCGAGCTGCCGCGCCTGCTGGAGCGCGCCGGCCCCGGCCCAAAGGGCAGTGGCAGCATCACCGGGCTCTTTACCGTGCTGGTGGATGGCGACGACCATAACGAGCCGATTGCCGACGCGGTGCGCGGCATCCTTGACGGGCATATCGTGCTGGAGCGGCAGATTGCCGAGCGCGGGCGTTATCCGGCGGTCAATGTGCTGAAAAGCGTCTCGCGTACCATGCCGGGCTGCAATACGGCCGAGCAGAACCAGATCGTCGCGCGGGCACGCGAGATCATGTCCACCTATGAGGACATGGCCGAGATGGTGCGCCTTGGCGCCTACAAGAAGGGCAGCGACGTCAAGGTGGACCAGGCGATCATGCTCTATCCGGCGATCGAGACTTTCCTTAAGCAGGGCAAGTTCGAACGGACGGACCTTGGCGAGTGCTACAAGCTCGTCAATGAGATCGTGAAGGCGGTCTGATGGCCAAGGGGCTGCACGGGCTCATCCGCTATCACAACTGGCAGCTCGATGAAAAAAAGCGGGCGCTGGCCGCGCTCAACGACCAGCGCGCCGCCATCGATGAATCGATCAGGAAGCTGGATGCCGAGGTGGTGGCGGAAAAGAAGGTCGCCGCCGAGATGACGGGCGTGGCCTACGGGCTCGACGCTTATCTGAAGGCCAGCAAGAAGCGGCGCACGATGATGGAAAACATCGCCCGCTCGCTCGACCACCGCATCGAAAAGGCGCTGGAGGAAATCCGCGAGGGTTTCCAGGAACTCAAGAAATACGAGATCGCCCAGCAGGAACGCGACCGCAAGGAAGCTGCCGAGATCGCGCGCAAGGAAGCCATCGACATGGATGAGGTGGCGCAGAACGGCTTCCAGCGCCGCAAGGCGGAAGATGAGGCCGCCGAAGAGTTCGAGGAGCGCGGTTAGGCCGCCTTCCGTTTCTGCCTCTCCCGTCAGTCCGCCGTCCGGTCGAGGAAGCGGGCGAGTTCCTGCATGCAGGCCTCGCGCTCTTCCACATGCGGCATGTGGCTCGATTGTTCGAACACATGCGAGCGCACGCCCGGGATGTTATCCAGGAAAGGCCGGGTGACGGCCGGCGTCGCTTCGTCATACCGGCCGGCATAGACGAAGGTGGGCACGTCGATGAGGTGCAGCCGGTCGATGATGCTCCAGTTGCGGATGGTGCCGATGACATGGAATTCCGTCGGCCCGTTCATCGCCAGATAGACGGTCGGGTCTTCATCCATCGCAGCAAAAGTGCGGGCGACCTCCGGCGGCAGCGGCTGCACCCGGCAGACATGGCGCTTGTAAAATTCCTGCGTGGCGGCCTTGTACTCCGCGCTGTCCATGGTGCCGGCGGCTTCATGCTTCAGCAGGGTTTCCTGCACGGCGGCCGGCAGCTGCGAGCGCAGGCGATTGGCCTCCGCCACCCAGAGCGGCATCGAGGGCAGGGAGTTGGCGAGCACGAGTGCCCGCAGGCCTGCCGGACGGCGCACCGCATGCTCGCTGCTGAGAATGCCGCCCCAGGACTGGCCAAGCAGTGCATACCGTCCGGCGATGCCGAGATGGGCAAGCAGGGCGTCGAGTTCAGCCAGGAACAGGTCAATGGTCCAGAAATCCGCTCCCTTGTCCCGCAAATGGGTGGAGCGACCATTGCCGAGCTGGTCGTAGTGGATGACGGCGCGCCCGGTGGCGGCGATGTCGCGGAAGCTGTCGACATAATCATGGGTGCAGCCGGGGCCGCCATGCGCCACCACCAGCGGGGTCTTCGGCCCGGCCAGATCGCCGGTCACGCGATACCAGGTCTGGTAATCCCGGAAGGGCACGTAACCTTCCTGGGGAGCGATATGGGCCAAGGCGGCATCTCCTTCGCGAGGCGGCTTCAAGCATGTCACCGCGGTAACTTGCCGTCCGGGAAGGGCCGAGGACCAGTCGTCAAAATTGATAGGGTAGGGAGAAAGATACGCTGCGGATCAGGCGTCCAGCAGGCGGTAGTGGCTGGCGAGCGCCACGGCATGCACCCGGTTGCGGGCGCCCAGCTTCTGCACCGCGGAGTTAAGGTGCAGGGTTACGGTGGGCACTGCCCGGTCGAGCCGGCGGGCAATTTCCTTGGCGGTCAGCCCCTCGGCGGAATAACGCAGGCACTCGCGCTCGCGCCGGGTAAGGCTGACATAACCGCTGCGCCGCTCTTCCTCGCTGAACATGGGCAGCACCGTCTGGTGGAAGAGATGGCCCATGAAGCTGAAGGTGCCGAGATGGCGCCGCAATTCGTGCTCCGTCTCTGCGTCGCCGCCGTCACGGATGGCAGTGAAGGTGGCAAGGTCGCCGTCGCGGCGATGCACCGGAACGGTGATGCCGCAGGTCAGGTGCATGTCATGCAGGTAGCTGGAGACGGCGGCGTGGTCCGGGTTCAGATGGCGCGCCAGCGGCGTTGAGTTGCGCCCGGCGCTGTAGGACCACACGAAGGGGGTGGTGGTGGCAAGGGCAAGCTGCTGCACCGGGTCATGCTGGTAATAACCCTGGTCGCACCACAGGCTGCGCATATCCTCCGGCGCGTTGCGGAAGCTGAGCACGGAGGGCGTAATCAACTCGCCCGCATGGCTCAGCGGCACTGGCGTATAGTCGTAGATGAGGCAGGTAAAACCCAGCTCGCCGATCAGGTCGAGCGTGGCATCGGCGCAGTCATCCGGCGACTCCGCACCGGCGAGGCGTTGTTCCATCCTCTCGATAAAATCAGTCATACCAACAGCTTCCGGCGTTTACGGGCGCCCGGCAAAAGACGTCCTCCTATCATAGCCCATCTTTTAACCACCGTCAGAGCGTGGGTAAAAAATGGGCTCCCTATAAAAATTGATATCTAGCCGCGTGCTGCCGGGCGGCCTTAGCCTTTGTCCTGCGTGGCACCCCCAATCCGGGACCGGCCGGGGCGAAGCCCCTGCCGCAGAAACCCGGAGCCGCCGCGCGATGGCAGGACAGGGCGTAACGAGGTGGGAATGTGGAGCGAGCTGGCGCCCGATGAGCGCCACGAAATCGGCGTTAACGGATACAAGGTGGTTGTCTATGGCTTCGGCTCCGGGCCGGAGGTGGTGCTGTGCCTCAATGGCGGGCCGGGCCTGCCGTGCGACTATCTGCGTGAGGCGCACTCCTGCCTGAAGAACCATGGCTACCGGGTTATCGCCTTTGACCAGCTGGGCACCGGCGCCTCCGACCGGCCGCAGGACCCCGCGCTCTGGACCATCGGGCGTTATGTGGAAGAGGTGGAGACCGTGCGCACGGCGCTGGGTCTCGGCAAGGTGCATCTGCTGGGGCATTCCTGGGGCGGGTGGCTCGCCATCGATTATGCGCTGACCTATACCGGGGCGCTGAAGAGCCTGATCCTGGAAGATACCGATGCGGACATGCCGCATCTCATCACCGAACTGGAGCGGCTGCGCGCGGCGCTGGGCCCCGAGACGGTGGCGATGATGCAGCGGCATGAGGCCGAAGGCACACTCGACCATCCCGAATATATGGCCGCCATCACCATCCTCAATTACCGGCATGTGTGCCGGCTGGAGGAGTGGCCGGCGCCGATCCGGCGCTCGCTCGGCGACTGGAACATGGGCCCCTATGGCACGATGCAGGGGCCGAACGAGTTTCTCTATACCGGCAACCTCAAGGACTGGAACCGGGTGCCGGATCTGCCGCGCATCGCCGCGCCGACGCTGATTACCGTGGGCCAGCATGACGAGCTGACCCCGGCCTGCGCCCTGCGCATGAAGCAGGGCATCGCCCATGCCGAGCTGCATGTGTTCCCCAACAGCAGCCACATGCCCTTCTATGAGGAGCCGCAGGCCTATTATCCGGTGCTGCTCGATTTCCTGAAGCGGAACAGCACCCGATGAGCGATCCGGGCGTGACGCTGATGGCCGAGACCGGCCGGCTTCCAAACGGCTTTGCCGTGTGGGACGACCGGCCGGCGGACGAGCGCATCGAGATCGATCTGGGCGGCGGGCACAAGGTGGTTGCCTACAGCTATGGCTCGGGCGACGAGGTGCTGTTCCTGCTGAATGGCGGCCCGGGCCTGCCGTGCGATTATCTGCGCGACCCGCATGTGCCGCTTGCCGATCTCGGCTTTCGCGTCGTGGTGCATGACCAGCTGGGCACCGGCGCTTCCGATCACCCTGAAGACATGTCGCTCTGGACGCTGGAGCGCTATGTGGAGGAGGTGGAGGCTGTGCTGGCGGCGCTGGGGCTCACCCGCGTGCATTTCCTCGGCCATTCCTGGGGCGGGTGGTGCGGGATTGAATATGCGCTCAGGTATCCGGCCCGCATCAAATCCATGATCCTTGCCAATACCTGCGCCGACATTCCCCACCTCATGGGCGAGATCGAGCGGTTGCGCTCGGCCCTCGGGTCCGAGACGGTGGCGATGATGCAGATGCATGAGGCGCGGCAGAAATACGATCACCCGGCCTATGACGCCGCAGTCACGCTGCTGGATTACCGGCATATCCGCCGCCTGCCGGTGCGGCCGCAGCCGGCGGCGCGTTCCAAGGCGGGCTTCAACTATCCCATCTTCCACGCCATCCAGGGGCCGAACGAATATCACTATACCGGCAGCCTCAAGGGCTGGGCGCGGGTGGATGAACTCAAGAACTTCGGCTGGCCGGTGCTGGTCATCAACGGCCAGCATGATGTGCTGACGCCGGCCTGCGGGCGGCGCATGCATGAGGCGCTGCCGGACAGCCATATCCGTATCTTCGCCAACTCCTCCCACTCGCCCTTCTATGAGGAGCCGGAGGCTTACCGGGCGTGTGTGCTGGACTTCCTGCGGGCGCAGGCGGGGCGCCGCTGATGCATCGCTACCGCTTCGTGCTCTACCGGCCGCTGCAACTGATCCCTGTGCTTTTCGGCATCAGCGTCATCACCTTCGTGCTGGTACGCTCCATCCCCGGCGACCCGGCCCGGGTGCTGCTGGGCCCGCGCAGCACGCCGGATGCCATCGCCCGCATCCGGGCCCAGTTCGGCCTCGATGAGCCGCTGTGGGTGCAGTACCTCTATTTCCTCAAGAACCTCTTCCATGGCGAGATGGGCAAGTCGATCCTCTACAAGATCGACGTGCTGAAGGTGCTCACCACCCGCATCGAGCCGACGCTGGTGCTGGTTTTCGGCGCCGTGCTCATCGCGCTGCTGCTGGCGGTGCCGCTCGCCGCGCTTTCCGCCCGCTACAAAGGGCGTCTTGCCGACCATCTGGTGCGGCTCTTTTCCACCGCCGGGCTCGGATTTCCGCCGTTCTGGCTCGGCATCATGCTGATCATTCTCTTCAGCGTGGTGCTCGACGTGCTGCCGACGTCCGGCTACGGGCGGGACTTCGGCGACAAGCTGCACCACATGATCCTGCCGTGCCTCACCATGGCGCTGCCGCTCGCCGCCGTGCTGACGCGCAACCTGCGTGCGGCCATGCTGGCGGAACTTGCCTCCGACCAGGTAGTGGCGGTGAGGGCGCGAGGGTTGCCGGAAACAATCGTCTTCTGGCGCCATGTGCTGCCCAATTCGCTGGTGCCAGCCATCAACCTGCTGGCGGTCAATATCGGCTGGCTTATCGGCGGTTCGGTGGTGATCGAGAGCGTGTTTGCCGTGCCGGGCATGGGGCAGTTGCTGGTACGAGGCATCTTTACCCGCGACTACATGGTGGTGCAGGGCGTGGCGATGGTTTTTGCCTGTGCCAGCGTACTCATCAATTTTCTGGCCGACATACTGACGGTAGCGGTCGATCCGCGGGTGAGGCTATGACCATGCTGCTCGTGCGCTCCTCCCATGCGCGTTTCGGCTGGCGGCTCCGGCTGCTGGGCGGCAATGCGGCCCTCACCATCGGCGCGCTTATCGTGCTCGGCTGGCTGGTCGTTGCGCTGACGGCGCCGCTGATCGCGCCCTATGACCCCATCTTTCAGGATGCCACCGCGCGGCTGCAATCCCCGGGCTGGCTGCATCCGTTCGGCACCGACAATTTTGGCCGCGACGTGTTTGCCCGCGTGCTGTGGGGTGCCCGCATAGACCTGCAGATTTCGTTCCTCGGCGTCATCTTCCCCTTCATGATCGGGGCGTCGGTGGGCGCCATCGCCGGTTATTTTGGCGGCGTGGTCGACATGCTGCTGATGCGCATCATCGACATCGTGCTCGCTTTTCCCTTCCTCGTGCTGATGCTGGCGATCATCGCCATCCTCGGGCCCGGCCTTTCCAGCTTCTATATCGCCATGGCGCTGGTGGGGTGGATTTCCTATGCCCGGCTGGTGCGCTCGCAGGTGCTGGTGCTCAAACATGCCGATTTTGCCGTGGCGGCGCGCAGCCTCGGCTTCGGGCATATGCGCATCATGGGGCGCCATCTGCTGCCCAACGCCATTCTCGGCTCGGTCGTCTTTTCCATGTCGGATGCGGTGCTGGTGCTGCTGAATGGCGCGGCCATCAGCTATCTGGGCCTTGGCGTTCAGCCGCCGGTGGCCGAGTGGGGCATCATGGTGGCCGAAGGGCAGGGCTTCATCACCACCGCCTGGTGGATCACGGCCTTTCCCGGTATCGCCATCGTCAGCCTTGCCATGGGTTTCAGCTTTCTGGCCGACGGGCTTGGGGAATGGCTGGGGGTGCGGGAATGAGCGCCGGTCCCGTTCTCAGTGTGCGCGACCTGACGGTCAGCGTTGCCCGTGACGAGGGCTGGCGCCCGATTGTCGATGGCGTTTCCTTCGATCTGCAGGCCGGCCAGATCCTCGGCCTTGTGGGCGAGAGCGGCAGCGGCAAGAGCATGACCTGCCGGGCGCTGATGCGCCTGTTGCCGGGCGCGCGCCTTGCCATTACCGGCGGCAGCATCCGTCTTGGCGAAGAAGAACTGACGGCGCTGGATGAGGCCGCGATGCGCAAGGTGCGCGGCGGGCAGATCGGCATGATCTTCCAGAACCCCTCCAGCCATCTCGATCCGGTGATGACCATCGGCGCGCAGATTGCCGAGACCATCCGTTTCCATCAGGGCGCCAGCCGGCGCGAGGCGATGCGGCAGGCCATAGAAGTGCTGCGGCAGGTGGGCATTCCCGATCCGACAGCGCGGGCGGGCAGTTACCCGCATGAATTCTCCGGCGGCATGCGCCAGCGCGCGATGATTGCCGTGGCACTGGCCTGCCAGCCAAAGGTGCTGATCGCTGATGAGCCAACCACGGCGCTCGACGTGACGGTGCAGGCGCAGATCCTGCGCCTTCTGCTGGACCTGCGCGACAGCAAGGGCCTTTCCATCATCTTCATCACCCATGATCTGGGTGTGGTTTCGCAGACCTGCGACAGCATCGCGGTGATGTATGGCGGGCGCCTTGCCGAGCTGGGGCCGAAGCGCGACATCATCCGTGCCGCCCGGCACCCCTATACGGCCGGCCTTATCCGCTGCCAGCCGGGCGCGGCAGCCACCGGCACTTATCTGGAAACCATCCCCGGCCAGCCACCGACCGTCGATGCCATGCCTTCGGGCTGCCGGTTCCATCCGCGCTGTCCGCGCGCGGGGGAGACGTGCCGGGAGCATCAGCCGGCTTTCATCAGTGTCGATCTCGGCCACCGGGCTGCCTGCCATTTCCCGGAAGGGCCCGGGCAGGAGGCTGCCCGATGAACGCGACGAAGACAAATCGCAAGCCGCTGCTCGACATCGAGGATCTGAGTGTCGAGTTCAAGGTTGCCGGCGGTCTTGTTCCGTGGAAGCGCCGGGTGCTGCGCGCCGTCAACGGAGTGACGCTCTCCGTCCATGCCGGCGAGACGCTGGGCATCGTGGGGGAAAGCGGTAGCGGCAAGAGCACGCTCGGCCGTGCCGTGTTGCGGCTCGGAGAGCTGACGGCGGGCAAGGTGTTGTTCGAGGGTACGGACATGGCAAAGGCCACGCCCTCCGACCTTGCCCGGCTGCGCCGGGCAACGGCGATGATCTTCCAGGACCCCTACAACGCGCTCAATCCGCGTCTCACTGTGGGGGAAGCCATTGGCGAGGTGCTGCGTGTGCACCGAAAGGTGCCGGCCGGCGACGTGAAGGCACGGGTGAGCGAGCTGTTGCAGATGGTAGGGCTGGCGCCGGAACTGGCGGCCCGCAAACCGTCCGGCCTCAGCGGCGGGCAGTGCCAGCGTATCGGCATCGCCCGGGCGCTGGCCGTCGAACCCCGCCTCATCATCGCCGATGAATGCGTGGCTGCGCTCGATGTGTCGGTGCAGGGGCAGATCATCAATCTGCTGATCGAACTGCGCGAGCGCATGGGCGTGGCGCTTATCTTCATCGCGCATGATCTCGCGCTGGTGCGGCGCCTGTGTGACCGGGTGGCCGTGATGTATCTCGGCCGCGTGGTCGAGGAAGGGCCGACGGCAGAGGTTTTTGCCGCCCCGCGCCATCCCTATACCGCCTCCCTGCTGCGGGCGATCCCAGAGATCGATCCGGACCGGCCGCTATCGTCCGAGCTGTTGCCGGGCGACCCGCCCAGTCCCCTCAACCTGCCCCGGGGCTGTGCCTTTCATCCGCGCTGCGCGCTCGCAGAAGCACGATGCGCCGAGGACCCACCACCCCCGCTCAGGCGGCGGGGCGATCATCTTTCAGCCTGCCTTCTGGACAACCCGACCTGACCCGCCGGCTTGCGGCTCTCGGTCTCTTGATGAGGACAGCATCATGACCCGCACTTGGATGAAGATTGGCCTTGCCGCATTTCTGGCGACGACGGCCCTGGGAACGAGCCTTGCCGAGGCGGCCGGTGTGCTGACCATCGGCCGGCGCGAGGACGGCACGACCTTCGATCCGATCATGACGGCGCAGAATGTCGATTTCTGGGTCTTTTCCAACGTGTTCGACGTGCTGGTGCGCGTGGACAAGACCGGCACCAGGCTGGAGCCGGGCCTTGCCGAAAGCTGGACGGTTTCTTCCGATGGCCTGACCTATACCTTCAAGATGCGGGCGGCCAAATTCTCCGACGGCAGCCCGATCACGGCGGAAGACGCCGCCTTTTCGCTGCTGCGTATCCGCGACGATCAAGGCTCTCTCTGGGCCGACAGCTACAAGGTGATGGATACCGTCGAGGCGCCGGATGCCACGACGCTGATCATCAAGCTGAAGCAGCCGAGCGCACCCTTCCTCTCCTCCCTCGCCATGCCCGGCACCTCGATCCTCTCCAAGGCAGGCATGGAGAAGATGGGTGAGGCTGCCTATGCCGAGAACCCGGTTGCCTCCGGCGCTTTCAGCGTCAAGGAATGGGTGCGCGGCGACCGGGTGGTGCTGGAGAAGAACCCGAACTTCTGGCAGGCCGACCGGGTGAGCCTTGACGGGGTCGAGTGGATTTCCATCCCCGACGATAATACCCGCATGCTGAAGGTGCAGGCCGGTGAGCTCGACAGCGCGATCTTCGTGCCCTTCTCCAGCATTGCCGAGCTGCAGAAGGACCCGAACCTCACGGTTCATCTCGATACCTCGACCCGCGAGGATCACCTGCTGATCAACCATGCCCACGGGCTTCTGGGCAACAAGGACGTCCGGCAGGCGATCGACATGGCGATCGACAAGAAGGCGATTGTCGACGCGGTGACTTTCGGCATCGGCTCCGTTGCCAATTCCTACATTCCGGCCGGGGCGCTCTATCACTACGCCGACAATCTCAGCCGCCCCTATGACCCGGAAAAGGCCAAGGCAATGCTGGCCAAGGCCGGTGCCTCCGACCTGAAGCTCAAGTATGTGGTCAATGCCGGCGACGCGGTGGACGAGCAGATCGCCGTGCTTCTCCAGCAGCAGCTCTCCAGGGCGGGTATCGGGGTTGACCTGCAGAAGGTCGATCCGAGCCAGAGCTGGGACATGCTGGTGGCAGGCGACTACGACATTTCGGTCATGTACTGGACCAACGACATCCTGGACCCGGACCAGAAGACCACCTTCGTGCTGGGCCATGATTCCAACAACAACTACATGACCAACTACAAGAACGAGGCGGTGAAGGAGCTGGTGGCCAAGGCGCGTATCGAGGCCGATCCGGCCAAGCGCGAGCAGATGTATATCGACCTGCAGAAGATGGCGAAGGACGACGTCAACTGGATCGACCTCTACTACAGCCCGTACCGCAACGTTTCCCGCAAGAATATCAAGAACTTCTACCAGAACCCGCTGGGCCGCTTCTTCCTTGAGGACGTCGTCAAGGAATAAGCCGGCCACCGGACTGGTTCCGGGGCAGGGGGCGGGGCGGCGTTCCGGGGGGGAAGCCGCCCCGTTTCATTTTGGGGGCCACGGAAAGCGCGCAGATGGGGAGACCTTTCAGGTCCGCTCGACCACTTCCAGCACCGGTGTTGCCGTCAGCTCCAGCCTGATTTCGCCGCGGCCGGGGCGCAGCAGGCGGATGGGGGTCTGTTTTTCCTCAAGCCGCCGGCGCAGCAGGATGAGGCGCGTTTCCAGATTGTCCTTGAGGTCAGGCAGGCGCAGCGCGGGGTCGATGCGGACCTCGCGGTTGGTGAAGTCCTGCCGGCCGTTTTCCTGATGATGCTTCAGGAAATAATAGAGCAGGCGGCCCGGCACGCCCTTGATGATGTAGGCATCGTCGATGAAAAGGCTGTCGTCGAAACGGTAATAGCGCACGCGCAGCGGTGTGCCGCCTGCCTCCGCCGCAGGGCTCGCGCCCCGGGGGGCGACTTCCGCCGCCATCGCCTCCAGCTCCAGCAGGCGCAGGGTTGTAGCCAGCTGGCCGGCGATGAGGCAAAGCGCGCCCTCATGTTCGTGATGGAAGGCAAATCGCCGGGTAGCCTCCGCCAGCAGCACGCCGCGCAGGCGGCCCTGATGGCAGAGCGGTACGGCGACCTGGCTCAGCGGCTCGGCAAGGCCCGGCACCGGAATGTGGCGCACGTCCGGCGCCTGTTCCGCCGGGGTGGAGGCCCGCATGGCCTCGATATAGCGGCGCGAGCGGCTGAGATCGGCGATGCGGATCGGCCGCCGCTCCTTGGCGGCAATGCCGACGATGCCGTCGCCCAGCGCGGTTTCGGCGCCCACACCCTCCGCGCCATAACCGCGGCTTGTCAGAGTGGTGAGATGGTTCTGTCCCTCATCGGCCAGCAGCAGCATGGAATGGGCGATGCCGAAATGCTGCTCGAGGCCTGCCAGCACGGTGTCGAGCAGGGCATCCGGGTCGCTGCCGGCGGCAATCTGCCGGCAGATGTCGGCGGTGCCCGGCAAAAGGTCGGGCGCTGCGGGGAGGTTGGTCTCCTCCACATCCGGCACCGCCCATTGCTGGGGACGCGGCACGGCACGCAGGCTCTCTACCCGGTAGATGTCCGCACTGCGCAGGCGCATGACGATGCCGGCGGCATGCTGGGCGCTGACGGCCTGCAGGTGGGCGGACATCTGGTTGAAGATATCGCCGCTTTCCACCGAGTGGCTGTAGACCAGATCGAGTACATGCTGGTCGCCGCTCACCCCGTCCACCAGCATTACGCAGGCACGCCGGGTGGCGGCGATATTGGCGGCAGTCTTGGAGAAGAACTGGTTGGTGAGGGCGACATGCTCCTCATCCACATAATGAACCTGCGAGAGGTAAGAGACATTGGGCAGCCCGTCGCTATCCACCGTGGAGATGGAGGAGGGAATGATGCCTTCGAAGGCATGGCGCAGGTCGGCAAGGCGGGTCATCGCACACCTGCCAGTTCCAGTGCGAGGCCGGCGCCCGGGCCCGGTGTCTGACGAAAGGCAGCCGTCGCGGTGATGGCGATGCTGTGCAGGTTTTCAATCGTCAGCCAGCTGGCGATCTGGCGCGGGCTGCTGCCAAGGGTGCTCAGTGTCTGGTAGGTGTCCGCCACGTAACGCTCGGCCCGCGCCTTTTCAGCCTGGGTGGCGGGGGTAACGGCGATGACGCTGCCCTTGACCTGAAAGGCGCGATAGTCGGCCGGATTGGCGAAAGTGACGGCGACCGGCCAGCCGGGTTGCAGGTTGGCAAGGGCCTGCGGCCAGAGCGAGGCGGAGACAAGGCCGTGGAAACGGTCCTCCCCGGCGGTGGCGATGAGGCCGCTGAGGCGGCAGACGGTGGGGCGCAGGGCGGCATCGCGCGTTGCCGCGACGATCATCACCGGACCTTCCATGAAATCGGCAAGCTGCGCGTCGATGAGCGCCATGGGCCTTTCGCTTTCCCCCTGGATGCGCAGGCCGGACAGTGCCGGCCGGTTGTTAGCAGTTTTTTAGGAAACTCCCGCCTGTCGTTAGGAAGCATTTAGGAAGCGGCCTTCGTCTTCAAGCCATAAGTTGCGCGCCGACCGGGGCGGGCAGCGACAGAAGCGTTGCCGTAGCCCCCGCACGATCTGGACGAGAAAAAGGGGGACCTGAACCGTGTCCGACAACACTCACATCCTGCTGCCGGTGGACCTGGCGAAGCGCTTTGACCTCTACGGGCCGGTGCACAAGGGCATCCGCCGGGCGCAGATGCACCTGCTGGTGCGCGTGGGCGCACATGACTTTACCGATGCTGCGGCGACGGAAAACCTGCTGGCTGACCTGCGCCGCATGCTGTTTCTCTCCGCCGGCCATCTGGCCCACGAAGAGCAGCATATTCACGATGCCCTTGCCGCCAGCGGCGAGGCGGAGCGGCTGGAAGAGCAGCATGACGGCCATGAAGCCGCCTTTGCCGTGCTGGAGCGGCTGCTGAACGACATCGAGACCGCGCCTGCTACCGCACGCATCGCCCTCGGCCGGCAGTTCTATCTCGAATACAGCCATTTCATCGGGGAGGATCTCCTCCATATGCATGAGGAAGAGACGGTGGCCTGGCCGATGCTCTGTGCGCGCTATTCCGATGCCGACCTGATGGGCATCGAGCAGCGCATCGTCGGCTCCATCCCGCCGGAAAAGGCCATGGCTTTCATGGCCCTGATGATGCCGGCCCTCAACCCGCAGGAACGTTTCGGCATGCTGTCCGGCATGAAGGCCGGCGCCCCGGCGGAGATGTTCAACGCTGTGATGGACACTGCGGTGAAGCCGGCGCTGGCGGCGGCGGAGTTCGCCGCGCTGGAACAGCGTCTGGGGCTTGCCGCCTGAGGGCATCCCTGGAAAGCCGGGCGGGCCTTCGGGACAAGGCCTGCCCGGCGCCCTTTTGCTCAGAGGGGCGACAGACGGCCGAGAAACTTGTCATTGTGCCAACCGGGCTGGCGATCCTCGATCACCACGCGGTGGCCGGTTTCGGTAAAGACGCTGACCTCGATCCAGCGGGCGAGCAGCAAATCGTCGAGCTTGCCGAGCAGGGCGACGGCCACGGCCTCGGCATTTTCCGCCGGCAGGGTGTCGATCAGTTCCACCCAGCCATGGCGGGTAATGACGTCGCGGTCAGGCACATACCGCACCTTGAGCCCGTTGCCGCCCGGCGCGTCCCCCGCCCATTCGATGAGATAGTCATGATGAGGCGCCGGGTTGCGCAGCACCGCCACCGCCTCCTCGTCCGCCTTGAGGGGATCGCCATTGTTGCTGGTTTCCGTCATGGCCGGCTCTCCCTGTTTGCGCCGCGAGGCAGCCTTTCAGATATTAACGGCGCCGACATGGGCGGCGCTGCGTTCGCGCGTCAGCCGCACCCAGCCATCAAATCCGCCCTGGAACAATACCGTGCCGCCAAGGCCGCTGGCTTGCAAGGCGCTCACGTAAAGGCTGCGGATATCCTCTTCCATCTCGCGCTGCCAGCCGGTGCCGGAACGCAGCACCATGTCGAGCCGCTGCTCGGCGGGGCGGGAGAGCCCCTCGAGTTGCAGGGGGCCGAGGCGGCTCAGCTCCAGATCGATGAGGAAACGCACGCCCGCATTCTGGCGCACGGCGGCATCCTCCGGGCTTTCCTTGTCGCTGCCGGCGCCGCGCAGATAGAACTGCACCGGTTGCAGCAGCGCTCCGGCCTCCAGCGGCACGGTATAACCGCGCCACTCATTGCCGGCGCCATCGAAGGCGCGGTGGCGCAGGGACGAAAGCTCTTCCCCCATGCGTTTCAGTGTGGCGCCACCTTGCGGGGTCGAGCGCAGCAGGCCGGCCGCCGCGCCGCCGATCCAGCCGGCGGCATCGCCGCCGCGGCGCAGGGCCGTCAGCAGGATGGCTAGGCTGGGCGCGAGCTGGGTGTCCGGCCGGGGCACCAGCGTTCGCCGCAGCATTTCCCCCAGCGCCGGGTTGAGCGCGGCCAGCAGTTCCAGCCCGTCATCGAGGGCCGGCATGCCGCCGGCAAGGGTGGCGGCATCCGGGTCTGCCGGCAAGGCGGGCAGGGCCTGAAGATCATCCGGCAGCAGGGCGACCGTAAGCTCGCTGTCGACGGGCAATCCTTGTGTCGTCTCCAGAAGATAACGTGCCGTGCCGATGCCGATGACGGGCGCGCCCTGACTGGTGCGATCGATGATCGTGGCGCGCTGGCCGGCACCGGCCGCGTCCGGCTGGGAGAGGGCTGCGAGCGGCACGCGCGGATTGGCGGGGGCGGCCAGAATGCGCACCGACAGGCTGCCGCCCGGCGGCACCGGTCCCGGGGAATTTGCTGCGCCGCCTGCCGGGCGAGCGATGGCGGCGACAGGTTCGGCTTCGGCCTCCTGCATTGCGCTGATCGCGCTGAGCGGCGCTGCGACAGCAGAACGGGCGGCCTGGATCGCCGGGTTTGCCGTTCCGGCGGACGCCGTTGAAGCGGGCTGCGCCGGTACGCCGGTGGTTGTCGATGCGGCGGGGCCTGCTGCCGGCGAAGCTGGAGCGGACGGAGACGGGGCCGGTGCGCCGGCCTTGCCAGCTGTGTCACCAGCCACGGGATTGGCACCGGTCGGGCCTGAGGGGGCGCCGGGACGGGCGATGCGGGTAACGATGGGGCTGCGGGCCAGCAACTCCGCTGCCGGCAGGGCGCCGGTGCCGGCCATGGCGGCAAGGGAAGCGGCCGCTGCAGGAGAGGGGGCTGGCCCCAGCGCTGCCGCGGGTGATGCCGCCGGCGGGGTGGCGGCAGAAGCTGCGGCTGGCGGCGGAGATTGGGCAGGCGGCGTGCCGCCCGTCGCCGGGCTGGCTGCTCCCGCTGGTGTTGGCAGAGCGGTGCTGCCGGCTGGCACTGTGGGCTGCGTCGGTATGGCCGGCGAGGCCACAGCGGCGGCAGCTGGAGAGGGCGTCGCCGCGGGAGGCACGGCATCCGGTACCGCACCGGCGCTGGCAGGCATGATTGCGGCAGGGCCGCCGGGTTGCGGCGTTGCCAATGGCGGGATTGCCGCCGGGAGGGCGCCGGCGGGCTGGCCGGCTCCGGCTGGCGCCGCCCCGGTGGCTGGAGCGGCTTGTGTCGGCTGGGCGGGATTACCGGCAGCGGGGGCGGCGGCAGGGGCCGGTGAAGCGCCCGCCGAAAGGGGAATGGCCGCCGCAGCCCCTCCGGCACCGGTGGAGGCCGGCGTGCCAGCAGCGGTGAAAAGCTGCTGGGCGGTAACGCCGTCCGGCAGGCGGATGGCGCGCAGCACCGTACCGGCGGCAAGCGGCAGATCGGGCAAGGCGGCGGCCAGCGTGCGCAGCAGCTGGGCTTCGGCTGCCGCGCCCAGCAAGTTGGGCGTCAACACCGGTGTGCCGGCGGAAGGTGCCGGATTTGCCGTTGGTGAGGGGGGCGCGGTTGCCGTGGTAGTAATTTGCGCGCGCAGGGCCCCGCCATCGCCGGAGGGGGTAACCTGTACGGTTACCGGCCGGTCAGTCGGCAACGGGGTGCCGGTGCGCAGCTGCACATCACCGGCGGCGGTGCGCAGCGTTACGGTGCCGTCGGGTGTCTGGGACTGAACGGTGCCGGTCAGGGTGATGCCGCGCCCGGCATTGGCACTGACATTGGCGCTGACCCGGGCCGGCAGCTCCACCACCTCGGCATCGCCAAGGCTGACGCTGGCCGGACGGGCGGACGTTGCAAGGTCTGCCGTCTGGGCGGGCGGGGCGGAGATGCCTGTCATCGCCGCCTCTGCCGGTCAGGCTTCGCGGCGTTGCTGGCGCCGCGTGAGCTTCAGGGCAATGGCATCGACATCCTGCGCGGCGTCGGTGCCGGGCCAGTTCATCATCAGCGGCTGCTGCTGGCGGATGCTCTGCGGCACGCGCGGGTCGCGCCGCACGATGCCGGCAAGCGCGGGATTGTATTTGAGGAAGTTCTGGCACGCCTTGGAGAGCGTGTTGTAGGTGCGCTCGCCTTCCTTGGGGTCGGTAGCGAGGTTGACCACCACGCCCATTTCCATCGACGGCACGGCGCCATGAACCACCTTGATGAAGGCATAGGCGTCGGTAAGGGCCGTCGGCTCCTCGTTCGTCACCACCAGCGTCATGCCGGCCGGGCCGGCAAGGTGGCGCACGGTCTTGTCGATGCCGGCGCCCAGATCGACGATCACATCGTCATAGCTGCCGGCAAGGGCGATAAGGTCGGTGCGCAGGTCGGCCAGCTTCTGGCTCGGCAGGGTGGCAAGGCTGCCCATGCCGGAGCGGCCGGCGATGATGCTGAAACCACCCTCGGCATAATTGTGCACCACACCCGCCAGCGTGCTCTCGCCGGTGATGAACTCACCGAGGTCGCGCTTGGGGGTGAGGCCGAGCTGGATATCAACGTTGGCAAGGCCAAGGTCGCCGTCAAACAGCAGCACCTTGCGCCCGCGTTTGGCGAGGGCGCTGGCGAGCGTGATGGAAAACCACGTCTTGCCCACGCCGCCCTTGCCGCTGGCAACGGCGATGAGGTTGTTGGCGCGCAGCGGCCGCACCTGGGGACGGGCTTCGCTACCGGTGTTGAGATTGCTGAGCTCGACCATCAGTAGGTTCCAGTTTGCTTGGCGACGCCGCCGCGGGGTCTTACTGTTTCAGTTGCCTGCTCCACCCTTGGAAGCAATAAGCGGGCCAGTGCCACGGGGTTCAGCGGTTGCAACCCGTCGGCCACGCCGGGGGTCAGGCTTACATCGCTGAAGGCAAGCCCGGTTTCATAGGCCACAGATAATACGCTGCCGAGCCGGCGGGTGGCATCCAGTCTGGTGAGCACCACTCGGCGGCAGCCGAGCGCCCGGAAAATCTTGCCGATAAGCCCGGCTTCGCTGGCATCGCCGCCGGCAGCCATGACCAGGATCGGCTCGATATCCCCGGCCTTGGAAAGGTCGGCCAGCTGGGCGAGGTCGCTTTCGCTGAACGGGTTGCGCCCGGCGGTATCGATGAGGATCTGCCCACTGCCATGCAGGGCGTGCAGCCCGTCGCCGAGCGTGGCCTTGTCCTCTGTTTCCAGCAGGTCGAGCTTGAGCAGGCGGGTAAAGGCCGCCAGCTGCTCCACCCCACCGGCACGCACCGTGTCGGTGGTGACGACGCCGATACGGCGGCCCTTGAGAGCGCCGCGCGCGGCGAGCTTGGCCACCACCATCGTCTTGCCGGCTCCGGCGGGGCCCACCATCATCAGCGCTTCGCCGCGACCGGTGGCCTCGCCCAGTGGCAGGAAGGTGAAGATGGCGTCGAGGGCGCCGGCAAGTGCCATGACCGGATCGTCGCTATCCAGCGCCTCGACCTGCGAAATCAGCGCCTCGCTGACGCGCGGCGGCACACCGTTGCGCAGCAGCGCATCATTAATCTGCTCCACCACATCGTCGCGGTCGTCGCCGGCGTCGAGCGGATACCCTTCCTCAGCCTCACCCGCACCGTCCGTGCGCCCGAAACGCGGGCCGGGGGCCGGGCGGGGCGGAGGCGTGCTGCCGCCCGGGGCGGCCGGCATGTAATCATCCTCGATGGCGGCGGTCACCCGCACGCCGCCGGTGGTCTCGTCCTCACGGCTGGCGACGATGATCGCCTCGTCCCCCAGCGTCTCGCGCACGAGTTGCAGGGCGGCCGACATGGAGCGGGCGTGGAAGGATTTCAGCCGCATGCCGGGGCTGCTCCTCTTGTTACCGGCGCGGGATGTCGCGTCATGCCCTTACTCATCCTCAAACCTGCCCCAGCGTCTTGATCTTGGCCTTGGGGTGAATTTCATTTTGCGACATTACCACAGTCTGCGGGCGGAACCGCTCGATGATGGAGCGCACATAGGGCCGGATGCCCGGGCTGGTCAGCAGCACCGGCATCTCGCCGGCCATGGCCTGGCGCTCGAAGCTCTGGCGCACGCCGGTGATGAACTGCTGCAGGCGGCTGGGGGCCATGGAAAGCTGGCGGTCATCACCTTCGCCGACGATGGCGTTGGCGAATTCCTGCTCCCAGTCCGGAGAGAGGGTAAGCAGCGGGATGTAACCGGCATCCGACTTGTTGGCGTCGCTGATCTGGCGGGCAAGGCGCGAGCGCACATGTTCGGTAATGGCGGTGACGTTGCGGGTAACGCCCGTCGCCTCGGCGATGCCTTCCAGGATCGCCGGCAGGTCGCGGATGGAGACACGCTCGCTCAAAAGGTTCTGCAGCACGCGCTGCAGGCCGCCCATGGTGATCAGGGTGGGGATGACATCGGCGACCAGCTTCTGGAAGGCTTCCGGGACTTCATCCAGCAGCTTTTGCGTCTCGGCATAGGAGAGCAGGTCGGCCATGTTCTCCTTGACGATCTCGGTGATGTGGGTGGTGACGACGGTCGGCGCATCCACCACCGTGTAGCCCTTGAACAGCGCTTCCTCGCGGTGGATCGGGTCCACCCACATGGCTTGCAGGCCGAAGGTCGGCTCCACAGTCGCTTCGCCGGGGATGGTGATCTGGTCGCCGCGCGGGTCCATGACCAGCAGCATGTTGGGGCGGATGGAGCCGACGCCGGCGGAAATTTCCTTCACCCGGACCATGTATTCATTGGGCTGGAGCTGCAAATTATCCTGGATGCGCACGGAGGGCATGATGAAGCCCATTTCCATGGCGAGCTGCCGGCGCAGGCCCTTGATCTGATCAGTAAGGCGCTGGCCCTGCTGGTTGTTGACCAGCGCCAGCAGCGCATAACCCAGCTCGAGGCGGATCTGGTCGATATGGAGCGCGGAGGAGATCGGCTCTTCCGCCGGTGCGGCCGGAGCGCCCGCCGCAGCCCCCGCGGCTCCCGGAGCGCCGGCAGCCCCGCCGCCCTTGCCCCCGGCGGCTTTGCCGCCTGCCGCCGCGCCGCCACCTTCTTCCTCCGCCTTGGCGCGCTTGACCAGCCACCAGGCAATGCCGCCGGTGATCGCGCTCATGCTGAGGAACGGGATCATCGGGATGCCGGGCAGAACCGACATCAGCGCCGTCAGCAGCGCCGCCATGCCAAGCGCGCTCGGATAGGAGCTGAGCTGGCCGAAGATGGCCTCGTCGGCCGTGCCTTCCGTGCCGCCCTTGGTGACCAGAAGACCGGAGGCGAGGGAGACGAGCAGGGAGGGGATCTGCGAGACCAGACCGTCACCGATGGTGAGGCGCGTATAGTTCTGCGCCGCTTCCATGAAGGAGAGGTCCATCATCGCCACGCCGATGATGATGCCGCCGATGACGTTGATGGCGGTGATGATGAGGCCGGCAACGGCGTCGCCGCGCACGAACTTGGCCGCACCGTCCATGGAGCCGAAGAACATGCTTTCGGCCTGCAGGTCCTTGCGGCGGTCGCGGGCCTGATCCTCGTTGATGAGGCCGGAGGAGAGGTCGGCGTCGATCGCCATCTGCTTGCCGGGCATGGCATCGAGAGTGAAGCGCGCCGACACTTCGGCGATACGGCCGGAACCCTTGGTGATGACCATGAAGTTCACCAGCACAAGGATGGCGAACACGATCACGCCGATGACAAAGTTGCCGCCCATGATGAAGCCGGCAAAGGCCTCGATCACATGGCCGGCGGCATCCGCCCCCTCATGCCCGTACTGGAGGATAAGGCGGGTCGAGGCGAGGTTGAGCGCCAGCCGCAACATCGTGCTGACAAGCAGGATGGAGGGGAAGGAGGTGAAGTCGGTGGGCTTTTCGATGAAAAGCACCACCAGCAGCACCAGCGCCGAGAAGGTAAAGGAAACCGAAAGGCCGATATCCAGCAGGAAGGCCGGCATCGGGAAGATAAGCACGACCAGCAGCAGGATGACGCCGACGGCAAAGCCGACCTCGCCGCGCGAGACAGCCTTCACCAGCTGCTGCAGCTGCGGCGGCAGACGGCCGACGAACCCGGCTTGCGACTGGTCGCTCATCGATTGACCCTATCTGTTCCGGCCCGAAGCGCCATCAAGGATAGGCCGGCTCGCTGTCGCCGCCGCCCGCAGCCGGAACGGCAACGCCTTCTTCGGTATATTGCTTGAGCTTGTTGCGCAGCGTGCGGATGGAAATGCCGAGAATATTGGCCGCATGGGTGCGGTTGCCGAGGCAGTGTGAGAGCGTGTCGATGATGAGATCGCGCTCCACATCCGCCACCGTACGGCCGACAAGGCCACTGGTGCCGCTGCCGGCACCGGCCTCTTCAGCGGCGGCCGGTTCTGCCGGGGCCCAGCCGGAAGCAGGCGGCGGCGCCATGGGCGTAGCCGGGGCTGCGGCGGCGGGCGGCGTCATCGGCTGCGGGGCTGCCGGAGCGACCGGCGCCGGCGCCGGGGCGGGCGCCAGCGTCTGCGGCTGGCCGGTCAGCATGATGGCTTCCGGCTCGATCTGCGCCTGGCGGGAGAGCAGAACGGCACGGTGCAGGGTGTTTTCAAGCTCGCGCACATTGCCGCGCCAGGTGTGCACGGAAAGCTTCTGGATGGCGTCCGGGGAGAGGGCCTTCAGCGGCAGGCCATTGGCTTCGGAGTATTTCTTGACGAAGAACTCGGAGAGCACGGCCACATCCATCGGGCGCTCGCGCAGCGGCGGCAGCATCAGATGGACGACGTTGAGGCGGAAATAAAGATCCTCGCGGAAGGTGCCCTTGCGCACTTCTTCCTCAAGGGAGCGGTTGGTGGTTGCCAGCAGGCGGATATCGACGCGCACCGGCTGGGTACCGCCGACACGGTCGATCACACGTTCCTGGATGGCGCGCAGCAGCTTGGCTTGCAGGCGCGGGTCCATCTCGCCGATTTCATCCAGCAGCAGCGTGCCGCCATTAGCTTCCTCGAATTTGCCGACGCGGCGGGCCACGGCGCCGGTAAAGGCACCCTTCTCATGGCCGAAAAGTTCGGATTCCAGAAGGTTTTCCGGGATTGCGGCGCAGTTGATAGAGATGAAGGGCTTCGAGGCACGGCGTGATTTGCCGTGGATATAGCGCGCCATCACCTCCTTGCCGGTGCCGCTTTCGCCGGTGATCAGCACGCTGGCGTCCGACGGGGCGATCTGGTCGGCCATCTGCAGCACCGAGCCCATCGCCGGGTCGCGGCTGATGAGCTGGTGGCTTTCGGCGGTCACGGCCTCCAGCACGGCGGCGATGAGATCGGCGTCCGGGGGCAGGGGGATGTATTCCTTGGCGCCGTCATGGATGGCCTTGACGGCGGCGCGCGCATCGGTGCCGACGCCGCAGGCGACCACCGGCACGGTGATGCGTTCGCTCTTGAGGGCCTTTACCAGCTGCGCGACATCCAGCTTGACGTCGATCATCACCAGATCGGCGCCCTGTCCGCTGCGCAGGGCCGTCAGTGCGCCATCGATCGTGTCGATATGCGCAACCCTGGCCCCCCGCTGCATGGCGATCTGGCCGGCGGCGCTGATATAGCCTTCCAACGTTCCGACGATCAGTAAGCGCATCGTGCTTCGTCTTCCCTCTGCGGCCAAAAGGTGCCTTTCATCGTCCGGCACCGGGCCTCGTCATCAGTCGAAATACTTCACCCTCTGCCCGACGGGCAGGATGGTGTTGAGAACCAGTTCGAGCCGGCGCGGATTTTCCTGCCGGGCGATGGACATCGCGCCGGCAAGGTAAATCTGCTTGATCACCGCCTCGTCCTCGCTGTTGCGCTCCATCTTGGCGGCAAGCGGCAGCAGGAACATGTTGGCGAACAGGGCGCCGTAAAAGGTCGTGAGCAGGGCAACCGCCATGCCGGGGGCGATCTGCGAGGGTTCGTCCAGCCGCCCCAGCATCTGGATGAGACCGACCAGCGTGCCGATAAGGCCCATGGCCGGGGCCACTTCGCCGGCGCGCCGCATGATGGCGCTGCCACGGGCGCAGCGGTGGGCATGGCTGGCAAGCTCGTTGCCGAGGATGCCCTCGATCTGGTCGCTCGGCATGCCGTCCACCAGCATGCCGATGGAACGGTGCAGGAAATCATTGCGGGTAAGGCGCGGCAGCATGCCTTCCAGTGCCAGGGTGCCTGTCTGGCGCGCCTGCTCGGCAAGGCGCAGCATCTCCACGGCAATCGCCATCGGCTGGGCCGGGCGGCTGGTCAGGGCGGCGATGATCTGCCGCGGCGTCGACAGCACTTCCGACAGTGGGAAGGAGATGGCGGTGACCGCCAGTGTGCCGCCGCCGACGATGAGGAAGGCTGCAAGATCAAGGAAGGAGCCCGGGCGCCCGCCCAGGAGGATGGCGCCGCCGATCAGGACGACCGCGATCACCAGGCTGACGCCGCCGCCGATATCGATGACCGGGCGGGCAATGATGCGGCGCAAATCGGCCGCGCGCGCAGTGCCGGCACCCGGCTGCGCGCCGGGCGTGCCAGCAGCATTTCCCGCCTTCAGCGGGCTTCCAAGCGGGCTGGAGGACGATTGCTCGCCGAGGCTCATGGGATCCGGTTGCCTCATGCCCGGTCGGACTTGACGATTTCAGTCATCGTCACGCCGAGCCGGTCTTCCACCACCACCACTTCGCCGCGGGCGACGAGGCGGTTGTTCACATAGATGTCGATAGCCTCGCCGACCTTGCGATCCAGCTCGACCACCGCGCCGCGTCCCAGCTTGAGAAGCTGGCTCACCTGCATGGCCGATTTGCCGAGCACGGCGGAAATCTGCACCGGAATGTCATAGATGGCCTCAAGGTCCTTGGCTTGCGCCGGACCATCAAGATCGCCCCCATCCATCCCGTCGCCGGCATCGACTTCATCAAGATCGAAATCGGACTCAGACATGCACCAAACTCCCCGCTGTCCTGATCATGGTCCCTTCGTCAGGACCTCCTCCCGCCCCCCTGACGGCAGAAGGTTTTAACCACCGCAACTCCGGCTAGCCGGACGCGGCTTCGGCGTCAGCCAATTCTCGTTCCTTTTCAGCGCTTTGGCTATCGGTATTATCATCCCCGGCCTCAGCGTCGCCGGGCATTTCGCCCGTAGCAGGCCGTGCTGCTGCTTCCTGAGGTGCCGGCTGTACTGCCGGACGTGGCGGCGGCGGGCCGACCACGCGGCCCACAGCCTCGTCCACCATGCGCCAGAGATCGGAACTCAGCCGTTCCGCGCCACCGGTCGGCCATTCGATGCGCACATCGCCGGCAGCCAGCGTTTCGTCGGCGATGACCGCCAGACGGCCATCATAGCCGGTTTCGGTCCGGATGGTTTCAATTCTTGCGTCGATCTCGTCGCGGCTGTCCGTGGACACCTTGACCAGCACACGCGGCTCGTCGGTAAGGTCGCGCAGGATCTCGCGCAGCCGCGCCTCGATCTCGCTGAGGCCATGACGGGCGGAAAGTTCGGGGAACAGGCGCTTCACAACCGCGATGGCGACGTCCACCGAGGCGCGGTCGAAATGCTGGCGGGTTTCCACGAGCGCGGCGTGGCTCTCCGACATGCCGGCGGCAATCGCCTGCAGCGTGTCGGCGATGGTTTGTTCCAGCGAGGCGCGCATTTCGTCCTGGCCGGCGGTATGGCCCTCGGCAAAGCCGATGGCGCGGCCCTTCTGCTCGCCAATGCGCTGACCTTCGGTAACGCCTTCCTGCTTGCCTTGCAGGCGGGCGGCGTCACGCCAGGCCATGGCCTCGGATTCAAGCACGGTAGGCGGCGGGGGCGGGGGAGGCGGCTCTTCCTCCCGGGCCTTCTCAGCCGCGATCTCCGCCTGCCGGGCTTCGGCGGCCCGGCGGGTTTTGGTGCGCGGATCTTCCTCGTCGAAATCTATTCCGAACTGGAAGGGGTTCAAGCTCATGCCGTTTCCTAAACGTCCCTCGCCGGGGTGTTGTTCCGCAGGCGCTGCGGCTGGCGCGTCGCCGGTGGTCCTCGATCAGTCTATCAGGTTTCCTGGTACATCCATGCACGCAGGATGGCGACCGCCTCCTCGGGATGTTTTTCCACGATCTCACCGATCTTGCGAAGGGTAGAGGCGCGCACCTTGCCCTCGATGCGGTTGACGTCGATCATCGCGTCGCTCTCTTCCTCGTCCATGTCGCCGCCTTCCATGGCGAGAGCCTGGGCGAGGGCGCCGCTTTCCGAGGCCGTGAGGCGCGGCAGATCGGCATCCTCATCCTCCTCGATGATCTCCTCTTCCTCGGTGTCGTCCTCGAAGGCACGGGCCAGCAGCGGCCGGATGACCAGCAGGATGACGAGGATGGCAACCAGCACCAGGGCGATGATCTCGGCGAAGCGGAACAGGTCGTCACGCTTCATGCCGAAGATGAGCGGCTCCTGCTTGCTGGCATCGAACTGGTCGACGAACTGCATGTTGACGACGTCGATGCTGTCGCCGCGGTCGGGGCTGAAGCCGACGGCCGACTGCACAAGGCGCTGGATCTGCTGCAGCTCGGCGTCGCTGCGCGGCACATACTCGGTGGTGCCGTCGGCATTGGTCTTGTAGGTGCCGTCGATCATCACCGCGATGGAGAGGCGCTTGACTTCGCCGCCGGTGCGGACCTGGTTGGTGGTGGTCTTGCTGACTTCGAAATTGGTGGTGGCTTCCGTGCGCTTGGAGCTGTTGCGCGAGGTGGGCAGCAGCGGGTTGACGTTGTTGGCGTCGGTGCTCGGAAGCTGGTTGGCGACCGTGATGCTGTCGATGGCCTGAGCCTCGGTGTTCTCGGTCTCTTCGGTGATGTTCTGCGTCGAACGCTGGATCTTGTCGTCCGGATTGAACTGCTCGGACGTGGTCTCCACGCGGTCGAAATTCATGTCCGCATTCACCTCGGCGCGGACTTTGCCGTAGCCGACGGTGCGGCCGATCATGTCCTCGATCGAGCGGGAGAGGCGGCGCTCATAGCGCTGGCGGGCCTCATCGGCGGTCGCGTTGATGTAGGAGGCGTCGTCTTCCTCGGTCGAGGCGAGGAGCTGGCCGTGATCGTCGACGATGGAGACCATCTTGGTCTCCAGCTTCGGCACGGCGGCGGAGATCAGGTTGCGGATCGCCGAGATGTTCTCGCGGGAGAGATCGACGCCCTGCTGCAGCTGCAGGAACACGGATGCGGTCGGCTGCTCTTCGGTCTGGGCAAACAGCTCGCGGCGCGGCAGCACGAGATGGACGCGCGCCTGGCGGATGCCGTCGATCGAGCTGATGGTGCGGGCAAGCTCGCCCTCCATCGCGCGCTGGCGGTTGACGTTCTGGATGAAGGAGGAGGTGCCGAAGCCTTCGCCGCTGTCGAAGATCTCGTTGCCCACGGTGCCGCCCTTGGGCAGGCCTTCCTTTGCAAGGTCGATACGGACCTTGTCCACCTGGTCCTTGGTAACCCAGACCTCGGTGCCGTTGTTACGCAGCTCATAGGGGACCTTCTGCGCGTCGAGCTGCTCGGTAATCTGCGCCGTGTCCTTGTCGGCCAGATCGCCATAGAGCTTCTGCATCTCCGGTGCCGTCATCCGCAGGGTTGCGAAGATGAAGAAGCCGATGATGAGAAGACCGACGAAGCCAATTGCCGAGAGCCTCATCGGCCCCAGGTTTTTGAGCGTTTGCAGGAATGCGTTCACGCTGCTGTCCCTCGACACGGAACCCCGGCGCCTTGCTTCTGCCCCATTTGGAACAGAATTGCGGCCCGAGGCAGGCAATTTCTGCCTACCATACGAAGCCTGATGCCGGAAGTCACGCGCAACGGCCATAAAGCCGCCCGAGACTCGCTAGGATTCTGCTATTCGTTGCGTCCTGGCAACGCTCAGTTCCAGCCCGGGGGAGGGTTTTTAATTATGGCAAATCCATATAAGGGCATGCCAAACCCGACCCCGGCCACATCCGCCGGGACATGAAATCGCCCAAATTTGCCTAAAATGCAATATAAATAGGAAGCGCCCGACGCACCCTATACCGATGCGTCGTGCGGACCTTCTCCGGGTACATCTGTCGGAGAGGGCGGCGGCACCGTTTCACATGCGCTGATGTGTGGATGCCGCCGGCCGGAGATCAGTAGACCGAAAGTACCTTGCTCATCGGCAGGAGGTTGGTGCCGACATGCAGGTAGGTGCCGTCGTCCTGGACCTCGACGCCCTCGACATAACCCTGCACGGTCATGTCGTAATCCATCTTGTTGCCGTCGGCATCCTTGGGGATGACGTAGACGGTGTAGAGACCGGGGTCGAGCTCGGTACCGTTCTGGTCCTTGCCGTCCCACTCGATCTTGTTGGTACCGCTGGCGGTCGGGCCGGCCACGGCGCGGACCTCGTTGCCGGAGGCATCGTAGATACGCACCTCGACCGAGGAGGCTTCGTCCTTCAGCGTATAGGAGAAGTAGGCCGACTGGTCGGGCAGCAGGGCAACCTCGTTGCCGGCATATTCGACCTGATGGCCGATATAGCCGATGGCGGCGCCGGTCGCGCTCTGCTGCTGCAGCGATTTCAGCGATTCAAGGTTGTTGTTGGTCAGGATCTGCTGCTCGACGCCGGTGAAGGCGACCAGCTGCTGGGTCATCTTGTCGGTATCCATCGGCTGCGTCGGATCCTGGTTCTGGAGCTGGATCGTCAGCAGCTTGAGGAAGTTCTGATAGTCGTTACCCAGCGATGCGAGGCTGGTACCCGCCGCGGAAGCCTGATTGGCGGTTGCGGTAGAGTTGACCGAGTTGCTGGAAGTGTCGATGCCGGACATGGCTCTTTCTCCTCGGGCGGCGCGGGCGTCAGACCTTCAGGTCCACGCGGCCTTCCTCGACATAAAGGGTGGCTTGGGTGACGGTCGCTGCATTGTCGACCCCGCCCACGGCGGGAGTGCCCCGGCGGCCGGAGCTGTTGCGGAACTGCTGCTGGTCGCGGGCGTCGGCTGCGGCCTGGCCCTGGTTCTGACCGGAAAGGTCGAACTGAAGGCTGTTGCTGTCGATGCTGAGACCCGCATCGGCCAGAGCCTTCTGCAGGCCGGCGGCGTCTTTCTGGAACTGGTCGAGCGTGGATTGCTTTTCGACCGTCACCCGGGCGCGCAGGCTGCCATCCTGCATCTGCACATGGATGTCGATCATGCCCATCTCGCGCGGGTTGAGCTGGACACTCAGCACGGAGTTGTTGTTGGCAACCGCCCGCTGGACATGGATGGCGAGCTGCTGGGCAGCCGGGGAGAGCGCCTGGCGCGCGCTGCCGGGGGCGGCTGAGGCCTGCTGGACGGCGCGGGCAAAGCTGCTGTCGCCGCTGGAGCGTACATCGCCCACGCCGGCGCCGAGCTGGCTGGAACTGCCGGCATCGCCGCTGTCGGACTGGAAATCCTGATCGCTGCTGCCGGCTGCGTCGCTGGCGGCAAGGTCGGCTTCTGCGCTGTCATCCACCGCCATCAGCCCTGCGGCATCGCTGGCAGCGTCGCTGGCGGCGGGCGACTGCGCCGGGGGGGCGGCATGCGTTGCCTGGAGCGCCGCCTGTGCCATGAGGGCGAGGTTTGCCGCGCCGGTGGAGCCGCGAACCTGCGTGCCGGCAATGGTGTTTGTGCCCGTCTGGCCGGCAGCGCCAGCCGCTCCGGCCGGGGCAGCCTTGGCCGCTGCGTTGGCCTGGGCGAGCATTTGCTGAAGCACCATGTTGCCGCCGGCCTGCGGGGCTGCGCCCGGCGGCTGGGCGGCCGGGGCAGAGGCGTCCTGGCGCACCGGGTAACGCGGACCGGCATCGTTGGCGGCGGGCGTCCCGGCGGTATCGCTGCTGTTGGCGGCGTCGGAGAGTTCCTGCACCGCCTGCTGCTGGGCGTTGGCAGCTGCGGCAGAGGCTTTCGCCGAGGCCTGGCGGGTAACGGCTGCCGCGGTGGCTGCCGGACGCATCGGCGCGGCGTCAGCGGCGGCTTCAAGCGACAGGTCGGCGAGCGGGGAGGCATCGGCCAGATCGGTTGTGTCGGTGGAAGAGGGGTCCGGGACCGCGCCGGTTTTCACCGGGGGCGTGGTGGGGGGTACCGGTGCGGTCCCGGAAGACGCCAGCTGGGCGGGGAGAGCCGGCGTGCTTTGGCTCGCCGCGTCGGTATTGGCCGAAGCGGCAGTTTGCTGGATGTTGGCGCTGTTCTGCGGCAGTGCCGGTTTGTCGGCGCCCAGCTGACCCAGCAACTGGGCAAAGCCGGCGGCAGCCTCCGGAGTTGTCGCCGTGGGTGTTGCAGTGCCGGCCGGGTTTGCGGTCGCAGCGGCACCGGCGGGCATCTGACCCGTAAGGCCGGGGGCCGTCGGAAGTGATTCGCCGGGAAGCAGCGGAGAAACGCCGGCGCCGGCATTTGCACCGGGCTGCGTCGTGCCGGCGGCAACCGTCGCCGCGGCGATGCCAAGCTCGCCATCGCCGGTCGGCGTCTGCGGCGCCGGCTGCTGGGGCTGGCCCATCAGGGCGGCGGCAAGGGCAGCCAGCACATCCGGCGAGAGGTTCTGGCCGTCTGCACCGGCGTCGTCATCCTTGCTGTCGTCACCGGTTGCGTCGGTGCCGGCAGCGGTGGCACTGGCCGCTGCATCGGCGGCAAGAGCGGCGCCGAGAGTGCTGGTGGTCGGCTGGAGCTTGATCGGGCCGGAAGCGGCTGCGGCCAGCTTGCTGGCGGCGGCTGTGTCCTGGCTCGCCGCGCCGTTCAGCATGGCGGCAAAGAGGCCGCTGGTTTGGTTTCCGCCAGCTGCCGCGGCAAAAAAACCGGTGGCATCCGCGGCAACGGCGGCGGTTTTCACAGTGGTTTGCGCGACGGCGGTGGTGGACATCTGGTGGCTCTCTCGTCACCGGTGGAATTGGTCGCTTTGCTCAATGCAAGGCATGGGCCAATTTCTGTCCATTCTCTGAAGCTAGAGAAATCAAAGGGTTGTAACGGGTGAGGCCAGTTGTCGCGGCTGGAACGGGGCGGGCAGGGCATGAGGCGGGAAAATCATGCCGGGTTGGCTCTGCCGGGTGCCGGGTGCCGGGTGCCGGTGGCGGGGGCGATAGCCGGAGCCGCAAACAAACGGCCCCGTCCCTGAAGTGGGAAACGGGGCCGTCCGGGGGAGCAGGTGTCTTGCGAAACAGGAAGCGTCCCTTGCCGCGCCGGAGCGCGGGCATCCGTCGTCAGAGCGGGTGGCGAACTTCGTAACGCGGGTTCGGCAGCACATGCTGCCAGCCGATGAGGCGGCGGGTATCAATGATGACCGGGGCGCGGCAGTTGACGGTAAAACGAATCTGCCCGTCTTCGGTGCGCGGGGACACCACCAGGGCCAGCAGCCCTTCTTCCGGCCGTACTTCCAGCGCGGTGAAGGCCGAGCGCCAGTCCTGGTCGTCGATCATGCCGCCATTGGGGTCGATCGGCAGGACGACGAAGGAAACGGCCGCATCGTCCGCCGCCTGCAACAGCTTGAAGGCGCTGAAGCGCGGGTCCGGCAGGTCGGCGAGGCCATAATTGCGCAGATGCCCGAACCCCAGCATGCCGATCGGCATGGCCACGAGCTTGCTGCGCTTGAAGGCAATGCGCCCGAAGCGCGTATCGATGAAGAACTCATCGATCAGATCGATCTGCTCGGCAGTCTCCGGTAGCGGAGCTGACATAGGTTGGGACTCCATTCGTACTGCTGCTCCCATTCTCATCGCTTCCACTCCTGTTTCGCAAGGGTAAGTCCGTGAACAAATTTCTTTTTGTCCTGCATCACCCTGCCGGATGACGCTCAGAACGTGCCGTTCAGTGTCATTGCCGGGGCGCCGGCATGCTTGTAGCCGGTGTTGTTGGCGCCGCGGGCGGTATAGCCGCTGCCGGTAGGCTGCTGGGAGGTGACGGCACTCTGAATCATGCTCATCAGCCGTTCGTTGGCATCGCGTGCCGACTGCAGGGCAATGACATTGGCCGAGATGGCGCGGTCCAGCCGGGTGCCCGCAGTGATGAGGCGGGCCTTGAAGACCTCGTCACCATTGATGTCGTCGCGGTTGGTCTGGGTGACCTGGCGCAGG
Source organism: Radicibacter daui (assembly GCA_030657355.1). GTDB lineage: Bacteria > Pseudomonadota > Alphaproteobacteria > Radicibacterales > Radicibacteraceae > Radicibacter > Radicibacter daui. The sequence continues at coordinate 1,981,217 of CP131056.1, forward strand.
CGGTAGAGGTTGCGCTCATAAAGCGCGACCGCTTCGTTCTTGGCCTTCTGCATCGCCTCGACCTCGCCGCGCTTGCGGGCGCGCACGGCGCCGGTCTCGATATCGAGCAGGCTGACGAGATCATCGATGGCGGTGATAAGGGCGCCGGCTTCCGCACGGGCCTGTTCGGGCGTCAGTGCGGCCTTGCGGGCGGACGGGTTTTGGGCGGTCTGGTTCATGATGCCTGGAACTCCTGATGACGCAGCATTTCCTTCTGCACGGCAGCGGCGATGCCGACGCCGCCATGCTTGGCGATTTCCTTGCCGTATTCGGTGACCAGCAGGTCGCGGTAGGTCTCTTCTGCCTGGCCGCCACCGAAGATCTCGTCCGACCCCACGGTGTTGAACATCGGCTTCAGCATCTGGGACAGGAACATGGCCTCGAAGTCCTGCGCGGCGGCGGCGGCCTTGGCGACGGACATCGGCTTCATGCCCTGGAGCTGCGCGGTGCGCGCGGCGTCGGTGGGCCTTGCGCCGGCAAGCGATCCGTTCAGGGCGCCGCTGGCCAGGATGTCGGGGGAGAGGGTCTGCAGGTTCATCTCACAGCACCTCGATCTCGGCCTGCAGGGCGCCGGCGGCCTTGATGGACTGCAGGATGGTGATCATGTCGCGCGGGCCGACGCCGAGGGCGTTGAGACCCTGGACCAGTTCGCGCAGCGTGATGCCTTCGCTGAGGATGGCCATGCGCTTGTCCTTGCCGTCATCCACCTCGATCTGGGTGCGCGGGACGATGGTGGTCTCTCCGGTCTGCGAGAAGGGCGAGGGCTGGGAGACCTGCGGGGTTTCGGTGACGGTGATGGTGAGCGTGCCGATGGCGATGGCGACAGTGCTGATGCGCACATTCTCGCCCATCACGATGACACCGTTCTTCTCGTCGATGATGACGCGGCCGGCCTGGTCCGGGGTGACGTGGAGCTGCTCCACATCCGTCATCAGGCCGACGATGTTGCCGCGGCGATAGGCGGGCACGCTGAGCACGACAGTGCCGGGATCCCGGGCGGTAGCCGCGGCCTGGCCGAGAAAGCCGTTGATGGTCTGCGCGATGCGTTCGGCGGTGGTGAAATCGGGATTGCGCAGCGACAGGCGCAGGCTATTCATGTCGTTGATATCGAAGGCGATCTCGCGCTCGACAATGGCGCCGGAAGCGATGCGCCCGGAGGTGGGAACGCCCTTGGTGACCGTGGCGGCGGCGCCGGAGGCGGTAAAGCCACCCGTCGCGACATTGCCCTGGGCCACGGCATAAACCTCGCCATCGGCGCCCATCAGCGGGGTGACGAGCAGGGTGCCGCCCATCAGATCCTTGGCATCGCCCATGGCGGAGACGGTGACGTCGACACGGGTGCCCTGCTGCGCAAAGGCCGGCAGGGTGGCCGTGACCATCACGGCGGCGACATTCTTGGTCTTCAGGGTGTCGTCGCGGATGTTGATGCCGAGACGCTCGAACATGCCCTGCAGGCTTCGGGTGGTGAAGGGGGAGTTGGTGAGGCCGTCGCCGGTGCCATTGAGGCCGACGACAAGGCCGTAGCCGACCAGCATGTTCTCGCGCACACCCTCGACATCGACAATATCCTTGATGCGCTGCGCCTCGGCCGGCGGCGAGGCCAGCAGCAGGGTGCAGGCCATCAGGGCGCCAAGCGCAATGGCCAGGCGGCCGGCACGGGCGGCAAAGCCGGCCTTGCGGCTGCCGGAGGGTGCGAGGCTTGAGGTTGAGGTCGGCATCAGCATGGTCGGGATGTCCTTGATGTACCCTTGGTGAACCGCTGGCTTTGCGGGTCTTCCGCCCGTTGCACTGCCATCATGCGATAAGCGTGCCAGATATTGTTTTCCGCTTTTTCTTCAATGTGCTAACCGCTGTTTGCGGGCGGCGTTCAGAAGGGGCGGCAGCTTTGCCCCGGCATCCCGGCGGCGGTAAAGGCGCGCCGGGGCAAACATTGCCTAGTGTTTTGCAAGAGGAATGCCGCTAGTGTTTGGGGCATGATCTGTCAGGGTCGCGGCGGGGGGCCGGTGCGGCTTCGAGAGAAGAAAGCAGGTGGTTAGGCATGAAGGTCGAAGGGACCGGTTCCACTCACGGAACCACCGCGGCAAAAAAGGCCAAGAAGACCGGAAGCAGCGAGTTTTCCCGTCATATCCAGGGCGATGACAGCGGTGTCGAAGAAACGGCGTCCGGTGTCTCGGGCATGTCCGGCGTTGGCGGTGTCGATGCGTTGCTGGCCTTGCAGCAGGTTGACGATGCCACTACCGGCCGCTCAAAGGCTCGCCAGCGGGGCAACAACATCCTCGACCAGCTGGAGGATCTGAGGCTCGATCTGCTGACCGGCGGCATTCCGCCGCAGCGCCTGCAGCAGCTGGTGCGTCTTGTTCAGGCGCAGAAGGGGCAGATCACCGACCCCAGGCTGGTTGAAGTACTGGAAGAAATTGACCTGCGGGCGCAGGTCGAGCTCGCCAAATTCACCCCGCGCAGCGACGAGGAGTAAGGCAGCTGGCCGCGGCCATTGCCCGCCTTCTCTTGTCACAAAAAGTTCCCGCTGCGCCGCGGGAGCTAAGATTATCTTTTTGTTTCAGCGTGTTAAATCGTTTCGCATCCTTGCTTCTTCGGGCTTGCGGCAGATTTTCCATGTTCCTATACTCCGCGCGCCTTCTGGCACGTTATGGTTCCTAAAATTCGGGAGTCTGGTCAGTGAGCATCGCAACCCGCGACGACGCACCTTCTGCTCCGTTGTTGCCGCCCGATTATCGCCCGACAAACGGCGAGACCTTCATGAATCCGCTCATGAAGGAGTATTTCCGCCAGAAGCTGCTGCGCTGGCGCGCAGAGCTGCTCAGGGAGTCGACCGAGACTCTTTCCCACTTGCAGGAAAGCGGCCTGCAGGAACCCGACATCGCCGACCGTGCCTCGCTGGAGACCGATACGGCGCTGGAGCTTCGCACCCGCGACCGTGAGCGCAAGCTGATCTCCAAGATCGACGAGGCGCTGGAGCGTATCGTCGATGACAGCTACGGCTACTGCGAGGATACCGGTGAGCCGATCAGCATCGGCCGTCTGGAAGCCCGCCCGATCGCCACGCTGAGCCTCGAGGCGCAGGAGCGTCACGAGCGCATGGAGCGCACCCAGCGCGACGATTGATGCCGGCCCGGTCAGGCCAAGTACTGGATCAGGAAAAAGGGGCTGCCCGCCGGGCGGCCCCTTTTTCATTGCCCGGGCGCGGGCCGGGCTGGCATCAGGATCGACCTCGCCCGGGGCGGTGACGTTTGAAAAAAAAGGCCGGCATCAGGGATGCCGGCCGCAGTTTCCAGGTCCGTTCCCCTCGCGGAAAACGGGCCCAGGGGTACCTCGGTAGGGCGCCTCCTCCCCAGGCGAGGAGAGCGCCGGAATTGTCAGGCGCAGCCGGAGCCGCGCCTATCAGCCTCAGAACGGCAGGATGGCGTCGAGCACCTGCTGGCCGTAACGGGGCTGCTGCATGTCGGTGATCTGGCCGCGGCCACCATAGGCGATGCGGGCTTCGGCGATCTGGTCGAAGGCGATGGCGTTGGTGGCGGAGATGTCTTCCGGCCGAACCATGCCGGTGACATAGAGCTCACGCACTTCGAAATTGACCCGCACCTCTTGCTTGCCCTCGATCACCAGATTGCCGTTGGGCAGCACCTGGGTGACGATGGCAGCGATGTTGAGGGTCAGGGTTTCCTTGCGGTCGATGCTGCCGGTGCCGGTGCTGGATCCGCTGGAATTCGCAGAGACCAGCGAGCTGGCGTCCACTTCATTGGGCAGCACCTTGTTGACCTTGGTCTCAAGCCCGAACAGGTTCGGGATGCCGAGACTTTCGTCGCCGGTGCGACCGCGCGAGGTCTGGTTGGAGAGCGAGGCGCTGTCGGCGATCGAGATGTTGACCGTCAGGATGTCGCCGCGCTTGGTGGCGCGCTGGTCCTTGAAGAAGGCCCGCGCGCCGGAGCGCCACAGCGAGTTGGCGGCATAGGCCGGGGCTTCCGGTGCCGGCATCGGCATGGAAACCGGCTGATAACCCGCCTGGGTCGTGGGGTTGGTGATCGGCGTCAGCGACGGGGTTTCCCCCACCTGCGACAGCCGGGTGAACATGTTGCAACCGGCCAGCGGCAGGGCGCACAGCACAAGGGCGAGGGCCGGGCCGGTGCGGGATTTCAGGGTCGTGAACGACATTTCGGATGTACCTCCTGGGATGGTGCCGGGCGTTTTTTGCCGCGCCTCTTGTCACCGGTGATCAGTTAGAAGCAACGTTCGTGCCAGCATAAACCTCGACCAGCTGCGGTCCGGCGATGACCGCCTGGAGCACGCGCTTGCTGTCGGTGTTGCTGACTTCGATCACATCGCCCACACCGCCTTCTTCCATGGCCTTGCCACGGGCCGACAGCACAAGGCCGCCGAGCTTGTAGCGCATGGTCACGAGGTCGCCGCGGGTAATGACGATGGGCAGGCCGACGGCACTGGAGACCACCGGCTGGCCGGGGTTGATGGTGCGACGCGCGGCCATACCGATAAGCTGGTCGGCATCGCTGATGGCATTATCCGGCAGGCGGCCGACCGGCATCTGCTGGAAGGCGAGATCGGAGGCACTGATTTCCTGCCCCTTGAGCTTGCGCTCGATGAGGACCGGCACGACCTGGATGGGAAAAGCCTGCCCGGTTACATCGACATACTGCACGCCACCATCGGCCGGTGCACGCAGGCGGGCGCTGAAGCGGCCGCTGGTGCTGGTAACGCGCAGGTCCTGCAATTTCACATCCGGTGCCGCGAGGCTCGGCATGTCGATACCGGCGCCGGGATCGTCAAGACGCACATCGATGTCGTTGCCGCCAAGCTGGCTCAGCAGCTCCGGCTGGAGCATGCGCACGATATCGCTGGCGCCCAGATGGGTGGAGGCGCGGGTAACTTCCGCCAGCTCGAAGCCGGTGGTGGGCTTCCAGTCCACACCTGTTGCCGCGGCGACGCGGCGCAGCGTGCCGGCATCGAGGGTAAGGGTCTTGCCCGGCTCCGGGGAGCGGGCCACCAGCCGGTCCTTGCCGACGGCGACGTCGGTGAAAAGGTCGGTTGCGTAGATGTCCTGGCCGTCGACCGTCACGCTGGTACGCAGCGCGGCGAGCGCACCGGTGGAAGCGGTAGCGGCAATCACGAGGGCGGCGGTCATCAGCGTTCGGGTGGTCTTCAGCATCTTTTCCTCCATCGGGGCCGGGGCGGTGAGGCCCCGGGCACCGGTCATCATCAACGCAGGTTGGAGACGGTCTGCAGCATCTGGTCGCTGGCCTGGATAACCTTGGAATTCATCTCGTAGGCGCGCTGGGCGGTAATGAGATCGGTGATCTCGGAGACGACGTTCACGTTCGAGGTTTCCAGAGCGCCCTGGATGATCTTGCCGAAGCCGGCAGCCCCGGGAACGCCTTCCACATTGGCGGCGGAAGCGGGAGTTTCGGCGTAGAGATTGTCGCCGAGTGCTTCGAGGCCGTTTTCGTTGGCGAAGGTATGCAGGGTGATCTGGCCGACATTCTGCGGCTGGACCTGGCCGTCGATGGTGGCCAGCACTTCGCCCGAGGAGTTGACGGTGATGTCGGTGGCGTCCTGCGGCACGGCGCCGGGGCCGTTCAGCAGATAACCGTCCGGCGTCACGATGTTGCCGTCCTGGTTGAGCTGCAGGGCGCCGGCCCGGGTATAGGCAAGGTCGCCATTGGGCAGGGTCACCTGGAAGTAGCCCTTGCCGTTGATGGCGAGGTCCAGCTTGTTGTCGGTGATGGTGATGTTGCCCTGCTCGTGGATGCGGTAGATGGCGGCGGCACGCACACCGGCACCGATCTGCACGCCGGCCGGCACGATGGTGCCGGCATCCGACGAGGTGGAGCCCACGCGGCGGAAGTTCTGGTAGAGCAGGTCCTGGAACTCGGCACGACGGCGCTTGAAGGCCGTGGTGTTGAGGTTGGCGATGTTGTTGGAGATGGTTTCGACATTGAGCTGCTGCGAGAGCATGCCGGTGGCGGCGATGGAAAGTGCACGCATTTTCTGAACTCCTTGAGCCCCTGGGGGCGTGTTGTTTCAGTCGGGTGTGGCCAGTTTTGTCCGGGGGTCAGGTACTGGCCTTGCCCAGGCGTTGCAGCATGTCGCGCATCCGCTCATCTTCCTTGTCGAGGAAGTTCTGTGTGGACTGGTACTTGCGCTGGACGTCGATCATTTCGGTCAGGGTGAGGACCGGATTGACGTTGGATTCTTCCTGCATGTACTGGCGGATTTCCGCCTTGTCGGCGGTGATCGGAGACTCTTCCGTCTCGAAGAGGCCGTCGCCGAGTTCCTTGAGGTAGTGCGGGTTGTCGAACTTCACGAGGCGGATCTGGCCGACCGTTTGCTGCTGGCGGTTGGTCGGGTCGGTGCCGGTGATGGTGCCGTCGGCAGTCACACGCAGATCGACAAGCGATGCCGGCACCTGGATCGGCCGGTTGCGCACATCGAGCAGCGGATTGCCTTCGTGGTTGACGATGGTGCCGGTGCTGTCGAGCGTGAAGGCGCCGCTGCGGGTGTAGCGCGGGCCGCTGCTGGTCTCGACCGCATAATAACCGTCACCGTCAATGGCGAGGTCGAGCGGGTTGTCGGTGGCGACCAGGGCGCCCTGGCGCAGGTCGCGCAGCACCGCAAAGTCCTGCACCATCGCCAGCTTTTCCTTGCCGGTGGTGTTCTTGTCGTACTCGTTGACCACCATGTACTGCTGCTTGAAGGAGGCGGTGTTCACGTTCGCCATGTTGTTGGCGATCACGTCCATCTGCCGCATCAGCATGGTCATCGAGGACAGGGCAACGTAACTGGTGTTTTCCATTTTCCTAGCACTCCTGATGACGGCCATTTTAGGCCATCGGGCTCTGTTGGCCCTTTCGGTTGCCAGCAGATATGCATCAGGTGTGCCAAACTTATTTTTTATTCAAAAACAGTTACTTAAATGGAGTTCGGCAAAAATGTCCGGGCTTGTGAGAGGCCGGTGCTGCCGGGCGAGGGGCCTATATTACCCCGCCGCCCGGCGTGTTGTGCCCGGTGGGTGCGGAAAAGAGTGCCGCGTCAATTGGCGCCATGGCCACCGGCAGCGGCCGTGAGCGTAGCGATGAAGCCGGCGGTGCGGGCCTGGCGCGGGCTGGAAAACAGCTCGCGCGAGGGGCCGCTTTCCACCACCTTGCCGGCTTCCAGGAAGACGGCCTGATGGGCAACGCTGGCGGCAAGGCGCAGGTCATGCGTTGCCATCAGCATGGTGGTGCCTTCTTCCGCCAGCTGGCGCAGCACCGCCACCACTTCGCCGGCAAGCTCCGGGTCGAGCGCGGAGGTTGGCTCGTCGCACAGCAGGACACGCGGCGAGGGAGCAAGAGCGCGGGCGATCGCCACACGCTGCTGCTGCCCGCCGGAAAGACTGGCCGGAAAGGCATCGGCCTTATGGGCCATGCCCACCTTGTCCAGCAGGTCGAGCGCGCGGCGGCGGGCCTTGTCTTCCGGCCAGCGCTGCACGGTGACCAGTCCTTCCATCACATTGCCGAGGGCAGTGCGATGCGGGAACAGCTGGAAATTCTGGAACACCATGCCGGTCTGCTGGCGCAGGGCCAGCACGGCGCGGCGGTCGGCGGGCTTGCCGGGGGTAAAGACCAGATGACTGTCGCCCAGCTTCAATTCACCCGATTGCGGCATTTCCAGCAGGTTGACGCAGCGCAGGAGCGTGCTCTTGCCGCTGCCCGAAGGGCCGATGAGAGCAGTGACGGTGCCTTCGCCGAGGGTCAGATCGACCTCGTGCAGCACGGTCTGCTCCCCAAAGCGCTTTACGATGCGGGTGAGGGTGATCATGCCTTTTCTCCCAGAAAGCCGCCATATCCGCCAAGCCGGGTCTCGAGCCGGCTCTGCAGCAGCGAGAGCGCGGAGCTCAGCACCAGATAGATGAGCGCGGCCTCGATATAGAGGATGAGCGGCTCATAGGTGGTGGCGACGATGCGCTGGGCGGCCTGGAACAGCTCCGGCACGGTGACGGCAGCGGCCAGCGACGTATCCTTCACCAGCGCGATGAAACTGTTGGAGAGCGGCGGCACCGCGATACGGCCGGCCTGCGGCAGGATGGTGCGGGCCATCGCCTGGCGCCAGTTCATGCCGATGGAATAGGAGGCTTCCCACTGGCCGGAGGGCACGGCGGAGATGGCCGAGCGCACGATCTCGCTGGTATAGGCGCCAACATTGAGAATGAAGCCGATGAGCGCAGCCGGGAACGCGTCCAGCACGATGCCGACACTGGGCAGGCCGTAGAAGATGAGGAACAGCTGCACCAGAAGCGGGGTGCCGCGGAAAATCCACACATAAAAACGCGCGATTGCCACCAGCGGGCGCGGGCCGAACAGGCGCGCCAGAGCCGTCAGGTAACCAAGCACCAGTCCGCCAGCAAAAGACAGAAGGGTGAGCGGCACCGTGAACACCAGCCCTGCCCAAAGCAGCGGGCCGAGGGAGTCCAGCATCAGCTGCATCCAGTGGGGCATTTTTCGTCCGTTTCGATTGACTTGGGCCGGGCGCTGAGACGCGGACGGCGGCAGGCCCCATGATAGGCCTGCCGCCGGTTACTCGCGTACTTTAGTCTGCCTGTCTCTTTATGACGCGGGCGCGATCAGGGAGAGACGTCTTCGCCGAAATAGGCCTCGGCGATCTTCAGATAGGTGCCGTCGGCCTTGATCTCGGCCAGTGCGGCATCAATGGCTTCCAGAAGCTTCGGATTGCCCTTGGGGATGATGATGCCGGAATGGTCGGCATCCTCGCTCACCGCGGCGACCTTCAGCGGGGCGTCGGGCTTGTGCTTCTTGAAATCGAGGAAGGAGAGGTTGTCGTTGATGGTGGCATCGGCACGGCCGGCCAGGACCAGTGCAATCGACTGGTCAAAACCATCGGTTGCCAGCAGTTCGGCGCCATTGGCGGTGGCAAGGCGGCCAAAATTGCTGGAGAGCGTCTGGGCCGACTTCTTGCCCTTGAGGTCGGCAAAGGAAGCGATCTTGTCGTTGCCGGCCTTGACGATCAGTGCCGGCTTCGAGGCGATGTAGGGGGCGGAGAAATCATACTTTGCCAGCCTTGCCTCGGTGATCGAGACCTCGTTGACCACAGCATCGTACCGTCCGGCATCGAGGCCGGCGATCAGGCCATCCCACTTGCCTTCGATGAACTCGGCCTTGACGCCGAGTTTGGCGGCGACGGCGCGGCCGATCTCGACATCGAAGCCGGTAAGGGCGCCGGAGGCATCATGATAGGTGAAGGGGGCGTAGGTGCCCTCGGTGCCGAAGCGGATGACGCCGGAGACCTTGATCTTGTCGAGGGATTCCTCGGCATGGGCGGAGACGGCGGCGAACTGCACGGCGCCGGCAAGCGCGGCGACGGCGAAGGTCTTGAGCCAGTTCATTTTCTTCTGCTTTCCGGAGCGCCGGATGGCGCCCCTCGCCAGATGGCGGTGCTGGTGGTGACGATCTTGTTTTTGTGCCCGCTGCCTTGCGGGGCGCGGTTGCCGGACTGAACATAGGCCGGGCTTTTGGCGTTGCAAGGCTAATAACATCTCGCAAGGCAGGTTTGCGAAATTAATTACTATAATTTTGTGTTTAAATGAGCCGCGCTGCCTCCCGCCGGGGGCTGGTGCGGCACCTTGTGCAGAAAGCGCCGGGCCCGAGCGGCGCTTTATTTGCATGAGTTCACTTCGTGACTTAAAGTGTTTGTGCCGGAAAGATTTTCTGCGTCCGCCGGTATTCATCGGGCGGTCGGAAAAGACCCCTTCTCTGCCCCGAAAGGGCCAGGGAGGACGGCAGTTAAAGCGGGCAGGCATTGCAGGGAAACGACATGGCCACGGAAGACGCCGATGTGATGGACGAGATCCCGCGCCGCAAGGTCAGCGGAAAGAAGATCGTCCTGTTTGTCGTATTGCCCCTGCTGCTGCTCGTGCTGGTTGGCGGTGGCCTCTTCCTGCTGAAGGGCGTGCTGTTCGGCGGATCGAATGAGGCGGCCGCCGAAGGCGAGCATGCCGCGCCAGCGGAAGAACATGCCGCGCCGGCCGAAGGTGGCCATGGCGAAGGAGAAGCGGCCCTGCCGGGCGCCGGCACCTATGTCGACATGCCGGAGATGCTGGTCAATCTCTATACCGAGGGGCGGCGGCCGAGTTTCCTCAAGATCAGCGTGAGCCTCGAGGTGGAAGAGGCCAAGGACCAGGCGGCCATTACCGCCAACCAGCCGCGCATCATCGATAATTTCCAGACCTATCTGCGCGAGCTGCGGGCGGAGGATCTGCGCGGATCGGCCGGTGTGTTCCGCCTGCGCGAGGAGTTGCTGCGGCGGGTCAATGCCTCGGTCTATCCGGCAAAGGTCAAGGACATCCTCTTCAAGGAAATGATCGTGCAGTGATGCCGCAGCAGGCGGCCCGGTTCGTGCATAACTCTTTTTGCGCAAGGGCATACAGGTTTTGCAGATTGAAGGAACGGGCCCCCGGCGTGTCGGTTAAGGAAGCGATGCGATGAGCAATACCGAGGAAATGAGCGAGGACGAACGGCTGGCTGCCGAATGGGCGGCGCTGGCTGATGATGGCGGCGGCGAGGAAGAAGCTGCCCCGGCTGCCGAAGGCGGCGGCGCGACCCGCGTCCTCAATCAGGATGAAATCGACAGTCTGCTCGGCTTCGACAGCGGAGCGGGCGGGGACGGTGACAATACCGGCATCATGTCGCTCATCAACAGCGCGCTCATCAATTACGAGCGCCTGCCGATGCTGGACGTGGTGTTCGACCGGCTGGTGCGCATGATGTCCACCAGCCTGCGCAACTTCACTTCCGACAACGTCGAAGTCAGCCTCGACCAGATCACCTCGGTGCGTTTCGGCGATTATCTCAACTCCATCCCGCTGCCGGCCATGCTGACCGTGTTCAAGGCGGAGGAGTGGGATAACTACGGCCTGATGACCGTCGACAGTGCCATGATCTACTCGATTGTGGACGTGCTGCTGGGCGGGCGCCGCGGCACGGCAGCGATGCGTATCGAAGGCCGGCCCTATACCACCATCGAGCGCAATCTCGTCGAGCGCATGATCCATGTCGTGCTCTCCGACCTTTCCGCCGCGTTCGACCCGCTGTCGCCGGTTACCTTCCGTTTCGAGCGGCTGGAGACGAACCCGCGCTTTGCCACCATCGCCCGCCATGCCAACGCGGCCGTGCTCATCAAGCTGCGCATCGACATGGAAGATCGCGGCGGCCGGCTTGAGCTGCTGATCCCCTATGCGACGCTGGAGCCGATCCGCGAACTGCTCCTGCAGATGTTCATGGGTGAAAAGTTCGGCCGTGACAGCATCTGGGAAACTCACCTTGCGAACGAGCTCTGGTATACGGATGTCAGCTTGAGTGCGGTTCTGGACGAGGTGACACTGACACTTCAGGACGTGCTGGAGTGGAAGATCGGAACCCAGCTGTTCCTGAACCAGACGCCGGATGGACCGGTGGAGCTGAGGTGCGGTGACGTGCCGATGTTCACCGGCCGTATGGGCCGCAAGTCGGGCAACATCGCCGTTCGCATCGACACTGAAGTCACCCGGCAAAAGGGCCACGGCTGGGGCGGCTGAGCCGCCGGCCGCACGAGGAGGCAGGATCGATCATGTCCCCGCTGGTTTCACTGATTGCCGACGCCGTTGTCACCGGTCTCATGGTGGCGACGATCATCTTTGTCTGGCGCCTCAATGGCCGGCTGAAGCTGGTGCGCCAGCAGCGCGAGGAACTGGCCGAAACCATCGCCGCCTTTACTGCCGCCACCGCGCAGGCAGAGGCCGGCTTTGCCCAGCTGCGCGCAGGCGCCCAGCAGACCAGCGATGCGCTGCGCATCACCATCGGCGAGGCCGGTACACTCCGGGACGAGCTGGTGATGATGATCGACACGGCCGAAAGCGTGGCCCGCCGGCTGGAGCAGGGCAGTGCCGCTGCCTCCGCCACCTTGCGCCGCCAGCAGGAAGCGCAGGACGGCACCCTTTATGCGGCAGCAGCCCAGCCTGTTACGCCCCCCGTCACGCCGCCCCCGGCACCGGCACGCCCCGCTGCCCCGGCAGCCGAAGTGCTGCGCGCGGCGGAGCCATTGCGCGCCGATCCGGGGCTGGCGGCCAATGGCGGAGCGAAGCCGCGCAGCAAGTCCGAGCAGGATTTGCTTAATGCCATCGAGAGGCTGAAATGAGCGACAGTGACCTGCCAGGCGGCAAGCCGGACGCTGCAGAACGCGCTCGCCGGGCCCGCGAGGCGGCGATGGCCGCTTTTCGCAGCGACAAGGCGGCCGAAGCGGCACCAGCTCTGCCCGCCCCGGCCCCCGTGCCGGGTGAGGATATTGCACAGGCGGTTGCCGCCCGCATCCTGATGGGAACCGGCCAGAGCATCGGTGACGCCATGCAGGCACCGAAGGCGGCGCCTGCGGCTGCCAGCGCGGTGCCGGCCCGGGCGCCGATGGCGGCGGGGGGCGCACGCTCTGCCGCGCTTGCCGCCAACAAGGCTTTTGCTTCCATTGCCGCCGCCACGGCCACCGAACTTGATGTGCAGGCCAAGGCCAGTGCCGGACGGGAAGCGGCCAGGCGCGCCTTTGCCGCCTTGCCGCCGCCTCCCGACTTGCCATTGGCTGAGGCTGGCAAAGCGGCAGCCGCTTCACGGGTGGCCTTGACGCCGGAAGCCGCGGCGGCCTCGCTGGCCGGGGCCAACCGCTCGAAGCTGCGGCTCATCCCGGCGGTTATTTTCGTCGGTGTGCTGATGATCGGTCTGCGGGTGGGCGACATCTATCAGGATGTGGAGAACGGGGCGCTCACCACGCTGTTCTCGCCCACGCTCGGCTCCACCGCCGAGGCGCAGCAGCCGGCCGCCAGTACGACCCAGCCCGCCGATCCCAACGCCGGACAGCTGCCGCAATCGATGGAAAACCAGCTGAAGCAGCAGCAGGACAGTGCGCAGGGGCCGGAAGACAAGGTCGGCATCTTCAGCAATGCCGAGCAGGATTTCCAGCAGCGCCTCAGCGAGCGGCGCGCCGAACTCGACAAGCGGGCACGCGACCTTGACCAGCGCGAGGCCCTGCTGACCGCGGCCGAGCAGCGGCTCGACCAGAAGATCGGCGAACTCACCAGCCTGCGCGATCAGATCAATGCCGCCATCGAGGAACGCAAGAAGATGGCCGAGGCGGAGCAGACCGCCAACGTCGCCCGGCTTGTGACCATCTATGAAGGCATGAAGCCGCAGCAGGCGGCGGCGATTTTCGACCAGACCGATATGCCGGTGCTGGTGGCGGTGACCACGCGGATGAAGGAAGCCAAGCTCTCCGACGTCCTGTCGCGTATGGATCCGGCCAAGGCCAAGGCCCTGACCGAGGCACTCGCCAACCGGGACAAGGCCAATGCCGAGGCAATGGCGGCAACGCCGGTACCGGCCTCCAACTGAGGAGGCGGTCGGCGCGGGCAGGGAAAAGGGGCGGGCGACGGCATCGGGGCACGAGGGGTGCCCGGGACGAGGTTGGCGCCTGAATGAAACAGAAGGTTCTGGAAGGCCAGGATGGCCGGAGGCGGGAGTAATGCGGCTGGAAGCCGGCTTGAGGAGACGGGGATGAAGGGACGCAGGCTGTTTGCGGCTGCGCCGTCGTCTTCGCATTCCCAAACGGACGGTCGCATGGGATGGCTTTTGACCTTCTCCGATCTCGTCTGCCTGATGCTGGCGTTTTTTGTCCTGCTCAACGCCTTTTCCAAACAGGATACCGAGAAGGCCGGCGCCGTGCTGCAGGGGCTGGAAAAGCGCTTTGTCTCCGGTGCGCCGGTTACCAGCATCGGCCTTCTGGATGAGGCGGTTTCCTCACGCGATGGCAGCACCATCCTGCCGAGCCAGTTTCGCCAGCATATCGGCGCCATCGTCGAGCGCGATCTGCCCATCGAGCAGGTGCAGGAGCTGGAGCAGGGGCGGCGCTTTGCCGTGGTGGTGAAACGCGGCGACCTCTTCAGCCCCGATGGCAAGCTGCTGGTCCGGCGGCAAGCTGTGATCGACCGCATTGCCGATGCCCTGCGACGCCATCCGGACGGGATCAGCTACGAGCTGGAAGTGCGCCTTGCCAGCGCCCGGAAGCCAGGCATGGCCGATGAGGCCGGCCGGCTGGTCGAGGCGGGACATCTCGCCGCCAGCCTGGTGACCTCCGGTGCCCCGCGCCCGGCGGTTTCCGTGGCCATCGAGCAGGGCGACCCCGAAAAGCTGCGGCTGATCTTCAACGTCCGCGTCGTGGACGAGGCACCGGTGCGGCTTGACCAGCCGGGGAGTGCCCCCTGATGCGGCGCGAAACATCCTACCCTGTCCCCGTGACGGCTGCACCGGGTGCCGCTTCCAGCGTTGGGCAGCGGTGGCTCGTTACCTTTTGCGACCTGATGTGCCTGCTGCTGGCCTTCTTCGTGTTGCTGTTCTCGATGCAGAAGCCCGATCTCGATCTGTGGGAGGCGGTGCATCGTGGCCTTAATCGCGACAGCCGGCCGGCGGTGGAAAAGGAAGCCGAGGCACCGAAGGCTGATTATGCGACGCTGAAGCTGCCGGAAGCTCCAGGCCTTGGCATCGGTTATCTCGGCCAGCTTCTCAGTGCGCATATGGAGGCGGATCCTTTATTGTCGCAGGCGGTTATCACCCGCCAGAGCGACCGTATCGTGATCTCGCTGCCGTCTGACCTGCTCTTTACCCCCGGTTCGGCTGCCATGTCGGATGATGGCAAGCAGGCGCTGCGCACCTTTGCCAACGGTCTTGCCCAGATCCGCAACGAGATCGAGGTGGTAGGACATTCCGACCCCACGCCGGTGGCGGGCGGACGCTATGTCAACAACTGGGATCTTTCCCTCGACCGTGCGCTGTCGGCAGCGCGGGCGCTCTATGCCGCGGGTTATCCGCGCAGCATAACCGTGCTGGGGCAGGGGGACGCCAAGGATACCGGCCAACTCGCGGCAAGCCTGCCCGAGGCCGAGCAATGGGCGCTCGGCCGCCGGGTCGATATCATCGTGCGGGAGTTCTCCGATCAATGAGCCTCCTGCGGAACATGCTGCGACAGGTCGCCGTCATTGCCCTGGCCGGGAGTGCGTTGCTGGCGGCAGGGCCGGCGGCAGCGGACCGGGTGGTGGTGCAGGCCGCCGAAGGCCGCGGCTTCATGCGCATGGTCTTCAACTGGCAGAGCCCGGTCGTCTATGAGACGCAGGCCAGCACGAGCGAGATGGCGCTGCGCTTCGACCGGCCTATCGAGCCAAATATCGCCGACGCGGTGCGGGCGCTCTCGGACTATATCGGCCCGCCCTCAATCAGTGCCGACGGGCGGACGATCACCTTTCCGCTGCGCAGCGCGCAGGACATCAAGACCTTTGCTCACGGCAACGCCGTGGTGGTCGACTTTTTCCCCGGCGGCCCCTATGGCCCGCAGGACAAGACAGCCCCGACGCCGGAGCCGCCGGCGGTAACGCCGAACCCCGCCGCCGGGAGCGCCGCAGGCCAGCCGGCACAGGCCGGTGTGGCGGCCGTCACCGTACCGGTGCGTGGCGGGGAGCATCCGGATTTCAGCCGCCTCGTCTTCGATTGGGACCGGCCGGTGGATTATACCGTGAACCGTGATGGCGGTACGGTAACGGTGGGCTTCACCGCTCCGGGCACGGCCGACCTCAGCGGGGCGGATACCGGTTCGATGGCCAATATCGGCGCCGTGCAGCAGCAGACGGGCGCCCCCCTTGCCGTGGCGATGGCGATTTCTCCGCAAAGCCGCCTGCGCCATTTCCGCGTTGGCCCGCGTGTGGTGGTGGATGTGTTTGCCCCGCCTGTGGGGTCGCAGGCGCCGGCGCAATCCTTGCCGCCTGTAGCGGCCGCAACCCCTGCCGCACCGGCAGCACAGCAGGCGGCCGTGCCGACGCCTGAACCCGCACCAGCACAGGCCGGTGCTGCGCCGGCCCTGCCGCCGGCGACACCGGCGGTTTCTGCACCGCAGCCTCCGGCGGCAACTGCTCCGGCGAGTCAACCGGCAGCGCCGGCGCAAGCCGCAGCTGCCGCGGCGACGCCAGCGGCACCGGCCACATCCGCTCCGGCTTCAACCCCAGCCCCAACCCCAACCCCAGCCCCGGCCCCTGCATCCGCTCCGACACCCGCAGCAGCGCCAGCCAGCCCGGCGCCGGCCATGACTGCCGATGCGGGAGTGGTCGTGCCACGGTCCACCGGCGGGCCGGATGCGGCTGCCCCGCAGGCCGCCCCGCCCGCTGCGCCGGTAGCCTCCGATGCGGTCGAGGGGGGCTCGGGTCAGGCCGCGATCTCGCAGGTCGGTACGCCGGAAAGCCCGCCCGCAGCACCGGCAGCGCCGGCAATGCCTGCCAGCGCTGCTGCCGAAGCGCCGGCGATGGCGTCCCCGGAAAGTGCGGCCAGTGTGGGCGGCCTTGCTGCGCTTGGGGGGCCGGTCGTCACCGTCGACCCGGGTCAGCCAGCCAGCCTTGCCGTGTTCGAGCGGGCTGGTTTCCTCTATCTCGTCTTCGACCGGGTCTTGCAAAAAAGCGCGCAGGAGCTGCTGGGGCCGGCGGTGGCCGCTCTCGGTGGCGGCGATGCCATCAGCAGCACCCAGGCGACCATTGCTCGCCTGAAGGAGCCGGCTGGCCGCCATCCGGTGGTGGCGCGCGAAGGCACGGCCTGGCATGTGGGCTTTGCCGCCGGCAATAGCCCGCCCTCGCTGGCGCTTGCCCCGCGTTCCGACCCGCTGGACCCGCTGGGCGGGCGCATCGTCGTGCCGGCGGAAGGGGCCGGGGCGGTCATCGCCTTCGTCGATCCGGATGTGAAGGACCAGCTGTTTGTCGTGCCGCTGCCGGTCGCCGGCCGCGGGTTGCCGGCACTGCGGCGTTTCCCCGATACCGACCTGCTGCCGACGGCGCAGGGGCTGGTGGTGCGGCCCAACTCGCCGCGCGTTCATGTCGATACCGGGCCGGAAGGGGCCATCATTTCGGCACCGGGCGGCCTTGCGCTCTCTTCCACCGACGATACAGCGGTGGCGAGCGAAAAGGCGGGGACGGTGGCCGGTGGCGAACGCGGCTCCCAGCCGGCGCAGCGGCTCTTTGACATCGCCGGCTGGCGCCAGGGTTCGCCGACAGATTTCAATGACACCGAAAGCAAGCTCCAGTCAGCCATAGCCTCGGCCAAGGATGCCGAGCGCAATCGCGCGCGCATCGCGCTGGCGCGTTTTTATTTTTCCTACGGGCTGATGCCGGAAGCGCAGGGCGTGCTCGACGTCATCGCCGATGAAGTTCCTGCGCTCAAGGGGCGCTCGGAATACAAGGCCATGCAAGGCGCGGCGCAAACCTTTGCCGGCAAGGCCGAGGAGGGGCTCGCCAATCTCAAGGACGGCCGGCTTGACGGCGACCCGGATGCCACGCTGTGGCGGGCGGTGGCGGAGGCCCAGCTTGGCCAGTATGACGCGGCGTCGGTTGATTTCGGCAAGGCGTCCAGCATCATCACCCAGTATCCGGAACCCTTCCTGCGCCAGATCCTGACCAATGCGGCGCGCACCGCCATCGAGACCGGCCGCGTACGCGATGCCAACCAACTGCTCGACAAGCTGGCCGGGCAGGATGTGGAAGCCTCCCGCCATGATGCGGAGCTGAACTATCTGCGCGGCCTTGCCGCGCTGGCCGAGGGCGACCGTGCCAAGGCCAAGGATTTCCTCGCCGTTGCCATGAATTCACGCGACCGCAAGGTGCGCATGGAAGCGGCGATGAAACTCACCGAGCTGCAAAGCGAAGACAAGGAGATCACCGCCGAACAGGCCGCCGAGCGTCTCGACAGCCTGCGTTTTGCCTGGCGCGGCGATGACATGGAGCTAGACCTGCTTGACAAGCTGGGCAGCTATTATCTGGAGGCCCGTGATTATTCCCACGCCTTCGGGGCCTGGCGCTCGGCCATCAATAATTTCCCCGACAGCCCGAAAGCGGCGGAGCTGACCCAGCGCATCCGCAAGGCCTTCGTCTCGGCCTTCATGGATCCGAACGAGATCAAGCACCTGACGCCCTTGCAGGCGCTGGCGCTGTTTGACGAGTTCCGCGAGCTGACACCGCCGGGCAAGGAGGGTGATGAGCTGATCACTGCCCTCAGCACCCGCCTGGTCGATATCGATCTTCTGGGCCGTGCCGGCGACCTGTTGCTGCATCAGGTGCAGTTCCGCCTGCAGGGCCGCGACCAGGCCCGGGTCGCAACGCGCCTTGCCGGTATCCGCCTGCTGGATAACGACCCGACGCAGGCTCTTGCGGCGCTTGACATCAACGAGCCTGCGCCCGGCCAGCCCTCGACATTGAGCCCGGCATTGCAGAACGAGCGCCGGCTGCTGCGGGCGCGGGCGCTCGCCGATATGGGCCGGGTGCCCGATGCGCTCGACCTGCTGAAGGAAGATCACAGCCGCGATGCCGATCTGCTGCGCACCGATCTTGCCTGGCGCAGCCAGAACTGGCCCGAAGCCGCCGATGCGCTGTCGCGCCTCGTGCCGCCGGCGCCGCGGGCGGGCGGTCTTTCCCCCGCAGATTCCAAGCTGGTGCTCAATTGGGCCGTGGCGCTGACGCTGGCCAAGAACACCGATGAGCTGGACAGGATGGCGGCCGAATACGGCCCGGCCATGTCTTCCGGCCCGGATGCCGCGGCGTTCCGGGTTATTACCCAGCCGGAGACGGCAACCTCGGGCACCGACGCGCAGGCCATCCAGGAGCAGATGAAGGGCGTGGATTCCTTCTCCAACTTCCTTGATGCCTATCGCAAGAACCCCGGGGGTGGCGCCGGCACGGCGCCTGATGCCGGCGGGGCAGCGCCTGCGTCGCAAGGTGCCAATGTACCGGCGGCGGGTGGGGCGGCGGCGCCCGCGACAACGGGCTGAGACAGCAGCAAAAAGAAACGGCCGGGAATTTCCCGGCCGTTTTCATATCGGATAGACCTTGCCGCCTCAGGGCCGCCTCAGGGCCGCCTCAGGGCCGCCTTGGGACCGCTTCAGGGCTGGATCAGCGGTGTCAGGGCCGGAGCAATGGCATCGGGCGCCACGCCGTAACTTTGCACCAGCGAGCCCACAACCAGATACCAGCCATCGACCAGCACGAAGAAGATGAGTTTGAACGGCACCGAGATCATCACCGGCGGCAGCATCATCATGCCCATCGACATGAGGACGGAGGCGACCACCATGTCGATGATGAGGAAGGGCAGGAAGAGGAGGAAGCCGATCTCGAAGGCGCGTTTCAGTTCCGAGATCATGAAGGCCGGGATCAGCACGTGATAGGGCACCTGGCTGGCCTGCTGCACCGGTCCGATCTTGGCGATCTCGAGGAAGAGGGCGAGGTCCTTCTCGCGGGTGTGGATGATCATGAAATCGTGAAAGGGGCTGGCGATGCGGGCAAGCCCGTCCAGCTGGTCCACCTGCTCGTTCATCATCGGCTTCAGCCCCTCCTCATAGGAGCGCTGGAGCGTCGGGGCCATGATGAAAAAGGTAAGGAACATGGAAAGCGCGATCACCACCTGGCTGGGCGGGGCCTGCTGGGTGCCGAGTGCTGTGCGCAGGAACGACATGACCACGACGATGCGGGTGAAGCTGGTGACCATGACCAGCAACGACGGCGCCATGGTGATGACGGAGACGAAGGCGATGATCTGGATGAGGCGCGCCGTCGTGCTGCCGCCGAGCTGGTCGAGATCGAGCGAGAGCGTCTGGGCCAGCGCCACATGCGGGGCGAGCAGTACGCCGCCGGCGATCACGAGGCCGAGGCTGAGCAGGCCGATGGCCCACCGGCGCGCGCGGCTGCGGCGTTTTTCGGGTCGGTCGCTGGTGCGGCGCAAGGTTGCGGCCTCGGTCATGTCGGCTCCCTGTCGGCGGACCGTGCGTCCAGCGCCCGTTCTTCCTCGAGCGCAACCATGCCCTGAAACGGGCGGATATCCCGCTCTACCACGATGTCGGTTTCCCCGCCAATCAGCAGCAGGTGCTCCCGGTTGTCGCGGCGCACCAGGACGAGGCGGCGGCGAGTGTCCACCGGCTGGACTTCCAGAATGCTGACGCGCCGGCTGGCGCCGCGCATGGAACCACTGAAACGATAGAGTTTCTTGAGGCCCCAGGTTGCGGCGAGGATGAGGATGATGACGAAGACGAGCGCGAGCACGAACTTGACGTAAAGCGCAAGGTCGATCGCAATATCCGGGGAGCTTCCCATTGTGGCCGGAGATGTCCTGTGCTGGGGCAGGGCAGGCGGGGCGCGCGCCCTTAGCTGAGGCTGCGGGTGGTATAGGCCTTCATCGCATGGGTGCGGCTGCGATACTGGTCCATCTCGGCGGAAATGCTGTCGCGCCGCTCGGCAAGGCTGACGGCCAGTGCGTCCACTTCTTCCAGCAGCTTGACGAAGGCGGGAGAGAGCTCGCGCGCATCCCCCGCGGGCAGGCTGGTTGCGCGCTTGCAGGCCTCGCTTACCGCTGCATCCAGCCCGTCGAGGCTCACCTCCAGCCCGTCGCTGATGTCGGCGCGCGCCCTGGTAACGCGCTCCTGCAGCTCGGCCAGAATTCCGGCGATTTCAGTGGCGGTGGTACTCATGGCGTCTTTCCTGTCGGCAGGGCCGGGCCGTGTGCCGCCGTGCCGGCGGAAGGCAGCTTGCCGTTGGCACGATAAACATAAGCGAGAATCTCGGCGACGGCGTGAATCGCCTCCAGCGGGATCTCGCAATCAAGATCGACCGATCCCAGCAGTTCGGCAAGGTCCGCGTCGCGCCGGACCTTGATGCCGTTGGCAAAGGCGATCTCAAGGATTTTTTCGGCAAGGGCTCCCTTGCCGGTGGCGATGACCTTCGGCAAGGCCTCGCTGCCAAGCTCATAGGAAAGCGCGACGGCAACCGGCCGGCGCGCCGCCTTGCCCTCAGCTGTCACCGGAACCTCTGTCGGTGCCGTCATCATCCTTGCCGGCACCGGCCGGTGCTGCCGGAAGCCTGACCTCGACCGTCCCCTGCAAAAGGGCGCCGAAGGCATCGGCGCCGGCGCCGGCCGCGGTGCGGTTCTCTTCCTGGATGCGGTCGAACAGTTCTTCGCGCAGGACAGAAACGTTGGGCGGGAAGGTGAAGCCGAGCTTGATGGAGCGGCCCCGTACCTCAACCACGGTGACACGGATGTCGTCATTGATGACGACAGTTTCCCCGACCTTCCTGGTGAGATACAGCAAAGCTCATTCCTTGATGCTGCGAGGCGGCCGATGGCCACCCGTCGAAAGCTCCCGGACCGACCCCCGGTCCGGCTTCCGATATTTAAAATCCACTCTAATCAAATCCTACGCAGCCTCACAATAGTTTCGCCCTTGTGGCGGCATCGTGGCCCTGTTGCAGTGCATAAAACGATGTTGGCGCTGTTTGGCACGCCTCTTGCTTTCCTTCATTCGCAAAAGCCCGGCGCCGATAAAAACTGCCGGGCACACGCGCTAAAGGAAAACGAAGATGGACCTCAACAACCTGACGGTCTTTCAGCTGATGAAGCGGAAGATGGACTGGATGAGCGAGAACCAGAAGGTCATCGCCCAGAACATTTCCAACGCCGACACCCCGGGCTATGGCGCCCGTGAGCTGGAAGCGTTCGATTTCAAGAAGGCCATGCGTTCCTACAATCGTCTGGAGCCGGTGATGACCTCCTCGGCCCATCAGCATGGCATGCCGTCTGCCCCGCAGATCGGCACGATCAAGGAAACCGACCCTTACGAAACCTCACCGAGCGGCAACAGCGTGATCCTGGAACAGCAGGTGATCGCCATGCAGCAGAACGCTGCGGACTACCAGATGGCGCTCAACCTCTATCAGAAGCAGACCTCGATGCTGAAGACGGCCCTGGTTGGCCGCTGAAGCAATAGACTGAAAAGAAAGAGAAAACGGGCAAACGGCAACAGAGTTTCGCCCGACGCGCATCAGGAAGAGAGGAGTTTGGAACATGTACGGTTTTGCTGAATCCCTGTCGATGGCCGCCTCCGGCATGCGCGCCCAGGGCGAGCGCCTGAAGGTCATCTCCGAGAACATCGCCAATGCCGACAGCACCGGCGAAACCCCGAACGACCTGCCCTATCGCCGCAAGGTCGTAACCTTCAAGAACGAGTTGAACCGCCAGAGCGGCATCAACGAGGTGCGGGTGGGCAAGGTGGATGTCGACAAGAGCGACTTCGTTCGTGAGTACATGCCCGGCCATCCGGCAGCCGATGCCGACGGTTATGTGCTGAAGCCCAACGTCAACACGCTGGTGGAAGTGAA
This sequence comes from Radicibacter daui, assembly GCA_030657355.1. Classification (GTDB taxonomy): domain Bacteria; phylum Pseudomonadota; class Alphaproteobacteria; order Radicibacterales; family Radicibacteraceae; genus Radicibacter; species Radicibacter daui. The sequence continues at coordinate 2,003,520 of CP131056.1, forward strand.
CGACATGCGCGAGGCCGAGCGGTCCTACCAGGCTGACATGTCGGTGATCGAGACCACGCGCCAGATGCTGATGAGCACTGTTGGCCTGCTGCGCGCCTGAGGCGCCGGCTGAAGCGACAGTGCGCTGAAGAGGGGCCGCAAGGCCTGACTTTCCGCGGTCTTTGACCGGGGGAAGGGAAATAGATACAATTTGAGATGTCTGCAGGGCGGCAGGAGATGCCGGGCAGGCAAGAAGTGCCGTATTGCCGCCGCGCATCCCGCCTGCATCCGCCGGGCGGCCCGGGGGGCAGAAGGAGCAGAAGATGGTCGACAATATCGCCGGATCGCTTTCGGGCCTCGCCACTAGCGGCGGCATGGGAAAGTCCTCGGCATCCTCCGACAGCGGCGAGACCAGCTTTTCCGACGTGCTGAAGCAGGCGGCGGAAGCCGGCGTCGACACGATGAAGCAGGGTGAAAAGGCCTCCGCCGACGCCATGATCGGCAAGTCGAGCCCCATCGACGTGGTGACCTCGGTCTCCAACGCCGAACTGACCTTGCAAACGGCAGTCACCATCCGCGATAAGGTTCTTGCGGCCTATCAGGAAATCATGCGCATGTCGATCTGACGGGCGCCGGGTTCCGGCAGGGCCGTTTGTGCCGGCCGGGGGGCAGGGCGCCAGTTTATCCCATGCGGGGGCGTGAAGAGCCGTGACACCTACAGAAGCCATCGAAGTCGGCCGCGAAGCTGTCGTCACCATGCTGATCGTAAGCCTGCCGCTGATGTTGATTTCCCTGGGTGTCGGCCTGCTCATTTCGCTCTTCCAGGCGCTGACCCAGCTGCAGGAACAGACGCTGACCTTCGTCCCCAAGCTCGTCATCATCTTCGGCGCGCTCATTTTCCTCGCCCCATTCATGCTGCGCCACCTGACGACGTTCTTTGAAGGCATTGCCGACAAGATCATCGGGCTCGGGACCTAGCGGACCACCAGCGAGGGGTGCGCCCACCGTGCTCGAGGCTTTCCTGCTCAAGAATATCTTCGGCGTTGCCCTCGTTTTTGCGCGGGTGGGGTCGATCATGTTCATGATGCCGGGTATCGGCGAGCGCTACGTGCCGGCCAATATCCGCCTCATCCTGGCCCTGGGTATCTCGGTGGCGCTGATGGCGGTGACGCGACCGCTGATGCCGCCGGCCCCGCCCAACTTCCTTGGCCTTGCCGTGATGATGATCGGCGAGATCACCGTCGGTGTCTTTATCGGCACCATGGTGCGTTTCTTCTTCACCTCGCTCGATTTTGCCGGCCAGATCATCGCGCAGGGCGCCGGCCTGTCGGCGGCAACTTCCTACAATCCGGCGGCCAGCACCGACGGCTCGCTGGTGTCGGCCTTTCTGGGCCTGCTTGGCCTTGAGCTCTTTTTCCTCACCGACATGCATCATCTGGTGCTGATGGCTTTTGCCCACAGCTACGCCGTCTTTCCGGTTGGCGGCATGCTGCAGCTGGGCGATATGGCGCAGACACTGACGCGGGTGCTCAGCGAGACTTTCCAGCTCGGCATTCGCCTTGCGGCGCCCTTTCTGGCGATCGGTCTTGTCTTTGGCATGACGCTTGGCATTCTGGCCCGGCTGATGCCGCAGTTGCAGATCTTCTTCGTGGCGCTGCCGGTGCAGATTATCGTCGGTCTCATCATGCTGAGCCTAGTACTGCCCATCCTCTTCACCGTCTGGCTCGGTTACATGCAGGACCGGCTGACCAACTTCTTTCCGGGTATCTGAGAATGATGGCCGGCTTCACCCCGATTGCAGCAGCTACAATCGCCCCATGTCCGGGTGGTGCTGCATCGCGCTTTTGCGGAGGGGTGAATGTCTGAAGAAGATGCCGACGATTCCTCCAAAACAGAGGACGCCTCCAGTAAAAAGCTGGAGGAAGCACGAAAGAAGGGGCAGGTCCCGAAATCGACGGAACTGCCCCACTTCTTCGCTCTTTTGATGCTGACGGTTATCGTCGCCATCTTCATCCCGGTAACCGGCAAGCAACTGACGCGCGAGCTCACCCGTTTTCTGGCGCAGGCCGACCAGGTGCCGACCGATGCCGGCGGGCTTGGCAATGTGCTGATGGGCACCACGCTGCATGTGCTGCTGTTCCTGTCGCTGCCGGCGCTGGCCATGGTGGTCATCGCGCTCGTCGGCGGCACGGTGCAGAACGGCATCGTCATCTCGGCAGAAAGCCTGATCCCCAAGCTCTCCAAGATCAGCCCGCTCACCGGCTTCAAGCGTATCTTCTCGGTCGACAGTCTGCTGAACCTGCTGCGCAGCATCGCCAAGCTGGCGGTGGTGGGCAGCATCTCCCTTCTCATGCTGATGCCGGCCTTCGATGCGGTGGACCACTATGTGCAGCTGTCGCTGGCGGCGCTGCTGACCGAAACCTGGCACCTTGCCATCCGCGTGCTGATCGCGGTGCTCGTCTCCGTCCTTATCATCGGCCTCGCCGACATGCTCTACCAGCGCTTCAAGTTTGCGCAGGATATGCGCATGACCAAGCAGGAGGTGAAGGACGAGTACAAGCAGCAGGAAGGCGACCCGATGGTCAAGGGCCGCATCCGCCAGATCCGTATGGAGCGCGCGCGCCAGCGCATGATGGCCAACGTGCCCAAGTCGGACGTGGTGGTTACCAACCCGACCCATTATGCGGTCGCACTGAAATATGACCCCGAGAAGATGGACGCCCCGATGGTGGTGGCCAAGGGGGTGGACGAGGTGGCGGCCCGCATCCGCGATCTTGCCAAGGAGCACAAGGTGCCGATCATGCGCAACCCGCCGCTGGCGCGTGCGCTGTATGCCACCTGCGATATCGAGGAGATGGTGCCGGCCGAGCATTTCCGCGCCGTGGCGGAGATCATCTCCTATGTCTTCCGCATGAAGGGACGCAAGCTGGGATGAGGAACCGTTCTTGAAGCTGCGCCTGGCGTTGGTGGGAAGCGGCTGCGCGGTGCTTGCCGGCGTGGCCGTTGCCATTCCGGTGGGGCTGGGGTCTGCCGGGCTTGGATGGGCTGCGGCGGCCGGCGTGGCCGCGGTTGCCGGCATTGCCATCGGTTTCGGTTTCGGACGCGGCAGCAGTCTGCAGCAGCAGGCTTTTCTACTCTCCTCCTCTGCGATGCTGATTTCCGAGGATGATCTGACGCCAGTGCGCGGCAATTCGGCGTTCGACACGCTGATGCGGTTTCCCGAACCCGCACCGGGGGAAGAAACGACGGGCTCATCGCCGAGCCCGTCTTCCCTTGCCGCCGATCCTGAATCCGGCGCCCGCCTCGGGCTGATGGCGGTGAGTGCCGCCGCCGGCAAGGGGGCGATCGAGGAAATGCCGCTCTCCTTCCCCGGTGTCGGCCGACGCTGGTGGAGGGTGCAGGTCTCTCCGCTGTCGGGCGAAGGGCGCTATCTGCTGTGGCGTTTCGAGGCGGCGGACGAGCGGCGCGGTGTGGAAGAGATCATGCGCACCGAGCAGGAGCGTGTGGCCGAACTGGTGGAGAATGCGCCGGTCGGGCTCTACTCGGTCGATGCGGAAGGTTACTTCCTCTATGTGAACCCTACCCTTGCCGCCTGGGTCGGCATGCCGGCGGCAGAAATGCTCGACAGCGGCATGCGCCTGCACGACCTGTTGCCGCTTGCCCGCAACCTGCCGCCCTGGTCCGCATTCGATCCCGAGTTGCCGGCGGGGGAGGTGGTCATGCGCACGCCCGACGGCCGGCCGCTGCGCCTTGCCGTGCTGCAGAGCGCCACCGACGGCAGGGGTATCGATCTGCGTGCCGTGGCGGCGCTGCGCGATGTGGGCAACACCCAGCCCTGGCCGATCTTGCCGGGCCGCTCTCCCATTGCCTTCCGCCAGTTTTTTGAGGATGCCCCGGTGGGGGTGGCGCTACTGCGCGAGGATGGCTGCCTTGCCGAAGCCAACCCGGCCCTGCTTGCCCTGCTGGGGCTGGGCGCGCGGCAGGTGGAGGGCATCGATGCCCTGATGCTGTTCGATGCCGGCGATCGGGCCGGCGTGCGCATCATGCTGGAGCGCGTGCGGGCCGGCGAGCGCGAGAGCGAGGCACGCATCGAGGTGCGGCTGGAAGCCGGCGGCGGTCTGCCCGTGGCGCTTTATGCGCGCCGGGTGCGCGGCGACAACGGCGAGGTGAGCGGCGACGGGGCGCTTGTGCTGCATTTCATCGATGCGTCCGAGCGCCGGGCGCTGGAGCAGCAATTCGTCCAGTCGCAAAAGATGCAGGCGGTGGGACAGCTGGCCGGCGGCGTGGCGCACGACTTCAACAATCTGCTGACCGCCATTTCCGGTTTCTGTGACCTGCTTTTGCAGCGCCATCTGCCCGGCGACCGCTCCTTCGCGGACATCATGCAGATCAAGCAGAACTCCAACCGCGCCGCCAATCTGGTGCGCCAGCTGCTGGCCTTCTCGCGCCAGCAGACGCTGAAGCCGCGCGTGCTGGACCTGACCGAGGTGGTGGCGGAGATCGCCAATCTGATCCGCCGCCTCATCGGCGAGAACATCACGCTGGAGATCCATCACGGGCGCGACCTTGGCCTGGTGCGGGCCGATCAGGGCCAGCTGGAGCAGGTGATCATCAACCTGGCTGTCAATGCACGCGACGCGATGACCGGCGGCGGCACGTTGTCGCTGGCCACCGCCTCGCTGAGCCTGCTGACGCCCCGGCGTGCCGGCAGTGAAACCGTACCGCGCGGGGATTATGTCGTGCTTTCGGTGCGCGACACCGGCAGCGGCATCCTGCCGGAACATCTGGGGCGCATCTTCGACCCCTTCTTCACCACCAAACCGGCCGGCGCCGGTACCGGGCTCGGCCTGTCCACGGTCTATGGCATCCTGCGCCAGACGGGGGGGTATATTACCGCCAGCTCTGTGCCGGGCGAGGGGGCGGAGTTCACCATCTACCTGCCGCGCCATGAGGGCGGCGCGCTGGAAGAGGCGGGTGTAGCGGCGGCAGCGGAAGAGGCGCGCTCGGTCGATCTTACCGGTACCGGCACCATCCTGCTGGCCGAGGATGAGGATGCCGTGCGCACCTTCGGCGCCCGTGCCCTGCGCAACAAGGGCTACACCGTACTGGTGGCCCGCGACGGGGAAGAGGCGCTGGAGCTCCTGCGCTCGCCGGAGGGGGAAGCCGTGGAGCTGCTGATCTCCGACGTGGTGATGCCGGGCATCGACGGGCCGTCGCTGGTAAGGGCCATCCTGCCGCAGCGCCCGGAGCTCAAGGTCATTTTCATTTCCGGTTATGCCGAGGACAGGCTGCGCGCCAGCGAAGCCGGCGACGTGGCGGCGGAGGCCACTTTCCTGCCCAAGCCCTTCAGTCTCAAGCAGTTGACGGTGGCAGTGAAAAAACTGCTCACCTGATTTCGGATGGAATGGAGAACATCCGATACGGGAGGAGATCAAAAAAGGAACAAATAGGGAAAATATGCCCTTGCGCATGAGAACAAATCATGCACAATCACGACACGTTGAAGCCCAACCGCCGTCGTGCTTAAAGGGGGTAAGCCATGTCCTCGCCGCAACTCCGATTGATCGAAAAAGACTCCATGGATAAGCAAAAAGCACTCGACGCCGCCCTTTCCCAGATTGAGCGCGCCTTCGGCAAGGGTTCGATCATGAAGCTGGGGCAGCGGGAGGGGTCGGTCGAAACCGACATCATCTCCACCGGCTCCCTCGGTCTCGATATCGCGCTGGGCATCGGCGGCCTGCCGCGCGGCCGCATCATCGAAATCTACGGCCCGGAAAGCTCGGGCAAGACTACGCTGGCGCTGCATGTGATTGCGCAGGCACAGAAGAATGGCGGCACCTGCGCCTTCGTCGATGCCGAACACGCGCTCGATCCGAGCTATGCCGGCAAGCTGGGCGTGGATGTGGAAGAGCTGCTGATCTCCCAGCCGGATGCCGGTGAGCAGGCGCTGGAAATTGCCGACACGCTGGTGCGCTCCGGCGCTATCGACGTGCTGGTGGTAGACAGCGTGGCCGCGCTGGTGCCGCGCGCCGAACTGGAAGGCGAGATGGGCGACAGCCATGTCGGCCTGCATGCGCGCCTCATGAGTCAGGCGCTGCGCAAGCTGACCTCCTCGATCTCCAAGTCCAACTGCATCGTCATCTTCATCAACCAGATCCGTCTCAAGATCGGTGTGATGTTTGGCAACCCGGAAACGACGACGGGCGGTAATGCGCTCAAGTTCTACGCCTCCGTGCGCCTCGACATCCGCCGCATCGGCTCCATCAAGGACCGTGAGGTGGTGGTCGGCAACCAGACCCGCGTGAAGGTGGTGAAGAACAAGATGGCGCCGCCGTTCCGCGTCGTCGAATTCGACATCATGTATGGCGAGGGTGTCTCCAAGCTCGGCGAGCTGCTGGATCTCGGCGTGCAGGCCAATGTGATCGAGAAGTCGGGTGCCTGGTTCTCCTTCGGCACCCAGCGCATCGGCCAGGGCCGTGAGAATGCCAAGAACTTCCTGCGGGAAAATCCCGAGATCGCCAACGAGGTGGAAGTGCGCATTCGCCAGAATGCCGGCCTCGTGGCCGACGCCATGCTCTCCGGCCCGGATGGCGATAGCGGCGAATAAAATCCGGAGGCGGATGCCTTGAAGGCATCTGTAATCGCCGGAAAACATTGAAAGCCGGCCCGGGTCAAAAACCCCGGGCCGGCTTTTTTATCGCCCTTTTCCTGCCGCCATGGACAGGGCGCGAGCCGGGCTGTAAAACACCGGGTCCCTTATGTCAGGCAGAAGTGGCCATGCAAACCGCCAACGACATCCGCAATACCTTTCTCGACTACTTCGCCAGGAACGGCCACACAGTGGTGGATTCAAGCCCGCTGGTGCCGCGCAACGATCCGACGTTGATGTTCACCAACGCCGGCATGGTGCAGTTCAAGAATGTGTTCACCGGGCAGGAAGAGCGCGCCTACAAGCGGGCGACCACCTCCCAGAAGGTCGTGCGTGCGGGCGGCAAGCATAACGATCTTGAGAATGTCGGTTATACGGCGCGGCATCACACCTTCTTCGAGATGCTCGGCAACTTCTCCTTCGGCGACTATTTCAAGCCTGACGCCATCGAGTTCGCCTGGAAGCTGGTGACCGGCGAGTATGGCCTGCCCAAGGACAAGCTGCTGGTCACCGTGCACACCTCCGACGAGGAGGCCGCCGGCCTGTGGCGCAAGATCGCCGGGCTTCCGGATGACCGCATCATCCGCATCCCGACCTCCGACAATTTCTGGACCATGGGCGATGTCGGCCCGTGCGGCCCCTGCACCGAGATCTTCTATGATCACGGCCCCTCCATCCCCGGCGGCCCTCCCGGCAGCCCGGACGAGGATGGCGACCGTTTCATCGAGATCTGGAACCTCGTGTTCATGCAGTTCGAGCAGCTGCCGAACGGCGAGCGCATCAACCTGCCGCGTCCGTCGATCGATACCGGCATGGGCCTCGAGCGCATTACCGCCGTGCTGCAGGGCACGCATGACAACTACAATATCGACCTGATGCGCCAGCTGATCGAGGCGTCTGCCGCGGCCAGCAACACCGACCCCTATGGTCCGGTGAACGTGTCCCATCGTGTCATTGCCGACCATCTGCGCTGCTCCGGCTTCCTGATCGCCGACGGCGTGCTGCCGTCGAATGAAGGCCGTGGGTATGTGCTGCGCCGGATCATGCGCCGCGCCATGCGCCATGCGCACATGATCGGCTGCACCGAGCCGCTGCTCTATCGCCTGGTGCCGGCGCTGGTGCGGGCCATGGGTGGCCACTACCGCGAGCTTGTGCGTGCCGAAGCTCTCATCACCGAGACGCTGAAGCTGGAAGAAACCCGCTTCAAGCAGACGCTCGACCGCGGCCTGCGCCTCTTGGATGACGAGACGGCCAGGCTGGCTTCCGGCGGCGTGCTGCCGGGCGAAGTGGCCTTCAAGCTCTATGATACCTATGGCTTCCCGCTCGACCTGACGCAGGACGTGCTGCGTGGCCGTGGCGGCGCTGTCGATGTTGCCGGCTTCGAGGCGGCAATGGAGCGCCAGCGTGCCGAAGCCCGCCGCAACTGGGCCGGTTCCGGCGAGGCTGCCACCGAGACCGTGTGGTTCGACATTCGCCAGCAGCTGGGCGCCACCGAGTTCCTCGGTTACGAGGCCGAGCATGTCGAGGGCCAGGTGACCGCGCTCGTCGTGGACGGCAAGCGGGTGGAAAAGGCCGAAGCTGGGCAGAATGTCGCCGTCATCGTCAATCAGACTGCCTTCTATGGTGAGTCCGGTGGCCAGGTGGGCGACAGCGGCGCCATCACCACCGAAAAGGGTGGCAAGGTTGCCGTCACCGGCACGGTCAAGAAGCTGGGTGATGTGTTCGTGCATCTGGGCACGGTGGAAGCCGGCAGCATTGCCGTTGGCGATGCGGTTGACCTTGCGGTCGATGGCGAGCGCCGCTCGGCCATCCGCGCCAACCACTCCGCCACCCACCTGCTGCACGCAGCCCTGCGCGAGAAGCTGGGCGAGCATGTGACGCAGAAGGGCTCGCTGGTGGATAACGAGCGCCTGCGCTTCGATATCAGCCACCCCAAGCCCATCGAGGCCGCCGAGATGGCCGTCATCGAGGCACAGGTGAATGCTCGCGTGCGCGGCAACAGCGAGGTTGTGACCCGCCTGATGGCCGTGGACGAGGCCATCGAGACGGGCGCCATGGCGCTCTTCGGCGAGAAGTATGGCGAGGAAGTGCGCGTCGTCACCATGGGAGGCCCGGGCGCGACCGCTAACCGTGACTTCTCGGTCGAGCTGTGCGGCGGCATTCATGTGAAGCGCACCGGCGATATCGGCCTGTTCAAGGTTGTCTCCGAGAGCGCGGTGGCAGCCGGCGTGCGCCGTATCGAGGCGGTGACGGGTGCTGCGGCCTTTGCCTGGTTCGCGGATCGCGAGGCGATGCTCTCCACCGTTGCCGGCGAGCTCAAGGTGCGGCCGGAAGATGTGCCGTCCCGGGTGGGCGCGCTGGTTGAGGAAAAGCGCAGGCTGGAGCGTGATCTCTCCGACCTGCGCCGCAAGATGGCGACCGACAATGCGGGCGGCGATGGCGACGTGCGCGAGATCGCCGGCGTCAAGCTGATCTCCCGCGTGCTGGAAGATGTGCCGCCCAAGGAGCTGAAGCCGATGGCGGATGAGCTCAAGGCGCGCATCGGCTCCGGTGTTGCCGTGCTCATCGCCGCCAATGACGGCAAGGCGTCCATCGTGGTTGCCGTGACCGACGATGTGGCCGGCCGTTTCAGCGCGGTTGATCTAGTGCGACTCGGTGCCGAGAAGCTGGGCGGCAAGGGCGGCGGCGGCCGTCCTGACATGGCGCAGGCTGGCGGTACCGATCCGTCGCAGGCCGGCGAGGCTGTCGAGGCCATTGCCGCGGCGCTCGGTGCATGAGCTTTGCGTACAGACGCTTGAGTTAGGTTGCTGCCATGGCGTATGAGGCCCGTTCTCATACGCCATGGTGATTCGTTGCATGGCCGGCGAAGGCTGGGTATCGTCACTGCCCCGCCGGCCAGCCCGGTCTCCGCAAGACTGCGGGCACCGGGCAGGATGATCAGAAGCGGTACCAGGGATTTCTCACCTGTGCGCCCTGCAGGAACGGATTGAAGGCCAGGCTGGTGGCCTGATCCGGGGCAGGCGTCCGGGGTATGAAGGGGGCAAGATGGAACAGGAAACCAACAGCTGGACTGACGAGCGCGTCGAGCGGCTGAAATATCTGTGGTCTCAGGGCATGAGCGCCAGCGAGATCGCACAGGAGCTGGGTGATGTCACCCGCAACGCGGTTATCGGCAAGGCGCACCGTCTCGGCCTTTCCGGTCGGCCGTCGCCCATCCGCAAGAAGACCAAGGGTGTGACCATCCTCGATCTGACCGAGCGTATGTGCAAGTGGCCGATCGGCGACCCCAAGCATCCGGATTTCCGCTTCTGCGGCCATCAGGCGGTGCAGGGCATGCCCTATTGCGCCGAGCATTGCGCCATGGCCTACCAGAGCCCGAACAAAAAGAAGGCCGAGGACGAGGAAAAGCGCGCAGCCAATACCTGACGCGCCGTTCTCCGGCAGGTAGTTATCAAAAAGGCCCGGCTGTCAGCAGCCGGGCCTTTTTGATTTCGGGAAGGGGAGAGGCCGGGAGCCCCCGTCAGCTCTTCATCGCCAGATAGCTGCGGCGGGAGCGGCGGATCCACTCCCGCGCCTCCTCCATCGTGCCGAAGGCGCCGATATAGCGATGAGAGTAGTGGTCGCGGTAATACTCTGCCGCCTCGGCCCTGACGGCTGGATCGTTGATGATAAGGGCGGTGAGCTGAAAGGCGTCGCGATCCTGGAGAAACTGGCTCCAGAATTCTGCGCTGTCCCTGATCGCCTCGAGCCGGGGAGCATTGGTCATGCCACGGAAATCATTGATGAAATCATAGGTCTCAAGGTCGCGGATATCCGTCCACAACTGCTGGAGATTGGCCTTGATCTCATTGATGTCGGGCAGGGGGGCGAAATAGAGCGTGATCAGTCTGAGATCCGCTTCGATCTCGATATCAAACGAGGCCATCTTACAAGGGAGTCCTGAGCTTTTGACCGCTCATCACTAGGCCCAGCCGATGGTTAGCGGCAACAGCGCAAAAGGATAAGGCCCCGCCGGTTTCCCGGCAGGGCCTCTGTCCATTCAGGAAGCCGGCCCCGGAGGGCCCACTCCCGGTCTTTAGGTGCCGATCAGGCGGCCATGCGCGTCTCAAGGTTGGCGGCCAGCTTGTCGAGGAAGGCGTTGGTCGTCATCCAGGGCTGGTCCGGACCGATGAGGATCGCGAGGTCCTTGGTCATAAAGCCGGCTTCCACCGTCTCGACGCAGATCTTCTCTAGCGTCTTGGCGAACTTGGCGAGCGCTTCGTTGTTATCGAACTTGGCGCGGTAGGCGAGGCCCTGCGTCCAGGCGAAGATCGAGGCGATCGGGTTCGTGGAGGTCTCACGGCCCTGCTGGTGCAGGCGGTAGTGACGGGTAACGGTGCCGTGGGCGGCTTCTGCTTCCACGCAGCTGCCATCGGGGGTCAGCAGCACGGAGGTCATGAGGCCGAGCGAACCGAAGCCCTGGGCCACGGTGTCGGACTGCACGTCGCCGTCATAGTTCTTGCAGGCCCAGACGTAACCACCATCCCACTTCATGGCGCAGGCGACCATGTCGTCGATCAGGCGGTGTTCGTAGGTAAGGCCGGCCTTCTTGAAGGCGTCGGCGAATTCGGCGTCGAAGATCTCCTGGAAGATATCCTTGAAGCGGCCGTCATAGGCCTTGAGGATCGTGTTCTTCGTGGAGAGATAGACCGGGTAGTTGCGCTGCAGGCCGTAGTTGAAGCAGGCCCGCGCGAAACCGGCGATGGATTCGTCGAGATTGTACATGCTCATCGCGACGCCGGCGCCCGGGAACTTGAAGACTTCCAGGTCGATTGCCGGGCCGCCGTCTTCCGGCACGAACTTCATGGTGAGGGTGCCCTTGCCCGGCACCTTCAGGTCGGTGGCGCGGTACTGGTCACCATAGGCATGACGGCCGATGACGACCGGCTTGGTCCAGCCCGGAACGTAACGCGGCACGTTGGAGCAGATGATCGGCTCACGGAAGACGGTGCCGTTGAGGATGTTGCGGATGGTGCCGTTGGGCGACTTCCACATCTTCTTGAGGCCGAATTCGGTGACGCGGGCTTCATCGGGGGTGATGGTCGCGCACTTCACGCCCACGCGGTACTTCTTGATCGCCTCGGCAGCGTCGATGGTGATCTGGTCGTCGGTGGCGTCTCGGCTCTCGATGCCGAGGTCGAAATACTTCAGGTCGATATCGAGGTACGGCAGGATCAGCTTGTCCTTGATGAACTGCCAGATGATCCGGGTCATCTCGTCGCCGTCGATTTCGACGACCGGGTTGTCGACTTTGATCTTGGCCATGAGTTCTGGCTCCTGCGGTACGTAATGGATTGGGGATAAAGGACGAAAGATGGCCGGGTTATAGCACCTGCCCGGAAAAGGGCAAATGCGACGCTGCCATCATACTGTGGCGCTATTCATCTTGGCCCGCGGATGTTCGATTTCACCCTGCGGACGCTCCAGAACGGCGACCAGATCCTCGGCGCTGGTGATGACATCGAACAGCGCTCGATGGCTCGGGCGGGCAAAATGCTGCTCGATGGTGTGGTCGATCATGGTGAGCAGCGGCTGGAAGAAGCCGTCGAGGTCCACGATGATCACCGGCTTGGGCAACTGGCCGAGCTGTTTCCAGGTCAGCACCTCGAACAGCTCGTCCATGGTGCCGAAACCGCCGGGCAGGATGATGAAGGCATCCGAGCGCTCCAGCATCTGCTTCTTGCGCACCATGAGGTCCGGCACGATCACCAGTTCCTCAAGGTCGGGATGGCCGACCTCGAGCGCCTGGAGATGTTCGGGAATGATGCCGATGACGCTGCCTTTGGCGCGCAGCGCGGCATTGGCAACCGTGCCCATCAGCCCGACATTGCCCCCGCCATAGACCAGCTGCAGCCCGGCCTCGGCAATCCGTGTGCCGATATCGGCTGCCAGATCGTGGTACCCGGCAGCAACGGTGCCCGAGGCGCCACAGAAAACGCATACCGACCTGATTATGCTCATTGGGGGCTCCCGGTTTGGTGCAACGCGGCATGGATGCCTCCGCCTTAAAGCAAAAAGCCGGGGAAAAAAAGTGGGAGCGGCAAAGGGGCCTCAACAGTGCCGGCTGGCGGTCAATCAGCGGATTTTGTCACCAATCGGAAGGAATGTTGGGCGATCTGACGGCATCCCTCTGGTGTGGCGAATTTTTTCCAGTTTATAGTTGCCGCCTGAAAGATGACGGGCCGCCACAGGGCCCGTCCACAAATAAGGGTGGCGCGGACCGTGAACCGACGTGTAGTGGGAGGCGTGCTCGCCGCCCTTTTGATTGCCATTTTGATTGGCCTTCTATTTTACCTGACGCGCCAGCCCGCCACCGAAACGGCAACGGCGCCGGCTCCGACAGGAACTGGCGAGACGAGCGCCGCTGGCACTGCCGCGCCGCCGACCGCTCCCAGCCCGTCGACCACCGGCGAGGTGCCGAAGGCCGCCGAGCCCGCGGCCCCTGCTGCACCGGCTCCCGCCGTCACGGCGGGCTCGGCCGCGCCGGCTGCACAGCCGGCCAGTCCGCCTGCCGCCGCTCCGGCCGAAACCCCGGCCAAGGCCGCCGAGACGGCGCAGCCGGCAGCCCCCAGCTTCGATGTTGTCCGCATCGATCCGCAGGGTAATGCCGTGATTGCCGGCAAGGCCGCACCCGGCGCCGAGGTTACGGTGATGCTCGGCGACAAGCCGCTCGGCAAGGTGACCGCTGACAACCATGGCGAATGGGTATTTGTGCCGACCGAGCCGCTGAAACCCGGCGAGCAGGTTGTCGGGCTCCAGGCCAAGGGCGCCGACGGGCAGGATGTGCGCTCCAAGGATGTCGTGGTGCTGGCCGTGCCGGAGCCGGGCAAGAACCTCGCTGGCACCGAAGGTGGCGACACCAAGCCGCTCGCCCTGCTGGTGCCGCGCGAGGGCGGTGCCTCCGTGCCGTTGCAGACGCCGGATGTTGCGCCGGTTGCCCCGGCCGCTCAAACGCCGGCCGCCCCCGCTGCGCCTGCGGCGGCAGAGCCGGCGGCACCGGCCGGCAAGGGTAATGTCTCCGTCGATGTCGTCGACTATGACAACAAGGGCGATGTGATCATCGGCGGCAGCGGCGCGCCGGGTGCCTCGGTCAATGTCTATCTGCAAAACCAGTTTGCCGGACAGGCGCCGGTGGATGACAAGGGCCGCTGGAGCCTGACGCCGGACCAGCCGGTCAAGCCCGGCCGCTACCAGCTGCGCGTGGACGAACTGGGCGCTGACGGCAAGGTGACCCAGCGCGTAGAGATTCCCTTCACCCGCGCCGCGCCGGAAGAGCTGGCCGCTGCCGGTCCGGACCATGTAACGGTCCAGCCGGGCAACAGCCTGTGGCGCATCTCGCGCCGCATCTACGGCAAGGGCATCCAGTATACGGATATCTACGAAGCCAACCGCGGCCAGATCCGCGATCCGGACCTTATCTATCCGGGTCAGGTCTTTGCCGTGCCGCAGAAACCCTGAGGTTTTTAATGCTGCAGGGCATTGCCGCCCCCTGATCATGGCGCTCAAGCCTTAACAGGGGGCGGCCGCCTCGGTTATAGTCGCCGGCTCCGGCCGGGGCCCGTCTTTTTCCAAGGGGGAGGGAGCGGGGTGGCTGTGAGGGTGGGGTGCCGGCTGTCCGCAGCAGGATACCGACCATATTAATGCCTGATGGACCGCGGTTATTGATGCCAATCCGCGTGCCGTCCTTGTTGGGAGCAAAGGTCATAGACCGTATTCTCGTGCCCATTCATCGTGCGGGCTGGCCCTTCATCGCCATCTTTGCGGTGATAACCCTGTTCTTCTTCACGCTGGCCACGCCGCTTGGCTGGCTGGGCGTGTTGCTCACTGTCTGGTGTGTCTATTTCTTCCGCGATCCCGCCCGTGTCACGCCGCAGCGCAAGGGGCTGATCATCAGCCCGGCCGACGGTGTGGTGCAGCGTATCCAGAAGGTGCCACCGCCGCCGGAACTGGGGATCGGCGATGCGCCGATGACACGCGTCAGCGTTTTCATGAATGTCTTCAACGTGCATGTGAACCGCGCGCCGGTGGAAGGCGAGTTGGTGCGCACGGCTTATCATGAAGGCAAGTTCTTCAATGCCTCGCTCGACAAGGCCAGCATCCATAACGAGCGCCTGTCGCTCCTGATGCGCACCGATGACGGTGTGGAAATCGCCTTCGTGCAGATTGCCGGCCTCGTTGCCCGCCGCATCGTGCGGCTGGCGCAGGATGGCGTGCGTCTCAAGGCTGGCGAGCGCTTCGGCCTCATCCGCTTCGGCAGCCGTGTCGACGTCTATCTGCCCGAAGGGGTGGAGCCGCTGGTGTGCGAAGGCCAGGTGACGCTGGCGGGCGAAACCGTGCTGGCCGATCTTGCCGGCACCGAGCCGGCGCGTCTGGGCGAGGTGCGCTGATGGTTGGCGAGCGCGCCGGGCGGCGCGGGCGGCGGCGGGGAGTTCCCCGGCGCCGGCTCGAGCGGCTCAAGGGCATCTCGGTCGCCAATCTCATCCCTAACATGCTGACGGTGATGGCCTTGTGCGCGGGCCTGACCGCCATCCGTTTTTCGCTGGTGGACCGGTATCACGAAGCTGTGTTGTTCGTG
Source organism: Radicibacter daui (assembly GCA_030657355.1). Classification (GTDB taxonomy): domain Bacteria; phylum Pseudomonadota; class Alphaproteobacteria; order Radicibacterales; family Radicibacteraceae; genus Radicibacter; species Radicibacter daui. Next base: position 2,018,762 of record CP131056.1, read on the forward strand.
CTGCTGGCCGCATTGTTCGACGGGCTGGACGGGCGGCTTGCCCGGCTGCTCAAGAGCACGAGCAAGCTGGGCGCCGAACTCGACAGTCTTGCCGATCTCGTGAGCTTCGGCGTGGCGCCGGCACTTATCCTCTACCACTGGGCCATGCAGGATGCCGGGCAAATAGGTTGGCTCGTCATGCTGCTGGTGCCGGTCTGCGCGGCGCTGCGCCTTGCGCGTTTCAATGTGATGATGGGAGCGAGCGACCTGCCGCCCTACGCCTACAATTATTTCGTCGGCGTCCCGGCTCCGGCGGCGGCGGGCATCGTGCTTTTGCCGCTGATGGCCAGCTTCGATCTCGACGGGGAGTGGATTTCCTCTCCCTGGCTGATCGGGTTCTGGGCGCTGATGGTGAGCGGTCTCATGGTCTCCACCGTGCCGACCTTCTCGCTGAAGCGTATGCGCGTGCCGCAGAAATCCGTGTTCTTCGTGCTCATCGGCATGGCGATCCTGGTGACGCTTTTGCTGACGCGGACCTGGAGCACGCTGACGGCGGTGGGCCTGCTGTACCTCTGCTCCATCCCGGTCAGCGTGTGGCGTTACAACCTCCTGAAGGCTGAAGCCGAGCGGCTGCAGGCCGAGCAGCCGGCCGCAGACGCGGCATCAGGCGAGGCTGCCGGCGGCGAGGCCCAGGGCACCCCTTGACGGACGCTGTCACCGCTGAAGCCCACAAGGCGACGGCGGATAAAAAGCTGTAGATGCCGGGCCCTGGTGCCCGGCATTTGCTTTTGCGGATGGTTTGGCGCCGATGCGGCTGGAAACATACCGCGAATCAAGCTATTGATAGCGATCTCTCACGCATTTTCTCAGGGGGGCGTCCATTAGAGGCGCCAAGCCTGGGGTTCAATTCCGGACGCTGGCCGGGGACGGGCCAAAGGGGGCGGCATGGCGGTGCAGGGGACGGACCGGGCGGCAACGCCGACGGTAGGCGGTGGCTCTGACGATACACGGGGCACGGTGGTGGATATCACCAGCTCCTCCCAGCCGGTACCGCCGGCCTCGGGCGGGCTCTGGCGCCGCGTTGTCCTTTTTGTTGCCCTGGCGCTGACGGCGATCTGGATCGGCTTTATGGGCCGCTATCTCGACCAGTCGATCGGCTGGCGTAACCTTGGCGGTCTGCTGCCTCACGAAATCGGGCTCTTCCTCGCCGGCGTGCTGTCCCCGGTCGCGCTGCTATGGGCGGCCATGGCCTACATCCAGCGCGGGCTCGATGTGCGGGCCTATACCAGTGAGCTCAAGAGCCAACTGGCGCTGCTGACACTGCCGAGCGAAGCCGGCGCCGCGCGTACCGATCGTATCGTGCGCACTCTCAAGGTGCAGGCCGAGCAGATGAGCGCGGCGGCCGAAGGGGTGACGAGCCGTGTGGAAGCGGCGCGCAGCGCCATCCGCGATGAAACCGACCAGCTTGACCGTATCGCCTCCAGCGCTGCTGAGCGGGGCAAGCAGGTTGCCGATACGCTCGCCGACCGCGTGCAGGCGCTCGAAAAGATGCTGGCCGCGCTTGAAGGCCGCTCCCGCGCCATGGAAACAGCAGCCGAAGCCCAGCTTGCCGCGCTGCGCACCGTCAGTGAAACCGCCGAAGCGCGGGTGCGCTCTATCGCAACCAGCCTTGGCGACGGGGTGAGCGGGCTGGAGCAGGTTGTCTCCGGGGCCGGCAGCCGGCTTGATAGTGCCGCCGGCGGCCTTTCCGACCGCATGGAGCGTTTCAGCAATGCGGCGGAGCGTTCCGGCGGGCGGCTTGCCGACCTTGCCGACGAGTTCGACAGCCGTATTGAGAGTTTTGCCGGGACCTCCGACAAGGCGATGTCTCGCGCCTCCGTTATCTCCGACAATCTGCTCGGCCATATCGAGCGCCTTGGCGGCATCAGCCAGGATGTGCTCGACCAGCTGGGCGAGATGGGCACCAGCGTGGAAAGCCGCATCGACGGGCTGCGCACGCTGACCGATGAGGTTGAGCGCCGCACCCGGGCCATTTCCGGCTCGCTCGACCGCCAGATCGGCGATCTGGGCGACCGTGCCGATGCGGTGGAAGCGGCAGGCCGAGAGGCCGGCGAGATGCTGGATGCGCGCACCCGCGCCCTGCTGACCGTTGCCGACCAGCTTGACCAGCGTGGCAAGATTGCCGAAGGCGCCATGGGTCGGGCCAGCGAACTGGTCCGCGCCGCTGTCGAGAAATCCGGCGGTGTAGTTGACGGTGCCGGCCAGCGGCTTGAAGAAGCTGCCCGCCGCATCGTGGAAGCGGGGCAGAGCGGAGCGGAGGCGGTTACCAGCGCTACGGCCGGGCTCAACGCTGCCAGCGGGCTTGCTTCCGAAAGTGCCGCTGCCGCTTCCGAGCGCTTGACGGTTGCCGGGGAGACGCTGTCGCGCGGCGTTACTGCCATGGTCACCGCCGCCGATCAGGCGGTGGAGCGGGCCCGCGGTGTCGGTGCCAGCCTTGAAGAGCAGGGCCACGGGCTCGGCACCTCGGCGGCGCAGGTGCTGGAGCAGATCGAGGGTGTTTCGGCCCTGCTGCAAAGTGTCGTCACCTCGCTTTCAGCTACCAGCGCCACGGCTGAAGAGCGGGCGCAGGCTCTCGAGCGTACGCTCTCGCAGCGCATGTCCGATCTCAACACTGCCGCCGAGCGTGTGAGCCAGCAGGCAGGTTCCATCCGCACTGACCTGCAGCAGGGGGCGCATTCCATCGCCCAGCTGGCTGGTGAAGTATCCACCCAGGCCGAGCGCATCAACGACACGCTGCGCGACCGGCGCGAGGGGCTGGACCTTTCCGTGCGCGGTGCAGTGTCTGCCCTTGGCGACGCGGAAAATGCCCTTACCCGGGCAACCGAGACCGTCAACACCACCTCCGGCCGCTCGCAGGGTGCCCTTGCCGAAGCCGAGCGGGCGATGCGGGCGCGTGGCGAGGCGCTGGAGCGCCTTTCGGTCTCGCTTGGCGAACATTTCAAGCAGCTGGACCGCGAGATCGTGCAGCGCACGGAAACGGTGGAAGAGGTTGGTACCCGCGTCCAGGGCGTCATCTCCGGCATCGGCAGCGAGATCGAGCGCCGGCAGGAAGCGGTGGTTGGCATTACCGAAACCGCGACCGGTCATCTCGTCAGCGCCACCGAAGGGCTGGAGCAGGCCGGCGAGCGGCTTGACCATGTGGTGGATCGCGGCCGCGAGCGGCTGACGCTGATGATCGAGGAACTGACCGGCCATCTGGCCGCGCTGCAGGGCCAGACCGGCGAGACGGTCGAGGTGATGCGCGGGGCGGGCGGCCAGGTGCAGGACCAGACGACGAGCCTTGCCGAAGCGGTGCTGACCGCCTCCGGCCAGCTCAAGGACATTTCCAACAATCTCAGCCGCCAGTCCGCCGACATCGCCATTGCCTCCGACCAGGCCTTCATGCGGGTGGAGACGGTGCGGCAGGCGCTGGAGCAGCAGACGCAGGATCTGGCCGCTTCCACCGGCACTGCCGCCATGCAGGTGCGCCGGGCCGGCGATGCCTTCGAGGAACGTGCCAAGGCGCTTTCCGAAACCTCTGCCAACGTCACCCAGCTGCTGCTGGAGCAGGCAACGCAAACGCGCGAACAGACCGACATGCTGGCCAGCGGCGGCGAAGCCGCCCGCGACCGCCTGCTGGAAGCCGGAGAGGCGCTCATTGGCGGTACCCGTCAGCTGAGCGGCGCTGCCGACCAGACGGCGCTGCGCCTTGCCGATGCGCAGGCTGACCTTTCCAGCCATGTCGGCCGGCTTGCCGCCCGCGTGGACGATGTTGTTGCGCGGCTTGAAAGTGCCGCCGCCTCGCTGCGCGGCCAGATCGAGGCTGCGAGCCAGCGTGTCAATGATGGCACTGGCCGCCTTGGCGAAAGTGCCGAGGCGCTCTCCGCCCAGACGCGCCTGCTGGGCGATCGTGCCCGCTCGGTGGCCGAACTGCTCGACGAAACTGGCCAGCGCCTGCGCCTCAGCGGCGACGGGCTTTCTGCTGCCGCAGCCGATGCCGACGAGCGTGCCCGTCAGGCCGGCGCCGTCTTCGAGCGGCAATCGCAGACGCTGCTCACCGCCGCGGAAAAGGCGCTGGAGCAGGCAAGGGCGGTGCAGGCGGTGGAAACTCATTCCCGCCGCGATGCCTTCCTCAACTCCGCCAAGTTCGTGGTGGAGTCCCTGCATGCGCTGGCTGTCGATTTCAGCCGCATGCTCGACCACGACATTCCCGAAAAGGTGTGGAAGAGCTTCCACCGCGGCGACACCTCGGTCTTTACCCGCCGTGTGCTGACGCTGCGCGACCGCTTCCCGGCCGACCGCATCCGCGCCAAGTTCGAGCAGGATGCCGAGTTCCGCGCCTATGTGCTGCGTTATGTGCGCCAGTTCGAGGAACTGTTCGACCAGGCAACGGAGGCCGACAACAGCGACCTGCTGAGCTCGGTCTTCATGACCTCGGATGTCGGCAAGCTCTATATCCTACTGTGCGACAGCATCGGTCGTCGCCGCGAGCGGCAGGTGGATTTCAGCTAGTTGATATAGTGCCAGCCTCTGGGGGCGAACGAGAGTGAGATTGTGTTTTTGAAGGTGCGTGGACAGTAATAAAGAGGCACTGATCATTATGAGGCTTGTTGTGCCAAAGGTGCTAATAGGCGCCATTTTGGCAATATCTGCGGCGGGTTTACTGAGTGGTTGTTACTGGATTTACGGCGGGCAAGCCGACAAGGTTGTTTTAATGTCCCGTGCTGACGGCGTAAAAACGTTCTGTGATTCAGGCGTTTATGCGTCTGGCGGCCTCTTTAGTGGTGAGGCGGACGCTATGCGAATATTAAATGCGTGCATTCTGGCCTGTCGCAAGCACGGCTTTTCTGAGGACGGAGGTCCGAGACAGATCGACGAAGCCGAAAGCATTTTAGAGCCGGAAGAAGGGTGGGCCAACACTCCTTCGGCGTGCCAAGGTTGAGCCCGAATTTGTAACTGAGTTTGGGCAAGGACGGGAGGTCAGGCAAGCCTGGCCTTGCTTTCGCGGGACCCAGGCTTTATACGGGGCGACCTGCATTGAAATTGGTGCCGCTCCGGCGCCCGTTTGTCCACGTGTGACGACTGCCAAGGAGGCCACATGGCCCGCGTAACCGTTGAAGATTGCGTCGAGAAGGTGCCGAACCGCTTCGACCTCGTGATGATGGCGGCCCAGCGCGCCCGCGAGATCAACGCCGGCTCGCATCTGACCGTCGAGCGCGACAACGACAAGAACCCGGTCATCGCCCTGCGCGAGATCGCTGACGAGACCGTCAGCCTCGAGAACCTGCGCGGCTCGCTGATGCGCGGCCAGCACAAGCACATCTTCGCCGATGACGACGAGACGTATGAGCTCGGCGCCAGCGAAATGCGCGAGGCCCAGGCCAAGGTCGACCTCTCCGTGGCCGCCGGCGGCTTCGAGGATGTCTCTGCCGAGGATCTGGCCATGGAAGAGAATCTGGAAGGCGGCGAAGACGCCGAGTAAGGCGCGCTTCCAACCTTGCGGTCAGGCATTCAAGGGCACCGTTGCGACAAGCAACGGTGCCCTTAATGTTTTGGCGTAGTGCTTTGTTGGTATTTTGTGGCCTTAACAACACTCTCGGGCAATGCCATATGAATGATGTGGCCCGAGTCCCCGTTCGCGGTATAGGCTCGGTCTCTTCCACCAACCTCCTTTGAGTCGGTGCGGCCGGACTGAATGATTCGCCAATACGAGCTTGTCGAGCGGGTGAAGGCCTATGATCCGGGCGCCGATGGCGCTCTTCTGGACAAGGCCTATGTCTATGCCATGAAGATGCATGGCTCCCAGACCCGGGCCAATGGCGACCCCTATTTTTCGCATCCACTTGAAGTCGCAGGCATTCTGACCGAGCTGCGGCTCGATGCCGCTTCCATCGTCACCGCGCTGCTGCACGATACCGTCGAGGATACGCCGGCAACGCTGGAGGATATCGGCAAGCAGTTCGGCCCCGAGATCATGCGGCTCGTCGACGGCGTCACCAAGCTGACGCGTCTTGAGCTGCAGAGCGAGCAGAGCAAGCAGGCAGAAAACTTCCGCAAGCTGGTGGTGGCGATGTCGGAAGACATCCGCGTGCTGCTGGTGAAGCTCGCCGACCGCATGCACAACATGCGCACGCTCCACTTCATTCCGAAGGAAGAGAAGCGCAAGCGCATCGCCCGCGAGACGCTGGATATCTACGCCCCGCTGGCCGACCGCATCGGCCTTGCACGGGTAAAGGACGAGTTGCAGGGGCTCGCTTTCGCGGAGCTTCAGCCTGAGGCTTATGAATCCATCAATCTGCGCCTTGCCCAGCTGCGTGAGCAGGGCGAGGGGACCGTCGACGGCATCATCGCCGGCCTTGGCCGCCACATGAAGGAGGCGGGCATCAATGCCCGCATCTCCGGTCGCGAAAAGTCGCCCTATTCGATCTGGTCGAAGATGCAGAAGAAGGACATCGCCTTCGAGCAGCTCTCCGACATCATGGCCTTCCGCGTCCAGGTCGATACCGTCGAGCAGTGTTACCAGGCGCTCGGCGTGATCCACTCGCACTACCGGGTCGTTCCCGGCCGCTTCAAGGACTATATCTCCACCCCCAAGCCCAACGGCTACCGCTCCATCCATACCGGGGTGCTGGGGCCAAGCGGCGGGCGCGTGGAAATCCAGATCCGCACCCCCGACATGCAGCAGGTCGCCGAAATGGGCGTTGCTGCCCATTGGGCCTACAAGCAGGGCGGGGACGAGAGCGAGCGCATGCATGACGGCCGCCAGTATCGCTGGCTGCGCCAATTGCTGGAGATCGTGGAAAACGCGCAGCGGCCGGAAGAATTCCTCGAACACACCAAGCTTGAGCTGTTCCAGGACCAGGTCTTCTGCTTCACCCCCAAGGGCGATCTTATCAGCCTGCCGCACGGGGCAACGCCGCTCGATTTCGCCTATGCCGTGCACAGCCAGATCGGCGACACCTTCGTCGGCGCGCGGGTGAATGGTCGCCTCGTGCCGATGCGCACCGCGCTCAAGAATGGCGACCAGGTGGAAATCTCCACCTCCAAGAACTCGACGCCCAAGCCGGAATGGGAACGCATCGTCGTTACCGGCAAGGCGCGCGCCCGCATTCGCCGCTTTATCCGCAACCAGCAGCGCACCGAATATATCCAGCTCGGCCGCAAGATGCTGGACGGGGTGTTCAAGGCCGAGGGCAACTACGAAGTCTCTGAAAAGATCCTCGAGCCGGTGGTACGCCACTTCAATATCGGCTCGGTGGAAGATCTGGTCGTCTCGGTCGGCTCGGGCAACATCTCGGCCAAGGAAGTGTTCCACACCGCCTTCCCGGCCCATATCAGTGCCGAGCAGCAGCAGGCGCTGGCCGACCAGAAAGTCATCGCCCTCAAGCAGAACCGCCCGGCACGCCCGGCCAACGGCAAGGGCAACCCGATCCCCATCAAGGGGCTCATCTCCGGCCTTGCCGTGCATTACGCCCGCTGTTGCCATCCCATTCCGGGTGACCGCATCGTCGGCCTCGTGACCACCGGCAAGGGCGTCACTATCCACACCATCGATTGCGAGACGCTCAGCAACTATGCCGACGAACCGGAGCGGTGGCTGGACGTGGCGTGGGACAATGCAGATGCCGGCGAACCGGTGGCCGGCCGCGTCCATATCTTCCTTGTCAATTCGCCGGGCAGCCTCGGGGCGCTCTCGACCGTTGTCGGCAAGAATGGCGGCAACATCTCCAATCTCAAGATCATCAGCCGGGGGGCTGACTTCTTCGAGATGCTGATTGATATCGACGTGCACGATATCCGCCACCTCAACAACATCATCGCCGCGCTGCGGGCAACGCCGGTGGTGAACATGGTGGAGCGGGCCCGCACTGGCTGAGGCCGCTTTTTTCGGGAGGGACGCGACAGTCTGTTGCAACCGGCGGGCTTGCGCTCGCCGGTGCTATGGTCTTTATCGGTTAATCCGGCCGGCCTTGTTTTCTTGAGGGCCGGGCCGCCCGGTTTGAAAAAGATATCTGCCCCCTTTGAAGCCTTGGCAGAGGAGGAGGGCGGAGCGAAGGAGAGACGCCGCTTAATGTTGTTTCGCCGCCGAACCCCCCTGACGCCGCGGCAGCGCCTCAGATCCTGGCTGTGGCCGTCGATGCCGCTCGGCCGGGTGGGGCAGTACTACAACTTCCGCGTCCGCCGTCTGCCGGGCAGCAGTTATAGCATTGCCGTTGGTTTTGCTTCCGGCGTTGCCGTGTCGCTCACGCCCTGTTTTGGCGGGCACATCATTCTGGCGCTCGCCTTCACCTGGCTTTTGCGCGGCAGCTATCTGGCGGCGATGCTGGGCACGCTGGTGGGCAATCCCTGGGTCACGCCGCCCATCCTCTTCTTTGACTATTATCTCGGATGCCACCTGCTGGGCATACCGCTGTTGCAGGTGAAGCTGCATCACCTGAGCGTCGGCTACATCATGCATCACTTCTCGGAGATCCTTCTTCCGATGCTGGCGGGCGGGCTCGTCTTCGGTGTCCTCGGCGGGCTTGCGACCTTCGGGCTGGTCTATCTGATGGTCGGCACCTATCGGCGCAAGCGCATCGACCGGCTGGCCGCGCGCCGGCAGGAGACGGGCAACCAGCAAGGTGCCGACGGGCATCACGAAGTCGCCTGAACCCGCATTTTCCAAAGAGATATCCCGTGCATTGACAAAGGCGGCGCAAGCCTGCCCTGATCGCACCTTCCCTCTTTTCCGACTGCAAGCGGACCCGTGCCAGATGACTGCTCCCAAACTGCGCCTTGGCGTCAATATCGACCATGTGGCCACTATCCGGAACGCCCGGGGCGGTGCCCATCCCGATCCGGTGCGGGCGGCGCATATGGCCGAGAAGGCGGGGGCAGACGGCATCACGGCGCATCTGCGTGAGGACCGGCGCCATATTTCCGATGCCGATATCGAGCGGCTGTCGAAGGAAATCTCGCTGCCGCTCAATCTTGAGATGGCGGCGACCGACGAGATGCTGGCGATCGCCCTCAAGCACGAGCCGCATGCGGCCTGCATCGTGCCGGAGCGGCGCGAGGAGCGCACGACCGAGGGCGGGCTCGATGCTGCAGGGCAGATGAAGCTGCTGACGCCGCTGGTTGGCAAGCTGGGCGATGCCGGCATCCGCGTCTCGCTCTTCATCGCACCGGAACGCGCGCAGCTGGATGCCGCGCTGGCGCTGAAGGCGCCGGTGGTGGAACTGCACACGGGGGCCTATTGCGATGCCGAGGATGCCACGCACCGCCTGATGGAACTCAACCGGCTGACCGATGCCGCCAAATATGGCGCCTCGCTCGGGCTCGAGGTGCATGCCGGCCATGGCCTCAGCTACGACACCGTCGGCCCGGTGGCGGCGCTTGATGAAATCCGCGAGCTCAATATCGGCCATTTCCTCATCGGCGAAGCGATCTTCGTCGGGCTTGAGGAGAGCATCCGCCTGATGCGCGCCGCCATGGACAAGGCCCGGGCGATCGCCGCCTGAGGGGAGGGACGCGATGATCCTTGGCATCGGTAACGACATTCTCGACATCCGCCGCATCGAGAAGACGATGGAGAAGTTCGGCGAGCGGTTCCTGTCGCGCACCTTTACCGAGGTGGAGCGCGCCAAGGCTGGCCGCCGGGTCAACCCGTCCTACACCTATGCCAAGCGTTTTTGCGCCAAGGAGGCCTGCTCCAAGGCGCTCGGTACCGGGTTTCGCCAGGGCGTCTTCATGCGGGATATGGGCGTCGTCAACCTGCCGAGCGGGCAGCCGACGATGAAGCTTACCGGCGGTGCGGCGAGGCGGCTTGCCGAGATGACACCGCCGGGCATGGTTGCCTTTGTCCATGTGACCCTGACGGACGATTATCCCTGGGCCGAGGCGCAGGTGATCATCGAAGCACGCCCGGCCTGAAGCCGATTGCATCAAGGGGTAGTCAGGCCACAGCAGGCGGCAAAATAAGGCAGCGGGGCGGGCAGCGCGCTTATGCCTCTTTTGGCGGGTGGCGATGGCTGCTATAGAGCGCCATGGATCGCCCCGGGCGGGCGCTTCCAGGAGCAATAAGGACAGGAACGTGAGGGACATGTCCGTGGCAAGTGGCAAGCAGCAAAGCGGTATCGGTTCGTTCATCGACATGATCCGTACCGTCTTCATCGCGGTTCTGATCGCGTTGCTTTTCCGCTGGTTTGCTTTTGAGCCGTTCAACATTCCCTCGGGCTCGATGATCCCCACGCTGCTGGTGGGCGACTACCTGTTCGTGTCGAAATTCTCCTACGGCTATTCCAAATACTCCGCCCCGCTCGGTTTCCTCGATGCCGAAGGGCGCCTGTTCGGCGACCTGCCGGAGCGTGGCGACGTGGTGGTGTTCAAGACGCCGGAAGATAACAGCACCGATTTCATCAAGCGTGTGATCGGCCTGCCGGGCGACCATATCCAGATGCGCGGCGGCCGCCTGTTCATCAATGGCGAGCGTGTCGAGCGCGAGCGGATCGAGGATTTCGCCTATCAGGAAGGCAACCGCACCCGCTTCGTGCCGCAATATATCGAGACGCTGCCGAACGGACGCCGGCACACCATTATCGAAGTGGGCGGCGATACCGCGCCCTATGCTGACGATACGCACGAATACACCGTGCCCGAAGGCCATCTCTTCATGATGGGTGACAACCGCGACAACTCGAACGACAGCCGTTTCAGCGTCGGTTATGTGCCGGTTGCCAACGTGCTGGGCCGGGCAGAGCGGCTGTTCTTCTCGCTCGACGGGGCAAGCTTCCTCGAATTCTGGAAGTGGCCGTTTGCCATCCGTTTCAGCCGCATCGGCGACAAGATAGACTAAGACCTCAAACGGTCATCTGCCGGCCTCCGTGCCGGATGGTGGCCGACCCCCGGCCCGGCTCATCGGGCCGGGCAGCGGGACAAGAGTGTTAATGCCGGAGCACGATCTGAAGCGCCTGATGGCGCTTCTCGACCATGAATTCGCCGATCAGACGCTGATCCGGCGCGCCATCACCCATCCGAGCCTGGTAGGCGGGCGGCGCGATGCGGCGCGCCAGAGCTATCAGCGGCTGGAGTTTCTGGGCGACCGTGTGCTGGGGCTGGTCGTGGCCGACATGCTGCTCAGGACCTATCCCGACGACAGCGAAGGCGATATCGCCAAGCGCCATGCCGGCCTCGTGCGGGCGGAGATGCTGGCCGAGGTGGCCGCCACGCTCGGTATCGGGGATTATCTGCGCCTATCGACGGGTGAGATCGAGTCCGGCGGGCGGCGCAACCCGGCGATCCTGGCGGATGCCTGCGAAGCCATTATCGGCGCGCTTTATGTCGACGCCGGGCTGCCCAAGGCCCGGCTCTTTATCGAGAAATACTGGAAGGCGGCGGTTGCCGCGGTGACCGCGCCGCCGCGCGAGCCGAAGACCGCGCTGCAGGAATGGGCACAGGCCCGGGCGTTGCCGCTGCCGGAATACCGGATGGTGGACCGCACCGGCCCGGCGCATAATCCGCTTTTCGTCATCGAGGTGACGGTGCTGGGCCATGAGCCGGTGACGGCAAGCGCCTCCAGCAAGCGGGCGGCGGAAAAGGAAGCGGCGCTGGAACTTCTGCGCTGCGTGGAAGCCGGTGATGATGCGGACAAGGGAGCCGCTGCAAAATGACAGAGACTGAAAAGGCCGGTGAAGTGACACGCTGCGGCTTCGTTGCCCTGCTGGGCGCCCCTAATGCGGGCAAGTCGACGCTGCTCAACCGGCTGGTCGGCTCCAAGATCTCCATCGTGACCCCGAAGGTGCAGACGACGCGCAGCCGCGTGCTCGGCATCCTGATGCACGATCACTCGCAGATCATCTTCGTGGATACGCCCGGCCTCTTCAAACCCAAGAAGCGGCTGGAGCGCGCCATGGTCGCCGCCGCCTGGGGCGGGGCGCAGGATGCCGACATGTCGGTGCTGGTGGTCGATGTCTCGCGCAAGGATCCGATGGACGACAATGCGGACATCATCGACGCGTTGAAGGCGCAGGGACGCCCGGTGATCCTCGCGCTCAACAAGATCGACCTGATGGACCGCGAGAAGCTGCTGAAACTCTCCGAGAGTTTCTGGGCGACAGGTGTTTTCTCGGATGTGTTCATGATCTCGGCCCACAAGGGTCACGGCGTGCCGCATCTGGCGGAGTTCCTGGCCGGCAAGGTGCCGCAAGGCCCTTATCTTTACGACGAGGACCAGCTCTCCGACATGCCGATGCGGCTCATCGCCGCCGAGGTGACGCGCGAGAAGCTGTTTCTCAACATGCATGACGAGCTGCCCTACAGCCTGACGGTCGAGACCGAGAGCTGGGAAGACAAGGGCGAGCGCGGCATCCGCATCGAGCAGACGATCTACGTGCAGCGCGAAGGCCAGCGCAAGATCGTGCTGGGCGAGGGCGGGCAGGCCATCCGCAAGATCGGCACCCAGGCGCGCGCCGAACTGACCAACATGATGGAGCGGCCGGTGCATCTCTTCCTGTTCGTCAAGGTCCGTGAGGACTGGCAGGACGACAAGGAGCGTTACGCTCCCTGGGGCCTCGACTGGGGGGCATGACCGGCTTGACCGGCCCCGGCGGCAGATAGGCCCACCCCCATGGAGTGGACGGATGACGGCATCGTGCTGGCGACCCGCCCTTATGGCGAGGGCAAGGCTGTCGTCAGCCTGCTGACACAAAATGGCGGCCGCCATTCCGGGCTCATCCATGGCCGCTCCCGCCTTGGCGGCGCGGTGGAGCCCGGCACGCTGGTGAGGGCCACCTGGCGGGCCCGGCTTTCGGAACAGCTCGGCACTTTTGCGCTGGAAGCGCTGGCACCTTCGCCGGCGGTGCTGCTGCTCGACGATGCGCTGAGGCTTGGCCTGATCGCCAGCCTCTGTGCCGTTACCGATGCCGCCCTGCCGGAGCGCGAGCCGCACAAACCGCTCTTTGATGCCACGCAGGCCATGCTGGCGGTGCTGGACGCGCCACCGGAAGTCTGGGCGCCGGCCTATGTACGCTGGGAGGTTGGCCTGCTGGGAGAACTCGGCTTCGGCCTCGACCTCGACCGCTGCGCGGCAACCGGCGTCAATGACGGGCTGGCCTATGTTTCCCCGCGCACCGGCCGGGCGGTGTCCGCTTCTGCCGGCGAGCCTTACCGCGAGCGCATGCTGGTGCTGCCGCCTTTCCTGATCGGTCAGGGGCTCGGCAGCCTTGCCGAGGTGCTGGACGGGCTGACGCTCACCGGCCATTTCCTCGAACGCGTGGTGTTCCACGCCCTTCACAAGCCGGTGCCTGCAGCCCGCGAGCGTCTTATCACCCGGCTGGCAGCGGCGTTTACGCCTGCGGCCTGAATCCTTCCCTACTTGTGGGGAAGGTGCTGCGAAGCAGCGGATGGGGGTAATGAGGAAAGGTTAGTCTGAGGCCTCAGCTTCGCGGCTCCCTCATTACCCCCTCCGGCCCTGCGGGCCACCTCCCCGAGTTGGGGAGGATTGAAATGGGCGAGGATGTTGCCTTAATTTTCTCTCCATGGTTTCGGAAATCACCCGGCGGTCGAGGTCGCTGCGCTCCGGTATGACGAATGCCGAGCAAGCGCTATGGCTGCGCTTGAAAGGGCGGCAATTGCTGGGGTTCAAGGTTCGTCGGCAGCTGCCTATTGGACCTTACATTGCTGATTTCTGCATCCCGGCTGCACATCTGATCATCGAATCTGACGGCGGTCAGCATACGGCCGAGGCGGATGCGCGCCGGACGATCTATCTCGAAAGCCAGGGCTGGCGGGTGCTGCGGTTCTGGAACAACGACACCCTCAGCAATATCGATGGTGTGCTGGCCGAGATAACGAGGGCGCTGAAGCCCTGAAACTTTCATCCTTCCCTGCTTGCGGGGAAGGTACTGCGAAGCAGCGGATGGGGGTAATGAGGTGAGGTTGGTTTGAGGCCTCTGCTTTCTGGCTCACTCATTACCCCCTCCGGGCCTGCGGGCCACCTCCCCAAGAGGGGAGGATTGTCTTGCGAGACCTGCCTGCATAACAGGTCAGGATTGCTGTCCATCTCCTTGTTGTGCCCGGGAACGGCTGCCACAGTGGCGGCTGTTTCGCCGGAGCCTTTTTCATGTCTACGCTGCTGACCGTCATCCTGCCCTTCTTCGCACTCATCCTGTGCGGCTGGATCGGGGCGCGGCGCAATCTGGTGTCGGCGGCGGGGATTACCGGGCTCAATGGCTTCGTCTACTGGTTTGCCCTGCCGGCGATGTTGTTTCTGGGGCTTTACAGCCAGCCCATCGATGCGCTGTTCCAGCCGCGTTATGTGCTGGCCTATGCGCTGGTGGGCGTGGTGCCGTTCCTCGCCATTCTCACGCTGGCGCGCGGCAGCCTGGCCGAGCTTTCCATGCAGGCGCTCGCCTCCGTTTATTCCAACACCGGCTATATGGGCATTCCGCTGCTGGTGGCGCTCCTGGGGCGGGAGGCGACGGGACCGGCGGTGCTGATCGTGGTGGCGGACCTTGTGGTTTCGGTGCCAGCCACCATCGCGCTTATGGAAGTGACACGCGGGGATGCCGGCAGCCCGCTCGCGGCTTTGCGGCAGGTGGCGCGCGGCTTCATCGGTAGCCCGCTGCTGTGGTCCATTGTGCTTGGTTTTGCCGCCTCTGCCGTCCAGTTGCGGCTGCCGGTGGCGGTGGACAGTTTCCTGCATCTGATCGGCAGCGGGGCGGGGCCGGTGGCCCTGTTTGCTATTGGCGGCTCGCTCGCCGGCCGTTCGCTCAATGCCGGGTTGCCGCGGGCCGTTTCCATCACCATCATCAAGCTTGCCGTGCACCCGCTGATGATGGCGGCCTGTTTTATGGCACTTTTTCATTTCGGGCCGGTTGCCACCAAGGCGGCCATCCTGGCTGCGGCGCTGCCGACGGCCGGCACGGTGTTCGTTCTGGCGCAGCAATATGCTACGCCTACGCCTTGGATTTCTTCCGCGATCCTGCTCTCGACCCTGGCCGGGGTGGTAACCTTCTCGGCCTCGGTGTGGATGCTCGGCGTTTAAGGCATAAAGAACTATTATTTAGTGTTAAAAATATCCTTTGACGCCGAAAAAATCTTGTTCGAGAGTGTGATTAATCACCTCACAATCGTGCCACCACGCGTATAACAGGGAGAGTTTTTATGTCTTTGCGTCTCGGCGATACCGCCCCGGATTTTGAAGTCGACACCACCGACGGCAAGCTCAAGTTCCATGACTGGCTGGGTTCCAGCTGGGGCATCCTGTTTTCCCATCCCAAGGATTTCACCCCGGTCTGCACCACCGAGCTCGGCCGCGTTGCCAAGCTGAAGCCGGAATTTGACAAGCGCGGCGTCAAGGTGATCGGCCTTTCTGTCGATCCGATCGAGGACCACCATGCCTGGGTCGGCGACATCAAGGACACCCAGGGCGTGGCGCTCAACTTCCCGCTGATCGCCGACCCGGACCGTGCCGTGGCAACCGCCTATGACATGATCCACCCAAATGCCAGCGAGACGGTGACCGTGCGCTCGGTCTTCGTGATCGGCCCGGACAAGAAGGTGAAGCTGACGCTGACCTACCCGGCCTCCACCGGCCGCAATTTCGACGAGCTGCTGCGCATCGTCGACAGCCTGCAGCTGACCGCCAAGCACAAGCTGGCGACCCCGGCTGACTGGAAGAAGGGTGACGAGGTCATCATCGTTCCGTCGGTGAAGGATGAAGAAGCCAAAACCCTGTTCCCGGAAGGCTGGCGCGCCGAGAAGCCCTATCTGCGCTATGTGAAAGCGCCGCAGGGCTGATCAGAGGGTTCCAGCGGAGCCTTCCCGGTTCCCAAGGCCTTGATAACGCGCTGCCGGCCCGTCCGGCGGCGCGTTTTTATTTGCTGTTACGAGGGGGCTGCCGGCTGCTAAACCAGCCTTGAGCATACCCGTTGCCCCGACCATCGCCCCGACTTTACCTCCCGAACGAGTGATAGTGGCCGAGATGAGTGCTGAGTTTTCCACCCCCCGCGATGCGTTCCGCCAGCTGCCGCAGGCGCTGACGCTGCTTGGCATGTCCGGCGTCGGCAAGACGACGCTCGCCACCAAGCTGAGGCGCGAGGATAACTGGTTTCACTACTCGGCGGACTACCGCATCGGCACGCGTTACCTGGCCGAGCCGATCCTCGATAACATCAAGCGCAAGATCATCGAGAAGGACCATTTCACGGCGCGGCTCCTGAAGTCGGACAGCATCTATATCGGCACCAACATCACCGTCGACAATCTGGAGCCGGTCACCACCTTCCTTGGCATGTACGGCAATGGCGAGGATGAGCTGACCCTCAGCGAGTTCAAGCGCCGCCAGTTCCTCTACGGGCGCGGCGAATGCTGGTCGATGCGCGATGTGCCGGAGTTTCTCGACAAGGCGCGCTCGATCTATGGCTGCCGCCATTTCGTCAATGATGCTTCCGGCTCGCTGTGCGAGATCGAGGATCTTTATGGCCGCGTGAACGAGCCGGGCGCCGTTCCGATGTTCGAGCTTTTGACGCGCGACACGCTGCTGGTCTATTTCGAGCTGTCGGACGATCTGCGCCGCACCATCATCCAGCGCGCCCGCGATTATCCCAAGCCGCTCTATTATTACCCGCCCTTCCTGGAAGGAAAGGTCAGGGGCCTGCCGGACGACGCCGACCGGCCGGCCGCCGAGATCGTGCGCGACTGGGTGGGCGACCTCATCGAAAGCCGGGCCGAGCGGTACCGGGACATTGCCGACAAATGGGGCGTCGCCATTCCCGCCGACCGGTTGTGGCAGGCGATGGACGAGGTGGAAAGCGAACAGCTGCGCGAAGCTGCCAGCGGCCGCAAGTTCGGCCTGTTGACCCCGAAGCTGCTCGACCTCATCTATGATGCCGTTCGCAGTGAAGCCGAACGCCGGCCTTATAAGAAAGATCTGTTCGAGAAGTACCTGAAGTCGGCCGGTCAGGCCGCAGCCAGAATGGGTTGAGGCCGCTACCCTGACCGATGCCGGAAATTCCTGAGGTTTAGAGAAAATGCCGATCAAGATCCCTGACAATCTGCCTGCCCGTGCCGTTCTGGAGCGCGAGGGCATTGTCATGATGACGGAGGCGCAAGCCGTCCGGCAGGACATCCGCCCGATCCGGATCGCCATCCTCAACCTCATGCCGCTCAAGATTGCCACGGAAACCCAACTGACGCGCCTCTTGGGCGCTTCGCCGCTGCAGGTGGAAGTGACGCTGCTGGCAACGGCCAGCTATACGCCGCGCAACACCTCGGCCGAGCACATGGCTGCCTTCTACCGGTCGTGGGAGGAGGTGCGCCAGCAGCGCTTCGACGGGCTGATCGTCACCGGCGCACCGGTGGAGACGCTGGAATATGAAGACGTCGCCTACTGGGCCGAGCTGAAGGATATCTTCAACTGGGCGCGGGAGAACGTCTACAGCCGCTTCTTCATTTGCTGGGGCGCGCAGGCGGCGCTTTACCATTATTTCGGCGTGCCCAAGCACCCGCTGCCGCAAAAGGCCTTCGGCATCTATCCGCATGAGGTGCTGGATGCGGCAAGCCCGCTGCTGCGCGGTTTTGACGATGTGGTGCCGGTCCCGGTAAGCCGTCACACCGAAGTCCGGCGCGCCGATATCGAGCGGGTTCCGGGGCTGCAGATCCTCGTTGAGTCCGAAGAAACCGGCGTGTGCGTGGTGCGTGACCTCAAGTCAGGCGACCATTTCAACTTCAACCATCTGGAATATGATTGCGACACGCTGGCGCTGGAATATCGGCGGGATGTTGCAGAGGGCAAGGCCATCGAGCTGCCGCATGATTATTTCCCCTCGGACGACCCGGCGAAAAACCCGCGTAACCGGTGGCGCAGCCATGCTTTCCTCATGTTCCAGAACTGGCTGAACGAGGTTTATCAGGGCACGCCCTATGACCTCTCCGATCTCGCCGATCCGGCGGGGGAGCGCTGGGAAGCCGGCTGAGGGCGGCCTTTTGCCCTCGGATGCAATGACGGCAAGGGAGATTGTCTGGTGGGTGAGCTTGGTAACGTTGCCTGCGAGATAAACCGGGAACTCGCCCGCAGGGGCCTGACGGCCAAGGGCGTGCAGCCGATGGTCGACTTCCTTGCCGAGCGTCTGGTGAAGGCCGGAGTGCCGCTCCTGCGCCTGAACATCACGCATGAGCGCCTGCGCTCCGACATCATGGTCAGCGACTATGGCTGGTGGCGGGGCGGGGAGCGCAACATTAGTGTCGACTGGGCGCGGGTGATGCCGCAGGAGGACGAGCTCGCTTCCTATCCCTTCTACCATATGTATCTGGAAAAGCTGGAAGAGTGGCGCGTCGACCTGACGGACCGGCGCATGCATAACCGCTTTCCGCTCTTCGGGGCGCTCAATGAGCTGGGCTGCACCGACTACATGGCCTTTACCGTGCTTTATGTGCCGAAGATGTTCGGCAAGGACGATGATGAAGGCGGCATCAACAGCTTCCACATCTCCTATGTCGCCGACCGCGAAGGCGGGATGAGCGACAGCGATATCGAACTCTTGCGGGCGGTAACGCCGAGCTTTGGGCTCGCGGTAAAGGCAGTGATTCTGGCGGACAGTCTGGAGAGCGTGGCGCTGACCTATCTCGGGACCCATGCCGGCAGCCGCGTGCTCAAGGGCCAGATTGGTCATGGCGACAAGGTGGACCTTGAAGCCGTCATCTGGTTTTCAGACCTGCGCGCTTCCACGCGCTGGGCGCAGAGCCTTTCTCCGGACGGGTTCCTGGCGCTGCTCAACGATTATTTCGCCGCCACTTCCGGCGCCGTGATCGATGGCGGCGGACAGATCCTGCGTTACTACGGGGACGCCACGCTGGCGATCTTTCCCATCGGCGAAGGGGAGGATGCCCGCGGCGCTGTGGCCCGGGCGCTGGCCGCGGTACGCGAGGCGGATCGCCGTGTGGCTGCGCTCAACCGCAAGCGCCACGACAAGGGCGATGAGCCGGTGGGGTACGGCATCGGCCTGCATGTCGGCGAGATGATCTACGGCAATATCGGCGTGCCGCAGCGTCAGGATTTCACCATCATCGGCACTGCCGCCAATCTTGCCTCCCGCGTGGAAGGCCAGTGCAAGCGCCTGTCACGGCGAGTAGTGGTGACCGGCGCCGTGGCCGCACTCAATGACGGCCCGTGGGAAAATCTCGGCCCGCATCAGCTGGACGGGGTGGCGGAGCCGGTGCCGCTCTTTGCGCCCGGCTGGTCTCTCGCCACTCATTGAAGCTTCAAAGTGTCGGCCGGATCATCTCGAAGAGAGAGCTGACCTCCGCATAGTCTCCCCGATAGCCGCAGCGGGCGATGGGGCGGGCGGCGGCGGTGTCGAACTGGCCGTCCTTGAGATAGGCGGGGTCGATATGCACGCCCACCACCTGGCCGAGCACCAGATGGTTGTGCAGCTCCTTGCCCGCCAGATCCTTGAGACGGATGACCTGAAGCACCTTGCATTCAAGCGCCGCAGGGGTCTCCCCGACGCGCGGCGCGCTGACGTTGCGGCACGGCGCCCTGGTCAGGCCGGCAAGCTCGAACTCATCCACCCCTTCGGGCACCGGCTTGGAGCTCATGTTCATCGCTTCCGCCAGCGGGGCGGTGGCGAGATTGGCCACGAACTCGCCAGTCGCGATGGCGTTGGCAGCGCTGTGCTTGAAGCCCTCGCTGGAGAAGCCGACGATGGGCGGGTTGCCGGCAAAGGCACCGAAGAAGCTATAGGGGGCGAGGTTCGGCCGCCCCTCCGCATCGATTGTCGATATCCAGCCAATGGGGCGCGGCGCGACGATGGCCTTGAAGGGGTCGTGCGGCAGGCCGTGACCTTCGGCGGGATTGTAGAAATAGCTCATCTGGCAGGCTCCGGCGGGCGGCGAGAACGGGATATTAGGCTGGAAGGGATTTCCTTTCCACGACGTGTAGCGTAGCCACTGGACGGTCACCCCACATCTGGTATTTTGCCTTCCATGAGTGACGCGACTGCACCCGGCCCCGCAAACGATATCATCGACCATCCGCTCTCCACGGCGCTGAGCGAGCGATATCTCTCCTATGCCCTTTCAACCATCGTGGCACGTTCGCTGCCCGATGTGCGTGACGGGCTGAAGCCGGTGCACCGGCGCCTCCTGTTCGCCATGAGCCAGCTGCGTCTCAACCCCGACCAGATGCCGAAGAAATCGGCCCGTGTGGTCGGTGACGTCATCGGTAAGTATCACCCGCATGGTGATGCCTCCGTCTATGACGCACTGGTGCGTCTGGCGCAGGACTTTGCCGTGCGTTACCCGCTGGTCGACGGCCAGGGCAATTTCGGCAATATCGACGGCGATAGCGCCGCGGCGATGCGATACACCGAAGCGCGTCTTACGGCTGTTGCCATCGCGCTGCTCGACGGTATCGACGAAAACGCCGTCGATTTCCGCGAGACCTATGATGGCGAGCAGGAAGAGCCGATCGTTCTTCCCGCCGCGTTCCCCAATCTGCTCGCCAACGGTTCCTCCGGTATCGCCGTCGGCATGGCGACGAACATCCCGCCGCATAATGTAGGCGAGCTGTGCGATGCCATGCAGCATCTCATCGACCATCCGGATGCCTCAGTCGATGAGATTATTGCCTATGTGCCGGGCCCGGATTTTCCGACCGGTGGCATTCTGGTGGAAGATGCAGAGACCGTCCTGCATGCCTACCGCACCGGCCGCGGTTCCATGCGCGTGCGCGCCCGCTGGGAGCAGGAGAAGCTGGGGCAGGGTACCTGGCAGATCGTTGTTACCGAGATCCCGTACCAGGTGCAGAAGTCGCGCCTGATCGAGCGCGTGGCCGAACTGCTATCGCAGAAGAAGCTGCCGCTGCTTGACGACGTGATGGATGAATCGGCCGAGGACATTCGCGTCGTCTTCGTGCCCAAGAGCCGAAACGTCGATCCGCAAGTGCTGATGGAGCAGCTCTTCCGCCATACCGAGCTGGAAGTACGCTTCAGCCTCAACATGAACGTGCTGAATGGCGGGCAGATACCGCAGGTGATGGACCTCAAGGAGGTGCTGCGGGCCTTCCTTGATCATCGCCATGAGGTACTGGTTCGCCGGTCGCGCTTCCGCCTCGACAAGATCGAGCACCGGCTGGAAATCCTCGGCGGCCTGTTGATTGCCTATCTAAATCTCGACGAGGTGATCCGCATCATCCGCGAGGAGGATGAGCCCAAGGAAGAGCTCATCAAGGCCTTCACGCTGACTGAAATCCAGGCCGACGCCATCCTCAACATGCGCCTGCGTAATTTGCGCAAGCTGGAAGAGATGGAGATCCGCCGCGAGAACGACGAGTTGAACCGCCAGCGCGCCGATCTCATCGACCTTCTGAGCGACGAAGCCCGCCGCTGGCGCAAGCTGAGTGACGAGGTGGACGAGACGCGGCGCCTGTTCGGCAAGGATACCGAACTTGGCCGCCGCCGCACCGAAGTTGCCTCCGCACCGGCCGCCATTGCGGTGCCGGTGGAAGCGCTCATCGAGCGTGAGCCAGTGACGATTGTGCTCTCCAGGAAAGGCTGGGTGCGCGCGCTCAAGGGCCATATCAGCGATGCGCAGGACGTGAAGTACAAGGATGGCGACGGCGAGGAGTTCGTGCTCCAGGCCGAGACTACCGACAAGATCCTGCTCTTTGCCGACAATGGCCGCTTCTACACGCTGGGCGCGGACAAGCTGCCGGGCGGGCGTGGTTTCGGCGAGCCGATCCGTTTGCTGGTCGATCTGCCCAACGATGTCGAAATCATCGCCATGATGCCCTATCGCGAGGAGCAGGAACTGCTGCTGGTGAGCGATGGCGGGCGAGGCTTCCGCGTCAAGGCGGGTGAAGTGTTTGCGCAGACCCGGTCCGGCAAGCAGGTGCTTAACCTTGGCACCGGCAGCAAGGCGGTGCGCTGCATGGTGATCAGCGGCGACCATATCGCCCTTCTGGGCGGAGAGCGTAAGCTGCTGGTCTTCCCGGTCGACGAGGTGCCGGTGATGGCCAAGGGCCAGGGCGTCATCCTGCAGAAGTATCGCGAAGGCGGCTTTATGGATGTCACCAGCTTCAATTTCGAGGGCGGGCTCAGCTGGAAGCTCGGCGAGCGTACCCGCACTGAAGCCGATATGCGGCCCTGGCTCGGCCGGCGCGGCCATGTGGGCCGTACGCCGCCCTTCGGCTTCCCGACGACGAACCGCTTTACCAAATAAGCGATCCTCTCAGGCGATAACAAAACGGCCCTTCGCAAGAAGGGCCGTTTTTTATTCCGGGAGCTGGTTGGTTACGGCTCCAGCGGAGCGCGGGGGCGCAGCAGCATGCCGCGCTCGACGGCCTCGGCCCGTGCCTTGGCGATGCGGCTGCGCAGGCAGGCTTCCACCCGCTCGGCCAGCTGGGACGGGGAAAAGGGTTTTACCAGAAGCGCGTTGAGATGATATTCGCGCGCCAGCGCCACCTGCTGCGGGTCGGGTTTGGCGGTCATCATCAGCACGGGCGTGTCGGCCGGCAGCGGCGTCATGGCGATGCGCACGGCCTTCAGGAGCTCGATGCCCGTCGCGTCGGCAAGGGTAGTGTCCGTTACCACAAGATCGGGCTTCGGGTCGCTCCCCGCCACGGTGAGGCAGTTCGTCAGGCTAAGGGAGGTCAACACCCTGCCAAAACCCAGCTTTTGCAGCATGGATTGTTCGATCTTGAGCGTGCGGTCGTTGCCGTCGACAAGAATAACGGAGTAATCAGAGAGCAGGGGAAGCATTTCACTTTCCGCGTCAGACTGATTACTAAAATAAAAGGCCATACTCCATTGGTCAACGAGACCAAGGATGTATCAAAGATCCGTAATTGATGCGACTTCAGGTGTATTTATAAAACTTTTGCGACAGGGAATTACTCGTCCTGCATTTTAGTCCAGCCTTCGGGCCCGAGAACTTCGAGTGGCTGGAAACGGGCCTTGTAGTCCATCTTGCGCGAGCCGCCGATGTAATAACCAAGATAGATATAACGCGGCTCGTTATTGAAGCTGGCCTGGGCGGCCGCCATGCTGGTGAGCGTCAGCACCAGCTGGGTGCCGAGGCTGCGGTCTGCCCCGGAGCTGGCGCGGAAATAGCTGTAGACGGCGGAAAAGCCGTCCTTCAGCCGGTCGACCAGCATCGCCCCCCAGAGATCGCCTTCAGCGTCCCGCAGGGTGAGCAGGAAAGCGCTGGATGCGCCTTCCTCGATCATGTCGGCATAGTCGGAGAAGGACATGCGAGCCATGTCGCTGTCGGCATGGCGCACCAGCTCATAACGATGAAAGAGCTGGTAATGCTCTGCCGTGGCGATGGCGTTCTCGACGCCGGGCGTAAGGTCGGCGTTGCGCTTCATGGTGCGCTTCATGGTGCGCGTGGGAGCGAACTCATGCGCCGGAATGCGCACCGGCAGGCAGGCCGTGCAGCCTTCACACACCGGCCGGTAGAGAATGTCGTGGCTGCGGCGGAAGCCGGCCCGCGAGAGCTGGCTGTTGGTCTCCGCGGTATCCCGCCCGCTCAGCCGGGTAAAGAGCTTGCGCTCGACCCGGCCGGGCAGGTAGGGGCAGGGCAGCGGGCCTGACCGGAAAAATTGCAGCAGGCTCCCATGAGCAGGTTTGATAACTGACATGTTCGGGAACCGGCTGCCTTCTTCTGCTCTCCTTACGCGGTCTCCGCGCCGAAAAAGTCAGCGCCGAGGGCGTTTGTGAGGTCGATCAAACGACATTGCACCCAATCTAGATATTCGTGAAGACCCCCGGCGACAACCCGGTCAATGGTATGGGCTTCGACGGCAGCATTGATCTCGTCCGTCGTTTCACTGGCATGGATGCCGCCGCGCAGGTTGAAACTGGTGCGCAGGCCCGCGAGCAAACTCTGGATCTCGTGCAGGCACACCGAGACCGAGCGCGGGAAGCGGCTGGAGAACAGCATGAAGCCGGCCACCGCCTTGGGGTTCATGCCGCGCGGATGCACGCGGCGGAAGGCGTGATACCCGGCAGCCGAGCGTAGCAGGGCACTCCACTGGCTGGTATCGAGCGCGGAGCCGACATCATCCACGCTGGGCAGCAGCAGGTGATATTTGATGTCGATGAGGCGGGTCATCTGGTCCGCCCGCTCGATCTGCTTGCCCATCTGGTAGAAGTACCAGCCCTGGTCGCGGTAGAAAGTGCCCTCGGTAATGCCGGCATGGGTCTGGCAGGCCTGCTTGACCTTGTCGCAGAAGCGGGAGAGCCGGTGCTGGCTCACATCTTCCGGCCTGAGGTCCTTGAGCCAGTTATAGACGACATTGATCTGCGACCACATCTCGGTGGAGATGAGCGGGCGCAGGGTGCGGGCGTTCTCGCGTGCGTATTTCACGCAGTTGAAGATGGAGCCCGAATTGTCGCGGTCGAGCGCGTAGAAGAAGATCACCTTGTCGCCGGTGACCTCGCCGTAACGCGCCTGGAACCGCTCGCCGTCATTGCACAGATGCACGATGGAGTGCCAGTTGCGCATGCCGCGGCTGTCACGCGAGAAGGTCTCGTTGACATCGAGGATACGGGCGAGATTTTCGGCACGCTCCATGTAGCGGGCGAGCCAGAAGATATATTCGGCGTATCGCGCCAGCAGAAGATTGCTCATTCCAGCACCCACGTATCCTTGGAGCCACCCCCTTGCGAGGAGTTGACGATCAGGGTTCCGCGCCGTAGCGCCACGCGCGTCAGGCCGCCCGGCAGCACCCAGGTGCTGTCGCCGGTGATCGCAAAGGGACGCAGATCGACATGCCTGGGCTCGACGCCGCTTTCGGTCAGCGTCGGGCAGACGGACAGGCCGATCATCGGCTGGCTGATATAGTTGGCGGGATCGGCGAGCAGTTTTTCGCGCGCCTGCTGGAGCTCTTCCTTGCTGGCCCGGGGGCCGATGGTGATGCCATAACCGCCGGCTTCGCCCACCGGCTTCACCACCAGCTCATGCAGATGGTCGAGCGTATATTGCAGCCCATCCTTTTCGCGGCAGATGCGGGTGTCGACATTGGGGATGATGGCATCCTGGTCGAG
The DNA here is from genome assembly GCA_030657355.1 of Radicibacter daui. GTDB lineage: Bacteria > Pseudomonadota > Alphaproteobacteria > Radicibacterales > Radicibacteraceae > Radicibacter > Radicibacter daui. The sequence continues at coordinate 2,043,805 of CP131056.1, forward strand.
GTAATATTTGATGACCCGCGGCATGTAGGCATAGATCGCCTTGTCATCTGCCACGCCGGTGCCGATGGCGTTGGCGAGGGTGACATTGCCCTTGCGGTAGGCATCCATGATGCCGGGCACGCCCAGCATGGAGTTGGGGTTGAAAGCCAGCGGATCGAGGAAGGCATCGTCGATGCGGCGATAGATGGAATGCACCGGGGCAAGCCCGTCCGTCGTCTTCATGTAGACGCGGTCATTCTCCACCACGAGGTCGCTGCCTTCGACCAGCGGCACACCCATCTCGCGGGCAAGGAAGATGTGCTCAAAATAGGCCGAATTGTAGGAGCCGGGCGACAGCAGCACCACCTGCGGATCATCCACCCCGGCCGGTGCCACCTTCATCATGGCGTCCAGCAGGCGCACGCCGTAATCCTCGACCGGACGGATGCCGATATCGTTCATCATGTCCGGGAAGGCGCGCATCATCATGTGGCGATTTTCCACCACATAGGAGACGCCGGAGGGGATACGGGCATTGTCTTCCAGCACACGGAAGGTGCCGTGCTCATCGCGCACAAGGTCGATGCCGCAGATATGCACATAGGTGCCGAAGGGCACGTCCACGCCGCGCATCTGCTCGCGGTAATTGACGTTGCCCAGCACGAGATCGGCAGGGACGATACCGTCCTTCAGGATCTTCTGGTCGTGATAGATGTCGTGCAGGAACAGATTGAGCGCGGCAACGCGCTGCTGCACCCCGGCCTCCAGCTGCGCCCATTCGGGCTTGGAGATGACGCGGGGGATCACGTCAAAGGGAAGGATACGGTCTACTGCCTCGGCTTCCGAGTAGACGATGAAGGTGATGCCGAGATTGTAGAGCTCGCGTTCGGCGTCCGAGGCGCGTCCGCGCAGTTCGTCGAAGCCGATGGCATTGAAACGTTGCCTGATCGCTTCGGCGTGCGGCGCCAACTGGCCCTGGCTTCCAAACAATTCATCGAAGAAGGGGCCTTGATCATACCCCTCCAGCAATCTCCCGAAGGAGGCGGCCAGCGTGTCTTTCACGTGTGAAGGGTCCCTGCAAGAGCGCCGGTATTCCGGCTACTGATTATTTACGGAATTCACTATGGACGAGCCGCCGTGTGGCTGTCACGGCGATACTGGCCCCAATGCAAGGAATTCTGCCGCAGCTGCGAGAAAGAAACATAACGCTGTCTTCATGCCGGTGCACAGGTCGCACTGAGCCCGGTTTCAGCGGATTTTACCCGCCCGTCAGGGCGCGGTTGCGGGCGCTGGAGCGGCTTCGGGAGTCGCCGCGGGCGCCATATCGCCGGCCGGGGCTGTGCCCTGGTCGGCGGTAGTCGGCGCATTCGGGTTCTGCGTCCGCAGGATGAGCGAGACGCGCCGGTTGATGGGCGAGAGCAGGTTGTCCTTGTCCAGCGGGTCGGTGTCGGCCATGCCGGCAACCTCGGCGATGCGGGCCTCGGCAAGGCCGCTCTGCATCATCACCCGGCGCACCGCATTGGCGCGGCGGGCCGAAAGCTCCCAGTTGCCGCTGCCATCGGGCGCGACATAGGGCTCGCTATCGGTATGCCCGCGGATCTCGATGGGATTGGGCAGGTCTTTGACGATACCGGTGATCAGCCGCAGCATCTCCACCGTCTGGTCATAGGGGGCATCGCCGCCGGACGGGAACATCGAGCGGCCGTCGCGGTCCAGAATCTGGATGCGCAGCCCCTCCGGCGTCTCGTCGATCAGCAGATTGTCAGTAAAGCCGGCAAGGGCAGGATCGGCAGCGATCACGGCCTGCAGGCGCTTCTTGGCTTCCTCGAACCGGGTCTTTTCCTTGATCGCCAGCGCCTTGGCCAGCGTCTCGTCATTGATCGGCGCCTTGCCGGGCAGGCCCTTGCCGGTCGACCCTTCAAAGTTTTCGGAGGTCGGCTCGGAGTTCGGATTGGGCAGCGGCACGCTGACGACGGTGGGGGAGCCGGTGCCGGTCAGGCTGCCGGGGGAGGTGATGTCGAGGCCCGATGCCGGGGCGCCGGCGCCGGAGCGCTCCAGCGAGGCCGAGGCCGGGGAGAAATAGGAGGCAATGCCGGCGCGCTGCTCGTTGGTGGTGGCATTCAGCAGCCACAACAGCAGGAAGAACGCCATCATGGCCGTCACGAAGTCCGCATAGGCCACTTTCCACGCACCACCATGCGCGCCGCCGACGACGCGCTTCTTGGTGATGATGATCGGTGTGACCTCTTCGTGCAGATCGGATGCCATGATGCCGGTCCGTTCCTCTTAGCTTGCTGCCGGCAGGTTCTGCGTGGCTTCTTCCAGTTCCTGGAAGCTCGGACGGTTGTGGCCTTCCAGCGTCTTGCGGGCAAATTCGACCGAAATGGCCGGGGCGTAACCCGACACATGGGCGATAAGGCCGGCCTTCATGCACTGGAAGTACTTGCCGTCTGAATCGTAGATCTGGCCCAGATTGTTGGCGATGGGGCCGAGGAAACCGTAACCGGCGAACACGCCGGAGAAGGTACCCACAAGCGCACCGCCGATGAGTTCGCCGAGCACTTCCGGCGGTTCGGTAATCGAGCCCATGGTCTTGATAACGCCCATAACGGCAACGACGATACCGATGGCGGGAAGACTGTCTGCCGTGTGCTGAAGAGCGTGGGAGAGGGCGTGGTGTTCCTTGTGCTCCGTCTCCAGCTCCTGATCCATGATCGCCTCGAGCTCATGCGGCGTTTCCGTGCCGAGCGACATGAGGCGAAGATAGTCGCAGAAGAAAGCGACGGCGTGGTGGTTCTTGTGGAAGTTCGGAAAGGCCTGGAAAATCGAGCTTTCCTCAGGCTTTTCGATATGGGCTTCCAGCGCCAGCAGACCCTTGGTCTTCGCCACCTTGAAGACCTGGTACATCATCGTCAGCAGCTCAAGGTACTGCGCCTTGTGATAACTCGCGCCCTTGAACACCTTGCCGATAGCCTTCATCGCCCCCATCGCGACGGATTTGGGGTTTGAGAAGAAGAAGACGCCGGCACCCATGCCAAAGATGCTGAAATATTCGGGGGGCACCCAGAGCATGCCCATGCGGCCATGACCCCAGACAAATCCACCGAACACGGTGACGATGGTGGTGACTACGCCGATGATGGCGAACATGCCGCTGCGATCCCCGCTGTGCCAGTCACGCCAGCCCCCCTGGAGGAACTGGTGCAGTGCCATAGTGTTCATGATGTATGAAAAGAAGTAAAGCCAAGCGCTTGCACGATATTTGGCCATCGGGATAGGACGGTGCGTCGGCAACGCATCCGGAGCCGGTGCTCGCATCGCCGGGCATGCATCGCTGCCCTGCCCGCAAGTGTGGCGCTTTCCCTTGCCCTGACCGGCAAGGTGCGGTAGCGCTCACGGGGCCGGCGGAGAATGGTTCGCACGAGGGCGCGGCACCGGTAACTGTGGCACAAGGCAAAGATGAAGATCGATCCGATGGAATTTCGCGCGACGATGGGGTGCTATGCCACCGGTATCGCCGTGATTACCACGCTTGGTGACCAGGGTGAGCCGGTCGGGGTCACCGTCAATTCCTTCACCTCGGTGTCGCTCGATCCGCCGCTGGTGCTGTTCTGTCTCGACCGCAATGCCACCAGCCTTGCTGCCTTCGACGCCGCTGGCAGGTTTGCCATCAATGTGCTGGCGGAAGACCAGCAGAGTGTCTCTGCCCGCTTTGCCGCGCCGGTGGATGATCGCTGGCAGGGGTTCGACTGGTATCCGGGTCCGGTGACCGGCATGCCGCTTTTCGACGGCTGTCTTGCCTCGATGGAGTGCGAGCTGCATGCGGTGCATGAGGGCGGCGATCACCAGATCATCGTGGGTGAGGTCAGGGAAGTGCGACCGACCCGGCAGGGCAAGCCGCTGCTTTATTTCCGCGGCCGTTACGACCGCTGCGCCTGAAGAGAGCGGAGCAGGGGAAATGAAAAAGAGCGCCTTGCCGGGCGCTCTTTTTGTTTGTCCGTTTTGCTGTCGGCACTCAGGCGCCGGCAGCGGCTTCCGGCAGGGCCTCGCGGCGGTCGAGAGCCCAGGAATAGACGGTGAAGGCAAGAGCCACGAGTGCCAGTGCCGCGCCGATCCAGGGGATGCCGCCATAGGAAAGCCCGCCATCGATGGCGAGGCCGCCGATCCAGGCGCCGCTGGCATTGCCGAGATTGAAGGCACCCTGATTGAGGGTAGAGGCAATGTTGGGAGCGCCGACCGCCTCGTTCACCACGCGAATTTGCAGCGGGGAGACGAGGGCGAAGGCCAGGATGCCCCAGATGAAGATGGCGATGACGGCCGGCACCACATTGTGGGCGGCTTCGGTAAAGGCCGCCAGCACCAGTGCCAGCAGGATGAAGATGCCGATCAGTGTCGGCATCAGGCGCTTGTCGGCCAGCCAGCCGCCGGCAAAGTTGCCGAAGGTAAGGCCAAGGCCGAACACCAGCAGGATGTAGGTGACGCCATGCGGGCTGACGCCGGTGACCTGCTGCAGGATCGGCGCGATATAGGTGAAGACGGCAAACAGGCTGGCGGAGGCAAGCACGCTGATCAGCATGGCCAGCAGCACCTGCGGCCGCCGCAGCACGCGCACTTCGCTGAGCAGGCCGCCGCCTGAGCCTTGCATGCCGCGCGGCAGGAACTTGACCAGCGCGAGCGCCGCGGCAACGCCGATGCCGGTCACCACCCAGAAGGTGGAGCGCCAGCCGAGCGCCTGACCGAGCGCGGTGCCGAAGGGCACGCCCAGTACATTGGCGAGGGTAAGGCCGGCGAACATCATGGCGATGGCCTGGGCACGCTGGTTCGGCGGCACGATCTCCGCAGCCACCACCGAGCCGATGCCGAAGAAGGCGCCGTGGCAGAAGGCCGTCACGATGCGGGCGGCCATCAGTGACCAGTAGGTGGGCGCAATGGCGCAGAGCAGGTTACCGAGAATGAAGATGCCGATGAGCATCAAAAGAGCGGTGCGCCGGTGCAGGCGAGCGGTCGCCATCGCCAGGATCGGCGCGCCGATGGTGACGCCAAGGGCATAACCGGAAACCAGCAGGCCAGCGCGCGGGATGCTGACACCCAGATCCTGCGCCACATCCGGCAGCAGCCCCATGATGACGAATTCCGTCGTTCCAATCCCGAAGGAGGCGACGGCAAGGGCGAGAAGGGGCAAGCGCATGGGTCCGGTAGGCTCCGCAACTGGAAAACCGGCCGCCGTTCCACGAACAGCAGACAATGCTGCACATGCAAAGAAGGCCGGAAACCGATAGTAGCGCCGCTATCCCCTTGATCCTTCCATGCAAAAAACAGGGGTGCGCTCTGCTGGCCGTGCAGGGCGGAAGCCTGTGAGCGCAGGTGCGGCATGGGTGCCGCAGGGGCATCTCACCGGAAGGCGAAAGAAAAAAGCCTGCCCGTTTTGGCGGGCAGGCTTTCAGGTGGTTGCAGTCAGGGTGAACTTGCCCCCGCTGGCGGCGGAGGCAAGGCCGCTTACTTGGTGATGTCGGTGTCCTTGGTTTCCCGCAGGAACAGGATGCCGATCACCAGGCTCATCGCTGCAATCGCGACCGGGTACCACAGGCCGGAATAGATATTGCCGGTGGTCGCCACGATGGCGAAGGAGGTGGTGGGCAGCAGGCCGCCGAACCAGCCGTTGCCGATATGGTACGGCAGCGACATGGAGCTGTAGCGGATGCGGGTCGGGAACATTTCGACCAGCATGGCTGCAATCGGGCCGTACACCATCGTCACATAGAGAACGAGGATGGTGAGCAGCACGGTGACCATGAAGTAGTTGACCTGGGCCGGGTCGGCCTTGGCCGGATACCCCGCCGTCTTCAGCGCTTCAGCAACACCGGTGCCGAAAGCCCCCTTCTTGGCGGCAGCGTCAGCATCCGAGCCGTTGTAGGCATCGATAACCGTGGAGCCGACCTTGATCTGCGCCACGGTGCCGGCCGGAGCCGCCTCGTTGCTGTAGGGCACGCCGCGGCCGGCAAGAGCCGCCTTGGCAATGTCGCACGAGCTGGTGAAGGAAGCGGTTGCTGTCGGGTTGAACTGGAACGAGCACTCACCCGGATCGGCGACAACGACGACCGGCGAGCTTTCGGCAGCGGCCTCAAGGGCCGGGTTGCCGAAATGGGTGATGCCCTTGAAGATCGGGAAGTAGGTGAGCACGGCAAGCGCAAGGCCCAGCATGATCACCGGCTTGCGGCCGATACGGTCGGAGAGGGTGCCGAAGACGACGAAGAACGGTGTCGCGATCGCCAGGGCTATGGCGATCATGATGTTGGCCGTTGTTCCGTCGATCGACACGATCTTGGTCAGGAAGAACAGGGCGTAGAACTGGCCTGTGTACCAGACCACGGCCTGGCCGGCGACGGCGCCGAGCAGGGCGAGGATAACGATCTTGAGGTTGGACCAGTTGGCGAAGCTGTCCTTCAGCGGCGACTTCGAGTGCGTGCCTTCTTCCTTCATCTTCTGGAACATCGGGGATTCGTTCAGCTTGAGGCGGATCCACACGGAGATCAGCAGCAGCAGGAACGAGATCAGGAACGGCACGCGCCAGCCCCAGGCGTCGAAGGTTTCCGTCGACATGAGGCTGCGGCACAGCAGGATGACGATCAGCGACATGAAGAGGCCGAAGGTCGCCGTAATCTGGATGTAGGAGGTGAAGTTGCCGCGCTTGCCGTGCGGGGCGTGCTCGGCGACGTAGGTCGCCGCACCGCCATATTCACCACCCAGCGCCAGACCCTGCAGCAGGCGCAGGATGACGAGGATGACCGGCGCTGCGAAGCCGATGGCGGCATAGGTGGGCAGGATACCGACGAGGAACGTCGACAGGCCCATGATGAGGATGGTGACGAGGAAGGTGTATTTGCGACCGACAAGGTCACCCAGGCGGCCGAAGATCAGGGCGCCGAAGGGGCGCACGATGAAGCCGGCGGCAAAAGCCATGAGGGTGAAGATGAAGGCGGCGGTGGGGTTTACGCCGGAGAAGAACTGTTTGGCGATCTGGCCAGCCAGCGATCCGTAGAGGTAGAAGTCGTACCATTCGAAAACGGTGCCAAGGGAAGAGGCAAGGATGACCTTGCGCTCACCCGCGGTCATTCCGGCGCTCCGCCGCCCGGAATAGTTGTCCGAGAGCCCAGCAGTCATAGACATTTTCTCCCAGTTCTTTGATGTGTGCGCTCCGGTTTTTCCAGAGTCTGGTATCACGCTGGCACTATGGGGCGAATTGACGCAACCGGCAATCTATTTACCACAATCTCGCCTTTTTTGACGGTTTGAGGGGCTATATGTGCCCTTCGGAGGCCCCTATAACCACAAGACGGGGTGCTTAAGCCGCTGACAATGCGCGAAAGGCCGATGAGTCGGTTTGGAAGCTTCAGCCGGGCGATTTCCGGTCTCTGCTGCAGGCCTTCTGTTGCTCCTGTTGCCGTTGTAAGCCCGCGTCCTAATTTGCTGCCTGATGACGCTCCCGTTCGAATTCGCCCCCCTCAGTACCGGACTGCCCTGGATCGGCGGTGACCTGCAAACCTTGCGCAACTGGCTGACACGCGCCGAGGCATCGGTAGCGGACTGGTCGGGCGAGGCTTGGCAGCTGACCCTTGCCGATGGCGACCGGCTATCGGGGACGCTTTATGAGCGCGCCCGCACCGCAGCCCGTCCGCTGGTGGTGATCGTGCATGGACTGACGGGCAGCGAGACCGGCATCAACAGCCGTTCGACCGCGCGGGCGATGCTGGCGGCGGGATATCCGGTGCTGACGCTCAACATGCGCGGGGCCGGCAGCACGGCGCCTTGGTGCCGTAGCATCTACCATGCCGGGCGCAGCGAGGATCTGGCTGAGGCGCTGTCGGCCATCGCCGCAGCAGGGCTCGCCCCGCGCGGCACCTTCTGGGTAGGCTATTCGCTGGGCGCCAACATCCTGCTCAACATGATGGGCGACCTTGGCGATGACAGCCGGGTGATCGGCGCCGTCAGCGTCTCCGCGCCCATCGATATGCTGGCGACGAGCAAGACGTTCCTGAAGCGCCGCAACCGGATTTATCACAACTGGCTGCTGGCGGAGATGAAGCGCGGCGTGCGCATTCTGGCCGAGCCGGTGCCGGAGGCGCTGCTGTCAGATGTGCGCACAACGGTCGATTATGATGAAAAGGTGGTGGCGCCCATCGGCGGATATCGCGGGGCTGAAGACTATTATCGCCGGACAAGTGCGCTGGGGCGGCTGAATGCCATCCGAAGGCCGACCCTTCTCATCCACGCGCAGGACGATCCCTGGATCCCGGCTGCGCCCTACCTTGCCTATGACTGGAAGTCTGCCCCCGCTCTGGCAGCGCTGCTGCCGTGCTCGGGCGGCCATGTCGGCTTCCATGACCGGGGCAGGCGCAAAGCGGGCGGCGCGCCCTGGCATGACCGCGCCGCAATCGCTTTTCTGGGCTTCCTCGGTTACTGAGCCAAGCTTTTCAGCGCCCGGCGATCTTGCGGGCCAGATCCATGGCGGCATAGGTGAGGATGCCGTCCGCCCCGGCGCGCTTGAAGGCCATGAGGCATTCGGCCATCGCCCGATCGGCATCGAGCCAGCCAAGCTGGCCGGCGGCCTTGACCATCGCGTACTCGCCGGAGACGTGATAGGCGAAGGTGGGCACGCCGAAACTGTCCTTCACCCGGCGCACGATATCGAGATAGGGCAGGCCAGGCTTCACCATCACCATGTCGGCCCCTTCCTCAAGGTCGAGTTCAACCTCGCGGATGGCCTCGTCGCTGTTGGCCGGATCCATCTGGTAGGTGCGCTTGTCACCCTTGAGCGCGCTCTTGTTGCCAAGCGCGTCGCGGAAAGGGCCATAAAAGGCAGAAGCGTATTTGGCCGAATAGGCCATGATTTTGGTGTTGAAGAAGCGCTCCTGCTCCAGCGCGGTGCGGATGGCGGCGATGCGGCCGTCCATCATGTCAGACGGCGCAATGACGTCGGCGCCGGCACGGGCCTGGGCCAGGGCCATCTTCACCAGCGCATCGACACTGGCGTCGTTGACGATCTCGTCGCCTTCCATCAGCCCGTCATGGCCGTGGGTGGTATAGGGGTCGAGTGCCACGTCGCACACGAGCCCGATATCCGGCACGGCCTTTTTGACCGCTGCGATGGCCCGGTGCATCAGATTGTCCGCTCGCCAGGCCTCGCGTCCGTCCTCGCTCTTGAACTCGGCGGTTACAACCGGGAAGAGGGCGAGGGCAGGGATGCCGAGCGAGGCAGCTTCGCGTGCCGCCTCGACCAGAAGATCGATCGAGAGCCGGTCGACCCCCGGCATGGAAGCCACCGCCTCGCGCTTGCCCTCTCCCTCGATCACGAAGACCGGCCAGATGAAATCGGCGGGGGTGAGCACATTCTCGGCCACCATGGAACGGATCCAGCCATGGGTACGCAGGCGGCGCGGACGGGTGAGGGGATAGCTCGGCATCAAAAACCTCTTTGGGGGCCTCTCAGGCGACCGGAAATGGACCGGTATCGCCATCCAGAGTTACAGAATGTGTTCCCGGATAAGTCTTTACTATTGTTCGTCCGGAATAGTTAAATTACTAGAGTAAGGCAGCAATCGTTAACTTCCCCTGCAAAGGGTTCGGGTGGAAGGGTTGCGTTGCCTCGATCCAGGGCGGAGAGCGTCGTGCAGAACGCGTATTATGAAACCATCGTACTGATCGAACGCCTGCACCGGCATTTCCTTGATGTTTTGAAGTCGGAGCTTGATCGCTTCAATATCCAGGACATCAACAACGTTCAGGCTCTCATCCTCTATAATATCGGTGAGGACGAGCTGACAGTGGGCGAATTGACCGCACGCGGCTACTACCTCGGCTCCAACGTCTCCTACAACGTGAAGAAGATGGTCGAGAACGGCTATATCACGCAGGAGCGCAGCGCCCATGACCGCCGCTCCGTGCGGGTGCGCCTGTCGGAAAAGGGGCTGGAACTGCGCGGCCGGGTGCGTGTGCTGTTCGAGCGCCATATCGGCCAGCTGGGCTCCTCCGCTCCGTCGGAAAAGGAACTGGACCAGTGCAACGAGCTGATGCGCCGTCTCGAGCGCTTCTGGTCGCTGGAGCTGGACTACGCCGGCTTCAAGCCGCAGCTTTCGTGAGCCGGGCGCCCGCGGGCGCCGGGACACATCTTTTTCCTTAAATTTGCTCGCATTTTGTTGCAGTGCGGGCGTGCGCGGCGTATAAGGCCGCCGTTCCCGGCCGGTTGCCGGGCAGCAGACATTCCGTCTCCTGCCTGCATGGCCGGATTTTTGTCTCGCGAAGACCCCGCGCCCGGGCATCTGCCCTGATCCTTGCGTGGGAGAAGCCTCGCGGACGAAAGCCAGCGAATTCCCACCAGGCAGAGACATCTGCTCCAAGGAGCCCAAAGTAATGGCCGTCGAACGTACCCTCTCGATCATCAAGCCGGATGCTACCCGTCGTAACCTGACCGGCAAGATCAACGCCCGTTTCGAAGATGCCGGCCTGCGCATCGTCGCCCAGAAGCGCGTGCAGCTGAGCAAGGCCGAGGCCGAGCAGTTCTACGCCGTGCACCGTGAGCGCCCCTTCTTCGGCGAGCTCGTGTCCTTCATGATCTCCGGCCCGGTGGTGCTGCAGGTTCTGGAAGGCGAGAATGCCGTGCTGCGCAACCGTGAGATCATGGGCGCCACCAACCCGGCCAACGCTGCTGACGGCACCATCCGCAAGGATTTCGCCGAATCCATCGAAGCCAACTCCGTGCATGGCTCCGACAGCCTCGAGAACGCCGCGATCGAAGTTTCCTACTTCTTCGCCGGCACCGAGATCGTCGGCTAAGCTTCAACTGAAGCTTCCGCACAAAAGAAAACGGCCCCGGATTTCCGGGGCCGTTTTTTATTTCAGCTCAAAGAGTCCGGCTTTCAGACCAGGAAGGCCCACATGCCGAGCAGAGCGACGATGATGAGGCCGACCACCACCTTGGAAATGTTGGTGAAGCTATGCCAGCCCGCCAGGCGGTCGCGGGTCATCTGATCGAAATCGACGCTACGGTTACCGGAACTGGCCATCTTGCGCTTCCCCTGATGCGGAGCTCTTGCGGCTCCATAAATCTTGCGAGACCAAAACCGTACGGTGTTACCGGGTAATTTTCAATAAGCGCCAGTGGCCAGGGCTCTCAGGGCGAGGGGCTCATCAAGAGCCCGGCCTCATCGCCCGGGCGCTGTTCGATATGCACCACCATGCCCTCCACCCGGGTACGCCCGTCGGCGATCAGGCGAACGGCAAGCGGATAGGCCTTGTGTTCGGCAGTCAGCACGCGGGCGGCGAGGCTGTCCGGCGTATCGCCCGACAGTACCGGCACGGCGGCCTGGACGATGATGGGGCCGGCATCCATTTCGGTGCGCACGTAATGCACCGTGCAGCCATGCAGGCGCACGCCGTCTTCCAGTGCCCGCTCATGGGTGTGGAGGCCCTTGTAGCTCGGCAGCAGGGCCGGGTGAATGTTGATCATTCGGTCGTGCCAGCCATCCACCAGGAAGGGCGTCAGCAGGCGCATATAGCCGGCAAGGCAGATCAGCTCCGCCCCGGCTTCCCGCAGGCGTGCATCGATCAGTGCTTCGTGCGCCCGGCGTCCGGCCTCGCCGCCACCCATGCCCTTGTGGGGGATGGTGGCGGTGGGGATACCGGCCAGGCGCGCCCGCTCAAGCCCGTAGGCGCCCTCGACATTGGAGAGCACCAGCGCGATCTCGGCCGGGAAGGCCGGATCGGCAGCGGCGTCGATGAGAGCCTGGAGGTTGCTGCCGCGCCCGGAGATGAGAACGGCAAGCTTCAGCTTGCTGCCGCTCACGCCCAGGCCTTTTCCGTACCGGTCAGCTTCACGCCGCCTTCGGCCCGGCGCACGATGGTACCGATGCGGCGCACACGCTCGCCTTCGGCCGCCAGCAGGGCGGAGAGGGCCTCGGCGCGTTCCGGCGCCACGACGACGATCATGCCGATGCCGCAGTTGAAGGTGCGCGCCAGTTCTGCGTCGGCCACATTGCCCACGCCCTTCAGCCAGCGGAAGACCGGGTTCAGATCCCAGCTCGCGGCGTCGAGGTCGGCGCCGTGGCCTTCCGGCAGCACGCGCGGCAGGTTGTCGGGCAGGCCGCCGCCGGTGATGTGGGCCATGGCATGCACGCCGCCTGCCTTGATGGCGGCCAGAAGCGGCTTCACATAAATACGGGTCGGCGTCATCAGCGCTTCGCCAAGGCTCTTGCCCGGAGCGAAGGGGGCCGGATCGGCATAGGTGAGGCCGCTCTTCTTCACGAGGTGGCGCACCAGAGAATAGCCGTTGGAGTGCACGCCATCACTCTCGAGGCCGAGCAGCACGTCGCCTTCCTTGACCAGCGAGCCGTCGATGATCTCATCGCGCTCGACAGCACCGACGGAGAAGCCGGCGAGGTCGTAATGGCCATCTTCATACATGCCCGGCATCTCGGCCGTCTCACCGCCGACGAGGGCGGAGCCGGAGATGCGGCAACCTTCGGCGATGCCGGCGATGACCTGACGGGCGGTTTCGACCGCCAGCTTGCCGGTAGCGAAATAGTCGAGGAAGAACAGCGGCTCGGCGCCCTGCACGACAAGATCATTCACGCACATGGCGACGAGGTCGATGCCGACCGTGTCATGCTTGTCGGCCTCGATGGCGACCTTGAGCTTGGTGCCGACGCCATCGGTGGAGGAGACCAGCAGCGGATCCTTGTAGCCGGCGGCCTTGGGATCGAACACGGCGCCGAAGCCGCCAAGCCCGCCAAACATGCCGGGGCGGCGCGTGGAAGCGGCCAGCGGCTTGATCGCCTCGACCAGCGCGTCGCCCGCGTCAATGTCGACGCCGGCGTCGCGGTAGGTGGTGCCGGCGGGGGCGGAGGAGGGCTTATCGGTCAAGACGCGCATCCTTATGTGAAGGTGAGGCGTAGTGTCACAAAGGGTCGATCATCGCCGGGTACTGGACCCGGCGGGTGAAAAACGAAAGCCGCCGTCAAACAAGCGGCTGCCGGAACGGATCGGGGCCGTTATAGTCGGGGCGCGATCCGGAAACAACAAGGCGAGCAGCCTTCCGGGCAGCGTCGGAACAAGAAAGGCAAGTAGCTGTGGCAAGCATGACAAGCATCGCCGGGATTGTCCCTGCTTTTGCGCCCGTCCGGAGTGCCGGAAAGCGCGCGCGCGCCGGCCTTCTGGCCGGGCTGGCGCTGGCGGCTATGGTTGCCTTGCCCGGTCTTGCCACCGAGGCCCGTGCCCAGGGGCTGGGCCCGGCAGCGACGCGCGAGGTGCAGCGGCCGGGGGCCGAGCTGTTTGCCGTGCATGATGTTGCCGTCGACGCCACCTCAGACAACGCCGCCAAGGCGCGCGACATTGCCCGCGCGCAGGGCGAGCGCGACGCCTTCCAGCGCCTGATCGAGCGGCTTGTGCTGCCGGAAGACCGTGTGCGCGTGCCGCCGGTGAGTGATGACGAGCTCACCAACCTCATCCGTAATTTCGAGGTACAGAACGAGCGCACTTCCACCGTGCGTTATCTCGGTACCTATACGTTCCGATTCGATCCGGCCGGTGTCGGCGCGCTGCTGACGCGGGCGGGCGTGCCCTATATCGACAAGCAGGCGCCGGGCCTTCTGGTGCTGCCGGTTTACAATGACGGCAGCCGCCCCATCCTGTGGGAAGGCGCAAATCCCTGGTTCGACAGCTGGCAGGCAACGCCGCCCAAGAGCCCGCTCGTCACGCTTTCCGTACCCTACGGCGACCTTAGCGACGTGACGACCATCAGCGGCCAGCAGGCGGCCGAAGGCGACCAGCAGGCGATCGGCCAGATGCTGGACCGTTATCATGTGCAGGAGGCCGTGGTGGCCGAACTGGTGGCCGGCTCTCCCGATCCGGTCACCGCCACCAGCGCGCTGACGCTGCGCCTGCACCGGCTCTCCGGCTTCAATGACAGCGGCATCGATATCGTGAGCGTGCCGCCGGGCGTGGAGGGTGCGACCGCTGCTGACCGGTTTGCGCTTGCCGAGGGCGTGGTCGTCAATGCCGTGGCAGACAGCTGGAAACGCCTCGCTTTCTCCGGCGGCGCGCATGCCGACACGCTTGATCTCACGCTGCCGGTCGGCTCGCTGCAGGACTGGATTTCCGCGCGCAAGCTGCTGACGGGCCTGCCCTTCGTGCAAGGGATCGATGTGACATCGCTGACCGTGCATGAGGTGCAGTTCCGCGTGCGCTACACCGGCGGCGTCCCGCAACTGCAGCAGGCGCTGGCGCAGAACGGCTACAGCATTACCGATGACAGCGGGACGCCGGCTGCGGGCGGTATCGCTCCCGTCATCGGCCCGCTGACCCCCGGCCTGCATCTGGTCCGCACCGGCGCCTGAGGCGCCAGTACCGCAGCCCCCGTACGACACTCGTAGCAAAGGAACGCAATGACGCAGCCAAGAGCGATGCCCCTCGACCGACATGTCCTGTTCTGGATCGTCGTGGTCGTTCTTATGGTGCTGTTCCTGTGGCTGTTCAACGGCGTGCTGGGCCCGTTCCTGGCCGGCATGGCAATCGCCTATTTTCTCGATCCGGTAACGGACAAGATCGAGACGCGCGGCGTGCCGCGCGGGCTTGCGGCCTTTGGCATCGTGCTTCTGTTCTTCGCCCTGTGCGTCGGGCTGCTCTTCTTGCTGCTGCCGATGCTGGAAGAGCAGATTGCCGGGCTGGTATCGGCCTTGCCGGGCTATATTGAGCGGCTGCGCGATCTGGCCGCTCCCTATATCTACCAGATCAGGATGCTGGCTCCGTCCGACAGCGCCCATCCGCTGGCGGACGCGGTGGGCAAGGCCGGCAGCACCGTGGCCGGAATTGGCGCAGACCTTGCCGGCAAACTTCTTGGCGGCGGCGCGGCCCTTATCAACCTTGTCTCGCTGGCGGTGCTGACGCCGGTGGTCGCCTTTTACCTGCTGCGTGACTGGGACCGGCTGATTGCTGCGGTCGACGGTCTGCTGCCGGTGCGGTTTGCGCCGACACTGCGCGAAGAATGCCGCAAGATCGACACCACGCTTGCCGGCTTCGTGCGTGGCCAGGCGATGGTGTGCCTCATTCAGGCCGCCTATTACGGCATCGGCCTCAGCCTCGCCGGGCTCAGTTACGGACTGGTGATCGGCCTGCTGGCGGGCTTTCTTTCCTTCATCCCCTATGTCGGGGCCTTTATCGGCTTCGGCCTCAGCATGGCGGTGGCGTTCGGCCAGTTCGACGATCTGATGCGGGTGGCGATCGTCGCCGGCGTCTTCTTCCTCGGGCAGGCCATCGAGGGCAACTTCCTGACGCCCAAACTGGTGGGGGACAGGGTAGGTCTGCACCCCGTGTGGGTGATGTTTGCTTTGCTGGCGGGCGGCAGCCTGCTCGGCTTCGCCGGCGTGCTCGTAGCCGTCCCGATTGCCGCCGTCATCGGTGTGGTGACGCGCTTCCTGCTACGCAACTACCGCGACAGCGACTTTTATACGGCGCCGGCAGACCCTGCGGACAATCCGGCAGAGAAGACCGGCGACATCATTCCCTGAAAAGCGGGCCTCAGGCCGGCTTCTTCCGGTCGGCGTCCATTTCCGCAAAAAGCCAGTCGCGAAAGGCCCTGACCTTCTTCTGGCGAAGGGCGCTTGCCAGATAGACAACATAATATTTCGAGCGGGATTTCATCCTGATATCGAAGGGGCAGATCAGCCGACCGGCTGCCATCTCTGCCGATACAAGAGCGCTCCGGCCGAGCAGTACGCCTTCGCCGTGGACAGCGGCTTCAACGGCGTAGGTGGCTGAATCGAAGCTCAGGCCGCTGCGGGCGTCGATGCCTTCCAGCCCGACATGGCTTAGCCATGCAGTCCAGTCGATGCGGAAATTGTCGTGGATCAGCGTGTGGTACCTGAGGTCGCCCGGCGCCAGCAAAGGATGCTCTCCGTGCAGCAGTCGGGGGCTGCAGACCGGGAACACCTCTTCTTCAGAAAGAAGCTCTGCCTCCACCCCGTCATAGTTGCCGGTGCCGTAGCGGATAGCGATGTCGATGCCATCCCGGACGAAGTCGGCCAGCGCGCCTGAGGTGGAGAGCCGCACATCGATATCGCGATTGGCCCGATGGAAGCGATGCAGGCGGGGGACCAGCCAGCGGCCTGCGAACCCGTCCGACGTACTGACATTGAGCACCCCGGCGGCTCGCGGCGCGGTTGCAATCATGGTCGCTGCGCTGATCCGGTCCAACGCCGCTGCTACCTCGGTGGCATAGGCGGCGCCGGCGGGCGTCAGCGTCATGGACCGCGTTCCCCGCTCGAAGAGCTGCAGCCCGAGCCTGTCCTCAAGATTGCGGATGGCGCGGCTGATCGCGCCATGCGTCAGGTTCAGCTCGGTGGCGGCCCTCGTGAAGCTCAGATGGCGCGCCGCAGCGTCAAATGCCGGCAAAGCGGTTAGCGGGGGAAGTTTTCGGCTCATGGCAATCTGTGAGTAAAGCTCACAAATCCTGCAGCAAAGGTAGTTTGTCGTCCATAGGCAATGTGGGCAATCTTTCGGCTGTGTTTGAGGAAAACTGGAAGAAAAAATGCAGGGACTGTCGGCGTGGAATGCAAAATTTTTTGTGAGCATTCGTCGCCAGACAGTCCTGCGAGCTTTCGCAGAATTCCGCTCCTCGCTCTCTCTCTTTCACACAGCAGCAAAACCGAGGGCAGCATCATGCCGAAAATCCAGCCCCATCTCTGGTTTGAAAACCAGGCCGAAGAGGCGGCCGCGTTCTATGTCTCGATTTTCAAGGATTCCAGAATCCTGCGCCGTATTGATCTGCCAGACCCCGAACTGTCGCGTGTCGAGTTCGAGTTGGCCGGCCAGCCGATTGTCGCGCTGAACGCCCATTCGCATCCGCCATACAACGAGGCGTTCTCCTTGCTGGTCGAAACGGCCGATCAGGAGGAAACCGACCGGTACTGGGACGCGCTGGTTGCCGATGGCGGCAAGGAGCAGCCCTGCGGATGGCTGACCGACAAGTTCGGCATCTACTGGCAGATCACGCCGACCATCCTGCTTGAAATAATTGCGGATCCCGACCGGGGGAAGGCCGGCCGTGCCATGCAGGCCATGTTCCGGATGAAGAAGATCATCATCGCCGATCTTGAGCGTGCCTATCGGGGCTGACCGCCCTTCGGCGCCTCGGCACTCAACCCAATTCAAACAATTTAACGGAGGAAGCCATGTCTTCGCTTGCCGGCAAGACAGTCGTAATCGTGGGGGGAAGCTCCGGGGTGGGGCTCGGCGTTGCAGCGGCAGCCCTGAGCAAGGGAGCCCGGACCTATATCATCGGGCGCTCCGCAGAAAAGCTGAAGGTGGCGGAACAATCGCTGGGAGGGCAAGGCAGTGTCATCCCCCTCTCCGCTGACATGACACGGGAAGATGAGGTCGTACGGCTCTTCGCGCAAATCGGCAGCTTTGATCATCTGGTCGCGACTGCGGGAACGCCACCGACAAATTATCCAATCGGCGAGACCGATGTGGCGGCGGTGAAGGCTTTCGTGGAGAACAAGTTGATGGGGGCCGTTATCCTCGCCAAACATGCGGCCGGGGCCCTTGTGCCTGATGGCTCGATGACCTTCACCTCCGGCATCAACAAGGACCGGCCTCCCGTACCTGGCGGTTCTGTCGTGGCGGCAATTGCCGGCTCTTTCGGGTATTTTGCCAGGGCTCTGGCGCTGGAACTGGCGCCGGCCCGCGTTAATGTCGTATCTCCGGGGTGGGTTGATACCCCGATGTGGGACGAGCTGGTTGGTGATGCCAAGGCGGGCTTTTTTGCACAGATGGCGCCGAGACTGCCCGCAGGACGTATTGCAACGCCGCGGGACGTGGCGGCAGCCTATCTGTTTTTGATGGAAAGCGACTTTACGACCGGCGAGACCATTCGCATCGATGGCGGGCAAAACCTGATCTAGCAGGTCACTCTTCGGGCGCCAGAGGTTTGTCAGTTGTTGTCTGCGTCGGCTGGAGTTTCGGCTCCTTGCCACTGAAGCGGCGCCACGCTTCCGGCAGGGACTGCTGTGTTTCGCCGATACGGGCATCGATCATCGCGAGCGCGGCGGGAATACCGCCGGCCCGCTTCAGTCCCGAAAGGTGCTCCCGGGCGACGGCGAGATCGTTGAGGGTGCCGAAAACTTCCTGAACCTGCTTGTTACGACTGACGGAAGCAGTCGTGCTTTTTTCATACTGTTCATAAAATTCATGCGAATATCTGAATTTCTTGAACTTTTTTCTAAGCTCGTGGCAGGCCTCCAGATCCGCCCAGTCCATTGCCGAGGCAAAGGCCTTGAGATCGCCTTTCTGCCGCTTCAGGCGCTTGCTGGCGAATTTGGCGAGCGGCTGTCGCAGATGGGCAGCCCGCTTTTCGGAAAGCTCCTTTTTCCATCCTCCAGCCTCGATCCACAGCGCAAGTTCCAGCAGCAACCGGGTGACCCGCGGGGTGGAAAGCAGCTTGCTGAAGGCTGTGAAAGCAGCGGCGCGGCGCTTGCCAGCTTCCCGCCGTAGCGTGTCGCGGACAAGGAGGCCGCCTGCTTCCAGCACCGGCAGAGTATTGCCGCTCAGCACATCCCAGTCGCGCAGAGCCCCGGCGGCACCGGCAAGCTCCTTGATGCCGGTGAGGAAATCTTTTGTGCGCTCCTTCGGCAGCACCGGAGAAAAGAAACTGAAAGCTGCGCGCAGCCGGCGGATGGCAACGCGGAACTGGTGCACGCCTTCGGGATCGCCCGAAAGGGCGCGCGGCATGTTGGCGGAAAGGTGGGCCAGGCAGCGGCGCAGGCTGGCGCGTGCGGCATCTCCAACGGTCGGCTCGCCATGGCGGCCCTGTTTAGGAGCCCCCTTGTCGGCCTTGGTTGCGCCGGCCTCCAGCGCGCCTTCGATCCGTGGCTCGAAACCGTCGAGGCGGGCAAGGCGCCAGCCCCGCGCAGCCTTGCTGTCGCTCGAGGGCAGCAGCGGCGTGGCCTTGTGCAGGTTGAGAGCGACCTCGAACAGGTCGGCAAGGCTGCCGCGCACCAGTTCAAGCTCCAGTTCACTGACGGGGGTGCTGTGGTCTCCGGCCCTTATTTCGCCTTCGTCGATGGCGATCTCGACGACCGACAGCGGGCGCGGATGCACCAGGATGGTGCGGCGGCGGATGTCGGTGCTGAAGGCGATGGTCAGGATGGCATCGGCCGGCAGCAGCGTTTCGATACCGGCATCGGCAAGGCCGCCGCGGTCCGGTGCCGGAGTGGTGAGGGGCCGCTCCCACTCTCCGCGCAGGGAGAGGCCCGGCGCCAGCGCGTCGCGGATGCCGGCGCTTTTGATGGTCTGTATCCAGCCATCGGCAACATGGCGCACGCGCAGCGCATAACCGGCGGAGGCGAGCAGGGCCTCGGGGGTGTCGTAATAACTATCCTGCTGCCGCCGGTCCTTGATGCCCGCTGGATCGGCCATTCCCCCGGCCACCAGCGCAGCAATCACCTGATCGCCGCTGGCGCCGGCCAGGGCAAATTTCATTTCGATCTCGGCGGGCTGGGCGGCCGGTGCGGATTTTTTCTTCATCAGGGCCGGAGCTTCACTCGAGGTCGCGCGGGCGGGTGAAGGCGAGAAGGGCGCCGCCCGATTGAAGGTCACGCCAGCTTGCCGCGCCAACATCCAGCCGGGCAAGGGTGCCGGTGGCAAAGTTGTCGCGCAGGGCATCGAGTGCCGCGGCCGTGCCGGTGCTGGCAACACCACAGGCGAACTCATGCAGGTCCGGATTGTGGCCGACGATCAGCAGGGACTGCACACCGTCCGGCACGGCGTGCACACGCCGCATCACACCGTCGCCGCCACACAGGTAAAGTGACTTGAGAAAACGCGTGCGCACGCGCTCGCCCCAGGCCGCCAGCATGATGGCGAGTGTGTCGCGGGCGCGGCGGGCGGTCGAACACAGGATAAGATCGGGAGCAGCGATACGATTGGAACGCAGGTAATATCCCATCTGCCCGGCGGAAAGCAGGCCGCGCGTGGCGAGCGGACGGTCATGATCGTCCAGCCTTGAGTCCTGCCAGTCTGACTTGGCATGGCGCAGCAGCATGAGGGTACGGGTACGTCTGGCAGGGTTTTTTGCAGCGGCTCTGGGCGTTGCGGGGCTGGATGCAGGACGCCCTTCGTCAGAAAACACGGTCATTTCTTGGTTGTTTCGCCCCTTTGTCATGTAATTGAAACGTTCTTGGTGCGATACCGGAGAGCATGGGCATGGTGGGCGCACATTGTGCGCCATTTGGTCGGGAGGGTCCAGAGGACAATCCGCCTGATCCTCCATGCTGCCCGGAAAAGCGTCATCGTGATGGCCACAAAGACGGCCAGGGAGAGGATTGAGATGAACATGATTGCGGCTGATTCTCCGGAGCGCTTCATCAACCGGGAGATTTCCTGGCTGGGGTTCAATGAGCGCGTGCTGGAAGAGGCCTTCAACCGCAATCACCCGCTGCTGGAGCGGGTCCGTTTTCTCTCCATCTCCTCCAGCAACCTCGACGAATTCTACATGGTGCGCGTGGCCGGCCTTAAGGCCCAGGTGGCTGCCGGCGTGCCGGGGGACAGCGGCGACGGGCTGACGCCGGCCCAGCAGTTGCAGCGTATCCAGGAGCGCGTGGCGATCCTGATGGCCGAGCAGCAGCGCTGCTGGCGCGAACTGAGCCCCGAGCTTAATGCCGCCGGCGTGGAAGTGGTGGATACCACCGATCTCGACCGCACCGAGCGCAAGTGGCTGGAAGAGAAGTTCCATGCCGACATCTTCCCGATCCTGACCCCCATCGCGGTCGATCCGGCGCACCCGTTCCCTTTCATCCCCAACCGCGGCTTCAGCCTTGCGGTGCAGCTCTATAACCCGGTGCGCAGCCTCAACATGGAAGCGCTGGTCTTCATCCCCGGCCAACTCGCGCGCTTTGTGCGCCTGCCGGGCAAGGGCGCGCGGTTCGTGCGGCTTGAGCAGGTGATGCTCATGTTCCTCGACCATCTGTTCCCGGGTTTCGAACTCAAGGCCTCGGGCACCTTCCGTATCATCCGCGACAGCGAGATGGAGATCGACGAAGAGGCGGAAGACCTGGTCGTGACCTTCGAGACGGCGCTGAAGCGCCGCCGGCACGGCAACGTGGTGCGGCTGACGGTCGACAACATGATGCCGGAGGCGCTGCGCGAATTCGTGCGCGAGCAGCTGGACGTCAACCCGGCCGATGTCTTCGTCTTCGATGGCATGATCGGCGTGGTGGACGTCAAGGAACTCATCATCGACGAGCGGCCCGACCTGCAGTTCGCGCCCTATCGCGCCCGTTTCCCCGAGCGCATCCGCGATTTCGGCGGCGACTGCTTTGCTGCCATCCGTCAGAAGGACATTCTCGTCCACCATCCGTACGAGAGCTTCGACGTAGTGGTGCGCTTCATTCAGCAGGCGGCACGCGACCCGGATGTGGTGGCGATCAAGCAGACGCTCTATCGCACCTCCAAGGGCTCGCCGATCGTGCAGGCGCTCATCGAGGCGGCCGATGCCGGCAAGTCGGTGACGGCGATGGTGGAGCTGAAGGCCCGCTTTGACGAGGAAGCCAATATCGGCTTCGCGCGCCTGATGGAGCGGGCTGGCGTGCAGGTGGTCTATGGCTTCATGGAGCTCAAGACCCACGCCAAGATGTCGTTGGTGGTGCGGCGCGAGGCGGAAGGCCTCAGGTCCTATGCGCACTTCGGAACCGGCAACTACCACCCGATCACGGCCAAGATTTATACCGACCTGTCGCTCTTCACCTGCGATAGCGACCTGTGCGACGACGCGGCCAAGGTCTTCAACTATATGACCGGTTACGCGACGCCGGCGGACCTGAAGAAACTCGCCATCGCCCCGCTGACCCTGCGCGACCGGCTGATCGAGGATATCGAGGCCGAGATTGCCCATGCCGAAGCCGGGCGGCCGGCGGCGGTGTGGGTGAAGCTCAACAGCCTGGTCGATGAAAGCCTGATCGATGCCCTCTACCGCGCCAGCCAGGCCGGCGTGAAGGTGGAACTGGTCGTGCGCGGCATCTGCTGCCTGCGTCCCGGCGTGCCGGGCCTCTCGGAGAATATCCGCGTCAAGAGCATCGTCGGCCGTTTCCTCGAGCACAGCCGCATCGCCTGCTTCGGAGCTGGCCATGGTTTGCCGTCGCCCAAGGCCCGCATCTACATCTCCTCGGCCGACTGGATGCCGCGCAACCTCTACCGCCGCATCGAGACGCTGGTGCCGATCGAGAATCCGACTGTGCACCAGCAGGTGCTGGAGCAGGTGATGATGACCAACCTCTGGGATCAGGCGCAAAGCTGGACACTGGGCAGCGACGGCAACTGGACCCGTGCGCATTCGGAGCCGGACTCGGTCAATGCCCATGTCTACTTCATGACCAATCCCAGCCTGTCTGGCCGCGGCAGCGCCATCCATGGCGAGAAGACGGCGGCGCAGTAAAGCTTCCCTTCGGGGGCCGGCAATCCGCACAGCCTCACAGCAAAGCCCCGGCGCGACGGTTATTTTCAACCTTCGGGCCGGGGCTTTTGTCTTTGCCGCTTGGCGGATGCCGACAAGCCACTATGCTCGTCAGGACAAGGCCCGACCGGGGCCCGGATGGCGTGACGTTTCAGGAAGGACCAATGGTCGATCGTTTCGGGAGAGGGGCTTACGTGCCGGTGGCATCCGTGGCCGGAGCCGGTTCGGGCATCAGCGCTTCTCCGCAAGGGTGGGTCGGTGTCGTCGATATCGGGTCGAATTCGATCCGTATCGTGGTCTACAGCCGGCTCGGCCGTGCGCCCGTGGTCATCCACAACGAAAAGGTGCTGTGCGGGCTCGGCAAGACGCTGGAGCAGAGCGGCAAGCTGAACCCGGAAGGCGTTGAACTCGCCATCGTCAATCTTGCGCGCTTCCGGCACCTTGCCGAAGCGATGCGGCTGGTGCGGCTCGATGTCATTGCCACCGCCGCCGTGCGCGATGCGGTGGACGGGCCGGAGTTCGTGGCGCGGGTGCGCCGGGAATGCGGGCTCGATATCACCGTCATCTCCGGCGAGGAGGAAGCCCGGCTTTCGGCTGTCGGCGTCATCTCCGGCACCCCCTGGGCCGATGGCGTGATGGGCGATCTGGGTGGCGGCAGCCTTGAGCTGGTCGGCATCGACGACCATGCGCTCGGCAGCATGGTGACAACGCCGCTCGGTCCGCTGCGCCTCATGGGGATTTCCGGCGGCAAGGACGCACTGGTGGCGGAGATCGACAAGCGGCTGGACGCCGTGCGCTGGCTCTCCAGCTATGCGGGCCGCAATTTTTATCCCGTGGGCGGTGCCTGGCGTTCGCTTGCCAAGGCGCATATGGAACAGACCGGCCACCCTATCCACATCGTGCATGATTACGAGGTGTCAGGGCCGGAAATCACTGAACTTGCAAGCCGTGTCGCTGCCATGGGCAAGCCGGAGATCGAGAAGCTGCCGGGTGCCTCGCGCCGTCGGCGTGATGTACTGCCGGTCGCCTGTCTGGTGCTGGAGCGGCTTTTGATGCGGCTGGAGCCGCGCTCGGTTATCTTCTCCGCCTTTGGTCTGCGTGAAGGCGTGCTGTTCGACCAGTTACCGGACAGTGAGCGCATCAAGGACCCGCTGCTCGATGCCTGTGAGGCGCTGGAACATACGCTTGGCCGTTTTGGCCATGGCGAGATTCTGACCGCCTGGACCTCGCCGCTGTTTCCGGAGGAAACGCCGGGCGAGCGGCGCCTGCGGGTAGCCACCTGCACGCTTTCCGATGTCGGCTGGTTCGAACATCCGGATTACCGTGCCGAACATGCCTATCTGCGTGTCCTGCGCATGCCTTTTGCCGCGCTCAGCCATCCGGAGCGTGCTTTTCTCGCGCTCGCCATCCACGCGCGTTATAGCGGCGATGCCGGGGGCGGTTTTACCGCCGATGCGCGGCGCCTGCTGGATGAGCGCCAGGTAGAGCAGGCGGTGCGGCTCGGCCTTGCGCTGCGGCTCGCACATAACCTCTCCGGCGGTGCGCCGGCGCTGCTGGCGCCGACGGATCTGACGCTGACCGACAGCAGCCTGCTGCTCAGCCTGCCGCGTGAGGAGGATGTGATGATCGGCGATGCCGTCATGCGCCGGTTCGAAGCGCTGGCCTCGGCGCTGGGCGTCACCGCTTCGGTCCAGATGATCGACTGACGGCTGCCGCATCGGGAAATGAAAAAAGGGCTACCCGTCGGGATAGCCCTTTTTGCTGGAACTCTGGTCTGTCGGTAACCGTCAGGCCGCGCTGCCGAACATGGAGGCGGCAGAGGTCAGGCTGTCGGTGCTGGAGTAGGCGCTGGTCGCCTGCTTCATCATCAGGTTCATCAGCCCCTGCATCGGGTCGTTGCTCTGGCTTGCAGCGCTGCTGGCGTCCGTGCTGGTGCCGTCGCTGCCGTTCATGTAGGCCATGCGCTCGGCAAAGGAGACCACGCCGTCGCCATTGGTGTCAGCCGGATCGGTCGACTTGCTGGAGCCACCGGAACCGCCGGAGCTGCTGCTGTCGCTCGATGCGGTGGTGGCGTCGGTGCTGCTGTCCGGCGCTGCGCTGGCATCATCTGCGGGCGGCGGAGGTGGAGGAGCACTGCCATCGGCCGCGGCGACATTCTGGTCGTCCGGCGGCGGCCCCTTCTTGTCCTCGCTCGCCAGCTTGTCGAGATACTGGGAGAATTCGTCGAGGGTGATGTCGCCATCGCCGTTCTGGTCGACCTGCGCCATGAACTGGGCGGCCACGTCATCGGCCGCAGAACTCATGGTGTCGGCAGAAGCGCTGCTGTCCGAGGAGGACGAGGTGCCGGAGGCATCTTCCTGGATCTGCAGCAGGCCGCCCTGGGTCTGCTGGCTCATCTTGACGAAGAAGCCGGAAAGTTCGTCCTGCGACAGGCTGCCGGAGCCGTCACTGTCGATCGAAGAGAAAAGGTCGCCAAGAGCCTCTGACCCGGCACTATTTGCCGGGGAGATATTGCCGACCTGCATTCCTTGCCCAAAGGAGGCAAGCTCCTGAAGGCTTAGTCCGCCGCTCTGGTCCGTATCTGCACTCTTGAAGGCGTCCTTGGCCTTTTGCCCTATGGAACCTGAAGAACCCGTTGTTCCCCAAGCACTTGCCCCTGCCAGCGCGCTACCGATCATGTTCTTCTGCTCCAACGATGTGGGCCGCGCCGTCCCCTTCCGGCGGCGCTGATCGAACTTGTGTTCGGGCTGGTAGAAGCAGGGCTTGTGCCAACGCCTGGAAAGACGGCCTGCGACAAAATGACAAAGGGCCGGCTTCCCTTACGGAGAAGCCGGCCCTTCGGTGAAGCAGAGCAACAGGGAAGTTGCCTTATTCCTCGAGTTCGAACACCTCGACGGCACCGTCGCGGATGCCGAGGCCAAGTTTTCCGCCCTTGAGATCAAGCGCATCATGGCCGAAGAGCTCGAGCCGCCAGCCATGCAGCGCCGGCACCCCCGGCTTGTCGAAGGCGGCAATGAGTTCAAGGTCATTGCCGCTGGCAACGAGGCGCGGTGCAACTCCGGCTTCTTCGCAGCGGGTCTTGAGCAGCACCTTCAAGAGCTCGACCATCGGGCCGATCCCGGCCGGTAGCTCGGTGCGGTCCGGCGGCAGCGGCAGCTCATCCTTGGGCAGCGCCATGGCGCGCTGGATGGCGGCGATCAGTTCCTCGCCCAGCTTGCCTTCTGCAATGTTGCGCGGCAGGGCGCGGATACGGCCGAGATCCTTGAGGCTGGTCGGCGCCTGTCCGGCGATGTCGAGCAGGCTGTCGTCGCGCAGCAGGCGGTTGCGCGGAATATCGCGCTGCTGCACGGCGCGCTCACGCCAGGCGGCAACTTCGCGCAGGATGGCGAGGAAACGCGGCTTGCCGGAGCGATGCTTGATGCGCTGCCAGGCCTCCCACGGATCGACCTGATAGGTGGAGGGCGTGGTCAGCACCTCCATCTCCTCGGCGATCCAGCTCTCGCGGCCCGTCTCGGCGATCTGTGCGGCCATCGCCTCATAGATCACGCGCAGATGCGTCACGTCGGCGAGCGCGTAATCCACCTGCTTTTCGGTGAGCGGGCGCTGCGACCAGTCGGTAAAGCGCGAAGATTTGTCGAGGCTCTGCCGGGCGATCTTGTTGACCAGCGTCTCGTAACCGACGCTGTCGCCATAACCGCACACCATGGCGGCGACCTGGGTGTCGAACAGCGGGGTTGGAACCTTGCCGGTCATGGCCACGAAGATTTCCACATCCTGACGGGAGGCGTGGAAAACCTTCAGCACCTTTTCGTCAGCGAGCAACTCCAGGAGCGGCGCAAGGTCGATCTCCTCGGCGAGCGGGTCGATGGCGACCGCTTCTTCGGAGGTTGCGACCTGCACGAGGCAGAGCTGCGGCCAGTAGGTTTTCTCCCGCATGAATTCCGTATCGACCGTGACATAGGTCTCCCGGCGGGCGCGGGAACAGAAATCGGCGAGGTCGGAAGTTGTGGTGATGAGAGTCATGACAAATGCCATTACACCAGCCGGAGCCGGGCGCAAATGCTTATGCGCGCGGGAGGCGCCGCCGAGAGGCAACTAACCTCTCTTCGCGGGGTTTTGCGGGCACTTGTCTGCTCTCTTGCGAAGGGGCTGCACCGCCATCAGGACGATGCAGCCCGGCTTCACGGGACGAGCCTCAGGACGAAACCATGTCCGGCAGGGTTTCAACCACCGCACTGCGATTGCCGTGGGCGAAGAAATCCGCATTCTCGTTCATGAAGGTGGCAGCCCAGGCGCGGGCCTTGCCCTGCTCCTCGAAAACGGGCGCGCCGCTGATGGGGATCTTGTCGGTCCCGTTTGCGACTACCACGCGGTATCTGGCCATTATGCCCTCCGTTGGCTGGTCATCGGGACTACTGAATATGGCACCGGCGGGCAGGGATCCCACCCCTGAGGCCAATTTTTATGGAATTAAATGGGCTGAGGCTGGTACCGGAGGGGCCGGAAGAAGCACTGCCGACCCTAGAGTTTTCTTGACAAAAGACCGCCGGCACGGTGGTTTGGCGGAACTTTTAGGTCCGCCCTCTGTCAGAGATAAAAAATGAGCGAGTTGCACCCCTACCGGTCCCATACCTGCGGCGCGCTGCGCGCCGACCATATCGGCCAGACCGTGCGTCTGTCCGGCTGGGTGCATTCCAAGCGAGATCACGGCAACCTGCTGTTTATCGACCTGCGCGATCATTACGGTCTGACGCAGTGCGTGGTCGATATCGAGAGCGAGATCTTCAAGATCGTCGAGAGCCTGCGCGTCGAAAGCGTCATCACGGTTACCGGCCGTGTGGTGAAGCGCATCGAAGGCACCATCAACCCGAAGCTGCCGACCGGTGAGGTTGAGCTGCGCATCGATGAAGTGACCGTGCAGTCGCGCGCCGACGTGCTGCCGCTGCAGGTTTCCAGCGACGAGGATGCCGGCGAGGATATTCGCCTGCGTTACCGCTTCCTCGACCTGCGCCGCCAGAAGATGCAGCGCAACATCGTGCTGCGCTCGCGCATCATCACCTCGCTGCGCGGCCGCATGGTTGCCCAGGGCTTCACCGAGTTTCAGACCCCGATCCTGACTGCCTCTTCCCCGGAAGGTGCGCGCGACTATCTGGTGCCGAGCCGTGTGCATCCCGGCACCTTCTACGCGCTGCCGCAGGCGCCGCAGCAGTTCAAGCAGCTGCTGATGATCTCGGGTTATGATCGCTATTTCCAGATCGCCCCGTGCTTCCGTGACGAAGATGCCCGCGCCGACCGCAGCCCAGGCGAATTCTACCAGCTCGATGTCGAGATGTCGTTCGTGGAGCAGGAAGACGTCTTCAAGGCCATTGAGCCGGTGCTGCATGGCGTGTTCGAGGAATTCAAGGGCGAGCGCACCGTGGTGCCGGGCCCGTGGCCGCGTATTCCCTACGACGAGTCGATGCTGAAATACGGCAACGACAAGCCGGACCTGCGCAACCCGCTGGAAATTGTCGACGTGACCGAGGTGTTCGCCCGCGACGACGTTTCCTTCAAGGCCTTCAAGGGCGTGATCGAGGCCGGTGGTGTGGTGCGTGCCATTCCCGCGCCGGGCGCTGCCGAGCGTCCGCGCAGCTGGTTCGACAAGCTCAATGACTGGGCGCGCGGCGAAGGTGCCCCGGGCCTCGGTTATATCGTCTTCAAGGATGGCGAGGGCTCCGGCCCGATCGCCAAGTTCCTGCCGGAAGCCGCCCAGGCGGCGCTCAAGGAAAAGGTGGGCCTCAAGGCCGGCGATGCCGTGTTCTTCACCTGCGACAAGGCGCTGCCGGCGGCCAAGCTGGCCGGCAAGGCGCGTACCCGCATTGGCGAAGACCTTGAGCTGATCGATCACAAGCTCTTCAAGCTGTGCTGGATCGTCGACTTCCCGATGTATGAGGAAGACGAAGAGACCGGCAAGATCGACTTCTCCCACAACCCGTTCTCGATGCCGCAGGGCGGCCTTGAGGCGCTGGAGAGCAGGAACCCGCTCGATATCAAGGCCTTCCAGTACGACATCGTCTGCAACGGCATCGAGCTCACCTCGGGCGCCATCCGTAACCACCTGCCGGAGGTCATGTACAAGGCCTTCGAGATCGCCGGTTACAGCCGCGAGCAGCTGGAAGAGCGTTTCGGCGGCATGCTGTCGGCGCTCAAGTTCGGCGCCCCGCCGCATGGTGGTGCCGCGCCGGGTGTGGACCGTATCGTCATGCTGCTGGCCGACGAGCCGAACATCCGCGAAGTCATCGCCTTCCCGCTGAACCAGAAGGCGGAAGACCTGCTGATGGGCGCGCCGGCGGCCGTGGAAATGGAACGGCTGCGTGAGCTGCACATCAAGCTCGACCTGCCGAAGGCCAAGGTGAAGCCGGCCTGATCTCCAGGGGGCGGACAAGAAAATGAACAAAGGCCGGGAAGGGTAACTTTCCCGGCCTTTGCCTTTCTGGGGTGACGACAAAAAAAGGGCCCGGACAGAAGAACTGTCCGGGCCTTAGTCGCGCTAGGAAACTGGTAAAAGCTGCTTGCTGGAAGAGCCGGCGGAAGGGTGAGGGAACCCGGTGCCGGCGAAAGGGATGTGAAGATCAGGCCGCCATGGACTTGCGGGCGGCCTTGTCGGCATAGAGGTGACGGTCGGCCAGCGCGAAGACCTCGTCACGGCTGTCGCTGGACGCAAAGCTCGCATAACCGATGCTTGCGCCAGCCTCGATCACCTCGCCATTCCACTCGATCTGCATATTGGCAAGGCCGCGGGTAAGGGTGCGGATACGCTCGGCTGCGGCACGCTCGTCGGTGCGGGTCAGCACCACCGCGAATTCGTCACCGCCGAGACGGGCAATGATGTCGGCTTCGCGGACATTGTCGCGCAGCAGGTCGGCGGCATGGCGCAGCACGGCATCACCGGCCAGGTGCCCCTTGGTGTCGTTGACTTGCTTGAAACCATCGAGATCGATCAGCACCAGCACGCCGGCGGCGCCGTCATAACGGCGGGCGGCGGCAATCTCGCGATCGAACTGTTCGTTGAAGCCACGGCGGTTCAGGAGGCCCGAGAGTTCGTCGGCCATCGCCAGCGATTCCAGATAGGCAATCCGGCTGCGCTGGTCGGCCAGCATCTGCTCGGCTTCGGCCACCAGATCGAGAGCACGGTCGAGCAGCACGGAAAGGGAGCTGCCGAGACCCTTGCGGATATCCTTGAGCCGTTCGCTGGTGGCCGTGCCGTAAAGCAGGCTGCCGGTGGCGGGGGTCATTTCCTTGAGCGCGGAGTGTACGGTCATTTTTGCTTGCGTCCCTTGTCTGGTGGGGTGCGTTGACCCAATCAAAGCAAGGGGTGTGCCAAGCGTTTAGTGCATTGAAATTAATAGATAAAAATGAAAGAGGCAGGTTTTGCCGCCTGCCTCTTCCTGTATGTTGGGGCTCAGGCGATACGGTCGGGCGGTTCCTGCCCGGCAAAGACTGCCGCCAGATTGTCGAGCGCCTTGAAGCAAACGGCATTGCGGGTCTCGGTGGTGGCGCTGCCGATATGCGGCAGCAGCACGACATTCTCCAGTTCGAGATAACCCGGATTGATATTCGGCTCGTTCTCGAACACGTCGAGGCCGGCGGCATAGAGCCGGCCTTCCTTGAGCGCGGCGATCAGGGCGGCATCGTCCAGCACGGCGCCGCGCGCGGTATTGATGACGATGGCCGACGGCTTCATCTGTGCGATCTTGGCGGCGTCGAGCCAGTGATAGGTCTCGGCCGTCGACGGGCAGTGCAGGGAAAGGAAATCAATCTCGCCGAGGAAGCCGGAGAGATCGGGGTGGTAGATGGCGCCCTGTTCCTGCTCGGGCGGCAGGCGGCGGCGGCCGGCATAGTGGATTTCCATGTTCAGGGCGCGGGCACGGGTGGCAAGCGCCTGGCCGATACGGCCCATGCCATAGATGCCGAGCTTCTTGCCGCTGACTTCGATGCCCATGATCGAGGAAGCCGGGGTGTAGCCGCCCCATTTGCCGGCGCGCACCTGCCGCTCGGCCTCGCCGGTACGGCGGGCGGCGGACAGCATGAGGACGAGCGCGATATCGGCAGTCGAGTCCGTCAGCACGTCCGGGGTGTTGGTCACGATAAGGCCGCGCTCGCGGGCGGCCTCAAGATCGATATGGTCAAATCCCACCGAAACGGTCGCAACAGCCTTCACCGATGCCGGCAGGGCAAAGATCATCTCGCGGTCAAAGCGTACAGCCGGGGAAATCAGCAGGCAGGGCGTTTCTTTGGCGCCCTCCAGAATCTCTTCCCGGGTCATCGAACCGCCATTGGCGCCGCGCTTCGGCGAAAATTCTGCGTCCAGCCGTGCCTCAACGGCTGCCGGAAGGCGGTTGGTGACGAGAACGTTGCGATTTTTGCTCATGGATTGTCCCTAAAACAGCCTAGACTGCCATTTGTCGAGGTTGAAGAATGCCTTATCCGCGCCGCAGTGTGGCGCAAGGGTCAGAGCGATGATTTTGAGGCCGGGGCTTATGTTATTCCACCGCGTGCTGTTATCCGCCAGCCTTGCGTTCACATTTACCGCCGGAGTTGCCCTTGCCGGGCCGGCTCCCGCGACGCCGGGGCCCTTGCCGCCCGCAAGCGCGAATGTCGTGCCGCACCGGGCGCTCTACGACATCACCCTTGCCCGCAGTTCATCCAACAGCCAGGTGACAGCGGCCTCCGGCAAGATGAGCTTTGAATGGGCTGATGCGTGCGACGGCTGGATCACCAACCAGCGCTACGATCTTGCCTACAGCTACCGCGACGGCGACGACGTGCAGATCCGCAACGACTTCGTCTCCTGGGAATCGAAGGACGGCAACAGGCTGCAGTTCCATGTGCGCAAGCTGGTGAATGGCGACCTCGACGAGGCGATCGAGGGGACGGCCGAGCGCAGCGGCGGGCAGATGGTGGCGCATTTTACCCAGCCGGAGGAAAAGGACATCCCGCTTGCGGCGGATACCCTGTTCCCGACCGCGCACACCCTGCAGCTTATGCAGGCGGTGGGGCATGGCCCGAGCCTCTTGTTCCGCAAGCTGTTTGACGGCAGCGACATGGACAGCGGCGTTTCCGTCAATGCCGTGATCAGCCGGGCGCCGCGCGGGGGCAGTGCGGAAGAAGCTGCCGACAAGTTGCCGACGCAAAAGACCGCTGACGGCAAGGAAGGCAAGAAGGCCATCGATGCCCGGCTGCTGGCCTCTCCGGCCAAGTCGGTCTCGCTCGCCTTCTTTGCTCCGGATGGCGGCGATGCCAGCCCGGAATATGAGATGTCGTTCGACCTGCATGAAAATGGCGTCGCCAGTGACATGCTGATGAATTACGGCGATTACGTCCTGTCGGCGCGCCTGCTCGCGCTGGAGCCGTTACCGTCCGGCGGCTGCTGATCCGCTGCGCTTTCGCGCTTTGAGGGTTTTGGGGCCAGCGGGTCGATGATGCGCGGGCGGGGCTCATGCGGCTTCCTGCTGGGCAGGGCGCGGCCTTTCATGATCGCTTCGTCTCCCATGCGGCCCCGGAGAGCTTCCATCGCCGCTTCCACTTTCTTGCGCTTGGGCAGGCCGGGATCGAGCAGGTCCGGCGGGTCGGCATCCTCTCCCGGCCTCAGGTGCGAGCAGCCGACGCCGATCAGCCGGTAGCGCACCGCTCCGGTTGCTTCCGGTGCCAGCAGGGCGGCGGCAGTGCGAAAGAGCGTATCCGCCAGCTGGGTTGGCGCCTCCAGCGTGCGCGAGCGGGTGACCGCCTTGAAGTCCCCGGTGCGCAGCTTGAGCGTGATGGTCTGGGCGGAAAAACCGGCCTTGCGCAGGCGGTGAGCCACTTTTTCGCACAGCGGCCACAAGATGGCGCGCAGTGCGGCAAGGCCGGCGATATCCTTGTCGAAGGTGGTTTCGCTGGAAATGGCCTTGGCAACGCCATCAGGCTCCACCTTGCGCTCATCAAGCCCCTGCGACAGGCGCCAGAGATGCGGGCCCATGCGGCCGTAACGCTTCATCAGCAGCTTTTCATCGAGCCCGCGAATCTGGCCGATGGTGTGGATGCCATCGCCGGCCAGCTTCTGCTGCATGGCCTTGCCGACACCCCAGATGAGCGACACCGGCTTGGGGGCCAGGAAATCCAGCGTCTCCGCCTTGCCGATGATGGAGAAGCCGCGCGGCTTGTCGAGGTCGGACGCAACCTTGGCGAGGAACTTGTTGTGGCTGAGGCCTATGGAGACGGTGACGCCGACTTCTTGCTCGATCCGGCGGGCAAGGCGCACGAGGGTGAGGGCAGGAGGGCCGCCATGCAGCGCTTCAGTACCGCCCAGATCGAGAAAGGCCTCATCGATGGAAAGCGGCTCCACCAGCGGCGTCAGGTCCTGCATCAGCGAGCGCACCTTGCGCCCGGCTTCGACGTACCGCGCCATATCCGGCTTGATGACCACGGCATCCGGGCAGAGCTGCAAGGCCTTGAACATCGGCATGGCCGAACGCACACCGCTGATGCGTGCGATATAGCAGGCGGTGGAGACGACGCCGCGCGGTCCTGTGCCGCCAACGATCACGGCACGGGAGGCAAGTTCCGGCCTATCCCTTTTTTCTACCGAGGCATAAAAGGCATCGCAGTCCAGATGGGCGATGGAAAGGCTGGTCAACTCAAGGTGGCTGATGAGCCTCGGAGACCCGCAGAAAGGGCAGCGCGCAGATTTTCCCGGACGATCGCCGGCAATCTGGGGTGGTGTTTTGCGGTCGATGGGCCGCGTGCAATCCCGACATATCTCAAGCACTTGACCACCACTGCGCGTGAAACCTTCACCGCCCGTTAACTTATTCTGTGAATATTGGGCTACGATAGCGTAAAACGAAATTCAAAGAGGCATGCCATAATAAGGGGTGCCGCCGACCGTGCCGGAGCGGATAACCGCTGACGGCATAGAAGCGATCCGGATAAGATCGCAATAACAAAATCAGGGCGTACCAGATTGCCGGCGCCCCGCCTTGGTGGCGGGCCTTGCCGGCCGGCTGAGCAGGGGCCAGAACCGGGATGAAGCTGACTTGAATCTGAGCCAGAATACCGCAGGAGCGCCGCGAGCTGCGCCGGCCAAGATGGTGCTGATCGTTGAAGACAACGATCTCAACATGAAGCTTTTCAACGACCTGCTCGAAGCCCACGGCTACGGCACCATCCAGACCAAGGATGGCCTTGAGGCGCTTCGTATCGCCCGCAGCCAACGCCCCGATCTCATTCTGATGGACATCCAGCTGCCCGAAGTCTCCGGCCTTGAGGTCACCAAGTGGCTCAAGGAGGATGATGAACTGCGCAGCATTCCGGTGATTGCCGTGACGGCCTTTGCCATGAAGGGCGATGAGGAGAAGATCCGCGAGGGCGGGTGCGAGGACTACATCGCCAAACCGATCTCGGTGATGAACTTCATCGAGACCATCCGCCGTTACCTGGACTGACCCGCAATGTCTGCCCGCGTCCTCGTCGTCGATGATGTACTGCCGAACGTCAAGCTGCTTCAGGCCAAGCTGACGCGGGAGTATTTTGACGTGGTGACCGCCTTTGACGGGCGGCAGGCGCTGGAGGTTGCCCACCAGCAGCACCCCGACATCATCCTGCTCGACATCATGATGCCGGGCATGGACGGGTTCGAGGTGTGCGAACTCCTGAAGAAGAACAGCGCCACCATGCACATTCCGGTGATCATGGTGACAGCGCTGTCCGACACGTCGGACCGTGTGCGCGGTCTTGAGGTGGGAGCGGACGATTTCCTGACCAAGCCGGTGAATGACGTGGCGCTGTTTGCCCGCGTGCGTTCGCTGGTGCGGCTCAAGATGATGATGGACGAGTGGCGCCTGCGCCAGCAGACCTCCGGCCAGCTGGGCGTGATGGTGGGCGACAGCTCGCTGATGGACGCACCCACACGCAATGCCCGCATCCTGGTGCTGGATGACAGCGCCGTGGATATCGAGCGCATCGTGGAGACGCTGAAGCTCGACCAGCATGAGGTGAAGACGGCCCGCACGCTCGCCGACGCGATGGACCATGCAGCTTCAGACGAGTTCGAGCTGTTTGTCGTCAGCCTGACGCTGCTGGATGAAGATGGCCTGCGCCTTGTCAGCCAGCTGCGCTCGCGCGAGAGCACGCGGCAGATCCCCATCCTGCTGATCGCGGACGAGGGTGACCTGCAGCGTACGGTCAAGGGCCTCGATCTTGGCGCCAACGACTATCTGATGAAGCCGATGGACCGCAACGAGCTGCTGGCCCGCGTGCGCACGCAGGTGCGGCGCAAGCGGTTCCAGGATCAGCTGCGGCGCTCCTACGAGCGCAGCCTCTCCATGGCGATGACGGACAGCCTGACCGGGCTTTATAACCGCCGCTACACGATGGCGCATCTGGAGCGGGTCATCCAGAGCATCGGCGAGGCGGGCAAGCCCGTCTCGGTGCTGATGATCGATATCGACCATTTCAAGAACGTGAATGACAGCTTCGGTCACAGCATCGGCGATGAGGTGCTGAAGGAAATCTCGGTACGCCTCTCCGACAACCTGCGCAGCTTCGATCTGGTCGGCCGTCTGGGCGGCGAGGAATTCGTCATCATCATGCCGGATACCTCGCTCGAAAACGCCATGCTGGTGGGCGAGCGCCTGCGGGCACGGGTGGCCGGCAAGCCCTTTATCGTCGGATCGCTCTCCACGCAGCTGGAAGTGACCATCAGCGTGGGTGCCAGCGTGTGCACCGATCCGGAAGAGCCGGTGGACCGGGTGCTGCACCGGGCGGACATGGCGCTTTATGCGGCCAAGAATGCCGGCCGCAACAAGGTGGTCGCCGACGATGTCGACGGCGGTTCGGCAGCGAGCGTCGCCGGCGCCTGAGAGGCAGCGCTGCTGCCAGCAAGAGATCAGGATCAAAACAAAAGGCCGCTTCGATGTCGAAGCGGCCTTTTGTTTTGCAGGTCTGGAAAACGCGTTCGGCGCCCAGTGACCAGATAACTTTTACAAGTTACTTGATCTTGGCTTCCTTGAACACAACGTGCTTGCGCGCACGCGGGTCGTACTTGCGCATTTCCATCTTTTCGGTCTGCGTGCGCGGGTTCTTCTTCTTCACGTAGAAGTAGCCCGTGCCAGCAGAGCTGACCATGCGGATCAGTTGGGTAGCCGGCTTGGCCATGGTACTCGAACTCCGAAAGACAATTTCAAAGCAAAATCTGGACGCGGAACATAGGGCCTCACGCGCAGAAGTCAAGCGCCAAGCGCACCTTGCCTGCGCAAGGCATCAATGCTGGGCGGGGGTAATATAGCCCTCGGCGACCGCAGAGGCGGTTTCGCCCCGGGTCTGCAAGGCAATCGCACGCTGGAAGAGCAGCGAGTTGCTGGCCACCCCAAGGGCAAGGTCGAGGTCGACGCCGTGCTTTTCCCGCGAGGGCGGGCAGCTGCGGCGATAATCGGCCAGGGCATCCCGGTCGGTCGCGGCGGCGGCCTGCAAGGCAAGAACACCGCTGACCGTCGGCAGGCCATTGATGCGCAGCCGGCCCAGAACCTCGTCGACATCGCCCTCCTTGAGGGCAGTGGTGCAGATGGTGGGATAAACGCCGAGCCGGTTGAGCGTGGCACCGGAGGGGGAATAGAGCCGCGACCAGGTAAGGAAGAGCTCGGCCTGGTTGGGCAGGCGGGTCACGGTCTGCACGCTGCCCTTGCCATAGGAAACCGTGCCGATGACGGCGGCACGCTCGCTGTCGCGCAAGGCGGCGGCCATCACTTCGGCCGCCGAGGCTGTTCCGCCATCGATCAGCACGACAAGCGGCAGGCCATGGGCCTGATCGCCGGGATGGGCCATGTAGCGCTGCATGCTGTCGGGATGGCGTCCGCGCGCCTCGCTGATCAGGCCGCTATCCATGAAGAGATCGGCACTGGCGATAGCCTGATCGAGCAGCCCGCCGGGATTGCCGCGCAGATCGAGCACGAAGCCCTTCAGCCGGGCGCCATAGGCATGCATCTCGTAGATGGCGCGGGCGAGATTGGCGGCGGTTGCGGTGTTGAAACGGTCAATCGACAGCACGCCGACGCCATCGTCGAAGCGGGCAGTCACGCTGTTGCGCACCACCCGCTCGCGGGTAACGGAGACGGTGCGGAACGAGCCGTTGCCATCCTCTATCCCCAGCGTGACGACGCTGTTGAGCGGCCCGTGCATCATCTCCATCGCGTCATCTTCGCTGAGGCGGCGGGTGGGGATGCCATCGATGGAGGTAAGGCGCTCGCCAATGGCAAGGCCGGAGCGTTCGGCAGTAGAGCCGGTGAAGATATCGACGATGGTCGGCCATTCGCCCTGCTGGGCAAGCGAGATGCCGATGCCGCCATAACCGTCGCGGTCGGCGCGCTCGACACGGGCATGGTCCGGATCGCTGTAGCGCGAATATTCATCGAGATCGTGCACGACATGGCCGAGCACAGCGGAATAGACCGCATCGGCCGTGGTGCCGCGCAGCGGCGGCGACCAGGTGGCGGCATAACCGGCCATCTGCGCGATCAGATGGCCCCAGCCGCGTGCATCGTGCTGGGCGGGTGCCGGCAGGGCCAGCACCTTGCGCTCGCCGCTATAGAGCTGGACCATACCGCTTTCGAGCGTGGCCCTGATATTGGGGTCGAGCGCGGAGAGGCCGTTGATGCCGTCGACCGCCATCACGCGGATATCGACAGGATCGACAAACACTTCGTCAATGCGCTCGAAACCGACGATAAAGACACGCTCATCCAGCGCCGGGCCTGCTGCTGCCGGTTCGGCAGAGGGGCCCGGGGTGGACATGCAGCTGGAACACACCAGCATAAGGCCGGTGAGCAGGGCGCCGTGCCAGAGGCGGCGCAGCCGGGAGCGCTGCGGGACGACCAGCGGCCCCACAACGTTCAATCCCGGTTTCAGCCTCTTATCCCCAGCGACCATTGTGTTCCGATCACCGCTCCCTTGATGCGCGGCAGCAGCAGGAAAGTAAGTGCCAGCGTCGTCGGCACCCAGATTAGCATATGTAGCCAAACGGGTGGATGCTGCAAACGCTCCAAAAGAAACAGCGCGGGGATGATGATGTGACCGACAATAAGTACGGTGAAGTAGGGCGGGGCATCGTCGGCGCGGAACTCACCGAGATTGAGTCCGCATTTGCGGCAGACCGGCTCAACTTTGAGAAAGCCGCGAAAAAGGGTGGCTTCACCACATTGCGGGCAGCATCTGCTGAAGCCGCGGCCGAGGCCGCGCAGGGTGCGGGAAAGTTGTGATCCGCCGTAGATTTCTCTGGCCATTGGCCATGTCCTTGAAAGCGTCAATCGCATGCCGCCCGATGGCGGATGCAGCTTTTCTATAACATCAAGGCGACTTGCCGAGGGCCCTTTTCGCCGCAGGGCTGTTACGCGGGGCGCGCGGCCCGCGGGGTGCGGGCCTGTGTTCGCAGGGCGCCGAGGCCCGGCGGTGGAATCAATGCGGCGACTGCCCAGCCCGAGGGGCTGCGCCGGCCGGCGCCGGTAAGCTTGAGAAGGGTGAGCGGCAGGATATCGACGGCAAAAAAACTGGCTGCCGGCGCCGCCAGCGCGTGCAACAGGGCCGCGCGCAGCACGAACGGCGAGGCAATGGCAAGTGTGCTGCCGGGGGCATTCCACCCGTCGAGCCAGCCGCCGATACGGGACTGGAAGGCCAGCCGGCTTTCGCCGCCCGGCGGGGCGACAGCAGGGTCCTGCATCCAGCGCGAAAAGGCCGGTCCCTGCGTTTGCGCAAGCTGCCCGGCATCAAGCCCTGCCCAGCTACCGGCATCGTAGCCGGCGAGCGCGGGAGTGGGCGCTGCATAGCCATGGCCGATCAGCGTAGCGGTTTCCGCCGCCGCGGCATTAGGAGCGACGAGGGTGCGGCGATAGCGCGGCAGGGTCGGCGCTAGCGCCTGAACCCGGCGGCGGGCCGGCGCTTCCAGTACATCGGCGGCGCCGGCAAAGGCGGCGGCACGCAGCGCGGGGGTCGCGCCATGGCACAGCAGATAGAGGGTCGGGGGAGAAGAGGTCATGAATCCTTGAAAAGACATGTGGGAACGGGTGAGCGATGTTTGACAGTCAAGCCATCGCAACCTTAATCTAACGCCGTCGGCCGTGGAATGTGGAAGCCGGTGCAAACCCGGCGCGGTCGCGCCACTGTAACCAGCCCTTCGAGAATGTTGAGGGGACGGGAGTCAGACCTTCTTCCACGGCGTTATCTGTCTTGCGGGACGCGTATCCCAGGAGCTTTTCATGACCGACGCCGCTTATTCCACGGGTGCCCTTCCGGCTATCGAACCCGTTTCCATTCCCCTGAAGGCGCTGCTGCCCT
Source organism: Radicibacter daui (assembly GCA_030657355.1). Taxonomy (GTDB): domain Bacteria; phylum Pseudomonadota; class Alphaproteobacteria; order Radicibacterales; family Radicibacteraceae; genus Radicibacter; species Radicibacter daui. The sequence goes on from CP131056.1 coordinate 2,082,620, forward strand.
GGGCGATTTTCGCCGGGCTTGTGTTTGTGCTGGCGATCTATTTCGTCGGTGTGGAGGAGGGGGCGCTCTCGCTCATCTCCGGCACTTCCGTGCACGAATTCGTGCATGACGGCCGCCACCTGCTGGGTTTCCCCTGCCACTAAGACCCGCTGGAGGGGAACATGATCGCACAGCTTCTGGCACGGGGCCTGATTGCAGGCCTCGTCGCCGGTCTTTTGGCTTTTGGTATCGCCCGGGTTTTCGGCGAGCCGCAGGTCAACCTCGCCATCGCTTTTGAAGAAGCCTCCGAAGCAGCCGCCCCGCATGAACACGCGCATGACCATGATCATGTCGCAGGGGCGCAAGAGACGGAGGGCCAGTCGGCGGCGCCTGCCGGCCACAGCCATGGTGAGGAGGCCCTTGTCAGCCGCGATACGCAGGCAGGCCTCGGGCTCTTTGTCGGGGTGATGGTTTATGCCACGGCCGTGGGCGGCCTTTTTGCGCTCGCTTTTGCCTTCTGTTACGGGCGGGTGGGGGCGCTCTCCGCACGGCCGCTGGCGGCATTGCTGGCACTCGGGGCCTTTATCGCCTTCTGCGTCGTGCCGGCAATCAAATATCCGCCCAACCCGCCGGCTGTCGGCGTGGGGGAGACCATCGCTTGGCGTACTGAGCTGCATTTCATCCTGCTGTTCTTCACTCTTGTGCTGATCGGTCTTGCGGCCTGGCTTCGCGGCCGGCTTGCCGCCAGCCTTGGCGGCTGGAATGCCGGTATCGTGGCGGTCGCCGCCTTGGTGGTCGCCATCGGCATCGTGACGGCCCTGCTGCCGGCGGTGAACGAAGTGCCAGACGATTTTTCAGCCACGCTGCTGTGGCGGTTCCGGATGACGGCCATGGGCATCCAGCTTGGCCTGTGGAGCGTCATCGGTCTTGTCTTCGGGGCGCTTGCGGCGCCGGTCGTGGGTGAGAGGCGGCGCGCCGCTGCCAGGGCCGTCTTCGGCTAGGGTTTTCAGACTTCGCCCCTATAAAGCCGACGATTTTCAGGATCGTCGGCTTTTTTCTTGTGCCGGTGCCGGCAAGTTTAATCGAACTTTCATCGAATCCGGCTTTGATAGCCGGGATCAAAGGCAAAGAGCCCATCCTCACCGGGAATGGGCCGAACCGGGGGGCTGATGCCGGGGCTCGCAAGCAGCCTTCTGCATCACGCCATGGCACCATCAGGTGAAGAAATCGTAGCGGAGCCATTCGATGTCCCTGCGCGCTTTCTTGTCTCTTTTTCTTCCGGGCCGGGCCGCCACCCTCAGCCTGGCGCTGGTGCTTTTCCATGCCGGCCCGGCACTTGCCGAGACCTTTCACCTCGCCTCGCTGGAATGGCCGCCCTATGCCAGCGCCAGGGAGAAGGATGGCGGCACCAGCACGCGCATCCTGCGCCAGGCCTTCGACGCCGCCGGCGCGTCGCTGGTGGTGGATTTCCTGCCGTGGGAGCGCGCGGTGGTGAGCGGCACTACCGGAGCCGGCTATGTCGGGTACGGGCCGGAATATTATGACCGCAGCCTCGATGCCGAGGTGTCCGGGACACGCTGCCTTTATTCCCGGCCCTTTCAGCGCGGGCCGCTGGGCTTCGTGATGCGGCGCGACCGGCCGCTGGAATGGCAGGATTTGCCGGACCTTGTCGGCAAACATATCGGTGTCGTCTCTGGCTACATGAATACGGCAGCCTTCGACGGCATGGTGGTTCGCGGCACGGTGCGGGCGGAAACGGCCCCCGATGACGTCACCAATGTGCGCAAGGTGGCGCTCGGCCGGCTGGATGCGGCGGTCATCGACAGCAATGTGCTGGACTATCTGCTGCAGACGGTCCCCGACCTTGCGCCCTTTCGCACAGCGCTGACGATGAGCACGCCATTGTTGGCCCAAAAGGAGCTCTTCGTCTGTTTTCGTAATGATGCCAGTGGCCGGGCGGCACGCGAGGTCTTCAACAGCGGGCTTGCCAGCCTGCCGGGGCAATAGGGGCAGCGCTGCCGCCCCTGGAATCGCTTTTTAGCGCTTGCCCGGACCTTTGCGCCCGCCGCTTTTGCTGCCGCCGCGGCTGCCGGCCTTGCCGGACTGGCCTTCCTTGCGGGCCTTGGAGACGGCGCGCGCCTTTTTCATGTTGGAGCGCTTTTCCACCATCCGGCGATGACGGCTGCCGCCATCATTGAGCACGTCGAAATTGGTGATCGGCGCATAGGGCAGGTCCGCGCCGTCCGGATTCTCGATGCGGAAGAGGGTGCTGCCGCTCAGGCCATCCGCCTCCAGCAGCGTGACCTCCACACGGGCGCCGAGGCGGTAGACGCGGTGATGGCGCCGACCGATCAGCGCATGGCGCTGCTCGTCATGCACATAATAATCATCCGGCAGCGTGCTCATGGGCACGAGGCCGTCAGCGCCGGTTTCATCCAGCACCACGAAGCAGCCGAAGCGGGTGACGGAGGAGATGCGGCCGGCAAAACGCGCACCCACCTTGTCGCTGAGATAGGCGGCAACATAGCGGTTGGCGGCATCACGCTCGGCGGCAATCGCCCGGCGCTCGGTGCGGGAGATGTGGTCGCACGCCTCTTCCAGCGCCAGATGCGCGGTCACCAGTTCTCCTTCGCCAAGGCGATAGGCCTTGATGAGAGAGCGGTGGACGATGAGGTCAGAATAACGCCGGATCGGCGAGGTGAAGTGGGCATAGCGATGCAGGGCAAGGCCGAAATGCCCGATATTCTCGGGCGCATAGACGGCCTGGGCCTGGCAACGCAGCACACTTTCGTTGATCAGCACCTTTTCCGGCTTGTCGACCGCCAGCTCCAGGATGTGGCGGAAGTTGGAAGGCTTGAGGCTGCCGGTGGCGAGCGAATAACCGAAGCTCTCCAGCATCTGGCGCAGGCCGACCAGCCGGTCTTCCGACGGCTGGTCGTGCACACGGTAGACGCAGGGGGCTTCCTTGGCCTCCAGCGCTTCGGCAGCAGCGACGTTGGCGAGGATCATGAACTCCTCGACAAGGCGGTGGCTGTCGAGGCGGGCACGGGTGCCGATGGTGGCAACCTTGCCCTCAGGGCTCATTTTCACCACCCGCTCCGGCAGATCGAGATCAAGCGTGCCGCGCCGGTCGCGCGCCTTCTGCAGAACCTTGAAAGCCTCGTAGAGCGGCTTGATGACCGTCTCCATCAGCGGGGCGGTCTTTTCGTCGGTATTGCCGTCGGCAGCTTCCTGCACCTGCTCGTACACGAGGCGGGCGGCCGAGCGCATCATGCCGCGCACGAACTTGTGGCGCTTGAGCTTGCCATGCTCGTCGATCCACATATGCGCGGCAAGGCAGGGCCTGTCCTCATGCGGGCGCAGCGAGCACAGATCGTTGGAAAGCCGCTCCGGCAGCATCGGCACGACGCGGTCGGGGAAATAACAGCTGTTGCCACGCTCATAGGCAGCCTTGTCGAGCGGCGAGCCCTGGCGGACGTAATAGGCGACATCGGCAATGGCAACGATGAGATGCCAGCCTTCCTCGGTCGGTTCGGCAAAGACGGCATCGTCGAAATCGCGCGCATCGAGCCCGTCGATGGTGACGAGCGGGATGGTGCGCAGATCCTCGCGCCCGTCCATGCCCGGCGGCTCCGCCTCGGCGGCTTGGTCCAGCGCCTCCTGCGGGAAATCGACCGGGATGCCCTGCTCGTGGATGGCAAGCAGGCTGGCGGCGCGCGGATCGTCGGCACGGCCCAGCACCTCGATCACACGGACCATGCGCTGGTGGCGCATCGAACGGGGCAACAGCTCGCCTACGACCACATCGCCTTCCTCGGCCTCGGCAAGGTCGGTCACCTTGGCCATGAAGTCGCTCTTGAGGCGCTTGTCGGCGGGAACGATGAAGGCAAAACCGCCGGAGATGCGCTCGACCTTGCCGACGACACGCGGCGGCGCATCGGCCAGCACGCGGATGACGGCGGCATTGTAGGTGCCGTCTTCATTGCGGTTCAGGCGGGCCAGCAAGCGCACGCGCTCCGCCAGTTCGCCCTGATGGCGGCTGCCGGGGTTCACATAGATGAGCGGCGGCGCCTCTTCATTGTCCCACTTGGCAGGACGCGCGATCAGTTCGCCATCGGCATCGGGGCCGACGACATCGATTACGCTCACGGCAGGCAGGCTCATCGGCGGGGCAACCTTGCGGCCGCCCTGACGCTCCAGCGCGCCTTCATCTTCCAGCGTCTTTAACAGATCCCTCAGCCAGCGCCGCTGGGCGCCCTTGAGGTTGAAGATGCGCGAGAGATCGCGCACGCCAATCGGGCCGGTGGCGGTGCGGATACGCTCCAGCACCTCCTCACGGGTAGGCAGGCCTTCGCCAGCAAAATCTTCCATACTCACTCCCGGCGCCTGGCCCCACCTTCCCGAACCGGAAGATCAGTCGGCCGCTGCCGTCTTTTTGGTTTTGGTTGCGCTGGCAGCCTTCTTTGCAGGCGCCTTCGCAGCCGTCTTTTTTGCCGGCGCCTTCCTGGCCGCCGCCTTGGCTGCCTTCGGCTTTTCAGCCGCATCGCCGTCCGCAGCCGGTGCCTTCTTCGCCGTCTTGCCCTTGGCGCCGCCGGATTTGGCATCCAAGAGCTCGATGGCCTGTTCCATCGTCAGGCTTTCGACTTCCATGCCCTTGCGCAGCGAGGCCATGGTCTTGGCGTGCTTCACATAGGGGCCGAAGCGGCCGGAATGGATACTGACGGGGCCCTTGTCGCGCGGATGTTCACCCAGTTCGCGCAGCGGCCCGGCCTTGGTTAGCTTGTCCCCCAGAAGGGCGACGGCGCGGTTCATGCCCACTTCCAGCACGTCATCATCCGCCGTCAGCGACTTGTAGACGCCGCCATGCTTGAGATACGGGCCGAAGCGACCGATGCCAGCCTGGATCATCTCCTTGGTTTCGGGATGATGGCCGATATCGCGCGGCAGAGACAGAAGGCCGAGCGCCCGGTCCAGCGTCAGCAGCGCCACATCCTCGCCGCGGGGCAGGGAGACGCGCTTGGGTTTTTCCACCGCTGCCTTCTTGCCCTTGCCCTTGGCCGGCGCCTCGGCTTCCACCGCAACAGCCCCTTCCTTGGGGCCGAGCTGGACATACTGGCCGTAGGGGCCACGGCGCAGCGTGACGGGCAGGCCGGTCACCGGGTCGTTACCGAGATGGCGGGGGCCATCGTCGCCCTCGTTCTCGGAACCTTCGCCGGCGGTCAGCGGGCGGGTGTAATTACAGGTCGGGTAGTTCGAGCAGCCGATGAAGGCGCCGAACTTGCCGAGCTTGATGCTGAGCCGGCCTTCCCCGCAGGTGGGGCAGGCACGCGGGTTGGGGCGGTCTTCCGTCGGCTCGCCGAAGAAATGCGGCCCCAGCTCCCGGTCGAGCGTGTCCAGCACTGAACTGACGGTCAGCTCCTTGGTGCCATCCACCGCCTTGTGGAAATCGAACCAGAACTGCCGCAGCACATCGCGCCAGGCAATGGAACCGGTGGAGATTTCGTCCAGCTTTTCTTCAAGATCGGCGGTGAAGTCATACTCCACATAACGCTCGAAGAAGTTGCTGAGGAAGGCGGTGACGAGGCGGCCGCGATCTTCCGGCACGAAGCGCCGATTCTCCAGCTTCACATAGTCGCGGTCCTGCAGCACCTGCAGGATGGAGGCGTAGGTGGAGGGGCGGCCGATGCCCAGCTCTTCCAGCCGCTTGACGAGGCTTGCCTCGGTAAAGCGGGGCGGCGGCTGGGTGAAATGCTGCTCGGGACGCACCTCGCCGCGGGTCAGCGGGTCGGTTTCCTTCATCGCCGGCAGGCGGCGATCCTGCTCGTCATCCCCGCCCGTATCGTCCTTGCCTTCCTGATAAAGGCGCAGGAAGCCGTCGAAACGGATGATGGAGCCGGTAGCGCGCAGGGTGGCGCTGTGGTCGGTCGCGTCGACATCGACGGCAACCTGGTCCAGCACCGCGCTTTCCATTTCGCAGGCGACGGTGCGCTTCCAGATAAGGTCGTAAAGGCGCAGCTCATCCCGGTCGAGATACTGCGCAACGTCACCCGGGCGGCGCATGATGTCGGTCGGGCGGATGGCCTCGTGGGCCTCCTGCGCGTTCTTGGCAGTGGATTTGTAGATGCGCGGCTGGGCCGGCACATAGCTGCCGCCAAAATCGCGGTCGATCAGGGCGCGGATGCTGCCGATGGCTTCCTGCGACAGCGACGTGCCGTCGGTACGCATGTAGGTGATCAGGCCGACCGTCTCGCCACCAAGCTCGATGCCCTCATAGAGCTTCTGGGCAAGGCGCATGGTGCGGGTGGCGCCGAAACCGAGCTTGCGGCTGGCTTCCTGCTGCAGGGTGGATGTGATGAAGGGCGGCGAGGGGTTGCGCCGTGCCTGCTTGCGCTCGACAGCACCGACGCGGAAGGCGGCCTTTGCCAGCACTTCGACGGCGGCTTTGGCGTCCGCCTCGTTGGCGAGGGCGAACTTGTCGAGCTTCTTGCCATTGAGATGGGTGAGGCGTGCGGTGAAGGTGCCGCCTTCGGTGGTGGTGAAGGTGGCTTCAACCGACCAGTATTCGCGCGGCACAAAGATTTCGATCTCCGCCTCGCGCTCGCAGATGAGGCGCAGGGCGACGGACTGCACGCGGCCCGCGCTACGGCTGCCCGGCAGTTTTCGCCACAGCACCGGCGACAGGGTGAAGCCGACGAGATAGTCGAGCGCCCGGCGCGCCATATAGGCATCGATCAGCGGCTGATCGAGATCGCGCGGATTGCGGATCGCGTCGAGGATGGTGTTCTTGGTGATCTCGTTGAAGGTGACGCGGCGCACGGTCTTGCCGTCGAGTTTCAGCCGCTCGCCCAGCACCTGCTGCACATGCCAGGAAATCGCCTCGCCCTCGCGATCAGGGTCAGTGGCGAGGAAGATGGTGTCGGCGGCCTTGGCGGCCTTGGTGATTTCCTTGATCTGGCGTTCGGCGCGGTCGCTGAGCTCCCAGCTCATGGCGAAATCTTCGTCCGGCAGCACCGATCCGTCCTTGGCCGGAAGGTCGCGTACATGGCCGAAACTCGCCAGAACCGTATAGTCCGAGCCCAGATACTTGTTGATGGTCTTGGCCTTGGCGGGCGACTCGACAATGACGACGTTCTTGCCAGACACGCTGGTTCCTTCCTTCCGACTGGCCTCCGGCCGGTGCCCGAAAAAGCAAGGCAATCCGCGACCTGAAGGTCAGCGCAGGCTCACCCGGCTCCCGGCATGACGTTCCACAAGGCCCGCCAGTTCCAGATCCGTGAGTGCGGCCTGCACTATGGAGGCAGACAATTGGCTATCTCGGATCAATTCGTCAACCGCGACCGGCGCAGGGGAGAGTGCCTCCATCAGCCGGCGGTAGAGCTGTGGCGTCAATGCGCCGTCCTCGGCAAAGGCTGCAGCAGCGCCGAGCCAGCCCTTTTCCGGCTCGCCGAGCGGGCGGGCGATGAGGGGGCGCAAAATGCCATCCACATCATCGGCATGTTCGGTCAGATGCGCGCCCTGACGCAGCAGATCGTTGGTGCCGCCGGCCCGCGGGTCGCGCGGGGAGCCGGGCACGGCAAACACCTCACGCCCTTGTTCCAGCGCCATGCTGGCGGTGATGAGAGAGCCTGATTTAAGCGCTGCCTCCACCACCAGCGTGCCGAGGCAAAGGCCGGAGACAAGGCGGTTGCGGCGGGGAAAGTGCCGGGCCTGCGGCTGGGTGCCGAACGGACTTTCCGCCAGAATGACGCCCTGCTGCTCCAGCGCCTGATGCAGGGCACGATTTTCCGCCGGATAGACAATGTCGATCCCGCCGGCCACCACGCCGGCCGTGCCGGTGGCAAGCGCCCCCTCATGGGCGGCGGCATCAATGCCGCGGGCAAGGCCGGAGACGATGGTGTAACCCCGCTCGCCAAGCGCGGCGGCAAGCTCGCGGGCAAACTGGCGGGCGCCGAGGCTGGCATTACGCGCGCCGACCATGGCAACCGCCGGCCGGTGCAGCAGATGGATGTGGCCGATAACGGCGATGACGGGCGGTGCATCCTCTATAGCGGCGAGCGGGCGGGGATAGTCGGGCTCGCAGCTCGCCAGCAGCCGGGCGCCATGCGCCTCCAGCGCGGCAAGCTCGGTTTCCGCGGCGCCGCGGCTCATCGCCTTCAGCGGGGCCTGCCGACCGGCGCGGCGGGCAAGCTCGGGCAGGGCATCGAGCGCGGCGGTAGCGCTGCTGAACCGCTCCAGCAGGCGATAGAAGGTCACGGGGCCGACATTCTCGCTGCGGATGAGCCGCAGCCAGTCCCGTCTTTCCGCCGCTGTCAAAACACGAGAATGCATCACGCGCAACCATGGCGGGTGCGCGTGATGTCGTCAAATAACCAGTGGTCGTGAAGGGGTCGCGCCGGTTATTCGGCCTTCTTTTTCTTGCCGAAGGACATGCGCGGCTCGGTGCCGGCCATCAGCCGGCGGATGTTCTGCCAGTGGCGGATATAGACCAGCACGGCAACGAAGACGCCGAAGAGGGTGAGCAGCGGGCTCTTCTGCACGAACCAGGCGGCCAGCGGCGCCAGGGCCAGCGCCGTCAGGGCGGAAAGCGAGGAGATACGGCCGACGATGGCAACCACCAGCCAGGTGGCGCAAGCAGCAAGGCCGAGCGGCCAGGAGAGGGCCAGATAGGTGCCGAGCGCGGTTGCCACGCCCTTGCCACCCTTGAAGCGCAACCAGACCGGGAAGGTGTGGCCCAGCATGGCGCCGGCGCCGGCGGCAACCGCCGCTTCCGGGCCGAATCGATAGGCGATCAGCACGGCGGCGGCGCCCTTGCCGCTATCGAGCAGAAGCGTCAGCAGCGCGAGCGGCTTGTTGCCGGTGCGCAGGACATTGGTGGCGCCGATATTGCCGCTGCCGATCTTGCGGATATCGCCATAGCCGCCAAGGCGCGCCAGCACGAGGCCGAAGGGGATGGAGCCCAGCAGATAACCGCCGGCCGCGCAGGCGAGCAGAACCGTTAACATCAAGCCTCTCCGTTCTTCATTCTTGGGCCGGTTGGTGGCCGTTCTTTTGAACAGGGTCGTTTAAAGCGTCTGCCGCCCGGCTTCCCCGGCCAGGCGGCAACCCGGATCAGGAGGCGCTGTAAACCAGCCGTCCGTCAATGATCGTACGCAGCGCCCGCCCGGCGACGGGGCGGCCGTCGAACGGGCTGTTCTTGGATTTGCTGCGGAAGGTGGCAGCATCGACCTTCCACGGACTGAAGGGGTCGAACACCAGCAGGTCGGCCGGGGCGCCTGGCTTCAGCTTGCCACCGGGGATGCCCAGCAGCTCGGCCGGGGTGGTGGAGAGGCGGCGGATCAGCGTCTTGAGGTCAAGGTGCTCGCCATGCACCAGCTCCAGTGCCACCGGCAGCAGGGTTTCAAGGCCCACGGCCCCGAACTCGGCCTGGACGAAGGGCAGGCGCTTGCTGTCCTGGTCCTGCGGGTTGTGGTCGCTGGCAATGGCATCAATGGTGCCGTCGGCAAGACCTTCGACGACCGCGCGGCGGTCGAAATCGCTGCGCAGCGGCGGGGAAAGCTTCAGGAAGGTGCGGTAGTCGCCGATATCGGCTTCCACCAGCGCGAAATAGGGCGGGGCGGTATCGCAGGTAACGGCGATGCCGCGCGCCTTGGCGGCACGGATGGCCTCCACCGCAGCCCAGGTGGAGATATGCGAGATGTGGATGCGCCCGCCGGTCATCTCGGCAAGGCGCAGGTCGCGCTCCACCATGATGATCTCGGCCTGGGTGGCGATGCCGGGCAGGCCGAGGCGGGTGGAAAGTTCACCCGAATTCATCACGCCGCCGGCAAGGCGCGGCTCTTCCGGATGCTGGATGATGAGTGCGCCGAAGGCCTTGGCGTATTTCAGCGCCCGCGCCATCACGCCGGCATCGGCAATCGCCCGGGTGCCATCGGTAAAGCCGACGGCGCCGGCTTCCTTGAGCAGGCCGATCTCGGCCAGTTCCTTGCCTTCGAGCCCCGCAGTTACCGCGCCATAGGCATAGACCTTGGCGAGCTTGGTTTCACGGGCGCGGCGGGCAATGAATTCAAGCCCGGCCACATCGTCGATCACCGGCTCGGTATTGGGCAGGGTGACGATGCTGGTGATGCCGCCGGCAACCGCAGCGGCGCTGGCGGTGGCGATGGTTTCCTTGTGCTCGAAGCCCGGATCGCAGGCCTGTACGCGCATGTCGATCAGGCCGGGCACCAGATGGGCGCCGGCACAGTCGACGGTCTCGATACCCTCCGGCACCCCCTCGGCAAAGAGGCCGGGGCCGACATCGGCGATCTTCGTGCCTTCAACCAGCAGCGCACCGGCGGCGTCGAGGCCGCTCGCCGGGTCGATCAGATGCGCATTGATATAGGCGGTACGGCGCTCGGCCATCAGAGCTTCCCTCCGAGATCGTCATTGTCGCCGCGCCGGTCGCGGGTCAGCAGGTCGAGCACGGCCATGCGCACGGCCACGCCCAGCTCCACCTGGTCGAGGATGACGGAGCGGTTGATGTCGTCGGCGATCACGCTGTCGATCTCCACGCCGCGGTTCATCGGGCCCGGATGCATGATGAGGCAGTCCGGTTTTGCCGCCGCCAGCTTCTCCTCGGTCAGGCCGAAGAAGTGGAAATATTCGCGGATGGAGGGGACATACTGGCCCTGCATGCGTTCGGTCTGCAGGCGCAGCATCATCACGATGTCGGCGTCTTTCAGCCCTTCGCGCATGTTGGTGTAGACCTCCACCCCCATGCGGTCGATGGCGGCAGGCATCAGTGTGGGCGGTGCCACCACACGCACCCGGGCGCCCATGGTGTTGAGCAGCAGGATGTTGGAGCGCGCCACGCGGCTGTGCAGCACATCTCCGCAGATGGTGACGGTCAGCCCTTCCAGCCGGCCCTTGCGGCGGCGGATGGTGAGCGCATCGAGCAGCGCCTGCGTCGGGTGCTCATGGCTGCCGTCGCCGCCATTGACGACGGCGCAGTTGACCTTCTGGGCCAGCAGCTTGACGGCGCCTGAGTCCGAATGGCGCACCACCAGCGCATCGGGGTGCATGGCGTTCAGCGTCATCGCGGTGTCGATGAGCGTCTCGCCTTTCTTGATCGAGGAATTGGCGACCGCCATGTTGATGACGTCGGCGCCAAGACGCTTGCCCGCCAGCTCGAACGAGGTGAGCGTACGGGTCGAATTCTCGAAAAAGAGATTGATGACGGTGAGGCCCCGCAGCACATCCGTCTTCTTGTGACGGGAGCGGCTAAGGCCGACATAGTTATCTGCGAGATCGAGAACTTTCTCGATATCCCAAGGAGATAGCCCTTCAATCCCCAGCAGGTGCCGGTGGGTGAAGGACGACGGTTGGAACTCCATGGAGTATCCCCTCTTGGCCCGGATCGGCCCCTTATAGGCGTGGGGGGGCTGGCCCGCAATCACGAGTGCCGGGAAGTTTTAAACAGCGTCGGCAGGCGGCTCTCAGCCTTCCGGGTGCAGCAGTAAAAGGCAGCCGACAAGGCTTGCTGCTGTATCGGCGTCCGGCTCCCAGAGCGGGCAGTCGATGGCTTCAAAAGGCACGCGGGGAAAACCGGCGCGGTTGAAAAAGCCGCGGCAGAGCGAGGGGCGGCCGCTTGCCATCACCGCCTCATAATAGGCCGCCATGCCGCGATCGGCCTCCGGCCCGCTGTCAGGGCTGATCACGGCGCCGGTATTGTCGAAGCCAACGATATCGGCAATGCGCTCGCCCACGATGCGCAGCACGAAACCGCGCCCGTCCTCGCCGGTCCGCCGGACCAGATAGATGTCGCGCATGTTGCGGCCGAGCAGGGTGGGGTCGAAGGTCCGCCGCAGGACGGGACCGGAGGCGCTGCGCTCCTCCCACCATTCGCACAGGCGGCGGTTTACGGGGTGTTGCAGCAGGGAGCTGGCGGCGCCGGCGATCTGTTCGTTCACCTCCAGCACGCGCGCGGCCACCTGGTCGGCGGTTGCCGTCGGGTCGCGCATCTGATGCAGGCGAAGATAGTTGATCGGCATTGCGGGGCAGCAGCCTTCGGGGACGCGGCACGGGGATTCTGACAAAGTGCCGCAAGATGGCGCCCGCGGGTATCCCCTAATTCCTTAGATTTCTTTTTATCCGCCTGTCCGCGGCAAAGAGGGCTCAATGCGGGGCTCGCCCGCAGCGGTATTTGCAGGCTAAGCTTCTGCCGCAGCGCGCAACCAATAGCGCGGAAGGGGAGCCGGGCACCGAATGACGAACCTGACGCTGGCCGTCACCACCACCGGGGCGGCCTTTCTCGCCTCGCTGGTCGAGGTGGTGGAGGCCTTTACCATCCTGCTGGCGGTGGGGATCACCAATGGCTGGCGGCCGGCTTTTGCCGGCACCGCGCTTGCCCTGGTGGCGCTGGCGCTGCTGGTGGGGCTTGCCGGGCCGCTGCTGGCGCTGGTGCCGATCTGGCTGCTGCAGTCGGTCATCGGCCTGCTGCTGATCCTTTTTGGCCTGCGCTGGCTGCGCAAGGCCATCCTGCGCGCCGCCGGGCTCATGGCCCTGCGCAACGAGGATGCGGCCTATGAGCGCGAGAGCGCCGCTCTGGAGGCTGCGCGCGCCGACCGGCGGGCGGCCACCATCGCCGGCATCGTGGCCTTCAAGGCCGTGCTGCTGGAAGGGGTGGAAGTTGCCTTCATCGTGCTGGCGGTGGGCAGCGGCAAGGGCCGTATGGATTTTGCTATCGCCGGCGCGCTGGCGGCGGTGGTTCTGGTGCTGGTGGTTGGCATCTTCGTCCACCGGCCGCTGTCGCGGGTGCCTGAAAACACGCTGAAATTTGCCGTCGGCTGCCTTGTCAGCGGTTTCGGGATCTTCTGGTTCGGCGAAGGGGTTGGCATTCTTTGGCCGGGCGGCGACTTTGCGCTGGTGGCCATCGAGCTTGCGGTGCTGCTGGTGTCGCTGGCGCTGGTTCAGCTGGCGGCGCGGGCTGCCGAATGGGTGCGGGAATGAGCGCGCTCGGCGCCGTGTGGCGCGAGTTGCTGGGGCTCTTTGTCGATGATGGCAATCTTGCCGTGCAGGCAACCTGTCTTCTGGCCCTGCTGGGGCTGACAGTGCCAACCGGCGTGATCCCGCCGCTGGTCGGGGCCTGGCTGCTGGTGGGCGGGCTGCTGCTGATCCTCGCCCTTAGCGTGCTGGGGCATGTGCTGAGCCTGCGGCCGAAACGGCGCCAGGGTCAGTAGTTATCCTCATCCTCGTCATCGAGGAGGGAGAGCGGGCGTGTCGGGGTGAAGGCAAGGCGATCAAGCGCGCCTTGCAGGATGTAGCCGGCCGCCATCTTGTCCACCACCTCGCCGCGGCGCTTGCGCGTCATATCGGCCTCGCTGGTGAGGAAGCGCTGCACGGCGGAGGTGGAAAGCCGCTCGTCCCAGAAGGTGGCGGGGATCGGCCGGCGCTGATGCACCTCGCGCACGAAGTCGCGCACCGACTGGCAGCGCGGGCCTTCCGTGCCATCCATATTGACCGGCAGGCCAACCACGAGACCGCCCACGCCGCGCTGGTCGATCAGCGCGAACATCTCCGCTACATCGCGGGAGAATTTGGTGCGGCGGATGGTGCCGACGGGCGAGGCGAGGGTGAGCATCGGATCGCTGAGCGCCATGCCGATGGTCTTCTCGCCAAGGTCGAGGCCGAGCAGCCGTTCGCCGGGCTTCAGCGCCGCCTTGAGCGCCAGGATATCTTCGTGGATCATGGCGCTCTCTCTACACCCGATCCGCCCGGCTTGTCGCCCCGGATAACGGATGCTATTTCCGTTGCCCGGCTTCGGCCGGACTGACCCCCGAACCAGACCCCCGGAACCCCTTGCCATCCGGCAGGCGGCCGGGAGCCACCTTTATCGTTAAATGCGGCAGCCCGCCTTCCGGCCGGCCGCCGGCCCCTCGGAGGAACCATGTCACTCGACACCGCAACGGTGCGCCGTATCGCCTCGCTGGCGCGCATCAAGGTGAGCGACGACGCGCTCGATCACTGGACCCAGGAGATGAATTCCATCCTCGGCTGGATCGAGCAACTGCAACAGGTGAATACCGACGGGGTCGAGCCGATGAGCTCGGTCGCCAACATGACGCTGCGCCAGCGCGAGGACGCCATCACCGATGGTGGCATCCAGGACAAGGTGCTGGCCAACGCCCCCGATGCGACGGCGGGCTTCTACACCGTGCCGAAGGTGGTTGAATAAGATGAGCAACCTGACCGACCTGACGATGGCCGATGCGCTGCACGGCCTTGAGAGCGGCGATTTTTCCGCCGTCGATCTGACCCGCGCCTATATCGGCAAGATGGAGGCTCACAAGAGCCTCAACGCCTATATCACCGAGACGCCGGAACTCGCCCTTCAGCAGGCTGAAGCCTCCGATACCCGCCGCCGCAAGGGCGAGGCCGGGGCGATGGACGGCATGCCCATCGCCATGAAGGACCTGTTCTGCACCGAGGGTGTGCGCACCACGGCTGCCAGCCACATGCTGGAAAATTTTGTGCCGACCTATGAATCGACCGTTTCCGGCAAGCTCAAGGCTGCCGGCGCGGTGATGCTGGGCAAGGCGAACCTTGATGAGTTCGCCATGGGCGGCGCCAACTCCAACAGCTATTTCGGCCAGGCGGCCAACCCGTGGAAGGCTGCGGGCGATACCGGCGTACGCGTTCCGGGTGGTTCCTCCGGCGGCTCTGCCGCTGCGGTTGCCGCGCATATGGCGATTGCCGCCACCGGCACCGACACCGGCGGTTCCATCCGCCAGCCGGCGAGTTATTGCGGCATCGTTGGCGTCAAGCCGACCTATGGCCGCTGCTCGCGCTGGGGCGTGGTGGCATTTGCCAGCTCGCTCGACCAGCCGGGTCCGATGGCCCGCACCGTAGCCGATGCCGCGCTGATGCTGAATGTGATGGCCGGCTTCGACCCGAAGGACAGCACTTCGGCTGACATGGCGGTGCCGGACTTCTCCGCCGTGCTTACCGGCGATATCCGCGGCCTCAAGGTCGGTATTCCCAGGGAATACCGTGAGGGTGTGTCGCCGGAAATTCTCGCCGTCTGGCAGCAGGGCGAGGAGTGGCTGCGCGCGGCCGGTGCCGAGGTGGTGGAAGTTTCCCTGCCCAACACCCGCGCGGCGCTTGCCACCTACTACATCATCGCCCCGGCGGAGGCGTCCTCCAACCTCGCGCGGTATGACGGTGTGCGTTATGGCCTGCGCGTGCCCGGCGACGGGCTTGCCGAGATGTATGAGAACACGCGCGCTGCCGGCTTCGGCAACGAGGTCAAGCGCCGTATCCTCATCGGCACCTATGTGCTCTCGGCCGGTTATTATGATGCCTATTACCTGAAGGCGCAGAAGGTGCGTGCGCTCGTCGCCCGCGACTTCGCAGAAGCCTACAAGCAGGTGGACGTGCTGCTGACGCCGACGGCGCCGACCACGGCTTTCGTCGCCGGATCGCAGGAAGACCCGGTCACCATGTATCTCAACGACGTCTTCACCGTGCCGGCCTCGCTGGCGGGCATTCCGGGGGCGGCAGTGCCGGTTGGCCTTGCTGCCAACGGCCTGCCGTTGGGCCTGCAGCTGCTGGGCCGCCCGTTTGATGAAGAGACGCTGCTGCGCGTTGCCGGTGTGATTGAAGAGGCTGCGGGCTTTACCGCGCGGCCGGAGGGCTTTTGAACATGAGCACCACCTACACGATTGATGGCGAAACCGGCCCGTGGGAACTGGTGATCGGCCTTGAGGTTCATGCCCAGGTCATCAGCCAGTCCAAGCTGTTTTCCGGCGCCTCCACCACCTTCGGCGCCGAGCCGAACACCCAGGTGAGCCTTGTGGACGCGGCCATGCCCGGCATGCTGCCCGTCATCAACAAGGAATGCGTGGCGCAGGCCGTGCGCACCGGCTTTGGCCTCAACTCGGCCATCAACCGGCGCTCGGTCTTCGACCGCAAGAACTACTTCTATGCCGACCTGCCGCAGGGTTACCAGATCAGCCAGTTCAAGCAGCCCGTCGTGGGCGAGGGCTGGGTGGATATCGATCTTGAGGGCGGCGAGGTAAAGCGCGTGCGCGTGGAGCGGCTGCATCTGGAGCAGGATGCCGGCAAGAGCCTGCACGACCAGAGCCCGACCAAGACCTTCGTTGACCTCAACCGCTCCGGCGTGGCGCTGATGGAGATCGTCTCCTTCCCCGACATGCGTTCCCCGGACGAGGCGGGCGCCTATGTGCGCAAGCTGCGCACCATCGTGCGTTATCTCGGCACCTGCGACGGCAACATGGAAGAAGGCTCCATGCGCTGCGACGTCAATGTGTCGGTGCGCAAGGCCGGCGCCGAATACGGCACCCGCTGCGAGATCAAGAACGTCAACTCGGTGCGCAACATGATGCTTGCCATCGAGTATGAAGCCCGCCGCCAGATCGAGATTCTGGAAGAGGGCGGTTCGATCACGCAGGAAACGCGCCTGTGGGATGCCGGCAAGGGCATCACCCGCTCGATGCGCAACAAGGAAGAAGCGCACGATTATCGCTACTTCCCCGACCCCGACCTGCTGCCGCTGGTGCTGGAAGAAAGCTTCATCGAAGGCATCAAGGCGACCCTGCCGGAACTGCCGGACGCCAAGAAGGCCCGCTTCATGAGCGAGTACGGCCTTGGCGACTATGACGCCAATGTGCTGGTGGCCGAGCAGGACCGTGCGGCTTTCTATGAGCAGGTGGCAAAGGGCCGCGATGCCAAGATTGCCGCCAACTGGGTGATCGTGGAGCTGCTGGGCGCGCTCAACAAGGCTGGCAAGGACCTTGCCGAAAGCCCTGTAAGTGCTGATAAACTTGGCGGTCTGCTGGATCTGATGGCGGACAACACCATCTCCGGCCGCATCGCCAAGGATGTGTTTGCCGAGATGGTGGAAAGCGGCAAGGATGCCGGCACCATCGTCGAGGAAAAGGGCCTGCGCCAGGTCACCGATACCGGCGCCATCGATACGCTGATCGACCAGGTGATGGCCGAGCATGCCGACAAGGTGGCCGAATATCGCTCCGGCAAGGACAAGCTCTTCGGCTTCTTCGTCGGCCAGGCGATGAAGCGCAGCCAGGGCAAGGCCAACCCGGCGATGCTCAACGATCTTCTGAAGAAGAAGCTCGACGCTTAAGAAAATAAAAGAAAAAATCGGGGCGCGGCCATGGCTGCGCCCCGATTGCATTTAAAAGCGATAATTCAGAAAACGGGAGAGCGCGGTTATGGCGGATAGTCTCTACAGCAAGGCGGAAACCCTGCTGGCGCAGGCGCTGGGCGCCGCCGGGCCGGACGGCGCCATCGTGCCGGGCATCGAGCCTGCCAGCACCTTCGTGCGCGGCGAGGATGGCCGCACCCGTTATGGCCGGGATGACGACCCCACGCTGGTGCCGGCGGAAAGTGTGATTGCCGCGCTTGAAGGCGGCGCGGGCTGCCTGCTCTTTTCCTCCGGCATGGCGGCCTGTACGGCGCCGTTCCTGGCGCTGAAGGCCGGCGCGCGGGTAGTGCTGCCCAAGGCCATGTACTGGTCGCTGCGGGCCTGGGTGCAGAATTATGCGGCTGACTGGGGCCTTACCGTCGATTTCTACGATAATGCCGATACCGCCTCGCTGGCGGCGGCCTGCGCCCGGCCGGCCGATCTGGTGTGGGTGGAAAGCCCCGCCAACCCGACCTGGGAAATTACCGACCTTGCCGTCGCTGCCGACCTCGCCCACAAGGCGGGTGCGCTGCTGGTGGTCGACAACACCGTGCCGACCCCGCTTTTGACCCGGCCGCTGGAATTCGGTGCTGACCTTGTGGTGCATTCCGCCACCAAGGGGCTCAATGGCCATTCCGACATTCTGGCGGGCGCGCTGGTCACCGGCCGGGACGATGCGCACTGGCAGCGGCTTAAAACCGTGCGCAAGGGCAATGGCAGCCGTCTCGGCGCCTTCGAGGCCTGGCTGCTGCTGCGCGGCCTGCGCACGCTGCATCTGCGCCTTGAGCGGCAATGTGCCTCGGCGATGAAATTCGCCGAACATTTCGCCGGCCATGCCGGCGTGCGGGAAGTCATTTATCCCGGCCTTGCCAGCCACCCGCAGCACGCGCTGGCGGCCCGGCAGATGACGGGCGGTTTTGGCGGCATGCTGTCGGTACGGGTTGCCGGCGGCTTCAAGGCGGCGGCTTCGGTTGCCAAAACCACCCGGCTTTTCCGCGACGCCACTTCGCTGATGGGGGTGGAAAGCCTGATCGAGCATCGCCAGCCGGTGGAAGGCCCGACCTCGCCGACGCCGGATGATCTGCTGCGCATTTCCATCGGCGTGGAACATGTAGATGACCTGATTGCGGATTTTGCGGCGGCTCTCGCTGCCTCGTGACAAAAAAGCCCGGCCTGATGCCGGGCTTTTTTCTTTTCTGCTTTTGTCCCGTTGGCCACGCGAGGCCGGCCAGCGGTTGTGCCTGCGCCGGCGCAGGATCAGGCTGGCACGCCTTGCTCTTGCGGGCAGGGATCCCCACGTCAACGGGGCAGGGCGGCAAGGGGACCGCCGAGGGAGGAGGAAAGATGCAGCATCATCCAGCCATAGCGCCGGGACGGGTTGCCGTTGTTACCGGCGGTGCCAGCGGCATTGGGCTTGCGGCAGCAAAGGCGCTCGCCGCGCAAGGCATGAAGGTGGTGATCGCCGACCGGGATGCCGCCATGCTGGAGGCAGCGCATGCTGCCCTGGGCAGCGATGCGCAGGCAGTCGTCTGCGATGTCGGTCGGCGGGAGGATGTGGAGCGGCTGAAGGAGGCTGCCGAGCGGCTTGGCCCCGTTACCTTCCTCATGAACAATGCGGGCCGCGAAGGCGGCGGCGACCTCTTTGCCGATCCCGCCCTCTGGCATGTGACGCTGGAGACCAACCTCTGGGGTCCGATCAACGGCGTGCAGCTGTTTGCGCCCGGCATGATCGAGCGCGGCTTGCCGGCTGCCATCGTCAATACCGGCTCCAAGCAGGGCATCACCCTGCCGCCGGGCGATACCGCCTACAATGTCAGCAAGGCGGCGCTGAAGGCGCTGACGGAATCGCTCGCCCACAAGCTGCGGCAGAGTGAGGCGCCCGTCAGCGCGCATCTGCTGATCCCCGGTTTTGTCTTTACCGGTTTTACCCGTGCCCGCGGCGTGACGGAAAAACCCGCCGGTGCCTGGACGCCGGAACAGACGGTCAATTTCATGCTGGCCGCGCTCGCCCGCGGCGATTTCTACATCCTCTGCCCGGACGGCGAGGTAACGCGCGAGATGGATGAAAAGCGCATTGCCTGGGCCGCGGGCGACATCATCGAGAACCGGCCGGCGCTCTCGCGCTGGCACCCGGATTTTGCCGGCGCCTTCAAGGCTCATGTGGAAGGGAAGTGAAACCCATGAAAATCGGTGTGATCGGCCTTGGCCAGATGGGGGCCGCGATGGCCCGTAACCTGCTCGCCGCAGGCCATGAGGTGATCGTGTGGAACCGCGATGCCGCCAAGGCGGCGCCGCTTGTCGCCCGGGGTGCGACCCTTGCCGCTACCCCGGCGGAGGCGGCAGCGGGCGGTCTTGTGATCTCCATGCTGGCGGATGACAGGGCGGTGGAGGCGGTAACGCTGGGGCAGGGCGGCCTGCTGAGCGCCGACATGCCCGGCCTTGTCCATCTTTCCATGAGCACCATCAGCCCGGCGCTCTCGGCGCGCCTCGCCGGTGAACATGCCAAAGCCGGCGGCCACTATGTCGGCGCCCCGGTCTTCGGCCGCCCGCCTGCGGCGGAAGCAGGCAAGCTCTTCATCGTCGTGGCCGGCGCTGCCGATGCCGTGGCGAAAGCGGAGCCGGTGTTGTCCGCGCTGGGGCAGCGCCAGTTTGTGGTGGGGGAGGAGCCTTCTGCCGCCCATCTGGTAAAGCTCTGCGGTAACTTCATGCTGGTCTCCACCGTGGAAGCGCTGGGCGAGGCGATGGCGGCGGCGCACAAGGGCGGCGTGCCGCGCGCGGCTCTCTTGGAAGTGCTCAACAACTCCATCTTCCCCGGCGCCATCTACAAGATTTATGGAGACATGATCGCGGCGCAGACTTTCCGCCCGGCCGGTTTCACCGCCGCGCTCGGCCTCAAGGATATGGGGCTGATGAGCGATGCCGCCGATGGCCTTGGCGCCGCCTTGCCGCTGCTCGATCTGGTAAAGGGCCATCTGGCCGAGGTGGTGGAGAAGGAGGGCGCGGATATCGACCTTGCCGGCATGTCTCTTGCCGCCCAGTACAAGGGCTGACGCTGCAGCCGTGAAGCGATTGCTCCCACCCCCGCAAGGTTACGGAATTTCGAGGTCTCACGCGGGGTTGGGGGCGATGGCATTAATATCGCACTCCCCCAACACGAGGCGTTGACAAGCCCTCATCCGCCCCTTAAACACCCTGCTCACCGGCATCGGCGCGACCGATCGCACGAGGTGTCGGAGGGGTGGCCGAGCGGCTGAAGGCAACGGTTTGCTAAACCGTCATACTGGGAAACTGGTATCGTGGGTTCGAATCCCATCCCCTCCGCCAACATTTAATTTCAATGCTTTACGGGCGCATTCGAGAGCATTCAGTCGCTTTCGAGCGCATGGCATTTGCAACAATGCTGCAACAAGCTGCAACAGATTGCGGCTCGTGAATGCGCCTGAAGCGGCATCAACACTCTTCAAAAGATTTGAGATGCGGGCCAGTGCGCACGAAAAGCGCCTAATCGGCCTTGCATTCTTAAAAGACGATTCGTATATCGTTAGGCAGTGGTTGCAGCCGAACTGCTGGTGCGGGTGCGGGGTAGCTGCTGGCGACGATCAGTCGTTTTGTTGGTGCGTACGGTCCGTTTGGACCGAGTTAGCCAAAGGGTTAATGCACTGGTCCACTGACGGGGTTGGTGGAGGCTTCAGCTTCGGCTGGCGCATAGTGTAGCACTGGCACAATGAGGGGTCGTATCAGCGTCAGTAGTGAAGCGTGCGCGCCCAGCAAGCTTGTAAATCATTAGTCCTAGTCGGGGGCCGACTAGCTGGACGTCTATCTCCACGCTAGTCATATGGACGGTTACCCTTGTTTTTGGACTCTACAAATGCGCCTTCCATGGCGCCTCTCCCCGAATCCGCTGTCGCTGACATGATCGGTGTCACTGCCAAGCACTTCGCACGCCTTCGCCGCGAAGGCGACGCACCTCCCCATGTGAAAATCGGCCGCCAGACGCTCTATCTTGCCGCTGACGTTCACGCATGGCTGGAGGCCCGGCGCGTTGCTCCCGACGCTCCTGCAAAGCGTCGTGGCCGCCCGACTGGCAGCTTCACGCGTCGGGAGGGCTGAGCCATGACGACGACGCAAGGCGGCTGGATCATCACCGGCATCAACGAGGTCGAGTTCTCCGACAGCTGGGGCTGGGTCGACATCGACGCCAGTCAGGGCGAGAGGACCGCTTGTGTACGGGCTCAGTACTCCATGGAGGAGGGGCGCCCGGCGCTAGGAGATACAGAAATCCTATGGCTGGAGCCCAACACCGACAGGGAAGTTGTTGTCGAGCACTTCGGCACTGGCGATGAACTCACCGAAGACCAGATGGTCATCGTTGATGATATCCTGACGGCTGCTGACGGGTCGGCCGAGCTTGCGGCGGTGTTCGAACGCCGCTTCCGCCGGGAGGGCTGAGCCATGACGCAGCAAGGCAGGTTCATCACCGGCATCCAAGAGGCTGGAATAATGAAGCAAGAGCGTCGCGCGCTTGAGGCCTACCTACTGGCGGCAGCTGCTGCCAGTAGGGACTGGCTATCAGCGAGGGAATGGTTCAGGTCCAGACCCCAAGACTTTGCGGACATGCACGAAAATGCATTGCTGCTCTATTTCGTTCAAGAGTTGGAGCATGGCGGCGTCCTCGGCCTTGATTTCAAGTACGTGACTGCTGAGCCGATAGCGCCATGGCAAGGGAATATGAATATCAGGGACATCTTGGTTCGATTTAAATCGGTTCATCGAGCGGCCTGACAAGGAAGAAGCATGTATCTCGATTACGAGGGTGGCTACTACACATTGCTGGTGATCAGGCCCGGAATTGTCGATTTTAGCGCGTACAAGAATTGTGGCCTTGGCGCTGACGAGTATTTGATCGACCTTCAGCAAGACTACGGCTGGTTGCTTGAGGCCAGCCAGCCGGAAACGACAGCTGATGGCGACATCGTCGTTAAAATGGCAGGTGGCATCACCGCCGCATGCCCGTGCTGCCACAGCTCCGCCGGGCGCTTTCTGGTGACCAAGTGTGTGCCGGTAGCAGCCGGTGGCGGTGGCGACGGCAGCAAGGAGTGGGAAGAGGAAGCCGGACTGTATTGTTCTGGGTGCGGCGCCGTTGAGTTTGAGTAAGCGGTAAATTTTAGGACGCAACAAAACTACCTTCGTTCCGTCCCTTGTGTTCGCCGGGGGGCGGAACGAAACAACTTCTGTCGAGGGCCTTGCTGGCGTCTCGTTCGGTGTGTTGCAATGATCTTTTTTGATTGCGGTGACGGATTATTACGTCACGTTGACTAAGATTTTATGTTTAGGTGACGGTACGGGTTGCGGCCAGCAGGGAGAGGTTGTGCCAGTATCCGGCGATATTGTATTGGTACGGCCCCGATCCAACGCGGCCAATGCAGCCGCCTCGAACTCCCGCAGATCATAGCGTTTTTCAAGCTCTTCGATTGGATGGCCTCTCAGGTCGGCAATGAGAACGGGTCTCAATTCCCCCTCAGGATTCCAACGAAGGCCCCACCCTTTGATTATCGGACCGTTCTCGAAGCGCGGTGCATCGCAAAGCCACCTGACCGGCTTATCAGTGGACCGAAAAAACACCTCTCCAAGATCGATTGCGGGCCGAACGTCGTTTGCCCGCCAAGTCGAGATCGCTTGCCGAAAGCTGCCTCTTGCCTGCCAGCGGTGGAGAGGGGCGCCATTCACGTAGAGCTGCCTGACATACTCAGCTAGGTTGGCGTCGGTGAAGTCGTCGACGTAACGAGCAGTCGTTGACCGCATGTAATTGGCAGCGCGTTCAACGTCGCTAAGCTGATATTCTGCGTCATCGAAATGAATATCATACTTTTTTTCTAGGTATTTGACCGCTGAATCGAACTCATCAGCGTCGATATATTCGATGAGCGCATGGAAATGAACGTCGATGATTTCACCTCTGGCAAGAGGTCGGTGATGAACGGCATAGGCGATAACGCGACCGTGACCGAAGCGGCGATCCAGACGCTTGAGGGCGGCTCGCAGTTCGGCGATGTTGAGCTGATGGCCTTCTCTTAAGCTGCTGACAGGCATGTGGGCCAGCTGCCTTGAACGCAGCCTAAGCATGTAGAGCTTTGACCCGGGCCGACGATGACCCGGCGCGTCGGCATACATCTTTATTTGTTTGACGGCTTCGTGTTTTTCCCGTCTGGCATGTGTATTAAAGATGCACCACTTGGCCAGTGATTTGTCTTTCCACGACTTTTTGGCGATCCAGTCGACGTAATCCGGCTCGGCTCGGTCAGGATCTAGCCCTTGCGCGATAAGTCGAAGTCGCGTTCTGGCGTCTTGGGCAGCCTCCCACTGGCGCTGTTCGCGTTGGGCCGGGGTCATTTTTTCTCCGGCTCCACGGAAGCGGTGGACCCGGCCCCATCGGTCGATATGCATTTTGCCATCCCTTTTCGGGATAGCCTCTTGATAATCGTTCTGATTTGACTGATTATTTTGAGGCTTGTTGAATAAAAAAGCGCTCCGTGAGGCCTGCCAGCCTGTGACCGGAGCGCTTTTTTATTGCATGGCGCCATGACGCATATTGCAAGGGTCAAGAATCAGATAACACACATATTTTTCAGTGACTTGTGACAAAACGACTGCGGTTTTGGCGATTTTGATGTCGATTTGTCACAAAGGGTGCTCTTTCTCCCTCTTCTTTCGGTCGCGCTCATCTTCATCGTCGTCTTCTCGTGGCCTAACCCAGCTCGGCACAAAGGCAGGTGCAGGCGCTGGTTCAGGAGGCTGCGGCGGAGCGGTGGCCTCCTGAGCGGCCCGGCGTGCGGCTTCGGCTTCGGCCCGGCGCTTCTGCTCGTAAAAGTGCCAGTGCTCGGCGGCGCTTCCGGCCGTCGTAAAGTCGTTGGCTGCCAGCGCTGCGACGACTTTTGGATCGCGGGCGTCCATCGCCGACCGGATAACCCGCAAGCGCCTCATCTCGGCGGCGTCGGCGGCACCTTCTGAATAAGCCTTGGCCGTGGTGGCCTCTCTGGCCGTGTAGTGCTGGACTGCTGCTGTTAACTGCTCACCAGCCAGCTTCTCCGCCCTGTGTTTCTCGGCAGCGGCCTTGGCTGCGGCCCGCTGACCCGCGCCATCGGCCTCTGCCATCAGGGCGGCATGCCGGGTCGGGCTGATGGCGTGGTTCATCACCTGAATGCCAGCCTGACCGGCAGCAAAGGCCAGCCGGTCGCGCTCTTCGTTGGTGCCGCTGACGTTGATCTCGGTCCAGCCGTCACGGATGGCGTGGGCGATGATTTCCTTGACGGCGGTGGCGTCAAGCTGGCGACCTTTCAGCGTAACCTTATCCTCGGTGGCGCGGATGAAGCCGCCGTCCTTCAGGAAGTACATCAACGCGCCATTTCGCTCTCTGATGCCCTTGAAAGCGGCCATTTCGGCGGTTTTGGCGGCGTCGTATCCGGCTCTTAGGTTGAGCAGCTTGGCAAGGTGGCAGCGTTTGCGGGCTTCCTTGATTTGGTCAGCGGCGGTGATGCCGAGCTCGATTTCGAGCAAAGCTTCCTCAAGCGCGGCAATTTCGGCCATGAGCTTCTCGGCCTGCCTGAGGTCGGCTTTTATTTGCCGGTTAGCGGCTAGCCACTCGGCAACCGGTGCGGCAGCGGCGCAGTCAGGGTCGCGCTTCCACGCTTCCCACATGCGGCGTGGGAAGTCCTTGGCATGGGTTTCTGCCGGGGCTTTGCCGTAGTCCAGACGTACCGGTATCAGCGCTGCTTCCAGCCATTCATTCGCCCGGTCCTCGAACCATTTGCGCTTCTGGATCGCGGCGCCCCACCAGTCCGCGTTCGAAGTCTTGCGCTCGCTGAAACCACCGGGTCCAAGGGTCCGACGCGACAGGATGATATGTGCGTGGGGCTGCTCCTGGCCGTCGCTGGCAAGTGGGGAATGGATGTCGAGCTGCACCGCCAGCCTTTCATCCGTCACCATTGGCTGGACCAGCCATCGCACAAAGTCCATGCGGCGGCGCTCCGGGATCTCGCGGGGGATTTCGATCTCAATCAGCCGGGCGGGCTGGCCATCTATGCGGGTTTCGGCGGCGGCAGCGGCTTGCCAGATGGCTTCTCTTGAGGCGACCCGGACGCCCGGCGGGAGCAATAACAAGCCGCCGCGATGTTCTTCGGCTTTACGGCTGAAGTCATAGACCTTGCCGTCTGGTTTGGTCATGCGGCCACAGCGCGAGTAAGCCGCGATCTTTATCAGTTCGTGGCCGCGCTTGGGCTGAACCACATCGAAGTCGATGTGACCGCGCCTGACTTTAATGGATTGTTGGCTCATCCGGCGTCACCGGGGCCGGGCCGCGATAGATGAGGCCATGGGCAAGGTGCATCCATGCCAGCGCGCGGACGCACAGTTGTTTCAACGGCATGGGCTCAAAGCCTTTGGCGACGAACGGCGCCTCGTCGTTGAAGGTCACACTGGCATCGTACTTGCCGTTTGCAAGTGTGAGCCTGAAGCGGCCAACTTTGACTTCGGTGGGCTGCTTGTAGCTGGTGAATAAGTAGTCGTGGTCGATCATGGCGATTACTCATCGGTGTCTGTTTTATTGGCGCCGATGAAATTTAAATCACTGACTTTCCAGCCGAGATTTTCAAGGGACTTCGCGATTTCAGATTCCAGCTCTCCTGAGCGGAAAGCGCGAAAGGCGTCGAAACCTCTGAATTTTTCCTCACCGGTCAGCACGAAGTTAACGACGCACACGTCGGCGGACCCGGAAGGCAAAACTTCGACGAATGCATAGCCCGTCGATGCCAATGAGAACTCACCTTTGAATTTCAGTACCAGCTTTTCCATCGCTTCATCTCCGCGTGCGCAGTCTACACATTCATATCCAGTAATCGGTATTCAGCGAGCATGTCGGAACGACATATAGGCGAGACTGAAAAACGATTACGATTCAATCTTGAGGTTTACGCTTCGCACATTTCAAGAAAACCGGTTCGACTTTCTGGACTCTGTACTCTAGGCGCCGTTCAATTAAAGGGCACCTCGGAGTTCACGAAATGTCAGAGAAATTGGAAGTGCCACGTCTCGAACTTTCGCAAAGAATTGAGACCTTGCGGCAGCGGGAATCTCAACTTCGGCTTCGCGTTGCACAGACGCAGCAGAAGCTGAAAGACACTGATCGCAAGCTTTCCGCTCAGCAAAAAATCGCGTTGGGCGCTGCATTATTGCGTGCGCTCGAAGCGAAGCCGCAGACATGCGAGCAGATGCGTCGATTTCTTATTCCGCACATCACGCGGCAAACTGACATTGACGCGCTGAAATCCACGATTTTGTTTCGGGATGTTGGCAATGAAGCCGAGTGAAGCTGACGAGGCTGATGATTGGGCCATGTATCTGGACCAACGTCGCCAGTTGGAAGCGTGGCACGCTAACGCCGAGCGCGAAATCAAGCTGGAGCGACTAGCGAAACGGTCGAAGCGTCGTAATTCGATGCGGCTGCAAATGCGCGCGTACGCAGATGTAAAAGCATCAGGAAAAGACCCAACCCACAACTTCGAGATGACTTTGACGATGGCAATGTTTGCTTTCGTCAACGGCCTCGATACCGGTTTGGCTCGGGCTTTCGTCCAGCAGTGCCGCGCGATCCGGGCAAATGACGCTGGCCGGTTTGTCGATGAAGTCGAGGCCGTTGGCGTTCGGTTGTTGGCGCGCGGGGTCAACGGTGAAGCCAGCGCAAAGCCGCTCACCGGTGAGCAATTGGCGGGTGATGACCGGCTGGCTGTCGAGGGCCTTTGCGGCATCGTTCGGCCCGCCGAACCCAAAGAAGAAGAGCAAAAATCGACCTCGAAGGCGGTCACCAAGCCGCTTCCGCCAATATCATCTGAAATCGAGGGAATGTCGGATGAAGAAGAACCAGAATTCTTTTCACCAGCTGTCACTTTTTAGTCGCCTCTGCCTTGCCGCAGCGATGGTATTTGGCGGGTACGTCGTGTGTAGCGTGATGGGCCAGATGCCCGAAACTCGGGTGCCGAGCGCTATTGCCATGTTTTTCGTGGTCTGCTCGGCGCTGTCGATGATCCGTAAGGGCGGCTGAAATGAAATGGTTGCGCGTCCTGTCGGCTGTCGCTCTAGGCAGCGGCGGCGTTCTTGGAGCGCTGGGCGGCGGTGGCATCGCGGCGTCGACCCGGTCAGCCTTTGACGGGCACCGTGCGATTTTTCGTGCATTTTCCCAAGTATTACAGCGGAAGCCCTCATCTGCTGTAGCCAGCACCACGCAACCAGAGCTTCGGTTGCGATGGTACTGGATCACGTTACTGACGGCCCTGTTAGTCCTCGTGGCAGGGTCGTCAGTAGCGTCCACAATCTATACTTTGACGGACCAGACCAATCTGGATCCTGCGCTGCGGGCAATCGGGCTGATTTTTCCAGACTCTGACCATGCCAATGCCTTGACCACCATGGTCGCAAAATTCATGGCGATCCTGTCCATTTTGGCTGCGTCAGGCCTTGTTTATCACTCCCTGCTGGCAATTACCGCGATGGCCGAAAGCGGGCGCTTTCCGCACCGACCGATGGCGACCGTTGGCTTCTGCGTGGCTATGGCTTTGCTCCTGCCCGGTGGCGGTGGGGGGCTGAATCTTGGACAGCGGACGGTCGCAGAAGCGGCGAGGTGGTCCAGTGACACCGCGACCGAACTTTGGACTGACTTCGCAAAAGCCACCCTGTTCGTGGACTACGAGCACAACGGCGGCGATCTGACGATCAACGTGGACGTTGGCGGCTACGACCTCGCGCGGGGCGTATTTTATTCCGAGCTCTGCGCCGCATGGGTCGGTCAATACTGGCCGAACAGCGACCAGTATAAAGAGTATATGCCCGGAGAACCGATGCCCTCGGCCCCTGATCCGGTTGGCGTCACAGCCAACGACGGCGGCTTGAGTTGGGATTGGGGCCTGTGCGGCTCGATCCGCGCGCTGCCCGCTGCTGGGACCGATGAGCCAGCGGAAGCGGCTTTCAAGACGGCCCGGATCTCAGCGATCAGGACGATGATTTCGAGCTTGCGGCAAAGCGGGATCGTAGAGCGCGCGGTCACCAGCTTTATGGCCATTGGAGCGGATGGCCCGACGCAATGGCCCGGTGATGGTGAGCTGCTGGCGGCCATTGGACCGGCAGCGCAGGGCTATAACGCTTCGATGAACGCCGCCGCTCGTATCTATATGGCGAAGGCCAACAGCCAGGCACTGACCAATGCCGTTGATGCCGTGGAGCAACGGGGCTGGACGGCAGCAGGAGCGCTCTGGCGGACGATCAGCGCGGCTAATGAAGCGGTCTATCATCAGGCTTCGTTGCGGCCTTCATATGTGAAGCAGTCCGACGACTACGTTGCCATGGGCAAGAAGGAGCCGGACCCACAACATGATGCGTTCGGCTGGCTGAGCCTGAAGGCGCGCATCGATCAGCAGCTTGTGAGGGAAGAGCGCCGAACCGAGCTTGCTGGCGACGATCTGGCTGCCGCTGGCGACAAGCGGGACAACCTGCTTGCGAAGTTGCTTAACCCGTTAACGCGACCAGTTGCTGAACTGCTGGCGGATTCTCTATCCACCAACGATGCCGATCCTGTCGGCTCTTCTATGAGCGAGGGCCACAAGCTCATCAACATTGTCGACACGGCTTGGTTGGCTGGAGCTGGCGTCGCAGTCGCCGCAAAGAACACAGCGGCGGACATGGCTGGTATCGATGGCGCCTTCGACTGGGCTGCCTCTTTCGTAAAGCCGTTTTTGTGGATCGCGTACACTATCGGGGTCGTGCACGCGTACATCATTCCGCTGATACCGTACGTCAGCGTAGTTTTTGCGGGCGTGAACTGGATGATCGCGCTGGTCGAAGCGCTGCTGGCTATGCCGATTATTTGCGTTCTTGCGTCGAGATTGGACAGTGACGGGCTAATTCATCAAGTCGCCCGGCCCGGATTATTGATCATCGGCAACATCGTATTTTTGCCGATTTATACGGTATTTGCGTTGGCCTCGACCTACTACCTGCTGCCGCCCGCCCTGCAAATCGTAGATGGCACCTTCAGCGCTGCATTCACTGGAGCGCAGGGTGGCTTCACCATGGAGGTAGGCGGGCTGCTCGCTGTGATGGCAACCAAATTGTATTTGGATTGGATGATCATGAACCGTGTTTTTTCCGTAGTTCATGAGATCCCGAACCGGCTTCTCAAATATTTCGGGCTCAGCGGCGAGTTGACGGACGCGCGCGGGCACTCCGGCTTCGTCGGTGTTGTCGGCGGTGGTGGCGGGCTGCCGGGACCGGGCGCCGGGGGTGGCGGTGGTGGCCGCAAAGGCGGGCGCCGGGGCGGTAGTTTAGGTGGTAGTGGCGGTGGGCGCGGCGGGCTTCCCGGCATCTCCAAGGTGCCGGGGGCAGGCGGCGGCGGTGGCTCTAGCGGTGGTGGCAGTCTGACGCCTTCAAGCTGGCTATCTGGTGATGCCGGTGGTGGCGCGTCTTCTGGCGGTGGCGTCTCTGGTGGGGGTGCGCCATCCGGCGATGCAGGGGGCGGAGGCGGCTTTGGCGGGGGCGGCGACAACACCGAGGCCGACATCTGGTTCAATCGCGGTTCGGTGGGCAACCTTTCACAGGATGACTGGGGGCAAGTTGAGTCGGCGTATGAAAAGTGGTGTGAGGAACGGGCCAGCAAGGGCAAGCCAGTAGGCGACGATTTCAACGTAAATAAATATGCGGCGTGGGCGATTGGTCGACAAAATGAGCGCCGGGGCGGCGCTTCCAAGGTTTGATCGCTCCGGCATCGACAGAGGAGTTATCCACCCGCAGGGCAGCCGACTTAGGCTGCATGTCCATGGCTCCGGAGCAATCGAGCGCGGTTCTATCGCGCTGGCTCGATTGCGTAGGGGCTGTGGACATGTGGGTAACTCTGGGCTCCGCCCCCTCGAATTCATTCACGCAAGGATTCAAGTTTTTGGCGTGAGAACGCCTGACAGAGCGGAGCATCTACAGGCGCTGCTGGATGCTCCGCTCTGTCCGAGTTCCTGTGGACAGGTTGAAGCCCCTCCTTTAGTTCAATGGGCCGTGAGAGGAGGCGCCTCTCGAAATTTCATTCACCGTTTTGGTTAGTCGTATGCGTGCGCATCCTCGCTCTCCTGTCGAAGGGTTTATTCCCGGCCTGTCTCCTGTCGCCGAGGCGTTGGAAGAGATGGCACGGGCTGGTGTCGAAGCTCGCGGCGCTATATTCACTAAGCCCGAGGTCGTTGAATTTATTCTCGATCTAGCAGGCTATACTGCGGATAGGCCGTTACATCGGTTTAGGTTGCTGGAGCCGTCGTTTGGTGACGGAGATTTTCTCCTGCCTATCATCGAGCGTTTGTTAGAGGCTTACGCAAGAGAGCGAGCGCCTGCCGCTGATGTCGTGGCAGATTTGCAGCGGGCTATTTGCGCTGTTGAAGTGCATAGCAAGACCGTGAGCCGGACCAAGGACAAGGTAAGGCGGCTTCTCGTAGAAAATGATTTTTCGGAGGAACAGGCCGAGGCTCTTGCCTCTAGCTGGATCATCGAAGGTGATTTTCTGCTAGTCGCCCTGAGCGGGAAATTTACCCATGTGGTTGGAAACCCGCCGTATGTCCGGCAAGAGCTTATTCCGAATGCACTTTTGTCTCTGTATAGATCCCATTACAGCACGATATATGATCGTGCCGATCTGTACGTGCCCTTTATCGAGCGGTCACTATTGAGCCTTGGCGATGAAGGTGTTTTGGCGTTCATATGCTCGGATCGGTGGATGAAAAACCGCTATGGCGGGCCGCTCCGTGAGCTGGTTGCCAAGAATTTTCACCTTACTCACTACATCGATATGGTGACGACGCAGGCATTCCAATCAGACGTTGTTGCCTATCCAGCCATCACCGTTATTTCGCGCGAGCGGCCCGGGAAGACACGTATCGCCCATCGACCCGAAGTTACATCGGCCACGCTACGTAAATTGGCGAAGGAGATGTGTTCGGATGAGCTACCTGATGGAAGTGGCTTGGTTGAGGTTTCGGGCGTGGCAAATGGCTCTGAACCTTGGATTCTGAATTCTTTCGATCAGTTGGCGTTGGTTAGGAAGCTTGAGGCTTCGTTCCCGCTGATTGAGGAGACGGGGTGCCGAATTGGTATCGGCGTTGCCACTGGAGCTGATGCCGTCTTTGTGGGGCAGTATGATGAGCTGCCCGTTGAGGAGAGCCGGAAGCTTCCTCTGGTCATGACGAAAGATATTCACGGCGGTGTAGTCGATTGGCGCGGCAAGGGTGTCATTAATCCATTTAATGAAGACGGGTCAGTGGTTCGTCTGGACGATTATCCGAAAATGAAAGTCTACATTGAAAAACATGAGGGCGCCGTTCGCAGGCGGAATGTTGCGAAGAGAAGTGGCGCGGGCTGGTTCCGAACCATCGATAAAATCAATCCTCAGCTAACTAATCGAGAAAAACTGCTGATTCCGGACATTAAGGGAGAGGCTAATGTAGTTTATGAAGGTGGTGAGTATTATCCTCATCATAATCTTTACTATATTACTTCGGATGAGTGGGACGTTCGTGCGTTACAGGCAGTCTTGTTGTCTGGTATCGCTAGACTGTTTGTTGCGACTTACTCTACTCGGATGAGCGGGGGGTATTTGCGCTTCCAAGCCCAATATTTACGTCGCATACGCCTTCCGTATTGGAGTTCTGTGGCTGAGGATGTTCGGCAGGCGCTTATCGATGCGGCAATTGCAAATGATATTAATGCGTGTAATGAAGCAACTTTTGGGTTGTATCGTTTCACGGATGAAGAGCGCGCTATAGTTGGCGGAAGCGCTTAAAAACGAAAGGAATGCACGTTGCTAGATCTGGCCGATTACGAACAGCAGGCACGTGAAGCCGTTAAGGCGTTTTGGGGGAATAGAGAAGTCGCTAGGGCGAAGCAAGTTGAAAGCGGCAATAGCGATCAGGGTGAGCGTTCCGGTGTCACCGGTGGCAAGAATATGGACGGCTTCCTTGTCCTTATTCAGGATATCGTGCGCCGAAATGGGCTTGCACACGCTCAGATTTGCATAGAGCGACGTTTGCTCACACTTCCCGGATTTTTTCGTCCAACGAAGCTGTGGGATATCCTCGTTCTGAACGGTGGTCGGTTGGTTGCCGCTCTTGAGCTTAAGAGCCAAGTTGGCCCTTCTTTTGGCAACAATTTCAACAACAGAACTGAAGAGGCAATCGGCACGGCTCTTGATCTTAAGGTTGCCTTCCGGGAGGGAGCCTTGGGGCAGGGGGCGCCGCAGCCGTTCGTAGGCTGGCTGATGCTATTGGAGGACTGCGACAGATCCAGAGAGCCGGTACGTGATGCATCTCCGCATTTCGGAACATTCCCCGAGTTTAATGGGGCTTCTTACTCTCAGAGATACAACATTCTCTGTCAAAAGTTGGTTCAGGAACAACTATATACGGCAGCTTGTTTCCTCAGTTCTCCCCGCGAGGCCGTTTATAATGGGGAATACAGGGAAATGTCTGAAAGTACGGGGCTGAGGAGCTTTGTGTCCACCCTTGCAGGGCATATTGCTGCCGAAGCAAGTCGTGGACCGTCGGCTGCGGGTTTTTTATTTTAGGCACCGGGAACAGCTTAAAAAAAGCGTGACTTTGTTCATCATGCTGTCGGTTGATGCTCTAATTTCAACCGGCAGCATGATCTTTTGGTTCTTCGGACTGTTCAGCGTAAGAGCCTGTAGGCATTTGAGGGCCAATCAGAGCTTCTTTGCGTTGAGCTTGCGCGCAATGTCACTGGGCTTGGCGTTTAGATAGCCCAACAAGGACTGTGCGGATTTGTGCCCGCTCTGCGACTTGAGTTCACCCAGCGTCAGACCTGCGGCTGCCATTCGTGACAGGCTCTCGTGGCGCAGGTCGTGCCATTTCAAATTACGGACCCCGGCTGCCATCTTTGCTTTTCTCCAGCGGTAATGAACCGCTGCGCGATTCAAGCTGAACAGTTTGCCAGTTCGTCGGGCCTCGGGAAGCTGCTCAATGTAATGGTCCAGAGCTGCGATGGCATCGTCTGACAGAACGATCTGGCGGGGCTGTCCGTTTTTTGTAGTCCTTTTGTCGATTACCGTTGTTCCTTGCGCTCGTCTAATTTCTTCGTGATTAAATTTCAGCAACTCGGACTTGCGCAATCCGGCACAAACGGCGATGCGATACAGGGCGAGCATCTGCGCAGCGTCAGGGCCTTCGGCCAGCGCCAGCAGGACGCGCTCTTCCTCTCCTGCGCTGCCTTCTTCCTCGTCGGCGTCTTGCAGACGCCGATCGCGTGGCGGCGTCTGTGGTGGCAGAATCACATCTGACACTGGATTGTGCAGGCCTTTGATGCCCCATCCGTGATTGCCGGTTCCGTCCACGTCGGCCCTCGCGGCGTGTGTGAAAAGCGAGCTGAGCGCGAATACGTCGTTTCGTATCGTGTTAGGGCTCTTACCGTCTTTCAGCCGCGCGTTAATGTGCAGTTGGAGGTCTCGCGGCAGATCGGGGCTCTCCAGACGCTCCGCCGCAATTGGATGGCGACGCCACGCCTTCAACCGGTTGCTCTTTTCTTTAAAACCCTTCTCTCTGACGGCCACGGTGTTGTTAAATAGCTCAAGTGCTCGTTCCAATGTCCAACCGGAATGCGGCTTGCCGTCGTCCGGCGGCAGTTCTGGGGCAAGGCCGAATTTAACGTGGAGGTGGGGCGGCAGCAGATCTCGGTCGGGCCAGCGGCCCTCATCAATGGCAGCCTTGACGCGGGTTTCCCACTTCTTGGCGGCGGTGATAGCGCCAAACGTTAACCCGAAAGAGACCCCTCGGTACCTGATGTGAGCTAAGTACCGACCGTTTCGCTGGATAACTGACATTTTCATTCCTGCAACAATGCTGCAA
Source organism: Radicibacter daui (assembly GCA_030657355.1). Taxonomy (GTDB): domain Bacteria; phylum Pseudomonadota; class Alphaproteobacteria; order Radicibacterales; family Radicibacteraceae; genus Radicibacter; species Radicibacter daui. Next base: position 2,116,727 of record CP131056.1, read on the forward strand.
CAGAAATTCAAAATATCATCAGAAACCGCAGAAACAAAGGGAATTGGAAGGGATTGCTAAACCGTCATACTGGGAAACTGGTATCGTGGGTTCGAATCCCATCCCCTCCGCCATTTACTCAGCAGCAATTCAGATAATCGAGCAGGCAAGCGCAAGTCGCTGGCCTGCATAGTCTTGTCTGAACCTGTACTCCCGGCATATTGGTCCTGTTCGTTATTGACGGCCGCAGCATGTCGTTGCGGCAAGCGAGGGACCTTCTGATGTCACTGTTTATGACCATGGACACCGCCGCTGTTGCCCCCGAGTACGGCCAGCCCGATCCCTCGCGCCTCATCCATGGTTCGCCCGAATTCACCACCTGGAACATTGAGCAGGCCGAAGGCGGCCTCTGGGCCGGGTTCTGGCAGTCGACGCCGGGCAAATGGCGCGTGGAATACACCGAGTGGGAATATTGCTGCATCCGCTCCGGCGTCTCCATCGTGACAGAAGATGGCGGCGAAGCGCGTACGGTGAAGGCCGGTGACAGCTTCGTGCTGCGCCCGGGCTTCAAGGGCACGTGGGAAGTGGTGGAGACCACGCTCAAGGAATATGTGATCCGGGAGTGAGCCGGCGGCTGGCGCCGCCGGCCTTTGAGGGGCGCCCTTTCGCGGGTCAGGCGCCGGCTGGCCCGGTGCTGCGTGCCTTGCCGAAATAGGGCAGCGCAAAGAGATAAAGCCCGCTGAACAGCAGCAGGAACAGCGGCAGCAGCGGCGAATAGGTCAGCCACATCGGCGGCTCGCCCCAGATGCGGGCGATGAAATTGGCGATGACGGTGGCGGTGAAAAGCAGCGACAGCCAGCGATGGGTCTGGCGAATGCGCTTGTTCCAGCTCATGGGCTTGTTCCTCCGGTTTGTTCTGTTTTCTGGGGGGGAACGCGTGGGCAGCCGGTCAGTCGGTCCGGGCCAGCAGGTCTTCCAGCGCGCCGAGGAAACGCGGCCACCCCATGCGGGCGCCGTGGAAATAACGCGGCTGGTCATCGCGGAAGCCCGTTTGCTCCAGCCGCAGATGTGTGCCGGCGGGTGTGGGTGTCAGCGTCCAGGTAACCACGCTTTTGAGGTCATGATCGCCCCATGTGTAGGAGAGGACGCGCCGGGGCTCGACCTCCAGCACCTCGCACTCCACCGAGCCCCATTCGGCGCTGAAACCGAACCGGTGGCCGACGTTCGGGGTAAAATCCGTCTTCATCAGCCATTCGGCCATCAGGTGCGGCTGGGTGAGGGCGCGCCAGAGTTTTTCCGGCGGGTGGGCCAGTTCCCGCTCGATGAGGATGTTCAGCGTATCGGGCGGGGTGGCGGGGGATATTCCGGTCATTGGTCCATCCTGGTCAGGAGATCTTCAAGGGCATCGAACCGGCTTTCCCAGAAGCCGGTCAGCTGGCGGGTCCAGTCTGTAAGCGGGGCGAGGGCGCCGGGCCAGGCGCGGTAATGTGTCTCCCGGCCAGCCTTGCGGTCGCGCACCAGCCCGGCTTCCTTGAGCTGGGCAAGATGGCGCGAGACCATGGGCTGGGAGACGCCGGCGCCAGCGGTGAGGGCATGCACGGTAAGCTCCCCCTCCCGCGCCAGCCGTTCAAACAGGGCGCGGCGCGTGGGGTCACCCAGGGTGCGGAACAGAAGGTCGGCGTCGATCATCAAAACCCATAACTTACAAGTTATGAGATAATTCATAACTTTAAAGTTATGGGAGTCAAGCCTGCGGATCGAGGCTGTCGGTTGTCTGCGCCGGCCAGGGGTTCTGTCCGTCCCGCAGCCAGCGCAGGCTTTCCGTCCAGAAACCGGCGGTATGGCTGTCGTGGAACAAATTGAAATGGCCGATGGCCTCCCGCCCGTAGAGGGCGGGGGAAAGCCGCACGAGGGTGCGGGGTGCACCGGTATAATAAGCGAGCGTGCGGCGCAGGGCCGGGCCGGTGCCAAGCTCGTCATCCGTTACCCGCACGGCAAGGACGGGCGCGGTTACGGCGGCCATGCGGGCGAGGGCGGCCTGCCGTTCTTCCGGCGGGTGGCTGCGCTCGAAGCGGGCCCTGCGAAAGCTCCATTCATAAGCAATGCCGGCCGGCAGATCCTCCAGCCAGCCCAGCCGGCGGCCGGGGAAATAACCGCACAACGCCGTGAGCGCCGGCATAGCGAGGTGCCATTTGGCAAACAGGCGCAGGCGCCGCTGCGGGGCATAATCGCCCCACCACGCATATTGGGCGCCGACCGTCAGCATGCGGGTGATGTGCGAGGCGGAGGGGGCAAGGCCGGGCAGAAAACCACCGATGCTGTGGCCGACGACCAGTAGTGCGCTCTGCGGCCGTTGCCGGCGGGCGAAGGTCAGCGCCGCCTCAAAATCCAGCTCGCCCCAGTCGCGCCAGCGATACCCGCAACCGCGAAGCTGCAACGGGTGGGAAGCGCCAATGCCGCGATAATCGTAAGTCAGCACATCAAAACCATGCCCGGCCAGGAAGCGGGCGTACCGGTGATAATACCGCGCCAGAACACCGGTGGCGGGGTTGAGGATGACGATCTTGTCCGCTGCGCCCGCCGGGCTGGCGCCTTCAAAGGCCCCGGGGGCTGCCGGCCAGAAATGGCCGCCGAGAGAAAGGCCGTCGGCAGCTGGGAAGCTCACCGGAACAGGGGCCGGAAGAGCTGTGGGGGCGGGCGGCTGGTGCAGGCTCTGGTTCATGGCGGCGGATGTTACGCAGGCCTTCCGCCTCAGGTATATTCACTGGTCGGTATACATAAAACCGGAAGGCGGGCAGCCATGGCCAAGGGAGAGCTTTCGACACGCGAGCGCATTGTCGAGGCGGCGGGTAAGCTCTTTTATGGCGAGGGTATTCGCGCCGTCAGTCTTGATGCGGTGGCCGAAAAAGCGGGGGTGACGAAGCGCACCTTCTATTACCATTTCCGCAGCAAGGACGATCTGGTGGCGGCCTATCTGGAAGCCCGCGACCAGCCCAATCTCGCCCTGTTCCAGCGCTGGTTTGCGGTAGCGGAGGGTGACCTGCCGGCCAGGGTGGAGGGCATCTTCCAGAACCTCGCGCGCTCTGCCCGGCACCCCAAATGGAAGGGCTGCGGTTTCCTGCGTACGTCGGTGGAGCTGGTCAACCTGCCGGGCCATCCGGCGATGGTGGCGGGGCGGGCGCACAAGAAGCGGGTGGAAAGCTGGCTCAGCGAAATGCTGGAACCGGAAGTCGGCACCGGGGCGGCCGAGCCGCTGGCGCAGCAGCTCATCCTGCTGATGGACGGGGCTTTTTCCGTGCAGCTGCTGCACCGGGATGCGGCCTATATTGAGGTCGCAGGGCAGGCGGCGGCAAATCTTGTCCGGGCCGCGATCACAGCGGCCGAAGGGCGGCTTTAGGCGAGCTTCAGCTGGCTGCGCAGCCAGGCCTCATACCAGCCCGGCCACTCGGCGCTGGGAGAGCCGGCATGCCCCATGCCAAAACCATGGCCGCCGCTTGCCAGCCGGTGCAGTTCCAGCGGCACGCCGGCGCGCTGGCAGGCATCGGCCATGATGGTGGCGTTGGCAGGGTTTACCACCCCGTCATCCAGCGCCTGCACCAGGAACATCGGCGGGCAATCCTTCGCCACATGGGTCTCGATCGACCATTCGGCGCTTTGCGCCAGTTCGGGATGCTCTCCCAGCATCACGTGGCAGGTGGAGGTGCGGTTATAGGGCGCCTCCAGCGTGATGACCGGATAGATCAGCGCGGCAAGCGCAGGGCGCGCCGAAAGCGCATCGGCCTCATCGCGCGGGCGATAACTCTCAAAAGCTGACCAACTGGCCGCAAGCCCCATCAGATGGCCGCCGGCGGAAAAACCGAGCACGCCCACTTCGTCCGCATCGATGCCGAATTCCGCCTCCCGCGCCTTGATGAGGCGCAGGGCGCGCTGGGCATCCTGCAGCGGGGCGAGCGGGCCGGCCTTCCAGCCTTCGCCGGGCAGGCGGTAGGTGAGCACGAAGGCAGTGATGCCGCGGGCAGCAAGCCAGCGGGCCGCCGGATAGGCTTCCCAATGCTGCTCGATACGGCGATAACCGCCGCCGGCCGCAATCAGCATGGCGGTGCCATTGGGTTTTTCCGGCCGGAAGACTTCCAGCGACGGTGTCACCACATTGCTGAGCGCGCCGCCGGCGCTCATATGGGCGGGGCCGGCCGGGCCGCCACCACCGGGCGGCGCGCCGTCCCAGAGCGGAAAGCTCTCGCGGGGAAAGGCAGTCGCCAAAGCGGGTTTCAGCAGGGGAGCGACCATCAGCGCCGCCGATCCGATCAGCAGCGTGCGCCGGGAAAGGCCGGCGGGGGTAACAAGGGGTCGCTTCCTGCTCTGCAAGGGCGGTGCATCTCAAGAGGATGGGCCGTCGATTTCGGCATTCTGACGGCAGCGGCCAGATAATCAATCCCTTCGGAAGGTCAGGTTTAGGTGAGATTCCCTGCGGCATTCCCCCGCATGCAAAAGGGCCGGGCCGCTGTGCAAGGCGGCCATGCATTTGCCGCCGTAGCATCACCCTTGCGGGCGGCGTAACGGCACGGCGATTATCAGGGCATGTTTCCGCCAGCCCGAGGGTGACGTCCGCCTTGTCCCGCCTCAATCTCGAACAGCTGCGTACCTTTCTTGCCATCGTGCGCCTTGGCGGTGTGCGCCGGGCCGCCGATACGCTGAATGTGACGCAGCCGGCCGTTACCTCCCGCCTCAAGAACCTTGAGGACACGCTGGGGGCCGAACTCTTCGAGCGCTCCACCACCGGGGTGCGGCTCACCAAACGCGGCGAGCTGCTGGTGCGTTATGCCGAGCGGTTCGAGGAGCTGGCCGCGCTGGTGGAAAAGGATGTGATGGACCCGGAAGCGGTGGAAGGCACGCTGCGCATCGGCGTTTCCGAAACCATCGCGCAATGCTGGTTGCCGGAGCTGATTGCCGAGCTGCACAAGGCCTATCCGGCGCTGGTGGTGGAGGTGAATGTCGATATCTCCGTCAACCTGCGTGCCGGGCTCATGGGGCGGGAGATCGACCTTGCCGTGCTGCTCGGTCCCATTTCCGACTATTCGGTCAACAACGTGGAGCTGCCGGGTTTCGATCTTGCCTGGTACCGGGCAGTAAATGCGCCGGAGCCGGAGGAGGGGCCGGCCGGTTATCTGCGCGGGCCGGTGGTGACCTATGCCCGCAACACGCGCCCCTACCGGGAGCTGAAGGCGGCGCTCTTCGAGCGCTATGGCGCCGGCGTTTCCATCTTTCCCTCCTCCTCGCTCTCCGCCTGTTTTCGCCTCGTCGAGGTCGGGCTCGGTGTCGCGGCGCTGCCGCGGGCGCTTGGCCGGCAATTCGTCGAAAGCGGGCGACTGTGTGAGTTCGATCCCGGCTGGCTGCCGGCGCCGCTGCGTTTCAGTGCGTCCTGGCTCGGGGAGCCGCAAAGCCATGTTGCTGAAACTGCTGCGAAAATCGCCCGCGATGTGGCCGAGCGCTTTGCGGCTGAACGGCCTTCGGGTGATAAAAATAGTTGATCAATTCTGCTAAGAATTATCGATTTGCCGTTATATCGATCCCTGCCGATCCTCTTGGGGACAGGAGGACGCAGGATTGGACACACAGTACGAACAACTTCGGCAGGTGGAGGCGAAAGCGGTGCGGCAGGACATCCGCACCGGGCGCTACAGCTCCCACACCGCAGGCCTTGCCGCCGGCAACCTGCAGGCAAACCTTGCCATCATGCCGGAAGCCTATGCGCTGGATTTCATGCGGTTTTGCCAGCGTAATCCGAAGCCGTGTCCGCTCACCGGCGTCTCCGATACCGGCAATCCGCAGATGTTCACGCTGGGCGCGGACATCGATATCCGCACCGACATTCCGGCCTACAACATCTACCGCGACGGCGAACTGGCCGGCACCACAGCCGATATCCGCGATCTGTGGGCCGATGACATGGTGGCCTTCGCGCTCGGCTGCTCCTTCACCTTCGAGCATGCGCTGCAGGCCGCCGGCATCCGGCTCTGGCATATCGACAATGACCGCACGGTGCCGATGTTCCGCTCCAGCATCGAGACGGTGCCGGCCGGCCCCTTCCGTGGGCCGGTGGTGGTGAGCATGCGGGCGGTGCCGGAAGACCAGCTTGAACGCGCCATCGAGATTTCAGGCCGCTTTCCGCTTGCCCATGGCCGCCCGCTGCACTGGGGCGATCCGGCGGAAATCGGCATTGCCGACCTGGCAAAGCCCGACTGGGGCGATGCCGCGCCGCTGGAGCCGGGCCATGTGCCCGTGTTCTGGGCCTGCGGCGTCACCCCGCAGGCGGTCATCGCCGAGGCGGGCCTGCCCATCGTCATCACCCATAAACCCGGCCACATGCTGATCACCGACGTGCCTGAAGACGCGGAGGTGCCGGTACTCCGGGGATAAAAACTGCCCTGAACAAAAAGACTACCCAAAAGAAAAAGCCACCAAAAATACGGCAAAACAACAAGTTACGAACAGGAGAGTCCCGATGAAATCTTTGCTTCCGCTGATCGCGGCCGGCGCCCTCGTTTCCGCCCCGGCCTTTGCCGAAGATCTCGCCGTTGTCGGCAGCTGGTCCTCGCTGCCGCTGCACAAGCAGTTTGAAGCCCCGTTCTGGTCCAAGACGCTGCCGGAAGCCTCCGGCGGCAAGATCAAGGTGGCGCTCACCACCCATGACCAGATGAATGTCGGCGTGGGCGACGTCTACCGGCTGCTGGGCCAGGGTGTTTACGATGTCGGCATGACGGTTGCCGATTATGCGGTGACCGACGCGCCGGAGCTTGAAGGGCTCGACGTGCCGCTTTTGGCGCTCACCACCGACCAGGCCAAGGCAATGGTCGAAGCGGCAAAGCCGATGGTCGAGGACATCTTCAAGAAGCGCTTCAACTCCCATGTCCTGGCCATCGTGCCCTATCCGCCGCAGGTGGTGTTCTGCAACAAGCCGATCACCGGCCTTTCCGATCTCAAGGGCCTCAAGATCCGCGCTTCGGGCCGCATGACCGCCAAGTTCCTGGAAGCGCTGGGCGCGGAAAGCGTCAATGTCAGCTTCGCCGAAGTGCCCGGCGCGCTGCAGAAGGGTGTGATCGACTGCGCTGTCACCGGTGCCGGTTCGGGCTACAGCGCCGGCTGGTGGGAAGTTTCCACCCATCTGTTCCCCATTCCGCTCGGCGGCTGGGATTCCGTGGTCACCGCCATCAATCTCGACAAGTGGAACTCGCTGAGCGCAGAGACGCGGGAACTGCTGACCACCGAGACGAAGAAGGATTTCGAGGACAAGGTCTGGGCGGCCGCCCAGGGCTCCCTCGATAACGATATCGCCTGCCTGACCGGCAAGGGCACCTGCACCTCCGGCCCCGCCCATGCCATGACTCTGGTGCCGGTGACGGACGGTGATTTCGCCCGCGCGTGGGATATCCTCGAGGTTTCGGTGCTGCCCGACTGGGCCAAGCGCGCCGGGGCCGACTGGGTCACGCGCTGGAACGAAACCGTGGGCCGTACCGTCAACGTCGTCGTCGAGACGAACTGAGGCGCTCGCAAGAGGTCGGGAGAGGATCTGGAAATGGCAGAACGGTTGCTCGCGGGCCTGAGGCGCGCGAACCGGTGGGTCGTTCTGGCGGTGGGGCTCGTGTTGTTTGCCTGCGCTGCCTTCGTTCTGGCGGATATTATACTCAGGAAAACCGGGTCCTCTCTCGGCGGTACTGACGAGATCAGCGGTTATGTAATGGCAATCGCCACCTCCTGGGGGATGGCGTTTGCCCTGACGGAACTGGCCCATGTGCGCATCGATGTGCTGCGAGCACGGGTAGGGGCGCTTGGGCGCAGCCTCTTCGATCTCTTCTCGATGATCGTGCTTTCGGCCTCCGTCACCTTCATCGCCGTCAAATGCTGGCCGGTGGTGGCGCAGACGCTCGCCAATTCCTCCCGCGCCAATACGGCGCTGGAGACCCCGCTCTGGCTGGTGCAGGTGCCGTGGTTTGCCGGCTGGGTGTGGTTTGCCTGTGTCGCCTGGCTCACCCTTTTTGCCGCTCTCATTCTGGTGCTGCGCGGCGAGTTTGAAAAAAGCGAAAGCGCCATCGGCGCTTTTGCCGAGCAGGAGAATGCGCTGTGATCGCCTATGTCTCCATCGGCCTTCTGGGCCTGCTTGCCTGCTCCATTCCTGTCGGTATCGTGCTGTTCCTGCTGGGCTTTGGCATCGACATGTTCTTCAGCCCGTTTCCGCTGTCGCGGGGGCTCGGGCTCATGGTGTGGTCGACCTCCAACAATGCCACGCTGATCGCCATCCCGTTCTTCGTGCTGCTGGGCGAGGTGCTGGTACGCAGCGGCATCGCCACCCGCACCTACAAGGCGCTCGATCACTGGGTGTCCTGGCTGCCGGGCGGCCTCATCCACGCCAATGTGGCAACCGCCACACTGTTTTCCGCCACCTCCGGCTCTTCCGTTGCCACCGCGGCGACGGTGGCGACCGTGGCGATGCCGCAGGCGGAAAAGATGGGATACGACCCCAAGCTGTTCTCCGGGGCGATTGCCGCCGGCGGCACGCTCGGCATCATGATCCCGCCGTCGATCAACCTCATCGTCTATGGCTTCCTGACGCAGACTTCCATCCCGCGGCTCTTCCTCGCCGGGCTGCTGCCGGGCCTGCTGCTGGCGCTGGGTTTCATCCTCATCACCGTGGTGCTGTGCACGATCAAGCCGTCTCTCGGCGGCGAAAGGCGGGTATTTCCGCTGAGGGAGATGCTGGTGGCGCTGTGGGAACTGGCGCCGATCATCCTGCTCTTCAGCGTCATCATCGGCACCATCTATGAAGGTTGGGCAACGCCGACGGAGGCTGCTGCCGTGGGCGTGGCGGGGGCGCTGGGTGTCGCATCCATCTTCAGCCGGGTTACCTGGCAGATGATCGCCGAGAGCGTGGTCGGCACCGTCAAGGTCACTTCCATGATCATGCTGGTGGTCATCGGCGCCTCCTTCCTCAACTTCACCCTTGCCTCCGCCGGGCTGGGGCCGATCCTGCGCGGTTTCCTCGACGGGCTCGGGCTCTCGCCGCTGATGACGCTGCTGGTCGTGGTGCTGATGTACATCGTGCTCGGTTTCTTCATCGAGACGCTGTCGCTGATGGTCGTCACCATTCCCATCATCGTGCCGCTCATCCTGCACCTTGGATACGATCCGATCTGGTTCGGCATCCTCATGATCGTGCTGATCGAGATGGCGCTCATCACGCCGCCGGTAGGCCTCAACCTCTACGTCGTGCAGGGCGCGCGCAAAAGCGGCCGGCTCGGCGAAGTTATCCTCGGCACCATTCCTTATGTCGGAGTGATGGTGCTGATGATCGGTGCGCTCATCGCTTTTCCGAAGATCGCGCTGTTTCTGCCCCAGACGCTGCATTGAGGAGTGCAGTGATCTCCCGCGGTCCTGGCACCGGGGGGTGACGGAACCGGAGTTCAGGGAAACTCGAAGCGGGGCCGTCTGGCCCCGCTTTTTTTATGCCCTGCGCCTGATGCCCGGCGAGAAGTATGAAGTTAATCTTTTTAGTTTACCTTCATATCTGCCAGAATGCCGGCATGACGAAGAGCGATCACCCCGGGGTGGAAGATGAAGCGCCGCTGGCGGAGCCGGCAGCGCTGCTGGCCTCCGAACTGCGCGCCGTGGTCGGACGGCTCAGGCGGCGCATGCGCGACCAGACCGGTCCGCGCGATCTCAATTCCAGCCAGGTGGAAGTGCTGCTGCGGCTCGACCGCGAAGGGCCGGCCACTACTTCCAGCCTTGCCCGCGCCGAGGGCATGCGCCCCCAATCCATGAGCGCGGCGCTCGCCCCGATGCTGGCACGCGGGCTGGTGGCTGGCGCGCCTGACCCTGCGGACGGGCGGCAGACCATCCTGACGTTGACGGATGCCGGTCGCGGCTGGCTCGACCAGAAACGCGCCCTGCGCCAGGACTGGCTGACCCGCAAGGTGCGTTCCGAACTTTCCGCTGCCGAGCAGCAGGCGCTGATGACGGCCATCGACCTCATGAAGCGCCTTGCCGACGGCTGACCTTTCGATTTTTTGATCCGGCACGCCCCGCAGAGCCGGCTCGCGGGGCGTGCGCCAGACTGACCGGCCTGAGTACCCATTAAAATGAACCAGCGTGTGCTGCGTTATTTCCGTTCGCTCAAAAGCCGCAACTACCGCATCTGGGCCTCGGGCGCGATCATCTCCAACATCGGCACCTGGATGCAGCGCACCGCGCAGGACTGGCTGGTGCTGACCGAGCTGACGCACCACGACGCCTCCGCCGTCGGCATCGTCATGGCGCTGCAATTCGGTCCGCAGTTCCTGATGCTGCCCTTTACCGGTTTTGCCGCCGACCATTTCGACCAGCGCAAGCTGCTGATCTTCACCCAGGCGCTGATGGGCCTGCTGGCGCTGGGGCTCGGGGTGCTGACCATCACCGGGCTGGTCCAGCTCTGGCACGTCTATGTCTTTGCTTTCCTCTTCGGCTGCGCCTCCGCCTTCGATGCCCCGGTGCGGCAGACCTTCGTTGCCGAACTGGTGGAGGAGGGGGATCTGCCCAATGCGGTGGGGCTCAATTCCACCTCCTTCAATGCCGCGCGCATGATCGGCCCGGCAGTCGCCGGCTTCGTTATCGCTTCGGTCGGCACCGGCTGGGCCTTCCTGCTCAATGGCGCCTCCTATGCCGCTGTGCTCGCCTCGCTTTTCGCGCTCAGGGTCAGCACCGGCGGGCGCATGGCGCGAGCGAGCGGCGGCAAGGGCAGCTTTACTGAAGGTTTCCGTTATGTGCGGGCGCGGCCGGACCTCAAGGCCATGCTGGTGATGCTGTTCCTCATCGGTACCTTCGGCCTCAATTTCCCGATCTTCATCTCCACCATGGCGGTGCGGGTTTTTGGCGTGGATGCCGGGGGGTATGGTCTCCTGTCGTCCATGATGGCGGTTGGCACGGTGATGGGGGCGCTGCTGGGGGCCGGGCGGGACAAGCCGCAATTCTCCGCCCTGCTGGCAGGGGCTGCCATCTTCGGCATCGGCTGCGCGGTGGCGGCGCTGGCGCCGGGATACTGGTTCTTCGCCGGCACGCTCACCATCATCGGCGTGGCCGCGCTTACTTTCATGACCACCTCCAACAGCCTGATGCAGCTGTCGACCGAGCCGGCGATGCGCGGGCGGGTGATGGCGCTGCGTCTTGCCGTCGCCATGGGCGGCACACCCATCGGCGCCCCCATCGTCGGCTGGATCGCCGACAATTTCGGCCCGCGCTGGTCGCTTGCCGCCGGCGCCGCCTCCGGCATCCTCGCGGCAGCCGTCGCCATCGTCACCATGATGCGGCAAAAACACCGGCCGCCGGAACGCGGCGTTTCCGTGACGCTGCCTGCCGCCGGGCATCAGGCCTGAATGGCGAACTTTCGGATCAAGAGAGGGGTGATGAAGAACCCTTGGCTCTCTCGGCTCTCCATTTACGAAAAGCCAGAAGGCCGTAAATGGCAATAACTAACGCCGCCATGTAAAGCATCGAGTGGTCAGCATCTGGATCATCACGGTGACTGAGATATTGCTGTACGGCCAAGAGGATGCCCATCAGACAAATGACAGCCATCTGGCGATAGGTAAATGTCGCGGTGTAGGCCTTGCGCACTTCTGCTTTTGAGGGCGGTGCGCCAACGGCTGGCCGGCCTCTCAGGGATCTGGCCGGCGCATTCCAGATTCTGCGATGTGCCAGCATAAAAAGCACCATAAAGATACCTGTTACGGCCAATATTGAACCCTGAAGGAACTGCTCGTCGGGGCCGGACAGGATGAAGGCCAATGCAAGAACAGCCAGCAATACACCCCCGATAAGAAGATTCATTAGGCGCTTGCGCTGCGTTTCGTAGTTCGCGATGAAAATCTGGCGTTCCGAAGCGGTTACCCGGATAGGCGCCGCCTTCATGTTTTTCCTGTATAGGAAGTCGTTTCCTTCGGCCTCGAATTGGCCTGCGAACATCCGGCTGCCAGTTTCTGAAAATTTTCCACCAAACATATGAACGCCACATTCAGGTATCTATTTTTACATCTTATAAGTCAGACATTGGGAGGTTGCAGCTACCTTTAATGGAGCCTGGAACGCTCGTCCGGATTTGGTGGGAGCCGCGGAATGCAGGCCAGGCCTTTACGTTTTCTCCTTATGTTCCCATAATATGAAATTCAGATTGAACTCGCCCGTCTTTCAAAAGGGCGGGGACCGAGGGGCGCCCTGAAAGGCTCCGGCAGCCATGACGGCCACGATTGGACAGGTACAGCTTATTCCGAACACGAACGGCTCGCTCGGCCGTGTCGTCTCGGTGTACCCGCTCTATCAGGTCGATCCCACCGAGGCAGTTTCCGCGGTGCAGCTGCAGGCCATCGAGCGGGCCGCCGCCGCCCGGGTTGCCGCCAATCCGCGGCCGGCTGCCTCTTCATCCTCTCCCGGCGCCTCGGTTGGCGATGGCGCGGTCGATCCGGCAACGCTGCTGGCGGCGCAGGCTGCCCTGCCGGCCGGGCAGCTCGATAGCGCAACCGCCTCCGCCGTGGCGCAGGCCGCCGCACAGGCGGCGACCCGCACGGTGCAGCGCACCGAAGTCAGCGGCGGCGCGTTCAAGACCGAACAGCAGATGGATAGCGGCGAGAAAGCGCAGCTGGCTGAACTCAGGGCCCGCGATGCCTCGGTCCGCAAGGAAGAGCAGACCCATGCCGCCACGGCCGGCGTCTATGCCGGTTCACCGCAATACAAGTTCGAGCGCGGGCCGGACGGGCGGCAATACGCGGTCGAAGGGTCTGTCTCGGTCAAGATTTCCGCAGCGACGCTGAGCTCACCGGAAAAAGCGGCTGCCGCGCTCAAGACCATCCAGGATGCCGCGCTGTCGCCGGAAAATCCGTCTGCCGGCGATCTGTCCGTCTTCACTCAGGCGCGGGCGGCGGAAGCCAGCAATCGCTACAAACAAAGCCAGGCTCTGGCGCAGAAGGGGGCGGCCGCGAGTGATGGCTCCGCAGATGGCGGCACGGCTGCGGAGGACACGGCCGGCAGTGACGGGACCGATCAGACGGACAGCAGCACGGCCGGTACCGATAACAGCCACGACGACAGCTGGCTGCCGCCCGGTGCACTGCCGGAGTGGAAACGCGAGAAAGAATTGAGCCTCAGCGTCTGATTGCCGCTGTCCGTCCTCCCCATTCATGGGGAGGTGGCCCGCAGGGCCGGTGGGGGTAATGAGGTATCAATCGGGCGAAGGCCTTTACCCGGCACGCTCTCATTACCCCCATCCGCCGCTTTGCGACACCTTCCCCGGAGCGGGGAAGGATTGTGGTCAGTTCCGGCTTGCCGTCAGCTCCGGCGATACCGCCATGGCAATGGTCTCGCGCTGGCCGAAGCGCAGCCGGTAGACATGCAGGTTTTCCAGCACGCGCTGGACATAGTTGCGTGTCTCGTAGATCGGAATTTCCTCGATCCAGTCGACCGGATCCTGTCCGGGGTCGCGCGGGTCGCCCATGTCCTTCATCCAGCCACGCACCCGGCCGGGGCCGGCATTGTAGGCGGCAATGGCGAGGATGTAGGAGCCGTTGAAGCGCGAGATGAGGTTGCCGATATAGGCCTCGCCAAGGGCGAGATTGTAGTCCTCATCGCCCGTAAGGGCGGCGGCCTTGTAGTCACGGCCGAGCTTCTTTGCCATGTCCTGCGCCGTGCCGGGCATCAGCTGCATCAGGCCGCGCGCGCCGGCATGGCTGTGCGCTTCGGCGTCGAAATTGCTTTCCTGCCGGACGAGGGCGTGGATGAGCGCCGGCTCGATACCGCCGTCGGGCAGCTTGTCGAGCTGGGGATAACCGGCACGGGTCAGCATGAACTGGTCGGTTGTTGCCTGCCGGGCGGTTTCCACCGCCACGCCGGTAAAGCCCAGATCATCGGCAAGATCGGCCGTCATCACATAATCGGCGCCGCTCTTGGCCAGATACATCATGCGGGTCAGCACGAGGCGCGTCAGGTCCTCCTCGCCAAGGTCATGCATCAGATGGGCAAGGCGCACCATCTCGTCCTTCTGGAAGCTGGCGCGGGTGGCGGCATCCACCTTCGGCTCTTCCGGCAGGGGCAGCGGCGTGCCGCTGTCGAGATGGCTGGCGGCAAGCTGGCCGTAATAGGTCGTCGTATGCACGGCAGCGGCCTGGTACCACTGGGTGGCAATCGCCTTGTCCCCGGCGGCAGCGGCTGCCTCGCCGGCCCAGTAGGCGCCGCGGGCAAGCGAGATGGGCATGCTGACGCCGCGATAGAGCCGGTCAAAATGGGCAAAGGCGGCAACCGGCTGCTTGAGTTTGCGCAGGGCAATCCAGCCGGCAAGGAACTCGGCCTGGGCAAAACCGGAGCCCTGTACCTGGCCATGGGCGGCGGTGACCTCATAGGCCTGGCGCCACTTGCCGTCATCCATCAGGCGGCGGGCCAGGATCTGGCGTTCCTGCCACCATTCATCGAGATGCGTCGGGTCTTTGGGCTGCAGCTTCAGCAGCTCGAAGGCGTCCGGCCGGTCCTTCTTGCGGCGCCAGCGCAGCCGGTCGAGTGACAGGCCCGGATCATCCTGGAATTCCTTCGGTATCGCGCGGATCGCAGCATCGACGCCCGGGTCGAGGCGGGCGAGCGAGCGCCGGGCCTGGATCATGGCCATGTAACCGGGCGAGATCAGCTTGCGCATCCGGCCGATGGCACTGTCGCGCCCGTCCCAGGCAAGGCGGTCGGCGCGGGCGCGATGGTCGGCCTCGGTCAGCTGGTCGCCGAAGGCCTGCAGGAACATGTCCTCTTCCGCCGGGGCGAAGTCGGTGTTGATCCAGACCTTGCGCAGGTAGGCGGCTGCTTCTTCCGGCGGCACCACGTCGGGCAGGGCGAGGGCATTGCGCAGCACGCCGGCCGAGGTCAGCGGCGGGTATTTGCGGAAATGGTCGACCACATCGGCCGAGGGAGTATCCCACGGCAGCGTCTGCTCGATGCGCCGGCGCAGGATGGGCGTGCCCGGCCAGCGGTCATTGGCATGCAGGAAGGTGATGAGATCCCTGTAGGTCGCCGGCTGGCCTTCATCGGTCAGGCGCAGCCACAGGATGGCCTTCTGGGCGAGCGCATCCTTGCCCTTGGAGCCCAGGGTCGCCGCCAGCGTGTGCTCGCCATTATGGGCGTGCTGCATGGCCTGGCGAAACAAATCCCAGTCGCCGTCGGTCAGCGGCGTTTCCGGGTCGCTGCGCGTCGGCATGCCGGCCGCCGGGCGGGGCGGCGGCAGCGGCGGAGCGGCAGCGGCCTCGCCCACGAAGAGGCAACCAGCCAGAAGGAAACTTGCCAGCCGCATCAAGCCACTGGCAGCGCGCTTGCGGGGGCTGTGGGGCCGGTCTATGGTGCGCGGTCCATAACCAAAACCCACCCGGAGGGGGAGATGTTCAAGGGCTCTTATGTGGCTCTGATCACGCCGTTCAACAACGGTGCCGTCGACGAAGCTGCGTTCCAGAATTTCGTTGAATGGCAGATCACGGAAGGTACTCACGGTGTCGTTCCGGTCGGGACGACGGGTGAATCTCCGACGCTGAGCCATGCCGAGCACAAACGGGTGGTTGAGCTGTGCATCGAGGTCGCGCGCGGGCGCGTCCCCGTCATGGCGGGTGCCGGCTCCAACAGCACGGCTGAAGCGATCGAGCTGGCGGCCCACGCCAAGAAGGCTGGCGCCGATGCGGTGCTGGTTGTCACCCCTTATTACAACAAGCCTTCTCAGGAGGGCCTCTACCAGCATTACCGGGCAATTCATGATGCCGTTGATATCCCGATCGTAATCTACAACATTCCCGGGCGTTCGGTGGTCGACATGACTGTCGACACCATGGCCCGCCTTGCTGCGCTGCCGAACATTGTCGGCGTGAAAGATGCGACTGCCGACCTGTCCCGGCCCCTGGCTACACGGGTTCAGATCGGTGATCAATTCTGCCAGCTTTCCGGCGAAGATGCCACCGTTGCGGCATTCCTGGCACAAGGCGGTCATGGTTGCATATCGGTGAGTGCGAATGTGGCGCCGAAGCTGTGTTCGCAGTTGCACGAAGCCTGGCAGCAGGGCGCGATGGAAACCTTCAACGCGCTGCGTGACCGGTTGATGCCGATCCACAAGGCGATGTTCTGCGAGCCGAGCCCGGCCCCGGCCAAGTTCGGCCTGTCGCTCATCGGCAAAAGCTCGCCTTCCGTGCGTCTGCCGCTGGTTCCGCTTACCGAGGCGGGGCAGGTCCAGGTACGCAAGGCGATGGAGTCTGCCGGGCTGCTCTGATCGGGGCGGCACCGGCGGGAGCCTGAAAGAGAGTAAGAAATGGCCAAGGAGCCTGTCCGGCGTGCGGTGGCGCAAAACCGCCGCGCCCGGTTTGACTACTTTATCGACGAAACGGTCGAGGCCGGCATCGTGCTGGCCGGTTCGGAGGTCAAAAGCCTGCGTACCGGCCAGGCAAGCCTGCAGGATTGTTATGCCGCCGAGAAGGATGGCGAGCTGTTTCTCGTCAATGCCTATATCCCGGAATACAAGCAGGCCCAGCTTTTTACGCACGAGATACGGCGTCCGCGCAAACTGCTGCTCAAAAAGCGGGAGCTGGCAAAGCTTTTCGCCCAGGTCAGCCGCAAGGGCGTGACGCTTATTCCGCTCGCCATCTTCTTCAACGACCGCGGCTTCGCCAAGGTCGAGATCGGGGTGGCGCGAGGCAAGAAGGCGGTCGACAAGCGTGAGACGATCAAGGACCGCGACTGGCAGCGCGACAAGGCGCGCCTGATGCGGGACAAGGGCGGCGACGCCTGATCGTCCTGGCGGGTTTGCTGGTACCGAAAACAAAAAAAGCCGCCGGAGCATCTCCGGCGGCTTTTTCGTTTCAAGGCGATCGCCGCGCCTCAGCGACGGTAATCGTCTTCTTCTTCCTCATCGTCATCGATGAGGTCATCGCCCTCATCGTAATCATCCTCCTCCGTGCTCGGCCGGGCTTCGCGGCGGGGCGGCGGGGCGCTGTCGCGCGGGCCGTGGTGGCTTGCGCGGGCAATCTGCTGGGTGATGTCGGAAAGCTCGATGAAGTTATCGGCCTGTCGGCGCAGTTCATCGGCGATCATCGGCGGCTGGCTGCGGATGGTGCTGACGACGCTGACGCGCACGCCGCGGCGCTGCACGGCCTCGACGAGACGGCGAAAATCGCCGTCGCCGCTGAAGATCACCACATGGTCGAGATGTTCGGCCATCTCCAGAACGTCGATGGCGAGCTCGATATCCATGTTGCCCTTGACCTTACGGCGGCCCTGGGCGTCGGTATATTCCTTGGTCGGCTTGGTGACCATCGTGTAGCCGTTATAGTCGAGCCAGTCGACCAGCGGGCGGATCGGGGAATAGTCCTGATCTTCCACGAGGGCTGTGTAGTAAAAAGCGCGGACCAGACGGCCCTTGGCAGCGAAAAGCTGCAGCAGGCGTTTGTAGTCGATATCGAAGCCCAGCGAGCGGGCGGCGGCATAGAGATTTGCACCATCGATGAACAGGCCAAGCCGTTCTTCGGGATAAGCAATCATAGGCTATCCATTTGAAATGAATTAATGAAGGGAGCGCAGGGCTGGAAATTTCTATTTTAATCGAATATTCGTCAGCGCCGCGCGTTGACGGGAAATAAACTAAAGGTAATAGAGAGTCTCGGCAAGGGCCACTGTGTGACGGAAGCTATCGTCAGGCCGGGTTTTTTTAGTCGCTCATGCTTTTTCAGGGACCGTTTGATCGTGATTCTGGTGGCAATAGGCTCCAACCTCTTCAATCCGCCCTATCGTTCTCCGCTGGAAGTCTGCAAGGCGGCCATCAAGCGCATGCCCCATTACGGCATCCGGCCGGTGCGGCTTTCCGCCTGGTACCGTACGGCCCCGGTGCCGGTCTCGGACCAGCCCTGGTACACCAATGCGGTCGTCGCGGTGGAAACGAAGCTGCCGGCCCTCGAAACCCTGTGGAAACTGCACGACATCGAATCCGAGTTCGGTCGGGTGCGGCAACACCGGTTCGAGGCGCGCATCCTCGATCTCGACCTTATCGATTATAACGGGCAGGTGGTGGAAGGGCAGGGCATGACCTTCCAGCTGCCGCACCCGCGCACCACCGAGCGCAGCTTCGTGCTGCTGCCGCTACGCGATGTGTGCCCCGACTGGCGGCACCCGGTCACCGACCGCACCATCGACGACCTGATTGCCGACCTGCCGAAAGACCAGACGGCCGAACCAATCGCTTGAGGTGGCGCTTAGCGGCCGGCCGGCGGGGTAATCCAGCTTATCCGGGCGGTGCCGGCCGGGTGGCCGAGCAGGGAGAGCAGGGCTGGCAGCTCCATCTCCAGCATTTCCGCAAGACCCGGCGGCGGGTTCTTGATGGTAAGGCCGCAGCCGGCAAAACGGCGGATATCGGGCTCGCCTTCAATGAGGAATTCTACATCCAGCAGGGCGGGGCCGGCGGCACGCTCCAGCCCGTCCTGCATGCGCCACACATCGTTGCGGTCCTTGATCGGGTACCAGAGCAGGGCGATGGCCTCCGGCTGGCGATCCGCCAGCTGCATCAGCGCCTGCTCCATGCGCTCATAATCATCGCGTTTTTCAAACGGCGGGTCGATCAGCACGGCGTCTACCGTGTGTCGGCCGCTGAGCAGGCGGGAAAGGATGTCATAGCCGTCCGCCGCTGCCTTGACGTTCACCCGCCGGTCATTGCCCAACACCTTCAGCAGGGTCTTTGCGTCATCCGGGTGCATCTCGCAGAAGCTGGCACGGTCGTCCGCACGCAGGAAATGCTGCACCAGCCAGGGCGAGCCCGGATAAAGCCGCTTGCCGCTTGCCTTGCGGCGCAGCTCTGCCACCAGGCCTGCGAAACGGCCAAGCACGGGCGGTGCTTCGGCTCGCCGGGCGAGCAGGGCTTCGATGCCGCCTGCGGCCTCTCCGGTGCGGCGGGCCTCATCCCCTTCCAGATCGTAAAGCCCGATACCGGCATGGGTGTCTACCAGCGTGAAGGGCCGTTCGCGCGCGGCAAGTGTCTCCAGCACCGCCATCAGGGCAAGGTGCTTCATGAGGTCGGCGAAATTGCCGGCGTGATAGGCGTGGCGATAGTTCATGGCGGGGCTTGTTATACCGGTTGGGGTGTTTGCCACCCGGGTGAGAGCGGGTGCAGCGGATAATCGCGTTAAAGACAATTGCGTCAATGCTGCGTTTGGTTTGAAACTAAATCTCCTGATGGAGCTGAAAGCGCTTTTGCGACGTTGTTCGCAAGTGCGAAATAAACCCGGAGAACAGGCGGCAGGGGAGCCTCTGCCGTTCAGGCGCCGACCGGGCGGCGTGATGCACGAGATGGGGACGACAAGATGGATCAGCAGCAGAGCCCGACGAAGACGAGCAAGCGCGGTCTGGATTCCGGGTCATTGCGGCGCTCCATCCTGCGCTGGCTCACCTACAATATCGGCAAGGACGTCAACGCCGCCTCGCGGCAGGACTGGTATGCTGCCCTTGCCGGCGCGGTGCGTGACCGCATTGTCGACCGCTGGATGGAGACGACGCGCAGCTACTACGCCAGCGACATCAAGCGGGTTTATTATTTCTCGCTGGAATTCCTCATCGGACGCCTGCTGCGCGACAGCATCTCCAACCTCGACCTCAAGGAGGAGATCGCCGACGCGGTGGCCGAGCTGGGGCTCGACCTTGATGCCGTGATGGATCTGGAGCCGGATCAGGCGCTGGGTAATGGCGGCCTCGGGCGCCTTGCCGCCTGTTTCCTCGATTCCATGGCGACGCTGGGTCTGCCGGGTTACGGCTACGGCATCCGCTACGATTTCGGCATGTTCGAGCAGCGTTTCGAGCACGGCTCCCAGGTCGAGCGGCCGGAGCAGTGGCTGCAATTCGGCAATGTGTGGGAGTTCCGCCGGCCGGATGTGCAGTACCCGGTGCATTTTTACGGTCGGGTGGAGATGAGCCTCGACGCCAATGGCGAAGAGAGCTTCCGCTGGGTCGATACCCAGCCGGTGATTGCCATGGCCTATGATACGCCGGTCGTCGGCTTCAAGGGCGAGACGATCAACACCCTGCGCCTGTGGTCGGCAGGGGCGGTCAACGCCTTTGACCTGCATGATTTCAACCGCGGCGACTTCATCGGCGCCGTGCAGCAGCGTGTGCTGTCGGAAAACCTGACCCGCGTGCTCTATCCGCATGACGAGACCGATGCCGGCAAGGAGCTGCGCCTGCGGCAGGAGTATTTCTTCACCTCCGCCTCGATGCAGGACATCCTGCGCCGCTATCTGCAGCACCATTCCGACTTCGACGCGCTGCCGGAAAAGGCCACCATCCAGCTCAACGACACCCATCCCGCCATCGGCGTCGCCGAGTTGATGCGCCTCCTGATGGATGTCTACAAGGTCGGCTGGGTCAAGGCGTGGAAGATCACCAGCGCCTGCTTCAACTACACCAACCACACGCTGATGCCCGAGGCGCTGGAGAAGTGGCCGGTGCGCATGATGGAGCGGGTGCTGCCGCGCCACATGCAGATCATCTATGAAATCAATCGCCGTTTCCTCGGAGAAGTGCGGGAGAAGTACCCGGACGACGACCGTCTGGTGGAGCGGGTCTCGCTCATCGGCGAATCCGGCGGCAATCCGCAGCGCATGGTGCGCATGGCAAATCTTGCTTTCGTCGGCTCCAAGTCGGTCAACGGTGTCTCGGCACTTCATACCGACCTCATGAAGTCGACGGTGTTTGCCGATTTCCACCGCGTCTTCCCGGACCGTATCAATAACAAGACCAACGGCGTGACGCCGCGCCGCTGGCTTTACGAATGCAACACCGAGCTGGCCGAGCTCATCACCGAGACGCTCGATACCGACAAGTGGATCACCAACCTCGATCTGCTGGAGGGGCTCAAGCCCTTTGCCGAGGATGCGGCGTTCCGGCAGAAGTTCCGTCTCGTCAAGACGCACAACAAGCAGCGCCTGTCGCGTTTCCTGCTGGAGCGGTGCGGCGTGAAGGTTGATCCGGAAGCGCTCTTCGATGTGCAGGTCAAGCGCATCCATGAGTACAAGCGCCAACTCATGAACCTGCTGCACACCGTCGTGCTCTATAACCGCATGCGCGACAACCCGACGATCAACTACACCCCGCAGGTCAAGATCTTCGGCGGCAAGGCGGCAGCGGCCTATCATCAGGCCAAGCTCATCATCCATCTGGGCAATGACATCGCCAATATCGTCAACCAGGACCCGTCGGTGCATGGCCTGCTGAAGGTCTGCTTCGTGCCCAACTACAATGTGACGGCCGCGGAGATCATCATCCCCGGCGCCGACCTTTCCGAGCAGATTTCAACGGCGGGCCTTGAGGCCTCCGGCACCGGCAACATGAAGTTCGCGCTCAATGGAGCGCTTACCATCGGCACGCTCGATGGTGCCAACATCGAAATCCGCGATCTGGTGGGCGAGGACAATATCTTTATCTTCGGCCATACGGCCGAGGAGGCGAACGACCTGCGCTATAACGGCAAGCACAACCCGATGCGCTGTATCGAAGCCGATCCCGAACTGCGCCGGGCGCTCGACATGATCTCCAGCGGCGTGTTCAGCCCTGGCGATCCCGGCCGCTACCGCAACATCATCGAAAGCCTGACCAACTGGGGCGACTGGTTCCTGGTGACGTCGGACTTTACCGACTATGCCAAGGCACAGGATCGTGCCGCACGGCTCTACCGGCAGGACAAGGAAGAGTGGACCCGCAAGGCCGTGCTCAATACGGCTTCCTGCGGCTTCTTCTCCTCCGACCGCACCATTGGCCAGTATGCGAAGGAGATCTGGGGGGTGAAGCCGCACTCCGTGAAAGTCAGTGCCGAGACCGCCTGATCCTTCCCGCATGCCAGCCAGCCTTTCGTGCCGCTTCCGGCGGCACGCGAGCTGCGCTATAAGGCCCCCCAATTGGAGCGGCCCGCCTTGATAATCAAAAGGGCGGGCCGCTCGTCTTTGTTATGATCGGCCGGGTCCGCTGCGCTTCAGCTGGCCCCTCAGGCCATGCCCCCGCTGGCGGGGAGCCAAGAGGACCAAATGAGCGTTCTGGAGCAGGAAATCGCCCGGCGGCGGACCTTCGCAATCATCGCCCACCCTGACGCCGGTAAAACGACGCTGACCGAAAAGCTGCTGCTGTGGGGCGGCGCCATCCAGCAGGCCGGTGCCGTCAAGGCACGCGGTGAGCAGCGCCGCGCGCGCTCGGACTGGATGAAGATCGAACAGCAGCGCGGTATTTCGGTTTCCGCCTCGGTCATGACCTTCGAATACCAGGACCACTGGTTCAACCTGCTCGACACGCCGGGCCACGAAGACTTCTCTGAAGACACCTATCGTACGCTGACCGCCGTCGACAGCGCCGTCATGGTGCTGGACGCCGCCAAGGGTATCGAAGCGCAGACCCGCAAGCTGTTCGAGGTGTGCCGCCTGCGCGATGTGCCGATCGTCAGCTTCGTCAACAAGATGGACCGTGAGGCGCGCAACCCGTTCGAAATCCTCGACGAGATCGAGCAGGATCTGCAGCTGGAAGTGGCCCCGGCAACCTGGCCGATCGGCATGGGCCGCGAGTTTCTGGGTTGCTACGACCTCATCAGTGACCAGCTCATCCTCATGGATCGCCGTGATGGTGACAAGCGCACCGAAGGCATCGCCTGCAAGGGGCTGGATGACCCGAAGCTCGATGAGCTGGTGCCGGCCGACCTGCTCGCCACGCTGCGCGAGGAAGTGACCATGGTGCGCGAGCTGTGCCCGGCCTTCGATCTCGAGTCCTACCGCGAAGGCACCATGACGCCGGTGTTCTTCGGCAGTGCCATCAATAATTTCGGCGTGCGCGAGTTGCTGGGCGGCCTTGGTGACTATGCGCCGCCGCCGCGTGCCCAGGGCGCGGATGCGCGCAAGGTTGCGCCGGGAGAAACCAAGGTCAGCGGCTTCGTGTTCAAGGTCCAGGCCAATATGGACAAGAACCACCGCGACCGCGTTGCCTTCATCCGTCTCGCCTCCGGCCATTTCCGCCGCGGCATGAAGCTGACTCATGTGCGCGCCGGCAAGCAGATGGCCGTCGTTAATCCCGTGCTATTCATGGCGCAGGACCGCGAACTGGCGGAAGAAGCCTTTGCCGGTGACATTATCGGCATTCCCAACCACGGCACCCTGCGCATCGGCGACAGCCTGACCGAGGGCGAACAGCTGCGTTTTGTCGGCGTGCCGAGCTTTGCACCGGAAATCCTGCAGCGCGCTCGCATCGACGATCCGCTCAAGATCAAGCATCTGCGCAAGGCGCTGGAGCATTTTGCCGAAGAAGGCGCGAGCCAGGTGTTTAAGCCGCTCATCGGCTCCGACTGGATCGTCGGTGTTGTCGGCCCGCTGCAGTTCGATGTGCTCTCCGAGCGCATCGATGCCGAATATGGGCTCAAGGCTCATTTCGAGACAGCCGGGCTCTATACCGCCCGCTGGGTGGAGTGCACGGATCAGGAGCTTCTCAAGCGTTTCATCGACGAGAACCGCTCGATGCTGGCGGAAGATCATGATGGCGCGCTGGTCTTCCTGGCCCGCAACGCATGGTCGCTGCAGCGCGCGCAGGATGATTTCCCCAAGATCCGCTTTGAAAAGACGCGCGAGCAGAACCGCGACGTGATGACGGCTGCCTGACAGGCACCTGCGGCAGCTTGTGCAGCAGAGGACGGGGCGGATAGGGTTCTATCCGCCCCGTTTCCTTTTGGGTGTTCGCTGCCATGACTGCCGGTTTGACCGTTGCCCCGCTTGCCTCCACCTTGCGCGTACTGGAGCCGGCGGAAGGCGTTCTTGCCTTCTATGACGGGCGCGTGCCGGGCACGCGCGGCTGGCCCAGTGACGGCAACTGGCTGGATGATGGCGCCTATCTGCTCGGTGTGTGTGCCTATGCGCTGGTCGATGGTGATGAGGCTCTGGTTTTCGACACCCTGATCTCGCCGGTCCATGGCCGGGCCATGCGGCAGGTGCTGGAAGAACGCGGTGTAAGGCGTATCACCGTTGCCCTCAGCCATTGGCACCGGGACCACATTGCCGGCAACGAGGCGTTTGCCGATTGCGAGATTATCGCCTTCAACCGCACCGCCCGAATGCTGGAAGCGCGCCGGCAGGTGATCGAGGAGGGCAATCCGCCGATCCGCCCGCTGATGATGCCAACGCGGGAACATGACGGCTTTCTGTCGTTGCGTGTGGGCCGCACTGAGGCCGAGCTGCGCCAGCTGGAAATTCACAGCCATGACGGAACGGTGCTGTACCTGCCGCAGCGCAGACTGCTGCTGGCGGCGGATACGCTTGAGGATTCCGTCACTTATGTCAGCGAGCCGGAGCGGCTTTCTACCCACCTGGCCGAGCTGGAGCGGCTTGCCGGCTGGCCGGTCGAGCGCATCCTGCCGAGCCATGGCCGTGAGGAGGTGATTGCGGCAGGCGGATATGGGCCGGGATTTATCAGCGCCACCCAGCGCTATGTGGAGCGGCTTGACCTTGCCAGAACCGACGATGCCCTGGCGTCTCTCAGCCTCAAGGATTTTGCCGCCGATCTTTTCGCAGACGGCGATCTGTCCTGGTTCGAACCCTATGAGGCCGTGCACCGGGCCAATGTCGAGGCGGTAAGGGGCGGGGCCGTGGACGAGTAGGGCGCTATGCGCCCAAAAAAGCGGCGCCTTTGTTGGCAAGGGCGCCGCAGTTTCAGAGTCCCTGGAACAGAAGAGCATCCCCTCACGCCGCGCCGTTTCTGGCGGTGGAGGGGAGCTGGCCGGCTTACTTCATGAACTGGCCGATATTGTCGGCGGTGACGAGATCGAGGCCGGTATAGATGATCTCATCAACCTTTTTGCCCTCGGCAAGGGCAAGCAGCGTGTCCATGGCCTTGACGCCCATTTCGTGCGGGCGCTGGCCAACGAGGCCGTGGGCATAACCGGCCTTCAGCAGGTCAAGCTGCTGGGGCAGGGTATCGGCCACCACAAGCATGAAGGCCTTGCTGTCGACCTTGGCCTTGATCGGGTCGACGAAGTTCTTCCATCCGTCGGGAGCAAACATCGGCCAGCCACCGACCGGCACGATGCCGCCCAGATCCGGGTTGGCGGCCAGCTGGTCGCCCATCTGCTGCACCGCAAGGGCAACATCGTCATTACAGAAGGCCGGGGAGCCGGAGACTTCCGCCCACTTGCTGCCCTTCAGGGCATCGCGCACGCCCTTGACGCGGTCAGCCAGGTTCGGCGCGGCGGCGCCGCCCGAAATCATGCTGTACTTGCCGCCTTCAGGTTTCATCTTGTTCAGCATGGTGCCGAGCGCCTTGCCGAACTCGTAATTGTTGGTGCCGATATAGGCGGTACGCTTGGAATCGGCGGCGTCGCTGTCAAAGGTGATGACCTTGATGCCGGCGGCAACGGCTTTCTCGATCTCGGTGGAAGCGGCGGCGGCATCAGAGACCGAGATGGCAAGCCCGTCCACCTTCTGGGTGATCAGGTCGTCGATGATCTGGGCCTGGGTTGCCGGCTCATGTTCGACCGGGCCGCGATAGAGGCATTTGACGTTTCCGAGTTTGGCGGCTTCTTCCATGCAGCCGTCACGGGTCAGGTCGAAGAAGGGATTGTTCATCGCCTTGGGTACCACCGCGAAGGTGTAGTCCTTGGCCTCAGCGATACCGACCATGGCGGACGTGGCAAGGACGGCCACGGCCAGCGTGCTCATGAACCTCATTGTTTCCTCCCGTTATGAAACGCTGCTTTTTGCAGCTCTCTTTCCTGCCGGCAGCAGGCCGGCGCCAAAACGCTGGAAGGGCCTTGCTAGCCGGCCCGCAGCGATCTCAGGCGATCGACAAGGACCGCCGCGAGAATGATGAAACCCACAAGGGTAAGCTGCCAGTAAGGGTCGATCCCCGCGAGGATCAGGCCGTTACGGATCACCTCGATCAGCAGGCAGCCGATAATGGCGCCTGCCGCCCCGCCGACACCGCCGGCAAGGTTGGCGCCGCCGATGACGGCCGCCGCGATAATGGTGAGTTCATAGGACGTGGCGAGGTTGGCCGGGGCGGAGCCCAGCCAGCCGGAGATGATGATGCCATTGAGGCCGGCCGCCAGCGCCGAGATAACATAGACCTGCACCTTGATGCGGTCGACCTTGACGCCGGTCATCCGTCCGGCTTGCTCGTTGCCGCCGATGGCAAAGATGTGCCGGCCCCAGGCGGTGTGATGAAGCACGATGTACATGATGAGCGCCAGCACCAGCAGATAGAGGAAGGGCAGCGGCACATAGCCGAAGACCTTGCCGGCAGTAATATCGATGAAGAGTTCCTTGTCCGGCCCCTTGGGGTAACTGCCGCGCCCTTGAGTGAGCACATAGGTGAGCCCACGGACGATGGAGAGCGAAGCGAGGGTGGTGACGAAGGGCGAGAGTTTCAGCCAGGCGATGGAAAGGCCATTGATAAGGCCGATCAACGCGGCAACGGCAAGGCCGGCCCCGACTGACACAATCAGCGAGAACCCCGGAAAGGGCTGGAATTGAGCGTCATTCAACCCGTTCATGACCAGCGAGGTCACTGTCGCCGTCATGGCAATGGTGGAGCCGACCGAGAGATCGATGCCGCCGGTTATGATGACGAGGGTAATGCCCAGCGTGGCGATGGCGATAAAGGTAAAATTGCGCGCGATGTTGGAAATGTTGCCGGGAGTCAGGAAATTGGGGGAAGCAAAGCTCATCATCAGGATGACGAGCAGCAGGGCCACCAGCACATAGGCCGACTGGGATGAGAAGAAGCCGCGCTGCCACCAGCGGGAGCGGCGGACATTGGTGAAGCCCTGGACGGTATCGCTCATCGGGGACATCACGCGGCCTCCTTCGCGCCGGTGATGAGGGCGGTAACTTCCTCGGGCGAGGACTCTGCCACCTTCTTGTCGGCAACCTTGGTGCCACGGCGCATCACGATGACGCGGTCGCAGACGGAAAAGACATCGGGCATGCGGTGGGAGATGAGGATGACGGCGATACCGGCTTCCTTCAGCCGCCTGATGAGGCTCAGCACCTCCGCCACCTGACGCACGGAGATGGCGGCAGTCGGCTCGTCCATCAGGATCAGCCTTGCGTCGGCAAGGCGGGTGCGGGCAATGGCCACTGCCTGGCGTTGGCCGCCAGACATCTTGCGCACCAGATCATCAGCCCGCGTTTCGGACTTCAGTTCGGCGAACAGTTCTGCGGCGCGGGCATTCATCGCGCGATGATCGAGAAAGCGTAGCGGGCCAAGGCGCCAGAAGAGCTCGCGCCCGAGGAAGATGTTGGCCGAGGCCGTCAGATTGTCGGAGAGGGCGAGGTCCTGGTAGACGGTCTCGATGCCAAGGCGCCGGGCTTCGCCGGGGCTGTGTATATAGGCGCGACTGCCTTCGAAATGTAGCTGGCCGGACGTCGGCGCAAAGATGCCGGAGATGATCTTGACCAGGGTGGACTTGCCGGCGCCGTTGTCGCCCATCAGTCCAACTGTTTCGCCCGGATTGACAGTAAAGCTCACGCCCTGAAGGGCCGTGATCGCGCCAAATTCCTTGGTCACGTTTTCCAGTTCCAGAAGCGCCAACGGTTCCTCCCTTGTTGGCAAGACCTGCTGGCGCCGCCCGTTTGGCCGGGTCTTCCGCCGCAGATCGCTATTTTATTGTATTATTATTTTGCAAGATTCCAGCGGTTGGAGTTTGCCGCTTTGGTTTGCATCGATGTTTTGAAGTGAAGAAAAATTGGGTGTCCGGTTTTCCACTCATTCCGGTCAAATGAGATTAAAACATGTCGCAAAAAATAATACAATAAAGAGGTAATATGGGAAGGGCGGCCGAGGGTCGCAGGCCTGCCAGAGAGCTCCGGCTGGCAAACTCTATCAGGAGAAGAAGGCTGGCTGTGCCGGAACCGGAGCCTGATCCGGAGCGGCCAGCGGCTCCATATCGACAGCAACCTTGAGGCTCTGGTGGCTGCCCCCGGTCAGGACGCCACGCAAGGGGCTGACATCATCAAAATCGCGCCCCCAGGCGAGCGTCACATGGTCCTGGCCGACAATGAGATTGTTGGTTGGATCGAGATCGACCCAACCGGTCTCGCCGCAATAGAGCGATGCCCAGGCATGCGAGGCATCGGCCCCCTGCAGGCGCGGCTGGCCGGGTGGCGGCGCGGTACGGATATAACCGCTGACATAACGCGCCGAGAGCCCGAGGCTGCGCACGGCGGCAATGAAGAGATGGGCAAAGTCCTGGCAGACGCCGCGGCGTTCGCGCATCACCTCGTCGAGCGGCGTTGCGATATCAGTAGCGGTCGCGTCGAAAGTGAATTCGCCATGGATGCGGTTCATAAGATCGATGCCGCCCGCCAGCACCGGCCGGTTGGGAGGAAAGGAGGCCCGGGCAAAATCCGCAAAGGCAGGGCCGGTGGCGATGAGGGCTGAATTGAACCGGAACTCGCTGGCTTCGATGGCTGCAGCAGGCGGGTTTTGCAGCTGGGTTGCAAGAACCCGCCAATCCGGCGTGGTTTCCGGCTCCACGACGGGGCGTTCGGCGACGGTCACCTGAAGTTCGGTTTCGACCGTCATTTCGCCATGGGGCGTTTCATAGGAAAAATAGACGAACGGATTGCCAAAATAATCGACCTCTTCCCGCCGCCCCGCCGGCGGCGGTGTGATGTCGAGGCGGTACGCACTCACCCACTGTGTTGGCGTGTTGCGCGGGAGCAAGTGCGCCAGATGGTGCGACAGGCTGACGGATTGGCCATAGCGATAGAGGGTGGCGTGACGCACGCGGTAGGAAACGTCGCTCATTGTACGATTTCCAGCTTCTGGCGACGGCGGCGCGTGGCGTAACCGGCATGGGCGAAGAAGGTGGCGCTCAGGCGGTCGGAAAGCCCGAGCACTCCCTGCTCCAGTGCCAGCGCTACCGAGGAGAGCCGGCCGGGCGTCCAGGCCGCATGGCGGTTGGCACTGGTAAGGGCGAGCAGTGCTTCGACTTCTTCCGGCAGGCCGGCTTCATCGCGGGCAACAGCAATCAGATGTTCATAAAGGCGCTGAAGCTGGAAGGCTGCGGAGCGCGGGTGGGCAATCTCGCTGATGAAGAGCGGGGCAATATCGGCAAAACGCGGCGGTTCGCTCGACCGGGCACGATAGGTGAGCGCACTGTCGCCAAGCTCAAGCACAACCTGACACAGATCGGCGTCATCGCGCTCGATAACGCCACTCGCCCGCAGGATAGCTGTCAGACCCAGAATGCGCTCCATGCGGCGGCCAGTGTCGAGGAAATGCCAGCTGTCTCCCCGCGGCAGACTTTCCTGCTGGAAGCCGACGAAGGCGGTAAGGGCGGTGGCGCATTCCTCCAGCCGCAGGACACATTCAGCATCGTCCATAAGCTCGAAGGTGTCGGGAGCCTGCTTGAGGTCGGCCAGTACGCGCCACATGTCAGCGGTTATATGGTCGCGCACACTGGCGGCAGTGCGGCGCACATTGGCGAGGATGCGCTCCAGGCTGAAGGTGTTGGCCCGGTTGAAGGCTGCGGAGACGAGCGCCGGCTTGAGGGTACGCAGCGGCGTGCGCGGGGCGAGTTTGGCGAAATCCGGGTTGATCATGGCAATATAGGCCATGACAGCCAGCACACCTTCCAGCTGCCGGTTTGCACCCGGCCAGCCATCATCGATAAGGCGGGAGAAACCGGCACGCAGGGTGCGGATTGCACTGTCCGCCCGCTCGATGTAACGGCCAAGCCAGAACAAGCCATCGGCAGCGCGGCTGGGAAGGGCGGTGCTGCGGGCATAGAGGCGGGGTGCCCGGCTGCTGGTGATGCCGGGTTCGCTTTCGTCCGAGAGGATCCAGCAATCCTTGCTGCCGCTGCCCTTCTGCATGGAAATTGTCGCAGCATCGGCGGAGGCGCTGTAGCGCACCAGCCCACCCGGGATGACGTCGTACTCGCCATCCGGCCGGGCGATGGCATAGAGGCGCAGCATGTAGGGCCGGGCTTCCAGCGAGCCGTTGATCCAGCAGGGGGTCGAGGCCAGCGGGAAGCGGCGCTGGGCGACATAGCGGTGCGGTGCCGCCTTCACCGCCGCTGCCAGGCGCGTTCTTTCCTCTTCGGGCAGGGCTGCCGGGTCGATGGCGTCGGTAGAGGCATGGGAAAGGGCGGGACGGATGAGCCAGCCATTTTCCGGCAGAGTGAACTCCACCGGCCTTGTGGTCTGTGCCAGCCAGACCATCTCCGGCGCGCTGAGGCAGGGTCGCTCGACGCCGAGAATGCCGGCAAACCGGTCGAGCAAGGCCAGGAGGCCGGGGGCCTCCAGAGCGCCGACACCGAGGCCATTTGCAACCAGCACCTCACCCGAACGGATGGCCTGGACGAGGCCGGCCACGCCAAGCGCACTGTCCGGACGTAGCTCGAGCGGGTCGCAAAAATCCTCATCCACTCGGCGTAGAACGGCAGAGACGGGTTCCAGCCCCTGCAACGTCTTGAGCCAGACGCGTCCGTCGCGCACCGTGAGATCGCCGCCTTCCGCCAGCGTGATGCCAAGGCGGCGGGCGAGAAAGACATGCTCGAAATAGGTTTCCGTCAGCGGTCCCGGCGTCATCAGCACAAGGTGACCCTGCTTGCCGTCGGCCTGGGGCGCCAGATGCAAGAGGTGGCTGAGGATATCGTCGAAGGGTTGGTTAAGCCGCATGACGCGGCTTTCCTGAAACTGGTTGGCGAGAACGCGGCCCGTCACCACACGGTTTTCCAGCGTGTAACCAAGACCGGAGGCGTTCTGCAACCGGTCGCTCAGCACGCTCCATTTCCCGTTCGGCATACGCGCCAGGTCGGCGGAATAGACGGCAAGATGCGGCCCATGCAGACGGGAGCCCACCAGAGGGCGCAGGAAATAGGGATTGTCGTAGAGAAGGGCCGGCGGGATATGCCCTTCCTTCAGCAGCCGGCCATCGCCATAGATGTCTTGCAGAACGGTTTCGATGAGCCTTGCCCGCTCTCGCATACCCTGGGCGAGTCCCCGGAATTCCTCCGCCGGCAGGATGAGGGGCACCGGGTCGAGCGGCCAGGGACGCGTTGCCCCCTGCGGATCGGAATAGACGGTGTAGGAGACGCCATGCTGATGCAGCAGCCGGCGTGTCTCTTCCTCACGCCGGGCCATAGATGCGGTGTCGCTGGGCATCAGGTGGGCAAGAAAGCCCTCCCAGTGCGGACGAATGCTGCCGTGCCCATCGACCATTTCGTCATAGGCAAAACCGCCCGCGGGAAGCGGGCTGCCGGGCAGCTCATCAATCGCCAAGTCTCATATCCAGCGTGGTCGGGAATTCCGGTGTACGGCGGGAGGGCGGAACCTCCATTGGCCCCGGTGTATGCCCGAACGGGAAGAAACGCGCCAGCCTTCGTCCTTCCGCCTCATAGGCATTGACCGGAGAGGTTTCGTAGTTCCGTCCGCCGGGATGGGCGACATGGTAGGTGCAGCCCCCGATCGAGCGGCCCGACCAGCTATCGACGACATCGAAGACCAGGGGGGCGTGGATCGGAATGGTCGGGTGCAGGGCGTTGGCGGGCCACCAGGCGCGGAAGCGAATACCAGAGACGTGCTGCCCCTCGGTTCCTGTCGGGGTCAGCGGCACGCGCCGCCCGTTGCAGGTAATGGCATAGCGCTCGCCCGTCATCCCGTCCGCCAGCAGCTGGAGGCGTTCCACCGAGCTGTCGACATAACGCACGGTGCCTCCTCCTCCCGGCTCCTCGCCGAGCACATGCCAGGGCTCGAGCGCCGAGCGCAGTTCCAGCCTCACCTCGCGGGCCTGGACGCTGCCATAGACGGGGAAGCGGAAATGAAAGTGCGGCAGGAACCACTCATCCTTCATCTCCAGTCCATGGGCGCGCAGGTCGGCCAGCACATCCTGCAGGTCAAGCCACAGATAGTGCGGAAGCATGAAGCGGTCGTTGAGCTCCGTACCCCAGCGCACCAGGCGATGGCGGTAGGGCTTTTCCCAGAAGCGTACGATGAGTGCCCGCAGCAGCAGTTGCTGCACGAGGCTCATCTGCGGATGCGGCGGCATCTCGAAGTTGCGGAACTCGACAAGACCGAGCCGGCCGGAGGAACTGTCCGGCGAATAGAGCTTGTCGATACAGAATTCGGCCCGGTGGGTGTTGCCGGTGGCATCGGTCAGCAGGTTGCGCAGGATGCGGTCGATCAGCCAGGGTGGCGGGTTGCCGGCAATACGGTCAATCTGTTCGAAAGCGATCTCCAGCTCATAGAGCGTGTCATTGCGTGCTTCATCAACGCGCGGCGCCTGGCTGGTCGGGCCGATAAAGAGGCCCGAGAACAGATAGCTCAGCGACGGATGGTGTTGCCAGAAGGTGATGAGCGAGCGCAGCAGGTCGGGACGGCGCAGGAACGGGCTATCCGGTGCCCGGGCCGCGCCGACCACGATGTGGTTGCCGCCGCCGGTACCGACATGGCGGCCGTCGACCATGAATTTTTCGCTGCCGAGCCTGGACTGGCGGGCCTCTTCATAGAGGGTGAAGGTCGTGTGCTTGAGCCCTTGCCAGTCGGCCGCCGGGTGTACATTGACCTCGATGACGCCCGGATCCGGAGTAACGTTGATAAGCTCCACGCGCGGATCGCGGGGCGGGGGATACCCCTCCATCAGCACCGGCACCCCGAGCTCGGCAGAAGTTTCTTCGATAGCGGCAACCAGATCGACCCAGTCCTCTATACTGGCGAGTGGCGGCATGAAGACATAGATGCGCCCGTCGCGCGGTTCGACGGCGATTGCCGTGCGCGCAATTCCGCCAGCGGAAACACCGACGGGAATTTGCTGATCGGCCCAGCCTTC
Organism: Radicibacter daui; assembly: GCA_030657355.1. GTDB lineage: Bacteria > Pseudomonadota > Alphaproteobacteria > Radicibacterales > Radicibacteraceae > Radicibacter > Radicibacter daui. The sequence continues at coordinate 2,149,559 of CP131056.1, forward strand.
CTGCCGGCGCCCCAGCGGCTGGCGGCCCGGCAGACGGCGCTGGCGGCTGCCGGCCAGCGTATCGGGTTGCGGCAGCGGGCCGCGCTCTTCCATCGGGTCGGCTTCGATGATGTAGGGGTAGTCAGCCTCCGACACCCACGGCAGCCGGTCCAGCGGCAGGCGATAACCGATGCTGCTGTCGCCGGGCATCAGCAGCAGATATTTCTGCCGGAGCGGCCAGGCCGAAGAGAGCCAGACCGGTCCGATCGCCTCGTGGCGGCGGTGGATTGGCAGCACATAACCGACCGGTTTCTGCAGGCCGCGCTCGAAGACCCGGGCGAGCCGGTCGCGTTCTTCCGGGTCGGAGAGCTTGTTGTCCTGCGCCGTGACATTGACCGGCAGCTGGATTTCCCTGCGCAGGAAATGGGCGGGATCCTCATAGGCGGCGATCATGCTGGAAGGATCGATACCAAGCCGCCCGGCGAGGGTGGAAAGGAAACGGTCGGCCGTGGTGAGGCCAAAGCCGTAGTCGATCTCCCGCCCCAGCAGGTCGGGATCGCGCCAGAGCGGGGCTCCGTCCTTGCGCCAGTAAATATAAAATGCCCAGCGCGGCAGGGATTCGCCCGGGTACCATTTGCCCTGGCCGTAATGAACGAGGCCCCCCTTGCCGAATGCATCGAGCAGGCGCCAGGTGAGCTGGTGGCCGAGCGAGCGTTTGTTGGGCCCGACAGCCGCCGTATTCCACTCCGGCCCATCCATATCGTCGATGGAGACGAAAGTGGGCTCTCCGCCCATGGTCAGACGGACATCGTGCCCTTGAAGGCGAGCATCCACCGCGCTGCCTAGGGCGTCGACGGCCTTCCACTGATCGTCGGTGTAGGGTTTGGTGACGCGCGGCGTCTCCAGCACCCGGGTTACCGACATCTCGTGACCGAAGGTAACTTCGCTTTTTTCAATGAGGCCGGTGATCGGCGCGGCGCTTACCGGGTCGGGGGAGCAGGCGAGCGGAATATGGCCTTCTCCGGTGAGCAGGCCCGAGGTCGGGTCAAGGCCGACCCAGCCGGCACCCGGGAGGTAAACCTCCGTCCAGGCGTGCAAATCGGTGAAATCGACGTCGGTCCCGCTGGGTCCGTCGAGAGATTTGACGTCGGGCGCCAGCTGGATGAGGTATCCGGAGCAGAATCGGGCGGCGAGGCCGAGATGGCGTAGCGCCTGCACCAGAAGCCAGGCGCTGTCCCGGCAGGAGCCGGTCCCAAGCTCCAGCGTTTCTTCCGGCGCCTGGATACCAGGCTCCATGCGGATGACATAGCCGACCCGCCGCTGGACAATCTGGTTGAGGCCGACAAGGAAATCGACGGTCGGACGTTCGGTGAGGTCAACCTGGTCGAGGAGACCGCGCAGCAGCGGACCGGGTTCGATCGTCTCCCGATAGGGCGCCAGTTCCTTTTCCAGCGAGGCGTCATAGACGAACGGAAAACGTTCGGCATAGCTCTCGAGGAAAAAGTCGAAGGGATTGATGACCGAAATTTCGGCCACGAGGTCGACTTCAACCTCGAACGAACGTGTGCGTTCAGGGAAAACATAACGCGCAAGCCAGTTGGACTGCGGATCCTGCTGCCAGTTGACGAAGTGCTTTTCCGGGCTCACCCGCAGCGAATAGGCAATGATGGGCGTGCGGCAATGCGGTGCCGGACGAAGCCTTATGACCTGCGGCCCAAGCATCACCGGGCGGTCATAGCTGTAGCTGGTCTTGTGGTGGAGGGCGACGTGAATGGCCATTGGCGCTCCGTCTGGGACGCTTGCGTTCTCGTCACCAGACGGTAGCGGTTTTTTTTGCAGGCGCTAAGGCACTTTATTGTTTTATGCGGACAGAAAATCTCATTTTGCCAGCAAGGGTTTCGCCCTTGCCGAGAACGACGGTGCCGGTGTCGGGAACGCCGCGCTCCATCATGTTGAAACCGTCATTGCAGTGGGTTACCGGCTCGACGCAGAAATAGCTCTTTCCTTCCGGTGTGTAGACCACCAGATGGCCGAAAAGAGCATCTGCGGTAACCGTCAGTGTAAGCCCGTCCTGCGGGTAGTCGATGACGGCAAGCCCGTCCCAGCCGCCGAAGCAATGATCGATATGGATGGTCTCGATTTCCCGTCCGGTGGCGAAGCTCCAGTCCGCCGGCACCGGGATGCGCCGCAGCGGTACCAGGGTCGGATCGCTCTCCCAGACATGATCAAGCGCCGTCGTCAGACGGACGCCGGGACGGATGGGAAAATAGGGATGGGCGCCAAGGCCGGCAGGCATCGGCTCTTCCGAGAGATTGCGCACGGAAAGCGAGTAGGTAAGGCCATCGGCATCGAGATCGTAGCGCTGCTCCGCCTCATAGGCCCATGGCCACTCATCCGGTGCATGCAGATAGGCAAGGGCGAGGGAGCTGTCAGTGCGTTCCGTCTCCTGCCATTCATGGACGTAGCCGTGCCCGTGGATGGCATGCGGCGGCAGATTGCAAGGCAGCGTGATGTGCCGGCCGCCAAAATCCAGCTGGCCATGAACGATGCGGTTGGAAAACGGAACCAGCGGGTAGTTGGCAAGATCACCCACATAGGCGCGCAGATTTTCCGGCACCTCCCGCATCAGGGCAACGGGGCCCGAGGCGCTGCGGTGAAGGAAGGAGGCGATGCCGCCACCGGTGGCAGGGACGACCTCCAGTTCAAGCGAACCGGCCTTCAGCGTCAGCGTCTCGGGCATCGTTCTTACTTTCCTTCGACGTCGGCGGCGACGCGCAGCTTGAGGATACGGTCCGGATCGCTCACGGCGCCGTTCTGGGACTTGGAGCCCTTCTTGATCATGTCGATAAATTCCATACCCTCCACGACCTTGCCGAAGACCGTGTACTGGCCGTCAAGGTAAGGGGCGCTGGCGAACATGATGAAGAACTGGCTGTTGGCGCTGTTGGGGTCGCCGCGGCGGGCCATCGAAAGGGTGCCACGCACGTGCGGCTCGTCGGAAAACTCAGCCTTGAGGTCCGGCAGATCGGAACCGCCGGCACCGGTACCCGTGGGATCGCCGGTCTGGGCCATGAAGCCTTCGATCACGCGGTGGAAGACCACGCCGTCATAAAAACCCTGACGGGCAAGCGTCTTGATGCGCTCGACATGCTTGGGGGCGAGGTCGGGCCGCAGCTCGATGACCACGCGGCCATAGGTGAGGTCCATGTAGAGCGTGTTCTCGAGGTCGCGCGCCTCAGCGGTAGCGGTCATAGCCAAACTCACGATCATTAGGGTCAAAAGGCGTTTCAGCCAGCTCAGCATCTTTTCAGCTCTCCCGGTATTTTGCGGGCAAACGCCCAAATTTCCGGCACCAGGCTGCCGGGACGGTAGCCGAGGCGGGCCGGGGAATAAAGCCCGGCTTTCGGAAAAGCAGCATCCGCATGCGTTCGTGGCCGATTTAAGGGGCCAGGTTACGGATAGCTGCAGCTATCGCTCGCAATGTTGACGAAGCCCTTGGTGCCTTCCGTCAACGTGTAGCGATATTCCTTGTTGTTGATGACAAGGGAGTGGTGCAGCGGCAGCATGCCTTCGGCTGTGCTCTGCGTGCCGCCGATCACGGTGAAATAGACGGTGACCGGCTGGTCCGGATCGAACCAGGCTTCTGTCTTGTCATCATCGCCATGGTCCGGCTTGCCGCTGCCGGTAACGGTGATCTTGCCGTCCTCGAAGGTAACGGCGGTGTTGGCGCCCTGAGTCAGCGGGGTGCGGATCATGAAGCGCTTGCCATCGGCCGGCGAGCAGTCCCGGCTGTTGGAGGCGTTGGAGATGACAAACTCCAGCCGGTCCGGCGTCACGCCGTCTTCAAGGCGCTTGCGCGCCAGCAACATCAGGTCGCGCAGCGGCCCGGTCGGTGCGTCCTGCTGGAGCCGGCGCTCGACCTCTTCGGTGCGCAGCCGGGCATTGGCAATCATGCTCTGTAGCGAAAGATTGCGCTGCTCCAGTTCCGCCTTGTCATGCGCGAGCCCCTCGATCTCGTTCTGCAGGGACCCTTCACGCTGGGCGGTTTGCTCGATGCGGAACTGATAGGCAAACAACCCGACAGCGGCGACGATGCCGAGCTGCAGGAAAAGCTTGGCCACCCGCCATACCGCCTGCCGGCGTCGACGTTGGCGATCACGTTCATAATAACTGTAGGACATATGTCTTTTCGTCAGATCGATCATGTGAGGAGCGTTGGGTATCTCCTGATACGCAACTGTCCGTCATTACCAGTTCGAGTTCGACTGATCCTTTTCAGCACCGTTGCCAAAACCGCCGAGGTTTTTGAAGCCGACACGAAACAGGATGGATGTGCCTTCATCAAGGCCTTCACGTTCCGTGTAGGTGCGTTCCGCCTCAATGCCGACGATAAAACACTCATCCTCGTAACGCAGGGCCAGGGATGTCAGCAATGGACCGCTGTCTGTGCCAAGGCTACGCCTGTGGGAGATAATGCCCTGCCAGTCCTGGTTGAGGGGGATGCTGAGAGTGCCGGAGGCTTCCTCGAGGTCGTCGCTGCCATCGGTGCCAGCCAGATAGGCATAGTTGCCGGTGAAAGTTGTGCGGCCCATCCGGTAATGAGCTGTCAGGTCATTCCGGCGCGCTTTCAGCTCTTCCTTGTCGAAGCGCGAACGATAATCGACATAGAGATCGTCAGTGGGATGGACCTCAAGCCGAGTCACATAATCTGACCGGTTGTCTTCGAGACCCGAGTCTTCAGGAAGGTCGAGACTGGTCAGGCTATAGCTTTCGCCGACAAAAAGCTGTGTATACCCGCCCTGATCCCCGAAGGTCCCGAACTTGACGCCATAAGTCACGCGGCTGCCGCCATCAATGCGATCAAGACCCGGATACCGATTGTCCGCGAACAGGTTGCTGGTATCGAAATCGATCGCGAGACTGTCTTCGTTGGAGATATTTTTCTCCGAGGGATTGGTTGCGGCGCGAAACTCCAGATCAGGCTCGATCAGCAGATTGCTCGTTCCCACTCGATTGACTAAAGGCAAGCTCGTCAGCATAGCGCTTTGCGCAAAGGGGCGGACTTTGGTCTCGTCAACATCATCGAGGCTAGAGTCCCGAGTTGTAAACGCGTCGAACCGGCCCTGCATGGTCCATTTGGTAACGAGGCCGTACCCGAGTGCATCCCGGCGTTCCCAGTTGACGGCATTGTCGAGGCGCGCCGCATCCCGACCGTTGTCGCGTGTCAGGTTCACGACCCCCGACTCAATATTCCAGCGCCCGCCGAAGGTATCACCGGCATCTCCTGTCAGGGACATGCGGGCCGTCGGCACGACGAGTGGCTCGTCATCTGTGAGGCTGGCGGAACGCAGATCCTGAAACGACAAGGCCTCGATATTCGCATAGTCGCGATCATCGAACCTTTCTGCGTAGAGCTTGCTGGTCAGGATATCCGCAGAAGAATAGTCGTAAATGCGCAGAAAATTCTTGTCGGTAGTACGGCTGGCGTCGATACCCCAGCGCCATTTGTCGTCGATCTCGAACTGCCCCTCGATATCGTAATATCCGCGCGGCTCATTGGCGCCAATGACAGGGTCGCTGGCATCTCCTTCGGCACGGTCTGTATAGGTAATGGCGCCCTTGATTGTCAGGGGGCCGGCGTTGAAATAATGCCGCACTTCCGCGCCGAAGAGCGGATTGCCATGCTGTGACGCGAGGGCCTCAAGCGTGGCGTCTGTCGTCGGGTCTACGCTCCAGTAATAATAGTCCCGGGCATAAAAGCCGAGTTTGCTGCTGTGTCCGCCGCTCGGGACCAGGAGGCCTGAACGCTGGTCTACGCCCGGGTCCGGCTGGGAGAAATACGGGCTATAGAAAACCGGGATGCCGGCCATTTCCAGCCGGGCATTCTTGTAGGTGATATCGCGCGTTTCTGCGTTGTGAGTGACCTGGCTCGCCTTGATCTGCCACAGTGGCGGGCGCGTCGGGTCCTTGGCACAAAGATCACACGGCGAATAGACCGCCTTGTTGAGTGTGGTGATGTTGCCGTTGGTGCGCTCGCCATTGACGGCCGCAAAGCGCGAATTATCTGAGAGCAGGATGCGCAGGCGGTCGATGGCGCCGTCGCGCAGGTCACCGCTGAGCTGTACGTGGTCAGCAAAGGCGACTTCGCCGGTCGGTTCGAGAATCTGAACATTGCCGGAGGCCGTAACGAGATCGTTCCGCCGGTCGTAACTCAGCGTGTCAGCCCGCACGATGCGGTCCTGGCCAACCAGTTCCACCGATCCGCGCGCCACCACCGTCTCCAGAGACTGGTCGTAGGTGACATTATCGGCGGAAAGCAGAAAGGGTGTATCGGGGCCGGGCTTCTTCAGCGTGTTGATGGATTGCGCCAATGCGCTCGTCGCCATAAGGCTGGAGACCAGCGCGACGGCGAGGGCATGACGGGGCTTGAGGGGCAGGGGGCGCCGGGGCTTGCCGGCCTTCAGAAGCTCCAGCATCGCTCAGCCGTTCTGCTCGGTCTCATCCTTCGTCTCGTCGCGGCGACCAGCGAAGGGAGAACGTAGCAGAAAGGCTGGTACTGCCGGATCGTCAGCAAAAACCCGGGCGTCGGAGCGATGTTCGCCGGCCTCTTCACGGCCCCGATTGCGATCGCGGGAAGGACGATCCTCACGCCGGTCTCGTCCCCGCTCTTCGCGAGGTTCTGCCGCTTTGGGCGCCCTGGCGCGCGGCTCTTCCGGACGAGGTTCGGCGCGTTCCGAACGTTCGCTGGCCGGACGCTCGCCGCGCCGGCTGGGACGACGGCGGCTTCTTTCTTCACTGGCGGGCTGTTCTTCAGGGCTGGCAGCCGGGCTGCTTGCCATGCTGCCGTCGACAGGCTGGATACGCTCGATCTCGCGACCAATCAGCTTTTCGATGGCGGCGAGATACTTGCCGTCATCCGGCTGGGCAAGGGTAATGGCGCGCCCGGTGTTGCCGGCGCGGCCGGTGCGGCCGATGCGGTGGACGTAATCATCAGCGTGGGTCGGCACGTCGAAATTGAAGACGTGGCTCACACCACTGATATCGATGCCACGTGCGGCGACGTCACTGCAGACAAGAAGCTTGACGTTCTCACGCCGGAACTTCTCCAGCACTTCAGTGCGCTTTTCCTGCGGCAGGTCGCCGTGAAGCTCTTCCGCATCAAATCCGTGCCGCTTGAGCGAGTGGGCAACAACGGCCACATCGCGCTTGCGGTTGCAGAAGATGAAGGCGTTCTTGACGTCTTCTGCCCGCAGGAAGCCGCGCAGGGCTTCGCGCTTGGCGGCCTTGTCTACCTGGCAGACGCTCTGGTGTACGCTGGCCGCCGGGGAGGCCGGGGGCGCCACTTCCACCTGCTTGGGATTGCTCTGGAAGCGCTCGGCGAGGCGACGGATTTCCTTCGGCATGGTGGCCGAGAACAGCACCGTCTGGCGGCTGAAGGGCAGCTTGCTGGCGATAGTCTCGATATCGGGAATGAAGCCCATGTCGAGCATGCGGTCAGCTTCGTCGATGACGAAAATCTTGACGTCCGTCAGCAGGATCTTGCCGCGCTCGAACAGGTCGAGCAGGCGGCCCGGCGTGGCGATCAGAACGTCGGCGCCTTTTTCGAGTGCCTTCTGCTGGTCCACGAAGCTCTCGCCGCCGATCAGCAATGCCTTGGTCAGGCGGGTATATTTGCCGTACTTGTCGAAATTCTCGGCCACCTGGGCTGCCAGTTCGCGCGTCGGCTCCAGAATGAGCGAGCGCGGCATGCGGGCCTTGGCCCGACCACTGGAGAGAATATCGATCATGGGCAGGGTAAAGGAAGCGGTTTTGCCCGTGCCGGTCTGGGCAATGCCGATCAGATCGCGTCCCTGAAGGAACCAGGGAATGGCCTTTTCCTGGATGGGGGTCGCCAGCTGGTAACCAGCTTCGTCGACCGCTTTCAGGATTTCTTCGCTAAGGCCCAGTTCGGCAAATTGCATGATCAGTCCGGTTCATTCCCTGTGCTGCGGGGCGAAGCCGGATGCCACGGCCGCAACAGCGCGCATAAGAGGTCATATGACGCTCAAGTGCAAGCAATCCCGCCGGGATGCTGGCGAAAGCGTCTCAATTTCACGCCCTTACGAGGCCGGGCGTTGCCGATGGGTTACACGTCCAGATCGGCAGCGAAACGCGCATTTTCCTGAATGAACTGGAAACGCAGCTCCGGCTTGCGCCCCATCAGGCTTTCGATGAGCTGGGCAGTGGCGCGGGCATCATCCACCTCGTCCGGCATGCGGGCGTCGGGCAGGGTAACGCGTAGCAAGGTGCGCGCGCCGGGTGCCATGGTGGTCTGTTTGAGCTGGGCCGGTGGCATTTCGCCGAGGCCCTTGAAGCGGCTGATCTCGACCTTGCGGTTCTTGAACTCGGTCGCCATCAGTTCGTCCTTGTGCGCATCGTCGCGCGCATAGAGCGATTTGGTGCCGGCCGTGATGCGGTAGAGCGGCGGCATGGCGAGGAAGAGGCGACCGTTGGAGATGAGCGCGCCCATCTCGCGATAGAAGAAGGTCATCAGCAGCGAGGCGATATGCGCGCCGTCGACATCGGCGTCCGTCATGATGATGACGCGCTCATACCGCAGTTTGTCGAGCTGGAAGTCGCCGCGTGTGCCACAGCCGAGCGCCTGGACGAGGTCGCTCAACTCCTGATTGGCGCGTAGCTTGTCCATGCTGGCGCTGGCCACGTTCAGGATCTTGCCACGCAATGGCAGGATGGCCTGGGTTTCGCGGTTGCGGGCCTGCTTGGCCGAGCCGCCGGCGCTGTCGCCTTCGACGAGGAAGATTTCGGTATCGTCAGCAGAATTGCGGCTGCAATCGGCCAGCTTGCCCGGAAGGCGCAGCTTGCGGGTGGCCGTCTTGCGGGTCATTTCCTTCTGCTGCTTGCGTCGTGCCCGCTCCTCGGCCTTCTCGATGATGCGGTCGAGCAGCAGCTTTGCCGTTGCCGGATCGGCACTCAGCCAATGATCGGCCTGATCCTTGAGCGCGTTGTCGACGAGGCGTGTCGCTTCCGGCGTCGCCAGCTTTTCCTTGGTCTGGCCCTGGAACTGCGGCTCACGGATAAAGACCGACAGCAGCACGCAGGCATCGCCAACCAGGTCGTCAGAAGTGATCTGCGCGGCCTTGCGGTTGCCAACCAGTTCGCCGAAGGCCTTGAAGGCGCGGGTAAGCGCGCTGCGCATGCCACTTTCATGGCTGCCGCCCTGCGGCGTCGGCACCGTGTTGCAGTAGGTGTGGTCGAAGCCCTGCTCGTCATCGGGCCAGGCGATAGCCCATTCCATACGGCCCTTGTCTTCCGGGAAATCCACCGTGCCGCTGAAGGGCGGGATGGTCAGGACGCGGTCCTTGAGGTTTTCGCTGAGGAAGTCGGCAAGCCCACCGGGGAAATGAAAACGCGCTTCTGCCGGAATCGGATCATCCGCTTCCAGCAGCGCAGGGGCGCAATTCCAGCGAATTTCCACGCCGCGATAGAGATAGGCCTTGGAGCGCGCCATGCGGAACAGGCGGCCGGGCTTCAATACGGCGGTGTGGCCAAAAATCTCGCCGTCCGGGTGGAAGGTAACGGTGGTGCCGCGGCGATTGCGGACCTGGCCAGCATCCTCGATGGGGCCGAGCGGAAGGCCGCGTGAATAATTCTGGCGCCAGAGTTGCCCGTCACGGGCAACCTCGATGAGCAGTTTGTCGCTGAGCGCGTTGACGACAGAAAGACCGACGCCGTGCAGACCGCCCGAAGTCGCATAGGCCTTGCCGGAGAATTTGCCGCCGGAATGCAGCGTCGTCAGAATGACTTCGAGCGCCGACTTGTCGGGAAAACGCGGATGCGCATCAACCGGGATGCCGCGGCCGTTGTCGCGAATGGTGACACTGCCGTCTTCGTGCAGTTCCATCTCGATACGGCTGGCATGGCCGGCGACGGCTTCGTCCATCGAGTTATCGAGGATTTCGGCGACGAGATGGTGCAGGGCGCGTTCATCGGTGCCGCCGATATACATGCCCGGACGGCGCCGGACAGGCTCCAGCCCTTCTAGGACCTCAATGGCACTGGCTGAATAGTCGCTGGACACGGCAGGGGCGCTCTGGTCGAAGAGATTGCTCATGCGGCGCAGTATAAAAACGCAATCGCATGTTCGACAAGCTGCGAGCGCACTTCATCACACGATATATAGCGTGTGGTGCTTATATCGGCGGAATGGATAGTAGGTAAACGATGGCCAAGGCGGATGGCGGACTGGCTCTGGTCCGGCTGGTAGAGCGGCAGGACAGCTTGTGGGACGGGGGAGCGCCGCTCTGGCTCAACCCATTGCCGGATGCTGCCGGGCTGGTGCCGGCGTTTGCCGGATTCGCGCAGCGTCTCGATCACGCGCGGCAGCAGGGCATACCGTTCGGGGAATGGTTTGTGCCAGAGAAGCCGGTGCCTGCCGCTATCGTCACCATGTCGAAGGGCAAGGAGAGGGCGCAGTTCCTGCTCTCCATGGCCGCCGCAGCTGTGGCTCCGGGCGGGCTTCTGGCGCTGGTCGGGGAAACCCGGCTTGGCATTCGCTCCGCGACCCAGCTTTTTGCCGAACTTGGCCTTGAGGCGGGCAAGCTCGCCCATGGTGGGCATGGCGCGCTCTGGGCGGCCACCGTCAATAAACCGGTTTTGGCTCCTGTCTTTCCAGAAGGGTGGGAGAGCGTTTTTGACGGGCCGGCGGGCCTCAGGCTTTGTGCTTTGCCGGGTGTTTTTGCCAGTGGAAGACTGGATGACGCCACGGCGATTCTGCTCGGGACGCTGGAAAGCGCGGGCCCGCTTGACGGGCGAAAGGTGCTGGATTTCGGCTGTGGATGCGGGGTGATCACCGCTTTTGCCGTACAAGGTGGTGCGAGCGTCACGGCGGTGGATGTCGATGCGCTGGCTCTGGCCGCGACGAAGCGAACCCTGGCGCTCAACGGCCTGGAGGCCACGGTGCTGGCGTCGGACGGGCTCTCCGACGTAACAGGCAGCTTTGACCTGATCCTCTCCAACCCGCCTTTTCACGATGGCGCCTCCGTCGATCTCGGTGTGGCCGAGCGGTTTTTTGCCGATGCCAAGCAGCGGCTGAAGAGAGGGGGCCGGTTGCGCATCGTGGCCAACCGATTCCTGCCCTATCGCGAGCCGATAGAGCGTGCCTTTGGCGCGGTTGTTACCGTCTATGAAGACACCCGATTCCAGGTGCTGGAAGCGGTGAATGCGGTGCCCGCACGGCGCCCATAAGGAGCGGTTCTTCCGGTCAACAGGCGTAAAAAAAGAAAGGCCGCGGTTTCCCGCGGCCTTTCCGTATCCATCTCCCGGAAGGGATCAGGAGGAGTAGTACATCGAGTATTCGATCGGGTGCGGCATGTGCTCGTAGGCGTAGACCTCTTCCCACTTCAGCTCGAGGTAGGCCTGGATCATGTCCTCGGTGAACACATCACCCTTGGTCAGGAACTCGTGGTCTGCTTCGAGGCAGTTCAGGGCCTCACGCAGCGAGCCGCAAACGGTCGGGATTTCCTTCAGCTCTTCCGGCGGCAGCGCGTACAGATCCTTGTCCATGGCATCGCCCGGGTGGATCTTGTTCTTGATGCCGTCGAGGCCGGCCATCAGCATGGCGGCGAAGGCGAGGTACGGGTTCGCCAGCGGGTCCGGGAAACGGACTTCGAGGCGCTTGGCCTTCGGGCTGGAGACATGCGGGATACGCACGGAAGCCGAACGGTTGCGGGCGGAGTAGGCACGCAGCACCGGTGCTTCGAAACCCGGGATCAGACGCTTGTAGCTGTTGGTCGTCGGGTTGGTGAAGGCGTTCAGCGTCTTGGCGTGCTTCAGGATGCCGCCGATGTAGAACAAGCACATCTCGCTGAGGTCGGCATAGAGATTGCCGGCGAACTGCGGCTTGCCGTCCTTCCAGATCGACTGGTGCACGTGCATGCCCGAGCCGTTATCGCCATAGATCGGCTTCGGCATGAAGGTCGCGGTCTTACCATAGGCATGGGCGACCATGTGCACGACGTACTTATAGATCTGCATGCTGTCGGCCATCTTGATCAGCGTGCCGAACTTCACGCCGAGCTCATGCTGGCTGGCAGCCACTTCGTGATGGTGCTTTTCCACCGCGACGCCCATTTCGGCCATCACGGAAACCATCTCGGCGCGGAAATCCTGTCCGCTGTCGACCGGAGCAACCGGGAAGTAACCGCCCTTGGTGCGCGGACGGTGGCCGAGGTTGCCCTCGGGATATTCACGGTCGGTGTTGTACGGCCCTTCCTCGCTGTCGACCTTGTAGGACACCTGCTCGGTCGAAACCTTGAAGCGGACGTCGTCGAAAACGAAGAATTCGGCTTCCGGACCGAAGAAGGCGGTGTCGCCGATGCCGAGGCTGTCCATGTACTTGATCGCGTTCTTGGCGATCGAGCGCGGGTCGCGCTGGTAGGGCAGGCCGGTGGAGGGCTCGAGCACGTCACAGAAGATCACGAGCGTCGGCTGGGCGCAGAACGGGTCGATGGTCGCCGAGTCCGGATCCGGCATGAGGATCATGTCGGATTCGTTGATGGCCTTCCAGCCAGCGATCGACGAGCCGTCGAACATGATGCCATCTTCGAACATCTCTTCGTCGATGGTGCTGATGTGCTGGGCCGTGTGCTGCCACTTGCCGCGCATGTCCGTGAAACGGAGGTCGACGTACTTGACGTCGTGTTCCTTGATCAGGTCGAAGACCTTCTTTGTATCGGCCATGGTGGTTCTTTTCCTGTTCGACTTTGGAAATTGACTGGATTTTGAGGCCGGGACGCGGGCGAGGGCCGGTCAAGGCACCCTACCGCTGACAACCGCCGCCTCTTGGGTCAGACAGCGTCGGGACCGCGTTCACCTGTGCGGATACGGATCGCTTCGTCAATGGTGGAGACGAAAATCTTTCCGTCGCCGATGCGACCTGTTTGCGCAGCCTGCTGGATGGCTTCGATGGCATTCTCCACCAGGGCATCGTCCATCACTACCTCGATTTTCACCTTCGGCAGGAAGTCGACGACGTATTCAGCGCCGCGATAGAGCTCGGTGTGGCCCTTCTGGCGCCCGAAACCCTTGGCTTCGGTAACGGTGATGCCCTTGATCCCCACCTCGTGAAGGGCCTCTTTAACCTCATCCAGCTTGAACGGCTTGATGATCGCTTCGATCTTTTTCATGTGAGCGGGTCATCCCATCGGTCTGTGGCACCCGTTTTCCGGGCGTCGGGCAATTTGATTAGCACAGCCTGTGCCAACCCGGAGCCTAGCGTCAAACCATGGTAACAATCTGCCTTTTACGTCAATTGTGAATAAAAAATATTCAAACGAGTAAAAAACAGGCACTAAATCCTGTGCAGTATGCGACCCCACCGCCATTTGGCGCTGTTTGCCGCTCTCAGCGGACGGGGAGTGGCGCCCGTAACGGGATGGTCGATGCCTTCAAAATTTTTTGGGTGATTTCGCTTGACGGCGTGGGGGCAATCGGCCAGAAAGCCGCCCGTCGGTGGCGGCCGTAGCTCAGTTGGTAGAGCGCTCGGTTGTGGTCCGAGTGGTCGTGGGTTCGAATCCCATCGGTCGCCCCACCTTCAAACCGCGTCATGCGGTTTTATCAAGATGACCACAGGCAAACGTGCCGGCTCCCGATGGGGCGGCGCGTTTTTTATTGCCTGCGGCCGGCAGAAGCAAGGCGCGCCGGTCGGTTGATCCCTCCGCGTGCCCGGATTAAACCGGAGGCGGCGCTCTTGATGAGAGCGCTCTGGTCCGGGAGCCCCTTCCATGTATCCGCTGCGATTTGCTGCCGAGGTAAGAGGCATCCGCGAAGTCGAAACCGGCCCGGAGCTGCCGCTGGCACTGCTTGACCCGCAACAGATGTATGCCGCCGATGCTGAAACGGTAAGGCGCGGGACCGCCTCCTATATTCTGATGCAGCGGGCCGGCGCGGCCGTCGCTGCGGCCATCCAGACCCGGTTCGAATGCCAGCCTGTGCTGGTGCTGTGCGGTCCCGGTAACAATGGCGGCGATGGTTTCGTTGCGGCAGCATACCTGCGGCAGGCCGGTTGGCCTGTGCGGGTGCATTTGCTCTGCGAGCCCGCGCGTCTTGGCGGTGATGCGGCAATGGCGGCTCAGGATTGGGCCTCCGAAATCCTCGATTTCCCGGCCATTGATCTTGCGGACAAGCCACTGATCGTCGATGCGATTTTTGGGGCTGGTCTCAGCCGTGCGCCGGATGCCGGGCTTTGCGAGCTTTTCGATCGGATAGCGGCGAGGGGGTTGACCTCCATCGCCATCGACGTTCCTTCCGGCCTGGATGGCTCGACCGGTGTACCGGCCGGGGCCTGTTTGCAGGCCCGGATGACGATCGGTTTTTTCCGTCCGCGACCCGGGCAGTTGCTGATGCCCGGCCGCCAGCTCTGCGGTGATCTGGAGATTGCGGATATCGGGATCGCCGCCGATGTGGCTGACCTCACCGGTGCGGCCGCCTGGCTCAACACACCCGCGCTCTGGCGGCATGCGCTGCGCTGGCCCGGGCCCCGTGACCATAAATATACGCGTGGTCACGTTCTGGTCGTCGCCGGCCCGATGACGGGTGCGGGCAGGTTGGCGGGCGCTGCGGCGCAGCGGGCAGGGGCCGGCATGGTCACGCTGCATGTACCGGGCGGCACGACGCCGCTGTTCGCTGAGGCGCTGCCCAGTGCGGTGGTGCAGGAAGCGGAAAGTGAAGCCGCGCGGGAGCGGCTTGAATCCGGCCGGCTGGCGGCGATTCTCCATGGACCCGGAGCAGGCAGGGACCCGTCCGTTGCCGCGAAGGTTGGCGCGCTCTGTGCTCTCGGCCGGCCCCTGGTGCTGGATGCCGATGCCCTGACGAGCTTTGCCGGGAATGCCGGACAACTCTGGCCGCAATTACCGGCGGGCAGCGTGCTGACACCGCATGGCGGCGAGTTTTCCCGCCTCTTCCCGGATCTTGCCGATCTGCCGGGCGGCAAGCTGGCGGCGGCACGCCAGGCAGCGGCGCGGAGCGGAGCCGTCGTTATTTTCAAGGGATATGACACGGTGATTGCGGCGCCGGACGGACGGGCTGCCATCAATGCCAACGCGCCGGCCACGCTGGCTGTCGCCGGCAGCGGCGATGTGCTGGCAGGTATCGTGCTTGCTTTGCTGGGGGCGGGAATGCCGGCCTTCGAGGCGGCAGCGGCCGCCGTCTGGATCCATGCCGAAGCCGCGCGTCTTGCCGGGCTCGGGCTGGTTGCGGAAGACCTTCCCGGCCATATCGCCCCGGTGCTGCGCGCGCTTGCCGGTTTTTATTGATTCCGTCCACCCTCCTTATGCTATAGAACGCGCCACTCTCAAGGGTGGGGGCTTCGGTGTCCGCCCGCTATGGGGGTTTGGCGTCAGCGGGCGTGGCGAAATTGGTAGACGCGCTGGATTTAGGTTCCAGTGACGCAAGTCGTGGGGGTTCAAGTCCCTCCGCCCGCACCAAGGCGCGCCAACGGCCGATGGCCGGCACCTCATGGACCACAGATTCTATTCGTGGAACGTGGCCGCGCGAAAAGGCGGCTGTGTTTCGAGAAGCAAGACGACTGGCAAACAGGCGAAAAAAATGCAGATCACCCAGACGAGCGCCGAGGGGCTGAAGCGCGAATTCTCCATCACCGTGGCGGCCGACGAGCTGGCGGGCAAGGTTGAAGAGCGCCTGAGCACTGTTGGCAAGACCATCCGCCTGCCGGGCTTCCGCCCGGGCAAGGTGCCCATGAGCCTGCTGCGTCGCCAGTATGGCCGCGCCGTTCTGGGCGAAGTGCTTGAGCAGTCCGTGCAGGACACCACCAACCAGGTGGTGAACGACAATGGCCTGCGTCCGGCCATGCAGCCGCAGATCGAAGTGGTGTCCTTCGACGAAGGCCAGGACCTGGTCTTCACGATGAAGGTCGAGCTGCTGCCCGAAATCGAGCCGGGTGATTTCTCCGCCATCGCGCTTGACCGCCATGTGGTCGCCGTTGGTGAAGAGGAAGTCTCCAAGGCTGTGGCGAACCTCGCCAAGGCCCGTCGTGAGAAGAGCCCGATCAAGCGCAAGCGCGCTGCCAAGGCCACCGACATCGCCGTTGTTGATTTCGCCGGCACCGTCGATGGCGCGGCTGTCGAGGCGCTCAATGCCGAAGGCCGCGAGATCGATCTCTCCGACGAAGCTTTCTTCAATGCCTTCGACGGCAAGCTCGTTGGCGTGAAGCCGGGCGAGAATGTCGAGGTCAAGGTCTCCCTGCCGGAGAACTTCGCGCTTGAGGATATCGCCGGCAAGGAAGCGACCTTCACCATCACCGTGAAGGAACTGCTGGAGACCACCGAGGTCGCCATCGATGACGAACTCGCCAAGAGCTTCGGCTTCGACGACGTCGCGAAGCTCAACGACGGTGTGCGCGGCCAGATCGAGGGCGAATATACCCGCCTGACCCGTACCCGCCTGAAGCGTGAGCTGTTCGACGCGCTCGACAAGTCCCACAGCTTCGATCTGCCGGCCGGCATGGTCGACGGCGAGTTCGATGCCATCTGGAAGCAGGTTGAGGCCGAGAAGGAGCAGGGCCGTGACGTGCTGGAAGGCAAGAGCGAGGACGAGGTCAAGGCCGAGTACCGCAAGATCGCCGAACGCCGCGTGCGCCTTGGCCTGCTGCTGGCCGAAGTCGGCCGCCGCGAGGGCATCGAGGTGACGCAGGACGAGCTGAACCGCGCCGTGATCGGCGAGGCCCAGCGTTATGGCGGCGCTGCCCAGCAGGTCATCGAATATTACCGCAAGAACCCGCAGGCGATTGAAAGCCTGCGTGCGCCGATCTTCGAGGACAAGGTCGTTGACCACATCCTCGGTGCGGCCAAGCTCACCGACAAGGCCGTGACGGCCGAGGAGCTGGTCAAGGAAGAGGAAGACGGCGAGGCTGCTGCCTGATCGCGGGCAATTCCATAAGGTCATTGCCTTGAGGGGGGCGGCGGACGGTTTCGTCCGCCGCCCTCTTTTCGTTTGCGCCTTGGCAGCTTATCTATCAGTTAGCCGGAAGGGGACGGGCGAAACACGTCCCCGAGCGCCACAGGATTTCGGAGCGTCAGGAACAATGGATTTTATCGATCCGACCATGAACGGGCTGGTGCCGATGGTGGTCGAACAGACCAACCGGGGCGAACGCGCCTACGACATCTTCTCGCGCCTCCTCAAGGAACGGATCATCTTCCTGATCGGTCCCGTCAACGATGCGGTCGCGAGCCTTATCTGCGCCCAGTTGCTGTTTCTCGAATCCGAGAACCCCAACAAGGACATCTCGTTCTACATCAATTCGCCGGGCGGCGTGGTCTCGGCCGGCCTTGCCATCTATGACACGATGCAGTTCATCCAGCCGGATGTCTCCACCGTGTGTATCGGTCAGGCGGCCTCCATGGGCTCGCTGCTGCTGGCGGGCGGTGCCGCGGGCAAGCGCTACGCGCTGCCGAACAGCCGCGTGATGATTCACCAGCCCTCGGGCGGTGCGCGCGGCCAGGCGACCGACATCGAGATCGCAGCCCAGGAGATTCTCAAGTTGCGGTCGCGCCTTAACGAGATCTACGCCCAGCACACCGGCAAGCCGGTGAGCGACATCGAGGCGGCGATGGAGCGTGACAAGTTCATGTCTGTCGAGGAGGCTAGGGAATTCGGCCTCATCGACGAGGTAATTGCCAAGCGTCCGAAGGCCGCCACGGAAGGTTGAAGACCGTAGTCTGGCGTGCACCCGCGCCTTTGCCCCTTGGCGGGCGCGGGTATCTACGCCAGATGTATGGGATAAGACCGATGGATTGACGGCGGCGCCGGACGGTTCCACGATGGTTCCATGTCCGGCCTGTTGCAGAGTTGTGATGGTCCGGAAGGGCATTCGGTGAATGCCCCCAGTTTTCTACCGGAGTTGAAATGACCAAGTCCGCCACTGGCGATTCGAAGAACACGCTTTATTGCTCCTTCTGCGGCAAGAGCCAGCACGAAGTACGCAAGCTCATCGCGGGCCCGACCGTGTTCATCTGCGACGAGTGCGTCGAGCTGTGCATGGACATCATCCGGGAAGAGAACAAGAGCACGCTGGTGAAGTCCCGCGAGGGCGTTCCGACGCCCAAGGACATCATGGCGGTGCTGGATGACTATGTGATCGGCCAGAGCCACGCCAAGCGCGTGCTGTCGGTGGCAGTGCATAATCATTACAAGCGTCTCGCCCACAGCCAGAAGAACAGCGATGTCGAGCTGGCGAAGTCCAACATCATGCTCATCGGGCCGACCGGTTCGGGCAAGACGCTGCTCGCCCAGACCCTGGCCCGCATCCTCGATGTGCCCTTTACCATGGCCGACGCCACTACGCTGACCGAAGCCGGTTACGTGGGCGAGGATGTGGAGAACATCATCCTCAAGCTGCTGCAGGCGGCCGACTACAATGTCGAGCGCGCGCAGCGCGGCATCGTCTATATCGACGAGGTCGACAAGATTTCCCGCAAGTCCGACAACCCGTCGATTACACGCGACGTGTCGGGCGAGGGCGTGCAGCAGGCGCTGCTGAAGATCATGGAAGGCACCGTCGCCTCCGTGCCGCCGCAGGGCGGGCGCAAGCATCCGCAGCAGGAATTCCTGCAGGTGGACACCACCAATATCCTCTTCATCTGCGGTGGTGCCTTCGCCGGCCTCGAGAAGATCATCTCGACCCGCGGCAAGGGCACGTCCATCGGCTTCGGTGCCGAGGTCAAGCCGCCGGAAGATCGCCGTACCGGCGAGATCCTGCGTCAGGTGGAACCGGAAGATCTGCTGAAGTTCGGCCTCATCCCCGAATTCGTCGGTCGTTTGCCGGTTGTCGCCACGCTTGACGATCTCGACGAGCCGGCCCTGATCCAGATCCTGACCCAGCCCAAGAACGCACTGGTCAAGCAGTACCAGCGCCTGTTCGAGATGGAGGATGTCGGGCTCGAATTCACCGAGGATGCGTTGAAGGTGGTCTCCCGCAAGGCCATTGAACGCAAGACTGGTGCGCGCGGCCTGCGCTCGATCATGGAGGGGATCCTCCTTGAAACCATGTTCGAGCTCCCCAGCTTAGAAGGCGTGGATCAGGTCGTGATCAACAAAGAGGTAGTAGAGGGCAGGGCAAAGCCACTCTACATCTATGCCGACCGGCGCGACGAAGCCGCACCGGCCGGTTAACGACCTGAACGGTCGGGGCTCCCGCCAAAAGGAGCCCCGAGCCTCCGCCTGGGGGCGTGGCGCCTAAAGCCAATGCCTCCTGCTTTCCTTAGCAGGGCCGGGCTTTCCCCGGCAGGAGCGCCCATCAGGGGCTCCCCCTCAAGATCGAGGCTCAACAGATGGTCGAAAACACCAGCGGTTCCCTGTATCCGGTCTTGCCGCTGCGCGACATCGTCGTGTTTCCGCACATGATCGTGCCGCTCTTTGTAGGGCGCGAGAAGTCGGTCCGGGCACTTGAAGATGTCATGAAGGATGACAAGCAGATCCTGCTTGTGACCCAGAAGGACGCCGGACAGGACGATCCCACTCCCAATGATATCTACAATGTCGGCACTATCGGGACTGTGCTGCAGCTGCTGAAACTGCCCGACGGCACCGTCAAGGTTCTGGTCGAGGGCAACAGCCGCGCGCGCATTACCGGCTATGCCGAGAACGAAAGCTTCTACCAGGCCTACGCCGAAGGGCTGGACGAGGACGAGGTCAACGCACAGGAAGTCGAAGCGCTGGCGCGCGCCGTCGTCTCCCAGTTCGAGCAATACATCAAGCTCAACAAGAAGATTCCGCCCGAGGTGCTGGTGTCGATCAACCAGATCGACGAATTCGGCAAGCTCGCGGATACGGTTGCTTCGCATCTGGCGCTGAAGATCGCCGAGAAGCAGCAGCTTCTGGAGACCCAGTCGGTCGCCGAACGGCTTGAGCGCGTCTATGCCTTTATGGAAGGTGAGATCGGCGTTCTGCAGGTGGAAAAGCGCATCCGCAACCGCGTCAAGCGGCAGATGGAGAAGACCCAGCGCGAGTACTATCTGAACGAACAGCTCAAGGCGATCCAGAAGGAGCTGGGCGAGGGCGAGGACGGCCGCGACGAGGCCGCCGAGCTGGAAGAGCGCATCAACAAGACCAAGCTTTCCGCCGAGGCGAAGGACAAGGCGCTGGCCGAGCTCAAGAAGCTGCGCAGCATGAGCCCGATGTCCGCCGAAGCGACGGTGGTGCGCAATTATCTCGACTGGATGCTGTCGATCCCATGGAAGAAGCGCACCAAGATCAAGAAGGATCTGCCGCTGGCGGAATCCATTCTCGATGCCGATCACTACGGCATGGACAAGGTCAAGGAACGCATTCTTGAGTATCTGGCAGTCCAGCAGCGTTCGCTGAAAGTCAAGGGCCCGATCTTGTGCCTCGTCGGCCCGCCCGGCGTCGGCAAGACCTCGCTCGGCAAGTCGATCGCCAAGGCTACCGGCCGTAACTTCGCCCGCATGTCGCTTGGCGGTGTGCGTGACGAGGCCGAAATCCGCGGTCATCGCCGGACCTATATCGGCTCGATGCCGGGCAAGGTCATCCAGACGATGAAGAAGGTGAAGAGCTCCAACCCGCTCATCCTCTTCGATGAAATCGACAAGCTGGGTGCCGACTGGCGCGGCGATCCTTCCTCCGCCCTGCTGGAGGTGCTGGATCCCGAGCAGAACATGAACTTCGCGGACCATTATCTGGAGGTCGATTACGACCTTTCGGACGTGATGTTCGTCTGCACGGCCAACACGCTCAACATGCCCCAGCCGCTGCTGGACCGCATGGAGATCATCCGCCTCAGCGGCTACACCGAGGACGAGAAGGTCGAGATCGCCAAGCGCCATCTGATTCCCAAGCAGATGGAAGCCAACGGTCTGAAGCCGGCGGAGTGGACGATCAACGACGAGGCCCTGCGTCAGCTGGTGCGGCACTACACCCGCGAAGCCGGCGTGCGTAACCTCGAGCGCCAGATCGGCACCGTGCAGCGCCGGGCCCTCAAGGAGATTCTCTCCAAGGGGCTCAAGAAGGTGCAGATCACGCCGCGTACGCTGGAGAAGTATGCGGGTATCCCGCGCTTCCGCATCGGCGAGATCGAGCAGGAAGATCTGGTGGGTGTCGTGACCGGTCTCGCCTGGACCGAAGTGGGCGGCGAGCTGCTGTCGATCGAAAGTGTGACCGTGCCCGGCAAGGGCCGTGTTACCTCGACCGGCAAGCTGGGCGACGTGATGCGCGAAAGCATCACGGCGGCCGAGAGCTTCGTCAAATCCCGCTCCAACCTGTTCGGCATCGCGCCGGCAGTCTTCGAGAAGAAGGACATCCACGTCCATGTTCCCGAAGGCGCAACGCCGAAGGATGGTCCGAGTGCCGGTGTGGCCATGGTTACCTCCATCGTCTCCGTGCTCACCGGCATTCCGGTGCGCAAGGACGTGGCGATGACCGGTGAGATCACGCTCAGGGGCAGGGTGTTCCCGATCGGCGGCCTCAAGGAAAAACTGCTCGCGGCCCATCGGGGCGGCATCAAGCTGGTGCTGATCCCCAAGGACAACGAAAAGGACCTCGCCGAGATCCCGGACAACGTGAAGAAGGGTCTCGAGATCGTCCCGGTAAGCCGGGTCGAGGAGGTTCTGGAGCGCGCACTTGCCAAGCCTCTGGTGCCAATTTCGGCCGAAACCGATTCTAATCAGCCGGTGCCGGCAGAGGCAGTAGCCCCTGCCAGCGGCGATGCTGACGGGGTTGTTCGGCACTGACAGGCGCTCTTAATTTTCGGTAACGCGGGGCCGAGGCGATTTTTTCGCTTCGGCCCCGCATTTTTTCGCAGTTTTCCGCCAAAATTTCGCTTGCCTTGCGTTGACGCGCGTCGCGGGCTGCGCTTATGATTTCGGCGGCTCGCGTTAATAGTTTGCTAACCAAAAGTTAGGGCCAACTGTTCAAGGCGTGCATCACCACAAAGGGGGGCCTTTAAGTGAACAAGAACGATCTCGTTGCCCATGTCGCCGAAGCCGGCGGCCTGTCGAAGACCGACGCTGCCAAGGCTGTCGACGCTGTTCTCGAGGGCATCACCGATGCGCTCAAGAAGGGCGACGAAGTCCGCCTGGTCGGATTTGGTACTTTCAGCGTGAGCGAGCGCGCCGCCTCCGAAGGCCGCAATCCGCGCACCGGCGAGAAGATCACCATCTCCGCTTCGCGTCAGCCGAAGTTCAAGCCCGGCAAGGGCCTGAAGGATATCGTCAACGGTTGATCCGTTGATGTGATGCCGCGCTGTCCGCTGATAGCGCGGCAGCGGGTGGGCGGTTAGCTCAGCGGTAGAGCATCTCGTTTACACCGAGAGGGTCGGCGGTTCGAAACCGTCACCGCCTACCACCCAGAATTAAAAGAACGACGTCGCCTCCGGGCGGCGTCGTTTTTTGTTTCTTTGGCGCGTCAGTCGTGGAACGGTTGGCTGAGATGCCGGAAGCGGCAGAATGAAGCAGGGAAGGGAGTTCCAGGTGGCGGCAGAAGAACGTCGGCTTGGTGATCTGATCATGGTGGCGCTCGACAAGGCGCTGCAGCAGCGCGACCTGCCGGTATGCGAAGCCCTGCAGCGGGCGCTGGAGCTGTCGCTGACACGCACCACGATTGAGGAAGAGCGCCGCAACGCCTCGGAGCGCCTGCTGCAGGCCTATGCGCGCCTGGAAGGCTTGAGGGCCGAAATGGGCATGAAATCAAAAGTTTAAGGCTGATTTTTGCCGTCTTCTGGAAAGCCGGATAAAAAAAGTAAAAACAGCGATACTCAGTTGTTGACAGGGGGGCGGCGGGCCCCTAAAACCCGCCGCACCGATGCGGAAACGCGGGTGTAGCTCAGCTGGTTAGAGCGCCGGCCTGTCACGCCGGAGGCCGCGGGTTCAAGTCCCGTCACTCGCGCCACATCGCCTTCGCCCCCTGGGGCAAAGCGGTGGCCCGTATCGAGAGAAGTGAAGTAAAGCGCGGGTGTAGCTCAGCTGGTTAGAGCGCCGGCCTGTCACGCCGGAGGCCGCGGGTTCAAGTCCCGTCACTCGCGCCACTTCTCCTTCTTCTCAGCAGTTCTGCCGCCAGCCGGACGGCCTTCCAGTGAATGCTCCTGTAGTTTTGGTCGCCGGCCGGGAAGCGCTCCCGCAGCCGGTTTTTTTACATTCCGACCCTGCGACAGGACGCCACCCTGCGACATGCTGCAGCGGCGAAAAGTAACCACAACAAGGCCTTTTCATGTTCGGGGGGTGGCTCTATAGTCCCCCCATAAAAAGCCGGGGGCGTTGAAATCGCTCCCATCTCGACTAACTGCCGCTACCGGCCTTTTCCGTGGGACCGCTTTCCAGCGATCCTGCTGGTTCTCCCGGTAGCGCTGGCCAGGACAGGACGTTTTGATGCTCAGCGACGTCGTCGTCGAATACCTGCCCATTCTCCTGTTTCTCATCATCGCCACCGGCCTGTCCGGTGTGATGGTGCTCACACCTTTCATCATCGCCAAGCGCAATCCTGATTCCGAGAAGCTCTCCGCCTATGAGTGCGGATTTGAGGCTTTCGACGATGCGCGGCGCAAGTTCGACGTCCGTTTCTATCTGGTCGCCATTCTCTTCATCATCTTCGATCTTGAGGTGGCCTTCCTGTTTCCGTGGGCGGTGTCGCTCGGGAAGATCGGTCTGTTCGGCTTCTGGTCGATGGTGATCTTCCTCGGTGTGCTGACCATCGGCTTTGTTTATGAGTGGAAGAAGGGAGCCCTGGAATGGGAGTGATCGACGCCAAGGGCGCCACCGGCGGTATGGCGCCGCTGCCTCCGGGCGCGGCGCAGGATGCCGTCCTGCGCGCGGTCACCGATGAAATCCAGGACAAGGGTTTCGTCGTTGCCCAGTACGAAAATCTGGTCAACTGGGCACGCAGCGGCTCGCTGTGGCCGATGACCTTCGGTCTGGCCTGCTGCGCCGTGGAAATGATCCACGCCTACATGGCCCGGTATGACCTCGACCGGTTCGGGACGATGCCGCGGGCCAGCCCGCGCCAGAGTGACGTGATGATCGTGGCCGGCACGCTGACCAACAAGATGGCGCCCGCTCTGCGCAAGGTTTACGACCAGATGGCCGAACCGCGCTGGGTGATCTCCATGGGCTCCTGCGCCAACGGCGGCGGCTACTATCACTATTCCTACTCGGTGGTGCGCGGCTGCGATCGCGTGGTGCCGGTGGATATCTATGTGCCGGGCTGCCCGCCGACCGCGGAAGCGCTGGTTTATGGCGTGATGCAGTTGCAGAAGAAAATCCGCAACGGCGGCCGCCGCATCGTGCGCTGACGGTTAGGGCGAGGCGATAAAATGAGCCAACAGGCACTGACAGACCTGGCCGAGCAGCTTCGCGGTGCATTCGGCGCCGTGATTGCAGCGGGCGGTACGGTCGAGGTTGAGGTCGCGCACAGCGAAATCAACGTGACGGTCTCCCGCGATGCGCTGCTGAAGGTCCTTTCCTTCCTGCGCGATGATGCGAACTTCAAGTTCAGCCAGCTCATCGACATCACGGCGGTCGACTATCCGGTGCGCGATGAGCGCTTCGACGTGGTCTACCACCTGCTGAGCATGACGCTGAACCAGCGTGTGCGCGTGAAGACGCCGACCGACGAGGATACGCCGGTCGCTTCCGTCGCCGGGCTGTGGCCGGCGGCCGTGTGGTTCGAGCGCGAGACCTGGGACATGTACGGCATCTTCTTTGCCGACAATCCCGACCTGCGCCGCATCCTCACGGACTATGGCTTTGAAGGCCATCCGCTGCGCAAGGACTTCCCGCTGACGGGCTATGTCGAGGTTCGTTATGACGATGCGCAGAAGCGCGTGGTCTATGAGCCGGTGAAGCTCCGCCAGGATTTCCGCAGTTTCGACTTCCTCAGCCCCTGGGAAGGCATGACCGGCATGCTGCTTCCCGGTGACGAGAAGGCGAGCGGGTAAGGGAGTTCATCGGTCAGGGCGCCGCCTTCAAAGGGGCGCCCGGCCTTTGTTTCTCACCTTTCCCCGATTGGATCACGAGTTTAAGGCAGGCCCCAATGGCTGAAGCGCAGATCAAGCCTTTTACGCTGAACTTCGGACCCCAGCATCCCGCCGCCCACGGCGTGTTGCGTCTGGTCATGGAGATGGATGGCGAGATCGTCGAACGGGCGGACCCGCATATCGGCCTGCTGCATCGCGGCACCGAGAAGCTGATCGAGCACAAGACCTACATGCAGGCGGTCCCGTATTTCGACCGTCTGGACTATGTGGCCCCGATGAACCAGGAGCACGCCTTCGTGCTCGCCACGGAAAAGCTGCTCGGCCTTGAAGTGCCGCGTCGCGGCCAGTTCGTCCGTGTGCTGTTCTGCGAAATCGGCCGCGTGCTGAACCATCTTCTGAACTGCACGACCTTCGCGCTCGACGTTGGCGCGATGACCCCGCCGCTGTGGGGCTTCGAGCAGCGCGAAATCCTCATGGAGTTCTATGAGCGCGCTTCCGGCGCCCGTCTCCATGCGGCCTATTTCCGCGTCGGCGGCGTGCATCAGGATCTGCCGGCCGGCCTTGCCGAGGACATTCTGGCCTTCTGCGACCAGTTCCAGGGCTTCCTCGATGACATGAACAACCTGCTGCTCGGCAACCGCATCTTCAAGCAGCGCCTTGTCGATATCGGTGTCGTGTCGGCGGAAGAGGCGATTGCCTGGGGCTTCACCGGCCCGTGCCTGCGCGCCTCCGGCATTCCGTGGGACCTGCGCAAGTCGCAGCCCTACGAAGTCTATGACGAGCTCGATTTCGACATCGCGGTCGGCAAGACCGGCGATTGTTATTCGCGCTATGTCTGCCGCGTGCTGGAGATGCAGGAGAGCATCAAGATCATCCGCCAGTGCATCGAGAAGATGCCGGAAGGTCCGGTGCTGAGCGAGGACCACAAGGTGGCACCGCCGCGTCGCGGCGAGATGAAGCGCTCGATGGAAGCGCTCATCAACCACTTCAAGCTCTATACCGAGGGCCATCACGTTCCGGCTGGCGAAGTCTATACCGGCGTGGAAGCCCCGAAGGGCGAGTTCGGCGTCTACCTCGTCGCCGACGGCACCAACAAACCCTACAAGTGCAAGATCCGCGCGCCGGGCTATGCCCATCTGCAGGGCGTCGACTTCATGTCGAAGGGCCACATGCTGGCTGACGCGGTGGCGATCATCGGATCGCTGGATATCGTTTTCGGGGAGATTGATCGATGAGCGGTGCGGCTCCCTCGGCCGTGAGCCAGCCGGCGAACTTCGAGTTCACGCCGGACAACATGGAAAAGGCGAAGAAGATCATCGCCAAGTATCCGGCCGGCAAGCAGGCGAGCGCGCTTCTGCCGCTGCTCGACCTTGCCCAGCGCCAGAATGACAACTGGCTGCCGCGCGCGGCCATGGATCATGTGGCGCAGATCCTCGAGATGCCGCCGATCCGGGTGTATGAGGTCGCGACCTTCTACACCATGTACAACAAGGAACCGGTGGGTAAGCACCTGGTGCAGCTGTGCCGCACCACCCCGTGCTGGCTGCGCGGCTCCGACGGTATCCAGAAGGCCTGCGAGAACAAGTTGGGCATCCATGCCGGCGAGACCACGGCCGATGGCCTGTTCACGCTGATGGAAGTCGAGTGCCTTGGCGCCTGCGCCAACGCGCCGATGGTCCAGATCAACGACGATTTCTACGAAGATCTGACGCCGGAATCGATGGAAGCCATCCTCGATGCGCTGGCACGCGGCGAAAAGCCGAAGACCGGTTCGCAGACGGGCCGTCAGACGTCCTCGCCCGCCGGCGGGCGTACCTCTCTGACCGATGCGGGAGAAGCGTGATGCTGAGCGACAAGGACCGCATCTTCACCAATCTCTACGGCTTCAAGGACCGCACGCTGGAAGGCGCGCGCGCTCGCGGAGACTGGAACGGCACCGCCGACCTCATCGCCAAGGGCGCTGAGTGGATCATCAACGAGGTCAAGGAATCGGGTCTGCGCGGCCGTGGCGGCGCCGGCTTCTCCACCGGCCTCAAATGGTCCTTCATGCCCAAGAACACGGGCCGCCCGCACTATCTCGTCATCAATGCCGACGAGTCCGAGCCGGGTACCTGCAAGGATCGCGAAATCCTGCGCAACGAGCCGCACAAGCTGATCGAGGGCTGCCTCATCGGCGGCTTCGCGATGCAGGCCAATGCGTCCTACATCTATGTGCGCGGCGAGTTCTACCACGAGGCGATGGCGCTTGAGAAAGCGGTCGAGGAGGCTTATGCCGCCGGACTGCTTGGCAAGAACGCCGCCGGATCGGGCTGGGATTTCGACATCTACGTCCACCGCGGCGCCGGCGCCTATATCTGCGGAGAAGAAACCGCGCTGCTTGAAAGCCTGGAAGGCCGCAAGGGCCAGCCGCGCAACAAGCCGCCGTTCCCGGCCCAGGCCGGTCTCTACAGCTGCCCGACCACGGTCAATAACGTGGAATCCGTGGCCGTCGTGCCGACCATCCTGCGCCGTGGCGCTCCGTGGTTTGCCGGCTTCGGCCGCCCGAAGAACAGCGGCACCAAGATCTTCTCGATCTCGGGCCATGTGAACAATCCCTGCAACGTCGAAGAATCGATGAGCATCACCCTGCGTGAGCTGATCGAGAAGCATGCCGGCGGTGTGCGCGGCGGTTGGGACAACCTGCTGGGCGTCATCCCGGGCGGTTCGTCCACGCCGGTCATTCCGGCCGACCAGTGCAACGACCTGATCATGGATTTCGACGCGCTGCGCGAGAAGGGCTCCGGCCTCGGCACCGCCGCGGTGATCGTCATGGACAAATCCACCGACATCATCGAGGCGATCGAGCGCCTGTCGCACTTCTACAAGCATGAGAGCTGCGGCCAGTGCACCCCGTGCCGCGAGGGCACCGGCTGGATGTGGCGTGTCATGCGCCGCATGGTGAAGGGCAATGCGCGTGTCGAGGAAATCGACATGCTGTTCGAGGTTACCAAGCAGGTCGAGGGGCACACGATCTGTGCGCTCGGCGACGCCGCTGCGTGGCCGATCCAGGGGCTGATCCGTCATTTCCGCCCCGAGATCGAGGCTCGCATCGCCAAGTACACGCGTAACGCCGGGGCGATTGCCGCTGAGTAATGACCTTCAGGGCCGGGCTGGACCCGGCCTTGAACAGTATGGTTAAAGACGCACGGCCAACCCCTTGAAGGGTATAGGGTTAAAGACATGCCGAAGCTAACGATCGACGGGATCGAGATCGAAGTAGAAGCGGGGACTTCCGTCCTTCAGGCCTGTGAGGCGCTGGGGATCGAGGTGCCGCGCTTCTGTTACCACGAGCGCCTGTCCGTGGCTGGTAACTGCCGCATGTGCCTTGTGGACATGGAGCGCGCGCCCAAGCCGGTCGCCAGCTGCTGCATGCCCGTGGGCGAAGGCATGGTCATCCGCACCGATACCGAGCGCGTGCGCAAGGCCCGCAACGGTGTGATGGAGTTCCTGCTCATCAACCATCCGCTCGACTGCCCGATCTGCGACCAGGGCGGCGAGTGCGACCTGCAGGACCAGGCCGTTGCCTACGGCAAGAACACCAGCCGCTATGACGAGAACAAGCGCGCGGTAAAGAACAAGGAATTCGGCCCGCTCATCAAGACGGTGATGACGCGCTGCATCCATTGCACGCGCTGTATCCGTTTTGCCGAGGAGATTGCCGGTGTACCGGTTCTGGGCGCGACCTATCGCGGCGAGAACATGGAAGTCGGCACCTATGTCGAGAAGACGCTGGACAGCGAGCTGTCGGGCAACCTCGTCGACATCTGCCCGGTCGGTGCGCTGACCTCCAAGCCCTACGCTTTCCATGCCCGCCCGTGGGAGCTGCGCAAGTTTGAGTCCATCGACGCGATGGATGCGGTTGGCAGCAACATCCGCGTGGATGTGCGCGGCGGCCAGGTGATGCGCGTTCTGCCGCGTCTCAATGAGGCGGTGAACGAGGAGTGGATCAGCGACAAGACCCGCCATGCTGTCGACGGTCTGATGAAGCGCCGCCTCGACAAGCCCTATGTGCGCGGCGCCGACGGCAAGCTGAAGGCCGCAAGCTGGGATGAGGCATTTGCCGCCATCGCCAAGCGCGTTGCCGGCCTTGACGGCTCCAAGATTGGCGCGATTGCCGGTAACCAGGCCGATGCAGAGTCCATGCTGCTCCTCAAGGAGCTGATGCAGTCGCTCGGCGTTGCCAGCATCGATTGCCGTCAGGACGGTGCCAAGCTGGATGCCACCACCCGCGCCGGTTACCTCTTCAACACCACCATCGCCGGTATCGAGCAGGCGGATGCGGTGCTGCTGATCGGTACCAACCCGCGCAAGGAAGCGGCGATCATCAACGCCCGCCTGCGCAAGCGCTGGACCATGGGCGGTTTCCCGGTTGGCGTGATCGGTCCGCAGATCGATCTGACCTACGACCACAGCTATCTCGGCGCCGGTCCGCAGAGCCTTGAGGCGTTGCTGAAGGGCGAGGGCGAGTTCGCTGCCAAACTGAAGGCTGCCCAGCGTCCGATGATCATCGTCGGCATGGGCGCGCTGACCCGCGCCGATGGTGCCCAGGTTCTCGCCGCTGCCCGCCAGCTGGCGGAGCAGGTGGGGGCGGTTGCCGAAGGCTGGAACGGCTTCAACGTTCTGCACACCGCAGCGGCCCGCGTGGGCGGTCTGGACCTCGGCCTCGTGCCGGCGGCCGGTGGCCGTGACGTGGCCGGCATCCTCGATGGCGCCGACAAGGGCGAGGTTGAGGTTGTCTACCTTCTGGGCGCCGACGAGATCGACGCCAGCCGTCTCGGCAAGGCCTTCGTGATCTATCAGGGTCACCATGGCGATGTCGGTGCGCACCATGCAGACGTCATTCTGCCGGGCGCTGCCTACACCGAGAAGGAAGGCACCTACGTCAACACCGAAGGCCGCGTGCAGCGTGGCCGCAAGGCGGCGTTTGCTCCGGGCGATGCCCGTGAGGACTGGGCCATCCTGCGTGCGCTCTCCGCGCATCTGGCCAAGACGCTGCCCTATGACGATCTGGCTTCTGTCCGCCGCCGTCTGGTCGAGGTGAACCCGGCCTTCGCGCATGTGGATGATGTGGCCCCGTCTGCCTGGGGGGCCTTCGGCGCCGCCGGTGCGATGGATGCCGCTCCGTTCGTTACCGCAATCGACAATTTCTATCAGACCTGCGCCATCTCCCGCGCGTCGGCCACGATGGCCGAGTGCACCGAGGCGTTCGTGAAGGGTCGTCAGGAAGAAGGAAAGACCGGCACCCATGGCTGAGTTCCTGACCGGATATGCGTGGCCCACGATCCTGATCGTGCTGGAGATCCTCGCTATCATTGTGCCGCTCCTGGTTGGCGTGGCCTATCTGACCTATGCCGAACGTCGCGTTCTGGGTGCGATCCATCTGCGTATCGGCCCGAACGTCGTGGGTCCGTGGGGCCTGCTGCAGCCGCTGGCCGATGGCCTGAAGCTGGCGACCAAGGAGCCGATCATTCCGTCGGGCTCCAGCAAGGTCATCTTCCTGATGGCGCCGATGCTGACCTTCCTTCTGGCGCTCGTCGCCTGGGCGGTCATCCCCTTCAACAAGGGCTGGGTGCTCGCCAACGTGAATGTCGGCGTGCTCTATCTCTTCGCGATCTCCTCGCTTGGCGTCTACGGCATCATCATGGCCGGCTGGGCGTCCAACTCGAAATACGCCTTCCTCGGTGGCCTGCGCTCTGCGGCGCAGATGGTGTCCTACGAAGTCTCGATCGGCCTCGTGATCATCACCGTGCTGCTGTGCGTCGGCTCGATGAACCTGTCCGACATCGTCGAAGCGCAGCGCAAGGTCTGGTTCTGCCTGCCGCTCCTGCCGATGTTCGTCGTGTTCTTCATCTCGGCGCTGGCCGAGACCAACCGCCCGCCCTTCGACCTTCCGGAAGGTGAGTCCGAGCTGGTCGGCGGTTTCAACGTCGAATACTCCTCCATGCCGTTCGCGCTGTTCTTCCTCGGCGAATACGCGAACATGATCCTGATGAGCGGCATGACCTCCATCCTGTTTCTGGGTGGCTGGCTTCCGCCGGCGGACATTGCGCCGCTCAACTGGATCCCTGGCGTGGTATGGTTCGCGCTGAAGATTGCGTTCGTGCTGTTCCTGTTCCTGTGGGTTCGCGGCACGCTGCCCCGTTATCGTTATGACCAGCTGATGCGTCTGGGCTGGAAGATCTTCCTGCCGTTCTCGCTGATCTGGGTCATCCTGACCGCCGGTTTCCTGGTCGCGTTCGACCTGCTGCCGAACGCCTGAGGAGTAGAAGAAAAGCCATGGCCTTTCTCGACAAGACAGCCCGCAGCTTCTTCCTGGTGGAGTTGCTCCAGGGGCTTGGCCTGACCTTCCGCTACATGCTCAAGCCCAAGGTCACGCTCAACTATCCGTATGAAAAGGGACCGATCAGCGTCCGCTTCCGTGGCGAACATGCGCTGCGCCGTTATCCCAACGGCGAAGAGCGCTGCATCGCCTGCAAGCTGTGCGAAGCGATCTGTCCGGCCCAGGCCATCACCATCGAGGCCGAGCCGCGCGAGGATGGCAGCCGCCGTACCACGCGCTACGACATCGACATGACCAAGTGCATCTATTGCGGCTTCTGTCAGGAAGCCTGCCCGGTAGATGCGATTGTCGAGGGACCGAACTTCGAGTTCGCGACCGAGACGCGTGAGGAGCTGTTCTACAACAAGGAAAAGCTGCTCGCGAACGGGGACCGCTGGGAAGCGCAGATTGCCGCCAATATCGCGGCGGACGCGCCTTACCGGTGATTTCCGGCGGGTGCCCCGCAACGGGGTGCCGGCCTAAAAGAACAGAAACTCACGGGCCGGGGCGGCGTCCTGCCGCTGCGGCGCGTGAAATGAAAAAACTCCGACTGACAAGGCGATTGCCCGTGTTCCGACCGATGCAACAAGAACAGAAGTGGGGCGGTTGAGATGATCATTCAAGCCCTGGCATTTTATCTGTTCGCGGCTGTCACCGTGCTCTCCGGCGCCATGGTGATTACCGCCCGTAACCCGGTGCATTCCGTGCTCTTCCTGGTGCTGGCGTTCTTTAGCGCGGCGGGCCTGTTCCTGCTGATCGGCGCCGAGTTCGTCGCGATGATCCTGGTGATCGTCTATGTCGGCGCGGTTGCGGTGCTGTTCCTCTTCGTCGTGATGATGCTCGACATCGACTTCGCCGAACTGCGCACGGGCCTGCTCCGCTACGCACCGATCGGTGCGCTGGTCGGTATCGTGCTGCTGATCGAGCTGGTCGTCGCTCTGGTGAGCTGGAAGGGCGCCTCCGAGGCGACCGCCAACCTCGCCGTGCCGACGCCGCCGGCTTCCACCACGCAGAACGCCGTCGCCATCGGCGAGCTGATCTACACGCACTACGCCTATCTGTTCCAGGCGGCCGGCCTTGTGCTGCTGGTTGCGATGATCGGTGCCATTGCGCTGACGCTGCGTCAGCGTCCGGGTGTGCGCCGTCAGAAGATTGCCAACCAGAACGCCGTTCAGCCCGCCGACGTGGCTGAAGTGCGCAAGGTTGCCTCGCGGGGAGGTATCTAAGCCATGGTCATCGGACTTGCGCATTACCTGACGCTGGCCGCGATCCTCTTTACCCTCGGGATCTTTGGTATATTCCTCAACCGCCGCAATGTGATCGTCATCCTGATGTCGATCGAGCTGATGCTGCTGGCGGTCAATGTGAACATGGTGGCCTTCTCCGTCTGGCTCGGCGACCTTTCCGGCCAGGTGTTCACCCTGTTCATCCTGACGGTGGCCGCGGCGGAATCCGCCATTGGCCTTGCCATCATGGTGGTCTATTTCCGCAACCGCGGCTCTATCGCGGTTGAAGATATCAATTCGATGAAGGGCTGAGCCGAGACATGGAAATCGCGGCAATCTTCCTGCCTATCCTGGGCTCTTTCATCGCCGGTTTCTTCGGTCGCTTCATCGGCGACCGGGGTGCGCAGGCGGTGACGTGTCTGGGCGTGTGCGTGTCGGCGCTCCTCTCGATCGCCCTTTTCTTCGATGTGGCGCTTGGCGGCCATGCCCGCGTCATCCCGCTCATGACCTGGATCGACAGCGGCGATCTGAAGCTCGACTGGGCTATCAAGATCGACACGCTGACTTCGGTGATGCTGATCGTGGTGACCGTCGTCTCCTCCATGGTCCACATCTACTCCGTCGGCTACATGAGCCATGATCGCTCCAAGCAGCGTTTCATGGCCTATCTCAGCCTCTTCACCTTCATGATGCTCATGCTGGTGACGGCCGATAACCTCGTGCAGATGTTCTTCGGCTGGGAAGGCGTAGGTGTTGCTTCCTACCTGCTGATCGGCTTCTGGTACGAGAAGCAGTCGGCCAGTGGCGCGGCCATCAAGGCGTTCCTCGTCAACCGCGTGGGCGACTTCGGTTTTGTGCTGGGCATTGGCCTCGTCTTCTTCCTGTTCGGTACCGTCAATTTCGACGTCCTCTTCGAGAAGGCGCCGGAGATGACCGAACTGACCTACAACTTCCTCGGTTTCCAGGTGAACGCGCTGACCTGTGCCTGTCTGTTGCTCTTCGTGGGCGCGATGGGCAAGTCGGCCCAGCTGCTGCTGCACACCTGGCTGCCGGACGCCATGGAAGGCCCGACCCCGGTTTCCGCGCTCATCCACGCGGCAACGATGGTCACCGCCGGCGTGTTCATGACCGCGCGCCTGTCGCCGCTGTTTGAGTACGCTCCGGATGCACTGGCCTTCGTGACCGTGATCGGCTCGCTGACCGCCTTGGTGGCCGCGACCATCGGTATGACCCAGTTCGACATCAAGCGCGTCATCGCCTATTCGACGATGAGCCAGCTTGGTTACATGTTCTTCGCTGCCGGCGTTTCCGCCTACAGCGCGGCCGTGTTCCACCTGATGACGCATGCCTTCTTCAAGGCGCTGCTGTTCCTTGGTGCCGGTTCCGTCATCCATGCGATGTCGGACGAGCAGGACATGCGCAAGATGGGCGGTATCTGGCGCTTCATCCCCGTCACTTACGTGATGATGTGGATCGGCTCGCTGGCGCTTGCCGGTGTCGGCATCCCGGGTCTCTTCGGCTTTGCCGGCTTCTACTCCAAGGACCTCATCCTCGAGGCCGCCTGGGGCGCTCATTCCGGCGTGGGCGAGTTCGCCTACTGGATGGGTGTGATCGCCGCCTTCATCACCGCCTTCTACTCCTGGCGCCTCATTATCATGACCTTCCACGGCAAGCCGCGGGCGGATCATCACACGATGGAGCATGTCCATGAATCCCCGCTGGTGATGACGCTGCCGCTTGGTGTGCTCGCCATCGGCGCTGCCTTCGCCGGTTTTATCGGCGAGGAGTGGTTTGCGGGTGAGGAGAGGGAACATTTCTGGGGCGAGGCCATCAAGGTGCTCTCCACCCATGACAGCATCGCTGCCGCTCACCATGTCGAGCTGTGGGTCAAGATGCTGCCGCTGGTGGCTGCCTTCTCCGGTATTTTCTTCGGCTACCTGTTCTACATGATCAAGCCGGACCTGCCCGGCAAGTTCGTGGCGGCTGTCCGCCCGCTGCACCAGCTGTTCTTCCGCAAGTACTATTTCGACGAAATCTACGATGCGGTCTTCGTCAAGAACGCCTTCCGTCTCGGCTCTTTCTTCTGGAAGCGCGGTGACGAGCAGACCATCGATGCCTTCGGGCCCGATGGTGTGGCGGCGGTGACGGGCAAGCTCGCCGGCCTCGCCGGCAAGCTGCAGACCGGCTACCTCTATCATTATGCTTTCGCGATGGTGATCGGCCTTGCGGCCTTCGTCACCTGGTTCTGGATTGGTCTGTGAGCGCGTGAGGCAGAGTAACTGACATGTCCGATTTACCGCTTCTGTCGCTAACGACGTTCCTGCCGCTCATCGGTGCGGTGCTCACGCTTCTCATCCCTGGCGATGAAAAGCAGGTAGCCCGCAATGCCCGCTGGGTTGCGCTGTGGACGACGGCGTTCACCTTCCTGGTGTCGCTCGGCATCCTTGCCGAGTTCGACCCGTCAAACCCGGGCTTCCAGCTCGTGGAGAATGTGGCCTGGTTGCCGGATTACGGCATCGGCTACAAGATGGGCGTCGACGGCATCTCGCTCGTCTTCATCCTGCTCTCCACCTTCTTGATGCCGCTGTGCATTCTGGCCAGCTGGGAAGCCATCCAGAACCGCGTGCGCGAATACATGGTCGCGTTCCTCATCCTCGAGACCTTCATGGTCGGGATGTTCTGCGCGCTGGATTTCATCCTCTTCTATGTGTTCTTCGAAGCTGTCCTCATTCCGATGTTCATCATCATCGGTGTGTGGGGCGGGCCGCGCCGCGTTTACGCAGCCTTCAAGTTCTTCCTCTACACCTTCGTCGGCTCGGTGCTGATGCTGCTGGCCATCATCGCCATGTACTGGCAGGCCGGCACCACCGACATCCCGACGCTGATCAAGACGGCTTTTTCGCCCGAGATGCAGACCTGGCTGTGGCTTGCCATCTTCGCCTCCTTCGCCGTGAAGGTGCCGATGTGGCCGGTGCACACCTGGCTTCCGGCGGCGCACGTCGAGGCGCCGACCGCCGGTTCCGTCATCCTGGCCGGTGTTCTCCTGAAGATGGGCGGCTACGGCTTCCTGCGCTTCTCCATTCCCATGCTGCCGCAGGCAACGCATGACTTCGCACCGCTGGTCTTCGTGCTCTCGGTGGCCGCCATCGTGATCACCTCGCTGATCGCGCTGGTGCAGAAGGATATGAAGAAGCTCATCGCCTACTCGTCGGTCGCCCACATGGGCTATGTGACGACGGGCCTGTTCACGCTCAATACCCAGGGCATGGACGGCGCGATGTTCCAGATGCTGAGCCACGGTGTGGTGTCGGGCGCGCTCTTCCTGTGCGTCGGCGTGGTCTATGACCGTCTGCATACCCGCGAGATTTCCCGCTATGGCGGTCTTGCTCGCTCCATGCCGAAATACGCCACCGTCTTCATGCTCATGATGCTGGCCTCCGTCGGTCTGCCGGGCACCAGCGGTTTCGTCGGTGAGTTCCTGGTGATCATGGGCTCGGTCGGCCACAACATGTGGCTGGGTCTCTTCATCGCCAGCGGCGTGGTGCTGGGCGCCACCTACATGCTGGTGCTCTATCGCGGCGTGATCTTCGGCAAGCTCGAGAAGGATGATGTCAAGGCGATGCCGGACCTCAGCTTGCGCGAGATTGCGATCTTCGCTCCGCTGGTGGTCGTCGTCCTGTGGATGGGTATCAGCCCCTCCAGCGTCAGCCATCTCTACGAAGCGTCGATCGCCAACATCATCACTACGCACCAGGCAGCGCTGGATGCGGCGGGTACCGTCGCTACGGCACTGCGTTGAGCCAGAACTTCGGGATGGATATCTAAGACCATGACCGCACTTCCCGACTTCGCCCCGGCGATCCCCGAGATCGTTCTTGCCGTCGCCTCGCTGGCCCTGCTGCTGGTGGGCGCCTTCAAGGGGGATGGTTCGACGCGCCTGGTTTCCTGGCTCGGTACGGCGGCTCTTGCTGTCGTGCTGGTGCTGGTGTGGGCAAATACCGGTGACAAGGCGCTGACCTTCGGCGGCATGTTCATTGCCGACCGCTTTGCCAGCTTCGCCAAGTGCCTCATCCTGATCGCTTCCGGCATCACCCTGGTGATCTCGCAGGACTATCTGAAGCTCGAGCGCATGGACCGGCCGGAATATGCCGTTCTGGTGCTGCTGGCGACGCTCGGCATGCTGATGCTGGTCTCCGCCAACGATCTGATGTCGCTCTATCTCGGCCTCGAGCTGATGAGCCTCAGCCTCTATGTCGTGGCGGCTTTCCGCCGCGATGCGGTGAAGTCCAGCGAAGCGGGCCTCAAGTACTTCGTGCTCGGTGCTCTCGGTTCCGGCCTTTATCTCTATGGCGCGTCGCTGGTTTACGGTTTCACCGGCACCACCAGCTTCACGCAGATCGCCACCACGGTTGGCAATGGCCCGTCCATCGGCCTGATCGCCGGTCTGGTGTTCGTGATGGCGTCGCTGGCCTTCAAGGTCTCGGCTGTTCCGTTCCACATGTGGACGCCGGACGTCTATGAAGGTGCGCCGACCTCGGTCACCGCTTTCTTCGCCGTTGCGCCGAAGATCGCTGCGCTCTGCCTCATGGTGCGTGTCCTTGTCGGTCCGTTCGGTCCGCTGGTCGACCAGTGGCAGCAGGTGGTGGTTTTCATCTCGCTCGCTTCCATGATCCTCGGCTCCTTCGCCGCCGTGGTGCAGAAGAACATCAAGCGTCTGCTTGCCTATTCTTCCATCGGCCATGTCGGTTTCGCGCTTGTGGGTCTTGCCTCGGGCACGGAAGAGGGCGTGCGCGGCGTGCTGGCCTATCTCGCCATCTACCTGTTCATGAACCTCGGTACCTTCGCCTGCGTGCTGGCGATGAAGGCCGGTGGCCGCATGGTCGAGGACATCAAGGATCTGTCGGGTCTTTCCCGCACCAATCCGCTGATGGCGCTCTGCCTTGCCGCCTTCATGTTCTCGATGGCAGGCGTGCCGCCGCTCGCCGGTTTCTTCGGCAAGCTCTATGTCTTCATGGCGGCCGTGCATGCCGGCCTCTATGCGCTCTCCATCATTGGCGTGCTCGCCAGTGTGGTGGCGGCCTACTACTATCTGCGCGTCGTCAAGATCATGTATTTCGACGAGCCGGCCGAAGCCTTTGACCGTGGCCAGTCCGGGGTCATCCGTTTCGTCATGGCGGCTTCCGCCGTCATCATCGCCATTGTCATCCCGCTGGCTCTCCAGCCGATGACCCATGCCGCACAGGCCGCGGCGGCGACGCTCTTCCTCGGATGAGCATGACTGCTCCTGAGAATGGCCGGGCGGATTTCCGCCTGGCCATTCATGATGAGCTCGACAGCACCAATCTGGAAGCCAGACGGCGGGCCGAGGCGGGGGAACCTTCCGGTCTTGCCATCCAGGCACGCCGCCAGACCGCCGGCCGCGCCCGTCGGGGCCGGTTCTGGGTCTCCCAGGGCGGTAATCTCTACCTGACATTGCTGCTGCGCCCGCCAGTGCCGTTGCGGCAGGTGGCGACGCTGAGCTTCCTGACGGCGCTTGCCGCCGCTGAAGCCGCCGATGCCGTGTTGCCGCCGCAGGCACCGCGCCCCGGCCTTAAATGGCCCAATGACGTTCTGATAGACGGGCGCAAGCTGACCGGTATTCTGCTGGAAAGCGATGTGGCGACCGATGGCAGCGCCGAATGGGTTGCTGTCGGCATCGGCATCAATGTCGCCGACCACCCCGAGGCGGTAGAACGTCCGGCAACCAGCCTTGTCGCCCATGGCAGCACCGCCGATGCCGACAGGGTGCGCGATCTGTTTCTCGATGCTTTTGCCCGCGGATATGGCGGCTGGCTTGAAAACGGCTTTGCCGCCGTGCGCGAGCAATGGCTGGAACGTGCCGTCGGCCGGGGGGAGAGGGTTGAAATCCGGCTCGAGAATGAACAGTTCTCCGGAGTGTTTTCCGGTCTCGACAGCGAAGGCGCGCTGCTGGTGGAAACACCGGCCGGCATGCGCAGCGTAAGTGCCGGGGACGTGTTCTTCCCGCAAGCCACAGGCATGAGCCAGCAGGACAAAGGAACGGCGCATGCTGCTGGCAATTGATGCGGGCAACACCAACATCGTCTTTGCGCTCTATGACGGGGCTGAGCGGCGCACGCTCTGGCGCTGCGCCACCGAAGCACGGCGGACGGCGGACGAATATGCCGTCTGGCTTTTGCAGCTGATGCAGCTCGTCGGGCTCGGTGCCGGCGATGTGGACGGGGCGATCATCTCCAGCGTCGTGCCGGCGGCAACGCCTCATCTCGACCGGCTTTGCACCAAGCATTTCGCCGTCAGGCCGATGGTCGTCGGCGCCGCCGATGTGAAGCTTGGCATTGACGTATTGCTCGACAGGCCCGAAGAAGTGGGCGCCGACCGGCTGGTGAATGCCATTGCCGGCCGCGATATGCACAAAGGCGCCTTCATCGTTATCGACTTTGGCACCGCGACGACCTTCGATGTGGTCGATGAAGCGGGGGCCTATTGCGGCGGTGTGATTGCGCCGGGCATCAATCTTTCGGCAGAAGCGCTTTACCAGGCCGCGGCCAAATTGCCGCGCGTGGATGTGCAGCCGACGCAAAGTGTTATCGGCACCAACACGGTGGATGCCATGCGCTCGGGCCTTTACTGGGGCTATATCGGCCTCATCGAAGGCCTGGTGGCGCGCATCAAGGCCGAAACGGGTGTGCCGATGAAAGTGATCGCAACGGGCGGGCTGGCGCCGATGTTCGCCAATGGCACGCCCGTTATTGAAGAAATGGACGGCGACCTGACACTCAGGGGCCTGCAGATGATTTACGAACGGAACAAGACTAGATGAACAAGTCAGACGATCCTTTTCGCCCCGGCCGGGATGCGGTGAGTTTCATACCGCTCGGCGGTACGGGCGAGATTGGCATGAACATGGCCCTTTATGGCTATGATGGCCAATGGATCATGGTTGACTGCGGCATCGGCTTTGCCGATGAGCGCACCCCCGGTATCGACGTGCTGTTTCCCGACCCCAGCTTCATTGTCGAGCGCAAGGGAAGCCTTGCGGGACTGGTGCTGACGCACGCGCATGAAGACCATCTGGGCGCGGTACAATATTGCTGGGAGGCGCTTGGCGCCCCGATTTACGCCACGCCTTTCACCGCCTCGGTGCTGCGCCACAAACTGAAAGAAAATGGCGTCAACGGCATCGAGATCAACGTCATCCCGCTGTCTGGCCGCTGCGATGTCGGCCCGTTCGATATCGAGTTCGTCAATCTGACGCACTCGATCCCGGAGCCGAGCGCGCTGGTACTGCGCACGCCGGTTGGCACCATCGTTCACTCGGGCGACTGGAAGCTCGACAAGGACCCGGTGGTCGGTCTGCCGCCCGATATCGAGCGGCTGCGCCAGGTGGGCGAGGAGGGTGTGCTGGCCCTGGTGAGCGACAGCACCAACATCTTCGAGCCCGGCCATTCCGGCTCGGAAGCCTCGGTGCGCGACAGCCTGACCAAGCTTTTCGGCACCTATGGCGAACGTATCGCCATTGCCTGCTTTGCCACCAACGTTGCCCGCCTGCACAGCATCGCCGTGGCGGCGGAGGCCAATGACCGCACCGTGGCGCTGGTGGGTCGCTCGCTCTGGCGCATCAACATGGCGGCGCGCGAGACCGGTTACCTTACCGATCTGCCCGATTTTGCCTCCCCTAGCGATGTCGGCCTCATTCCGCGCGACAAGCTGGTGATGATCTGCACCGGTTCTCAGGGCGAGCCGCGCTCGGCGCTGTCGCGCATCGCCTATCAGGATCATCCCGAAGTGTCGCTGGATGCCGGCGATACCGTGATCTTCTCCTCCCGCGAGATCCCCGGCAACGAGAAGGATATCGGCGCGGTGCAGAACGCGCTGGCCCAGCGCGGGGTTGAGGTGGTGACGGCGGACGATGCCTTCGTCCATGTCTCCGGCCATCCCAATCGCGGCGATGTCGAGCAGCTTTACCAGTGGCTGCGGCCGAAGATTTCCATCCCTGTGCATGGCGAGGAACGCCATCTGCGCGCCCATGCCCGTCTGACAGCGGAATGGCAGGTGCCGCATTCAGTGGTGCCGCAGGATGGCGCGCTGATCCATATCCGCCCCGACGGGGCGGAGATCGTTGACCATGTGCAGTATGGACGCATTGCCGTTGACGGTACGCGCCTTGTGCCGATGGACGGAAACCAGCTGCGCACGCGCCGCCGCATCATGCATCAG
Source organism: Radicibacter daui (assembly GCA_030657355.1). Taxonomy (GTDB): domain Bacteria; phylum Pseudomonadota; class Alphaproteobacteria; order Radicibacterales; family Radicibacteraceae; genus Radicibacter; species Radicibacter daui. The sequence continues at coordinate 2,190,354 of CP131056.1, forward strand.
GGCGTGGTGCTGGTGACGCTGGCGCTGGATTTCCGCGGCAAGCTGGTCGCCGAACCGCAGATTGCCGCCCCCGGCCTTCTCGACGAGGAGGAGGACGAGGACGAGATGAACGAACTGATCGGCCTTGTGGAAGAGAGCGTGCGCTCCCTGCCGGCGCGTATGCGCGAGGACGATGAGGATGTGGAAGAAGCCGTGCGGGTGGCGGTTCGCCGTTGGACGCGCCGGCTCATGGACAAGAAGCCCGTCGTCAGGCTGCACATCGTCCGCGTCTGAGTTCAGAAGGCCCTCCCCGGTCCGGTACCCGGACCGGGGAGGGCCTTTTGCGGGGCGCCGGCCGGCCATGACGAAAGAGGCATGGGGAGGGGAGGCGCCCGATGGGCATCGTTTCTGTGGTTGCAGTTTATTTCGTCGTCTGGTGGCTGATGCTGATGGTCGTCTTGCCCTGGGGCGTGCGACGGGACGATGCGCCGGAGGTCGGCAATGACGCCGGTGCTCCGGTCAACCCGATGATCCCGAAAAAACTGTTCTGGAACTCGGTGCTGACGGCCGTGGTAACTGCCGTCATCTATGTGCTCGCCAGCCATAACCTCATGTCGCTGGAGACATGGTTCCACACGCCGGAGAACTGGTATCTGAAGGAACAGATGCCGGACAAATAGGGACAGGACGCCACTGGCGTCTGCTTCCAGCCGTTTCGGGTAAGGCCGCCGATTCTCGTAAAAAGCCGTTATCGTTCGGGAAAAATCCGCGGCGACGGCAAGCGCGCTGAGCGGTTCGTTAGCAAACTATTGTTCAAAAAATCATCACATGACGAATTGCTCGGCAAATGAGCAAAAACATCAAAAAAATAAGGCAAGCAGCCGTCTCGGCGCTTGCCTCATCATTTAATCGCATTCACCCTGACCACGGTGAGAGGTTGATCCTCTCCTTCGCTTGGTGGCGATTCCTCCCTAAACTTGGACCGCGTCGCGCAAGTGGCGCGGTTTTTTCTTTTTCTTCGTCGCGAGAACGGAGACTAGGGGAAGGGGCCGACGACGTCACTTGAATTTGCGCAATTTTCTCACAAAATTTATCCTGTCAGGCGCCATTTTCTGTTGCGCCGCAAAAACAGGAACCGGCCAGATGGCGCGGATTGGCTTTCCAGAATGCATAAAAATGGCGCTTTTGGCGGCAAGCCTGCTGTTTGCGGCTATGCAGCAAAGTCCGGCGCAAGCTCAAACGACGCAGGGTGGCACAGGCGCACAAAATGGTGCTTCGGCGCCTCCTCGTATCGAAGTTCGGGTAGACTCGACCGCTTGCCAGTCGCTGATCGAGTATAAAGAGCCGCCCGGCGTCGAGTATCAGCCGGGCGTGGACGCAAAGGGGCGGCATGTTGCCCCGGCGGACCTCAATGGCGTGCCGCAGGTCAAACTTCCGGACAGCATCGATGTCCCGCTGACACTCGATGTGCTGGAAAATAGCGGGATTACCGCGCCCGCAGGGATGGAGGGCAAGTTGCCGCTGGGGAAACTTACCTTCAAGGGCAATGCCGTCTATCTGAACGGGCAGCGTCTGGGCGGGCGCGATACCGCTGCCCTTGAGCAGGCCTGTCGCAAGGCTGGCCTCATTCGCTGACGCGAGCGGGGGCAACCCGATTGTTTCAAGGGGCGTTGCGGCTCCATGGACAGCGCTGCCGGCATTGCCTAAAGTGCCGCCGCCTTTGCGCCTTTTTCGGGCGCCATATCAGCCAGACATTTTTTCACCGGAGTTTTGCCCGATGCGGCTCAGCGCATATTTCCTGCCGACGATGAAAGAAAACCCCGCCGAAGCGCAGGTCGTCTCCCATCGTCTCATGCTGCGCGCGGGCATGATCCGCCAGCAGAGCGCTGGTATCTATGCCTGGCTGCCGCTGGGTTTCCGGGTGCTGAACAAGATCGCCGACATCGTGCGCAGCGAGCAGGAGCGTTTCGGCGCTATCGAGATGCTGATGCCGACTATCCAGTCGGCCGACCTGTGGCGCGAAAGCGGGCGTTATGACGCCTACGGCCCCGAGATGCTGCGCATCATCGACCGGCATGAGCGTGAAATGCTCTTCGGCCCGACTAATGAAGAGATGATCACCGACATCTTCCGCAACACGGTCAAGAGCTACAAAGACCTGCCGAAGATGCTCTACCACATCCAGTGGAAGTTCCGTGACGAGATCCGTCCGCGCTTCGGCCTGATGCGCGGGCGCGAATTCCTGATGAAGGATGGTTACTCCTTCGATCTCGATTATGAGAGCGCCCGCAAGGCCTATAACCGCATGATGGTGGCCTATCTCAACACCTTCGCCCGGCTTGGCCTCACCGCCGTTCCGGTGCGCGCGGATACCGGCCCCATCGGCGGCAATCTCAGCCACGAATTCCAGATCCTGGCCGAAACGGGCGAGAGCGAGCTCTTTGCCGACCGCGATCTGCTGGAAGGTGGCATCCTCAAGCGCAATATCGGCCCGACGGATGATGTCGATGCCTATGTGGACGAGGTGACGGCCTTCTATGCTGCCGCCGACGAGATGCACGAGGCCGCCAATTGCCCGGTGCCGGCTGAAAAGCTGATGGCGCGCCGCGGCATCGAGGTTGGCCACATCTTCTATTTCGGCACCAAATACTCCGAGGCGATGGGCGCCCAGGTCATTGGCCCCGGCGGTGAGCCGGTGACGGTGCATATGGGCAGCTACGGCGTCGGTGTCTCCCGTCTGGTCGCCGCGATCATCGAGGCGAGCCACGACGACAACGGCATCATCTGGCCGGAGAGCGTTGCCCCGTTCAAGGTCGGCCTCATCAGCCTGCGTGCCGGCGATGCCGAAGTCGATGCCGCCTGCCAGAAGGCCTATGAGACGCTGACCCGCGCGGGCGTGGACGTGCTCTATGATGACCGCGACGAGCGTGCCGGCGCCAAGTTTGCCGACATGGACCTCATTGGTCTGCCCTGGCAGCTGCTGATCGGGCCGAAGGGCCTCAAGGCCGGCGTGGTCGAGCTCAAGAACCGCAAGACGGGCGAGCGCCAGGAAGTCTCTCTGGAATCCGCTCTCGCCCAGCTGGGTGCCTGATCCAATGCTGAATGCCTTCGAGCGGCAGGTCGCTTTCCGTTACCTGCGCCCGCGCCGGAAGGAAGGATTTATCTCGGTGATCGCCGGGTTTTCCTTCCTCGGCATCCTTCTGGGGGTGGCCACGCTCATCATCGTCATGTCGGTGATGAACGGTTTTCGCGAGGAACTGGTGGGCCGTATCCTCGGCATTAACGGACATATGCATGTCTATGCCGCCGGAGGCGATCTGGATGATTACGAAGCACTGGCTGGCAAGCTGCGGCCGGTGGCGCATGTGACTTCAGTGGCCCCGATGGTGGAGCAGCAGGCGCTGGTACAGGCCAATGGCCGTGCCAACGGCGCTATCGTGCGCGGCATGAGCGGGGATGACTTTGCCGCTTTGCCGCTGATCGCCGCCAATATTGAATCCGGCGATCTCTACAAGTTCGGCGGCGATGGCGTTGCAATTGGCCAGCAACTGGCCTGGCGCATGGGCGTGCGCGTAGGCGATGACATTACGCTGCTGGCGCCGGGCGGGGCAAAGACCGCCTTCGGTACGGTGCCGCGCGCCAAGGCCTACAAGGTGGCGGTCATCTTCAAGGTTGGCATGTATGAGTATGATAACGGTTACGTCTTCATGGGGTTGGACGCTGCGCAGCGCTTCTTCTCCATGGGCGAGAAGGTAACCGCACTCGAAATCCGCCTCGACAAGCCGGATAATGCCAGCATCGCCCTTGCCGACCTCAAGCAGGCGGCTGGCCGGCCGGTGCGCATTCTTGACTGGCAGCAATCCAACGCCAGCTTCTTCGGGGCAATCCAGGTCGAGCGCAACGTCATGTTTCTCATCCTGACGCTCATCATTCTGGTGGCGGACTTCAACATCATCTCCAGCATGATCATGCTGGTGAAGGACAAGACGCGGGATATTGCCATCCTGCGCACCATGGGTGCCTCGCGCGGCTCCATCATGCGCATCTTCTGCCTCGCCGGTGCCAGCATCGGTGTTATCGGCACGGTCGCCGGACTGCTGCTCGGCCTCGTCTTCTGCGAGAATATCGAGGCAATCCGCCAGGCGATCCAGACGCTGACCGGCACCCAGCTTTTTCCGGCCGAGGTTTATTTCCTCAGCCAGTTGCCGGCCAAGGTGGAACCAGGCGAGGTGATGGTGGTCGGTACCATGGCGCTGGTGCTGTCTTTCCTGGCGACGATCTATCCGGCCTGGCGGGCAGCCCGGCTCGATCCAGTCGAGGCGCTTCGTTATGAGTGATGTTGTCTCCGCCGGTGCCCGGCCGGTGCTGGAGCTCTCGGGTGTGCGCCGCTTCTACAAGCAGGGCGGCAGCCAGCTGGATGTGCTGACCGGGCTCGATCTCAAGGTCATGCCGGGAGAGATGGTGGCACTGGTCGGTCCGTCCGGTTCCGGCAAATCCACCCTCTTGCATATCTGCGGCCTGCTGGACCGGCCGGATGAGGGATCGGTGCGTATCGGCGGCACCGAGACGCGCAAGCTCTCCGAGGGGGCGCGCACGAAGCTGCGCAACAGCGAACTGGGCTTCGTCTACCAGTTCCACCATCTGCTGCCCGAATTCTCGGCCGTGGAGAATGTCGCCCTGCCGCAGATGATTGGCGGGGTGTCGCCGGCAGCTTCACGCGCCCATGCTGCGGGACTTCTGGAGCAGGTGGGGCTGGGGCACCGGGTAAAGCATCGCCCGTCCGAACTTTCCGGCGGCGAGCAGCAGCGCGTTGCGATTGCCCGTGCGCTTGCCAACAAACCGCGCCTGCTGCTGGCGGACGAGCCGACCGGCAACCTGGATGAGCACACCGCCGAAGGGGTGGTAGAAGTGCTGCTTCAGGTGGTGCGGGAGACGGGCCTTGCTGCCCTTATCGCCACGCATAATCTCGATCTTGCCCGCCGCATGGATCGCGCTGTGACCATGCATGAAGGAAAGCTCGCTGTCTGGCAGGGTTAAGGCGTTGCAGGGCGGGCTCTCACACCATTACTCTCGGCGATAGTTCTCCTGCCGGCAGCCTGTTGGCCGTCGGGGACCGGGAGGCATTGCGGGTCAAGCATAAAGGGGCAGGCTGGAGATGACCGGCTTCATTCATCTGCGGGTGCATTCGGCCTATTCGCTGGCGGAAGGCGCCTTGAAGATCAAGCCGCTCATCAAGCTCGCTTCCGGTCAGGACTGGCCGGCGATTGCCATTACCGACACCAACAACATGTTCGGCACGCTGGAGTTCGCGGAAGCGGCGACCGGCGCCGGCATGCAGCCAATCATCGGCTGCCAGCTTGGCATCACCCCCGTTGTCGAGGACCCGACGTTGCGGCCCTGGGCCAAGGGCAGGGCGCAGCCTGTCGTTTTGCTGGTACAGAACGAGAAGGGTTATCTGAACCTGATGGAGCTGGTTTCCCGCGCCTTCATGCAGAGCGACGGGACCTCGCCGGTTCAGCTTTCACTTGAACAGATGGACGGGCTGACCGACGGGATCATCTGCCTCAGCGGCGGCGCCGGCGGCCCTCTGGGTCATGCGGTTCTTGCGAACAAGCCGGATGTTGCGGCCAGCATGCTGGAGACGTTCGGGAAACTCTTTCCCGGACGGTTTTATATTGAACTTCAACGCCATGGCCTTGCTTCTGAAGCCCAGACCGAAGAAGCTTTTCTTGAGATGGCGTATGAGCGCGGCCTGCCGCTCGTTGCCACCAACGACTGCTTTTTCAGCAGCCACGCCCAGTATGAAGCGCACGATACGCTGCTGTGTATTGCCGAAGGCGCCTATCTGAATGAGGCGGACCGCCGCCGGGTGACGGTTGACCACCGCCTCAAGACCGCGGCGGAAATGGTTGAACTCTTTGATGATTTGCCGGAGGCAACAGCCAATACGCTGGTCATCGCACAGCGCTGTGCCTACTACCCGAAGAAGATCGACCCGATCCTGCCGCCCTTTGATTCCGGCGACGGTCGCGATGAGGGCGACGAGCTTTTCGAGCAGGCGCGCGAGGGCCTGAGGCAGCGGCTTGAGGTTCATGTCTTCACGAAAGACATGAATGAGACCGAGCGGGAAGAGGCTGCCAAACCTTATTGGGAACGGCTGGATTATGAGGCCGGGATCATCCGCCAGATGGGGTTCCCGGGTTACTTCCTGATCGTGTCGGACTTCATCAAATGGGCAAAAGCCCATGATATTCCTGTAGGTCCCGGTCGCGGTTCGGGCGCCGGCTCGGTGGTTGCCTGGGCGCTGATGATCACCGATCTCGACCCGCTGCGCTTCGGCCTGCTGTTCGAGCGCTTCCTGAACCCAGAACGCGTCTCTATGCCTGACTTCGACGTCGACTTCTGTCAGGACCGGCGCGAAGAGGTGATCGGCTACGTGCAGGACCGCTACGGGCACGACAAAGTCGCCCAGATCATCACCTTCGGTAAGATGCAGGCGCGCGCGGTGCTGCGAGACGTCGGCCGCGTGCTGCAGATGCCCTTCGGCCAGGTCGACCGCATCTGCAAGATGGTGCCGAACAACCCCGCAAACCCTGTGACCCTGCAGGAAGCGCTCGACGGCGAACCCATGCTGCAGGCGCAGGTGGAAGGGGATGAAACCGTCAAACGCCTCGTCGAAATTGCGCTGGAACTTGAAGGACTTTACCGCCACGCCTCAACCCATGCCGCAGGCGTGGTGATTGGCGACCGGCCGCTGCACCAGCTTGTGCCGCTCTACCGCGATCCGCGCTCCGACATGCCGGTCACCCAGTTCAACATGAAGTTCGTTGAATCGGCCGGCCTCGTGAAGTTCGACTTCCTCGGCCTCAAGACGCTGTCGGTGCTGACAGAGGCGGTGCGTCTTATCAAGGATAGTGGCACCGAGCTTGATCTGGCAGCCCTGCCGCTTGATGACGTCAAGACATACGAGATGCTGGCGCGGGGTGAATCCACCGGCGTGTTCCAGCTTGAAAGTTCGGGCATGCGCGATGTGCTGCGCAAGCTGAAGCCCAACCGGTTCGAGGACATCATCGCACTTGTGGCGCTCTACCGCCCGGGCCCGATGGACAACATTCCGCGCTACATCTCGGTGAAGGAAGGCAAGGAGGAGGCGGACTACCTGCATCCGATGCTGGAGCCGATCCTCAAAGAGACCTTCGGCATCATGATCTACCAGGAGCAGGTCATGCAGGTGGCGCAGGTGCTGGCGGGCTATACGCTCGGCGGCGCCGACCTTCTGCGCCGCGCCATGGGCAAGAAGATCAAGGAGGAGATGGACAAGCAGCGTGCCATCTTCGTCGAAGGTTCGAAGGAAAAGAACAACGTCGAGGCCGATCAGGCCGGCCTCATCTTCGACCAGGTGAACAAGTTCGCCGGCTACGGCTTCAATAAGTCCCACGCCGCTGCCTATGCGCTGGTCGCTTACCAGACCGCCTATCTCAAGGCCAATTTCCCCATCGAGTTCATGGCCGCGACCATGACCTACGATCTCAACAACACCGACAAGCTAGGTTTCTTTCGCCAGGAACTGGTGCGCCTCAAGATTCCGCTCCTGATGCCCGATGTAAATGTCTCGGGCCCGTTCTTTACCGTTGAGCGCGCAGAAGGCGGCAAGGCAGCAGGCGTGCGTTACGCGCTGGCGGCCATCAAGGGTGTGGGCGAGGCCGCGATGCATGCCGTGGTCAAGGAGCGGGAAGAGAAGGGCCGGTTTGCTGATCCGTTCGATTTCGTCGAGCGCATTGAGCTGCAGCATCTCAACAAGCGCGGGCTGGAGCGGCTGATCTGGGCCGGTTCCTTCGATACCATCGACGCCAACCGGGCGCGGCTCGTCTCCGCACTCGAGATGCTAATCCGCCACGCCCAGAGCCACCACGCGGAAAAGAACAGTGCTCAGGTGAGCCTCTTTGGCGGGGACGATCCGGCCTCGCGCTTCCGGCCCAACCTGCCGCAGGTGCCGGACTGGCCGCCGCTGGAGCGGCTTAAATATGAATTCGATGCCATTGGCTTCTATTTGTCAGCTCATCCGCTCGATGCCTCGGAAGCGGCGCTGAAGCGCCTTGGTGCGGTGCGCTATGCCGATCTGGCAGCCGCTGTGCGCTCCGGCGCTGCCGGCACGCGGCGCGATATCGCCGGCATCGTTGTCGGCCGGCAGGAGCGGCGCTCCAAGAGCGGCAAGCGCTTTGCTTTCGTGCAGGCCTCGGACCCGAGCGGCGTTTTCGAACTTACGCTCTTCTCCGAAACACTGATTCAGTGCCGTCCGCTGCTGGAGCCTGGAACGCCGCTGATTATCACTGTCGATGTACAGGTGATGGGCGAGGATATTCGCCTGACCGCCCAGAAGGTGCGCCCGCTCGACGAGGTGATCTCCAACGCTCCGGGCGAGGTGCGCATCCTGCTGGGCGCGCAGGCCCCGGTGGATGTGCTGAAGAGCCTGCTGGAGCGCGAGGGCAAAGGACGAAACAAGGTTTATCTCGAAGTAGACCTTGAGGATGGCAAGGCCGCGGAAATTCTCTTGCCCGGCCAGTGGATGGTGAGCGCCCCTGTGCGGGCGGCCCTTAAAGGCACGCCGGGGGTAAAGGCGCTGATCGAGGCGTGAGCCGCGCATCCCGACATCTGGCCACGCTTCGGGCTTGCATCGGCGCGCGGCGGGCTGTATCAAGCGCCCGTCGTGTAACTCCACACGTGAGCTCGCGGCTGCGTTTCCTTGTCTGAATGACAGGAGACTCGGTTCGCTCCGGTGTCCGTTTCCGCTTCGGCGGGCCGGGCAACGCTCACGGAGGCTTAACCGGAAAAACCAAGGATCTATAAAATGGCAATGCCGACCTACACCATGCGCCAGCTGCTCGAAGCTGGTGTGCACTTCGGTCACCACACCCGTCGCTGGAACCCGAAGATGAAGCCGTTCATCTTCGGTGTGCGCAACGGCGTGCACATCATCAACCTGGAAAACACCGTTCCGATGCTCCATCGCGGCCTGCAGGCCGTGCGTGACGTCGTCGCGGGTGGCGGCCGCGTGCTCTTCGTCGGCACCAAGCGCCAGGCCCAGGAAAAGATCGCCGAGGCGGCTGCCCGCTGCGGCCAGTACTACGTCAACCACCGCTGGCTCGGCGGCATGATGACCAACTGGCGCACCGTCACCAACTCGATCAAGCGCCTGCGTGAGCTTGAGCAGCGTCTGGGCGAAGGCGCCCAGGGCCTGACCAAGAAGGAAACGCTGGATCTCACCCGTGAGCGTGAAAAGCTTGATCTGACCCTCGGCGGCATCAAGGAGATGGCTGGTCTGCCGGCCATTCTCGTGATCATCGATACCAACAAGGAATCGATTGCCGTTCAGGAAGCCAACAAGCTTGGCATTCCGGTTGTCGCCATCGTCGACAGCAACAGCAACCCGGATGGCATCACCTATCCGATCCCCGGCAACGACGACGCCATGCGCGCCATCGAGCTCTACTGCGACCTCTTCGTGGGCGCGGTGCTTGACGGTCTGCAGGCCGAGATGACCGCTGCCGGCGTTGACATCGGTGAGCTCGAGAATGCTCCGGAAGAAGGCGTCGAAGACGCCTCTGCCGGCGAGGAAGAGCAGGCGGCCGAGGCCTGAGAAGCCGTTTGATTTGAAGAGGCTTCCGGGAGCGGCCAAGGCATGCCCCCGGGAGCCTTTTTCTTACACAAGGTTCCGCTAGTTATCCCGAGCCCGGACTGCCGGGCGAGATCAGGAAAAGAGGAAAAGAGATGGCGCAGATCACCGCAGCTCTGGTTAAGGACCTTCGCGAGAAGTCCGGCGCCGGCATGATGGATTGCAAGAAGGCCCTCTCCGAGGTGGATGGCGACATTGAAGCCGCCATGGACTGGCTGCGCAAGAAGGGTCTGTCGGCTGCCGCCAAGAAGGCCGGCCGTGTTGCCGCCGAGGGTCTGGTGGCCGTCGCGCAGGGCGACAAGGTTGCCGCCGCGGTTGAAGTCAACTCCGAGACCGACTTCGTTGCCCGCAACGACAAGTTCCAGGGCTTCGCCGCCGCCGCCGCTTCCGTGGCGCTCGGTACCGGTACCGACATTGAAGCGCTGAAGGCTGCTGCCTATCCGGGCGCCGGCCACAGCGTGCAGGACGAGCTGACCTCACTCATCGCCACCATCGGCGAGAACATGGACCTGCGCCGTGCCGCGACGCTGAGCGTCAAGGAAGGCGTGGTGGCCAAGTACGTCCACAACGCCGTTGCCGACGGCCTCGGCAAGATTGCCGTTCTGGTCGCGCTGGAATCCACCGGCGACAAGGCCAAGCTGGAAGAGCTGGGCCGTCAGATCGCTATGCACATCGCTGCCGCTCGTCCGGAAGCGCTCAACATCGCCGATGTCGATGCTTCTGCGCTCGACCGTGAGCGTGACGTTCTCTCCGAGCAGGCCCGCGCCAGCGGCAAGCCGGAAGAGATCATTGCCAAGATGGTCGAAGGCCGCCTGCGCAAGTACTACGAAGAAGTTGTGCTGCTGGAGCAGGTCTATGTCATCGACGGCGAGAGTAAGGTGAAGCAGGTCGTCGAGGCCGCTGCCAAGGCTATCGGCGCCCCGGTTGCCCTGACCGGCTTCGTCCGCTTCCAGCTCGGTGAAGGCATCGAGAAGAAGGAAGAGGACTTCGCCGCCGAAGTCGCCGCGACGCTCAAGGGCTGATCGCTAAAGCAAGAGGGGTTCCGCCATAATGGCGGGACCCCTTTGCCTTTATGGCGCCCAGTTGATTGTTCAAACATCCTCATCAACCGCATGCGGGGGCATGAAATGGCCGATACGCCACGTTTCAAGCGCGTTCTCTTGAAGATTTCCGGCGAGGCGTTGATGGGGGACCGGTCCTACGGTCTTGATCCGAACATGGTCTCCCGCGTCTGCGACGAGATCAAGTCGGTGGTCGATCTTGGGGCCGAAGTTTGCCTGGTGGTCGGTGCGGGTAACATCTTCCGCGGCGTGAGCGGCGCCTCCGCCGGTATCGAGCGGGCCACGGCCGATTATATGGGCATGCTGGCCACCGTGATGAATGCGCTGGCCCTGCAGGGTGCGCTTGAGGACAAGGGCGTGCCGACGCGCGTGCTCTCCGCCATCCCGATGGCGACCGTTGCCGAACCCTATATCCGTCGCCGCGCCGTACGGCACATGGAGAAGGGCCGCGTGGTGATTTTCGCTGCCGGCACCGGCAACCCTTTCTTCACCACCGACACCGCTGCCGCACTGCGCGCTTCCGAAATGGGCTGCGATGCGCTCCTGAAGGCGACCTCTGTCGACGGTGTCTACGATGCCGACCCCAAGAAGGTGCCGACCGCCAAGCGTTTCGACAAGCTTACCTATCTCGATGTGCTGTCGCGGGATCTCAAGGTGATGGATGCGGCGGCGATTTCGCTTGCGCGCGAAAACCGCATTCCCATCATCGTATTCTCTATTTTCACCGCTGGTGCCTTTTCGCAGGTCGTCTGCGGCAAGGGCGTCTTCACCATCGTGACCGACGAGGACGCGGCGCAGTAAGGCTGCAGCCGCAAGGAAAGGGCGCTCCGCCGATACGGGGTGGTCCGGATTTGGAGGAATGAATGGCTGACAATGGATTTGATGCCGGTGACGTAAAGCGCCGTATGGAAGGCGCCGTTGAGTCGCTGAAGGTCGAGTTTTCCGGCCTGCGCACCGGCCGCGCTTCGGCAAACCTGCTGGAGCCGGTAACGGTCGACGTCTACGGCTCGCGCATGCCGCTCAACCAGGTCGGTACCGTCGGTGTGCCCGAACCGCGCCTGCTGACGGTGACGGTATGGGACCGCGGCCAGGTCAAGGCGGTGGAAAAGGCGATCCGCGAGGCGGGGCTTGGCCTCAATCCGCAGACCGAAGGCTCCACCATCCGTGTGCCGATCCCCGAGCTTAATGAAGAGCGCCGCCGCGAACTGTCCAAGGTTGCAGCCAAATATGCCGAGCAGGCCCGTGTCGCTGTGCGCAATGTGCGCCGCGACGCCATGGACAAGCTGAAAAAGCTGGCCAAGGATGGCGACATCACCGAGGACGAGCAGCACAGCAAGTCCGACGAGGTTCAGGGTCTTACCGATACTCATATCAAGAAGATCGACGAGACGCTGGCTCATAAAGAAAAAGAGATCATGCAGGTCTGATGTCTACCGTGCAGCCCCCTGTGTTTGCCGCTTCCAGCGAGGTCGATAACGGCACCGTGCCGGCCCACATTGCCATCATCATGGATGGCAATGGCCGGTGGGCGCTGTCGCGCGGCCTGTCGCGCAGTGACGGGCACAGGGCCGGGGTGGATGCCGTCGAGAGGGCGGTCAACGCCGCTCTCGATGCCGGGGTCGGTTATCTGACGCTTTACGGTTTCTCGACCGAAAACTGGCGCCGTCCTCCGCTGGAGGTCGCCTCGCTGATGGGGCTGGTGCGCGAAGTCTTTGGCCAGGGATTCATCGGCCGGCTGCAGGCCAAGGGGGTGAGGGTTCGCTTTATCGGCGACCGTTCCGCCTTGTCGCGTGACGTTAACTGGGTGATGGATCGCGCCGAAAATGTGACCCGCAACGAAAAGCGCCTGCTGCTGACCATCGCCTTCAATTACGGTAGCCGCCAGGAACTGGTCGATGCCGTGCGCAGCGTTGCCGCCCAGGTGGAAAGCGGCACGCTGAAGGCGGCGGACGTAACCGAAGAGACCGTGGCGGGCAATCTGATGACGGCAGGTTTGCCGGATCCGGATTTGCTGATCCGGACGTCGGGCGAAAAGCGCATCAGCAACTTCCTGCTCTGGCAATGTGCCTATGCCGAGCTGGTTTTTTCCGACGTGCTGTGGCCGGACTTTTCGGCCGAGCATTTCGATGCCGCCCTTTCGGAGTTTCGGGCAAGGCAACGTCGTTTCGGCGCTGTGTAGGTATAAACGCCGTTAGGGCACCTATTGTCGTCTGGCTTTTCCAGCGGCCCCAGTCAAGGCTTGCAGAGTGGCGCTTCCCAAAGATCTGTTGCCCCGTTTTCTTTCTGCCAGCGTGCTGGCGCCTGTCGTTCTTGTCGGGCTTTGGCTCGGCGGCACGGTTTTTACCCTCATGATGGCGGTCATTGCGCTCGTCGGCGTTTACGAATGGACGCGCATCTGCGGAGCACCACGCCGGGACTGGCCTGTATGGGCAGCACTCGCTCTCACGATCCTGAGCATAGCCACTTCGGCAACGCTGGGATCGGGCGCTGGTCTGATAACGGTACTGGCCGGAGCGGTCATCTTCCGGGTTGCACTGTTCTTTGCCCCTCTTGCGCGCAACCTGACGGCCTTCGGCCTTGCCTATGTCACCATTGCTGCGATTGGGCTTGTCTGGCTGCGCTCCATCCCAGAAATCGGTGCAGAACTGGTCGTTTGCCTGCTGGTGGCCGTATGGGCGACCGACATCGGCGCCTATTTTTCCGGCCGGCTGATTGGCGGCCCCAGGATTGCGCCCTCCATCAGCCCCAACAAGACATGGGCTGGCCTGATCGGGGGCATGGCCTGTTCCGGCCTGGTCATGGCGCTGCTGGCGGATGTGCTGTTCGATATTGACTGGCCGCTGCATGTGCCAGTCTTCGGCGCCGGTGCCCTGCTGGCGGTAGTGGCGCAGGTTGGCGATTTTGGTGAATCCGCGCTAAAGCGACGCTTCGGCGTCAAGGACAGCGGGCATATCATCCCGGGACATGGCGGCGTGCTTGACCGGGTAGACGGCGTGCTCTCCGCAGCGCCGGTGATGGCTATCGTTATCTTCCTCGCGCGAGCAAACGGGTTCGAGTTTTGAGTGTCGCAGCGATGAAATCTGCAGTCGGTAATGGCGCGTCGAGACCCGGCACGGGGACGCCTGATCCGCGCGTCATCTCCATTCTGGGCGCTACCGGTTCAGTCGGGACCAGCACGGTCGAGGTGATTGCAGCCAATCCCGGGCAGTTCGCCGTCGAGGCGGTGACGGCGGGCTCGAATGCCGAAGGGTTGGCTCAGCTTGCCCGCAGCTGCGGTGCACGTTACGCCGCCATTGCTGACGAGGCGGCTTATGGCGACCTCAAGAGAGCGCTGGGAGGCAGCGGTATCGAAGCAGCGGCAGGAGAGGCTGCTGTGATCGAGGCGGCGCGCCGGCCAAGCGATATGGTGATGGCTGCTATCGTCGGCGCGGCGGGCTTGGCGCCCACCATGGCGGCCATCGAGCGCGGCGCACAAGTTGCTTTTGCCAACAAGGAAGTGCTGGTTTGCGCCGGGCCGCTGGTCATGGCGCGTCTCGGTGAAACCGGGGCTGTGCTGCTACCTGTGGACAGCGAGCATAACGCCATATTCCAGGTCTATTCCGGACGTCGTGACGATATTCACCGGCTGATCCTGACCGCGTCCGGCGGGCCGTTCAGAAGCGCCACGCGCGAGCAGATGGCGGCCGCGACGCCAGAGACGGCGCTGAAGCATCCGGTCTGGTCGATGGGGGCCAAGATCTCTATCGACAGTGCGACGATGATGAACAAGGGCCTTGAGGTGATCGAGGCGGCCTATCTGTTCGACATGCCGGAGCCGCAGGTGGATGTTCTCGTGCACCCGCAATCGATTGTGCACAGCCTGGTTGAGTACAAGGATGGTTCCATTCTGGCGCAGCTTGGCTCGCCGGATATGCGCACGCCGATTGCCCATGCGCTGGCCTGGCCGGAGCGTATATCCTCCGGTGCCGAACGCCTTGATCTTGCCGCCATGAGCAGCCTTTCTTTTGAAGCCCCGGACGAGGTGCGGTTTCCGGCCCTGCGGCTTGCCCGGCAGAGCCTGAAGGCTGGCGGCGGGGCGCCGACGGTCCTCAATGCAGCGAACGAAATGGCGGTCGCTGCCTTTCTGGAGCGGCGGATCGGTTTCCTGGAGATTGCGGCGGTGGTGGAAGAGACGCTCGGCCGGGCGGCACTGCCGCAGGTGCTGACGATTGACGATGTGATTGCCCTTGACCGGGAGGCCCGGCAGGTGGCGAGTGGCGTGATCGCCGACGGCCTGACGCGCCGGGCGGTCTGACGGGGCAGATGGAATGATTCACGGACTGTTATCAAGCCTGCTGCCTTTCCTGGTCGTGCTGACGGTGCTCGTCTTCGTGCACGAGCTTGGGCACTACCTGATCGCCCGTGCGGCTGGTGTGCAGGTGGACGTATTTTCGATCGGTTTCGGGCCGGAACTGTTCGGTTTCAATGACCGGGCTGGTACGCGCTGGCGCTTCAGCGCCATCCCGCTTGGCGGTTACGTGGCCATGCATGGTGAAGGGGACGGGTCGGAAGAGCCGGATCCGGCCGTATCCTTTGCCCACAAATCGGTCGCCAAACGGGCCGCGGTGGTGATTGCGGGCCCGGCGGCCAATTTCCTCTTCGCCATCGTGGTTCTGGCCGGGCTGTTCATGACTGTTGGCCAGCCCTACAGCGTGCCGGTCATCAGCGACGTGACCGCAGGAAGCGCTGCCGAACGTGCCGGGCTCAAGCCCGGAGATACCATCCTGTCGATCGACGGATCGGGGGTCGAGCGCTTTGAGGATATCCAGCAGCATGTGCAGCTCAATTCAGGCACGTCGCTGGATATCCGCATCCGCCGCGATGGCGTGGAGCAGGAGATTACCGCGACCCCGGATGTGGTGACGTCGAAGGATACGCTCGGTAACGAGTTCAGCCATGGGCTGCTCGGTATTCGCAGCGGGGTTGTCGATTACCGTCGCCATGGGCCGGTCGACGCGGTTGGTGGCGCGGCGCAGGAGACCTGGGGCATGTCCAAGGCCATTCTGGTGGCCCTCGGTCAATATATCGCAGGCAAGCGTTCGACGCAGGAACTGGCGGGGCCTGTCGGTATAGCGCAGCTTTCTGGACAGGTCGCGCAGGCCGGTGTCCTGCCGGTCATCAATCTCATGGTCATCCTGTCGATCAATCTCGGCCTGATCAACCTGCTGCCGGTGCCGATGCTCGATGGCGGTCACCTCGTGTTTTTTGGTATTGAAGCGCTGCGCGGCAAGCCGCTTGGCCAGAGAGTCCGAAATTTTAGTTTCGGCGTCGGATATGCTTTGGTATTGACGCTCATGGTCTTTGCGACCTGGAACGACCTGCGTCGTCTTCAGGTTTTTGACTTTTTACAAAAACTTATGTCCTGAGGCGGAAAGTTGGGCTGGGGGATGATGTCAACGCGTGGGCGACTGTTTTCGTCACTGAGTGCGGTCGCTATTGGCTCGGCTCTGGCCTGTTCCGCCCCGCTGGCGGCGCTGGCCCAGACCGACAGTGCCCAGCAGCTTCCGGCGGGCACCATCGCCCGCGTGGAGGTGGTGGGCGCGCAGCGTATCGACCCGGAGACGATCCGTTCCTATCTGACGCTGGGACCCGGAGATCCGTTCGACGGTCGCAAGATTGATGCTTCGCTCAAGCAACTGTTCCAGACCGGGTTGTTCTCGGACGTCAATCTGAAGCGGGATGGCGATGCGCTGGTAGTAACCGTCAGCGAAAATCCGGTCATCAATCGCATTGCCTTCGAGGGCAACGAGCGCATTAAGGATGATGCGCTTCAGAACGAGATCGAATTGCGCCCGCGCGTGGTCTTCACCCGCACAAAGGCGCAGACTGATGTTGAGCGCATCGAAGAGCTCTATCGCCGTCAGGGTCGTTATGCGGCCAAGGTCGTGCCCAAGATCATCCAGCAGGAGCAGAACCGCGTCGACCTCGTGTTCGAGATCGATGAGGGGCCGCTTAGCAAGATCCGGCGCATCCAGTTTGTCGGCAACCATCGCTTCAATGACGATCAGCTGAAAGAAGTCATCCAGAGCAAGGAAACGCGCTGGTATCGCTTCCTTTCCAGCACCGATGTTTACGATCCTGATCGTATGACGTTCGATCGTGAATTGCTGCGGCGCTATTATCTGAAGAACGGCTATGCCGACTTCCGGGTATCGTCAGCTATTGCTGAGTTAACGCCTAACCGTGAAGACTTCTTCATCACCTTCACTGTTGAGGAAGGGGAACGTTACCAGCTTGGTGATGTGACCGTGACCAGCGAGGTTCAGGGCCTCAGCACGGAAGCTCTTCAGGGTGCTGTTGGCATCAAAAAAGGCGACTGGTACAACGCCGACGCGGTGGACAGCACCATCCAGGCGATCCAGCAACGCGCCGGCGACCTGCAGTTCGCCTTCATCGATGTGACGCCACGCGTGCGGCGTAATCGTGAGAAGCACACGCTCGACATTACGCTCGTGGTGCAGGAAGGCCGCCGTGCCTATGTCGGCAAGATCAACATTACCGGCAATGTGCGCACACTGGACGAGGTCATCCGCCGCGAGATGGAGCTGGTGGAGGAAGATCCCTTCAACGTCGCTGCATTGCGCCGATCGGAAAAGCGCATCAAGGATCTCGGCTTCTTCTCCAAGGTCGATGTCTTCACCCAGCCGGGTGAGGTGCAGGACAAGGTGGATGTCGAAGTTAACGTCACCGAGCAGTCGACGGGCGAACTCAGCTTCGGTGCCGGCTTCTCGACCAGCGATGGCCTGCTGGGGCAGGTCAGCATGCGCGAGCGCAATCTGCTCGGTCGTGGTCAGGATTTGAAACTTTCGACGACGCTCTCCTTCAAGAGCTCGCTCTATGATGTCAGCTTTACGGAACCCTACTTCCTCGATCGTAAGCTCGCTGCCGGCTTCGACCTCTATCACACCACCCGTGATAATCAGGATGAGAGTTCATACGACCTGACGCGAACCGGCCTTGGTCTGCGTCTGGGATATGATCTGACTGATGAGCTCAAGCAGGACCTAGGCTATACAATCGCACAAACCAAAGTTGACAATGTAGATGACGACGCTTCGCTGCTGATCAAGGAGCAGGAGGGCAGTCGTATCAAGTCTGCTGTGACGCAGAAGCTGACCTTTGATGCGCGCGACAGCAAACTTTTCCCGACGTCCGGTTATGTGCTGACACTCAGCAACGAACTGGCAGGTGTCGGCGGAGACCAACGCAGCCTCCAGACTGTAGGCCAAGCGGCTTATTATATTCCGGTTTCCGAAGGATGGACCCTGTCGATCGGAGGAGAAGGCGGTTCCATCTTTGGCATTGGCCAGGATGTACCGATTTACGAGCGTTTCTTCCTGGGCGGCAGCAGCTTCCGTGGTTTCGAGTCCGGCGGTCTTGGGCCGCGCGACCGTAGCACCGGCGACGCTCTTGGCGGCGAAGGGTACTTCAAGCAGACCAACGAGCTCAGCTTCCCGCTCGGCCTTCCCGATGAACTGGGCGTCAGCGGGCGTCTCTTCACCGATATCGGCAGCATTGCGGGTGTGAGCGATACCAGTGGTGCCGATGTTGTTGATGATTTTGCCATCCGCGCTTCCACCGGCTTTGGTGTGTCCTGGCGCTCGCCGTTGGGCGTCATCGCTATCGACTACGGCATCCCGGTGATGAAGGAATCCTACGACAAGACGGAATCCATCCGGATCAGCTTCGGTACGAGTTTCTGATGTTCTGCGGAGCAGGCTTGCGGCTTGCCGCGACAGGCTTGTTGCTATCGGTCGGCTCGCCGATGACGGCCATGGCACAGTCTGCATCTGTGGAACAGGGGGAGGCCCCGTCCTACATGGTTGTCGACATGCAGCAGGTGCTGCAGGACAGCAAGGCCGTGGTGAGCGTCAAGGCCCAGATTGACAAGCGGCGTGCCTCTATCCAGGACGAGGTCTCCAAGCTTGAAGCCGAGCTCAGGACTTCGGAAAAATCCCTCCAGGATGCCCGCCCAACCTTGTCTCAGGATGAGTTCGAGGCACGGCGCAAGGCGTTTGAGCAGCGGGTTTCCCAGGTTCAGGCCATCGTTCAGGACCGGCGCCAGTCGCTGGAGAAGGCCTATAGCGATGCGATGAACGATATCCGCAAGCAGCTGCTTGAAATCATCGCCAAGACCGCGGAAAAGGACGGCATTGCTCTGGTACTTTCCAAGCAGCAGGTCATCATGGTCGACCGCAAATATGAGAAGACCGGGGAAATTCTCGCGACGCTCGATGCGCAGTTGCCCGATTACAAGGTGCAAATCACGCCCTGATCAAAGGCGCGTGACTCCCTCAAGGGTTTTTTAGATAACAATGGCCGATCCCCGGTTTTTTCCGCGCCCCGAGCCGCTAAGCGTCAAGGACCTTGCCAGCATTGGTGGTTGCGATCTCGCCACGCCGGCGCTTGGTGATCGTATCATTGACGATATTGCGCCGTTGTCTTCGGCAGGTCCGCAGCATCTGAGCTTTCTCGACAACGTAAAATATGCCGACGCCTTCGCCGTGACCCAGGCAGGGGCTTGCGTCGTCCATCCCGATGCCGTGCCGCGAGCACCTGAGGGAGTGGCGCTGTTACTGTCAGCCAGGCCTTATCGCAGCTACGCGCTCATCGTTCAGCGCTTTTATCCCGCACGTCCGGCGATGGCGGGCGTGGCGGACGGTGCCCATGTCGACCCGACCGCCATTCTGGCTCCGGACTGCGAGGTTGCCGCAGGCGCGGTGATTGGCGCCCGGGCGGAAGTTGGTGCTGGCGCCATCATTGGCCCCAATGCGGTGATTGGTGAGAGCGTGGTAATCGGGGCCGGGACGACCGTTGGGGCCAATGCCTCGCTTTCCCATTGCCTGATCGGTGCGCGGGTGGAAATTCACCCCGGTGTGCGCATCGGGCAGCGCGGTTTTGGCTTCGCCATGGGCGCCGAAGGGCACGTGGTGTTGCCGCAGGTGGGCCGCGTGATCGTGGAAGATGACGTCGAGATTGGTGCCAACAGCTGCATCGATCGTGGCGCCGGCCCGGACACTGTCATTGGCCGGGGGGCCAAGATCGACAACCTGGTGATGATTGCCCACAATGTTCGTGTCGGCCCCGGCGCGGTCCTTGTTGCGCAGGTAGGCGTCGCGGGGAGTTCTTCTATCGGCGCTTTTGCTGTATTAGCCGGGCAGGTTGGTGTTGCCGGTCATTTGAAGGTCGGCAACGGTGCCCAGATTGCTGCGCAATCGGGCATCATGAGGGATGTTGAAGCGGGGGAGAGCGTCATGGGGTCGCCGGCGGTTCCGATCAAGGAACATTTCCGCCAGCTGACCGCGCTCAGGATGCTGATCAAGCGAAAGGGAAAGAACTAAAATGAGCGAGGCGATGCAGGAGCAGGGGACCGAGATGCCCGACATGGATGTCGGCGCCATCATGTCCATGATCCCCCACCGCTATCCGATGCTTCTGGTCGACCGCATGATCAAGGTGCGGCGTAATGAGAGCGCGGTCGGCATCAAGAACGTCACCATTAACGAGCAGTTCTTCGAAGGCCATTTCCCCGGCCACCCGATCATGCCGGGCGTGATGATCGTCGAGGCGATGGCGCAGACTGCCGGCGTGCTGGTGGTGGCAAGCCTTGGTCAGCCGGCAGCCGACCAGATCGTCTATTTCATGAGCATTGACGAAGCGCGCTTCCGCAAGCCCGTGGTGCCTGGCGACCGGCTGGAGCTGCATGTGAGCAAGCTTCAGGAGCGCCGCAGCGTCTACAAGTTCGAGGGCAAGGCTATCGTCGATGGCAAGGTCCATGCCGAGGCTGTGTTCACCGCCATGATCATGAAGCGGGAAGCTGCCTGATGGCGTCCGGAACGCAAGTTCACGCCACGGCTGTTGTCGATCCCGCTGCCCGCCTGGGTCAGGACGTAATCGTCGGTCCGCTGTGCGTGGTGGGCCCCGATGTTGAGCTTGGCGACGGTGTCGAGCTCAAGAGCCATGTTGCGGTTGCGGGCCATACCAGCATCGGCGCTGGTACGGTCGTGTTTCCGTTCGCCTCGCTCGGTCATGCGCCTCAGGACCTCAAATATCACGGGGAGCCGTCGCGGCTGGAGATCGGTGCGCGTAACCGCATCCGCGAACATGTGACGATGAATCCCGGCACGGAAGGGGGCGGCATGCTCACCCGTGTGGGCGATGACGGTCTTTACATGGTTGGCGTACACATTGCCCATGACTGTATGGTCGGCAACCGGGTGATCATGGCCAACAATGTGACCCTCGCAGGGCATGTGGTGGTCGAGGATAATGTGGTGATCGGCGGTCTTTCAGCCTTCCACCAGTTTGTCCGTATTGGCGCCGGCGCGATGATCGGTGGCATGTCGGCAGTTGAATCCGACGTGGTGCCCTTTGCTTTGGTCAAAGGCGATCGCGCTTTCCTGGACGGTCTTAACTATGTCGGCCTGCAGCGGCGCGGTGTGGAAAAGGCGCAGATCCATGAGCTGCGCGAGATCTACCGGCAGGTGTTCGAAGGCGAGGGCACGCTCAAGGAGCGTCTGGCTGCCGCCGCGGGCAAGGTGCAGTCGGGTACGCCGGCTGGCCAGATCATCGAATTCATGCTGGCACGCGAAAGCCGTGCCTTCTGTCAGCCGCGGCGTTGAGCCGCGGTTGATGCCATAACAGCGCGGACGCCCTGAATGAGCGTGTCGGTTTTTCTTGTAGCCGGCGAACCCTCCGGCGATGCGCTCGGCGCCGCGCTGATGACGGCAATCAGCAAGCAGACGGGCGGTGACGTTCGTTTTTCCGGGATCGGCGGCGAGCGCATGATCGAGGCTGGCCTTGCCAGCCTGTTCCCCATGAATGACCTCAGCGTCATGGGGCTCGCAGAGGTGTTGCCCCGCATCCCGAAGCTGCTTGGCCGCGTGCGCGAGACGGTTGCGGCCATCCGGCAGGCTAAACCCGATATCGTCGTCACCATCGACGCTCCGGATTTTTGTGCCCGTGTAGCCGCAAAGCTCAAGGGTTCGGGCATCCCTGTTGCCCACTATGTCGCGCCCACAGTGTGGGCATGGCGGCCGGGCCGGGCGAAGAAGTGGGCGCGGCTGGTGGACCGGATGCTGGCGCTCTTTCCGTTCGAGCCCCCTTATTTCCAGCGTGCCGGCCTTGCCTGTTCCTATGTCGGTCACCCCTCCCTTGAGGCCGGGTTCAACCACGGCGATGGGGCGGGGCTGCGCAGCCGGCTGGGCATCAGCGCTTCGGCGACGGTTCTCTGTGTCCTTCCCGGCTCACGGGAGGGCGAAGTCAGCCGTCTGCTGCCGGTCTTCTCCCAGGTTATCAAGCGGCTGGTCTACCGGTATCCGGGGCTGGTTATTCTGGTGCCGACGGTTGGGCCAGTGGCCGCGACGGTGGAGCGGGAAATTGCGCGCTGGCCGCTCAAGGCCCATGTCATCCGCGGTGAACGGCAGAAGATCGATGCCTTTGCCGCCAGCACAGTGGCGCTTGCCGCCAGCGGCACCGTTTCGCTTCAGCTTTCTTTGGCCCGCCTGCCGCAGGTCATTACCTATCGTGTTGCCCGCCTGACGGCTTTTATCGCCCGGCGGATGATCAAGCTTCCCTATGTCAGCCTGCCCAACATCCTGCTGGGCCGCCAGATGGTGCCGGAGCTGTTGCAGGAAGACTGCGAGCCGGGCGGCATCGCCCGGGCTATTGCGCATCTGATTGATGACCGCACGGCGCGGCAGGCCCAGATCAATGCCGATGAAGAGATTGCGGCGCTTCTGGGCGAAAGCGGCCCGGCCCCCAGCGAACGGGCGGCACGCGTCGTGATCGCCATGGCCCGTGGTGAGACCATTGAAGAAGACTGATGTTTGGTTTTCAGTCTCGCAAAATTGTCCCTGAAATGAAAAAGGCCGCTGTGAGCGGCCTTTTTCATTTCAGCTTCCGGAATACCAGAACGCCACCACAATCGTGCCGATCACCAGCGGAACGAGCAGCCGGGCAGCCCTTTGGGCAAGCCCGCGAAGCGACTCGCGATTGTCATTTGACGCCTTGAGACGCTGCCGCAAGGACCGCGCCGGAATGATATATTGCGGAAGCGGGAGGCCGGAAATGCTCCGGCCCCCTGTTTCCTCATGCGTTTTCAGGCGATTAGCCACGACCCGACAGCGGAACAAATGCGCGTTCCGTTGCACCGGTGTAAAGCTGACGCGGGCGGCCGATCTTCATGGCCGGATCTTCGATCATTTCCTTCCACTGTGCAATCCAGCCGACGGTACGGGCCACGGCAAACAGCACGGTGAACATCTCGACCGGGAAGCCCATCGCCTTGAGGATGATGCCCGAATAGAAGTCGACATTCGGGAACAGCTTCTTCTCGACGAAGTACGGATCCTCAAGCGCGATACGCTCCAGCTCCATGGCGAGCGCCAGCAGCGGATCGTTGCGCTTGCCCAGAGCGTCGAGCACCTCGTGGCAGCTCTCGCGCATCACGGACGCACGCGGATCGTAGTTCTTGTAGACGCGATGGCCGAAGCCCATTAGGCGGAACGGATCGTTCTTGTCCTTGGCGCGGGCCAGGAACTCGGGAATGCGGTCCTTGCTGCCGATCTCGTTGAGCATCTTGAGCACGGCTTCGTTCGCGCCGCCATGCGCCGGACCCCACAAAGAGGCGATACCGGCGGCGATGCAGGCAAACGGGTTGGCGCCTGAAGAGCCGGCCATACGCACCGTGGAGGTGGAGGCGTTCTGCTCGTGGTCGGCGTGCAGGATGAAGATGCGGTCCATCGCCTTGGTGAGAACCGGATTGTCCTTCCAGTTTTCGGCCGGCACGCCGAACATCATCTGCAGGAAGTTGCCGGCGTAGCTCAGCTCGTTGCGCGGATAAACGAACGGCTGGCCAACGGAATATTTGTAGGCCATCGCCGCCATGGTCGGAATCTTGGCGATCAGGCGATGGGCCGAGATTTCGCGCTGGCGCGGATCGAGAATGTCGAGGCTGTCGTGGTAGAAGGCCGAGAGGGCACCGGTGGTGCCGCACATGATCGCCATCGGGTGGGCATCGCGGCGGAAACCACGCAGCATGAAGCTCAGCTGCTCATGGACCATCGTGTGGTAGGTGATGGTCTTGGTGAATTCTTCAAGCTGCGCCGCATCCGGCAGTTCGCCGTAGAGCAGCAGATAGGCAACTTCAAGGAAGGTACATTTGCTGGCCAGATCCTCGATGCGGTAACCGCGATGAAGGAGGATGCCGTTGTCACCATCGATGTAGGTGATTTTGGATTCACAGCTACCGGTCGAGGTGTAGCCCGGGTCGAAGGTAAAATGGCCGGTTTCGGAATAGAGCTTGCGAACATCAATGACGCTGGGACCCGTCGAACCGTCCAGCAGGGGCAGGGTGTATGACTTGCCGTTCCTGTTGTCGGTGAGGGTGACGCTGTCGTTTTTGGTTTGGGTCATGTCGACAGGTTCCTTGATCGCTACGGTGACAGAAATACTGAATGAAATCTGCGTGCCCGGGGCGCGTCTTGTGCGGCGTTCCGCCGGGCAGGTGCTCGACAATAGCGGGGCATGCGCTGGCAGGCAACGCACTGCACAATAACTGTGAAGGTGCCCACGCTATTGTCTGAAAAGGCTTAGTTCATCGCGATCGCCGCTTCGATGCGCCGCAATGTCTCGTCCCGGCCAAGGAGGGCTGCCACCTCGAAGATCGGGGGGGAAACATTGGAGCCCGAAAGGGCCGCGCGCAGAGGCTGGGCGACGGCGCCGAGCTTGATCTGCTTCTGCTCGGCAAGGGCGCGGGCGCTCTCTTCCAGCGCTGCTGCACTGAACGGTTCAGCTGCTGCGATGAGGTGCTGCCAGGCTGCCAGAACCTCCCGGCCTTCCCGCACCAGCGACTGTGCCTTGTCATTGAAGGGCAGCGGCAGCGGGCGCACGAGGAAGCAGGCCGCTTCGGCCAGATCGTTGAGCGTCTTGGCGCGGTCCTTGAGGCCGGGCATGGCGGCTTCCAGCAGGTCGCGCTGTGCCAGCGTCAGCTTGGTACCTACCTCGGTCTCGACACGGCTCATGATATGGCCGGCCAGCTCCTTGTCCGCAGCCTGGCGGATATAGATGCCGCTGACATGGTCAAGCTTGGTGAAATCCATCCGGGCCGGCGACCGGCCGATGCCGGAGACGTCGAAGAGCTTGATGGCGTCTTCGGTGGAGATGATGTCGGTATCGCCGTGACCCCAGCCGAGGCGCAGCAGGTAGTTGCGCATGGCAGCCGGCAGGTAGCCCATGTCACGGTAAGCTTCGATGCCGAGCGCGCCATGGCGTTTGGAGAGCTTGGCGCCGTCCGGGCCGTGGATGAGCGGGATATGCGCGTACTGCGGTACGTCCCAGCCCATCGCCTCATAAATCTGGCGCTGGCGGAACGCGTTGTTGAGATGGTCATCGCCGCGGATGACATGGGTGACGCCGGCATCATGGTCGTCAACCACCACGGCCAGCATGTAGGTCGGCGTGCCGTCGCTGCGCAGCAGGATCATGTCGTCGAGCTGGCGGTTATCGACCTTGACCTCACCCTGGACGAGATCGTGAATCACGCTCTCGCCGGTGAGCGGTGCCTTGAGGCGGATGACGGGCTTGACGCCGGCCGGTGCCTCGGCGGGATCGCGGTCACGCCAGCGACCATCATAGCCGACGGGGCGGCCTTCAGCCTTGGCCCGGGCGCGCATCTCTTCCAGCTCTTCCGGCGTGCAGTAGCAATAGTAGGCACGGCCCATCTCGAGCATCTGGCGCGCGACTTCGGCGTGGCGGTCCTTGCGCTCGAACTGCGAGACGGCATCGCCATCCCAGTCAAGTTCCAGCCACTTCAGTCCCTCGAGGATGGCGCGCACGGCATCTTCCGTGGAGCGCGCGCGATCAGTGTCCTCAATGCGCAGAAGGAACTTGCCGCCGGTGTGGCGGGCATAGAGCCAGTTGAAGAGCGCGGTGCGCGCGCCGCCGATATGCAGGTAACCGGTGGGCGATGGCGCAAAACGGGTGACGACGGTCATGTTTTTCTCGCAAAGGCTTTGGCGAGCCATTAATTTTGGCATCTCGGCGGCGTTTGGAAATGCCGGCTGGCGGCCGGTTTAGCACAGCCTCCGTGCCAGACCAAAGGAACATGACGGGTGCGAGGAAATGCCCGGCCTTTAAATGCGCCTGCTAGGACTTTTCGCCGGCAGCAGGCCTGGCCGGCGAAGGAGAAAAGGGAAGGTGTCCAGCCTGAGGCCACGCGAGTTCCCGACCTTTTCCCTGCGCGGCCGATGGCCCGGCATACGGCTTCGTCTATTGGCTCTTTCCGCCGGACGGCTGTTTCAGGGGGAGCGTGAGCGGCTCATCTTGTGGACGCCGGTTTTTCTCGGCTGGGGCGCAGCGACCTATCTCGGACTTCCGGTTGAACCGACGGCGCTGCAATGGCTGCTGGTTTCCATCGCGGCCCTTACTCTGCTCTGCGGGCTTTTCCTGAGCCTGCGCTTCATGCCGGCCGGCGGCAGCCGGACTTTTGTCCTTTTCGGGCTCGCCATGGCCCTGCTTTTCGGCGGTGGCTTTGGTCTTTGCGGCTTGCGCGCCACGCTGCTGGCAGCGCCCCGGCTCGCAGAGGCGATGAATTATGTTCGGGTGGAAGGCGTGCTCGCCGATGTACGACCGGCCGAAGGTGGACGCCGACTTGTTCTGACAGCCACGGTTATCGAGCACCTGACGGCCGGGCAAACTCCCGCAAGAATATCGCTTCTGCTGCCCGGAACGCCGCGCGAAGGGGAGAATTTGCGCCCCGGGCTACGGGTAGCCTTGCGCGCCTTTCTGGCGCCGCCCGGCGAGGCGGTGTTGCCCGGTGACTACAGCTTTGCCCGCAGGGCATGGTTTCAGGGCATCGGTGCCGTCGGCCGGGCGTTGCCCGGTGTGGAGGTGTTGGGAGAGGACGGGGCAGGCTGGCAAACGGATTTGCGCGATCTGCAGCGGCGGATCGTCTCCGCTATCGACGTGCACCTCAAGGCCGCCATGTCACCTGCTGCTGCCGGCGTTGCTGCAAGTGCCTTGCTGGGGGAACGCAGCAGTCTGCCCGAAGCGGATCTTGAGGCCATCCGGGCATCCGGGCTTGCCCATCTTCTCTCGATCTCCGGCCTTCATATGTCGCTCGTCATCGCTGCCGTGTTTATGGTCGTGCGGGGCGGGCTGGCACTGATCCCGGCCATAACCCTGCGCCTGCCGGCCAAGAAGGTGGCTGCCTTCGTTTCCTGCGGCGTCTCGTTCGGCTTTCTGCTGCTGGTGGATGCGCCGCTACCGGCGGTGCGCTCCTTCCTGATGGCGTTGGTGATGCTGATCGCGATGCTGGCGGAGCGCGACCCGTTTTCCATGCGCGTGGTGGCAACCGCAGCGACGCTGCAGCTGCTGTTCGCGCCGGAAAGTGTTGGCGAGGTGGGATTCCAGATGTCGTTTGCCGCTGTCGCCGCACTCATTGCCTTTGCAGAAGCGCTGAAAGGCTGGCGTCCGGGCTGGGCGGAGCAACTCGGCTGGATAACGGGAGCGCTCGCGGCCGTTATCATGCTGGGGCTGGTCAGCCTGGTGGCGACGGCGGCAACGCTTCCCTTTTCACTCTACAGCTTCAACCAGTTCGTCAGCTGGGGTTTCCTTGCCAATCTCATCGGCGTGCCGCTCTTTGAGCTCATCATCATGCCACTCGGCCTGCTGGCCCTGATACTGGAGCCGGTAGGGGCGAGTTATCCGGTCTGGTGGCTTGCCGGTCAGGGGATCGATCTCTTGCTCGCGCTGGCCCACTGGGTCGCAGGCTGGCCGGCGGCGGCCTTGATGGTGCCGGCTCCCTCAACGGCAGGCTTTGCCGTCGCCGTGCTGTCCGGCCTCTGGCTGCTGATCTGGACGCGGCGCTGGCGATGGCTCGGGGCACCTCTCGCCCTTGCGGGGCTTTTGTCCTTGTTCTGGCAGCCGCAACCGGTGCTGATCGCCGCGACCGGCGATAACGGCCGCCTTGCTTTTGCCTATCGTGATCCGGACGGTATGCTCTGGCTCTCCGGCGTACGCCGCAACTCCTATGTCGGCAGCCGTTGGTCGCAGCGTTTCGGGCAAGGGGAAGCAGGCCTGCTGAGTTCCGGATTGCGCCGGAGCGTTACCGGGATCGCTTGCGATGGCCTCGGCTGTTCGCTCGACCGGGATGGCCTGTGGCTCAGCCTTATCAAGACTGCCGATGCCTTGCCTGAAGAGTGCGGGCAGGGCGGCGCTCTGCTGGTCGCGCCCGGCCTCTATCTGCCACCCGCGTGCCGTGCGCAGGGAAACAGGGGGCATGCCGAATTTCTGGTTAGTGGAACCACGGTTTTTTACGCAGGGTCCGAAGGCTGGTTCATCCGGCAGGTGTTTCCGTATGGGCGGCGACGCCTGTGGGATCGGGAGCCCGCGGGTTCTGAAAATAAAACCCCGGCAGCGGCCGAAGAGGATGCTGCCGGGGACGATGATGACAGAAGGTTTGATGATACCGGCTGGGCCGGAGATCAGTAACGCCGCAGCAGGCCGACGAGACGGCCCTGGATGGTGACGCGCTCGGGGCTGTAAATCTGGGTGCGATAGGCGCTGTTGGCAGGCTCCAGCGCCACATTGCGGCCATCACGGCGCAGACGCTTGAGCGTCGCTACCTCGCGATCGACCAGGGCCACGACAATGGCGCCGCTGTCGGCGCGGTCACAGCGCTGCACGAGAATGGTATCGCCGTCGAGGATGCCTTCCTCGATCATGGAATCGCCTTCCACCTCCAGCGCGTAATGTTCGCCGCCGCCGATGAGGCCTGGCGGCAGGTCGAGCATGGCGCCGCCTTCGCTGAGCGCGTCGATGGGCGTACCGGCCGCAATCTTGCCGAGGAGGGGGATGGAGGTCGCATCATTGGCTCGCGGTGCCGGCCGGGTCAGGTTGACCACATTGCTGGCTGCCGCGGGAGCCGGCGCTGCAGAGGCAGCAACCTGAGTGGCTGCTGTAACGGGAGCGGCGCCACGACCGCCGGCTTCCGGCAGGCGCATGACTTCCAGCGCCCGGGCCTTGTGCGGCAGGCGGCGGATAAATCCGCGCTCTTCAAGTCCGGTAATCAGCCGGTGGATACCCGACTTGGATTTGAGATTGAGCGCTTCCTTCATTTCGTCGAAGGAGGGCGATACCCCCGACTCCCCCAAGCGCTGATGGATGAACATCAACAACTCGTGCTGCTTGCGGGTGAGCATAAGGGGAAACCTCCTTCAGGCAGGGTGGCTCTATGGTTGATCCCGGCCACCGCCAAACCGGCAACAGGCAGGGGAACAAATGCAAAACACTAACGATGTTCTAATTTGGTTCTCATTGGCTGTCAACGCTGGGAGCAAATATTCCCTCGGGGATCGGCCAGAAATGTCGTCGTTGAATATTACGAAGGAGCGCTCCGGGGGCCGTTGCGCGACGCCTCGACTGTCAGAGTATCCGCTCCATGAATACGCTGAGCGGATCAGGCCGATAATCGGCGAAGGGCTCCCGGCGCTGGAACCCGGCGCGCTCGTAAAGGGCAAGGGCGGCGTGGCTGTGGACGCCGGTTTCAAGCCTTAGAACCCGGACACCTTCGGACTGACCCTTTTCCATCAGCGCATCCAGCATCAGTCGGGAGAGGCCCCGGCCTCGTGCGTCTTCTTCCACCCACATGCGCTTGATTTCTGCCCATTCGCCGTGAAGCACAATGGCACCGGTGGCCAGTGCCCGGCCATCCGGATCGCGGGCGACCAGGAAGCGCACCCCGGGCTGTCGCAGGGCTTCGAGCGCGAGGTGATGGTTACTTTCTGCGGGATAGAGGCTCGCGGAATGTTCTTCCCCGCGTGCCAGCATTGCCGTGATCTCCGCCTGGTCGGGATCTTCCTGCCGGATGCTTACAGAAGAGACGGGGCCCGGGGAGGCTGGCATCTAGAAGCCGTGATCGAAGGCGAGGCACTCGACGATGTCGCCGGCCTGCGCCGCCAGGGCATGGGGCGGACGGCGGATCAGGCAATCGGCGCCCGCCAAAACGCTCAGCATGGAACTGTCCTGAGCCGTGCCAGCGGTGACCGAGGGCAGGCTATCCGCACCGGTCGCCGGTTCAAGCCGGGCGCGCAAATAGTCCTCCCGCCCGTCATTGGCCGCGAGCGGTGCGGCAAGGCGGGCCGGGAAGGTGGGCAACAGGCCGGAGGCGCTCTCTCCGCACAGGCGGGCGATCGCCGGCTTCAGGAAGAGCAACGCGCATACCAGCGCGGACACAGGATTGCCGGGCAATCCCAGCAACGGCGTGCGGGCGAGGCGGCCGAATAGCAGCGGTTTTCCCGGTCGCATGGCGATGCGCCAGAAGTCGAGTTCCATGCCGCTGTCGCCGGCAACCTCGCGTACATGATCATGCTCGCCGACGGAGGCGCCGCCACTGGTCAGGATGAGGTCGGCATTGCGGGCGGCGCCAAAGGCGGCGGCCAGTGCCTCCGGCTCATCGCGGACAATGGGGTGCAGGTCGGCAAGTCCGCCCCAGCCGGTGATGGCGGCTGCCAGGGCAAAGGAATTGGAACTGGTGATGCCGGCGGGCTGCAGCGGTTCACCCGGCAGGGCGATTTCATCGCCGGTAGCGATGATGGCGATGCGGGGCCGGCGATGGACGCTCACCCAGGGCACGTTCATCGCGGCGAGAAGGCCGATATCACGGGCGGTAAGGCGCCGGCCTGCCGGGATCAACGGGTCGCCGGCGGTGAAATCAAGGCCTGCCTGCCGCACATGGCGACCCGGGCGGGTTTCGTGCTCCAGACGGATGTTGCTGCCTTCAGCCGTCACATTTTCCTGCAGGATGACGGTATCGGCGCCAGCAGGCAGCGGTGCACCGGTGAAGATGCGCACACACTGGCCGGGACCAACCGTTCCGGCAAATTGTTGACCGGCCGGAACGGCACCAATCACCTCCAGGCGGGCTCCGACCGGCGAGGCGTCTTCGCCCCGCGCGGCATATCCATCCATGGCGGAGACGGCGAGCGGCGGCTGATCCCGTCGCGCTGTCACCGACACGGCGGTAATGCGGCCCGCAGCGGAGAGTAAATCTACGGTTTCAGGGCCTGTTGGCGACAGTGCCGAGAGAATACGCTCGCGCGCCTCGGCAACCGGGATCATCGCCGATACTCGCCGGAACGTCCGCCATCCTTGTGCTCAAGGCGGATGTCAGTGATCTGCATGCCGCGATCAATCGCCTTGCACATGTCGTAAAGCGTGAGCGCCGCAACGGAGACAGCCGTCAGTGCTTCCATCTCCACGCCGGTACGGCCCTTGAGACGCACGGTTGCGGTGATATGCACCGCACTTTCCGCCGCAACACCTTCCAGCTCCATATTCACCGCGCTGAGGGCGAGGGGATGGCAGAGCGGGATAAGGTCGGCAGTCTTCTTGGCGGCCATGATACCGGCAAGGCGGGCGACCTGGAACACGTCGCCCTTCTCGATATCGCCGGCGACGATGCGGGCAAGGGTTTCGGGCAGCATGAGCACCCGCGCGGAGGCGGTTGCCGTCCGCGCGGTGATCTCTTTCTCCGACACATCGACCATCTGTGCCGCGCCGCTGTCGTCAAAATGCGTAAGCCTGTTATCGCTCACGCCGCGGCCTCCAGCCCCAGCAGGGCGCGGGTGGCGGCGGTCACATCGTTCTGTCGCATGAGGCTTTCACCGACGAGGAAGCAGGAAGCACCGGCACGGGACATGCGCTGCAGATCGGCCGTCGTATAAAGCCCGCTTTCAGAGACGAGCAGCTTGTCCGCGCTGACGCGGGAAGCCAGCTCTTCCGTCGTCGCGATATCGACGGCAAGTGTCTTGAGGTTGCGGTTGTTAACGCCCAGCAGCCGGCTCTTCAGCACCTTGAGCGCCCGGTCGAGTTCCACGCCGTCATGCACTTCAACCAGCACATCCATGCCCCAACCCTGGGCGGCGGCCTCAAGCTCGGCGGCCTGGGTGTCTTCCAGGGCCGCCATGATGATGAGAATGCAGTCGGCGCCCAGCGCACGCGCCTCGGCCACCTGATAGGTGTCGAGCATGAAATCCTTGCGCAGGGCAGGCAGGCCGACCGCCGAGCGAGCGGCCACCAGATACTCGTCCTTGCCCTGGAACCAGGGCTCGTCCGTCAGCACCGAAAGGCAGGTGGCGCCGCCGGCCTCATAGGCGCGGGCGAGGGCGGGCGGATCGAAATCCGGCCGGATCAGACCCTTGCTGGGCGAGGCCTTCTTGATCTCGGCGATAAGACCGAAGCGGCCGGCGGCCACATGGGTCTCCAGCGCCTTGATGAAGCCGCGCGGGGCGGAGGCTGCACGGGCGGCAGCCTCCAGATCGGCAAGCGACACCACCGCTTTGCGGCGGGCGATATGGTCGCGCTTGTCGTCGCAGATGCGAACGAGGGTGTCACTCATGCTGCAACAACTCCGTTGGTGTAGGCCACGAACCGCTCCAGCTTGGCACGGGCGGCCCCGCTGTCGATGAGGCTCGCCGCAAGCTCGGCACCCTCCTTCAGCGAGGACACCTTTTCGGAAACGATCAGTGCAGCAGCGCTGTTAAGCAGCACAATGTCGCGATAGGCACCGGGGGCGCCGTCCAGCAGGGCCCGCAGGGCAATGGCGTTTTCAGCAGGCGTACCGCCCTTGATGTCAGCCGGTTCAGCGCGGGAAAGGCCGGCTTCCTCGGGCGTCACGGTGAAGCTGCGGATGAAGCCGTCCTTGAGTTCGGCCACCTGGCTCGGACCGGTAGTGGTGAGCTCGTCAAGCCCGTCGCTGCCATGAACGACCCATGCGGCCTCGCTGCCCAGCAGGTTCAGCACCTGGGCAAGAGGCTCCACCAGGTTCGCCGAATACACCCCAAGCAACTGCCGGCGGGCGCCAGCGGGGTTGGAGAGTGGGCCCAGCACGTTGAAGATGGTGCGGGTGGCAAGGTCGACACGCACCGGCATCACATGGCGCATGGCGGCGTGATGTTTGGGCGCGAGCAGGAAACAGATGCCGACATCACGTAGTGCCGCTTCAAGCTGCGACACGTCGCAGTCCATATTGACGCCGAGGGCACCCAGTACATCGGATGCGCCGGATTTGGAGCTGAGCGCCCGGTTACCGTGTTTGGCGACAGGAACGCCCGCCGCGGCGCAGACAAAGCTGACGGCGGTCGAGATGTTGTAGGTGCCCTTGGCATCGCCGCCGGTACCGCAGGTGTCGATTGCCCCTTCCGGTGCGATGATCGACAGCGCCTTGGCCCGCATGGCCTTGGCCGCGCCGGTGATCTCGTCAACGGTTTCGCCGCGCACACGCATGGCCATCAGCAGCCCGCCCATCTGCGCCGGACTGGCACCGCCCGACATCATGATGTCGAAGGCGGTGGCAGCCTGGGTCTGATCAAGGGGAGAGCCGGTAGCAACCTGGGCGATGATGGGTTTCAGTGCCTCGAATTCGCCGCTCATGCTGCTGCCGTCTTTTGCTGGTTGAAGATGCCAAGGAAGTTCTTGAGCATGGCATGGCCATGTTCGGTACGGATGCTCTCGGGGTGGAACTGGACGGAATGGATCGGCAGTTCCTTGTGGGCGAGCCCCATGATGACGCCGTCTTCCGTCCAGGCGGTCACCTCAAGGCAATCCGGCAGGGTTTCGGGCTCGACAGCCAGCGAATGGTAACGCGTGGCCGTGAGC
Source organism: Radicibacter daui (assembly GCA_030657355.1). GTDB lineage: Bacteria > Pseudomonadota > Alphaproteobacteria > Radicibacterales > Radicibacteraceae > Radicibacter > Radicibacter daui. Next base: position 2,223,765 of record CP131056.1, read on the forward strand.
GGCGAAGGCAGGCCGGCAAAGACGGAGGACTGGGCGTGGTGGATCGGGCTCAGCTTGCCATGCATCGGTGCCGGAGCGCGCACGACCTTGCCGCCGAAGGCCTGGCCGATGGCCTGCATGCCAAGGCAGACGCCGAAAACCGGGATCTTGCGCTCTGCCGCCGCCTTGATGAGATCGAGGCAGATTCCGGCCCGGTCGGGGTCGCACGGGCCCGGCGAGATGACGATGCCGGCCGGCTGCTTGGCGATGGCCTCATCCACCGTGAGCGCATCGTTACGCCAGACATCACACCAGGCCCCGAGATCGCCAAAAAACTGGACGAGGTTGTAGGTGAAGCTGTCGTAGTTATCGATGAGCAACAACATGGATAGGCGCCATTTCTTCGTTAAGGCGATTTGTGAGGGAGCGCAGGTTAACGCCGTGTTCCAGCTTTGACCAGAAGCCTTGACGCTGGAACAGGAAAGCGCGCATGACAGCCGCGCTTTCCGGCGATTTTCCGGTTATTTTCCATCAGGTGCACGGCCGCGCCAGAAGGTGCGGTGCAAGGCAGGGTTAAAGAGCACATGGTCAGCAAGTCCGGAAAAGAAAAAGGTCTGCGCCGGTTCCGGCACTGGCATGGCGCCATCATCGCGCTCATCGTCGGTGCGGCGCTGGGGGCTGCGGCCGCGCTGATCGGCCCGCACCAGCCTGAACCTGCCGATATGGCCGGGTCTTCCGCCAGCCAGCCGCAGGCTGCGGCAGCACCCGAAGCAGATCCGGCGCCGCCCTCTGGCAGCGTTGCGGGCATGATGGCCTCCGGCGGTGAAGAGGGCGCCGAGGCGACCGGCGCAACTTTTGTGGTTCCCGAAGCGCCGCAGATGTCGGCCCTGCCGGCCTCTGCTCCGCCCGTGGCGCCAGTTACCACAACCGGCACGGCGGCGCCTGCGCCTACCGCGCTCGCCTCGGCTCAGGCTGAAGCGAACGGAGCGGCCGAGCCTGAGATGGAAGAAAAACTGGCCCCCGGCCTTGCGGTCACCGAACCGCCGGCGGCAAACCACCTGCCGCCGCTGCCGCCAGGCGCGCATCCGCGCATTGCCGTCATCATCGACGATATGGGCGTCGACTATAAACGCTCGCAGCTGATGGCGGCGCTGCACTGGCCGCTTACTCTTTCCTATCTGCCCTATGCCACACGGGTCAGCGACCAGACGCGCAGTGCCGCCGCCAATGGGCACGAGATCATGCTGCATCTGCCGACCCAGCCGCTGGGGCCGGCGAACCCCGGCCCGAATGCGCTCACGGTCAGCCTTTCGCCGCAGGTCCTGCACGAAAAGCTGCTGGCAAATCTGGATGCCTTTTCGGGTTATGTCGGCGTCAACAACCATATGGGCAGCCGCTTTACGGCCGATAGCGCGCACATGGCGCCGGTGCTGGAGGAGGTGGCCCGGCGCGGCCTGTTCTTCATCGATTCAAAGACGATCGGCAATTCCGTCGGCCGCAAGGTGGCCGAGCGCATAGGCATGATGTTCGCGGAGCGTGACGTCTTCATCGATGACGATATGAGCCCGGCCAAGGTGGAGGGCCAGCTTGCCATCATCGAGCGGGTGGCGCGCAAATATGGCAGTGCCATCGCCATCGGCCATCCGCATGATGTGACGCGCGAGGCGCTGGAGGCCTGGCTGCCGACGCTCAAGGGCAAGGGATTCGAACTGGTACCGGCCTCGGTAATCGTCCAGATGCGGTCTCACCAGCCGGCCCAACTGAGCGAAGTGAGCGCGAAACAGCGAGGCGGCTGAGCGTCGCCAGAAGACGGCAGAAACAAAAAGGGGCACCTGCGGGTGCCCCTTTCTTTTTGCGTAAAGCGCAGGCGCCACGCGATCAGGCGAGGTTGCCCTCGTAAGGCGCACGGGCGAGCTTCAGTGCTTCGTCCGCGGCGCGGAAGAGGGCACGGGCCTTGTCGCGGGTCTCCTGCTCTTCGGTTTCCGGCACGCTGTCCGCCACCACGCCGGCGCCGGCCTGGGCGTAGAGCGTGCCATCCTTGACCAGTGCAGTGCGCAGGCAGATGCAGGTATCGAGGTCGCCATTGGCACCGAAATAGCCGATGGCACCGGCGTAAACACCACGACGGCTGGTCTCGACCTCGTCGATGATCTGCATGGCGCGGACCTTGGGCGCGCCGGAGAGCGTGCCCGCCGGAAAGCCTGCCGCCAGCGCGGAGAGGGCATCCTCACCGGCCTTGATCTTGCCTTCGACGGTCGAGGAGATGTGCATCACATAACGATAGCGCTCGACCTCGAACTGGGCCGGGACCTTGACGCTGCCGATCTCAGCAACACGGCCAACATCGTTGCGCCCGAGGTCCAGCAGCATGAGATGTTCCGCCAGCTCCTTGGGGTCGGCCAGGAGGTCGCGTTCCAGCGCCTTGTCCTCTTCCACCGTTGCGCCGCGCGGACGGGTACCGGCGAGCGGGCGGATGGTCACCTTGCCGCCGCGCAGGCGAACAAGGATCTCCGGGCTCGATCCGACGATGGAGAAATCGCCGAAATTGAGATGGATGAGGAAGGGCGACGGGTTGAGGCGGCGCAGGCTGCGATAGAGCGAGAAGGGCGGCAGCGGGAAGGGAATGGAAAAACGCTGGGACGGCACGATCTGGAAGGCATCGCCCGCCTTGATGTACTCGACGCAGCGCCGAACCATGTCCATGTAGGCTTCCGCCCCGCAGTCGGAAACCGGCTCGGGCAGGCTTTCCGGCAGCGGGCCGTCAAAACGGGCTTCCTCCGGCAACGGACCGCCGAGGGTGGCGGCGACGCTGGCCAGATGGGACGTGGTCGCTTCATAGGCAGCTTCGGCGCTGATACCCGGCTTCGGGCGCACGACGGAGAAGAGCGTCACCACATCTTCCAGCCGGTCGAAGACGGCGACGACGCGCGGGCGCACCAGAATGGCATCCGGCACATGCAGCACATCGGGCTTGCTGTCCGGCACGGTGGGCTCCATCAGCCGCACCATGTCGTAACCGAGGTAACCGAACAGGCCGGTTGCCATCGGCGGCGCGCCTTCCGGCAGGTCGAGGCGGCTTTCAGCGATGAGGGCACGCAGGCTTTCGAAGGCGGGCGCCGTCTCTTTTACGAAGCCATCGGGCGTGCCGGCGGGATCATGGTTGATCTCGGCCACGCCGCGCTGGCAGCGCCAGATCAGCTCTGGCTCCATGGTGATGAAGGAATACCGGCCCCGCGTCGTACCGCCTTCAACGGATTCAAACAAAAAGTTGAAGGGCCGGTCAGCGCCCAGCTTGAGCATGGCGCTGACCGGCGTATCGGTATCCGCGATCTGACGGCACCAGACCAGCTGCTTCTTTCCGGCGTCGTAGCTGCGAGAAAAGCTTGCGAAGTCGGGGAAGATCGGCAGGGCCGCGTTCATGACCGTGATATCCGTGGTTGGTGTTTGGGGTGCGGGGGTTACTGGGTGGGGGAGGAGTAGAAGCTGTCGATGACCTGATGGTTGACCGTCACGCCGATGGTCCGGCGCAGGGCGGCACTCATTTCGGTCACCAGATCATTGCCGAGCGGGCCGGCAAGGTCCTTGCGCAGCGCCTCGACGGCATCGCCGGCAGCCTTGGGGTCGGCAGCCTTGATCTCGTCCAGCTTGAAGACATAGGAGCCGCCGTCGGCATTGATCACCGCGACGTCGCCCTGTTTGGCGGCGAACATCGCGGCGACAACCGCCATAGACGGGGCCTTCTGCTTGCTGGCATCAGCCGGGGCGTCGGCCAGCTGACCATCGCGCTTGACCGGGCCGAAGGTCACGACATCGCGGTTCTGTTCGGCCGCGGTGGCCGAAGCGGAAGCGCCGTCGCGCATCTTGTCGGCCACCTGCTGGGCGAGCGAGCGGGAGCGCTTCTGCTGCTCGTCCTTGCGCCAGTCGGCCAGCACCTGCTCGTGCACTTCTTCCAGCGGGCGGGCTGCCGACGGGTCGATGCTGTCGACGCGGCCGAGATAGAGCGAGTTGCCCCCGGCATCGATCACGTCGCTGACCTGGCCGTTATCGACGGCAAAGAGCGCCGGAATGACGGTCTGGGCATCGGTGAGGCCCTGAACCGGCTTGCCGGACTTGTCGTCGCCCTTGCTGTCGGCGGTAACTGTGATGATCTCGGCACCGGCGGTCTTGGCGGCGTCTTCCAGGCTGGAGCCGCCGGCAATGTCGTCCTGCATATGCTGGATCATGGTGCCGAGTTCGTCAGACGCCTTTTCGTGCGCCAGTTCCCTGGCAAGGGCATCCTTGACCTCGGCCAGCGGCTTGACGGCACTCGGGGTGATCTTGCGCAGGGCGATCACGTGCCAGCCAAAGGCACTGTGCACCGGATCGCTGATCCCGGCGGCGGGCAGCTTGAAGATGGTGTCGGCGAGCTCTGCCGGGAAACCGTCCTGGCTCAGATCGTCGGCATCGCTGATGACGGCATCCGGCGCACCGGCAGCTTCTGCAGCGGCCTTGAGGTCGCCGCCATTGCTGCGGGCGGTTTCCGCCAGCTTCCTGGCCGCGGCCTCGTCCTGAACGATGGCCTGGGAGATGCTGCGCGTCTCGTCGGTTGTGTATTCGCTCTCGCGTGCCTTGTACTCATCCTCGATCGTCTGGTCGTCGATCTTGATGCCTTCGGCAATCTTGTCGGCGGAAAGCGCGGCCACGGTCAGGTGGCGGTATTCCGGCGCCATGTAGTTCGCCTGATTGGCGTCGTAGAAAGCCTTGAGCGCGGCATCATCCGGCTGTTCGCCGACGGTAACGGCATCGTCGGGAATGAAGAGGCCGGAGGCGAGGCGGGCCTCGTTGCGATAGGTATAGATCAGCTCTGCCTGCGTCTTGCTGACGGCAGCGCCATTGGCGACCGCGCCGGCCACCTGGCTGCGCACCACGTCAGCCTTCAGCATGTCGATATACTGGGCTTCGGTGAGCTGCGCCTGATTGAGACGCATGCGGAAGGCGTTGGCGTCGAAATTGCCGTCGGCGCCCTTGAATTCCGGCGAGGCGGCGATGCGCTGGCGCAGCAGGTCGGTGCCGGCGGAAAGGCCAAGCTGCTTGGCTGCCTGTTCGAACAGCTGCTCGTTGACCAGCCGCTCCAGCGTGCTGTCGAGAATGCCGAAGGCCTTGGCCTGATCGAGGGAGATGTTCTGCCCCAGCGCGGCGCTGACACGGCGCAGCTCGAAATTCAGCTGCGTGTTATATTCCGGCAGCTTGATCTCGTGATCGCCAATCTTGGCCACGATCTGGTCGCCGGTGCCGCGGTTGCGGAACACATCACCGATGCCCCAGACCGCGAAACTGGCGACGATGAGGACAAAAAGGCCCTTGATGATCCAGGAAGTGGCCTTCGATCGGATGGCTATCAACATGTCGCGGTGGCGTCCCGGCTTGTTTAGTGGGGGGCGAAATCCCGGCCAGATCATTGATTTTTCGTCAAAAATCGAAACGGGTGCCCCGAAAGGTGGCGGGCATCATATCGGCAGCTTCGGGGCGCGGCAACACGCCGTGGCGCTGGAAATTGGAGGCCATGACTGATAAACCCCGTGCCCGGACCTCATAGTGAGGCTTTTTCAGGCTCAAGACAGGGGACATGACAGCATGTCGCGCAAGCTTATCGCCGGTAACTGGAAGATGAACATGACCCGCGCCGAGGGTGTGGCGCTCGCCAGCGAACTGGCAGCGCGCCTGAAGGCGGCTTCGCCGGCCGGATTCGATATGCTGGTCTGCCCGCCGGCCACGCTGGTGGCGCCGGTGGCCGATGCGCTGGCCGGTACGGCGCTTGCCGTGGGCGGTCAGGATTGCAGCGCGCATGACAAGGGCGCACATACCGGCGATACCAGCGCGGCGATGCTGAAGGATCTGGGCGCCGGCTTTGTGCTGGTCGGCCATTCCGAGCGCCGCACCGATCACAAGGAAACCGACGCCGAAGTCGCCGCCAAGGCCGAAGCCGCCTGGCGCCATGGCCTTGTCGCCGTGATCTGCATCGGCGAGACCGAAGCCGAGCGCGATGCCGGCAAGACGCTTGCTGTCTGCTCGACCCAGCTCGCGGGCTCCATCCCGGCGGGTGCCACCTCTGCCAACACCGTGATCGCCTATGAGCCGGTCTGGGCCATCGGCACCGGCCGCACGCCGACCGCGGCGGACGTTGCCGAGGTGCATGCCCATATCCGCAAGGAGCTGGCCGGCAAGGTCGACAACCCGGCCGCAACGCGCGTTCTCTATGGCGGTTCGGTCAAGCCGTCCAACGCTGCCGAGCTGATGGCTGTTGCCAATGTCGACGGCGCTCTGGTCGGCGGTGCGAGCCTCAAGGCCGATGATTTCTGGGGAATTGCCGCCGCCGTTTGATGCCCGGAATGCCTGACCTGACAATATCCAGTATCAAGGGTACTGGAATTTGTGGTCAGGGGGCGTTATGTAGTGCCTCAATTAATCCGGCGAGGAGGTGGCGCGCTGCGGTCTGACCGGTCATTCGCGCGCTGCCTCCTTGGCATTTTCTGGTTTGGGCCATGACTCAAGTTGTTCTGATCATCCATCTTCTTCTTGCGCTGGCCCTGGTTGGCGTCGTGCTGCTTCAGCGCAGCGAGGGCGGTGCTCTCGGCATGGGCGGTGGCGGCGGTGCCGGCGGTTTCATGTCTGCACGCGGGCAGGCCAACCTGCTGACGCGTACCACGGCCATTCTGGCCGGTGCCTTCATGATCACCAGTGTTGTTCTGGCGCTGCTGGCGGGTCACCGCACCAGCGGCTCCGGTTCCATTGTGGACGGTATTCCCGCCCCGGCAGCGAGCGCCCCTGCGGTGCCGGCCGACGGTAGTGCCGCTCCGGCGACGGGTGAACCGGCCGCTCCGGCGTCCGGCGCTCCGGCAGTGCCGCTTTCGCAGTAACCCTAGTCGGTTCTGGTAAGTTCAGGCCCCGGGCGAGATACGGTAACGGCGATCTCGCCCGAGGGCTCTGTCATGTTTGATCCCGGGCAGTAAGGTCCGGGGTTCGTTTTGTTGTTTGGAACGGCGGAAGACGACGATCCATGGCGAGCAAAGATACCAAATTCATCTTCATCACCGGTGGCGTGGTTTCCTCGCTCGGCAAGGGGCTGGCATCGGCCGCACTTGGAGCGTGCCTTCAGGCACGCGGCTACAAGGTGCGTCTGCGCAAGCTTGACCCGTACCTGAACGTCGATCCGGGCACGATGAGCCCGATCCAGCACGGCGAAGTGTTCGTGACGGATGACGGCGCGGAAACCGATCTCGACCTCGGCCACTATGAGCGCTTTACCGGCGTTGCCGCCCGCCAGGGCGACAATGTGACCACGGGCCGCATCTATTCCGAGGTTCTGGCCAAGGAGCGCCGCGGCGACTATCTGGGCGCGACCGTACAGGTCATCCCGCACGTCACCGACATGATCAAGGAATTCATCGGCTCCTACGCCGGTGAAGAAGATTTCATGCTGTGCGAGATCGGCGGCACGGTTGGCGACATCGAGAGCCTGCCGTTCCTCGAGGCCATCCGCCAGTTCCGTAATGAGGTGGGGGCTGCCCGCAGCCTCTTCATGCATTGTACGCTGCTGCCCTATATCCCGACCGCCGGCGAACTCAAGACCAAGCCGACCCAGCACTCCGTCAAGGAGCTGCTTTCCGTCGGTATCCAGCCGGACATCCTGCTGTGCCGTGCCGACCGCGATATTCCCGAAGGCGAACGTCGCAAGATCGCGCAGTTCTGCAACGTCAAGCCGTCGCGCGTCATCGCCGGTCTGGATGTCGACACCATCTACCGCGTGCCGATCAGCTACCACAATGAGGGTCTGGACCGCGAAGTGCTGTCCTATTTCGGCCTGCCGTACGAGAGCGAGCCGGACCTTAGCCTTTGGGAAGAGATTGCCCAGCGCGTGCGTGAGCCGGAAGGCACCGTGCGCGTCGGTTTCGTCGGCAAGTATGTCTCGCTGCCGGATGCCTACAAGTCGATTATCGAAGCCCTCAACCATGGCGGCATCGCCAACCGGGTGAAGGTGTCGCTCGAATGGGTCGATGCCGAGGAAGTGGAGAGCACCGAGGACCTGGCCGGCATGCTCGGCCAGTACAATGCGCTGCTCGTCGGCCCCGGCTTCGGTGTGCGTGGCTCCGAAGGCAAGATCCGTGCGGCGCGTTATGCCCGCGAGAACAAGCTGCCCTATCTCGGCATCTGCTTCGGCATGCAGATGGCGGTTATCGAGGCGGCACGCAATCTTGTCGGCCTTGAAGGCGCTTCCTCGACCGAGTTCGGCCCGTGCGACAATCCGGTGGTCGGCCTGATGACCGAATGGTCGAAGGGGAACCGGGTGGAGCGCCGCGATGGCAAGTCTGACCTCGGCGGCACCATGCGCCTCGGGGCCTATGAGTGCGTGCTGCAGCCGGGCTCGCAGGTGCGCGAGATCTACGGCAAGGACATGATCTCCGAGCGTCACCGTCATCGCTACGAGGTGAACGTCAATTACCGCGAGGCGTTCGAGAAGGCTGGCCTGCGCTTCTCCGGCATGTCGCCCGACGGCGTGCTGCCGGAAATCGTCGAATATCCGGACCATCCCTGGTTCGTGGGCGTTCAGTTCCATCCGGAGCTGAAGTCCAAGCCGTTCGACCCGCATCCGCTTTTCACTTCCTTCGTCAAGGCCGCGCTGGACCAGTCCCGCCTCGTTTGAGGCGGTGATCGGCCGGCTGCTTGAATCGCCGGTTTTTCAAACGGAGTAGTTCGAGATATGGCTTCCGCCATCACCACGGTTAATGTCGGTTCGCTCAGCATCGCCAATGACCGGCCGTTTACCCTGATTGCCGGCCCTTGCCAGATCGAGGGTCGCGATCATGCGATGATGATGGCGGGCGCACTCAAGGAAGCGACCGAGAAGCTGGGTATCGGCTTCATCTACAAGAGTTCCTACGACAAGGCCAACCGCACCTCCGGCACCGCTGCTCGCGGCGTCGGCATGGAAAAGGGCCTCAAGATCCTTGAAGAAGTGCGCCAGCAGTTCGGCTGCCCGGTGCTGACCGATGTTCACGCCGCCGACCAGTGCGCGGCAGTGGGCGAGGTGGTCGACGTTATCCAGATCCCGGCCTTCCTGTGCCGGCAGACGGATTTGCTGCTGGCGGCTGCCGCCACCGGCAAGGCCATGAACATCAAGAAGGGCCAGTTCCTCGCGCCATGGGACATGGCCAATGTTGCGAAGAAGGTGGCCGACGCCGGCAATGACAAGGTCATGCTGTGCGAGCGCGGCGCTTCTTTCGGCTACAACACGCTGGTCTCCGACATGCGCAGCCTGCCGATCATGGCGCGCACCGGCCACCCGGTGATTTTCGACGCCACCCACTCGGTGCAGCAGCCGGGCGGGCAGGGTGCCTCCAGCGGCGGTCAGCGCGAGTTCGTGCCGGTGCTGGCCCGTGCTGCCCTGGCCATCGGCGTGGCCGGCGTGTTCATGGAAACCCATGAGGACCCGGACAACGCCCCGTCGGACGGCCCGAATATGGTGCCGCTGACCAGGGTGCCGGGACTGCTGGCACTGATGAAATCCTTCGACGAGCTGGCCAAGGCCAATCCTGTCGATATCGGCTGAGGCACCACGGGCAGGCGGGAGGAGAGCAACATGTCGCACTCGATGCTTCTGGCTCTTGCCCGCAACAACACCCTTGCCAACTTCCGCCTCTATGAGGCTGTGGGACAATTGACGTCCGGCGCGGTGAAAGCCCGCCGGACTTCTTTTTTTCCAAGCATCTTCAAGACGCTCTGTCACATCTTTGAAGTCGACCGCTATTACCATGATGCGGTGATAGCGGGCGGGCTTGCGCCGCAGCTGCTGGCCGACTGGCAGGCGGAAAGGCGTGCCTTCGATGATTTCACCGCCCTGCGGGCCGGGCAGGCAGCGATGGACCGGAGTCTGGTCGCCGCGACAGAGGCATTGGGGGCGGACGGGATAGACCGGGAGGTTTTGCTGCTGCGCTCGGGCGGGCGTATCTTTCGGGAGCGGGCAAGTGACGTGCTGCTGCATATCTTCACACATGACATTCATCATCGCGGACAAGTGCATGCGATGATGGCCGGAACGGCTGTTCCACCGCCGCAACTCGACGAGTTTTTCCTGAAGCAGGATGCTCCGTTTCGGGGAGTGGAAATGGCGGCGCTGGGGTTTGAAGAGCAGGCTTAGCGCCACCAGTCAGGTTCTTTTTTACGGTTGCGATTGTTTTTTGTTGCCGGTTTCAGTCCTTTGCGTTTTCTTTCGCGCCAGACGGTGCTGACAAGGGATGCCGGCAAGGCAACCGCAAGGCAACGAGCCGCCTTCAGGGGCGGGTCAAAAGGGGGCCGGCAAGGCCACCCATTTTCATCCAAGAGGGAAGCGCAATGAGCGAAATTATCGACATCCAGGGCCGCGAAATTCTCGACAGCCGCGGCAATCCGACGGTCGAGGTGGATGTCACCCTCGATACCGGCGCTTTCGGTCGCGCCGCTGTGCCGTCCGGCGCTTCCACCGGCGCCCATGAGGCGATCGAGAAGCGCGACGGCGACAAGAGCCGTTATGGCGGCAAGGGCGTGCTGCAGGCTGTCGATGCCGTGAACACGGAAGTCTATGACGGCATCACCGGCATGGATGCCTTCGACCAGCTGGCCATCGACCGTGCGCTGCTCGACCTCGACGGCACCGAGAACAAGGGTCGCCTCGGCGCCAACGCCATCCTCGGTGTCTCGCTCGCCGTTGCCAAGGCTGCCGCCCAGGAAGCCGACCTGCCGCTCTACCGCTATATCGGCGGCACCTTCGCCCGCACCCTGCCGGTTCCGATGATGAACATCATCAATGGCGGCGCGCATGCCGACAACCCGGTCGACATCCAGGAATTCATGATCATGCCGGTGGGTGCCGACAGCATCCGCGAGGCCGTGCGCTGGGGCTCCGAGATCTTCCAGACCCTCAAGGGCCTGCTGAAGGCTGCCGGCCAGGGCACCAATGTGGGTGACGAGGGCGGCTTCGCCCCGAACCTGAATTCGTCCGACGAAGCGCTCTCGATCATCATGAAGGCGATCGAGAAGGCCGGTTACCGCCCGGGCGAGGACGTGTTCCTGGCGCTCGACGCGGCCTCCACCGAGTTCTTCAAGGACGGCAAGTACAACTTCGCCGGCGAAGGCGTGGTGCGCGGCCAGGACGAGATGGTGCGCTACTACGAAGACCTGATCGCCCGTTACCCGATCATCTCCATCGAAGACGGCCTTGCCGAAGACGACTGGGATGGCTGGAAGGCCCTGACCTCGGCCATCGGCAACAAGTGCCAGCTGGTGGGCGACGACCTGTTCGTGACCAACCCGAAGCGCCTGCGTGACGGCATTGCCAAGGGCACGGCCAACTCCATCCTCATCAAGGTGAACCAGATCGGTTCGCTTTCCGAGACGCTGGATGCCGTCGAGACCGCCCACAAGGCGTCCTACACCGCCGTCATGTCCCACCGCTCCGGCGAGACCGAAGACAGCACCATTGCCGATCTCTCCGTCGCTACCAACTGCGGCCAGATCAAGACCGGTTCGCTGTCGCGCTCCGACCGTCTTGCCAAGTACAACCAGCTCATCCGTATCGAGGAAGAGCTGGACACGGCGGCGATCTATGCCGGCCGTTCGATCCTGCGCCGTCGCTGATCTGCGATAGCGGCCTGACAGGCTGAAAAGAAAGGGGCAGGGCGCCCGGTGCGCCTTGCCCCTTTTTCTGTCCGCGCCTCCGGCCTGCGTCACAGGGGCGCACGCATCCCTCTTCAGCCCGGTTTTGATCGATCCAGAACAAGGGGCGCCGCGGCCTTCCCTGTTGCCGGAAAGACTCACTCGAGTCGCCTCTGAAGCGCAGGATTCAAGCCGGCTTGACGGCGAGTCTGTGCTCGATTCCAATGGCTTTCATGATCATTCCTTCGATTGTCACCCGCACCCTGAAATCCAGCGTCGTTCCGCTCTTCTGCGGGGTGGTGCTGTTCTATCTCGGCTCGCATCTGGTCAATGGCGACCGCGGCATCTTCTCGATGCTCCGGCTGCGCGCCGAAGTGGCCCAGGCTGATGATGTGCTGACGAAGGAAACCGCGCGGCGCGCGGAGCTGGAACATGCGGTGGAGCTGCTGCGCCCCGACCAGCTTGATCCCGACATGCTCGACGAAAGGGCGCGCGCCATCCTCAATGTGGCGCATCCCAATGATTTCGTTCTCATGTACCCGCCCTCTGCTGCGGCGCAGCAAGATCTCGTTGTTCCGCCGACGGAAGATCCTCACTGAGCGCATGGCTGCGTTGCGCCGGGACGGGTTGCTACGGGCATAAACAGGTGGGGTTGGTACCCCCGGCATTCCACCCCATTCAAAATTGTATCCAAACACGAAATTTTCCGTCGGAAGCCTAGGATTTCTGCGATGTTGCGGCGCACACTGCCTTGAATTGGGCGAGCCCGCGCGTTAGCAAAGGTGCCGACGTTACGCCTGGTGGCGCGCCGCGATGCGCGCCGCTGCCTAAATGCCCGCATGGTGAACCGGCCGATATTCGAGCGCCGGACGCCGGGCTGATCCGAGCAGGGAGGTCCCCCTTGGCTACTAAATCGAGCGCCACCACCAAGAAGGCGGCGACGAAGGCGAGCACTGACGAGCTCCTGCATTATTACCGTGAGATGCTGCTGATCCGCCGCTTCGAAGAGAAGGCCGGGCAGCTCTACGGCATGGGCCTCATCGGTGGTTTCTGCCATCTCTACATCGGCCAGGAAGCTGTCGTTGTCGGCATGCAGGCCGTCGCCAAGCCGACCGATACGGTTGTGACCAGCTACCGTGACCATGGCCACATGCTGGCCACCGGCATGGATCCCAAGGGCGTGATGGCCGAGCTGACCGGCCGCGTGACCGGTTATTCGCGCGGCAAGGGCGGCTCGATGCACATGTTCAGCCGCGAGAAGGGTTTCTTCGGCGGCCATGGCATCGTCGGCGCCCAGGTGCCGATCGGCACCGGCCTCGCCTTCGCGCACAAGTACCGCAAGGACGGTGGCGTGACCCAGGTTTACATGGGTGACGGCGCCATCAACCAGGGCCAGGTGTACGAGAGCTTCAACATGGCGGCGCTGTGGAAGCTGCCGGCCATCTACGTGATCGAGAACAACAAGTACGCGATGGGCACCAGCCAGGTGCGCGGCGCTGCCGGTGAGCTCTTCAAGCGTGGCGAGGCCTATGGCATCCCCGGCGAGAAGGTGGACGGCATGGACGTGCTGGCCGTGCGCGCTGCTGCCGAAAAGGCGCATGACTATGTGCGCGACGGCCACGGCCCGATCATCCTCGAGATGGAAACCTATCGTTATCGCGGCCACTCCATGTCCGACCCGGCCAAGTACCGGACCAAGGACGAGGTTGAGCGCATGCGTACCGAGTTCGATGCCATCGAGCGCGTCAAGGACCTGCTCAATGAGGCCGGCGTCTCGGAAGAGAAGCTGAAGGAAATCGACAAGGAAATCCGCGCCATCGCCACTGATGCCGCCGAGTTCGCCCAGACCAGCCCGGAGCCCGATGAATCGGAGCTGTGGACTGACGTGCTGGTTGACGCCTGATCCGGCGCCGTTCGCGAACCGAAGCTACTGGAGACGACTAAATGCCGATCGAAGTGCTTATGCCGGCGCTGTCCCCGACGATGACCGAAGGCAAGCTTGCCAAATGGGTCAAGAAGGTTGGTGACAAGGTGGGCCCCGGCGACGTGATCGCCGAAATCGAAACCGACAAGGCGACGATGGAAGTCGAAGCCGTCGACGAAGGTAAAATTGGCAAGATCCTCATCGAGGAAGGCACCGAGGGCGTGGCGGTGAACACCCCCATCGCCGTGCTGCTGGAAGAGGGCGAGAGCGACGCCGATATCGGCGCCGCCAAGGCCGCTCCGGCCCCGGCTGCCGCTCCGGCCCCGGCTGCCGAGCCCGCAGCGGTTTCGACCGCTCCGGTTGCTTCTGCCGCTGCCCCGGTTTCTTCCGCGCCGGCCGGTGATTATGGCTCGCCCCGCATCGTTGGTGGCACCGTCGCCGATATCGACGAGACCAAGTACTGGGCCAAGACCAAGACGGCAACCGTCCGCGAAGCGCTCAACGAGGCTCTGGCCGAAGAGCTGCGCCGCGACAAGGACGTGTTCCTGATGGGCGAGGAAGTCGCCGAATATCAGGGCGCCTACAAGATCAGCCAGAACCTCTTGCAGGAGTTCGGTGCCGAGCGCGTCATCGACACCCCGATCACCGAGCAGGGCTTTGCCGGCCTCGGTGTCGGTGCGTCCATGGCCGGCCTCAAGCCGGTTGTCGAGTTCATGACCTTCAACTTCGCCATGCAGGCGATTGACCAGATCATCAACTCGGCCGCCAAGACGCTGTACATGGCCGGCGGCCAGCTCGGCTCCCCGATCGTGTTCCGCGGCCCGAACGGCGCGGCTGCCCGCGTTGCGGCCCAGCACTCGCAGGATTATGCCAGCTGGTACGGCCACATCCCGGGCCTCAAGGTGCTCTCCCCGTGGAGCGCTGCGGATGCCAAGGGCCTTCTGAAGGCCGCTATCCGCGATCCGAACCCGGTTATCTTCCTGGAAAACGAAATCCTTTACGGTCAGAGCTTCGAGATGCCCGACCATGAAGATTTCGTGCTGCCGATCGGCAAGGCCAAGATCGAGCGCGAGGGCAAGAACGTGACCCTCGTCGCCTACTCGATCATGGTCGGCAAGGCCATGCAGGCGGCCGAAGAACTGGCCAAGGAAGGCATCGAGGCGGAGGTTATCAACCTGCGCTCGATCCGCCCGCTCGACATCGACACCATCGTGGCCTCGGTCAAGAAGACCAATCGCCTGGTGACGATCGAGGAAGGCTGGGCTTTCAGCGGTATCGGTTCCGAGATCGCGACCCGCGTTATGGAGCAGGCTTTCGATCATCTCGACGCCCCGGTTGCCCGCGTGGCCGCCAAGGACGTGCCGCTGCCCTATGCCGCCAACCTCGAGAAGCTCGCGCTGCCGCAGTCTCATGACATCGTCGAGGCTGCCAAGGCTGTCTGCTACCGCGGCTGAACCGGCCCAGTTCCTCCAGAGGGGAAAGAGATATGGCGATCAAGATCACCATGCCGGCACTGTCGCCGACCATGACCGAAGGCAATCTTGCCAAATGGGTCAAGAAGGAAGGCGACAAGATCGAGCCGGGTACCGTTATTGCCGAGATCGAGACCGACAAGGCCACGATGGAAGTTGAGGCTGTCGATGAGGGTATCCTCGGCAAGATCGTGGTGCCGGAAGGCACCGAGGCCGTGAAGGTCAACGAGCTGATCGGCTGGATCCTGGAAGAGGGCGAAAGC
The DNA here is from genome assembly GCA_030657355.1 of Radicibacter daui. Taxonomy (GTDB): domain Bacteria; phylum Pseudomonadota; class Alphaproteobacteria; order Radicibacterales; family Radicibacteraceae; genus Radicibacter; species Radicibacter daui. The sequence goes on from CP131056.1 coordinate 2,239,070, forward strand.
GCCTCCGACATTCCGGCTGACGGCGCTGCCGCCGCTCCGGCTGCTGCTGCTCCGGCTCCGGCCAAGGCCAAGGCCGAGGCGGCTGCCGCTGCACCGGCACAGGCAGCTGCCGCGCCGGCCCGTTCCGGCGAGCGCGTGTTTGCAAGCCCGCTTGCCAAGCGCATCGCCAAGCAGGCCGGTATCGATCTGGCCAGCGTTGCCGGTTCCGGCCCGCGTGGCCGCATCGTGCGCGCTGACGTGGAAAAGGTGACGGGCTCGACCCGCCCGGCTGCTGCTGCACCGGCTGCTGCCGCTCCGGCGCCGGCCGCCGCTGCTCCGGCTGCCAAGCCGGCCGCTGCCGGTCCGGATGCCAAGGCGCTCGCCGATCTGCTCAAGATCCCGTACCACGAGGTCGCAAACAGCGGCATGCGCAAGACCATTGCGCGCCGTCTGGGCGAGTCCAAGCAGACCGTGCCGCACTTCTACCTCACGGTGGATTGCGAGATCGACGCTCTGCTCAAGCTGCGCAAGCAGCTGAACGAGCGTCACGAGATGAAGCTGTCGGTCAACGACTACATCATCAAGGCAGCGTCGCTGGCCCTCAAGAAGGTGCCGGAAGCCAACGCCTCCTGGACCGATGCCGCCACGCTCTTCTATGACCGCGTGGACATGTCGGTGGCGGTTGCCATCGATGGCGGCCTGATCACCCCGGTGATCAAGGATGCGGCGAACAAGGGCCTTTCCACCATCTCCGCCGAGATGAAGGACCTTGCGGCCCGTGCCCGTGACGGCAAGCTGAAGCCCGAGGAATTCCAGGGCGGCACCTTCTCGATCAGCAATCTCGGCATGTTCGGGATCAAGCATTTCGAGGCTGTGATCAACCCGCCGCAGGCCTGTATCCTGGCCATCGGCGCGGGCGAGCAGCGCGCGGTCGTCAAGGACGGCGCACTGGCCGTGGCGACGGTGATGTCCGTTACCCTGTCGGTCGACCACCGTGCCGTCGACGGTGCGGTCGGCGCCCGTTACCTGCAGGCGTTCAAGGCGCTGGTGGAAGATCCCACCAGCATGCTGCTCTAGGCAGCGGGAAGGGGCGGCTGCTGCCGCCCCTTTTCCTCAAAAGAAGCCAACTCCGGGAAGGCCCGCCTTCCTTCGAGCCAACCCTTGGCTGAACAGCTTTCCCCGCCCGGGACCATGAGGCCCGGACCGAGGGACGAGAGATGGGGATCAGCATGGCCGATCAATTCGACGTCGTGATCATTGGTGGCGGTCCGGGCGGCTATGTCGCCGCGGTGCGCGCCTCGCAGCTGGGTCTCAAGACCGCAGTGGTCGAGCGCGAGCATATGGGCGGCATCTGCCTCAACTGGGGCTGCATTCCCACAAAGGCGCTGCTGCGTTCAGCGGAAATCTATCACAACGCCCAGCATGCCAAGGATTACGGCCTTGTCATCGAAGGCAAGGTGAGCTTCGACATCACCAAGATCCGCGACCGTTCGCGCGCTGTCTCCAAGCAGCTCTCGGCCGGCGTGCGCGGGCTGATGAAGAAGAACAAGGTCACCGTCTATGACGGTACCGGCACCCTGGCCGGCAAGGGCAAGGTCGCCGTTTCCAAGGACGGCAAGCCGCTTGCGGATCTGGAAGGCAAGCACATCATCATCGCCACCGGTGCCCGCGCCCGCACGCTGCCGGGCCTTGAGCCCGACGGCAAGCTGGTGTGGAGCTACAAGGAAGCGCTGGTGCCGGAGACGATGCCGAAGTCGATGCTGGTCATCGGTTCGGGCGCCATCGGCATTGAATTTGCCAGCTTCTACCACACGCTCGGCGCCGAAGTGACGGTGGTCGAGGTGATGGACCGCATCGTGCCGGTGGAAGACGAGGAAGTGTCTGCTTTCGTGCGCAAGTCGCTGGAAAAGCAGGGCATGAAGATCATGACCGGTGCCAAGGTGATCGGCCTCAAGAAATCGGGCAGCACCGTGACGGCCACCATCGATGTGGGCGGCAAGACGCAGGAAATCACCGTCGAGCGCGTGATCTCCGCCGTCGGCATCATCGGCAATACCGAAAATCTGGGTCTCGAAAACACCAAGGTGAAGGTCGAGCGCAACCAGATTTCCGTCGATGGCTACTGCCGCACCGACGAGCCGGGTGTCTATGCCATCGGTGACGTGGCAGGTGCCCCGTGGCTTGCCCACAAGGCGATGCATGAAGGAATCATCTGCGTGGAAGCCATCGCCGGGAAGCACCCGCACATCATGGACCGCAGCAACATTCCGGGCTGCACCTACTGCCACCCGCAGATTGCCAGCGTCGGCCTGACCGAAAAGAAGGCCAAGGACGCCGGTTACGAGCTGAAGGTTGGCCGTTTCCCGTTCTACGGCAACGGCAAGGCCATCGCCTATGGCGATACCGAAGGCTTCATCAAGACGATCTTCGATGCCAAGACCGGCGAGCTGCTGGGGGCCCACATGGTGGGTCCGGAAGTGACCGAGCTGATCCAGGGGTACGTCATCGCCAAGACGATGGAGACCACGGAGCAGGAACTGATGCACACCATCTTCCCGCATCCCACCATCAGCGAAGCAATGCACGAAGCCGTGCTCGACGCCTACGGTCAGGTTCTGCACATCTAAGGGTCGCTCATGGCAGGCTTGCGCAGCCGGGGCTGCGCAAGCCATGCCGGGCGTGGTATGAAGCCGCCAGATAGAGGGCAGGGCTTCTTCCCGCCCTTACCACACGAGTTAAAGGCTCTGGCGCCGCGCGGCGCCAGGGCGGGGCCAGCATCAGGCGGCCCGGCAAGTTTCAAGCGACGGAGCATCAGGGACATGAGCCAGCAGCAGATCGTTCGGCTACGGCATCCCGAAAAGGCGCACAGGCCGGACAATCCGATCAAGAAAAAGCCGGACTGGATCCGCGTCAAGGCGCCGGTGAGCCGTGAGTACAACGAAGTGCGCGGCATGATGCGGGAGCTGAAGCTCTCCACCGTGTGCGAGGAAGCGGCCTGCCCGAACATCGGCGAATGCTGGACCAAGAAGCACGCCACCTTCATGATCCTGGGCGAGGTCTGCACCCGCGCCTGCGCATTCTGCAACGTCTCCACCGGCAAACCCGGCGCGCTTGATCCGGCCGAACCGGCGCATGTCGCCGAGGCCGTCGCCCGGCTCGGCCTCAACCATGTCGTCATCACCTCGGTGGACCGTGACGATCTGGATGATGGCGGCGCCAGTGTGTTCGCCGACACTATCCGCCGTATCCGTGCCGCTTCGCCGGGCACGACCATTGAAATCCTGACGCCCGATTTCAAGAACAAGCCGACGGCGCTGGATATCATCCTCAATGACCGGCCGGACGTTTATAACCACAATCTGGAAACGGTGCCGCGCAACTACCTGACCATCCGTCCGGGTGCGCGTTACTTCACCTCGCTCCAGCTGCTGGCCGATGTGAAACGCCGTGACCCCTCGATGTTCACCAAATCCGGCCTGATGGTTGGCCTTGGCGAAAGCCGTGAGGAAATCCTTCAGGTGATGGACGACATGCGCGCCGCCGATGTCGATTTCATCACCATCGGCCAGTATCTGCAGCCGACGCCCAAGCATGCAGCGGTGGAGGCATTCGTCACACCGGACGAGTTTGCCGCCTACACGCGCGCCGCCAACGCCAAGGGCTTTCTGATGGTGTCGGCTTCCCCGTTGACGCGTTCGTCCTATCTGGCTGAAGACGATTTCAAGAAGCTGCGGGCCAACCGCCAGCAGCGCCTTGGTGTCGCCGCGGCCGAATAAGCCAGTTCCTGAACCCCAACCCAGCGGGCCGATCCAGCCATATGCCGACCCACGCGGAAACCCGACATCTGCCGTTCAAACCGGCGGAGCTCTATAAACTCGTGGCCGATGTGGAGAGCTATCCGGAGTTCCTGCCCTGGTGCGTGGGTGCACGCATCCGCAAGCGCGAGCAGGAACGGCTGGGGGAGGGCATCCGCGAGGTGCTGATTGCCGATCTTGTCATCGGCTTCAAGATGGTGCGCGAGCGCTATACCTCGCGGGTCGAGCTGAATGACGGGCGTATCGACGTTGCCTACATCGAAGGACCGTTCAAGTACCTGAACAATCACTGGATCTTCAGACCAGCAGCAGATGGTGGCACCGATCTCGACTTTTCCGTCGACTTCGAATTCCGCAACCGGCTGCTTCAGGGCATCATCGGCGCGCTCTTCAATGAAGCGGTAAAGCGCATGGTGCTGGCCTTCGAGCACCGGGCCGAGGCGCTTTACAAAAAGACCGGCGGTCTGCCCTCAGAATAAATTTGCACCGGTGCCGGCGACGCTGTCGGCGCAGCCATCCCCTCAACGTCGTTTCGCATATAGGCGAATGAGGGGGAAATCATGCTGCTATCCGGCAAGGTGGCCATTCTTTATGGGGCTGGCGGATCGGTCGGCGTTGCGATGGCGCAAGCGTTTGCCGCCGAAGGTGCTGTCGTGGTTCTGGCCGGCAGACGGCAGGAGCCACTCGACGCGGTGCAGGCGCGTATCGTCTCAGCGGGTGGAAAAGCCGAGTGCCATGTGCTGGATGCACTCGATGCCGATGCCGTTGACGCTTTTGCCAGGGATGTTTTCACGCGCCACGGGTATATCGATGTTTCCTTCAATCTGATCGGTTATGGCGACGTGCAGGGGCAGGCTGTAACCGCAATGCCGCTCGATCAGTTCATGCAGCCGATCGATCTTGCCGTGCGCAGCCACGTTATTACGGCACGGGCCGCGGCGCGGCATATGCAGCCGGGCGGCGTCATTCTGGCCCTCACCGCCAATTGCGGGCGCCAGCCCTATCCCAATACCGGCGGCTTTGGCGTTGCCTGTGCCGCCATCGAGGCGCTCTGCCGCCAACTGGCGACCGAACTGGGGCCGGACGGTATCGCCGTACGTTGCATGATGTCGGCAGGCTCGCCGGATTCAGCGGGCGTTAGCGAAGTTTTCGATCTGCATGCCAGACTTGCCGGTATCGCGCGTGCAGAGATGGACCGCCGTGCCGGCGAGGGCACGATGCTGCGGCATCTGCCGGGGCTGGCCGAGGTCGCGGACGTTGCGGTGATGCTGGCAAGCGACCGGGCGCGGGCGATGACGGCGACGATTACCAACGTCACCTGCGGCCAGATAGCCGACTAGGCGGCCCGATCACTGCAGCGTCAGGTGACGCTCCAGCGCATCGCGGATGAGGCCGGGGGCTGCCAGATGCGGCAAGTGGCCTTCGGTATTGATGATTTCCAGTTTGCTGCTTGGCAGCTGTGCGGCCAGATACTGCGCAACCTCGTGCGGTACCGCGCCATCCCGCTTGGTTTGCAAAACCACCGTTGGCATCGCCACGTCCGGCAGGATGTGGCGATAGTCGCTGCGCAGGATGGCCTGCAGTGTCACAAGGGCGATATCCGGGCGCATGGCCATCAACCCTTCGCTGAAGGTCACCGCCAGCGGATCGTCGATCGGCAGGCTGGTGGCGAAAGCGGCGTAGTTGCGCGCCCATTCCCGGTAGTTGCCGGCAATCGCCTCGAAAGTTGCCGTGATGTCGCCGGGCTTCAGCCCGCCCGGATAACCGGCATCCTCCAGATAACGCGGCGAGGCGCCGATCAGGATGGCTTTGGCGAAGCGTTCCGGTTCCTTGCGGGCGGCGAGCAGGCCGATCATGCCGCTCACGGAGTGGCCGACGAAGAGGCAGTCCTTCACCTTGAAGTTTTTCATCACCACCAGCAGGTCGTCGGCGTGGCCTTCGAGCTTGCTGTGCTGCAGCGGATCGAAATAACCGGGATTGGCCGTTCCGGCGCTTGCGAGATCGTAAAGGATGACGCGATAGCGTCCCTCGAAGGCACGGGCGTAAGGCGCCCAGACCGCCTGGTTGCCGCCAAAACCGTGGGCGAAGATGAGCGTGCGCGGCCCGTCGCCCAGCACGCGGGCATTGAGGGCGGAAATCGTCGTCATGGCCATGGGAGATACATTCTCCTGCGCTGCTTTATGCCTAAAGTTAAGACTATGACCCTGCCGTTTTCATAAGCCGGAAATCGGCCCCGATGCCAGAAATTCCTTTTTCAGCCGGGCCTTGAAGGCGCGGTTGTGTTTGAGCTGCAACTCCGCGACGAGCGCTTCGGCCTTGCTGGCATAGGGCTCAGATATCCAGGCGAGCTGCCAGGGGCCACGCCCGGCGGTAAAACGGGCGCCGCCAGCCTTGCGGCCGCCATTATGCTCGGCGAGCCGGCGCTCGGGGTCGGTGCTGTAGCCGGTATAGGCAAGCTGGCCATCTGCCGTCAGCAGCACATAGACAAAATGCCCGGCGGCTTCGCTGGTCATGGCGTCAGGAATTCAGCCGCTTTTCCAGCAGGCCGAGTGCCGTTTTGGCGGTGGCGAGCCGGATGGTGGTACGGTCACCATCAAAGACGAAACGGAAGCTGCGGGTACGCCGGCCCTTGCCGGCAAAACCGATATAGACGAGGCCGACCGGCTTTTCGGCGCTGCCGCCATCCGGCCCGGCAATGCCGGTAACCGAAAGTGCGACATCCGCCAGCGAATGGCCGAGAGCGCCTTCGGCCATGGCCTCGGCCACTTCGGCGCTGACGGCGCCGTGAGCGGCAATGAGGCTAGCATCGACGCCGATGCTCTGGTTCTTCGCCTCGTTGGAATAGGTGACAAAACCGCGCTCGAATACGGCGGAGACACCGGGCAGCTCGGTCAGGCAGCCGGCGATAAGACCGCCGGTACAGGATTCCGCCGTTACCAGTTTGAGGCCGCGCTCGCCAAGAAGCGCCACCAGCGTGGTTGCCTGCCGGATCAGGTCATCGGGGAAAAGGGCGGCCATGGTCTTTTCAGCTCCCGGGCAGCAGTGCGGTCAGATCAAGCGTCAGCAGGCCTGCTGACTGCAATGCCCAGCCAACAAGCGCGGTCGCAAGGGCGGCATAGAGGCCGGCAACGATGTCGTCGATCATTACACCCAGCCCGCCGCCAATGGATTGCAGCTGAAAACACGGCCAGGGTTTGGCGATATCGAACAGGCGGAAGAACAGGAAAGCCGGCAGGATGAGCCAGGGTGATGCAAGGGCCGGCAGCAGGGCCAGCCACTGGCCGCTCACCTCGTCGATGACGATATAGCCGCCATCCTTGTCGCCGGTGCGCCGCTCGAGCGAGCCGGCAGCCCAGATGCCGATGATGAAGCTGAGCAGGACGCCGACAATCAGTCCGACAGGCCCGGTAAGGCTCATCAGGGCATAGCCGAAGGGCAGGGCCGCCAGTGATCCCCAGGTGCCGGGGGCAGGGCGCAGCAGGCCACTGCCGCCCCAGGTGGCGATCAGCGTCGCCGGCTCCAGAAAACGGATACCGTCCGGTGTTGGCCGGATGAAGCCCTTGCGCCCTGCGCCGTTCTGTTCCTGAGGCATCAAATCCGGTCCTTGTATGCGGCTCAAAGCGGCAGACGAATGGTTGCTGCGGCCTGCGCCGCCAGCCCTTCGCGCCGGCCGGTGAAGCCAAGCTTCTCCGTCGTCGTCGCCTTGACGCCGACCCGGCCGATATCGATACCGGCAATGTCAGCGATGCGCTTGCGCATGGCATCGCGATGCGGGCCGACCTTGGGCTGTTCGCCCATGATGGTGACATCGAGATGGGCGACGATGCCGCCGCGCTGCCGTACCAGCGTCACAGCATGTTCAAGGAACTGGGCGGAATCCGCGCCGCGCCACTTCATGTCCGAGGGCGGGAAATGGGCGCCGATATCGCCATCGCCGAGCGCGCCATAAATGGCGTCCGCCAGCGCATGCAGGCCGACATCGGCATCGCTGTGGCCCATCAGCCCCTGCTCATGCGGAACCTTGATGCCGCACAGGACGACGTGATCGCCCGGGCCGAAACGGTGAACGTCAAAGCCGGTCCCCATGCGGATATCGGGCAGGCGGGCAAGCAGCAGGGCTTCGGCACGCGCAAGGTCGCTTTCGGTGGTGATCTTGAAGGCGGCTTCGTCGCCGGGCACCAAAGTCACGTCTTCTCCTCCGGCCCGCAGGACTGCAGCATCATCGGTAAGGTTCTGTCCGGCAGCCGCGCGGTGGGCAGCGAGCAGCCGGGCAAAATCGAAGGCCTGCGGTGTTTGTGCCCGCCACAGGCCGTTACGGTCAACCAGCGCGCCGCAGCTCGGGCCACCTTCGGCCCGCCACAGCGTATCGACGATGGGCAGGGCTGCAATAGCACCCGGGGCGGTTTCAAGGGCCGCCAGCAACCGGTCGATAACCTCCGGCGGCAACAGGGGGCGGGCAGCGTCATGCACCAGAACGCGCTGTGGCGGCACACTCTCCGCAGCCAGCGCTTCAAGGCCGAGCAGGACGGACTGCTGCCGCTCGGCGCCACCTGCAACGGGAGCGCCCACGGGCAGGCCGGCCACGGCCCGGTGATAAGGCTCGCTCATGGCCGGGTTGATGACGATGCGCACCTCATCAATGGCCGGATGGGCGCAGAATACAGCTGCCGAGCGCCTGAGCACCGGCTCTCCGAGCAGGGGCAGGTACTGCTTGGGCAGCGGACCGCCGAAACGGGCCGCACTGCCGGCGGCAACCAGCAGCGCAACGGTGCGGGTGCTTGGGGTCGATGTTGACGTCACTCGTATCGATCTCTGGGCTTGCAGGGCGTGGGGTCGGATTCCGGTATGCGGAATTATGGATGGCGGCTGTCTTAGCATGCGGGCAGGTGCTTGCGTAGGCTTGGCGAAGCCGGGTTCTGCCCTAAAAACGGGCTGACTTTGATCGCTATGGTAGCAAATGATCAGTCTTGCATCATTCTGCAACAATGATAGGCTGCTGCCGGCTTTTTGTGGAAGGTTTGCATAAAATATGGGCACTGCCTGGACGCCTTTGCGCATTGGCGCGACGCTGATTGAGGAGCCGGTTGTGCTGGCGCCGATGTCGGGCGTCAGCGACTTGCCGTACCGGCGTCTGGTCAAGCGCTTCGGGGCCGGGCTGGTGGTATCGGAGATGATCGCCAGCCGCGAAATGGTGCGCCAGCACTCCGAAACCCTGAAGATGACGACCAACTGTGCCGAAGAAGCACCGATGTCGGTACAGCTCGCCGGTGCGGAGCCGGACATCATGGCCGAGGCAGCAAAGCTGAACGAAGGCCGCGGCGCGGCGATCATCGATATCAATTTCGGCTGCCCGGCCAAGAAGATCACCAACAAGGCCTGCGGCTCCGCCCTGATGCGTGACGAGCCGCTGGCGGGCGCCATCATGGAAGCGGTGGTCAAGGCGGTGAAGCTGCCGGTGACGGTGAAGATGCGCCTTGGCTGGGATACCGACTGCCTCAACGCGCCGCGTCTTGCCAGAATGGCCGAAGAGTGCGGCGTTCAGGCGGTCACTATCCATGGCCGCACCCGCAACCAGTTCTATAACGGCACCGCCGACTGGGATGCGGTGCGCGCTGTCAAGCAAGCGGTTTCCGTGCCGGTCATCGTCAATGGTGATGTCGTGGATGCTGCCGCTGCCCGCAAGGCGCTGGCCGCTTCCGGCGCTGACGGGGTGATGGTAGGCCGCGGCAGCTACGGGCGGCCCTGGGCGCTGCGCCAGATCATGGACGAGTTGGCCGGCCGCACGCCGATGGCTGAGCCCGATGCCGCTGCCAGGCGGGACATCGTGCTCGAGCATTATGAAGCGATGCTTTCCTTCTACGGCACCTACAAGGGTGTCCGCATCGCCCGCAAGCACCTGGCCTGGTACTGCACCGGGCAGGACGGTGCTGCAGCGGTCCGAAATGAATTCACTCATCTTGAAGAGCCGGCCGAAGTCAGGCGCGCAATCATGCGCTTCTTTGATGTTGCCGGGGAGCGTTTGGCAGCATGAGTCTTTTGGCGCGCAAGCGCGGCGCGGCGAAACTGCCGGATGCCGCTTCCATCCTTCAGGCAAGCCCGGTGCCGACCCTTCTTCTGGATGGCAGTGACCTCATTACCTTCACCAATCTGGCGGCGCAGGAATTCTTCCAGCTTAGCGCGGCCAAGCTGGTGGGCAGCGCGCTCGACCAGGTGGTGCCGGCGGATAATCCGATCATCGTGCTGGTGCATCAGGCCCGGCAGGCGGGCAACTGGGTTGCCGAATATGGCGTCAATATCGAGACGCCACGCATCAGCCACCGCATCGTCGATGTGCAGATCGCCCCGATGTCCGATCATCCCGACTGGACGGTGCTGACGCTGCATCCGCAATCCATGGCGCGCAAGATCGACAACCAGCTGACGCACCGCAATGCCGCGCGCTCCGTGACGGCGATGGCCGCCATGCTGATGCACGAGGTCAAGAACCCGCTGTCCGGCATCCGCGGCGCGTCGCAGTTGCTGGAGCAGACGGTGCCGGACCAGGACCGGGTGCTGACGCGCCTCATCACCGACGAGACCGATCGCATCATCGCGCTCATCGACCGGATGGAGGTGTTCTCCGACAGCCGGCCGATCGACCGCAATCCGGTCAATATCCATGCCGTGCTCGAGCATGTGCGTATGATAGCGCAGAACGGCTTTGCCCGGCATGTCCGCTTTGTCGAGGAGTACGACCCCTCGCTGCCGGCCGTGTATGGAAACCGCGATCTTCTTGTGCAGGTTTTTCTGAATCTGGTGAAAAATGCGGCAGAGGCCGTGCCGGAGCAGGGCGGCGAGATCGTGCTTTCAACGGCTTACCAGCATGGTGTGAAGCTCGCCGTGGCTGGCGCTTCCTCCCGTACGCACCTGCCGCTGATGGTCAGCATCAAGGATAATGGCGCCGGCATTCCCGAAGATATGGGCGAACATCTGTTCGATGCCTTCGTCACCACCAAGCGCAACGGTAACGGTCTGGGTCTTGCAATGGTGGCCAAAGTCGTGGGCGACCACGGCGGTGTCATCGATTTCACCAGCCGTCCGCGTAAAACTGTATTCAGGGTATATCTGCCGATGGCGGCTGACCCTTCGGGGGAGGGGCAGGCCGGGGGCATGAACGGGTAGATGAGATAAATGCCGAGTTCGACAATTCTGGTGGCCGATGACGATCGTGCCATCCGTACGGTGTTAAGCCAGGCCCTGGGGCGGCTTGGCTATGAGGTCCGCACGACGGGGAACGCAGCGACGCTCTGGCGCTGGGTGTCCGACGGCGTGGGCGATCTCGTGATTACCGATGTGATCATGCCGGATGAAAACGGGCTCGATCTGGTGCCGCGCATCCGCAAGATCCGCCCGGATCTGCGCATCGTGGTGATGAGTGCCCAGAACACGCTGCTGACCGCCGTACGGGCGGCCGAGCGCGGCGCGTTCGAGTACATGCCCAAGCCCTTCGACATCAAGGACCTGACGAGTGTGGTGAGCCGGGCGCTCAGCACGCCCAACCGTCCGGCCGAGATGCCCGAGCATGAAGCGGCGCAGGAAGAACAGCTGCCGCTGATCGGCCGCTCGCCGGCAATGCAGGAAATCTACCGCGTGCTGGCCCGCCTGATGGGCACGGACCTGACGGTGATGATCACCGGCGAGTCCGGCACCGGCAAGGAACTGGTGGCGCGCGCCCTGCACGACTATGGCAAGCGCCGGCACGGGCCGTTTGTCGCCATCAACATGGCGGCCATTCCGCGCGAGCTGATTGAATCCGAGCTTTTCGGCCATGAGAAGGGCGCCTTTACCGGCGCGACCACCCGCTCGACCGGCCGTTTTGAGCAGGCGCAGGGCGGCACGCTCTTTCTTGACGAAATCGGCGACATGCCGCTGGAGGCGCAGACCCGTCTTCTGCGCGTGCTGCAGGAAGGCGAGTACACCACCGTCGGCGGGCGCACTGCCGTCAAGGCGGATGTCCGCATCGTGGCGGCAACCCACCGTGATCTGCGTCAGCTGATCCGTCAGGGCACCTTCCGCGAAGACCTTTTTTATCGCCTGAATGTCGTGCCGATCCGCCTGCCGCCACTGCGCGAGCGCACCGAGGATATTCCCTCGCTGATCCGGCATTTCCTGTCGACGGCAGCCAAGGAAGGCCTGCCGAACAAGACGCTCGATACCGCCGCGATGGAGCGGCTGGAGGCCTATCGGTGGCCGGGCAATGTGCGCGAGCTGGAAAATCTCGTGCGCCGTCTGGCCGCGCTCTACAGCCAGGAAGTCATCTCGGTCGATGTGATCGAGGCGGAACTTGCCGAAACGCCGTCTCCGGTCGCAGCCCCCGAGGAAGAACGTTCCGAGGGGCTGGGGCAGGCGGTCGAGCGGCATCTGCGCGAATATTTTGCCGCCCACAAGGACGGGCTGCCGGCGCGCGGTCTCTATGACCGCATCCTCAAGGAGGTCGAGCGGCCGCTGCTGGCGCTGACGCTGAGTGCCACGCGGGGCAACCAGATCAAGGCGTCCGAACTGCTGGGGCTTAACCGCAATACGCTGCGCAAGAAGATCCGCGAGCTGGATGTTCAGGTGGTGCGCAGCCCCAAGTGAACGGGTTCCGGCATCGGCCGGGAGTGAAAACAGAAGCAGGGGCGCTGGCCGTAAGGGTTTCAGCGCCCTTGTTTTTTCGCGCGAAGCGAGCAGTGCTTAATGCAATGTTAACACAATGACGCCGGTTACCTGTTGCGCTCTCGACACAGGGTGTGGCGCACGGTAAACAGTCGGCATGAGTGACGCCGAATTGAGCTCAGACGAGACACGTAGCGCGCTGCTTCGCCGCCTCCGGCTGCTGATGCGGCGTGCTGACGAATTTGGTGTCAGTCGCCGGCTTGCCCAGCTGCTTGTGGTCGCCGCAGTCGGCTGCGGTATAGCGACCTATCTGGCGCTGACCGAAAGCCCGCTGCTGGCCGGCGGTGCCGATACGCTCTTCTGGCTGCTCAACACCGATCTCGTTTTGCTGCTGCTGCTCGGCGCCGTCGTGGCGCGGCAGGTGGTCAGCCTTGTTCTCAGGCGCCGGCGCGGCGCAGCGGGCTCGCGCCTGCATGTGCGGCTGGTCGCCATCTTCGCGGCACTGGCCATTGTGCCGGCCATTACGGTCGCGCTCTTTTCGGCACTCTTCTTCAACTATGGCGTCGATGCCTGGTTCAGCCAGCGTGTGCGCACGGTGGTGGATGAGTCCCTGGCGGTCGCCAAGGCCTATCTTGACGAGCACCAGCAAGCGATCCGGGCCGATGCACTTGCCATGGCCGGCGACCTGAACCGTGAGGCCGGCAAGCTGCTGCGTAACCCCCAGGCGCTGGAGCAGTTCGTGCGCGTGGTGGCTTCTGCCCGCGGCCTGCCGGAGGCAATGGTATTCGATGGCAGCGGGCGCGTGCTGGCCCGCTCGGCTCTTGCCTTCTCGCTGGAGTTCGAGCCCGTCACAGACGACATGCTGGAGCGTGCCGGCAATGGTGAAGTGGTGCTGGTGCGCAGCGAGAGCGACGACCGGGTGCGTGCCCTCGTCAAACTCGACAGCTATATCGATACCTACCTTTTTGTCGGCCGCATGGTGGAGCCGAAGGTGATCGCGGCGCTGGAGCGCACGGAAACGGCGGTCAATGCCTACAAGGCGCTGGAAGGGCGCCGGGCCGACCTGCAGATCACCCTGACGCTGATGTTCTCGCTGGTGGCGATGCTCATCCTCTTCGCCGCCATCTGGTCCGGCCTTGTGGTCGCCGAGCGGCTGTCGCGCCCGCTCGGGCGGCTGATCGCGGCGGCGGAGCGGGTGAGGGCGGGCGACTTCAATGTCCGCGTCAGTGTCGGCGATCCGTCGGACGAGATCGGCAATCTAGGCCGGTCCTTCAACCGCATGACCGCGCAGATCGAAACCCAGCGTAATGACCTCATAGCCGCCAACCGGCAGCTCGATCTGCGCCGGCATTTTACCGAGGCGGTGCTGACCGGCGTTTCAGCCGGTGTGCTTGGCCTTGATGCCTCCGGCCGTATCGACCTGCCCAACCCGTCGGCAGCAGGGCTGCTGGGCGTGCCGATGGAAGAGCTCTCCGGCCGGCTGCTGGTGGAAGTTGCGCCGGAGATGGCGGATGCGCTGCAAAAGGCAGCCTCGCGCCCCGGACGTGCCGCGCTGGCGCAGGTGGACCTCAAGCGCGACGGGCACAGCCGTATCCTGCATGTTCGTGTGGTGCATGAGGCTGAAGCCGGGGCCGGCGAGAGTGCCTTCGTGGTGACCTTTGACGACATTACCGAGCTGATGTCCGCCCAGCGCAAGGCGGCCTGGGCCGATGTGGCGCGCCGTATCGCGCATGAAATCAAGAACCCGCTGACGCCGATCCAGCTCGCTGCCGAGCGGCTGAAACGCAAATATCTGGTCCAGATTTCCGAAAAGCCGGAAATCTTCTCCCAATGCATCGACACCATCGTGCGGCAGGTGGATGACATGCGGCGCATGGTGGACGAATTCTCCTCCTTCGCGCGCATGCCGCTGCCCCAACTGGTGGCGCGGGACCTGCGCGCTGTGTGCGAGGGGCCGCTGCACCTGCACTCCCACGCCCGGCCCGAGCATGTGGAGCTGACGGTCGACATGCCGGAGCGGGAGCTGCCGGTTCTGTGCGACGAGCAGCAGATCAGCCAGGCCCTCACCAACCTGCTGCAAAATGCGGTGGATGCGTTCGAAACCATGCCGGAAGGCCATGCCGCCCGTATTCGCGTGGTGCTGGGAGAGACCGGCGGAATGGCTTTTGTGCGGGTGTCGGACAATGGCCGCGGCCTGCCCAAGGATGACCGGCACATGCTGGTAGAACCCTATGTCACCACCCGCACCAAGGGCACAGGACTGGGGCTGGCAATCGTCAAAAAGATCATGGAAGATCACGGCGGCGAATTGACGCTGGATGATGCGCCTGGGGGAGGCGCAAGCGTCAGTCTGGTGTTGCCGCTCAACCCGGACAGGGCAGTGCGGGCCAGGTCCGTTCGTCACGAAGAAGGAAAGAGTGCCAACAATGTCGCATGACATTCTCATCGTCGACGATGAGGCGGACATTCGCTCTCTCATATCGGGGATTCTCGACGACGAAGGCTATTCCACGCGGCAGGCCGGCGATGCCGACCAGGCGCTGGAGGCGCTGCGCACACGCGTGCCGGCGATGGTCATTCTCGATATCTGGCTGATCGGCAGCCGGCTTGACGGGCTTGGCATCCTGGATGAAATCCAGCGCCTTTATCCCGGCCTGCCGGTGGTGATGATCAGTGGCCACGGCACCATCGAGACTGCCGTCTCTGCCATCCAGCGCGGGGCTTACGACTTCATCGAAAAGCCGTTCAAGTCCGACCGGCTGCTGCTGATGGTCGAGCGCGCCATCGAGGCTGCGCGGCTTCGCCGCGAGAATGCCGAGCTCAAGCTGCGCGCCGGTACGGATGACGAGCTGACCGGCAAGTCCGCCGGTATCCAGCAGGTGCGCCAGCAGGTGGACAAGGTGGCGCCGACCGGCAGCCGCGTGCTGATCACCGGCGAGGCCGGCGTGGGCAAGGAAGTGGTTGCCCGCATGATCCACACCCGCTCGCGCCGGGTCGAGGGGCCGTTCGTCGTCCTCAATTGTGCCGCGCTTAATCCCGACCGGCTGGAGATCGAACTCTTCGGCCAGGAAACCGCCGAGGATGGCGGACCGGGCAAGGTTGGCACTTTCGAGCGCGCCCATGGCGGCACCCTGCTGCTGGATGAAGTCGGCGACATGCCGCTGGAAACCCAGAGCAAGATCGTGCGCGTGCTGCAGGAGCAGAATTTCAGCCGCGTGGGCGGCACGGCGCGCATCAAGGTGGATGTGCGCGTGCTGGCGACGACCAGCCAGGATCTGCTGCTGGCGATTGCCGACGGCCGTTTCCGTCAGGATTTCTATTATCGCCTGGCCGTGGTGCCGATTGCGGTACCGCGCCTGACCGACCGCCGGGACGACATTCCGATGCTGGCGCGCAGCTTCATGACGCGCGCCGCGCAAATTTCCGGCATCCAGCCGCGTGAGTTTGGTGAGGACGCGCTGGCGGCGCTGCAGGCCTATACCTGGCCGGGCAATGTGCGCCAGCTGCGCAACGTGGTGGACTGGTTGCTCATCATGACGCCGGCTGAGCATGAAGGGCCGCTGCGCGCCGACATGCTGCCGCCGGAAATCGGCGCCATCACTCCCGCTGTGCTGCAGTGGGAAAAGGGCGGCGAGATCATGGGGTTGCCGCTGCGCGAGGCGCGCGAGCTCTTTGAGCGGGAATATCTGCTGGCGCAGGTTACCCGCTTCGGCGGCAACATTTCGCGCACCGCGGCTTTCGTCGGCATGGAACGCTCGGCCCTGCACCGCAAGCTGAAATCGCTTGGCGTGCATGGCGGGGCCGACCGGGGCGGTTTGCGCGCGCCGGCTGAGCAGGAAGAATAACAACGGGCACCCGCTGAAGCCGCGCCCGCATCAGGCGGGCGCTCGCCAAGACGAAATCCGTGTCGAGGGGTATCATGAAGGTCATCATCTGCGGGGCCGGGCAGGTCGGTTACAACATCGCCCGGCAGCTTGCCGCCGAAGACAACGATGTGACCATCATCGACCAGTCGGCCGAGCTCATCCAGAAGATCAACGATAGCCTGGAAGTGAGGGCTATCCGGGGCTTCGGGTCCCAGCCTGATGTGCTGGAGCAGGCGGAAGCCGATGGCGCCGACATGCTGATCGCCGTCACCCAGAGTGACGAGGTCAACATGATGGCCTGCCAGGTGGCGCACACGCTGTTTGAAGTGCCGCTCAAGATCGCCCGCATCCGCAACCAAGCCTATCTGTCGCCGCTGTGGTCGCGCCTGTTCTCGCGCGAGCGTATCCCCATCGATCACATCATCTCCCCGGAGATGGAAGTGGCCGCCTCCATCGCCCGCCGCATGGAGGTGCCCGGCGCCCTCGACGTCATTTCCCTCCACAATGACCTTGTGAAGGTGGTGGGGGTGCTCTGCACCGAAAACTGCCCGCTGCTGCACACGCCGCTGCGGCAGCTGACGGCGCTGTTTCCTGACCTCGATATCGAGATCGTGGCGATGGTGCGCGGTGACCGCATGTTCGTGCCGACAGCGGACGAGCAGATGGTGCCGGACGATGAAGTCTATTTTGCCGTGGCGACCAAGCATCTGGCCCGCGCCATGTCGGCCTTCGGGTATGAAGAGCCGCAGGCCAAGCGCGTCGTCGTTCTCGGCGGCGGCAATGTGGGTTACTTCCTGACCCGCGAGGTGGAAAAGCGCTATCCCCGCGCCAACATCCGCATCATCGAGGCGGACAGGGCACGCGCGCAGCTGCTGGCGCAGAAGGTCGAGCGCGCCATCGTGCTGCTGGGCGATGGCCTTGATGAAGCGGTGTTCGAGGAAGCCAATGTGGCGGCGAGCGACCTTTTTGTCGCCGTAACCAACAATGACGAAACCAACATCCTCGGTGGCCTGCTTGCCAAGCGCTCCGGTGCAAGGCGGGCGGTCGTGCTGACCAACAAGGGCGGTTTTGCCGGCCTTTCCACGGGCATCGGCCTCGATGCCGTGGTAAGCCCGCGTTCGATCACCGTGTCGCGTATTCTCCAGCATGTCCGCCGCGGCCGTATCAAGGCGGTGCACAGCCTGCGCGATGGCGGCGCCGAGATCATCGAGGCTGAAGCCCTGGAGACGACGGAGCTTATCAACCGGCCGATCGGTACGCTCAACCTGCCGAAGGACAGCAAGATCGGCGCAATTGTGCGGGATGATGAGGTGATTATCCCGCGGCCTTCGACGGAAATTCGTGCCGGCGACAGCGTGGTGATGCTGGCCCTGCCGACGGCGATCAAGAAGGTTGAGAAGCTTTTCTCCGTTAGAATTGAATTCTTTATCTAAAGAAGCTGATAAGTCACATCAGCCTTTCCCCTGAGGGTGTAATGGGTCGTTTTGCCTATGTGAACGGGCATTATGTGCGCGAGCGCGATGCCGAGGTTTCCGCTTTTGACCGCGGCTTTCTGTTTGCTGATGGTGTTTATGAAGTAAGCGCCATTCTCAACGGGCGCATGGTCGACAATGACCTGCATCTGGCCCGTCTCGACCGTTCGCTCGGCGAATTGCAGATCGACTGGCCGATGAGCGAGCGGGCGCTGCTTCAAGTGCAGCATGAACTGATCCGCCGTAACCGCACGAAGGAAGGGCTGATCTATCTGCAGGTAACGCGCGGTGCCGCGCCACGTGACTTCAAATTCCCCGAAGCCGCCGTGCCCAGCCTCTTCATGTTCACCCAGGAACGCAAGCTGCGCAGCTCAGCAGCCGCCCGCAGCGGCGTTAGCGTGGTGACGATGCCGGATATCCGCTGGAAGCGGCCGGATATCAAGAGCATAGCCCTGCTTCCTCAGGCGCTTGGCAAGCAGCAGGCGGCGGAAGAGGGGGCTTTTGAAGGCTGGATGGTCGATGACAAAGGTTTCGTCACCGAGGGCACCTCTTCCAACGCGTGGATCGTGACGCATGACGGTGTCATCCGCACCCGCCCGGCCAGGGAGGGCAGCGGCATTCTGGCCGGCATTACGCGTCAGTCGATCATCCGGCTTGCGAAGGAAACCGGCATTAAGATTGAAGAAAAAGCCTTTACGCCGGCTGAGGCCTACAATGCAGCCGAGGCGATGATGACATCGGCCGGCGCCTTCGTGGTGCCGATCGTCCGCATCGACGGGAGGCCGGTCGGCACCGGCTCGCCGGGACCGGTCGCGCCGCGTCTCAGGGAAATCTATCTTGAGATGGCGGATGAGCAGACGCGCCGCAGGCCGGTCTGACAGTGACCGAACTGCTGCCTCGGCCGAAGCTCGTACTCTTTGACTGGGACAATACCCTGGTCACGCCCTGGCCGGCGCTGGCGCGCGCCGTCAATGCTGCGCTGGTCGCCGTCGGACGCAGTCCGGTGACACAGGCGATCGTGGCGGCGGCCATGGGGCAGGGTGGTGAGGACCCGCTTGCTGGCCTCGACAAGGAAGCGGGGCTTCTCGCCCGGCAGTCCTTCACCCGCGCCTTTGCGGCCGAACCCGAGCCGCGCCTTGAGGCCGTTGCCGGCGCGCTGGATGTCCTGGGTCTGCTGACCGCGAGTGCCATTCCCGTGGCCATCCTGTGCAACCGCCGGGTGGCGGAGGTGGCCGGTGAGGCGGAAGCGCTGGGGCTTTCGCCGTTTCTGGCCGGTGTTGTCGGCGTTGATAGCGGCGTGCGCGCCAAACCGTCGGCGGAAGGCGTGGCACTTGCCATCGAGCGGCTGGGGCTTCTGGGGGAGATTGAGGACAGCCGCGAAATCTGGCTTGTCGGCGATACCGATATCGATCTCGTCTGCGCGCATGCGGCCGGCGCAACGCCGATCTTGCTGCGCGAGAGTGCTTTACCGGCGGCGGTGCTTGAAAAATGGCCGCCCGCAATCCAGCTTTCTCAGTGTGAACAAATCATCGCCTTGTTGGCCGCTATTCTCTAGAGGCGGCTGAGCTATGCGTGCGGGTGCGTTGTGCGGGGCCGGCCGATGGGCCAATATTGAAATGCGTCGGTAACGCTATGTTGCCTCGGAGTTTTTCCGGCAACCAACAATAACGGAGGACATAAAATGTCTGAAAAAATACAAAACCTCCAAGATGTGTTCCTCAACGGCGTGCGCAAGGCCAAGGCCCCGGTGACGGTGTTCCTGGTCAACGGCGTGAAGCTGCAGGGCATCATCACCTGGTTTGACAATTACTGCATCCTGCTGCGCCGTGATGCGCACTCGCAGCTTGTCTACAAACATGCCATTTCCACCGTCATGCCGGCGCACCCCGTGCAGCTGTTCGACGGTGAGAAGGACGACGACAATTAAAATGGCCGAGGAGAAGGTCGCGACCGGCAGTTCCGGAGCGGCCATCGTCATCCATCCGGTGATGTTCGGGCAGGGAACTGCCCGAACCCCGGAGACGCGTCTTGAGGAAGCGGTGGGCCTTGCCGCCGCTATCTCGCTTGATGTGGTCTATTCCGCCTGCGTGAAGGTCAATCGCGTGGCGCCGGCGACCCTGATCGGTGGCGGCACGCTGGAGACGCTGAAGGGCGAGGTGGAAGCGCATGAAGCCGAGCTCGTCATCTTCGACTGCGCGCTCTCGCCGGTTCAGCACCGCAATCTCGAAAAGGAAATGGGCGTCAAGGTCATCGACCGGACGCAGCTGATCCTCGAGATTTTCGGCGAACGCGCCCGCACGGCCGAAGGCAAGCTGCAGGTGGAACTGGCCTCGCTCAGTTTCCAGCGCTCGCGCCTTGTGCGCTCCTGGACCCACCTTGAGCGTCAGCGCGGCGGTTTTGGCTTTACCGGCGGCCCGGGTGAATCGCAGATTGAAATCGACCGCCGCCTGATCGACGAGCGGCTGACCCGCCTCAAGCGCGATCTTGAGGAGGTGCGCCGTACCCGTGCCCTGCATCGCAAGGCCCGGCAGAAGATCCCGTATCCGGTTGTTGCGGTCGTCGGCTACACCAACGCCGGCAAGTCCACGCTGTTCAACCGGCTGGCGCAGGCGTCTGTCTTCGCCGAGAACCTGCTGTTCGCCACGCTCGACCCGACCATGCGCGGCATCGACCTGCCGTCCGGCCGGCGCATCATCTGCTCCGACACGGTCGGTTTTATCTCCGACCTGCCGACGCATCTGGTCGCCGCCTTCCGCGCTACGCTGGAAGAGGTGGATGCCGCCGACATCATCCTGCATGTGCGCGATGCCGCCCATCCGGATACGGAAGCGCAGAAGGCCGACGTGCTGGCGGTGATGGCCGATATGGGCATCGACAGCGCCGATCCGCGCCTTGTCGAGGTTTTGAACAAGATCGATCTTGTCGATCCGGCGCACCGCGCGGTGCTGCTGGAAGATGCCAGCCGGTCCGGCACGCAGCGTGTCGGCCTGTCGGCGCTGACGGGCGAGGGGATCGAGCGGCTTGTCGCCTGCATCGATGCGCGCATGACCTCGGCGAACATCATCGTTGCCATCGACATGCCGGCAAGCGAAGGCGCCGCGCTGGCGCTCCTCTATCGCAAGGGTGACGTGCTTGAGCGCGAAGATGACGAGGATGGCACCGTTCATCTGAAGGTCGGCCTCAACGAAGCTGACCTTGCCCGTTTTGCCGAACGGTATCCCGGTTTTATCCGTAAACCCGAAGCCGGAGCGGGGAGCTCTGCCGCCTGATGTCTTTTGCCGTGCCCGATCCTCACCGTGTTGCCGCCCTGATCCAGAAGGTGGCCGATGAGGAGATCCTGCCGCGTTATCATAACCTTGCCAGCGACGAGGTAAGGGAGAAGGGGCCGGGCGATCTGGTGTCGGTCGCCGACGAGCAGGCAGAAGTCGCGCTCTCCCGGTTGCTGCCGGAACTGCTGCCGGGCTCGGCCGTGGTGGGTGAGGAGGCGGTGGCCAAGGACGCCACGGTGCTGAAGCGTCTCGCGCAGTCCAATATGCCGGTCTGGGTTGTCGACCCGGTGGACGGCACGGCCAATTTCGTCTCTGGCAAGGGCAGCTTCGGAACGCTGGTGGCGCTGGTCAATAACGGGCGCACCGAAGGCGCGTGGCTTCTGGAGCAGATCACCGGGCGCACCGGCATCGCGGTCCGCGGCAGCGGCTGTGAGCTGAATGGCAGCCCGATGCGCCTTGACGGTACGCTTGCTCGCCGGCGCGACGGCGGCGCGATTGCCGCTGTCACCGTCAGCCGGGTGGCGCCAGCCACACGTACGGTCTGGAAAGAGGGGTTTGACGGCTGGGTCAAGCTGCGCTCCGTCGGAAGCGCCGTCTCCGTCTATCTCGATCTCATCAGCGGCAAGGTCGATGTGCTGGTCACGCGCCAGCTGACGCCGTGGGATCATGCGGCCGGTCTGCTTGCCCATGCTGAAGCAGGCGGCGTCAACGCTGCGCTGGATGGCCGCGACTATAACCCGACCGATTATTTCTCCGACATCATCGCCGCGCCGGATGCCGATTTCTGGCAGCGGGTAGCATCCGTGGTGTCCGAGGAAGGCTGAGGCCGCAAAAGAAGGGGCCCTAAAGCCCCTTTGCCTCCTGCCAGTAAGCTTCCATTTCTTCCAGCGTTGCCTCTGCCGGGCTGCGGCCTTCGGCGCCAAGACGTGCTTCTATGTGATGGAAGCGGCGGGTGAATTTGGCGTTGGTGGCACGCAGCGCGCCTTCCGGGTCGATATCGAGATGCCGGGCAAGATTGGTGACGGCGAAGATGAGGTCCCCGATCTCGTCTTCCAGCCGGGCCCGGTCAATCTGCGGTGCTGAAAGCTCGGCGCGCACCTCGTCCATTTCCTCGGCGATCTTGTCGAAGATCTGCCCGGCATTTTCCCAGTCGAAACCGACACGGGCGGCGCGTTTTTGCAGCTTTGCGGCACGCAGCAGTGCGGGCAGGGCGGCGGCGACATCGTCCAGCACGCTGGTGCGGCCGTCCCTGGTGGCCGCCTTGGCCTTGCGCTCCTGTGCCTTCATATCCTCCCAGGCGCGGGTCTGCGCCTCGGCGCTTTCGACCTCAACGCTGCCGAAGACGTGTGGATGGCGGGCGATCATCTTGTCATTGACGGCGCGGGCCACATCCTCGAAGGCAAAATGGCCGTCTTCTTCCGCCATCCGGGAATGGAAAACGACCTGAAGCAGCAGGTCCCCGAGTTCCTCACGCAGGCTCGCCATATCGCCTTTTTCGATGGCATCCGCCACCTCATAGGCTTCCTCGATGGTGTAGGGCGCTATGGTTGTAAAGGTCTGCTCGATATCCCACGGGCAGCCGCCTTGCGGATCGCGCAGGCGGGCCATGATCTCCAGAAGACGGTTCAGTTCAGCGCTCATTTTTCCTCAAGGCCGGTTTGCGGGCGATCAGGCAGGACAGGATGTTTGCCCATCGGGAGCGGTTTTTAGGCCCTGCGTCAACCCGGCAGCGTTCAAACAGCACCGGGCGGCGACATGCGGCCTTGAAACCTGCCGGCGAACGGGAGATATAAGGGCCTTCCGGCAGCTTGCCCAAGGGCGAATGCCGGAGAGCGCATTTTCCATGAGAATGAAGAAGACCCCCGATGTCCGATAGCAGCGCCCTTCAGAACAAGCCGGTCAGCCCGCGCGGTATCGTGAGCGCCCTGTGTGCCACCGGTGTGATGGCAGGGCAGGCTCTGGCGCTTATTCTCGGCACCATCTGGGCGGTTGCCGACGGTTTCGGTTTTGCGCCGGTCGTTGTTGACGGTCTTTATGTCGTGGCGACACTGATCGTGCTCTATGGCGCCTACAAATATGCCCGCCGGGCGGTCATCGCCGAGCGCAGCTATCAGTAAGCCCTTGGTCCAGTTATAGGCAGCTCTGGCGGCCACCGTCGCGTGTTGTCAGGGTTTGGCGGGGGCGCTGTTTTAGCGCCCTTTCTTTTGATTGAAATAAGTTTGATAATGTAGATTATGGAAAATATAATATATATCCGTTTGTGTTAATTTCTCTCAAGGAAATACCGGGTATTATGGTGCCATTGTTTCTGGTGCCTTCGTTTCCGGCCGGCAGTCAGGTTCCTCAGGAGACCGGGTTTCATGAGTTCTGCGACCCAGCGCCATATTGACCGTATCCGCGAACGCCTGCTGTCCACCGAAATGGTCACGGCCGGTGAAATCACTTTTACGCGCTACGAGTTCAATCTGGCCGCCGTGCTGGATTTTGAGCCGCATCTCGCCAATCTGCTCGATACCTGGGAGCAGCAGCCCCGCGCCACCGCCCGCCAGTTGCTGGAGAGCTACCAGCAGCGCAACGCCTTTACCCGCAACCTCTTCCAGCGCTTCCAGGTGGTGAATGTCGCCTCGGGCAATCCGCAGCACTTTACGCTCGAATATGTCGGCAAGGACGTCATCACCTATGGTCAGGAGCTGGAGAATCGCCGGCTGATCGAGGTGATGCCCGAGCCGATCTTCTGGAAGGCTGCCGCCGACTACTGGCGCGCCGCCGTTTGCGGCGAAGCGCAGTACAGTGTCGTTACCCATACCGGTTATGGTGTCTTTCGCAGCTATGGGCGCCTCGTGCTGCCGCTGCGGCCCGAAGACAGCAAGAAGGCTGCCGGCAGCGTTCTGGTGGCCGTCAGCTATATCGAACAGCCTCCGGTGGCCGAGGCTGAAGAAAAGGCGCCGAAGGCAACCGCACAGCCCAAACGCGACCAGCGCCAGATGAGCCCGGCACTGGCTGCTGTCGACGAAGCCAACCGCGACTATGGCCAGGCAACGAACTGGCTCGGCGTTCTTGATGAGCGTATGCAGCGCGTCGCGCGCATGGTCGAAATTGCCAAGGAATTGCGGCGAAGTGCCGCCCTGACAGAGGGCCCGGCGCGTGAAAAACTGCTGCTTGATGCCGGCGAACTGGAGCGCCGGGCCTCAAATCTCTGAGCACATCGCCAACGGTGTCAGAGATTTGCACCGAACCGTTCCTGTAACACCCGAAAGCCGGTTTCAGGTGCCTCGTCCTGATCTCTGTCAAAAATAGTTTTCGAGCATCCCTTTATGCTCGTTTTCGGAGTCAAGCGTCTTGTGACCGGGCATTTGTTTATCCATAATGGCGGTGCTCGGCTGCTTTCCGGAGATGATTTTCGGCCTCTGGCCAATCGGCTGGCGCAGCCAAACAACTGGAGTGGAAGAAGACATGACCAAGCTCAGCAAGTCTGTTCCCGCAGGTTTCGGCCCCAAGGGTCTTGCCCGTACCGAGGACAAGTCCGCCGCCATGATCGATGGTGTCCGGTAAGCTCTCGCCGTCTGACGAGACAACAGAAAATGGGTGCGGCGATCCCCTCGCCTGCACCCATTTTTTATGGCCGTAACCGGCCGGAAACGGACTGGCAGGCATAAGGCATGAACGAGATGGGCGGCCCGCAGCCAGGGCCTCTGGCACAAAACCGGCTGGCGACAAATGAGCCCGGACCGGCGGCTGACTTTACCCGCCGCAAGGGGCTGCGCACGCTGGCGCCGGAAGAGACGCTTGCCCGGCTGAAACCCTTGCTGGCACCGCTTGGCATTACCCGGGTCGCCGTGGTGACGGGGCTCGACCGGGTCGGCATCCCGACTGTTATGGTAGTCAGGCCCAATTCGCGCTCGCTGGCCGTTGCCCAGGGCAAGGGGCCGACGCTGGCTGCGGCCAAGGCGTCCGGCATCATGGAAGCGATCGAGTTCTACCATGCCGAAACGGTGGAACGCCCCCTGCTCCACCGCAGTGCGGAGTCCATGCTGCGGGCGGGCCTTCCCATCGTCGATATCGGCAAACTCGCCCATAATGCCGATAGCACCTTTCATGAAGCCCGCAAGATTGCCTGGGTGGTCGGGCAGGACGTGGCGGATGGCAGCGACATCTGGGTGCCGCTGGAGCGCGTCAGCATGGATTTCACGCTGCCGCTGATGCCGGGAGACGGCGCCTTTATTGCCAATTCCAACGGCCTTGCTTCCGGCAATAGCCGGGAGGAAGCGCTGGCCCACGGGCTCTATGAGCTTGTCGAGCGCGATGCGCTGACCCTGTGGGAACTGGCGGACGAAAAAAACCAGCGCGCCACCCGGCTGGATCCGGCCTCGGCCACCGATCCCGTCGCTGCAGGCCTTGTCCGGCAGGTAAACGAGGCCGGGCTGCTGCTGGGCCTGTGGGACCTTACCAGCGATATCGGCCTGCCGGTGATCCTGGCGCGCCTGCTGGAGCCGGAGCCGCCGCCCTATCATGGCTTTCGCCCGGCTTTCGGTGTCGGTTGCCATCCGGACCGTGACGTGGCGCTGGTGCGGGCGGTGACGGAGGCCGCTCAAAGCCGCCTGACTTTCATCGCCGCGGCGCGCGACGATCTGAGTTACGCCGCTTATGCCCGGCAGTCAGGCCCGGAAATCTATGAGCGCTGGCTGGGCAGCATCGCCGATGGCGGCCCTTCACGCCCGCTCATCAGCGTGCCGTCCCCGGCGACCGGTGATCTTGCCGCTGATATCAGCATGACGCGGGCAAGGCTGGCCGCCTGCGGCCTGGGTCAGCTCATTACCGTCGACCTCACCAAACCCGAGATCGGCATTCCGGTGCTGCGCGTCATTGTGCCGGGCCTTGAGGACAAGATGGATACGCCGCTTTATGTCCCCGGCGAACGGGCGCTGGCGCAGTTCGGGCGCTTTCAGCCGGAGGAGGCGTAACGATGAGCGATCTGCAGACCGTTGTCTTTCTGGGCCCCTCGCTGTCACTGGACGCAGCGCGGGCGCTACTGCCACAGGCTGATTTCCGTCCGCCGGTAGCGATGGGCGATGTACTGGCGGCTTGCGAGGCCGGAGCGCGTCGCATTGCGCTCATCGACGGTTTTTTTGAAAACCGCCCGGCCGTTTTCCACAAGGAAATCCTCTTTGCCCTCTCGGCCGGCTGCCGGGTTTATGGTGCCAGCAGCATGGGCGCACTGCGGGCTGCCGAACTGGCAGCCTTTGGTATGGAAGGTGTTGGCGCCGTCTATGCGGCTTTTGCCGACGGCACGCTGGAGGATGATGACGAGGTGGCGGTGACACATGCGCCGGGCGAGTTCGGATTTCGCCCGGTGAGCGAAGCGATGGTGAATATCCGCGCGACCATCGCTGCCGCCATCGAGGCGGCTGTGCTGGCACCGCAGGAAGCAGCCGGGATCATCCACACGGCCAAAGAGCTTTCCTACAAGGAACGGCAGTGGAAGGCGCTGGAAAGCCTGTTTCCACCAGCTTTTGCCGTCTGGTTTGCCGCCCATGGCCCCGTGGATGTAAAGGGTGCCGACGCGCGTCAGCTCCTGATGCTTCTGGCGGCTACTGCGGTGTCCGATCCGGAGAGAGATGAGGCCTCCGAGCCGGCTTTTCTTTTCCAGCACACCGTCTATTTTGAGCGCGCCCGTGACGAAGCGCGGGGCCGGAACGGGCAGATGCCGTCCGGCTGACACCAGGCTGGCCGGCGTGACCCATGGATTTGAAGACGACGGGACTGATTTTTGCCGGCTGCACGGCGGTGGCGCTGTGGGCCGGCATCATGGACCGGCGCCCTTATGACATTCACCGCCCGCGCCGCCTGCCCTATGTCCCTATCCTGCTGGTGGCCGGTGCGGCGGCGCTGCTTACCTTGCGGCACGTGCTGACCTTGCTGACAGGGCGCTGAAGCATAGTGCTTCAAGGGTCGGGCTGCTCGATCACCAGCCCGTCATAGGCGGGCTCGATGCCGGCAGGCAGCCGGTCCATCAGCGTGCGGTAATCCATATGATGGCTCATATGGGTGAGATAGCTGAGGCGCGGTTTCAGTTCGCCAATCCAGCCAAGCGTCTGCGCCAGATGCGAATGAGTGGGATGCGGCGCTTCGCGCAGGCAGTCCACCACCCACACATCCACGCCCTTGATCAGCTCCATCGCCCGCGCCGGCATCAGCTTCACATCGGTGGAATAGGCAAAATCGCCGAAGCGGAACCCGAGGCTCGGGCCCCGCCCGTGATCCTGCTTGAACGGCATGATCTTGAGGCCGCAGACGGTAAAGGGTGTGTGCGGGGTGATGATGTGGGTGGCAAAGGCCGGCACCGCATGCGGCGCGGCATCCTTGTTGCGGAAGATATAGGCGAAGCGGTCCCTGAAATCCTCGAGCAGCGGCTGCGTCAGCCAGATATCGATGGGTTTGCCGCTGCGCCAGTTGAAGACACGCAGCTCGTCGATGCCATGGGTGTGGTCGGCATGCTCGTGGGTGTAGAGCACCGCATCGATGCGGTCGATGCCATGGGTCAGCAACTGCTGGCGCAGGTCCGGCGAAGTGTCGACGAGGATGCGGTAACCCTGATACTCGACGAGAATGGAGGCGCGCAGGCGCCGGTTGCGTGGTTCGGCCGGGTCGCAGCTGCCCCAGTCACCATCGATCATCGGCACGCCGGAAGCGGTGCCGCAGCCAAGGATGGTGATTTTCATTGTGCCGGCTCTCCGGTGCCCATGCGCATCTTCGTCAGGCGGCTGCGCGGGTAAAAAGCCGGTCGAAATTGGCCGTCGTTGCCGCGGTAATCTCTTCAAGGCTCACGCCGCGTGCTTCGGCCAGCACGCTTGCCGTATGGCGCACATAAGCCGGCTCGTTGCGTTTGCCGCGAAACGGCATCGGCGCCAGATAGGGGCTGTCGGTCTCCACCAGAATGCGCTCCAGCGGCAGGTCGCGTGCCAGTTCGCGCAGCTCGACGGACTTCTTGAAGGTAAGGATGCCGGAAAAGGAGATGTAGAAGCCGCCTTCCACCGCCGCTTCGGCGAGCGCCCTGCTGGAGGTAAAGCAGTGCAGAAGCCCGCGCAGCCCCTGCCCCAGCCCGCCTTCCTTCAGCAGCGCCAGCGTATCGTCCTCCGCATCGCGGGTATGGACGATGAGCGGAAGGTCAGTTGCCCGGCAGGCGGCCATATGGGTCAGGAAACACTTGTGCTGCGCGGCGCGCGGCGCCTTGTCGTAGAAATAATCGAGCCCGCTTTCCCCGATGCCGACGACACGCGGATTGGCGGCCAGCGCCACCAGCTCGGCCTCGCTTACATCCTCTTCTTCGCCGGCATTATGCGGATGGGTGCCCACGGTGCACCACACGCTGTCATACCGCTCGGCGATCTCGCGGATGCGGTCAAAGCGGCGCACGCGGGTGCAGATGGTGACCATGCGGCCCACGCCATTATCGTGCGCGCGCTGCACGACGGCATCGCGCTCCTCCTCAAAATCCGGGAAATCGAGATGGCAGTGGCTGTCGACGAGCCGGGAGGTCAGATGAGACATGTCGGGAACTTCCGCTGTCGGCCGGTTTGGAGGCTTACTGGCGACTGATCGCCATCAGCGCTCCGAGCATGGCCTGGCGCCGGTCAAGATTGGCGCGGTCGGTATCGTTGAAGAGGTCGCGCACGGTTTCCCATACCGACATCCATTCCGCAAGGGGGCGGCCTGCTGCCAGGCGGGCGATGGCGGCCTGCTCACCTTCCACGATGGCACGCGGCGCGATGCCGGTGGCAAGGCCGCGCATGAAGCGGGCAAGCCACCATTCCATCAGCTCGCAGGTGGTGCGATAGGCGTTTTCTTCCGTCGCCCGGCCCAGCCGTTCGGCCAGCGCATGGATGCTGGAAATACTGGCCTCGGGAAATTCACGCATCAGGGCGACGAGCTCACCATAAAGCTCAAGCCCGCCATTTTGCTGCAGCATCAGCGCGCGGCCGATGCTGCCATCGGCAAGGCGCACCAGCGCGCCGCGTGTGGCGGCATCCAGATCCGGTTCGGCGCTCGCCAGAAGCTTGGCGACGATATCCTCTTCCAGCGGCGCCAGCGCCAGCGTGCGGCAGCGCGAGCGGATGGTGGGCAGCAGCCGCGCCGGGTTGTGGCTCACCAGCAGCAAAATGGCGCCGGCCGGGGGTTCTTCCAGCAGCTTCAGGATGGCGTTGGCAGCCGAACGGTTCATATGCTCGGCGCCATCGATCACGACGATGCGCCAGCCACCCTCTGCCGCTGTCTGCGTCAGGAACGGGCCGATACGGCGGGCGGCCTCGACGGTGATTTCACCACGCAGGCGCCCGCGTTTTTCATCGAACTCCCGCTCGACCACCAGCAGATCGAGATGCCCGCGCGAGACCACGCGCTGAAAAACCGGCGCGTCGGGCGCCAGATAAAGGCTCTGCGTCGGCTCTGCCGCCGGTGCATCGCCAAAAAGCGAGGGGCCGGCATCCTTCTGCGGCGGATTGGCCAGCAGATGGCGGGCAAGGCGAAAGGCAAGCGTTGCCTTGCCGATGCCGGCCGGGCCGGTCAGCAGCCAGGCATGGTGCGGGCGCCCGCCGGCAAAGGCGGCCAGCAGCTGGGCCTCTGCCCCTTCATGCCCCTGCAGATCCGGATTGGCGCGGGGTTCGGGCAGGCTCATGGCCTGTCCGCCCTGCTGTCCGCACGTCCGTCCCGCTCCAGTCCCAGGCGGCCACTGATGGTGGCCTTGAGTGCGGCGGTGATGGCGACAACATCATCGCTGGCATCGATGACGGCGCAGCGTTTCGGCTCCGCCGCCGCAATCTCCAGAAAACCCTGCCGCAGCCGCTGGTGAAAGCCGGTGCCCAGTTTCTCGAACCGGTCTTCTCCCACCGCCGTGCCGCGCGAGCGGGCAAGGCCGATGGCGGGATCAATATCGAGGATCAGCGTCAGATCCGGCGTCAGGTCGCCGACGGCAAGCCGGTGGATTTCCCGGATCGTCGCGGCATCCACGCCGTGCCCATACCCCTGATAGGCTAGGGTTGAATCGGCAAAGCGGTCGCACAGAACCCAGGTGCCGGCGGCCAGCGCCGGCTCGATGGCTTTGACGATATGGTCGCGCCGGGCGGCATAGACCAGCAGTGTTTCGGTAATGCCATCCCAGCGGCCGGCCTCGCCGCGCACGAACAGCGCACGGATATCCTCCGCCCCCGGCGAGCCGCCGGGCTCGCGGGTGGAGAGCACCTCATGCCCCGCCTGCCGCAGCCAGTCGGCCACGGCGCGGATCTGGGTGCTCTTGCCGGCCCCCTCGCCCCCTTCGAAGGTGATGAAGCGGCCGCGAGCGGGAGAAGCCGCCGTCAAATCAGCCCCTGTACCATCTGCTTGAGGCTGAAGAACATGCGGCCGATGGCGCCCAGCTTTTCCACATCGGTGCCGGCGACAACCGGGATTTCATGATCCGGCATATCCTTGGCGGAGATGACGAGCGTGCCCATCGGCTGGCCGGCGGTGATCGGGGCCGGCACCGGCTCCTGCAGCACGATCTTGGCGGCGATGTCATCCAGCGAGCCGCGGCGTACCGTCAGCGCCACATCCTGCGCGGCGACCAGCGGCACTTCATCCTGCTTGCCCATCCACACCTTTGCGGTGCCGACCGGGGCGCCCGGCTTGAACGGGTTGATGATCTTGAATTCGCGGAAGCCCCATTCGATCAGCTTGGCCGGCTCTTCGGCACGTGCGCGCTCGGACAGCAGGCCGTTCATCACCATCATCAGGCGGCGGCCATCGCGCTGCACGGTGGCTGTCAGGCCATAACCGGCGATTTCGGTGTGGCCGGTCTTCATGCCGTCCGCGCCGATGCCTTCGAACAGCAGCGGGTTGCGATTGCGCTGGCGGATGCCGTGATAGGTATATTCCGGCTCGGAGAAGAAGTGGAAATATTCCGGGAACTGGCGGATGAGCGCCATGGCGAGGATGGAGAGGTCGCGCGCTGTGGAATAATGGTCCGGATCCGGCCAGCCGCTGGCATTCATGAAGTGGCTGTTCTTCATGCCCAGCTCGGCCGCGTCCTTGTTCAGAAGGTCGGCAAAGGCATCTTCGGAGCCGGCAATGCCCTCCGCCAGCACAACGGTGGCGTCATTGCCGGACTGGATCAGCACGCCGCGGATCAGGTCTTCCACACGGATGCTGTTGCCAAGCTCCACGAACATCTTGGAGCCCTGCATGCGCCAGGCCTTTTCGCTGACCGGCAGCTTGTCGTCCATGCTGAGCTTGCCGGCCTTCAGCCGCTTGAACACCTCATAGATGGTGATCATCTTGCTCATCGACGAGGTGGGCATGTGCTCGTCGGCATTCTTCTCGAACAGCACCGTATTGGTGTTCATATCAACAAGAATGGCCTCGCGGGCGTTGACGTCGATCGTCTCCGCGCTGGCGCTGGCGCTATAAAGCGCGCCTGCTGCAATGCCGGCAAAAACGAGCCGCAGGCCGGCACGATAAACCATCCCAAGTCCGGCACCCACCGATCCGGAAAAAACACCCATCTTCAAAAAAGCCCCCTTGGTGGCATCCCCCGCCCGCGTGGCCACTACAATACGCGGGCGCTCATTCAGCGCGTCCTGCATGCCCAGTGTGGCAAGCTCAAGGCCATCTTGCCATCACGGGCCGTCAAGGTCATGACAAGCCTCAATCAACAACCACGCGCGCGTCGTTTTGTCCCGAAGCAACCACCCGGGCGAGCGCCTTGTCGGCATCGTCCACATTGGCAATCGGGCCGACCCGCACGCGGAAGAACTGCACGTTCTTGACCATCACCGGCGAGATTTCGACATTGCCGAGCGAGGCCAGCCTCGCCCGCAGCCGGTTGGCATAATCAAAATTGGTGAAGGAGCCGGCCTGCACGAAAATGCGGTTTGCCGCCGGGTTGACCGGCACCTGCTGAACGGCTTCCGCCGGCAGGAAGCGCCCGTCTTCCACCTTGCCCGGCACATCCGTCACCTGCTCGGTAACCGGCTGCAGAGTGTTGCTGGCAAGCACGCCGCTGGCGGGCGCAGTGCTCGGCACCGCGGC
Source organism: Radicibacter daui (assembly GCA_030657355.1). Classification (GTDB taxonomy): domain Bacteria; phylum Pseudomonadota; class Alphaproteobacteria; order Radicibacterales; family Radicibacteraceae; genus Radicibacter; species Radicibacter daui. The sequence goes on from CP131056.1 coordinate 2,271,163, forward strand.
GGGCGGCGGGGCCGCCGGCGTCGGCGCGCCGATGGGGCCGAGGCTCTGGCTCACCACCGCACTGCGCGGCGCGGCGGCCGGCTGATTGGTTGCATCCGTGGAGAGCACCGGCGCGCCGGTGCCGTTCTGGGCGGCCGACGCGATGGCGCCCATATCCTCGTCATTACGGGAGATGGCGGCCATTTTGATCGCCCGGCTTTCATCCGCCAGGATCTGCACGCGCACCTTGGCGGTGCCGGTCCGGTCCATGCCCAGCAGCTGCGCAGCGCGGCGCGACACGTCGATGATACGGCCGGCGACAAACGGCCCGCGATCATTGATGCGCAGCACGATGGAGCGGCCGTTATCCAGATTGGTCACGCGCACCAGCGAGGGCATCGGCAGCGTCTTGTGCGCGGCCGTCAGGTCATTCTGGTTATAGACCTCGCCATTGGCCGAGCGCTGGCCGTGGAAACCGGGCCCATACCAGGAGGCGATGCCGGTTTCGTCGTAGTTATAGTCTTCCTGCGGATAGTACCACTGGCCGGCGACTTGATAGGGTTTGCCGATCTTGTAGCCGCCGGACGAGACCGCGCCGCTGCCGCCGGACTGGTTCTGGGTGGTGGGCTGTGGGCCGCGCGAGGTGCCGCAACCGGCAAGGACAAGCCCGGCGCCAAGCGCCACAAGTAACGAGGTTCGGTGGAAGTGCCGCAGGGCGCTGGCGCCCCCGTGCCGGGACTGCCCGCCAAAAAACCTCTCGCTGCCCTGCCCCGTTTTGCTCAGCCCCGTCATGCCCGCCACGATTGTCCGCCCGCCCCTTCGGGCGCCCTTGCGCCCCGGTGATGCGCCGCCAAAGCGCCATCATTCAGTCTTGCCACAGCGGCCGGGTCGCCGCAACCGAAGGCGGAAGCCAAAACCACAATATCTATGATTTTTGGGGTCGGTCGGCATACCGCCCCTTGTTCCGGCCCGGGGCTGATGCTAGAAGCCCGCCTTGGCTTAACCAGCCCTTGCCCCCGCCCGGCTTTTGCCGGATGCTCGGGGCCTTCGAGGCGCCCTCATAAAGGGTAGCCGGCGGCTCTGCCGCCCGACGGAGAGATGGCCGAGTGGTTTAAGGCAGCGGTCTTGAAAACCGCCGTGGGTGCAAGCCCACCGTGGGTTCGAATCCCACTCTCTCCGCCACCACCGCCCTAATCGCGCGGCTACGACGCAACCGCGATAATCGCTATCAGAGACTATACGGCGATCACCTTACTCGCCGCGGTCCAAGCGTGAACGCGATTCCCTGGTGCTCAGATGTCGCTGCGCAGCTCCATCACGGCGCCTTCGCACCAAGTCGTTATGATCCAGTGCGCTTTGAACAACTCGTCCAGATCGACCTCGACCCCGACATAGGGCCTGCCGTCCCGGTCGGCCGGATAACGGAAGCGATCGGACAAGGGATCGAACGATTGAACTTGCGCGATCATCGAGCGGACATTTTGGGCAAGACCATCATCATCTTGACAGTCCTCTGCTGCACGGATCTCAAGGAGCCGCTGAAACAGCTTCTCCAGATTATGGCCGGGATTGCCGCGCATTTCGCCGGCCAGATTCAGGATCGCCGACTTAATTGCCAACTCAACGCTCTGGCGCCACAGCACAAGTAACGGTCGTTCGAGCAGTCCGGAACGGTCGACGCGTGCCAGATCCCACAAAGCTTCGAATCCGCGCTCGAAACTATAGGATAGAAAGTCCCACGAGCCCGCTGTCATGTCGGTCGACCGGTCGCGTACAAACGGCCGTAGCGTGGGCTGCAAGTCGACGATTTCTTCGACGAGGGCCTCTCGGCGTTGATAGGACATGACGAGCCATCCAGTTGAGGTGCCGTTATATTAAATGGGCGCGAACTGGCTAAGCCATAGCAATTGGAACCAGCCTTTGGTCGTCAATAACCGTCAGATCGTAGGTCACTTGCCCGCTCCGCCTCAAACGCTCGGCGACACCTTGGACACGCTGATGGAAGTAACCTGATGCTGCCAGCGCAGCATCGAATATCATCCTTCTCTCAACAGAAAGGTGCTGTTTTGGCCGGCCTGATAGATTCTGAAACCAGTGGCGTCTTTGTTATCGCCGTCACGCCCTTCACTGAAGACGGTGCCCTTGATGCGAACAGCATCGACCGGGTGACGGACTTCTATTTCGAGCGCGGGGCGGATGGGCTCACCATTCTGGGCATGATGGGGGAAGCGCCGAAGCTGACGCAGGCGGAAGCCATCGAGGTGACGCGGCGCACGCTCGGCCGGGCGGCGGGCAAGCCGGTGATTGTGGGTGTGTCGGCGCCGGGGCTGGCGGCGATTGGCGAGCTGACGAAGGCGGTGATGGATCTGGGCGCGGCGGGCGTGATGGTGGCCCCGCCCCCGTCCCTGCGCACCAATGAGCAGATCATCGCCTATTATGGCGAGGTGAGTGAGGCGGTGGGCGCTGGCGTGCCGGTGGTGCTGCAGGATTATCCGCTGTCCACCGGCGTGCAGATCAGCGTCGAGACGCTCTGCCGTATCGTGGAGGCCAATCCCGGTATCGTGATGCTGAAACATGAGGACTGGCCCGGCCTTGCCAAGATCAGCGCGCTGCGCGCGGCCGAAGCACGCGGGCAGCGGCGGCTCTCCATCCTCTGCGGCAATGGCGGCCTGTTTCTGCCGGAAGAACTGAAGCGCGGCGCCGATGGCGCGATGACGGGTTTTGCCTATCCGGAAATGATGGTGGCGGTCTGCCGGCATATGGCTGCCGGGCAGAGCGAGCGGGCGCAGGACATCTTCGACGCCTATCTGCCGCTGGTGCGCTACGAGCAGCAGCCGGGCGCCGGCCTTGCCGTGCGCAAGTTCGTGCTCGCCCGGCGCGGCGCTATCGCCAGTGCCGCGCAGCGCCGGCCCGGCACCAGCCTTGCCCCGCAGGCAGTGGCGGAGGTGGAATGGCTTATCTCCCGGCAGGAGCGCCGGTTGGCGGAACCGGGTATTTCCGGCTGACTATTTTCGACTGCTGAGATTTGGTTGCCCACTAAATATGTGCGGGAGAGTCCGATGGTGCGGTGTTTGGCGCTAATGGCCGACCGCTGGAAACTCATAATTTAGGTAGATCGACCGCTTCAGTCCTTGGTGTTCACGTGTTCGTCGCGAAGTCCCACTCCACCTGGACCCGGCGCACGCGGATCTGAGCGGCGGTCACTCTCTTCGATCTCTACGGTCAGCACGATTTTCGACATGCCGTCTGATATAGAGCCGGATGGACGGGGCGTTTTCCAAGGGTGGAGCACGTATGTGAGCAAAATGCTCAGGCCTTCAACATACCGCGTGCAGTCGCCTTCGCGTGTCCACCGGGACTTGATGCCGTCGTTCCCTGTTATTTCGCACTCGGGCCAATCGCCCATACCTCCCCAGTACACTCTGGAAATAACACCAGAGATCACTGCGTGTTTGAGCGAGCCGTCTATAGTGGCGCGCCACCATTGCGGTGTGCCCACCAGCACTGGAACTGGGCTGACACCAAAGTCAGTTGTTCCGGTAGAAGCTTTCTGCATTGCCTCAATGCGCTCCTGATCCTGCGCAAATGAGTAAACCTTGATGAAATCCATTTTTTTAATGACCATCTGCGGGAGGAGCAGCAAAGCGGTGAGCCTACGCAGGCTTGTTAACATTTATTTATAAGGCAAGCGCTCGTTTATATTCTGGATTTTCTGGCCGCGACGGTTGCCGCATTGCGCCTGATGGGGAGCCTGCCAAATTATCTTCAGCTCGACATCTTCCACCGCGCGCCGAAACGTTTCTGTGCCGCTTCCGTCGCCGGGGTGAACAGCGCCACCAGCGTGCCTTCCGGGTCGCGCAGCTGGCAGGTGCGATTGCCCCACGGCATCAGCTTGGGTTCATGCACCACCTCCACCTTGTCCTTGAGGCGGGCGAAGTCGGCATCGACATCCGGAACCATGAATTCAAGGATGGCGGTGCGGTTGGCCGCAGGTTCGGCGCTGCCGGCGCGGAACAGGGCGACGGTATCGGCGCTGCCGATGGCAAGCGCGGCCGAGGGGGTGACGATCTCGGCAAAAACCGGGGCCAGCCATTCGGCATCATACCCTGTAACCAGCTCATAAAAATCGACCATGGCGCGGATGTCGGCGGCGATCAGGCGGGTGGAGGCAAGTTGCATGGGGCAAGGTTCCTGAGTGTCGGAGCGTTCAGTCGGACGTCCCGGTGAAAACGATGCCCTGTTGTCACACAGGCCTGTTGCCAGCATTCTGGCAGCAGGAGTCAGCATCCCATGCGCCGTGCCGACAGGCTTTTCCAGATCATCCAGATATTGCGCCGCTCCACCCGGCCGGTGACGGCGGCTGCCCTGGCGGCGGAAATCGAGGTGTCGAAGCGCACCATCTACCGCGATATCGCCGACCTCATCGGCCAGCGTGTGCCCATCGCCGGAGAGGCCGGTTTCGGCTACCTGCTGGCAGAGGATTATTCCATGCCGCCGCTGATGCTGACACCGGACGAGATCGAGGCGGTGGTGCTGGGCGCGCAATGGGTGGCGGGGCGCGGCGACAAGACACTGTCGCTCGCCGCTGCCGATGTCATCGCCAAGATCGCTGCCGTCATCCCGGCGGAGCTGCGCCCCTTCATCGCCGAGCCGAGCGTGGGGGTGAAGCCGGGTGGTGCCGGGCCGGAAGAGCTGATCGACATCACCGACCTGCGCCGTGCCATCCGCGAAGGCCGCAAGCTGCGCCTCATCTACCGGGCGGAGAATGGCGAAGAGACGCAGCGCATCATCTGGCCCGTCATCCTCGGGTATAGCGAAGCGGTAAGGTTGATCGTGGCCTGGTGTGAACTGCGACAGGGTTTCCGGCATTTTCGCACCGACCGGGTACTGGCCGCCGAGGTGATGGAAGAGACGAACGGATTGCGCAAAAGCGACCTGCGCCGACGCTGGGAGCTTTGGAGGGCGCAGCAGATGACGTCGCGGGCGGCCGCGCGGCTTTCCTGAGCCCTGCCCGGCCGTTTTTCGACGTCCGGACCTGCGGGGAGTTAACGGCCAGTTCGGCGGCACGAACCATTAGCTACCGATCAAGATCAGACAGTGTGAAGGCTGGCCGTTCGCCATCACCGACCAGGAAGACCCGTGCCCAGATGTCCAGTACCAGCAGGGTCCACAGCCGCATGCTCCGGCGGATTCCATCATAGCTGGCGCCTTCTGCCAGATAGTCAGACACCATCCTGCCGTCGATCAGGCCATACTCGACTGCCGGTGATGCGTGATAAAGCTGCCGGACGAGCTGGCCCAGACGTCCGGACATCCATTTATCGACCGGGCTGCCAAAACCCATTTTCGGACGGGTCAGGATCTGTTTGGGAAGCAGGTCCTCAAAGGCTGTTTTCAGGCACAGTTTCCATTCCCGCGATGTCTGGTTCAACTTAAGCGCGGTTGGCAATCCGGCGGCCAGCTCGACGAAACGATGGTCAAGGAACGGCTCCCTGATCTCCAAAGACGCCGACATCCCCATACGGTCGGTCAGATGCAGTACGTCATCACTAAGATATGTTCGCATATCCATCTGCATCAGGCGATTGACCGGGTCGAGCCCGGCGCCCGCGCTTTCACGCCACTCCTCGTCGAAATTCGGGGCTGCCGGTGCGCCTGCCATGCGTGCTGCGTAATCGGTATCGAAGATCGAAGCCTGACGCAGGAAGCGTGAGGGCTGCTGCAGATTGGCGGTATTCGCTCGCCAGCCAAGGGTGTCAGACGCCGCAGCCAGCAAAGGCCCGAATACCATGCGACGCAGCGGCATTGGCAGGCGACGATACAGATGCTCGATAGGCTTGCCGTCAAAATATCTCGGATAGCCGCCAAAAAGCTCGTCACCTCCTACCCCGGACAGCACAACCCGCAGTTCCGATGCCACGAAATGGGAAAGCAGATAGTTTGGAACCACGGATGTATCGGCATGGGGCTCGTCCATATGCCAGACCAACTCCGGCAACAAGCGCAAGGCATCGTCGGCGGTGACGGTAATTTCGCGATGCCGGGTTTGGTACTTGTCGGCCACCAGCCGGGCGAACGGCGTCTCATCCATGGCATGATCGCCCGCGAAACCGACGGAATAGGTCTGTACGGGGCTGGAAGCGTGGCGCGACATCAGCGCAGTAACGGCGCTGGAGTCCAGCCCGCCAGAGAGGAACGCGCCTACCGGCACGTCGCTACGCAGACGGATACGCACGGCATCGTCCAGAACCTCAAGAACCCGGTCGGCCGCTTCATCCATTTCCATCGGCACCGGCCGCAGGGCGGTGCCGATATCCCACCAACGGCGTTCTTCCGCGCTGCCGTCGGTTCCTATCAGCCACATATGCCCGGGACGGACCTTGCGCACGCCCTGGAACGGCGTTCGGGGGGCGCGCACGTACATCAAGCTGAGGTAGTCTGCAATCGCCTGACGATCGATTGACCGGTCAATATCGGGGGCCAGTAAAAGACTTTTCAGTTCCGAGCCGAATACCCAGCCTGCGCCGGCCATGGCAAGGTAAAGCGGCTTTATGCCCAGCCGGTCGCGTGCCAGCAACAGGCGGCCCATCCGGCTGTCCCACAATGCAATGGCAAACATGCCATTGAGGCGGGAGAGGAAATCCGGGCCCATTTCCTCGTAGAGATGGACGATGACCTCGGTGTCGGAGCGCGTGGCGAAGACGTGACCCTTGGCCTTCAACTCCTCCATCAATTCGACGTAGTTGTATATCTGTCCGTTGAAGACCAGGGCGATTGTGCGATCCTCGTTGAAGATCGGCTGATGACCACCCTCGATATCGACAATACTCAGCCGGGCCATTCCCAATGTGACGGCTTCCGTATCGAAAAAGCCATCCTCGATCGGGCCGCGGTGGCGGAAGCGGGACACCATCTTGCGAACGAGATCGCTTCGCTCAAGAGCTGAACCACCAAAGATCCCCGCGATGCCGCACATACTCACTCCTGAAATCAACTAGGGCAGAAACCGGACAAAACAGATACGTCTGGCTCGTTCAAAGGCACTCTTTCCGGCCAGTGCGGAAAGCTAGGGTCAGCGGTATTCCCCCGCCCCGCGCCCCTCGCCGTTGGACGGTACTGCGCGAGTGTCCCCACGGAAAAGGGCTGGATCGACCGGTCCCCAAATAATGGATGGAAGGTCGCGAAGTGTTCCGTGGCGCAAGCAGTACCATGCGGATCGCAGCAGCGACCTCAGCCGCGCCCTGGCCCGGACCCTGAACGAGCAAGACTGAGAGTAGCTGCGGACTATCCTGTCTTCGTTGGCGAGGCGTTTGACCAATGCCTTGCTCAGGCCGCCCATCCAGTTATGGACCCCGAGCAGATGATCGAGATACCCCAAACGCGGGCACCGATAGTTTTGGGCCAGCAGGCACCAGGCCTCGAAATCCTGCGTGTGGCGCAAACCGTTGGAAAATACCGGGAAAGATAGCAAAGAACGCCGTATTATCAGTGCGCTGGTGGCAAAAATATTACCGTATTTCATCATGTCATCCAGCAAGACCGGACTGCGCGGCAACTGCTTGTCGAGCATTGCGGCACCTTCCAGGCTCAGCCGTTCATGGCCGATGGCAAGCATCGGATGCATGATGATATCCAGTTCCGCGACACTAAGGGCTCGACGGACCGTTGCCAGCTTGTCATGGCGCCAAGGATCATCCGCGTCGCAAAAGCAGACAAACTCGCTCGGCGCCGTAAGTTCAACTCCCCTGTTTCGGGCAGCAGCAGCATCGCCGTCAGGCAGCCGGTCCAGCAGGATCTGAGAATGTCCAGAGAAAGCCGCGGTCAATGCTTCCCAGGTACCATCGGTCGACCCGTTCTCGATGATAGCCAGGCGATCCTCCGGCTCCATGTTGGCAAGCACACGGCGGGCGGTATCGACGACGCAACCGGCGTTATTGTGGGCTGGAATTACGACCCCGAAGCTGGTTCTGGCTATCCTGTCGACAGGTCCAGTCCATAATTTCAGGTCAGGCCAACATCCATGGTAAAGGCGCAGGAACGGCGCAGTCCCGGTCATGAACCGGTTGAGCCTTTTCCGGCAGGCTTGGTTGCGGAAATGTTCCAACACCAGCCCAGCCATTTGCCCAGTGCCAGTTCGAAGCGGCTGTCCTCCACCATCGGCTGGCCACCATAAAGAATAGTCGTTGCCTCGAACCAGGGAACGCCAAATGCGCGTAACACGGCGTTGCGCAGCCGTGGCGCCCACGGAAGCGGCAGATAGTCAAGGCGGAAGCTGTTCTTACGCAAATGGACGTGTTCGAAGGCGTGCATAAGCTTCGACAGCTGGCGCGCCGAATAGACCCGGGTCACCGGGTTGAATGCTCCGGCGAAGACAGGGCGCCCTTCTGTCACCCGGCCGACCCAATGCTCCTCCGGCCGCCCGAAGATGGCGCCGCGCAGGATCGCGCGCGGCACGATGTTTGTCCAATAGTGGCTCGAGTGCCGGGAATACAGCATCAATACAGCCTGCCCTCCCGGTTTGAGGACACGATGCACCTCGGCGATGCACTGGTTGGTGTTGCTGGAATGGTGAAGAACGCCATTGGAATAGACGATGTCGAAGCTGTCGTCTGCGAAGGGCAGATTTTCGGCATCAGCCTGAAATGCGACGCTTTCGGCCCCCTGTAACAGGCGAAGTTTCAACGCAGTTGAGACGACGCGCTGCGGTGTGATGTCCACCGATATGACACGGGCGCCCTGACGCTTGAACAGGGCGGAATGTGCTCCGCCGCCAGACCCGATTTCGAGGACTGTCTTGCCGGCCAGATCCCCGAACGGCATTTCGGTTACCGCGAGCTGCCCGCGCTTGCGAAAAAACCGCTCAACCAGGTCAAGTTGCCGGTTCAGATCATCCCGGGTCATGTTCTGGTCATGATCCGTGTACCATTGCTGGCACAGATCGCCCCAGAAGGTCTGGATATTTTTCTTCTCGGCCGTATCGGACGACGGCGCGACCAGACTGCCATGCCCTTCATTTGGAAGGTAGGGAAACTCTGCTCCGCAGGCCGGACAAGTAAGCCCGTGATCCAATGCCAGATGCTCGTGATGACAAACAGGGCAGCGCAGCAGTGAATTAAAAAATGCAGCGGCGTCTGTATTCGTATCGGCAAGCAGATCAGCCATGTCGCGTACAATATCCATTGGACCAAGTCGCAGGGGTGATAGCAAAGCTCAGGTCAATCTCAAAGGCTTAAGGCCCTTCTTCCAAGGCGGACCCCTCGTTGGCATTCATAGTGCCCGACCTTGTGAAGCCAAGCCGGTCCAGTTCGACCGACCAGATCTGCCGATAAACAGTATGCCTGCCCAGGACCAATCCATCCAAGAAATCCTGCTCCGATCTGCTGGTCCAGTCAGGTGTGACGTCACCGATCCGTGGCAACAGCCATTGGTTGTCTTTTCGATACATCATAACCATCTCCCGCGCGCCGGAGACGACCCATTCACGGAACCGGTCGGACAGGGCTGTTCGGGCGGGGCAACAGGCAAGGTCAACCAGATGCCGCAATATGAGTATCTCGTAGGAGACCGACCCCTCGTTCAGACGCGGCCCTGTTCCATTCAGAAACAGGGTGTCCAGATGCCGCGTCAGGATGCCTTCGACCCGCTGGCGAAACTGAGTGAGATCGACTGCGTCCGGATGGTTGCCAAATTCGCCGGTATACAGTTCTCCGGCACGAAAATTGTTTAGCAGGTGGTTGTTAAACCACGTTGTCGCCCGTCGGTATTCCGGCTTCTGCGCCAGGCCGGCAGCGGCGGTATGTGCGAGCCGCTGCAGGGGAGTTGGCAACTCGCTGCCCGAGGGGAGAAGACGTTTCAAATATACCAGATGACACAGGCGCTGGGAGAGACTGTAGGGGTCTTCAGCCAACTGGCCGGCAGCAAGCTCAAGGAAGCGGGCTATCGCGCCGTCCGCTCCCTCATCAAGCAGTGTCTCCACTAGCCAGTTGGCCCGTGACTGGTAAAGCTTTTGCTCAAGATTGCCCTCCCCCTGCGCGGCAAATCCCGCAAGGTCATTCTGCCGGCCAAAGCGGGCAGCAATCTGGTGGGTGATACGAAAGGCAACTCCTGGCAGGATCCCCGGGTTTTTCAGCAGAACCCGCAACCATTCCCGCGGCGTCATGATGTCCGCCGATCTATGGGATTACGGCCTGCGCTTCGGCGGGCGGAAAGCCACTCTCCGATCACGTCAGCAAGCGCAGCCCCTCGCCCCGGTTGTCCCAGATAGTCCCCGGCAAATCCGGTTCGGAAACGCTCCTGCGCCTGCGCGATCTCGTCGACGGGTGTGCTGTCAACATATCGAACAAGCGCGTCAACATCGGGTTGCAGGACGCCGTTCCCGTGCGCCAATTCCTCAAAACGGGGACGCACGATCGCGGTACGATTGACGACGAATACAGTCCGTCCGGCACAGACAGCGTCGGCGAGGATGGTCGATGGCGAGTCAATGACAAGCGCCCCAGGGCAGGCGGGTAACCCGCCAAGCTGTATTTGGCAGTTATGGCGCCGGGCCAAGTATTTCGCGATGGAATGGCCATACTGGCGTTCATCGTAAGGGTGGGGTTTGAGTGTTACCTTAAAACGACGCGACAGACCGGCCAGAATATCTTCTACCGAAGCAAGGTAGAGAGCGTCATTCATGCGGCGGTTGTCGTACATGATGTTGCTGCTCACGAAACCCGTGAGCACGTAGGTCAGTTCCTCGCCCATCCATGGCGGGGTTTCTGTCCGGCCACGAAAAATGGGTGGTGTGGCTACCAGATATTCACAGTTTGCAGCGGCCTCAAATGTCGCCAGTTCAGTGCCCACCGTCCGGGTGGCAACGATCTTGGCATCCGACAGCAGGACATCGGCATACTGGCTGGCCAGCCATTCGTCATGCCCAACGCAGGCATGCTGCATGGTTATCACCGGGATGCCCTGGAGGCGGAGTGCTCTGGTCAGGGCAACTTCGGCAAGAGTGCCGTAGTTGACGGTGAAAAAATAAGGTGCGCCGGCCCAGTCGGCTGCGGCGATACGGGCGAGAGAATTGACGCGTCGGGCCCGTTTCAATATTGCTTTGAGAACGGGAATGTACGGGTGGCTGCGCTCAGCGGGCGTTGGTGCGATCATGACCGGAGCGTTGTGGCGGAGCAGAAAGAGAACATCCCGCAGTCGCAGGTGCCGTATGGCCCGGACTAGCAAGGAGCCGCGATCAATCCGGTGGATCATTCCTTGCTGGAACTCCGCGGAGGCACCGTAACCGTCACGGCCGATCAGAGGCGCAGAAGGTTTGCGTCTGCGAAGCAGTGCTCGCCACGCATCCCGCCCGTTTGCGGCAATCAACTTCAATGTCAGGCTGCATCGCGGAACTGCCTGGCGCCCGGAAACGACAAATCCAGGTGTGGCTTCCATGAACAAGGCGGCGATCCTGCCCTGCTCGGGCGTATCGCCTTCAGCCGCAACCCAGGGGTTACGTGTGCCAATGAAATATTTCGTCCCGTCCAGCATTGCCAGCCGATCCACCAGTTCGGCTTTTTCCAGAAAGGTGTCTAGAATCTTCTTGGCGATGTAGTAAGGGCAGTCTTCACTGGCGAAAATTGTTTCCAGCAAGAGTTTGCGCCGCTCGGCTACCGCAGCCATCAATGCATCGTGATCGATCAACTGGCGCAGCGACAACAGGCGTTCCTTGGGCCAATCATCGGGAATGAAGGTATGGGCTGCTGCGCTTACTGGAATCAGACAAGCGTTCCGCATCAGCCCGGGATTTGAACCCATGAACAGCGAGAAGTCGTTTTCCTTGTCCAGTATTACGTAATCCACGTCGATCAAAGCTTTCATGAAAAATAAAGTTGAAGAAAAGTCAGTTTTTCATGGCAGGATTTTACGAGCGGAAATCCCGGGCAATGTCAAAGAAACCGTTACTGGCCCGTATCGTCAACTTCCCAGAACAGCTTCGGCCGCCAGTAATCGGGCAATTTCATGGACAGTCTCTGGCAGCTTTCGATTTCGCCATAGTCCTTGCCCCGTTCTGCCTGCCGCAAAGTAACGGCCTCGGGCAGGTCAAGATAAGTCAGGGTTGCTCCCCCGGCCCGGATGCGATCCGGGCCATCTGATGTCGCATCAAGGTCGGCGAAGACGTGAGTGAACACCGGCCGAAGCGGCGCGGAGGCAAGCGCCTCCCTGAACCGCAAACAACCGTGCCGCTGGCGCTCGATAACAAGAGAACGGCTGCTTCCTGTCAGGCTGTTGGTGGCCTTGAAAACCGCCTGTTCCCGGTCGACATCCCACTTCAGGTGGGCCGGTTCGCGGTTCAGCCGGCTGGAAAAGAAGAAACGGGTCTGCGGCCTTACAGGGCGAGCCACATCACTCAGCCCGTTATGGGCGGCCGAGCCGACAAAGAAATTGCCTTCCGCACCGTAGTCGGGGCGCCCTGGATCTATCAGAATCTCCCGGCCGCGAAGATAGAGCACATATGACAGGCAATCTTCGTGGCCGTGGTGATAAAAGGATTTCCCGGGCCGGAATACCGACACGAACACTGTAAAGTCGTCGAAGTCGGCACGTACACAATTCATGGCGGCAACACAGTGTCCGGAACAGAAGGCCAGTTATCGTCGGGCATCTCGATCAGGCTGGGTCTGAAGCTGCGGGATCCCGGCTCTGGTATATCTTGTTTATAAGTTCGATCAGTCCATTGCCCATATCGGTGTGCGCCGGCAGCGACAGCTTTCTGGCCTCGATCGGCACAAAATTATACTGGGTCATGCGATAGTGCTTGGAATCGTCAAGCCCGCTGAATTCCAGTTCAATTGGCCGGTTCAGTATTTCGCGGATCATCTCAAACAACTGCTGCATGGACATTCGCTCGGCGCCGGTCAACAGAAACGCCTTGTTGCGTGCCTCACCCAGCACGAGGTCGGCCGTCATCTCCGACGCATCGTTGATGTGGATGAATTCGCGGCTGTCTGTGGGGTTGCCGTCGTACCGCAGCCGGCCTTCGTGCAAAGCCGAGGTTATGAGCCGATGCATGCCATTGGAATCATTGCTGTCGCCACCGTATAGGGAGCCATACCGCACAATGACGTAATCCAGACCGTGTGTGCTATTGAATTCCTGAATGTACTCTTCAGATGTTCTCTTCGATATTCTGTAAAAAGAACCATGTATGCTATAAACATATGCCGAACTGGCGTAGATATATTTATCTACGTTTTTAGAAACGCAGGCTTCCAGCAGATTCAGGTTGCCAATGACGTTGACGCTGATGCATTCCCTGGGCAGCTTCTTGGCCACGTTCAGGTCCGAGATGCCGGCGAAATTTACCACCCGGCACCCTTCGGAGAGTGCATCGACCACCGACTGCTGATCGCGGATATCCACGCGGGTGAAGGGAACGTCTGGCGGTAGCCCGTGGTCGTGCAAATCGGCGACCCGGACCGGGTGGTTCCGCCGCAGCAGCTCCATAACAAGGCCCCGCCCCAGATAACCATTGCCGCCAAAGATTACGACTTCAGGAACTGGCACGGCCTGCTTGTCCTCTCTCATTGATCAGCGGCCACATGGACGTTGCGGGCACCAGGCAGAGCTGTGTCAATTGCCGAGACAAAATCGTCAACAGCCTGCCGGATCATGAAGACGTCGGAAGCGTAGGCCAGAAGTCGCATTCCTCGATTGATCATGGCGACGGCGCGGGCCGGATCTACCGGAACCGCATGCCCTCCTGCTGGCTTGCCTGCCTTTGCGGCCGCTGTGATCACGCGTTCAACGGCCGCCACCATATCGGGGTGATCCAGCTGTCCCGCCAGTCCCATGCTGGCCGAAAGGTCGTAGGGACCGATGAACACTGCATCCACAGCGCCCTGAGCCAGGATTGCCTCCACGTTGGCGACGCCATCGACATGTTCTATCTGTGCAATTACAATGGCTGCCTCGTTCCAGCCGTTGGCATATTCGAAGAAGTCGCGGCCATATCCCTGGGCACGGGCCAGTCCGACACCGCGGGTTCCCCCCGTCGCCGAAGGATAGCGAGCAGATTCTCCGATCCGGGCCGCCTGCTCGGCAGTGCGGATATCCGGAACGATCACGCCTGCAGCGCCTGCATCCAGTACCTGTTTGACCAGCGTGGTGCCGTGGTCGGGCAACCGCACCAACGCCGGGCAGCCGCAATTGCCAGCGACGCGGATCAGGTCTGCCGCCTCTGACAGGCTGATCGGGGCGTGTTCCATGTCCACACACACCCAGTCAAGTCCGGAGCGAGCAAGTACCTCGGCGCAGATCGGATCGCGTGTCATCAGCCAGGACCCTACCGACAGGCGCCCCTCACGCAGCCCGCGCTTCAGTCGAGCAGCGAGTTCCAGCATTTCTATTTCTCCAGGTTGAAAACGTGCCCGGGGCCGGCGCCGCGTCGGCGTCTGTCCAGCTCCTCCAGCACCAGGACCAGATTGCCGGCGTCACCCAGCGCGGTGTGCTGGTCCCCGTCCGGCTTTATACCAATCAGAGACGGCAGTGCCGAGCTCTGGGCTTGTTTTGGATCCGCTCCGGTAGCGGCGCACAGGTCGGCGCGAATATCCCGGAAGCGGAGAGAAAACGGCATATCGGCAGCGAAAAGGCCATTAAGTTCCATGTTCTCCGCCAGCACGGCGTTGTCCCAGCCGAACGACCACAGTTCCGCCTTCTCTCCGGCGAAATCCGCTAGTTGCCTGTAGGCCGTGGCAAAATCCAGCCCGCTTGTATCCACGTCCTCCTGGCGAATGCCGGTTAACGCCTTGAAGTAGTCGGAGAGCAGCGGATGAATGCGAGGACGGACATAGCAGTGGAAGATCCCATCAGCGTGGCGAGAAAGCCCATCGACTCCCACATGCAGGCGCACGGCACCAATTTCCACCACCTCCCGATGTTCATCGGGCCCGGACCATCCCCGGGCGTGAGACCCTTCCCAGGAAGTGTATTCGAGATCGTAGACGACGATCTGGGAGCCGGGTGCGGGAAACTTGAAGGGAGTCATGAACGCCTGGGCTTTCTGGGTCATCCGATATTAGTGTCCAGCGCTCCGGGGCGTTTTCCGGCCCCCCGAGCAAGCACTCCGCAACCTGAGACTTTCTGGCCTTCCGGCCCCGATTGTCTGCTGGGAGCCACCAGCGAGGTTGCGATGCTCGCAGAACGGGCAAACGCTCTGCGTTTTACTGGTCGTCATCCGACCGGTCAACGGCGATCTGCCCGATCTTCGGCGTCGATGCGAGGCATCCCAGCGGATCGATCATCGGTCGCTCCCCCCCTGCTCCCATGGCGGCGAAACCATCAAGTAAGATCCGGCGCGATGCCTGCTCATCGGCATTCGAAACGCTGATAGTGGTCCCGGGCCAATCGTCGAACCAGCCCGCGGGGTCCTGGTTGGGGATGTCCGGATGGTCAAGATAGGCCAGCCGGCGCTGGTCGGTGCGCAACTGGAAAACCATCGTGGTGTCCGCGTATACACAATAGCCGTAATGCGCCGACAGGTCGGTGGCGCGAGGAAAGCTTTGAGCCAAAGGCATTTCTGTCATTGTCGGATGCAGGCGGACCCAGACGCCGATCTTGTCCCTGATCAGCGAAAGTGCGGCCAGGTCCCGGCTGACCTTGGCGTAGTTGATGCTTCCCAGATAGAGGATGCCACGCCCCTGTTTTGACAGCTTCAGGTCATAGGTCGCACCGCTGAAGCGATGACGCCGCAGCGCTGTGGTCGGCGTGGTGACTCCCAGATCCGCGAATATTGCTGGCCAATGCGGTCCGATCACGAACAGGAGGTCCGGCGAGAGCCGGCGATGCCGGGGAGCGTTATCTGGAACCCTCATATTCAGGTCATTGGGCGAAAAGGTGCAGTTTTGTACCGCCCAGATTTGACGCCCGGCAGCGCGTAGCCGGGCGATCAACAGTTGTTCCCAGTCATGCCGCTCCATCGGTAGGCACACCACGGCGTCTGGCGCATACTGTGCCAGACGTGCGGCGGCAGCGGCATAGAGCATGCTGCCGGTGGCATGGCCGCTGGCGAAATCAGCAACGAAGGCTGCATCGATCCGGCTGCCCCGTAGGGCGGGAACGGATCTCAACGCCCGATAGAAAAGAATTTGCCGGCGCAGGGCCTGGGCCAGGTCGACAAATCGGAAATGCGCTTCTAGCGGTACTGACGCGCCCCGGTCGCCTAGATACCGGCGCCACGATACTTGGGGTAACCGCAATCCGCAGGCCACAATCCGCCGGCCAGTCAGTTCCGTTTCGCAAAAACCTGCAAAATCCTTCGCGACCAGACCGCCGCCGCTATCCGCCAGGAAGCCCACCAGGATAGCCTCGGCACCGGCCACGGCGCGATGGTCACGGTTGGCACTGGTGCGGCGTAGCAGTCTGATCAGCAGGCTGCGGGCCATAAATTTTGCGAGTTCCCGCAGGGTTCCCCGACAGATCGCCAGCCAGCCGGTAGTTCTGTCTGCCGCAGCTTGTATGCGCGCCGTTTTCAGAACCAGCCTTGAGTAAACCGGATCGGCACTTGTGCTCAGTTCGAAGATGGCGCTCGCGATGCCGGCGCCCTCTTCGGTCAGCGGTGCCAGCGATGCCATATAGGCTTCAACGGCGGCCTTCGCCGTTTCGCCCGGGGCGACGGGTGTCTTCCCTGTAGACGCTGAGATCAGGGGCATGGGGTTAATACCGGTAAACGGTCAGACGCTCACCAGCGCCGTCAATCAGCGCCCGCACCGGCAGGTCAGTCCCGTCGTCGCTCCGGGCGCGTTCCCATGTAGATACCTTGTCGGCGCCGGCGAACAGCAACGCGATTTGCCGTGCTTGCAGAATCGCCGGAAGCGTCAGGCTGATGCGTTCTCCCTTACCGGGCACAGACAGATCGACTACTGGTCCCGGTCCAGCCGTGCGCCAGCTGGTTCCGGGGAACAGCGAGGCGATATGTCCATCCGCGCCCATACCCAGGATAACCATGTCAAACGGGTGGGGCAAATCGGCGACCAGCCTGGACGCCTGATTGTCCAAGAGACTCAAAAAAGCCATATCGGCTGGCAAATGCCGCCGGATCATGCCTTCGTTGCTGTCCTGATGATCAACCGGCACACGCCGCTCGTCCGTGGCTAGCACCGTGATACGTGACCAGTTTAGCTCTCGCCTGGCGAGATGATGCAACATCAATGACGGCGTATTGCCGCCAGGGACGACCAGAACGGCTCCTCCCCCTGTCTCTATTGCACCAGACAAGGTCAGCACCACATCATCGGTCAATGCCTTCGAGCAGGCGTCCGCGTCGATAAAAATCCGTTCCTGCAAGTTTCAGGCTCCCTCTGGGGAAAGGCTGGCGAGCAGATGATACAACGCCGACATATCCTGCACGACCGGTACTCCCTCCGGGAATGGCGAGTCCCGGCCTTCAGAAACGACACCCAGAAAAGGCCAGCCGGCGTCCCGGGCTGCCCGGAAATCGGTCAACGCGTCGCCGACAAACAGCCGTTGTTCCGGGGCCGCCCCACTATGTAAAGAGGCGATAAGATTGAGGGCATCAGCCTTGGCAGCGGGCGATCCATAAACAGCCCGGAAATGGTGGCCCAGGCCGCGAGCGGACACGATTCCGGCGAGTTCAGTCTCCGGTGTCGCGGAAACGATGTAGGCGGGCAATCTCTGCGATATCCAGGCCAGCAATTTACTGGCGCCGGCGATCTCCGGTGCAGCGATAACTGCATCGACTACCGCTTGGGAAAATCGCGTCACCAGAGCGTCAAGGGCTGCCTCTTCAGCCCTTTCGCCGGCGATTTCGACCAGGAAATGTTGAAACTTGCGGCGCCGGTCAACACCGCCATTGTCCTTGTGATAGGCAAGGAGCGCCTGGCCCATATGGGCAGGGTAGTTCGCAACTGCCCGTACAAATGCATCTCCCTTGATGTCGACGGAATCGACAAGTACTCCGTCAAAATCAAAAGCAATTAATGTTGGTGATGACGTTATCATGCTAAACTCTTCAAAATTTAAGGCGCTTTATTTATTGTTATTACCCAATTGTATTTTAATTTTGTTTATTGCTAGCCGGCCTTCATTTCAGTGAGAGGGTGAGGCTGAGGGGGTGCAGTACGGTCTGCTGAATTTCATGACGTCGCCCCTGCTATTTATTGTGCGTCTTATCGATCTTCTGGCACAGTTTCATCCGTCTGGACAGCCTCCGCCTTATGCTGCCCCGTCTTGCCGATCATCCATGTAGCAAGGTAGTGTCCCCAACCTGCCGCGACAGCATCCGGGCGCCGCACTCCGTCACGCCAGAACAAAAACCGGCAAGGCGTCTTCATAGTCACTGGTTTTGACCCAAAGGATCATAGTCCTCATGCGCACTATCGCCATTATTCCCGCCCGCATGGGATCCGGGCGTTTTCCCGGCAAGCCCCTGCACTCGATCGAAGGTGTATCGATGATCGGGCATTGTTACCTGCGGACCCGCCTCAGCCAGACACCGACCCGGGTTGTTGTGGCTACGCCCAACGAGGAAGTGGCGCAGGACATACGGGCGCTTGGCGGCGATGTAATCCTCACTCCCGAATTTGATATGTGTAATGACCGTATTGCCTGGGCCTATAACGAGATCGCCAAGGTCGATGGTCCTTATGATCTGGTTATCAACGTTCAGGGTGATCAGCCGCTGATCTATCCCGAGATGCTGGATGCGCTAATTGACGCGGCCCGGACTGATCCGGCATTCCCGAGCTTCACCATGGTCGAGCCCTGTACGACACTGGATGATTTTCACGATCTCAATCGCGTAAAGGTCTTGTTCCGCGAAAAGGATGGGGGCCTCATCTATATGTCGCGTGCGCCGATCCCCTCCCCCAAGAAGCATGGATCGATGCCGGAGAAGACTTACAAGCACGTTGCCATCATCGCCTTCAAGCCGGACTTTCTGCAGAAATTCCTGGATTTCGGCATGACCTACAACGAGCATATCGAGGGTATCGATTACAATCGCGTCCTTGAGATGGGAGCGGAGATGAAGGTTATTGCGACCGACATCGTGACCGATACCGTTGATACTCCGGAAGATCTCGAACGCGTGCGCGTCACCATGCGCACCGACCGGCTCTGGTTGTCGGGGGCCTATGGTCCGCGCGCGGGCGGCGCTTCCGGGGCCGGGGAGACGGCACCGTGAGGATTTTGATCTCGGTTCATCCCTTTGCTGCTACCGGGATAGAGCCTCTGGAAAAGCTCCGGGAGTCTGGCCACGAACTGCGGTTCAATCCTCATGGCCGCAAGATGACCGAAGCAGAGATACTGGCCATGGCGCCGTGGGCGGACGCAATCGTTGCCGGCACCGAACCGATTACCGAGCAGGTTATTGAAGCTTGCCCCAATCTCAGGGTGATCTCCCGCGTTGGTTCCGGTTTTGATTCCGTCGACCGGGCGGCCTGCCACAGGCGCGGCATTAAGGTATGCTATGCTCCCAATGCCCCGGTGCCCAGTGTAGTCGAGTTGACGCTTGGGCTAGCGCTCGACTGTCTGCGCCGGTTTGGTGAAAGCGATCTGCGCATGCGGCGGGGCGAATGGTACCGGCCCATGGGCAGATTGCTACGCGGGCGCGTGGTCGGTGTTGCCGGCGTCGGTCGTATAGGCTCGCGGGTGGCCCAGACGATGCAGGCGCTTGGGTGCGAGGTCCGCGGGCACGATATCGCACCGAACCCCGACCTGAATATTCCGTACGTGTCGCGCGAAGTGTTGCTGGCGGAAAGCGACATCGTCACTCTTCATCTGCCGCTAAGCGCCAGGACCCGGCATTGGATAGACGCAGCAGCGCTGCGGTCGATGAAGCCTGGTGCAATTCTGATCAACGCGGCCCGCGGCGGTATCGTTGATGAGGCGGCACTGGAAGTGGCGCTGCGTGAGCGCCACCTGTCCTGCGCTGCCGTGGATGTATTTGAGCGGGAGCCTTATGATGGGCCGTTGCGCCAGGTCGGCAATGTCATCCTGACCGGCCACATTGGTGCTGCAGCAGCGGAGAGCCGCATACTCATGGAGTATGAAGCGGTAGAAAATGCCTTGCTGGTGCTGAGTGGCAAGGAACCGCTCAATGAAGTCCCACTGGACCTGCTGGCCGGCTAGTTGTGTGCGTCGGGGCCAGTGTAAATGCTGGCCCCACCCCTGCCCTGTTTCTGGATGTTTGAGCCGGTCCTTGTGCCCAGGGGTGCATTCGCGTGTACGATACCAGGGCGCTCAGTAGAAAAACCATCCAGTATTTCAGATGCGGACCATGGAAGACCGTGGCCACTAACAGGGGGAGCATGGCCATTGTCATTATTCCCGATAGTTCGCTTGTCGGCCGTATCAAGCCACGCCACGCGATAAAACTGTAAATTGCCGCGACTATCGGAATCGCCATCACGCCGTAGAAAATGGTGTACTGCAAAATTCCGTTTGTCAGGTTTATGCCTGGATAAAGTGTGGCATCAGCGGTCGTCAGCCCAATGCCAAGCGGATGTGTCTCCAGATGTTCAAGAATAAAGAAAATACTCGATATTTTATCTGCAGCGCTGTGTTGTCTGAATAATATAGAGTACAGTAAATTACTGTGCAAAATGAACCCAGACGCCATGGCTACTCCGATTCCCAATGGCGCGAGGATCAGCAGCCCGCGAACCAGGCGGCCGTAACGGACTACGAAAAGACCGACGAGCAGAACGGATGCCGAAATCGCTGTAAGTCCGATGGTTGTCAACAGGCCGACGCCGATAATCAGAGCGCCGAAGTGGCGTCTGGTTGCCAGCGCGTAAGCCAGCCCGATTATGAGGATGTGTCCAAAATGGGAGGGTTCGCTGTAATAGAAATTGGTTCGCGGAGTTGTCCCCTGCGAGGCGCCGAGTAGGCCATACCAGCCAAGGATATAGCGGCCATCGGAATTACCCATCGCAATGTTGATCTCGCCGATATGGCGCAACCCGATCAGAAAAGCCCCGAATGACAAAATTGCCTGGGCGGCCGCAATCAGCACGACCAGATAAAAAAGCCGGAGATAGCGTTCAATTTCCTGCGGCGTGGTCATCGCCTTGGGTAGCGCGTATGCCAGCAGAATGAGGAACATCAGCTTCATCGTGGCGCCGATATCCGGATTTCGCCCCAGGAACAACGGCATCAGGGCCGCGACAAGGGAGATCACAAGGAATGTCAGCAGTACTGCCGCCTCGATAGCACCAAAACCACGCAAGATGCGGTTGCTGTTCAAGGCTAGCAGCAACAGACCGGCCGCAATCATGCCCAGCCGGATCGCGGCTCCAGGAAGCGTGAATTCCAGGATCGGCATGTTGGAAAGGCTGATAGCGGCCACACCCCATATGGCCACCCAGCGTGCCGAGGTGGCCGAGACTGCAGAAACGCTTCCAGTCATAACTTTCCCTTGCGGTCCGGCTATTGGGGCTACTGCTTGCGTACGCACCAGGAGGTTCCGAAGGGCATCGGTTCCGGCTTTTCCGGTTTATCGGCAAAAAACTCGTCTATGGCCTTACGAGCACCCGGCCACTCAACGATGTCTTCGTACTCATCAAACAGGATGATGCCGCCTGCCAGCGTCCGCGGATAAAGATTTTCGAGGCAGGTCAAATAGCTCTGGTACAGGTCGCAGTCTAGAAAGACAAACGAGAATTTCAGGTCCTCTGGCAAGCCCGGCATGGTGTCCTCGAAGCGTCCCTTGTGGAACTCGACGCCACCTGACGGCTCGTAACGGTTGGCCAAACGTTTGATATGGGGAAGCGTATACTGGCTATATCGCCCGACAACACTAACGGCCTTGCGCTCCTCGGGAATTCCTTCCAGGTCCTCGGGCGAGATATAGGGAAAACCTTCGAAAGTATCAAACGCGTGATACGGGCGGGGATCGCGCTGTTGATTAAGGTAAGACAGGGAGAAAAACATCCCCCGTCCACTGCCGACACCCGCCTCTGCGATGGCGCCGCCCAAATTGCGGGTTTGCTCCAGTCCGTAAAGCAAGCGGAATAACCGCGTGTCGTTTCTGAAATAGGGCCGTGGTGTATTTTCGCACAGAAAACGGGAGAGCCCTACAAAGCTTATGGTTTTCGTCAGCCTCACCCGTACGGCGAAACCAAAGCCGGAATTCGCACCAATAATTTTTTTAATAAAAGCTTTCATGATTTCTCATCTGGATATCGTTTCAGAATTTGGTAGCTCTACATAAATTTTCAGCCCTTGTGAAGCAAACTTCATGTCTAATTTTCAATTTAAAGAATTTATCCGTATACCAACAACCATCGGCCAAATATTATCGCCAAGAGAAAAATACTAATATTTATAAAGACCCATATCAAGCGCCGCTGAATTCGGAAAAAATTCCTATTCTCTGCCGTGGTCTCAAGAAAAATCTGGTACCCTATATGTTGAAGTACCGGGCCAAGATACCCTGCTGCTGCCACACTCCATACTACTTTGGGATTGGGCCCGAAAACAGCTTCTGCGCATCCGGGAACAATGGTGAGTACCGCCAATGCTGCGGCGAAGCCGGCCGGACGCAGCGCGCCTAAAACTGGCAGGATGGCGACCCTTCGTCCCAGAAGAACCACAGCCTTGTCCATTTCCAGCAAGGCTATAGGCACGACAGACAAAGCGAGCAGGCTGATCTCGAGGATGTGGTTGCTGTAGTCAGGCAATACCCATCTCAGGATTACATAGAGTATGGCAAGGCCGGCGAACGTGGCCATGCCCAAACCTGCGGCAAGGCTGACGCGAAGCTGCCATGAGTGGAAGATCGTATCATGGCCCATATCCTTTACCCGTGCAGCTCCGGGCCACAGGGTCCAGTAAAGATTGCTGATAATCGTAATCAATGTCCCACGGGCCATCACGCCCAGATTGTAACCCGCCAGTGTGGCTGGTCCGGCTATGGCGAAGACGATCAGGGAATCTATCTGCAGGGCAAGAGCAGTGACGAATTTGTCTGCCGCTACGCCCACCCCGTAGCGGTGTGGTACTAACAGGCCTATAATCGTTTTTGGCCTCGGCCGGGCTTCTCTTAGCTGGCGGGTGATCCACAACAGCAGCATGCTTGTTACTAAGGTGCCGGCTAACAGGTATCCCACATGACCAGCTAACCAGGCGCAAAACAGACCGGCGAAGACTTCTGTCACGCGCAGCATGCGGGCGACGACCACGACCCGCGTCCATTCCAGGCACTGCAAGATGCTCTCCGCGACGGCGAGAACGCGAAAAGTTAGCCAGAACAGTCCGGTCGCCACCAGCAGGCCTGGCGTCGCAGCGATGTCTGGAAAAAAGTGGGCAAAGATCATCAGGCCGATCGGAAGCACCAATACCGCTTCAACCAGACTGGCGACAATGGAAGCCATGGCTGCGGAAGTTCGTTCCTCACCAGTCAGGCCTGGTATCGTCCGGGCTGCCGTAAAGTACTGCCCTGCCGTAATCGCACTGAACAGACCCGCGGAGGATTGTGCCGCGTTGATAAGACCTACTGAGGCTGCCGGCAGTACAAGCCGCAGAGCTAATGCACCGAGTATCCTGACAAGCTGCGTTCCGTAACTGCTACCAAGCAGGGCGAGAAAGACACGAGCCTTCCCCTTCCCGGCCTTTTCAGCCGCGCGACCCTCGCCGGTCGAGGCGGCGCCAAGATTGGCCATTGTTTTTCTTTCGTTTACCTGTTCGTTACGCGGGCAAGAATATCAGGAAGTGAGAATAGTAGAGTGGTGCCCTGCTTTGAGGTTATATTCCGTCATGCCGCGCCGGATATAACGGCGGTTTTGAACATTATCGTCTAGCCTTGCCCTGCCGGCTTCTTCGAAACCTGTATTCTTGAGCAACTCGTCAATCTGTGTAGAGGATTCCGCATAGTTTTCAGCGGTTTCAACGTACACTTCACGCACTGATTGAACCAACGTCTGTTGCGCACCCTTGAGGATGCTCAATTCGTTACCGTCCACGTCGAGTTTTATGTACTCGGGTGATGGAGCGCCCCATTTGAGTACGAATTCATCAACGGTTATTCCCATTGTCGCCATGGAGGCGGCGGGAATGAAATCCTTGCCTTCGTTATCGGTTGTCTTGTCGAAAACATTCATTGCACTGCCGATCTCCACCGAATGGTAGTTGAAGCGGCCAAGGAACGCCCGTTCATAAAGGGCCAGTGGATAGACGGCGCAGCGTTTGGAATAGCCATTCGCGATAACGCTATTGCATAGCGAGTAATAATTGCCCGGGTGCGGTTCGAATGAAACGATGTCGAGGTCATCACGGGAGGCGGCGTAGAGCGTAAAAATCCCTATATTCGCGCCAATATCCCAAAAAACACTGCCCGCTGGAATGTTATCAATCCAGCTGCAGGTGTCGCTTTCCTTGCGAGGTGTCAACCTCGCGCGCTCGACCATCGCATTGTTCAAGCAGATTACATCGAATGACGTTTTCTTGCCCCGGACTGGCTGGGCGTATTTCAGATTCTGCCCGGCTTGGGCAATCAGATTGGCCCGAATAGGCCAAACCAGCAGCGACGCCATGCGAACGGCCCGTGCCAGAATACGTGCACCAACCACAGCTCCCCTGGAGCGAACCCGGAGCCAGTAGCGCATGCGCCTGAGCATTTCGTCGTTCATAGAATATAAACTCCCTAAACGGTCCGCATTCTACTATTGCCGGACTTTTCACACCGTTAGTGTGGTTTTGGTACTTGCAGTTACGGCAGCAGCCGTCATGGCGCTAACAGATGGTTCGCATCCTGTCCGCGCTCTTTTCTCCTGCGGCCAAATGGCATTATTCCCGAACGGGTCGAGGCTGGCTTTATTTACCTTCAAGTTTAATCTGCCGCGCCATTTTGCGAGCATCCGCGAAATCATGCCTGCCGGCGCCGAGCTTGTGCATGTAGCGACGCAGATCATGAAGAAGCTGAAAAAATCGCCGCTTCACGGGCGTTTCCCGCAACCTGCCACGAACAGAGCCAAGTGTGTCTTCAAGGCCTGCCGGCATTGCTGCAGCCTTTGGGCTGCCAGGGCGCAAGACAGCCTCGAGGCTCTCGTTAACAAAAAGTGTCTCCAGACCGGCGGCCGCAGCCACATTTCGTAAACTTGCTGCGGTAAACATATGACGATGGCAATTCTTGAACGCGAGATGAATGTCGTACCGCCGATTTTCACTCGCGCGCAAGCCGGGGACTTCCAGATAAATCAAACCATCCGGCGACAGCTTGGAAGCAACCTCGCGCAGGGACTGAACCGGATCCGGAAGGTGCTCAAGAACCTGGATCATGGTAATCAGTTTGTATCGTTCCGGTGCGCTGGCGAATTCGGACATAGGCCTCAGGTCCAGGCCAATTGAATTTCCGACGGCCAATTGGCGCGGATCGAAATCATACCCCGCGCGACGCCAGCTTTCAGGCAGCGCCGCCAATGTGCCGCCATATGCACAGCCATAGTCAAGTGCGCTGGAAATGCCTTCGTACAGTCCGAGTTTGCGTAACAACCGAGTGATTTTACGCCCGACCATAAACTCGCCAACGAAGGTACCCTCGACGCCTCCCCCCCTGCCGTATACTTCTGTATAATGCTTTGTATAGAATTCGGTCAGGCACTCGTCAGTATAATAGGGATTTGCAAATATAAATCCGCAGTCAGTGCAGTGAACATATTCAAGTTGAAACCCGTAACGATCCTCACTGCAAACGTCGGTGAACTCCGTTCCGCCACAGGCAAAACACGGATCCGGTTTTCGAAATCTAAAGAAATTTCCTGCCTTCAGCTCGGTTATTCTCCGACGCTGGGTGTCGGAAATCGAAATCTTCCCCTGATCCGGCTTTAAGATCATTTTATCTCCAGACGAATTTACTCAGCCACGACCAGTTTTTGTGATGAGGCCGCAGGCCCTTTGGGATGCAACCGGCCCAGGCCCCATAGAATTGCGGCCACTGTCCCGAAACTGCCCCCCAGAACCAGTGCCAATGCCAACACCAGTACCGGTCTCGGGGATACCGGACGGTTGCTGACTGTCACAGGGTCCAGCACACGCGCAGCGATCGGCACGTCATCGCGCAACACCATCAGCTCCTGTTCCTGCTGCGCCACCATGGAAACAAGAGATTCCCGATAGACGTTGAGATTGGTGTCGAGGATCTTCTTCTGGAGATAATCGATATTGCCCTGCAGCTCATTACGGCGACGATCGCGCAGAATGGTCTCTGCTTCCTGGTAGAGCATTTCAAGCAGCTTCTGGGCAAAGTCCGGGTCTTTGGCCGTCACCGAGATTTCCCAGAGAGAGCTGCGGTCCAGAAGGTTTGATCCCTGATTTACCGCGTGCACGTTCTTGGAAAGCCAGGTGACAAGGTCCCGTGCATCGGGAGGCGTCCACTGCGGGTAGCTGATCATTCTTTTGATGGCATTCTTGAAATTTACCATCGAACCTTGTGGTTCAATCCATCGCTGCCGCTTTTCGTCCCACTGCTGCGCATAAATCTCTTGAAGCAGGCTATGGTTCTGAGCGAGCTGTTCGGCCACCCTATGGCTGGTCAGAAGGGCTGTGAACTCCTCGAAGCTGGCACCGTTCTGGGAAGAAGAAGGTGCGGCGAGGCCAAGAAGGGATGCGCCGCCCTGAAGACGTTTCAGCAGCGCGTTGCTTCCATCCTTTACCTCGACCACCATCATCGCCGCTTTGTAGGTCGGGATTGCAATGCTCAGGTAGAACACGGCTGCTGCAATCGACAGCAGCCCGATCAGGGTCAATACCCACCACCCGCGCAGCAGGGCGCGCATTAATGAAGCAAAGGATAGCGACGCGGCCGGATCGTCGAAGGTGTGGGGGGCTTCAACCAGTTTCATTCCTGCCGTCCGTCTTGTAGAGCCTGAGAAGGCCTAATCATCTCGAGTCCTGACGTCAAGATGCAAGCCCGCGCGATTTCAGTGTTTTTTCAGTAATCGAATTGCTGGAATTTCCCCCGTCGGCGCTGATTATATATCCAATCGACTGGTAGAGGTCGCGATGTTGGCGCAGTATTTCCTCTGGAGCATGCCGCCGCTGGGAATGAAGGCGTGCTGCCTCGCCCAGTTGGACTGCGTATTGCGGGTCCTGTATCCGCTTTAGGGCGCCAAGCCCCGCCGCCTCGTCTCCTACGGGAACCAGCAGGCCCGTTACGCCATCCTCTATCGCATCCCGGCAGCCGCGAACATCGGTCGCTATACAGGGCAGTCCGCAGGTCATGGCGTCGACGAGAGCCAAGGGCATGCCCTCATAGAGCGAGAACATGGCAAAGGCGTCGATATTTCTGTGGAAGTCCGTCATGTGGTCCACAAAGCGCATGTTCTCGAAATGTTTCCCCAAAAGCTCCCGGCCCAAGGCATCAATCTCGTCGTGACGGGGGCCATCCCCACACAGAACTAGAGTGAGCGGTGTGGTTGCGCGTCGGTTATGGGCCGCGATCAGCCGTATCAGGTCGTCATGGAGTTTGGGAAAGTCCATTCGCGCGGCAAAACCGATGCGCCGGATTGGCCGGGCACGATGGTCGATGATATTTGCCGGCTGATAGCTGGGATTGATGATCTCCCGTCGACAAAAGACGGGAAACGGGGAAAGCGCCGCCATCTCTGAAGCGCTATCCGCCACGACCGCATCGCAGGCAAGGCTGAAGAGGCTTTCCGTTGCCAGAGTGACGGCCAGTTTCAACGGTCGGAAGGACGCCAGACCATGATAGCTGTGGACTACCTTAACTCGCTTTCCCAAGCGCAACCGGTGCCAGCGCGCGTGGTAACCGGCGATACGTCCGTGAGAATGAATCAATAACGGGCCGCGCCTTGCCAGTTCCTCCACCGCCGCAAGAGTTCCAGCAAAATCCTTGCGCATGAACGACATTTCCCGCTCATCCCGTCCTGGTCCCGCGAGTTGATCCTGATCGCTCTCCAGATAAAGAATACGGCTGGTTTCGGGCTCTATGCCGAGCAGGTCACGGGCGACTGCGGACCCGCCGCCCCGGTTGCGCCATTTCGAAATCTGCAGGATCATGACTGGACACTCGTCGGAAAAGCTGCGGGCTGACTAAAGGCGCTGATCCAGATTGCGGCCAGTCTCGTTATGATGCAGTTCAGGCACAGCGGCGGCGATCATGGCGACAAGGTCCGCCTTCGAGGGTGTTGTATGACCTCTGGAAAGCGCCGCGCCCAGAACGGACAGGAATTGTTGCATCGCGCCGGGAACGTGTCCGCGATAGGCAACCGAAAGCACGCTGTCCAGACCTTCGATGCCGCTTGCTATCTCGCCGAGCCCTACAAATTCCTCGTAGGGCTTTTCACCGCTGGTGTCGAGCGGTGTCAGCAGCAGCGGATAGCGCCCCTGCGCCAGTTCTTGATCAATGGCCGCAACAGCCGCGGCCTCGTCTTCGTAAAGGGCCGGAGTCAAGCCGAGGTGACGCAGTAATCCCTCCGCGACCGTTTGCATCGGGATGAGATCAACATCGGACGACAG
Source organism: Radicibacter daui (assembly GCA_030657355.1). GTDB lineage: Bacteria > Pseudomonadota > Alphaproteobacteria > Radicibacterales > Radicibacteraceae > Radicibacter > Radicibacter daui. Next base: position 2,299,612 of record CP131056.1, read on the forward strand.
GTGCGGCACCAGGATATCGCGGTCATGATCGTGAAAAGCTGCCAGGAGGCAGATTTCCGCAGCTTCTTCGAGCGAGACAAAATAGCGTCGCGTGTCGCGGGGGGCAGCAAGCGGCTGGCGCTTGCGCAAACGGTTCATATAACCAAACGGCAAGCTGCCATCAGAAAAAGCGACATTGGCGAAACGCGCGGAGGTTACATGGGGGAGCCGGGCTGACATTACCTCCGGCGAGAAGATAACATGTTCCATCAGCCGTTTGCTGGCACCCATAAGGCTGGTGGGGTTGGCCGCCTTGTCTGTTGAAACGGCAAAGTACCGGCCCCGAAATCCGCTCTCTGCAAGCCAGGACAGGAAGCGAACATGCTTGAAAAGATTGGTATCAAGCATCTGCAGAAGCGAATACGGGTCTTTCTCGGAGCGTACGTGCTTCAGCGCGGCAAAGTTCAGAACCACGTCGTATGGAGGAAGGTCGCGCAGCACCATACCCATGATTTCGGAGCCATAGTCGAGCGGCAGTGACCGGTAGTCGGCAACAGGTAATCCACCCGGCTGGCCACGCAGATCGCGGGTCAGTTCCGCGAGATTATTCTCGCTCTGGTCAAAGACGTGCAGGCAGGCAGGACGAAAACCGGCAAGCCGTGCCGTGGTCGCAGATCCTATGCTGCCGGCTGCGCCCACCACCATTACCCGCCTGCCCTCCAGCGCTGCTCCAATCGCCCCGTTCCGGCGGCTGACGTCAGCAGCGAAGTGGCTGGTTTGGCGCCCCGTGGCCAGAGCCGCAATCTCGCTATCGATACCCAGCGGCTTCCACGCAGTCATTCTGAACCTCTTGCAATGTGCTTGAATTTGTCTGGGCGAATAGAGCTATCGAACCGTCATCGGTCACTGAAAGAATGGTCCCCGGCAGTGGAGACCATATCTGCAAGCGAACGCTCAAGGGTGAACTTGGGTGACCAGCCGATAGCAGAACTCAAACGAGCGATGGACAGCACCTGGCGTTCAATGCCACCGGCAAGGGCTGTGTCTTCTACAATCGAATAGTTACCTGGACAATTGAGGCAGACAATTTCCACGACCGAGCGCAGGGGAGTTTCATTTCCGGAGCCAAGATTGAACAGTCCGGCCACACGGCCTTGGGCCAGTTGACAGATTGCGTCGGCGGCGTCGCGGACATCTATGAAGTCGCGGGTTGGGGACAGCCTGCCTAGCCTTAACTCTCCGCCGTCTGCCGACAACCGCACTACTTCATTTACCAGACGACCGGCAAAATAGTCTGAGGACTGACCCGGCCCGAACAGATTTGCGATACGCGTAATGCATAACGGACCTCTGTGGTTCTGCGCCTGTTGTTCCTGAGCCAGTTTGCTGACGCCGTAAGGACTGGATGGCGACGGCAGTCGTGTTTCGTGGACTGGCAGGGCAACATCCTCTACTGCACCATACACCGCCCCGGACCCTGCGAGCAGCATCCACGTATCAAGTCCCGCCAAGGCCTCGACGAGAAGCGCTGTACCCGTCGCGTTGAACTCCAGCGGGCATTCTTCAATACCGGGTCTGGACGCTCCCGCCAGATGAATGACGCGGTCCGGGCGTAGCCGACGTACGGCGTCCATCCACGGTCCAGCCACGCCGGCATCGCCCGTGATGCTGGCGCCCGGCTTTCTTGAAAGGGTTGCCACCGTGGCGCCGCTTTGTCTCAGGGATTGAACGACTGATCGACCAAGAAAACCTGTCGCGCCTGTAACCAGAATATTAAGCGGGCTCATTCTGGATCAACTGGGCGATGTTATCCTGCGCCGACTGATAGTCCTCATGACGGCCAATATCGAGCCAGTAGCCATTGTGGCGGAAGGCCTTGACCGGCTGTCCATTCCTGATCAGCGTCAGGACAAGTGTGGGCAGGTCAAAGTAGGAATTCACCGGAATAAAATCCCGAACTGAAGGGTCACAGCAATAGATACCCATGCTGACAGGGCGATACATTGTCGGCTTTTCAATGTAGTCAACAATCCCATCGCTATCGTCTATCTCCAGAACCCCGAGATCGATCTTTACCTCTTTGGAATAGGTGGCGATCGTCATTCTCTGGCCGTGCTGCTGATGAAATCTGGCGAAAGCTGTGAAATCGATGTCGGTCAGAATGTCGCCATTCATAACCAAAAACGGCTCCTTTGGGTCTTCCATCAGCTTAAGAGGGCCTACAGTTCCAAGCGGCTTGTCTTCTCGCAAGTAACTGATATTTACACCCAGCCTACCTCCATCGCCAAGATAAGCCTCAATTAGGCTTCCCAAATATCCGACGGAAATTACAAAATCAACGATGCCCTGTGCCTTTAGACGTCGGATTAATATTTCAAGTATTGGCACCTCCCCGACTGGCAAAAGAGGCTTTGGGAGCACTGCAGTATAGGGTCGAAGTCTGCGGCCTTGCCCGCCAGCAAGAATGACAACTTTCATAATGCCTCACGATTATAATGCAGTGGCCATGCCATGCTGTCAGTGTTACCGCCATTCGAATTTTTAACCAAGCAGAAGTTTATGCCATGCCTGATTTCCCAAGATGACTCATCTTCTTTCTGCGGGGGGGGGCATTGCTGTCGAAAAACCAATAATTTACAGTTGGCAACTAGATGTCGGGTGTGCCGTGATCCTGGCTGATCGATGATAACGATCTTGTCGCAGCCTGCCCTATAGCGCCCGGGCCGAAACTTTCACGGTAAGCGGCCGGTGTTGTCGAGAGCTGCTGGCGGAAATGATGGCGCAGCGTGCCGGTGGTGCCGAAGCCGGAAAGCGCCGCCACCTCCTCGATTGAAATCGCCGTTGTTTCCAGAAACTCGCGCGCTTTGCCCAGCCGCTCTGCCAGCAGCCAGCGTGCGGGGGTAAGGCCGGTTGCCGCCTCGAACCGGCGCAGGAAGGTGCGCCGGCTCATGCCGGCCCGGGCGGCCAGTGCCTCGACGGAATGGTCGGCGCTGAGATCCGCGCGCATCTGGTCCAGCAGGGGGCCGAGCCGGCTGCTTTCATGTGCCCGCGGCACCGGCTGGCGGATGAACTGCGCCTGCCCGCCATCGCGGTGGGCCGGTATCACCAGCCGGCGCGCCACCTTGTTGGCGGCCTCGGCGCCAAAATCCTGCCGGATGATGTGCAGGCAAAGATCGAGCCCGGCGGCGGTGCCGGCCGAGGTGAGCACGCTGCCTTCATCGACATAAAGCACATCCGGCGTGACCTGCACGCCGGGGAAACGCCCCTGCAAGGGCCCGGCATAACGCCAGTGCGTGGTGGCGCGGCGCCCTTCCAGCAGGCCGGCAGCCGCCAGCACAAAAGCGCCGGAGCAGAAGGAGAAGATGCGCGCGCCGCGCGCGTTTGCGGCCCGCAATGCCGCCACCAGCCGGTCCGGCACCGGCGCCTCGATGCCGCGCCAGCCGGGCACGATGATAAGAGCGGCTTGCTCCAGCAGTTCCAGCCCGCCATCGACATGGAAACGCAGGCCGCCGGTTGCCCGCATCTCGCCCTTATCCACGCCGGCAACGGCAAAACGATACCAGCCCGGCCCCATTTCGGGGCGGGCGAGGCCGAACACCTCGACAGCGATGCCGAATTCAAAGGTGCAGAGCCGGTCATAGGCCAGCGCCACCACCAGCGGGCCGCCGGGGATGACCGTGCTGTCCGGGGCCGCTTCGGGCCGGGAAAGATCATTTGGCATGATTTTGAGGGTAGCTGTCATGAGTGCCATCTACAAGCTTTGCCGGCACGGCCTTATCGTCGGCGGCATGACCCCGATGGAGGCTTTGAGACCATGAGTTACGTGACCGATTACCCGCCCGCTTCTCCCGAAATCGCCGCCGCGCATTTTCTCGGCCGGCTCTCTGTCGAGACCGATTGTTCGGACGTGGCGGCGGCGCTGGCCGTCGGCGAGCCGGATTTTGTGCTGCTGCATGTGGTGGGCGCGCCGGAGGCCTATGCAAGGCGCCATGTGCCGGGCGCGCTGCATCTGCCGCACCGCCAGATCAGCGCTTCCAGGATGGCTGAGTGGCCGGAGGAAACGTTGTTTGTCGTCTATTGTGCCGGGCCGCACTGCAACGGCGCCGACCAGGCCGCGCTCAAGCTGGCGCGGCTTGGCCGTCCGGTAAAGATCATGATCGGCGGCATTACCGGCTGGCAGGACGAAGATTTGCCTTTCGCCACCGGCGCCGAACCGGGCAAGTTTCCGGCCTGACTTTTTATGGGGGAGGACGGGTTCAGATGGGCCCGCCTTCCCTCATCCCGCTCATCCCCTGTTTCGGGAGCCCACCGGCCCATGATCACCTGTTCCCTGCGCTACATCATCGATCCGCACAAACTCGCGGAGTTCGAGACTTATGCCCGGATGTGGATCCCGCTGGTAAACCGCATGGGCGGTACGCATCACGGTTATTTCCTGCCGCATGAAGGCGCCAGCAACATCGCGCTCGCCCTCTTTAGCTTCCCCAGCCTCGCGGCTTACGAGCAGTATCGCCTGAAAGCGGCGAGCGATCCGGACTGCATGGCGGCGCTGGAGTTTGAAAAACAGAACCGCAGCATCATCAGCTACGAGCGCAGCTTCATGCGGCCGGTGTTCGAGCAGGAGTGAGCACGGGGCTTGTGGCCAGACGATCAGAACGGCCGCGTCAGCATCTCCATGCCCAGCAGCAGTAGCGAAAACAGAAAGCAGCGCCGGAAGACTGCCGGGCTCACCCGCTGGCGCAGAAACTGGCCGGCGCCCATGCCGGCCAGTGCCGGCAGCGTGGCGAGCAGCGACAGCAGCAGGTTGCCAGGGTGAAAGCCCCCCTGAAAGGCCAGCCCGCTGGCGAGCGCCAGCGTCGACAGGGTGAAGAACAGGCCGAGGGCCTGCACCAGCTCATCCCGGCGTAGCCCCAGCGCCTGCAACCACGGCACCGCGGGAATAACGAAGATGCCGGTGGCGCCGGTTACAAGACCGGTGGCGAGGCCGACGGGTGCCTGAAGCCGGCGCTCCAGCCGGGGCGGCACCCGCAGCGGGCCCGCCAGCAGCGTGTAGAGTGCGTAGGCGCAAAGCGCGAGGCCAAGCGCCACCGTCGCGGGGCCGGTTTTGCCGGCGCTCGCCAGCACTGGCGCCGTCAGCAGGGTGCCGCAGAAACTGGCCGCCAGCAGCGGCCATAACCGGCGGGACAAGGCGGGCAAGGCCGGGCCGGCGGCAAGCTGCCAGAGGTTGGTGAGGAAAGACGGCACGATCAGCAGCCCGGCTGCGGTGAGCGGCGACAGCACCGCCCCGAGGATGGCCATCGCCACAGTGGGCAGCCCCATGCCGGTGACGCCCTTGACCACACCGGCAAGGAAGAAGGTGGCGGCGATGAGCAGCAACTGCGAAGTCGGGTCGGTCATGATGACCCAAGCCTTAAACGCGCTGGCGGCTCCGCTGAATGTGGAAGGCGCCGCTATCAGCCTTCGGCTGTTCCGAAGGCTGGGCATGGGCTAGACTGTGCCCCCATGCGATTTGACCTTACTGACCTGCGTCTTTTTCTGGCCGTGGTGGATGCCGGCAGCATTACCGGCGGCGCGGCAGAAGCCGGCCTGTCGCTGGCCGCAGCCAGCGAACGCTTACGGGATATGGAGTTGGATGGTGCCGTGAGCCTGCTGGAACGCGGGCGGCGCGGCGTAAAACCAACGCCTGCCGGTGAGGCGCTTGCCCACCATGCCCGCCGTGTACTGCGGCAGATGGCGGAGATGCGCGGCGAGCTGGCAGCCCATGCAAGGGGTCTGCGCACTGTGGTGCGTATGGCGGCCAATACGGCGGCCATCAGTGAATTCCTGCCGGCACGGCTTGCACCCTGGCTGGCGGCCGAGCCGCAGATCGATATCGATCTCAAGGAACGCCAGAGCAGTGAAATTGCCCGGCTGGTGACAGGCGGCCTTGCCGATATCGGCATCCTCTCCGCCGCCGTCGATACTGCCGGGCTGGACCTCCGGCCTTTTGCTGCCGACCGGCTGGTGCTGGTGGTGCCGGCCGGGCACCGGCTGGCTACTGCGAAAAGCATCGCCCTCGTCGAAGTGCTGGACCAGCCCTTCATCGGCCTTGGCAGCGGAGCCCTGCAGGCGCATGTAGAGGCGCAGGCACAGCGTCTTGGCAGCCGGCTCAAGCTCAGGTTGCGGCTTGCCACCTATGAAGGGGTCTGCCGTCTGGTAGCGGAAGGTGCCGGGCTGGCGATCCTGTCGGAGGCGGCGGCCCGCCGCTGCGCCCGCGGGCTGAAGCTGGTTATCCTGCGCCTCAGCGATGGCTGGGCGACCCGCCAGCTGTCACTGGCAAAAGCAAGTGACAGCGATCTGCCGGCCCCGGCGCGGGCACTCTTCGACTATCTGGCCGGCGATACCGGCGCCTAGAGTTTGGCGGGCAGACCGTTCACGAAAGTCAGCGCCCCGTCCAGCAGGCGGGCGCGCAGTGCGTCATCGGCAAAAGCATCCGGATCGGCCCATACCCAGCCGGGCATGCCCCTGCCCTGCATTACCATCGGGGTGATCCCCGGCTCTTCCAGCGCCCAGCCCTCATTGCCCTTGCCGAGGCGGATGAGCATGGCGTCCACCTTGGCGCCGCACAGCAGATTGCCGCGCAAAAGCCAGCACAGGCCGCCGAACATGGGCTGTTCGGAAAGGCCCACCATGTTTGATAAGCCCACGCCTTCCAGATGCTCGCGGATCAGTTCCTCAAGGCCCGGGTCGCGCGCCATGATCTCTTCCTTTCCCTTCAGGGATCGATCAGCACTTCTGCCTCGATCTCGACCGGAATGCCGAACGGCAGGCCCGCCATGCCGACAGCGGAACGGGCATGGGCGCCGTGCTCCGGGCCCCAGAGGTCGTTGATGAGGTCGCTGAAGCCGTTGATGACGAGGGGATAGCGGTCAAAGGTCGGCGCGGCATTGACCATGCCGAATACCCGCAGCCACGCCTTTACCCGGTCCAGCTCGCCGAGATGCTGCTTGAGGCTTGCCAGCATGGCGAGCGCGGTAAGGCGCGCGGCCTCATAGGCCTGCTCCTGGCTGAGATCATGCCCCACCTTGCCGAGCGGTTTGGCAATAGAGCCGTCGGCGGCGAGCGGGCCATGGCCGGAGATGAAGGCGCGGTCACCCATCACCCGCACCCAGGGGAAACCCAGCACCACCCCCGGCGGCAGTTGCACCGGCTCAGGCAGTACGAGCCCCCGCTCCGCCAGACGTTTCTCGATCTCGCCCATCGTCTCTCTGCCCGCGTTCCTGTCATCGTTACTGGCAGGAGAGTGCCGCCGCCGGGCCTAGACGGCAAGCGCGCGGTAACTGCCGGTATCGCTGCGCACGCCCATCAGCGCCATCACCTCCTCGCGGTTGATGCCGCGGCGCGCATCCTCGGCGGCCACCGCTGCGGCAACAGCCGGGGCAAAGGCGGCATCGGCGAATTCGACGATGGTGACGAAGTTGAAGAGGCCGTTGCCGGCCACCTGCTCCATCAGCGTATCGCGCACAAAACCCTGCTGCCGGCGCAGGATGGAAAAAGTATCGCGGACCATCTCCATGAATTGCTGCCGCGCTTCGGGCGGAACCTGAAACTTGTTGATGCGGAAAACCGGGGCCGGAGCGGCTGCGGACTGGGTCATCTGGTATCGTTCCTGACGTAAAGGAGCCCTGGCGCCATGGGGCGCGGCTTGACGGCAAGGACGCTACGACCTCAACTTAAGTTGAGGTCAAGGAGGTTCTTTCGCGATGACAAAACCGGCCGGAGCAGTGTCGGCGTGGCTTACCGTTGGCGAGGTTGCCGAGCGCAGCGGCGTGAGTGTCTCGGCTCTCCATTTTTATGAGCGTAAGGGGCTGATCGCCAGCATGCGCACCGGCGGCAACCAGCGCCGGTTTCCGCGCGGCGTGTTGCGGCGCATCGCCGTTATCAAGGTGGCGCAGCGCGCGGGTATTCCCTTGGGCGAGATTGCCGCGGCGCTGGGCGGCCTGCCGGCGGGAAGCCCCGTTCAGGCAGAAGACTGGCAGCGGCTCTCGGCGCGCTGGAAAGAAGATATCGAGGCCCGTATCGCCGATCTGACCGCGCTCAGGGACAATCTGGCCGGCTGTATCGGCTGCGGATGCCTGTCGCTGGGCGAATGCCCGCTGCGCAATCCCGCCGACAGGCTGGCGGCTGGCGGCGCCGGTGCCCGGCTGTTGCCACGCCCGGGGATATGAAGGCGAAAAGTCACACAAATTCCGGGCGGTCAAAAATGGAACTACTTCTTTTGCACCGACCTTGAGTAACTATTGGCCGCTGACCGCCCGCGGGCACCGCGTTAGAATTGACGGCGCCCGCAAATGTCAGTGCTCCGCCCTTGCCCCGATGCCAGGGTGCTTCCGGAAGGCGTGGATGTTGAAACTCGTCAAGCGGCCCCTGCAAACGTTCCGGCAAGAGCGCATGGTTGCGTTCGATCCCCTCGACCCGCCTTTTGACAGGCTGGGCCCGGAGCGGCTGGAGCGGGTGTTTTCCCTCTGGCACCACTGGCGCGGCGACAAGCCGGCGCCCCGCCGTGCCGAGGTGGATCCGGCCGCCCTGCGTGCCCTGCTGCCGCAGATCTTCATTCTCGATGTCGAGGAAGATGATTTCCGCTTCCGCCTTGTCGGCGAGGCGGTCAATGAGCGGTACGACCACCGGCTCAAGGGCCATTCGCTGCGTGATCTGCTGAATGGCGCCGTGCTCGACGAGACGCTGCATGAGCACCGGCAATGCGTGGAACGTCTGCAGGCGGTGCTGGTGCATAACGGCCTGGACACAGCCTCGCATGATGATCGCAGCATCTATACGCGGTTGCTGCTGCCGCTGGAGGTCGTGGGCGGGACGGCCCGTCATATTCTGGGGATGATGGAGTTTCCTGCCGCGGCCTGAGACGGGGCACGTGAAGCCGGCTGCCGGTTTTACGGAATTGCGCATTAAAAATTTTACTGTAGTTTAATTTTTAAGCGCCATTTCCGAAGACGTGCCAGTTCCCGATGGACCCAGTCTCTCCACCGCCCTCCAGCCTTACGGCGCTGTCTTCTGCCGGCACCGCCTCGGCGCAGATCGGCTCCATCCTGCGCGAGCGGCGCAAGAAGCTGAAGCTTACGCTGCAGGCGGTTGCCGAGCGGGCGCATCTTTCCATCGGCTTCGTCTCGCTGGTCGAGCGCGATCTCGCCACTCCTTCCCTCTCCGCCCTCGTCAATATCGCGCAGGTGCTGGGGCTGGAGGTGGGCGATCTCATCCGCGTGCCGGATGGCGACGATGTGGTGTCCTATGCCTCGACGCGGGCGAGTTTTTCGCTGGGTAACACGGCGATTGCCTATGGCCGCCTCAGCGCCGATTTCCCCGACAGCCATATCAATGCCGTCGAGCTGATGGTGCCGCCCGGTTATGTCGCCGAAGAGGTCGAACATTCCGGCGAGGATTTCCTCTACCTGCTCGAAGGCCGCCTGCGGGTGGTGCTGGATGGCAAGCAGTATGAGCTGCGGCCGGGCGATGCCATGCATTTCCGCTCCTCACGCTCGCATGGTTTCACCAATCCCGGCGATGGTCCGGCCCGGCTGCTCTGGGTCGGCGATCTTTCCATTTTCCCCCACCGCGCGAGCGATACCTGATGACGACGCCCCTGCCCACTTCCGCCCAGGCCCTCGGCGCCCTGCTTGCCGCATGCGACGATATCCGCACCGGCTGCCAGCTGGCGCAGGATGCCCTGCTTGCCCGTTTCGGCGGCCGGCTCTTTACCCTGACGGCGTCCTTCCCCGAACGCGGCGTGGCGCGGCGGCTGTGGACCAATCTCGGCTCGGAATATAGCGAAGGCGGTGAGAAACCCATTCTGGCCGATGCCTGGTCCGATCAGGTGCTGAAGCGCGGCGAGCCGTTCCGTGGCTCGACGATCGAGGATGTGAAACCCTATTTCCCCGATCATGCCCAGATCTCCGGCCTTGGCCTTGGCGCCGTGCTCAACCTGCCGGTGCGCGCCGGCGGCCGGACCATCGGCACCGTCAATCTGCTGGACGCGGATCATGCCTATGACGGGGTTGACCTGTCGGACGCCTTCGCCTGGGCGCAGGCGCTGAAACCGATCTTTACCGCCTATCACGCGGCTGCCGCCGGCAGCTCTGCGGCCTGAAAAACTTCGGGGGGGCCGCCCGGTGAACAGGCGGCTCCGTGAAGCCTTGAAAAAACAATAAAAACAAAAGCCAAGAACCAAAACCTGAGTTGAATGTCTCTCACGAACAGGGAGCTGGACTGAAATGAAAAAACTGCTTCTGGCGGCGCTCCTCGGAGCTTCGCTTGCCGGGCTTGGTGCGCCTGCCGTGGCCGCTACGCCCAAGGATAGTCTGGTCGTCGCCAAGAATATCGACGACATGATCTCGCTCGACCCGGCCGAGGTCTATGAGTTCACCGGCGGTGAAATCACCACCAACCTCTATGACGGGCTGGTGCGTTACGATGCCGACGACACCACCAAGCTGGTCGGCGGCCTTGCGGAAAGCTGGAGTGCCGATCCTGCCGGGCGCAGCATCACCTTCAAGCTGCGCAAGGGCGTGACCTTTGCTTCCGGCAACCCGGTCACTGCCGATGATGTGGTGTGGTCCTATGCCCGCGTCGTGACGCTCAACAAGCCGCCCGCCTTCATCTTCACCCAGCTGGGCTGGAAGCCGGACACGGTTGCCACCATGGTGACCAAAGTTGGCGAGGACAGCGTCAAGATTTCCTATGACGGCGATTATTCGCCCGACTTCGTGCTCAACTGCCTTGCCGCGCGTGTCGGCATGGTCGTCGATATGAAGACGGCGATGGCGCATGAGAAGGATGGCGATCTCGGCAATGGCTGGCTCAACCGCAATTCCGCCGGCACCGGCCCCTTCGTTCTCAAGCTGTGGAAAGCCAATGAGAGCGTGGTGATGGAAGCCAACCCGCATTATCGTGGCAAGGCGCCGGCGATGAAGCGGGTGATCTATCGCCACGTGCCGGAACCCTCGACCCAGCGGCTGATGCTGGAAAAGGGGGATGTCGATATCGCGCGTGACCTTGGCCCCGACCAGATCGCCGGCCTTGCCGGCAACGACAAGATCAAGGTCGAGACCTATCCGCAGTCGGCCGTCTATTTCCTGTCGCTGAACCAGAAGTCGGAAAAGCTGCAGAACCCGGCGGTGTGGGAAGCGATGCGCTGGCTCATCGACTATCAGGGCATGGTCGGCAGTTTCCTCAAGGGCGGTTTCGAGGTGCATCAGGCCTTCTGGCCCAAGGGTTTTGCCGGCTCGCTGGATGACACGCCCTACAAGCTGGATGTCGACAAGGCGAAGAAGATCCTCGCCGATGCCGGCATCGATCATCTCGATGTCACCATGGACATGATCAATTCGGCGCCGTTCCCGGATATCGCCCAGTCGATCCAGTCCACCTTCGCCAAGGCGGGCATCAAGGTCAGCCTGATGCCGGGCACCGGCAGCCAGGTCATCACCCGCTACCGCGCGCGTGAGCATGAGCTGATGCTGCTCTACTGGGGTCCGGACTATATGGACGCCAACTCCAACGCCATGGCCTTTGCCTTTAACGCCGACAATTCCGACGATCACTACGCAAGCTCCACCACCTGGCGCAATGCGTGGATCGACAAGGATCTGAGCGAAAAGACGGTGGCCGCGCTAAAGGAGCCGGATCGCGAGAAGCGCCTTGCCATGTACAAGGAGCTGCAGCTTGCCGTGCAGCAGCACTCCCCGATCATCAACATGTTCCAGAACACCGCTCAGGTGGCACTGGCCAGCGATGTGAAGGGCTATGTCCAGGGTGTAACCTCGGACCTCGTCTTCTATCGCAACGTCGAAAAATAAGCCGCAGTCCGCACGCTGCCGGCGGCTCCTGTCGCCGGCAGCGTTCCTTTTTTATGCTTTTGCTGTTGCTTGAAACAAAGAGGCTCGCCGGGTGCCCGCCAGGTTCTTACGCAGGCTCATTTCCTTCGCCCTTACGCTGGCGCTGACGTTGTTTGGCCTGCTGGCCGTGACCTTCGTCATTGCGCGCGTGGTGCCGATCGACCCCGTCATTGCGCTGGTGGGTGACAAGGCGCCGGCCGATGTCTATGCCGCCGCGCGTGCCCATCTGGGGCTCGATCTGCCGCTGTGGCAGCAGTTCATCATCTATCTGCGCGATGTGCTGAGCGGCAATCTCGGCTCGTCCTCCACCACCGGCAATCCGGTGCTGAGCGATATCGCCCATACCTTTCCAGCCACGCTGGAACTGGCCACCTACGCCATTATCGTCGGTATCGGGCTTGGCATTCCGCTGGGCGTTGCCGCTGCCGTCTGGCAGGGCCGCTGGCCCGACCATCTGATCCGCGTGGTCTCTCTCTTCGGCTACTCTGTCCCGGTCTTCTGGCTCGGGCTTGTGGCGCTGCTCGTCTTCTATGCCCGGCTGGACTGGGTTGGCGGTCCCGGCCGCCTCGATATTGCCTATGACTATATCGTCGAGCCGTGGAGCGGCCTTCTGACCGTCGATGCTGCCGCTGCCGGCGAGTGGGATGTGTTCTGGAACGCCGTCTCGCATCTGGTGCTTCCGGTGGCGCTGCTCGCCTATTTCTCCATGGCCTATATCGGGCGCATGACGCGCTCCTTCATGATCGACGAGCTGGGCAAGGAATATATCACCACTGCCCGGGTAAAGGGGGCGAGCGAGGCGCGGGTTATCTGGCGCCACGCCCTCGGCAATGCCGCCGTGCCGCTCATCACCGTGGTCGCCCTCTCCTATGCCTATCTGCTGGAGGGTGCGGTGCTGACGGAAACGGTCTTCGCCTGGCCGGGTCTTGGTTCCTATATCACACAGGCGCTCTTCGATGCCGATATGGCTGCCGTGCTGGGCGGCACGCTGGTGGTCGGCGCCAGTTTCGTGGCGCTCAATATCTTCTCGGAGCTTGTCTATGCCTGGCTCGATCCCCGCGCGAGGATGAAATGAGCCTTTCCTCCCCGCTCCCGCCGCGCCGCGGCCTTCGCGCCTGGCTTACTTCGGATACGCCGGCCTCCCGCTTTCAGGCCCGGCTCGGGCGCTATTACGCCACATGGCGGGCGCTCAGCAGCAATCCCTTGACCTTGCTCGGCCTCGCCATCCTGCTTGCGCTCGTGCTGGTGGCGGCGTTCGCGCCGTGGCTCGCGCCTTTCGCACCCAATGATCAGGACCTGGCAAACCGGCTGGCGCCGATGGGCGGCCTGCACCCGCTGGGCACCGACCAGCTGGGCCGCGATATCCTGAGCCGCCTTCTCTATGGCAGCCGGGTCACCCTTGCCATCATCGTTCTGGTCGCGGTGATTTCCGCCCCCATCGGCCTCGCCGTCGGCACTATCGCCGGCTATTTCGGCGGCTGGGTGGCGGCGGTGCTGATGCGGGTGACCGACATCTTCATGGCCTTCCCTCGCCTTATCCTGGCGCTGGCTTTCGTGGCGGTGCTGGGCCCTGGCATCGACAACGCGGTGATCGCCATCGCCATCACCGCCTGGCCGCCTTATGCGCGTATTGCCCGGGCGGAGACGCTCACCTTTCGCAATGCCGACTTTGTGCGGGCCTCGATTGTCGAGGGGGCCGGGCACTGGCGCATCCTGATGACGCAGATCGTGCCGCTCTGCCTCGGCTCCATGATCGTGCGGGTCACGCTCGACATGGCGGGCGTCATCCTCATTGCCGCCGGCCTCGGTTTTCTTGGTCTCGGCGCGCAGCCGCCAACGGCGGAATGGGGCGCGATGATCTCGACGGGGCGTGACTATATGCTGGACCAGTGGTGGGTGGCAGCCATGCCGGGCATCGCCATCCTGCTGGTCAGCCTTGCCTTCAACCTCTTGGGCGACGGGCTGCGCGACGCGCTCGACCCGCGCAAGCGCCGGAGCTGATGGTTATGGCTCAAGACACGCTGCTTGAGGTTGATGGCCTCACCGTACGTTTTCCCTCCGTCCACGGGCCCATCGAGGCGGTGCGGGACATCAGCTTTGCCATGGGGCGGGAAAAGATCGCCATCGTGGGAGAGTCGGGCTCTGGCAAGAGCATGACGGCGCGCGCCATCCTCGACCTCATCCGCCCGCCGGGGGAGCGTATTGCCCGCTCCATAAGGCTGGATGGCACCGACCTTACCCGCCTTTCCCCGCGCCAGATGCGGCAGGTGCGCGGCGGGCGCATCACTATGGTGATGCAGGACCCCAAATATTCGCTGAACCCGACCATGAGCGTGGGCGCCCAGCTTTATGAGAACTGGCTGATCCATGTCGGCAAGCCCAAGCGCCTCTCCCGGGCTGCAGGGCAAAAAGCGGTGCTGGAGATGCTGGAGGCGGTGCAGATCAACGATCCGCCCCGGGTCGCCCGCTCGTTTCCGCATGAGCTTTCCGGCGGCATGGGGCAGCGGGTGATGATCGCCATGATGCTGATCCCGCAGCCCGAGCTGATGATCGCCGACGAGCCGACCAGCGCGCTTGATGTCACGGTACAGATGGAGGTGCTGAAGCTGATGGACGGGCTTGTTGCCCGCAACGGCATGGGCCTTCTCTTCATCAGCCACGACCTGCCGCTGGTCTCCCGCTTTTGCGACCGCGTGCTCATCATGTATCGCGGGCGCATCGTGGAAGAATGCCGGGCGGACCGGCTGCATGAGGCGCAGCACCCCTATACGCAGGGGCTTCTTTCCTGCCTGCCCTCCTATGCGCAGCGCGGCCATCCGCTGGCCACCCTTTCCCGCGACGCGGGCTGGGAGGTGGCGCCGTGAACAAAAACCCAAGTTCAGGAATGATCGAGGTTCAGGATCTGAGCGTACGCTATGGCGACTTCGTCGCCGTCAAGGGCGTGAGCTTCAGTGTGGCGGCCGGGGAAACCTTCGGCCTTGTGGGGGAGTCCGGATCGGGCAAATCCACCATCCTGCAGGCACTGGCCGGTCTTGCCGATGACTGGTCCGGCAGCATGTCGGTGGACGGGCTGGCGCTCGTGGCCGGCGCCCGGCGCAGCCTTGCCTTCCGCAAGCATCTGCAGATGGTATTCCAGGACCCTTACGGCTCGCTGCATCCACACCAGACGGTCGACCAGATCCTGTCCTCCCCGGCCCGCATTCACGGGTTTGGCAGCATCGACAGGCGCATTGCCGAGGTGATGGAAGCTGTCGGCCTTGGCCCGCAGTTCCGTTTCCGCCTGCCGCATCAGCTCTCGGGCGGCCAGCGCCAGCGCGTGGCCATTGCCCGTGCGCTGATCGTGGAACCGAAGGTGCTGCTGCTGGATGAGCCGACCAGCGCGCTCGACGCCTCCGTGCAGGCGGAAATTCTCAATCTGCTGGTGACCCTCAGGCACGAGCGCGGTCTCACCTACCTGCTGGTCACGCATGATCTGTCGGTGGTCGCCTATCTCTGTGACCGGCTGGCGGTGATGGAAAAAGGCAGTTTTGTCGAAACCCAACCCATCGAGGCGCTGGAGACCGGTGCCTTTGATCAGGACTATACGCGCCGCCTGTTCGCGGCCGCCGCGCGCTGACCCCTTGCCGGAGAAGGACCGTTCGATGAAGCCCGTTCGGCCCAAAACCGCCGATGCTCCCCGTGCTGACAGACCAATGCTGCCCCGCCCGCCCCTGGATGTGCTGCATCTGGCAGGGGAGCAGGCCGATCTGGAGCGGCTGGATATCAAGCGGCATGCCAATGAATTGTGGGGTGCCATCGGCAGCCGGGCGGAGCTGTGGGCGGGTATCCCTTCCGGCCCGTTTCATGACCGGACGACTTTTCGCAAGTGGCTGGACGAACGCATCCGCCGGCCGACGCAGGCGCTGCTGGCGATCATGGACAAGCGCGGCGACCGGCCGGTGGCGGCCGGCCTGTTTTTCCTGCTCAATATCCGCGCTGAGGTAGGCGTCGCCGAGATGGGGCTCGTTTATGGTCCTGCGCTGTCGCGCCAGACCATCGGCACCGAAGCCGCGCTTTTGCTGATGCGCTATGTGCTTGCCCAGCAGGGTTATCGCCGGCTGGAATGGCGCTGCGATACACAGAACGAAGCTTCCCTGCAGGCAGCCAGGCGCCTGGGTTTCGAGCCGGAGGGTGTGCTGCGGCACGACAACTGGGCCAAGGGGCGTAATTTCGATACGGCTGTGCATGCCATCCTGGCAGCCGACTGGCCGGCCATCGAAAAGCGTATCGAGCACTGGCTGCGGCCGGCCAATTTCGATGCGGGCGGCAAGCAGAAAAAAGCGCTGTCGGCACGGGGCTGACAGCGCTTTCTGCGAGGGCCATGTCAGGCAGAGGCCGGATCAGAACCCGACATACCCCGGCCTGCCAAACAGCATGAACAGGATCAGTAGCAGCACGATCAGGCCAATGCCGCCGCCAAACGGCCCGGCTCCATAGTAACCGGACCGGTATCCGTAGAAGCCGCCGCCAAAAAGAAGAAAAATAACCAGTATGAGAAGCAGAAGCCCCATGGTGAATACTCCCACTCATTAATGAATGGCACCGGACGTTTTCCTCATTTCAGAAGAAAGCGGAAAATATCCTGTTGGGCGCCGTTGGGAGTGTAACGGATGGCAGGTGCCGGAAGTTCCGTGAGGGGCTTTTCTCGCCTATCAAAAGTTATGGTTCCGGGCCGGTTCTCGGCTATATTCCGCCGCATCGGGGATTAAAGAATTACTCGAAAACCGGGGGTTATCTTGAAGGCGCTTGAGAACTTCGTCGAACGTATCATTCTGGCCAGCCGCTGGATTCTGGTCATTTTCTATCTGGGCCTTGCCGCATCGCTGGCGGTTTATGGCTACTCCTTCATCCTCAAATTCGTACACATGATCGGCACCGTGTCGAACATGGGTGAGGATGACATGATCCTGGCTGTGCTGGGCCTCATCGACGCCTCTCTGGTCGCCAGCCTGATCGTGATGGTGATGATCTCGGGGTACGAGAACTTCGTCAGCAGCTTCGACAATGCCGAACAGACCGATCTCAGCCTGCTTGGCAAGCTCGACAGCGGCAGCCTCAAGATCAAGGTTGCCTCTTCCATCGTCGCCATTTCGTCGATCCACCTCTTGCAGGTGTTCCTCAATGCCGACGAGTACGACAATACCAAGATCATGTGGGTGACGATCGTGCATCTCGCCTTCGTCGTCTCGGCGCTGATGCTGGGTTATCTTGAAAAGATGATGAAGCACTGACGATGTGACGGACGGCGCCCGCCACCGGCGACGGCAAGCTCAGGCGGCTTCCCGGGCCACCAGATGGCGGGCGCCGATATCTTCCAGCTCGGCATAGACCGGCTGATAATCGAGCCCGTGAACCGGGCTTGGAATTTCCCCTTCCATCCGCACGAAACTCTCGCGCTTGCGGGCCGGGTCGGCAATCGGCACCGCCTCGATCAGGCGGCGGGTATAGCTGTGGCGCGGATCGTCAAACACCTGGGCACGTGTGCCTGTCTCCACGATCTGGCCCAGATACATCACAGCCACCCGGTGGCTGATCTGCTCCACCACCGCCATGTCATGCGAGATGAAGAGATAGGAAAGCCCCATCTCGTCCTGCAATTCCTGCAGAAGATCGAGCACGCGGGCCTGCACGCTGACATCGAGCGCCGAGACGCTTTCATCCGCCACGATGACCCTGGGCGACAGCGACAGCGCCCGGGCAATGCAGATGCGCTGGCGCTGGCCGCCGGAAAATTCATGCGGGTGGCGGTGCATATGGTCGCGATCAAGCCCCACGCGGCTGAAAAGCCATGCCACGCGATCTTCAAGCTCGCTGCCGGACGCAAGGCCATGGATGGTCAGCGGTTCGCCCACCAGATCGCCTACCGTCATGCGAGGGTCGAGCGAGGCGTAAGGGTCCTGGAAGATCATCTGGATATCGCGCCGCACCGGACGCAATTGGGCCCGGCTGAGGCCGCCGAGCGGCGTGCCGGCCACCAGCACATCGCCGGTAAAGGGCAAGAGGCCCATCAGCGCGCGGCCGGTCGTGGATTTTCCGCAGCCGGACTCTCCCACCAGCGCTAGCGTTTCGCCCGGCTTCAGGCTGAAGGAGATTTTCTCCACCGCATGGACGCGCCGCACGACCCGCTGCAACAGCCCGCCATGAATATCGAAACGCACCGTAAGGTTATTGACCTCCACCACCGGACGCACCGGCACCGGCGTCGGTTTGATATCGGCAACCGGCGCCGGGGCGGCTGAAGCGCGCATCGGCCCTTCCGAACCCTTGAGCGCACCGAGTTTGGGCACGGCGGCCAGCAATTCGCGGGTATAGGGCTGCTTCGGCGCGGTGAAAATCTGGCCGACAGGCCCCTGCTCCACCACCTTACCGTGGTTCATCACGATCACGCGGTCCGCCATTTCGGCAACCACGCCCATATCGTGGGTGATGAGGATAACGGCGGTGCCGCGCTCGCGCTGCAGGTCGCGGATGAGTTCAAGGATCTGCGCCTGCACGGTGACGTCCAGCGCCGTCGTCGGCTCATCGGCAATCAGGACGCGCGGGTTAAGTGCCAGCGCCATGGCGATCATCACGCGCTGGCGCATGCCGCCGGAAAGTTCGTGCGGATATTGTTTCAGCCGGCGCTCCGGCTCGGAAATGCGCACTTGTTCCAGCGCGGCCACAACTGCTTTTTTAAGCGCGCTGCCGGTAAGCGTGCGGTGGGCCTGCAGCGCTTCGCCCAGCTGGCGGCCAATCGTCAGCACCGGGTTCAGCGAAGTCATCGGCTCCTGGAAGATCATGGCGATGTCGTTGCCGCGCAGGCGGCGCATCTCGCCTTCCGTCAGAGAGGCCAGATCACGCTCGCCGAAGAGAATTTCGCCGCCGCCAATGCGGGCCATGGGCTCGGGCAGCAACCGCATAACGGAAAGCGCGGTCATGCTTTTGCCGGAGCCGCTCTCACCGGCGATGCAGATGGTCTCGCCGGCATGAAGGTCAAAGCTGAGGCCTTCCACCACCGCCCGTGCGCCGGCGGGTGTTGCCACCTGCACCTTGAGGTCGCGCACGCTGAGGACGGTTTCGGCTGCTTTGATCGCGCTCATGACTGGCAATTCCGGCTTTGAAGATGAAGGTCGCCGTTGCCAGGGCTGTGAGAACCCGGCAACGGCGAAAATTCCGGCGCTTATTCGAAAACGGAGCGCGGGAAATAGAAGGAGACCACCCAGTTCGGCATGTCGACGATCTCGGAAATCCTGAGATCACCGCACACCGAGCAGAGCATGTAGGCCTCGACGGCAGACATGCCGTGCGTGGCGGTCAGCAGATCCACCATGCCGGAGACCGCCATGCGGGCCCCTTCCATGAGGTCGGGGCCGATGCCGGTCGTCACCTCATAACCCTTGGTGTCGAGGTGACGGGTTACCGGGCCGGGCGTGGTGAAGCGCGGCATCCTGAGATTGGCGCCCTTCACCAGATCGAGGCTGGCCACGACATTCATCGGGCTTTCAATCGCGGTGCCGCACACCTCGCCATCCCCTTGCGCGGCGTGCGTATCCCCCACGGAGAACAGGGCCCCCGCCACCTCTACCGGCAGGTAAAGGGTGGTGCCGGCAGCAAGGTCGCGGATATCGAGATTGCCGCCCACCCGGCGCGGCGGCACCACGCTGTGGTGACCGGGCTCGGCCGGGGCTACGCCGATGGTGCCGGCAAAGGGCTTGAGCGGCACGCGGCCGTTCTTGCCAAAAGCCGCAGGCGCCAGGCTCTGCTTGTCATAGGCCCAGATGTTGAGCGCGTTTTCCTTGAACTGGTCCGCCAGCAGGCCGAAGCCCGGAATGTTGGCGGTCCAGCCGAAACCGGAGGGCTTGAACTCGTGGATGGTGACCTTGAGCGCGTCGCCGGGCTCGGCCCCTTCCACGAAGATCGGCCCCGTCACCGGGTTGATCTTGCCGAAATCGAGTGCGCCGACATCGCCAACCTGGCTCTCCGGCGTCAACTGGCCGCCGGAGCTGTCGAGGCACTCGAATTCGATGGTGCTGCCGGGCGCGACCGTCATCGCGGGCGGGATCGAATGATCCCACCCGAAATGATGATGGCGTCCGTGGATGGTGTAATTGCAGTTATTGCACATCTTTGGCGTACACGTAGTCGTAGTTCACCGGCACATGCACCGGATCGACAAACAGCGCATCGTCACCGCCGAGGCGGGCCGAACGCATGGTGAAACGCTCTTCATTGAAGATCGGCGCCCACGGCGCATCGTCCATGATGCGGGTGAAGATGGAGCCCCAGAGCTTCTCGCGCTCTTCCTTTTGCGACGGCTCGACCATGCTGTCGGCCTTGGTCGCCTCGGCATCAAGCGCCTCATTGCAGTACCAGGACCAGTTCCAGCCGCCCTGGGTGGCGCCGGCGCAGCCGAGGATGGGGCCGTAGAAGTTGGAGGGATCGGGGAAGTCGGCGATCCAGGCCATGCCGCCCGACCAGATCATCGGGGCCTGATCCGGTTCGCCGCCGGCCGCGATCACGTTGGCCTGGGCCAGCGCCTTGATCTCGGCCTTGATACCGATGCCGGAGAGATCCTGCGCAATCGCCTGGGCGATGCGCGGGTTGGGGTCGGTATTGTAGACGTAAAGCTCGGTCGGGAAGCCGTCGGGGAAACCGGCATCGGCCAGCAGCTTCTTGGCGGCTGCCGGATCGTACGGATAACCCTTGTAGGCCTTGTCATAGCCCGGCATCGAGGGCGGCAGCGGCTGGTTGGCCGGTACGGCGCGCCCGTTGATGATCTTGACGATGCGGTCCTTGTTGATGGCCATGTTGACGGCCTGACGGACCTTCACATTGTCGAACGGCTTCATCTTGACGTTCATCGTCACATAACCGGTCTGGAGCTGGCCGCCCTGGATGATCAGATCCTTGTAGTTCGGATCGTTCTTCACTTCGAGGAACTTGGCCGGCGGAATGCCGTCGCCCGGAATGTCGATCTCGCCCTTCTGCAGGCGCAGGAGCGCCACGACCGGCTCCTGGCCGATCTCGAAGGTGATCTTGTCGAGCTTGGGAACGCCGCCCTTCCAGTAATCCTTGTTACGCTCGAGCACGATGTGCTGGCCGAGCGTCCAGTCCGCCATCTTGTAGGCGCCGCTGCCGACCGGATGCTTGCCGAAATCGGCACCGTACTTCTCCACCTCTTCCTTCGGCACGACCGAGGAGAAGTTGATGGCCATCACATGCAGGAAGGTGGCGTCGGGATGGGAAAGCTCGATCTTCAGCGTGTAGGGATCGACAACCGTCACACCCGTCAGGCTCTTGGCCTTGCCGGCGGACACATCGTCATAACCGACGATGGAGGCAAAGAAACCGGCGCCCGGCGACTGCGTCTCCGGATTGGTCACGCGATCGAAGGAATATTTGAAGTCGTCCGCGGTCACTTCGCGGCCGTTATGGAACTTCACGCCCTTGCGCAGCTTGAAGGTGTAGGTCTTGCCGTCCGGCGAGATTTCATAGCTCTCGGCAAGGTCGGTGGTCAGGGTGCTGGTGCCGGGCTCATAGTCCATGAGGCCGTCGAAGATCGACTTGATCATCGACCAGTTCTGCCAGTCGTAACCGATGGCCGGATCGAGCGTGGAGACGTCATCCTTGTAGGTGACGATCATCTCGCCGCCCTGCTTGACGCCGGCTTCGTACTTGTCGTCATAAGCCGCAGCGGGGCCGGCGGCCATCAGGCCGAGAGTGCCCGCAAGAGCGGTCGAAAGTAGCAGTTTCTTCATGAGATCAGGTTCCCTGTTCTTGAGTTTCTGCTTTAAGGCACTGAATGAAGTGCCGGGTGGTGCCCATTTTTTGACGGTTTTGGTATTTCAGGCCGGGTGCCGCCTCACCTCAGCTTGATGCGGGGATCGATGAGCGGGGCGACGAGGTCGGCAATCAGGTTGCCGAGTACGATCGCGCAGGCTGAAATCAGCGTGACGCCCATGATGATCGGAATATCGATGCGCTGGATGGCCTGCCAGGCGAGCTGGCCGATGCCGGGCCAGCCATAGACGCTCTCCACCACCACGATGCCGGACATGAAGATGCCGATGTCGATGCCGATCATGGCGATGATGGGCAGGACGGCATTGGGCAGCGCGTGGCCGAGGATGACCTGCCAGCGGGCAAGGCCCTTGGCGCGGGCGGTGCGGATATAGTCCTGCCGCAGCACATCCAGCATGGCCGAGCGCATCATGCGGGCATACCAGCCGGCGCCCAGCAGGCCGAGCGTGAGCGATGGCAGGACCAGATGGCGGAAGGTGCCGTACCCGCCGATGGGAAACCAGCCGAGCAGCACGGCAAAGACATAGAGCAGCAGGATGCCGATCACGAACTGCGGCGTGGAGACGCCGACAAAGGATAGCACCATAAGCCCTTGATCAAGCTTGCTTCCCCGCTGCACCGCGGCAACCATTCCCATGGTGAGGCCGATGACGAGTTCGCTGACGATGGCGCCGGCCATCAAGAGCAGTGTTGCCGGCAGGCGCGAGGCGATGAGCTCCGCCACTTCGGTTTTCTGCAGATAGGAACGGCCGAAATCGCCGTGCAGCAGGCCGGTTGCATAGCGCCAGTACTGGACGAGGAACGGCTGATCGAGCCCGAGCTGGGCGCGGATGTTGGCAACCGTCTCCGGCGTGGCACTGCGCCCGGCAATCTGGCGCGCCGGGTCGGCCGGCAGGATATAGAGCAGGATGAAGGTAACGAGGCTGATGCCGATGAGGATGAGCAGCGTCTGGCCCAGGCGGCGCAAGAGATAGGCGGCCATGATCAGTGCCTTCCCTTCTGGGTCGGGTCGAGAATGTCACGCAGGGCGTCACCCACGAGATTGAAGGCCAGCGCGAGCAGGATGATCGCCACGCCGGGGATGAAGACGAGCCAGGGTGCCGAGGTGAAGTAGGTCTGGTTTTCGTAGATGATGTTGCCCCAGGACGGGGTTGGCGGCTGGACGCCGATGCCAAGGAAGCTGAGTGTGGCTTCCAGCAGCACCGTGGTGGCGATGCCGAGCGTTGCCCACACCACGATGGTGGAGACGAGGTGTGGCAGCACATGGCGGAAGAGGATGCGCGCCTTGCCGGCACCAAGCGCCCACTCCGCCTCGACGAACTCGCGTTCCGCCAGCGAGCGGGTTTCCGTGTAGATGACGCGTGCCACCTGCACCCAGTTGACCATGGCGATGACGAGGGCAACGATCCACAGGCTGGGATGGAAGAGCGCGGCCAGCACGATGGCGAGCAGCAGTGCGGGAAAGGCCATCATCAGGTCGGTAAAGCGCATCAGTACCGAACCGACGATGCCCTGGAAGAACCCGGCGGTAATGCCCACCAGAGCACCGATCACCACAGCGATACCGTTGGCGACCACCCCGATGATCAGCGACGTACGGGCGCCATAGACAAGGCGGGAAAAGAGGTCGCGGCCGAGCAGATCGGTGCCGAACCAGAACTGGGCGTTCGGCGGCAACGGCGCCCCCTCCAGCGTCAGCCCGTCAAAAAGCTGTTCGGTCGGTTCGTGCGGCACGATGAAGGGGGCGAAAATAGCCGCCAGCACCACCAGCACGATGATGGCAAAGCCGAACATCGCCAGCTTGCGGCGCATGAGTTCCCTGAGAACGCGCCCGGCCCGCGGGGCGGCCGCTACCGGGGCGGCTCCGCTTTCAGGCGCGGCTGCGAGAGTCATCTTTATCGTTCCTGTCTGTCTTGCTGGCGATGAGGGCATCCGCCGCGTCCTCGACGCTCTGGCGGGCCGACATGGCAATTTCACGCAGCCGCTGCAGGGCGGTTGCCTCGTCAATCTTTTCGCTGGTCATCAGCAGCACGAGCGCTCGCGCCACGGCGGAGCGGCGGGCAAGGCGCGAGCGTAGTTCCGCCACCTCCCCCTCCAGCGCGCGTTGAGCAGCGAAGGTGCGAACGGCGATCATCAGGGCGCTGAAGGCGCCGCCGGAGCCGAGCGGCTTGCGTAGATGGGCAGAGGCCCCCTGCCGCATCGCCCACTCCACCCGTCCCGGCGTTTCCGAACCCAGCAGGGCGATGAGCGGTATCGGCGCGGCGCCGGGCTCCCACGGGAATTGCCCGTCATATCCCATGTCCGCATCGAAGAAGATGACGCTGGCAGCGGCATCTTCCGGCGTCAGCTCCGGCCAGACCTGACGGCCGGAAATGCCCAGCCGCTCCAGCTGGCGCAGCAACGCATCCGCATCCGCATGCGGCCGGTGCAGCACGATGGCCGTCCAGCTGCGGAAATTGGGGGTGCGGAAATGCGGGGCGTTGCCGGGCATCAGCTGATGACCCTCAGGTTCGGCCGCATGACACGGGCACTGAGCTCCGCCGGGTTGAAATCAACCAGATAGGGGTCGGGCGAAACTGCGCTCGGCGCGCTCTCAACAATCTCGAACCGGCCGCCGGCGGCAATGCGCCCCAGATGCGGGGTAAGCGCGGTGTGGTTCGTACGGCGGTCGACCTGCACCTCGCCAAGCGGTCCTGAAAAGCTGCGGGAGGTAACGAAGGCCTGCACGGCTTCCGGCTCGTCACTGCCGGCCTCGCGGATCGCTTCGGCCAGCAGGCGCACGGAAAGCCAGGAGCTGGCAAAGAAGGAAGAGACGCGGCGTGCCTGGCCAAGGCGCTGGCGCGTACGGGCCAGGAACGCGCGATTGGCAGCGGTGTCGAGGCTTTCGAAATAGATGGCGGTCGACAGGTGGCCGATGCCGGCCTCCCCGATCATGTCCAGTTCTGCCTCGGTCACATTGCAGCTGACCACCGGCCGGCGCGCCGGCAGGAAATCCGGATCATCCAGACCAAGCTGGTGATAGGCGGCCAGAAAGGCATAGCTCGACGGGCCGATGAGGTTGTTCAGCACGAAATCCGGCTTCTTCTGGCGGATTTCTTCAATGATGCGTTCAACATCGACCGAGCCGATGGGCAGGTAACGATCCCCCAGCACGCTGCCATTGCAATCGGCCAGAAGTTCGCGGGCGATACGGTTCGTCTCCCAGCCCCAGATGTAGTTGGAGCCGACGAGATAGGCGTTGACGCCATAACGCGGCAGCACATGGGCGAACAGCGGCACGATGTGCTGGTTGGGACAGGCGCCGGTATAGATCACATGATCGTTGGCCTCGAACCCTTCATAGGGGCACGGATACCACAGCAGGCTGCCCCGTTTCTCGATGACGGGGATAACCTCCTTGCGGCTCCAGGAGGTGATGCAGCCAACAAGATGGCGCAGATCACGGCTGCGCAGCAGCGTGTCGGCGATCGGGGCATAACGTTCGATGGAGCCTTCCGGGTCTCCCACCTCGGCGCGCAGGCTGAAGGGAAAGCTGTCATCCTCGTTGATCTCGGCAAGCGCCATCAGCGCGCCGTCAAGCGCATCCGACCCCAGCGCCGCATAGGGGCCGGAGGTGGAATAGAGGATCCCGACTGGATAGGTGCGCGTGGTCACCTGCTGTTGCTCCCTTTGGCCGGTCCGGTGAGTGTCACGCCGGGCCAGGGCCAAAACAAAAAACCCCGCCTCCGTTTCGAGTTCTGCCGGTAAGGCGGTTCTCCAGAAACGGAACGACGGGGCGCAATTGCCGCCCGGCGATCAAGGCCGGTATTTGACCGTAACGTTAAGGGCCATGACGGTGCTGTCAAGGCCGAATTTGCTCAAGTGATAGGCTCTTCGATCTCGCGACCTTATTTGCCTAAATTTTAAGCAGCAGTTACAAGGCAGCCATGAATGGTTACAGCTGCATGAGGCCCAGTAATTCCTCATGCGACATCACATGGCAATAGATCATGTTGATGATCTCCAGTTCGCGTACATGAATTTCGTCAGAAGCCGCCGCACAGCAATCATCGAGAACCACCACCTCGAAGCTCTCATCGGCAAGGCTGCGCACGGTGGAGGAGATGCACTGGTCGGTAAAAATGCCGGCCACCACCACGGTGCGGATGCCCATGTTGGCGAGCATGAGGCGCAGATTGGTGCCGGTCAGCGCGCTGTCGGTGGTTTTGGTGACGACGATCTCGTCCCCCTGCGGGGCAAGGGCGGGCACGATCTGCGACGGGTCTTCCAGATGCGGCAGCAGAAGGTAATTGAAGCCCGGCTTTTTCTGGCTGAGCGAGCGGTCCCGCCCGTCCCTGGTCACACAGGCGATGCGGGCGAACATCCGCTCAATGCCGGCAGTGCGGAATTTTGCCAGCACGGTTGCGATGTTGGGGATGACGGCGGCGTGCATGCGCTCATGAAACGGTGTCCAGGCATCGAAATGCGCCCTCTCCGCCTCTGTCGCCAGTGACCCCCGCTCGGGGCGGGCGAGATAGGTGTTCTGCACATCGATGACCAGCAGGGCCGTGGTCTTCGGGTCGAGCGGCGGATCGTCCGGCTCCGGCGCGGTGGCGTAATAGAGCGAGCGATAGGCCTGCTTCCAGGGGATGGTGCGTTTCATTGGCGGCATGTTCCGGTCGGTTGGAGCTTCAAGCTTGCGGCAGGTTAGCCACAGCGGCACGCCTTGCGCCAGAAGGCTGAATGCGCCGCATGGCGGGCATCAATTTTCAGTGCCAGAGTGCGCCGGTTATCCCGAGCCCGGAGGCCCTGATGCCGCAACTGACTGTTCTTGCCGGTTTTTCCCTGGTCGCCCTGGGCATGGTGCTGACCCCCGGCCCGAACATGGTCTATCTGATTTCGCGATCACTCTGCCAGGGGCGAACTGCCGGGCTCATCTCGCTCGGCGGTGTGGCGCTCGGGTTTTTCTTCTATGTCGCCTGCGCTTCTCTGGGCATTACCGCGCTGGTCTTTGCAGTGCCGGTTGCCTATGACGCGCTCAAGATCGCCGGCGCGCTCTACCTGCTCTACCTCGCCTGGAATGCCGTTAAGCCAGGTGGTCGTTCACCCTTCGAGGTGCGGCAGTTGAAGCCGGACAGCCCGCGCAAACTCTTCCTCATGGGGCTCACCACCAACCTGCTGAACCCCAAGGCGGCGGTGCTTTATCTCTCGCTGCTGCCACAGTTCGTCGATCCGGCGCAGGGCAGCGTGCTTGGTCAGTCGCTGATCCTCGGCTGCACGCAGATTTGCATCAGCATGACGGTCAACAGCCTCATCATCGTGACCGCCGGCGCCATTGCCAGCTTCCTTGCCACCCGCCCGACCTGGATGCGTATCCAGCGCTGGGTAATGGGCACCATGCTGGCGGGCCTTGCCGTGCGCATGGCGGCAGCGCCGCGCTGAAGCGTCCCTGAAACGGACCCGAAACAGCAAAAAGGGGCAGAGACGCCGCAACGTCCCTGCCCCTTTTTTACTGCCGGCTTGCTCAGATGGCGTTGATGCCGCTGAGGAAGCTCGAAACGTGATCCTTGAGTTCTTCCGCGCGACTTCCCACCGCATCGGAGGCGTGGCGCACCTGTTCGGCGACCCGGGCGGTATTGTCGACCGAGGCGCCGATACGCTCGACATCGCTGACAGCGCGGGCTGAGTCCGCCGCGGCCTGCCGCACTGTCTGCGAGATGCCTTGAGTAACGGCGGACTGTTCTTCAACAGCCGCCGAAATGGCCTGCACGATTTCGCCGATATTGCTCATCGTGCTGTTGATGCTGGTGATCGCCGACACCGTCGATCCGGTAGAGTTCTGCACGCTGGTGACGTGATTGGAAATTTCCTCCGTCGCCTGCGCCGTCTGGCCCGCGAGGTTCTTCACTTCCTGGGCGACGATGGCAAAGCCTTTACCGGCTTCACCGGCGCGGGCGGCCTCGATGGTGGCGTTGAGCGCCAGCAGGTTGGTCTGCTCGGCGATGTCGCGGATAAGGGTGACCACCTGTCCGATATGCTGGGCGACGGTTGCCAGTTCGTCGACCGCCTTGCGTGCCTCTTCGCTGTGGTGCGCGGCCAGAGAGACGACGTTTTTGGCCTGGGTGGTCTGGCTGCTGATTTCAGTGATGGAGGAGCTGAGCTCATCCGTTGCACCGGCCACGCTCTCAACCTTCGTCGAGGCTTCGCCGGATGAATGGGTGACGGAGCGTTTGTCGGCATCCGTGCTCTGGACAATGCCGCTCAGCGTGGCCGCAGTGTCGTTCATCTGCCGGGAAGCATCTTCAATACCGGTGATGACGGCACCAATGCCGGTTTCAAATTGGATAACGCGGTCCCGCAGCGCCTGCGCCCGCAAGGTCTGGTTGTCGGCTTCCTGCTGGCGTTCCTCCTCCAGCCGGTGCCGTTCGGCGGCGTTGTCGCGGAAAATCCGCAGAGTATTGGCAATCGCGCCAAGCTCATGCCGGCGCGGCAGGCTGGACATGACGACCTGCGTATCGCCGGCGGCAAGCCGGGTAATGGCGGCGCGCACCTCCCCCAGCGGGCGCACGACGGCAACGATCATTGCCAGCACGAACACCAGCACGAGGACAATCACGCCGCCCATGATGGCAAGGATGTGCGTGCCGGTGGCGTTCCGGGTTTCGCTGAGGCTCGTCGCCGCTGTATCGGCAAGCTGCCGCAGTTCGCTGCGCATGTCTGCCAGCTGCTGCATCAGTGTGCCGGACTGCTGCTGGGCATCGGCCAGCAGCGTCTGGATATTCTGGCCGGCACTTGCCCATTCCTTAAGGGCGTCTTCGTAGCCGTCGATGGTCTGGTGCAGCTTTTCCTTGAGCCCGGCGTCAGGGCTCTCGGCCTGGTCGATGGTGCGCCGGATGGCCTCGAACCGCGCATGCAGCGTGTCGACGGCCTGGCTGTTGGCAAAGTCCCGGGTGAGGATCAACTGGTTCACTTCGGAATCGATCTTCGGCATCTGTCCCATGAGGCGCGTCGAACCCATGGCATCACCCGCCTCGCGCAGGGCATCTGCGGCGGCACGAAAGTCCTTGCTTGCCGTCGCCATGCGGGCAGGCAGCGAGGCGCCATCGGCGCTCTGATCAGCCGGCGCCAGCTTGACGGCCAGCAGATCGAGCGAACCGAAACTCTCCTTGAGGGCGGCTGCCGTTGCCTGCGCCTTCTGCGCGCTGTTGCTGATCCCGGTGCCTAGGTTGCCGGTTTTGAGTGCGGCCAGATATTGATCGACCTGCTCCAGCGCGGTCAGTACCGCCTGCCGGCTGTCGGCCGCGCCGTCGACGGCATGGCGTGTCAACTGGTCGAGCAGCGAACGTGCCGCGATGTCGATGTCATAGGCCTCGGAAACGGCCTGGTTGAAATGCTGGTTGCGCTCAAAAGCCCGGGAAACATCACTGTCGCCCTTGAGCCAGCTGACGCCGATGGCGCCGATACCGACGAACATCACCACGCTGAAGGAAATGATGTAGGCGCGGATCGAGGCGATGTCGGAGAGGGTCTTCTTTCGCCGCGCGGTTGTTCCCGCCGGGGGCGGCGCGGACTGGGCGATATCCATGGCTCTAAACCTCCTTGGCGACCGGAGGGTGACCGGCTGGCATAAGCGCCAGAAGAGCCGGCGTCCTTCCCGGGCGTACTTGCTGCTGCGAACTGCCGGAAACGGCCCGGGGCTTCAAACGGCACTACGAACATGCTGTCCGGTATTGATGATCGAGCGGTCTGTATCGCTCAATCCGGACGACGTTCCGGTGACCTCTGGAGCTGTTTTCGGGCTGGCGTCGGTATTCAGAACTTCCGGAGCAGAAGCTGTCGCGGAGGAGCGGTGCTGGTGCGGTCCATGGGCTTGTCCTTCCCTGAGTGAGGTCTGCGGCAAGATGTGCAGTTTTCTGCCATCCATGCTCATCTTCTGGCCTTGAGGCTCTGGTGGCGGAGCTTTTGTCCGCGCTCCGCTGGCGAAGGGTCTTGCCGGGCAAGTGCCGGCAGCCTCTCCCTACGCAATCGGATTGATTCTGGATCGCATGAGAATGCCGCTATGGCAAGTGATACGTTTCAAAACGAATATAAAATGAAACAAAAAAACCAAAAATGATAAATGCCCGACGGACATCTGGAGGCATACCGGACCGGCCGGAGCCGCCGGGCGCCGGTTCATGAAGACCCGTGACTGTCGGAAGAGGCTGGAGGGGCGTTCAGCGCCCGCCCGAAATATCGATGATCGCGCCGCTGGTATAGGACGCGGCATCGCTCAGAAGCCACAGGATTGCTTCGGCAATCTCCTCCGGCTTGCCGGGCCGGCCGAACGGGGTGGTCACCCCAAGCCGGTGCGCGCGATCCGGCTGGCCGCCGCTGGCGTGGATATCGGTATCCGTAAGGCCGGGACGCAGTGAATTGACCCGCACGCCTTCCGGGCCGAGTTCCTTTGAAAGGCCGAGGGCCAGCGTATCCACGGCCGCCTTGGAGGCCGCATAGTCGACATACTCGAAGGGCGAACCGATCCGGGCGGCAATCGAGGAGACGAGGACGAGCGAGCCGCCCTTCCCGCCCCGGCTTCTGGCCATGCGGCGCGCGGCTTCGCGGGCTGTGAGAAACGCGCCGAGCGTGTTGACGGCAAACATGCGCTCAAGGCGGCTGGCGTCCATATCGACCAGCGCCTGCTTGTCGCCGACGATGCCGGCATTGGCCACGACGCCGTCAAGCGGGCCGAACGCGGCAGTAACGGCATCGAACATCGCGATCACATTGGCTTCCCGCGAGACATCGCCGGCAATCGCCACCGCCTTGCCGCCAGCGGCAACAACATCTGCCACGGTCTTTTCGGCGGCTTCCCGGTTGCCGGCATAGTTGACGCCGACCGACCAGCCACGAGCGCCGGCCAGAAGGGCAACTGCGCGGCCGATACCCCGGCTGGCGCCGGTAACGAGGATGGTCTTGCTCATGACAACAGGTCCCGAAAAACGGTCACGGGTGGAGAAAACAGGAGGCCAGACGGAAAGGCGCCAGCTTAGCTGCCGGTTTCCTTGGGCATCTGTTCCTTGAGGCGGGTGCGCAGGATAGCCACACGGTGCGGCGAGAGGCCAACGCGGCGGGCGATCTCACCGTCCGACAGGCGGCTGCGGACCGGGTCGTTCAGATATTCCACCGCCATTTCCTGCGGGTCCTGGCGGCGGTTAAGCATGGCATTGGTGTGGATAGCGCCGGAAAGGCGCTCGTTCAGAATCTTGATCGAGCGCTGGAAGCCGTCAGCCTCTTCCACCGCCTTGCTGTTCATTTCCTGGATCTTCTGGCGCAGCGCCCGCTCGGTGGCGGCGGCTTGCTCGCGTACCAGCTTCAATTCCTGTGTACGGCGCTCCAGAGCGGCTTCCAGAAAGCGGACCCGGGAGGCCAGAGAGTCAGCTGGCCCTTGCGGAAACGGGCTGCGGGCCGGTTTGGCGGCTTCCGCGCGCGCAGTGGCCTCTTCAACCGTCGTGGTGTCGACCGGCTGTTCTGGCACGATATCGAGCAGGCTGAGCCCTTCGCCCGCCAGCAGGCGTCGCGCCACGCGCAGCGCCGTCAGCGCCTCTTCCTGTTCGGAGGAGTCGACGAGTGCCAGGATTTTTTCCAGCTTCTCGCGGTTTTTCATGCGTCCTGTCCTGCCCCTATTCCCGCTTGCCGGGAATAGCCCCTTATAATGTCAGCGTTTATAGGGGTTCTCCAGCCCGGAGACGAGCGCTATCAAAGTCTTGCGGATCTGTGTCTCTTCAACACCCATCAGCAACGCGTCTTCCAGGGCATCCTGCGCGGCATCGGCAAGCTCGCTGAGCGCCTCGTTCAGCACACGGATCTTCTCTTTGCAGGAGAGCACTTTTCCGTCGGCGTCATGCCACACAGGCAGTTCAGTCCGGGCAGTCATCCAGCACCTTTTCCCAGGCCGGCTTCGGCCCGATGGAGAGCTTGAGAAAATCAACCAGCGCCCTGACCTTGGGCGAGAGGTGGCGGCTGTGGGGATAGACGGCATAGATGCCGACCTCATCCTCCAGCACCGTCGATAATATCACCTTGAGCTGGCCGGTTCTCAAAAGCTCGTCACACACGAAGGTGGGCACCACGGCGATGCCATGACCCGCCATGGCAAGGCGGCACATCACCTCGCCGTCATTGGTGTGCACACGCCCGGAAATGCGGATGGTCTTTGGCCCCTCCGCGCCATTGAGGCGCCAGACATCACCGCCATCGGTGGCGGTATAGACGATACACTCATGGGTCGAGAGTTCGGCCAGTGTCTGCGGTTCGCCGCGCTCGGCCAGATAGGCCGGGCTGGCAATAGCAATGCGGCGGGCGCTGGCAAGGCGCGCGGCGATCAGCGAGCTGTCGCGCAGATGGCCGACACGGATGGCCAGATCATAACCTTCATCGACCAGATCGACGAACCGGTCATTGAGGCTGACATCGAGCGAGATGTCAGGATAGGTGCGCATGAACTCGCCCAGAATGGGGGCAAGATGGATGCGACCGAGGGAAGTGGGCGCACTGATGCGCAGCGTGCCGCGCGGGGCCGTTTGCAGGTTGGTGACGGCGGCTTCCGCTTCTTCGACATCCGCCAGGATTCTCTTGCACCGCTCGTAGAAAGCCTGTCCGACCTCGGTCGGGCTCAGGCGCCGTGTGGTGCGGTTGAGAAGCCGGGCTCCCAGCCGGTTTTCAAGATCGTTGATGCGGCGGCTCACCACCGACTTGGAGAGGCCGAGTTCGCTGGCGGCATTGGTAAAGCCACCGGTTTCCACCACGCGAATGAAGGTCTCTAAATCCTGGAAACGATCCATGCCCCTGCCCGATCGAAGGTCTGATCCGAAGTATCATCAATTTTATTTAAAATTTTATCTATGACGGTTCTTATGAAAAGGCTATTGTGTCCAGTGCGGTCAGGTAGGCCGTCTCCAGCAAGGATGTCACCATGAAGGTGCCCCGCGATACCCTCTTCGCATCCGGCGTGCCGAAACGCGCGCTCCGGCAATCCATTCTCTGTGCCGGCCTTGGTACCGTATCGCTGCTGCTGAGCGCGTGCGGACCTGACGTTGCCTTTTATACCGGCGTTGCCTCCATCGCCTCCTTCGGCGAGACCGGCAAGGGCCTGGTGGATCATGCCGTTTCCTACCAGACCGGCCAGGATTGCAGCCTCGTTCATGTCGACGAACGGCGCGACTACTGCATTGACCACAATGCCGAAGATCAGCTGGCGCTGACCCCGCCCCCTTCCTACTGCTACCGGACGCTGGGATCGGTCGAGTGCTTCACACGGCCCGACACGCGCCGCGATACGCCGGCCCTGGGCTCGGGTGCGCTGGCGGCGCGCTGAAGGCTGCCTGTTACCGCAGGAGGACGCCGGCTGCGCCGGCTTGAGCCTCACGAGGATTTTTTGGTGGCCTTGAAGGCACCGGCGATGATTTTGAGAGAACTCTTGTGATCGGTGCCCGCCGGCGTGCGGGCTTCCTGTTCGGTCCGCCGCATCTCGACGGCATCGCGCACCGTTTCGGGTGCCTTTTCTGCCTGCGCAGGCGCAGGCGCTGCCCCGGCTTCGGGTGTGGCGGCCATGCGGGCGAGGATCTTGTCGAGCGCATCGCCCGTCAGCTTCTTGGGGGCTGCCGCGGCCTTGGCGGGCAGCACCTTGCCGCCGCCGCAGCGCTGGATGGCATGGGCGATGATTCCACTCATGAACGGGCCGCTGAGGCCGCGCAGCAGCCGGTCGTCGTCATTGATGAGCTGGGCGAGGATACGGTGCGCCTGGGTGGCATTGCCGCCGGCGGCCGCAAGTACCTGCTTTACCTTCGTGGTTGCATAGGCATCCATGAACGGGCTCCTTTTATCCTCACCCGCCAGCCAAGGGGCTGTTGCCCTTAGCGGCGTCGAGGTTCACAGTAACACCCTAATGGCAAAGCGGAAATGGCCTTCGGACGTATGTTCCGGAGCGCTCCCTGCCCCTTGATCCAGGCCCCCTTTCTTCCCGGAACTTCGACCATGGTGCAGCTGCAAATCTTCGCCGATGTCGTTTGCCCCTGGTGTTACATCGGACATGTCCGCCTTGAGCGCGCGCTGGCGCGCCGGCCCGAGCTGGATGTCGAAATTTCGTGGATGCCGTTTCAGCTCAATCCGGACATGCCGGAGCGCGGCATCGACCGGCAGCTTTATCTTGAGAGCAAGTTTGGCGGGCCGGACCGTGCCGCCCAGCTTTATGCGATCATCGAGGCGACGGCGCGCAAGGACGGCATCGAGGTTGATTTCGACCGCATCCAGGTGATGCCGAATACGGCGATGGCCCACCGCCTCGTGCGATATGCCGCCGACCGCGGTCTTGCCGCGATGATGATGGACCGCCTGTTCCGCGCCTATTTTCTCGAAGGGCGTGATCTGGGCGTGGCGGAAGAACTGACCGACCTGGCCGGCGAGATCGGCCTTTCCGAGCCGGAAGTGCGCAACTTTCTCAAGGGCTCGACCTTTCTCTCCGCCATCCGCTCGGCGGACGGCGCTGCTCGCCGCCTTGGCGTGCAGGCTGTGCCCTGCTTCGTTTTTGGCAATCGCTATGTGATTGCCGGCGCGCAGGAGCCGGAGACGTTCCAGCCCCTGTTCGACCTCCTGGCGCTCGAGCAGGCCGACCTTGCCGCCGGGCCGATGGCCCCGCAAAGCATGATGTAAAAGGCTGACGGGCCTGAACCCTCCCGGTTCAGGCCGCCTTGTTCTTCTGCCGCGCGATGATGGCGAGGTTGCGCACCACGGTGCGCACGCCCTTGACGCGCTTGGGCGTCTCTTCCCAATTGCGGATTAGCACCAGCTTCTGGTCCGGGCGCACCTTGATGGTGCCGGCGCCCTTGGCGACATAGTCCATCAGGCCGGCCACGTTCCTGAAATCGTTATTGCGGAAGCTGATGACCGCGCCCTTGGGCCCGGCATCCACGCGCTCGATATTGGCCGTGCGGCAGTCGGCCTTGATGGCAACGACACTCAGCAGGTTTTCCACCTCGTCCGGCAGTTTGCCGAACCGGTCGATAAGCTCGGCCGCAAAGCCTTCCACCTCGTCCGCATCCACCAGATTGGCGAGGCGGCGATATAGCTCCATGCGCACATTGAGGTCGGCGACATAGCTTTCTGGAATGAGCACCGGCATGCCCAGCTGGATTTGCGGCGTCCACTGCGCTTCCTCGGCCTTGCCGAAATCGGCCCCGCCGGCCCTTGCGGAGTCAACCGCCTCGCGCAGCATCTGCTGATAAAGCTCGATGCCAACCTCACGCACCTGGCCGGACTGTTCCTCGCCCAGCAGGTTGCCGGCGCCGCGGATATCCATGTCGTAGGAAGCCAGCTGGAAACCGGCGCCAAGGGTATCGAGCTGTTCGATCACATGCAGGCGCTGCTGGGCCGTGCCCGCGAGCACGGTGCCGGCGCGATAGGTGAAATAGGCATAACCACGCAGCTTGGCGCGACCGACGCGGCCCCGGATTTGATAGAGCTGGGCGAGGCCGAACATGTCGGCCCGGTGCACGATCAGCGTGTTGGCGTTCGGAATATCGAGGCCGGATTCAATGATGTTGGTGGCGAGCAGGATGTCGTAACGCCCGTCATAGAAGGCGGTCATCACCTCCTCCAGCTCGGTCGGCGTCATGCGGCCATGGGCGGAGATGACCTTAAGCTCCGGCACCAATGTGGCGAGCCGCTCGGTCAGCATCGGCAGGTCTTCAAGCCGCGGGCAGACATAGAAGCTCTGGCCGCCGCGGAAATGCTCGCGCATCAGCGCTTCGCGGATGACCACCCCGTCATAGGGCAGCACGAAGGTGCGCACGGCAAGACGGTCAACCGGCGGCGTTGCGATGATGCTGAGCTCGCGCACACCGGAAAGCGCCATTTGCAGCGTGCGCGGGATCGGCGTTGCAGAGAGCGTCAGCACGTTGACGTCTGCGCGCAGCTGCTTCAGCCGCTCCTTCTGGCGCACGCCGAAATGTTGTTCTTCATCGACGATCAGCAGGCCCAGATTCTTGAAGCTCAGGCCCTTGGCCAGCAGCGCATGGGTGCCGATGACAATATCGATGGTGCCGTTTTCCATGCCCTTCTTGACGAGGGTGCTTTCCTTGGGCGTCACAAGACGAGAGAGCTGGCCGATGCGGATCGGCATGCCTTCAAAACGGCGGGCGAAGTTCTGCACATGCTGGCGGCAAAGCAGCGTGGTGGGCACCACCACCGCTACCTGCTTGCCGGACATGGCAACGGTAAAAGCCGCGCGCAGCGCCACTTCCGTCTTGCCGAAGCCGACATCGCCGCAGATGAGCCGGTCCATCGGTTTGCCGGAGCCCAGATCGTTCAGCACATCGCCGATGGAATTCAACTGGTCATCCGTCTCCGCATAGGGGAAGCGGGCGCAGAATTCCTCATAAAGCCCTTCGGGTGGCTGGATGACCTCGGCATGGCGCAGCTCGCGGGCAGCAGCCACCTTCATCAGCTCCACCGTCATGTCGCGGATGCGCTGTTTGACGCGCGCCTTGCGCGCCTGCCAGCCTGCACCGCCCAGCTTGTCCAGCGTCGCTTCCGCACTCTCCGAGCCGTAACGGGTCAGCAGTTCAAGATTTTCGACCGGCAAATAGAGCTTGTCGCCATCGGCATAGATAAGCCGCAGGCAGTCATGCGGCGCACCGGCCGCCGTGATGGTCTCCAGCCCATCGAACCGGCCGATGCCGTGATCGACATGGACGACGAAGTCGCCGGGCGTGAGGCTGGAGACTTCGGCGATGAAGTTCTCCGCCTTCTTGCGGCGGCGCTGCGGACGCGTCAGCCGGTCGCCGAGGATGTCCTGCTCGGTGAGGATGGCAAGCTCACCGGTCTCGAACCCCAGCTCCAGCGGCAGCACCGCAAGACCGACAAAACCGCCGGCCAGCGGCGCGATGTCAAAGCCGTCGAGCGGTTTGGTGCGCTCCACCCCATGGTCATGCAGCAACGTCGTCAGGCGCTCGCGCGCACCGGCGCTGTAGGCGGCAACCAGCACCGTCTTGCCGGCCTTGCCAAGGGCATCAATATGGTCGGCAACCGAGGACCAGATGGTGTCCGGATCAATCGTCTCCGCCGTCTGCGCGCCTGCCTTGCCGCGCTGGGGCGCGAAATTGCGCCCGCGCCGGGCGCCGAGATCGATGCCGGCCTGGATGCTGGTATCGACGGCAAAGGGCGAGAAGTCGGCAACCGCACGGCGCACCAGCCTTGCGTCGAAATCGCCTTCGGTCAGGTAGAGCCGTTCCGGCGGCAGCGGCTTGTAGGTGGGCGAGCCAGACTTGCGGTCGCTCTCCAGCATGGTGCGGCGGGCAGCGTAGAAATCGGCAATCTGGCTGAAGCGCGCGGTGATCGCCTCGCCGGCCTGGAAATCGAAGCTGATGGCCGCGTCGGGCAGGAAGTCGAACAGCGTTTCCAGCCGCTCGTGGAAGAGCGGCAGCCAATGTTCCATGCCGCCGGCCTTGCGGCCTGCGGAGATTGCTTCATAAAGCGGGTCGTTATCCTGCACCGCACCGAAAAGCTCGCGGTAGCCGGAACGGAAGCGCTGGATGGCCGCCTCATCAAGCAGGATTTCCGACACCGGAGTGAGCGAAAATTCGTCCAGCTTGCTGGTGGTGCGCTGGGTCAGCGGATCGAAGGCGCGCACCTGCTCCAGCTCGTCGCCGAAGAGATCAAGGCGCAGCGGCTCCTCGAAGCCGGGCGGGAACAGATCGATGATATCGCCGCGGATGGCATATTCACCAGGCTCGCGCACGGTTTCGGCGCGGGCATAACCATTCTGGGCGAGGAAGATCTTCAGCACGTCGGCGTCGATCATCTCGCCGCGCCGCGCGGTGAAGGAAGCACTGGCAAAAGCGCTGCGCGCGGGCACGCGCTGGGTCACGGCATTGACGGTCGTCAGCACCAAACGCGGGCCGGAAGGACGCGCCGCCAGCGCGGCAAGCGTGCGCACACGCTCGCCGACGACATCGTTCTTGGGAGAGACGCGGTCATAGGGAAGGCAGTCCCAGGCCGGGAAAACCAGCACCTCGAGCCCCGGCGCGAAGAAGGCCAGCATGTCGGCAAGGGCCTGCACACGCGCATCGTCGATGGCGATATGCAGCACGCCGCCCTCGCCTGCACTTGCCACCAGTTCGCGGATAACAAGCGCGTCATATCCCGGCGGGGTGCCGCCAAAGATCGCGCGGCCGGTAGTCAGCGTCAGCGTCGGGACCGCCATGGTGCCCTTCCTCCCCAAGCGTCCTTGACGTTTATCAGCCCTGGTAACCGTGCGCGTAGTAGGCGCGCAGCTTCTGCCACACCGAGGTGTCGATATCGGCGGGCGTCGGTTCGCGGTCGGTCAACCAGTTGTAGATGTCCGGATCGTTCTCTTCGAGCAGGGCGTCATAGGCCGCCACTTCATCGGCAGAAAAACCGGCGAGATGCGCATCGGCAAAACGCCCGAGCAGCAGATCGGACTCTCTTGTGCCGCGATGCCAGCTGCGAAAACGCAGGCGCCGGCGGCGGGTTTCGAGGTCTTCCTGGGCTTCCGGCTGGTTCTGGGAGGTGGTCACAGGTTTCAATTCCGGTGTTTTTTCAAAAGGGTAGCCGCCCCGGGCCGCGCCGGCAAAAAGGAAGCCCGGCGGGCCGCAGCAGGCTTGCTGCGTGTTATTCTGGCTGACATATAGACCGCCGAGCCGGTACTGTCAGCCCCGTGGCGCACGGATTTGTTCTCATCCTGTTCACGACGAGAGGTAAGTTTTGCGCCCGGAAGCGCTCTTCAGCCTGTTCAAGCCGTTGCAGACCCTGCCCGGAGTGGGACCGCGCCTTGCGGTTCTGCTGGAAAAGCTGGTGGGCGCTCACGTGGTGGACCTTATCTGGCATCTGCCGGTCGGCATCGTCGATCGCTCGCACCAGCCGCGTATTTCCGGCATTGAGCCCGGCCGGCTGGTAACGGTAACGGTGGTGGTCGAGGCGCATCAGCCGGCGGCCCGCGCCGGCCTGCCCTCCCGCGTGCGCTGTGCGGACGAAACCGGAACCCTCGACCTTGTCTTCTTCCATGCCCGTGGCGACTGGCTGCAGAAACAGCTGCCTGTCGGCTCGACCCGGGTGGTGAGCGGCCGCGCCGAGTTCTATCATGGCCAGCCGCAGATCGCGCACCCGGACCTGATCGTCGATCCGGCTGAATTTGATCCGTCGGCGGCGGTGGAGCCGGTCTATGGCATGACCGCAGGGCTTGCACCCAAGACGCTGGCAAAGATCATGACTGCGGCGCTCTCGAGCGCGCCCGATCTGCCGGAATGGCTCGACGGGCCGCTGAAAGCGCGCGAGGGCTGGGCCGACTGGCGCGAGGCGCTGATGACGGCGCATTCCCCGCAGTCGCTGGCTGAACTTGACCCGCAGTCCCCTGCCCGCCAGCGCCTTGCCTATGACGAACTGCTGGCCGGCCAGCTGGCGCTGGCGCTCATTCGCCGGGCGCAGCGACGCCTCAAGGGGCGTGAGCTGAAGGGCGACGGCCGGCTGCGCAGCGCCATCGAGGCGCGCCTGCCTTATCGCCTGACCAATGCCCAGCAAGGCTCGCTTGCCGAAATCTTTGCCGACATGGCGGCACCTGCCCGCATGCTGCGGCTGCTGCAAGGCGATGTCGGCAGCGGCAAGACGGTGGTGGCGCTGCTCGCCATGCTGGCCGCCGTCGAAGCCGGCACTCAGGCAGCGCTGATGGCGCCGACCGAAATCCTTGCCCGGCAGCATCTGGAAACACTGGCGCCGATGCTGGAAGGCTCGGGCGTACGCCTTGAGATCCTGACCGGCCGCGACAAGGGCAAGGCCAGGGAGGCGCTGCTGGCCCGGCTTGCTGCTGGGGAGATCGATATTCTTGTCGGCACCCACGCCGTGTTCCAGGACGATGTGGCCTTTGCCGATCTGGGTCTTGCGGTGGTGGACGAGCAGCACCGTTTCGGCGTGCACCAGCGCCTGCAGCTTTCCGGCAAGGGCAGCGCCGTCGACATGCTGGTGATGACGGCAACGCCCATTCCGCGCACCCTCACCCTTACCGCCTATGGCGACATGGAGGTGAGCCGCCTGACGGAAAAACCGCCTGGCCGCCAGCCGGTTAAAACCATCGTTCTGCCTTCCACCCGGCTGGGTGAGGTGGTGTCCGCCATCTCCCGCAAGCGCGCGGAAGGCGCGCGCATCTACTGGGTGTGCCCGCTGGTGGATGAGAGCGAGCAGATGGACCTTGCTGCCGCGACAGACCGGCAGGTGATGCTGGAGGCGGAATTCGGCCCCGGCGTCGGGCTTATCCACGGCAAGATGAAAGCGGCGGACAAGGACAAGGTGATGGCGGATTTTGCTGCCGGGCACTTGTGGATGCTGGTGGCAACCACCGTGATTGAAGTGGGCGTCAACGTGCCGGAAGCCACCGTGATGGTGATCGAGCATGCCGAACGCTTTGGCCTTGCCCAGCTGCACCAGTTGCGCGGACGCGTCGGGCGTGGCAGCGGAGAATCCACCTGCCTGCTGGTCTATGACGGCCAGCCCGGAGAGACCGCCAAGGCGCGCCTGCGCATCATGCGCGAGACGGAAGACGGCTTCGTTATCGCAGAAGAAGATTTGCGCCTGCGCGGCGCCGGCGATGTGCTGGGCACCAAACAGAGCGGCCTGCCGCAGTTTCGCCTGGCAGACCTTGCTGAACATACGCCGCTGCTTGAGATCGCGCGCGACGATGCGCGCCTGATCCTGAAGATGGATGGCGAGCTGCAAAGCGACCGTGGCAAGGCGCTGCGCACGCTGCTTTATCTGTTCGAGCGGGACGCCGCGGTGCGTTACCTGCGCTCCGGCTAGGGCCGGTCATGAGGGGGAATATCAGGTGAGTGAAAACCGGAACACCGCCGTCCGTCAGCAATATGAGGATTTCCCCTACCCCCGCCGCGATCCGGCGGAGGAAGCAACGCGCCTGCTGCGCCCGCCCATGGAATATCTCGCTCGCATCAACCATCACGGCTGGCGCGGTGCCAAGGTTTTCGGGCCGGAATTTCGTGCCCTTGTGGCCGGCGGCGGTACCGGTGACAGCTCGATCTTTCTGGCCGAGCAGCTCAAGAGCTTCGGCGGCACCGTGGTACATCTGGAGCAGAGCGCTGCAAGCATCGGCGTTGCCCGCGAACGTGCCGCCCGGCGCGGCCTTGCCAATGTCACTTTCGTGCAGGGCATGATCGAGGCCGCACCGGAGCTGGTCGGCGGCCCCGTCGACTACATCAACTGTGCCGGCGTGCTGCACCATATGGCCGACCCGCAGCAGGGGCTGAATGCCCTTGCCGCCACGCTGAAGCCGGACGGGGTTGCCGGCATCATGGTCTATGCGCGCTATGGCCGGTATCCGACCGAGCATATGCGCTCGCTTTTTGCCAGCCTCGGCGTACCCGAGGCCCCTTCCCGCGCCGAGCAGACGGCGCTTGCATCCTCCCTCGTGCAGCACCTGCCCGCCACCAACCCCTTCCGCCACGCCGATGCCGACGGGTCGCTGACAGCAGCGCTCTTGAAGGATGAGCACGAGTTGCATGACCTGCTGCTGAGCCCGCGCGAGCGCAGCTACACGGTGCCGGAGTTCCATGGGCTGGCGGCAGGCGCCGGCCTCAAGGTTGCCGGTTTCACCGGCTTTTTCCTTGAAGGCGGCACCAATGCCAGCTTCTACCGGGTGGAGAGTTACCTGGCAGACCCCGCCCTGCTCGCCCGGGCGCTTTCAAAACCCCTTGAGCAGCAGCAGGCGATTGCCGAGCTTTTGCATGGCAACATCCCGCTCCACAGCGCTTATCTGAGCCGTTCGGGCCGCGCCGGTGCGGCGAGCCTCAGCGATCGCTCGCTGGTGCCGTTCTTCTTCATGGCGCCGGAGGGGGGCATGCTGGCCGCCTGGTCCGCCGCCGCCCGTGCCAGCCGGCCGGTGCAGATTGCCGACAGCTATGGCAACGGCCTGACCGTCAACGCCGTGCCGCCGATTACCGCCGTTGCTGGCCTCATCGATGGCAGGCGCTCCATCAGCGACATCATGGCGGCCGCCTCCAGCGTGCCGGAGCTGATGTTCGCGCCAAACCCCGCCGGTCTGGCGTTACAGGCGCTGGAGGCGTTGTTTGCCAGTTTCGAGCAGTTTGACTGGCTTTTGCTGGGCCGCGGGCAGGCTTTTGCCGAACCGCAGGTGGCCGGTGCGATGCTGAAGATCATTCCGGGTT
The DNA here is from genome assembly GCA_030657355.1 of Radicibacter daui. Taxonomy (GTDB): domain Bacteria; phylum Pseudomonadota; class Alphaproteobacteria; order Radicibacterales; family Radicibacteraceae; genus Radicibacter; species Radicibacter daui. Next base: position 2,341,496 of record CP131056.1, read on the forward strand.
GACCTAGCCGGGCGTGCGCCATATTGTCCGCCGCGCTTCGCCGCCAAGGCAACTTCATGAAGCAGCGTGCCCATAGCTCAGTCGGTAGAGCAGCTGACTTTTAATCAGCGGGTCGCAGGTTCGAATCCTGCTGGGCACACCACCCCACCTAAATATCTGTACCGAAATCCGCCGACTCTTGTTCAGCGGGTCGAGGAGCTCTGCTGACGGGCCGGCTTCGCCGCTCCCGGCCGGGTTGTTTTCACATCTCCGCAGTTTCAAATGCAGCAAAGACAGAAGCCTGCTTGTTCGTTGGCGGCTTTGTTGTATTCATTGGGCCTAGCCCGACACCGGCCCCGCTGGCCGATACAGAATTGGGTGTCAGCTGAGGCGGGTCGGATGCGACCGCACGGCTTGTTCTTCCTGTTTATGGCTGGATTTTCTGATGCTCGATGATCTCTTTCGCCGCAACGCCGACTGGGCGCAGGCGCAGATTGACCGCGACCCGATGTTCTTCAAGCGCCTCGTGGCGCTGCAAACGCCGGACTATCTGTGGATCGGCTGCTCCGACAGCCGCGTGCCGGCCAATGAAATCACCGGTCTTGCGCCGGGTGAAGTCTTCGTGCACCGCAATGTCGCCAATCTGGTGCACCCGACCGATCTCAACCTGCTCTCCGTGCTGCAATATGCCGTCGAGTTCCTCAAGGTTCAGCACATCATGGTGGTGGGCCATTATGGCTGCGGCGGTGTGATTGCGGCCTGCGACAGCATCAAGCGCGGCCTCATCGACCACTGGCTGCGCCCCATTCAGGACCTTGCTTCCAAGAACAAGGCCGAGCTTGACGCCATCGAGAGCGAAAAGGACCGGGTGAACCGGCTCTGCGAGCTCAATGTGCTGGAGCAGGTGCGCCACATCGGCGAATCCCCCATCGTGCGTCAGGCATGGGAAGCGGGCCAGCCGCTGGAGCTGCATGGCTGGATTTACAGCCTGGAAGATGGCCGCCTGCGCGATCTGCAGTGCAGCCGCGATGCCAATGGCCCGATTGCGCCGGACGGTCCGGCCCCGGAGGCCTGGCTCAAGATTCCGCCGCACGCGCACCACGATCACTGAACAAACAGCGTTTAACGGAAAAGCCCGGCCTCATGACGAAGCCGGGCTTTCTTGTTTTAAAGCTCCCGGTCGGGTCCTTTTGCCGCACGAAGCTGAATGTGAAGGGCTTGCCCGGGCGGTAATTGTTACATTATATCGTCCGTTACATTGTATCATTATCGAAGGGCGCGCGGCGGTATGGAACTGGTGAGATCGACGGGGCTGCGATTGAAACGGCCTGGCGGGCCGACCCTTTCTTTCCCCGATCTGGTGATCCGCAGCGGTGAGCGGATATTGCTCACCGGCGCGTCCGGAGCCGGCAAGACCACGCTGCTTTCCATGCTCACCGGTTTGCTGGCTCCGCAGGAAGGCGCTGTGCTGCTGGACGGCCAGGATTTTTATACGCTCGGTTCCGGCGCACGGGACCGGCTGCGCGGGCGGCGCTTTGGCTTCGTGTTCCAGACCCTGCACCTGCTCCCCTCCCTCACCTTGCGGCAGAATATAGCGCTTGCCGCCAATATGGCCGGGCTGCCGGTGGATGAGGCGCGTCTTGATGGCCTGCTGGCGACACTTGGCCTTGCCGGCAAGGCGGCGCGCCGGCCAGACGCGCTGAGCCAGGGCGAGCAGCAGCGCGCAGCCATTGCCCGCGCCGTGCTCAATCGGCCCGCCATCATCGTGGCGGATGAGCCGACCTCCGCTCTTGATGATGCCAATGCCGGTGCGGTGATGCAGTTGCTGCTGGATCAGGCGGAGGAGACCGGGGCGGCGCTGCTGGTCGCAACCCATGACAGCCGCATCCTGTCGCTTGGCGAACGCCATATCCATCTGCTGCCGGCCGAGGAGAACGCGGCATGAACGCCTTTTCCCTCGCCCTCGCCGCCATCCGGGCGCGCGGCCTGCAATCGGGCCTGTGCGTACTGGCTGGTGCCGCCGGCATCGCGCTGCTCAGTGCCATTTTCCTGATTTCCACCGCGCTGGATCGTGGGCTCGCCCGCAACGCCGAAGGTGTGGATGTCGTGGTCGGCGCCAAGGGCAGCCCGCTGCAACTCGTGCTGTCGAGCGTCTATCACGCCGATGTTCCGACCGGGAATATCGAGGCGGAGGATGCCGAGCGGGTGAGCCACAATCCCGCTGTCCGCCTGGCGGTGCCGCTGGCGCTTGGCGACAATTATCACGGCTGGCGTATCGTGGGCACCACGCCGGACTATCTCGCCATGCACCATGCCAGCCTTGCCGATGGCCGGCAGTGGAACGTGCCGTTCGAGGCCGTGGCCGGAGCGCTTACCGGGCTTGAGGTGGGCGACGAGTTTGCCGGGGTGCACGGATTTGCCGCTGACGGCGACGATGTGCATCACTTCCACAATTACACCATCGTCGGCCGCCTGAAGCCGACCGGCACAGTGCTGGACCGCCTTATCCTCACCTCGGTTGAAAGCGTGCAGCAGCTTCATGGCCATCCGGACGCCGATGATGATGACGCTGCGGAGGAAATGAAGATTGCCCATCAGGTGACGGCGCTGCTCATCAAGGTAAAGAGCCCGATCGCGATCATGAACCTGCCGCGTGAGCTCAACCGGTCCTCAAACCTGCTGGCGGCAAGCCCGAGTTATGAGATGGCACGGCTTTCCACCGCGCTGGGGCTCGGACGCGGGCTGCTCACCGCGCTTGGCGCTGGTTTCGTGATCCTGTCGGCGCTGATGCTGCTTTCCGTGTTGGCTTCCAGCCTGACGGCGCGGCGCTATGATCTGGCGCTGCTCAGGGTTCTGGGCGCCTCGCGCGGGCGGCTTTCCGCCACCATCCTGTCGGAGGCGTTGGTGCTGAGCCTTGCCGGAGCGCTGCTTGGTTTGGTCGCAGGGCACCTGATTGCCTTTTTCCTCTCGGTGACGGTAAAGAGCCTTGGCGGTATGGTGTTGCCATCGGCGCTGCTGGTGCCGCAGGCGCTGGATTTCTGGCTGCTGGTGCTGGGCGGGCTTGCCGGCCTTGCCGCGGCGCTGGTGCCGGCGATTTCAGCGGCCAGAACAGATATTGCCGCTTTGCTTGCAAGAGGAAGAGCCTGATGTCTTCGAGGGTCCGGATGTCTGCCGCCGTGATGATGCTGGCCGCCGCTATTGCCGTGGCTCCAGCCCTGCCGGCAAGCGCGCTCACCTACCAGGAAAACAGCGACGGCACGACCCGGACCCTCAACGACTACATCAAGGACTATGTGGACGTGCCCAAGGGCGCGACCGACTGGAAAGTCTTTGGCCAGACGCAGGAAATTGACGTCAAGGGCGTCGACAAGGACGGTTACGACTACGAATATACCAAGCCGGAGTTCACCCCGGCGGTCGAGGCGCTCGACGGCAAGCAGGTGACGGTCAAGGGCTTCATGTTCCCGCTGGGTGAGACCGAGGGGCAGAAACTCTTCCTGTTCGGCCCCTTCCCGCTCAGCTGCCCCTATCATTATCACGTCGGCCCGTCGCTGGTGCTCGAAGTGCATGTGGACAAGAAGCCGATCAACTTCTCCTACGATCCGATCACCATCACCGGCAAACTCCAGCTGGTGAAGGAAGATCCGGAGATGAACACCTTCTTCCGCCTCATGGACGCTAAAGTGGTCAAGGGCTGACGAGTTCGGCTCGCCGGCTCATGAAGGCGTAAAAACTGGTGGCAACCGGCAGCGCCGCCATGAAGGCGCGGTTGTCCGCCTTTTTCTGCCGATAAAGCGCCAGAGCGCGATCCTGCAATTCGGGCGGAATACGCGTCTTGCCGCCAGCGATGCGCCGCATGATCTCGTCATAGGTGCGCTCGACCCGGCGGGAGAAATCCAGCTCCGCGCTCACGCTGCCATGGCGCAGCCGCAGGCGATAGCGTACGCGCGGCGCCAGCGGCAGTTCCCCGCCGCACAGCGCCAGAAGCTCCGCGGCATGCAGCGTATCCTGTGACAGCATCGCCTCGAACCGGCCGACCAGATCGCGATGCACGAGTGGGCGGAAGGAGGCGCCGGTGCGGCCCAGCTCCTCCAGCGTCAGCCACTCCCCGCGTTCCGGCAGCAGGCTCACAAGGCTGCCATCGCCGTTTTCAATCGCGGTGCGCGCAAAAGCAGCGCCGTGACAGCGCGCAAGCGGCAGCAGGATTTCGAGATAACGCGCCGACCACAGATCGTCGGCATCAAGGAACGCGATGAATTCGCCGTGTGCACCCTCAAGTCCCCGGTTGCGCGCCGGGCCAACGCCGCTGCGCACTGGCCCGGGGGCCGGAAACAGGAACGGCCCCTGCCCGTCGTCAAAGGCGTCGTAACGGCTGCCATCGTCACTGACGATAACGATCTCCACCGCCTCGGGATCAAGCCCGCAGGCACGGATCGACTTCACGGCAGCACCCAGATAGCGCTGCGCCTGAAAGGCCGGGATGATCACGGACACCACGGGCTGCATCGGCAGGCTCTCCCCGGTCGGACGGCATGTCACGCTGCGTGATGGGCGATATAGTACATGAAGATCAGCCGAACAGGACAGCTCGCGAAATCTTGATGATAGCTGAAGGGCTTAGACGGCCTGCCCCGCGCACCAGCCACTGGCCCACGCCCACTGGAAGTTATAACCGCCGAGCCAGCCGGTAACATCCACGGCCTCGCCGATGGCATAGAGACCGGGCACGGATTTGGCCTCCAGCGTGCGGGAAGAAAGCTCGCCCGTGTCGATGCCACCGGCCGTCACTTCCGCCTTGGAGAAACCTTCGGTTCCGCTCGGCTTGAAAGGCCAGCGTTTGAGGAGGCCGCCAATCTCGCGCAGCTTCTTGTCGCCGATTTCGTTCATCGGCCGGTTATCGAAGCGCTGCTGGCAAAGCGCCTGTGCAAGGCGGGCCGGCAGCATTTCGCCAAGGATAGTCTTGAGCTCGGCCTTGGGGCGTTCATGCTTGCGGGCGAGCAGCATTGCCTCCGGGTCCTGACCGGGCATCAGGTCGAAGAGGACGGTGTCACCCGCCTTCCAGTAGGACGAAATCTGCAACACAGACGGGCCGGACAGGCCACGATGGGTGAAGAGCATCGCTTCCTCGAAGCGGCGCTTGCCGATACTGGCAATAGACGGCAGCGAGACACCGGCAAGGCCGGGCACCAGATCGCTGTCGCTGGCCCCCAGCGTAAAGGGCACCAGCGCCGGGCGCGGCGTTACCACCTTGAGGCCGAAGCGCCGCGCCATATCATAGGCAAAGCCGCTGGCGCCCATCTTGGGGATCGAGGGGCCGCCGGTTGCCAGCACCAGCGCGGGCGCTGTGACGTCACCGCTCGTGGTGGCGACCTCAAACTCGTCCTTGCGGGTGAGCGAGGTGACGCTGGTCGAAAGGCGAAGTTCCACGCCGGCGTCTTCGGCTTCCGCCAGCAGCATGACGACAATCTGGTGGGAGGACTGGTCGCAGAAAAGCTGCCCCAGCGTCTTTTCATGCCAGGCGATGCCGTGGCGGTCGACAAGCCCGATGAAATCTTTCGGCTTGTAGCGGCCGAGGGCGGATTTGCAGAAATGCGGGTTTTCGGAGAGGAAGTTTTCCGGCCCGGCATGGATGTTGGTGAAGTTGCAGCGCCCGCCGCCGGAAATCAGGATCTTGGCGCCCGCCTTGTCGGCATGGTCGATCAGCAGCACCCGCCGGCCACGCTGGCCGGCGCTGATGGCGCACATGAGACCGGCAGCGCCGGCACCGATGATGATGACGTCATAAGAGGCCATGAAGCCGGTATCCTGAAAGCTTGGCCTTTTGAAACAAGCTGGCCGGGAGCGCCCCTGCGGCGGCTCCCGGCGAACCCGTCAATCCCTGGGCGGCAGCTCCGGCAGGCCGAAGCGCAGGCGAACCTGGGCCGCGACGCGCGGGCTGACGAAATGGCGGATATCTCCGCCGAAACGGCCGATTTCCTTGACGAAGCTGGACGAGATGAACTGGTGGCGATCGCTCGCCATCAGGAACACCGTCTCGATCGTCGGGCTCAGCCGGTAGTTCATGCTGGCCATCTGGAATTCATATTCGAAATCCGAGACGGCACGCAGGCCGCGGATGAGAATGCGGGCGCCGCAGGTTTCGGCAAACGATACCAGCAGCTTGTCGAAGGGGCGCACCTCGATGGTGGCGCCGCCCTTGACCGCATCGGCGATATCCGCCTTCACCATCTCCACCCGTTCGGCGGTGGAAAACAGCGGACCCTTGTTGTCATTGCGGGCCACGCCGACGATGAGGTGGTCAACCACCTTCACCGCCCGCTGGATGATGTCGAGATGGCCGACGGTGATCGGGTCGAACGTGCCGGGGTAGAGGCCGACAAGCCCGCTCATTCGTCGCTTCCTTCGCCGGCTCCGTCGTCAGTCGCCTGCGCACCAGTTTCGGATGCTTTCACTTCGCTGGTGCCAGCGGCTCCTTCGGTCTCTTCTTCCTCGGCCACGGCTTCGCCGGTCAGATGAGCGCAAGAGACCACCGCCTCGCCGTCAGAGACCCGGAACACAGTAACGCCCTTGGTCTTGCGACCGGCGATACGCACCTGGTTGATCGGCACGCGGATCACCTGCCCGCCATTGGTCACCAGCATGATCTGGTCGCCATCGATGACCGGGAAGGTGGCGACCACCTTGCCCAGACGGTCATTCATGTCGATGTTCCAGATGCCCATGCCGCCACGGCCGGCAAGCCGGTACTCATAGGACGAACTGCGCTTGCCGAAGCCGTTCTGTGTCACGGTGAGCAAGAGCTGCTCGCGGGCCGCCAGTTCCTCGAACCGTTCCTGGCTGAGCGTGCCAAGGGCGCTCTCATCCACATCCGGATCGACGGTGGCTGCCAGATCGGCATCCTCGTCCTGGTTGCGTTTCATACGCAGATAGGCGGCGCGCTCTTCCGGCGTCGCTTCGACATGATCGATGATCGTCATGCTGACGATCTCGTCATCCCCGCCAAGGCGGATGCCGCGCACGCCGGTGGAGGACCGGCCGGCGAAGACACGCACATCGGTCACGGCAAAGCGGATGCACTTGCCGGCGCCGGTTGCCAGCATGATGTCCTGATCGTCACGGCAGATCTGCACGGAGATGAGGCGGTCGCCCTCCTCCTCCAGCTTCATGGCGATCTTGCCATTGGCCATGACGTTGACGAAGTCGCTGAGCTTGTTGCGGCGGATGGTGCCGTGGCCGGTCGCGAACATGACAAACATGTTCTCGGTATCGGCCTCGTTATCCGGCAACGGCATGACGGTGGAGATCGTCTCGCCCGGCTCCAGCGGCAGCAGATTGACCAGCGCCTTGCCACGCGAGGTCGGGTTACCCATCGGCAGCTTGTAGGTCTTGAGCTTGTAGACCATGCCGCGGGTGGAGAAGAACAGCAGCGCGGTATGGGTATTGGCGACAAAGAGGTCGGAGACGAAATCCTCGTCCTTCGTCGTCATGCCCGAGCGGCCCTTGCCGCCGCGGCGCTGAGCCCGGTAGGTGACGAGCGGCACGCGCTTGACGTAGCCGGCATGGCTGACCGTCACCACCATGTCCTCGCGCTCGATCAGCGCTTCGATATCGGTATCGAATTCGATGTCGAGGATCTCGGTGCGGCGCTTGTTGCCGAAACGCTCGCGGATATCAAGCAGCTCGGCCCGCAGCACTTCCATCAGGCGCACACGGCTGCCGAGAATCGCCAGATATTCCTGGATGCGGGCGACGATCTCGTTGAGTTCTTCGGCGATCTTGTCGCGCTCGAGGCCAGTCAGGCGATGCAGGCGCAGGTCGAGGATGGCGCGGGCCTGCGCCTCGGTCATGCGGTAGGTATCGTCTTCCAGCAGCAGGCTCGCCGGATCGTCCACCAGCCGGATGAGCGGCGCGACTTCGCGCGAGGGCCAGTTGCGCGAGGTCAGCGCTTCCCGCGCCTCCTGCGGATCGGCGGCTTCGCGGATGATGCGGATGATCTCGTCGATATTGGCGACGGCAACGGCAAGGCCGATCACGACGTGGGCGCGTTCGCGGGCCTTGTTGAGCTCGAAGATAGTCCGGCGGGTGATGACTTCTTCGCGGAACTCCACGAAGGCCACCACGACCTCACGCAGGCCCATCAGTTCCGGACGGCCGCCCTTCAGCGCCAGCATGTTGACGCCGAAGCTGGTCTGCATCGGCGTATAACGGAAGAGCTGATTGAGCACGACATCCGGCGTGGCATCGCGCTTCAGCTCGATCACCACACGGACGCCATCGCGGTCGGACTCGTCACGCAGGTCGGAAATGCCTTCAACCAGCTTTTCCTGCACGCATTCGGCGATGCGCTCGACCATGCGGGCCTTGTTCACCTGATACGGGATCTCGGTGACGATGATGGCTTCGCGGTCCTTGCGCGGCTGCTCGATATGGGTACGCGCCCGCATGATGACCGAGCCGCGGCCGGTATGGGCCGCAGCCCGCGCGCCGGCGCGGCCGACAATCAGGCCGCCGGTCGGGAAGTCGGGGCCCGGGACAATCTCCATCATCTCGTCGGTCGAGATTTCGGGATTATCGACATAGGCTATGCAGGCATCGATGACTTCGGTCGGATTGTGCGGCGGCACGTTGGTCGCCATGCCGACAGCGATACCGCCGGCGCCGTTGACGAGCAGGTTCGGGAAACGCGCCGGCAGAACGGTCGGCTCCAGAATGCTTTCGTCATAGTTCGGCTGGAAGTCGACGGTGTCCTTGTCGATATCCTCCAGAAGTGCCTCGCCGGCCTTGGCAAGGCGCGCTTCGGTATATCGCATGGCGGCGGCACGGTCGCCGTCCATGGAGCCGAAATTGCCCTGGCCCTGGATGAGCGGCACGCGCATGGAGAAATCCTGCGCCATACGCACCATGGCTTCATAGATCGAGCTGTCGCCATGGGGGTGATACTGACCCATGACGTCACCGACGGCGCGCGCGGATTTCTTGAAGGATTTCGTGCTGTCGTAGCCGCCTTCCTTCATCGCAAAGAGGATACGGCGGTGCACCGGCTTGAGGCCGTCACGCACATCCGGAAGCGCGCGGCTGACGATCACGCTCATGGCGTAATCGAGATAGCTGCGGCGCATTTCCTCTTCGATGGTGACGGGATTGATGGCGCTATTGGGAGTAGCGGCGCTGTCGGTCAAGTCACGTAATCCGTCTGGTCAGTACACACTTGGGGAAGCTTGTTTAGCACGCGCAGCAACGCGTGTCAGCGCTATGAAATCATTTGGAAGTCATCAGCCCGTACGCGCCGGTTTTGCTGGAGAAATCCGGTGCGAAAGCCACCAGAAACGGCCGGCCATCGCGCTGAAGGAAACGAGGCTTGCCAGGAAAACCGCCTGGAAGATTCCGGTCTGCCCCTGCCCGGCCAGAAAGGTCAGGATAAAGGCGAGCGGAATCATCACGCCATAATAGCTGCCGAAGTGGCAGGCGGTGGGAAACCAGGCATCGCCCCGGCCGCGGCAGGAGAGGTTCATCACCACCTGCCCGCCATCGGTCAGCAGCGCCACCGCCACCCAGGGCAGCAGCGGTGCGGCAAGGCCGATCACGTCGCGGTCATCGGTAAAGAGCGCCAGCATGGGCTCGGGGATGGTCATGTAGAGGACGGCGAGCGCTGCCGGAATGGCCGCGCCCATGCCAAGGCCCATCCAGCCGGAAAGCGCCATCACGCGCCGGTCTCCCCGTCCCCAGGCATGCCCCACTTCCACCTGCGCCGCGACGCCAAAGGAAAGGAAGACCATGAAGGGCAGCAGCAGGAACTGGAACGCCACGCTCTGGGCGGCAAGCGCCAGCGTGCCCAGCATGCCGGCAATGAGGGTGAGCACCGAAAAGGACGAGGCTTCGAAACCGGAACTGACGGCGGTGGCATAGCCAAGGCGGCGCTGTTCGGTGCCGATGCCGGCGGGCCCGTGCTCGGGCTTGCGAATGCCGTAGAAATCCCGGTTCGGCATCCACCAGACATAGGCGGCCATGCCGGTTGCCAGCAGGATGTTGACGACCAGCGTTGCCGTGGCCGCGCCGAGCGCGCCAAGCGCCGGGAACCCGAGCTTGCCATGCACTAGCACGATGTTGACGGCGGCGTTCACCACATTGGCGATGATGATGGCAACCATGCCCGGCAGCGGGCGCTTCAGCGCCTCCAGAAGCGAGGTGCTGGCGATGTAGAGGCCAACGAAAGGCAAGGCGAGCGCAATGAGGCGGGTTACCGGCGCACCGGAGGCCGCCATCTCCGGCGTCTGGCCCAAAAGGCGCAGCAGCGGCTCGGCAAACTGCAGCCCCATGGCGATGGCAAGGGCAACGGTGAAGCCGAGGAAAAGCGAGCGCCGCCAGACTGCGCCGCAGCGCTGGGGATGACCCTGGCCAACCGAGCGCGCAGCAATCACCGCACCGCCGCTCAAAAGGCCGATCAGCACCGGTACGAGGCAGTCATAAAGCGTGGCGCCGAGAATGAAGTCGGCCATCTGGTCAGGCCCTGCCCGGCCAAGGATGACGACATCGATGGCCAGCATGGCGACGACGGCAAGGCGAGAGACCACCACCGGCCCGGCAAGGCGCATCAGGGCGCGGGCACGCTCCATGATTTCCTGGCGCGTATAGGGGGCGATATGGGCGCTCATGGCGCGTCGGCTCCGGCATGAGAGAGGCAAAAGGGCCGGAGCTATACCACCGCCGGAAGGCCCCTTCCAGCCTCCCCCTCACACTTGGCTCAAACGGCCCGTTCCGCCGCCAGAACTTCCAGCACGCCGTCGCCGTAACGCTCCAGTTTTGCCGCGCCGATACCGGAGATTCCGGCAAGGTGGGCAAGGCTGCTGGCCCCGCTTTCGGCAATGGCGAGCAGGGTTGCGTCGTGGAAGATGACGTAGGGCGGCACGCCTTGCGTCTCGGCAAGGCGCTTGCGCCAGCCCCTCAGTGCCTCGAACACCGGCCTTGCATGTTCCGGCACTGTGCGGCTGGCGCCGGACTCGCGGGCACGGACCTTGTCCTTGCGCGGCCGGGTGATTTCCAGCTGCTGCTCACCGCGCAGCAGCGGGCGCACGCGTTCGGCGGGGCCGAGATGGAGGCCGCCATGCCCTTCGACATCCACCACCAGCAGGCCGGCGGCTACCAGCTGGCGAATGACGGATTGCCATTCGCTCTTGGAAAGGTCGGTGCCGAGCCCGTAGGTGGAGAGCTTGTCATGCCCGTACTGGCGGATGCGGTCGGTGTCGCCGCCCCGCAGGATGTCGATGATGTGGCCGGCGCCGAAACGTTGCTCAGTGCGGTAGACGCAGGAGAGCAGCTTCTGGGCGATCACCGTGCCGTCGATGGTTTCCACCGGGTTGAGGCAGGTATCGCAGTTGCCACAGCCCTGATCGAGATGATCGGAGAAATATTCGAGCAGGATCTGTCGGCGGCATCTCGCAGATTCGCAAAAACCGAGCAGCGCGGAGAACTTGTTGCGCTCGATGCGCTTCTGCTCCTCGGCCGCTTCCGATCCTTCGATGAAGCTGAAGACCTTGGCCACATCCTGCGCGCCATAGAGCAGCAGCGCGGTCGATGGTAGCCCGTCGCGGCCAGCGCGGCCGGTTTCCTGATAATAGGCCTCAAGGTTCTTGGGCAGGTCGAGATGGACGACGAAGCGTACGTCCGGTTTGTCGACCCCCATGCCGAAGGCGATGGTCGCCACCATGATCAGCCCCTCTTCCTTGAGGAAGCGGTCCTGATGGTCGGCGCGCACGCGGGCATCAAGCCCGGCATGGTAAGGCAGCGCGTGATAGCCCTTGTCCCGCAGCCATTCCGCGGTGCGCTCTGTCTTGGAGCGCGACATGCAGTAGATGATGCCGCTTTCGCTGGACGGCCGGCTGTCGAGAAAATCCTCCAGCTGCTTGTTGGTGCTGGCTTTCGGCTCGACGAGATAGCGGATGTTGGGCCGATCGAAGCCGGAGACGAAAACCTCACCGCGCCCGAGCGCCAGTCGCTCCACGATGTCACGCCGGGTCGGGCCGTCGGCCGTTGCCGTCAGTGCGATGCGCGGCACCTGCGGGTAGCGTGTGGCCAGCAGGTCGAGCCCGCGATATTCCGGGCGGAAATCATGGCCCCACTGGCTGACGCAGTGCGCTTCATCGACGGCAAAGAGCGAAAGCGGGATGGTATCCAGCCGGTCCAGCATGTCATCGGCCAGCAGGCGCTCCGGCGCCATGTAGACGATGTCGATCTCGCCATTATGCATGGCGCGCAGAGTCGCCCGCGCTTCGTCCGCCTCGACAGAAGAATTGAGCGCGCCGGCCCGCACGCCAAGCTGGCGCAGCGCTTCCACTTGGTCGCGCATCAGCGCAATCAGCGGCGAGACGACGATGGCGACACCGGACCGGCAGAGCGCCGGGATCTGGTAACAGAGGGACTTGCCGCCGCCCGTGGGCATCAGCACCAGCGCGTCCCCGCCCCCGACCACATGCTCTATGATCGCCTTCTGCGGACCGCGAAAGCGCGGATAACCAAAGACATCATGGAGAACTTGTTCGGGGTCGTGCGGCAGGGACATGAAAACTCTTTGAGGCTTTAGGCGTGGCCTGAGGCGGAAGTGCCGCCGGCTCCTGGAATGTGCCCCGCATGGTTAGCGCATGCCGGCCGCCACGCCGAGAGCTTTGATCGCGGTCTTGACAGAAAACCGCACCGCCGACATTGTTTCAGAAATATTGCTTAATCGATTAAGCCATTCACCTGTCGGCATGGCGCTTCGGTACGCATCACGGCCGGCGAAAACTGTTGGGGGCGCAGGTGGCTGAGCGGGAAATCACGATCGAGGCGATCGCGAAGCGGCTGGGGGTTTCCACCGCCACCGTTTCCTATGCCCTTACCGGCCGTGGCCGGGTTTCGCAAAAGCGTGTTGAGGAAATTCAGGCTGTTGCGGCCGAGATGGGCTACGTGCCCTCCCATGCCGGGCGCAGCCTGCGCACCGGGCGGTCGGCCCTTGTCGGCCTTGTGGTGCCCAACATCACCAACCCCATCTTCCCGTCGCTGGCCCAGGAGATCGAGAGCGAGCTCTATCACCGCGGTTTCGGGGTACTGCTCGCCGACTCCCACAATAACGAGGGCCGGCAGAACGAGGCGATCCAGCATCTGGCGGCGCGCGGCGCCGGTTCGGTGATCGTTATCCCCTGCCATGGCAGCGCGGTGCCGGACATGGGCATCCCGACCGTGCTGATCGACAGCTCGGAAACGCCGGGCAATGCGGTTGCCAGCGACCATCACGCCGGCGGCCGGCTGATGGCGGAGCATCTGCTCTCGCTCGGCCACCGCACCATCCTGCTGCTGGCCGGGCCGACGCGCTCCCGCGTGGCGCAGCTTCGTGCGGAAGGCTTTCGCTCGCGGTTTGCCGAGGCCTCCGGCGTCGACATCAGCATTCACCATTCCGGGTACGGCATTGCGGCCGGCAGCCTCGGTACCCAGCAGAACTGGCGCCTTGCCATGACGGCCGTTGCCGCCGTCTCCGACACGCTTGCCATCGGCGCGCTCAAGGCGCTGAGCCAGCGCGGCGTCAACGTGCCGGGCGATGTGTCGGTCACCGGCTTTGACGATACCGTGTGGGCGGAGTTGGTGACGCCCGCCCTCACCTCCGTTCATCAGGATGTGCAGACCATCGCCATGGAAGCCGTGCGCATTGCGCTTGGCGAGCGCGAGCCTGGCGTCATCGTGCCGATGAGTATCGCCGAGCGCGCCTCCACCGCCAACGCGCCGCCCACACCCATCAACAAAGGCTGAAGGACGCGGGATGCCACCCCCGTAAACCTCCGGCACTCCGGGCCGAAACCAGGCCCTACCTCTCTGAAGCCCTGTCCTTGCGGAGTTGATAAAATGCTGAAGTCCATCGCCCTTGGCGCAGCCGGCATCCTGCTGGCCGGCACCGCGCTTGCCGACACCCCGACCCTTACCGTTTCGACCTACGGCATTGCCCAGGACGATTTCCGCAAGATCCTCTTCGACCCGTTCGAGGCCGAGTGCGGCTGCAAGGTGGTGGTCGATATCGGCAACAATGCCGAGCGTCTGGCCAAGATTGCCGCCAATCCGGACGGGTATGATCTGGTCGCCTTTTCCGATTTCGGCGCCCTGGACGCCGCCAATCGTGGCCTGCTGCAGCCGATCGATACGTCGAAGCTGAGCAACTACGACAAGCTCTATGACAGCGCCAAGGACCCGGTCGGCAACAAGATGGCAGTTGGCTACACCATCTATGCCACCAGCATCGTCTACCGCACCGACAAGTTCGGCACCGTCAATTCCTGGGCTGATCTTCTGTCCGACAAGGCCAAAGGCCAGGTCGCCGTTCCGAACATTACCACCACGCAGGGGCCGCTCATCCTGCACATGCTGGCGGAAGCCGCCGGCGACAAGGATGTGAGCTACGCGAACGAGATCCAGAAGCTGGCGGACGCCAAGGGCGACATCGTCACCTTCTATGAGCGCTCCTCCCAACTCACCACCCTCTTCGCGCAGGAAGAAATCTGGCTGGCCCCGACCGGCCGTTATGCCTGGGGTAACTTGCTGAAGACCGGCCTGCCGCTTGCCTGGGCGACGCCGAAGGAAGGCCAGACCGGCGGCATGAATGTGCTGAGCATGGTCAAGGGCAGCAAGCACCCGGACCTTGCGCTGAAGCTCATCGACAAGTGGCTTTCCACCGAAACCCAGACTGCGCTCGGCAATGCCCTCGTCGACAGCCCGGCCAACAAGGAAGCCAGGCTGGAAGCCGACAAGGGCGCGCTCATGACCTATGGCGCCGACCAGATCAACTCCATCAGCTTCATCAAACCGGCTGATCTGCTGGCTCACCAGGAGCAGTGGATCAAGGACTGGAACGCGAAGATCAGCCAGTAAGCGGCTCGTGACAGCGCCGGCAGGGACAAGGACCGTGGTCGAAAGGCAAATGGTTAAGGCCAATGTTTGAAAAACGATCGACCGGGGTATTGCTGACCCTGCCGGCGCTGGTGTTTCTGCTGGTGCTGTTTGTGCTGCCGGTGATGGTACTGCTGACCCGCAGCCTTGCCCTGCCGGAAGGTTGGGGGCTTGGCAATTTCGCCAGCTTCTTCAGCTCCGAACTCAATCGCACCATCTTCTGGCGCACGCTGCGGCTGGCGGCGACGGTTACCGCAGCCTGCGTCGTGCTCGGTTACATCACCGCCTTCGGGGTGCTCTCCTATACCAAGGAGCGGCGCGGCATGCTGACGGGCTTCGTCATCCTGCCGCTGATGATCTCGCCGGTGGCACGCACCTACGCCTGGATTGTGGTGTTGGGGCGCACCGGCTTTCTCAATGCCGTTCTCACCTCGCTCGGGATCATCGACAGCCCCCTGCGGCTGCTCTTTACCGAAACGGCGGTCTTCATCGGCCTTGTGCAGCTCTTCCTGCCGCTGATGGTTCTGCCGCTGCTCTCCGCGCTCGAAAATCTGCCGCGCGACGTTATTCCCGCAGCCCAGTTGCTGGGCGCCTCGCGCCTCATGGTGCTGTTCAAGGTCATCCTGCCGCTGACGCGGGAGGGGCTGGTGGTTGGCGGCACGCTCGTCTTTACCGGCAGCGTTACCGCCTACATCACCCCGGCCATCCTCGGCGGCTCCAAGGTCATGATGCTGGAGACCCTGCTTTACCAGCGCATCAATGTCGCCAATGACCTGACGGGCGCAGCCGTCATCGCGGTGATCCTCGTCATCACGACGCTTGCCGCCAACAAGCTCTTGCGCCGGCTGGCAACGCCCCGGCAGCGGCAGGAGGCCCGCTGATGCAGTTTCTCTCTCGTTCCCTGCTGTGGCTGGTGCTGCTGTTCCTGCTCGGGCCGTTCGTCGTCATCGTGGCCGCGGGCTTCAGCGCCGGCGATACGCTGACCTTCCCGCCGCAAGGCTGGTCGCTGCGCTGGTACATCAAGATCTTCACCATCCCGGAATTCCAGCATTCCTTCGTGCTGAGCGTCTGGGTCGGTGTTGGCGCCACGCTATTGGCGCTGGTGCTGGGTGTTCCGGTTGCCTACGCCATCGCCCGCTACCGCCTGCCCTTCGGCGAGACCATCCGCACGCTGGTTTCCGCGCCGCTCATCGTACCCGGCATCATCATTGGCCTCGCCCTGCTGCGCTATGTGGTCTTCACGCTCAATGCGCCGGTCGAGATCACGCTGCTGCTGGGCCATACCACGTTGCTTATCCCCTATGCGGTGCGCGTGGTGTCGGCGAGCCTTGATAATCTGCGCAGCGATATCGAGGAGGCAGCGGTGCTGCTCGGCCGCAGCCGGCTTGGCGCTTTCTTTGCGGTGGTGATGCCCAACATCCGGGGCGCCATTCTCGCCGCCTTCGTGCTCAGCTTCATCACCTCCTTCAATCAGGTGCCGGTCTCGCTGTTCCTCAGCGGCCCCGGCGTTTCCATGCTGCCGACGCAGATGCTCTGGTACATGGAATATACCTACGACCCCTCGATCGCCGCCCTCTCCGCCCTGCTCGCGCTCGGCGCGATGCTCATGGTTTTCCTGACCGAGCGGCTGCTCGGCCTTTCCCGCTATATGTGACGGACATCTGCCCCCATGAACGAGCTTCTGGTTCTCGATCATCTGACCCTGGCCTACGGGCGCGGCGCGCCGGCGGTAGAAGGCATGTCGCTGAGCGTGAAGGAAGGCGAGCTGGTCTCCTTCCTCGGCCCTTCCGGCTGTGGCAAGTCCACCACCATGCGGGCTATTGCCGGCCTGCTCACGCCGCGCAGCGGGCGCATCCTGCTGGCGGGCGAGGATGTGACGGCGGTGCCGCCCAACAAACGCGGCGTCGGGCTCGTCTTCCAGTCCTATGCGCTCTTCCCGCATCTGACGGTGTTCGAGAATGTCGCTTTCGGCCTGCGCGCCCGCAAGGAGAGCGCCGCCGTCATCCGCTCGCGGGTGGAAGAGATGGTGGCGGCCGTCGGCCTTGCCGGCTTCGAGCATCGCCTGTCGACCGATCTTTCCGGCGGCCAGCAGCAACGTGTCGCCCTTGCCCGCGCCATGGCGGTGCGTCCGCGCCTGTTGCTGCTGGACGAGCCGCTTTCCAACCTCGATGCTCGTCTGCGCATCGAGATGCGCGCCGAGCTTATGCGCCTGCAGCGCGAGTACGGCATCACCATGATTTATGTGACGCATGATCAGGGCGAGGCGCTGGCGCTTTCTTCCCGCATCGCCGTGATGAACAGGGGCCGCATCGAGCAGCTTGGCACGCCGCAGGCGCTTTACGCCGCTCCGGCAACGCCCTTCGTTGCCACCTTCATGGGCTTTGAAAATGTCTTCACCGTCGATGGCAATCAGCTGGCGGCCGGTGACGGTAGCAAACTGCCGCTGGTGCAGCAGCCGGGTGCCGGGGTGCAGGCTCTGGCCTGGCGCCCGCAGGCCGTGACCCTCGGCAGCGGGCCTTACAGCGGCACGGTGCGTGGCGCCTCCTATCAGGGCGACAGCGTTGAATATCTGATCGACAGCGCCGGCGGCACCATCAAGGCAAGCGCGGCAGCGGGCAGCAATTTCATCCCTGCCGGCTCCGAAGTCAGCTTCGACCTGCCGCTTGCCGGCGCCGCCCTTATCCCGGCCGGTGCCGGCGCATGATGGGCCGCCGCGGTATGTGGATCGATACCGATCTCGGTTTTGACGACATCGCCGCCATCGCCATGGTGCTGGCCAGTCCGGACCATCAGATTGCCGGCGTCGGTCTTGTTGCCGGCAACGCGCCGCTTGATCAGGTCATTCGCAACGCCTTTGGCAGCAGCGCGCTTTTTGGCTGGGCGCTGGACTGGCATGCCGGCGCTACGGCACCGCTGCGGGAAAAGCTTGTGACGGCAGACTATGTGCTTGGCGAGACCGGTATCCGGACCGCCGGGCGCTCCTTGCCGGTCGCCACTGGAAAGCTTGCTTCCGGGGATGCGGTGGCTGCGATGCAGGAGTGGTTATCCACCTTGCCTGAAGGCAGCGGCGACATTCTGGCGCTCGGCCCCCTCACCAACATCGCGCAGCTGGTTTCGGCCGGGAGGTTTCTGGACCGGATCGGCCGCATCGTGCTGATGGGTGGCTCCACCGATCGCGGCAATCACACAGCCGCGGCGGAGTTCAACATCGCGGTCGATCCCGAAGCGGCGGATATCGTGTTTTCGGCGGGGTTGCGCACTGAAATGGTCGGGCTCAACGCCTGCCGCGAGGTGCCTGTAATTGCCGATGATGTGCACTGGATGCGCGGTTTTTCCGGCATCGCCGCGCAAACCATGGCCGACATGCTGGAAGGATATCTCTCGATCCGCTCCGCCGATCTGTCGCGCCCGATGCCGCTCTTTGATCCGCTGGCGGCCGCGGCGCTGGTGGCGCCAGAACTTGTCACCTTGGCGCCGGCGCGCGTGGATGTGGAGCTTGAAGGGCGCCTTACCCGCGGCATGACCGTGTGCGAGCTGCGCGTGCCGCAGCGGGCGGATGCCAATGCCCGGGTGGCGGTGGGTGCAGACAGCGATGGCGTTCGCCGGCTGCTGCGGGCGGCGCTACAGCTGGCGGTATCCGGCTAGGCGATCGTTTCAGGCCGCGTCGGGAAAGAGCGGGATCGGCTCCTGCGTTGCCACATCCATCAGCGGATAAAGATCGGTAATGCGCACCGCCGGTACCACCGGCAGGGCAAGGCCCGTCCCCACCACGATGGGCGGCGTGGCATGCGGGCGGATGCCCATGGCGTAGGCAGCGTTGTTGAGCGCGGTTGCCTGCGCCGTCATGGTCTCGACCGTCTCGTAGGACATGAGCCCGGCGAGCGGCAGCGGCACCTCCTCCACCATCGCCCCGTCCCGGCTCAGCACGAAACCGCCGCCGATCTCCTGCAAACGCTGGCAGGTTGCCAGCAGGTCGGCAGCGTTCTTGCCGTAGACGAGCAGGTTGTGGCTGTCATGGGCGACGGTGTGGCCGTAGGCGCCGACCGTAAGGCCGGTGCCGCGGATAAGCGACAGGCTGGGTTTGTGCGTCTGGCCGTGGCGCGGCACGACGGCAATCAGGCAGATATCTTCCGGCAGGCTCGCCAGATCGACGGCGCCGTTCCGCACCGGGATTTCCGCTGTCTCCAGCTTCGTGGTCCGGTTCTTCTGCAGGGCCATGACATTGGCGGTGACGGTGCCGTCGGCTATCGGTGCCGCGAGGCGGAAATCATCCTCGGTGAGCGGGTTCAGCTTTACCGAATTCGCCGTGGCGCGGCCGGCCAGCGGGTCGGCGATGCGGCGCATCAGGGCGCCGCCGGCAACGATCTGCCGGCCGCCGACATAGACATCCACGGCCCGCAGGCTTTCCGGTCCGTCATAAAGCGTGAAATCGGCAACCCGCCCCGGGGCAATGGCGCCGAGGTCGCGCAGATTGTAGTGCGTGGCCCCGATAAGGCTTGCCCACCGCAGGGCACGCGCGGGCTCGACGCCGTATTTGATGACTTCGCGCACCACCCGGTTCATGTGGCCGACATTGACGAGATCGCCCGGCGCCACATCGTCGGTGCAGAGCGCGATATCGACATGTTTTGCCGTCAAGAGCTCCGGCATCACCGCCGGCAGGTGGTTGGAGTGCGAGCCCAGTTTGACGAAGGGCAGCAGGCCAAGGCGCAGCTTTTCCAGCGCTTCGGCGCCGCCGCGCAGCTCATGGTCGTTCTCCACGCCGGCAGCCATATAGGCTTGCAGCGTGCGGCCGACGACAGCCGGGGCATGGCCCTGGATGGTCTTGCCGGCCTTTGCGCCGGCTTCGATGATGCCGAGCATGCGCTCGTTGCCGCGCGACACGCCGACAAAATCCATGACTTCCGCCACGGAGATAACACGCGGCCAGGCCAGCATCTCGGCAATGTCTTCCGGATCGAACCGGGCACCCGTCGTCTCGGCGCCCAGCACGGCGGGCACGCAGGAGGGCACAGCGACCAGAACGCGCAGCGGCAGCCCTTCGCTGCCCTCCAGCATCAGGCGCACACCCTCCTTGCCCATCACATTGCCAATCTCGTGCGGATCGATGATGACGGTGGTGGTGCCATGGCGCAGCACGCCTTCGGCATAACGCGCCGGCGTGACCATCGAGCTTTCGATGTGCAGATGCACGTCGATGAGGCCGGGCGCCGCCACAAGGCCGGTGGCATCGACATCGCGCCGCCCCTCAAGCCGGTCGATTCCGGCGGGACCGACATAGGCAAAGCGCCCGCAGGTGATGCCGATGTCGCTCGATGTCAGCTCGCAGGTAAAGACATTGGCCAGCAGCGCATTGCGGATCAGCAGGTCGAAGGGCCGCTCGCCGCGGGCGGAGGCCACGACAGCCTGGCGATCTTTAAGGCTCATCGGTGTGAACATGCTGAAATTCCGCGAAAAAGAATCTGCTTAAACGTTTAGGCAAGGAAGTGTGCCATAGCCCTTCCAGCCCAGCAATCGGATTGGCGCCTCAGGCAAGGCCGCCCAGCAACTTTCCCATCAGGCGGTAAAGCTGTTCCTGCTCGTCGGGGCTGAGTGCCGCCAGGATGGTGCGCTCATTCTCCACATGGGCCGGCAGCACCTCATCCAGCAAGGCATGCCCCTTCTCCGTCAGTGCCACCAGAAAGGCCCGCCGATCATCCGGATGCGGCTCCCGCCGCACCAGCCCGGCCTTTTCCATCCGGTCAAGCCGGCTGGTCATGCCGCCTGAGGAGATCATGGCCGCCTCATAGAGCGCCGTCGGGGTCAGCCGGTAAGGCGCGCCGGAGCGGCGCAGCGTTGCCAGCACGTCAAATTCGCCGCGCTGCAGACCATATCTGGCAAAAAGTGGCACCAGCCGCCCCTGTGAAATCACCTGGGACGCCTCGTTCAGCCGGCCCAGCACCGCCATGGGAAAGGAGTTGAGCTCCGGCTTTTCCCGCTGCCATTGGCGCCAGGCAAATTCCGCCCGATCCACCGCCTGCCCGCTGCCGGGTTCCTCTGGTCTGGTCATCTGTGATCCAGTTATCTTGACGTTAAGATACTTAATGGAGAGATTTTATCGCCGATCAGGCAGCAAGCCAACTGCTGCCGTTTTTGCGGGAGGTTTCACAATGTCCGCCACTGCCTCGTCCCCCACAGCATCGTCTGCCACCGGGCAGCCACTTGTCAGCCAGCAAGGCGGGCCTGCGGCACTTTTCTGCCTGCTGGCCGTCGGGCTGCTGCTCGGTCTTACCGCCAATCTGGTGAAACTGGCGGTCGGCGCCGGCTGGCAGCCCTTGCCGCTGCTGTTCTGGTCCACGGCGCTGGCCGGCCTTGTTCTGCTGCTGGCCGCGATGGCAACGGGCCAGCGCCCGGGTTTCAGTGCCCGCCATCTCGCCTACTATCTGATCTGCGGTTTTCTCAGCATCGCTGCGCCCAATGCCATCGGCTTCAGCGCCGTGCGGCATGTGGGCGCCGCCTTTGTCGCGCTGTCGCTCGCCTTTCCGCCACTGCTGACCTATCTGCTCGCCCTGCCCCTCGGGCTGGAGCGGTTCCGGCTGACGCGGGCTATCGGCGTGGTTGCCGGTCTTGGCGGCGCCCTGCTGCTTGCGCTCTCCAAAGCCGGGGAGCCGAGCGCTCCGCTGTTCTGGATCGCCCTGACGCTGGCGAGCCCGCTGTTTATCGCCGGCGGGAATATCTATCGCACCCTGCACTGGCCGGAGGGCGCAACGCCGCTGTCGCTGGCGCCCGGCATGCTGCTGGGCGGCGCACTGCTGCTGGCGCCGTTTTCCTTCGCCAGCGGCGACCTTCTGCCCGCGACGGAGGGCGCGGTTTATTTCCTGCCGGCGCAGGTCTTTGTCTTCTCGGCGACCTATGCGCTCTATTTCATTCTGCAGAAACTGGCGGGGCCGGTTTATCTGAGCCAGATCGGCACCGTCGGTGCACTGGCGGGGGCGGCAATCGCAACCTTTGCTCTCGGTGAAGCGCCGGTGCCGATGATAGTGCCGGCCGCAATCGCCATCCTGGCTGGGGTCGTGCTGGTTAACCGGCGCCGCCGCTGAGCGGGAGCCGGCCAAGCGGCTGGTATTCTTTACAAAACCCGCCAGATGTGGAAGCTGTCGCCAACTTCCCGCCCCTCGCGGCCCGTCCTGTTGCCGCATCCTTCGGAGAACTGTTCCATGCCCCGCAAGATCATCATCGATACCGATCCGGGTCAGGACGATGCGGTTGCCATTCTGCTGGCGCTGGCTAGCCCGGCGGAACTGGAAGTGCTGTCCGTGGTCACGGTGGCCGGCAATGTGCCGCTTGCCCATACCAGCGTGAATGGCCGCAAGATCGTGGAACTTGCCGGTCGGCCGGATATCCCCGTTTATGCCGGCTGTGAGCGCCCGATGCGCCGCCACCTGATCACCGCCGAGCATGTGCACGGCAAGACCGGCCTTGATGGTCCGGAATTGCCGGAGCCGACGATCCCGCTGCAGGCGCAGCACGGTGTTGATTATCTGGTCGACACCATCCGGGCGAGCGAGCCGGGCGAGATCACGCTCTGCACGCTGGGGCCACTCACCAATGTAGCCATGGCCCTCATCAAGGCGCCGGAAATCGCCCCGAAGATCCGCGAGATCGTGATGATGGGCGGTGCCTATTTCGAGGTCGGCAACATCACGCCGGCAGCGGAATTCAATACCTATGTCGATGCCGAAGCCGCCGATGTAGTGCTGCGCTCCGGCGTGCCCGTCACGATGGCGCCGCTGGATGTGACGCACCGCGCGCTCTGCAACGACATCCGGCTGGAGCGCATCCGTGCGCTGGGGAACAAGGCCGGTAATGCGGTGGCGGCCATGCTCGGCTTTTCCGAGCGCTTCGACCTCAAGAAATATGGCTGGGACGGCGCGCCGCTGCACGATCCCTGCGTGATCGCCTGGCTGCTGTGGCCGGAAATTTTCGTCCATCGCAAGATCAATGTGACGATGGAAATCTCCAGCCCGCTCACCTACGGCATGACTGTTGCCGACTGGTGGCATGTCACCGATCGACCCCATAACGTGACCTTCCTGCGCGATCTCGACAGCGATCTTTTCTACGAACGTCTGACGGCACGTCTTGCAACCCTGCCCTGAGGCGCCTGCCATGATATGTAAGGGCTGTGACTTCCCGCAGAAGGAGCTGCCCCACCATGTCGGCACTTGATGAAATCCAGGTTTTCCTGCGGGTGGTCGAGCGCGGCAGCTTTACCGGGGCTGCCAACCAGCTCGGCCTGCCGCTGACTTCCGTCAGCCGCAAGATCAAGAGCCTTGAAGAACGGCTGGGGGTGCAGCTTCTGCACCGCACGACCCGGCGCGTTACCGTAACCGAAGCCGGCCGGGCCTATTACGAACGCTGCGTCGATGCGGTCGAGGCCATCGAACAGGCCGAGGCCTCGGTCAAGGCGCTGACGCGCGAGCCGGAGGGGCGGCTGCGCATTCTTGCCCCCTACTCCTTCGCCACGCTGGTGCTGGACAGTGCGCTTGCCCAGTTCCGCCTCCGCTACCCATCCGTGCGGCTCTCCATCACGCTCGACAACTCCATGCGCGATCTGGTGGAAGGCGGTTTCGACATCGCCGTGCGCCACGGGCCGCTGCCGGAATCGAGCTATATGGTCCGCCACCTTGGCGGCAGCAGCTACAATTTCGTGGCCTCCCCGGCCTATCTCGACCGGGTTGGCACACCGACGCACCCGCGCGATCTGCTGGACCATGAACTCATCGCCGTGCAGCCGGACAGCGACCATGTCACCTGGAACATCACCGGTCCGGACGGCTCGACCGAACTCAGGTTCCAGCCCGCACTGACGGTGAATGACCAGATTTTTGCCGTGCGCTATGCCGTGAGCGGCGGCGGCATCGCCCTGCTTTCTCGCGGGCTGGTGCGCAAGCGCGTCGCCGACGGCGATCTGCGCATGATTTTGCCCGGCTGGCGCCGGCAGGAAGATCTCGACCTTTATGCCCTGTTCCCGCGCCGGGCGACGCTCGATCTCAAGACCCGGGCCTTTCTCGATTTCCTTGTCGAGCGTGTTGGACGCTGGTTTGCCCAGGCCGAACAGCTCGGGGCGGCCGAGTAAGAGGTAATATCCCGGATATGTACATTATGTATGGTGTTTAAGGTGGATTATCCCGCGGTGCGTTAAGTGTAGTATCGCCGCCCGCCATGAAGGGCTGCGAGCACCCGGTTAGGTACTTGCCGTTCCGTCTGGCTGATCTAGCTGAGCACATGATGAGCGACGCCACTTTAGAGGCCTTGGACAAACCCGGGATCGGAACCCGCATCGGCGCTGCCATCCAGCGGATCGAAACCCTGCCCTTCGCCTGGCTGTTCGCCCCGAAGACGCTCAGCCTGCGGTTTGTGCTGGCGACACTCTCGGCCGGCCTCGGTGCGCTCTACATCGCCTTCCTGCTCGATTTCAACCAGCCGCACTGGGCGATCATGACGGTCTTCATCGTCGCGAGCCCCCTGCCCGGTCAGGTTTTCGAAAAAGGCCTCTTTCGTTTCGCCGGTACCGTGGTGGGTGCCAGCATGGCGGTGGTGTTGATCGGCGCCTTTGACCAGATGCCGGAACTGCTGCTGTTCAGCCTTGCCTGCTGGCTGGCGCTGTGTACCGGCTTTTCCACGCTGCTCAGGGGCTTTCGCGCCTATGGCGCCGTGCTGGCGGGTTATACCTGCGCCATCATCACCCTGGCCGCCGCCGCTGCGCCGTCGCAGGTCTTTACCCTTGCCGTCTATCGCGCGTCGGAAATCAGTCTTGGGGTTGCCTCAATGGCTGTTGCCTCCATCCTGTTTCTGCCGGGTTCGGCCCGCGGCGCGGTTGAGCAGCGGCTGACCGGCGCCCTGATGGCGGCGGTGCGTGCGCTGAGCGAGCTGCTGCATGGCCGCGAGGGCGAACCGCCGGCAAGGCTGGTGGGCGAACTCGGCACCATCCGCGCCATGGTGGATACCGCCCGCAGCGAGGACGGGCGCTTCCGCCGGCTGGAAGCCATGCTGCGTGCCACCATCAACGGCATCTTCGCCCTCAAGGTCGCAAGCCAGGGCCTGCGCCTCGCCGCGCTTTCGCGGGAATGGCAGATTGACAGCATGGTCTCCGGCTGCCGCGCGCTTCTGGAGGTGCGTACCTTCCTGGGCACCCTGCCGGCCTCCCCGTCGCCCGAAACCTCCCGCACGCTGCTGCGGCCGCAGATATCGGCGCTGATGCGCGCGCTCGACGATGTTGTGGAGAACACGAACGTCAAGAACCATGCGGCCGTGCAGCTTGCCATGCTGTGCCAGCGCTGCCGCCTGACGCTGGTTCACCTCGAAGCCGCCTTGCTGGGGCTTGAGGCGATGGCGACCGGCCGCAGCGTGGAGATATCTCAGCGGCGCCAGGCGCTGAAGGTGCATCTCGACTGGCGGCAGGCGGCAACCAACGCCCTGCGTACCTTTATTGCGGTTGGCGTCGCTTCCGCCTTCTGGATCGGATCGGCGTGGAATTCCGGCGCCGGCATGCTGACGATCACCGCCGTGATCTGCAGCCTGTTTGCCACCACAGACCGGCCGCATCTGGCCGCCCTCGGTTTCCTCAAGGCACTTGCGGTCGGCGGTGCGTTGGCGGTGCTTTACAAGGCCGCGATCTTTCCGGCGATCAACGGCTTTCCGTTGTTGGCACTGACGCTGGCGCCGGCGTTAGCCTGGTCTTCCCTCGGGGCCGCAGGCGGGCCCAACCCGGGCGGCGCCGGTGCCACCGGCATGCTGTTCCTCTCGATGCTGGTGCCGGCCAACACATTTACCTTCGATGCCGTCTCCACCTTTCAGGACATCGGGTCGACCGCCGCCGGCGTGGTTTTTTCGGCTGTCGCCTTCCTCGTCGTCCTGCCCAAGAACCTGCCGCGCATGGCGCATGAACAGATGGCGGCGGTGCGCGCCGACGCCCTGCGGCAGCTGCGCATCGGCACCTTTGCAGAAATATCCAGTTTCGGCACCCGCAGCTTTGACCGTCTTGCCCGTGCCCTGCAGCTTGGGGCGCCGGTGCCGCTTCTCCTGGGGGCCATGAGTGCTGTTGCTGCCGGCGTCGAGGCCGGGCGCCTGCGCGAGCTTGAGCTTTCACCCGCAGTGCGCCTTGCCATCGATGAAGCGCTCGAGCGGCTCAACATCGCCGTGCGCAGCCCGACGCTGACGCCGGAAGGCCAGCAGGCGGAGCTGGCCGGCGCCATCGAACCCGCCATGCACACAATCGTGGCGGCGCTCGCCGAAACACCGGGCGCCGAGCAGCGCCAGCTCTGGCAGGGGCTGGTCTCGCTCGACACGCTGCGCCTGGCATCCGAACGACTGAACAGGATTGATAACAAATGACCCTGCCGGACCGGCCCGGCACCCGCCTGAAGAAGGTTGCACCTGCCCGTCCGGCTTGCCGGGGCCTCGCGGCATCCGCCGCGGCGCCTTATGGAGACTGAAATGATCGATGACGTGATTGTCGGCGGAGTCTTTCTTGCCCCGATCCTGCGTTACATAGTGCTGGCGATTGTTGCGGTATTCGTCGTGAGACCGCTGCTGGCGCTGACAAGGCTGGACAGGCTCATCTGGAACAAGCCGCTTTTTGAGCTTGGTCTTTTTGGGCTTTTTCTCTCACTCTTTTACTTCAACAGCGACCGGCTGGCGGCCCTGATCTGAAATGGCAGCTCTCTCAACCTTGCTTCGTATGGCCCTCACGCTGATCGTGGTGGCTGCCGCCCTGCTTTTTGGCGCCGCCTTGTGGCAGAGCTATCGCTATGACCCCTGGACGCGCGATGGCCGTGTGCGGGCGGAAGTGGTGCGCATCGCCCCGCAGGTCGCTGGCCCCGTCCAGACCCTGGACGTGCTGGATAACCAGTTCGTTCACAAGGGCGATGTGCTGTTCACCATCGATCCGGCCCGCTACGACCTGGCGGTCGCTTCGGCGCAGGCTTCGCTGGAGACGGCGCAGCATGATTTCGCCATCAAGACCGCCCAGTCGCGCCGGCGCGAGAAGTTGAGCGATCTCGCTGCTTCCAGCGAGGACAAGCAGGTCTATGCCGCCCAGGCGGCAATGGCCGGCTCCGCCGTGGCGGAGGCGCAGGCCGCGCTCGATCTCGCCAAGCTCAACCTCTCCTATACGACTGTTCGCTCGCCGGTGAATGGCTATGTCACCAACCTCAAACTAAGGGCGGGCGACTATGCGTCAGCCGGTGCCAACATTGTGTCGCTGGTGGACAGTGACAGCTTCTGGATCGTCGGTTATTTCGAGGAAACCAAGCTGCCACTGATCGAGACCGGCATGCCGGCGACGGTCAAGCTGATGGGCGTGTCGAAGCCCCTCACCGCGCATGTCGACAGTATTGCGCGCGGCATTACCGACGATAACGGCACCACCGGCGATGCCGGCCTCGCCAGCATCAACCCCACCTTCACCTGGGTGCGTCTGGCACAGCGCATTCCGGTGCGCCTTGCCATCGATAACGTGCCGGCGGATGTGGTGATCGCGGCCGGCCAGAGCTGCACCATCGAAGTCGGCGATGAGCGTCCGACGCTCAAGCAGCGTATCGACCGCATTCTCGGCTCGGTAGCGGGCCGGGTCGAAAAGGAAATCTGAAATAACAAGGCCGGCTTCAATGCCGGCCTTCCTGTTTCTTCCGGCCTATTCGCCGCGTGGCCCCAGATGGCGGCCGCCGCGCTTCTCGGCAAGCTGCGTTTGCCGCCAGCGTTCACGCGCCGATGCCTTCTGCCGCTCGGTCAGCGTGTCCGCGCAGCGCGGGCAGCACACGCCTTCCTCAAAATCCGGCGCGCTGCGAATTTCGCCGGTGATCGGGCGGCGGCAGCCGGCGCACAGCTCGGTATATTCGGCCACCAGCCCGTGGCCGATGCTGACCCGCTCGTCAAAAACGAAGCAGCCGCCCTGCCACAGGCTTTCCTGCTCCGGAACCTTCTCCAGATAATTCAGGATCCCGCCCTTGAGGTGGTAAACCTCGTCGAAGCCGGCGCCGAGCATGAAGGAGCTGGCCTTCTCGCAGCGAATGCCGCCGGTGCAGAACATGGCGACCTTGCGGTGCCTTGCCGGGTCCAGTTCCCGCCGCACATAATCCGGAAATTCGCTGAAGGAGGTCGTCGCCGGGTTGATGGCGTCCTTGAAGCTGCCGAGCTCGACTTCAAAATCATTGCGCGTATCGATGACGATCACGTCCGGATCGCTGATCAGCGCATTCCAGTCTTCCGGCTCGACATAGGTGCCGACACGCGCCGTGGGGTCGACGCTGCGGTCGCCGATGGTCACGATCTCGGCCTTGAGGCGAACCTTGAGGCGCAGGAACGGCATCTCTTCGGCATGGGAGTATTTACGCTCGATGGTGCCAACGCCGGTGAGCTGCTCCAGCCCGGCCAGCAGCGGCCCGATATTTCCGGCCGGCGCCGCCAGGGTGCCGTTGAGCCCCTCTTCCGCCAGCAGCAGCGTGCCGCGCGCCCCAAGCTTGTGGCACAGCGCTTCAGCCGGTTCGCGCAGCCCGGCAAAGTCCGGCAGCCGGGCGAATTTATAGAAAGCGGCAATCTCGACGGCGGGCATCGCGCGGGTAACCTGTCGTGGGCAAAAATCAGGGACTGGCGGCGTTATAGTCCGCCAGTCCCTGATCCGCCAATGGCGCCGCTCACTAGAGCGCTTCTTCCGCCGTTTCCGCCTCGCCGCGCGGACGGTGCCCGCTCATCGTGGCGCCCGCATCAGCGCTGAATTTCAGGTGCCACCAGGTGGCCGCCAGCGAGATGGTGGTTACCACGATAAAGGCGGCAGAGAAGTCCGTCATGGCCGGCACCCCATGCCCCTGCGCCCACATGGAGGCGTGGAGAGCGCCGGCGCCAGTGCACACGCCAGCCGACAGCATCAGCTGCTGGAAGGTAGAGTGAAAGCCCATGGCACTGCCCAGCTTGCGTGGCGGCACCTCGTCGAAAACGATGGTGTTGTAGGCGGCGAACTGCAGCGACATGAAGAAACCGCTCGCCAGCAGCACGCCAAAAAGGGCGCCATGCGGCCATTCCGGACGGAAGGCGGCACAGACCGCATATCCCCCGGCGGCAAAGAAGCCATTGACCACCATGATGCGGCGGAAGCCGAACCAGCGCAGCAGGCGCGGCGCCATCAGGCGCATGGAGATGGAGCCGATGGCCGTCGCCATCACCACAAGGCCGCTATGCACGGCGGAGAAGCCGAGGCCGACCTGCAGCATCAGCGCCAGCAGGAAAGGTTGCGCGCCCTGGGTAATGCGGGTGAGCGAGCCGGCGATGGTGGCAAGCCGGAAGGTCGGGTACTTGAGCAGATCGAGATCAAGCACCGGCTCAGGGTGGCGCCTTGCATGCCAGACATAGATTACCGCCGCGGCAATTCCCCCGGCGCCCAGCAGCAGCGCCATGCCGGTATTGGGCGATGTGCCGAGCATCTCCAGCGAGAACATCAGGCTGCTGAGGCCGGCGGCCACCAGCGCGAAGCCGTAGAAGTCAAAGCGGCCGGGCCGGGGCTCGCGGATATCGTCGATAAAGAGCGTGACCAGCACGACGCCGAGAATACCAACCGGGATGTTGATGTAGAAAATCCAGCGCCAGGACGCCACGGCGAGGATGAAGCCACCAAGCGGCGGCCCGAGGATCGGCCCCATCAGCGCCGGCAGCAGCAGCCAGGACATGGCGGCTACCATCTCGTGCCGCTGGACCGAGCGGAAAAGCAGCAATTTTGAAACCGGTATCATCATAGCACCGCCCATCCCCTGCAGGAAGCGCGAGACGACGAGGAAATCGAGGCTGGTCGCCTGGGCGGAAAGGATGGACCCGGCGGTAAAGACGATGATAGCGGCGCGGAAGATGTTCTTTGCGCCCCAGCGATCCGCCATGTAGCTGCTGGCCGGCACGAAGATGGCGAGACTGAGCAGATAGGCCGTGAGCGCGATGCTCATATCGGCGGCCGCCTCCCCCATATCGCGCGCGATGGTCGGCAGCGCGGTGGAGAGGATCGTGGCGTCCAGCTGTTCCAGAAACAGGGCGCTGGCGATGATCAGGGCAACGACGCGGAAATTGCGGGGACTTGGCGACGCTTCAAGGACGTCGGCGGTCTGGTCGGACATCTGGTTGGCACTCGGGAAGGCCGGGGCGTACCGGAATGGCACGCCCCTCAGCCGAAACCCGGGTCGAGGGCGTCAATTTGGGGCGCGAACGGCCTGGGCGGAAGAAAGCTGATGCAAAAGAAGGGTCAAGGATATGGCCCGCTTCACGGATCAGAACGGAATATCGTCGTCGAGATCGGCCGCCGGCGGCGTGGAACGACCGCCGCCACCACCGCCGCTGAAACCGCCCCCACCCTGGGAGCCGCCGCCATATCCGCCGCCCTGCGAGCCGCCGCCGAAACCGCCACCGCCGCCACCGAAGCTGGAGCCGCTGTCGCCGTAATCGTCGCCGCCGCCGAAGCTGCCGCCACCGCCGCCTTCACCGCGGCCATCGAGCATCGTCAGCTCGCCACGGAACGGGCGCAGCACGACTTCGGTCGTGTACTTCTCGCTGCCGCTCTGGTCAGTCCATTTGCGGGTTTCGAGCTGGCCTTCGATATAGACCTTGGCGCCCTTCTTGAGGAAACGCTCGGCAACACCGACCAGCGCCTCGTTGAAGATCACCACACGGTGCCATTCCGTGCGCTCCTTGCGCTCCCCGGAATTACGGTCTTTCCAGCTCTCCGAAGTGGCGATCGCTAGGTTGCAAACCCGTCCCCCGCTCTGCATCGAGCGGACCTCGGGATCACGGCCGAGGTTACCGACGAGAATGACCTTGTTGACGCTGCCCGCCATAGCTTTCGCCTTTATAGAAAATTAATCACTGAAGATGCCAAACCCTAGGCTGACAACAGCTTTTCGGCAAGCCGATTAGACGCATTGACAGCCCCGGAGCGGCTATGACGGCAGGTTCTGTGAGCCGGACCTCTTGACGAACATTTGAAGAACATTGAAGGTGCGCTGGAAATGAGGACTCGTTCCCGGCGGGTGGCATCCCATATAAGATGCCGCACCGCCACATAAGGCGGGCCCTTACCCCTGAAGCCGTTCATCTGCCGATCCGGAGCAGCCGACCCGTGACGCTCAAGACCCTTTCGGTGCGCGGTGCGCGCGAGCACAATCTCAAGAACGTCGATCTCGATCTGCCGCGCGACAAGCTGGTGGTCATCACCGGGCTTTCCGGATCCGGCAAATCCTCCCTCGCCTTCGACACCATCTATGCCGAAGGTCAGCGGCGTTATGTGGAAAGCCTCTCGGCCTATGCGCGCCAGTTCCTGGAACTGATGCAGAAGCCGGATGTCGATTCCATCGAAGGCCTGTCGCCGGCGATTTCCATCGAGCAGAAAACCACCTCGCGCAACCCGCGCTCGACGGTGGGCACCGTCACCGAAATCTATGACTACATGCGCCTCTTGTGGGCGCGCGTCGGCATTCCCTATTCGCCCGCCACCGGCCTGCCGATCGAAAGCCAGACCGTGACCCAGATGGTTGACCGCATCATGGCGATGGCGGACGGCACGCGGCTTTATCTGCTGGCCCCGGTGGTGCGTGGCCGCAAGGGCGAGTACCGCAAGGAACTGGCGGAACTGCGCAAGCGCGGCTTCCAGCGCGTGAAGATCGACGGCGAACTGCACGAGATCGACGAGGCGCCGGCGCTCGACAAGAAGAAGAAGCACGACATCGAGGTGGTGGTAGACCGCCTCGTGGTGCGCGAAGGCCTTGGCAACCGTCTCGCGGACTCCCTGGAGACCGCGCTTGGCCTCGCGGACGGCATTGCCATTGCCGAGAACGCCGATGGCGGTGAGCGCACGATCTTCTCCGCCAAGTTCGCCTGCCCGGTGAGCGGCTTTACCATCGAGGAGATCGAGCCCCGCCTCTTCTCCTTCAACAATCCGCATGGCGCCTGCCCGGCCTGCGACGGCCTTGGCCACAAGCCTTATTTCGATCCGGATCTGATCGTGCCGGACCGTGACAAGACCCTGCGCGGCGGTGCGGTGGCGCCGTGGGCGAATTCGCAGAGCCAGTATCACCACCAGTCGCTGGAAAGCCTCGCCCGTCATTTCGGCTTCAGCCTCGACGTGACCTGGAACCATCTGCCGGAGAACGCCCGCGAGGTCATCCTCTACGGCTCCGGCAAGGAAGCTGTGCCGCTCAGGTTCGAGGACGGCCTGCGCACCTATGAGACGCGCAAGCCCTTCGAGGGCGTGCTGACCAACATGGACCGCCGCTACAAGGAAACCGACAGCGCCTGGGTGCGCGAGGAACTGGGCAAGTACCTCTCCTCAAAACCCTGCGAAGCCTGCGGCGGCGCGCGCCTGAAGCCGGAAGCGCTGGCGGTCAAGGTTGGCATGAAGACGATTGCCGACATCTCCAACCTTTCCATCCAGCATGCCGGCGAATGGTTTGACGTCATCGAGGGAGACCTCAGCCCGAAGAACCGCGAAATCGCCGCGCGCATTCTCAAGGAAATCCGAGACCGTCTGGGTTTCCTGCGCTCGGTCGGCCTCGGTTATCTCGGCCTTGCCCGCATGTCGGGCACACTTTCCGGTGGCGAGAGCCAGCGCATTCGCCTCGCCTCCCAGATCGGCTCCGGCCTTACCGGCGTGCTCTATGTGCTGGACGAACCGTCCATCGGCCTGCATCAGCGCGACAATGACCGCCTGCTGGAAACGCTGAAGCGCCTGCGCGATCTCGGCAATACCGTCATCGTCGTCGAGCATGACGAGGATGCCATCCGCACCGCCGATTATGTGGTCGATATGGGCCCGGGCGCGGGCGTCCATGGCGGCACCGTGGTCTCGCGCGGTACGCCGGAAGAGGTGATGCACGACCCGGCCAGCCTCACCGGCCAATACCTCTCTGGTTCGCGCCGGATCGAGGTGCCGAAGGTACGCCGGCCCGGCAATGGCAAGTCGGTCAAGATTGTCGGTGCGCGTGGCAACAACCTCAAGAACGTCTCGGCGGAAATTCCGCTCGGGACCTTCACCTGCATCACCGGCGTTTCCGGCGGCGGCAAATCCACCCTGACGCTGGAGACGCTCTACAAGGGTGCTGCCCGCGCCCTGATGGGCACGCGCGAGCCACCGGCCGACCATGACCGGCTGGAGGGGCTGGAGTTCCTCGACAAGATTGTCGACATCGACCAGTCGCCCATCGGCCGCACGCCGCGCTCCAACCCCGCGACCTATACCGGCGCCTTCACGCCGATCCGCGACTGGTTTGCCGGCCTGCCGGAAGCCAAGGCCCGCGGTTACGGGCCCGGCCGCTTCTCCTTCAACGTCAAGGGCGGCCGCTGCGAGACCTGCCAGGGCGATGGTGTCATCAAGATCGAGATGCACTTCCTGCCCGACGTGTTCGTGACCTGCGATGCCTGCGGCGGCCATCGCTATAACCGTGAAACGCTGGAAATCCATTATCGCGGCAAGTCGATTGCCGAGGTGCTGGACATGACGGTTTCCGAAGGCGCCGAGTTCTTCAAGGCCGTGCCATCAATCCGCGACAAGCTGGAGACGCTGGAGAGCGTCGGCCTCGGTTATGTCAAGGTCGGCCAGCAGGCAACCACGCTTTCCGGCGGCGAGGCGCAGCGCGTCAAGCTCTCCAAGGAACTGTCGCGCCGGGCAACCGGACGCACGCTCTATATCCTCGACGAGCCGACCACGGGCCTGCATTTCGAGGATGTGCGCAAGCTGCTGGAAGTGCTGCATGCCCTTGTGGAGCAAGGTAATACCGTCGTCGTCATCGAGCATAATCTCGAGGTCATCAAGACGGCCGACTGGCTGATCGATCTTGGCCCCGAAGGCGGCGATGGCGGTGGCGAGCTGGTTGCTACCGGCACGCCTGAAGAAGTTGCCAAGGCCGAGCGCAGCCATACCGGCTACTATCTGGCCCCGCTGCTGGGCGTGAAACGGCGAGCAAAAGCCGGCTGAACCCGGATGAATTCCGGCGGGGTGTGGCGGGCTGCCGCACCCCGCCCGGATTGATGTGCCTCAAAGTGCCCAGGGACAGAATGTCCTAGCCTCTCCATCGGAAGTTAATCTCGCTGCCGGGAGGGAAGCACATGACCAGCACACTCGATCAGAAGTTTCTTGTTGTTCTGCGGTTCCTGATGGCGTGGACCTTCATCTACGCCGCGTCGCATCAGGCGTTCGACCCGAACTTCAGCATTGTCGGGTTTCTTGACCACACCAAGACATTCCACGGCTTTTTCTCGATCTTCACCGGCCCGGAAATCGCGCCGGTTTTCAGCTTCCTGGTTGCCTGGGGCCATCTGGCCATCGGCCTGTCGCTGCTGTCCGGCTGCCTGGTGCGGCTCAGTGCGCCGGTCGGCGCCGCCATCCTTTTCCTTTACTGGATGGCGCACATGGACTTTCCGTTCATCTCGGACCGGAACAACTTCATCGTCGATTATCACATTGTCTACATCACGGTGCTGCTGTACCTGACAGCGAAAAATGCCGGCCAGTATCTCGGGCTCGATGCCTGGCTGAAGACACTGCCGGTCGTGCGCCAGCACACGCTGCTGAAGCCGATCCTCGGCTGATGTCCGGGGCGCCGCCGGTCTGGCTTTTGAGCCGGCCGGCGGCACCTTATGGAACGGCGCTTGCGCTGCGTGCGGGAGTAGCGTAGTTGCGCGTCATCATGAGCAACACGCCCTCCTCCCTCCGCCCGGTCCATGTGAT
Source organism: Radicibacter daui (assembly GCA_030657355.1). Lineage (GTDB taxonomy): Bacteria > Pseudomonadota > Alphaproteobacteria > Radicibacterales > Radicibacteraceae > Radicibacter > Radicibacter daui. Next base: position 2,376,114 of record CP131056.1, read on the forward strand.
CGGTGGCGGCCTTGCCGGTTCCGAAGCCACCTGGCAGCTCGTCAACGCCGGCGTGCCGGTTGTCCTGCATGAGATGCGCCCCGAGCGGCGCACCGATGCGCACCAGACCGACGGCCTTGCCGAGCTCGTCTGCTCCAACTCGTTCCGCTCGGACGACTGGGAATATAACGCGGTCGGGCTGCTGCATGCCGAGATGCGGCGTGCCGGCTCGCTGATCCTGGCGAGCGGCGATGCCAACCAGGTGCCAGCCGGTGGCGCGCTTGCCGTGGACCGCGACGGTTTTTCTGCCGCCGTCACCAGGGCGATCACCGAACATCCGCTGGTGACGGTGGAGCGCGGCGAGATTGCCGGACTGCCGCCGGAAGACTGGGACAGCGTGATCGTGGCGACCGGCCCGCTCACCTCACCCGATCTTTCCAAGGCTATTCAAGAGCTTACTGGCGAAGGCTCGCTTGCCTTCTTCGATGCCATTGCTCCCATCGTCTACAAGGAAAGCGTCGATCTTTCCAAGGCATGGTTCCAGTCGCGCTATGACAAGGTCGGCCCCGGCGGTGATGGCAAGGACTACATCAACTGCCCGATGGACGAGACGCAGTACAATGCCTTCATCGATGCGCTGCTGACCGGTGACAAGACCGAGTTCAAGGAGTGGGAGAAGGACACGCCTTACTTCGAAGGCTGCCTTCCCATCGAGGTGATGGCCGAGCGTGGGCGCGAGACGCTGCGCTTCGGGCCGATGAAGCCGGTCGGCCTTACCAACCCGCATAGCGATGTGAAGCCCCATGCCGTGGTGCAGCTGCGCCAGGACAATGCGCTTGGCACGCTCTATAACCTCGTGGGTTTCCAGACCAAGCTGAAATGGGGTGCGCAGAAGGACATCTTCCGCTTCATCCCCGGCCTTGAAGAGGCGGAATTTGCCCGCCTCGGCGGTATCCACCGCAATACCTTCCTCAACTCCCCGCGCCTGCTGGATGCAACGCTGCGTCTCAAGGCTTTGCCGCGCCTGCGTTTTGCCGGTCAGATCACGGGCTGTGAAGGCTATGTGGAAAGCGCGTCTGTCGGCCTGATGGCTGGCCGCTTCGCCGCAGCCGAGCGTCTGGGCCGCGAAGTTGTGGTCCCGCCGCTGACCACGGCTTTCGGTGCCCTCCTCAGCCACATCACCGGCGGCGCGGCAGCAGACACCTTCCAGCCGATGAACATCAATTACGGCCTGTTCCCGGATATCGGGCCGGAGATCACCGCTAACGGCAAGCGCCGCAAGATCAAGGGCAAGGATCGCAAGCGCGCCATGAGCGTGCGGGCGCTGGAAGATCTGCCCGCCTGGCTCGCCGCTTTCTGAAGGCTCTGCCAGAAACAGTAAAGCCGGCCTTCCGAAAGGAGGCCGGCTTTTTTTTCAAAGGCTTGCCCCGGTCTGCTCAATAGCTGCCGAGAAGTGCCTTCATCCAGACCCTGAGCTGCGTCGGGCCTCCGGGCCGGGCAAGGCGGGGATCGAAGGGGCTGCTGCCATTACGCTTCAGCGTCGCCAGATAGCCGTCGGCGAGCGTAAGTGGCAACAGAGCTACCCGGGCACTGCGCTTCACCTGCCGCATGAGGGAACGGGCATTTTTACTGTGTTCCCGGATGCTTGCGAGCTGTGGCTTCAAAAGCGGCTGAAGCTCTGTCGTCTTCGGCCGGTCGATCAGTTGGGTGGCGGTGATGCCGGCCGCTTCAAGTGCCGTCTTAGGCACGGTGACCCGCCGATGGTGCAGATCATACGGCATGGCGCGGATCAGCCCTAGCTGTGCCCAGGCGATGGCGGCGTGGCGGGCCGCTTCATCGGCATTGCCGTCCGTTTGCCCACAGATCCTGAGAGCCAGCCTGAAGAGCGGCGCAGCAGTTTCGGCGGCATAGGCTTCAAGCGCGTCCTGGTCGACAAAGCCGGAGGGCTCGAAATCCTGCGCCCGGGCATCGATGATGGCGAAAAAATCATCGGCGCTCAGCTGATGGCGGCTGAAAGTCCCGGCAAGCGCCTCCAGCACTTCATGCTGTCCGTGAGGAGTGGCACCTTCGCCAATTTTTTCAATGGCTTCCCGCCACCATTGCAAGCGGATGGCACCGAGCGTCGGCTCGCTGACCACGTCGCGGGTGCGGGCAATTTCGATATTGAAGGCGTAAAGCGCGAACAAATCCTCCCGCACCGCCGCATCGGCAAACAGGCTGGTGAGGAAACGGTCGCGGTCCGAACGGCGCACCTGCTCGGCGCACCATGTCAGGGTCGGTGTCGATGTCATTGATTTCGCTTTCCCGAACGACTGGTGCCGGTGTATTGGCCCGCAGCCGCCCCTTTATCCGCGCCCAGATATAAAGGTGGTGAAAAATGGCGCAATTGGTATTCTGCCTCAAGCATGCAACGCACCATTTCGCGAGAAGAACCATCTCCAGCGACCTCGCCTTGCCCCGCTATCTGCTCCCGGCCGAGAACTTTCCGGTCGCGTCGCTGCTTCTGCCCTCCCGCACTCGTTCTCTCGTCATGCGGTTCTATCGTCTGGCGCGCCTTGCCGACGATATCGCCGATGAGCCTGGCCTCGCGCCGGCTCAGCGGCAGGATATGCTCGATGCGCTTGAGGCTGCGGCCTTCGAGGGCCGCGACGATGCTTCTGTCTGGACAGCCCCGGCGCGCCGCTTCCGCACCGTAACGGCGGAAGTGCCGGCGGCGGAAGGTTTCATGCGCGAGCTGCTGCGTGCCTTCCGGGCTGACACGCTGCTCGGCATCATCCCGGACTGGGATGCCCTGCTCTCTTCCTGCCGCCAGTCCGCGGTGCCGGTCGGGCGCTTCATGCTCGCTGCCCATAACCAGCCGGCTGAAGCAGTGGCGCCGGTGGACAGTCTGTGCATCGGCTTGCAGCTCCTCAACCACCTTCAGGATTGCGGTGAGGACTGGCGCGTGCGCGGGCGCTGTTACCTGCCGGCCAGCTGGCTCAGCGAAGCCGGCAGCTCCGCCGAAGCACTGGCGGCGCCGGAAGCTGACAGCAAACTGCGCAGTGTCTTCACCCGGCTGCTGGATGAAATCGACCGGCTGCTGGGCGAGGCTGCCGGAATGTTGCCGCGGCTCATAGGTACCGGCATCCGGGCCGAAGCGGCTATTACGCTTTATCTCGCCCGCGAGCAGGCGCTGCATCTGCGCAGTGTGGACCCGCTCAAGGGCAAGGCAAAGCCCGGCTGGTGGAAATCCGCCTTCGCGACGGTCAAAGGGCTGCTGGCCGGCCTTCGCGCATGACCTCGACGTCTTTCCCCGCAGGCGCCGCCTTCGGGAGCCGCTCCAGCTCCTTTTATTGGCCGATTGTACTTGCAGGCGGACCCCGGCGGGCCGCGCTGGCGGCGCTTTACCGCTATTGCCGTGTGCTGGACGACATCGCCGATGGCCCTTGGGAGCCGGCGGCGAAACTGGCGGCTTTCGAGGAGTGGCAGCAGCGCCTTGACGGCACAGCACCGCTGCCGGCGGCGCTGGCCCGGGCTGTCGATCAGCATCACCTGCCGATCAATGAATTTCGCCTGATCCTTGAGGGCACGCGCCAGGATGTGGCAGCGCCGTTGCTCGCCCCGGATCGTGCCGAGCTTTCCGCCTATTGCCGCCGGGTGGCCGGAGCGGTTGGTGTGTTGTGCATGCGCATTTTTGCGCCTGCCAGCCCGGCCCGGGACAATTTCGCCATTCTGGCCGGTGAAGCGCTGCAACTGACCAATATCCTGCGCGATGTGCGCGAGGATGCCGCCATCGGCCGCATCTACCTGCCGCAGGAGGTTCTCTCAGCAGCTGGCATCGGCGAGATTGCCGCGCACGACCTGCCGCAGGCGCCTGAACTGCCGCAGGCCCTCGCGCAGTTGGGCCGGGAGGCTGGCGGCCTCTATGGCCGGCTGACGGCCAGCATCAGCGAGATTGACGCTCCCGCCTTGTGGCCTGCGATGGCGATGGTGGCTGTTTACCAGCGCCTTCATGGCCGCCTTGCTGCCGGAAACTGGACGGCGGCCCTCCGCCCCGGCCGGGTGCGCATTTCCGGAGCTGCCGCACTGGGGCTTACCCTCGCCTGCCGTCTGGGCTGGCGCCCGTCGGCATGACCGCCGGGACAGCGGATGTTATCGGCGCCGGCCTTGCAGGAATGGCGGCGGCACTTGCCCTTGCCGACAGCGGTTACGCGGTGCGCCTGTGGGAGGCTTCCCCGGCGGCCGGAGGGCGTTGCCGTTCCTTCAATGATCCACTGACCGGGCGGCTGCTCGACAACGGCAATCATCTTCTGATGGGCTGCAATCATGCGGTGTTCGCTCTGCTTGACCGGACCGGCACTCGCAATGAGCTGATGCCGCTCGGCGCGGAGGCCGTACCGCTTTACGATCTTGAAGCCCGAAAACTCGGATGGGCCCCGTTCAGTCTGCGCAGCTGGTGGCAGCGAGGAGCGTCGGCTTTCAGCCTGGGCGACGTTGGCGCGCTCACAAGGGTTCTGTTGGCCGGTCCAGGCACCACAGTAGCAGCCTGCGCTTCCGCCGGTGTTTTGTGGGATGCGCTGACCGCCGCCGTGCTCAATACAGGGCCGGAAGTGGCGGCGGCGGCACCTCTGGCGGCTGTCCTGCGCCGCATCCTCTTCGGCGGTCCGGGTTCCGGGCGGCCCTATATTGCCGCCAGCAGCCTGGGACAAACTTTTGCGGAGCCTCTTCTGGCCACGCTGGAGGCCGCAGGAGCGCAGATCCGTTTTTCCTGCCCTGTTACCGCCCTTCACTGCGAGAACGGCACCGTGACAGCCCTGACGGCCGGCGGAAGCGAGTTTGAGGCGACGGGGCCGGTCATTCTCGCCGTCCCTCCGGCGGCTGCAAGCCGCCTGTTGCCCGGGATCAGCTTTCCGCAGTCTTATTCGCCCATCGACAATCTTCACTACCGTCTGCCAGCTCCGGCTACGCTGCCCGGCGGCGAACCGTTGCTCGGTTTGCTCGGCGGGCAGGCGCAGTGGCTCTTCCTGCGCGGGGATGTTGCGAGCGTCACCATCAGCGCGGCGGATGAGCTGCAAACCGTCGCGGCGGACGAACTGGCCGAAAGGGTCTGGGCCGACATCGCGCCGGTGCTGGGGCTCTCCGGCATGGCGGCTCCGCCCTGCCGCGTGGTGCGGGAAAAACGGGCGACATTGGCGCTGACACCGGCGGTGGAAGCGTCCCGTCCCGGCCGGCATGCCGCCGGCCTTGCCAATCTGCGCCTTGCCGGCGACTGGCTGGCCAGCCCTCTGCCGCCGACAATAGAGAGCGCGATCACATCCGGCCTCGCCGCCGCCCGCGATCTGGTGCAGGATGCGGCCACGAGATTTCCCGGGTGGGCTTCACAAGTCCCGGCCTTGAGACTATCTCGTTCCTGAAGGCCCTGCGCGGGGAGCGCGCGGGCCACGCGGCGCCCCTTCCGGGATGCAAGGCCGCGCACAACATACCTAATGGGGATTTTCCGATGGCGTTCGAACTAGCACCGCTTCCTTATGCCCATGATGCTCTGGAGCCGGTTATGGGGCGCGAGACCCTGGAGCTGCACCACGGCAAGCACCATCAGGCCTACGTCACCAAGCTCAACGAGCTGATCGCGGGCACGCCGCTGGAAGGCAAGTCTCTGGAAGAGATCGTGAAGGCCAGCTCCGGCGATCCGGCCAAGCAGGGCATCTTCAACCAGGCCGGCCAGCACTGGAACCACATCGAATTCTGGCAGATGATGAAGCCGAAGGGTGGCGGCGCCATCCCGGGCGAGCTCGAGAAGAAGATTGTTGCCGATTTCGGCAGCGTCGATGCTTTCAAGGAGCAGTTCGTGGCCGCCGGTGTCGGCCAGTTCGGCAGCGGCTGGTGCTGGCTGGTTGTCGGTGCTGACGGCAAGCTCGCCTGCACTAAGACAGCCAATGCGGACAACCCGCTCGCCCATGGCCAGCATGCCCTGCTCGGCTGCGACGTGTGGGAGCACAGCTACTATCTCGACCACCGCAACCGTCGTCCGGACTACATCAAGGCCTTCCTCGACAAGCTGGTGAACTGGGAATATGTGGCCAAGCGCTTCGCTGCCGCTTCCTGATCGCTTCTTGCGGTAATGGAAAAGGGCGCTTCCCTTGCGGGAGGCGCCCTTTTCTTTTCAGCCGATACCGGTGAAGCCTAGACGGCGATCAGCGCAGCCGCCACGCGCCGGTCTTCGCTCAGCAGCACGTTGAAAGTGCGGCAGGCGGCGCCGGTATCCATCGGCTCGATGCCGATGCCGCGCGCCCGGAAGGCCTCCTTCAACGCCTTCGGCACCATCTCCATGCGTTGTCCGCAACCCAGCAGCATCACCTCGACGCCGCTGTCGGCAGCCAGCACGGCGGCCAGTGCCTCGGCATCGATGTCGGAGACACGGCTTGCCGTCAGCGGAAGGACGGTATCGCGGGTTACGATGAGCGAGCCCTCGTAGCGATCCGCGGAGACCCGAAAGCCCCCGTCGCCATAACCATGGATGACCTTGCCATCACCGACCGGGGCGAGATTGAGATCCATCTGGTCCTCCTTTGGCCCGTACCCGGCAGGTACCGGCCCTTAAAAACAATGCAGCCGGCCCGTTGGACGGCGCCGGCTGCAAAGGCTGGTTTATGTCAGTGTCGACAATCAGGCGTCGCCGGCAGTTGCCTTCTCGGCCGACTTGTCGGTAGCGCCTTCCGGCGTGCGACGCGGCGGCATGTAGAGCAGCAGCGCGGTCGCCACGAAGATCGACGAGTAGGTACCGACCAGAACGCCGACGGTCATCGCCACCGAGAAGCCGCGCAGCACATCGCCGCCGAAGACCAGCAGGCAGAGCAGCGTCAGGATCACGGTCATGCTGGTCATGATCGAGCGCGCCAGCATCTGGTTGTTGGCATCGTTGATCAGGATGTCGAGCCGCTTCTTGCGGTACTTGCGCAGGTCGTCACGGGTGCGGTCGAACACCACGACCGTGTCGTTGATGGAATAACCGGCAACGGTCAGCACGGCGGCCACCGTCGTCAGGTTGAACTCCATCTGCGTGAGCGAGAAGAGGCCGAGCACGGCGACGCAGTCATGCAGCAGCGCCACGATGGCGGCGACGGCATACTGCCACTCAAAGCGGAACCACACGTAGGCCATGATGCCCAGCACGGCGAGCGTAACGGCCAGGATGCCGTCATGCTTCAGCTGATCACCAACCTGCGGACCAACAAACTCGGTACGACGGTATTCGATGCCGTCGCCGAGGCTCTGCTTGACCGCATTGATAGCAGCGGCCTGGGCGGCCTCGTCGCCTTCCTGCTTCTTGATGCGGATCATCACCTCGTCGGGCGCACCGAATTGCTGCAGGCTGACCTCACCGAGGCCGAGGCTGTCGAGCTTGCCACGCATGTCGGCCATGTCGGCCGGGCCGGAGGTCTTGACCTCCATCAGCGTGCCGCCCTCAAAATCGATGCCGAAATTGAGACCACGCGTCGCCAGCGAGCCGAAGGACACCACCACGATCAGGAACGAGATCGCGAAGGTGATGTGGCGCCAGCCGATGAAATTGAAGCGGGTGTTGTCGGGGATCCAGCGAATAGGACGCATGATCTGTTACCTGCCTTCCCGCCTTTAAAGGTTGATGATCTTGGGCCGCGCGGAGCGGACCCAGAAGACGATCACCAGGCGGGTGATCATGATGGCACTGAACATCGAGGTCAGGATGCCGATGGCCAGTGTGACGGCGAAACCGCGCACCGAGCCGGAGCCGAGACCGTAAAGCAGGGCCGCAGCGATCAGCGTGGTGAGGTTGCTGTCGGTGATGGTGCCGATGGCACGGTTGAAGCCGGCATCGATTGAACCGACCACCCCTCGCCCGCCTTTATATTCCTCGCGAATACGCTCGAAGATCAGCACGTTGGCGTCGACCGCCATGCCCATCGTCAGCACGATACCGGCGATACCCGGCAGCGTGAGCGTGGCGCCGAGCAGCGACAGGGCCGCCAGCAGCATGACGATGTTGGCGACCAGCGCGATGTTGGCATAGACGCCGAAGCGGCCATAGCTCAGGACCATGAACACGACCACGACCGCAAGGCCGATCCCGCTGGCGATTTCACCGGCGGCGATGCTGTCCGCACCAAGGCCGGGGCCGACGGTACGCTCTTCCAGCACCGTCAGCGGAGCCGGCAGGGCGCCGGCGCGCAGCAGCAGGGCAAGGTCATTGGCTTCCTGGACGCTAAAGCTGCCCGAGATCACGCCGCTGCCACCGGTGATGGCGGACTGGATAACCGGGGCGCTCACCACCTTGTCATCAAGCACGATGGCCAGCTGGTGGCCAATATTGTCGCGGGTCACATCGCCGAAGCGGCGGGCACCGATGCTGTCGAACTTGAAGTTGACGACTGGACGGCCGGACTGCTGGTCGAAGCTCGGCTGCGCATCGGTCAGCGTGTCACCGCTGACGACGGGGCGGCGCGAGACCACATAAAGCGGCGGGCCCTTCAGGTTGTTGGGGGCAGCCGGCATGACACGGAAGCCGGCAGGCACCGAGCCGCCACGCGGGTTGGCCGTCTCGTTGACGAGATGGAAACCGAGCTTGGCGGTCTGGCCCAGCAGACGCTTGATATGTTCCGGATTGCCGACGCCCGGCAGCTGCACCAGCACGCGGTCGATGCCCTGCTGCTGGATCAGCGGCTCACGGGTGCCGCTTTCGTCGATACGGCGACGGATGATTTCAATGGACTGGGCGACAGCAGACGTCGCGCGATCCTTGTAGGCCTTCTCGCTCAGCTGGGCGCTGACGGTCGCGCCATCCAGCGTTACCACGAGGTTCTGGTCGATGCTGGCAACGGCGTCACGCGCGGCCGCGGCCTGCGCCTCGTCACGCACGTCAAAGCTCAGCACGCCGTCCTTGGTCGCGAGGTTGCTGTAGCCGATATCCGCCTTGCGCAGGTCGCTGCGCGCACTGTCGGCCACGCCATCCAGATATTCATTAACGACGGCCTTCACCTCGACGCCCAGCAGCAGATGCGAGCCGCCCTGGAGGTCAAGGCCGAGGCTGATCTTGTGCAGCGGCATCCAGGACGGAAGTCCCTGGGCCCACTTGTCGAGCTTGTCCTGCGGGATAAGGTTCGGCGCGGCATAAAGCGCGCTCAGCACCACCACACACAGAACGAGGATAATCTTCCAGCGGGCGTAATAGACCATGAGTGTCGCCGTTTATTCTTGATCGGAACCGCCGGGCGCACCCGTTGGCGCGTCCGGCAGCTTATAGGCGGATAAGGATCAGGACTTCTCGGTCGAAGAGGTCTCTGCGTCGTCGCTCGTCTCGGCCGGAGCTTCGTCCTCGGCCTTTTCCTTGGCGGCCTTGCTGCCCTTGGCAGAGACCGGCTCGGGCTTGGACAGAACGGCGGTAACGGTGGAGCGCAGCACCTTGACGCGCACGCCTTCAGCGATCTCGACGCTGATTTCATCATCCTTGTCGATGACGCGGGTAACGGTGCCGATGATGCCACCGCCGGTCACGACGCGGTCACCGCGACGCAGGTTGGAGAGCAGCGCACGGTGCTCCTTGGCCTTCTTCTGCTGCGGACGGATGAGCAGGAAGTAGAAGACGATGAAGATCAGAACGAGCGGTGCAAACTGCATGAGAGCGCCCGCGCCGCCCGGTGCAGCCGCACCCGCCGCCTGAGCGTAAGCCGGTGAAATGAACATGTATGCCTCTCCCTTGGCGACCGCCCGTCGGCCGGGCCGGCCCCGCCCCCCTCCAGAAAGGGACGTCTTGAAAGAACTTCCGCCCTGCCCCAAGAAGGAAGCGTTCGGCGGAAAATGAGTCGGGCGACTATAACTAGCTCGCCCGGATTAGCAATGGCCCCGCATCACGGCGTGTTTCTCACTGCCTTTTCAGCGCGGCCCCTGCACCTTTTCTGTCGGGCTCAGGAAACGAGCTTAAAGAAAGTCTCATGAGCGACCTTCCCATCTCCTCCATCGCCGACGCTCTTGCCACCTCGCTGACCGCGGACGGTCCGCTGGCAGGAACGCTTGAGCGCATAGCATCCGCGCTTGAACGTCTGGCCCCGCCGCCGGCCAAAGATCCCGACCTTGAAGCGGCCGATGCCTTTGTCTGGCATCCGGCAGATAATGAGCTTCACGCCGTCGTCAAGGTCTCCCGCATCCCGTTGGCACTTCTTAAGGGCGTGGAGCGGCAGGTCGACATTCTTTATGCCAATACGGAGCGCTTCGCGCGCGGTCTGCCAGCCAACAATGCGCTGCTGTGGGGGGCGCGCGGCATGGGCAAGTCGTCCATGGTCAAGGCGATCCATGCGGACATTCTGGCGAAGGCGCCGGGGAGCCTGGTGCTGGTTGAAATCCACCGCGAGGACATCCCGACCCTGCCCCGGCTGCTCGCCGCAATCCGGCGCTCCGACCGCCGCGTGATCCTTTACTGCGACGATCTGTCCTTCGACCAGCAGGACGACACCTACAAGTCATTGAAGGCGGTGCTGGAAGGCGGCCTCGAGGGCCGGCCGGAGAATGTCCTTTTCTACGCAACCTCCAACCGGCGCCACCTGATGCCGCGCGACATGATCGAGAACGAGCGCTCCAGCGCCATCAATCCGGATGAGGCTGTGCAGGAAAAGGTCTCTCTTTCCGACCGCTTCGGGCTCTGGCTCGGCTTCCACCAGTGCGACCAGGACACTTTCATCGAGATGATCCGGGGTTACTGCCGCCAGTACGGGCTCGATATCGCCGGCGACGCCCTGCATGCCGAAGCGGTGGAATGGAGCCGCACGCGCGGTTCGCGCTCCGGCCGTGTGGCCTGGCAATATATCCAGGACCTCGCCGGACGCCTCGGCAAGCCGCTCTCGGCAGGCTGATGGACCGGACGCCGGGTGAAAAGCAACGGGCGCCACAGGGCGCCCGTTGTTGTTTCAACTCAGATATTTCTGTGGATCGACCGCACCGTCGCTGGTGCGCACCTGGAAGTGAACCTGCGGTTTGTCGACATCGCCGCTGGAGCCGACGGTGGCGATGGTCTGCCCGCGGGCGACCTTGGACCCGCGCTCGACCAGCAGCTTGTCTGCATGGGCATAGGCCGTGACCCAACCATTGGCATGGCGGATCAGCACCAGATTGCCAAAGGCCTGCAGCCCGTTGCCGGCATAGACGACGACGCCGGCCTCAGCCGCCCGGATCGCCGCGCCGCGCGGGGCTGCGATATTGATGCCGTCATTGCGCAGCCCACCGTCCTTGGGGCCGAAGGTGGCAATGACGCGGCCATCAACCGGCCACATGAGATCAAGTTTTGCCGACGGGTCGATCTTCTGTGCCGGTGGCGCGGGCGCCACCACCTTTTGCGGTGCTGGCGGAGTGACCTGTGCAGGCGCTGCCGGAGACGCAGCAGCAGGAGCGGAAACCGGCTCGGCAGCGCCGGCAGCGGGCCGTGACGATGGTACGGGCGGCGGCGCCACCTCGCCGACACTGGCCGTCGCCATCGGTTCAGCATCGGCTCCGGCGGCGTTGTCGCTGGCAATGGCAGGCTGTGGCGGCGGGACGACGCGCGCCGGTGCTGGCAACGCTGTTGAGGTAACCGGCGGCAATTCTTCCTGGGTTACCTGCCGCGATGGCACTGCGGGCGGCGGCGTGATGCCGGCAACGCGCACCGGTTCCAGTGGCAAGCTGTTCTCCGCCACCTGCCGCTGCGGCACATCGCTGGTGGCCGGCAGGCGCAGCTGTTGACCGATCAGGATGACATAGGGTGACGGCAGATCATTGAGACGGGCGAGATCGGCCGACGCGATGCCGAAGCGAGCCGCGACATTGGTGACGGTATCGCCGCGCTGGACGGTGTAGTAACGCCCGGCGGGCACACGCAGAACCTGACCGCTGCGGATCGCATAAGGCGGCATCAGCCCGTTGGCATCGATGATGTCACGCAGCGGCACGTCGAGCCGGCGCGAAATCTTCCACAGCGTATCGCCAGGCTGCACCGTCACCTGCGACGGCAGGTTGGCCGTCAGCGGCTGCTGCGGCGGCATCTGGGAAACAGACGTTGCCGGCCGGGCGACCATCGTCTGCCCCGGCAGGGTGAACTGGGCAAAAGGCGAAACGCAGCCCGACAGAAGCGCGCCGGCTGCAAGCAGCGCTCCCCGACTTTTCAGGGGAACCGGACGGATCACAGGCTGGGCACTTCCTCGGCCTGCGCTTCGCCGGGGACCAGCGGAACGAATTTCACCGGCCACATCTCCTCGCGCTCGAGGCCGTTGCGGGTCTTGCGGAGCTTGACGAGTTTCTGGCCCCGCACGCCGTTTTCATCGGTGATCGTCAACGGCGCCATCATGATGCCGCCAAGCGCCAGCTGCTTCAGCAGCTCGGGCGGCGGATCTTCACCGGCAGCAGCGGTCAGGATCATGCGGTCGAAATTGTCCTGCCCCGGCCAGCCGAGCGACCCGTCGCCGGCGCGGGCGGTTATATTGTCGATCGCCAGTGCCTGGAAACGCTCCTTGGCGACCTTCAGCAGCGGCTTGTGCCGCTCGATTGTCCAGATGCGCGCCACAAGGCAGGAAAGCACAGCGGCCTGATAACCCGAACCGGTGCCGACTTCCAGCACGCGGTGGGTCGGCCCCAGTTCCAGCTCCTGCGTCATCTTGGCGACGACCAGCGGCTGGCTGATGGTCTGGCCATGGCCGATGGGCAGGGCACTGTCTTCATAGGCACGGTGAAGAAAATGCTCGGGCAGGAAAGCCTCGCGCGGCACACGCTCGATTGCCGAAAGCACGCGCGTATCGGTGATGCCCGATTTGCGCAGATGCATCACCAGCCGGATCTTGCGCGCCTCAATGCTCACGAAGCGATCCTCTTGTGCCCGAGCCGCATTGCCTCAGCCCTCGGCGCGCGCAATGCGCTCGAGCCCACCCATATAGGGCCGCAGCACCTCCGGAATGACGATGCTGCCATCGGGCTGCTGGTAATTTTCCAGCACGGCCACCAGCGTACGGCCAACGGCAAGGCCAGAGCCATTCAGCGTGTGGACGAACTGGGTCGACTTGTCGCCGGCAGCCTTGAAGCGCGCCTTCATGCGACGGGCCTGGAAATCGCCGCAGTTCGAGCAGCTGGAGATTTCGCGATAACGCCCCTGCCCCGGCAGCCAGACCTCAAGATCATAGGTCTTGCGCGCACCGAAGCCCATGTCGCCGGTGCACAGCAGCAGGCGGCGGTAGGGCAGGTTCAGCTTCTGCAGAATAGCCTCGGCGCAGCCGGTCATACGCTCCAGTTCGGCATCCGAGGTTTCCGGCGTGGTGATGCTGACCATCTCCACCTTGTAGAACTGGTGCTGGCGGATCATGCCGGTGGTGTCGCGTCCGGCAGAACCTGCTTCGGAGCGGAAACACGGCGTCCACGCCGTCACGCGCATCGGCAGTTCAGCCGGGTCGACGATGCTGTCGGCCACAAGGTTGGTGAGCACCACTTCCGCCGTCGGCACCAGATAATGGTCGCTGGTGGTGCGGAAGAGATCTTCGGCGAATTTCGGCAGCTGGCCGGTCCCGTAGAGGGCCGTATCGCGCACCAGAACCGGCGGCGAAACTTCGGTATAACCGTGCTCTTCGGTCTGGGTGTCGATCATGAACTGCGCAAGCGCACGCTCAAGGCGTGCCAGCTTGCTGCGCAGGATGACGAAGCGCGACCCGGACATCTTCGCTGCGGTGGCAAAGTCCATCATGCCGAGCGCTTCGCCGAGCTCGAAATGTTCCTTCGCATTCTCGATGGTTGGCGGCGTGCCCCAGCGCGAGATCTCGACATTGTCGTTCTCGTCGGCGCCATCGGGCACCTCGGCGGACGGCAGGTTCGGCAACACGGCGAGCGCGTCGTCCTGCTCCTGCGTCAACTCGCGGCTCTGCTCTTCCAGCTGCTGCATCTCGTCCTTGAGCGCAGCCACCTCGTCCATCAGCGCCTGCGCATCACCGCCGGTACGCTTCAACTGGCCGATTTCGCGCGAGGCGTCATTGCGGCGCTGCTGGATTTCCTGCAGGCGGGTCTGCACGGAACGACGCTTTTCATCCACGGCCAGAATGCTCTCGGACAGCGGCGGAAGCCCGCGGCGGGCAAGGCCATTGTCGAACTGTGCCGGTTCGCGGCGGATAAAAGCGAGATCGTGCATATCGTGCCTGTAAGATGAGAACAAAACGCGACTCTCAGGGTCGCAGTTATAACGGCTAACACCCTTTTCAATCCAGCCCCCGCGACCCCATGCACCGCCTTTTTGACAAAGGCGGTGCATGGATGATGCGCTATCGGGGCTGCAGGGCAGGATCAGGAGAGGTCGGCGTCCTGCTCGGCTTCACGCGCGGCGCGTTTCTTCTCGATGCGCCTCGCGATGAAGATCGAGATTTCGTAGAGCCCCAGCAGCGGAATGGCGAGCCCGACCTGGCTCAGCACATCGGGCGGGGTGATGACTGCGGCGAGCGCAAAGATGGCCACAATGGCGTATTTGCGCTTGCTGGAGAGCATGGCGGCAGAGACGATGCCGGCACGCGCCAGCAGGCCAAGGGCGACCGGAAGCTGGAACGCCAGACCAAAGGCGAAGATGAGCTTCATCGACAGGTCGAGATACTCACCCACCCGCTGCTCCAGCGAAACGGCCGGGCCGACGCCCGCCAGCGCCGTGGTCTGGAAGCTGGTGAAGAAATGCCAGGCCGCCGGAAAGATGAAGTAATAGGCCATCGCCCCGCCAAGGAAGAACAGGAACGGCGTGGCAATGAGGAATGGCAGGAAGGCGTGGCGCTCGTTTTTATAGAGGCCGGGCGCCATGAACATGTAGATCTGCGAGGCAATGATCGGAAACGACAGGAACGCCGCGGCGAAAAAGCCGATCTGCAGATAAGTGAAAAAGGCTTCCGTCAGGCCGGTATAGATCAGGCGCTGATCCGGCCCGATGATCTTGTAGAGCGGATCGACCAGGAAGGCGAAGATGCGCTCGGCAAAGAAATAACAGACCACGAAAGCGATACCGAAGGCGATCAGCGAGATCACCAGCCGGTTGCGCAATTCGACGAGATGCTCAATGAGCGTCATCGTTCCCTGCTCGGGAAGCTCATCCGGGGTTTCGCTGCTCACGATTCAGTGCTCTTGCTGGAAACGTCGGGTTTGGCGGCAGTCTTGCGCGGCGCCTTGGGGGCCGCAGCTTTGGGCTTTGCCGGACTGGATGCCTTGGCGGCGAACGTCTTCCGGGCCGGTGCTGGAGCAGCGGCCTCGCCGGCTTCTGCCTTCTTCTTCGCGCTTGCCCGGGGCTTTGCCACCTTGTCGGCAGTTGCGGACAGGTCAGCCGTTTCGGCAACCTTCGGTGTCCGGCTGCGACGCGGCTTCGGCGTAGCCTCTCCTGCCGGGATCTCTGCCGGAGCACTGGTGCCCGCGGCTTCGGCAGCCGCTGCAACGGCGGCGTCTGCTCCCGGAACTTCAGCAGCGCTTACCGAGGCCGGTTCTGACTGGCCGGGCGCAGAAGGTTTGCCCCCGATGTCACCCACCATCTTGCCGATTTCGGCACGCGGGTCGAAACGGCGGATTTTCTTGAGATCTTCATTCGCCTCGGCGAGGTCGGCCTCTTCCATCATCCGGTCGACGGTGCGCTGGAAGTCGGTGGCGACGCTGCGGGCGCGACGCACCCATTTGCCGGCGGTGTGAAGCGCGCGGGGCAGATCCTTGGGGCCGATGACCACAAGGGCAACTCCCGCCACAACGAGGAGTTCGGACCATCCGATGTCGAGCATGCAAGGCTTCGGCGTCTGGCGCCGCCTTCAATCAGGAAAACGAACCGCAACAGGCATGGCTGCCCGGCATGACAGGCAGGGGGCCTTGCAGCCTCCCGCCCTGCCCGCCCAGGTCTTTAGCCCTGGGTGTTGTCCTTGTCGGCCTGACGGGTCACGGTGCGCTGCGCGTCGCTGTCTTCGTCAGACATGCCCTTCTTGAAGGACTTGATGCCCTTGGCAACGTCGCCCATCACGTTGGGCAGCTTACCGGCACCGAAGACCAGCAGCACAATGACCAGCAGAACAATCAGATGCCACAAGCTGAGACCCATAACTCGTCTACTCCAGAACCAAACGGGGCCTTGAACCGCTGATAGAGTGAAGGTTTCCCTTACGCTCCAGCGCCGGGGCCGGTTTAACAGATGCCTCGCGCCGGGTATTTTCTTGAGCGCTTAACCGATGCGGGCGGGATCATGGCAGAAACACTTCGGTGCCGCAATGCCGCCTGCCGTCGCGAGGCGGCACGCCATGGTCGTCAATAAAGCGGCTCCGCTTCATCGTCCGCTTCTTGCCCGTCCACCTCGTCCGGCGCGCTCTCATCCTCAAGGCCAAGCCCCGGAATAACGAGCGCCGCCGGGCGCTTGTCGAGCAGGCCGGCAGCCTTCAACTCATCGACACCCGGCAGGCTATCGAGCCCTTCGAGCCCGAACTGGATGAGAAAGGCTTCGGTGGTGAGCCAGGTGACCGGCCGGCCCGGCGTCTGCCGCCTCGGACCGGGTTTGATCCAGCCGGTATCAAGCAGCACGTCAAGCGTGCCACGACTGGTGGCCACCCCGCGCAGGTTTTCGATCTCGGCCCGCGTAATGGGCTGGTGATAGGCGATGATGGCCAGCACTTCGAGTGCGGCCCGGGAGAGCTTGCGCTGCTCGAACGCCTGCAGGCGCAGCGCCGTTGCCAGATCCGGCGCGGTGCGGAAGAGCCAGCCGCCAGCGACATGCCAGACTTCAATGCCGCGGCCGGCATAACGCTGGCGCAGGGCTTCCATCAGCCGGGCAAGATCGACATGCTCGCCGAACCGTTCTGCAAGCTCCGCATCGCTTACCGGTTTATCGGCGCTGAACAGCAGCGCTTCTGCCAGCCGCAGATGTTCTTCCGAAATGCCGCGTTGCTGTGGAAGGTCGAGCCCTTCAAGCATCGGCCGCCTCCCGGCCGGATCCGGCGCGCAGATAGATCGGCGCAAAGGCGCTGTCCTGCCGGATTTCGAAAACGCCGTCCCGCACCAGTTCCAGCGCGGCAAGGAAGGTCGAGGCCGTCACGGAGCGCCGCCCCAGTTCCTCGCGGGGACCGGAGGGGTAAAAATCCGTGAGCGAACTCCAGCCGGAGCTCACCCCCAGCATGGCGCGCAGCCTCTCCAGCGCCTGCTCGACGGACCAGAGCGCCTCCATGAGCGGCGGCGGGCTGTAGTCATTATTGAGTGTACCGCGCCGGGCGATGTCGCCATAAGCGCGCAGCAGCTCCGCCAACGTCGCTTCGTATCGTTCGACCTTTTCCGGGGCAATGCCCTCGGGATTTGCGCGCAGCAGATAGTCCCGGCCGAGTTGGGGCCGGGCTCTCAGCTTTTCGCCGGCCTGCTGCATGGCCTGCAGGCGTCGTAGCTGGAAAGCCAGCGCCTCGGCCAGCTCGGATCCGGAGGGTTCTTCCTCCGCTTCCGGTTGCGGCAACAGCAGGCGGGATTTGAGGAAGGTGAGCCAGGCGGCCATGACCAGATAGTCGGCGGCGATCTCCAGCCGGAGCCCCCGGGCCTGCTCAATGAAGGAGAGATACTGCTCGGCAAGCTCCAGAATGGAAATCTGGGCAAGATCCACCTTCTGCTCGCGTGCCAGCGTCAGCAGCAGGTCGATCGGCCCGTCAAAACCATCAAGGGAAAGGGCCAGCGTTTCGCCGGCGCTCGCGGGCGCTCTGTCCTCGAAAGAAAGGTCCGGGAGGACGCCGTCCATGGTGCCGCCCCCTAGGCAGCAAGCGCCAGCAGGTGCTGGCGACGTTCGGCAAGGCTGGCAAGTGCGGCGACATCGCTCACTCCCCCACCGCCGGAAAGGGCGACCCGCAGGGCTTCGGCGCGCTGTGCCCGGGCCCAGGCGGCATCACTGATCGGCTCGACACCGGCCATGAACTCACGCATCTCGTCCATCTTGCCATTGCAGTGGAGCGCGATGTCACAGCCGGCCAGCAGCGCGGCATGGGCCTTGTGCGCCGGCTCGCCGCCGATGGCGCCCATGCAAAGATCATCGCTGACCAGGAGGCCGGTAAAACCGAGGCGACCGCGTACACGGTCGACCAGCACCGGGCGCGACAGCGTCGCCGGCGCCCTGTTGTCCAGTGCGGGATAGACGATATGCGCCGTCATGCCCCAGGGCACATCGGCAAGGCGGCGAAACGGCAGGCCGTCGGTGCTGTAGAGCGTGTCGGCATCCGCATCGACCACCGGCAGCGACAGATGGCTGTCGACACGCGAGCGCCCGTGCCCGGGCAGATGCTTCAGGACCGGAATGATACCGCTGGCAAGGCAGGTCGCCGCAGAGATCCGGGCCAGTCTGGCCACAACGGCGGGATCGCCGGAAAAGGCGCGGTCGCCGATCACCTTGTCGGCATCGTCCGCGCGCACATCGGCCATCGGAATGCAGTTGACGGTAATGCCGGCAGCGCGCAGTTCGGCGCTGATAAGGCCGACATGCAGGCGAAGGGCTTCGATCCCCTCCTGCGGCGACCTTTCATAGAGTGCGCCGATCAAACCCGGCGCCGGATGGGGCCGCCAGTGCGGCGGGCGCAGCCGTGCCACCCGCCCGCCTTCCTGATCGATCATCACCGGGGCATTGGGACGGCCAACAGCGCCGCGCAGCTCTTCAACCAGCGTGCGCAACTGCTCCGGGTTTTCGACATTCCGACCGAACAGGATGAAGCCGAATGGCCGGGCTCGGGCGAAGAAGGAGCGTTCCTCCTCGGTAATCGCCGGGCCCGAGCATCCGAAAATTGCCGCACGGGGGCGCATCATCCTGCGGGCCGTCATCAGCGCTTGACCACCAGGCAGCCCTGCCCTTGCCCCTTCAGCGAGGTGCAAAGCTTGTCGGCGGATTCCTTGCCCATATTGCCGGCCTGGACCCGGTAATAGGTCCCCTTTCCGGGAATGTCCGCCTTCACTACCGTGTGGGTGATGCCGTTCAGATCAGCCGCGTACTTGCCCGAAATACGCGACCATTCCTGTTCGGCAACCTTGGAGGACGGAACCGATGCCAGCTGGATACCCCAGCCGCTGCCCGTCGGTGCGGCTGGAGCGGCCTTGGCTGCCGGTGCGGCTACCTTCGGCGGTGTAACCGCCTTCGGCGCTGCCACCGGGGTACTTGTTACCTGAGGGGCCTGCGTGGCCGGTACGGATGCAGTCGGCGGCGGCGTCAGGGCAACAGGAGTGCCAGGCGCCGGTGCCGCCGGAGCGGGCTGCGAAACGGCGGCTGGCGGAACCGGCTGAGGCACGGGTGCCGGAGCGACTGGCTGCGCCGCGGCCATCTGGGCGGGGACCGGCGGTGCGATGATATTCTGCGTCGTACCGGCCGGCGGCGCCGGCAACGCGGCGGCGCTGGTTGCAGCCTGACCGGCGGCGACATTCGCCGGCGTGTCCGGCTCGCCCTCTTCCTCTCCCATCGGAGTTGCAGAGGCGTCGTCGCCAGCGGCAAACAGGTCTACCGGCTCTTCCGTGCGGGGGCGCAGATTGACGTCCTGCTGCTCCGCCTGGGTGCCCGGCTTCATCACGCCATAGGCGGAAATGTCCTGGTTCGGCACCACCATGCCGCCCGGCTCGGCCGGCTTCACCTTGGTCGGCCCGATCTGTGCGGTAATGACTGGTGGCGCGCCGTCCTGGCCGGAGCGGACCCCCGCCGTGTAGGCGTACCAGACGATGCCGACAAAAATGGCAACAACGGCAACCCCGGCCACGCCCATCAGCAGGGTGCGCCGGCCCGTACCGCCGCGTACCTGGTCGTCATCATCGAAATCATAGAAGGATTCGTCCGGGCCGGCAGGTCCGGAGGGGCCGCCGGGCGGCACGCTGAAGCCGGGCGCAGGCTGCCGTTCGGCGCCAGTGTAGGAAGGCTGTTCCGCAGTGTTGCCAGCAGCAGGTCCTGCCGCCGGCCCGGCAGCCGAGCCCAGAGAGCCCGGGCCAGCATAAGGTCCGTACGGCCGGCCAGCCGTCAGATCGTCTTTGTCAGTCATTAGTCCCCGTTACCCTGATCAAGGGTTGACGCCGGTCGTTCCTGCCGCATTTTGTGCAGCAAGATGCCCCGACGTCAACATATGGTGTCCGATTTCAGGTCTTGGTGAAGGGATCGAAGAGCCGCTGATACTCTTCGAGCGCAAAGCGGTCAGTCATTCCAGCGATATAGTCGCACACCGCCCGCGCCTGGGTTGCCCCGCCCTTTTCCGCCACCTGCCATTCCGGCGGCAGCGTGCCCGGATGTTCCATGAACAGCTCGAACATCTCGCGCATCACCCGCCGCACCTTGTTGCGCATGCGGTTGACGCGCCAGTGCCGGTAAAGCTGCTGATAGAGAAACGCGCGGATCGGCGCGATGTTCTCACTCCAGAAACTCGCCGGGAAAGCGACAACCGCAGTCGAGGCTGCCCTGATATCGTCGCTTGATGTCGGTTTGAGGGCAGCGATACGCCGCTCGGTCTCGGCGAGGACTTCAGTCGTCATGCGGTCGAGCAGCCGGCGCACCACTTCATAGACCAGCCGGCGGCTCTCCGTTTGCGGATAGGCCGCCTTTACCTCGCGCACCATCGGGCCGACCAGCGGCAGGTCCAGCAGATCGTCGAGCGCGATGAGCCCCGAACGTATACCGTCATCAATATCATGGCTGGTATAGGCGATGTCGTCGGCAATGGCGGCGATCTGCGCCTCGGCGGAAGGCCAGCGCGAAAGATCGAGGTCCATGCGTTCATTGAAGCCGGCGATGGTGGCGGCAAGCATCTTCTTTTTCGGCGAGCCGTCTGCATGCAGCAGCGGGCCGTTATGTTTGACGACGCCCTCAAGGCTTTCCCAGGTCAGGTTAAGCCCGTCGAAGGCTGCATAACGGTGCTCCAGGCTGGTGAGAATGCGCAGCGTCTGGTCGTTATGCTCAAAACCGCCATAGGGCTGCATAAGCGCATCCAGCTCATCCTCGCCGGCATGAGCGAATGGGGCATGGCCGAGATCGTGAGCAAGCGCGATGCATTCTGCCAGATCTTCATTAAGCCCCAGCGTGCGCGCGAGACTGCGGGTGATCTGCGCCACTTCCAGTGAATGGCTGAGACGGGTGCGGTAATAGTCGCCTTCGTAATAGACGAAGACCTGGGTCTTGTATTTCAGCCGCCGGAAGGCGTTGGAGTGGATAATGCGGTCACGGTCGCGCTGATGGCAGTTGCGGTGCTTGCTTTCCGGCTCCGGGAGAAGACGCCCACGGCTCGCTTCGGGATGGGTGGCATAGGGTTTCAGCTGGATCATGACCTTAAGACCACTCCTTTAGAGCGCATCCGTCCGTGGCGAAGTTCACAAGGAAACGGCCTTCAGGGGCCTTCCCCGGTCCTTGTGGTGGCACCGCTCTTTTGTCGGCGCAAGAAAATCCCTATCTTTAGGGGCAAGTCATGAAATAGCTGCTGCCGCCTGCCCGACGATCCGACGGGCGCGCGCCGCAGGAGGGTTTGAAGAGAAATGAGCGTCAATACTGCCAGCACCCCTTCCGCATCCGACACCGGCGCTTCCCTTGCCGGCGGGCGGGAGATGATTTTGAGCGACAGCGCCGCGCGGCGCATCCGCAAGATTGCCGACAAGGAAGGGGCTGCCGCTGCGCGTCTGCGCCTTTCCGTCTCCGGCGGTGGTTGCTCCGGCTTCCAGTATAATTTCGAGATGGGCAGCGAGGTGAATGACGACGATCACGTCTTCCGCAACGGAGATGTCGAGCTGGTCGTCGATGATGTTTCGCTCGACCTCGTGGCCGGCGCCACACTCAACTTCGTTGACGATCTGATGGGCCAGTATTTCCGCGTCGACAACCCGAATGCCAGCTCCAGCTGCGGCTGCGGGACGTCCTTCGCCATCTGAACCGGCCGGTCACCGGCTGTTAGTTTTATCTTTTCAGGAATCTGCCCTCATGCGCATCGCGAGCTGGAACGTCAATTCCGTCAATGCCCGCCTCGACAATGTCGTCAGCTGGCTTGGCGAAAGTGCTCCGGATGTGGTCGTGCTGCAGGAGATCAAATGCCAGGAAGAGAACTTTCCGCGTGCTGCCATCGAGGCCGCCGGCTATCAGGCCGCCGTTGTCGGCGAGAAATCCTATAACGGCGTTGCCCTGCTCTCCCGCCTGCCCTTTGAGCTGCGCCAGCGTGCCTTGCCCGGCGACGACGCCGATACCCAGGCCCGCTACGTGGAGGCGGAGGTAGGCGGCGTGATCATTGCCGGCATCTACCTGCCGAACGGTAACCCGGTGGAGAGCGACGAGAAATATGGCCGCAAGCTGCGCTGGATGGACCGGCTGCTTGCCCATGCCGAGGGACTGCTGGCGGAAGAAAAGCCGGTAGTCATCGCCGGCGACTATAATGTGATCCCCGAAAACGAGGACTGCTGGGACCCGGCGGAATGGCTGGGCGATGCCCTGTTTCAGGATGAAATCCGCGCGCGTTACCGCCGGCTCCAGCATATGGGCTTTACCGATGCCTTCCGCGCCTGCGACCGCCGTGGCGGGCAGTACACTTTCTGGGACTACCAGAAAGGCCGTTGGCCCCGCGATGAAGGCATCCGTATCGACCATGCCCTGCTGTCGCCGGAAGCTGCTATCCGCCTTGCCTCCTGCCAGATCGACCGGGCGCCGCGGGCCAGGGAAAAAGCCAGTGACCACACGCCGCTGATCGTTACGCTGAACGCGGCCTGAAGCACCTCTTCCTTGCCCCCAAAACAAGACGCCCCGGCGATTTCGCGCCGGGGCGTTTCGTTATGACCCTGCCCGGATGTCAGCCGAGACGGGCGAGTGCTTCCTTGAGCTTTTCAAGCCGGGCCTGATGCTCGGCCTTGCGCTCATGCTGGGTCTCAACCACCTCTGGCGGCGCCTTTTCCACGAAGGACGGGTTGGCGAGCTTGCGCTCGATGGCGACGATGCCCTGCTCTTCCTTGGCCATTTCCTTGGCAAGGCGCGTGCGCTCGGCAGCGATGTCGATGTGACCTTCGAGCGGCAGCACGATGGTGGCGTTGCCAAGGATGCACTGGGCGCTGCCACGCGGGGCATCGCCCGCCATCACCTCGATCGAGCCAAGCCGGGCCATCTTGCGGATAAGGGCGCTGTGGGCTTCAAGGCGCGCCGGCACTTCCGGTCCGGCATCCTTGATCAGAGCCTGCAGCTCCGCACCGGGCGGCACGTTCATTTCCGAGCGCACCGCGCGGATGGTGGAGATAACGTCAACCACCCAGCCCATCTCGGCATCGGCAGCGGCATCTTCCAGCGCGGCATCGAATACCGGCCATGCGGCCGTCATCAGCGCCGGGCCCTCGCCCTTGCGGTGGCGGGTGATCTCTTCGGTGATGAACGGCATCATCGGGTTCAGCAGCGACAGGATCTGGTCCAGCACGAAACCGGTGGTGGCGCGGGTCTCGGCCTTGGCGGCTTCGTCCTCGCCATTGAGGATCGGCTTGGTGAATTCCAGATACCAGTCGCAGAAGTCCTTCCAGGCAAAGCCGTAGAGCGCGCCGGCGGCATCGTTGAAGCGATATTCCTCGATCGCGCTGCTGGCAGCCCTGCCAGCACGGGCCAAAGTGCCGATGATCCAGCGATTTACCGTCAATTTAACGGATGCCGGATCAAATCCGTCGGGAGTGACGGCTTCGTTCATCTCGCAATAGCGCGAGGCATTCCACAGCTTGGTGCAGAAGTTGCGGTACCCTTCAACACGGCTTTCAGCGAGCTTGATGTCGCGGCCCTGTGCCGCCATCGCCATCAGCGTGAAGCGCAGCGCATCCACGCCATAACGATCGGACAGTTCCAGCGGGTCGATGACGTTGCCCTTGGACTTCGACATCTTCTGCCCATGCTCATCGCGCACCAGAGCGTGGATGTAGATGTCGCGGAACGGCACATCGCCCATGAAGTGGATGCCGAACATCATCATCCGGGCAACCCAGAAGAAGATGATGTCAAAGCCCGTCACCAGCACATCGCCAGGATAATAGCGGTTCAGCTCCGGGGTCTTTTCCGGCCAGCCGAGCGTGGAGAACGGCCAGAGCGCAGAGGAGAACCAGGTATCGAGAACGTCGCCATCGCGAACCAGATCGACATCCTTGCCGAAATGCGCGCGCGCGGCAGCCTGGGCGGCCTCCTCCGTCTCCTCGACGAAGATCTTGCCTTCCGGGCCGTACCAGGCCGGGATGCGGTGGCCCCACCAGAGCTGGCGGCTCACGCACCAGGGCTGGATGTTCTCCAGCCAGTCGAAATAGGTGTTTTCCCACTGCTTTGGCACGAAGCGGGTCTTGCCTTCGCGCACGGCGGCAAGTGCGGGCTGTGCCAGCGTCTTGGCATCGACATACCACTGGTCGGTAAGCAGCGGCTCAAGCGGCACGCCGCCACGGTCGCCATAGGGCACCGAGTGGGTGATGGGCTCGATCTTCTCCAGGAGGCCGCGGGCCTCCATATCGGCAACGATCTTCTCGCGGGCAACGAACCGGTCGAGGCCGGCATAACCTTCCGGCGCAGCTTCGCCGGAGCGTTTCGCGTCGATGCCCTGCCCCTCGATCACCTCGAACTCGGCCAGGATACGGGCGTCGGGATCGAAGATGTTGATGAGCGTCAGGCCAGCGCGGCGGCCGACCTCGAAGTCGTTGAAATCATGCGCCGGGGTGATCTTCACCGCGCCGGAGCCATGTTCCGGATCGGCATAATCGTCCGCCACGATGCGCACGCGGCGGCCGGTGACCGGCTGGATGGCGAACTTGCCGACCAGATCGGCATAACGCTCGTCAGACGGGTTCACGGCAATGCCGGTATCGCCCAGCATGGTTTCCGGGCGCGTGGTTGCCACGGTGATGAAACGGCCTTCCTCGCCTTCCACCGGGTAGCGGAAGTACCAGAGGTTCCCCTTAACTTCCTTCTGCTCGACCTCGAGGTCGGAGATGGCGGTCTGCAGCTTGGGGTCCCAGTTGACGAGGCGCTTGTCGCGATAAAGCAGCCCTTCCTTGTGAAGCTGCACGAACACCTTCACCACGGCGGCCGACAGGCCTTCATCAAGGGTAAAGCGCTCACGCGGCCAGTCAGCAGAGGAGCCGAGGCGATGGAGCTGGTTGATGATGGTGCCGCCCGACTGGGCTTTCCATTCCCACACCTTCTCGATAAAGGCATCACGGCCCAGATCGCGCCGGTCGACACCGTCCTTGGCCAGCATGCGCTCCACCACCATCTGCGTGGCGATGCCGGCATGGTCCGTTCCCGGCTGCCACAGCGCATCGCGCCCGGTGCGGCGGAAGTAGCGGATCAGCGTGTCCTGCAGCGTAAAGGTCAGCGCGTGGCCCATATGCAGGCTGCCCGTCACATTGGGCGGCGGCATCATGATGGTATAGGGCTTGGCGCTTGATCCCGGATCGGCCGCGAACAGCCCGTCACGGACCCATTCGGCATAGAGCTTCTGTTCGACCAGGTCGGGGCGATAGGCTTTGTCGAGCATGGTGATCTTCTAGGTTCTGCTGGGCCGCTGGCGCGGCAGGTCGGTTCTTATGCCATGAAGGCGGCGGGATCGGAAAAAATCAGTGCCCGGCGAAAGAAGAATGGCGCACCGTCGGGCGCGCCATTCAATCCATACCGGGGCTTGTCAGCAAGTTTTTAACGCTGGCCCCGGGCTCCAAGGACGACGCGCTCGATTTCCTCGCGCACCATTTCCTCGACGATGTGAGGCAGGTTGTTGTCCAGCCACTCCTTGAGGAGCGGCCGCATCATTTCCATCATCAGCTGCTCGACAGTCCTCGCGCCCATCGGCATATCGCCGGTAAGACGTGAGAATGCCAGGCTGGCAGCATGACGACTCGCTGCCGACATCAGCCCGTCCTCCACCGCGTCGCGCACAGTACGCGGCATGGGTGCCGGTTCGGGGCGCGGCGGCGGCATGCGCATGGCCGGCGGTGGCGGCAGATCTTCCGGTTCGGGCTCGGGTTCCGGCTCGAACACCGGTTCGGGCTCCTCCTCCGCCGGAGCGTCGAAGGAGGCCATCAGATCCTCCATGGACAGCTCGCTCTCGTCCTCAACCTCGTCGGTGAGTTCAAGCGGCTCTTCTTCCTCCTCCTCTTCCTCCATCATCACAGGCGGCGGAGGGGGCGGAGGCGGTGGTGCGGGCTTGGGCGCAGGCGGCGGTGGCGGCGAAGCCTTCGGGGCCGGAGCCGGAGCTGGTGCGGGAGCTGGCGGTGGAGCGGGCTCAGCAGTTGCCGCAGCCGGATCGTCACCGTCAGATTCCGAAATAATCCGGCGAATGGAGGCGAGAATTTCCTCCATTGACGGTTCTTGAGATTGATCCTTCGCGTCACTCATGCAGAGGAAACCCGGCTCCCGTCCGTGTTTATATGGCAAGTCCGGGGATCATCTTGCGGTCCCCGGACTTCACCCTACAACATCCAGTCGTTTTGTCACAACAAAACGCTAGATGACGTTCGCTGAAAGATTAGCTGCGTGATTAGTTGCTGTCGACCCCCCACCACTTCGACCGCACGGTGTTGTAGTGGACAGTGGGATCATAGGCCTTCACGTCGAGCTGCAGCCCGCCGACCGTCAAAGCGCCGATAGCAGACATCAGATTGAGGGCGGCAACAGCTTCGTCACGCTGCGCACTGGCAAGCGAGACCTGCGCATCGAGCAGGTCCTGCTCGCTGTCGAGCATGTCGAGAACGGTACGGGAGCCGACATTGGTCTCCTGCCGCACGCCGTCGAGGGCGACACCGGCATATTCGACCTGAGCCTTGATCGACTTGATCTGGGCACGGGCCGTCATCAGCGAGGTCCAGGCCCGCACGACACTGTCGTTGGTCTCACGGCGGGTCTGGTCCAGCTCCTGCTTGCTCTGCAGCAGCGACTGGCGCGAGGCGCGGATCGTCGAATATTCGACACCCTGCTGGTAGATCGGCACCGAAAGCCTGGCGATGACGGAGCCCTGCGTGGCAGTGGCGCCCGGCAGCGAGCTCACATTGTCATAGCCATAGCTGGCAGCGCCGGTCACCGAGATGCTGGGCCGCAGCGAGGCGTCGGCCGCATTGGCGGTTTCCTGCGCCACGGTCACCTGCTGGTCAGCTGCCCGCAGGGTCGGGCTGTTCTTGTTGGCAAGCGCCAGCGCATCATCCAGCGACTTCGGCAGGAACGGGTCCAGCGAGGCCGCAGCGCTCAGCGTGCCCGGCGCCGCGCCGACAACACGCTCATAGATGGCCTTCTGCGACACCAGATTGCCTTCGGAATTGATGCGGGCCGCCGTAGCGCCGGCAACGCGCGATTCCGCGAGGCTCACATCGGTGCGGGTAATCTCGCCTACATTGAAGCGGTCACGCGTCGCTTCGAGCTGACGCTGCAGGACCTGCTCGTTGTTGGTGTTGAGCTCTACCGTTGCCTGGGCAAGGAAGACGTCATTATAGGCGGTGCCGGCATCCAGCAGCACACTCTGCTCGGTGGCGAGCAGCCGGGCGCGTTCGACCTGCACCTGGGCCTCGGCCTTGTTCACCGCCGCTTCGGTGCGGCCGAAGGTGTAGATCGGCTGGGTTACGGTGATGCCGATTTCGGACGGGTTCACATCCTCGGAATCAGACTTGTTGGTGTCGATATGGCTGGCGCCGGTGCTGGCCTCGCCGGAAACCGACGGGCGATAGCCGCCGAGTGCCTGCGGCACATTTTCATCCACCGCCCGCAGGGCCGACCGTTCGGCATCGAGCGCGGGGCTGGTCTGATAAGCCTGGGAGAGCGTATCGAAGAGCGTTTGCGCAGAGGCCGGCGCGGCGGCCACGAACATGGTGCTGGACAGTAGAGCACCGGCAAGGCTGAGACCGGTCTTGGCGCGAACGGACATCGGTTTACCCTTCTTGATCGGTCGTTATGAACGGAAAGTTCCGTCCCGGGCCTACGGGGGCTTGGGGGCGACTGCCCCGCCGCTGGATGTAATTCACACCCGTTGCCGAGAATGGCAGGCACCCTATACGCAATTCAGTCTGCCACAATGTTAACGCCTTCACGCCACGCTATTGGCCGAAAAGATTTTTCTTCCGGCCAACAAGCGCGGCGCTGCACCGAATACTAAACCGCGAGCCTCAGAATACGAAGGCCGGCTTGGCTTCGAAACCGGGAACGATCGGCGTGCCGGCATCGAACAGCTCCCGCCGGGAGACATTCTTGCCCACGCGCTCGAACAGCACGGCGTGGCCGACGAGCCCCTTGCGCACCACGGTGACGAGACGGCCACCCTCGGCAAGCTGGCCCAGCAGCGACTGTGGCACCTCGGAAACCGCACCGGCTAGAACGATCACGTTGTAAGGCGCCTGCTCCGGATAGCCGCGCTGCAGGTCGCCCTTGACCACGGCAGCGTTGGTGATTTCCAGCTCGCCGATCAGCGTCTGGGCCCGGGCGGCCAGCGCTTCGTCGCTCTCGATGCCGACGACGGTGCTGGCGAGGTGCGAAATGACAGCGAGCGAATAACCGCTGCCGCAGCCGATATCGAGTACCACATCGCTGGCGCCGATGCTGGCGGCCTGCAGCAGACGGGCGAGTACCATCGGCTCGATCAGGTGGCGGCCCGGCGCGCAGGCGATATCTTCATCGATATAGGCAAAGCCGCGCTGTGCTTCCGGCAGGAACTTCTCGCGCGGCACAACAGCCATCGCGTCGACGATACGGCTGTCGGTCACCTTGTTCGGCCGGATCTGGCCTTCGATCATATTCATACGCGCTTGCGCGAAGAGGCTCATTTTGCTCGTCCTGATTATTGCCCCGGCAAACACTGCGGTCCCTGCTCTCTCCCTCCCGATCGCGGGAACGGAACCTGCAGGAGGCACGGGTGTCTGCTGATATTGCCTGCCCCCTGTATAATGTGCCGGGGCCGGTTAGACAACGCGAGGAAATCGTTCCGGAAAGCCGCAGGGGCACGAGGATGAAAATCTGATCGCATCGCCCCTTGACCACCCCTTGTCCCGTCGCTATACCACCGCCACCCCAAAGCAGGGTGGCCGTCGCGCAAGTGTCTGGCCCGGTGGCAGAGTGGTCATGCAGAGGACTGCAAATCCTCGTACATCGGTTCGATTCCGGTCCGGGCCTCCATCACTCGAAATTTTTCGGGAGATGGTTAAAAAAAAGTCGGTTAAAGCGGTTGGAAGATCGTTCGGCTTTTGATATGAAGCGCGCCGCGTCAGGTGACGATTTGCTGGTTGCCATTCCGTGGTAGCTCAGTTGGTAGAGCAGGCGGCTGTTAACCGCCCGGTCGTAGGTTCGAGTCCTACCCACGGAGCCAGCAATCCTCGTCCCCTCGCCTGCTTATAGTGTTCCGTGGTAGCTCAGTTGGTAGAGCAGGCGGCTGTTAACCGCCCGGTCGTAGGTTCGAGTCCTACCCACGGAGCCATTCTCTCCCGACAGAGATTGAGCTCGCGCCGGCCGTGATGGCGGTTGATGAATGCGTTCACCTTCGGGTCAGCCGCGCGGATAAACCCCGTTCAGCACTTCATCGAAATGTTCCCGCACCACCTCGTTGCAGGCGCAACTGAGGGTGCGCAGCGCCTCTATGTCGTCGATTGACAGCACGCCACGATGCCAGCGCAGCAGGCCGCGATGTTTCCAGTTCGCCACCAGCCGGTTGATGTAGCTGCGCCCGACCCCCAGCATGCCGGCCAGTTGCTCCTGGGTCAGCGGCACCCGCTCCTCGCCCGTTCGCGCCACAGCCTCCAGCAACCATTTGGCCATGCGCTGCTCGATGGAATGGACGGCATTGCAGGCGGTTGCCTGTAAAACCTGCGCCAGCAGGCAATCGGCATACCGGGCCAGAAGGTGCCGGATGGTCGAGGAGCGCATCTTGGCTTCTTCAAGCCGGGAGGTCTGGATGCGGATCAGCGGGCCCGGATGCTGCACGATGGCCCGGGTGAAGGCCGGCAGCTGGCCCTGTGAGACGATTCCGCCAACGGCCCCTTCCCGCCCCACCAGCGCGGTTTCGATGGAAGCACCGTCGGCAAACACGACCCGGAACGACACCAGTGTCGGACCGCAGGGAAAATATGAATAATCCACCGCGTCTCCGGGCTCGAGCAGAACGTGCCCGACCGGAGGGGACCACGTTTCAGCCAGTGGCAGCAACAGCACCAGATCCGGCGTCTGCAGTTTGCCGAGCAGGCGATTTTCTACCATCCTTGTAATGTCTGTTAACGATTTCGACGTACGTTGGTCCATCTTGGACAATCTCCAGGTTATCTCCGCTCCTACAACCTGAACGACCCATCAACTCCGAATGTTCACTAGTGAACTTACAGTCGGGGTCGGGGCTGTATAATGCGGCGCCATAGCTCCCCGCCGCGAAGACCGAAAAGTGACCACAGAACATGAACTTCCAGCAGGCGAGCCAGTTGCAGCAAAAACGGCCTGAAGCCGCCTCGGCTGTTCCGTCCGCCAGTGTCCGGTTTGCCCTGAAAGAAGCGACCGCCGATGCCCATCGGCGGCTTGATGCCCTTTCTGCGCGCTTTAATCTCTCGGACGACGCCGGTTACCGCGATTTCCTCATGGCCTCGGCAGCGGCGCTGCTGCCACTTGAGGCCGCGCTTGAGCGCGGCGGTGTCGCGCAGCTTCTGGAAGACTGGCCAAGCCGGACCCGGGCAAGTGCGATCTGTGCCGATCTCCAGGGGCTGGAGGGGGATATTCCCGACGCCAGGTCCGTTACACTGCCGGCCTCACCCGCCGCCCTTTTTGGCGTCCTTTATGTTCTGGAAGGTTCGCGCCTTGGTGCGCGTTTTGTGCTGAAGCAGCTGGAGCCGGCCGGTGAGCGGGTGCGCCAGAACGTGCGGTACCTGACCCATGGCCGCGAACAGGACCTGTGGCGTTCCTTTGCCGCCCGGCTGGAGAGTGAAGCGACAATCGCCGGTGACCTTGCGACGACTATCGCAGCCGCTCATACGGCGTTTGGCGTTTTCCTCGACCGGTTCGCCGCAGGGCCTGCATCATGAGCCGCTCCTCCGCCCCCGCGGCGGGCGCCGGCGTTGACCTGACGACGTGCGACCGCGAGCCGATCCACATTCCCGGGTCGGTCCAGTCGCATGGCTGCCTTCTGGCGTGCGATCCCGCCACCTTTGTCATTCGCCGTCATTCGGCCAACGCCGCAAACCTGCTGCGGGCAGAAATGCCCTCACTGCCGGGCCGCCCGCTCGGCGAGGTGATTGGCAAGGAAGCGGCGCATGCCGCCCTCAATGCGCTTGCCAAATCGGTAACGCCCGCCCGCCCCGGCCTTTATTTCGGCATGCCGTGCGGGAATGACGCCGGCACTTTCGACATTGCCGCCCACTCCTATGGCGGCAATGCAATTTTCGAGTTCATGCCCAGCCCGGATCCGGGCGAACGCGGCGATATGGAGCTGGTGCGCGCCGTCATGCACCGCCTGAGCGCGGCCACGACGGTGGAGGGCCTGCTGCGCGGAACGCCCCGGCTGCTTCAGGAAGCGCTGGGGTATGACCGTGTGATGATCTACCAGTTCAGCGAGGACGGCGCCGGCAAGGTGGTCGCCGAAAGCCGCCGGCCGGACCTTGAATCCTTTCTGGGGCAGTGGTTTCCGGCCTCGGACATTCCGCAGCAGGCCCGCGCGCTTTACGTCAAGAACATCATCCGCGTGATCGGTGACGCCGGGGATACCGGGGCGACCATCGAACCCCTCCTCGATGCATCGGGTCAGCCGCTCGATCTTTCCTTCGCCCAGCTGCGCAGCGTCTCCCCGATTCATCTGGAATATCTGCGCAATATGGGCGTTCGGGCCTCAATGTCGGTGTCGATTATCGTGGATGGCGCGCTGTGGGGGCTGATTGCCTGCCACCACTATTCCGCCCGCCCGCTCTCCCTTACCACCCGCCTCAATGCCGAGCTTTTCGGCCAGTTCTTCTCCATGCAGGTGCAGACCCTGCATCAGCAACGCGCCATCGACGCCTCGGCCCGGGCCCGTCGCAAGCTGGATGCGCTGTTTCAGGATCTCGCGCAGGAAGAAAGCCCGGCCCGCCTCTTCGGCCAGAATATCGGCGAGCTGGCGGAGATCATCCGGTGCGACGGGGTTGGCATCCATTTTGATGGCGCGATCACGGTATCCGGCCTCACGCCCCCCACCCGCATTCTCCACGCGATCGCCCGGCTCGCCCATGAGCAGGCGCCGGGGCAGATATGGGCCACCCATTCTCTTCCCTCGCACATGGCCCTGCCCGAGGGGATGCTGGAAAGCGTTGCCGGGGTGCTGGCCGTGCCGCTCAGCCAGCTGTCGCAGGACTATGTGCTGTTCTTCCGCCAGGAGGTAGTGCGTACCATCGACTGGGCGGGCGATCCGAACAAGCAGTACGAAACCGGCCCCCTTGGCGACAGGCTGACGCCGCGCAAGAGTTTTGCCCTCTGGCAGGAGACGGTGCGCGGCCAATCCGTCCCGTGGGAAGCATTCGCCCGCGAGGCGGCGGAAACGCTGCGGGTTGGCATGATGGAAGTCATCATGCGCCAGGGCGAATTGCTGGCCGAAGAGCGCCGCAAGGCGGAAATTCGCCAGAAACGTCTGAATGACGAGCTCAACCACCGCGTCAAGAACATCCTGGCCCTGATCCGCTCGCTCGTTCGTCAGGGCGCCAGCGAAAAGCGGCCGATGGCCGATTATGTCGCCGCACTCGAAGGCCGCATCCTCGCACTTTCAAATGCGCATGATCAGGTTTTACGAGGCGATGGCGGTGGATCGCTTGCCACGCTGGTTGGCGCCGAAGCCGAACCCTATCTGTCGCGGGTCCGCGTTGGCGGGCCGGAAGTCGTGCTCGATGCACGCGCCTATTCCGTTCTGGCGCTGGTGATCCACGAGCTTCTGACCAACGCCGCCAAATATGGCGCCCTGTCCCGGTCCGCCGGACATCTGGATGTCGGCTGGACGCTCACCGAAGACTGCGACTGCGTAATCACCTGGCTGGAAAGCGGCGGCCCCCTCGTCTCGCCACCGACACGGCGGGGATTCGGCGCCACGCTGGTGGATCGCGCCGTTCCCTACGATCTCGGGGGCACCAGCGAGATCGACTATCACCCGGACGGCGTTCGCGCCCGGCTGGTTATTCCGTCCCGCTATGTGCGGGCAACACCGGCAACAGCCGGCACGGGCATCGAAACGGAGACGAAAGTGGAGCCAGAGGGTTTTCCCGGCGTGATCTGCTGATGGGACTGCGTGTTCTGCTGGTTGAAGACCAGCTGGTTATCGCGCTGGAGGCGGAAGCCTGCCTCGCAGACCTCGGCGCTGCTGCGGTTGATACCGCCGCAACCGAGCGTGAGGCGATGGAGGCCATTCGCCGGGCGGCGCCGGACCTTGCCGTTCTGGACCTCAATCTTGGTGGTGCCTCAACGTCTATCGGCATCGCCCGGGAGCTGGCAAAGCGCGGCATCCGGTTTATTTTTGCGACCGGCTACGGCGACGGATCGATGCTTCCTGACGACATGAAGGACGTCGCCATTGTCCGCAAACCCTATAACGCCTGGATGCTCGGTCAGGTCATTGAGCTGGCGCTGAAGGCCAACCCGGCCGGCTGAGCGTTGCCCGTCCCTGCCCGCAGCCGAACCCCGGACTTGCCAACCGCCTGTCCGGCTGCTGTCCTGCGCCCACCGACAGGCAAAATGGACAGCGTTTCTCCATGCATTACCGCATCGTCTCCCGCGATCCCCTGCACAAGGGTTTCTTCAAGCTTGAGCGTTTCGTCTTCGAGCACGAGCTTTTTGCCGGCGGCACGGCACAGATGGAGCGGGAAATCCTGGTGCGGGCGCAGGCAGCAGCGCTGCTGCCCTATGATCCGGTACGCGACGAGGTTGTGCTGATCGAGCAGTTTCGCGCCGGCCCGGCTGCCGTGCTCGATCGCGCCTGGATGATCGAGGCTGTCGCCGGCATCATCGACACCCATGAAACACCGGACCGCGTTGCCCGTCGCGAAGCGCTGGAGGAAGCGGGGCTGGAAGTCGGCCGGGTGCTGGAGGCGCCCGTTTTCTACCCCTCGCCCGGCGGCTGCGACGAAAAAGTCTTCTGCTACATCGGCGAGGTCGATGCCTCGGCAGCGGGCGGCATGTTCGGCCTTGAACATGAGGGCGAGGATATCCGCGCCTTC
Organism: Radicibacter daui; assembly: GCA_030657355.1. GTDB lineage: Bacteria > Pseudomonadota > Alphaproteobacteria > Radicibacterales > Radicibacteraceae > Radicibacter > Radicibacter daui. The sequence continues at coordinate 2,410,185 of CP131056.1, forward strand.
GTCCTGCCCTTTGCCGAAGCCATCGAGTGGCTGGAGGCCGGGCGGCTCGATAACTCCGCCACGCTGGTGCTGATGATGTGGCTGGAGCGCAAACGGACGCAGCTCCGGCGCGACTGGGCCGGGGTGGTTTAATTCACACAAAAAAATGATTTTACACAAATGGAGTGCTTGAACCAACCCGGCAGCGAGGCTAGCTTCCTGCCATCACGCCCTCGCCACTTTGCGGGGAGCACAACCTGATGCCCTTTGCCGCCGGCGCCGTAAAATCCGGCTGCCACAGCAGGCAAGGAACATGGAGTTGAAGACAGTGGCCATCACCAACGGTTTTGTCGGCACCATCGGCAACACCCCGCTTATCCGCCTTCCGCGCCTCTCCGCCTTTACCGGCTGCGAGATTCTCGGCAAGGCCGAGTTCCTCAATCCCGGCCAGTCGGTCAAGGATCGTGCGGCGCTGGCGATTATCGAGGATGCGGAGAAAAAAGGGCTGCTGAAGCCCGGCGGCGTTATCGTGGAAGGCACGGCCGGCAATACCGGCATCGGCCTGACGCTGGTGGCCAACGCCCGCGGTTACCGCACCGTCATCGTGATGCCGGAGACGCAGAGCCAGGAGAAGAAGGACACCCTGCGCCTCATCGGCGCCGACCTGCGCCTTGTGCCGGCTGTTCCCTACAAGGACCCCAACAATTACGTGCGCTATTCCGAGCGCCTCGCCAAGGAACTTGCCGAGACCGAACCGGCGGGTGTGATCTGGGCCAACCAGTTCGACAACACCGCCAACCGGGATGGCCATTATCGCACCACCGGCCGTGAAATCTGGGAACAGACGGGCGGCAAGATCGATGCCTTCACCTGCGCCTGCGGCACCGGCGGCACGCTCGCCGGCACCGGCATGGCGCTCAAGGAACGCAACAAGGATGTGCGGGTGGTGCTGGCCGATCCGATGGGCTCTGCGCTCTATTCCTGGATCAAGACCGGCACCCTCGCCTCCAGCGGCAATTCCATTACCGAGGGCATTGGCCAGGGCCGTGTAACGGCCAACCTTGAGGGAGCCCCGATCGACGACGCCGTGCAGGTGACCGACGAGGAAGCGCTGCCGCTGCTTTTCGACCTGATCCAGCAGGAAGGTCTGGTTCTCGGCGGGTCGGCGGCCATCAATGTTGCTGCCGCCGTAAAACTTGCACGCGAAATGGGGCCGGGCCATACCATCGTCACGATCCTGTGCGACGTAGGCACGCGTTATCAATCCAAGCTGTTCAATCCGGAGTTCCTGCGGGCGCGCAATCTTCCGGTCCCGGCCTGGCTGGCCTGAACCAGCCGGCGCAGGCCCTGGCGCTCGAGGCTCCTGACATTTCCAGGAGAGGAAACATGCCATGGCCTTTGCGGATCCGCTGATCTCCCCGGAGGAACTGGCCGGCCTTATCGGTACCCCGGGCCTCAAAGTGCTGGCCGTGGACTGCGTGGTGCCGAGCCGTGACCGTCTTGCCCATGCACGGTATCTTTCCGCGCATGTGCCGGGCGCCCGCTTTTTTGACATCGACGCCGCTTCGGACCCTGAAAGCACCCTGCCCCACATGCTGGCGACGCCCGAGCATTTCGAGCGGTACGTCCGCAGCTTCGGCATCAACGAAGGCGACCACATCGTAATTTATGACGATGTGGGCATGATGCTGTCGCCGCGGGGCTGGTGGATGTTCCGCGCCATGGGGCATGACCGCGTGCAGGTGCTTGATGGCGGTTTTCCGGCCTGGCTGGCGGCCGGCCTGAGGACCGAAACCGGCGAGCCGGCACCGGTTGACGCCGGCGATTTCCACGCCCGCTCCGTGCCGGCGCTGGTCCGGTCCGCCGAACAGGTGGCAAGCGCGGCCGCACGGGGCGAAATGGTTGTCGATGTCCGCTCGGCTGAACGTTTTGCCGGCAACGCAGCGGAACCCTGGCCGGGCCGCGTCTCCGGCCGTATTCCTGGCTCCCACAATCTGCCGAATACCGACCTTATCGATGCCGCCAGCAAGCGCATGCTGCCGGCGGACGCCCTGCGGCAGCGCTTCGCCGGTGTCGGCATCGATGCGCGTCCTGTCGTCTGCTCCTGCGGCAGCGGTGTGACAGCCTGCATTCTGGCGCTGGCGCTCGAGCGCGCCGGCACCAGCGGCGGCTGGGCCGTCTATGACGGCTCCTGGGCCGAATGGGGATTGCCGGAGAGCGGCCGTCCGGTGGTTACCGGCAGCGACGGCTGATAGCACCGTGCCGGTGCCGGTCGGCAGGGGAACTTATGCAGTCCGCGCCGGTTCCGCCCTTATAGGGATCGCTCGCGCCGTGACGGCGCGAGCGAATACCCGCAAGGAGCGGAAAATGGTCAATACCCCGAAAGAGCCTGAAAAATCCCGTCGCCGACCGGCAATTGCCGGCAATGACGCAGCGGACACCACCCGGCATAGTCTTGAGCTCGAGCATAATCGCGAAGGGATCGCCCGCCTCGAAAATGGCCGCCCGCAAAAGGCCGAGCCCACTTACGAGGAAAGTGCCCGGTTCGGCGAAAGCTGGGCCACCCGCTGGACGGGTGATGAAAGAACATTTGACCCCCGGGACCAGCAAGCGCGTTACGCGCTGAGCCTTCCGCCAGAAGGGGCTGCCGATGTGCGGGTGGCCTATGCACGTCCGGTTGCTGCCGGTGAAGCCGATGAAAGGCGCCCCTCCGATGCCGGCCTTGACGGCTATACGGTGCTCGAAGTGCGCATGCTGCGCCAGATCGAGGCCTTGTTCGAGCGCGAGTTGCTGCTTCAGGGGGCGCGGATCGTCGTCTTGCTGCGAGCAGGTGATGTCCGGCTTGCCGGACGGGTGCCGCATGAGGACGCCCGCCACCGCGCCGAGGCGCTCGCGCGGACCGTTGCCGGCGTAAGACGTGTACGCAACCAGTTGCGCATCGCCATCCGGACGGTACCGGCACCGTAGAACCCTAAATTTGTTCCGTTAAATCCGTTCAAAGCATCAATATAAAAAGTCGAATAAAGCCTTACTCCATTGAGAAACAAACGGCTGAGCTCGCTCGTTACTATTACAGGCCGCACAATGGAGCCAGGTTGCCGAAATAAAGACCGTCTCCTGAATGGGGGATGTGTTTGTGTTTCTTCATGCCCAAGGCCCGATTGCCAATGGGCATTGCAACTTTGCCCCTGGCGGTAACTCTACCGGCTCCATGACAATGATCATGCGCCGGTGCGTGAACACACCAGGAGGAACAATCATGCGCAGCAAACTGCTCGCCGCCCTGTCGATCGCAGCACTCGCCGCAGGCAGCGCTGCCGGCGCCTATGCCGCCGATATGACCCAGACCACCCCGGATCAGACGACTGCGCCGGGCCAGACGACCACCGATCCGGCCAACAGCGCCGCCACGCAGGCCAACCCTGCGATGCCGGGCTCGTCGGCTACCGGCGATACCGCCGCAACCGGCAGTGACTGGCGCAAGGGCGATTCCGTGCGCCTTGCCAATGGCGATATCAGCGGCAAGAAGCTGATTGGTCTTGATATCGCCGCCTCTGGCGGCACCAAGGAGCAGGCCAATGGCGACGTCGAAGACGTCGTCGTGAGCGAAAACGGCGATGTCTCCTATGTGGTGATCAAGCGTCCGGCCGCTGATGGCAAAGGTGACGAGGAAGTCGCCGTGAAGTTCGACGACCTGACGCTGACCCCGGGCAAGGATGGCGCCATCACAGCGTCGATGAGCGATGCACAGCGCGCCGAAGTGCTGGGGTATCTGCGCAAGGACAACTGGCTGTGGAAGGACGACGTGACTGTCCAGCAGGGCGTCGCCCTCAGCGACATGATCGGCTCCGAAGTTGACGGTCCGGATGGCAACCAGGTCGCCAGCATCGACAATGTCGTGATCAATGAGGACGGCACGGTCAAGTACGTGGTGATTGACCATGGCGGTTTCCTCAATATCGGCAACAAGAAGACGGCCCTGAACTTCAACGAGCTGACCCTCGGCCAGGGCGACGCGAACTACACCGTGTCCCTGACCAGCGACCAGCTGGATGCCGCGCCGGAATATGACGAGGATAACCCCTCGGCAACGGCTCCGGCAGCAGATGGCGGAAGCACGCCGCAGCCGGTGACGCCGGCCACGCCGACGCCCTCGACGCCGTAAACAGGTATCCTGCCCTTCATGGCAGATAAGAAAAAACCCCGGTCGATCCGCTCGGCCGGGGTTTTTCGTGGCAATTTCGAGATTGCTGGTTTCGGGCTGCAGAGATCACCCCTCGCCAAGAAGGCCGGCAAGCTGCTGGCGCGCCCGCGTAAGGCGACTCTTGATGGTTCCGACAGGGCAGCCCACAGCAGCCGCCGCGTCTTCGTGGCTCAGCCCGAGTGCGCCGACGAGGATGATGACCTCCTGATGTTCCGGTGACATCTTGTCGAGCGCCTGCGCCGTATCCCGCAGCAACAGTCCGGCCTCCTGGCCGCCGGTGATCGCCACCTCGAGTGCAATGGCCGCCGCGTCGCGCAGGCTCTCCCGCCCGCGCCGTTTCAGCGTGTTGCGAAAGGTATTGCGCATGATGGTGACGAGCCATGCCTTGAGGCTGGTACCAATCTCAAAGCGGCTGACATTGGCAAGAGCTTTCAGCAGGGTTTCCTGGACGAGATCGTCTGCGTCCCACGGGTTGCGCGTCAGACTATAGGCATAGGCCCGCAACGCCGGCAGCAGAACCCTCGTCGCTCGCGCGAGGATGATTTCATGCGATGCCATCGATGAAGCCACTCCCGGATGTTGAAATAAAATCACGAATGATCGCGTTTTAATTTCAACGCTTCCGGTTAAGGGCGTGTTCCTGACGGCAGCAGTTCAGAACAAGTAACGCACCATAAAATGCGGCGGTAGTTACACAATTCAGACCATCAATATATATACAGAATCGATACTTATAGTCCGAACGCCACAATCCGGCATCAGATTGGGCTTTTTGTTGGCAGGAGAGAATTTTCCTGACTTGATCCTGGCGCCCTTTTCAGGCGGTGCGCCGTGCGCGGCTGAACAATCTTTGCAGACCAAGTGTTACCAACGTCCATAGCAGCACGAAACCGCCAAACAGCAGCCCCTGCTCCAGGGTCGGGTGCGTGATGAGGCGTACCAGTTGATTGCCGACCGCCGAAATGACGATCAGCCCGGGCACCAGCCCCATCGCCGTGCCGATCAGATAATCACGCAATCCGAGCCGGATGGTTCCACACACCAGATTGACGATGGAGAACGGCGCGATCGGCAAGAGTCGCAAGGTGACAACCGCAACAACGCTCTTGTTGTCGAGATTTTGCCGGACACGGTTAATGCGGGGGCCGATCAGCCGCCGCAGCATGGGGCCGCCCAGCCATCGCCCGAAGCAATAGGTGGTGAAGGCACTCGCCAGCGCGGCAGATCCAGCAAGCACAGCACCCTGCCAGCCTCCAAAGACGGTAATGGTGCCGAGGATGAGCAGGTTGACCGGGAACAGCACCAGATCGCCGAGGATGAAAATGACCAGGACCAGCGCCGGCGCCCAGGGCCGGTCCGCCATCTGCCCCAGAAAGTGGGCGAGCTTTTGCGGCTCAACGAATGGCGAATATTGCCAGGCCAGACCCATTACGACCAGCACCCCCAGGGCAAGGGCCGCTTTCATCCAGCCACGCCAGCGTTTACGGGGCGCCTTGTCTCCCGAGGCGGAAAGCCCATCTGAGGGTTGCGGATCGGCAAGGGCGCCAATCCCCTCCAGCGTCTCGTCGGCAAGTTGCGGGTCGACAGGTTGCAAGACGCGCCTGGCCCCGGCGGCGGCAGACGAAGCATCTATCAGGGCCAGCAGGGAGGCATCCGGTTGCGACAGCCGCCGCTCGACATCTTCTGCCGCAAGGCCGAGATGCTCCCCAAGCAGGCGTGCCCGCACGGCGGCAACGCCGGCGCGCTGGGTTTCATTGGCAGCAATAACCGTCAGATCGCACTCGCTGTCTATGGTCATCGACCGGTTGGCGAGATTGGCGGAGCCGACGCGCAGCGCAAGGTCATCCACGATCATCAGCTTGGAATGGACGAAGATGTCGGTCTGGCTGCCATCGGCCCCGGAAACTACCGGGCAAACCAGCCTGACCCGTTCCATCACCCCGGCAGCGTCCAGCACCTGCATGAACCGCGCGCGGCCTCCTTGCATGGCCTGGCTCTCGACCCAACCCGGATATCGGCGCGGTGCAACCATCACCAGTTCCAGACCGGGGCATTTGCGCATGCGGGCGGCAAGTGCTTCCGCTACGCCGGCGGCAGTCAAAAACTGGTTTTCTATATAGATATGACGCTCTGCTGCGCCGATCAGGGCCAGATGCAGGGCTTCCACCTCCCGGATCGCCGGAGCGGTATCGGCCTCCGGCACCGTGCGGGAAATACCGATATCGACATCTAGAAAATCCGGTGTGACCGCGGCCGGCCAGCCGTCGGCAGCCGCCCCGGCGCCCGCCGGCGGCTTCAGTTGCTCACAGGCGGCCCACCGCCAGCGCTGACGCACAAGATCGCCCAGTGCCGCTGCGGCTGGCCCGTCGACCATCATTTGCAGATCATGGAACGGCGGATAACTGGCACCGCGCGGATCTGTCCGGCGCGGATCATCCGGCTTGTGGTGCGGCGTATCCCACCGGCGGCTGGTGATGTCGAGCCCGCCGCAGAAGGCGATACGGTTGTCGATCACGACCAGCTTCTGGTGCTGCGAGCCCCCCAGCGGGGCGCTGTCGTCCAGGCAGATTTCTATCTGCTTCGGGGTGCGCCAGTTGAAGGAATAGAACGGCGCCAGCTCGCGCTCGAGCGCGTAAATGAGCGAATAGTCCCAGAGCAGCAGGCGCACGCGCAGCGCGGGATTGCGGCGCACCAGCGCCGAGAGGAAAGCCGCCAGCGTCACCGGCAGATCATCATCCGGCCGGCCGCTTTCCCCGACCAGCGGTGTACGGCTGTCGAGGTCCCATCCAACGATGTCTATGCTGGAGCGGGCAGCCAGCATGGCGGAACGCAGGGCGGCGTAGTAGCCGGCAGCATCCACGAGCACGGAAGCCCGATGCGCCCGTGCCGTGCGCCAGACAGTGCTACCCGGCCGCAGCAGGGCATGGACCGGTGCGCGCGGAGCATTCGCGGCGAAGGCAGCATGATATCCCGGTTGCGCTTCCGGCAGCTCTTCACCCGCTTCTTGCGCCCTCACCGCCTCTTTCCGCATCTGCCGCACTCCCGCCCGTGATGGCCAAGCGGATGCCAGAACCCGCGCGCCTCCAGCGAGTTAACGGTTGCACTGCGGTAGCGGTTCCAGACGGCCCTCCCCCCTGTTGAAGGGCTGGCAGCCGGATAACAAAAAAAGCCCCGCACCGGGAGGGTGCGAGGCCTTTTGTAACAACACCTCAAAGCAGATTTAGAGGATCTGCTCCAGGAAGGTGCGGGTACGCGGGCTCTGCGGGTTGGAGAAGAACTCTTCGGGTTCGTTCTCTTCCACGATTTCGCCCTTGTCCATGAAGATGACGCGGTCGGCGACAGCCTTGGCGAAGCCCATTTCATGGGTCACGCAGAGCATGGTCATGCCTTCCTTGGCAAGCATCACCATGGTGTCCAGCACCTCCTTGACCATTTCGGGGTCAAGGGCGGAGGTCGGCTCATCGAACAGCATGATGCGCGGGCTCATGCACAGCGAGCGGGCAATCGCCACGCGCTGCTGCTGGCCGCCGGAAACCTGGCCCGGATACTTGTGGGCCTGGTTGGCAATACGCACGCGGTCGAGGAAGTACATCGCCTTCTCCTCGGCCTCCTTGCGCGGCATCTTCTTCACCCATATGGGTGCCAGCGTGCAGTTTTCCAGCACCGTGAGATGCGGGAAAAGATTGAAGTGCTGGAACACCATGCCGACTTCGGCGCGCACGGCATCGATGTTCTTGAGGTTGTCGGTCAGTTCGATCCCGTCGACGGTGATCGAGCCTTCCTGATGTTCCTCAAGGCGGTTGATGCAGCGGATCATGGTGGATTTGCCCGAGCCCGAAGGGCCGCAAACCACGATCTTTTCGCCGCGCTTAACGGAGAGGTTGATGTTCCGCAGAACGTGGAACTCGCCGTACCACTTGTTGAGGTTCTTCAGGAGAACGGCGGGAGTGTTGTCCTCAGCCATGTCTTGTCTGTCTCCCTTGAGCGCCGGTTTCAAGGCCGGCGGTCAATGCTTGTTGCCACGGTTCAGCTTGCGCTCCAGCCACTGGCTGTATTTGGACATGCTGAAGCAGTAGCAGAAGTAGATTAAGGCGACGAAGATGTAGAACTCGCCGAAATAGAGCGCCCAGGGCGGGTCCTGATGGGATGCCTTGGCGAGCGCCAGAATGTCGAACAGGCCGATGATGAGGACCAGCGAGGTGTCCTTGAACATCGAAATGATCGAATTCACGATCGGCGGGATACAGATCTTCAGGGCCTGCGGAAGGATGATGAGCATCATCTTCTTCCAGTAACCCAGACCCAGTGCATCGGCCGCTTCATACTGCCCCTTCGGAATGGCCTGCAGGCCACCACGAACCACCTCGGCCAGATAGGCCGCGGTGAAGAGGATGATGCCGATCTGCGCGCGCAGCAGATTGTTGATGCTCACGCCTTCCGGCAGGAAGAGCGGGAACATGAAACTTGCCATGAAGAGCACGGTGATCAGCGGCACGCCGCGGATCAGCTCGACATAGAGCACGCAGAAGACCTTGATGAAGGGCAGCGAGGAACGCCGGCCAAGAGCCACCAGCACCGCGATCGGGAACGAGCAGATCGATCCGAACACGGCGAGCATCAGAGTCAGCGGCAGACCGTTCCAGAAGTTGGTCGGCACGTCGGGAAGACCAAGACCACCGCCCATCATCCAGAAGAAGAGGAAGAGCGCAACGGCCCACACCGCGATGAGGCGCGGACGCCACATGAAGCGGAAGCCGCTGATGATCATGGCACCGGTGATGGCGAGGCAGGCAATCGCCGCACGCCACTGGTCCTCATAGGGGAACTGGCCGAAGAGAATGAAACGTCCCTTCTCCCAGAGCGATCCCCAGCAGGCACCATGGTCCTGAAGCGCGACGACGCGGCATTCTTCCGACGTCGACGGGCCGAAGCTGGCGTTGATGATAAGCCATTCGACAGCGCCCGGCACAACACGCAGGACGATCACTGCGATCAGCAGCGTCAGCAGTGTGTTGAACCAGCTGTTGAACAGGTTCTGCCGCATCCAGCCAATAGCGCCGACACTGGCCTTGCCCGGGTTGGGACGGACCGGAGAAGACGGTGGGAGCTTGGCTTTCGAATTTGCAGTCGTTGCCATGATCTCAGCGCTCCACCAGCTTGATTTGATGGTTGTACCAGTTCATCAGCAGCGACAACGTCAGGCTGACGGACAGATAGACCACCATCATGAGCGCGATGGCTTCGATGGCCTGGCCGGTCTGGTTCAGCGTGGTGTTGGTGATGCTGGCGATTTCCTGGTAGCCGATGGCAACGCCGAGTGAGCTGTTCTTGGTGATGTTGAGGTACTGGCTCGTCATCGGCGGGATGATGACGCGCAGCGCCTGAGGCAGCACCACCAGACGCAGCACCTGACGGCGGCTGAGCCCGAGCGCATCACCGGCTTCCGTCTGGCCATGGCTGACCGCCTGGATACCGGAACGCACGATTTCCGCAATGAAGGTGCTGGTATAGAAGGTCAGGCCGACGATCATGGCCAGAAGGGCCGTGGACACCGAACCGCCGCCGGTGAGGCTGAAACGGCCGAGAACCGGGGCGTCAACACCCGTCGGGGCACCGCCCACCAGCCAGACCAGCACCGGCACGCCGATGATGGAAGCCAGATAGAGCGGTATGCTGCCGGGGCGCTTGCCGGTCCTGGCCTGCACCTTGTTGGCCCACCGCCAGATAAACACCGCACCGATGATGCCGACGAGCAGGCCAAGCCATACCCAGCCCCAGACGGGGTCCGGCGACATCAGCGGAAAGTTGAGTCCGCGGTTGGAGAAAAACACCTCCGGCAGGATCTGGAGCGCATCCCGCGGCTGCGGCGCGATAGCCGTGATCACCTTCCACCAGAAGATCAGCTGAAGCAGCAGCGGAATGTTGCGGACACCTTCGACATAGGTGAGCGCTAGTTTCGCTACCAGCCAGTTCTTCGACAGGCGCGAGATGCCGACGATGGTGCCAAAAAGAGATGCCAGAACGATGGAGATAAGGGACACGACAAGCGTGTTCACCAAACCGGCAAGCAGCGCACGGCCATAGGAATTGGCAGCAGAGACGCTGATGAACTTGTCGGAAATTTCGAAGCCGGCATTTTTGGTCAGATAACCGAAACCGGTACTGATCTGACGCGCCGCGAGGTTATCCAGTGTGTTGGACACCAGATACCAGGCAGCCAGGACGACCGCCCCAACCAGAATGACCTGGGCGAGAATGGCGCGGAACGTCTCGTTGTGAAGGACGTCGCTGACTGTACGCGAGGCGCCCTCAGACTGGGAAGTTTTGCCCGCCATGTGGCCTTCCTGTTCTGTGCGCTAGACGAAAACGCGGATAAGAAGAAGCCGGGGCGGGTTTCCCCGCCCCGGCCTGCCTGACCAATCCTTAGCGGATCGGCGGAGCGTACATCAGACCACCCTTGGTCCACAGATCGTTCACGCCACGCTTGTCGAGACCGATCGGCACGATATCGCGCTCGTACATCTCGCCGTAGTTACCGACCTGCTTGATGATGTTGTAGACCCACTTGTCGTCAACACCGAGAACCTTGGAACCGATCTGGTCGGTCACGCCCAGCAGACGCTGGATGCCCGGGTTGGTGGACTTCGCCATCTCATCGACGTTCTTGGAGTTGATGCCGAACTCTTCCGTTTCCAGCAGAGCGTACATCGTCCACTTGGCGATGGTGAAGAAGTCGTCATCACCACGACGAACGACCGGGCCGAGCGGCTCCTTGGAAATAACTTCCGGAAGGATCACGTAGTCAGCCGGGTTGGCGAGCTGGGAAGCGCGGGTCGCCGCCAGACCGGAACGGTCGGTGGTGTACACGTCGCAGGAGCCAGCCTGCAGGGCTTCAGCGGCAACGTTGTCGGTTTCGGCAACGAACGGCTTGAAGCTCATGTTGTTGGCGCGGAAATAGTCCGCGAGGTTCAGCTCGGTGGTCGTGCCCGGCTGGATGCAGACGGTGGCGCCGTCGAGCTGCTTGGCGCTTTCCACACCGAGGCTCTTCTTCACGAGGAAGCCCTGGCCGTCATAGAAGTTCACGCCGGCGAACTCGAGGCCCAGAGAGGCGTCGCGGGTGATCGTCCAGGTGGTGTTGCGCGACAGAACGTCGATCTCACCGGACTGCAGGGCGGTGAAGCGCTGCTGGGCGGTCAGCGGGGAGAATTCAACCTTGCTGGCATCGCCGAAAATGGCGGTGGCGAGAGCACGGCAGTAGTCAACGTCGATGCCGGTCCACTTGCCCTGGCTGTCGGCGATCGAGAAACCGGCAAGACCGGTGGAAACGCCGCACTTGAGCGAACCACGGGACTTGATGGCATCAAGCGTGGTGCCAGCGTGAGCTGCACCGGCGCCGATGGCCATGGCTGAGGCGGCCAGAACCGCCAATCCAAACTTCTTCATCTGTAGACCTTCCCTGTGACAGACGGAGTGCCGGTCGTTACTTGTCCGGCTTTATGGAGCTTGTCGCTCTTGGGGCACCGCAACATTCGTGCCGCCCCTGAAGAGCGGCGGCTAATGTCGCGATACATTTCGCCTACCACAGCAAATCGCCCTGCTCAAGACTGGTGCAAAGATTAAAATTTACGCATTTACGCCTGCATAATGAGCAAATATCCCCGTTTGCCCTGCTGGCAGGTGGCATCAATGTGGCCCAACGCCGCAAAAATCGCGCATTTTAAACACTTTAGATGCACCCACCGTTCCGGCTGACGTGGCTCGTGGCGCCTGCAAAGCATCCAGTCCGGATTGCTCCGCAAACAGTCGAATGGACCGCGATAAATGGCAGCTGCCAGATTGAACGCGGTTTCAATCTGGAAATACGAATCTGCTCCGGTGGCACACTCCGGCAGGCGATACGTCGATGAATGCTGCGGGCGCGAATTCACCCGGCGCATCGCTTGACTTGGCGGGCCTGGAGGTGCGTCCTTGCGCGGCGGCCAGCTAAAGCCACCGCCGCGCGCAAATGGACGGAAAGCCGATGACAACGGACATGACCTTTCTCGACGAAGTACGGTTCAACAGCGATGGGCTGGTCCCGGCCATCGCCCAGCAGCATGACAGCGGTGAAGTGCTGATGATGGCATGGATGAACCGCCAGTCGCTGGCGGAAACGCTGGAAACAGGCCATGTCTGTTACTGGTCGCGCTCGCGTGGCACCTTCTGGCGCAAGGGCGAGACATCGGGCCAGGTGCAGAAGCTGAAGGCCGTACGCCTCGATTGCGATGGCGACGCCCTGCTGCTGCTGGTGGACCAGACCGGCCCGGCCTGTCATACCGGTCGCCGGTCCTGCTTTTATCGTGAAGCACGCAAGGGCGACTGGCACACGCTCGATGAGCCGCTGATCGCCCCCGAGGACCTCTACGGGCGCTGAAAGGCCCCTTTCGAACCTTGGTCAACCAACCGGAACAGAATCCCGATGAGCATCACCCGTCTCGGCACCGGCAAGCGCATGAGCGAAGCCGTCATCCATAACGGCACCGTCTATCTCGCTGGCCAGGTCGGCGACCCTGCCGGCGATATCACCGCGCAGGCCAAGTCCGCGCTGGCGGAAGTCGATCGCCTGCTGGCCGAAGCTGGCACCGACAAGACGCGCATCCTGCAAACCATCATCTGGCTTGCCGATATCAAGGATTTCGATGCGATGAATGTGGTGTGGGAAAGCTGGGTGGCCCCTGGTCATACCCCGGCCCGCGCCACCGGCGAAGCCAAGCTGGCGACGCCGGACTACAAGGTCGAATTCATCGTGACCGCCGCCCTGCCCTGATCCGGGCAGATGGCAGAGCCGCAAGGGGCGCTTTTGGGCTCCTTGCGGCAATTTTTTCAAAATATCTCGGGCAGTCCGCCGGAAATGCGCATCACGCAATCGAGCCCCGCCTTCTGGCGCGCCAACATTGCCCTCTTTCTTTCTGCCTTCTCCGTGTTCGCGCTGCTCTACTCCGTGCAGCCGCTGTTGCCGGTGTTTTCTGCCGAATTTGCGCTCAACGCCGGCCAGAGCTCGCTTTCCCTTTCGGTAACCACCGGCGTTCTCGCCTTTGCCATGGTGCTCGCCAGCTGGCTTGCCGATCGCTGGGGCCGGCGCGAACTGATGACGGTCTGCCTGCTGCTCTCCGGTCTTATCGGGCTCGCCATCGCCTTCATTCCGCACTGGGGCAGCATTGTGGCCCTGCGCGCCCTGCTCGGCCTCAGCCTCAGCGGCGTGCCGGCTGTCGCCATGGTCTACCTCTCGGAGGAGATGGCGCCCGAAGCCTTCGGCTTCAGCATGGGGCTTTATATAGGCGGCAATGCCATCGGCGGCATGGCGGGCCGCCTGCTGATCGGCATTCTCTCCGACTATATCTCATGGCGGTTTGCACTCGGCGCGCTCGGCCTGCTGGTGCTGGTCAATTGCGCCGCCTTCTGGTGGCTGTTGCCTCCTCCCCGGCATTCCCACCGCCAGCGCATGAATGCCGGAGCTTTTCTTGCGGCCGTCGGCGCCTCGTTCCGGGACAGGGGGTTGCGGCTGCTTTTTGCCGAAGCGCTGCTGCTGATGGGCGCCTTCGTCACACTCTATAACTATACCGGCTTCCGCCTGACACAGGCGCCCTACAGCCTCAGCCAGACTGCCGTTTCCTTCATCTTCGTCATTTATCTGGTGGGCACCGGCAGCTCGGCCTGGATGGGGGCGCTGGCCGGCCGGCTCGGACGGCGCAAGGTACTGTGGCTGATGACGCTGGTGATGGCGCTTGGCCTGGCGCTCACCTGCCTGCCGCATGTGACCACCGTCATCGCCGGGCTTGCGGTGACCACCTTCGGCTTCTTCGGCGGCCATTCGATTGCCAGCAGCTGGGTTGGGCGGCGCGCCCGCAGCGCAAGGGCACAGGCTTCCGCCCTCTATCTCTTTTTCTATTATGCCGGCTCCAGCATCCTCGGCACGGCGGGTGGTTTCGCCTGGACGGGCATGGGGTGGGCCGGCGTGGTAGCGGTGAGCGGCGGTGCGATCCTTGCCGCGTTCCTCATCTCCGTCCGTCTCTTCTTCCTGCCGCCGCTGGCGATCCCGGAAACACCGGTAGAGGAGCCCCAGGCGCTCTGAAGCTGGCGTAACGACCAGAGAAGCTTCCCCCTCAGGGGTCGCAGGAGGTGGCGTCGGCAAGCCCGAAAAGATCGGCGGCTTTCTCTCGCTCGACGGCGAAGCGGGAAAAAGTCCCGTCCTCATCGCGCAGCCAATGCTCCAGTTCGTCGGCCGGAACGGGGGGCGACAGCAGATAACCCTGCACAACCTCACAGCCATGGGCTTCAAGAAATTCACATTGTTTCCGGTTTTCAACACCTTCGGCGACGATCGTGAGACCGAGGCTGTCTCCGATCCCGATCACCGAGGAAGCGATGGCGCGGGAGGCGGAACTCTCTTCCAGATCGAACACAAAGCTGCGGTCGATCTTGAGTTCCTTGATTGGAAGCCGCGAAATGAGGCTGAGGCTGGAGTAACCGGTTCCGAAATCATCCACCGAAAGCTGCACGCCCAGAGCCGCGATGGCGTCGACATTGCCGCGCGTAGCGCCGCTGTGGTCCATCATCGCGCTTTCTGTAATTTCCAGCGTAAGAGCCTGAGGCGGCAGGTGATTTTCCCGCAAGGTCTCTTCCACCAGCCGTGCCAGATCGGGACTGCGGAAATTCTGCGGAGACAGATTGACGGAGACACAGGGAACATCCAGCCCTGCATCGCGCCATGCCCCCAACTGCCGGCAGGCGGTGCGCAGCGCCCATTTCCCGAAGGTTTCTCCGAGCCCTGCCACCTCGGCCAGAGGAACGAATTCGGCCGGCGAGACCGGGCCCAGAGACGGGTGTTTCCAGCGGGCAAGCGCTTCTACCCCGTGCAGCTTCCCATCCGACAGGCCGATCTGCGGCTGGTAGTACAGCTCAAGTTTGTTGCCCAGCAGCGCGTCATGCAGAGCGCCCTCGAGCTTCAGCCGCTCTTCCGCCAGCAGACTGGCTTCTGCATTGAAAAACCGGAAACCGGGCTGGCCGAGGCGCCGCGCCTCGTTAAGGGCAAGTCCCGCCTGCCGGATAAGGATCGTCGCGCTGGCCCCATCCGCCGGGAAGAGGCTGATCCCGATGGTAATCGCAAGGCTGAGGGAGAACTCACCGCTAACGACCGGCTCCTCGAACGCAGCAAGGAGTGCAGTCGCCAGATCGGCGCTTGAAACTTCATCCATCCCCGGCCGCAGGAGCAAAAGCTCTTCACCGCCCAGCCGGCCAACCAGACCGTCCGTGCCCGCGAAGTGCCGTAGCCGCTCGCAGGCCCCCAGCAACAGCTCATCGCCCGCGTCATGGCCGAGCGCTTCATTCACCTGCCGCAGGCGGCTGAGATCGAGATAGAACACCGCTGCCGTCTCGCCGGCGTTCATCCGGCCGAGCGCTTCGTCCATCTGCTGCCGGAAAAAGGTGCGGTTCGGCAGACCCGTCAGCGGGTCATAATGAGCCAGGCGGCGGATGTGGCTGCTGCTTTCACTGCGCTCAATAGCAAGCGCACAAAGATCAACACAGGCCTCGACTATTTCCGTGTGACGCGCCGAGGGTCCGCGGATACTGCGGTAGTAGAAAGCAAAGGCTCCCGCCGCCCTGCCGCTGCCCATCATGATCGGGCTCGACCAGCAGGCCAGCAACCCCTCGGACAATGGAAACTCCTTGAAATCCTGCCATTTCGGATCGTTCGCGATATCCCGGGACAGGACCGGCAGGCCTGTGGCAACGGCCGTGCCGCAGGAGCCGACATTGACCCCTACCCCCAGCCCCAGATAGGCGCTGCGCATCCGCGGCGAGAGGCTGGGCCCGACCATCATGTCGATAAAGCCCCGCTCGTCCACATGGACGACGGAACACACGACCTCGGGCGCGATCGCTTCCACCTCCCGGCACAGGATATCCCACACGGCCAGCAGATCGACGTCGCGGACGACCGCAGCAAGCACCTTGTGCTGAAGCAGCTGGAGCTGCTTGCGGTGGGTGACATCATCGTAGAGCGTGCCCCAGCATCGGAGCGCTCCGCCGGATGTGAACACCGGCACCTGACTCATCGAGACCCAGAGTTTCCTGCCGGACCTTGTCGATGCCAGCATCTTTCCCTGGTATCGCTCTCCTGCAGCGATTGCCGCGCCGAGCCGCTCCAGTTCGTCGCCATTCTCCTTGTCATCGAGCACCAGATCGGGCGCGGCGCGGCCGAGCACATCGCCCTGGCCGTAGCCGAACAGCGTGGTGAAGGCCCGGTTCACATAGAGTGCGCGACCGGCAGGATCAGACACCACGATGACGCGGTCCGTCTGATCGGCGACATAGGAAAGCAGCTCCTGTTCCGTGGAGAAAGGGACTGCTGGCTGAAGGTCTTCGCCCATCAAGCTCCTGTGCCCGGTTCACGGGGCGCCGGCCGTTCAGTTACCGCAGGCGCCGGGTTTGACACTTTTGAAGCGTAGTATGGGCGGAACTGGTGGCAGACCTCAAGCTCACCGCTCGGATAGTTGAAAACTTGGGAAGCAGTGCGCCTAGAATATCGCGCTGACGGCCCCGATGCCGCTTGCCTGCGCGGTTACCTTGCGAACATGCCCGGGCAGTTCGGTAGCCGGAGTCCGCGCCCCGGTGATGACGACATGGCCGGCCCGAATGGCCAGCCCTCGCCCGGCAGCATGATTGGCAAGCCAGACCAATGTGTCGATCACCTCTGCAGTCGACGGGCCGCCCGGCCCCCGCAAGGTCTCTCCGCCATCGAAATTCAGCTCGAAAGCAACATCGGCAAACTCGAGCGACTGCCAGTTCTCGATGCCATCCCCAAGAACGACGGCCGCGTTATTCTGCAAATCGGCAAGGGAAAGCAGCGCCGGCATCGCCCGTCGGTCGCGGAACCGGGAAGACAGAACTTCCAGTGCACAATGAACCGAGCCGATAGCCCCGATAACGGTATCGGCATCGACCGGTGCGGCGCCGGCTGGAATATCCCGGCTGAAACGCACCGCGATCTCCGCCTCCACAAGCGGGCGGCTGACAAAGGGAGCGCCTGACAGGTCCGCAGGCGACATCGAAAAATCCCGGCGCAGCAGCGCCGCACAGCGCGGCTCATCACCCCCGACGCCTGTCGGCCCCACCTTCCACGCTGAATGCCCGCCAAGGCGTGTGACAATCCGGTCCTGGATGGCATAGGCCTCGGCAACGGTTGCCGGCAACGCGTCATCAGACGGGATCTCGAGCGGTTGACGATCCTGGCGGGCCGCGATGAGCATCCCGACGAGCGCAGAGTGTTCTGAAGTTTGCATGAAGACGGGGTCCGGCCTGATGGATTGACGGTCAGCAGCCTGCGCTGTTGCCCGGCACGATAACACCCGGACGGGCCTGCTTGTCCCGCAAGAAACGCTTATATTGCTGGCCGTTAAATGCAAAAGGCACCCGCGAAGAGGTGCCTTTTGCTGAATCGTGAAGATGGCGCGCCCGGCAGGAATCGAACCTGCAACCGGCCGCTTAGAAGGCGGCTGCTCTATCCGGTTGAGCTACGGGCGCTTTGCCAGCTCGCGGGGAAACTGCCGTCAGGGGTTAGGACGGGTAAGGTCCGGACGGAAGTTCATGGCGTAGTTGTTCGGACGAACCTTGCGCTGATGCGGGATCTGGACGGTGTATTCGAGGCCCTTCTTCTGCGCGAAGGCGACAGCCTCTTCCAGCGTTTCGAACTTGATGCGCACCTGGCCATTGGTGTCGCCGGCACTCACCCAACCCATCAGCGGCTCCGGCGTGCGGGCGGTGGCGTTCTCATACTCCAGCACCCACTCCTTGGTCTTGCCGAGGGCGGACTGCATGGCGTTGCGAGCGGGGCGGTAGATCGTGGCCTTCATCAAGCATCCATCCGGATTAAGGTCTGCGGGGGAGAAACCAGCTAACGGCAAGCATAGCGCCAAATCGCTGAATTCCACCGAAAAATTCCAGATGGTCGGGACGCCCAGATTCGAACTGGGGGCCTGCAGTACCCAAAACTGCCGCGCTACCAGGCTGCGCTACGCCCCGACCGTGGGCATCCCTTACACCAAACTCTCCGGCGGCTTCAAGCTATCGCCGCATGCCGGAGCAAATCCGGTGCTATTCCACCGCGTTATGGAGAAACGGCGCCTTTGCAGGCGAGCTACTGGGTCTGTCTGACACCGCCGACGATGGCGACATGGTCGCCTTCATGCACCCCCAGCATCGCCGTGACCCCGCCATTGACCTCCAGTACGTAACGCACAGGCACCTGCGAGGAGATCGGCGTTTCGTCATGCGGGATGGCGCGCTCATGGATGTGCCGGATGACCCCGGCGGAATCGATGAAGAGCATATCGAGCGGGATCAGCGTGTTGCGCATCCAGAACTGCACTTCCGCCTGACGGTCGAAGACGAAGAGCATGCCGCCATCCAGCGCCAGATGATCACGGAACATCAGCCCCTGCTCGCGCGAGGCCGGGGTATCCACCACCTCGGCCGTAATCTTCGCCTGACGGCCCGATTTCATCGCGATGATGAGCTCGGCGCTCTTGGCTGCCTCCGCCCGCGGGGAAACCAGGGCAAGCCCGGCGCCGATCATCAGCGCCAGCACCATCATCAGCACTCGCAAACCGCCTTGTCCCCTGGCCTTTACAGCCTGCATCTCTGCTCTCTCCTGAAACCTGATGTTCTCACGATGCCGCCAGATCGAGCCAGCGGCCAAGCACCTGCGCACCATAGTCACGCGCCGCCTGCGCATAACGGCTGAGATCGGCTTCCAGCACGGCGCCAACCCCTGCCCGTTCCGGCCGGCTGCCATACCATTTGTCGAACCAGAGCCGCGCCTCGGCCTCTCCGGCCTCGATATGGCACTGAAAGGCATAACTCCGGTTACCGTGTCGCCAGATCTGGACCGGCGTATGGCGGCTGCCGGCCAGCAATACCGCCTGCGGTGGCAGCGACATGGTGTCCTGATGAGATTCCAGTACCGGAGCCCTCTCCAGCCCGGCAATCAACGGGTCCTGCAATCCCGCGTCCGTTTGCCGCAACGGCACATAACCCCATTCGAGGCCAGCAGGATGGCGGAAACTCTGCCCGCCAAAAGCCCGCGCCATCACCTGAGCGCCAAGGCAGATGCCCAGCACCGGTTTGCCGGCACCATCGAACTCGCGCACCAGCGCCATCTCCAGCGCAGCAGCCGGGAAATTCTCATCGTCATAGGAGTCCTGCGGGCCGCCCAGCACAATGAGCCCGTCGAAGCCCGCAACGCCATACTTTCCGGCCAGCAATTCGGCGGGCGACACCCGGACCGCCGTGACATTGCGCCGGGTCAGGACAGGGGCAAAATGCGCAAGGGGTGCCGTGGGGGCATTCTCCACAACCAGCACAGTCTTCATTGCCCGCTACCCGTCCTTGCCGCTGTTTTGCCAATCGATACCGGGGCGATGCTACGCCGATGCACGGCTTGCGATATGGCCCTCTTGGGCGCTTTATACCATTGAAAAGAAGACAAATGACAGGTGAAGGGAGACGCCGGCATGAAATCGAAGCCAAGCCTCGGACTGGCTCTCGGCGCGGGCGTTGCGCGCGGGTGGGCACATATCGGCATCCTCAGATCGCTGAAGCGCGCCGGGATAGAGCCCGACATCGTTGCCGGCACCTCCATCGGTTCCGTGGTCGCGGGCTGCCACCTCACCGGCAAGCTGGATGATCTTGAAAAATGGGCCCGTAGCCTCACCACCTGGCGCGTCATCAGCTATCTCGATTTCCGGGTTTCTTCCGGCGGCATCATCGGCGGCGGCAAGCTGAAACAGGAGTTGCGCAACAACCTCGGCCAGACCCGTATCGAGGATGTGTCCAAGCCGCTGCGGCTGATGGCGACAGACCTGACCACCGGCCACGAGGTGTGGTTGCGGGAGGGCGATCTTGTAGACGCCATGGCGGCTTCCTATGCCCTGCCCGGCATCTTTCCCCCGGTGGCGTTGCAGGACCGCTGGCTGGTCGATGGTGCCCTCGTCAACCCGATCCCGGTTTCCGTCTGCCGCGCGCTTGGCGCGCAGGTCATCATCGCCTGCAACCTCGGCGCCGACATGATCGGCCGCACCCAGATCGGCAACAGCGTGCCGCGCGCGGCCGGGTTCGATCTGCTGGATGAACTCGACAAGGGAGCGACGCCCGGGTCAGGCTCGCGTATGGACTGGCTGACCAAGCGTATCTTCGGCCGGCCTGCCGGCAGCCCCAGCATGTTCGGCACCATGGTTTCCGCCCTTGCCATCGTGCAGGACCGTATCGCCCGCTCCCGCCTTGCCGGCGAACCGCCGGACGTGCATGTGACCCCGCGTGTCGGCCATATCGGCATGCTGGAATTCCAGCGGGCAAGCGAGCTGATCGATCTGGGAGAGGCCGCGATGGAAGCGGCCATGCCGGAGCTGAAAGACGCTCTCGCCATCGCGAGCCTGCATGTCAATGGCGGTGGGCTCCGCACCTGAAATCGCGTGAAACGTCGATTGAAGTTTCAACGGCACCAGATCATAACGGGTTCATCATGATTTTCATTGCTACCGATTTTGGCCTTGCCGGGCCCTACACCGGCCAGATGAAGGCCGTGCTGGCTGCCGCGGCGCCCGGCGTGCCGGTCATCGACCTTTTTGCCGATATTCCCGCCTTCAACCACAAGGCTGCCGCCTATCTTCTTGGCGCCTATGCCCCCTTCCAGCCAGCCGACAGCACCTTTTTATGTGTGGTCGATCCGGGGGTTGGCAGCAGCCGGGCCCCGGTGGCGGTCGAAGCAGACAGCCGGTTTTTTGTCGGTCCGGACAATGGTCTTTTCAGCCAGATCATCCGCCGTGCCGATGCCTGCCGGGCCTGGCGCATCGACTGGCAGCCGCCGGGGATGTCCGTCAGCTTCCACGGCCGTGACCTGTTCGCCCCCATCGCGGCCCGTTTGGCGACAAAGATGCCCTTCGAACGCAGCGAGATCGATCCGGCGACACTCGACCGTCCGGACTGGCCGGACGATCTGGCGGAGGTTATCTATCACGATCATTACGGAAACGTGATGACCGGATTGCGGACACATACCGTGCCGGCCGGCGCCCGGCTGATTGCCGGCGGCAAGTTCCTGCCCCCGGCGCATACTTTCTCGTCCGTGCCGCAGGGCGAGGCTTTCTGGTACGGCAACTCCAATGGACTGGCTGAAATCGCCGTCAATCAGGGGCGGGCTGGTGATCTGGCCGGACTTGCGGTAGGTGATCCGATCAGGATCGTGACCTAGCCTCTTATCGCTTAGGCAATGAACAGGCAGCTGGTGCCAGCCACAGCAAGCGCCGCCCCCAGCCATGCCCAGCCGGCGGGGCGTTCGCGGGTTACAGCCCACAGCACCGGCAGCACCAGAATTGGCGAGGTGGCGGAAAGGGTCGCCACCAGCCCCGCTTCGCCGGTTGCCAGTGCCTGCAAAAGCAGTGTCATGCCGAGCGCCATGCCGATGGCGCCGCTGAGCGCCACGCGCCCTACCAGCCGCCAGTTGAGTTTCGGCCCGGCATAACGCCGGCTGGCGGGCAGCAGGAACCAGAGCGTCAGCACAACCGCCGAAACCGCCGTGCGTACCGCAGAGGCCGCAACCGGATCGACGCCATGCTGCATTACCGGCTTGGCGATCAGCACGCCAAGCGCCTGGCACAGCGCGGCGGCAAGGCCAAAGGCAATCCCCTGCCACAACGGCCCCTGCACGGCCTCCCACTGATGGATCTGCGCCCGGCGCTTGCCGAACAGAATGGCGATGACGACGCCGATGGTGACCAGAAGGCAGCCGCCGGCAGCCACGGGCGCCAGCGTATCGCCCAGAAAGAGCCACGCCAGCAGCACCGTCATCGGCGCGTTGGTGGCGAAAACCACAGCATTGCGCCGCGGCCCCACCCGGCGCAGGCCGGCAAAAAGCAGGGTATCGCCCAGAAGGATGCCCACAACACCGGAGAGCACCAGCGCACCGAACATCTCTGGCCGCAGCGCGTGCCAGGCACCGGTCAGGAGCGCCATCAGCCACAACATCGCCGTGACGATGCTCATGCGCAGCCGGTTGAAGGCAAGAGCCCCCAGAACCCGTGACGGCTCGACTGAAATCATGCCGCCAACAGCCCAGCAAAGCGCTGCGCCGAGCGCCGCTACGACCGTAAAAATCATCTCGCCGTTCCACCCGGACACACTGTTAGCCCGTGCCTTCTCGATCTTGCGGGGCACGATACAAAACAGGCGGGACAAGATTGTCCCGCCTGCTGCGCCTTATATCAGCCCGGTTGCGAAACGCATCGGGTGGAATTGTATCGAAACAGCCGGCCCTGAAGCGCGCCGGAGCCCGTATCAGACCTTGCCGTTCGCCTTCTGGGCCAGCGTCTCCAGATGGCGGGTACGCTTGCGCAGGGAATCCAGCACGGCAGAAATTTCGGAAGTTGCGCCGGCAGTCTGGCCGGAGAGGTTCTTCACCTCACCTGCCACAACGGCGAAACCGCGGCCAGCTTCACCGGCACGCGCGGCTTCGATGGTGGCGTTAAGCGCCAGCAGGTTGGTCTGCTTGGCGATGGCGTCGATCTGCTGCGCAACGGTACCGACCTTGTCGATCTCATTCCGCAGGCCTTCCAGTTCCGTCGCGATCTCGTTCAGTGCGGCAGTCAAGTCAGCCGACCGGGCGGTGATCTCCGACGACTGTTCAGCGCTGTAGGTATCCATTGCCGCGAACCCTTTCCCACTGTTCACCCGCCCCATGCCCTATGCATAGGGGACGCGGGCTCATGTTATTGCCGACGCCTGGCCGCGACAGGATGGCATGCTCGCCCCTCTGCTGCACGGCGCATTTACACTGCATGCCAGCCAGCCATTAAATCCGTGTTAATTGGCGCCGTCGGGGTTGTTTTTAGCCGGCCGCCATACGCTTTCCCGTCCGTTTTGCGATACATCCTTATGCCATCCGCTATGGCGGGATGCGTTTTTAGCCTCCCACTGATTCGCGCGAAGCGGGAAATTTTCATATCAGCCTATGTCAGGGTGCCCCGAGCACGCTCCCGCACCCGAGTCTCGGCGCTACCGTGTCGTGATGCCTTCCCGCCCCGGGAGGAACCCGCCCCCGGCATGCCGCGTTGTGCCACAACGGCGCCACGCCCGCGCGATTATGATATCCCTCAAGGCCCTGTAACTTCCCGTTCATGCGGGCAGATTGACAGAGCCCCGCCCTTGTATAGATCTTGCGCGCCTGCCCGAGAGCGGCCGGCCGACCTCCAGAAAAACTTCAGGCTCAACCGGAGCACCCGAATGTCCCCCACTCTTGACCGCCGCGCGCTTCTCAAGGCGGTTGCTGCCACCTCGGCCATTGGCCTCGTCATGCGGGGCGGCCAGCCGGCCCTGGCGGCTGAAAAAGGCCTGAAGTTTGGCGATGCCTTCGACTTCTCGTTCGACACGCTGAAGCAGATGGCCGCCCGGATGTCGCGCGACGTCTATGTTGGCCCTTCGCATCCCGATCCGGAAATCCTGCAGCAGATCGATTACGACGCCTGGGGCAAGATCAGCTACGACACCGATCTTGCGGTGTTCGCGGACGGGCCCGGCAAGTTTCCCGTCACCTTCTTCCATCTCGGCCGCTTCTTCCAGAAGGCGGTGCAGATGCATGTGGTGGAAGGCGGCATGGCGCGCGAGATCGTCTACTCGTCCGATTATTTCAAGATGCCGGCCGACAGCGTGGCCCACAAACTGCCGGAAGGTGCCGGTTTTGCCGGCCTGCGTGTGCAGGAGCCGCGCGATGGCGAACTCGACTGGCGCAAGAATGACTGGGTCGCGTTCCTCGGCGCTTCTTACCTGCGCTCTATCGGCGAACTGCACCAGTACGGGCTTTCCGCCCGCGGTCTGGCGCTCGACACTGCGGTCTATGGCAAGGCCGAGGAATTCCCCGACTTCACCCAGATCTTCATCCAGACACCGGAAAACGGCAGCAGCGACAGCCTGACGCTGTTTGCCCTGCTGGACAGCCCGTCGATCACCGGTGCCTATCGCTTCGAGATGACGCGCGCGGCGGGTGTAGTGATGGACATCGATGTGACACTCTACCCGCGTGCCGCCATCAGCCGTTTCGGTATCGCGCCGCTGACCTCAATGTACTGGTTTTCCGAGACTGCCAAACCGACGGCCATCGACTGGCGTCCGGAGATCCATGATTCCGACGGGCTGGCGCTTTACACCGGCGTGGGCGAGCATATCTGGCGCCCCCTCAACAACCCGCCCTACATCACCGCCTCCGCCTTCGGCGACGAAAACCCGCGCGGCTTCGGGCTGCTGCAGCGTGACCGCAATTTCGACCACTATCAGGACGGCGTCTATTATGACCGCCGCCCGAGCGCCTGGGTCGAGCCCAAGGGCAGCTGGGGCAAGGGCGCGGTTCAGCTGATCGAGCTGTCGACCGATGACGAAATTCACGACAACATCGTCGCCATGTGGGTGCCGGAAGTAACGCCGGCTCCGGGCAGCGAGTTCAGCTACGGCTACCGGCTCTACTGGTCTGCGGACGAGCCGGATCCGACGCCGCTGGCGCGCTGCGTGGCCACCCGCCTCAGCAATGGTGGCCAGCCCGGCCAGCCCCGCCCCAAGGGCGTGCGCAAGTTCATGGTCGAATTCCTCGGCGGTCCGCTGACGGATGTGCCGTTCGGCGTGAAGCCGAAGATCGAGGCGACCACCTCACGGGGCACTTTCACCGACTACCAGCTGGTGGAAGCCGTGCCGGACGGCGTTGCCGGGCACTGGCGGGCCCAGTTTGACCTTGCGGGCGTAGAGGGCACCGATCCGGTAGAGATCCGCCTCTTCCTGTCTCTGGACGGCAAACCGGCAACGGAAACCTGGCTCTTCCAGTACCATCCGTTCTGACGACATCGGCTGCTTCTGACAGCCCCAGGAAATCGCCGGCCTTCGAAGGGCCGGCGATTTTGTTTCAGGCCGCGCTGCCAGCCTCGCCAGCATGGAGCGCGTTGATATCGAGCGACGTCTTGGCAACGGCAACCATCGTATCGCCATCCGCAGCGGAGGCGACGTTGCTGGCTACCTGGACGGTAGGAAAGGCGAAGCGAATGTCGTTGGCGCTGAAGGCGTTCTTGATCATCGCCAGCGCCTTGCGGCGAATGGTGAACTGCTCTCCCGGTTTGGTGGTCATCTTGACCCGGATCTGGATCGCATAATCACCGAACTGCTCGACACCCTGCATCTTCAACGGTTCAAGGATATGCGCCGCAAATTCGGGATCCGCCGCCAGTTCCAGCCCGACCTGCTTGATGATCTTACGGGCCTTTTCAAGGTCCGTGTCATAGGTCACGCCGAACATCATCTTTTCGATGACCCAGTCGCGGCTCATGTTCTGCACCGCCCCCAGCTCACCGAACGGCACGGTATAAAGCGGCCCCCGGTGATGGCGCAGCTTGACGGACCGCAGGCTGAAAGACTCAACGGTTCCCTTGTAGCTGCCGCTCTGAATGTATTCGCCAACGCGGAAAGCATCGTCGAGCAGGAAGAACACGCCGCTGATGACATCCTTCACCAGCGTCTGCGCACCGAAACCGACGGCAACGCCGACGACACCAGCGCCCGCGATCAGCGGCGCGATCTCGATCCCCATGGAGGAGAGCACCATGAGCGCCGAGATCACGAAGATCACCACGAAAAGGATATTGCGCAGGATGGGCAGCAGCGTGCGCAGGCGCGCATCGCGCCGGGCCTTGTCTGCCAATGCCTCCGGGCTATCCGGCTGCCGGCCGAGGCCAAGAGCTGCACCGGAGAGCCGCGCATCGATGAACGCGCGCAGAAATTGCCAGAGAAATTCCGCCACCAGCAGAATGACAACGGCCTTGAGCGCGCCGCGCATCAGCCGCGTGGAAATGGTGTCCCCCAGCGCAACGCTGTTGAGGTTGATGTGCCAGGCATTGGCCAGCAGCATGGCCGCGCCGACGATGAGAAGCGTGCGAATACCGCGGTCAAGGCAAACCTTGGCGACGGAGCGGAAGGCCTCCTCGGCATCCTCGCCCTCCGGCGGCCGCAGCACATGGTCGACACTGGCGCTGACCCCGCGAATGGCAAGCGGCAGGCCAACGGCAACAACCGCCAGCCAGAAGAGCTGCTCCGCCTGCAAAACCCAGAGCAGCCACAAGCTGCACAGGTAAAGCGTCAGCAGCGCCCGGACGAGGCGCGGATGGCGTCCCCCCGCCTCTGCTCCCTCATCCTGAGTTACCGCTGCCACACGGGCTGGCGGATGACGCCACAGCGCCTCGATAGCCACCAGCAGCAGGATGAGGCCGAGCTGATAAAAAAGCAGCTCCTGCGCCGGTTCCGACAGCCCCAGCGTGGTCAGGAGTTCGATCGTCACCCAGCCGAAAGCGGCAAGCCCCGTTATCAGGCCAAAGCGCACAAACCAGAACCAGGCGGCCGCCGTCGTCATCGGCACGAGCCGGAAGCGCACGGCCCCCGGCGCCAGCGCAAAGCGTCCAATGATCAGAGAGATACGGATGAAGACCAGTGCCGCCAGATTGCCGGTCACAATCTCGCGCAGCAGCGGCGGCCAGTCGAAAGCCAGGAAGGCGCCGACGGTTGCCAGCGAAAAACAGACGATGACGGTAAAGCCGAAGCACATGCGGATGGCAGCCGCCTGCAACCGGCCCGATGCGGTGTCGACAGGCAGTGTCAAAAGCCAGCGCAGAAAACCCGCCTTGTGCATGAGCACACGAAAAGCGAGGTCCGCCGCAACGCCGAAACCAAGAAAGATCAGGATCAGCACCCAAGGAGAAACCTTGAGGTCCTGCACCTCGAGCGCCAGAACCATTCGCGCATGCGCAATCTGATCCGACAGGGTAGGCAACGCGTCGGCAAGCCGGATCAGATGATCACGGATATCGCCCAGCATCCGGTCCATCGAGGCGGGCATGCCGGTTCCCAGAACGGCTGGCGCGGTCCCTGATGCCGTGGCGGCCACCGGCGCGCCGCCGTCGTGCTGGCCAGCAGCCCATTGCTGAACGACGGGATCGTTCATTAACTGAAGGAGTTGCTGTACCTGGGCGGGCGGCGTGACTGCCGGGGACACTGTTTCAGCGGCTGTAGCGGGAAACGCCAGCGCGAGCAGAAACAATACGGCAGAGCCCCCCAGAAATGCCGCCAATCTTCGGCTCGATCGACCTTCCACCTGCATGCCGCCCCCAGCTGCAAAAATCATTATTGAACGTAGTCTAGCAGAAAGCCGGCGCTGACAATATTCGGGCGCCGGCGTGCGGTTCTGGCGAAGGAAAAGGTACAAAAGCAAAAAGCCCTGCCTTGCGGCAGGGCCTTTTTGTTTGGCGTCCCCTACGGGATTCGAACCCGTGTCGCCGCCGTGAAAGGGCGGTGTCCTAGGCCTCTAGACGAAGGGGACATAAGGACTTTTTTGTTACCCCGTCGCTGGGGTGGCGGTTAAATAGCCGAGCAGGCCGGGGGGTGCAAGAGGCAAAATCAAATTATTTTCGATTTCTGCTAAAGCGTTGATCCGGCCCACACTTCCGCCACGTCCTCAATCACGAACTGGGCGCTCTCCCGACCGTTCCAGCTATCGAGGCGCAAATGCCCGGCGATATGGACCGGAGCGGAGCTTGCCCCCAGCAGGCGTGCCCCCAGATCGCTGTCCGCACAGCGGAAGGCAATCGCCTTCAGCCTGCCGCCGCTGGCCGTATCGGCAATCATGCAGCGGACATGGCTGCCGCCGACGATGGCCGGCGCCACGATGCGAGCGTTGGAGAGCACAAAACGCGGCTCGCTGTTGGCAGTACCGAACGGGGCAAGCCGCTGCAGGGTATTAGCAAGATCGATGGTCGCCGCTTGCGCTCCGATCACCCCGTCGATCTCGATGCCAGGCTGCGGCACCGTGCCGGAAAGCTGGCGGGAAAGATGCTCGGCCAGAAAAACTGTCAGCGCCGGAAGCTGCGACCGTTCAACGGTCAGACCCGCCGCCATCGCGTGACCGCCGCCGGCAATCAGCAGGCCGGCCTGGCGGGCGGCCAGAATGGCAGAGCCGAGATCAACGCCCGGCACGGAGCGCCCGGACCCCTTGCCGGTTTCGCCATCAAAGGCGATGGCGAGCGACGGCTTGCCCGACTGGTCCTTGATCCGGCTGGCGACGATGCCGATGACGCCGGGATGCCAGGCCTCGCCGGACACAATGACCAGCGGCACGTCCGGGGCAGCAGTCTCGGCGGCTTCCGCCTGCTCCCGTGCTTCGGCCAGCACGGCCTGCTCGATTTCCTTGCGCTGGCCGTTGAGGGCATCGAGTTCAGCAGCCAGCGCCCGCACTTCGACAGGATCATCGCTGCTAAGAAGGCGCGATCCGCTGGCCGCGCGCCCTACCCGTCCGCCCGCATTGACGCGGGGGCCAAGGATGAAGCCGAGATGGTAGGCACCCGGCTTTTCCGACACTCCCGCCACATCGGCCAGCGCCGCCATGCCCGGGTTGCCACGGCCGGCGATCACACGCAGCCCCTGGCTCACCAGCGCGCGGTTGAGCCCCAGAAGCGGAACGACGTCGCACACGGTGCCAAGGGCGACGAGGTCGAGCCAGCCCATGAGATTGGGTTCGCTGCGGCCTTCGGCAAAGAAGCCTGCCTGCCGCAGGCAGCGATTGACCGCCACCAGCGTCAGGAAGCTGACGCCCACAGCACAAAGAGAACGAAGGCCGGAAGTGTCGTCATGCCGGTTGGGATTGACGATGGCAAAGACCCGCGGCAGCGCGGCTTCCACCTCATGATGGTCGAGGACGATGATCTCCATCCCCTCGCCCGCCGCCGCTTCCAGCACTTCAATGGCTGTTGAGCCGCAGTCGACGGTAAGGAAGAGCCCGGCGCCCCGGCTTTTGAGCCCCTGCAAGGCCGGCAGATTAGGGCCGTAGCCTTCTTCGATGCGATCCGGAATATGGATGTCAGCTTCGATGCCAACGGCGCTGAAATAGCGCTTGAGCAGCGCTGTCGAGGTCGCGCCGTCGACATCATAGTCGCCGAGAATGCCGATGCGCTCGCCGCGGCGGACGGCTTCGGCAAGACGGGCGGCTGCCTTGTCCATGTCGATGAGCCGGCTCGGGTCCGGCATCAGGGCGCGCAGGGTGGGATTGAGAAAGCTCTCGGCTTCTTCAAGGCCGATGCCGCGCGCCGCCATCATGCTGGCGACGACGCCCGGAACATCATGACGCTGGGAAAGAGCCAGCGCCTCGCGCTCGCTGGTAACGGTCGGCTGGCGGCGCCACAGCCAGCGCCGGCCGGCAACAGAACGTTCGACACCGAGGACGAGGCCGCTAGCGGCCTCGTCCTCGGTCCGGGGATCAGCGGATAGGACGTTGGTCAAGTTTCGGATGCCGGGCGAAATTATGAACCGCCTCAATGTAGCGGACTGTGCCGCTCTTGGAACGCATTACGATGGAATGGGTGCGCGCACCGCCGGCAAAACGGCGCACGCCCTTGAGCAGGCTGCCGTCCGTCACACCGGTCGCCGCGAACATCACGCTGCCGCTGGCAAGATCGGTAAGTGCATATTTGCGATCCAGATCCTTGACGCCCCAGCGGTCGGCGCGGGCCTTTTCCTCATCATTGCGGAAGATGAGGCGCCCCTGCATCTGGCCACCGGTGCAGCGCAGGGCCGCAGCCGCCAGCACGCCTTCCGGCGCCCCGCCGATGCCCATATAGATGTCGATTCCCGAGCCGGGCTGGGAGGTTGCGATCACACCCGCCACATCGCCATCGGAGATGAGCACGATGCGGGCACCCGCCTCGCGCACTTCCTGGATGAGGGCGGAATGGCGCGGCCGGTCGAGAATGCAGACGGCAAGGTCATTGACGTCTTCGCCGCGGAAATCCGCCAGTGCCCGCAGGTTTTCGGTCGGCGACATGTCGAGATCGACAATGCCTTCCGGCAGGCCGGCACCGACGGCGATCTTCTGCATGTAGACGTCGGGCGCATTAAGGAACCCGCCAGCCTCGGCCATGGCCACGCAGGCCATCGCGTTGGGCAGGCCCTTGGCCGTGATGGTCGTGCCTTCCAGCGGATCGAGCGCAATGTCGATCTTGGGGCCGCCGGAGCCGACCTTTTCACCGATATAGAGCATCGGCGCCTCGTCGCGCTCGCCCTCACCGATCACGATGGTACCGTCGATGGCAAGGCCATTGAGGGCGGTACGCATGGCATCAACCGCAAACTGGTCTGCCGCCTCCTCATCGCCGCGCCCCATCTGGAGCGAGGCCTTGAGCGCGGCTGCTTCGGTTACCCGAACAGCTTCGAGGGCAAGGTTGCGGTCTGTCCAATGCTCGGCGGCATCGCCGCCCGGAGTAAGCATCTGTCGTCTTCTCCCGAATGAAGGACTGCCGGCGGATTTTTGCCGGTCTGTTGGTTGCGTTAGCCAGGAAGCGGCTGCCCTGCCCTTGCCGGACCGGCAACCGCCTTGCCCCCTTGCTTAAATCGCTTCGATCCGGATGACGCTTGGCTTTGCCACCACGGCCGGGTGCGCCTCGATGCGCGCCAACACGCGGTTCATGGCCGCTTCATCCGTCTCGTGAGTTGTAAATACCACCGATACGTTACGATTGGCTGCCGTGCCACGTCCATGCTGGCTGAGGCGAGAGATAGATACTGCCTCGTCCCGCATTGCGGCACCAATATGGGCGATGACACCCGGCTGATCGAGCACCGTCAGGCGGACATAGTATTCGCCGCGATGCCTGTCCATTGGAACGACTGGCAGGTTGCGGAGTTCCGCTTGCGGCAGCGTAAAGGTCGGCGTGGTACGGCCACGGGCAACATCCACAAGGTCTGCGACCACAGCAGAGGCCGTCGGCCCTGCCCCGGCGCCGCGGCCGATGAAAGTCACCTTGTCGACAGCATCACCCAGCACGGTAACGGCGTTGAAGGCGTCTTCCACCATCGCCAGCGGATGATCGAGCGGGATCATGCACGGGTGCACACGGCGCTCGATGGCGCCATCCACCAGCCGGGCGATCCCTAGCAGCTTGATGCGGTACCCAAGCTCGGCGGCAAACTCGATATCGAGCGCGGTGATGTTGCGAATACCCTCGACATGCACGCTGTCGAAATCAACCGGGCAGCCAAAGGCGGCAGAGGCCAGCACTGTCAGCTTGTGCGCAGCATCGATGCCGTCCACGTCAAAGCTCGGATCGGCCTCGGCATATCCCAGCGCCTGGGCATCGGCCAGCACGTCGGCGAAATCGCGGCCCGTGAGGCGCATCTGGGTCAGGATATAATTGCAGGTGCCGTTGAGGATGCCCTCGATGGCAACGATGTTGTTGGCCGAAAGCCCCTCGCGCAGCCCCTTGATCACCGGAATGCCGCCAGCAACCGCAGCCTCATAGGCAACCGCAAGATCAGTCTTTTCGGCCGTAGCGGCAATTTCGCTGCCATGGATGGCCAGCAGTGCCTTGTTGGCGGTTACCAGATGACGGCCGGCGCCAAGGGCGGCCATGGCCGTCTTGCGCGCGATGCCTTCAGAACCGCCGATCAGCTCGACAACAACGTCGATGCCATCGGCTACCGCCATCTCGGCGGCATCGTCAAACCAGCGATAGGAAGAAACATCGACCGGCCGGCTGGCATCGCGCCGGCGGGCGGAAACGGCCACCAGCTCTATCGGGCGGCCGGCACGGGCTGCAAGCAGCCCGGCCTGCTTCTGCAGGATATCGACAACACCGGCACCAACCGTGCCCAGACCAGCAATAGCGACTTTAAGAGGATCTCCGCTCACGGCACTCAAACCTTCTTTTTCGAACCTTTTTTCCTGTCCCCCTCAGCCTCGGCGGGCTGAGACGGACGCTGGGCAGCATTCACACCATGGGCGGCAAGGAACTGCTTGATATTCCTCACCGCCTGGCGGGTTCGATGCAGGTTTTCGACAAGGCCGAAGCGGACATGGTCATCGCCATATTCACCAAAGCCGAGGCCCGGAGCCACCGCAACAGCGGCCTCCTTGAGCAGCA
The DNA here is from genome assembly GCA_030657355.1 of Radicibacter daui. GTDB lineage: Bacteria > Pseudomonadota > Alphaproteobacteria > Radicibacterales > Radicibacteraceae > Radicibacter > Radicibacter daui. Next base: position 2,442,390 of record CP131056.1, read on the forward strand.
GCTTGGAGAATTCGATCGAGCCCATATCCTTGAAGACCGGCGGGATTTTGGCCCAGACAAACATGCTGGCTTCCGGCGGGGTGACTTCCCACCCGGCGGCATTCAGCCCTTCGCACAGCAGATCGCGGCGAGCCTTGTACATGGCGCGGATTTCATCGACGCAATCCTGCGGGCCGTTGAGCGCTGCCGTGGCCGCCACCTGGATGGGGGTGAAGGCGCCGTAATCGACGTAGGACTTCATGCGGGCAAGCGCAGAGATGAGCTTGCGGTTGCCGCAGGCAAAGCCCATGCGCCAGCCCGGCATATTGTAGGTCTTGCTGAGCGAGGTGAATTCCACTGCGATCTCGCGCGCCTCGGGGATCTGCAGGATCGAGGGCGGCGGATTGTCGGTGAAATAGATCTCCGAATAGGCGATGTCGGAGAGGATCCAGATCTTGTTCTCAAGGCAGTATTCAACGATCTGCCGGTAGAAGGCGAGATCGACTACCTCACCCGTCGGATTGTTCGGATAGCTCAGCACCAGCGCCAACGGGCGCGGAACCGACACGCGCACAGCACGGTCGAGCTGGGCGAGGAATTCCGGGCCCGGCTTTGCCGTCAGCGAGCGGATAGCCGCGCCGGCGATGATGAAACCGAACTGGTGGATCGGATAGGCCGGGTTCGGCACCAGGATGACATCACCCGGGCTGGTGATCGCCTGCGCAAGGTTGGCAAGGCCTTCCTTGGAACCAAGCGTGGCAATCGCTTCCGTCTCCGGGTCGAGATCGACATCGAACCGGCGCTTGTAATAGCCGGCAATGGCCCGGCGCAGGCCGGGAATGCCGCGCGAGTTGGAATAACGGTGGGTGCGCGGGTCCTGCACGGCCTCGACGAGCTTGTCGACGATGTGCTGCGGGGTCGGCTGATCGGGGTTGCCCATGCCGAAATCAATGATGTCTTCACCGGCGGCGCGAGCTCGGGCCTTCATGGCGTTCACTTCCGCGAACACGTAAGGCGGCAGGCGCTTGATCCGGTAAAAGTCCTCTTGCATTTCGAACCCCGTTGGAAAGGAAACCCGTGCCCCTCATGGGCAGGGCCGCGCCCGTTCTAGCGTCCCCGCCGGGCGGATGCGAGGGATTATTTGCCTCAAGGCCGTGCAGATTGTTGCAATCTTGCCCTGTGGCCATAGTGGTTTGGCAAAACATGCGAAAGGGCGGCCGGTTATCATGCCGGCCGCCCTCCCCTGGATACTGGCAACCGGTTTTACTGACTGAGGGCGATGTCGGCGCGCCGCCCGTCCTTGCTGGCGGTGCCGGCTGGCAGGGTCGCGGCCTCAACCTCGATCATCGTCGGGTCGACACCAAAGACCACCAGCTGTTTGGCAACGGCATTGGCGCGGTCGGTCGCGAGTTGCAGGCTGCGCACGGCGCGGGTGACGGCATCGCCGGCCCCGTCAGCCGAGGAATAGCCGGTCACCTTCACCCGGGCGACGGCGATCTTCTGCTTCTCCGCCAACTGGCTGAGGCGGGAAAGGTCGCCGGCAGCCAGCTTGCTGCCACCATTGCCGAAATAGACCTGCAGGGCCGCCGGTCCCATGACCGTTGCAGTGGCCGGGGCCGGCATTGCGGCCATCGGCGCCGGCGTTGCTGTAGCGGACGGCGGCAGCAACGGATCGACCCGCGGCGGTACCGGCGCCATACCGGGTTGATACCGCTGGTTCAGGGCGCGCTGATAAACGTCAGCCACGCTCGCCGGAGCGCTTTCAGCAACCGGGGCCGGTGCAGCACCGGCTGGCATCGGCTCGACAGGGCTTGCGGCCACCGGGGTGGCGGACGTCGCAGCCACCGGCATCGCACCGGCCAGAGCCGGGATTTCCGGCATCACCGGCATGGGCGTCGCCTGCGGGGCAGCCGGAGCGGCAGGTTCAGCCGGCATGACGGCGCCGACAGGCTGGGAAGCCGTCGTTGCCGCGCCCGACTGCATCTGCGCAATTTCCTGCTGCTGCTGGGCAGCGGTCGGCCCGGGCGCCGGGCGCGGCGGCACCTCAGCGAGGTTGGGATAAGGCTGCGAGGCCGCCGCTTCAGCCGCGGAAGTCGCGCTGCCGGAGCCATTCAGATAACGCAGATTGTCCGGCACATAGGCCGGAACCGCGGGGGCCGGAACCGCAGGGGCTGCATCCGCTGCCGGTGCAGGAGCCGGCGCCGGTTCAGCCGCCGCGACCTGCGGCTCAGCAGCAGGCTCAGGCTGTGCCGGCATGGCAGGCACAGGTTCGGGGGCAGCAGCAGCCACTTCCGGCTGCGGGGCCGGAGCAGCAGCAACCTGCTCTTCAGCCACCGGCGTTGCCGGCACGGCGGGCGGCGGTGCCGGCTCGGCCTTCGCGGTCTTGTCGGCAGGCTGTCCTTCGGCCGGCGCCCCGCTGACGGTCGGCTTGATGTCGCCGGCATAAGGCGCGCTGGAGGAAAACACCGAGGTCGCGTCATCCCACGCGCTGCCCATCGTGCCGCAGGCGCCGAGCGCCAGGCTGGAGACGGACAGCAGCAGCCCCATCATACTGCGGTGCAACAGGACGCCTTGTTTCTTGTTCATGCCGAACTCGCGGTTCTTTGATTTCATAGCGTTTCCGGTTTCGTCCACCGCTGGCTGCCACCCTGGAGGCGGCACCGCAACAGTTACTGGTGTTTTGCAGTTGCGAGACCGGCGCGGCCTCTGCCATCCTTTTACCCGCGGACGGGCCGTTCCGCGCGATCCTCTACGAATTTCAGCGCTGGCTCAATAGCCTAGGGCCTGATGCCGCAGAGCGACACTGCCAGCCGGCGCAGATTGCCCGGCAGCAAATAATGAGAGCGCTGGCCTCAAGGCGCCGGAAAGTGGCGATATCAACGTCTTCGGGAGAGAATTGATGACAGCCTCCAAAGCCGGAAAACCTGCTGCGGACTCCAACGCCCAGACGCCTGCCGCCGATCCCGCGGAAATGGCGCAGCGCATGACCCAACTGGCCGAACGCAGCCAGAAGGTGATGCTGGAGTTCATGGGCCGGCACAAGGGCGAGTTCGCTGAAAACCTTGATCCGATCAACTCGGGCAAGGCAATGATGGAGGCAATGGTTCTGCTGTTCAGCGATCCGGCCAAGCTGATGCAGAAGCAGATGGAGCTCTGGCAGAGCTATATGTCGCTCTGGCAGCAAACCGCGCAGCGCATGATGGGCATGGAAAGCAAGCCGGTCATCGAGACGCCGCGCGGCGACCGCCGCTTCAAGGACGAGGCGTGGAACAGCAGCCTCGTGTTCGATTTCATCAAGCAATCCTACCTGCTCTCCAGCCGCTTTATCCAGCACACGGTCGGCGAGATCGACGGGCTGAACAAGACCGACAAGCAGAAGGTCGATTTCATCGCCCGCCAGTTCGTCGAGGCACTCTCCCCCAGCAATTTCGTGATGACCAATCCGGAAGTGCTGCGTACCACCATCGACAGCAAGGGCGAGAACCTTGTGAAGGGCCTTGAGAACCTGCTCAAGGATATCGAGCGTGGCGGCGGCGATCTGCGCATCTCGCAAACCGATGAGACGGCCTTCGAGGTCGGCAAGAACATTGCCGTCACGCCGGGCAAGGTCGTGTTCCAGAACGAGATGATGCAGCTCATCCAGTATGAGCCGACGACGGAGACGGTCTACAGGCGCCCGCTCCTCATCGTTCCGCCCTGGATCAACAAGTTCTATATCCTCGATCTCAAGCCGCAGAACTCCTTCATCAAATGGGCGGTCGACCAGGGCCTGACGGTGTTCGTCGTCTCCTGGGTCAACCCGACGGCGGAATATCGCAACAAGGGCTTTACCGAATACATGACCGGCGGCCCGCTGGCCGCGATCGACGCCATTGAAAAGGCAACGGGCGAAAAGGACGTCAACGCCATCGGCTACTGCATCGGCGGGACGCTGCTGGCGACCACGCTTGCCTGGATGAAGGCCAAGGGCGATGCCCGTATCAAGTCGGCGACCTACTTCACCACGCTCATCGATTTCGAGGATGCGGGTGAGCTCAAGATCTTTACCGATGACGAGCAGATCACCCGGCTCGAGACAGAGATGCAGGAGCTTGGTTATCTCGACGGCCGCACCATGGCCGCAACCTTCAACAGTCTGCGCGCCAACGACCTGATCTGGTCCTTCGTCGTCAACAACTACCTGCTCGGCAAGGACCCCTTCCCCTTCGACCTGCTGTACTGGAATGGCGATGCCACGCGCATGCCCTGCGCCATGCACTCCTGGTACCTGCGCAAGCTCTATCTGGAGAACAAGCTGATCCAGCCGGGCGGCGTGGAAGTGGGCGGTGTCGCCATCGACCTCAGCACCATCGACGTACCGACCTTCCAGATTTCCACCCGCGAAGACCACATCGCCCCGTGGAAATCCACCTTCGCCGCCACCCAGACCTACAGCGGTACGATGAAATTCGTGCTCGCCGGCTCCGGCCATATTGCCGGCGTCATCAATCCGCCGGCAGCCAACAAATACGGCTACTGGACCAACACCAAGAAGATCAAGGACCCGGACGCCTGGTATGACAGCGCCACCTATGCCGAAGGCTCCTGGTGGCCGGAATGGGCCAAGTGGCTTTCCAAGTATGGTGGCACCAAGGTCCCGGCCCGTGTTCCCGGCGATGGCGGCCTGCCGGCGCTGGAAGCTGCCCCCGGCAGCTATGTGCTGGTGAAATCCACCTGAAGCACCTTCTGGAAGAAAAAAGCCCTGCCGGTTTCGGCAGGGCTTTTTTTATTTACGCAGTCGTGCCTGCTTTTCAGGGATAGGCCGGGCCGCCGCGATAGGCGTGGGCGATCTTCGCATAGTGGGTCGCCGACTTGCCGATGGCGGCGATCTCCTCCTCGCTCAGATTGCGCATCGGCTTTGCCGGCACACCGGCCCAGAGCTCGCCGCGCTTCACACGCTTGTTCTCGGTTACCAGCGCGCCCGCGGCAACCATGCCGCCCTCTTCCACCACCACACCATCCAGCAGGCAGGCCCGCATGCCGACAAAGCAGCGGTCTTCCAGCGTGCAGGCATGCAGCACGGCCCCGTGGCCAACCGTCACCTCGTCGCCGATCAGCGTCGGATTGCCGTGGGTGGTCACATGGATGATGGTGCCATCCTGGATGTTGGTACGGGCACCGATGCGGATGTAGTTGACGTCACCGCGCAGGATGGCGCCGAACCAGATGCTGCTTTCAGCACCAATGCTGACGTCACCGATGACGGCAGCGCCATCGGCAACAAACACATCGCCGGCGATTTCCGGATAAGCCTCGCCGAAGGCCTGAATGATGGCTGCCATGATGCTTTGACCTCAGGGGAACATGCCGATACCGGAAAGCGCAGTGCTCTCCGGCAGGCCATAGGCGACGTTGAAGCACTGCAGCGCCTGGCCGCTCGCGCCCTTGGTCAGGTTGTCCTCGGCGCCGAAAATAATCACGCGGCCGGGAATGGTGTCGGCGAACACGCCGATGCGCAGCTGGTTGGTTCCCCGCACATGGCGCGTCTGCGGTGCTTCACCGAGCGGCAGCAGGCGAATGAACGGCTCCTTGCCATAGGCTTCTGCAAGGCAGGCGTGAAGGATGGCGGCGTCGACACCGGCCTTCGCCTTCACATAGATGGTGGAGAGAATACCCCGGCTCATCGGCATCAGATGCGGCGTAAAGCTGATGGTGACCTTGCGGCCCGCAGCCCAGCCGAGCCCCTGCTCGATCTCCGGCCGGTGGCGATGGTTGGCAACGCCATAGGCATGGATACCTTCGGCCACCTCGGTAAAGAGCGAGGCTTCTTTTGCGGAGCGGCCGGCACCGCTGACACCGGACTTGGCATCGACGATGATGTCATCCGCCTCGATCAGACCGGCTTTCAGCAGCGGGATCAGCGGCAGCTGTGCGGAGGTCGGGTAACAGCCGGGCACCGCCACCAGCATGGCGCCCCTGATCTTCTCCCGGTGCGCTTCTACAAGGCCATAGACCGTTTCGGGCTGCAGTTCGGGCGCCTGATGCTCGCCATACCATTTGGCGTAAGTCTCGACATCCGCCAGACGGAAGTCCGCCGACAGGTCAAAAACCCGGACCTTGGGATAGTCGGTGCGGATACGTTTGATCACCTGCTGGGTGGTGCCGTGCGGCAGGCAGCAAAAAACCGCATCAAGCGCGGAGAAATCCACCGCGTCGATGGCAACCATCGTGGGCAGGTCAACGCCGTAGAACTGCGGAAACACGTCCGACAGCGGCTTGCCGGCATGGCGGTCCGCCGTCAGTGCGGCCACGGTGACGTTCGGGTGCAGATGCAGAAGTCGCAGCAGTTCGGCCCCGGTATAGCCACTGGCTCCCAGAACACCGACCCTGATCTTTTGCGCCTTGTCGTCCATCTTCCCGCTTCATCCAGTGATACTGGTGGCCGCCCCATGCGGCTCCGACCGTTGCAGGCAGTGTTAACCCGGCTGGTCGGTGGTTTCCAGCGCGCTGGTCACAGAAACAGGCCCTGCCCCGGAATGGCAGCCTTGCAGGAAAGCACAAAAGAAAAAGGGGCACCCGAAGGTACCCCTTTTCCCACGCTGTACAGCAGCTCTGCCGAAGCTTAGCGCTTGGAGAACTGGAAGCTGCGACGAGCCTTGGCCCGGCCGTACTTCTTACGCTCGACCGTACGGTCGTCGCGGGTCAGCAGACCGGCCTTCTTGAGCGCGGTGTGCAGAGCCGGCTCGTAGTTGTTCAGCGCACGGCTGATGCCGTGGCGCAGCGCACCGGCCTGGCCCGACAGACCGCCGCCCTTGACGGTGGCGACGACGTCGAACTGGTTCTCGCGGCTCACGATCTCGAACGGCTGCTCGAGCAGCATGCGCAGAACCGGGCGACCGAAATAAACGATCTGGTCCTTGCCGTTGATGGTGATCTTGCCGGAGCCCGGCTTGATCCACACGCGGGCCACGGCGTCCTTACGACGGCCGGTGCCATAGGCACGGCCCTGTGCGTCGATCTTCGGCTCGCTGAGAGCGGCTTCGGAAACGGCGGTCGCGGCGCCCAGATCCTTCAGATCCGTGACAGTGGTGGTCTCGGTCATGATCAGGCGACCCTCTTGTTCTTCGCATTCATCGAGGCGACATCAAGCACCTCGGGCTGCTGGGCCTCATGCGGGTGCTCTTCACCGGCATAAACCTTCAGCTTCTTGAGCATGTGGCGGGCGAGCGCGTTCTTCGGCATCATGCGGCGAACGGCGTTCTCGACCACGGCCTGCGGACGACGACCGGCGAGCAGCTGCTCCATGGTCCGGTCCTTGATGCCGCCCGGGTAACCGGTGTGCCAGTAGAACTTCTTGTCCACGAGCTTGTTGCCGGTCAGGTGCACCTTGTCAGCATTGATAACGACGATGAAATCGCCGGTATCGATGTGCGGGGTGAACATGGCCTTGTGCTTGCCACGCAGACGGTTGGCGATGATCGTTGCCAGACGGCCGAGCACGACACCCTTGGCGTCAATGACGTACCACTTGGCTTCGACCTCGGACGGCTTGGCCGAATAGGTCTTCATAATGGCTCCAGTAAACTTTCTCGTGCCCGACCGCCCTGCCCCGTTTCCGGAGCGAGCGTCTCAGGCGACAGTGGCGCGCTTTTATGGTGCTGCCACAGCCTTGTCAAGGCGCAGTTTTCAAGCTTTCAGGGCGTCGGTATTATAATACCGCACCCGGAACGCGCCGGTTCTTGCGCGTTTCAGACTGATAACCCACTGCCGACTGAACGAACAGCCGCTCTTTGCCTTTTGCAATCTTCGGACGGCCTGCAATGCGACAGGCGAGCGCACTTTAAATAGCGTATATTTTAAGATAATATCTATTTTGCATACTCGTTGCTGAGGAAATGATCCGATGCGAAACGACACTCCAAAAATCAACAATCCAAAGCTGTGGCAAGACTATACCCGTGAGGAAAAGCGGGCCTACTGGCACCGTGCGGATCTGCAGATTGCCCGCCGCGCGCGGCTTGCCCGCCTGCTGCGTGGCATTGATACCACCAAGGCAGCGCAGGCCCTCACCCTCTCCGCAGACAACCTTCGGCAAATAGAGCGCGGCAAATTGCGGCTCAGCGCCGAAACACTGCTGCGCATGTCCTGCCTCTACGGGCAGAGCGCTGAAGATCTGATCGGACCGGTGGCGATGCCGCCACCGCCGGCCCGGCCAACAGCGACGGAACTGGGCAGGTCAGAAAGCCGTCTGCTGCTGGGCGCCTTCTCACGAATCAAAAAGACAGCCGTGCGGCATCAGCTTGCCGAACTCGCCGTTCAGATTGCCGCGGATTTGCAGCGACGCCAGCTGCGAGCCGGTGTGCACTGCTGAGGGGCAGGCAGCTACGCCAATGATCTATTGGGGCGCCGGGCTGCCCGGCGGCGGCGGCGGCGCCTTGGCCGCTGCCTGCTGGTACGGCTCGGCAATCCGGATTGCCTCGGCAACGCCATTGGCGCACGCAAGCCACTGCGAGCGCGCATAGTCCGGATTATAGGCGGGCCCCCGTGTTCGCGCGACGTTCTGCATCGCAAGGATGCAGGCGCGGTACCCGTTCATCATCTCATCAAGCGCCGTCGCACCCGCCGGCCCCCAGTTGGCCGTCAGATGGGTTGCCTTGGCGATGGTGTCACGCTTCTGGCCCATCGCCTCCAGCGTCGCTCGCGGATCCTTGAAGTCCGGCGGCTTATCGAAGGGCCGCTTGTAGCCAAAGACCGGATCGCGCTCCAGGATGAGCGGGTCGGCCATCGGCTGATCATCCCAGTTGCTGGCGATGCGGAGCCGGTCGCCCCATCCGGGCTGATCCTCGTTCAGGACCATCGGCACCGGCGGCAACATGCGCCGGCTTTCAAAATCAAGTTCACCCTGCCGCCGCTGGGCATATTGATAAGCGCAGTCCGCCCGCAGGGCCGTGGCGACATTGTCGACCAGATTGGACTGCGACTGCCAGTACATTGGCCGCACGCATTTTTCCGCCATCTCGCGGTACCAGGCGATCTGGGCATCGCGGACGGGCTTCTGGTCTGGCGGGCTATATTCGGCAATCAACTCGCGGTATTTGCGCGCCACGTTCTCAAACAGGCCGCGTGATTCCCGGCTGTTGCAGATGGCCGCTTCCACATCGCCGGCCGGATGATCACAATCCGGCAGTTCAACAAACTCGAAGTCCGGCCCCGGCGGCGTGGCCGGCTCCGCCATGGTTCCGGTTGCCGGTGTGGCCGACGCAGGTTCATGGGCGCCCTGTGGCGTTGCCGGACCGGCTGCCTTCTCCTGCGCACAAGCGACCGCAGCCGGCAACATGGCTGCGACAAGGCCCCCCAGGGCGATACCGAGCAAACGCGTGCGCATGCAGCCTACAGCCCTCTGGTTCCAATCCATGCCAAAGCATAGCCGGAACAACCGGTTAACGGCTACGGTGAACTACATGCCGCCCTCACCTTCACGGCAAGGCGTTTCGTTTTTAAGGAGAATTCAGAAAATGGTCGGAGCGGCGGGATTCGAACCCACGGCCCCCACACCCCCAGTGTGATGCGCTACCAGGCTGCGCTACGCTCCGACCGATGCCCGCCTGTCCCATCGCTGCGCGATGGCGGCACGTCAAGGAACCGGGGTTCCTTCGGCGGGGCGGACTATAAACACAAGGCCGCAGGCATTGCAATGCGTCTGCTGCAAGATTTTTACAGCGCGTCAAAACAATGCCCAGATTTGAATTATTCCGTTGGAATCAAAGCTCTTATCGAAATGAGCTCATCCAGCAACGCCTTGACACCGTCCCCGGCAACCGGCGCCGACGACAGGACGGGCTCATCCTCCTGCGCTTCAAGCACGGCCAGTGCAGTACCATTCTCGGCAACGGCGATGATATCGGCGGCGCCCCGCGCCTCCCGCATCAGCTTCTGCACACCCTTGATGGTGTAGCCATCCATATGCAGCAGCTTGCGGATCGCCCGCAGGATCTCGATGTCTTCCGGCCGGTAATAACGCCGCCCGCCGCCGCGCTTCAGCGGCTTAACCTGGGAAAACTTGGTTTCCCAGAAACGTAATACATGCTGGGGAACATCAAGGATTTCAGAGACTTCGCTGATGGTGCGAAATGCCTCCTGAGACTTCCCGGTCGTCTCCCGACCGGAATGCTCAGCCCCTCCTGCCCCCAGCTGATCAAACAACGTCATCTCTCATCTCTGTGGAATTATAACGCCTTAGGCGCTTTCGTTTATTTTTTCCTTGAGCACATGAGAGGCGCGGAACACCAGCACCTTGCGCGGCAGGATCGGCACTTCCTCACCCGTTTTCGGGTTGCGGCCAATACGCTCGCCCTTCTCGCGGATAGCAAAGCTGCCGAAAGACGAAATCTTTACCGCTTCGCCGCGAACCAGCGCGCCGGAGATCTCTTCCAGAACAGATTCAACGAGTTGCGCGGACTCGTTCCGGGAAAGACCGACTTCTTGATAAACCGCTTCAGTCAATTGGGCACGGGTGACGGTGGACTCGCTCATCACAGCCTCCGATCTGGGTGTTCGATCTTAAGGAAACCGGACAGAAACCGGGCACGCCTCAGCATTCAAGCGCACACGGTAAACACGAGTCGCAAGCAGCGTCAATTCAAATGCATAGAAAACAACACCTTGACCGTAGATTTTAATAATCACGGTGGAGTATCCGGCTTAACAGCCCATTTTGACTGGTATTATATCCTACCAGCGAAAGGCTGCTGCGCCCCAGGTCAGGCCACCACCCAGAGCCGGGGCGATGACCATGTCGCCTTCCTTGAGGCGGCCATCCGAAGCCATCTCGGCAAGCGCCAGCGGAATGGTGGCGGCCGAGGTATTGGCGTGATGGGTAACGGCGGTTGCCACCTTCTCGATCGGGAAGGACAGACGCTCCGCACACGCTTCCATGATGCGCAGGTTGGCCTGATGCGGAACCAGCCAGTCGAGCTCGGCGGGCGTCATGCCGTTCTTCTCAAGGGCTTCCTGCGTGACTTCGCTCATGCGCTGCACGGCATGGCGATAGACCTCGCGGCCGTTCATGCGGATTTTACCCGAGCTTTCCGTCGAGGATGGGCCGCCATCGACATAAAGCAGATCATAAAACGACCCATCGCTGTAGAGATGGGTCGACAGGATACCGCGCGGATTATCCTTGTCCGTCGCGCTCAGCACCACCGCACCGGCCCCGTCGGCAAACAGCACGCAAGTGCCGCGATCCTGCCAGTCGACAATGCGCGAGAGCGTGTCGGCGCCGATGACGAGGCCAGCCTTGGCCTGCCCGTTCTTGATGAAATTGTCGGCAATCGAGAGCGCATAGACAAAACCGCTGCACACCGCCTGGACGTCAAAGGCAAAACCGCCCACGCCAAGGGCGGCCTGCACCCGCACCGCAGTCGCCGGGAAGATGTTGTCCGGCGTGGTGGTTGCCACAATAACGAAGCCGATATCCTCCGGCGCAACACCGCTACGCTCCGCCGCATCCTTCAGCGCAGCCTGCGCTGCCTCGGTCGCCAGATGCGACGTCAGCATCCCCTCATCCGCGATATGGCGCTGGCGGATACCCGTGCGCCGCGTGATCCACTCGTCATTGGTCTCGACGGTCTTGGCCAGATCATCATTGGTCACGACCCGCGGCGGCAGCGAAGCGCCGCAACCGGCGATCAGGGAGCGAGCAATCATGGGGGCTCTTTTCTGGCTGTGGACACGGATAAGGAAAGGGACCGGTCAGCCCCCTCGGACCGGCATCAGTGCCGGCTGGAGCGCGCGACCGTACTTCCCGGTAACAAAAGCGTCAATCTGGGAGGCATCAAAGCCCGGCCGCATTTGCGGCGGCCGGCTCGGCCGTTGCACCCCGCTGGATTTCCTCGGCAATGCGGCGGGTCACGTTCTCTTCCACCAGCTTGATCCCCGCCTCAATCGCGTGGGCAAAGCTGACAGCGTCGGCACTGCCGTGGCTTTTGACGCAGGGGCTGCGCAGCCCCAGCATCATCGCACCATTGTAACGCTTGGGATCGAGCTTCTTGCGCAACTCCAGCAGCGCCGGCAGCGCGAAGACCATGCCGATCTTTGCCAGGAGGGAGCGTTTGATCGCCGTAACGGCAATCTTCCCAAGCGACCGTGCAGTCCCCTCGATGGTCTTTAGCGTAACATTGCCGGTAAAACCGTCCGTCACCACGACATCGGCTTCGCCGGCCAGGATACGGTCGCCTTCAATAAACCCGTCAAAAGAACCATGAAACTCGATCTGGCGCAGGCGGGTTGCCGCCTCGCGCAGGCTTTCATGGCCCTTGAGTTCCTCGGCGCCGATATTGAGCACGGCAACGCGCGGGCTCTTCTTGCCAAGCAGGATACGGGCGTAGACGGTCCCCATCAGAGCGAACTGGACCAGATTTTCGGCGTCGCATTCCACATTGGCGCCGAGATCCAGCATGACGACGCCACTGCCATCCGTCGTCGGCATCATGGAGGCGAGCGCCGGGCGTTCGATGCCCGGAAGAGTCTTTAGCGCAAATTTGGCCATCGCCATCAAGGCGCCGGTATTGCCGGCCGAAACGACGCACTGGGCCTCGCCATCGGCCACCGCATTGATGGCAAGGCGCATGGACGAGCCGCGACGGGCCCTGAGAGCCACCGAAGGCTTGTCTTCGTTCAGCACACGCTCGCTGGTGTGGCGAATGCGGGCCGTAGCGGCCAGCCGCTTGCAGTGCTTCAGCTCCGGCGCCATCACGGCTTCGTCGCCAAACAGCAGGAACTGCACATCCGCACGGCGCTTGAGCACGGCCTCGGCGCCGCGCAACACGGAAACAGGTGCGTGGTCCCCGCCCATCACGTCGAGCGCGATGGTCAGCGGTCCGGTAACGGAAGAAGCGTCTGTGGTCACGGAAGCCTTTGTTTCTTGCTATTCAGAATGCCCGGTAGCGCCGACGATTGCGCCGGATACCGGCCTCTCCCTCGCCTGTGGCGTTTTCGTGCCGTGGCCTGCTGCGATGAGCGTTAACGATTCTGCTTGAGCTTGGCAAGAACAGCGAAGGGATTGAGCTTTTCACTCTCGCCGGCTTCTTCGTCGGCAAGAAACTCATCCGGCAGTTCGACACCCGGCGCCCGCGGGTTGGGGTCAATGCCAAGGGCCAGATACTGCACGGCCAGTTCGCCGATGTCGCAGCTGCCATCCTCGGTCAGCGGCTCGATATCCTCTTCTTCCAGCAGCGCGGCCAGATCGTAATCGCCATCCTCGCCGACCTCTAGCTCATCCGGCTCGTCCGGCGAGCAGAGCACGCTGAACGGCTCCGCAATGTCGCTCCAGAACAGATCCAGCGTTACCACGCAGCGCTGCTGCACCCGCGCCGACACCGTGCCCTCGACCCGCATGGCGGGAGATGACGTTGTCTGGCTACGGGCCTTGTGAACGACGGCCTCCATCGCAAGCTCCGAAAGCCCAAGCACGCCGAGGCGTCCGGCAATCGTCTCGAGAACAGCCTCGTCGGCCTTGCCCCTGACCGGCAGGCTGCCCGAGGCCGGAATGTCATCGAGCGAGACGATCAGCGAGAATTCCGGCTTCGCAGCCGTTGAAGAGGAGGCCATGGTTTCGTCTCCGGAACAGGGTACCGCAAGCGGGCGGTGATAACAGGATTGGATTCTAGCTTACCAGCGGGGCGCACCCAAAGCGAAGCTCGCCGCGTACGAGCTCCGGCCCGTCGACGGTTTCCAGCTCGCCCAGCAGCGCCCTGACATAGGCGTTCACCTGCCCGAGGACAAGGCTGGAGGGCTCTTCGTCGAGCGTTCCATAGAGATTGCGGCTGATCGCCGCCGACAGCAGCGCATCATCGGCAGCATCCAGAGCCTCGTCATAGGCCGCAAGGCGCCCGTAGACACCCTTGACGAGTTTCTTCATTTCCTTGGCGATCCGCACATCGCTGACACCGGCAAGGCGCAGGCCCGCATCCATGTCGGCGAGGAAACAGTCGAACAGGTTCTGGGACAGCGTCTTGCCGCCATCCTCCCCGCGCAAACGGCGCAGCACCAGCGCCAGATGCAGGATGATGGCATCGACCCGGCCATCCAGCGTGTCCGGAACCTCGAGCTGCGCGTAAAAGGCCGGCAGGCGCGCCTGCGTGACGATTGCGGCATAAAGCGCGGCTGCCCGCTGTTTTTCATCCCGCCGGCGGGAGAGAAAACCAAACATTTCCAGCCATCCCCCAGTTTTGCCCGTGTCCGTCGTGCCAGCCGCGGGGCGGACTGCATTCCGGCTCTCCTGCTCTTGCGGCAGGGTTGTCCTTGCGCACCGTTTGACATGAAGCGTCCTGCGGTGCAATTGTCCCGCCATCCATGACCGCGTTTTCCACGCCTGCGATGCGCCGGCGGCCGGATTTCGGGGGAAGGTCCCGCGCTAACAAAGGGTTCTCGGGTGCGCAAGCCTGCCGCTTCTCTTCTTCTCCTCACAATTTCCACCGTGCTGGCAACGGGTTGTGCGGAACGCGTCAAGAATTACGGTCGCTTCATCGAACCGGGCAAGCTTGAGGATATCAAGGTCGGCGAGACCACCGAGGACCAGGTGATGGACAGCCTCGGCAGCCCCACGGCAACCGGTACGTTCGACGCGAACAAGTGGTACTATATCGGCCAGAAGATGGGATACCGCTCCATCCGGGCACCTGAGCTGCTGGAACGCGAGGTGGTCGTCATCACCTTCAATACCGACAAGGTGGTGAGCGACATCAAGCATCTCGACGCCGCCGATGGTGAAGAGGTCAACCTGATCGAGCAGGAAACCCCGACCAGCGGCAAGACGCTCGGCTTCTTCGAGCAGCTTATCGGCAATGTCGGTCGTTTCGCCGGCAGCAAACAGCAATAACCACCCGGTCGGACGACTGCCTGGTTCCGCCTAGCGCAACTGGCTTTCGGCGGGGCGCTGCGTTGCTGTGGTCACAATCGCATCCCAGACATAAGCCCTGCCGAGCAGGTCCGTAGCGGCCTTCTTGGCGCGGCGGCTCAAATAATCGGTGTCGACACGGCCCGTGCTGTCTATGGCGTTGGGGCGATTGACGGCGCCTATCAGTTCCGTCAGCAGCGCATCCCGGATCCTTAGTTTCAACGGCTCTACAAGCGGCTCCTGCTCCGGCGTGCGCAGAACCAGCGTGATGGCGACCGAGACGAGGTATTTGGGCCGTGCCTGCGCATCCATCACTGTCAGGTCAAAGGCCGGCGTAATCTCATAATAGCCGGGATTGACCGGCGCCAGGGTCAAAGGATCGACCGGCGGCGGTTGCGGTTCCTTGGGCACGTCTTTTTCTGCGTCCGGATGGGCCAGCGCTTGCGGCACGTATTTTTCAACGATGGCCGCGACAGGTTCCGGCAGCGGAAACGGCAGCGGCTTGTGAAGCGCGAACACCCAGCCTGCCAGGGCGGCGATCGCCACCAGAAGCAGTCCGATGACAGCAAAAAGCAGGATACGGATCATAAAGACGCCTTGAGGCAGGGTTCCGGTTTCATCCTAACCCTGCCCGCCCGGTCGTCGCCATGCTTTTCAGGAGGAAAGCGTCAGCTTTTCAAGCCCTTGGCGATCTTGTCGAGAATGGCGTTCACCATCTTGGGTTCCCGCTCCTCGAAAAAGCCATGCGCGACATTGACGTAGTCGTTGATGATCACGCCGCTTTCCGTATCCGGCGCAGCGAGCATCTCGGTCACACCGGCTTCCAGCGTGCAGCGCATCAGCGCCTCCAGCCGGTCCAGCGGGTAGCGGGCATCCAGTGCACCGGTCAGGATGGCGAGCACATCCTTGCCGCGAGCCTCGAAGGTACGCAGGATTTTGCCGAGCAGTTCGGGATCGGCGGCGACATACTTCTCGCCATCTACCTCATGTCCGAGGCGGAAGGTCAGGAACTCGCCCAGCACTTCCTCGGCATTGAGGTCGGGATTGGCTTCAAGCTGGTAAAGCGCCTGCACGGCAGCAAGGCGCGCGGCGGTCCGGCGCGCCTTGGCGCTCGGCTTCTGGGTCTTCGGTTCCTTGGCGTCAGCCATCTTGAAGCTACTTTCTCCGACATCCAAAACGGGGCCCGGCGACCCCGCCGGTCATCAGCGAGGCCAGAGCCTGAATTCGCGCTTCAGCTCCAGCATGGCAAGACATGCATCGGCTGCCGCGCCACCCTTGTTCTTGCGGTCCCGGCGGGCACGGTCCCACGCCTGCTCACCGTTTTCGACGGTGAGGATACCGTTGGCCAGAGCCAGGCTGTGCTGAACGGAAAGATCCATCAGCGCCCGGGCACTTTCATTGGCAACGGTCTCGTAATGCGTGGTCTCGCCGCGGATAACGCAACCGAGCGCCACATAGCCATCGAAGCGGCGGCGACCGGCATAAACATCACGCGAGCGGATGGAATAGGCGATTGCCGCCGGGATCTCAAGCGCTCCCGGAACGGTGAACACTTCATAAGTAGCACCTGCCGCCTCCAGGGCATCCTTGGCACCGGCAAGCAGCTCGTCGAGCAGCTCGTCATAAAAACGCGCCTCGACGATCATGACATGAGGCTTGTCGGCGCTCGGCTGCTGGTTCTGCTCGGCCATTTCTTATTCCCCGGAGCTGTCGGAAGGATGCGGGATCGGCCGGTGACCGGCAACGGTCAGACCGTAGCCATCCAGGCTGATCATCGTCTTGGCAGTGTTGGTGAGAAGCAGCATCTCCTGCACGCCGAGGTCGAGCAGGATTTGAGCGCCGATGCCGTAGTCACGCAGCTCCCCTACTCCGCCAGCCTTGCCGGAGCGCGCCTTCAAACCATCGGAGACGCGAGTCGGCATGGGCTCGCGCAACAGCACGATCACGCCGCGTTCCTCCTGGCCGATCATTTCCATGGCGGCCTGCAGCTCACCGGCGCGGCCAGTGGAAAGATCGCCCAGCACATCGTCGAGAACGCTGAGCGAATGCATGCGCACCGGCACGGGGCCCGGCGCGGTGACATCGCCCTTAACCAGCGCGATATGCTCGGCATAGTTCAGGCGGTTCACATAGAGATGCAGCTCGAAGGCACCGCCGAACTTGCTGCCGAACGGTGTGGAGAGCTTGCGCTCAACCAGCGTTTCGGTGCGCCGGCGATAGGCAATGAGGTCGGCGATGGTGCCGATCTTGAGATTGTGGAACTGCGCGAACTTGATGAGGTCCGGCATGCGCGACATGGTGCCGTCCTCGTTCATGATCTCGCAGATCACGCCCGAGGGATTAAGGCCGGCGAGACGCGACACGTCCACCGCCGCTTCGGTATGGCCGGAGCGCACCAGCACGCCGCCATCGCGCGCTTCCAGCGGAAACACGTGACCCGGGGTCACGATGTCCTCGCGGCCATGGCGCGGATCGATGGCAACCTGCACCGTACGTGCCCGGTCCGCCGCCGAAATACCGGTGGTGATACCGTCACGCGCCTCAATGGAGACGGTAAAGGCCGTCGAACGCCGGCTCGAATGGCTCTGCGGCATTGAGGGCAAACCAAGCTGCTGGATGCGGGTGCTGTCCATCGCCAGACAGATGAGCCCGCGCCCGTGCTTGGCCATGAAATTGATGGCATCGGGCGTCGCCATTTGCGCCGGGATCACGAGATCACCCTCGTTCTCGCGGTCCTCGTCATCGACGAGAATGAACATGCGCCCTTCCCGCGCTTCCTCGATGATCTCCTCGGCGGAGGCGAGCAGGAACTGGTCGTCGCCGGTCAGCCGCGGGTCGTCAACCGGGCGACGTACCTCGCCAGCATGTCCACTTCCAGATTGAGCCGATCGCCCGGCTGCTTTTGGCTGAATGTCGTGCATTTCAACGTATGGGGAATGATGTTGACGCCAAAGCGTGTCCGGCCCTCTGCCGTATCCGCGACTTCATTGACCGTGAGCGACACCCCGTCAAGCGCAACCGAACCCTTGGTGGCGATAAATCCGCCCAGGTCCCGATCTGCTTCGAAGGTGAAACGCACGCTCTCGCCATCTGGCTGGCGCGACACCAGCGTCGCAAGTCCATCCACATGGCCATAGACAAGATGACCACCCAGTTCGTCGCCGAGGCACAGGGAGCGCTCGAGGTTGACCGGGGAGTCTTCCGTCCACGCACTGATATTAGTGCGTGCTTCCGTTTCCGCCGAGGCCTCGACGGCGAACCAGTCTGTTCCCTTCTCCACGACGGTGAGGCAGATGCCGTTGTGGCAGACGGACGCGCCCATATCGATGGACGGCACATCGAAGGCCGTCGAAATCTCAAGGCGAAGATCCGGGGTACGCAGCACGCGCCGGACGCGGCCGATATCGGTGATGATGCCGGTGAACATGGATAATCTCAGCGCTGGGAACGGTAATAGGTTTCGACGAGGTCCTCGCCGACGGCCTCAACATGGCGACGCTCGAAGCGCGGTGCAAGGTCGAGACTGTCAACGCCGAGCGGCTGGAACACCGGCAACCCGTCACCGCCGATGATGACAGGCGCCCGGTACCAGACGATCCGGTCGACAAGGTCGGCCCGCAGCAGGCTGGCAAAAAGATGCGAGCCTCCTTCGACCATCAGGCGGGTGATACCGCGCCTGCCCAGCTCAGAGAGCACTGCCGCGATCTCTGGCAAGCCGCTGTTGTCAGCCGGAATTTCAATCAGCTCGATACCCTGCTGCTGGATGACGGCCATGCGGTCCCTGTTCTGGCCGCCGGCCGCACAAATGATCCAGGTGGGAACCTCCCGGGCACCGACGACAACCCGCGCCGTCAGCGGCAGGCGCAGCCGGCTATCGACGATGATGCGCAGGGGCGAGCGGTCCTCCATACCGGGAATACGGCAGGTGAGTTCCGGGTCGTCCGCCAACACCGTGTTGACGCCCACCATGATGGCATCGCTGGCCGCGCGCAGCCGGTGCGTGGCTTCACGCGCAATCGGCCCGGTGATCCATTTGCTCTGGCCACTGTGGGTGGCTATGCGGGCATCAAGCGATGTCGCCATCTTGAGGGTGACAAGCGGCCTGCCGCGCTCGACCTTGAGGATAAAGCCCTCGTTGAGCTCCAGCGCTTCTTCTTCCAGCAAACCGGTTTCGACGGTTATGCCGGCAGCGCGCAGGGCGGCAATCCCCTTGCCGTTGACCCGGGGGTCCGGATCCTCGCAGGCGATCACGACACGAGCGACGCCGGCCGCAATGAGCGCGTCACAGCAAGGCGGAGTCTTGCCGTGATGGCTGCAGGGCTCAAGCGTGACATAGGCGGTACCGAACCCGGCCTTGCCACCGGCCATTGCCAGGGCTTCGGTTTCAGCATGCGGACGACCGCCAGGCCGGGTTGCCCCGCGGCCGACGACCACGCCGTTCCTGTCCGTGATGATGCAACCAACAGACGGGTTGGGCGCAACACGCCCGAGCCCGTCTTCAGCCAGCGCCAGAGCGGCGCGCATATGCTCTTCGTCAGCGCTGGAAAAAGTCTTGCTCACCGCTCTCGCGCTCTCGTTGCCTCAAGCCGCAGCGTGAGCCGCCGGCCCTGGCACCGGGTCAGGTTTCGCTGGGACGCAGCGCTTCGATAAACTCGTTGAAGTCATTGACTTCACGGAAGTTTTTATAAACCGAAGCATAGCGGATGTAGCCGACGAGATCGACCGTGGCGAGTTGTTGCATGACCATCTCGCCTACAGTCTCAGAGGCGATGTCGGTCTCACCGGAAGTCTCCAGGCGCCGGACCATCGCATTGACCATGCGCTCGATGCGATCCTCGTCCACCGCCCGCTTCTGCAGGGCAAGGCGCATGGAACGCACCAGCTTGTCGCGGTCAAAAGGCTCGCGATGGCCGTCGCGCTTCACAACCGTCAACTCACGGAGTTGTACCCGTTCGAAGGTCGTGAAGCGCGCGCCACATTTGGGACAGAAGCGCCGGCGGCGGATAGCGGAATTGTCCTCGGTGGGACGTGAATCCTTCACCTGGGTATCGTCGTTCCCACAGAAGGGACACCGCATCTGCGCCACCTCGCCCTAGAGATCACAAGCCTTGGTAGATCGGATACTTGCTGCAAAGCTCCGCCACCTTAGCGCGCACCGCGTCCTCGACGCCAGCATTTCCCTCTTCGCTGTTCGCCTGACGCAGTCCGTCGAGCACTTCGCAGATCATTTCGCCGATCTTGCGGAACTCTTCCGGGCCGAAGCCGCGGGTGGTACCGGCCGGGGTGCCGAGGCGGATGCCCGAGGTAACCATCGGCTTTTCCGGATCGTACGGAACGGCGTTCTTGTTGCAGGTCATGCCGGCACGCTCCAGCGCCTGCTCCGCCGCCTTGCCGGTGAGACCCTTTGGCCGCAGATCAACGAGGATCATGTGGCTGTCGGTACCGCCGGAAACGACGGCGCAACCGCCCTTCACCACTGCCTCGGAAAGCGCCTTGGCGTTTTCGATCACGCGGTGAGCATAGGTTTTGAACTCCGGCGTCAGCGCTTCACCGAAAGCAACAGCCTTTGCAGCGATGACATGCATAAGCGGGCCGCCCTGCAGGCCCGGGAAGACTGACGAGTTGAACTTCTTGCCGAGCTCGACGTCGTTGCTGAGGATGATGCCGCCACGCGGGCCACGCAGGGTCTTGTGGGTGGTCGAGGTCACCACATGGGCATGCGGAACCGGGTTCGGATAGGCGCCGCCGGCGACGAGACCGGCATAGTGCGCCATGTCCACCATGAGATAGGCACCGATCTTGTCGGCAATCTCGCGGAACTTGGCGAAATCGATGACACGGCTATAAGCAGAAGCGCCGGCGATAATCAGCTTCGGGCGATGCTCCATCGCCTTGGCCTCGACATCGGCGTAGTCGATGAGACCATCTTCCGGACCGACGCCGTAGGCCACCACGTTGAACCACTTGCCGGACTGGTTGACCGGCGAGCCATGGGTCAGGTGACCGCCATGGGCGAGGTTCATGCCAAGGATGGTGTCGCCGGGCTGAAGCAGGGCAAAGAACACGGCCTGATTGGCCTGCGCACCGGAATGCGGCTGCACGTTGGCATAAGCGGCGCCGAAAATCTGCTTCAGGCGGTCGATGGCCAATGCCTCAGCCTTGTCCACGAACTCGCAGCCACCGTAGTAACGCCGGCCCGGATAGCCTTCCGCATACTTGTTGGTGAGCACGGAGCCCTGCGCGTCCAGCACGGCGCGCGAGACGATGTTTTCCGAGGCAATCAGCTCGATCTGGTTCTGCTGGCGGCCAAGCTCTTCATGCAGAGCGGCGTAGAGCTCGGGATCGGCGGCCGAAGCCGGGGCGGTGAAGAAACCCTTGGGGGTCACGGCAGGCGAAGCTGTCATCGTTCATCGTCCTTTCTGGTGACTGGTCCTGGTGTCGATAACCAGCCACCCATGCTGCGAAAAACTTTTGACCGGACGCCCGCAAGGCGCCGGTTGTTCGGGCCTGGCGGCTTATGCCGTCAGCAGAGCTTGGCGACGCGGCGCTGGTGCCGTCCGCCTTCGAAGTCGGTGCTGAAGAACGCCTTGACCGCGTCCTTGGCCACTTCAACGCCGACGATGCGGCTGCCGAGGGCGATGACGTTGGCGTCATTATGCAGGCGGCAAAGCTGCGCCGTGGTCACATCATGGCAAAGCGCTGCGCGGACCGCCGGATTGCGGTTCGCCGCGATGGAGATGCCGATGCCCGACCCACAGACCAGAACGCCACGATCACTGCGACCGTCGGCGATGGCCTCGGCCAGCGCCTTGCCGAAATCCGGGTAATCGACCGAGTCAAGGCTATGGGTGCCGAGATCGAGGACAGTATGTCCAAGCGTCTCAAGATAGGCGCGGAGCTGTTCTTTCAGCTCGAAGCCGGCGTGATCGGAAGCGATGGCGACGGGTTTCATGGGCGGGCGATCCTGCATCGAACGCAGCGCCTGGCTGCAGCGTGCGGGACCCATAGCAAAGACCGCCGGCTATTCCAATTCGCTATTTACGCAAAACGGCAATGTTCATCCGGCAAGGGAAGTCATCCGGGTTCGCTCAACCGCGTCTCCTGCCGCTGCGGTCATAGCCATTGAAGCCACTGGCCGGTGCCTCCGGAGGCAGAGCAGGAGTGGCACCACCCTTCTCGCCCGCAGCCTGACGGTCAAAGAGGGCCTGCAGTTCGGGGCTGATGAAATTGCGTGGGCCACCTGGTCCGGCTTCCGGAACACCTGCACCGGCCTGCACGTGATGCCGTGACAGGAGATATTCCAGCTTGCGCCGTGCGGCAAGACGAAGGGAATCGCCGGGGGAGTTTGCCGGGCCAGTCACCACCGCCTCGATACCGGTTTCCGGATCGATTGCAGAGCAGCGAATATAGCTGCCGACCCGCCTCATCTCGAACAGGGTTTCTGCCACGGCTCCTCAGGTGTCCCTACGACCAGTGTTGCTCTCTTGTTCCGAGCATAAATCTTTTGCAGCGCAATGTCAGCCTCGGCAAAGCATCATAGTTGCCGCCCCTGCCCGCCGGCCCTACTGTGCGGCGCCATGTTACAGCTCACCAATATCACGCTGCGTGTCTCCGGCCGCCCATTGCTGGAAGACGCTTCCCTGACCGTCCCGGCCGGCCACAAGGTCTCTCTTGTCGGCCGCAACGGCACTGGCAAAACCACGCTGCTGCGTGCGATTGCCGGGGAGATCGGCCTTGACGGCGGCTCCATCGACATTCCGCCGCGCCTGCGCGTGGGCCTTACCCGGCAGGAGGCTCCCGCCGGACCGCAGAGCCTGATCGACACCGTGCTCGCCGCGGATACCGAGCGCACGGCCCTTCTGGCGGAAGCGGAGACAGCAACAGACCCGCACCGCATCGCCGAGATCCATACCCGCCTCGCCGATATCGAAGCCCACACCGCAGAAGCGCGCGCCGGGACCATTCTCTATGGCCTGGGTTTCGACGGCGATGCACAACGCCGGCCTTGTGCCGATTTTTCTGGCGGCTGGCGCATGCGTGTTGCCCTTGCCGGTCTGCTTTTCAGCCAGCCAGACCTGCTGCTGCTGGACGAGCCGACTAACCATCTCGATCTGGAAGCGACACTCTGGCTGCAATCCTACCTGCGCACCTATCCACACACCGTGCTGCTGGTAAGCCATGACCGCGAGCTTCTGAACGCGGTGCCGCAGGCAACTGTGCATCTCGACCAGAACAAGCTCACGCTCTACTCGGGCGGCTATGACCGCTTCGAGCGCACAAGGCGTGAGCAGCTGGAACGCCAGCAGGCGATGGCCGCGCGGCAGGAAGTGCAGCGGGCTCACCTGCAGAGCTTCGTTGACCGCTTTCGCTACAAGGCCAGCAAAGCCAAACAGGCCCAGTCGCGCATCAAGATGCTGGAACGCATGGAGCCGATTGCCTCGGTGGTCGAGGCGCACACCATCAGTTTCAACTTCCCCTCGCCGGAACCCCTCGCCCCGCCCCTGATGGTGATGGACAAGGTCAGCGTCGGTTATGAGGCGCGCACCGTGCTGCGAGGCCTAAACCTGCGTATCGACGAGGAGGATCGTATTGGCCTGCTCGGCGCCAACGGCAACGGCAAGTCCACGCTTGCCAAGCTTATCGCCGGCCGGCTCGAGGCAATGTCAGGCGATTTGCGCAAGTCTGGCAAATTGCGCATCGGCTATTTCGCCCAGCATCAGGCGGAGGAATTCGATCTTTCACTGACCGTACTGGCGCAGGCCCGGCGCTGGATGCCGGAAGCCAACGAGGAAAAGGTTCGCAGCCACCTCGGCCGCTTCGGCTTTGGTCAGGACCGTGCGGGAACCAGTGTCGGCAATCTCTCGGGCGGTGAGAAAGCCCGCCTCCTGTTCGCGATGATCTCGCGCGAGGCGCCGCACATTTTGATCCTCGACGAGCCGACGAACCATCTGGATGTCGACAGCCGTCAGGCACTGATCGTGGCGCTCAACGAATTTCAGGGAACCGTCATCCTCGTCTCGCACGACCCGCACCTGATCGAGGCCACGGCGGATCGCCTGTGGCTGGTTGCCGGCGGCGAAGCAAAGCCGTTTGACGGCGACATGGATGATTATCGCAGCTGGCTGCTGGAACGGGCGCGGGAACAGCGTAATGGCGGGGAACGGGCAGCCGAAGATGGCAGCGCCAACCGCAAGGACCAGCGCCGTGCTGCCGCCGAATTGCGTCAGCAGCTGGCTCCGCTGAAGAAGAAGGTCGATGTGGCGGAAAAGCGCGTCGACAAGCTTTCTGCTGAAAAGGCAGGCATCGAACAGAGGCTCGCCGACCCTGGCCTTTATTCCGGGCCTGCCGAGAAGGTGACGGCGCTACAGAAGTCGCTCGCCGATACCGGACGTCAGCTCGAAGCGGCAGAAATGGAATGGCTGGAGGCCCAGGAAGCCTACGACAATGCTATGTCGCAAACCGTATAAGTTCGAAATTTATAAAAGTGATTAAGTCACTTCGGTTTATTTGAAAAGCTCGTCACTCTCCCCGTCGACAACAATTGCCAGGGGCGGAGTTTTGTCGGAGAAATCAATTTGAACAGAGTCAAAATTCTCAGCCTTGATTATTAAGTTATCCCCTGAAATGCCAAATTTCCAAAATGGTGGTGTTGGAAGCATATAGCGTCCCACATATTCTCCTGAAGCGGAGATAACGAGTACCAT
This sequence comes from Radicibacter daui, assembly GCA_030657355.1. Taxonomy (GTDB): domain Bacteria; phylum Pseudomonadota; class Alphaproteobacteria; order Radicibacterales; family Radicibacteraceae; genus Radicibacter; species Radicibacter daui. Next base: position 2,466,948 of record CP131056.1, read on the forward strand.
TTGACCACCGTGAACGCTCGCACCGCTCGACGCGCCAATCGCGTACTGAAGAGAATACAAGGCGCATCGCCCGGCCACTTCGGGTACAGAACCTATTGATCTAACGTCTATTTTAGCAGCTGCGCAGTCGGATGGGCCAGAATATTGGCCCGCACTCAATATTGAACGCAAATTTCCAAGGCAGTCAGCCTTAGCCCGTGATCCGAGCCCCAATAGCGGCATCAGGACAAGCACCACGAATATAGGATTTGTCACTCTCATCCTACGACCTACCGGCTATTGACCATACCTCCACCCAGGAGGAGATAATCCCAATTTCCGAGCAGGATGAGACAAAAACAAACAGCCCCGGCGTTATTGCCGGGGCTGTTGTTTTTACCATGCATGAGCCCGAAAGCTCAGGCAGTGGCTCCTATCAGGAATGATAGGCGCGCTCGCCGTGAGTGGAGATGTCGAGACCTTCCAGCTCCTGCTCCGGGGTGACACGCAGGCCAACGATGAGGTCGACGATCTTGTAGAGGATCGCGGAACCGACACCGGACCACACCAGGGTCAGGATCACAGCCTTGAACTGGGTCCAGACCTGGCCAGCCATGCTGTAGTCGTCGAGGCCGACGCCGCCGAGGTCCGGGCTCACCAGGATGCCGGTGCCGATGGCGCCGACGATACCGCCGATGCAGTGCACGCCGAACACGTCGAGGCTGTCGTCATAACCGAAGGCATTCTTGACCTTCGAGCAGAAGAAGAAGCAGACGACGCCGGTGACGAGGCCCAGAACCACCGAGCCCATCGGGCCGGCGAAACCGGCGGCCGGGGTGACGGCCACAAGGCCGGCAACCGCCCCGGAAACCATGCCCAGCAAGGACGGCTTGCCCTTGACGGCCCACTCGGCGAACAGCCAGGAGAGCGCGGCAGCGGCCGGAGCAACGAAGGTGTTGAGGAAGGCGAGAGCGGTGACGCCGTTGGCTTCAAGGTTGGAGCCGGCGTTGAAGCCGAACCAGCCCACCCACAGCAGGGAAGCGCCGATGAGGGTCATGGTCAGCGAGTGCGGAGCCATGATTTCCTTACCGTAACCGGCACGCTTGCCGATCATGAGGCAGCCCACCATGCCGGCGATACCGGCATTGATGTGAACGACGGTGCCGCCGGCGAAGTCCAGCGTGCCCCAGTCGAAGGCAAGACCGCCGGTGGACCACACCATGTGGGCAACCGGGAAGTAGATGAAGGTCACCCACAGGATGATGAACAGCACCAGCGCGGAGAATTTGAAGCGCTCGGCGAAGGAACCGATGATCAGGGCCGGGGTGATGCAGGCGAAGGTCATCTGGAAGACGACGAAAGCCTGCTCGGGGATGAAGACGCCATCGCTGAAGGTCGCCGCGCCGCAGGTCGGCAGCACGCCGGCCAGGAAGGCCTTAGAGAAGCCGCCGATGAAGGCGTTGGCGGAACCGCCGTCGGTGAAGGAGAGCGAATAACCGTAGACAACCCAGATAACCGCCACCAGCGAGACGATCATGAACACCTGGGAGAGGACGGACAGCATGTTCTTGGTACGAACCAGACCGCCGTAGAACAGGGCGAGAGCCGGAATGCTCATCATCAGCACAAGGGCCGACGAGATCAGCATCCAGGTGGTGTCACCCTTGTTGATCTGGGCAGTCACGTCTTCACAGGTGTCAGCGAACGCAGGCGTAGCCATCAGCGATGCGATGGCCAGTACCGGCGTTGCCCTCAACCACTTAGAGGCAAGCTTCATTATTATGCTCCTGGGTGTGTTTACGCCCTGAATTGCCCGGGAGCCTCCCGGACAACCCCATATTATGACTTCGAACCTCGAACCCGGCAGCGGCCCCCCTCGGGACGATCATTGCCTTGGGCGCCCCCTTTCCAGTTCAGCCGGGGCACCGCTGCTGTGGCCCTAGTTAACTGGGCCGAAAACCGTTTTGCCGACTGTCACCCCTCAGGGTTCCCCTCCGGCTTTACCCCCTCACCGGCCTTTCGGCGCGCTGCAGGACCATGATGTGTCTGATGGGTTGGCAACGCCCGAGCGCCCCCTGCGCCCACCAAAGCACGGACCAACTCTTCAAACAGCGTGCCAAAGCAGTATTTGACTGAAATATCCGGGAATTGCCCCGCCCTCGCGCCCTCCGGACGGGCTCAGACGAAAAATGACCTAAAAATGACCGCCCGCATTTTAACCTATCTGCCTATTTTTTGCCCAAAGATTATTCAACGCTCCACCGGAAGCAGAAAAGGACAATGCAGAAGACCGCTCCTGCGACAGACATCAGGGCAAAAACAACGCGGCGGCCCCGGATTGCGGGAGCGCAGCCTGAAAAAACAAGGCCGGGCGCCTCATCACGAAAGCGCCCGGCCCTGTCAGTTGATATCTTCACAATGCCGCGGTGCGATACCCGGCGAAGGCTGGTTATGCCTTGCGGACCCAGCCTCCCTCCTCCGCCTGCTGCCAGTAGGTCATCTCGTGCCCGCCGTCCTTGTAGCGGCGCCAACGCCCCCGGGCGGCCGCAAGGGCTTCCTCATCGCGACCATCGAACATGTCACAGATAAGCGTCCAGTGATCGCCTTCACCGGCCTCCATACCGTCAAGCTGGAAGACGACCGATGCCCCGTTTGGCACATCGCCCGGCTCCTCCGTCAGCCACAAGGGCTGATCGGCCGCAAAACCATCCTCTTTTGAGCCGTGCGGCAGGAAACCATCCCGGCTCCAGCTCCAGAGCAGCTGGTTCAAATGGCTGACACGCTGCGAGCTGCCGGCGAGCACAATCGCCCGCAGCCCACGGTCGAGGCACTTTTCCAGCAGCCGCGGAAGGACATCCTCCAGCGGCTGCCGGCCAAGGTGATAAAAGCGGACTTCCGCCATGGGCGGATCAGACCTCGAACCCGGCGACCCAGTCGTCCAGCAGGCGCACGCCGAAGGCAGTACCGCCCTTCGGCACTGTCGGCTTGTCCTTGCCCGACCAGGTCGTGCCGGCGATATCGAGGTGAGCCCACTTCGTCTCACCGACAAAACGCTTGAGGAATTGCGCCGCCGTGATCGAGCCGGCCTCGCCGCGCGGACCGATGTTCTTCATATCGGCAATGTCGCAATCGAGCATGCGGTCATAGGCATCGTCGAGCGGGAAACGCCACAGCTTCTCGCCGGTGGCCTTGCCGGAAACTTCCAGCGCCTTGGCAAGCTTGTCGTCGTTGGAGAACAGGCCCGCATATTCGTGACCAAGGCCTACGATGATGGCACCGGTCAGGGTTGCCAGATCGACCATATGCGTCGGCTTGTATGTCTCCTTGACGTACCAGAGCACGTCGGCGAGCACGAGGCGGCCTTCCGCATCCGTGTTCAGCACTTCGATGGTCTGGCCGGACATGGAGGTAACCACGTCACCGGGACGCTGGGCGTTGCCGTCCGGCATGTTCTCCACGAGGCCAATGGCGCCAATGACATTGACCTTGGCCTTGCGGCCGGCAAGCGCCTTCATGAGGCCGGAGACGACGCCTGCACCGCCCATGTCCCACTTCATGTCTTCCATGGAGGCGGCAGGCTTCAGCGACAGGCCACCTGAATCGAACGTCACACCCTTGCCGATAACGGCCAGCGGCGCTTCGTCCTTCTTGCCGCCATTCCAGCGCATGATCATGATCGCCGGCGGGAAGGCGCTGCCCTGGGCCACGCCCAGCAGTGCCCCCATGCCCAGCTTCTTCATCTTCTTGGCGTCCAGCACCTCGATCTCGATGCCGGTCTCTTCCAGCTCTTTCGTCACCTGAGCGACAAAGGTTTCCGGATAAAGCAGGTTTGGCGGCTGCCAGACGAGATCACGCGTCAGGAAAACACCCTCGGCAACGGCCTCCAGCGACTGGAACTGCTTCCTGGCATGCTTGGGGCCCTCGGTCGCCACCACAAGGCTCGCCGGGGGAACGGCGGCATCCGCTTTCTTCGCCTTGCTCTTGTAATTGTCGAAAGCGTAGCTGCGCAGCAAGGCGCCATAGGCCAGCTGGGCGGCAAAAACGCCCGGCTCCAGCTTGCTTCCCTCGGGCAGGCCGGCCAGAACCGTCGCCGCCTTGGCCTTGAGCCCCAGCAATACAGCCATCAGCGTGCCGCCGGCATCCGCCGCAGCAGCGGAATCGATCTTTGCGACCTTGCCAACGCCCAGCAACACCACGTGGCTGACAGCCGGCAGGTCGTGCGGCGCGGCCAGCACGAGGGTCTGCCCCGCCTTGCCGCTGAAGGAAGCTCCGTTTTCCAGCGCCCGTGCAATCTGCCCGCCGGTCGCAGCGTCAATCGACTGCGCCCCGCCGCTGAGCGTCCCACCTTCGGCGACAAGAACGGCCAGCACGCCGGCTTTCGGCTCGGCCACTTCTGCAAAGCTGATTTTCATTGATTATCCCACCAGATCAGATGTCGTGCGTGATTGCGGTAGCCACCGAGTTGCACCAAAATCCGGGCCGGAATAAGGGGCCGCAGATTGGCACTTGAATTCTCCGGCTGACGCGGCACTGTGCCCCGCGCAATCGCGAGACGAAAGACAGTAGAACCCCTTATGGCCCCCGGCAAGCCAATGCCTGCCGCGCCGGGAGCCGGGATCTGATCCGTCAGGGGGCATCCGGGGATGCGAAACAGGGGATAGATGACAAGGATAGACCGATATCTGCTGCGCCAGACCATGACGGCCGTGCTGTTCGTCATTCTGGTGATAGCCAGTGTCATCTGGATTACGCAGACGCTGCGCTTCGTCGATTATCTGGTCGATGACGGCGCCCCGTTCAGCCTGTTTCTGAAGATCATCCTGCTGGCGATCCCGACTTTCCTCGGCGTGATCGTCCCCATCGGCCTCTTTATCGGCACACTTTTTACCTATAATCGCCTGCTCCAGGACAGCGAGTTGCACGCCATGCGCGCTGCCGGTCTCGGTCCCATGGCACTGGCGCGCCCGGCACTCATCCTAGCCGGGGTGCTCGCGTTTCTTCTGCTCATGCTGAACAATGTCTGGGCGCCGGCGGTGCATCGGGAACTCTCCTTCCTGCAGCAGATCGCCCAGTCCCAGTTCACCTCAAGCCTGCTGCGCGAAGGCGTCTTCCAGCAGGTCTCCGATAACGTCACGATCTATGTCCGCGAACGTGACCGCTCCGGCTCCCTGCGCGGCATCCTGATGCATGATTTCAGCAACAAGCAGAAGCCGGTCACCATCATGGCGGAAAAAGGCCTGCTGGTGACCGATGATGGCCAGCCGCGCATTATGGTCTATGAAGGCAACCGGCAGGAATTCGACCGGCAAACCGGACAGGCCAATGTCCTCTTTTTCGACCGTTATAGCCTTGATCTCGGAGCGCTGCGGCCGGACATGCGGGACCGTTGGCCAGACAGCCGCGAAGTCTCCACCATCGACCTGATTTCCCCCTCGCCTGAAGCTATCAAGCGCGGACTGGAGGATCGTTATCGCGCCGAAGCGCATCAACGCCTCTCTCAGCCGTTGCTCTGCTTTTCGATGGTTCTTATGGCGCTGGCGACACTGCTGGCCGGTGACTTCAATCGCAAGGGCAACCTGAAGCGGATAGCCGGCGCAGCGCTTGGCGCCGTCATCTTCCAGGGCAGCACGATCGGTATCTACAAGGTGGTGGGTCTGCGCCCGGAACTGCTGCTGCTCGATTACATTGTCGCCTTGCTGCCCGGCGCCATCTCGCTGACGATGTTGCTGGGCGGGATCAAGGGCGTGATGGCGATGCGGCCACGCTTCCTTCGCCGGGGAGCTGCCCTATGAGCCGCGTGTCCCCCCTGCTCTCCCGCTATCTTGCCAAACAGTTTCTTGTCGGCTTCGTCGCCTGTATGGCGGTGCTTGCCGGCATCATCATCCTTTTCGAGACCGTCGAACTGCTGCGCCGGGCCGAAGGACACGACGACATCTCCATCCTGACGCTGGTGGAAATGGCGTTCCTGAAGACGCCGGAAACCGTTCAGATCATCATGCCGTTCGGCATCCTGTTTTCGGCCCTCTACACACTCTGGCGCCTCAGCCGCAGCCAGGAACTGATCGTGGCAAGAGCCGTCGGTGTGTCGGTATGGCAGTATCTCCTGCCCCTGTTGCTGGTCGGTTTTGCGCTCGGCGTCACACGCGTGGCGGTCATCAACCCCATCGGTGCGGCGATGATTACCCGTTACGAGCAGCTGGACAGCCGGCTGCTCCGCGGCAAGTCCGGCACGATCAACATCTCCAAGGGCGGCTTGTGGCTCAGGCAATCCGGAGATGCCGATGCCTCCATCGTCATTCACGCCGAAGGCATTGAACCCAGCGGCGACGTCTTTCGTATGGTGACGGTATTTTTTGTCAAACCCGATGGCTCATTCACCAGCCGCTACGATGCAAAGACTGCAAAGTTGCATGGCGGCAACTGGCGGCTCGATGACGTCTGGATCAATCGCCCCAACCTGCCAACCAGCCATGTCGACCAAATCTCGTTGCAGACAGATCTGACCATCGGACAGATCGAGGAAAGTCTGGCGGCGCCCGAGACACTTTCCTTCTGGAGCCTGCCGCAGTTCATCCGGACACTGCAACTCACCGGCTTTTCCGCCCGTCGCCATCAGCTTTATTTCCAGAGCTTGCTGGCAACGCCCTTTCTCTTCAGCGCCATGGTGCTATTTGCTGCAGCCTTTTCCATCCGCAGCACGCGGCGGGGCGGAAACTTCGTGCTGATTGCCGGCGGTGTGGCAACCGGGCTTGGCATTTATGTGCTGAACGACGTGATCGGGGCGATGGGCACGTCAGAAATCCTGCCGGTTTTTGTTTCGGCATGGTTTCCCTCCGTCATCGCCCTGATTGCAGCCACGATTATCCTGCTTCATGTCGAGGATGGTTGAAATCCCGCCCATTTACTGACCTATTGGCGCCGTAAGGACTGGCGCTTCCGAGGCGTCACCCGCCTGCTGCCCTTTGATCACCACCACCCGATGAGCCCGATGTCCCTTCGCCTCCATTGCGCCCTCCGCCGGATCGCAGCCCTTCTCGCTGTCATGACTGCGCTTTGGACAGCCGGGGCCGCGACAGCCCAGACGTTGAGCATCGCCGCCGTCGTCAACCAGGATATCGTGACCTCCGCGGATCTCGCTCAGCGCGTGCGCATGGCCATCCTTGAAACGGGCGCACAGCCGGATAGCCAAGCTGCCCAGGACCGCCTTACACAGCAGGTGCTGCGCCAGCTTATCGATGAGCGCCTGATGGTCCAGGAGGCCAACCGGGACAACGTCAAGATTTCGGACAAGCAACTGGATGACGCTATTGCCAGCATTGCGCAGGGCAACGGCATGAGCAGCCAGCAGTTCGAACAGGCACTCCTGCGACAGGGCATGACCGAGCAGGTGCTCAAGGATCGCACCGAAGCGACTTTGGCGTGGCGCGGCGTCGTCGAGCGCAAGATCAGGCCGACGATCGATATTTCCGATGCACAGCTTGCTTCCGAAATGGAACGGCTCAAGGCCACGGTCGGAAAGCCGCAGGTACTGCTGGCGGAGATCTATCTTTCCGTCCCCTCTCCGGCGGAAGACAGCCGGGTGCGCCAGACCGCCGAACAGATGGTCGCGCAGCTGCGGCAGGGTTCCGTGCATTTCTCGGCACTGGCGAGCCAGTTTTCTGAATCCGCCTCTTCCGCCCGTGGCGGCGACATCGGCTGGGTGCAGCCGGACCGGCTGGATCCCGAACTGTCGAGCGCACTTCAGGCCATTGAACCCGGACAGGTCACCAGCCCGATCCCGACCCCCGGTGGTTACTACATTCTGTTGCTGCGCGAGCGGCGCGTCCTGACCGAAGCCAAGCCGGGAGACGCCCAGCTTGATCTGCAACAGATCGTGATCCCCTTCGGCGGCAGCGGCGAGCCGAGCAAGGACGATGCGCTTGCCCGTGCGGCTGAACTCCGCCGCACGGTGCGCAGCTGCGATGCCTTCACGGCCAAGGCCAAGGAAATCGGCGGCCCCGGGTCGGGCGCAAAAGGAAGCGTGCGGCTGGGAGACCTGGCGGACAAGGAGCAGGCCCTGCTGCAGGATCTCGATGTGAATCGCACCAGCCCGCCGCTGGAAAACGCTCATGATTATACCGTCTTCATGATCTGCCAGCGCACCGATCCGCCTTCGGCGATCCCCAGCGAAGACAAGCTGCGTGACCAGTTGGCCGCCGTTCGTGTCGACCGTGCTCAACGCCAGCTGCTGCAGGACCTGCGCCGTGCCGCCTATGTCGACATCCGCATGTGATCGCGGCGATGTCCCGGGCACTTCCCCTCGCCTTGACGATGGGCGAACCCGCCGGCATCGGCGGAGAATTATCGCTGCTCGCCTGGCGTGAGCGCGACCGGCTTCAGCGCGGTGCGAAGTTTTTTTGCATCGACGACCCGGCCAGGCTGGCATCTATCGCAGCGAGCCTGGGATGGCAGGTCCCTCTGCGGGTGATTACCCTGCCGGAAGAGGCCACGATCTGCTTTGAAGAGGCTCTTCCGGTTCTTCCCTTGTCCGGGCCTGTACGCGCCGTTACAGGGCAGCCCGCAGCAGGCACCGCTGCGCTTGTGAAGGAAAGCATCGAAACGGCAGTGCGGCTGTCCCGGGAGAGGCAAGCCGGCGGCGTTGTCACCAACCCGCTCCACAAGGCGGCGATGTATGGTGCCGGCTTCGGCTTTCCCGGCCACACCGAGTTTCTCGCAGAACTCGACCGGACAGACGACACGCCGGCCCCATATCCGGTGATGATGCTGGCGGGGCCGCAACTGCGCGTCATCCCTGTTACTATCCACATGCCGCTGGCTGAAGCTGCGCGCACGCTCAGCACCGAACTCATTGTGAAGACCGTCCGCATTGCACATGAGGCGCTGAAGCGGGATTTCGGCATTCCGGCCCCGCGCCTCGTACTGGCCGGGTTAAACCCGCATGCCGGTGAGGATGGGACCTTGGGGCGAGAGGACATCGAGATCATTGCCCCGGCGATCAAGGCCCTGCGTGAAGAAGGGATAGACGCCAGTGGCCCGTGGCCTGCCGACACATTGTTTCATGCAGCCCGGCGGCGCCAGTATGATGCGGCTTTCGGCATGTATCACGATCAGGCGTTGATTCCGATCAAGACGCTGGATTTCGACCGCGGAGTGAATGTGACCCTCGGCCTTTCCTTCATCCGCACCTCTCCGGACCACGGCACGGCCTGCGATATCGCTGGCACCGGGAAGGCTGATCCGACAAGCCTGCTTGAAGCGCTACGCCTTGCGCACGAAATGGCGACCCATCGGAGCCAGTCATGAGCAGCGCGCTGGATACGGCTCTGGATGCCCTGCCCCCGCTGCGCGAGGTCATCGCCGAACATGAACTCGCCGCTCGCAAGAGCCTCGGCCAGAATTTCCTTCTAGACCTTAACCTCACGGCCAAGATCGCGCGTAGCGCTGGCGATCTCACGGACGTCAATATCCTGGAGGTCGGCCCCGGTCCCGGCGGCCTGACGCGAGGCATCCTGCGGACCGCCCCCGCCAGTGTTACCGCCATCGAGAAGGATAGCCGCTGCATTGCCGCGCTCCAGCCTCTCGTGGAAGCTTCCGGCGGCCGGCTGAAGATCGTCGAAGCCGATGCGCTGGAAATTGACGCAATTGCCCTGCTGCCGGCCCCGCGCGCCATCATCGCCAACCTGCCTTATAATGTGGCAACTCCGCTGCTGCTGGGGTGGCTAAGGCATATCCAGGAATTTCGCAGCCTGACGCTGATGTTCCAGCGTGAAGTTGCCGAACGCATTACAGCAAGACCCGGCAGCAAGGACTTCGGCCGGCTTGCCATCATTGCCCAGTGGGTTTCCAGACCGACGCGTGTGGTTGAGTTGCCGCCGCAGGCCTTTACGCCGCCGCCAAAGGTGCATTCCACTGTCGTCGACTTCCGTGCCCTGCCGCGGGACGGTGCCCAGCCGAAGTTCGAGACCATGGAAAGGCTGACCGCCGCTGCCTTCGGCCAACGGCGCAAGATGCTGCGCCAAAGCCTCAAGTCACTGGGGCTTTCAACCTATGGCCTGACACCGGAGACGCTTTGCGCGACAGCTGGCGTAGAGCCGACAGCGCGGGCAGAAGAACTTGATATCCCCGCATTCGTCAGGCTGGCCCTGACGCTGGAAGCCGGCGGTTAGGCCGGCTCCGGTCTATCGCTCAAAAATCTTCCAGCAATCCATCCACGAACGGACGCAGATCCGGCCGCCGCACGCGCTTCAGTCGCTCGGCCTCAAGAATGGTGCGCACCTGCCGCACGCTGTCTTCGAGGTCGTGGTTGACGATGACATAGTCATATTCGACCCAATGGCGCACCTCATCGGCGTTCTTGCCCATGCGGCGGGCAATCACATCCTCGCTATCCTGGCCACGGGCTCGTAAGCGGCGCTCCAGCTCCACCACCGAAGGCGGCAGGATGAAGATGCTGACGAGGTCTTTGGGGGCCTGGTCGCGCAGTTGCTGAGTCCCCTGCCAGTCGATATCGAACAGCACGTCCTTGCCGGCCCGCAGGGCGTCCTCCACCGCCGGCCGGGGTGTGCCGTAATAATGGTCGAACACCCGGGCATATTCGAGCAGGGAACCCTGTTCGATAAAGCCTTCAAAGGTCTTCTGGTCGACAAAGAAATAATGTTCGCCGTCCTTCTCGCCGGGCCGCGCCGCGCGGGTCGTCGCGGAGATCGAAACGGTGACATTGGAATCGCTGTCCAGCAGCCGGCGCGTAATGGTCGTCTTGCCGGCGCCCGACGGCGACGACAGAACCAGCATGACACCGCGGCGCGGATGGGCGGAGTGTATCTCAGGGCTCATTCTATATTCTGGACCTGTTCGCGCAGCTGATCGACCGCGACCTTGAGGGAAAGGCCGATATTTGTCAGCGCAACATCGGAGGATTTTGAACACAAAGTATTGGATTCCCGGTTGAATTCCTGACAGAGGAAATCGAACCGGCGCCCTATCGCCCCGCCTTCAGAGAGCATGGAGCGGGCCGAGGCGATATGGGCCGAGAGCCTGTCCAGCTCCTCGCGCACATCGATCTTGGTTGCCAGCAGGGCCAGTTCCTGGGCCAGCCGCTCTTCGGAAAGCGGCGGTGACGCCTCCAGCAGGCTTTCCAGCTGCTGGCGCAGCCGGCTGCGCAATCCTTCGACACGCGCGCCGGCCGTGCCTGCCGCCTCATGCGACAAACGCTCGATCTCGTCGAGATGGCCGGTGAGTGTCGACAGCAGCCGGGCCCCCTCCTCGCGCCGCGCCGCCAGCAGGGCGTCGAAGACGCCATCGGCAGCGGCGAGAATGGCATTCAGCGCGGCTTCCCGGTCTTCAGTCTCTCCGGCAGCAGCCCCATCGTCCCCGCTCTCGATGACACCGCGCACCGCAAGCAGGCTGCCCAGCTCCTGCGGCGGCGCCCCCATGCCCTCCAGTTCACGGCCAAGACCGAGTATCTGCTCGACGAGAGACCGGTTAAGACGATAACCGCCGCTGGCGTTCTCCCGGTTGATGGAGATGGAGACCGAGACGTTGCCCCGTTTGAAACGCGCAGCCGCAGCCTGACGCAGCGGCTGGTCGAGGCGATCAAAACCGGACGGAAGGCGCAGTTTGACGTCCAGACCCTTGCCATTGACGCTGCGCGCTTCAAACACCCAGGAAAGAGCACCCACGACACCCTCAGCGCGGGCAAAACCGGTCATGCTGGAAAGGGGTTCGCTCACGTGGGTCAACTCCGGTAGGCGCTGCTGCAGGCGGGATGCCGCCTCTTGCCGGCGACGCCCATGAATGCTTGCGCAAATGAGGCAGGACCGGTCTTATAGCCCGCCTGTTCCGCAAGCGGCAACCATCCCCTGTCAGGCCCGGCTCATGCCTTCCTCTTCTCCCCAGTTTTCAACCACCGGAACACCTGGTCCGAGCCGGGAATATACCGCGGCGATGGCGCGCCTTAATGACACCGATGCGCTGCTTCCGCCCGATGCGCCCATCACAGCGGAACGGGCGCATTATGATGGTCGCCTTCCCGATCTTGAGCTGCAGGACGATCTCCACCTCGGCAAGCCGATGCGGATCGCAGGTCGTCTGGCCGAGATGATCACCCCGGCCGGGCACGATCCTTTGCGCGCTATTTTCTGGCTGCATCCCGGTGGATTCTGTTTCGGCTCGCTGCGCTCACACCGAGGGCTGGCCGGTGCCCTTGCGAGGGCAAGCGGGTGCCGGGTGCTGGCGCTCGATTATCGGCTGGCGCCGGAACATCCCTTTCCCGCAGCGAACGAAGACAGTGTTGCCGCATTTCAGTGGCTCATGGACACCGGCACCCCGCCAGGCGGTATCGCTCTAGTTGGCGCCTCCGCCGGCGCGGCTGTTGCGGCAGGGACGGCGATGCTGCTGCGGGCCCGCAGCCGGACCATGGCGGATGCAGCCCAGGCCGGTGCCCTCGGATTGATGACGCCCTGGCTTGACCTGACATTGCCGGAGCGACTTACAGACGCGCCGGCAATAAGCTCGATGGCGCGCCGCTGGCTGGGACCCGACCGGCCCTCCAATCACCCCATTGCCTCGCCCTTCCACGGCGACTGGCGCGGGTTACCCCCTGTGCTGCTTCAGGCCGCCGGCGACGACATTTTCGCTGGTGACGCAACGTCACTGGCAAAGCGCTTTGCCGAGCATCCGGAGGCGGCACCGGTTGCAGTTGAGAGCGAGTTGGCTGATGGAATGTGCCACCTCTACCCGGCCCTCGGGGAGCATGTACCCGAAGCTATCGGGGCCGTTCGTCGCCTCGCCGATTTTATCCTGCGTCACACCAGCCAGCCGGAGGCGTGAGCCATGGCCCCTCACATCCTTATCACCGGCGCCAGCAGCGGCCTTGGGGCCGCCATCGCTGAAAGCTATGCGCAGCCCGGCACCAATCTGACCCTGCAGGGCCGCGACGCGGCTCGTCTTGAGAAGGTTTCCACACTCTGCCGCAACAAGGGGGCAGCCGTTGTGCTGGCAATCGACGATGTCTGCGATCAGACGGCGATGGGCGCGCTCATCGAGGAGGCAGAGGCGCGTCAGCCACTAACTCTCGTCATTGCCAATGCGGGCATCTCCGGCGGTACGGCCGGCGGCAGCGAAGGCCAACAGCAGGCGCGAGAGATTTTTGATACCAACCTCACCGGCGTGCTCAATACCGTGCTGCCGGTTATCGACCCGATGAAGGAACGCCGCGGCGGCCAGATCGCTCTGATGGCATCGCTTGCCGGATACCGCGGTCTTCCCGGCGCACCGGCCTACTCCGCCAGCAAGGCTGCTGTCCGCGCCTGGGGCGAAGCGCTGCGAGGGCACCTCGCGCCCTTCGGTATCAAGGTCAATGTCATCTGTCCGGGATTTGTCGATACGCCGCTGACGCGCGTCAACCGTTTCCCGATGCCGTTCCTGATGACGGCAGAGCGTGCTGCCAGCATTATCCGCAAAGGCCTCGATGCCAACCGCGGACGCATCGCCTTTCCCTGGCCGATGGCCACGATGGTCTGGGCCCTGATGGCGTTGCCGGACAGGCTTGCTGGCTGGCTTACCAGCCGCGCCCCGCGCAAGGGCTAAAACCCTTCAGGGTTACTTGTCCTGGTCGGCCTCGGGGGCGACCGAATTGCTGCTGGCTGCAGCCTTGTCCCGCTGCAACCTGCGCCAGGCACCCACATTGTCATTGTGCTCGGCAAGCGTCCGCGCAAACGCATGCCCACCGCTGCCGTCGGCGACGAAATAGAGATAATCGCCTTCCGCGGGGTGCAGCACGGCATCAATGGCCTCCCGGCCTGGATTGGCAATGGGCCCCGGAGGCAGGCCTGCGTTCATGTAGGTATTGTAGGGGCTGGCGGTGGCGAGATCTGCCCGCGTCAGCGACCGCTCCAGCCTGCTGTCGCCGCTGGTGAGCGCGTAGATCACCGTCGGGTCAGATTGCAGGCGCATGCCCCTGCGCAGGCGGTTGACGAAGACACTGGCGACCAGCGGCCGCTCGCTGGCAACCCCGGTTTCTTTCTCGACGATGGAGGCAAGGATCAGCGCTTCCTCCGGCGTCTTGAGCGGGAGCCCTTCTGCACGCTTTTCCCAGGCATCCGCCAGATAGGCCGACTGCGCCTTTTCCATGCGCCGCAGCAGGGCAGCCCGGTCATCGAGCCGGGAGAAGAAATAGGTATCAGGCTGGAGGGAGCCTTCTGCCGGTCGCGCACCAGTGTCACCAGCCAGCATCGGCTCGTCCTGAAGCGCCCCCACTATTTCACCGACGGTGCTGCCCTCTACCACGGTAAAGCGATGCCGTACCGTTTCGCCTTCCTGCATCTGGAGGAGCGCCGCACGCGGAGAAATATTTGCCGGAAAAGCGTATTCGCCAGCCTGAAGCGGACGGCCGTCGCCACTAAGGCGCAGGGCCAGCAGCAATTGCCAGTCATGGCTCACCACCCCGCCCTGCTCAAGCTGGCTGGCGATGGCGCGCGTACCAGTGCCCTTTTCAATGACGACAGTTGCCGGCGCGGCCAGCGGTCCAGGGGCATCGAGCTGCCGCAGCAGCTGAACCGCCACGACGCCGCCAATCACCAGCAGCGTCATGAAGGCCGGAACGACATAAAAGAAAAGACGCCTCAGGAAACCGCGACGGACCGGCTTTACCGGTTCGCCGCCATCTCCGGGCGTCTTGTTTTCCTCACCCGAGGCAGTTGCGGGGGAAGGTTCAGACGCCGCGTGAGCGCCGCCTTCCGTCCCTTCCCCCGCAGACTGCTTGTCCTCAGGCGAAATCAGTTGAACTCCTTGACGACCAGCGACGCGTTGGTGCCGCCGAAGCCAAAGGAATTACTGAGAGCCGCACGCACCTTCTTTTCCTTGGCCTCGAGCGGCACAAGGTCGAGCCCCTGCACGCTCTCGGACGGATTGCGCAGGTTGAGCGTCGGCGGAACGATGTCGTGGTTGATCGACAGGATCGAGTAGATGGCCTCAACCGCACCGGCAGCCCCCAGAAGGTGACCGATGGAAGACTTGGTCGAAGACATCGAAACAGTATTGGAGGCCGCACCGAAAAGACGCATCACCGCCCCGGCCTCGATCTCGTCGCCCTTGGGCGTCGAGGTGCCGTGCGCGTTAATGTAGTCGATCTCTTCCGGATTGAGGCCGGCACGCTTCAGCGCCATGCGCATGGAGCGGAAACCGCCGTTGCCGTCCTCGGACGGGGCGGTGATGTGATAGGCATCGCCCGACAGGCCATAACCCACCACTTCGGCGTAAATCTTGGCGCCGCGCTTCTTGGCGTGCTCCAGATCTTCCAGCACCACGATGCCGGCGCCTTCGCCCATCACGAAGCCGTCACGACCCTGATCGTAGGGGCGCGATGCTTCGGTCGGCGTTTCGTTATAGGCGGTGGAAAGCGCACGGGCAGCGGCGAAGCCGGCGATGCCCATACGGCAGACCGCACCTTCGGTACCGCCGGCAACCATCACGTCGGCATCGCCGAGCGCAATCATGCGGGCCGCATCGCCGATGGCGTGTGCACCGGTCGAACACGCCGTCACGACGGCATGGTTCGGTCCCTTGAACCCGTAACGGATCGACACATGGCCGGAGGCCAGGTTGATCAGGGTCGAAGGAATGAAGAACGGAGAAAGGCGGCGGGGGCCCTTGGTCGCGATGGTGATGGAACCATCGTCGATGCCCGGCAGACCGCCGATACCGGAACCGATCAGAACGCCGGTCATCTCGGCATCTTCATCGTCCGCGGGCTTCCAGCCGGAATCCGCAATCGCCTCGTCAGCAGCAGCCAGAGCATAGATGATGAAATCATCCATCTTCTTGCGCTCTTTGCTGTCCACGACATCGTCGAGGTTCAGCGTGCCGTCGCTGCCATCTCCAAACTGGATCTGGCCGGCGATCTTGCAAGGCAGATCGGACACATCGAAGCGCTCGATGGTCCGGATGCCGGACTGGCCGCCGATCAGGCGTTCCCAGTTCGTCTTTACGCCACGGCCCAGAGGCGTGACGAGGCCCATACCGGTTACGGCTACACGTCGCATTTCATCATCCCGTTACGCTGGCCGAATCCTTCAAGGGGCGCACGCGGGTCTACCTGCTGCGCCCCTATAAGCAAAGGATCAGTCTCGTCGCGTCAGCTGAAGCTGAACTTAGCCCTGCTGGCTCTGGATGTAGTCGATAGCGTCCTTGACGGTCAGGATCTTTTCCGCCGCATCGTCGGAGATCTCGACGCCAAACTCTTCTTCGAAGGCCATGACCAGCTCGACGGTGTCGAGGCTGTCAGCGCCCAGATCGTCGATGAAGCTGGCATTCTCGGTGACCTTGGAGGCTTCGACGCCCAGATGATCCACCACGATGTTCTTAACGCGCTCGGCGATATCGCTCATCTCGACTTACCTTTTCTCATGTTATTTCGTAGCGACCGGCGGGACAGGTCTATTCCTGCCTCCACCACCAGATTTGCCCATCTTTTGCCGTTGAAGGCAACATATAGGGCCTCGTCTGATGAACGGCGCCCAACTAGCGGGGCCGTCATCTAACACACTCATTCGGGCTTTCAAAGCGTGGTAACGCGAAAAAAGCCCCTATTCCTCTTATATCATCGCCATGCCGCCATTGACGTGCAAGGTCTGGCCAGTCATGTAGGCCGCCTCCTCGCTCGCCAGATAGACGACGGATGCCGCGATGTCTTCGGGCGTGCCGAGCCGGCCGGCCGGAATGCCGCCCAGCAGACGGGTCTTCTGATCGTCCGACAGCACATGGGTCATCGGGGTATCGATGAAGCCCGGCGCGACGCAATTGACGGTAATACCGCGCGAGGCAAGTTCCTGCGCCAGCGACTTGGACATGCCGATCATGCCGGCCTTGCTGGCGGCATAGTTGGTCTGGCCCGGATTGCCGGTCACGCCGACGATCGAGGTGATGCCGATGATGCGGCCCCAGCGGCGCTTCATCATCCCGCGCATCACGGCGCGGGAAAGACGGAAGGCCGCCGTCAGGTTGACGTCGAGAACGGTATCCCAGTCCTCGTCCTTCATGCGCATGGCCAGCGTGTCGCGCGTCAGGCCGGCATTGTTGACGAGAATATCAACCTGGCCCATCGCGGCTTCGGCATCACGCACCAGCTGCTCTGCACCTTCTGCCGTCGCCAGATTGGCCGGCAGCACAAACGCGCCTTCGCCGATCTCGGCTTTGACAGCTTCCAGCGCTTCAACGCGCGTGCCGGACAAGCCGACCTTGGCACCGGCCGCAGCCAGCTGCTTTGCGATAGACTGGCCGATGCCGCCCGAAGCGCCGGTCACCAGCGCAAATTTACCCGTCAGATCGAACATAGCCGGTAATTCCCTGCCTGATTCAATTAGCTGTTCTGGAACTTGACCCGCGAAATCACGCGTTCAGCGACGCAACGAAGTCATCGATCTGCTGCGGATTGCCGACGGCCACACCCTCAAGCCGGTCGTCGATGCGCTTGGCAAGACCGGTGAGAACCTTGCCGGCGCCCACTTCCACAAGCTTGGTGACACCCTTTTCGGCCATGAAAATGGCACTCTCGCGCCAGCGCACAGAGCCGGTCACCTGCTCCACCAGCAACGAGCGGATCGTGGCAGGGTCGCTGGTCGTCGCGGCGATGACGTTGGCAACCACCGGAACCTTCGGCGCCTTGATCTCGACGGCGGCCAACGCCTCGGCCATGCGATCGGCCGCCGGCTGCATCAGCGCGCAATGGAACGGTGCGGAAACCGGCAGCAGGAGGGCGCGCTTTGCGCCCCTGGCCTTGGCGATCTCGACCGCGCGCTCGATGGCTGCGCGCGTGCCGCTCACCACCACCTGGCCCGGCGCATTATCATTGGCGGCGGTGCAAACGTCACCGGCAGCCGCTTCGGCGGCCACTTCGCGCACTGCCTCAAGGTCAAGCCCGAGCACCGCGGCCATAGCGCCCTCGCCTACCGGCACGGCCTGCTGCATGGCCTGACCACGAATGCGCAGAAGACGGGCGGCGTCGCCGACGGTAAAGCTGCCCGCGGCGGTCAGGGCGCTGTATTCGCCGAGGCTGTGGCCGGCAACGAAAGCAGCATGCCGAGCAAGATCAACGCCCTTGGCTTCCAGCACTTTCCACACGGCAAGGCTCATGGCCATCAGCGCCGGCTGGGTATTTTCCGTCAGGGTCAGGTCGGCTTCCGGGCCTTCCACCATCAAGCGGAACAGATCCTGGCCGAGCGCATCGTTCACTTCCTCAAAAACCTGCCGGGCTTCGGCAAAGCTGTCGGCCAGATCGCGGCCCATGCCAACAAACTGGCTGCCCTGACCCGGAAAGACGAAGGCGATGCTCATCAGATTCTTGTCCCCTAGTGAATGCTGGTTCTATCTCTTCCCCGGGCGGCCCGCCGGGAAAGGCTCCCATCAGATACGGATGGCACGCAGCAGAAGTTGCGCCGGCTCCCCCGGACGCGGCTCATGTGCGAATTGCGCGAACTGATACAGCGTCATGCCGCCCTGTCAAGGCAGCTTGCCCAAGCGCGCGCTTGCGTTCGGGCGGAATTTGCTTATATTGCGCCGCTTCGTGAGGCAGACCGTCCCTTCAAAAGGCCGGTAGGCAGCACGAAACTCCTTGCCACCCGGACTGACCGGAGGCTCGCATCCGCGATGCCCGCCGCACCCCGAGTGGCTAGGTACGGGCGGCTGACGCCGGGTTCACCCAGTCAAGCAGGACACTCCTATCAATAGGGGCTCCAGGCAACCGGGCGGCCACGCGGGCAGCGCCGTGCCATCAACAGCCATAAGGAGTCACCATGGCTAAGTATGAAATCGTGGTAATCGCCCGCCAGGATATTTCCTCGGCCGCGGCGGAGGCTCTCGCTGAGCAGTTCTCCGGCGTGCTCAAGGAACTCGGCAGCGAAATCATCAAGACCGAGCATTGGGGCCTGCGCTCGCTGGCCTACAAGATCAAGAAGAACCGCAAGGGTCACTACTTCCTGCTTGGCGTCGAGGCTCCGGCCGCCGCCGTGCATGAGCTGGACCGCCTGCTGAAGCTGAACGAAGACGTCCTGCGTCACATGACCATCCGTGTCGAAGAGATCGAGGAAGGCCAGTCGGCCATCCTGACCTCGCGCGGTGAGCGTGGTGATCGTCCGGAGCGCGGTGGCCGTCGTGGCGACCGTCCGGAGCGTGGCGACCGTCCGCGCCGTGACTACGGCGATCGTTCTGACGACAACCAGGAGGACGCAGCATGAGCATGACCTCTTCTTCCCGTCCGGGCTCTTCTGCCGGCGCTGGCGCCGGTGGCGCACGCCGTCCGTTCTTCCGCCGTCGCAAGACCTGCCCGTTCTCCGGCCCGAATGCGCCGAAGATCGACTACAAGGATGTGAAGCTGCTCGGCCGCTTCGTCTCCGAGCGCGGCAAGATCGTCCCGAGCCGTATCACCGCCGTTTCGGCCAAGAAGCAGCGTGAACTCGCCCGTGCTATCAAGCGCGCGCGGTTCCTGTCCCTTCTGCCCTACGTGCTGAGCTAAGCCCGGTCCGCCCGTAAAAATCCGGGCGGATATACGATCTCAAGGAGAACATCCCCATGGCGATGATGGAAGTCATCCTGATGGAGCGGGTGGAGAAGCTTGGGCAGATGGGTGACCGCGTCAAGGTCAAGCCCGGTTATGCCCGTAACTTCCTCCTCCCGACCAAGAAGGCCCTGCGGGCTACCAAGGCGAACATCGAATTCTTCGATCGCCAGAAGTCCCAGCTCGAAGCCCTCAACCTGACCCGCAAGTCCGAAGCTGAGGGCGTTGCCAAGACGCTCGACGGCATGAGCGTCACGCTCATCCGCAGCGCCGGTGACAGCGGTCAGCTCTACGGTTCTGTCACCTCGCGTGACATCGCCGAAATCGTGACCGAGGCTGGCGTGACTGTGTCGCGCAACCAGGTCCGTCTCGACACCCCGATCAAGACCCTCGGCCTGTTCACGGTCCGCGTGGTCCTGCATCCGGAAGTGATCGTGTCCGTCACCGTGAACGTTGCCCGTTCCGAAGACGAAGCCAAGATGCAGGCCGATCGTGGTGGCATGGTCACCGCTCTCGAGCTGGCTGATGAGGAAGAAGCTGCCGACGCTGCTGCCGCTGCCGCGGCTGCCGCCGAGGAAGAAGCTGCCGAGGCCTGATTTCAGGCTCCGGTGCTTTCCTCTCGAAAGCATTGAAAAGGAAGACCCTCCGGCTTTTTGCCGGGGGGTTTTTCTTTTTCTGCCCCCTTCCGGGCCCCGGATCGACAAGTGCCGTTTACCCCCGGCGGCGATAGCGTCTATACACCCCTTAAAGGTTGGTTAAACTTGCTTGCGGGCGACCTCACGCCCAGGAGACCAAGCCCTCATGGATCACGGGCATCCGACAGGTAATCTCATTCCGATGGGTGGCGAGGCCGGCAATCCCGGATATCGCCAGCAACCCTTCAATGATGAGGCGGAAAAGGGGCTGCTCGGCGCGCTCCTGACCAACAATCGGGCCTATGAAAAGGTATCGGAATTTCTGCGCGCGGATCATTTTTACGATCCGCTGCACGGGCGCATTTTCGACGCCGTCGTCAGGATGATCGACCGCAACCAGATTGCCGATCCCGTCACCCTCAAGAATTTCTTCGAGGCAGACCCCGACCTGAGGGAAGTCGGCGGCACCGTTTACCTGGCTGACCTCGCTTCCTCCGTCATCGGGGTCATGAACGTCCAGGACTACGGCCAGACGATCTTCGACCTCGCCATGCGCCGCAAGCTCATCGATCTCGGCGAGGAGATGGTCAATGAAAGTTACCGGCCGGACATCGAGATCACAGCCGTCCAGCAGATCGAAAAGGCTGAACAGCAGCTTTACGATCTGGCGACGACCGGCGACTTCAAGGGGGATTTCACCCCGTTCAACATCGCCCTCGGCACCGCGATCTCGCACGCCGAAGCCGCCTTCAAGCGCGACAGCCACATCGCCGGCTGCACCACCGGCCTGCGCGACCTCGACAACAAGCTCGGCGGTCTTCACCCTTCCGACCTGCTGATCCTTGCCGGCCGCCCGTCCATGGGCAAGACGGCGCTTGCGACCAACATCGCGTTCAACGCGGCCAAGGCTTATGTCGACAGCGGTGGACGCGAGGGTGCGCCGGTTGCGTTCTTCTCGCTCGAAATGTCGGCCGAACAGCTGGCCGGCCGTATCCTGTCCGAGCGCGCCGAAATCCCGTCGGAAAATATCCGCCGCGGTGACCTGCGAGATGCTGATTTTCTGAAGATGGTACAGGTCTCCAATGAGCTGCAGCGCCTGCCGCTGTTCATTGACGACACGCCCGCGCTTTCGATCACTGCCGTACGCACGCGCGCACGGCGCCTGAAGCGGCAAAGTGGCCTCGGACTGCTCGTGGTTGACTACCTGCAGCTTCTGTCCGGGACGGTCGGCGGCGGGTCGGAAAACCGTGTGCAGGAAGTCTCGCAGATCACGCGCGGCCTGAAGGCCATCGCCAAGGAACTGGAAATTCCGGTCCTCGCCCTCTCCCAGCTCTCCCGCCAGGTGGAGCAGAGAGAAGACAAACGCCCGCAGCTGGCTGACCTTCGTGAATCCGGCTCGATCGAGCAGGACGCCGACGTCGTGATGTTCGTCTATCGCGAGCAATATTATCTCGAACGTGCCGAGCCGGGCCGCCGCCCGGACGAGTCCGAAGAGAAGTTCAACGACCGCTACGAGCAGTGGAAGACCCGCCTGTCCGAAGTCTACAACACTGGTGAGGCCATCATTGCCAAGCAGCGCCACGGCCCGGTCGGCTCCGTGCGCATGTTCTTCGACGGTCAGTTCACCCGCTTCGGCGACCTCGACCATCAGCATCAGGACGATCACGGCGACTGATCCGGGCCGCCTTCGGTCAATGGCATGCGCTTTGCGGCGTAAAAGGTGGCTGCATAAGGCAACGGGGGGAAACCGCCATTACAGCCGTCAGAACCAGCAAACGTCTGCTCAAAAGGCAGGCGTGCTGATTGTTTTGTGGGCGTTTTGAGCTGAGCCAGCTCTACCGGCACCAGCCGCCGGGCATGTGGTTCGGGGTCTTTCTATGGCTGGATATGCGCGCGTCGTAGGGCACACCCTGCACCGCTTTGATGATCTGAAAAGCCTCATGGCCTGCGCCTCTCCACGGCGCTCCGGCGATGAACTGGCGGGTATCGCAGCCGAAACGGATGAACGGCGGATTGCCGCACGGCTGGTTCTGGCCGACCTGCCGCTGGTTACCTTCCTGAACGACGCCCTCATTCCCTATGAAGAGGATGAGGTCACCCGCCTCATCCTCGACACCCATGACGCGCCCGCGTTCCGCAAGGTTGCGCATATGACGGTGGGTGACTTCAGGGACTGGCTGCTCTCCTATGAGGCAGATACGGCTGCCCTGACTGCGCTCGCTCCGGGGCTTACGCCCGAGATGGTCGCCGCCGTCAGCAAGCTGATGCGCAATCAGGACCTGATCGCCGTCGCAGCAAAGTGCAGTGTCATCACCCGCTTCCGGACGACCATCGGCCTGCCCGGCCGCCTGTCGAGCCGCCTGCAGCCCAACCACCCGACGGACGATACGGCCGGCGTCGCCGCCTCTTTGCTCGACGGGCTGCTTTACGGCATCGGCGATGCCGTTATCGGTATCAACCCGGCAACCGACAATGTGCCGGCCTATATCGCCCTGCTGGAGTTGCTGGAGACCGTCCGGCTTAAATTCTCTCTGCCGGTCCAGTCCTGCGTGCTCGCCCATGTCACCACCAGCATCCAGGCCATCGAGCGCGGGGCACCGGTTGATCTCGTTTTCCAGTCAATCGCCGGCACGGAGAAGGCCAACAAGGGATTTGGCGTCACCCTTTCCCTGCTGCGCGAGGCCGAGCAAGCCGCTCTCAGCCTCAAACGCGGCGAGATCGGCAACAACGTCATGTATTTCGAGACCGGACAGGGCGCGGCCCTTTCCGCTGGCGCACATCACGGTGTCGACCAGCAGACGGTGGAAACGCGGGCCTATGCCGTGGCCCGCGCTTTCAATCCGCTGCTGGTCAACACCGTCGTCGGCTTTATCGGCCCGGAATATCTTTATGACGCCAAGCAGATCACCCGCGCCGGCCTCGAGGATCATTTCTGCGCCAAGCTGCTCGGTGTCCCGATGGGCGTTGATGTTTGTTACACCAACCACGCCGAAGCCGATCAGGACGATATGGATGTGCTGATGACGCTGCTGGCAACGGCGGGCGTCAACTTTCTTATCGCCGTGCCGGGCGCCGACGACGTGATGCTCAATTATCAGAGCCTTTCCTATCACGACGTTCTTGGCCTGCGGCACCTGCTGGGCAAACCGCCGGCACCGGAATTCGAGGCGTGGCTCGAAAATGCCGGCTGGCTGGACGACCAGCGCCGCCTGCCCCCGTGGAAGGCAGGCAGCCGGGTCGTCAAAAATCTTCTGGAACAGGCGGTGTGACGTGAACGAACTCCTGCGCCCTTCTTCCGTCCTGGATGACAGCACGAATGATGACGCCGCACCTGACCTCTGGGCCAGATTCCGGCAGACGACCCGGGCGCGCATCGGCCTTGGCCGCAGCGGCGACAGCTTGCCGACGCAGGCGCTGCTGGATTTCCAGCTGGCTCATGCACGGGCGCGCGACGCCGTGCACAGCCAGGCGGATTTTGTCCGTATCGCTGCCGATCTGCAGCCACTGGAGACGATCGAGGTAACAAGCGCAGCCCCGGACCGCGCCACCTACCTGCGCCGGCCCGATCTGGGTCGCCGCCTGGCTCCGAAGAGCCACGACAGGCTGAAGCACGGCAACTGGGATATCTGCTTCGTAATTGCGGATGGCCTTTCCGCAGCGGCGGTGGATGCGCACGCGGCCGCGCTGGTCCATGCGACCCTGCCTTATCTCGGCGGCTGGCAAGTGGCCCCGGTCGTGCTCGCACGGCAAGGGCGTGTTGCTCTCGGCGACGATATCGCCGAGCGGCTTGGCGCCCGTCTTGTGGCGTTGCTTGTGGGTGAAAGGCCCGGCCTTTCCGCAGCCGACAGCCTTGGCGTCTATATCACCTGGGAGCCGAAGGTCGGGCGGCAGGATTCCGAACGGAACTGCATTTCCAACATCCACGGCGCCGGCCTTTCCGTCGCAGCGGGTGCTGACAAGCTCGGCTGGCTCCTCAATCAGGCCGCCCGCCTGCAGCTGACCGGCGTCAATCTCAAGGAAAACGCCCCCGCACTTTGCGCCCCGGAGCCAGCCCGCGAACCGGACTGACCGGCCCCGGGCATGCCCATTTGCGCATCACCTCACGCTCGGACTGCGTAACCCCCTTGCACGACTTGCCTTATCCGTCGGATACAGGGGCACGTTCCCGCCGCCTTTCCTTGCGCGGAAAGCCCGGCTGCCAACCAGAGGCATCGCGCACCCGATGAAGTTTGTTGCCGCCATTGGCCGTGCCGTTCTCGATTTCCTGCCCGCCATTGGCAGGCTCGCGATCTTCACCGCCACCTCGCTCTCCCACTGTGTGCGTCCGCCGTTCTATCCCCGCCTCATCGGCCGGCAGATGCTCGATATCGGCTACTACTCGCTGCCCGTCGTCGGCCTGACCGCCATCTTTACCGGCATGGTGCTGGCGCTGCAGAGCTACTCCGGTTTCTCGCGCTTCAATGCCGAGAGCGCCATTGCCACGGTGGTCGTGCTCTCCGTGACGCGTGAGTTGGGGCCGGTGCTGGCCGGCCTGATGGTGGCCGGGCGCGTGGGCGCCGCCATGGCGGCCGAAATCGGCACCATGCGGGTAACCGAGCAGATCGACGCCCTCACCACCCTTTCCACGCAGCCGCACAAATATCTGGTGGCGCCGCGCCTTATTGCCGGCCTCATCATGCTGCCGTGCCTCGTGCTGGTGGCCGACATCATCGGCGTCTTCGGCGGTTATCTGGTCGGCGTCTACAAACTCAACTTCAACGCGGCCACCTACCTTGCCAACACCTGGCAATATCTGGAGACGCTCGACGTTGTCTCCGGCCTCGTGAAGGCTGCCGTCTTCGGCTTCATCATCACGCTGATGGGCTGCTACCACGGCTACAACTCGAAGGGCGGCGCGCAGGGTGTCGGCGCGGCAACCACCAACGCGGTGGTTAGCGCCTCGATCCTGATCCTGGTGAGCAACTATCTCATCACCGCAATCTTCTTCGGAAAGTAAGGCGATGACGACGGCTCCCAAAATCCGCCTCAGCGGTGTCAGCAAGTCCTTTGGCCCGAAGCATGTGCTGCGCGGCGTCGATCTGGACGTCTCCCCGCAGGAAAGCTTCGTCATCATCGGCGGCTCCGGCACCGGCAAGTCGGTGATGATCAAGTGCATCCTCGGCCTGCTGCAACCCGATGCCGGCTCCATCGAGATTGACGGCCGCAATGTTCTGAAGATGAAGGCGTCCGAACGGCGCGAGGTCATGCGCCGTATCGGCATGCTGTTTCAGGGCGCTGCCCTCTTCGACAGCCTGCCAGTGTGGGAGAACGTGGCCTTCGGTCTCATCCAGGGCCAGCGCATGGCGCGACGCCAGGCACGCGACATCGCGGTGGAAAAACTCGCCCAGGTCGGCCTCACGGCGGATGTCGCCTATCTGAGCCCGTCCGAGCTTTCCGGCGGCATGCAGAAGCGCGTGGGCCTTGCCCGTGCCATCGCCACCGAGCCTGACATCATCTTCTTCGACGAACCGACGACCGGTCTCGACCCGATCATGGCCGACGTGATCAACGACCTTATCATCGACTGCGTGAAGAAGCTGGGGGCAACCGCCTTCACCATCACTCACGACATGTCCTCCGTGCGCAAGATCGCCAGCAAGGTGGGCATGCTCTATGAGGGCCACCTGATCTGGCATGGATCGGTCAAGAAGGTGGACGACAGCGGTAACGACTATGTCGACCAGTTCGTGCACGGGCGTGCCGACGGCCCCATCCGCATGCCGGTGAAGAAGGCCTGACGGTGGCCAAGTCCACCACCCGTTACGTCTGCCAGCTGTGCGGTGCCGTCTCCCCGCGCTGGGTCGGCAAATGCGATGCCTGCGGCGAATGGAACACCCTGGTTGAGGAAGCCGTTCAGGCTGGCCCGCCGAAAGGCCTTGCCAGTGCGGGCAAACCGGCCCGTGGTGGCAAGGCGCTGGATTTTGTCTCCCTCGCCGGGGTCAGCGAACAGCCGCCGCGCCGTCTTTCCGGTATCGGGGAATTCGACCGGGTTTGCGGTGGCGGCATCGTTCCCGGCTCTGCCCTGCTGATTGGCGGCGATCCCGGTATCGGCAAATCGACCCTGCTATTGCAGGCCGCCGCCGCTCTCTCCCGCCAGTGCCGCGTAGCCTATGTGTCGGGCGAAGAAGCCGTTGACCAGATCCGCATGCGCGCGGCCCGGCTTGGCCTCGCAAAAGCGGGCGTCGCGCTCGCCGCGTCGACCAATGTGCGCGAAATCGTCGCCAGCATGGAGACGGCAACACCGCCCGACATCGTCATCATCGACTCCATCCAGACCATGTATGTCGATGTGCTTGACAGCGCCCCTGGCACCGTTACCCAGGTGCGTGGCTCAGCGCAGGAACTGATCCGTGTCGCCAAGCAGCGCGGCACCGCCCTGCTGATCGTCGGCCACGTCACCAAGGACGGCGCCATCGCCGGCCCGCGAGTGCTCGAGCACATGGTCGACACCGTTCTCTATTTCGAGGGCGATCGCGGCCACCAGTTCCGCATCCTGCGTGCGGTGAAGAACCGCTTTGGCGCCACCGACGAGATCGGCGTTTTCGAGATGCTGGGCAGCGGCCTGCAGGAAGTAGCGAACCCGTCGGAGCTGTTTCTGGCGGACCGCCGGGGCGATGTGACCGGCGCGGCGGTGTTTGCCGGCATGGAAGGCTCGCGCCCGCTGCTGGTGGAAGTGCAGGCGCTGGTTGCCCCGTCCGTGCTCGGCACGCCGCGCCGCGCGGTGGTGGGTTGGGACTCGGCCCGGCTCGGCATGGTGATGGCGGTGCTGGAGGCGCGCTGCGGCGTCGCCATCGGCGCCAACGATGTTTATCTCAATGTTGCCGGCGGCCTGCGCATTAACGAACCGGCCGCCGATCTTGCGGTGGCCGCCGCCCTGCTCTCCTCGCTGACCGGCGAAGCGGTGCCGAGAGATGCCGTGGTCTTCGGCGAGATCGGCCTTTCGGGCGAAGTGCGTCCGGTAGGCCAGCTTGAACTGCGCCTCAAGGAGGCCGCAAAGTTAGGCTTTGAAAAGGCCATCCTGCCCAAAAGACGCAAGGCCGGGGGCAAGGAGAAAATAACCTTGCAGGAGATCGGACATCTGACCGATCTATTGCCCCTGTTCGGCCCGTTGACATCCCGTTAACATTTAGGCCTGTTCCGCTTCGGAACCATCCGCCCTTGCCGGCGGTATCTAGTTTGAAATGCAACAGCCTACGGGCCAGCCGCGAGTGAGTTACCGTTGAACCCGACAGATCTTGCCGTTCTGGCCGTCATGCTGCTGTCCGCCATCCTGGCCTTTGCCCGCGGCTTCATCCGTGAGACATTGTCCATCGGCGGCTGGGTCGGCGCGATCATTCTGGCGCTCGCCTTCTACAAGCCAGCCTCGGTTTTTCTTGAGCCCTACATTCACTCGGAAATCGTGCGCCAGGCCGCAGCCGGTCTCGGCATCCTGATCGCCGCGCTGGTCATCCTGTCCTTCTTCACCCATTGGGTGGCCGGCGCGGTGCGCGGATCGGCGCTGAGCGCAGTCGACCGTTCGCTCGGCGTCCTTTTCGGCCTTGCCCGCGGCGCCGTGCTCGTCAGCCTCGTCTATCTGCTCGGCACCATGCTGTTTCCGGAGAAGGAACATCCGGACTGGATCGCGCAGGCGCGCACCCGCCCGCTGCTGCAGGAAGGCGCAGGAATCCTTGCCAATCTCATTCCGGATTCGTTGCGCGCGCATAGTGAAAACGAGATCGAGCGCGCCCGCCGGCTGATGCAGCAGAAGGCGGATACTGATGCGCTTCTGAATAATATCTCCAATGCGCGACCAGCAGCAGACAAAAGCGACGATACAGGATACAAGGCCGACGACGCGAACGAGCTGGACAAGCTGCTGGGGACCTCCGAGCCCAAAACTCCCCAGCAATAAGTCCACCTAAACATATCGAGCGGAGAGTTATGGGTACTCCCTTCGGCCTGGACGACGACGCATTCCATGAGGAGTGCGGCGTATTTGCGGTTTGCGGAAATCCGGAAGCCGCGGCACTCGCAGCACTGGGGCTTCACGCCCTGCAGCATCGCGGCCAGGAGGCCGCCGGCATCATCACCGTGGATAATGGCAGCTTCTTTGCCCATCACGGCATCGGCGAAGTCGGCGACATCTTCGCCTCCCCGCAGGTCATGGCCCGCCTGAAGGGCGATATGGCCATCGGCCATAACCGTTACTCCACCGCCGGCGGCGGCGGCATGCGCAACATCCAGCCGCTCTACGCCGATTTCGAATTTGGCGGCTTTGCCCTCGCCCATAACGGCAACCTCACCAACGCCATGACGCTGCGGCGCCAGTTGGTGCAGCGTGGTGCCCTGTTCCACACCACCGCCGATACCGAAACGGTGGTGCATCTGATGGCGATGTCCAGGGCCAACGACCCCGTTGGCCGCATGATCGAGGCCCTGCGCCAGATCGAGGGCGCCTACTCCATCGTCGCCATGACCCAGAACAAGATTATCGGTGTGCGTGACCCGATGGGCGTGCGCCCGCTGGTGCTCGGCAAGCTGGAAAACGGCTCCCATGTGCTGGCATCGGAAACCGTGGCGCTCGACATCATCGGTGCCGAGTTCGTGCGCGACATCAAACCGGGTGAGATGGTGGTGCTGACGCCGGAAGGCGTGACCAGCCTGATGCCGTTCCAGCCGGGCCCGTCGCGCATGTGCGTGTTCGAGTACATCTATTTCGCCCGGCCGGATTCCAACATCGATGGCCGCAACGTGTATGAGGCGCGCAAGCGCATCGGTGCGCAGCTCGCCCGCGAAGCCCATGTCGATGCCGACGTCATCGTGCCGGTGCCGGACAGCGGCGTGCCGGCCGCCATCGGCTATGCTGCGGAAAGCGGCATTCCCTTCGAGCTCGGCATCATCCGCAACCACTATGTCGGCCGTACCTTCATCGAGCCGACCGACCAGATCCGCCATCTGGGCGTCAAGCTGAAGCACAATGCCAACCAGGCCCGCCTGGAAGGCAAACGAGTGGTGCTGGTGGATGACAGCATCGTGCGCGGTACCACCTCGCGCAAGATCGTGGACATGGTACGCCAGGCTGGCGCCAAGGAGGTGCACATGCGCATCTCCAGCCCGCCGACCCGCCACCCCTGCTTCTACGGCATCGATACGCCCTCGCGCGAAAAGCTGATCGCCGCGCAGATGGAGATCGACGAGATTGCCCGCTTCATCGGCGCGGACAGCCTCTCCTTCATCAGCGTCGACGGGCTCTATGATGCGATGGAATCGGCGCCGCGTGTCGCCGCCTCCCCCGCTTTCTGCGATGCCTGCTTCACCGGCGAATATCCCATCGCCCTCACCGATGTGAGCACCGACGTCCACAACGCCTCCGCCTCCGCCCTTCGCAGCGAGGCGGGCAAATGACGGCTGGCGCGGGGCGCCTTGCCGGACGCATTGCCGTCGTTACCGGCGCCTCGCGCGGCTTCGGCCGCGCGGTGGCGGTGGACCTTGCCCGCGAGGGCGCGCATGTCATCTGCGTGGCGCGCACCGTCGGCGGGCTTGAAGAAACGGACGACCTGATCCGGGCAGCCGGCGGCCAGGCAACGCTGGTGCCGCTGGACTTGCGCGATTTCGACAAGATCGACCAGCTGGGGGCAACGCTTTACGGGCGTTATGGCCGCACCGACATTCTGGTCGGCAATGCCGCCACCATGGGCGCCCTGCAGCCGCTGGCCCAGGCCAAACCGGCGGAATGGCAGCAGATCTTCGATCTTAACGTCACAGCCAATTATCGCCTGATCCGCATCTTCGACCCGCTGCTGCGGGCATCCGATGCTGGCCGGGCCGTCTTCGTGACCACCGGCCTTGCCCGTGTCGACCGGCCCTATTTCGGCCCCTACGCCGCCTCCAAGGCCGCGCTGGAGCGTATGGCGCAGGACTACGCGCGGGAAGTCGAGATCACCCCCGTGCGCGTCAACCTGTTCGACCCCGGCATCCTGCGCACCCGCATGCGGGCCGCCGCCTATCCAGGCGAGGATCCGCAGACGGTCCCGACGCCCGAGAGCGTCGCTCCTGCCCTTGTCGACCTCTGCCTTCCCGGTGAGGGTCGCAACGGGACCATCATCACCCAGTAATCAGGGCTCCAGCGTAGAATGACGACCGGAACAGCAGCGCCTCCCGCCATTACCTATCGGCTTGCCACGCGGGAGGATCTGCCGGTCATCATCAAGATGCTGGCCGATGATTCAGTCGCCAGAAAGCGCGAGGCGCCGAACGGAGAACTGGCCCCCGGTTATCTCGCAGCCTTCGATGCCATAGAAAAAAGCCCGCTCAACGAGCTGTGCGTGGCAGACCAGGGCGGCCGTATCATCGGCTGCCTGCAACTCACCTATATTCCCGGCATCAGCTATATGGGCATGTGGCGTGCGCTGGTGGAAGCCGTGCGCGTGGCGCCGGACCTGCGCGGGCAAGGCATCGGCGGTGCTTTCATGCGCTGGGCCATGGACCGGGCACGGGCTCGTGGCTGCGGCATGATGCAGCTCACCTCCAACAAGCGCCGGCCCGATGCCCACCGCTTCTATGTGCAGCTCGGTTTCGAGCAGAGCCATGAGGGCTTCAAGCTGATGCTGGGGTGACGGCTAGCGGCTTTCTTCCCGAAAGATAGCCCTCCCCATTCATGGGGAGGGGGTCCGTCAGGACCGGTGGGGGTATAGGCCGCGCCATAATGCGCTGACGCCGAAGGCTTTTATGCCAACATCCCCCTCTGGCGCGCTGCGCCATCTCCCCCACTGGCGTGGGGGAGATCTCTTTCCTTAATCATCGCTCGCAAACGGATTGCGCGGCTTGCGCAGCAGGATGCGGATCGGCACGCCTTCAAGGCCGAAATTCTCGCGGATACCGGCCACCAGATAGCGATTATAGGCCTCCGGCAGCTCATCCGGCTTGTTGGACCAGATGGCGAAGGTGGGCGGACGCGCCTTCACCTGCGTCATGTAACGCAGCTTGATGCGCCGGCCATTGACGAGGGGCGGCGGATGCCGCTCGACAGTCGCCAGCAGCCAGCGATTGAGCGCGGAAGTGGAGACGCGCTTGTTCCAGAGATCATAGGTCTCCAGCACCGCATCCAGCAGCCGGTCGACATTCTTGCCCTTAAGGGCGGACAGGGTAACCCATGGCACGCCCCTGGCCTGGTTGAAGGAGGTCTGCAGCTTGTCCTTGAGGCGCTGCAGGGTCTCCTTGCGATCGTCGGCAGCGTCCCACTTGTTGACACCGATAACGACCGCCCGGCCCTCCTCGATCATGCGTCGCGCAATCGTCAGGTCCTGCTTGTCGAACACCTGGTTGGCGTCCAGCATCAGCACCACGACATGGGCAAAACGGATGGCATTCATGCCGTCGGCAACGGCAAGGCGCTCCAGCGGATTGTCTACGCGTGCCCGCCGCCGCATACCGGCGGTGTCGATGAGGCGCAGCGGCCTGTTCTTGTAGATGAAGTCCGCGCTGATGGCATCGCGCGTCAGGCCGGCCTCGGGGCCGGTGATCACGCGTTCTTCGCCAAGGATGGCGTTCATCAGCGTGGACTTGCCGGCATTCGGTCGCCCGACGATGGCGAGACGCAGCGGGCCCTGCTGCTGCGGCAGGTCGATATCTTCGGCCTGACCGCTGGCGATGGCCTCGGCGTCGGCTTCACTCAGCTCGATATCGTTGTCGTCATCCAGCGCGGCCTCTTCCTCGGCGCCCTTTTCCTTCTGGTACTTACGGTAGAAGGGCAGGATCGCCTCATGCAGGTCGCCAAGGCCGATGCCGTGCTCTGCCGAAATCGGCACCGGCTCGCCGATGCCAAGCTCATAAGCCTCCAGCAGACCGGGCTGGCCCGAAGCGCCCTCGCACTTGTTGGCGACCAGAACGGTCGGCCGGCCGGTACGGCGCAGCCACTGGCCGAAATGCTTGTCAAGCGGTGTCACGCCGGCGCGCGCATCAATGAGGAACAGCACGACATTCGCTTCGTCCAGCACCCGTTCGGTCTGCTGGCGCATGCGCCCTTCGACGCTGTTGTCGAAGGTATCCTCAAGGCCTGCCGTATCCACGATCTCGAAATTGAGCCCGTAGAGCGATCCCGGCGCAGACCGGCGATCACGCGTCACGCCCGGCAGGTCATGCACCAGCGCCATGCGGCGCCCGGCAAGACGGTTGAAGAGCGTGGACTTGCCCACATTGGGCCGGCCGATGATGGCTACGGAAAACATTGATCCATCCAGAAGAAAACCCGGTATCGGCCAAGGGGCCATCCGGGCACAGTCAGTCACACCAATAAACGAGAGAGCCCGGCCCGATCAAATGACGATCAGGCCGGGCTACAATTCCATGAACGCGCAGCAGCAGGAGAGCGCTCAGCGCAGCGCCTGCAAATCACCGTCATTATCCAGAAGCAGCAGCGTCTTGCCGGCCACCACCGGGGCCACCGACGTGCCATCTCCCACATCTTCCTTGCTCAGGGTTTCGCCTGTCGCCGGGTCGATCTGGATGAGCTCGCCATTATCCCCCACCGTGATCAGGCGCCCGCCGGCCAGAACCGGGCCGCGCCAGATGATGGGGTCTTCCTTCTTCTTCATGTCTTCCCACGGATCAAGCTGGGTGATCCAGCGCACCCGGCCATCTTCGCGGCTCAGCGAAATCAGGCGCTGCTCGCCATCCAGCACCACCACCGAGGCGCCGACCGGCACCGGGGTATTGATACCGCCGATTTCCTGTTCCCAGAGCCGTCCGCCGCGCCTCAGATCAAGCGCGAGCATGCGGCCGCTATAGGACACGGCATAGACCCGGTCGCCGTCGATGACGGGAGCGCCACGGATATCGGCGATGCTTCCCAGCGCCGTGGTCCGGCGCAGGGCGGCAAGGCTGTCCTGCCACAGCACCGCGCCATTTTCCTGACGCAGCGCGTAGATGTCACCCGAGGTATAGGGAACGATGATGATGCCATCATCGGAGACAGCCGGCACGGTGGAGCCGATAAGGCCGGTCGTCTCGCTGACACCGGTATGGGTCCAGAGCGGTGCGCCATCGGCAAGGGCAAAAGCCGAAAGCTGGTTGTCGACGGTCAGCACCAGCACCATGTCGCCGGCAATGACCGGCGCGGCGCGGGCGGGCGCCGGCAGGGCCTTCTTCCAGATCAGGCCGCCATTGGCCGGATCAAGCAGCAGCACCTCGGCAAAACCACCGGTCGTCGCCAGCCGTCCGGCACCGTAACCGACACCGCCGCCAAGGCCGACATCGCGCTCTTCGCGCGGGCGGATGGAAACCTTCCACTTGCGCTTGCCGGTCGCAAGGTCAGTGGCGCTCACTTCACTGCTGCTGTCGATGGCATAGACCACACCATCGGCCACAACCGGCGCGGTCAGCAGGCGCAGTTCGGAGGACGAGCCGCTGCCGATGCTGCTCGACCAGGCCTTCTTGAACGTGCCGCTGAGGGCAATGTTGCCATTGTCATGCGTCAGCGAGCCGGCGGGCGTCGGCCAGTCAGCCACGTCCTTCAGCGCCGGCAGCTCCAGCGGCGTGTCCTTGAAGCTCGGATCAGGGCTGATCTCCGCCTGGAGGTCGAGCACGGAAAGGCGCGTGCCGGGCAGCTTCGGCTTGTCGTCGGAGCCGAACATGTTGCCGCAGCCGGCAAGGCCAACGGCAAGCGCCAGCGCACAGCCCGCCTTGAGAAGAGCGCCACGCATCGGCAGCTTCATTTCGCCGCCTCGCTGCCACCGAGGGCAGCCAGCGTTTCACGCACGCGCTGACGCAACGTCTGCGGCGCGGCATCATCGTCCGCAAGGGCCGACAGCGTGGATTTGGCCCGGTCGGTGTCGCCGGCGCGCAGCGCCAGCACGGCATCCAGCTCGCGGGCGGAATAACGCCAGGCACTGCCTTCAGCGGTCAGCGGAGCAAGCTTGGTGGCAAGCGCCGCCGGGTCGCCGCTATCGGCCTGCACCATCACCTCTTCCAGAAGGGCGAGGCTGCGCAGCGGTGCCAGCTGGCTTTCGTCGGCAGCCAGCTTTTCATAGATGGCGACAGCCTGATCGACGTGGCCGGCCTTGGCCTCCTGCGCCGCCTCGAAGAAACGCGCCAGCGTCGCCCCGCCATGATCGAGGCTGCTGGCAGCACCCTGCAGGACACGCAGCTTGTCATCCTCGCTGCTGGCTGCCTGCCATTCGTTGAGGGCGGATTCCAGCGCCGCGGTGCGGGCCTCTGCCTGTTTGGCCTGCCAGGTTTCCCAGGCGGTGTAACCGCCCACACCCAGAATCACGAGAACCACGGCGATAATCGCCAATATGCCGTATTTGTCCCACAGGGCCTTCAGCTGCTCCTGACGCAGCTCTTCGTCAACTTCACGTATCAGGTGTTCAGCGTCGCTCATACCGGCTCCTTGGGACCGCCTTTCATGAAGGCAAGGCGGCGGGTCATTTCTTGTCGGTTCCGGGCGATTATCAGCCCGTTAGCCCCTGGGTCAAGACGGGGAAACTCGCCCCCGTCCCGTCAATCAGAGGCGTCTTATACAGGGAATTGTGGACGATGGCAGCAGTTTGCGGAACACTCGGAGCTGTCATGGTATCGTCACGTGCCTGGGGTTGAAGCCCAGCCCCCGGTGCAAACCGTCGCTCGCGATACCAGCGGCCAACCAAGGGAGCCGGAAGCGCAGCCGATGTCGGACGCCATTTATCTGGACCTCGTCAAGAAACGCCGCGCCGGACAGCGCACCGTCTTTTTTGCCCGCGAAGAACTGATGCAGATGCTGGCGCTTTACAGCGAGCATGTCGCCCAGGGGCACTGGCGCGACTATGCCATCGACCATACGCCGGGCATCGCCATCTTCTCCTTCTTCCGCCACACCCACGAAGCCCCGCAGTTCAGCATCTTCAAGAACTCGGTCGGTGGCGGCGCCTTCGAATATTCGCTGGCAGGCGGCAGTGCGATACTCGGCCGCAGCGCCCGGCTTGGCGATATGGTGGCGCTGCTGCGCCGCAAGATGGGGGTCCAGGCGGTCAGCTGACCCCTCGCCGCCCGAGGCTACATCCCGCCCTTGCGCCCGGCTGGCAAGCACGCTTATTCTCCGCCGCGTCTCAACGGGGTGCGTTTCCGGTTCGGCCGGAAAGCTGAGAGGCCTTGGTGCCAACCCGTCGAACCTGACCCGGGTAATGCCGGCGGAGGGATTTGGGGCGGATCATCGGGCCTGCTGTCGGGCCCCTTAAATCCAGCAAAGTCCATTCCTTCACGTCGTCCCCGGACCTGTGTGCTGCAACCGCAACCGGTCTCGAGGAGGCTTCGTCTTGTCTATCACCACCCGCCGCGCGGCGCTGTTTGCCGGCGCCGGCCTGCTGGCCCTCACGGCTTTTGCCGGTGCGCCGGCCCGTGCCGCTGAAGAAACGCTGACCGTCTATACCTATGACGGCTTCAATGCCGACTGGGGTCCCGGCCCGCAGATCACCAAGGCCTTCGAGGCGACCTGTGGCTGCAAGATCAAATGGGTCGAGACCGAGGATGCCGTCTCCATCCTCACCCGCCTGCAGCTGGAAGGCCCGTCGAGCAAGGCCGATGTAGCACTTGGCCTTGACCTCAACCTCACGGCCGATGCTGCTTCCACCGGCCTGTTTGCCCCGCGCTCGGGCGAGCTGCCGCCGCTTACCCTGCCGGTGGTGTGGAAGGACCCGATCTTCGTGCCGTTCGATTTCGGCTATTTCGCCTTCGTCTATGACAGCGAGAAGATCAAGAATCCGCCACAGAGCCTTGATGAGCTCATCAACGGCAAGGGTGACTACAAGGTGCTGCTGGAAGACCCGCGCACCTCGACGCCCGGCCTCGGCTTCATGCTGTGGATGAAGGCTCTTTACGGCGATCAGGCACCTGCCATGTGGCAGAAGCTGAATGCCCGCACCCTTACCACCTCCAAGAGCTGGTCGGAAGCTTACGGCCTCTTCACCAAGGGCGAGGCGCCAATGGTGCTGAGCTACACCACCTCCCCGGCCTATCACATCACCGAGGAAGGCACCGACCGTTACAAGACCGTTGCCTTCAAGGAAGGCAACTACCTGCAGGTGGAAGTTGCCGGCCGCCTGAAGAACGCCCCGCACCCCGAGCTTGCTGACAAGTTCCTGGCCTTTGTCACCGCCAAGGACTTCCAGGCTGCCATTCCGGCCACCAACTGGATGTATCCGGTACGGGACGTGCCGATGCCGGACAGCTTCAACACGCTGCCGACACCCAGGAAGGTGCTGCTGACCTCACCGGAAACGGTGCGGGACAACCGCAAGGCCTGGACGGCCGAATGGCTGGACGCGATCTCGCGCTGACGCTGCCACACCCGCCGACCGCCCATCGCGGCTGGTGGGTGCCGGGCGCGCTTGTCCTTGCCGTCATCGCCCTGGTGCTGGGCGGTTCGGCAAGCGCGCTCCTCGGCGCAGCCTCCCATATTCAAAACCCGCTGGCGCTGCTGGGTGATGCCTATCTGCGGCGCATCATCCAGTTCACCCTGTGGCAGGCCGCGCTTTCCACGCTGCTGTCGCTTGCCCTCGCGGTGCCCATCGCCCGCGCACTTCATCGCCGCCCCGCTTTTCCCGGACGGCAGCTGCTGCTCTACTGTTTCAGCCTTGCTTTCATCCTGCCCGCCATCGTCGCCATCTTCGGCATCGTGGCCGTGCATGGCCGCTCCGGCTGGGTCAACCAGCTGCTGGAATGGGCCGGCCTGCCGGCGGCGTGGCCGCTCTACGGCCTGCCCGGCATTCTCATTGCCCATGTCTTCTTCAACATGCCGCTCGCCGCGCGCATCTTCCTGCAACGGCTGGAGTCCATACCGCCGGAGAGCTGGCAGCTGGCAAACCAGCTCGGTTTCACCTCCCGCGACTGCTTCCGGCTGATTGAATGGCCGGTCCTGCGGGCAAGCCTGACCACGACCGGCGCCATGATCTTTCTTCTCTGTGCTACCAGCTTTGCCGTGGTGCTGACGCTGGGTGGCGGCCCGCGCGCTACCACGCTGGAGGTCGCGATCTATCAGGCGCTGCGGCTCGATTTCGACATTCCGCGCGCCGTCGCCCTTGCCGTGTTGCAGATTGTGCTTACGGGTGGGCTCAGCCTTGTGGCACTACGTTTTCATCACCTGCCGGCGACATCCGCCGGTATTCGCCGCCTGGTTCGCAGGCCGGACGCGGGCAGCGGCACAGTGATCATGGACATGGCTGCACTGGCCGTCGCTGTTCTGCTGGTGGTCCTGCCGCTGGCCTCCGTCGTCATCAGCGGCCTGCAAGGCCCCATTCTCGTGTCCCTGATGGATCCGGCACTCTGGCGCGCGACAACGACCAGCCTTGCAGTAGCGGGCTCTGCGGGAGCCGGGGCAACGGCTGCCGGCTTCCTGCTGCTGCTCACCTCGCGTCATCTCGCGTTGCGGCTGAAACAGGGCCGGGCAGCACTGGCACTGGAATTTGCCGGCTCCGGCATCCTTGTTATCCCGCCCTTCACGCTGGCCGCCGGGCTTTTTCTGCTGCTGCGCGCGCATGCCATTGCCTTCGACATTGCACTGCCGGCCGTTGCCCTCACCAATGCGCTCGCCGCCCTGCCTTTCGTGCTGCGCATTCTCTCCCAGCCGATGCGCGAGGTGGCCGAGCGGTATGACCGGCTCTCCGCGTCTCTCGGCCTTGCGGGCTGGAACCGGTTGCGGTTTCTGGAGCTCCCCCTGCTGCGCCGGCCGGTTGGCCTTGCGCTGGCGCTCAGCATCGCCCTTTCCTTCGGCGATCTGGGGGTGATCGCGCTATTCGGAAGCGGCGATAACCCCACCTTGCCGATGCTGCTTTACCAGCGCCTCGGCGCCTATCAGTTTCGCGGCGCGGCCGTAACCGCCCTCTTTCTCGCCCTGCTGAGCCTTGGCCTGTTTGCGGCAATCGAGCGTGGGATTGGCGGCCGTGGCCCGGAGAAAGACAGATGACCTTGCCCGCTGCCGGCACCGCTGCGCTGATGCTTGAAGATGTCCGCTTTTCCTGGGGCGGCTGGCAGGTGAGCTTTGACCTCACGGTCGGGCCCGGCGGGATCACTGCCATCATCGGACCGAGCGGGGCAGGAAAATCGACCCTGCTGGCACTGGTCGCCGGCTTCGAACAGCCGGCTTCCGGCAGCATCCGTCTCGGGACCCTCGATCTGCTACCGCTTTCCCCGGCCCGGCGGCCGGTGACGACGCTGTTTCAGGAACACAATCTTTTCCCGCACTTGACCGTCAGCGCCAATGTCGCCATTGGCCTCGCCCCGAACCTGAAGCTTTCGGCTGACCAGAAACGCACTGTCAGCGAGGCCCTTGCGGCCGTCGGGCTTGCAGGCATGGAAAAGCGTCTGCCCTCGGCGCTTTCCGGCGGCCAGCGCCAGCGTGTTGCCCTGGCGCGCTGCCTCGTGCGCCGGCGCCCGCTGCTGCTGCTGGACGAACCGTTCAACGGGCTCGACCCGGCACTGAGGTTGCACATGCTTGACCTTGTGGCCGAGATCAGCCGCGAGCACGGATTGACCGTACTGATGGTGAGTCACGAGCCTCAGGATGCCCTGCGCATCGCCGTCAACACCTGTTTTGTGGCGGAAGGCAAAGTCCTGCTGCATGGCCCCACTGCTGCCCTGCTGGCCCGCCGCGATGTGCCGGCGCTAGGCGCCTATCTCGGCCACGAGCAAGGGCAGCACATGCCGGGCCAGTAACGGCGCCAGCATTATCCCGCCAGGCCTTGCAGGATCGACCCAGCTTATTTCGGCAATTTCCGCCGCCGGCATCACCCTGCCCTGAAGCTCTACCCGGTAAAGCTCCGCAGCAACCTCAAAACCGGCCTCATTGGCTGCCGGGGCGGTGAAACTGCCCCAAAAGAGGCTCCGCCCTTCCACTGCCACGCCGAGCTCTTCGGCAAGCTCGCGCCTTAACGTCTCCAGCGGCGCTTCGCCTTGTTCCGGCTTGCCGCCGGGAAGCATGAAACGCTCCGTTCCCTGTTTGCGTACTGTCAGCAGATGCCCGCCCTGCAGACAGACAGCGGCGACAATACGGATCACGGATGCGCTCACCCCGGCCTCCAGAAACATCTCATAAATATTTATTTTCAATGTTCTGTACGTGATTTCTAAAGTTCACTATCACATGAACTTCAAAAAGCTATCATCTGTCCGCCCTATCGGCTACATCCGCCATGGGGCAACTTCATGCCTCATTAACCGGCACTAAACGATCTTCCTTGCGGACCTCATCCAATGTCTGAACTTCCCTTCGATCTTTCCGCCGCTGCTGCCGTCCGTATCGCCCGGCGCATTGCCGGGGAGATCGGCTGCCGGCCCGAACAGGTGCGCGCCGCCGTTCAGTTGCTGGACGAAAAGGCGACCGTTCCCTTCATCGCCCGTTACCGCAAGGAAGTGACCGGCGGGCTGGATGACACCCAGCTGCGCACGCTGGAAGAGCGCCTCTCCTACCTGCGCGAGCTGGATGATCGCCGTGCGGCGGTACTGGGATCCATCCGGGAGCAAGGCAAGCTGACGGACGAGCTGGCTGCGGCCATCGATTCCGCCGAAACCAAGGCCGCGCTGGAAGACCTTTACCTGCCCTATCGCCAGAAGCGCCGCACCAAGGCCCAGATTGCCCGTGAAGCCGGGCTGGAGCCACTGGCAGATGCTCTGCTCGGCGATCCGAAGCTGACGCCGGAGCAGGCCGCGAGCGCCTATGTTGACGCGGAAAAGGGCGTTGCCGACACCAAGGCTGCACTGGATGGCGCGCGCCAGATCCTGATGGAACGCTGGTCAGAGGACGCCCCGCTGGTGGGCCGCCTGCGCGAGCTCATGACCCAGCGCGGCGTGGTGAGCGCCAGCGTCGTGGAGGGCAAGCAGGAAGAAGGCGCCAAGTTCTCCGACTATTTCAGCCATTCGGAAAAATGGTCCGGCATCCCGAGCCATCGCGCCCTTGCCCTGCTGCGTGGCCGCAATGAGGGCGTGCTGACGCTGAACCTCGCTATCGAAGAAGATGAGAGCGCACCGGTCAAGCTGGCGGAGGGCCAGATCGCCCGCGCCGCCGGTGTGGAAGACAAGGGCCGGCCGGCTGACAAGTGGCTGATGGAGACGGTACGCTGGGCCTGGCGGGTCAAGATTGCCCTGCATCTGGAACTCGACCTGATGGGCACTCTGCGCGAAAAGGCCGAGGAAGAAGCGATCCGCGTCTTTGCCCGCAACCTCAAGGACCTGCTGCTGGCCGCCCCCGCCGGCTCCCGCCCGACGCTGGCGCTCGATCCCGGCATCCGCACCGGCGTGAAGGTTGCGGTGATCGACGCGACCGGCAAGCTCCTGGAAACCGACACGCTCTACCCCTTCCAGCCGCGCAATGACATGGCCGGCGCTTCGGCAAGGCTGGTCGCGCTGGCCGCCAAACATCAGGTCCAGCTCGTCGCCATTGGCAACGGCACCGCGAGCCGGGAGACCGAGCGGCTGGCCTCCGGTGCGCTTTCCGTCATCCCCCAGCAGCACCGCCCGACCATCGTGACGGTGAGCGAGGCCGGCGCCTCGGTCTATTCCGCCTCGGCCCTCGCCGCGGCTGAAATGCCGGATGTGGACGTCTCCCTGCGCGGCGCCGCCTCCATCGGCCGGCGTTTGCAGGACCCGCTCGCCGAACTCGTCAAGATCGAGCCGAAATCCATCGGCGTCGGCCAGTACCAGCATGATGTCGATCAGGGCAAACTGGCAAAGGCGCTTGATGCCGTTGTCGAGGATGCGGTGAACGCGGTTGGCGTTGACCTCAACACTGCCTCGGCCGCCCTGCTCGCCCGCATTTCCGGCCTTAGCGAAAATCTGGCGCGCGGCGTCGTGGAGTATCGCAACAGCATCGGCAGCTTCAAGAACCGGCGCCAGCTGATGGAAGTGCCGCGCCTCGGCCCAAAAGCCTTCGAGCAGTGCGCCGGCTTCCTGCGCATCACCGGTGGCGACCAGCCGCTTGATGCCTCCAGCGTACATCCGGAAGCCTATCCGGTGGCCGAAAAGATCGTGAAAGCCTGCGGTCGTGACATCCGCAGCCTGATGGGCGACAGCACGCGCCTGCGCTCCCTGACGCCGGAAGACTTCACCGATGCGCGCTTCGGCCTGCCGACGGTACGTGACATTCTCACTGAACTGGAAAAGCCCGGCCGCGACCCGCGCCCGGAGTTCCGCACTGCCACCTTCAAGGAAGGCGTTGAGGAGATTTCCGACCTCAAACCCGGCATGCTGCTGGAAGGCACGGTGACCAACGTCACCAACTTCGGCGCCTTCGTCGATATCGGCGTGCACCAGGACGGGCTGGTGCATGTTTCGCAACTTGCGGATCGATTTGTGGCCGACGTGCATTCAGTGGTGAAGGCCGGCGACATTGTTTCGGTGCGGGTGCTGGAAGTGGACGTGAAGCGCAAGCGCATCGCCCTTTCCATGCGCAAGGAGAGCGCCGAGGCACCGCCGCGCCGCGACCCCCGTCCTGCCGGCCGCGAAGCGCCCCGCCCGGGCACCAGGCCGGCGGCAGCGCAGGCCGGATCCAGCGGTCGGCAGGCGCCCGCCAGCCAGCCAGCCGGAAAGGCGGCAGGCAATGCTGGCGGGGGGGCCATGGCCGCGGCTCTCGCCGCCGCGCTGCAACGTTCTGGAGACAAGAAACCGTGAAAAAACTGACTGTCACGCACCGGACGACCTATCGCTACGCCCAGCCGGTCAAGATCGGCGAGCACCGCGCCATGTTCCGGCCGCGTGACAGCCACGACATGCGGGTCCTCGATGCGCGCCTTGCCATCACGCCGGCAGGCGCGCCGATCCGCTGGATGCATGATGTGTTCGGCAACTCGGTTGCCTATATCGGCTTCGATACCGAGGCGAGCGAACTGAGCATCGAAAGCATCATCGAGCTCGAGCATTACGGCTTGCCGCAGCCCGATTACCAGATTGCCGATTTTGCCCGTGTGCTCCCCTTTGCCTATGGTGCCGACGAAGCGCAGGATCTGGGCCGCACCACAGACCGGCATTATCCCGACGAGGACCATCTGGTCGATGCCTGGGCACGGCGTTTCCTGAAACCGGAAGGCACGTCGGACACGCTTGAAGTGCTGCTGGCGATGAATGCCGCCATCAAGCAGGAGTTTGCCTATCAGGCGCGTGATGCCCATGGCACGCAAACGCCGCTGAAAACCCTGTCGCTGCGCTCGGGGTCGTGCCGGGATTTTGCACTTTTCCTCATGGAGGCCGCGCGCAGCCTTGGCCTCGCCGCCCGCTTCGTGAGCGGTTATCTCTACGACCCGGCGGCCGATCCCGGCGCGGAAGAAGGCAGCCCCGCCGTGGCCGGGGCCGGCGCGACCCATGCCTGGACGCAGGTCTATCTGCCCGGTGCCGGCTGGGTGGAGCTGGACCCGACCAATGGCATTGTCGGGGGCCCGCACCTTATCCGCATCGCCGTCAGCCGAACGCCGGAACAGGCGGTACCGCTCGCCGGAAAATGGTTCGGCACGGCAAACGACTTCCTTGGCATGGAGGTGAGCGTCGAGGTGCGTGCCAGCGTATGAAAGCCGGACAGGATCCTAGCCCCGATTATGTTATCCTTGCCTTTTCAAGCCTCAGCCTGAAGGGCCGCCATGACCCATTTTCTGATTTCCGAGGAAAATCCGAACGGCTTCAAGCTGGAAGACATCCTCACCACCATCCGCAACGATGTGCTCAAGCGGTCCTTGAAGATCACTGATGATGTCCGGCCGGAGGCCAAACACATCGTCAATAATAACATCCGTATCCTGACGCTCCTGACCGAGGCCATTCACATTGCCGAGGATTCCAGCAAGGTGCTGGACAAGGCCTTTGGCCCCTCTGTCAGCGCCACCGGCGGACCGCCCCGGATCGGGTCGATAGACTGAGCACGCAGGGTCGGCGGAGGCGCTAGCTT
The DNA here is from genome assembly GCA_030657355.1 of Radicibacter daui. GTDB lineage: Bacteria > Pseudomonadota > Alphaproteobacteria > Radicibacterales > Radicibacteraceae > Radicibacter > Radicibacter daui. The sequence goes on from CP131056.1 coordinate 2,510,026, forward strand.
CCGAGGGCGACGAATTCGCCTTCCAGCCTGCCGCAGACACGATCCTCGAACTTGAGCTCCGCCCCGATGGAGACACGGGCCCGCCCCTTGCGGCGGAGCTGTTCGAGGAAAGGTTCCCATGCCGCCTCGTCCTCGACGAAGGAGATGGCGTCTGCCGTTCCGGTTACCGGGGCCAGATAGGACATGGTGTTACGGCGGATCACCACGTTCGAGGCAAGGCCGCCAAGGCGCAGTCGCACGTGCAGGAGTGACCAGGCGCTGACGATGGCAAGCGCCGATGCGCTGCCCCCGAAGAAGGTTTCATGATGATTGATGTTGGGGGCAAGCGGGGCCCGCAACCAGACGGAGCCCTCACTGACGGCGACAGCCGAGATCGCCATCGCCGCGGTCAATGGAATGTGCTCGTGCAGGTAGGCTTCCAGTTCCTCGGGACGCATCAGAAGGGCTCCAGGACGACAGAATGGCAGCAGCAATAGCCGATCCCGGCTGAAGAGCCAAAGCCCGGTGTCGCCAGCCATCGGGAAGACAAAGCCAGTCCGCCTCTCCGGGAGGAAACGATGACGGACCAGGACCCTTTCGATCTGAACCGCTTTATCGCCGCCCAGGCCGGTACGTATGAGACGGCGCTGCGTGAAATCACCGCCGGCCGCAAGACAAGCCACTGGATATGGTTCGTCTTTCCCCAGCTCTGCGGTCTTGGCCGCAGCACCATGGCCCAGCATTACGGTCTTGCCTCGCTTGAGGAGACGCGGGCCTATCTCGATCATCCGGTGCTGGGAGCGCGCCTGCGCCAGTGTATCGAGACGCTGATCCGCCTGGAGCATCTTTCCGCACACGATATCCTCGGGTCACCCGACGACATCAAGCTGCGCTCCAGCCTTACGCTTTTTGCGCTGGCGGCGCCGGAGGAACCTCTCTTCGACGCCGCCCTCACAAAGTATTTTCACGGCGAACGCGACCCGATCACCCTCGCCCGCCTGCGCTGACTTTCGTCACACCGCCCGCCCCCAGTTCAGGGCAGCAATACGGCGGCACCGCTAAAGCGACCGGCGCGCAGGTCAGCAAGGGCTTCGTTGGCGCGTTCGAGCGGATACGGCGTGGTGTGGGTTTTCACGGCGGCCTTGCGCGCCACGGGGAAGAACTCCTCGGCATCATGTCGGGTCAGGTTTGCAACGGACACGACCTCCCTCTCCTGCCAGAGCAGCGAATAGGGCATCGCCGGGATGTCGCTCATGTGAATGCCGCCGCACACCACCCGCCCGCCCCGACGAAGGGAGGCCAGTGCTGCCGGAACCAGTGCCCCCAGCGGGGCGAAGATGATGGCCGCATCCAGCATCCGCGGTGGTCGTTCATCCGATCCACCGGCCCAGCGGGCACCCAGATCACGAGCAAAATGCTGCGCCTCAATATCGCCTGGCCGGGTAAAGGCATAAACCTCCCGCCCCTGCCATTTGCATATCTGCGAGATGATGTGGGCGGCGGCGCCAAAGCCATAAAGCCCGATGTGCTGCGCCTCTTCTCCAGCCTTTTGCAGAGCGCGCCATCCGATGAGCCCGGCACAAAGCAGGGGCGCCAATCCGACAGGGTCAGCTTCGGGATCAAGCGTGAAGCTGTAGGCCGCATCTGCGACCACATGGGTGGCAAAACCGCCATCTCGGGTGTAGCCGGTAAAATGCGGTGTCTCGCAAAGGTTCTCGGCACCGCTGCGGCAGTACGGGCAATGTCCGCAGGTATGGCCAAGCCAGGGGATGCCGACACGCTGCCCCTGCCGGTGTGCGCCGATATTCCCGCTGCCGACCGCCTCTACGACGCCGACAATCTCATGGCCGGGGACGAGCGGCAGCTTTGGTTCGGTCAGATCCCCATCGACGACATGCAGGTCGGTGCGACAGACGGCGCAAGCCTCGACCCGGACCAGCAACTCACCCGGACCCGGCACGGGGACAGGACGTTCCACCAGCCGGAGTGGCACTCCCGGCGCTTCAAACAACATTGCCCGCATCATCGGCTTTTTCATGGTCCCTCTCTGCCGAACTTCAGGAACCCCGTTGTGCGCCAGGCCGTTTCCAGAAAACGGAGATGTCGGGCAATCCTGTCATGCCACCATAAGCACCGGCCCGCTTTAAGCCTTGATCCTCGTCAAGGCACTGGTGATGCGATGAGCCCAGGTTCCAATCCAGGTGCCGACACCAGACCGAACAATGGATCAGGCCAGACCATGCCCGATGAGAACCAGTCCGCCGCCATCGAGTTCGTGAAAAAGCGCGCCGGCTTACGCACGTCCGAAGCTGCTCCGGTGGAAGTTATCGAGACCCACATTTCCCTCATTGTTCTGGCCGGTGACTGCGCCTTCAAGATGAAGCGAGCCGTCAGGCTGCCCTACGTGGATTTCTCGACACCCGAGCGGCGGCTGGGTTTTTGCGAACGTGAAGTCGCCCTGAACGCTCCGGCGGCACCCGGACTTTATCTCGGTTGCCACCGCATAACCCGCGCGCCCGATGGCAGCCTTGAGCTGAATGGCGAGGGCGATCTGGTGGACGCCGTCATCGAGATGCGGCGCTTCGATCAATCAGCCCTCTTTGATCGCATGGCGGAACGCGGGGCGCTGACCGTTCCGCTGATGGAGAGAACCGCGATTGCCATCGCCCGTTTTCATGCGCAGGCCCCCGTCATCACGGAAAGCGGCGCCGGCAATCTGCGCGGCGTGCTGGATATCAACCGGGCCGGCTTTGCCACCAGCCAGCTGTTCGATCCGGCAAAGGTCGCCGCTCTGGATCAGCGCTTTCGCTCATGCGTCAACAAACACGCGGCCCGGCTCGACCTGCGCTCCGCACGCGGCAAGGTCCGGCGCTGCCATGGCGACCTGCATCTGCGCAACATCTGCCTGATCGACGGCAAGCCGGCACTTTTCGACTGCATCGAATTCAACGACCAGATTGCCAAGGTCGATACACTCTATGACCTCGCTTTCCTGCTGATGGATTTGTGGCACCGGGGTCTGCCGGGTTTCGCGAACCTTATCGCCAACCGTTATCTCGATATCACCGGCGATGATGAGGATGGTTTTGTCCTGCTGCCGCTGTTGATGGCGGTACGAGCCGCCGTGCGCGCGCATGTAACGGCGACACAGATCGAGAATATGACGGGCGACACCGCCGACCTTGCATCGCAGGCGCGGGCCTACTTCGCCCTCGCGGAGCAGTTGCTTGAGGAAGTGCCCGGGCGGCTCCTGGTACTGGGCGGGCTCAGCGGATCGGGCAAAAGCACCGTCGCCGCGGCACTGGCTCCCCGGTTGGCGCCACCACCGGGCGCCCGGCTGCTGGAAAGCGACCGGCTACGCAAGGCGCTTTATGGCGTTGTACCCGATACGAGGCTGCCGCCGGATGCCTACCGGCCAGAGGTCTCGGCCAGGGTCTATGAGGCACTCTACGAGCGGTCGGTAAGGCTGGCACGGGACGGCGCTCCGGTGATCGCCAATGCCGTCTTCGATCGCGAACAGGACCGCGCCGCCTTTGCCACCGCGGCGGGAGCTGCAAGCCTCAGGCTTGAGGGATTCTGGCTGGAGGCGGATGCCGCCCTGCTGGAAGAACGCGTTGCGGCGCGCAGCGGTGGAGCTTCGGATGCGACGGTCGATGTTCTCAAGCTTCAGCTTGCCCGCGATCGCCAGGCCAGCAACTGGCTCAAGCTCGATGCCGCACGCCCTCCACAGGTTCTGGCCAGCGATATTCTAGCCGCCCGGCACCGCAGGTCTGGCTAGGGTGGTTAACTCATACGAGAACCCGGCCGACCTGCCAGCCCTTTCAGATCAGTCCTTCCATTCCCACATCAAGGCCGCCGGACCGCGCGCTTGCCGGCAGCCCCTCTCCGCCCCAAAAGGAAAGGCGTGATGATCGAAAGACCCGTCCTTGAGCCCGGCCCCGACCATCCCATCACCATCGTACCCGCCGGCGTACGGGTTACCGTGACCAGCGGTGGCAAGATCATCGCTGACAGTGCGAGGGCGCTGGTGCTGGACGAGGCACATTACCCCTCCGTCTATTATATCCCGCGCGACGATGCCGACATGGCGCTGCTGGAAAGCAGCCCTCACCGGAGCTATTGCCCCTACAAGGGCGAGGCCAGCTATTTCAACCTGCCCGCCGGCGGTGAAAAGGCGAACAACGCGGTCTGGAGCTACGAGGCTCCGCACGCAGCGGTAAAGGCCATAGCCGGTTATCTTGCGTTCTATACCGACCGTGTCGACAGCCTGGTCACCCGTCCGGTTCGCTGACGGCCCTTCTTTGGCAGGACAGTATCGCAGGGCTGGACGCTGACGGCGGCCGGCGCAATTATTCGCTGCCATATTTCAGACCCGGTGCTGCCGGGCCTGCGTTCAGCCAGGTTTGAGACGATGCCGACAAGAGCCCTCCCTGCCGCCAGAGACCGGATCCTGCGGCTGTTTTCGGCCCGCCTGGAGGGCCCTGCCGGATATCTGCTCGCCATCGCCGCCGTGGCGGTCTGCCTTGCCGTGCGGTTGCTGCTGAGCAGCTTTCTGCACGACAATTCGACCTTCATCATCGTTATCCCCGCAGTTTTGCTGGCCGCCATTGCCGGCGGCACAGGGCCCGGGCTGCTCGCGGGCATTCTATCGGTCGGCGGGGCGCTGGCCGTAAACGGCGTCAACAACATCACCCCGATGGATCAATGGCTGCAGCTGACGATCTTTTGCGTCGTTGCCCTTGCCATCATCTGGATGGGCGAAATGCTGCACCGGGAGCGCCGCACCATCGAGGAGGCCCAGGAGGCACTGGCTGCGCGTGAAGCCCATCTGCGCTCGCTGCTTGATACCATGCTCGATGCGACGGTGCTGATCCGGCAGGACGGCACCATTGCCTCCTTCAACGCCGCCGCAGTGCGCCAGTTCGGTTACAGCGAGGCAGAGGTTATCGGCCGCAACGTGCAGGTGCTGATGCCCGAGCCCTATCACCGCGAGCATGACGACTATATCCGCCGATATCTCCAGACCGGTGAGCGCCGCATCATCGGCATCGACCGCGTGGTGGTCGGCCGGCGCAAGGACGGTTCCACCTTCCCGATGAAACTTGCCGTCGGCGAGATGAAATCAGGCGGACAGACCTTCTTCACCGGCTTTATCCGCGATCTCACCGAACGGCAGGAATCAGAAGCCCGGCTGCAGGAAATCCAGAACGAGCTGGCCCGGCTCGCCCGGCTTAATGAAATGGGGGAAATGGCCTCCACCCTGGCGCACGAGCTCAACCAGCCGCTGGCGGCGATTGCCAATTACGCGCAGGGCTGCGTGCGCCTGTTGCAGAACATGGACGATGCCCTTGCCTCCCGCATGCGCGAGGCGCTGGCGGAAACCGCCCGCCAGTCCCTCAGGGCCGGCGGCATCATCCAGCACCTGCGCGAATTCGTGACCCGCGGCGAGACCGAACAGGTGCCGGAAGATATCTGCCGGCTGATCGAGGAGGCAGGCGCCCTTGCCCTTGTCGGCTCGCGCGAACGGGGCGTGCGCTCCCTCTTTGACTTCGCCCCCGATATCCGGCCGGTACTGGCCGACCGGGTTCAAATCCAGCAGGTGCTGATCAATCTCATGCGCAATGCCATCGAAGCCATGCGCGACAGCCCGAAACGCGAGCTGACGGTACGTGCCTTCGAGGACGGTACCGACATGGTTGCCGTCGAGGTGGCCGATACCGGCCCCGGAATCGCGCAGGAAGTTGCAGCACGGTTGTTCCAGCCCTTCGTTACCAGTAAACCAACCGGTATGGGGGTTGGCCTTTCCATCTGCCGGCGCATCGTCGAGGCGCATGGCGGCGAGATAACGGTCATCAGCAACGAGCATGGCGGCGCCACTTTCCGCTTCAGCCTGCCGGCACTGGAAGCTGCGCCAGGCGAAGGAATGGAAACGGCACAGGACGGGACCGGGAAAGCGGAAGTCAAATGAGCACGGATAACTACATCGTCCATGTCGTCGACGACGAGGAAGCCGTTCGCAAGTCGCTCGCCTTCCTGCTCACCATGTCCGGCCTTGCCGTAAAGATGCATGAAAGCGCCGCGGCCTTTTTGGCGGCGGCCCCCGGCATCCCGCCGGGCGTGCTCGTCACCGACCTGCGCATGCCCGACATGAATGGCGTCGAGCTCCTCTCTGCCTTGCGCGATGCCGGCGCCATGATGCCGGCCATCGTCGTTACCGGTCATGCCGACGTTCCCATGGCGGTCGCCGCCATGAAGGCCGGCGCGCTCGACTTCATCGAGAAACCCTATTCCGACGAAGTGCTTATCGCCGCCATCCAGCGCGCGGCGGCAGAGATCGAAACCGCCTCGCCCGCGGGCGAGGATACGGCGGCGATCCTCGGCAAGATCGCCCAGCTGAGCGACCGCGAACGTCAGGTGCTTTCCGCCGTCGTCACCGGCCTTCCCAACAAGACCATCGCCTACAATCTCGATATCAGCCCCCGCACGGTTGAAGTGCACCGGGCCAATGTCATGGCCAAGATGCAGGCCCGCAGCCTGCCGGAACTGGTGCGCATGGTGATGGCCGTTGAGGCTCCCGCAAAATAGGCGCCGCCCGATTGCGCGGGATTTGATCTGCCGCAACGCCGGCCGGATGCAGCCGTGCTGTTCTCCTGTGACAAGCCCCCGACGCGCACAACAGGGGGCGAGGAGACTTCCCGCGTGGCTTATGCCCCTGTTCTCGTGATCGTTCCGCAAGGCGATCTTCAGCGTTCGCTCAGCTTCCTGATCGAGGCAGAGGGGTTTGCGGTCGCCCATTACGGGACCCTGGCCGAAGCTTTCGGATCGTCCGCCGCCGCGAATGCGGCCTGCGCAATCGTCGACGACAAGGTGATTGGCAGCGGACAGGAAATCCGGAGCCACGCGGCGGCCTTCCCGCGCCCGATGATCCTGCTGGTCGAGCGCCCGGGCCTGCTGCCCGTCCTGCCACGCTGCGTCACCCTGACCAAACCCTTCCTCGGCCCGGCGCTGGTCGAGGCGGTCTGGACCGCCGCCTCGGCTCCTGCCTGAAGGGGAAGGCGCGGATGGCCAACCTTCCCTTTTCTTGACCCATATCAACCCGCCCCTGTCAGGGAGCGGCTATCAGGAAGGCGAATGCTGCCACAGGCGCACGTGTAACGGCCGCACAGGACTTTCATGACCAACATCGTCTCCCGCCTCGTCAACGACTGCAACCAGGCCCGCCGCTCCGGCGCCGATTTCCCGACGGTGTGGACTGCCGTGCTCAAGGAGCACACCTATATTGCCGGTTCACCCCGCCAGCAGATCTGCGGCACAACGCCTGTCCTGACCGTTCCCCTCATCACCGGGCAGGATCTGGTGTTTGACGGCGAGGTCTTTTCGCTCTCCTGAGTCCCTCGGGAGCCACTAAGTAGATTCCACTACGGACATAACTCAATTTCGCCGTCCGTCACTTAAGGCGAAGGTCTCCCCGTCAAATCGAGCGGGAGATCACCGACATGAACGCCATTGTCCAGCGCCCCCAGGCCTTCGCCCATCCGGCCATCGTCAACGCCATGGTTCTGGAACGCGGGCTGCCGGTGCTTCCTGTGGCCGGCGATGTCGGCCTCTCCCAGCCGATCAGCAACTACAAGGCCGGCGAAGAAATCTATGCCCAGGGCGAAAAGGCCGACACGCTCTACCAGGTCGCCTTCGGCTGCGTGCGTGTCTACCGCCTGCTGGCCGACGGCCGGCGGCAGATTTCAGCCTTCCACCTTGCCGGCGACGTCTTCGGCTTCGAGAATGACGAGACCCACCACTTCTTCGCCGAGGCGGTGAGTTCCGCCGGGCTGCGCAGCCTGCGCAAACCTTCCACCAGCGACGCTGCCACGCTGATGTTCCCCTTCACCCTGCGCAGCCTGGTGCGGGCGCAGGAACATCTGCTGGTGCTTGGCCGCCAGACGGCACTGGAGCGCATCGCCGCCTTCCTGCTCGACCTTGCGGAGCGCCAGGGCGGCCATGACGAATTCGAGATGCCGATGCCGCGCAATGACATTGCCGACTATCTGGGCCTCACCATCGAAACCGTCTCGCGCAGTTTCTCCGAGCTGAAGCGCCAGGGTCTTATCCAGCTGAACGGGCTGCGTCAGGTGGAGCTGCTGTGCCCGCAGGACCTCAAGGACATGTGCTGCTGAGCCAGACCGGCGGCAGCCTTACGTCAAAAACCCGTCGCCGGAATAGCCGCGCCGGTTACGGCACTCGCCCCCGGCGACACCAGAAAGGCCATAAGCCGCGCTAGCGACGCCGGCGCGAGCCAGCCGGAACGATCCGCCTCCGGCATGGCTGCCCGGTTTTGCGGTGTATCGAGCGTACCCGGCAGAATGCAGTTGGCGGTGATGCCATGGGCCCGGTTTTCAGCGGCCATCGCCTCCGTCAACCGAATGACGGCTGCCTTCGAAGCGGCGTAGGCCGCCTGTTTTGCTCCCGCCTTGAGACCCGGCGCCGCCGCCACATGCAGGATGCGGCCATAACCCGCCTGCTGCATCACCGGCAGGACTGCCGCGCTGATCGTATAGGTGGTGCGGGCATTAAGGCCCAGCAGGCGGTCCCACTGGTCGAGCCCCTCCTCACCCACCGCCGCCATATCGAAGCCGCCCACGGTATTGACGAGCCCGCCAAGCCCGCCGAAATGCGACCGTACCGCCTCGACCGCTTGCCGGCAGACGGCCAAGTCACCCAGATCGAGGCCGGGCAGCTTCAGGCACTCGGTCCGGTCGGGCAGTGAAGCCACCAGCGCCTCAAGCTTTTTCGGGGTGCGTTCGGCAAGGGCCAGGCGAAAACCCTGGCTTGCAAGCTCGGCGGCAACTGCAGCGCCGAGATTTCCGGCAGCGCCGGTTATCAGCACGATATCTGCAGAACGGCCCGCCATCTGCCTTCCCCCTTGCGCCACCGAGATGCTGAAAACGGATCAGGTGTCCCCGCCGGCCTGCTACCCCGGCTGACGTCCGAGATAAAAACTGTCCCCTGCCGCCGGTCTGAGCGCCACGGCGTGATAGTCCGGCACGGCGGGGTTGGGGGTCTTGAGCACATGCTGGTGGGTCGCGGTAATAACCAGCACGCCGGCACCCGCTGCTTCCCCGGACCGGATGCCGGCCTCCGCATCCTCGAAAACCAGACAGTCTTCAGGCTTCACCCCGAGGCGGCTCGCCGCCAGCAGATAGGGATCGGGATGGGGCTTGCCGGCACTGACATCCTCGGCCGCCACCAGCACTGCGGGCGGTACGAGGCCGATGGCACCCAGCCGGCGCAGTGCCAGCGCACGCGGTGCGGAAGTCACGATGGCCCAGCGGTGCGCCGGCAGCGCGGCCAGAAACGCCTCGACGCCGCCGATCGGCTCGATGCCGCCGAGATCTTCCATTTCCATCAGGGTCAGCTTTTCGGCCTCGACCACCGGATCGACGCCCGGAATGGCAAGGCCCGCGATGGTGTCTATCGCCCGGACACCATGCATGGTGGGCAGAAAGCGTGAAGCCTCGACGCCATATTGGGCTGCCCACCGCGTCCAGACCCGCTCGGCCGAGGCAATGGAACTGAGAAGAGTGCCGTCCATATCGAACAGGAAGGCACGGAAGGAACGTCCATCAAACAGCAGATCGGTCACGGGGGTTGCTCATCCTGGCTGCCAGCCCCGCACCGGGGCTGGACCTTGATCGATCTATAGCGCCCGGAAGGCGCCCCGGCCATGCCCTCGCTCAGGGAAAATTCCGTTCAGCCCGGCAGCCGCGTGCCGGTGATCTGCCGTGCGGCCCGCCACGTATCTTGAGCGAAAGCTGCGCCGAAAGACTGAACCGACCGGAGACAAGAATGGCCCCCCTCATCGCCTGGTTTGCCACCGGCCTCGTGTTCCTGGCCATCGACAGCGTGTGGCTGACGGTGATGAGCCGGATGCTCTATCGCCCCCTGCTGGGGGACCTGCTGATGGCGGGCTTCCGGCCGGTTCCGGCGCTCGTGTTTTATGCCGTCTATGTAGGCGGCATGGTGTTTTTCGCCGTGCTGCCGGCACTGGCGGAAAATCGCTGGCAAAATGCCCTGCTCAATGGGGCCGTGCTCGGTTTTGTCGCCTATGCCACCTACGACCTGACGAACCAGGCCACGCTGCGCAGCTGGCCGCTTGCCATCACCCTTGCGGATCTCGCCTGGGGCACGGTGCTGACCGGCGTTGCCGCAACTGCGGGTTTCCTGCTGACCCGGCTCCTGCTGCGTTTGCTGCCCTGACCCTCAGGCTCCGGCGGAGGGTTTCAGCCGGTAATGGCTGATGCCCCAGGGGGCGCCGCCCTCGTTGCCAAAAAGGCCGGCTGTTGCCAGGAAGAACAGCCGCCAGCGCCGGCGCCAGAGCGCGGCATCAGGGCCATAGACATCCTTGAGAATGCGGTCGATCTCCTCCCGGCGGGCATCGAAGCGCTCCAGCCAGTGCTGCGCCGTCAGCGCATAGTGATGGCCGCTCCAGCGCCACTCTTCCTCGACGGTAAAAAGCGCCGGGAACTGCCGCACGAGGCCGTGGCTCGGCATGATGCCGCCGGTGAAGAAATGCTGGGCGATCCAGTCCGCCCGGTCACGATGATCGAAACGATAGGGTGCGGAGCGGTGCGAAAACACATGCAGGAAAAGCCGTCCCTCAGGCCTTAGCCACCGGTGCACCCTGCCCAGCAATTCCTGCCAGTTGGCCATATGCTCGAACATTTCGACCGACACCACCCGGTCAAAGCCGCCAGGGGTATCGAAGCTGTTCATGTCGGCGGTGATGACCTGCAGGTTGGTGAGCCCTCGCCGCTCGCGCTCGCTCTCGATAAAGCGCCGCTGCGGAGCGGAGTTGGAGACGGCGACGATACGCGCCGTCGCAAAGCGCTCCGCCATGAACAGCGACAGCGATCCCCAGCCGCAGCCAAGCTCCAGTATCTGCTGCCCGTCGGCAAGGCCGGCATGGCGCACGGTTTCCTCCAGCGCCAGCACCTCTGCCTCGGCAAGGCTTTCGTTGCCGGACCGGTAAAGGCAGCAGGAATATTTGCGCCGTGGCCCGAGGCAGGCCGCGAAGAATTCCGGCGGCAGCTCATAATGCTGCTGATTGGCGGCGTCCGCATGTTCGGCAACCGGCAACCCGGCCATCTGCTGCACGAAGGCTGCGTCATCGACGGTTCCCGGCCCCTCCAGCTCCAGCGCCGTGCGACCAACCAGCCGGCTGATGCCGAAGCGCAGCAGCGCATCGGGCAGCGGCAGCTTTTCGGCAGCGCTGGTTACCAGTTCCACAAGGCTCATGCCGCCCCCTCCCCGTCGCCATTTCCAAACGGGCGCCTTGGCCAGGGCCAGAAGGCGCTTACGCTATCGCGATAGGCCGCGAACGCCGCCCCACGCGAACGGTGCAGATGGGCTTCTAGCGGCGGAATGCCGGAGACATGGACCAGTAGCCAGTACATGAAGGCCGGACCGGCCAATGCCAGCCATCCGGCGAAATAGCCGCCGGTCGGATCGATCGCGATGGCGGCATAGCCCCACCAGCCGAGCCACTCGAAAAAATAATTGGGGTGGCGCGAGAATGCCCAGAGGCCGCTGTCGCAAATCCGCCCCGCATTGGCGGGATCGGCCTTGAAGCGCCGGAGCTGGTCATCGGCACGCCCCGCGCCGGCAACGGCCAACACCAGCAGGGCGATGCCCAGAACGTCACCGGCACCGATGGGTCCCGGCCGGTGGGCGGCAAGGCCCATACAGCCGGCGAGCAGAAAAGCGGCGACGGCCTGCACTTGCAGGAACCAGAAGAGCCGCGACGGGGCGCGTGCCCCCCACTGCCCGCGCAACCAGGCATACCGCGCATCCTCGGGGCCTGCTGCGGTACGGCGGGCAATGTGCAGGCCCAGCCGCAACGACCATGCGGCCGCAAGACAGGCAACCAGCAGCTGCCGCTCGGAGACTTCCCTGCCCGATACCGGCGCCAGCGCCGCCATCACCCCCAGCCCGCCGACGGCAAAACTCCAGACCGTATCGGCCCAGCCGGACCTGCCGGTTCGCTCGCTCACTCCCCAGGCCGCTGCCATGGCAAGGCAGGCCCCGATCAGCAATCCCGCGGCCAGATAGAGAACGTTCATCCCTGCTCTCCTGGAAGGGGTGCACTGCCGCCCGGCCGCTCAGAGCCCGGCGAAGGGGCTCAAAAGACGGCCGATGAGGCCACGGAACTGGATGCGGCCTTCAATGGCGGCAAGGGAGATGCATTCCGCTTCGCCGCCCACCACCGGCTGATGGTCGATGCCTTCCTCCGCCGCCACGAAATCGCCCGGCCGATAGTGATTGCCGGTATCGGAGAAGGAACCGGTAAGCACCTGCGTGAACTCGATGCCGGTATGGCCGTGGCGCGGCATCTGTTTGTCGGCGGCGACGCGCAGCATGATGACCTTGGCTTTCGGATCGTTCGGCACCCGCACCCGGCTGACCCGCACGCCCGGCGCCACCCGGCGCCACGGCCCGACATCGCAGGCGGCAAGCGCCATCGGCAGGGCAAGGTCTTCAAGGCGTGGCTGCCGGCGCACCGGCAAGGGTACCACACGCGACGGCAGGGCTTGCGGCCGGTCGAGCCGTGCCATCACTGCCTCCAGCGCCCCGGTGGAGAGTTCGGCCGGTGCCATTTCCGTCAGCAGCAAGCCGCCCGCCGCTTCCAGACGGGCGACAGCCCTGCGGCATTCGGCGCACGCCTCAAGATGGGTGGCAATGATCAGCGCCGGGCCGGGCCGCAGGGCGCCGGCAGCGTAACTCAGGAGCGTTTCGTCGTCGGGGTGATGTCTGATGGTCATGATGCGTCATCGAGAAGGCGGCGCAGCCGGCCAAGAGCAAGGCGAATGCGTGACTTCACTGTTCCCAGGGGAAGGCCGAGCTCGCGCGCGATTTCGGAGTGCGGCTGCTCGCTGAAGAATGAAAGGCGGACGATGGTTTGCTGCTCGGGCGGCAGGGCGGCAAGCGCGGTGCGCACCCGCTCCTCCTCCAGGCTGTCGATCAGCAGTTTTTCCGGTGTCGGCACCAGCTCGGGATCTTCCGCCTCGTCGCCCGCCAGCGGATCGGTCGGGCGTTGGCGGCGCTGATGGTCGATGCGCAGGTTGCGGGCGATGGTGAAGATCCAGGTCGAGGCCGAGGCCCGCGAGGCGTCGAAATAACCGGCCTTGCGCCAGACGGTCAGCAGCGCTTCCTGCGCCACTTCCTCGGCGAATTCCGGCAGGCTGCCAAGGCTCATGAGATAGGCCTTGATGCGCGGCGCCATCAGCTGGAACAATTCGGCAAAAGCGGCGCGGTCCTGATGACAGGCAATCGCCGTCACCAGGCGGCCGAGCGTCTCGGAAGAGAGCCGGGCCTGACCGGAAGCGGATTTCAAGCGCGCCTCCCCCGGGGCGCCAAAAGGCTCCCGGCTGGAAAAAGAGGCAAGCCCGCTTGCCTTGCGGATATGTCCTGCGGCGACATTCATACTCCGTCATACGCACCGGCTTCGATGGCAGATCACGGGAGCAAGCAGTGATCCAGCACCGAAAGCACTTCGTAACACCGGTTGAGGACAAAAGATAAGGTTGCCCGCCCCGGCGAGCGACCCGGCAGAAACCAGAGCGCAGGAACCGGCATGTTCTCTCTTCCGCCCCGTGAGAAAAATATCGCCGTCATCGGCAGCGGCATTTCCGGCCTTGCTGCTGCGTGGCTGCTGGCCAAGGGCCATCGGGTCACCCTGTTCGAGGCAGAGCGCCGCCCGGGCGGCCACAGCAACACGGTGATGGCCGGCGCAACGCCGGTCGATACCGGCTTCATCGTCTATAACGAGGCAACCTACCCCAACCTTGCCGCCCTGTTCCGGGTGCTGGGGGTGGCGACACGGCCAACGGAAATGTCCTTTGCCGTGTCGATGGATGGCGGACGGCTTGAATATGCCGGCGGCACGCTGGCCGGCCTTGTCGCGCAACCCTCCAATCTCCTGCGGCCGCGTTTCTGGTCGATGCTCGGCGATCTCCTGCGCTTTTACCGGGAGGCCCCGCGCGATCTGCCTGGCCTTGGGGAGATGACCCTTGAGGAGTATCTGCGCGCCGGCCGTTATGGCACCGCGTTCCGCGACGATCATCTCTACCCGATGGCCGCCGCCATCTGGTCTACCCCGGCGGCGGAAATCGGCGCTTATCCGGCAGCGGCCTTCATCCGCTTTTGCGACAATCACGGCCTGCTGAAAATCGCCCGCCGGCCGCAATGGCGCACGGTGTGCGGCGGCAGCCGGGATTATGTGAGCCGCATGATCGCCGGGATCGGCGCCGGTGTCCGGCTTGGCCAGCACATCACGGCCGTGCGGCGTTATCCCGGCCATGTCGAGCTGCGCGATGCGGACGGCGGCGACCATTTTTTCGACGATGTGGTGCTGGCAACCCATGCCGATCAGGCGCTGCAATTGCTGGGCCCAGATGCCAGCCCGGCCGAGCAGGAGTTGCTGGGGGCCTTCCGCTATATCCGCAACGAAGCGGTGCTGCATGGCGACAGGGCACTGATGCCGCAGCGACGCGCTGCCTGGTCCAGCTGGAACTATCTGAGCGAAGGCCGGGGGGCGGAGCGCCGCCTTGCCGTCACTTACTGGATGAACCGGCTGCAAGGGCTGGACGACCGCAACGATCTCTTCGTCACACTGAACCCGACCAGCCAACCGCGCGACGAGACCGTGCACTGGCGCGGCACCTATCATCATCCGGCTTTCGATACTGCGGCGCTCGCCGCGCAAAAGCAGCTGTGGAGCCTGCAGGGCGAGCGGCGCAGCTGGTTTTGCGGCGCTTATTTCGGTGCCGGTTTTCACGAGGACGGCTTGCAGGCCGGCCTTGCCGTTGCCGAAGCGCTCGGCGGCGTGCGGCGGCCGTGGCGGGTGGAAAACCAATCCGGCCGCATCACCCTGCCCGGCCTCCCCCCGCCGGATATGGCCGCCAGCGAGGCCGCGTGATGGCAGGTGCACTGTCCAAGTCGGCGCTCTATATCGGCGAGGTCACCCACCGGCGGCTGCGGCCACGCCGGCATGATCTCAGATACCGCTGTTACTGGTTGCTGCTGGATCTGGATGAACTTGAACAGGGTGCCGCCCGCCCAAAGCTCTTCAGCCTCGAGCGCCTCAACCTCTTCAGCTTTTACCGGCGCGACCATGGCGACGGGTCGCAGACGTCGCTGCGTGATCAGGCGGAAGCGAAACTGGCAGCGGCCGGCATCGGGCTAGAGGGCGGACGGATCACCCTTTTCGCCATGCCGCGGCTGCTTGGCTATGCCTTCAATCCGTTGAGCCTCTATTTTTGCCACAGCCGGGATGGCAGCCTGCGGGCCATCCTCTATGAGGTGCACAACACCTTCGGCGAGCGCCACACCTACGTACTGCCGGTGGAAGGTACCGGGGAAAACCCGGTCGCGCAGGCCTGCGACAAGCGCTTCCACGTCTCCCCCTTCATGGCCATGGAGATGTCCTATCGCTTCCGCGTGCGCCCGCCGCAGGAAAAGGTGAGCGTCGCCATCGCCGGCCACGACCAGGACGGGCTGATGATCACCGCCGCACTGTCGGCACAGCGTCAGGCGCTGACGGACGCTGCCTTGCTCAAGGTGTTTTTTGCCATCCCGCTGGTGACCTTCAAGGTCATTGTCGCCATCCATTTTGAGGCGCTGCGGCTGTGGCTGAAGCGCATCCCCTTCTATCGCCATCCCGGCCATGCCCCGGCCGCCCCAGCGGTCAGCCCCATGGCCGAAACCGCCTTTGCCGAGCCGCCTCGCAGGAGTTCCCGATGACGTTGCAATCCTCTCCTGCCCCGCTGGCAACCAGCGCCGACAGCAGCACCGGGATGGCCGGCATGGCACTGGACGTTATGGCCGGCGAAGCCCGGCAGCCCGGCTGGTTTACCCGGCGCGCCCTGCATGCCCTGCTGGCGACGCTGCAGGCCGGCCGCCTGACGGTGCATTTGCCCGATGGCAGCCGGCTGGACCATGCCGGCCGTGACGCCGGGCCGGAGGCCATGCTCATCCTCCACAACTGGCGACCGCTGCGCCGGCTGCTGATTGGCGGCGATACAGGCTTTGCCGAAGCCTATATGGAGGGTGACTGGACGAGCCCGGATCTGATGGCGCTGCTGGAGCTGGCAGCCCGCAACATCGGCGCGCTGAATGACCGACTGGGCGGCCTCTGGCCACTGCGCCTTGCCCGGCGCCTTGCCCATCTCGCACGGCCCAACAGCCGGAGCGGCAGCCGCCGCAACATTGCCGCCCATTATGACCTCGGCAACGCCTTCTACGCCGAATGGCTGGATGAGCGCATGCTCTATTCCGCAGCGCTTTACAGCGATAGCGGGCAGACGCTGGAGGCCGCCCAGGCCGCAAAACTCGCCCGCATCCGCGAGTTGCTGGCAGTGCCCGCCGGTGCCCGTGTGCTGGAGATCGGCTGCGGCTGGGGGGCGCTGGCCGCGGATATCGGTGCCGAGGGCGCCCATGTCACCGGCCTTACCCTGTCGCGGGAGCAGCATGCCCATGCCCGGGCGGTGATGGAAAAGGCCGGCCTTCAGGAGCGGGTGGATATCCGGCTTCAGGATTACCGCGATGTTTCCGGCCGCTTCGAGCGCATCGTTTCCATCGAGATGATCGAGGCGGTGGGCGAAGCCTACTGGCCGACCTATTTCGCTAGGCTGCGTGAATGCCTTGCCCCCGGCGGACGGGTGGTGCTGCAGGCGATTACCATCGCGCCGGAGCGTTTCGAGGGTTATCGGCGCAGCGCCGACTTCATCCAGAGTTACGTCTTTCCCGGCGGCATGCTGCTGACGGAAGGCGCCATCGCCGAACAGGGGCTGGAGGCGGGCCTGAAACTGGTGGCGAAAGAAAATTTCGGCATCGGTTATGCCCTCACCCTTGCCGACTGGCGCCGCCGTTTCCACGCCGCCTGGCCGCGCATCGCACGGCTCGGCTTCGATGAGCGTTTCCGCCGGCTGTGGGACTATTACCTCTGTTATTGCGAGGCGGGTTTTCGCGCCGGCACCATCGATGTCGGGTTTTACGTGCTGGAAGGCTGAAGCGTCGCCCGGGCCCAAAAACAAACCGGCGGGCCAATCGGCCCGCCGGTTTTCTTTTCAGGGGTTCCCTGCCCCTCAGCCACCAAAAGCGAGGTTAGGTAGCCACAGCACCAGACCGGGCAGGAACAGCAGTGCCACGATGAGCGCGATGACAGCGCCGACGAAGGGAATTGCCTCACGGGTATATTCCTCGATCTTCACATCCATGAGCGAGCAGACGGCAAACATGGCCACCCCCACCGGCGGTGTCATGCCGCCAAGGGTCACGATGCTCATCATCAGGATGCCGAAATGCACCGGGTCGATGCCCGCCGCCTTGATAACCGGCACGAAGATCGGGGTAAGCAACAGCACCAGCACCGTGCTTTCGATGAAGCAACCGGCAATCAGCAGGAAGACGAGAATGACCAGCACGATCAAGGCCGGGCTGCTGATGCCTGCCAGCATCCAGTGCGAGATGTTCTGCGGCACCTGCAGGAAGATGATGGCAAAGCCCACCATGCCCGACATCAGGATGATGATCATGATGAGGCCGATATCGGAGATGGTGTGGGCAAAAGCCCGCTTTATCTTCTGAAAATCAAGCTCACGGTGCGCGAAGAAGCCCACCAGCACCGCATAGACCACGGCGAAGGAACCGACCTCCGATGGTGTGAACACACCGCCGCGGATGGTGACCACCAGCGCAATAGGGAACAGCAGCGCCCACTTCGCGCCCCAGATGGAGGACATGAGCGCCTTGAAGCTCGGCGGTTCGGTATTCGCCACCACATAACCGCGCTTCTTCGCAATGAGATAGGTGGTGCACATCAGCACCGCCATCATCAGGAAACCCGGGATGATACCGGCCAGGAACAGCCGGCCGATGGAAACATTGCCGACATAACCATAGAGGATGAGGCCGATGCTCGGCGGAATGGTTGCGGTGATGAGCGAGCCCACGGCGATGGCGGCCGCCGAAAAACCCTTGCCATAACCGGCTTTGAGCATCGAGGGGCCGAGGATGCGCGCTTCCATCGCCGCATCTGCCACGGCCGAGCCGGAAACACCGCCCATGACGGTGGAAAGCACGATGGCGACCTGCGCGAGGCCACCGGACATCCAGCCTACAGCGACGTTGGAGAAGCGGAAGAGCCGCGAGGTGATGCCGCTTTCATTCATGAGATGACCGGCCATGACGAAGAAGGGCACCGCCAGCAGCGGGAAGCTTTGGCTCATGGTGGCGATCTTCTGCACGCCGATGGACATCGGCATGGCCGAGCCGGTCATGAAGAAAACGAAACCGGAAATACCGATGGCAAAGGCGACGGGCGCGCCCAAGAACATCAGCACGAAGAAGACAAGGGTCAGCAGCAGCACTTGATCAAAGCTCCGAAGCCGGGGCGAGATCGCCCGAGGTGCGCGAATAGACGAGCATGCCCTGGCGGCGCCGCTTCCAGGCCAGCACCATGTTGCGCAGGAGGGCGATGGCCAGCATCAGGCAGCCAGCGGGAACCGCCGCGGTAACCCAGGCATAGGAAAGGCCGCTGTCGCCGAACTGGCGCTGCCAGTTGAGCGTGGTCAGCCCGTACCCCTCCACCATCAGGATGGCGAGGAAGGTGAGAATGACGACGGAAAGCACCATCTCCAGCCCGAAGCGGGTTTTCTCCGGCAGGAAACGCACCAGCAGGTCGATGCCGATATGCCCCTTCTCGCGCATGGCCCGCGCGGCGCCGAAAAAACACAGCCAGATGAAGAGCAGCTGCGCGACATCGACCGACCAGATCAGCGGATGATCGAAAAACCGCATGATGGAGGCCGCGAAGACCAGCAGCACGATGACTGCCAGCAGAAGGCAGCCAATCGCAAACTCCAGCTGGGCCAGCAGTTTGAAGGGTCGATGGAACATCGGCGCTTTCCCTTGTGAGGAGGCCCACCCCGTTTGGAAGGTGGGCCCCCGGCACTGTTACTGTTCTTGATGAATGGGGAGAAGCCGGCTACCCGGTTCCTCCGGCCGCCTTACTGGCCGGCCACGATCTTCTTGAGCTCGGCGTGCAGGTCGCCATAACCCAGCTCGTCATAAACGCCGGCGGTTGCCTGCTCGAAGGGAGTGGTGTCGATCTCGTTGATCGTCATGCCTTCCTTCTTGAGCTGGTCTTCCAGCGAAGCGAGGCTGTTGCCGGTGCCGTGCGAGGCAACGTCACCCGCCTTCAGCGCTTCTTCACGCAGCATCTTCTGCAGGTCAGCCGGCAAGCCGTCGAACCACGGGCCGCTGGTCACGAGGCCGGTGATCAGGTTGATGTGGTGGGTCTTGGTGATGACCTTGGTGACTTCATAGAGCTTGGAGCCCTGCCCGGCCGGAAGCTGGGCTTCCACCGCGTCGATCACATTCTGCTGCAGGGCGGAATAGACATCGGCATAGGGCATCGGCGTTGCCGTGGCGCCCATGGCGCCGATGGTCTTCAGCCACACCGGCGAGCCGATGGTGCGCATGCGCACGCCCTTCAGGTCATCCGGGGTCTTTACCGGCTTCTGGGTCCAGAGCTGGCGCTCGCCCTGCCACCAGTTGAAGGAAAGCACCTGCAGGCCCGAACCGTCATGCAGCTTCTTGGCCCAGCCTTCGAACAGCGGCGAGGTCACCACCTTGCGGATGCCGTCATAACCGGAAGCAAGGTACGGCGCGCCGAGCACGCCGAATTCTTTCTGGAAGTTGGCAAGGCGGCCGCCATCGACCACCACGGCGACCGGGGCGCCGGTGCGGGCCTGTTCCAGTACGTCCTCATCCGGACCGAGCTGGGAATTCGGGAACAGGCGCACTTCCATCTTGCCGCCCGACGCCTTGGCGACGTTCTCCACAAAGCTTTCCAGCCCTTTGTAGAGCGGATCGCTGGTGGTAAGAGCGGTATTCACATTCAGGGTGTAATCGGCAGCGAATGCCGGCACCGCCACGGTAACCAGCGCAGCGGAAACAAGGCTCTTGAGCCAGAATGACTTCATCATTTCCTCCCGTATGAAACGGCCGTTTGATGGGCTCTCTCGGGGCTGCCCGTTATGGCAACCTCTTCCCAGTACGCTAGTATGGTAGTATAGAGCTGTCAACATGACCCTCGATTTTGAGCTCAAGGCGTTGGCCCCGGATGATCGTCGCAGGCGCCAGGCGACCATCGGCGGGCGGGTGTTCGAGAACATCCGCGCCGCCATCATCCAGCTGCAGCTGAAGCCGGGTAATCCGCTTTCAGAAGCCGAAATCGCGCGCCAGCTGGGCGTCTCGCGCCAGCCGGTGCGGGAGGCTTTCATCAAGCTCGGCGAAAGCGGGCTGGTTGAAATCCGCCCGCAGCGCGGCACCTTCGTGCGCCTCATCTCCATCCGCGAGGTGGCGAATGCCCGCTTCATCCGCGAGGCAATCGAGGTTGCCATTGCCCGCAAGGCCGCCCAGGAGGCCGGGCCGGAGCATATTGCCTTGCTGGAGGAGCTGATCGCCCGCCAGAAGGTGACGGCCGAGACTCACGACAATGTCGCGTTCCTGCGGCTTGACGAACTCTTCCACCAGGCCCTTGCGCGCAGCGCGGACTGCGAGGATGCCTGGCGTGTGCTGGAAGGCCTCAAGGCGCAGATGGACCGGGTGCGTTACCTCTCCCTGCCCCAGGCCACCCCCCTCGACACCATCATCGCCCAGCACATCGAGATCGTGGACGCCATCAAGGCGCGCAACGAAGCCGGCGCCGAAGCCGCCATCCGTCGGCACCTGTCAGAAATCCTGATCTCCCTGCCCAAGCTGGCAAAGGAGCATGCGGGGATTTTTACCGAATAGAAACAGTATCTCGCTACCATCAACGCCCGGTTGCATTTAACTTGGCGAAAGAATGATCATGGCGAATTTTTCATGGATTAAGAGCGACGAGCGGACAATAGAGGCAAATCTCTGGAAACACTGGCTTCAGCAAGTTCCAAAAATTCGATCCCAATTCATACAGGCAATGCAAGGCGACCCATTCGTTTACAATGAGACAGCCAGTGTTGGGCTGCTCGCGAGCGCGGCCAGCCGTTCAGGCCTGTTGGCGATGAGCGAATATGTTTCGATTAAAAGAGGAACAGGCCGAGGTCGCCCTTATCGTAATGGCAGATGCGATCTTTGGGTTGGTGCCCCGGAAACCGGCCGCTCATGGGCCTTCGAAATGAAGCAGCTAATTCGCAAGAAAGCATTAAACGAAGGCACGATAGAAGTTTCATTGGAAGCTGCATGCTCCGATGCACGTAAGGTGCACCTTCAGGAGGCAACCTTCAGGTATGGCTGCCTCATCATAGCCTCCAGTAACGAAAATGGATTGTCCGGCAAAAGCGTTGAACGAATTCATGTAGCCGCCCAAGCTACCGACTTTGCCTGCCAACTCGACATCAAGACCAATCCAGTTTGGCTTCTCTTTAAAAAGGTATAAAAATCAATAATTTGATCAAGTTACGGCCAAATAAACACCCCCCCCTATAGCGTCACAGCCACTTAGCAGGCCAGAAACCCGCCATCGACCGGCACAACCGCGCCGGTCATCATCGCCGCGCCGTTGCCGAGCAGCATGAGGATGGCCTCGGCCACGTCGCGCACTTCGCAGAAGCGGCCGACGGGCGTGCGGGCCATCATCGGGGCGGATTTAGCGGGGTCGCTCCAGGCGCGGGCGGCAAGTTCGGTGAGGGTAATGGCGGGCGCGATGGCGTTGACGCGGATGCCGTGGGGCCCGAGTTCGCGCGCCATCACCCGCGTCGCCCCTTCAAGCCCGGCCTTGGAGGCGGCATAGGCGGTGTGGTCGGGAAATCCGCGATGGGCGGCAACGCTGGTGACGTTGACGATGGCCCCGCCGCCACCGGCAGCAATACGCGCACGGGCAAATTCCTGCGCCACGACAAGGGCGGCGCGCAGGTTGGTGCCCAGCACCGCGTCATAGCCCGCATCGCTCATATCAAGGAAACTCTCCAGCACATTGATGCCGGCACAGTTGATGAGAAAGTCGCAAGGCCCCACCTTCCTGACGGCGGCACGGGCAGCGGCTATATCCGCAAGATCGACCGCGAAAGTGCGGCAGCCCGTCTCCTTCGCCAGCGACACCAGATCGGACGGCGTGCGGGAGAGAGCGATAACACTTGCGCCCCGCTCCGCCAGCAGCCGCACAGTCTCGCGGCCAATGCCCTTGCCGGCGCCGGTCACAAGCGCGGTTTTGCCCTGAAGTTCCAAAATGATGCCTCCCCGAATGGCCGGCCGGCTTGACGACCGGGTCTTTCGGGAGAGGGTACAAGACAATCTACCCGCCGTCCGCCCAAACTCCGGCCCGGCGGGCTTACTGACTGTCCCTCACCTTCCGGGCAGCCTGCTGCAACGAGGAAAAGGCCCCATAACGCCGAAGATGCAACTGCCCGATCTCGCCGCGCGAAGGTTCATGCAACCGGGCAGAGCCGGAGAGTTCCCGCATCGCAGTCGCCAGATCAGGCTGCTGGCCGCTGGCGACGGCCCCGAGCATGGCCGCCCCCAGCAGCACCGGCTCCGATGTATCGGCAACAGCGACGGTGGTGCCGGTGGCATCGGCCAGAACCTGACACACCAGGCGGCTACGCGCTGCCCCGCCGCTTGCCATGATCGTACTGATGGAAATGCCGCTTTCCCGCAGCCTGTCGAGCAGCTGGCGCAGCCCGTAACCGATACCGGCAAGGCCGGCGATATAGAGGCCGATCAGGCTTTCCAGATCATCCTCAAGCCCGAGGCCCGCGATGATGGCCCGCGCTTCGGGATCGGCAAAAGGCGACCGGTTGCCGAGAAATTCAGGCACCACATGCACGCCGCCTGCAAGGCGAATGGCCTCCTGAGATGAAGCAATCCGGCTTTCGGCCTGCCTGCCCAGCCATTCAACAAGGGACAGATTTTCCTCCGCCGCCTTTGTCTTTGCTCCGGTCGCTGCCGGATGCAGCAAAACCAGATGGTCGAGCGCCGCACCGGCGGCGGACTGCCCGCCTTCCGTCAGCCACAGGCCGGGAACCATTGCGGAGAAGTACGGCCCCCAGACGCCGGGGACAAAAATGCGGCCGTCGGCCGATGCCATAGAGCAGGCGGAAGTTCCGAAGATATAGGCAAGGCGGCTGCCAAAGCCCGCCCCCTCGCCCGTCCCGCCGATGTCGGCGCCCAGCGTGCCCACACCGCCGGCATGCGCATCGATGAGCGCTGCGGCAACAGCCGTTCCGGGCGACAGCCCGAGTTCCCCGGCTGCGCTGGCGGTCAGGCCCTGACCCAGCGCCGTGCCCGGCGCAACGACCCGGGTGCCGATGCGGGCAAAGCCGTCTTCGGCAAGTTCACCAAGGCCAATGGCGCGAAAATACTCCCCGTCCCAGCGTTGCTCATGGGCGAGATAGGTCCATTTGCACGTCACTGTGCAGGTGGAACGCTCCAGCGAGCCGGTCGCCCGCCAGGTAAGGAAATCGGAAAGGTCCATGAAATGGGCGGCCGCGGCGAAAGCCTGCGGCAGATGGCGCTTCAGCCAGAGCAGCTTTGGCGTTTCCATCTCCGGCGAGATGCGCCCGCCGACATAGTCTAGCACGGCGTGATTGCCGCGATTGATCTCCTCCGCCTCCGCGACCGCCCGGTGATCCATCCAGACGATGATGTTTCGCTCGGCAACTCCTGACGGGCTGACGGTTGCCGGTTGCCCGTCCGCATCCAGCGCAACCAGCGAACAGGTGGCGTCAAAGCCGATGCCGGAAATGTCTGCCGGCAGCAGCCCGGCGGCCGCGACTGCTTCACGCACGCTGGCGGTCACCGCCTGCCAAATCTGGTCTGCCGATTGCTCAACGATATCGCCGGCCTCACGCCAGATCGTGATCGGACGTCTGGCCGTCGCCAGCAAACGCCCGTCGGCAGTGAAGATTCCGGCGCGGGCGCTGGTGGTGCCGACATCGACGCCCACCAGGGCGCCGGCAGCTTTATGGGCCGTCAGGTTGCTCATGGTTTTTAGAGGTCGACGCTTTGCGGGAGGATGACGAGATCGCGAATGGTGACCGTGCGCGGCCGGGTCAGCATGAAGAGCACGGAATCGGCCACCGCCTTCGGCTGCATGAGGCTGCCATTGGCAAGTGCCTCTTCCATCTTGGCCTTCGGCCAGTCGTCCAGCAGGGCGGTGACCACCGGCCCGGGAAGCACGGCGCCCACACGAAGCCCGTGCGGGGCAACCTGCCGCCGCACCGTATGGACGAAGGCCTGAACGGCATGTTTTGAAGCAGTATAGATCGGCTCCCACACCACCGGCACGACGCCCGCTATCGAGCTGGTGACGATGATGTCTCCCGTCTTGCGCTCCACCATGTGCGGCAGCACGGCGCGGATGGAGCGAAAGGCCGCATTGATGTTGAGGTTGAGCATGCGGTCCCAGGCGTCGGGATCGCCGGTGACCACATCGCCGCCGACATAGGCACCGGCATTGGCGTGAAAGATATCGAGCTGGCCGGCCCGCTCCAGAATTTGCGGCAGCATGGCATCGATGCTGGCGGGCACGGCCAGATCGACCACCAGCGGCACGGCAGCCGGCCCCAGCTCATCGGCAAGGGCGCCGAGCTTGTCCCCCGCCCGGTCTACCAGAAACACGGTGGCACCTGCCGCCAGCATGGCGCGGGCACATTCCAGCCCGATCCCGGAGGCCGCGCCGGTAACCGCCGCGACCTTTCCTTCCAATGATGCTTGCACTTTTGTTCTCCAGAATTGGCTGGCTTCAGGCGCGGCCGTGCGAGATGCGAGAGCGGCGCGCGAGGGAATCCACGATCACGGCCAGAGCGAGAACACCGCCGGTGATCATGTATCGAAGCGAAGAGCTGAGATTGAGCAGGGTCAGGCCGTTTGAAATCGCTTGGATGACGATGATGCCCAAGAGCGCCGAATAGGCACTTCCCCGCCCGCCGAAGAGGCTGGTGCCGCCAATGACGGCCGCCGCGATGGCGTTGAGATTGACGTCGCCGGTACCGGCCTGCTGGCTGGAGGAGGCAAGGCGCGCCGCCGACAGGATGCCACCCAGCGCTGCCAGCGTGCTGCAGAGCACGAAGGCGCTGGTATAGATGCGCTTGACCTTGATACCGGCCCGGCGCGCGGCCTCGCGGTTGCCGCCGACGGCAAAGAGCGAACGGCCCCATTTGGTGCGGGTCAGTAGATAGTCGAGCACCATGACGAGCGCGACGAACAGCGCGAACATCCATGGTACGCCGCGGCCGAGATTGAGGTAATAGACCGCAAACTCCAGCACCGCCGTCAGCACGGATGCCTTCAGCACAAGGCGGCCGAAAGACTGGGCCGAAAGATTGGCGCGATGGCGCTGGCGGATAACCCGCACGCCCGATGCAAGCGCAACCAGCCCCGGCAGGATGGCAAGGCTGTGCGAGAGCCAGTGCGGCATCACCAGTATCTGCCCGAAGCGCACCAGCGCGCTTTCATAAGGCAGATTGATGGAGCCAGTGGCCCCCAGCACATAGAGCTGCATGCCAAGGATGGCGAGAAGGCCCGCAAGCGTGGAAATGAAGCTCGGCATGCCAAGGCGCGTATAGAGCAGCGCGTAGAGACCGCCGATCACCGCCCCCACAGCCATTGCCGCCGGGATCGCCTCATAAACCGCCCAGCCGTGATTGATCCACAGCGTGCCCACCATGGCCGAGGCAAAGCCGCTGATGGAGCCCACGGAGAGGTCGATTTCCCCCACCATCAGCACGCAGACGATGCCGAGGGAGATGACGCCAACCGTCGCGCAATCGAACAGCAGGTTCACCAGATTGTTGGGCGCGAGGAAGATGGGGTTGAGGCTGGAAAAGACGATGGAGATGACGACCAGCCCGACGGCGACCGGCAGCATGCCGAGATCGCCGGAACGGATCTGGTCAAGGAAGGCCCGCAGGCTGCCGCCAACACCATCGTCATGGCGCACACGCACATCGGCGCGGTCGAGGGCCGGGGCAGGTTTGGGCGTGGTGTTCTCAAGGCTCATGGTGCGATCTCCCTGCCCTCGCCGGCTTCCGCGGCTTTGAAGGCACCGGCTTCCTTGCGCCCGATACGGCGCGAGACGGCGTTTTCGCTGGCGCCGGTAATGGCGGCCACCAGCTCCTGCTGTGAGGCATCGCGGGTAAAGACACCGTTGTTGCGCCCAAGGCGCAGTACAACGATACGATCCGCCACCGCCTTCACGTCTTCCATGTTGTGGCTGATCATCACCACACCCAGACCCCGGTCACGCACCCGTTCGATGAGGTTCAGCACCTCTGCCGTCTGGGCGACACCAAGGGCGGCTGTCGGCTCGTCCAACATGATGATTTTGGGGTCGAGCAGCAGCGAGCGGGCGATGGCCACGGTCTGGCGCTGCCCGCCGGAAAGCGAGGCCACCGGCTCCCGGACGGAGGGAATGCGGGCCGCCAGCTCATTGAGCAGGGTCCAGGCCCGCACCTCCATCGACACCTCGTCAAGGCGCCAGGGTTTCATCTCGTGGCCAAGGAAAAGATTGGCGACGACATTGAGGTTCTCGCACAGCGCGAGGTCCTGATAGACCGTAGCGATGCCAAGGCTCATGGCCGTGCCGGGATCATCGAGCAAGACTTCCCGCCCGCAAAAGCTGATCGTGCCGGATGTTGGCCTGTGAACGCCGGCCAGCACCTTGACGAGGGTGGATTTGCCGGCGCCGTTATCGCCCACCAGCGCCACCACCTCGCCGGCATGAACATCAAGCTCGATATCCGAGAGTGCAGATACCGCACCGAAACTTTTGCTGATGCCGCGCAGGCTGAGAATGGGCTCGCCGCGCGGAAGGGTGCCAATTGTCTTGCCTGTCATGGCGAGCGCCCCTGCTCTTTATTTGAGTGTGCAATGCGGCCCTGCCGGCGGCCTTGAGACGGCCGACAGGGCCTGGCGGGGCGTTTGCCCCGCCGCTTTGCCTTTTCGCCTGTCGCCTAGTTGGTGATGCCCAGCTTGCGGCAACCCTCGGCATATTCACCCGTGCAGATTTCCGCCGGGGTCTGGATGCCCTTGTCGAAAATCTCGGCCTTGATGTTCTCGGCCGTCACCACAGCCGGGGTGAAGAGCTGCGAGGGTGTGTTGTAGAGGGTGTGGGTCGCCTTCGGCGCCTCGCCGGAAAGCAGCTTCACCGCCACATTGGCCGCTGCGGCCGCCACGATCTCCGACGGTTTGGAGATGGTGTTGTACTGGTCGCCCGAGATGATGAGCTGCAGCGCCGCGATAGTCGCGTCATTACCGGTTACCGGTGGCACGGGATTGACGCCCGCCGCCTTGAAGGCCGCGATGGCGCCGCCGGCAGTACCGTCATTGGCTGCAGCCACGCCAATGATCTTGTCGCCAAAACGGGTGATCTGGCCCGAGGCCCAGCGCTGCGCTTCCGGCGGGGCCCAGTTGGGGGTGTCGAACTCGGCGAGCGTGACATAACCGGATTTGCCGAGCGCGGCATGCACACCGTCACGGATGAGGCCGGCGGCCGCATCGGTCGGCGAGCCGTTGATCTCGATAACACCGGAGCCGGCCGGCACACCCATCTTCTTCAGATGGTCGACCAGCGACTGGGCAATGGCCTCGCCGATACCCTTGTTATCGAAGGAGACATAATAGTCCGCCGCCTTGTCCGGGATCGGCCGGTCATAGGCGATGACCTTGACGCCCTGCGACTGGGCGAGCGAGACCAGCGACGCGGCAGCGGTGGAATCCACCGGATCGAGAACGATCACCCTAGCGCCCTGGGCAAGCACCGAGTTGAACTGCTGCTGCTGCATGGCCGCATCGGCATTAGCGTTTTGATAGATGAGCTTGCAGCCGGCGCAGAGCTTTTCCATCTCGGCCTTGAAGCCGGGGTAATCGTGCTGCTCATACCGGGTCGAGGCCTGGTCGGGCATCAGGAAGGCCACGGTGGCATCCTTGGCGTCCGCCAGGGCAGAGCCGGCCAGCAGGCTGGCGGCAAGGAGTGCGGCGCCGGCAATACCGGTGCGGGCATGGACGAAATTCTTGTCAGACATTTCCTGCGTTTCTCCCTATGACAGGGCGCAAAAGGCCCCTCTCCGGCGCGTGGCGACGTGCCGGCAGCTGTTGTTGTTGATTGGGTTTGAGCAATTTCAGGTTCGCCGCGTTTTCCCTTTGCGGGACGGTGCGGCGGCCGGCACGGGCCGGGCTTTTTCTGGCCGGCAGCGTCGCCCTGATCAGGGGCGCCGTGCGAGCCGGGCTGGTCATCCTGCCGGTTTGCGGCATTGCCGCCAGGCCGGCCTGTTCTGTCAGGGTATCGGGGGTGGTCCTCCTTCAGTCAGCGGGTGAACAGGGTCGTTTCGGCCGAAATCAGGCAGCCGCCACGTTCTCTCCAAGCAGCAGGCGAAACCGCGTCGGCGGAATGCCTTTCTGCTTCAGGAACTGGCGATTGAAATTGGACAGGTTGTTGAAGCCCGCCGCGTAACAGATTTCCGTCACGCTCATGTCCGGGGCATTCATCAGCAGCTGGCACGCAAGATTGATGCGCAGCCGGTTGACGTACTGCACCACGCCCATGCCAGTGTGGCGGCGAAAACTGCGCGAGAAGGTGCCGGCGGAAAGACCCGCGCTTTCGGCAAGATCACTCTCGGAAAATGGCTCGGTCAGGTTGGCGTTGATGAAAGAGAGCGCCTGGTTGACGCCGGTCGACATGAAACCGGAGGGGTCGGGGTGATATTCAGCGCTGGTGAGCGGCTGCACCTGCCGGTCAGCGGCAAGAGCGGCCAGCAGCCCGAAAAAAAGCTCCACCCGCCGGATACCACGCGCCTTGACCAGCTCCTCCAGCAGCGGTGCCGCCCGGTTGGCGGTTTCAGCGCTGAACAGCGCGCCGCGCCGGCTGATTTCCAGCACCGGCTGAAAACAGGAAAGTTCGCCGAACACACCCGCGATATCGGAGAGGAAGATTTCCGGAAACTGGACGACGCGGCTGCGCAGTGGCACGGGCGTTTCCGGCGCGACATGGCTTACCCAGTTGTGCGGCAGGTTGGGCCCGGTCATCACCAGATTTCCCGGCGCGAACTCCCCGATGAAATCCCCGATGAAATAGCGTCCGGAGGTCGCCACGACATAGTGGATCTCGCACTCCGGATGAAAGTGCCAGCGAACGGTGTGATACGGATACCCGTGTTCCCAGGCGGTGAACGACTGGCCACGGCCGATCTGCACGACCTCAAGATCAGGCTTCACGCTTTTTCCTCCCGACGGGAGCCTTCCTTGCCGGCCATGGCCGGGGAGGCTCTCTCCCGCAGGTCCGGCAGCCAAGCCGTCCTGCAGGATCAAAAATGCCTGAGGACAACAGCCACCGCCACCACGATAGGCATGAACAACTGATACTTTTTTGTCGTTTTCTTCAGATTATTGTGCCGCAGTGCACCATTAGAGGGCCAGAAGGCCGACAAAGATCCGCCTTGCCCGCTTTACCACTCCGCGAAGGAACCATCCTCATGGCGCCAGACGGGGTTGCGCCAGCGGTGGCCTTCCTTCGCCTTTTCAATCACATAGTCTTCATCGATATCCACGCCGAGGCCGGGGCCGTCCGGGATGGCGACAAAACCATCCTCGTAGCGGAAGACATCCTTGTTGCGGGCATAGTCGATCAGATCGTTGCTCTTGTTGTAGTGGATGCCGAGGCTCTGTTCCTGGATGAAGGCGTTGTAGCTGACGGCATCCACCTGCAGGCAGGCCGCCAGCGCAATCGGCCCCAGCGGGCAATGCGGGGCAATTGCCACATCATAGGCCTCCGCCATCGCCGCGATCTTGCGGCATTCGGTGATGCCGCCGGCATGGGAAACGTCGGGCTGGAGAATATCCACCACCGCTTCCTGCAGCACGCTCTTGAAATCCCAGCGGCTGTAAAGCCGCTCCCCGAGCGCGATGGGTGCAGAGGAAAGGCCGGCGATTTCCTTCAGCGCCTCGCGGTTTTCGCTCAGCACCGGCTCCTCGATGAACATCAGCCGGTAAGGCTCCAGCTCCTTGACCAGTACCCGCGCCATCGGCCGATGAACGCGGCCATGGAAATCGACGGCGATGCCGACATGCGGGCCCACCGCCTCCCGCACCAGCGCCACCCGCTCCACCGCGGCATCGATCTTGGCGTGGCTATCGACGATCTGCAGCTCTTCGGCACCATTCATCTTGAGCGCCGTGAAGCCACGCGCCACTACGTCCTTCGCCCCGGCCACAACCTCTGCCGGCCGGTCGCCACCGATCCAGGAATAAATCTTGATGCGGTCGCGGCAGCGGCCACCCAGCAGCTCATGCACCGGCACGCCGAGGGCTCGGCCCTTGATATCCCACAGCGCCTGGTCGATGCCGGCAAGCGCGCTCATGAGGATGGCGCCGCCGCGGTAAAAACCGCCGCGATAAAGCACGTTCCAGTGATCCTCAATATGGCGGGGATCCTTGCCGACCAGATAGTCCGCCAGCTCGTGCACGGCGGCCTGGACGGTGAGCGCCCGCCCCTCCACCACCGGCTCGCCCCAGCCGCTCACGCCCTCATCCGTCTCGATCTTCAAAAAGAGCCATCGGGGAGGAACGATAAAGGTCTTGAGGGCCGTGATCTTCATGGGTCGGAAACTCTCAGGGTAAAAGCAAAAGGGGCGGCCTGGTTACGGCTCAGCTGCGCCTCTCTGGCGCCGGCTTCTTCCGGCTCTGGGCGCGCTCAAGATCCTGCGCTGCCCGGTCAAGAATGGCGGAAACAGCCGTCCGGGCCGCCGTGCCGTCCCGCAGCCGCAGCGCTTCAACGAGGCCTGCGTGCAGCCGCACCGCCTCGTCGCGGCGATCAACGGAAGCGGCGCTTACTTCCAGCGCGAAATTGAGCGCCGTTTCGATAAGCCCGCCGATCTGGCGAAAAATGGGATTATGGCAGGCGCCATAGAGCACCTGATGGAAGACAGCGTCATAACGGGCAAAGGCCGCCACATCCGGGCCGGCGGCGGCCATGCCGCCGAGCGCGGCTTCCAGATCGGCAATCTCGCGCAGGGAAGCGCGGCTGGCGGCGAGTTCGGCCACCAGCGGCTCGATGGCCCGGCGCGTTTCCAGAATGGAATCGAAAAGTTTGGGATCGAGCTGCCCGGGGCCGTACCACTCCAGCACCTGCGGATCGATGATGTTCCAGTTGTCGCGCTCGCACACCACGGTGCCGATACGCGGGCGGCTCAGCACCAGCCCCTTGGCCGCCAGGATCTTCAGCGCCTCGCGGATGACGGTGCGGCTGACGCCGTGGGCCGTGCACAGGTCGGCCTCGCTCGGCAACGTGTCGCCGGGGGCGTAAGTGCCGGAGAGAATGCCGGCACCCAGCGTACGCACGATATCGGACATGACACGGGGCCGGCGCGCCTTGTCCGGGCTGCCCATCGCCTTCTCCGTCTCCGGCGCCTGTTCTGGCCGCGATATGGCCATCCTTCCCCCCAAAACTTCCGGCAGTCCGGCACAGGCCCAGCCTTGCCGCCCGCTCTTTCTGACTTGGCGCATATGCCCGTGTCAAAAAAGCTTCTACATCTTTTATCAGACCAGAGCAATTGACTGGTATGATAAAACGGAATAGCGTCCCTTCTGACCGGGCCATGCACCCGGCATCCGTATTCGGGAGGAAATCATGCGGTTGATGAAAAAGGCGCTGCTCGCAGGCGCCCTTGCGGTGCTGTCTGTAACTACCCTTTCCGCCACGCTCACCCCGGCTCACGCCGCCGATGTGAAGATCGGCTTCGTCGTGAAGCAGCCGGAAGAGCCGTGGTTCCAGGACGAATGGAAATTCGCCGACCAGGCTGCCAGGGAAAAGGGCTTCACCCTCGTCAAGATCGGTGCCGAGGATGGCGAGAAGCTGATGTCGGCCATCGACAATCTGGGCGCCCAGGGCGCGCAGGGCTTCATCGTCTGCACGCCGGACGTGAAGCTCGGGCCGGGCATCGTCGCCAAGGCCGCCGCCAATGACCTGAAGGTGATGACGGTGGACGACCGCCTCGTCGGCGCCGATGGCAAGCCCCTCGCAGACGTGCCGCACATGGGCATCTCCGCCACCAAGATCGGCGAGACCGTGGGCAAGGCGATTGTCGACGAGATGAAGGCCCGGGGCTGGAAGCCGGAAGAAGTGGGCGCCATCCGCGTTTCTTACGACCAGCTGCCGACCGCCGTGGATCGTGTCGAAGGTGCCATCTCGGTGCTTAAGGCCAATGGTTTTGCCGCCTCCAACATCTTCGACGCCCCGCAGGCCAAGACCGATACCGAAGCGGCGCTGAATGCCGCGACGGTGGTGCTCAACAAGCATGCCGACATCAAGAAGTGGGTCGCCTTCGGCCTGAATGACGAAGCCGTTCTGGGCGCCGTGCGCGCTTCCGAAAGCGTCGGCATTCCGGCGGCCAACATGATCGGCGTCGGCATCGGCGGCGCTGACTCGGCGATCAACGAGTTCAAGAAGCCGGCCGCAACCGGTTTTGTCGGCTCGGTCATCATCTCGCCGAAGCGGCACGGTTATGAAACGGCGCTCAACATGTACAGCTGGATCGCCGACGGCAAGGAACCGGAAAAGCTCATCCTGACCTCCGGTGCCCTCGCCAAGCGGGACGATTACCAGCAGGTTCGCAAGGATCTGGGCATCGAATAAGCCCGCTTCCGGGCCCATCCTGATCCAGACTTCTGCCGGCGGCCCGAAACCGGATGCCGCCGGCAGAATGCGCCTTGCGCCTGCCCTCGGGGCACGCCAAGGCTGATATACCCCGCCCCGCCGCTCCCCTGCCCTTCGCCGCCAGGCATGCAAGGCCAGGAGGCCGGGGCAGCACCCGGACAGTCCACTCCTGGGAAATGCGCCGATGCCCTATCTCGAATTTCTCCACATCTCCAAATCCTATCCCGGCGTGCATGCGCTGAGGGATGTGTCCTTCGGTGTCGAAAAAGGCGCCGTGCACGGGCTGATGGGGGAAAACGGCGCCGGCAAGTCGACGCTGATCCGCCTGCTCTCCGGTGACCATCGCCCGGATACGGGCAGCGAAATCAGGATCGATGGCGAGGCGCAGAAATATGCCTCCACGCGCGATGCCTTTGCCGCCGGCGTCATCGTCATCCATCAGGAACTGCAGCTCGTCCCCGAATTGACGGTGGCGGAAAATCTTAGCCTCGGGCGGTTTCCCGCCAATGGCGGCGTGATAGCCGCGCGGCGGATGTTTGCCGAGGTTGGCCGGAAGCTGAAGGAAGCCGGCATCGACATCGACCCGCGCCGCAAGGTCAAGTCGCTCTCCATCGGCGAACGCCAGATGGTGGAGATTGCCAAGGCGGTGATGCTGGAAGCGCGCATCATCGCGCTGGATGAGCCGACCTCCTCCCTCTCCTCCCGCGAAAGCGAAATTCTCTTTGCCCTCATCGGCCGCCTGCGCGCCGAGGGCAAGATCATCCTCTATATCTCCCACCGGCTGGATGAGGTCTTCCGCCTGTGCGACAGCCTGACAGTGCTGCGCGATGGCCAGCTGGCCGCCCA
Source organism: Radicibacter daui (assembly GCA_030657355.1). Lineage (GTDB taxonomy): Bacteria > Pseudomonadota > Alphaproteobacteria > Radicibacterales > Radicibacteraceae > Radicibacter > Radicibacter daui. Next base: position 2,543,534 of record CP131056.1, read on the forward strand.
CCACCCCACGCTGGAGGGGGTGACGCGCGATCAGGTGGTGGCCGAAATGGTGGGCCGGGAGATCAGCAACATCTGGGGCTGGCGCCCGCGCACGTTAGGCGACGTCCGCCTGAAGGTGGAGAACCTCAGCGGCGACAAGCTGCCCGAACCCGCCAGTTTTTCGGTACGGACCGGCGAGATCCTCGGTTTCTTCGGCCTCATCGGGGCCGGCCGCTCGGAGCTGACCCGGCTGGTCTATGCCGCCGACAAGCGGCTGGGCGGCACGCTGGAGATCGACGGCGCTCCGGTGCAGGTCACCACGCCGCATGACGCCATCCGCGCCGGCATCGCGCTCTGCTCGGAAGACCGCAAGCATGACGGCATCATCCAGGGCCGCTCGATCGAGGAGAACATCAACATCTCCTCGCGCCGCCACCATACCCGCCTCGGGGTGCTGTCGCCGCGCCGTGAGGTGGCGGTGGCGGAGGAATTCATCGCCAAGCTCAAGGTCCGCACCCCGTCGCGCAAGCAGGACATCATCAACCTTTCCGGCGGCAACCAGCAGAAGGTCATCCTCGGCCGCTGGCTTTCCGAACAGGGCATCAAGGTGCTGATCGTCGACGAGCCGACGCGCGGCATCGATGTTGGCGCCAAGGCCGAAATCTACGAACTGCTCTACCAGCTCGCCGAAGCCGGCATGGCGATTGTCGTCGTCTCCAGCGAGCTGCCGGAAGTCATGGGCATCTGCGACCGGCTCCTGGTGATGTGCGACGGGCGCATTTCCGCCGAGCTGGAGCGTGCCCAGTTCAACGAGCACGCCATCCTCGCCGCGGCCCTGCCCGATACCAGAACACCCGACAAGATCGCATCCTGAAGGAACGGACTTATGGCCAACGTTTTCAAGAAGGTAATGCTTGGCGACCAGGGGTTGGTCGTCATCTTCGTGCTTGCCTTCGCCCTTGTGTCGCTTTTTGTCCCGAACTTCCTGACCGAACGCAACATGCTCGGCCTGCTGCAATCGGTCGTTACTGTCGGCATCGTTGCCTGCACCATGATGTTCTGCCTTGCCGCGCGGGATTTTGACCTGTCGGTCGGCTCGACCGTGGCTTTTGCCGGCATGGTCGCCGTGATGGCCTCCAACGCCACCGGCTCCATTATTCTGGGTCTGCTGACGGCGCTGGTGTGCGGCGGTGTGGTGGGTTTCATCAACGGCTTTGTCATCGCCAAGTTCCGCATCAACGCGCTCATCACCACGCTCGCTACCATGCAGATCGTGCGCGGCCTTGCCCTGATCGCCTCCGACGGGCGCGCCGTGGGCATCAACGATCCCGGCTTCTACCAGCTCGCGCTTTCCAAGCTGGTGGGCGTGCCGACGCCGGTCTGGGTGCTGCTGGTGCTGTTCGTGATCTTCGGCTTCGTGCTCAACCGCACCGTCTTCGGCAAGAACACGCTGGCAGTGGGCGGCAATCCGGAAGCCTCGCGCCTTGCCGGCGTCAATGTGGACCGCACCCGCATCTGGATTTTCACCCTGCAGGGCATCGTCTGCGCCATTGCCGGCATCCTGCTTGCCTCGCGCATCACCTCCGGCCAGCCCAATGCGGCCATCGGGCTTGAGTTGTCGGTCATCTCGGCCTGCGTGCTCGGCGGCGTCTCGCTCGCCGGCGGGCGGGCGGCGATGGCGGGCGTCATTGTCGGCGTCATGATCATGGGCATCGCCGAGAATGTGATGAACCTGCTGAATATCCCGGCCTTCTACCAGTACATCGTGCGCGGCCTCATCCTGCTGCTGGCAGTGCTGCTGGATAACCTGCGCTCCAGCGCCCTCGGCCGTCGCTGACCCTCATGGGGCAATCCCTGCGGATAACCAGCGACAAGCTGGTGGTCGAGGCCGGCACCGAGGGCGGTGTGCTGCTCGGCGGCTGGACCCGGCAGGGATTGCCCTTTCTGCGCCCCTTTGTGGACGGGGAGGGGCCGGAGGTTCTGCGGGCATCCTGTTTCCCGCTGGTGCCTGTCGGCAACCGCGTGCAGCACAATGGCTTCGAGCTTCAGGGCCGGCACTGGTCGTTCACGCCCAACACGGACGGGCCCTGGTACCTGCATGGCGATGGCTGGCTCGGTTCCTGGCAGGTGGAGGAGCATCGGGCGGACTTGCTGCGCCTGTCGTTCCGGCAGTCAGAGGCCGCGCACTCTCCGCATCTCTACCGGGCTGAACAATGTTTCAGCCTTGAAGGTCCGGTCCTGCGGATGGCGATGGAAGTTACCAATCTCGGGCAGGACACCCTGCCCTTCGGCATCGGTTTCCACCCCTATTTTCCCCGCACTGCCGGCACCCGGCTGCTGGCACCCGCGCAAGGCTGGTGGCCGGAAGGGCCGGACTTTCTGCCCGAAGCAGAATGCCCGCCGCCGCCCGAAGTCGATTTCAGCCAGCTCAAACCCCTGCCGGCCCGGCGGCTCAATAACGGCTATCGCGGCTGGAGCGGCAGGGCGCGTATCGAATGGTCGGAGAATGGCCTTGCGGTCGATATCGCTGGCGATGCGGTTTTTTCCACCTGCATGATCTATGCGCCGGTTGAGGATCAGCAGTTCTTCTGTTTTGAGCCAATGAGCCATGCCCCCAACGCCCTTGCCAGCGAAGGCCCGCGGGGTCTCCACCTGCTGGCACCGGGCGAAACGCTTGCCGGCAGCATTACCCTGACGATTTCGGAGCCTTGAGGAGAGCCATGAGCACGCGGCTTGCCGGAAAAAATATTTTCCTCACCGGGGCGGCGCAGGGCATCGGCCTTGCGATTGCCGAAGACTGCCTCAGGGAAGGGGCAAGCCTGTTTCTGGTGGATCGTGACGGAGCGCTCCTTGCCGAAACCGTGGCACGCCTCGACGCGCCGCCGGAACGGCTCGGCTGGGCTGCCGCCGACATTAGCGACAGCGCGGCCATCGCCTCCGCCATGGCTGACGCGGCACAGCGCATCGGCCCCGTCAACGCGCTCATCAACAATGCCGGCATCAATGTCTTCAACACCCCGCTGGAGACCAGCGAGGAAGAATGGCAGCGCTGCTTCGATATCAACCTCAAGGGCGCCTGGAACTGCTGCAAGGCGGCCTTGCCGGGCATGATCGCGGCCGGCGGCGGGGCGATCCTCAACATCGCCTCCACGCACGCCTTCACCATCATCCCGCACACCTTCCCCTACCCGCTCGCCAAACACGCGCTGCTGGGGCTTACCAAATCGCTGGCGCTCGAATATGCGGCTGCCGGCGTGCGGGTAAACGCCCTCGCCCCGGGTTATGTCGAAACGCAGAAGGTGATCGATTACTGGAACGGCTTTGCCGACCCCGAGGCTGCGCGGGCGCAAACCATGGCGCTGCACCCCGGCCGCCGCATCGCCAAACCGGCGGAGATCGCCCGCGCCGCCGTGTTCATGATATCGGATGAATGCCCGTTCATGAATGCCGCCTGTCTGGTGGTGGATGGCGGGCTCAGCATGCTCCAGCACGCCGTCTGACGTTCCCCCACCGCCTCCTTTCCCGTTGCCGTCTTTTCTGGAGTTCCACCATGCCCGCACCAGCCCTGATAGCCATCGACTGGGGCACAACGCGCCTGCGCGCCTGGCTGATGGCCGGCGACGGCAGCGTGCTGGCGGAGCATCGCAGCGATGACGGGCTGATCGAGGCGCAGAAGAAGCGTTTTTCCACCGTTTACGCGACGACACTGGAAAAGCTGCAGGCCCCCGCCGGCCTGCCCGCCATCATCTGCGGCATGGCCGGCTCGCGCCGGGGCTGGATCGAGGCACCCTATGTGCCGGTGCCTGCCCCGCTGAGCGCGGTTTTGAAGGAAGCCGCCCGCGTACCGCAGCCGGGCGCCGATATCCGCATCGTGCCCGGCCTTGCCCAGACCACGCCGGATGCCCCCGACGTGATGCGCGGCGAAGAAACCCAGCTTGCCGGCGCCGGCCTGCCGGTTGAGGGAACCCATCTGGTCTGCATGCCCGGCACCCATTGTAAGTGGGTGACGGTGGAGAATGGCCGCGTCAAGACCTTCGGCACCTGGCCGACGGGCGAGCTTTATGCCCTGATCGCCGGCCAGTCGATCCTGCGTCATTCCCTTGGTGAGCCGCCGGCTGCGGTCGCTGCCTCCAGCCCGGCTTTTGCCGAAGCCTGCCGCACGGCGCTTGCCGAAGGGGGCGATTTTTCCGCCCGGCTGTTTTCCATCCGGGCCGGCACCTTGCTCAACGGCCTTTCCCCAGCCGATGCGGCCGCCCGGCTCTCCGGCCTTTTGATCGGCGCCGAAATCGCCTCTGCCCTCCTGCACCTGCCGCCGCTTCCGGCCCGCCGGGTGGTGCTGATCGCCTCCGGCCCTCTGGCGGGGCTTTATGCCGCCGCCTTTACCCTTGCCGGTTTTGAGGTGCGCAGCGTGGATGCCGAGGCCGCCGTGCGCTCCGGCCTTTATGAAGCCGCGCGCCAGAACGGCATGGTCGCCTGACCCGCCCTGCCCTGTTTCCCAAGTCTCCCGCCCGAAAGCGCCCGCCATGACCGATATCCAGAAAACCACAGCCGCCTTCCCCCCGCTCCGGCGCGGGCTCGTTGCCATCCTGCGCGGGCTGCAGCCGGACGAGGCGGTTGCCATGGCGCAGGTGATTCTCGAAGCCGGCATCGAGGCGATCGAGGTGCCGCTCAATTCGCCCGATCCCTTCACCTCCATCCGCCGCATCGCTGCCGCCATGCCCCCCCAGGTGCTGGTCGGCGCCGGCACGGTGCTGACGGCAGAGAATGTCGACAGGCTGGCCGAGGCCGGCGGCAAATTGCTGGTGAGCCCCAATATCGACCAGGCGGTGATGGAGCGCGCCGCCGCCCATGGCATGGTCACCATGCCGGGCGTGATGACCCCGACGGAGGCGTTTCTCGCCATCCGCCTCGGCGCCTCGGCGCTCAAGTTCTTCCCGGCCAATGTCCTCGGCCCGGCGGGCATCGCCGCCATGAAGGCGGTGCTGCCGACGACAACTCCCGTCGGTGCGGTGGGCGGCGTGTCGGAGGGGGACTTTGCCGCCTATTCCAAAGCCGGGGTCAGCCTGTTCGGGCTTGGATCGAGCCTGTTCAAACCCGGCATGACGGTGGCAGAAGTAGCCAAACGCGCCCGTGCTGCGGCCGAGGGCTGGGACCGGACCTTTGGGGAGGGATAAAAGATGAAGACGCAAACCGTCAGCGTCATTTCCGATCACCGCTGCCAGCTTGGCGAGGGGCCGAGTTTCGACCATACCGCCGGCGCGCTTTACTGGTTCGACATCGTCGCCGGACATTTGCTGGAGAAAAAAACCGGCAGCGGGCCGACGCGGGTACATGATCTGGGCGAGATGGCGAGTGCGATGGCCGAGATTGATGGCGAGCGCCAGCTCATCTTCACTGAAACCGGCCTTCATGTGCGCGAGCGCGCCACTGGCCGCCTGTCGCTGCTGAAGGCCGTGGAGGCGGAAAACCGCGTGACGCGCAGCAACGATGCCCGGGTGCATCCCTGCGGCGCGCTGTGGTTCGGCACCATGGGCAAGAAGCTGGAGAAAGGCGCCGGCGCCATCTACTGGTTCTTCAAGGGCGAGCTGCGCACCCTCTACAGCCAGATCACCATCCCCAACGCCATCGCCTTCTCGCCCGACGGCACGGTTGCCTATTACGCCGATACCGATGCCGGCATGTTGATGCGGGTGGCCTGCGATCCGGAAACCGGCCTGCCGCAAGGCGAGCCCACCCTGTTCCTCAGGAACTCGGGCACGGGCGGCTTTGACGGCTCGGTGGTCGATCTGGACGGTCTCATCTGGAATGCGCGCTGGGGCGACAGCCGGCTGGTGGCCTATGGCCCGGCCGACGGCAAGATCGTGCATTCCGTGCCCCTGCCCGTCAGCCAGCCCTCCTGCCCCGCCTTTTTCGGCGCCGCGGCGGACCGTATTGCCGTGACCTCCGCGCTCGAAGGGTTTGACGAAGCAAAACAGAAAGCGGAGCCGATGGCGGGCATGACGCTGCTGGTGGATATGCCGGTACGCGGCCGGCCAGAGCCGAAAGTCAAAATCTGATCCGCTGAAAAGACCAGCAAACAAAGGGCGGAGCCGGCTGGCTCCGCCCTTTGGCTTTCGGGTCCCGCCGCCCGCAAAGCCCCTTACCGGCTGGCAAGGGCCCGCAGTTGCAGGAGTGTCGCCGCAGCGGCAAGGGCAACACCCAGTCCGGAGACCCCGGCCCAGCCGCCGAATTGCCAGGCAAGGGCGGCGGCAGCCGAACCGAGCGCCCCGCCGAGGAACATGCCGCCCATGAAGAGCGTGTTGATGCGCGAACGGGCGCTGGGGCGCAGGGCATAGATGATGTGCTGGTTGGAGACGAGCACGCTCTGCACGGCAAAATCCAGCAGCACCACGCCCACCACCATGCCGGCCAGCGACGCCCAGAGGCCAAAGAGCGCCCAGGAGGCAAGCGCCAGCACCGCGCCCAGCATGATCATGCGGTGCGGGCCGCTTTTGTCGGCGATGCGGCCGGCTATCGGCGCGGCAAGAATGCCAACCGCCCCGACGACACCGAAGAGACCGGCAATCTCGGAGCCAAGGCCGAATTGCGGCTGCTGCAGGCGCAGGGCAAGGATGCTCCAGAAGGCCATGAAAGCGGCAAACAACAGCGCCTGCGTATAGGTAGCAAGGCGCAGCTCGGCAAACTCTCGCCACAGATGGGCGAGCGAGTGCATGGCCTTGCCATAGCTGAGGCCGCTGCCTTCCGGCAGGCTTTTGGGCAGGCGCCAGGCTATCAACGCGGCAGAGCCGAGTGCCAGCGGCACGCCAAGCCAGAACATCTCGCGCCAGCCGGCATGGGCGGACACGAAGCCGGAAAGCGTGCGGCTTAAAAGAATGCCCGTCAGCACACCCGACATCACCGTGCCCACCACCGCGCCGCGTTTGGCTGGCGAGGCAAGATGCGCGGCAAAGGGCACGATCTGCTGGGTGACCGAGGCGGCGATGCCCAGCACCAGCGCCGCCACCAGCGCAAGACTGGCGGCCGGTGCCAGTGCGGCCCCGGCAAGCGCGGCGGCGAGCACCAGAAACTGGGTGACGATCAGGCGCCGGCGCTCCACCAGATCGCCGAGCGGCACCAGCAGGAACAGGCCGGCGGCGTAACCGAACTGGGTGGCGGTGGGAATGAAGCTGGTGGCGCCGCCCGGCAGGTCCGCTTCCATCAATCCCAGCATCGGCTGGCTGTAATAGATGTTGGCGACGGCAAGGCCGGAAGCGGCCGCCATGGTGAAGGTCAGCGCCCGGCTCAGCGCCGGCTGATGGGAGGCGCCGTGGATATGCGTGTTTTCGGCCTCACCGGCAGTGGAGGTACTCGCCGGCGCGGCGTTGCCGGCGGGCGGGGTGGCAACATGGCTCATGACAAACTCCCGGGCGGCTGGGCCGCCCCTGATGACGGGCTGACCGGCGGCTTGCGGGCCACTGGCGGTCAGGCACCGGAAGGCCGGAGATGGTCGGGCCTTTCGTCGCCAACAGAGTTACCCTTCCATCAATATCCGCTGTAGTCGGCAGCATCGTTATGCCAGACTAACGATATTCGTTATAATTCACGCAAACGCGGGGGACTGGCCGGTGGATCTCGACAATGTCGCCGTTCTGGTGGAGGCCGTGCAGGCCGGCAGCCTTGCCGCCGCCGCCCGGCGGCTTTCCATCACACCCATGGCCGCCTCCCGCCGCCTGACCGCGCTGGAAGATGAGCTGGGCAGCCGGCTGGTGCATCGCACGACGCGGGCCCTATCGCTGACGCCGGAAGGCGAAGCCTTTCTGCCTCACGCGCAAGCGATGCTGGAACACGAGGCCGACGCGCGGGATGCGCTGCGCCCCTCTTCCGCCGGTGCCTCCGGCCTGCTGCGCATCACCGCCTCCGCCCCGTTCGGGCGCAAGGTGGTGGCGCCGATGATACCGGCTTTTCTGGAGGCGAACCCGGCGCTGCGGGTGGATTTGCTGATGACGGACAGCATCGTCGACATCGTGGCCGAGGGTATCGATGTCGCCATCCGCATCGCCCAGCTGCGTGACAATACGCTGATCGCCCGGCGCCTTGGCGACAATCCACGATGGCTTTATGCCACGCCGGACTATGTGGCCCGGCATGGCGCCCCGAAACGCATGGCCGAGCTGGCGGCGCATGAGTGCCTCTCCGTTACCGGCACCAGCCATTGGCCCTTCATCGACAAGGCCGGCAAGCTGGTGCACCAGCGGGTTACGGGGCGGTTCAGCGCCAATTCGCTGGAGGCGGTGCACGAAGCCTGCCTTGGCGGTTTCGGCATCACCAAACTCTCGGGCTGGAATGCCGACCCGGATGTAGATGCCGGCCGGCTGATCCGCCTGCCGCTGGAAGATGCCGATATCGAACCGATGGGCATCTGGGCCGTCTACCCCTCCGCCCGGCTGGTCCCGGCCAAGGTCCGGGCCTTCATCGCCGCCTTGTCGGAGAGGGTATAATAAAATCAAAACAAAATATTACGGCAGTATCTTGCGATAAACTATGAAGCCGGACTTTTCGGCAAGCCGGTCATAGAGCGCCATCGCCGTCCGGTTCGTCTCGTGCGTCTGCCAGTAAACCCGCCCGCAGCCCTCGGCGTCCGCCCGGGCATAAACCGCCTCGATCAGTGCCCGCCCAACACCACGTCCGCGCGCCTCTTCGGCAGTAAAGAGGTCCTGCAGATAACAGCTCGGCGCGATTGCTGTGGTCGAGCGGTGGTAGAGGAAATGGGCAAGGCCGAGCAACTGCCCTTCCGCCTCCGCCACCAGGCAAAACATTGGCTCATAGGCATCAAAGAACCGCGACCAGGTGACGGCGGTGATCTCCCCCGCCAGCGCCGTCGGCCCGGAGCGGCCGTAAAAGGCGTTGTACCCGTGCCAGAGCGGTCGCCAGGCGTCGTAATCTCCCGGCTGGACGGGGCGAATGCCAGTTTGAGGGTTCAACGTCACTTCCCTTGCAAAGAATGGCGGGCAAAAGCGGCGGCCGGGACAAGGCGGCACTCAATGCCGCCGGTCGACGGCCGTCCTGATGAAACTCGGGCGCCGGGCATGACGCTCAAAATAAGCGGCCACGACGGGCGAGGCCGCAAGAGCCCGCGCCCCTTCCGGGAAGGCGCTTATGCCGGCAAGCATCGGCATCAGATTGATGTCCGCGAAGCTGAACCGATCGCCCGCCAGAAACTCCTTGCCCTCAAGGGCAGCTTCCAGCACGGCCAGTTGCTGCTCCATCACCGGCACCACAGCCGCGATGGCAGCACGATCGGGCCCGCCATCGGCGCCGCGCGGAACCACATAACCGAGCACGTACTCCCGGATAAAGGGCCGGTCCATCGTGGTGTTGACCAGCGATATCCATTGCTCGACTTCTGCGGCGGCCAGCGGTTCTTTGGGCAGCAGCGGCATCTCGGGAAAAATCGTGTCGAGATAACCGGCAATGGCCCGGGACTCACAAAGGGTTACCGGGCCATGGCGCATGACGGGAATTTTCCCGACCGGGCTGATGAGCCGCACCTCTTCCGATTGCGGCATGGCCGGGGTCAGCCGATAGGCGACACCCTTTTCCTCGCAGGCCATGCGCACCGCGCGGACATAGTTGCTGACCGGAATGCCGATGATTTCTATCTGCGTCATCACACTGCTCCCTGCGGCTTGTTTTCACCCGTGAGCAGCCAGCTATCGAGACGGCCCAGACACAGGGTCCAGCCTCCGGCATGGTCGTCACGGGCCTTGCGGTCGGCGAACCCTTCCTGGCGAAACTCCAGGCGCGTGTCGCCGCCATGGTCAAAAAACTCCAGCGTCACCAGCGTTTCGGGGCTGGTGGTGCCATCCTCAAGTTCCCATGCATGGGTAAAAACCAGCCGCTCAGGCGGGGCAATTTCCTGGTAGCTGCCAAAGAGCCTGTGCTCGGTGCCGTCCGGCTCGATCATGGTGGAGCGAAACCCGCCACCCGGCCGCGGGTCGAAATGCTGGTGGACGACGATGAAGCCCGGCAGCCCCAGCCACCGGGCGATACGCTCGGCTTCCACCCAGGCGCTGAAGACAAGCGGCCGGGGCGCCCTGAAGATACGGCTGATGGTGAGCGTGCGGGCATCGCCTCCCACTCGTTGCTCTTCGCCCGTCCGCCGTTCGCCCGCCGGCGCCGCGGGTTTTACATCAGTCGGGATTCTGGTCGTCGTCGCCACTGTTCCCCTCCCCGGCCTGCACGGCCTCAAGATAATCGTCGAGACGCTCGAAACTCCCGGCCCAGAACCGCCGGTATTGATCCATCCAGCCATCGATCTCCCGCAGGGCCGCAACTTCCAGCCGGCAGGGCCGCCACTGGGCATTGCGGGTCTGCGAAACCAGACGGGCGTGCTGCAGCACCTTCAGATGTTTGGAGACGGTCGCGAGGCTGAGATCAAAAGGTTCAGCCAGCTCTCCCACTGTCGCCTCACCCGACGACAGGCGCTGGAGAATGGCCCGGCGCGTCGGGTCGGCAAGAGCGGCAAAGGTCTGGCTGAGGGCATCGAGCATGTTTAATTCCTCTATTTAGCTAAATAGTAAAATATGAAGCCAGAAAAGATCAAGCGGCCTCTTTGTGAGCCGATCCGTCAATGAGTGCCGAAATCCGTCAGCGTGACTTTTGTTTGAGCGCCCGTGCCGCAAACTGGGTGGGCACGGTCAGCTTTGCCGGCAGATCGGCCAACGCAAACCAGCCAAGACCACCATGTTTGTGCGGCTCAAGGATTGTGGGCGTGCCGGTAAAATTCCGGATCAGATAGACCGGCGACACCCAGTGGATGCCGGCAACCCGGTCGATCTGGTCGACGAAACAGAGCAGTTCCTGCGCCACGATGGTGATGCCCAGCTCCTCGGCAATCTCCCGCGCGGTCGCTTCGGCGGCGACTTCAAAAAGATCGACCTTGCCGCCCGGCAGGCCCCAGCAGCCGGCTTCCGGTTCGGTCAGGCGCTGGATCAGCAACAGGCGCCCGTCGCCATCCACAATTGCCGCCCCGCAGCCCACTCTCGGTTCCGTCTGCATACCGCCCTCTCCCTTTCACACCGGCAGCATGGCTGCATGAGCACTCCGGCGGCGTCAATCCGTAGCCACCTTTCAGGATAAATCATTCCTCACGGGAATATTTAATATCGCATCGAGCTCTCATCCATTCCCGATCAGCAGGGCGTAACTCTCCTTTCAGCCGCAACTGGCGCCGCCAAATCCGGCGCCGTTCCCAAGGAGAGCAAGATGATCAACGGCTTTACCCTGCATGACACCGCCACCGCCCCTGCCGGTTCGGCAGAAATCCTCACCGGCGTGCAGAATGCCTGGGGCTTTGTGCCCAACCTGCACCGTGTGCTGGCCGAAAGCCCGGCGGCGCTGGAGGCCTATTCCACCCTCTGGGGCATTGCCGAGAAGACGGGCTTCAGCGCCGTGGAGCGCAACGTCGCCTATCTCGCCATCATCTATGAGAACGAATGCACCTACTGCATGGCCGGGCACACCAACCTGTCGCGCATGGCCAAGGTGGACGATGCGACCATCAATGCCGTTCGTGATGGCCAGCCGGTGGGCGATGCAAAGCTCGAAGCCCTGCGCCAGTTCGCGGCCATCGTCACCCGGCAGCGCGGCGCGGTGAGCGAGGCGGATGTCGCCGCCTTCAAGGCTGCGGGTTACGACAACCGCGCCGTGCTGGATGTGCTGGTGCTGGCCGCCACCAAGCTGATTTCCAACCACACCAACCATCTGGCCAAAACGCCGAACGACAGCTTCATGAAGGGCGCGGAATGGACAGCGCCGGGCAAGCTGAAGGCTGCCTGAGCAGCCGCAAGGCCCCGCCCGAAATCGGGCGGGGCCTCCCTTCCCCACAAAAGACAAGGCCCGCCAGATGCTGGAGCTTTACGCCTTTGCCACTCCCAACAGCCTGAAGCCGGCCCTGGTGCTGGAAGAACTCGGGCTCGACTACCGGCTCATCGGCGTAAATGTGCGCGCCGGGGAGCAGAAGAGCCCGGGTTTTGCCGCGCTCAACCCCAACCAGAAGGTGCCGGTTCTGGTTGATGCCGATGCCGAAGGTGGCCCGCTTGCGCTCAGCGAGAGTGCCGCCATTCTGGTCTATCTGGCTGAAAAGACAGGCCGGCTTCTGCCCGCTGCCGGCGCTGGCCGGGCACGCGTGTTCGAGCAGCTTTTCTTTCACGCCTCCGGCCTCAGCCCGGCTTTCGGCAATGCCGGCTGGTTCCGCAAATCCGCCCCCTCGCCCCAACCGATTGCTATCGAGCGTTTTGGCACCGAGGCGCTGCGCCTCATCGGCCTGCTCGATGCCCGGCTGGCGGCCCAGCCCTATATGGCGGGGGATGAGCTGACGATTGCCGATCTCGCCCATTTCGGCTGGTTCTGGCGCCGCCAGTTTGCCGAAGTGTCGCTGGAAGAGACGCCCAATCTGCAGCGCTGGTACCAGAAGCTGGAAGAGCGCCCGGCGGTGCAGCGCGCGATCAGCCGCCTTTCAGCGCTGGCGACAGGCTGAAGAGGCCATGAAAAAAAGCCGGCGATGGAGCGCATCGCCGGCCTTCTTTTGCGTTCCGTGCCTGTGCTGCGCTCAGGCCGCCATCACCTCCGGCGGGTCCTTGGCGCCGGTCATGAAGGCCACGGCGTCGGACATGGTGTAGTCCTTGGGGTTGATGACGCAGTGGCGTTTGCCGAGGCGGTGGACATGGATACGGTCCGCCACCTCGAACACATGCGGCATGTTGTGGGAGATGAGCACGATGGGCAGGCCGCGGGCCCGCACATCGAGGATCAGCTCCAGCACCCGGCGGGATTCCTTGACGCCGAGGGCTGCCGTAGGTTCGTCCATGATCACCACCTTGGAGCCGAAGGCCGCAGCCCGCGCCACCGCCACACCCTGGCGCTGGCCGCCGGAGAGGGTTTCCACCGCCTGGCCGATGTTCTGGATGGTCATGAGCCCAAGCTCGGAGAGCTTGTCACGGGCAATCTGCTGCATGCGTGGCCGGTCCAGCATCCTGAGCCAGCTGCCGAGAAATCCGGGGCGCCGGATCTCGCGGCCAAGGAACATGTTGTCGGCGATGGAAAGCGCCGGCGACAAAGCCAGGTTCTGGTAGACGGTCTCGATGCCGGCATCGCGCGCTTCCATCGGCGAGCGGAAATTGACCGGCTTGCCGTCCAGTTCGATCTCGCCCTCATCGAGCCAGATCGCCCCGGAAAGCGCCTTGATGAGCGAGCTTTTGCCGGCGCCGTTATCGCCGATGACGGCCAGGATTTCGCCGGGATAAAGATCGAAATCCGCACTGTCGAGCGCGGTCACGCGGCCATAACGCTTCACGAGACCACGTGCCTTGAGGATGGGTTCGGGTTTGCCGCTCTGGGTCATGACGCCACCTTCCGGATCCACTGGTCCACGGCCACGGCGGAGATGATGAGACCGCCGGTGAGGAACACTTTCCACTGCGGGTCGGCCCCCAGCATGTTGAGGCCCATGGAAACGACGCCGACGATCATGGCGCCGATGAGCGTGCCGACGATGGAGCCGCGCCCGCCGAAGAGCGAGATACCGCCGATGACCGCCGCGGTGATGGATTGCAGGTTATATTCGGTGACCGCCGCCGAGGGAGAGATCGAGCCGTTGCGGCCAATGGCAACCCAGGCGGCCAGCGCCGCGATGATGCCCGCCAGCATATAGGCGGAGATGAGCACACGTTTGACGCGGATGCCCGAGAGTTCGGCTGCCGCCGGGTCATCGCCCACCGCATAGAGATGGCGCCCCCAGGCCGTGTGATTGAGCACGTACCAGAGGCCGCCCACCAGCACGATCATCAGCACCACGCCGAGGGTGAAGACCGCCCCGCCGATCTTGAAACTCACGCCGAAGAAATGCAGGAAATTGGCCTTCTCCGTGATGTCGGCATCCCGGATGGTCTCGTTGGCGGAATAGATGAAATTGGTCGCCATCACGATGTACCAGGTACCGAGCGTGACGATGAAGGGCGGCAATCGCATGATGGCGACAAGAAAGCCGTTGAGCAGGCCCGCCGCCGCGCCGGCAAGAACGCCGATGCCGATGGAGAGCACCACCGGCAGCCCGTAGGTGATGGCGCAGTTGCCCATGATCACGGTGGAAATCACCATGATGACGCCGATGGACAGATCGATGCCGGCCACCAGGATAACGAGCGTCTGCCCGACGCCGAGAATGCCGACGATGGCGATCTGCTGCAAAATCAGCGTCAGCGTATAGGCGGAGAAGAAGCGTTCCCCCTTCAGCACGCCAAAGATGATAATGGCGGCGATGAGAACGATGGCCGGCACCGCGGCCGGCGTTGAATGCAGGAAATGCTGCACCTTCTGAAGCGGCGTGTGCTTCCTGAAGGTCGCGACGTTTTTGTCGCTCTTGTCGAGAACCTTCTCGAACTCCTGAAGGGCTGCCACGGCGAACCTTCCTCCCGAATTTTTTAAGGAGTTCTGCTGGCTGATAAAACGAGAGGAAGGAGCGGCTCCCACCGCCCCTTCCCGTTCGTCTCAAGAGGCGTCAGACGCGAAGGGCATCAGCCCCAGCACTTGTCGAGGCCTTCCTTCACGCTGATGGAGGGCACACCCTTGGCCGGCTTGTCCGTCACCAGCGAAACGCCGGTATCGAAGAAGCTCTTGCCCTCGGTGGGCTTGGGCTTGGTGCCATCCTTGGCGAAAGCGGCAATCGCCTCGATACCCTTGGAGGCCATCAGCAGCGGATATTGCTGCGAGGTGGCGCCGATCTGGCCATCGGCCACGGCCTTGACGCCCGGGCAGCCGCCATCGACGGAGACGATCAGCACGTCCTTCTCCTTGCCCACCGCCTTCAGCGCCTGATAGCCACCGACGGCCGCCGGCTCGTTGATGGTGTGGATGACGTTGATATCCGGGTCCTTCTGCAGCAGATTTTCCATGGCGGTGCGCCCGCCTTCCTCGTTGCCGTTGGTCACATCATGGCCAACGATACGCGGATCGGTCTCGTCGCCGATCTTGTTCGGGTCCTTCGGATCGATGCCGAAGCCCATCATGAAGCCCTGATCACGCAGCACGTCGACCGTCGGCTGCGACGGGGTGAGATCGAGGAAACCGACCTTGGCGTCCTTGGCCTTGTCGCCCATCGTCGCCTTGGCCCACTCGCCGATCAGCTTGCCGGCCAGAAGATTGTCGGTGGCGAAGGTGGCATCGGCGGCATCCGCCGGATCGAGCGGCGTGTCGAGGGCGATCACCAGAATGCCGGCGTCGCGCGCCTTCTTGACCGAGGGGATGATGCCCTTGGTGTCGGACGCCGTCAGCAGGATGCCCTTGGCATGGTCGGCGATGCAGCTTTCAATCGCCGCTACCTGGCTTTCACTGTCGCCATCCACCTTGCCGGCATAGGTCTTGAGGTCGATGCCCAATTCCTTGGACTTGGCAAGCGCGCCTTCCTTCATCTTCACGAAGAACGGGTTGGTATCCGTCTTGGTGATGAGGCAGGCGGAAACGCCGGCAGCGCTGGCCGGGGCCGCGCCCAGAGAGGCACAGACGGCAAGCGCACTTATGGCGGAAAGAATGAGGGTCTTCTTCATCAAGCGTTCCTCCCGAGAACGATATCTGGCCGTTTTCCGGCCTGTTACGGCGCCTGCTGCCGGAACCTTTCCGGTTCCCTTTTTCGGCTGTCCGACGAAGGGGCCGGTCTCATGCCGGTTCCGTTTGGCGAAGGCGTCCCGTGCAAGAAGCAACCATCAAGCCTGCCGTCCGTCAATAGATAAATCAGATTGATTTATTAATTGGAATGCGCTTGCCTGACGGGGCCCCATAAAATTCGGCACCGCATCGGCCCGAGCCGCTATGGTGCCGGCGGACAAGAACATCCGGGATGGAAATGAGCGCTCTGGCTGGCTCAACTGACGAAGCGACAGCGCCCGTCGGCAACAAGGTTATCGACCCCAGCGGCGGCGCCAACCACATCCGCGTGCGCGCCTACAACGAGCGGCTCGTGCTCTCGCTGGTGCGCCGGCATGGCGAGCTCTCCAAGGCGGAGATCGCGCGGCGTTCCGGCCTTTCGGCGCAGACCGTCTCCGTCATCATGCGTGCGCTGGAGGCAGACGGGCTGCTGCAGCGTGGCGACCCGGTGCGCGGCAAGGTGGGCCAGCCGTCGATTCCCATGCGGCTCGACCCCGACGGAGTGTTTTCCCTTGGGCTCAAGATCGGCCGCCGCTCGACCGAACTGGTGCTGATGGATTTTGTCGGCACCATCCGCCTGCGCCGCCACCATGCCTATCCCTACCCCAGCCTTGCCGCGATTCTGGCCTTCGTGAAGGACGGCATAGCCGCACTTTCAGGCACCCTGCCGCCCGAGCAGATGGCCCGAATCTGCGGCCTTGGCGTTGCCATGCCGGGGGAAATCTGGAACTGGGCGGAAGCCGTGGGCGCCCCGGCAGAGGAGCGCGAGGCCTGGCGCCAGGCCAATGTGCCGCAACTGCTTTATGACGCGAGCGGTTTTCCGGTTTTTCTGGAGAATGACGCCACCGCCGCCTGCGCCGCAGAGCTTATTTTCGGCATCGGGCCGCAATTTTCCGACTTCGCCTATTTCTTCATCGGCATCTTTGCCGGTGGCGGCGTGGTGCTGAACCACGAGCTTTATCCCGGCAAGACCGGCAATGCCGGCGCCTTCGGCTCCATGCCCATCCCGGCCGCCGATCCGACCGGCCCCACCTCCCGCCCCCGCCAGCTCATCGACGGCGCCTCGGTTCTGGTGCTGGAGCGCATGGTGCAGGAGGCCGGGCGCGACGCCAGCTCCATCTGGCGCCTGCCGGAAGAGTGGGACGATTTTGGCCCCATCATGGATGAGTGGATTTCGTTCACCGCCCGCAGCCTTGCGGTGGCGGCGCTCACCGTGTGCAGCGTCATCGATTTCGAGGCGGTGGTGATCGATGGCGGCTTCACGCCCACCATCCGCAAACGGCTGGCCGAAGCCACCCGCACCGCCCTCGCCGCCCTCGACCATCAGGGCATCACCCGCCCGCGCATCGAGGAAGGTCAGATCGGCAGCGGCGCCCGCGCCACCGGCGCCGCCAGCCTGCCGCTCTTCTCGCGCTACCTCACCGACCAGACGGTGCTGTTCAAGGACATGCAGACTGGTTGAGGCGAGCTATAAAAAATAGCAATTCCCGAAAACAGGCTCTCACGAGAACGCTTATCGTCATTTATTTACTTTGGTAGTATGGACCTTTCAGGCGACCACGCAACATATCGCTAGAGAAGGTCAATGATATCCGAATGGATGGGAAATGGCTGGGCATTGGCTGGGTTTACAGCAATCTCTTTCGTGCTAACTCACCTTATGTCGTATCTGTTTTGCAACGAAACTGGCAGAGCGCGGCTCGCGTATATCGCTTTATTTTTAGGCGGCGCCGCATTACTGACGAGTTTTCATTCAGCATTAAGCACAGTTAATTTGGCTAAAGCTGAGCTTCTAACTGACAGATTGGAGAGAGCTGGAGAAGACATTGCCTCCGAGGTTTCGTCGTCGGAGAAATTCCTTTGCGAGTTCAATCCCATAAGAACCGACTTTTCTCCTTCGAATTTTGATCAAATTGAAGAACAGCGCCTAGTTGCCTGCGGTATATTCAAGAAAATCAACATCTATATGAAAAGCTCTTGGGACAAAAGCCGGATGGCGTTCGCTCCACCTGACATCGATTTTAAAACTGTTAAGGACCCCATTTGGAAACATTCTGTTGATCGCCTGGAGCGAGCCACAAAAGAGCATCTCCTCATTCTTGATCAAATCTCAGCTACACAACCCCAGCCTTGGCTACTTTGGTCAGCCTTGGAGCCTTTCATAATATCAATTTCATGGTGTTTAGGGCTGGCAGCAATTCCCCCCTTCCGCGTACGTAACAAAATTTGAATATGTTATTTAAAAACATGAAAAACAAACCCAATCAATGAATTCAATTCTTTGACGCCCGGCTCAAACGGAGACTCCAGCCAACTTCCTGCCAACCAAAACGGTCCTTGATTTATACAAAAAATATAGGATATTTCGCGTTTTAAAATTTTATTTCAAGATCTTTAAATGGCAGGAACTTCCTGAAGACAAGGCGCATCGCATGACCTCGGGCATTCACCACATCACGCTCGTTACCCGCAAGGTGCAGGCGAATGTCGATTTTTATGTTGGTTTCCTGGGCCTGCGCCTCGTCAAGCGCACGGGCGGTTTTGAGGATGCCGAACAGCTGCATCTCTTTTATGGCGACAGCATCGGCTCGCCGGGATCGCTCATCACCTTCCTGGTCTGGGAGGATGGGGCACCCGGCCGGGTTGGGCTCGGGCAGGTGGCGGAGATCGCCTTTGCCGTGGAGCCGGACAGCATCGGTTTCTGGCTGACCCGCGCGCTCAGCTTCGGCCTCAAGGTTAGCGGCCCGGCGCAGGAATTTGGGGAACCTGTACTACGCCTCAGCGATCCGGACGGCGTTATCGTCAAGCTTGTCGGTAGCCCGCTTGAAGCCGGCGCGCCGCTGCCGCAGGCGCGGGGCGTTGAGCCGCGCGATGCCATCCGCCGCATCCGGGGCGCCAGCCTGCTGTCGGCGGTGCCGGAGCAGACCTCCGCCTTTTTGCAGCGTTATTTCGGGTATCGCCCCCTCATCCGCGCCGGCACCACGGAGCGGCTGGTCTCGGACAGCGGCGATGTGATCGATGTGCGTGAGGCAACAGGTTTCTGGCCGGGT
Organism: Radicibacter daui; assembly: GCA_030657355.1. Taxonomy (GTDB): domain Bacteria; phylum Pseudomonadota; class Alphaproteobacteria; order Radicibacterales; family Radicibacteraceae; genus Radicibacter; species Radicibacter daui. The sequence goes on from CP131056.1 coordinate 2,562,241, forward strand.
ATTCCCGGCACCGGCATTGCCGACCATGTCGCGCTGCGGGCCAAAGATGAGGACGAGCTCAAGGCAGTGGAAGCCCGGCTCCAGCAGCTCAACAGCGGGCCGGTTACTGTGCATGACCGCAAATATTTCGCCTCGCTCTATGTGCGCGAACCGGGCGAGACGCTTATCGAAATGGCCACTGACGGACCGGGCATGCTGGTGGATGAACCGCTGGAGAGCCTTGGCTCGGCGCTGCTGGTGCCGTCAGCCGATGCAGCCTACGCTGAGGATGTTCGCCTGCGGCTGCCGCAATTCTCCCTGCCGGATGAAGACCGGGTGCGGTATCTCGACCTGCCCTTCGTGCACCGTTTCCACACCCCAGTCGAGCCGGATGGCAACGTGATCATCCTGCTGCATGGCAGCGGCGGCAATGAAGCCGACCTGATGCCCTTTGCCGCCCGGCTGGCGCCTCACGCCACGCTGCTGGGGGTGCGCGGGCGCAGCACGGAGGAAGGCAATCTGCGCTGGTTCCGCCGCCTTGCCGGTGGTGGCTTCGATCAGCAGGATATCCGCTCCGAAGCCGCCGCTTTTGCAGCCTTTATCGAGGAGCTTGTTGCCGGGTACCGGCTGGCGCCGGAAAAGCTGAGTTTTATCGGCTATTCCAACGGCGCCAATTTCCTCGCTGCCGCCATGATGCTGCACCCACCGCTAGCAAGCCGGTGCCTGCTGCTGCGCCCGGTTTCGGTGCTGGAGAACCCACCGCAGGCAGACCTTACCGGCAGCCGGATCGTCATCCTCGACGGACGCGATGATCCCTACCGGCAACAGCACCCTTCTCCGGCAGACGCACTGCGCGCCCGCTGTGCGGACGTCACCAGCCATATGGTGCACGCCGGCCATGAACTCAGCCCGGACGATAGTGCAGTCGCCCGCAACCTTACGACGGGCTGGTTCGCTTAAAGCGCGGCGGCGCCGGTCTCAGATCAGCTTTGCCCGATAGATTTCGGTGGCGGGCAGCGGCAGCAGGCGCTCCGCCATTTCGCGCTTCAGCTCTTCATGGCGCGCTGTTTCGGCCGGGCTTTTGTCCTTTTTGGCGCCGAGGGTCACGAACTCCTCGCGCACATGGCCGGGCGTGATGGTGGCTTCCGCCGTCTTGCCGCGATAGCTGAAACGGAAAAGATAGGGGCCCGGCAGATCCGTGATCACATCCTTGCCGCCAAGGCTGCGGTCAACGATGAGGCGCCCTTCCGTCAGGGCGCGCGTTACCATCTCCAGCGCATCGCGCCCGCCGGGGCCGGTGAAGGCGGTGACGATGGAGATTTCGCGCCGCTCCGGCGGCGTATCGGAAAGCAGCGGAAACGCCGCCTGCATGGCCTTCAGCCCATGCACCACGCCGCCGGGGAAACCACCGCCGTGATACTCCATGATCGACGCGAAGGTGAAAGTGAGATGGGTGCCGTTTTCGGCAACGGTGATGGCGTCAGACATTCAGCCAGGCTTTCAGATTGGGGATGAACCGGTCGAGAAACAGCGTCGTCGCCGGCATGAAATGCGAGCCGTGGTGAAACATCGGATCGAGCGAGGTGACGATCAGCCGGCCGGGGGTGGAGGCCCCATCCACATAGAGCACCGCCTTCCCTTCCCCATCACGCACCAGCACCTCGGCGCCGGCGGGGGGAGCGAACCAGCCATGCAGATGCCAGGTGACATCCGCCTTGCCCATACCGGCCATCAACGGGTGCCCGGGCGCGGTGATCTCCACGCCAAGATCGGCCCCCGGCTCCAGCCACCACCACCAGTTGGTCGGTGTGGGGATGAAGCTTATGGACGGCAGCCACAGTTCGCTGTTGCTCTCGCCGGTGGCCACCACTGTGCCGCCAGCTGCCAGATGCCGCGCGATCACTGCCTTCTGCGCCATGAGGCGCCCGGCGGGCGAGCGGCAGGGTACCCACAGGATATCATCCGGGCGCAGGGTGTCGCCCAGTTCCTCCGGCCGGCACACAACATCAAACGCCTCGCTATAACGGGCGCCGAGCAAGCTGTGGGTGTGATAATAACTGCCGCAGGAAGGGGCCACCATCCGGCGGCGCCCGGCCTTCGCCCGGCGTGACGCCGGATAGGGTTCGGCTGGCATCAGGGGCAAGACGGCTTCCGACCGGGTCACCCCCGCAAGATCAGGGGCGAGGCACGGGCCGCCCGCGGCCCAGCGGATAATGCGGTCCGTCAGTTCGCCCGGCAGGCCCCATTCCACGCCCAGAGCGCCGAGATCATTGCCGGAATGGGAGAAGAACCGGCCGCCGCCCGGCATCACCCACACCCAGTCAACCGGCACGCCGGCGGGCCCGAGGCCATTGATCGCCACTGCCCCTTCCGGCAGCGGATTGCAGCCGCGACCGTAAAAACCGGCGACGCCCTTGTTGGTCTCCAGCTGTTTGAGGTCGATACCGTCAAACAGCGGATGCGGGTTCAGGCTGTGGAGGTCAAAATCCGCGCGTTTCGGCTGCCGGATCGGCTGGTACGGCGCCATGCCCTCCACCAGCGGGCGCACCAGATGGCCGTTGAAGAACCAGCGCCCGCCACGGGCCAGAAAATCGGCGAGGCTATCCTTCATCTCCAGCAGGGCATCCTGATCCAGCTGGTTGTCGGTGATGAGGCCGGAGAAAGAGAGAAGGTGCCGCGGTGTGAATTCCGCCTGCGGCAGGATTGTCACCTCACCGCGCCCGGCCGCAGCGGCGAGCCGTGGAGGCGGCGCGCCCCAGACGGATTGCAGGTAAAGGACGCTCATGCCGCCTCGATACCGGCAAAAGCCGGCAGGATGGCGCGGCGCTCTTCGCCCTCCGGCCCGGCCACGGAAACCCAGCGCATGGGCACGCCGTAAAGACGTCCGAGTTTTTCCGGCTCGATCATCTCATGGACGGGGCCATGCACCTCCTCCCCGCCCGGCATCATCAGCAGCACGTCATCGGCTGCCGCCAGGGCGTGGTTCGGGTCATGGGTGGTAAAGAGAATGGCCTTGTCGCGCCTGAGGCGCAGCCGGTCCAGCAGCTCCAGCGTGCGGGACTGGTTGCCGAGATCCAGCGCCGAAGTCGGCTCATCGAACAGCAGCGCGGGCGAGCCGGTGGCAAGCGCCCGGGCAATCAGCACCATCTGGCGCTGGCCGCCGGAAAGGCGATCATAACGAAGGGTGGCCAGGTGCCCGGCCCCCACCTCCTCCAGCGCCTGCAGCGCGGCTGCCTGATCGCCGGAGCCGGGCTGGCCGAAAAGGCCGAGCCGGGCGGCACGGCCCATCACCACTACTTCAAGGCCGGTAAGGCGTGCCTGCGAGGCGCCGTGCTGGGGCACATAGCCGCTGACCGGCGGCGCCTGCCGGCTGCCCTGCCGCAAGGGCTGCAATCCCAGCAAGGCGCGCAGCAAGGTGGTCTTGCCCCGGCCGTTGGGACCGAGGATGGCCATGGAGCGCCCCACCGGCACGGAGAAGCTGATGCCGGAGAAGAGCGTGCGCTCGCCAAAGGCAACGGCAGCATCCTGAAGCCCGATCATGCCCGGTTCGCCTCCCGGAAATGCCGGCGCAGCAGATAGCCGAAGACCGGCGCGCCTATGAGCGCGGTAAGCACGCCGAGCGGGATTTCGGCTGCCGTCAGCGTGCGGGCGAGCGTATCGACGAAGGTGAGATAGGCCGCGCCCAGCAAGGCGGAAGCCGGGATCAACTGCCGGTGATCCTCCCCCACCAGGATGCGGGCGGCATGCGGCACCACAAGGCCGATCCAGCCGACGATACCGGCCACGGCAACGGAAGTGCCGGTCATCAGAGAAATGGCAATGAAGACATACCAGCGCTCCCGGTCGGGGTTGACGCCGAGCGAACGCGCCTCCTGCTCCTCCAGCGCCAGCAGGTTGAGCCGGTAGCGCAGGAACCAGATCGCCACGAGGCCCAGCCCCATGCCCGGCACCGCGAGCGCCAGCCGCCCCCAGGTGGCGGTGGAGAAGGACCCCATCAGCCAGTAGACGATGGCCGGCAGCGAGGTGTTGGGGTCAGCCACAAACTGTATGACGGAGACAAGCGCGGCAAACAGCGCGCCGATCACCATGCCGGAGAGGATGACGGTGATCACCTCTGTGCGGCCATTGATGCGGGCCAAAAACCCGACCAGCACAAGCGCACTGAGGCCGAAGACAAAAGCGAGCCCCAGCAGCACCGTGCCACCGAAACCGAAGAGGATGGCAAGCGCCCCGCCAAAGGCCGCCCCCTGGCTGATGCCAAGCACCTGCGGGGAGACCAGCGGATTGCGGAATACGCCCTGCAGGGCCGCGCCGCCCACGGCAAGTGCGGCCCCGGAAAGCGCGGCCAGCAGCACACGCGGCAGCCGCACCAGCAGCACGATGCGCTCATCCATCTGGGTGATGGCGGCGTGCGGATCGAGCGCGGCAGCGGAGAGGATTTCCGCCACGCGCGGCACCGTCACCGAAAACCGGCCGGCGCCGATGGAAAACAGCATGGCTGCCACCATCAGCGCCGTCAGCACGCCCCATGTGCCGAAGCGAAGCCCCGGCACAGTGAGGCGACGGCCGAGCGCAAGCGCGGCCCGCATTTCAGTTGACCGTCCCGCTGGCCTTGAACTGGGCGTAGTTGGTCTCGCCGCCCTGCATCTCGATCCACAGGATGCCGTCGATATCGCCGTCGGTGAGCTCGTAATTATAGAGCGACTTGTACGCCTTGCGCATTTCGGTGCGCAGGTCGTAGTGGAAGACTTCCGGGTGCAGCAGGTCGGCAATCCACATCCAGGTCAGCGGGCTTTCCTGGTTGGGCGGGTCCCAGCGGTAGCCGCCGAGCGGCATCTTGTAGACCTTGTGATCCTTGGCGGCGTTGGTCAGCGACAGGATGGGGTCGTTATAGACCCAGCTGATATCGAGCTTGGCCTCGAAGCTGTTGAGCAGGATGACGTCCGGGTTCCACTCCGCTACCTGCTCCGCACTGATGGCAACACCATTGCCCTCAAGATTGGCCGAGGCCGAAATGCCGCCACCCAACTCGATATAGAAGGTGTTGTAATTACCCTTGGCGCCAGAGGCGAGCATGCCGCCGAGTGCGCGCTGGAGATAGAGCACGCGGGGTTTCTTGTCCGCCGGAATGGATTTTGAGGTCTCGGCGATCTCGGCCGCCACCCTGTCGCGCCAGCCATTGATCATCGCTGCCCGCTCGGGTTTGCCCATCGCGGTTGCCACCATGGCCTGATACTGCTGGGCCTTCTCCTCCGTGCCGTAGGAGATCAGCATGGCGGTCAGGCCGGCATTGGTGATCGGGTCGACAAGGTCGGCCCCGCGATCCGCCCATTGCACCACCAGATCGGGATTGGTGGCGGCCAGCTCCTCGACATTGGGAATAAAGTTCGGCGCCGTGATGTCGGAGGGGATGTCCTTCGCCCCGGGATAAATCTTGCCAAGGATGCCTTCCATGATCGCCGACTTGGCCGTCGGGTTCATGCCCACCAGTTTGCCGGTGCCGCCATCCATGGTGATGATGGTGGACGCCATGGGGATGGGAATGGACGCAATACGCTCCGCCGGTTTTGCCAGCGTCACCGTGCGGTTTTCATGATCGGTGATGACGATGGGATCGGCGGATGCGGTGCCGGCAGCGGCCATCGCGGCAAAAGTCAGGAGCGCCACCAGCGGGGCATGAGCGCGGGACATTGCGGAGCCTCTCGAAGCAAATGAGAATAGTTCTCTTGTGCTGTCGAGGTCTCAAATTTCCTTAAATATGTCAATTCAATACTGCGAGTGACTCGCATTAAAATTAATACAAAGAACTAATCCGCGGCGCTCATTATGCAAGCCGGCCCTGAAGGACCGAGAATAACCCTTTGAAATAACAAAGGGCGGCCTGATGACCGCCCCCTGCCCTGCCCGACAACACCGGCCGGCAGCTTCAAGACCAGTAAAGCCGCGTCGGGTTATCCACCAGCAGCGCCTGCAACTGCTCCGAACGCGGAGCGATGATCCTGAGAAGGTCCACCAGCGCGCCGTCATCCGGCATGTTCTGGTAGATGTTGGGATGCGGCCAGTCGGTGCCCCACAGCACCCGGTCCGGGAAACGCTCGACAAGGTAATTGCCGTAGCGCGCCGCATCCTCGAAGGGCGGGCCGGTGCGCGACAGGCGCTCGGAGCCGCTGACCTTCACCCAGAAACGCTCATCCTCCATCAGCTCCAGCAGCAGGCGGAACGCCAGCTGGTCGACGCCGGCGGCCGGGTCGATGCGGCCCATATGGTCGATGACCAGAACCATCTCCAGCGAACGCAGGAACGGCGCCAGCTCTTCCAGCCGGAAAGCATCGAAATGCACCACGGCATGCCAGCCGAGCGGCCTGATCTTCTCCACGATCTCGCGGATGGCGCCGAAATCGGCCGCGGCACCGAGATGGGTGACGAAGTTGAAGCGCACGCCGCGCACGCCGCCCTCATGCAGGGCCTGCAACTCTATGGCGGAGATATCCCGCTCCACCATCGCGATACCGCGATAATTGCTGCCTCCCGCGGCCAGCGCATCCATCATCGCGCGGTTGTCGGTGCCATGGCAGCTTGCCTGCACAACAACAGAGCGGGCGAAGCCCAGATGGCGATGAAGCTCGAACAGTTTTTCCTTTGGCGCATCGACCGGCGTGTAGGTGCTGGAAGCGGCAAAGGGAAAGACCACCGCCGGGCCAAAGACATGACAATGGGCATCGCAGGCCCCGGCAGGCAGGGCGAGATCCGGCTTCTTGGGAGCCGGGTGAAACGGCAGCGCCAGTCTGGTCATGAGATCACTCGCTTTTTTCGATGATTACGGGTGCTGCGTTCTGGGAGCGTGGCTGGCCGGGCGCAGGAAGCGCAGGAGCCCCAGCACCAGGATGGCAAGGCCCGCCGCCCGGGCGATGAGCGTCAATGCGCTCCCGTCATCCACCGGTGCCGGCCAGGCAACGAGGCAGGCCCCGGCACAGAAGACGACCCGCTCCACGACCATCAGCGGCCGGGCGAACCAGCCGGCAAAGCCGATGCTGAGCCCGCTGACCGCCACCGTGGCCAGGATGATCGCCAGCGCGATCTGCAGGGGCGTGCCGATCATCAGCAGCCCCGGCATGGTCATGAACAGGAACGGCACCAGCAGTTTCACGAAACCCAGCCGCACCGCCTCCATCGCCGTGGCATTGGCATTGGCACCGGAGATGCTGGCGGCGGCAAAGGCTGCCAGCGCCACCGGCGGCGTGATGGCCGACACGAGGCCATAATAGAAGATGAACATATGGGCAGAGATGGCCGGCAGGCCGAGTTTGGTCAGTGCCGGTGCTACCAGCACCGCCAGCAGCAGATAGGCTGCCGAGGTCGGCAGGCCCATGCCGAGCACGAAGGAGGCCAGCGCCGTCAGCAGCAGGATGATGAAGATGTTGTTGCCGCCCAGCTCCAGAATGAGGCTGGAGAGCATGAGCCCGAGGCCGGTGAGGTTCAGCACACCGATCACCACACCGGCAGCAGCCACGGCTGCGACGATCGGCAAGGTGGAACGCAGCGTATCGCGGCAGATGCTGATGATATTGACAAGGCCGATGCGGGTATCCTTCCGCCAGGGCGAGATCAGCAGCGAAAAGGCGATGCAATAGACGGCCGCACGGGTGGGCGTCAGCCCCATCGCCATCAGCGCCACGAGGCCGACCAGCGGCAGCAGCAGATAACCCCGGCGGCGCAGCGTCGAGAACAGCAGCTGGATGCCGGCATCGCGGTCCGCCGCAAGGTTGAGGCGCCCGGCTTCCAGCCGCACCGAGATCATCAGCGCCAGTACATAGAGCAGGCCAGGCACCAGCGCGGCGAGCGCGATCTGGCCATAGGGCACACCCAGAATTTCCGCCATCAGGAAGGCCGCTGCCCCCATGACCGGCGGCAGGATCTGGCCCGCCGAGGCGGCTGCGGCCTCAATGGCGCCGGCAAGGGTTGCCGAATAACCAACCCGCTTCATGAGCGGAATGGTGAAGGTGCCGGTCGTCACCACATTGGCAACAGCGCTGCCATTGATGGTGCCAAGAAGCGCGCTGGAAAGCGCCGCGGAAAGGCCAGGCCCACCCTGCACACGGCCGGTGAGGCCGCGGGCGATATCGACGAACACCTCGCCGGTGCCAACCTTCATCAGCAGCGTGCCGAGCAGCGCGAAGAGGAAGATGTACTCCACCGCCACGCCCATCGGCACGCCATAGAAGCCTTCTGTCGACAGCATGAGCGTTGAGGTGAGCCGGGCGATGTCATAACCGCCATGGCCGTATTTGCCGGGAATGAGATAACCGAAATAGGCGTAGAGCAGCGCGGCCACGGAGACGAGAAACAGCGCCCAGCCGATGGAAAGCCGCACCAGCACCAGCACGGCCACCAGCAGGCCAACGAATATCCAGCGGTCCACCGCCGTGGACATCGCCCCGTTCATGATGATGTCGAGATAGGAATGCCAGAGCCAGGGGCCGGGAATGGCCGCGGCAATGGCAAGCAGGTAGAGAATAATCCGCGCCGGAAGCAGCCGGTAGCGCAGGGCGATGGCCGAAAGCCCCGCCGCTGCGACAGCCGAGAAAAAGAGCGAACGCAGGAGCAGCGCCGTGATGCCCCCGAAATAGGCCCCGTAGATCACCAGGGCGGTGATGAAGAGAGCCAGCAGACAATAGAGTGTCGAGACAACTGCCCCCTCCCGGCTGCCAATAGCGGCATCCGGCAGGCGCAGGGCTTTGAGGGCGCCAGACATACTTTCCTCCGTTCGCGCTTTTTAGTCCTTGAAGCGGGCGTTACTTGACGCCGGCTTCATCAAAGAAGCGCTTGGCACCGGGATGCAGGGCAATGGGGGTATGGGTTGCCGTCTCCAGCGTGATGGCCTTGGCCTGCGGGTGGATACCGTGCAGCTCATCGAGGTTCTGGAAGATAGCCCTGGTAATGCCGTAGACGGTGTCGGCAGGGACACTCCCGATGGTGAAGAGCGTGGCCGGATCGTTGATGGCCACCACGGTTTCGCCCTGGCCCTTGTAGGTGTTCGCCGGGATGTCGAAGAGCTGATAGAAGGGATACTTCTTGATCATGCCCTCGACCTTGTCCTTGTCGACGGAGAGGAGGTGCATGTTCTGCTGCGTGCTGAGATCGATGAAGGCCGCGGTCGGCGCACCGGCCAGGATAACGGCGGCGTCCACCCGGCCATTGATCAGCGCGTCAGTCCCCTCGTTATAGGAGAGGAACTGCGCCTTGCCGGCGTCAAACACGCCTTCGGCTTCCAGCAGGCGCTGGCCGAGCACGGCGGAGTTGGAGCCGGGCGGGCCGAGATTGATACGCTTGCCGGCAAGATCGGCCATCGTCTTGATTCCGCTGCCATCGAGCGCGGCGATCTGCAGCACGGCCGGATAGAGATAGGCCATGGCGGAGACCGGCAGCTTTTCCTTGAACACCCCCTCGCCCACGCTGGCTTCATAAAGCGTGGAGGAGGATGAAAGGCCGATGGTCATCTGGCCGGCAGCCACGCGGCGGATATTCTCCACCGACGCACCGGTAACCTCGGCGCGTGCGGTCGCCCCGTCCATGTGCTTGTTGATGATGTCGGCCATGCCGGCGCCGATGATGTAGAACAGGCCGCCGGTGCCGCCGGTGCCGATCGAGATACGCTCCTCGGCATGCGCAGGCGCACTGAGGAGGGCCGCCGTCAGTCCGGCAGCCATCAGCAATTTTGTTATTTTCATTATTTCCTCCCAGGGGTTTTGATTTATCCGGTCAGACGAAGCCCCTCCGCCACAAGACCGCGAAAACTGGCGTAACTCGCTTCCACCAGATGCTCGACGGCAGCCTCCTTGTTGCTGCCATCCACCGCCCCGCCTGACAGACGCGTCACACGGTCGGGATTGATGAGGGCGTAATAGAGCGCGCCGAGCAGGAACTGGCTGCGCCACACCAGCCCTTCCAGCGGCGCCCCCGGCAGGCAGCCGGCAATGGCGTCGATGAAGATGTGGCTGGTTTCGTCGAACGCCTCGGCGATGATGCGCCGCGCCTCGTCATTGCCTTCGGCCGACAGGATGGCGCGCATGCGTGTGAACTCGGCGCCGCCGCCATCACCCTCGGTCGAGGAGAGATAGGCCGGCACCACATAGGCCCGCAGGATGGCCATCAGCCGCTCGTCGGCATCGCTGATGCGCCTTGCCTCGCCCAGCAGTTCAAGACGCCGGGCATTCATCGGCCTTGTGTGCCGCTCGTAAATCTCGCGCAGCAGATTGGCCTTGGAGCCGAAATGGTAGGTGACGCTGCCGACATTCGCGCCCGCCGCCTTGGCGATATCGCGCATGGAAACGGCATTGAAACCATTCTGGGAAAACAGCTTCACCGCGGCTTCGAACAGGGCATCTCTGAGGCTGGCGCGCATGGTCTCTTTATCATCTGAACAACTTATTTGTACGTTTGTACAAATTGAAAAATGAGTCAAGCGCGGCTGAAGCGAAGGGACCGGGGCAAACCGCTTTCATGTCCGACCAGGGGGCAGTGCCTACGTGGAGGTGAGACGCCGGTCAAACTTCCATCAAACCGGCGGCGGCACAGACAAAACTAAAGGCGGCCGCAGCCGGAAAACCGGGAAATATTCGCAAAGCGTTTGGCACACCAAAAAATTCGTTACTGGAGTATGATGGCCACAACCCGCTTTCCGTCCACTACGATGAGGCGCCAAGGTGTCAGCAGATAATCTGGATAACTGGCTGCAGGAACGGCCGGACATTGAATCCGTGTTCGCCTGTGTTTGTGATCTCAACGGCACCATGCGCGGCAAGCGCCTGCCGGTGGAGCAAGCGGCCAAAGTTCTGGGTGAAGGTCTGCGAATGCCCCTGTCGATCCTCAATCTCGATGTCTGGGGCGAGGACATCGAGGGCAACGAGCTGGTGTTTGAAACCGGCGATGCCGACGGTATCTGCGAATTCACCGGCCGCCCTATCGTGCTCATCAACTGGACCAGCCGGCCTTCGGCGCTGGCGATGCTGTGGATGCGCGAGGAAGACGGCAAGTCTTTCGGCGGCGACCCTCGCCGGGCGCTGGCAAGCATCGTGGAGCGTTACAGGGAGCGTGGCCTCACGCCCGTAGTCGCCACCGAACTGGAATTTTATCTCTATGACCCCAGCGGAACCCAGCCGCAGCCACCCAGCTCTCCGGTTACCGGCAAGCGGCTGAGTTCGGACGGCGCGCTGTCGCTGGATGAGCTGCAGCATTTCGATGAATTCCTCGACGAGGTTTATGACGCCTGCGCCGAACAGGGCATTCCGGCCGATGCTGCGATCTCCGAAAACGGTGCCGGCCAGTTTGAAATCAACATGACCCATGTCGCCGATGCGCTGCAGGCGGCGGACGATGCGGTGCTGTTCAAGCGGCTGGTGCGGGGCATCGCCCGCAAACACGGCTTTGCCGCCACCTTCATGGCCAAACCCTATGGCGGGCGCTCCGGCAGCGGCTTTCACGTCCATTTCTCGCTGAATGACGAGAACGGGAAAAACCTGTTCGATAATGGCGGCCCGGAAGGGACGCCGCTGATGCTGAATGCGGTGGCAGGCCTCCTGGAGACGATGCAGGAGAACACCCTTACCTTCGCCCCGCATGAGAACTCCTATCGCCGCCTGCTGCCGGGCGCTCACGCCCCCACCTCCGTCGGCTGGGGCTATGAAAACCGCACGGCGGCCATCCGCATCCCCGGCGGAAGTCCCAAGGCCCGGCGCATCGAACACCGCGTGGCGGGTGCCGATGCCAACCCCTATCTGGTGCTGGCCAGCATTCTGGGCGGCGCGCTTGTCGGCATCGACGAGCAGATGGAGCCGGTTCCTCCCATCGGCGGGGATGCCTACAGCATGAAGCTGGACCATCTGCCGCTCGACTGGGCAACCGCCATCGAAGCATTCCGCCGCGGCAAACTGGTGCAGAAGATCTACTCAAAGCGCCTGCAAACCATGCTGGTCCAGTGCAAGATCCAGGAGCTGCAGCGTTTTGCCCGCCAGGTCACCGACTTCGAATACGACACCTATCTGGAGGTGGTGTGATGACCAGTCGCCCCTTCGCGGCAACAGGCCCGACCCCGCATACCACCAGCTATTATGCTGCCAGCGCCAACCCGTCGCCGGAGCGCCCGCCGCTCAAGGGCAGCCATAGTGTCGATATCTGCATTGTCGGCGCCGGTTACAGCGGCCTGTCGACCGGCCTGCATCTGGCCGAGAAGGGCTACAAGGTCGCGATCATCGAAGGCGCCCGCGTGGGCTGGGGTGCTTCCGGCCGCAATGGCGGGCAGGTCGTCAACGGCCTCAATGCCAGCCTGCAGACCATCCGCAAACGCTATGGCGCCGATACTGCCAGTTTCGTCGCCGGGCTGGTACAGGAGGGCGGCGAGATCATCCGCGAGCGGGTCAAGACCTACGACATAAGCTGCGACCTGAAACCCGGAAACATCTTCACTGCCTATACCGACGCCCACATGCGCGAGCTGGAAGAGCGGCTGCAGCTCTGGGCGAGTTACGGCATCCGCAATCAGGAAATGCTGGACCGGCAGCAGCTGCGCGCGCACGTGAATTCAGATGTTTATGCCGGCGGCGTCATCGACCATTCCGGCGGCCATATGCATCCGCTCAATCTGGCGCTTGGCGAAGCGGCGGCATTCGAGAATCTGGGCGGCACCATCTACGAAAATTCGCCCGTCATCCATGTGGACACCCAGCTTGCCGCGCCGCTTGTCGAGACCCGCGACGGCACCATGACCTGCAAAACGCTGGTTCTGTGCGGAAATGCCTATCTGGGCGGTGTCGTCCCCCAGCTCGCCACCCGGGTGATGCCGGTCTCAACCCAGATCATGGCCACCGAGCCGCTGGGGGAAGAGCGTGCCCAGAGCCTGATGCCCAGCGATGCCTGCGTGGAAGATGTGCGCTACATCCTCGACTATTATCGCCTCTCTGCCGACAAACGCCTGCTTTTCGGCGGCGGCGTGGTCTATTCCGGCACCGACCCCAGTGATATCGAAGGCCGGTTGCGGCCGAACATGGTGAAGGTATTTCCGCAGCTGAAGGGTGTGCGCATCGACTATGCCTGGAGCGGCAACTTTGCCCTCTCCTTCAGCCGCGTGCCGCAGATGGGCCGTATCGGCAACAACACCTATTTTGCCCATGGTTACAGCGGCCATGGCGTCACCGGCTCGCACACCTTCGGCCGCATCCTTTCGGAAGCCATCGACGGCGACCGCACACGCTTTGACGTGTTCGAGAAAGTGCCGTGGTTCCCCTTCCCCGGCGGCCGGATGCTGCGTGTGCCCTACTCCATGGCTGGCGCCTGGTGGTATGCGCTGCGCGACCGCCTCGGCATCTGAGCGACCTTAATCAGGAACAGCTCAGCGCGGCCCCAGGCCCGTCATCGGGCCGATGCGCCGGAGATCTGCCAACACCAGAGCACACGTCCGGCGGGAACTTTTGAGACGGCCAACAGTTCCTGTTCTGTCCGCTGCGCGCGCCTCACCGGAAGGCAAGCGCAGCCTCCAGCCGTGCCTTGTAGCGCCTGACGGGTCTTGCAATCCGCTCCTTCTGCGAACGGCTGCGTTCGCAGGCCGGTGAGCTATTGCCTGCCATCCCGACATCAACGTCGCTTGAGGCCGCAGCCTTAAAACCGAGGGAGGTTTCCATGGGTCGCGCCATCCTGCTCTGGCTTCTGGGGGTTCCAATCCCTGTCATCATCCTGCTCGCCCTGTTCATGCATTAGGAGGCCGGGATGTCAGTCACACTGCCTCCAACGGAAACGGAAATCATGTTCCCCGCCGAGCCGGCGCTACCTGCCGTCAGCTGGGGAGCCATTATTGCCGGCGCTCTCGCCGCCTCTACGCTCACCTTCATCCTCATGCTGCTCGGCTCCGGCCTTGGCCTCACCATGGTGTCGCCCTGGGCCAATGAAAGCGCGAGCGTCACCACCTTTGCGGTTTCGACCGCTATCTGGCTGGTTATCGTGCAGTGGCTCTCTGCCGCTGTCGGCGGTTATCTGGCCGGGCGCCTGCGCACCCGCTGGTCGGACATCCACAGCGACGAAAGCTATTTTCGCTATACCGCCCACGGCTTCCTTTCCTGGGCGCTGGCAACGCTGATCGTCGTCTATGTACTGGGCTCCGTGCTGACTTCCGCCGCCGGTACCGGCATCAAGGCGGCATCAACGGTGGCTGCGGGTGCACCTGCCAGCATCAGCGTTGATGGTACCGCCGATATCGGCGGCCGGACCGGGCCCATGTCCTACTACGTCGACACCCTCTTCCGTCCGGCCAATCCCGGCCAGCTTGCCGCCCTGCACACCAGTGCCGGAGTGGCCGCCGACGCAGCGGCAAGCCGGGAAGCCTCGCGCATCCTTGTTGCAAGTGCGGCGGCTGGCGGAATGACACCGGAGGACAAGACCTATCTCAGCCAGCTCGTCGCCGCCCGCACCGGCCTTTCCGATGCCGACGCCACGGCACGGATCGATGCTGTATCGGGCCGCATCAACATCGCCATAACCCAGGCGAAGGAAGCAGCCGATAGCGCCCGCAAGGCCGGCGCAACCTTCGCGCTGCTGGGTGCCCTGTCGCTGATCATCGGCGCCTTCATCGCCAGCATTGCCGCGGTTATCGCCGGCCGGCAGCGCGATGACGAGGAGGATGCCTACTGGGCGAGCACCTGACCGGCCGGAATTTCAAAATCCCGGCATGGTGTCGAACCGCGGCAACTGCGGATCGATGATGTCCCATCCCTGCCCGCTTCGTGTCCAGACCACCATCTGCGGCCTGAAGCGGGCAGGCTCGTCAAGGCTCGCGGCCCGGATGAAGATCAGATCGGGTTTGGCGGGATTGGTTGAATAAACCGGCGATCCGCAAGTAGGGCAGAAGGCCCGGGCGATGATGTTGCCGCTGTCGGCCGCCTTGTGCCAGAAGGACGCTTCACCGGAAATCTTCGCGGCCGCCAGCGGAAAGGCCATCTGTGACGCATGGCCGGTGCCGCTGTCGCGCTGGCAATCCCGGCACTGGCAATGGCCGGACATCAGGGGTTCTGCTGCAATCTCGTAGCGCAGCGCTCCGCAGGCGCAGCCACCTCTATAGGCTTCACTCTCCATGACCGCTCTCCCTCATCGGGCACCGCAGGCGGCTTTTCCTTCACTGCCCGCAGGCCATCAAAAGCATCCCGGACAATCATACCCAGGAAAAGCCGCTGCCGGTGCTTTAAGGCGGGCCCTGCTCCGGCTCTTCGGCCGGCAGAAGGATGCCGAGTTCAACCGCATTCAGGCGGGCCTCATCCAGCGCGCCCTCCGCATTTATCAAGGCCGCCCTCAGGACATCCAGCTCCTGTACGGCCTCGGAAGGCCCAGTGTCCTCACCTGCCTCTTCCCCTTCAGTTTCGTCGTCCTTTGGGCGTGCCGCTTTCTGCTCGAAGCTATCCTGCGCTTTCCTGAGTGCACGCTCGGCCGCTGCATAGGCACGTACCGCATCATCCAAAGCGTCAAGCGCGGCCGCGCGAGAGCTATCCTCGCCCTGGTCCGGATCAGCCGACAGATCGACCTCTTCCCCCGCCATCGTCATGATGCAGGTTGGCAGCCGCGGCAGAATCCGGGCGATGTCATTGCCAAACCAGTCGACAAACTGCTGCCGGCGGAAGCCCAGCGGGAGAAAGACGATGGAAGCTTCGGTCGATCTCTGGACGATGGCCTCAGCCTGACTATCCGATGGTGAAATGACCAACACTTCCGCGGCAATCCGCACATGGCGCAAAACGGCCTCGGCCCGCGCTTGCAGGGCCTCTTCCTCACCCTCCCGTGCTGCCACGATTAACCTGATCTTCGCGTGCCGCCACGGGTCGTTACGGGTGAGCAGATAGGCCAGCACCAGCATTAATCGGGCGGTGCGGTTGTCGCTCCACCAGATATCGATCAGCCTTGCGGCGGGGGGCGTATTTTCAAGCGCCTGCCATACGGCTTCGTCGGAATCAAAAATCAGCAGGTTGCAGTCCAGCGACGACGCAACCGTCAAATTCCGGAAGAAGCGCTGGTACTCGGGCGCCGATGTGTCCGTCACCTGCTGGCGTGGCCAGTTGACCAGCACGGTATTTATTCTGGTAGGGCCGACGCCGGCCGACTGGATGGCGATTGGCACCACCGTATCGATATTGGGGCCCATTACGACAAGCGGAAAGGCCGTGAGCTTCATCGCCGCAAGATCGCGGGCGAGGTCAAGCTCGGCCTGATCGCGTGCCCGCCGGGCATACCTGCCCTTGCCCTCGATGATGCGGATAACGGTACTGAGCCCGCAGTGGCCTTCGATCCAGCTTGCGAAGGTAAGGAGACGCCCGCGGCGCACGCCGTCATCGGAAAAGGCAAGAATCTGCGGCCGCCAGTCTCGCGGATGTTCCGCCCGGGAGCTCGCCTCATGCAGATGCTCACGGACCAGCTGAAGATTGTAGGACCGGCGGCCATCCGACCATCTGGCCGCAACTGCGCCGCGCCTAAGATACTGGTAGATGGCAAAGACGACGGCCAGCGCAACAAGGCCGGATGTAAAGTCGATCGCCAGCATGACGCCCAGCGAAAAGAGGCCGCCGAGCAGGCTGATCCACGGCCGATAGAGGCGCAGGCTCGGCCTGAAGGAAGGGCTTTTGCCCCGCGCCTCGAAATAGGTGGCGTAATTCAGCAGGCCATAGGTCACGACAAAGAACATCGAGACGACGGCGGCGATCAGATTGAGGTTCCCCAGCGCGACAATGGCAAGGGCAGTGCCGGCCGTCAGGATCAGCCCCCGTCGCGGATTGTTATCCGGCCCCGCTTCCGCAAAGGGCAACAGCCAGGAAAACACACGATCCTTTGCCAGTGACTGCAGAATACGCGGCGCCCCGAGCAGGGAGGCCAGCGCCGAAGAAAGAGTAGCCGCCACAATCCCGGCATCGATGAGCGGTGCGAACGCGGCCACGCGCTTCATCGCGCCATAGTCCGCAACAAGGTCAGACCGGCGCAGCGTGGCAGCCAGCAGAATGGCAACGGAGAGATAGACGACGATCGACAGCCCGACTGCCATGGCTGTGCCCCGGGGGATACTGCGGGCCGGATCGGCCAGATCGCCCGACATGTTGACGCCCTGGGTAAAGCCGGTCACCGCCGGAAAAAAGATCGCAAAGGCGATCCACAAATCTCCCCAGTCGCGCACCGGCCCCATGTTTTCATAAAGCGTGGCAGGGTTCCAGTGGTTGAGCGCACCGATCCCGAACGAGATTAGCGCCGCCGCCAACAGCGACATGACCACATATTGCACGCGGGTTGCCCACTCCGCCCCGAACCACGCGATTGCCAGCATCACGAAGACCGCGGTGGCAGCGATCAGCTGCTGGAAATAACCGCCTTCCAGTCCGGCAAGACTGGCGATCCCCTCGGCAAAACCGACACAATAGAAGCCGACCGAAATGGCCTGCGCCACATAAAGCACCAGACCGATAGCCCCGCCAAAGGGCAGGCCGAGCGTCCGGGAGATGATGTAATAGACGCCGCCGCTCCTCACCTCGAGATTGGTCGCAATCGCCGCCATGGAGATGCTGGTGAGGACGGAGATGGTGCTGGCGAGCAGGATAATCAGCAGCGCCTCGCCGAGGCCGACGGCGCCCACCACGTACCCGAGCCGCAGAAAAAGGATGAGCCCGAGGATGGTCAGGATGCTCGGCGTGAACACGCCGCCAAAAGTGCCCAGACGGCCTGTTCTCATCCCGGCTGCTGCCACGAGCTTCTCCATCGCGGGGTTGCGACGATCATCCCTTGCTGCGTACCGGGGATGATGGGCGCGCCAACCATGACCACGCCCATCTTTTTCCCGAAGAACGGGAAAATCCACTACAAAGCTGATGTCATTACAAAACTTGGCGGCTCTTTCTTCGGTCGGCGGCCGGAAAATTCATGGCAGCCCGGCCGTCACCACAGCCCGAGAATCTTCCACCAGACGCCGCCAAGGATGGCGTAAATGGCCAGCTCTCCCACGCACATGATGAAGCCGACCCGCCACCAGGTGCCGAGGCTGACATAACCGCTGCCGAAAATGATCGGCGATGTGCCGGTGGCATAATGCGTGAGGGCCATCATGATGGTGGAGCCGGCAACCATCATCAGCAGGAACGGCACCTGATATTCCGCCGGGACGAGTTGCACGCCGACGGTGAGGAAGGCCAGCATCATGGCGCTGACATGGGCGGTCGTGCTGGCGAACAGATAATGGCTGAAGACAAACAGCAGCACGAGAATAGCCGCTGCCGCCTGCCAGCTGAGCCCGGCGGCCACGATGCCGTCCTTGAGCCCGCCGGAAAACCAGGCGATGACGCCGAGCTTGTTCAGTTGCTCGGCCATCATAACCAGCGCGCCGAACCAGACCAGCGTATCCCACGCACTTTTTTCCGCCAGCACATCATCCCAGCTGATGGTTCCGGTGATGATGAGGGCAAACAGCCCGATAAAGGCGACCACCGTCGCATCCAGCCTGAAGGCCGGCCCGAAGATCATTTCCGGCACATTGGCCCAGAGCAGCAGCAGCACGGCGAAGGTTACGATCATCACCCATTCGCCGCCACTGACCGGGCCCAGCTTGCGCAGTTCGCCAAGCGCATATCCGACGGCATCGGGCGTCTTGCGCACTTCGGGTGGTGCCAGAAAAGAAATGGCGAGCGGCATCAGCAGCAGGCAGGTGAGTGCCGGCAGCAGCATATAGAGCGCCCAGCTGGTCCAGCTGAGATGCAGGTTCATGTTGGTTACGCGGGCCACATAATCGACGACCAGCGGGTTGGGTGCCGTCGCAGTAACAAACATGCCTGAGGTGATGGTGTTGGCATGCATGTTCACCAGCGACAGATAGGTGCCCATCCGGCGCTCCGTACCGTCGGCAGGGTCTGAGCCGAAAGCCTGGGCGATAGACTTCATGATCGGATGCACGATGCCGCCGCCGCGCGCGGTATTGCTGGGCATGAAGGGCGCCAGCACCAGCTCGCAGACGGCAAGACCATACCCGATCCCAACCGTCCGGCGACCCAGCAGCGAGATGAACAACAGGCCGATGCGTTTGCCGAGGCCTGTCTTCTTGAGGCCGCGCGAGATGAAGATGGCGACAACGATGAGCCAGATCAGCGGACTGGAAAAACTGCCGAGCGCATCGGCCATCGCTTTGGAGGAGGTTGCCGCCGTCACCTGCGACAGTGAGACGATGACGATGGCCATCATGGCCATCACACCGATCGGCATGACCTTGAGGATGATGGCGACGATGGTGGTGAGAAAGATCGCCACCAACCCCCAGGATTTTGCCGTAAGCCCGTCCGGCACCGGCACCAGCAGCAGACCAACCAGTACCAGCGTGGTAATGGCGGCCGGCATCGGGCGGAACGGCACCGTGCGCCGGAAATAGAGAATGACGTCCTCAACCAATCTGCTCACAACCGGCTCCTGCAGTTTCCCGGCACACCCCCAATCCGGTGCCGGAGGCCTTTGCCGCTACAGGTGCTGGCTACTCCCCCCTCCCCGCTAACGCATTGATCTCAATCATGCCCGGCAAAGCCGGCACGGCCCAACCGAAAGGTTGGCCGCCCTTGTTCCGGCATCTGGCCGGGGATCGGTCAGGAGGAAAGTGCCCTTTGATGCGCATCGACGATGCGCTGGACCATGGGAGCGAAATAACCGAAGCCCGGCGTTTCCATGCCCACGATCTTGCCGGCATCATCCAGCAGGCGCACGCGCACGATCTCGCGGAAATTCGGGTTCTGCTCGAAGCTGGCAATTTCCTTGGCGCTCATCGGCCCGCCCTGCAGCTTCAGGGAGTGAACGGAGGCCGGGGACAGTTCGCCGAAATAGGCCGGATCGGTTGCGCACATATAGCGCTTGGCGGCGACGTGATAGCGCACGCAATCGACAACCAGTCCGGGGAAGAAACGCTCCAGCACCCGGGCACCCGCTTCTTCATGGTAGCGGTCCTTCGTATCTTCCATCGAAAACGAGCCGAACTCGCTGGTGAAATGGCCGATGTCGTGCAGCAACGCGGCAACGATGATGATCTCCGGCTCGCCCTGCTGCTCGGCCATGGTGGCGCCCTGCAGCATGTGTTCGCCGATGGTCACCGGCTCGCCGAGATATTCGTTGCTGCCCCGGCGGGCAAAGATATCGCCGAGAAAAGCGACGATATTGCCCGCCGTCAGGCTTTCGGGGGAGGGTTTCGTCATCATGCAACCTTCCGGCTTTGCCGCTCGAGGGCATTGAGGGTGGAAAGCAGGCCATCCTTGTCGGCGTAACAGCCTTGCAGCCAGCGCGAGCCGGCACCGGAATAGCCCTTGCGGGCGTGCAGCACGCGGGTGTTGTCGACAAGAAAGCTCTCGCCCGGCGCCAGCTTGAAGGAGACCTCCATGGCCGGGTCATCGATGATCTCGCCCAGCCGGCGATAGGCCGCGTAATAATCTGCCATATGCTCATAGGGCACATCGGTAATGGCGGCGGCGGAGCGGTTATTGAAGCGGATGCCGCGCAGCTCGCCATCCGGTGCCAGTTCGATCATCGGTCGCCGGGCGCTGAGGGCAACACCGCTGCTACCGGCATAGTCAAACCGGGCGCAATAGCGGGTCAGCAGATCGAACCCTTGCGGGTTTTCATCCCGCAGACACTCTGCCGCGCGAAAACCATCAACCACCATGTTCTCCCCGCCTTCGGCCGAATTTTCGAGGCAGTAAAGGACCTGCAGTGTAGGCACCGGATCGCGGTAGGGATTGTCGGTATGCGCCTGCAAACCAAGCCCGGTATAGGCGAGGTTGGTGGGGTTCACTTCCGTGCGTACATCGAAGTGCCGGCCATAATTCGTCTCGCGCACATAGCCGAACAGCCCGACGACATCGAAAAGCGCCCCCGGCTCGGCCGGACCGCCCAGTAGCTTGCCAAAGCCATATCGGTGCACGCCGCCAAGCCAGCCGGCGAGGACTTCCCTGTCACGAGCCACCGCGGCAAAATCGGCAACCGGCAGACGGTCGCCAAGGCTGGCATCCCAGCTTTCGATCCCGGGCGCCAGCCAGCCGGCCTTCCGGGTAACGACGGTATCGTAGGCATGGCTTGCCAGCCAGGCCGGATCGAAGGCGATGGTCCGGTTTTCAGGCCGGAAGGTGATGTGGATCAGGCCGCCGTCGCGGGTGGCAGCGCCAATACGCGTATCGGCGGGAATGTCGCCAAGCGTGATCAGCCGCTGGCCATTGCCCGGTGCGCGGGTCGCTTCATCCCAGGCATTATCCCGCAGCCAGATGGCATGGAAGCGCTGGCGGCTGCCATCCGGCAACGTCAGGGCAATGGCGCGCCCGTCATCGATGATCTCCAGCCCGGCCGGCTCTGCCATGCCCCGCTCCCTTGCAAAATGGTGGCAAGCGGCGCTGTTGCCGCGCCGCTTGCCCCATCTTCACAAAGTTCGGATATCGGTATGATGACACCGGGAGGGAAATCTGCCGCAGCCCTCACGCCGCGAAGGAAACCCCGCGAAAGCGCATGCCGGTCTGCACGCCGCGCAGAATGATGCGGGAGAGCAGCTCCATGTCGAGCGGCATGCGCGGACGCCACACATCCAGCAGCAGCGCAACACGCGGCTTGTCGGCATTGTTGGTCACGGCATGCGGGTAGGTATCGTCCCACAGCATGCCTTCGCCGTCGCCGATCCGCCGCTCCTCATTATTGATGAGCATGAGCGTTGCCGGCTGGCCATCTTCCTGCCGCGGAATATCGAGCCCGAGATGGAAGCGCATGATGCCGCGAAACGGGCCGCGATGGACCGGGATATGTTTGCCGGGCGCCAGGAAAGAGATGGCGGCGGACTTTACCTCCGGGCATTCGGCGAGCAACCGGCCGAGCACCGGCATGCGCTCCAGATTTTCCGGGATGCCGACATCGTAGGCCTTGAGCACAAACATACGCCAGTCGCGCCCGTCATTGGCGGAGATGTCCGCCTGCTCCGGCATGATGTCGTGGAAACGCGGAATACGGTTCGGGTTCACAGCAAAGGCCTCGTCGCGGATATCCCGCCACGCCGCCGTGAATTTGTTTCCGTTGGGAAAATAGGTCGGCATGTCCAGGATGGCCGGCGCCGTGATGCGCTTTTCAAAAACGCGGCGGACAGCGCGGGAACCAAGATCGTAGACGAGTGTCATCTCATCGCCTCGATGAAAAGGGGTGCTGGATAATCAGAGCCTTGCGCCATTCTACAGCAGCCAGTGGCCGCCGATAAATGCGGCCAAAGAGACTGGCGCACCCACATGACAAAATTGTGGAAGGCGACACCAAAATGCCACGCCAGGCAGCAGAGGCGTTGCGGATCACAAATGTCGCGGGGGAAGGCAGGCACTCTGGAGGGAAAACTCGAAAGAAAGCCGCTGCAGCGTTATCGGCAGCGCGCTTAGGATCAACGCCCGCCCTTGCAATGAAGTTCCGGGCAACGAAGTTCCAGCCCGGATCGCGGGTAGAGATACAAAAACGCCGGCAATTCCGCTTCGGGAAATCGCCGGCGTTGCAGGCATCAGGTGCCGGGGCGCCGAAGCAGCCTCAGCCATGGCGTCAGATGAAAGAAGCTCATCAGCGCATACATCGTCACCATACTGCCCGGTGAAAAGATCCCCTGCCCGCCGGAACAGATCATCTCCATCGCGCCGCCATAATGCCAGGTGATGAGCGCCATGAGCGCAAAGGCAGGGGTTGCGGCAAGGCAGAGACCGTTTGCGAGACCGGACGCCGCAAAAAAGCGGCGTCCGGTTGCCGGGGCGGCGGCTGTCATTCCGCGGCCTGCGGATAACTGTCGTGATGGCGCCACCACACGCCCTCCTCGTTCCGGCCCTTCGGGGCGCGATCCAGCCACTGATACATGCCCCAGAGCCCGTCCAGCCCGCGGGCATAGGCGGAATAGGTGTGGTAGACGACACCATCTTCTTTCACGAAGGCGCTGATGCCCGGGCGCTCGCGCACATAGGCCGCCAGCTCGGCCCCCGCCTGCGCTGCGTTTTCCACCACCACCGGCGGAAAACTCGCGCCCGTCATGGCATGACTGCCGCGGCGGTAATTGTACTCCGTGCCGCCGATGCGCTGCTGCTCCACGGTGATGGAGACGTTGAAGTCGTAATTGAAATCACCGCTGTGGGCAGACGCCCACGGGAAGCTCCAGCCCATCCGCTCCCGGAAGCCCAGAAGCTTGGGCAGCGGCGCAAGCGAGGAGGCCCACAGCATGACGTCGTGATTGGCCAGATGCACGGCAACGCCATTGAAGCTGTCAGCGATGGACGAGCAGGAAATGCAGCCCGCCTTGTAATCCGGCCCGAACATGAAGTGATAGACGAGCAGCTGTGAGCGCCCCTGGAACAGATCGGCCAGCGAAGCCTCGCCGGCCTCGGTGTCGAAGCGGTAATCCTTCTCCACCTTGACCCAGGGCAGCTGGCGACGCTCTTCGGCAATCGCATCGCTCTGCCGGGTCAGCGCCTTTTCCGCATCCAGCAGTCGCAGCCGGGCGGCCAGCCATTCCTCACGGGACGCAGTCTTGTGTGTGGTCATCGTCACTCTCCTTGAGTTTCAGTATTTGACTTCCTGAGTGCCGCCGCGGCGACATGGGTTAGACTAGGGTCGAGCGCCCCTCTGGCCGGGAGTGACAAGTGTGACGGGATTCCGGTGGACCAGCTGATCACGACCGCAGCGCGCGCGCTGGCACTGGGCGACCCGCTGGCCGCGCTCAACCGGGTGGCGCTGCGTGAAGACGCGCCAGCCCTCGCCCTGCGCGGTATCGCCATGGCTCAGCTCGGTGAGTTAGAACGGGCAAGGCAGCTATTGCGGCAGGCCGGGCGCAGCTTCGGCCAGAAGGAAGTGCTCGCCCGGGCGCGCTGCGCCGTTGCCGAGGCTGAAGTTGCTTTTGCGGCCCGCGATCTCTCCTGGCCTACCCGGGCCCTCGCCGCAGCGGCCGAGGTGCTGGAGACGACGGGCGACCGCGCCAACGCCGCCCATGCGCGCCTGCTGGAGGCGCGCCGGCTGCTGCTGATCGGCCGCCTCGACGATGCAGACGCGAAACTCTCTGGAATTGAGCTCGCCGCCCTGCCCCCGGCACAGCGCGCCTTGCTGGAGCTGACCATTGCCGGAATTGCCATGCGGCGCATCGAGGCGCGCAAGGCCCGGGCAGCGCTCGGCCGGGCGGAAGAAGCGGCGCGCTGGGCGCGCATCCCGGCGCTTGAAGCAGAGGTGGGGCTGGCGCGGGACGCCCTAGATGTGCCGGCAGCACGAATTGTTGCTCGCGGTGAAGAAAGGCCACTGGTGCTGGAAGAGGTCGAAGACCTGCTCCCGGCCCCTCACCTGGTGATCGACGCCTGCCGCAACATGCTGCGCAGAGGCTCAACACAAATCCCGCTGGCCAGCCGCCCGGTGCTGTTTGCGCTCGCCCGCACGCTGGGCGAAGCCTGGCCGGGTGATGTGCCACGCGACATCCTGCTTGCGCGCGCTTTCGGCGCCCGTTTTGTCGATGAGTCCCACCGGGCGCGCCTGCGCGTCGAGATCGGCCGCCTGCGCCGACTGCTGTCGGGCGTGGCCAATATAGAGGCAACCGGCAAGGGCTTTATCCTCTCCCCCGTTGGCGACATCGGCATCATCGTGCTGGCCCGGCCGGTGGAGGAAGAACATGCCACCTTGCTGGCGCTGCTGACCGATGGCGAAGCCTGGTCAAGCTCGGCGCTGGCCCTTGCCATGGGCGCCAGCCAGCGCACCATCCAGCGCGCTCTTGAGGAGCTGGCCGCCGAGGGCAAGGTAACCGGCATCGGCCGTGGCCGCTCGCAGCGCTGGACGACGCCACCGCTGCCCGGTTTCGCGACGGCGTTGTTACTCCCGGCACCTTTTTCCGGCGGTTAGGATCGAGCCCATGAAAAACTCAAAAGCCGATATCATCCGCGAATACGGCCCCTTCCCCGATGCTTCGAGCGTCCACGGAGTGGGTTTTGACGGGCAGAACGTGTGGTTTGCCTCCGGCGAACAGATCAACGCCGTCGATCCGCAATCCGGGGAGGTCCAGCGCGCCATCAAGGCGCCGGCCTATGCCGGCACCGCCAGCGATGGCAAACATCTCTTCCAGATCGGCGAAGGGATGATCCGCAAGATCGACCCGCACACGGGAGAGGTCCTTTCAGCCATCCCGTCCCCCGGCGGTGCCGGAGATTCCGGCCTTGCCTGGGCGGAAGGCACGCTCTGGGTCGGCCAGTACCATGAGCGCAAGATCAGGCAGGTTGACCCGGAAACGGGCGCCGTGCTGCGCACGCTGGAATCCAGCCGGTTCGTGACCGGCGTCACCTGGCTGGGTGACGAGCTGTGGCACGGCACCTGGGAAGATGACCAAAGCGATCTGAGGCATATAGATCCGCAAACCGGCGAGTTGCTGGAACAGGTCGACATGCCGCCCGGCGCGACGGTCTCCGGCCTCGATAACAATGGCCGCGACCAGTTCTTTTGCGGTGGCGGCACCAGCGGAAAGATCAGGGCTGTGCGACGGCCTGCCCGAAGCTGACAGTCAGGCCGACTTTTGTCAGTCGTTTGCCGGGGAGCGGAAACGGCCATCCCGCAGCAGCTTGCGGTGGCGCACCTGACTGCCCTTCAGATGATCGCGCATGGCATTACGGGCGGCTTCTTCATCGCCGTTTGAAATGGCGAGCACGATCACCTCATGCTCCTTGTGGATCAGGCGGCGATAGGCGGTCTCTGCCTCGTCGCTGCTGTCGCTGAGAATGCGCGACTGCGGGATCACTGCCGTGCCCTGGGCCTGCAGGAACTGACCGAAGAGCGGGTTGTTCGTCGCCTCGGCAATCGCCTGATGCAGGGCAAAATCCGCTTCACGAATGGGGCGGTTCGCCTCGATGCAGGCGAGCACGCCGGCATGGCAATCAAAGATCGCCTCTTCCTGCGCCGGGGAGCGACGCAGCGCAGCAAGGCCAGCCGCTTCCACCTCGACGGGGGTGCGGATTTCCAGGATCTCGAGGTCGGAAGAAAGCCGGGCCCTATCGGTATGGCGCGGCGAGAAAGACGGGCGCGAGGACGGGTCGAGCACAAAGACACCGGCGCCCTGCCGTGCCTCCACCAGCCCATCATAACGAAGGGCGGCAACAGCCTCCCGAACCACGGTGCGACTGACACCATGTGCCTCGGTAAGCTGGGCCTCGCTCGGCAGCTTTTCACCGGGAACGTATTCGCCGTTCAAAATCGACTGCCGCAACGCTTCGCTGACACGCGAAACAAGGGTTCCGGCACTTCTTACTCGATCTTTGGCCTGCGTGCCCACCTGGTCATCCCCTGATTTACCCGCCTGCCGTTCGACAATACCGGGCCACAATAGACATGTATGATAAATTATAACTTGTATCAACAATCAACATATCAGCAACCATCAGACCTCATGGCCCCAGAGCTGGATCTGGGTCAGTGCCGGGAATGGCGACGGATCATCCGCCTTGATCAGCCTTTCCAGCCGAACCCATTCAATGACCCGTGGCTCAAGCGCAAAACGCTGCCCCGCCGAAGCCTTCTCCAACCTGAAATCGCTGGTCCCGCCATCCGAGAATGTCAGGCTCACCTGCTGCCACCAGGCATCGTGCGGAAAGTCCGCGCGCAGATAAAAAACCACCTCATCGACACGAACCGGTCGGCCAAACTCGACCGTCAGCGCCGCGTCCGGGTCGCCATTGATACCCCAGCTGGTATAGGGCCAGGAGCCGTGGCCACGGCTTGCCGTCTCGCCATCGATGGCATTGCGGGCGGCAAAGGCTGCTTCCTGCCGGGTTTCCACCGTCGCGAGGCTGTGCGGGTAAAGTGCGCTATTGCCGTGCCCATCAAAGGGATTGAGGGCGAGGTTGCGCCGGGCAGAAACTTCCTCGGCACGCGGAATGCGCACCTTCAGCCGGTGCAGTTTCCCGGAAAAAGCCTTGGGACTGAAGGCGGAGCGCCGGTCACCGAAGGGCACGGAAAAACTGGCTTGCCCCTGCGCGAGATAAAGCAGGCTTTCCGGCAGTGCCTCATCGAACGACAGCGAGAGGAAGGAGCCCGCCTCGCCCGCCTCGATAACAATCTGGTCCCCGTCCCGGTATTCGGCCTCATGCACCAGAACGACTTCGTCTTCGCCGGCAGATTGCGCGACCGGATTGCCCGAGGCATCGAGGATTTTCAACGTCAGCAGCATAAACCTTCTTCCTACTCGATCCTGAGGGTAAGGCGGGTTCCGACGGCCGGGATCAGCACCCGGAAGATCCGCTCCGGCCATGCTTTTTTCAGTCTTGGGTCGGTGATCCCGACTTCCTCCAACTCAAGCACTCCGCCGCCGGAAACATCGATCCGCGCCAGATCACCGATCACGATGGAAGGACCGGAAAAGGCCGGCTTTTGCGCAAAGATGAGCGAGAGGGTGACCGGCAGATCGCTGTCGAACTCATCCTCGATTTGGGCGCCCTGCCCCTTGAGAAGCCGCGCCGTGCGCCGGTAGTGGCGCAGCTTCGCCTCGGGCGGATAGGCGCCCGCGATATCCATGGCGATACTGGCTTCAGCTGCGGTGAGCGTTACATCGACATCCCGCGCGGCAAAGGCACTGCCCGCCTGCTGCATGACCCCGCCAACCGTCGGCAAATTGTGCCAGGCGGATTGCATGGTCCAGATTTCGTAGCGGCGGGAAGAAAAGGTTTTGGCCGTATAACTCTCGACGCCGATATCGATCAGTACCGGCTCGCCCTTCTTGTAGAGCGTGATACTGCCGACATCATTGTGGTTATGGCTGTCGCCATTGTCGCCGGCCTTGGCGGCCAGAACGAAGCTCCGGTCGCGGGCGATCATCAGGCCGATACTGGGATAGAAGATATCCGGCGGGGGCGTGTCCCTGCCCTTGTGCGTCTGCAAGGTTTCCGCCGTGAAAGCGGCCTGCAGGCGGTAGAAAAGATTGATCTCTTCCGGCAGGTCGGGCGCTTCCTCGTCCGCCCAGTCCCGCGCCGCAAAATCCA
The DNA here is from genome assembly GCA_030657355.1 of Radicibacter daui. Classification (GTDB taxonomy): domain Bacteria; phylum Pseudomonadota; class Alphaproteobacteria; order Radicibacterales; family Radicibacteraceae; genus Radicibacter; species Radicibacter daui. Next base: position 2,590,245 of record CP131056.1, read on the forward strand.
TCAGCAGGGTGGAGCCGACGGCCTTGCCGAACAGGAATTCCCGCGCGCCGCAGCGCTCCGTCACCGCCGAACAATCGGAAAAATTGATGTAACGCGGCCCTTCGACATGCACATGGGCGATGTACTCGGCCATGCCCCGCAGTTTGGGTTCCCGCCAGAGCGGAGCAAAAGCTTGCGGCGCTGCGGCAGAAAGCAGAGCGAGGGCATTGAAGAGGCAAAGGCCGGCGTGGCGGTAATAAAGCGCCCCTTCCTCGCAGGCCCCATCCTCCCCGTAATCCTTGAGAAAGGCATCCAGGCTTCCCGCCGCCTTGCGCACGATGGCCGTAAGGTTTGGCGTCTCGCACCCGAGAGCAAAGGCCGCCAGCAGGACATTTTGCGTGCACCAGGCCGTCCAGTTATTCATCGGCTCGTCGCCGCGCCCCATCCACCAGAAATGGGTCGCCAGATAAGGCTCCAGAATGCGGTGGCGAACCTCGCGGTCGATGCGCTCGCCGATTTGCGGGCTGACCGCGTCAAGCGCCGTTCCCAGCACCAGCTTCAGCACAGCCAGCAACGCCCCGGTTTCAGCGGCAAAAAGATCGATAAGGTGCCGCGTGGCATCCGGCAGCGGCAGGCACGGCGTATCGCGCTCATAGGTGTTGTGCGCCGGCAGCTGCCAGCCGCTCTCCTCCACAATCAGAAAAATGCCTTCGATGATGAGATCGAGAAAGCGGCCCCTTGCCTCGACACATTCCGCCATCACCAGTGCGTTGAGGCGCCGGCGGCGCGCGAAATAACGCTCCTCAAACCGCGTGCGGTTGCCGTTGCGGGTAAAATCCAGCCACAGGGTCACCGGCAGCAGCGGCCATTTACCGCCCAGCGCCGCCTCGCCCGCGGCCAGCAGGCGGCAGCGAACATCCGCCGGCAGCCCCGCCCACGCCTGCCGGTCATCGGCAGGTGGAACAAGGGCAAAATCGGCAAATTCTTGAGGCAGGAGATCAAGCCGCTCGGCGAACATGTCGCACCGTTTCTTCCCGGTTTTCTGGCCCGCCGTTGCCCGGCAGGTCTCAAGTCATTTCCCACTTGTGTTACCTGTAAATGAAATGTAATACAAGTGGGCGAAAAGAACGCCAGACCGGGCATACCGGCGGCAAACAAGGGCAAACATTCCGGCGGGCGCCGACAGGCCGGCCCGAACCGGAATGAACGGGAGGAAAATGGTGGCAAGCACCCCCAGCAACGGCGGGCAGAAGCCGGCACGGCGCAGGGCGCTGTCACGACGCCAGCGCAAGCTGCGTTCGTATCTGGTTGCTTATTCCTTCATTGCCCCGAACTTCGCCGGCTTTGCCATCTTCACGCTCGGGCCGATCCTGTTCGCCTTCGCCCTCGCCTTCATGCACTGGGACGGCTCGAACCATATCGGCTTTGCCGGGCTCGATAATTTCTGGAAGCTCTTCCACGATGCCGGCTTCATTGCCGCCTTCTGGAACACCATCATCTACACGGCGTTTTCGGTGCCGCTTACCATGGTCTGCGCGCTGGGGCTGGCCATCCTGCTCAACCAGAAACTCGCCGGGCGCAATTTCTTCCGCACCGCCGCGTTCTTTCCCTACGTCGCCTCGCTGGTGGCCGTCGCCGTGGTCTGGAACATGCTGTTTAACCCGGAAATGGGCCCGGTGAACATGATCCTCTATACCTTCGGCGTCGACCCGAAGGACCTGCCTGGCTGGGCTGCCGACAAGGACTGGGCGATGGTGACCATCATCCTGTTCGGCATCTGGAAGAACATGGGCTACTTCATGGTCATCTATCTGGCCGGGCTGCAGGGCATCAATGCCGAGCTCTATGAGGCCGCCGATCTGGATGGCGCCACCGCCTGGCAGAAATTCTGGAACGTCACGCTGCCGCAGCTTACCCCGACGACCTTCTTCGTCTCGGTCATGCTGACCATCCAGTCCTTCAAGGTCTTCGACCAGGTTTTCATGATCACCCAGGGCGGGCCCGGCACCTCGACGCTGGTGCTGGTCTATCACATCTACAACGAGGCCTTCATTTCCTGGGATCTGGGTTATTCCAGCATGGTGGCGCTCGTTCTCTTCCTGCTCGTGCTGGTGGTGACTGTCGTGCAGTTCCGCCTGACGCGTGAAGAGTGAGCGGGAGGCCAAGACCCATGAAAATCGCCGGCATCAAGATCAATACCAGCCGTCTTGCCCTCTACCTTCTGGCGATCGCCATCACCATCGTGATGCTGATGCCTTTTGCCTGGATGTTGTCCGCCTCGCTGAAGCTGAACCGCGAGGTTTTCCAGTTCCCCATTCACTGGATACCGCCGCATCCGCGCTGGCAGAACTACATCGACATCTGGACCAAGATCCCGCTCACGACCTTTATCTACAACACCGCCAAGATCACCATCATCGTCACGCTCTTGCAGTTGCTGACATCAAGCTTCGCCGCCTATGCCTTCGCCAAACTGCGCTTTCCCCATCGGGACCTGCTGTTCCTGGGGTATGTCGCCACCATCGCCATGCCCTGGCAGGTCTATATGGTGCCGCAGTTCCTCATGATGCGGGAAATGGGGCTCTACAACACCCACCTCGCCATCATCTGCCTGCAGGCCTTCACTGCCTTCGGCGTGTTCCTGATGCGCCAGTTCTATATGTCGATCCCCGATGAGCTGTGCGAGGCCGCCCGGGTCGATGGCATGAGTGAGTACCGCATCTGGTGGAACATCATGCTGCCGCTCTCCCGACCGGCGCTCTCCACCCTCACGATCTTTACCTTCGTCTTCGCCTGGAACGACTTTCTCGGGCCGATGATCTACCTGACCAAGACAGAACTGAAGACGATCCAGATCGGGCTTCGCATGTTCATCTCCCAATATTCGGCCGAATACGGGCTGATCATGGCGGCTTCCGTGGTCGCTCTGGTTCCGGTGCTGGCCGTCTTCCTCGTGCTGCAACGTTTCTTCGTTGAAGGCATCGCCTCTTCCGGTCTCAAGGGCTGAGCCATGACCATCCTCACCAATCCCCTTTCCATCCGGCCGATCAGCGATGAAGAAGTGCGCGCGGCGCTGGACGCCGCCGTGGCGCAGGTACGGCGCAACCTGCCGGCCTTCACTTACGCGGCGCAGAACCATTCCAGCGTCGATAACTTCTATCCGGCGGTGGCGAATGACCAGTGGACGGCGGGGTTCTGGCCCGGGGAAATCTGGCTTGCCTACGAGCATACCGGTGACAAGACCTTCCGCCATGCCGCGCAAATCCAGGTGCAGAGCTTCCTTCACCGGATCGAGAACCGCATCGCGACCGACCATCACGATATGGGCTTTCTCTACAACCCCACCTGCGTGGCGGCGTGGAAGCTGGTGGGCGATGAAGATGGCCGCAAGGCGGCCCTTCTGGCCGCCGACCAGCTGATCGAGCGTTTCCATCCGGTAGGCGGCTTCATCCAGGCCTGGGGCGAGATGGGGGCGGCGGATAATTACCGCTACATCATCGACTGCCTTCTGAACCTGCCGCTGCTCTACTGGGCAAGCCGGGAGACCGGCGACAGCAAATACCGCGACATCGCCCTTATCCATGCCCGCACCACACTCGCCAACTCCGTGCGGCCGGATGATTCCACCTGGCACACCTTCTACATGGACCCGGTGACCGGCGGGCCGGTGCGCGGCGTTACCTGCCAGGGCTACCGTGACGATTCAAGCTGGGCGCGCGGCCAGGCCTGGGCGATCTACGGCATGGCGCTTTCCTGGCGCTATGAGGCGCTGCCGGAATATCGGGAAAGTTTCGACCGGCTGCTCGCCTATTACCTGAAGCGCCTGCCCGCCGACCTTGTCCCCTACTGGGATCTCATCTTCACCGAAGGAGACGAGCCGCGGGACAGTTCTTCTGCCGCCATCGTGGCCTGCGGCCTTCTGGAAATGGCAGACCTTGTCGGCGGCGAAGAAGCTGACGGCTGGCGCCAGTTGGCGCGCCGGATGGTGAAGAGCCTTGTCGACAATTATGCCGTAAGAGACCCGGCGATTTCCAACGGCCAGGTGCTGCACGGCACTTATTCCAAGAAAACCCCGTTCAACACCTGCACCGGCGAAGGCGTCGATGAGTGCGTGGCCTGGGGTGACTACTACTACATGGAGGCGCTGACCCGCCTTTCCCGCAACTGGTCCTCCTACTGGTGAGATGGACGTTCTGACTTCAAGGAATTGCGGAAGAAGCAATGGCTGCCATCTCGCTCAAGAAACTGAACAAGTCCTTTGGCCCGCTTACGGTCGTGCACGATATCGACCTTGAGATCGGCGACAAGGAGTTCCTGATCCTCGTCGGCCCGTCCGGCTGCGGAAAATCCACCACGCTGCGCATGATCGCGGGGCTTGAGGAGATCACCAGCGGTGAACTCTGGATCGGCGACGAGATGGTGAATGACGTTCCCTCCAAGGACCGCGATATCGCCATGGTGTTCCAGAATTATGCGCTTTACCCGCATATGACGGTTTACAAGAACATGGCTTTCGGCCTGCATCTGCGCCGCGCCCCGAAGGAAGAAACCGACGCCAAGGTGCGCGAGACGGCGAAGATCCTCGATATCGAGCATCTGCTGAACCGCAAGCCCAAGGCGCTTTCCGGCGGCCAGCGCCAACGTGTGGCACTGGGGCGCGCCATGGTGCGCGACCCTGCCGTGTTCCTGCTGGACGAACCGCTCTCCAACCTCGATGCCAAGCTGCGCGGCACCATGCGTGCCGAGATCAGCAAGCTGCACAAAAGGCTGGATGCCACCTTCATCTATGTGACCCACGATCAGGTGGAAGCCATGACCATGGCCGACCGCATCGTGGTGATGCGCGGCGGGCACATCCTGCAGGTGGATACCCCGCAGAACCTTTATGACCGGCCGATCAACATGTTCGTCGCCGGTTTCATCGGCGCCCCGCAGATGAACATGCTGGAGGTGACGGTAAAGCGCAGCGGCGACGGCTGGGTGGGCCTGTTCGATGGCCTGGAGCTACCATTGCCACTGGGGGAAAAGGCGGATCGCCTGATACCTTACGAAGGCCGCACCGTGGTGCTGGGCCTGCGCCCGGAAAACCTGCACGAGGCCATGCCCGTTGGCGTGGCGCCGGAAGCAACCGCAACCCTTGAGGCCCAGGTGGAACTTGCCGAGCCGATGGGCGCGGAAGTGCATCTCAACATTCTGGCCGGCGGCCACAGCATGATTGCTCGCGTCTCCCCGCGCTGCAAGGCACGGGATGGCGACCGGGTGAGCCTGATTGCCGACCTCGGCAGCCCGCATCTGTTCGACAAGGAAACCGAGCAGTCGATCCTCTACTAAAAACCCCGCGCCTTATTGGCGCAGCGAAAGGTGTGTAACGGGCCATGAAATGGCTGACAGAAAGCTTCACCAGGGAAGGGCCGGGCATCCCCAAGGATGAACCGAAGAAAACCGGGTTGGCGCTTTTTGCCCAGATTCTGCGGCGCGAATGGTGGGAGCTCTTCAAGCTCAACCTCGCCATCATCGTCTTCTCGCTGCCCCTTATCACCATCCCCGCCACCCTCGCCGGCGCCATGCGGATATGCCAGCTGATGGTGGAGGATGAGAACATCTACCTGATGCGGGAATTTACCGGCGCGTTCCGGCGCCTGTTCTGGCGCGCGAGCCTGTGCGGCCTTGCCTTTGGCGCGGTGCTGGCCATCGCGGGCTACGGTGTTTTTGTCTATGCCCAGCTGGTGCCGCAGGCGCTGCCCTATGCGCTCGCACTGGCGCTGGCGGTCGTCACCAGCCTTTTCCTGTGGATGGTGGCCGCGCATTTTTTCCTGCTGATGGTGCGGGCGCCGGCGCTTTCCACGGCAACGTTGCTGCGCCTTTCCGCGCTCGCCGCGCTTTATCGCCCGTTGCCCGCGCTTGGCGCCCTCGCCTTCATCGCCGCGCTGTGGCTTGCGCACATCCTGTTCTACCCGGCCTCCGTCTTCATGCCGGTGGCCTTCAATTTCTCGCTCGGGACGCTGGCGCTGGTTTTTGCCACCTGGCGCGCGAGCGAGTTCGCCCTGTCCCGGGAGCAGCAGAGCGCCTGAGACAGGGAAAAAACTTCAACAAGAACGCACCGGCAAAAAACAAGGCCGATGCCCATAACGGAGGAGACGACATGAGAAAGATCATCGCGGCAGCCTTGCTGTCGAGCGCCGGGCTGCTACCCCTTTCCGCCCATGCCGAAGACCAGGTGACCATCAACTGGGCGCTGTGGGACTGGGCCGCCACGGCCTATTACCAGCCGCTTATCGATGCCTTCCAGGCCAAGCACCCGAATATCAAGGTCGCCTATACCGACCTTGGATCGGCCGATTATTCAACCATGGCGATGACGCAGCTTGCCGGCGGCGCCAGCGATCTTGACGTCGTCACCATCAAGGACGTGCCGGGTTACGCCAACATGATCAAGGCGAACGCCCTGCTGCCGCTCAATGACGACATGAAGGCGGCCAAGATCGATGCTGCTGCCTATGGCGGCCTTGTCGAGGCGCTGACGGTCAAGGGCAATACCTACTCCCTGCCGTTCCGCTCCGATATCTGGATCACCTACTACAACAAGGACCTGTTTGACGCAGCAGGCGTGCCCTACCCGACCAACGACATGACGCTGGCCCAGTTCGACGAGAAGGCCCGCAAGCTGGCAAGCGGTTTCGGTGCCAACAAGGTGTATGGCGCCCTGTTCCACACCTGGCGTTCTGCCGTGGAGATGCCCTGCATCATCGACGGCAAGCACACGCTGATCGACGGCAAGTATGACTTCCTGAAACCCTGTTACGACCGGGTGCTGAAGCTGCAGGAAGAAGGGGTGGTACCCACCTACGCTTCGCTCAACTCCACCAAGACCCACTATTCCGGCCCCTTCTTCAACGGCACCATCGCCATGATGCCGATGGGCAGCTGGTTCGTGGGCACCCAGATCAAGAAGGTGAAGTCCGGAGAGTCTCTCTCCAAGAACTGGGGCATCGCGGCCTTTGCCCATCCCGACGGGGTTGAAGCCGGCTCGACCGCAGCGGTGGTGACGGCGCTTGCCGTGAATGCCAACTCCAAGCACCAGCAGGCCGCGCTCGACTTCGTCAACTTCGTCACCGGCCCGGAAGGCGCCGCCGTTGTCGCCAAGACCGGCACGCTGCCCGCACTCAAGACCGACGAGGTACTGGCTACCATCACTTCCACCCCGGGTTTCCCGCAGGATGAAACCAGCCTCAACGCCCTGCGCTCCAAGAAGGCCTACCTGGAGCTGCCGGTGGATTTGAAGGCTGCGGACATCGAGGTGGTGCTGAACCGCGCCCATGACGCCATCATGACCAACAACATTTCGGTCGAAGATGGCCTCAAGCAGATGGATGACGGCGTGCAGGCCATCCTCAAGAAATAACCGGCGCCGCCGGTAACGGCAAAAGGGCCCGGAAGGTGACTGCCTTCCGGGCCTGTTCTTTTTCAGCCGACCACTTCAGGATCTCGCCGGCCCCGTCGATGCCCGCACGACAAGCGGCCCGGCAAACTCGGTAAGGGTCACGCTGGCCTCCGGCGCCTTCATCCGCTCCAGAAGACGCCTGAGGCCAAAGGCCCCTATTTCCCGCCTTAGCACCCGCACGGTGGTGAGCGCCGGTGAGGACAATCCCGCCATCGGGATATCGTCAAAGCCGATGACGGAGACATCCTCGGGCACACGAAGTCCCGCCTCCGCCAGCGCGGCCATAGCGCCGAAAGCGCTGGCATCGTTGCAGCACTGAATGGCGGTGAAATCCGTCTTGCCCAACCGGGCAAGACGTTCTCGCACCGCTTCATAGGCAAGATCGCTGCGCATATCGGCCAGTTCGACCACAAGGTCCGGATCGAAGGGCAGACCGGCCATCTGTATCGCCTCCCCGGCGCCGTGAAGGCGGTCGCGCACCGGCAGGCGCCGGCCATGGGTCAGATGCAGAATGCGGCGATGGCCGAACCCCAACAGGTGACCCGCCGCCGCATAACCGCCCGACCGGTTGCCGGCAGAGATCGCATCGAGCCGCATCAGCGGGTCCGATCCGTTGACGATCACCGCAGGGATGCCTTGCTGGGCGAGACGTCCGATCAACGTCTCGTCATGGAAAGACAGCAGCACATAACCCTGCCGGGCGCCGTCCCCTTCTGCGTCCGTCAGAGGCACCGGCTGCCCCTCGCCCATCAGGCTGTAGGAGAGCGTGATACCCAGCTCGTCACAGGCCTGCTGGATGCCGGAAAAAAGCTCCATCTGGAACTCGGGCGCCCCGGCCGCGGCCACCGCCATGGTGGCAAGCACCGTAACGGTCAGGGAATTCCCGGCAGCGCCCACATAATTCAACCGGTCGGCCGCCGCCTGCACCTTCGCCCGCACAGGATCGGACAGCCCCGCTGCCCCGCTGAGCGCCCGCGAGGCGGTGCTGATGGAAACACCGGCAAGCTCCGCGATTTCGCGGAGCGTTACCTTGCTTCTGGTGGTTTCTTCACCCACGCCCGTCACCCCTCAAACATCGCTGCGGGTCAAGCTAACCTGCTCGCGCCGGCAAAGCGTCAGCAGCGTTTCGGGCAGGCCGACGGGCGGCACTTCGGCGGCCGGATCGGGCACCGCGAAGGCTGCGGTAGCAAGCCAGTTCGTGCCGGCGGCAAGCGTCACCGACAGGCGTGGAAAGAAGGTGCGCGGGAACCGCAGATTGGTATTTGGCGCTGCCCGCACGATCATCGCCTTGCGGGTGCCGGTCAGATCCACAATGCCGGTGACGGCCGAGAGCGTGCGCACGAAACCGCGCCCGGCACCGATCTGCATCCAGTCTTCCGGCGTCTGATGGCCATCGCCGGTACGGTCGATGGAAAAACCGCCTTCGGCCACATGCAGCGGCGTGGTGCTGGTGATGCGGTGCAGGCGCACATGCCAGCCCGGCCCGGCGAAATCGAGCCAGCTGTCGATGGTCAGCATATCGTCCGGCTGCCAGCGTCCCCAGGCCATGCCGGCATCGATGCCGGCTTCCGTCAGCCGGCTGCGCGACATCCAGGCAAACCCGTCGCGCGAGATGGTAAGGCCGCTGTCAATCGCGCTCCAGTCCGCGCGGTCCGGCGCGGTGGCATCGCTGGCGACGGAGAAGGCAAAGGCGGAGGAATAAGCAAAGCGGCTGTATTTGGCATCGCAGCCACGATGCTCCCAGCCATTCTGCCCGCCTGTCAGCATCACCGCATCCTCGCCGGTGCGCCGGGTGATGAAGCCGCCGGCTTCGGCCAATACCCGCCCACCCGGCAAGGCTTCCGGTGCTTCTTCCTCCGCATGCCAGAACGGGTGCTCCTGCGGCAATGCCAGCACCAGAAAGCTCTTGAGCGCCCAATAGGGTGAGCCCGGGGCGTTATAGGCTTCCGACATGATGAGGTTGGGATAGCTGTAGCCGATGGAGAGCACACCATCCCGCTCGGCAATCGGCTGCGTGCCCCACCAGCGCAGGTGCCGCAGCAACAGGCCCTTGATGCGGCCCCAGGGCAGCACCTCTTCATCCGCAAAGGCGCAGCCGGCCCAGAAGGCGGCCTGCACGAAACGATAGGTCATGGAGCGGCCGTAGGGAATGGCGGCACCATCATCGGCAAACCAGTGCTGGAAATCGGCCGCAAACAGCCGGGCCCGCTGGCGGTAACGTGCAGCATGGTCGGGGAACAGGTCGCCCGCGCATTTTGCGACCATCAGCCCGTAAAAATGCATGCCCATGGGGGTGTAATAATCGAGCTGGTACTTGTCGCCGTCGCGGTAATAACCGTCCGCGATATAGAAGCTGTCGATGCGCGCCAGCGCCGCCGTCACCGCCTCCAGCGACCAGTCCCGGCCGACATGGCGCAAGGCAAGGTTGGTCAGCACCCGGAAGAAGAGCCAGTTGTTATCCGGCATCGGATGGTCATTGATGGTGAGCATCCAGCGCGCGAGGCGTCCCTGCGCCTCGTCCGTCAGCGGCGCCCAGAGCTGCTCCGGCGCCACCAGCAAGGCCAGCGACAGCCCCGCCATCTCCACCATGCGCTGGTCGAAGGGGCCAACCTCGCCCCAATATTCCGGATGTTCCGGATCGGTGCCGTTGGCGAGGCCCTCGACAAAGCGGGCCGCATCCTCAAAGGCAAAACCGCCCGCCAGCAGCGGCACGAGGCCCCAGAGCGGGCGCACGAAACTCTCCATCTCCGCGGCAGCGCTGCCGTAATGCACCCCGCCCGCCCCCAGCCGGAGTCGGGCATTTCCCTCCGAATACCAGGGCTTCAGCGGCTCATAAAAAGCCAGCACCGCCCGCGCAAGATCAGCGCGGCTTGCAAGCGGGTTACCGTGGAGCGGATTGCATTCAGCCAGCCGGCGCACCACCGGATCGCGTTCCCAGGCGGTAAGTTTCGTGGACATTTTTTGCCTCCCAATTTTGCGTGATTTTCTCATCGTGCAAAATTTGCACAACAAGAAAATTTGCAAAAAGAGGCCACAAGCGAAGAGCCGCCCTATCGATCAGGACGGCCCCAAAACTGTCGAAGGTTTCTTAGTCCTCGACCAGCCGCCTGATCCGGTTGGACAGCACGGTCATGTCGAAGGGCTTGGTGATGACCTGCATGCCGGGATCGAGATGGCCATGGCTCAGCACGGCGTTTTCGGCGTAGCCGGTGGCAAACATCACCTTGATATCGGCCCGCAGTTCCCGCGCCGCATCGGCGACCTGCCGGCCATTCATGCCCTTGGGCAGGCCGACATCGGTGATCAGCAGATCGATGACCGCATCCGAGCGCAGGATCCTGAGCGCTTCCGGCCCGTCGCCGGCTTCCAGCGCCACGAAACCCAGATCCTCCACCGCCTCGACCACCAGCATGCGAACAAGCGGCTCGTCATCGACCACGAGCACCGTCTTGCGGCTGGTTACCGGTTCCATGATCTGCGGTTCAGCTTCCGTTTCCATGACCTCAGTAACGTGGTGGCGGGGCAAATAGATGCAGACCATCGTACCGCTGCCGACCTCGGAGTAAATCCGCACCTGCCCGCCCGACTGGCGCGCAAAACCATAGATCATCGACAGGCCGAGCCCGGTGCCGAGCCCGATGGGTTTGGTGGTGAAAAACGGGTCGAAGGCCTTTTCGATCACCTCCGGCGTCATGCCGGAACCGGTATCCGACACGCACATGGAAACATACTGGCCTGCCGGCAGGTCTCGCGCGGCGGCGCTGCGATCGTCCAGCCAGCGATTGCCGGTCTCGATGGTGATCTTGCCGCCTTCCGGCATTGCGTCGCGGGCATTGAGGCAGAGATTGAGCAGCGCGTTTTCAAGCTGGTTCTGGTCCACCAGCGTCGACCACAGGCCGCCCTTGGCAACCGTTTCCACCGAAATCTGGGGGCCAACCGTGCGCTGGATCAGCTCTTCCATGCTCACCACCAGCCGGTTGACGTCGGTCGGCTTCGGGTCGAGCGTCTGGCGGCGCGAGAAAGCCAGCAGGCGGTGGGTGAGTGCAGCCGCCCGTTTGGCGGCGCCCTGCGCGCCGATGATGTAGCGCTCCAGCTCGCCCACCCGCCCCTGGCGCATTCGGGTCAGCATCAAATCCAGCGAGCCGGAAATGCCCGCCAGCAGATTGTTGAAATCATGCGCAAGCCCGCCGGTAAGCTGGCCGACAGCCTCCATCTTCTGCGACTGGCGCAGGGCTTCTTCCTTGCTCATCAGCTCGGCCGTCTGTTCGGCCACCCGCTGTTCCAGCGTTTCATTGAGTTCGCGCAGCATTTCCGTCACGCGGTCGCGTTCGGCCAGCACGGCGCGCCGTTCCTCGATATCGATCAGCACGCCGGGAAAACTGGTGGCCGTGCCGTCCGCGCCGGTTTCGACACGGCCGCTGGCCTCCAGCCAGTAATATTTGCCATCGGCCCGCCGCGCCCGGTGCTGAAGGGCATAGGCGCCGCCATGGCGGATCGCCTGCTCGACCGCCGATGTCAGCCGCTCGCGATCATCCGGGTGAACGGCCTCGACGATGCGGTCGAAAGTGAGCCCGGCATTGGCCGTGGCGGGATCGAAGCCAAAAGCGCGCGCAAACCCCTCATCGATACTGAAGCGGTCATGCGGCAGATCCCAGAACCAGGTGCCGACGATGGCTCCGGCCCCCAGTGCCAGCTGGACACGCTGCATGTTCTCCCAGGCCACCGCCTGGCTCTCCCGCAGCTCGGCTTCCGCCCGCTTGCGTTCGGTAATGTCGCGAAACAGCACCGAGACCTGGTTCAGGCTGGCGGGCTCTACCCGCGCAGCGGAGACCTCGATAAACCGCCCGGCATCGGCAAATTCACGCTCGAAGCGGATGGGGCGGCCGGTATCCAGCACTTCGCGGTAGAGCTTTACCCAGGCATCGCCTTCACTCGGCGCCACGTCATAGACGGTCTTGCCGACGATATCGGGGATGCCGGTGTGACGCTCATAACCGCTGTTGGCCTCGACATGCACATAGTCGCTGAGCGGTCCGTGCGGGCCGTCGATGAATTGAATGATGCAAAAGCCGTCGTCAATCGCTTCAAAGAGCGCCCGGTAGCGGGCTTCCTTGTCGGCCGCCCAATCGGCAGTCAGCGGCTGGCGGCCGGGCGGCGTGGCATCGCCCCCGGTCGAAGAGACCTCGTCCTGCACGCTATTTCACCTTGCTGCACCGGGGTCACGCGAAGGCCGGACAGGCCTGGGGCTTCGTGCTGCCGGGACTATTTCGGGGACGTATTACGGACGCGGATGATGCCCCATCCAGGTCGCCCCGCCAATGGCCGATTGCCCGGGCATGCCTCATTGCAGAACGTGGCTCTCGGTTATCAAGCCGGGGGCCGGCAAGTTCATGTACGAAGCGCCAAGGCACATCCGGGCGTTCATTCCGCGGCCTTTGTTGAACCAGCATCGAGGCGCTGCGCGATGATATCGGCCAGATACAGGCTGTCTTCCGCAATACCGAGAAAACGCCCCGAGCCCCAGGTATTCAGCCAGCCAAGGCCGATAAAATAGATACCCGGCACATCGCAGATCCCGCGTTTGTAAAGCGGTCGGCCCCGGTTATCGAAGACATCGGCCTTGATCCAGGAATAGTCCGGGCGAAAGCCGATTGACCAGATAACCGACGTGATCCCCAGGGAGGTCGCGTCAATCTGCGTCACCTCTTTTTCCGGTCGCCACAGTTTTACGAAAGGCGCCTCTTTGGGGGCATCAATGCCCATGCGCTCGATATAGCCGTCGATCTGGCGGCAGATCCCGAGATAGCTCCTGTCCGCATCATCAAGGTTCTGCTCAAGGTCCGGCAGAAAGGAAATCTGCCCGCCATCCATATCGGACAGCGAGCCATAGAGCCTGACCCCGTCTTCCACTACAAAGCGGCGCAGATCGATCTCTTTGCCGCCATCCCGGCCAGACATGTAATGGTTGGTCTGGGTGAGCGCCTTGTGCGGGTCGGTATGCTCGGCGATGGTAATCGCATAATGGCCCATGTCGTATAGCCAGTCGGTGGCATCACGCCCGCGGTATTTGCGCGGGCTGCGCGGCGCCGGCCCCACCGCCAGATGAACCTCACGCCCCGCCAGAACCAGATCGTCCATAATCTGCACTCCGGACTGACCGGTCCCGACCACCAGCGTTGCGCCTTCGGGCAACTGCGAAGGACGCCGGTAGTCGCGCGAATGCATCTGCTCGATATCCGGATCAAGCTTTTCGGCATAAGAGGGAACAATCGGGGTGTCGTAACCGCCGGTCGCGATCACCACATGGTCGCAGCGGTAGGCGCCGATGGACGTTTCCACTTCAAACCCGCCCTGTTCACGCGGGGTTACACTGGTGACATCGACATTCTCCAGCAAGGGCGCCGGGAAGCTGGCGGCAAAACCATCCAGATAGTCTGTGATCTCATCCTTGAGCATGTATCCGTCAGGGTCGTTCCCCTGATAGGGATAGCCCGGCAGCCGGCACTGCCAGTTGGGGGTGACAAGGCAGAAACTGTCCCAGCGATTGACACGCCAGGAATGGAATTTGCCATGTCGCTCAAACACAAGATGCTCAATGTTCTTCTGAACGAGATTCCGGCTGACCGACAGGCCAGCCTGTCCGCCGCCGACAATGATGACCGGCACGTATGACACCCGGGCCTCAGCCATGGGGCTCTCCCTTAAATTTTCATCGTGAGACAGGTTACCCGGGGATCGTCGTCCCCCTCGTACCGGGAGGCCCGCTGCTCCAGCAGTGCCAGCTGCCCGCGTGCACGGCTGCAGGGATACCCGTATTTCTGCTCGACACGGTCGGAGGCAGCCTGCAGGGCACTGCGCGCCCGGGCGCGAAACTCCGTGAGCCCGTAGGTCTGCCCCGGATGCAGATGATCGCAGATCACGCTGGAGGGGGAATAACAGCGCTCTTCATCGCCATCGGGCCAACGGATGGTGAACCAGACTTCAGGCATGCATCACCTCCCGGCTTCCCAGGCCAAGATAGGGAGCGGCCCCATGGTCCCAGAAAAGCGCCGACTGTCCCTGGCTGCGCAACGTCACCTGACTGCCATGAGCGACCGAGCCGATAACAGTGGCGGCAATATCCCGCCCGGCAAAAACCTGGCACACGCGGCTCGCAGCAGCCGGCGCCGCGGCGAGCAAAAACCCGAAGCTGGGAAAACTGTGCAGCCAGCGTTGCAGGGGCACTCCGGCAGGCGGGCAGATATCATCGAGCACCAGCTCGATGCCGACGCCGGAACATTCGGCCAGCATCAGCGCCGTTCCGGCGATGCCGCCCTGGCTGATATCCTTGCCGGCGCGAACGAGCCCGGCTTCCGCCAATGCCGGCAGGCTGGCCAGATCACCGCGCAGCCTCTGCGCCGGCGCATGGCCGGCGGCAAAAAAATTGTCGAAGTTCCGGTAGTCCCCGCGATGATCAGCTACAGCGACAAGGCTGTCACCGGGCTGCGCATCGAAGCTTGTGATCAGCGCCTGCGCCCGCCCGAAAATGGAAACAGCAAGATTAAGCTCCGGCGCTGCAAAATTCGTGTGGCCGCCAACGATGGCAACGCCATAGGCCTCAGCCGCATCACGCAGGCCGGCAAGCAGAGGCCTTGCCGCCTCCGGATCCGGTGACCAGACCTGATCGACCACCCCCACCGCCCTGCCCCCCATGGCGGCGATATCGGAGAGGTTGACCATGATCCCGCACCACCCGGCAAACCACGGGTCATCCCTGACAAAGGCCGGAATAAACCCTTCCCCTGCCAGCAGGTCGAAGCCGCCTTCCGGCCGCTCCAGAATGGCCGCATCATCGCCCGGCCGCCCCATCCGCGCAGGGCCAATTTCCAGCCCGCCAACGGCATCGCCTATGGCTAGCTTGGAGCGGATGGCCGGATGGGCGCGCAAGAAAGACGCCAGCTGTTCCAGACCGGCCGTGCTCATGCCGCGCCCCGCAGGACCTTGTGATACCAGCCGGCGGCCGGGTCCGGCGCCGGTTCATAATAGTCCAGCCGGGCGGCCATGCGCATGTGGGGCACCCCATGCACGTCCACCTCGCCCAGCACATCCCACCGCATGCGGCGAAAGAGGATGACGTTCTGCGGCTGAACATTGGCCAGAAAGCGGTGGCAGCCCCGGGCATTGGCGGTACCGACAGCAAGGCGGATCAATTCCGGCCCCAGCCGCCCGACATTGCGGTAGGCCAGATCGACGGCAAGACGCGAGCCCCACCACACGCCTTTTTCGGCTTCATGAATGCGCACAGTGCCAACGACACCGTCCGCTTCATGCGCACAGGTGCTGAGCGCCACCAGATGCGTGGCGATCATGTCGATATCGTCGCGGTCGTGGTTCTTGAAGATGCCCTGTTCTTCAACAAATACCCGCCGGCGCAGATCAGAGGCGCCGGCAGCTTCCCACGGCATGGTTGCCGCGCGGATGAAATAGCCCGGAGAGCGGAAAGGCTGCACGGTACCGCTCATCATGCCACCTTGAATTTTTCGTAGGTGGAGAGTGCAGAGCAGGCGCCGCAGCGCCCGCAGCCAGCCTTGATTTCCTCCGAACGCATGCCCGCAGCGACGATCATCTCGCCCAGCGGGCGCAGGATGGAGGCCATGAAAGCGGCGCTGGGGGCAGGATGGCTCTCCAGCGGAGTGCCGGAAATCGGCACAAACGGCACAACGAATGGATAGACCCCGATAGCGCAGAGTTTCTGAGATATCTCGAGGATGGCCTCGGCGCTGTCGCCGAGCCCGGCGAGGATATAGGTAGAAACCTGCCCACGCCCGAAGACCTTCACCGCCGCCTCGAACGAGCTGAAATACTTGCTGAGCGGCACCGATGCCTTGCCGGGCATGATCCGGGCACGGACTTCGGGCGTCACCGCCTCGATATGCATTCCGAGCGTATCGATACCGGCATCGGCCATACGCTGGTGCCAGGCATCATCGTCCGGCGGCTCGCATTGCCCCTGTATCGGCAGATTGACGGCGGCCTTGATGGCGCGGGCACTTTCAGCCAGCACGGCGGCACCGCGATCGGAGCCGGGGGGCGTGCCGGTCGTGAGCACCATATGCTCGATGCCATCCAGCTCGACCGCCGCTTTGGCAACTTCTGCAAGTTGCTCCGGTGTTTTGTGCGCAATTGTCCGCCCGGCCGACAGGCTCTGCCCGATCGCACAGAACTGGCAGGTTTTCTTGCGGCTTTCATAGCGGATACAGGTCTGCAGCACCGTCGTTGCCAGCACATTGCGGGAATGCAGGGTGGCAATGTGGCTATAGGGAATACCGTCTGCCGTCTTCAGATCGTAAAAGCGCGGCCGGCCGGGGAAACGCACCTCAGCCACCTCGGCGCCGTCGCGCAAGACGCGGGAGACACCGGCTGCATCGGGCTCGCCAACCACGAAGGGGCTTTCAAAGGCCGGGGCGGTATGTACCGGGATCATCACGGTCTTGTCGCCGACGATCACGGCCTTGTGGTCGGAAGGCCCGGCCCCGCCGCGGCGGCTCTCATGCCCCGCGCGGGGATTGATGAGCCTGACCCCGCGGGTCTGCATTTCGTTAATCAGATCGGAATTAGACACTGCCGTACTCCTTTTCTGACAACTCTGCCGGCATCGTCCGCCCTTCAGGCGGTCCGACCTCGTCGGCAGTGCCGAAAACATGTCTTGTCGAAGCCTCGCGCGTGTCGTGGACCAGATGCAGCAGTTCCGGCCGCGCATAGTGGCCGACGCTGTCCATCATGCGTTTGCGCTTGGTGATGAGCCGCATGTCCAGATCGGCCACCACCATCCCCTCGCCCTCGGTCAGCGGCGGGGCAAGGTGTCGTCCTTCGGGGGAGACGATGCAGGTCATGCAGCCATCCCGCAGGCCGCGCTGCAGCTTTTCGTCCGGATGGATGGAAGCGATCTGTTCCTCGCTCAGCCAACCGGTAGCGTTGACGACAAAACAGCCGGCCTCGAGCGCGTGGTGGCGCATCGTGACCTCGATCTGCTCGCGGAAAATTGGCCCGACGAGGCTTCCGGGAAATTGCGCTGCGTGGATTTCCTCGTGCTGGCTCATCAGCGCATAGCGGGCAAGCGGGTTGTAATGCTCCCAGCAGGCGAGCGCACCAACCCGGCCGACGGCAGTATCCACCACCTTGAGCCCTGCGCCATCGCCCTGCCCCCAGACCATGCGCTCGTGATAGGTCGGGGTGATCTTGCGGCGTTTCAGCACCAACTCGCCGGTGGCATCGAAAATCAGCTGGGTATTGTAGAGCGAGCCGTGGTCCCGCTCATTGACGCCCAGCACAATGACGGCGCCGAACCGGCGCGCTGCCTGGGCAACAGCCTCGGTCTCGGGCGACGGGACCACAACCGCTTCCTCGTAAAGCTCAAGGTGCGGCGCACCTTGCTGTACCGGCGGTAACACAAAGGAAAAATAGGGATAATAGGGGACGAAGGTTTCGGAAAAGACGATGAAGCCGGCGCCCTTTCCGGCGGCTTCGGCAATCGCATTGAGCACCCGCTCCATGGTTCCGGCGCGGCCGGAGAGATCCGGAGCAATCTGAACGGCGGCGGCACGAACCGTGTCGGTTCTCATCAGGTGAAGTTCCTTCCTATCCGATCAATCCGACACAATACCGGCCGCATTGACGGGGGCCGCTTCCGGCGACCCCCGTCAGCCGAGGGTCAAACGGTCCAGGTATCGAGGATGACTGCATTGGCCTTCTTGTGGATGAGGATGCAATCCAGCACATCCTGCGGTGCAATCGGCGTGATGCCGGGCAGCAGGGACGGCTCACCATGACCGTACAGGGCCTGCAGGGCGAACCGGCAGGCATAGACCTTGCCCCCCTCGCCCATGAACTTCTTGAGGTTGACCGCGAAGTTCTGATGCCCCGGAAACGCCTCGTCTCCCAGCGTGGGAAATCCGCGCTGGATACCCAGCGTGACACCGGGGCCATAAAGCAGGATCGACGTTTCATAGCCTTTCCGGTTCAGCCGGATGGCATTGAGAATATTCACGAGACCAATGGATCCCTCAAAGGCCACCGTATGGAAGGTAACGAGCGCCTTCTCCCCGGCCTCGGCCTTCACGTCCTCAAAAACCTTTTCCTCATAGTTCACAAAAAAGTCGCCATCCTTATGGGCGGGCTGCGTCACTGCGGGCATGTCACTCTCCTTGCTGTCCACAGTGAATCGGATATGTCGCACCATTTAGCCCGTCAAATTACAGTTCAATATACATACAATAATTCCATCAAATTACCGCCTCATGCCTACGATTTCGGCGAAAAGCGTGCAAAACAGGCATCTAAAGATACAAAAACAGCCACTCATCCTGAGATTTATCATGGAATCGGCATCAAAATTGATCCATACATTGCGCTACGATTCCACCTCACGTGACACAGGGCATCGGGACTTGCATGGCGAACTGGACCCCGGAAATACGAAATGACGGCACCCCGCATTACCTCTCGATTGCCAATGCCATTGCCGATGACATCCGCAGCGGCCTGCTGAAGCCCGGACAGCGCCTGCCTCCCCAGCGCCAGCTGGCTGCGCATCTCGGCATCGATTTCACCACCGTCTCCCGCGCCTATTCCGAGGCGCAGGCCCGCCGGCTCGTGAACAGCCACGTCGGACGGGGCACCTTTGTATCGGAGACAGCCGCCCCGGCTGCGCAGCCCGACCCGGCACGCACTTCGGGCGAAGATTTGTCGATGAACATGCCGCCGGAGCCGACTGATCCGGCGCTGCTGGAGCGGATGCGCGAAGGACTAGGTTATGTCTCGGCCAACCTGGTACCATTGCTGCGCTACCAATCCGCCCTTGGCGGCGAAAAGGACCGGACCGTCGCCTCAAGCTGGCTTTCCCTGCGCGGACTGGTGCCGAGGCTGGAGCGGATCGCGGTCACCCCCGGGGCGCATGCCACGATGGCGGCCATCCTGTCCCTGGTGGCCGAGCCGGGCGATGTGGTCCTTTGCGAAAGGATCACCTATTCCGGTATCCGCGCCATCACCCAGCGGCTGGGTATCCGGCTCGTCGGCATTGAGATGGACGGGGACGGCATCCTGCCGGAGGCGCTGGAAGCGGCGATAAAGGAGCACGCCCCCCGCATGCTCTATCTCAATCCCACGCTGCAGAACCCCACAACCGTCACGATGCCGACGAAGCGCCGGCTGGAGATTTCCCAGCTCATCGCGGAATATCGCCTGCCGCTGATCGAGGATGATGCCTACGGCTTCATCCCGGAACGCGCACCGGCACCGATTGCGGCCTCTGCGCCGGATCTCACCTGGTATATTGGCGGCCTCGCCAAATGTATCGGCGCCGGACTGCGCCTTGCCTATACGGTGACGCCATCGGCCAAGCATACGCTGGCGCTGGAACAATCGATAAAGGCCCTCTCCGTCATGCCGTCGCCGCTTTCCATGGCGCTGGCAACACGCTGGATCGAGGACGGCACCGCGGACCTTATCCGCCGTTTTGTGCGCAAGGAAACCGCGCTGCGCCAGCAGATCGCCCGCGAGGCGCTGGAGGGGCTGGATTTCCTTGGCGCGGAGAATGCCTTCAACATCTGGCTGAGGCTGCCCCCCGGGGCAAGCCGGGCCGATGTGATTGCCAACATGGCAGGACGCCATATCGGCATCATCCCGTCAGATGCCTTCACGGTGGGCGGGCCGCCGGACGAGCATGTCCGCCTGTGTCTTGGCGGCTCTGCGGAACGGGCGCAGCTGGAGACGAGCCTCAATTATCTGGCCCATATGCTGATGCCGGATGCCTATCTGAAGTAGCTTTTTCAAACGGGCGACAGGCGGCCGGGAACCGCCTGCCCTGAACCCGCTCTAAACTATGGTCTCCCCGCCATCCACCACGAGGATCTGGCCGGTCATGTAGGAAGAGCGGTCGGAGACCAGGAACAGGATGGGCTCAGCAATCTCCTCCACCGCCGCCCAGCGGCCGAGCGGCACCTTGTCGGCCACATAGGCCTCGATGGCATGGCGACCGCCCATCTGGGCGATGAAGGGCTGATTGAAAGGCGTATCCACCCAGCCGGGGCAAAGCGCGTTTACCCGCACGCCGAACTTCGCATAATCGCCCGCCATCTGCCGCGTCATGGCGATGACGGCATGTTTGGAGGTGGTGTAGGCGATCATCTCGCGGTCATAGAGCACGCCGGAGGACGAGGAGGTGTTGAGAATAACGCCCTTGCCCGCCGCTTTCATGGCCGGCATCACCAGCCGCGCCGCCATGAAATGCGCGCGCACATTAAGCGCCCAGGATTTGTCGAAACCTTCAACGGCCACCTGCTCCAGATCGCCCGCGACCTGCGCGCCGGCATGGTTGTGCAGAATGTCGATACGGCCATAACGGGCAAGCACGGAGGCGATGCCAGCTTCCAGGGCGGCATCATCCGTCACATCCAGCGCCAGCGCCTCGGCCGAGCCGCCTTCGCCGGTTATGAGCGCTACCGTCTCGCCCGCGCGGGCGGGGTTCATATCCACCACCACGACATGGGCCCCTTCCCTTGCCATGATGCGGGCACCGCCCTGGCCAATGCCCGAGCCTGCGCCGGTGACGATGGCGACACGATCTTTGAGGATCATTTGTTCTTCCCGCTTACCTTGTTGTTTTTTCGCGCATCAGGAAACGGGCGATCAGGATCATCAGCAGCGATGCCCCGAGCACCATGGTGGCGACGGCGTTGATTTCAGGTGTCACGCCCCGGCGGATCGAGGCGAAGATGTAGATGGGCAGCGTCGTCTTCGATCCGGCGACGAAGAAGGCGATGATGAAATCGTCGAAAGAGAAGGTGAAGGCGAGCAGGAAGCCCGCCAGCACCGCCGGCAGGATCTGCGGCAGCACGATCTCGCGGAAGGTGGTGAGCGGCGAGGCGTAAAGATCGCTTGAGGCTTCGACGATATCGCGGCCAAGGCTGGCGATGCGCGCCTTAACGATCATGGTGACGAGCGCCATGGTGAAAAGCCCGTGCGCGGCGATGATGGAGCCATAACCCAGCTGCAGCTTCGGCGCCTCCTGCCCCGGCCAGAGGCCCGCCAGCAGCGGGTTGAGGACATCGAACAGCTGCACCAGCGCCACCAGCGTGGCGATGCCGATGACAACGCCCGGCACCACAATGGCGGCAGCCAGCAGTCCGTCAAAAAGGGCTCGCATGCGCGCGCCCAGCCGCTCCAGCCCCATCGCTGCCATGGTGCCGAAAACAACGGCGAGAATGGCGGAGGTGGCCGCGATGAGAAGGCTGTTCTTCAGCGCATCCATCAGCAGCACATTGGAAAGTGCCTTGCCGTACCAGTCAGCGGAAAAGCCGGTGAACTGGACCGCGCTGCGCCCGGCATTGAAGGAGAACAGCACCACAAGCGCAATGGGCGCGTAGAGGAAGAGGTAAACGGCTGTAACAAGCGCGCGCATCAGACGAGATCCACCTTGCGGGTGCCGGCGATACGCCAGGTAAGGCGCATGGCGATGGTGAGGATGACCACCACGACCGCCACCAGCGTGACCGCGATGGCCGAGCCGAACGGCCAATTGCGCGATTGCAGGAACAGATCGACCAGCGCATTGCCGATGAAGAACACCTTGCCGCCGCCCAGGAGCTGCGGGATCAGGTATTCACCCAGCAGGAGGATGGTGACGAGGGCAAAACCCGTCATCACGCCCGGCAGAGACAGCGGCAGCGTGACCCGGAAGAAGGTGCCGATCGGCTTGGCACCAAGGTCGTAGGAAGCTTCCAGCAGCTTGCGGTCGAGTTTTTCGAGGCTGACATAGATCGGCATGATCATCAGCGGCAGATAGCCATAGACGATGCCCAGCAGCACCGCGCCGGGCGTATTGATGAGCCGCACATTCTCGATGCCGACAAGCTCCAGCAGATGCGGAATGCCGCGCCCGCCCAGCAGGTACATCCAGGCGTAGGTGCGCATCAAAAGGCTGGTCCAGAACGGCGCCACCACCAGCGACAGCAGCAGCAGCCGGCGCTGCGGGTTCACCTTCACCGCGAGGTAATAGGCAACCGGATAGGCCACCAGCAGGCAGGAAAAAGCCCCGACCGGTGCCAGCTCCAGCGTATTGACAAAGGCGGCGGCGCGGGTGCCGAGATTGGCGAACTGCTCGAAGGTAAAGGCCGGCGCATAACCGCCCACCGGCCCGCGTTTGCCCACGGAGAACACCAGAATGGCGATGAAGGGCAGCACGAGGAAAAAGAACAGCCACAGCCCCGCCGGCCCCAGCAGCAGGGCGGTTACAAGCTTGTGCCTCGTCTGCGGCTTGAGCGGCATCGGTCTTCCAGCAAAAGAGAAATCGTCAGGGAGCGTTTTCTGGTAGGCCAGGGCCCGGCGCCCTGCCCCTTCAAACGTCGGGACAAGGCGCCGGGTAACCCGTGGCTTTTTGGGATCAGGCCGACTTGAAGCGGGCCATCAGCTCGGCGCGGCCCGGATCGGTCAGCGTGACGGCGGCGCCGAATTCCAGCGGCGTCAGCGCGGCTTCGTCCGGATAGACGATCTTGTCGGCGGTGACTTCCGGCGGCAGCAGCGACATCACGCGGCTGTCGGTGGTCGGCGCACCGTTGGCGATGTGTTCCTTCACCGCCACCTTCGGATCCATCAGGAAGTTGAGCAGCGCGTAGCCGGCGGCCTTGTTCGGCGCATCCTTGGGGATGGCGTAATAATCGGTCCAGATTTCACCGCCATCCTTGCCGAGCACATAGGCGATCTCCGGCATGTCGCGGTTCATCTGGTCGCCGTCATTGGTCCAGCACATGGTGATCCAGGCGTCGGTGGAGCGCATGGAGGGCTGGTAGTCGGAATTGATGGCAAAGAGGTGCGGCTTGACCTTGATCAGCAGTTCCTCGGCCTTGGCGAGATCCTCCGGCTTGATGGAATTGAAATCGAGCCCGAGGGAGACCAGCGCGCTGCCGATGGTGGTCAGCTGATAGTCATGCACCATGCCGCGGCCATCGGCCTCCGTCTGGATGATCTCGAAGAAATCCTTCCAGCTGGTGAGCTTCGTCTTGATCTTGGAGGTGTTGACGGAAAAGCCGGTAGTGCCCCAGTTCTTCGGCACCGCATAGGTTTTGCCGCCGATCTGGCCTTCCTTGGTAAAGCGCGGATTTTCCGTGGCGCTGGAGAAGTTCGGCAGCTTGGAAAGGTCGAGTTCCTCGATCAGATCCAGCTTGTGATAGGTGGAGATGGTGTAATTGGTCGGCACGAAGAGCGACCAGCCCGAGGCGCCGGCCTGAAGCTTGGCCAGCATCTCCTCATTGGAGCCGAAGACATTGACGTCGACGGCAACGCCGGTGGCGGCGGTGAAATTTTCGAACGTCGCCGGATCATGATAGTTGGGCCAGGTGGCAATCGACATGCGCGTGCCGAGATCGGCGGCATAAGCCGACTTGGAGAAGGTGCCGGGGAAACCCGACATCACCCCGGTTGCCACACCAAGGCCGGTAACACCCAGAAAATGCCGGCGGGTCACGGAGCCGCGCTTGAGGCGCATGAACTCTTCCATAAAGGCGCGCGGCGTGATCGGCAGATTATCCTTGTAGTCCTTGCTCATGATGCTTGCCCCTGTTCTGGTTTATGGTTGTTGAACTGGAAAGACGTGAGCTGCTTCTGGCGGAAAACCGAGGAAGACTTCCTCCCCGGGGGAAACCATGTTGTCGGTGGCAAGGCCGTTGCGATCCTCGGTCACGAGGAAATCGCCAAGGCCCGGCACGGCGACGGCATATTCGGTAACGGAGCCGAGGAAGATGCGGTGAGTGACGCGGCCCTTGAAGGCCGGGCCCGGCGCGGCCGCGCGGCTCATGCGCATCTTCTCCGGCCGGATGGCGATGGTGACCTTGCCGTTCGGCACGCCGGCCCCGCCCCCGGTGGAATGGGCGCTTGATGACATGGCGGAACCGTCAGCAAGGCGCAGCACCGTGCCGCCCGCTTCCGCCACCGCCTCAATCCGGTTGGTCTTGCCGACAAAATCCGCCACGAAAAGATCGGCCGGCCGGTCATAGATTTCCTGCGGAGCGCCCAGCTGACGGATACGCCCGGCGCTCATCACGCAGACGGTATCCGCCATCGAGAGCGCCTCTTCCTGGTCATGCGTTACCAGAACGAAGGTAATGCCGAGCTCGCGTTGCAGCGTCTGCAGCTCGATCTGCATGGCGGTGCGCAGCTTCTTGTCGAGCGCGGCCAGCGGCTCATCCAGCAGCAGCACCGAGGGCCGGTTGACGATGGCGCGGGCAAGCGCCACGCGCTGCTGCTGCCCACCCGACATTTCATGGATGCGGCGGCCGGCAAACCCGTCAAGCCGCACCATCGCCAGCGCTTCCCCGACCCGGCGCGAGATTTCTGCACGGGACAGGCGCGGACGCATCTGGCGCAGGCCGTAGGCGACGTTCTGCTCGACATTGAAATGCGGGAAGAGCGCGTAGTGCTGGAAAACCATGTTGACCGGCCGGTGATAGGCCGCAACACCGTTCATCTCCCGCCCGGCGATATGGATGGTGCCCTCGCTCGGCTGCTCGAAGCCGCCGATCATACGCAGGCACGTGGTCTTGCCGCAGCCGGAAGGACCCAGCAGCGCCAGGAAGGCGCCTTTGGAAATGCTGAGATTGATATCGCTGACCGCCGTCAGGGCACCATATTTTTTGGTGACCGAGCGGAACTCGATATCGTTCGAGGACGTGAGCGCCATGTCTGTTCCCTGCGGCTGGTCTGTAGCGGCAGTCTGTTGCTGCCTGTGCCACCGTAGTGAAACAGAGGGTAAGTTTTAGCTTTTATGACTGTATATACCTCACAAGGGGTACTTCTGCGAAAAAACCGCCTTGCAGGGAGTAGAACCTTATGGCCGGATGCTGCGCCTGCGAAGTGGATGAAAAACAATGAAACTCGACCTGCCCGCCCTGTTTCAGGCCTTTGCCGGCACGCTGGGACGGGCGCAAATGAGCGACCGCGAAACGGGTGAGACCTTTCAGCGCATGATGGCGGCGCTGGCGCGGTTCGACCATGTGGTGGTATTTGCCTATCGCGGCAAGGAACGGCCCATCGACCTCTACAAGACGTTCGATGAGCAGGAGAACATCATCTATGTGACGCTCTATCAGGCCGGCCCCTATCTGCTCGACCCGTTTTACCACACCGCCCGCGCCCGCCGCGAAGGCCTGTTTCGCATGAAGGAGCTGGCGCCCGACCGCTTCTTTTCCAGCGAATATTACCGCAGTTATTACGACCAGACCGGCCTTGCCGAGGAGATCGGTTTCTTCGTCCCGCTGCAGGACGGCGACGGCGACATCACTCTGGTGCTGTCGCTGATGCGCAAACGCCAGACCGGCCCCTTCCCGCCTGCCGAATTTTCCCTGCTCAGGCAGGTGGAGCCTCTGGTCACTAGTTTTGTAAGGCAGTTCTGGTCCGGCCTCGGCCCCCGCTTCGATGCCCAACTGGCCGCAACCTCCGCCGGCAGCGGTGGCAATGGCACAGCTCTCAAGGGTAAACGCCGCAAATCAGCGGAATCCAAACCGGCCCTTGAGCCCGCCGATGCGGTGTGGCGCGAGCTGAACCTCACCCCGCGCGAGACAGCCATCGTGGACCTTGTTTTGCAAGGCCACTCCTCGGAATCCATCAGCCTCAAGCTCGACATCTCGACCGGCACGGTGAAGGTGCACCGGCGTAATGTGTACCGGAAACTCGGCATCTCCTCGCAGATGCAGCTGCTGTCGATCTATCTGGGGCGCATGGCGCGGTATTGAGGCTGGAAATGCGCCGCGTTCAGCCGCCCGCACCCGGCATCAAATCTTCCATCTCGTAAAGCGGCCGGATTTCGATCTCGCTCGGCCCCGGCATCGGGTTGGGGCAGCGTTTGACCCAGGCCACCGCCTCCGCCATGTCCTTCACTTCCCACAGCCAGAAACCGGCAACCAGTTCGCGCGGTTGGGCAAACGGCCCGTCGATGACGGTGCGGCCGGCGCCATCAAAGGCGATGCGCTTGCCTTCTGAAGAAGGCTTGAGACCGTCCGCATCCTTGAGAATGCCGGCCTTGATCAGCTCCTCATTATATTTACCCATCGCTTCCATCATCGCCTGCGTTTCGGCGCTGTGCTCAAAACCCTTCTCGCTGTCTTCCGTCGCCTTGACCAGAACCATGACCCGCATGATGCGTTCTCCCGGATAAAAGTGGCCTTGGTGGCCTGATACCGGAACGACGAACCAGCCGGGGGTTATCCGACACCCGGTGAACCGATTTTTCTGCCTGGCCTCACCAGCGATACTGCCGCGTAAAGTCGATGAAGGCACGCAGCGGCGCAGGGGTGTGTTCGCGGCCCGGATAATAGAGGAACGGCCCCGGAAAAGCCGGCCACCATGGCTCCAGCACCGGCACCAGTTCCCCGCCTGCAAAAGCCGGCTGCAGCCATTCTTCAAAAAGCTGAACAATGCCGCTGCCGGCAACCGCTGCTGCCAAAGCAAGGTCTACCGCGCCCGACTGCACGATGAGTGGCCCTCCGGGCTCGATGCGCACCACCTCGCCCTCCCGCTCGAACTCCCAGGTAGAAAGCGCGCCACTGTCAAACCGGCCGGCAAGGCAGGCATGGGCCAGAAGTTCCGAGGGATGCTGCGGCATCCCGTGCTTTTCAAGATAGGCTGGCGCGGCAGCGTTAGCAAAACGCTGGCGGCGCGGGCCGATGGGCACGGCGATCATGTCCTTTTCCAGCCGCTCGCCATACCGGATGCCGGCGTCACAGCCGGCGGCAAGGATATCGACAAAACTGGTGGTGACGACCACCTCCACCTGAATGTCGGGATAAGCGGCGAAGAAGGGCGGCAGAATGCGCGGCAGCATCAGCCGGGCAGCGTTGACCGGCACATTGAGTTTCAGCCGGCCGTTCGGCAGCGCGCGGTAATCATTGGCAACATCCAGCGCCGCATCGAACTCGGCCATCGCCGCCGTGAGCCGGGCGAGAATACGCGCGCCGGCTTCAGTGACCGTCACCGTGCGTGTAGTCCGGTTCAGGAGGCGCACCCCCATCTGCGCCTCCAGCCGCTTTACCGCATCGCTGAGGCTGGAGGCGCTTTGTCCTGTCGCACGGGCCGCCAGACGAAACCCGCCTGCCCGTGCCACTGCGATGAAAGCCTCTACACCAGCAAAATCCGCCATTCCGTTCGCCCTGTCGTACGACCTGTTCCCTTATAACCATCTTATCCAGAACAGTTATCGGGTCCATCTGGTAATCCGGAAAAGGAGAACCCTGATGACTGAAACCAACCAGAACCGCATCGCCATTGTCACCGGCGGCAGCCGCGGTATCGGGCGCGATACCGTCCTGCGCCTCGCCGCCCGCGGCGTACAGGTGATCTTCACCTACAACAGCAACCGTGCTGAAGCAGACAAGGTGGTTGACCTTGCCGCCAAAGCCGGAGGCCGGACGCAGGCCCTGCAGCTTGATGCCGGCAAGATTGAGAGCTTCGGTGTCTTTGCCGATACCGTGCGCAACACCCTCGCGGCTTGGGGCGCCGGGCAGTTCGACTATCTTGTCAACAATGCCGGCATTTCTTCAGCCGCCACGCTGGAGGCGATCACGGAAGCGGAGATGGATGCGCTCTATGCCGTCCACTTCAAGGCCCCGCTCTTCCTGACCCAGAAGCTGCTGCCGCTGATGAAGGATGGCGGGCGGATCGTGAACATCTCCTCCGGCCTTGCCCGCTTTGCCATGCCGGGCCGTATCGGGTACGGACCGATCAAGGCGGCCGTCGAGGGGCTGACGCGCAACATGGCGGTGGAGCTCGCCCCGCGCCGCATCGCCGTCAATGTCGTCGCCCCCGGCGCCATCGCCACGGATTTCAGCGGCGGCATCGTGCGCGACAATCCGGAGGTCAACAAACTCGTCGCCTCCCACACCGCCCTCGGCCGCGTTGGCGGCCCGGAAGATGTCGGCCCGGTCATCGCCGGCCTGCTCTCCGACGATTTCGGCTGGGTGAATGCGCAGCGTATCGAAGTGGCGGGCGGGGTGCATATCTGAAGCCCGCGGACGGCGTTTACGGCGATCTCGAGAGCCCTGGGGTGGGAGAGCATCTCTTCGCGCCCCGGGGTTAGCGCTTAGGGCGTTTTCCAGCCACGCAGCAACAGCAATCAGGAGAAAAATGTATAGCTTCCACACGGAAAAATAGTGAGTATTATCTTGCTAATTGTTTTTCTTTGCAGAGGCAAGTCATTAAAATGTTTTGGAAAAAAATCGGACTGCAAGCCACAACCGCAAAGCGGGCCGGTAGCCTCTCGGCATTTTTGCTGCTCACAGCCTGCGCAACCAATATCCAGCCAATGGATGCTACCCAAACGCCGCCCTCAGCCGCCTTCGGGCAGTTCACACCGGTCCTGCTCAAACCTCTGACGAACCAAACACCGCAGGATTTCCCTCCGGAGGCTGCGGCTCAAGTGCAGCGTGGTCTGGAAAAATGCCTTTCAGAAACGCTCGGCGCGGTCGGTGCCTATAGCGAAGAGGCCGCAAAGTCCAACCCAACGGCGCTGGTGCTGGAACCGACGATCCTCAATGGAAAGAAAGTGTCGGTGGGAGCCAGAATTTGGCTCGGTGCGCTGGCTGGTAGCTCGGCCGTTCAGATGCAGGTTACTTACAAGAGCGCAAAAGACGACACTGTACTGGCTCAACCCGTCTTTTACGCCAAGGCCGCAGCAATGAGCGGCGCCTGGACCTTTGGTGCTCAGGACAATGCCATGCTGGATCGCCTTTCCGAAAATGCCTGCCAGTACACAGCTACCTACAAGACAGCCGCGAACTGAAGAGACTCGTTAAAAATCATAAAACCTCGTGCACCGCACGTTAGAGACCAGTGCCTTGGGGAGCGTTTGTGCTCACACAGCTTCCCAAGGCGGAACTTTGCCCTTCTACCTATGCACTCGGGCGGCCTCGATTGTATTCGGCACGACTACCCTCGTCCGAAGACGATTGAACTAGGCCAGTCCCCCGGCTAGACCGCTGGGGAGATTGATTGAAAACAGGGTAAGCCCCATGAGCTCCCCGATCCGCCCGGTTCCGCTGGAAAAGGCCTATCGCCTTATCAATCACGGGCCGACGGCGCTCATTTCGGCACGCTACGGCGGCGAAACCGATGTGATGGCCGCCGCTTGGGTCTGTGCGCTCGATTTTGATCCGCCCAAGCTGATGGTGGTGCTCGACAAGAGCGTCTACACGCGGGCGCTGGTGGAAGACGCCGGCACTTTTGTGGTTCAGGTGCCGGTCGCCAGCCAGGCAGAACTCGTTCATGCCGTCGGCTCGATCAGCCTGGGGGACGACCCGCAAAAGCTGGCGAGGACCGGTGTCGAACTGGTGGCGCTCGACGGCGACCTGCCGTTCGTGGCCGGCTGCTCGGCATGGCTTGCCTGCCGCCTGGTCCCGGAACCTCACAACCAGAGCCGCTACGATCTGTTCATCGCGGAAGTGACCGGTGCCTGGGCGGATGAGCGGGTATTCCGTGACGGCCACTGGCAGTTTGAAACCGCCGACCCGGCCCTGCGCAGCCTGCATTATGTGGCCGGCGGGCATTTTTATGCGATTGGCGAGGCGATAGAGGTGCCCGAAATTCCGGGCTGATCCCTTCTGCCAGAAACACCTTGATCAGCCATCCGGGGATCACCCACCCGGATGCAGCCCCGGGGCTTCCTGGCCGGTGCTGGCCACATACTCGCTATAACCGCCGTCGTACTTGTGAATGCCCTCGGGCGTCAGTTCCAGCACGCGGTTGGAGAGGGCGCCAAGGAAATGGCGGTCATGCGAGACGAAGAGCATGGTGCCTTCAAAATCCGCCAGTGCCGCCACCAGCATTTCCTTGGTCGCCATGTCGAGATGGTTGGTCGGTTCGTCCAGCACCAAGAGGTTGGGCGGATCGAACAGCATGATCGCCATGACGAGGCGCGCCTTTTCGCCGCCCGAAAGCACGCGGCAGGGTTTTTCCACATCATCGCCGGAAAAACCGAAGCAGCCCGCCAGCGTGCGCAGCGCGCCCTGCCCGGCCTGCGGAAAAGCATTCATCAGGGTTTCGAAAATCGTCTCGTCGCCCTCCAGCAAATCCATGGAATGCTGGGCGAAATAACCCATCTTCACGCTGGCGCCGATGGTGACGGTGCCCTCGTCGGGCTCCACCGCGCCCGCCACAAGCTTCAGCAGCGTTGATTTACCGGCGCCGTTGGCACCCAGAACGCACCAGCGCTCCTTGCGGCGCACGAGGAAATCCAGATCGGCATAGATCGGCTGGGCGCCATAACCCTTGTGCACGCCCTTGAGCGTCAGCACATCATCGCCCGAGCGCGGCGGGCTGCGGAACTCGAACTGCACCGTCTGGCGTTGGCGCGGCGGCTCGATACGCTCGATCTTGTCGAGTTTCTTCACCCGGCTCTGCACCTGCGCGGCGTGCGAGGCACGCGCCTTGAAGCGCTCGATGAACTTGATTTCCTTGGCGAGCATGGCCTGCTGGCGCTCGAACTGCGCCTGGCGCTGCTTTTCGCCGAGCGCGCGCTGCTGCTCGTAAAAATCAAGATCGCCGGAATAGGTGGTGAGCGTGCCTCCGTCGATCTCCACCACCTTGCCGATGATGCGGTTCATGAAGGCACGGTCATGCGAGGTCATCAGCAGCGCGCCGTCATAGGCCTTGAGGAAGGCCTCCAGCCAGATCAGGCTTTCAAGATCAAGGTGGTTGCTGGGCTCGTCAAGCAGCATGGCGTCGGGGCGCATCAGCAGGATGCGGGCAAGCGCAACACGCATCTTCCATCCGCCCGAGAGCAGGCCGACATCGCCGTCCATGCGTTCCTGGCTGAAACTCAGGCCGGCCAGCACCTCGCGCGCCCTTGCTTCCAGCGCATACCCGTCCAGCTCCTCAAAACGCTCCTGTGCCTCGCCGTAGCGGGTAATGAGCGCGTCCATATCGTCCGCCTGATCCGGATCGACCATGGCGGCCTCAAGCGCCGCCATCTCGGCCATCAACGCACTGACGGGACCAACGCCATCCATCACCGCGGAAACCGCGCTCTGGCCCGACATCTCGCCGACATCCTGGCTGAAATAGCCGATGGTCCGCCCCGGCTCGATCACCACGATGCCGTCATCCGGCGGTTCCTGGCCGGTGATCATGCGAAAGAGCGTGGTCTTGCCCGCCCCGTTCGGCCCGACTAGCCCGACCTTCTCCCCCTTCTGCACGCCCATGGAGGCGTCAATGAACAGGAGCTGGTGGCCGTTCTGCTTGCTGATGTTGTCGAGACGAAACATGGGGTCCTGGCGGATGATAAATGCAGGTGCTTGCACCGGGGCCGGGCAAGCGAGGTCTATCTGCGGCATCGGGCCGGAAACTGCAACATGGGAAAGCCCGGGACTGCCCGCTCACTGCCGGCGAATAGTGCAACAGGCGCGGGGGCGTCACTCTTGCGGCGAAGAAAGCCCCGAGACAAGCGGGGCGTGAACAGCCAGCCTGCCGGACAGGAACTCTGTAAAAAGCCGTACGCGCTTTGTCTTGCGGGTTTCCCCTTGCGTCAACATCCAGAGCGTTCCGTACAGATGCAGGCTACTGCCCGGCACCCGCACCAGCAAAGGATCGGCATCGCCGACAAAACAGGGCAGTGTCGTTATCCCGATCCCCTGCCGAACCGCAGCGATTTGCGAGCCCGCATCCGTAACCCTGAACGGCACCCCCGGCGCACCAACCTCGCCCGCATCGGCCCACTCCGGGATTCCGTGAATGCTGATGACGATCCAGCGAAGGGGCTCCGTAGCATTGGCTCGCCACGCGGCCAGAAGATCACGGGATATATAGACCCCGCCAAAAACATCCGGCCCCTTCAGTCCATGAAGATTGAGCGGCAGTGACTTGCGGTCATAAACGACACGAACCGCAATATCGGCCTCCCGGTTGGTGAGGTTCGCCAGATCGCCTGACGACTGGATCTCCATCTCGATATCCGGGTGCCGGCGCGCAAAATCGGCAAAGTCCGGCATCAGCAGGTGCGTTACCAGCGGCGGCGCCAGTGTCACCCTGAGAAGGCCCCCGACACTCTGGTCGCGCCCGAAAACCCGCGTCTCCAGCTGGTGAGAAGATGCCTCCATCTGGATGGCAAGGTCGAGCACCTCTTCCCCCGCAACAGTCAGGCGGTAGCCCGATGGCAACTTCTCGAACATCTGCGCACCGAGATGTTCTTCCAGCTGGGCAATACGCCGCAGCACGGTCGAGTGGTTTACTCCCAGGCGCCCGGCAGCCGCACGGACGGAATGCCCGCGGGCAACGGCCAGAAAATAGCGGACATCATCCCAGTCAATCATGGTGCAATTCGGCACCGCAAAGGTGCCCTTTCAAAAGCTGTTTCCTGACGCAGCACATCAGGTTTTCTGAACATATTATGAAGCTTTACCATCATGGCTTCAGATCAATACCGCCGTCCAGTGTCGAAAACTATAGGCTGCCCCTCACGGTTCTCGCGCTCCCGAATGGATGACTTCTGCACCACCGATATGCGTCCTTCCGTACTCAATCCCCCGATCCGGCAGCCCCATCTTGAGCTTCTCGGGGAAACAATCCCCGCGTGGTCAGAGACTAAATCTGAAAGGAAAAGCCATGGGAAAGCTTGATGGCAAGGTTGCCGTCATTACCGGCGGATCGAGCGGCATGGCCCTTGAGACGGCAAAACTTTTTGTCGAAGAAGGAGCCCATGTGTTCATCACCGGCCGCCGGCAGGAGGCCCTCGACGCGGCGGTAAAGACCATTGGCCGCAACGTAACGGGCGTTCGTGCGGATTCCGCCAATCTCGCCGATCTCGACCGGCTCTACGAAACGGTCAAATCCGAAAAGGGCCAGATCGACATCCTCTTTGCGAGCGCAGGCGGCGGCGAAGTCGACAAACCGATCGGAATGATCTCGGAGCAACTGGTCGACGACACGCTTGGCCTCAATGTTCGCGGCACGCTCTTTACCGTACAAAAGGCGCTGCCCCTGCTGCGGGATGGCGGATCGATCATCCTCAATGCCTCCAACGCGCACCTCAAAGGCTATGGCGGTGCCAGCCTCTACGCGGCCGCCAAGGCGGCAGTCAGGTCATTCGCGAGAAGCTGGGCGAACGACCTGAAGGAACGGAAAATCCGGGTCAACAGCATCAGCCCGGGCGCTATCGGCGACACGGCTGCCTTTGCCGGAATTGCAAAGGAACTGACGGATTTTTTTGTCTCGCTGGTTCCGCTGGGCCGTTTCGGCATTTCACGGGAGATCGCCGCAGCGGTGCTCTACCTCGCCTCGGATGACAGCCGTTTCACCACAGGGATCGACCTCGTCGTCGATGGCGGCATGTCGCAGGTCTGAGCGTCGCCGGGCCTCCTCCGGGCTCCGGTCGGCTCATCGTCCCCGCACCCCGATTTCAATCCCAATACAACATCGGAAAAACCTCATGAGCTACGCAATCATTGGCTTCGGCAAGATCGGCCAGGCCATCGCCCACGCTTTTGCCCGCAAGAATATCGAAGTGACTGTTGCCAGCCGCCGGCCTCCCGAAGCGTTGGCGCCGCAGGCCCGGGCCATCGGCCCTAAAGTCATCGCCAGATCGCTGGCGGAGGCACTCACCGCCCACACGATCATCCTCGCGGTGCCCTTCGGGGAACATCAGGAGGTTGCGAAGGCCTTGCCGGACTGGCAGGGCAAGACGGTCATCGACGCGATGAACGCGCTGCTTCCGGCAGAAGAGCTGGAAAACCTGCCTTCCTCCGCGTTCGCCGCAAGATCATTCCCCGGCGCAAAGTTCGTGAAAGGCTTCAACCATCTGGCTGCGGCCAGGCTGGCAAGCGACCCGGCCGTTGAAGGCGGTTATCGCGTCGTCTTTCTGGCGAGCGATCAGGAAGAGGCGATTGCGCCCGTAGCCGATCTCGCCAGACAGCTCGGTTTCGCACCGGTCAATCTCGGCAGGCTCGGCGAAGGCGGCTGGCTGGTCCATGCACGGGACCGCGTCTGGGGGCCGCTGATCTTCCAGGACCTGTTCAGGAAGGACCAGTAAGCAGCCCCCGGTTTCTGGCGGCGGCCGCGGTTAACCCGGACCTCCGCCCGAACGCCCTCGTCGCCCACGGCAACGGTCAGAACCAGTCCCGGATTATACGATGGAGGCCCCGCGCCGTGCTGACGATGCGGGGTCTGCCACTTCCGTCCTCAGCCCTCGTGGATGATCCGCCCGCCGCAGATCGTCAGGGCCACGCCCAGAGCGGGAATTTCGCCCGGCTCCGTGGCCTCGATATCCCCGCCCAGCATCACGAGGTCAGCGGCAAGGCCGGGGCGCAGGGTGCCTGTCACATGGTCCCGGTGCGCCGCCCAGGCGCCGCCTGCGGTGTAGGCGCGCAGCACCTCCATCAGCGCCAGGCGCTCGTCGCTGGCCCCCTCATAGGGTGTGCGCGTTAGCGCCGCCGATATGCCGCGCAGCACCGAGACATCCGCCACCGGCCAGTCGCTGGCAAAAGCAACCGGGGCGCCCGCCTCGGTCAGGCTGCGACAGCGATAGGCATCCGCCCACCGCGCCTTGCCGATGCGCGAGAGCGTCGGCTGCGGCGGGAAATCCATCGCCCCCGGCACATGGGGCGGCTGCAGGCTGGCGGTGATGCCGAGTGCGCCCAGCCGGGGCACATCGGCGGGGTCAATCAGCTCGATATGTTCGATACGGTGGCGGCTGTCGCGCCGGCCATTGGCGGTGCGGGCCGCCTCGTACCCGTCAATCACCGTGCGCACCGCACCGTCGCCGATGGCATGAACCGCGATCTGCAGGCCGCGCCGGTCAATCTCCGTGGCAATCTGGTTGAAGCGCTGCGGCGGGAACAGCGGCTCGGAGCGGTGGCCGGGCTGGTCGGCATAATCCCGCAGCATATAGGCCGTGCGGCTGTCGATCACCCCGTCCATGAACATCTTGACGAAGCCGGAGCTGATCCAGTCGCCGTCAAACTCCGCCGCCATGGCAGAAGCACGCTCCAGCGCCTCCATCCCCATATGCGGCTTGAAATGGAACGGCACCTTTACCCGCAGCGGCAAGCTGCCCTCGGCCTGCATTTGTGCCAGCAGCACCAGCGTGTAGCGGTTGCCATCCATGTTGACGAGGCTGGTGACGCCGTGGGCGGCGCAATGCTGCATGCCCTTCAAAAGCAGCGCCTTGTCGGCGGCGCGCTCGGCGTCCGTCGGCCAGGGGTCAGGCTCCTCCCCCGTGGCGATGCCCAGATTGATGCGCCCTTCCCCGGCAAAAGCGATCAGCGGACCAAAGGCCTCGAACTCGCGCAGCTCGCCGGTGGCAAGCCCGTCCGCCCCCATCACCACCTCATGGCCGGGCGGCGTCTTCGCGCCCCGCAGCAACCCCGCTGCTTCCAGCGCGGCCGTGTTGGCCCAGACCGTGTGCAGATCGGGCGACATCATCGCGATGGGGCGGTCCGCAATCATCGCATCAAGGTCATGGCGCGTGGCGGCTTTATCGAGGATGCCGTAATGCGCTTCCTGCGCCATCAACAGCTTCATATCAGGGTTGGCGGCGCCGAAGTCGCGGAAGG
This sequence comes from Radicibacter daui, assembly GCA_030657355.1. GTDB lineage: Bacteria > Pseudomonadota > Alphaproteobacteria > Radicibacterales > Radicibacteraceae > Radicibacter > Radicibacter daui. The sequence goes on from CP131056.1 coordinate 2,626,227, forward strand.
CTTTGGCAACAGCTTCGGCCCCATGCAGATGGCCGATATGCAGGTGGGTCAGGTCCGCCCCGCCCAGCCCCACATGCACATGGCCTTCAAAAAAGCCGGGCAGCACCGTGCGCCCGGCCGCATCGATAATCCGGGTTTCCGACCCGGCCAGCGCCCCGATCTCGCCGGTGCTGCCCACCGCAAGGATGCACTCGCCGGCAAGGGCCACGGCCTCAGCGCGCGGGCTTTCCGGGTCCATGGTCAGGACACGGGCATTGATCACGATCAGGTCGGGGACTGTCATGGGGTGCCGCATCCTCACGAAGCGCCGGCGTTAAAGGGCCGGACCGGATTACTTCAGCTTGATGGCGAAGTGCTTGCGCACCGGCTCCTCGATTGTCCAGGTGCCCTTGAAGGTCGGCTCAACGACAAAAGCATCGCCGGGCGTCAACGTCACCGGCGCGCCGCCATCGGGGGTAATGGTGATGCGGCCTTCGATGAGGTGGACGAATTCATAGAACTGGTAGGTGGCGTGCCACGTGCCCGGCGTCGCTTCCCAGGTGCCGGAGATCATGCTGCCGTCGAGCGAGGCATGCTGCACCCAGTAGCGCATCGTCGGGTTGCCGTCGGTCTTCACCCAGCCGTCGAGATCGGTGGTGATGGCCCCCTCGCCCGGTGCGGGAAAACGAAATACCGTATCGCTCATCTTTGTCCTCATGCGGCGCCGTGGTGGTCAGAATATCTGGTAAGCGGCTCCCGCGCGCCGCGCAAGATGGACCACAGACGCCGGCGCCCGGCTGTCGAAACTGTTGGCACAAGCTGTCGCTTTAGGGGCTGGTGCCGGGCAGCGAAATCAGTCAATCACGGAGGGCGCGCGGGCGTGAGACCGGGGCGCAGGGCAAGGACGGGGAACGGGCATGGAAATTCGCGCGGCCAGGGCATCGGATGCCCCGCATCTGGTGCGTTTCATCAACATGGCGGCGGATAATTTGCCGCTGCATTTCTGGCGCAAGACGGTTGGCCCGCAGGGTGATCCCTGGGCGCTGGGAGAAGAACGCGCGGCACGCGAGACCGGCAATTTCTCCTACCGCAACGCCTGGCTTGCCGAAGTGGACGGTAGCGTCGCTGCCTGCCTTCTTGGCTACGCCGCCGAAAAAGAGCCCGCCCCCATCGAGCCGGACACCCCGCCGCTGTTCGTGCCGCTGCTGGAGCTGGAAGCGATGGCCCCCGGCTCCTGGTACCTCAACGTTCTGGCCACCTACGAGGCGTTCCGCGGCAAGGGCCTTGGCAGCGCGCTGCTCGCGCATGCTGAAACGATTGCCGCTGCCGCCGGCCATGACACCATCAGCCTGATTGCCGAAGACACGCATCAGGATGCGCTCCGCCTCTATGTCGCCAAAGGCTTCCGCGAGATCGCCCGCCGCCCGGTTGTGAAGGAGGACTGGGAGGTGGACGCCAGCGAGTGGATCCTGTTCACGAAACCTGTCCAAGTCGGTTGATTCGCGCCTACGCGGCGCTATCCGACACAAACCAAGGTGACTCCCCCACTTGCGGCGTAATACGTTAGCAGAAAGTCTTGCCGCGAAGACACACCGCGAACGTTTGTGCGAATTTTGCGCGCCGCTGGCAGTCGGAGCAGAATGGACAGTAAACTTTGCTTGGCGTTGCCTGACCGGCCAAAACGGCTGCGGGAGAATTTATGGCCAACACCGAGCACGTGTCTGTCGCAGTGCAGGACGACTTCATAGCGCGCCAGACGCGCGCGAAAGCCGTACCTGCTCTCGCCGAAATCATCTGGAATGGCCTGGACGCCGATGCGACGGAAGTAACCGTCGAGTTCGCACACGACGACCTCGCAGGAGGCATGTCGAAGGTTGTTGTCTATGATAATGGCACGGGCTTCTCTCGCGAGGACGCCAATGCACTGTTCGGCAATCTCGGCGGTTCATGGAAGCGCAGCACGCGGCAGACTAAACGCGAAGGGCGGATGGTGCACGGTCAGGAAGGGCGCGGCCGCTACAAGGCCTTCGCACTTGGCCGATCCGTGCGATGGAAGGTTTGCTATGAAACGCCGACTGGAAACCGAGCTTTCCAGATCGATCTTCTTGAGGCCGATCTCAAGGACGTGACTATTAGCGCCGACGTAGCCGCCCCTAATCGAAAAACTGGAGTAATCGTCGAGATCACAGACCTGCGGCGCGACTTCAAGGTTTTTGAGAGCCCCGAAGGACTGCAAGAACTAACCGAGACATTCGCTCTCTACTTGATCAATTACGAAGCTGTCAGCATCGCTATGGCAGGCGAGCGACTGGACCCTGAGAAGGCTATTGCTAGTCAGCACAAAGTTCCACTTTCACCGATCACGACCGCTGACGGGCAATCCCATCCCGTTAAGCTCCACGTGATTGAGTGGCATGCTGATACCAAGCGGACCCTCTATCTTTGTTCTCAAAATGGTTTTCCGCTCGATCAGGTGGAAGCCCGCTTCCACGTTCAAGGCTTCGCGTTTTCCGCTTATCTAAAGTCGGCCTACGTTGAAGCGCTCCACAACGAAGGTCGCGCGGGCCTCGCGGAGCTCGATCCAGATCTCGCCGTCGCTGTCGAGGAAGCTCGCAACGAGATCAAGGCTTACTTCAGAGAGCGTGCATCCGAGCGGGCTCGCTCAGTCGTGGAGGAATGGAAGGATGCCGACATCTATCCTTACAGCGGCGAACCGGCGAATACGACTGAGCGCGCCGAGCGGCAGGTGTTTGATATCGTGGCTGCCCAAGTCCAGCAGTATACACCTGATATTGAAGCCACATCAAAAAGGACTCGCGCACTCCAGCTCTGGATGCTGAAGAACGCGATCGAGCGAGGACCAGAAGAGCTTCAATCAATATTAAAGGAAGTGCTGGACCTTCCGGTATCACAGCAGAAAGATTTTGCAGCCTTACTTCAGGAAACAAACCTCTCCTCGATTATCACTGCCGCCAAAACAGTTGCTGACCGTTTAAAATTCCTCTCTGCGTTAGAGAGTATTGTTTTCGATCCTGAGAAAAAAAAGCGGCTAAAGGAACGCACTCAGCTGCATAAGATTCTTGCGGAGAACACGTGGATTTTCGGGGAGGAATACAACCTTTGGGTAAGCGATCAAGGGCTACGTAAAGTACTTGAGAAGCATAAAACATTTCTCGATCCAAACATCGCAATCGAGGAACCGGTAAAGGTAGTAGGGCAAAAGGTTGGCATCGTCGATCTGATGTTCTCTCGCCTAATGCGGCGGCACAAGGCGGGCGACGTTGATCACCTCGTTGTCGAGCTAAAGGCCCCTAAGGTTATCATCGGATCCGATGAGATCGCACAAGTTAAGAAATACGCGCAGGCCGTTGCCAACGACGAGAGGTTCAACACCGTGAAGGGGCTGCGGTGGCACTTCTGGGTCGTTTCAAATGCTTACGACGACTATGCGGCAGAAGACATTGACTCTGTCGACCGTGAACGTCGGCTAGTGCGAAATAGCAACGGCGTAACGGTAGGAATAAAGACTTGGGCAGAACTCATTGATGAGAACCGCGCTCGATTACAATTTTTTCAAGAGAAACTCGATCACCGCGCCGACGAGAGTGAGGCGATCCGCTACCTTCAGGAGCGTCACAGTAAGTTCTTGGAAGGCGTGATTGTCGAGGGCGATAATGAGAATGCGACAGCGAGTGCTAACACCGGCGAACCTGAGGAAGCCGAAGTCACCAAGTGACATTCAGCACCGGTTTACGGCGCGGCGACCGACGTTCTGCGCAACGTATCACGTGAGCATCGTCTAGGTCACCGCATCGCGATGCGATCGCGGCATCGGAAGGGCGCTCGTGGTGGCTTCCTCGCAGGCGCAGTTGGTGATTTGTTGCGCATTGAACTCGGCCGGCATGGTGCCTTCGTCTAGTGGCCTTCATTCTGGATCGTTTCTAGGCTCTCAAGCCGGTTGCCTGCAAACCGACATAGCTCGGTCATTAGCCACGCGGATGGATCGCCGTACGCCGGGGGATGCATGAAGTTCATCTATGTGGACGAGAGCGGAGCGCGGGACCAAGGCGACGTGTTCGTGATGTCCGGGCTGATGGTTGACGCCTACAAGCTACGAAAGAAGACGGCTGACTTTGACGCGAAGCTAGAAGCCATCTTTGCTCGACACCCCGGCACACGCGGCGACCTCAAGACAAAGCGCTTCATCAACGGCGCTGGCGCCTGGAACCAAGTGCCCGCGCAACAGCGCAAGGATTTTCTGCGAGAAATATGCGAGTTGGCCGTCGCCAACGGTGGCAAGGTCTACGGGATTGCCCTCTCCTACGATCGGTTCGACGCAGCGCTCGCCGCCGGCTACGGTCACCCATTTGCGAGGAGCTATTGGATCGCAGGCGCTATGTTTGTCTCCTCGCTGGTGCAGAAGAAGATGCAAGGGGTGGCGAATGCCAAAGGCCTGACCGTCGTTATCATGGACGACAACAAGCAGGAGATGGCGAACTTCTCCGATGCCCTCTACAGGCGCAGCGAATGGTATGATGGCCTGTATCAGTGCCGGGGCACGACGCGCGGCAGGAGTGTTTGGTTGGCCCGGCGGCAAGAGGACCGTTTCGACCAAATCATCAACACCGCCTTCGCGATTAAGTCAGATCATTCTTCGCTGGTGCAGGTTGCCGATGCTCTGAGTTGGGTTTACCGCCGCCATCTCGAGTTGAGATCGCAGATCGAGGCCTATGCTGGGGAGAGTGCCTATTACCAAGACTTGGTCGATATCCTAGAACCGCAGCGCGAGAAGCTCGGACGCTGTCCGAATGAGCCTTGCGTCGCATTTTATCAAGATGCGCGTCATGAAGAGTGGGCAATCTGACGGGCTGGGGTCGCAAGTTCGTGATCGATGGTGCAACCATCCGCACCGACTGAGGGTATATCCCGGCGACCGTCCTCCCAAAGGGAGGATGGGTGCCAACATACGGAAGATGGTAGCGGTTTCACATCGTCCGTAGAGTGCGCGCCTATCGGGCCAGCGGGACAAATAAAGCGGTTTAGCTCAACAGGAGTCAGCGACGCAGGAGAATGACATTCAAGCGAAGGCAGAAACCACCGCAGATGCTAAGCTGTTGTCACCGTTTGTATCCGATCACTCCCACTCAATTGTAAAATTACAATAAATATTCAATATTTTCATTATCTTATGTTTAACTCACCCAGGCGATACCATGGGAAATACCATGTTCCGAATTTTACTCTGAGAGCACAAACATGCTTTCATCCTGACTAACATAGCTTGTGCTCTCTAATCTATGGCGGGGTAACTTACTTAATCAAACCTGAAACCAAAAAGGCCGCCATCGTCTTCAGAGTCAGAAAGCCGTGTCGGCAACACAAACGCCTGTCTATCAATAGTACTCGGTAATGGCAGACGGTCGAAGATATCGGAATTCATAGTGACCAGATATTGTCCGCCAATACGGTCAGCAGTGGATTTCCCAAGCTGTAGTGCAATCGACACTTGACGCTCATCAACACCATCAAAAAGATGGCTGTCATGAATTAAAAAGCCGGGACCACGACGCGAATCGGCGGTCAGAGAAAGCAAGGCAAGATCTAAGCAGAATATTTCGATCTGTGAGATACCGCCACCTCTATCGCCCTGAATTGTGATCTCGAATTCTGGCCCATTATCCTTTGCGGCAACAACAAACTCTCCCGTCCGATCTCCATATAAATTCGAAATAGCCGCGCCGATAAAGAGAATAGCCTTGTCAAGTTGTGCTTGCCGCGCCTGATGATCCTCCTGTAAACGCCGTTTTAAGTTTATCCGGTCGCTTTCCAGCTCAGTCTTCTCGCCTTCGAGTATTTCAGCAGCCTTGTAGCGCTCACGCAGCGCAGCCGCCTCTACAGCTAGCGTAGCCAAACGCTCCTGCAATGCGGTGAAATCCTCTAGTGCTCCGCTACCATCTAAAAACCTAAGAATCTCGCTGCGTTCAGCATCAAGCGACATTGAACGGGTCTCTGCCTCGCTAAGCTCGTGCCTGATCGATTGGATCTGCTCTTTAAGCCTCTTTCTTCGGTTTGCCACCACTGACTCATGAAACGCTTTCACCTCTTCGAAACGTCTCACGGCGAGGGATGGCAGCTCAACACCCACAGCTTTATAAAGACGTTCCACATCCGTCGACGTGGGCGGTTGTTCGTTCCGGTACGTGGTTTCGAGATGGTCGATGGTCTGCTTCAGGATGACCGCATTTCGCTCGATCGCGAGCATTTCACCACGGATCGCTGATGCACGGTCTGACATTTCACGATAACTCTCTACAACGCGGAATGCAGCCAAATCGGCTCGTAACTTCTCAACATTCGCCTCAGCGCGGACAACCCGTGGGCGTAGCTCAGCCACCGTGCCAATAATATCCCCAACCGCGCCGCCCTTAGCCGCTTTCTTGATTTCCTCAAGCTGGCGTTCGCGCTGCCGGACTTTCTCAAGCTCAAATGGAATCGTCCAGTCAAGGCCCAACAGATATGAAAGATTGACTTGGCTATCCCACGAAGACTGCTTCTCAGACTGCTTTTCAGCCCTAATGAAGCCACCACGCCGTCGAATGAAGTACGCAATCATCGAACGAAACGTTGGCGTGTAAGATTGCTCAAACAGCGTGCCTTTCGTTGGAAACGGCAACCCAAATAGCCGATTGCCGAGAAACTCCTTCCATACCTCGTTTGAGACAAAATGGAGGCCGGATTTCTTGTCCAGCTTGGGGGTCAGCCCAAGAGCAATAGCCTGCCCCTCATCGAGAATGATCTTCGATGGTGTATTCCCCGATCGCCCAATGCGGAGCTGCACACCCTGAAATTCGAATGTTCCGTAAAAAGTGTAGGCCTTCAGAGCTTCGTGGCAAGGGAGCGCTCCAGAAGACTTTCCACCTAACAAGAAGTGGATAAGCTCTACGAGGCTCGTTTTGCCAGCACTATTGCGCGTTTGCCTATCTCCAGAATTAGGTGACTTGTCGGCAAGCAGTACATTAAGCCCCGGCCCCAATCGGACCGGCTTGAAACTCTGCAAGTCGCTCTCGATCGCTATAATCATGTGTGGTTTTCCGATCGCTGCACAAGTCCCTGCGAAAGTTCGACCGCAGAGATTGCGTATAAAAATGTGAGCGCCAAGATGAACCAGTCGTAGGGCAGCGCTGCTCCTCGCGAAGTTTCTCCTCGGCTTGCCAAGACTCGCTCCCAAATTTCGGAAACCGCTCGTGGCTCTTCAAGTTGCACGAGTATTTCACCGCCAATGCCTGCTAACGAGCGACTCTCGGAGATATGTTTCGATGGTAAAATCATGCTCCCACCTTGGCGGGATGATCTTCAAATATGTCACAGGCATCGAATAAATAAGCCAAAAGCGCCTGCGCCGCGACCTGCCTAACGGCAGTCACGGATCCGATGCCCGTGACCTGTTCATACAATGCATCCATAATCTCGCCCGGCGAAAGCGCCTCTTGCTTCAGCGCTTGATAACGGCTGGAAAACTCCCGCGCTACCAGTGCACCCATCTCAACGTTGGGATGATGCTCGAAGTATCGCTGTACATGGGGGCCGTTGCTCGAAGCGGCGGTCAACAGCTGGATCCAATGCCCCGGGAGTTGATTGAAAGTTAATTTGTCGGCAGGCACAGGTTTGATCTCGCCGCTGATTGCACCTCCGGCCGCTATCGTGGTCATCAGCGAATCCGTCAGCGCCCTAACTTCTTCAAGCTTCAGATTCTGATTATCTTCCGCCGTTGCAGCTGGCCCCAAAAGGCTGAACAAAGTGTTTTCGGGGAGTTCCTCCACAATCGCCCATATGCTTGCTGGGCCGAACGTACCAACTACGTGCAAACCCAACGCCTTGAGTTCTTCTATCTTCTGTACTGCCTCGACAGGTAATCCATTCACCAAGTTATGGGCGAAATGCCACTCTTTCATAATCGAGCCGAGATGGCCGCCTGCAAGTTGGTAGTCCTCGCCCATCTTCTTCACGATCGTCGCTACGTTGGGTGCCGCATCTTCCAACTTGCCGTAACATTGGAAAACTTGTCCGCCCGTGCTCCGGTACCCATCACATCCTTTATCACCAAGAGAGCCAAAAGGCCGCACTCGGATGAAGTCACTTAAGTAACGCGCCTCCATTACCGTTGAAAAAAAATCCTGAAAAGCGACGCCATAAGCACTCCGGATCTTTAGATCGAACGTAACCCGATATTGCCAACGCTGAATCGGCTGCATTGTCATGATTAAAGGAACGCCTCTCTGTTACGTTTCCAGCTAATGTAGTATGCGCGTGCATGCGGGGTCTTGCCAACCTTTGAAAGAAAGACTTGCGCCGCGTGATAGTGATTATTTTCAACCATTACCGTTTCTCTCTTCATGGTCAAAAATGGCAGAAGCATAAGCGAACTCAAGATCGGCATAACCATCGCCACGTCCGTAGCGAATTTTAATGGTCACTCCCATTATTCGTTAGTTGAAGGCCATTGCTGTGCTGCGTGCAACACACGCAGAATGCGCACAATCAAAGGGTCTTCCGTATACACAACAATGTAGTTTGCTCGGACGACCATTTCTCGCGTACCTTCAATCCGTCCACAACGGTATAGCCTCGGATGTTCCGGCAGCCTCGCTGCCTTGGCTTCTATATCGTCTTTCAGCCATTGAGCAGCGTCTGGATTGTCGTCTGAGATGTAATCAACAATTGCCAGTAAATCCGCTCGTGCCAGTTGGGACCATTCAAGCTCGGGCACGGCGCTTCCTGTCGATAAGATCTTGCGCCTCGTCCATTACCTGTTGATGTGGTACATCCGGCTGGCTGTCCGACAAAGCCTCATGCACCTTGGCGCGGAACCACTTGTCATGGGCTTCCGGGTCAGTTGTCAGTCCCACAGGCAAACCGCCTTCTTTGGTGACGCGAGTCAGGAAAATTCGCACGGCATCCGAGACTGATAGACCAACGTTAGCGAGCTTTTCGGTCGCATCAGCCTTCAGCTTGTCGTCTACACGGATGTGCAGCATGGATGTTTGAGCAGCCATCGTATTTCTCCTAGTGTCAGATCCCCTTGATTGTGTATCTCATTCGAGATACAGTCAAGGGCCAACTACTGCTGGCTTGGGCGCTGGGCTACCTGCGGCAGGGCGACGTAATTGAGCGGATCCTGAACAAGAAGGAAATCGCCAAATGAATGACGAGACAAATCCCGTTAATATCCGGAAAGATCGCCCTCACGACGAGATGATGGCCGAACTGTTTCGCTCGGATCCAGCCCATGCGATAGCAATATTGGCCGAGGTGCGCCGTTGTGGCGATGCCGACGAGTTGCACATCCTTATCCGACAGCTTAGAACTGCATTTGGACCGGACTGGCCCGGCTTCATTAATGATTAAACCTAATCTTTTTAGCGTTGTTGCAGACTCCGGATTGCCACATGTCCGCATAGCGGATACTCAACTATCCTCCTAATGTGTATCACCTGTGCCGAACGGAGCTTTTGCATTTCTGTCTTTCTTTTCCTCGGCGCTTTGGATTGTGCAATCCAAATCTTATGTCAGTTCGTTAGACCTGCCTTCTGGTCGCTTCTTGCCACGCTGAGGCGTTGCCGCCGCCGACTTGCTTCCCTCATGCACTTGGGTGCCCGTCTGGCCGTGCACCTCGGCCTGAAAGGCCTTCTCCATTTCCTTATGCTCGGCCGTCTCACGGCGCATCTGCTCCATCGCCGGATCGGTGAACGTGACCTTGAGGCCGTGCATACCAGCAAGCTGCGCGACCTCAAGTCGGAACTCGTCTGTGCCTTCCACGATGAGGGCTTGGCCCTCGAACCGCTTGGACGCCAGTTCGAGCGCAACCAGTGCCGCGCCGGTCGTGGCTTTCTGAGCCTGAACGTGCGTCTTCCGGTCGATCACCATGCCGCCGTCGATGGTGCTGTACGCCATCGTCCCGTCTTTCCGAGCCTTGGGCTTGAGCTTGTCGAGAACGACAGCCTTGGCCTTGTCGGCCCGGTCGGCGGTCAGTAGCTCCCCGTTCCAGCGCCGTGTCCGTTCCTCGCGGTCGCGCAGCACGGCCAGCGCCTCGGCGTTGCCGCGCTCGGCCTGCTGCGTCAGCCAGTCGGCCCAAGTGGGCATCGTCGTTTGTTTGAACAGCGCCTGACGGCGAGCGTCTGCGCTCTGGCGGTTCTTTTGGCGCGAGGCGTCGGCCTGCTGCTTGATAGTGCCGTACATCAGGCGTTTGGTCGGCCCCTTGCCCGCGACCTTCAAAAGCATTCGCTCTGTCTGGCTCCACTGCCGCACCTGCGCATTGAAAGCCGCACTCTCGCGCTTGATCTGGTCGAGGCCCTGACGGCGGGCCAGAATGGCCGCCTGTCGCTCGCGCTGGTACTGGTTGAACAGGCTCGCTGTCGTCGGGTTATCCGGCCGCCGGGGTCGTGGCTCGTACCGCTTGCGGTTCGCCTTCGCTTCGACCTGCCGTTCGGAAGGCTGGAACGGGCCAAGACGGTCGGTTAAGGCCTTCATGGAAAGGTCGCGACCTACGTTGCTGGCCTTCGCCCAAATGCCTAAATCTGGCTCGCCGATGACAAGGCCAGCGCCGCGCTGGCGAACCTCTAGGCCGTGCTCGGCCGCTGCGTCGTGCAGCTCCTGCCAGCTCGTCGCCTGCCGCATCGCCGGGGCCAGCTCGCGGGCCGCGTACCCGGTCAGCGTCTCAATGCCGGACTGCGCCTCCACGCTGGCCACTTTCGCGCCGATGCGGACTGGCTCCGCTTTATCCGCTGACTGCTTCTGTAGACGGGTATCGGACAGCTTGCGCAACCCGTTCAGGGTTTTGGCTTCGGGAGGCTCCGATATGCTGAGGTCGTAAGCGTTTCTAAGATGTTTACGGAATAGGCTATCGCGCTGCTCTGGGGCTTTCGCTGGCAACAGCTCAATGCCGCGGTTCTGATGCCGCTGCTTTGCCTCCAGACCATGAAACGTTCTTTGCAAGCCATGCTCTACCTCAAGACGCTCACAGGCCTCCATCAGGCGGAACTGATCGTAATAGGGTTCGATGTTCTGTAACCCGGTCGGGTGAACCTTGTTGATGGCTACATGCACATGCAGGTTATCGGTGTCGATATGAACCGCTGATACACGCTGGTGCTCATCGAGGCCGATGGCAGCGCATAGTTCGTCTTCGATGGCGTGCAGCGTCTCAAGGTCTGGCTGCTCGCCGGGCGGGAAGGAATAGACAAAGTGGTACGTCTTTTCCGCCTTCGACCTGGTGTTAGCCGCTTGCGTGGCTTGGATTAAGATAGCGGCATCTGCCGGATCATCCGTGCCGCAGTTGGTAACACGGTAGCTGGCGACCTTCTCGCCCTCGGTCGTGCCATTGGCGGAATCCAGAATGTAATCGGCTGTGCGCTCCCAGCTCGTCGGGTCAATGCCACCCTTGGCCGCCACCATATACTTGATTAAACGGGCTGGGCTTGAGGCCTTGCGTTCACGGTTGATGCGATGCGCGATCATTTGGAAACTCTCCCCATGAGCGCCCGCATGTCCTCTTGGATTGCGCGGAAATCCATCATCATCGTTTCCACGTCAATCGGCCGAGCGCCCTGACCGCGTTTCTCAGCGAGCCACAATTTCAGCAGTCCGGCCACTCGGCCTAGGTCGCCATTCACTTTTGCCAACTGGCGGACGGCTTCCAAATCGGCACGTGACCCTATAGGCAGATTCAGCCCAACGGCGCGAAGGAAAGCGGCATTCGACAATCCCGCCTGATCGGCCCTTTCGGCTAGCTCTCTTTTTTCATCACTGCTGACCCAAACCTCAATTCGCTCACGCCGTGGACGTGTCCCACGCGAATGCGGCTTAATAGCCGCAATCGCATTTTCACCGGCCATAAACCTTTCCTCTTTGGTGTAAATGTCGCGGAGCGACTGACAGCCTCGCAGAGCAAGATGCCGTCGAACCGCAGGTGAGTAAGGGGCGGTGTTGGACGGGTGCGGGCTTGCTCGTACCGGTACAACACACATCTTGCCGTACTGCTCAGTGCAATTTTAGGCAATTTAACGCTAATGGCCAGCTTCGCTAACATCAGTTGCGTTCATTTTCCTATAATTGCGCTAGTTTTCCTTAAATCGCGCAGCGTCGCGTTATTACGAGCGCAGAATTGCGTAAAATTGCGCTAATTTTCTTTGCTTGGATATACTGGTTTGGACCGAACGTTGAGAACGGAGAAAGGCACATGACCGACCATCAAAATGCAAATACTGAACGTCGCCCTCAACGCCGTGGCCGCGCATCGTTCGTGGCGGTACTGGATGAGGTGCGGAAGGAGCACGAACGCGGGGTACCGCTGGTATGGATTTATGAGGCATTCGCGGACCGGCTCGAAATGGGATACACCCAGTTCACCAAATACGTCACACGATACATCAAACAAGGTCAGCCAATCCTCGCTCCCTACAAGCACGACGGGAAGCGATGATCCTGTTATGGCCAAACATGCCGACGGTCGTTAGAATGCAATTACATTCAACGGCGTAAAGCCAAAATGGCACCAAAGAGGAGTGGATAAATTGGCCAGAAAGACACTTTCAGAGCGGCGAGCTGATGCGCTTTCGGAGCTTGAAACGGCAAAAGCAAGGCTGGCAAAACTTGACAATGAGGCAGCAGAAAGAATCGGAAGAATTGCAATAAAGTCAGGATTGGTTAATCTTGAGCTTACGGACGATCAAGTCCGAGAGGAATTCGACAAAATCGTGGAAAGGATCAGCAAGGGGAATTGATCATGAAGACAGCTCACCGCATTAGCGCATTGGCCAATCAACTCAACGAACTGCAAGCCTGCCTCGGTCGAACCAGTGGGCGGCCTAGCAAGAGCGTTATGGAAGCCCAGCGCATTGCGGCCGAGCTGGCTTCTTCACTCGAAGAGTGGCACCTTGAAACGTTGCACATCCCTGAAACAGAGCGTGACCTCTATCGCGTACAGAATCCCTATTACGCGGCCCACTGACGCCACGCACCGGCTTATCAAAAGCTCACTTCGGTGGGCTTTTTTTTGTCCGCAAAACGTATCAAAACGGACAGCCAAGCCCGTTCCGCTCGTCATGAAAAACGCGATCAAAATCATAGTGTTGAGAAACAATCTCGTGAAGATTGACGGACAGTTTACGGACATAAATCATTGAATTCTATGCGGATACAAGATTATCCGCATATTTAAAACCGCTCCATATCGGTCAATAATCAAACCTCGGACGATGAGAAAATGAGGTATTCGGTATGGAAATGGAATCGCAAAAAACGTCGGCTTATGCCGCCCGAAAATTCGGTCGAGGCGCGACACTAGCTCTGGCAATGGCAAGCACAGGCCTTGGTGTAAGTCTCTACATGGCACCTGCCCCGGCTTACGCCATCTACTGCTCGAACTGCTCGACGTTCTATCAGCAGATGTTCGAGTACGCCGAAGCGGTCAACACGCAGCTGAACACGGCCCAGCAACTGGCAACGCAGATTCAGCAGTATCAAAACATGGTCACGCAGGGTCTGAGTTTGCCCAACTCCATGTTCGGCAGTATCGCGGCCGACCTGCAAAGCGTGGCGAATATCTACACGAAGTCGCAGGCCTTGGGCCGCCAAATCCAGAACATGGATTCGCAGTTCAACACGCAGTTTCCCGGCTTCGAGTCCTACCTGAATCAAGCCGCGAACTCGGCGGAAGCCCCGGCGCGGGATCGTTATCAGAAGTGGTCAGAGCAGGGGCGCGACAACGTGAAGGCGGCGATGGAAGCGGCGAACCTCAATACCGGCACTTTCGAGTCTGAGGACGCGCAGCTTGCCCGCATGGTTTCCCGTTCGCAGTCGGCCGCTGGCCGGATGCAGGCGATTCAGGCGGGCAACGAAATAGCCTCGCAGAACGTGCAGCAACTGCAAAAGCTGCGCGATCTGGTAGCCACGCAAATCAACATGCAGGGCAACTACATGGCGCAGCAAGGCGACCGGAGGGCCGCTAGCGAAGCCGCCGAACAACAATTCGAAGCTCGGAAGAATAACTGGGGACCTTCGGAGGACTTCTAATCATGTTGATATCTAAGACTTTTATCGCTGTGCTGTGCATCGCTTCTGCTCTTGGGGGTGCTGTTGTGTCCGGTGTCTTTGTTTCCGTCAGCACCAATTGCGCGACTGCTGAACGGCCTATGCCGACAGATGCCGATAAAAACTTCGAAGCCCGGAAAAACAACTGGGGTCCATCTGAGGATTTCTAACTATGCAACGTTCAGCACTACTCGCACTCATCGGTGCGGTGCTCTTGCTTTCGGCCGGCACTGCTGCGGCAGCAGGAGATATAACTCAAGGCAATGAAATGAATGGGCTTTTGCGGATGCTCTATGACGCCGCAAGTGAATGGTCACCACGACTACAGGGCTATGCACTCACATTGCTGGCTTCCCTTGCACTAATCCAATTGGTGTGGACGTTCATGCCTTTAGTCATGAAACAAGCTGACTTCGGCGAAATCGTCGGCGAGTTGATCCGCTTCTTCATGGCTATCGGCTTTTTCTACGCGATCATTGAGCATTCCGTTCCTTGGGCGACAGCTGTAGTAGACAGTTTTCGCGAAGCAGCGGGCACGGCTAGCGGTTTGGGCCGTGCGCTTCAGCCGGGCGATATGTTCGCGGTCGCCGTCGATTTCTCGCGCACCATCGTAGAGGGAATCTCAGTTTTCTCTCCGGGTAAAGCGGTCCTCATCGCGCTTGTTGGCTGTTTGGTTTTACTGTGCTTCGCCTTCATCGCGGCATTCATGTTTGTGACGCTTGTAGAGTCATACGTCATCATCAACGCCTCCGTGCTGTTCTTCGGCTTTGGTGGTTCGCAATGGACACGCGACTTTGCAATTGCTCCGCTCCGCTTCGTTATCGCAGTAGGTGCCAAGCTGTTCGTCCTAACGTTGATCGTAGGAATTATCGTCACTTCGGCGAAGTCTTGGTTAGCAGCGTATACCAACGACGAAGCGTCTCTGATGACATTGGCGGGCTTGGCTCTGGTATGCGCATACCTGACTAAGACTATTCCCGAATTGATCGGCGGGATGATTAGCGGCACGTCGATGGGCGGCGGATCAGCCATTGGTGGCATGGCGGCTGCCGGTGCGGCCGGTGCGGCGGCGGCGATCGCAACCATCGCCACGGCCGGTGCGGCGGCTCCGGCTGCTGCCGGTGCTCTTGGCGCGGCCGGGAGTGGTAGTGCAGCGGGGGCAGGTGCGGCGGGTGCCGGTGGGCTTGGCGGCGGCGGTCTGGCGGCCGCGATCAATTCCAGCTTTGCCGGTAGTAGTGCGCCCGCCGCAGCCGCATCAGGTGGCGGGGCGGCCTCTGGCCTCGGCGCGAGCACTGGCGGTCAAGCGGCGGCCAAGGGCGCGTCGTCGGCAGGTGCCAGAGTGGGCGGCAGCGGCGCACCACAAACGCCGGGCGCAACGCCGCAGCAGCCTAACAGCGGCGTACAGCAGGCCGGGAAGTCCGCGCAGGTCAATGACGACAAAGACCAGCAAGCGACCCCAAATGGGGGAGTTGTGAGCTCCGGCAACGCACTTTCCCAAGCGGCCAATGGTGGCGCAAAGATGCTCGGCGTGATGGCCTCGATGGCAGTGCCGGGCATGGAGAACGCGCACGGCTTGTCTCTTGGCGCAGGATCTGCGCCACCTGTTCCCGACGATACCAGTTCGGCCGCTCCAGCCAATGGAGCGGAATCTGCCGCGGAACCTAGACAAGCGGAATCTAACGTCATCCGTCCGGCCTCGGACAACAGCTCTACTCCCGGCCGCCTCGCCTCGCTCAATGTGCCGGGCATGCCCTCGAATAACGACCAACCGGAGAAATAACCATGATGGACATTCTGATGTTCGCTGGATTCGTAGTACTCGCCTCGACTTTCGCCATCGGCATGTGGGCACTCGGCCGGTGGCTGCGTAGCAAGGGCTACGGACCACAGCTCGATAGGCTGGATCGCCAATACACGGCCTTGCAGCTTCGAGTAAGCCCGCTCGCCTTGACGGCTTCCTACCGCATGTTTTCCGGGGCGCAGGCTCTGAATCGCCTACCTTTGCTAGGCAGCAAGAATAACGCCGCCTTGAACCAGCAAGTTTTGATGGCCATCCAAGCCGCGCAGGAAGCCCAGAGGCAAGAGAAGCGCGACAATCGCTGATCGCTGGCCAGCCTCACAGACAACCCCGCCTGAGTGCGGGGTTTTGTTTTCCTGCCGCTGCTTCTCCGTCTATTACACACCGCAAAAACGACCTGTATCGCGGTGTGAGAAGTTTTAACACATGACAGCCACAACCACATTCCGACACTGAAAAAAACGCCGCCACAGCCCATACAGGAGGGATTTTGACGCTTTCGCAGGCCGTTAGAGGCCTTATGTCGATTTTGGCCCTGCCCTTCCCTTTTTGGTGCCTGATCGTCTTTTTGCCGGTTTCAACGGCTCGACCAGGTGCTGTGACCGGTGGGTAATCCACGGAACTAGCCGCGTCGGCGACGGCAGGCCCGCCCTACCTTTTTTGGTGCCCAACGGCCGTAGGCCGACCAAGAGCAGCAAGCGAGGAGCTGCGCCATCAAGGCGCGGCACTTAGCGCGCATGCTGGAGATTCTTAGAGAATCTTGGATGGAATTTGCGAACGGCCCGCAAAGGCCCGCCGTTGCTGGGTTTTCAGAAACCGGCCGGGTGCCGTTAAACAGGGGGTTGGGTACTGTTAAACAGGGGGTGGGGTGCCGTTAAACAGGGGGGAGCAGCGTTACAGTCGGATGCCTTGGGTCGCCCGATTTCCCATTTGCCCTTAGCATACTCGTCCAGCTTCCAACCCACGGCAGCAAGCTCGGCCAGCGCCTTGCGTGCCGTCTGGCGGCGTTTTTTGATGGTATTCGGGTTCGTCGGTTCATCCGGCCAAACATAGCCGCATAGCGTGTCCAGCTCTACCCGCCCCGACTTACCGAGGTCAATCCAGCCGCATAGTCGTTGATGAATCAGGCGGGCGGGGTCGGTCTGTAGCTTCCTAACTTCGGCCATGTCTATGCGGATGTGCTGCCCACCCATGATTGCGCGAGCAATAAGAGGGTTCAATGCCACATACAGCTTGCCGTCCTGCTCATCACTTGCGTACTCGGACAGCAAACGGAAGCCCTGCCGCCTCCTTCCATTTTGCGCAATGATAGAGACTTTCCAGAGCCTCTCAATGCAATCGCGTACTGGCCTAGTATTGTCGATATCTGCATAGCCAACCTCACGGGCCAGCGACCGATAGCTACCCTTGACCACCATCGCATCCTGCTGGACGGCTTCCCACTTGGGTTCGAGAAATAGCCGCAGCTGCCGACCGGCTTCTGTCTGAGGATCGGGAGAAAGCACAAGGCCAGAAGGTCCAGCCATTGCTACCAGTCCTTGCAGAATGCGGAGATCGTCGGCCCCCAGCGGTTCCGGCCCACTGAACTCGATACGCTTGCCGTTGCCGTAGTCATATACAACGTCCAGCTTGCTACGCTTGCGTTCGCCACGTTTGAGGCTACGGAACAGACCGGGTGCCAGACAATGCACCGGGTCGTGCCGGGCGTGAGTCAAGTCATACTTGCTCACGTTGACGCCCCTTTCCGCTGCCCTGCTTGGCGTCCAACAGCTCCACCGGCAGCAACACACCGCCATCCCGCCGTTCATACCATTGGTCATGCGGGGTAGAGTCGTAATTCTGTTTGCTGACACCAAAACGGACAAAGAAGCCGCGCCGGTCGTTGCCGATGGGCTGACGGTCATAGGCGCGGTCGCTGAGGCTCTTGGCCTCGTCCTCGGTCATCTTTGCGACGAAGCCGCACCAGCGGGCATTGTCGATTAGAGCGGATGCGCCTCGTGCCGCTTGCTGTTGATCCGTCTGCCCATCGCGGGCACTGCCCTTGCTGACATGGTGCAGATACAGAACTGACGCCCCGGTACTGGCCGCAATATGCTCAAGAGTGGCGACAAGCCTTGCCATGTCACCATTGCTGTTCTCGTCCCTATCATGAATGCGGCTCAGGGTATCCAGTACGATCAACCGGGCACCGGCGCAAAATTCAATGACGCGAGCAAGGTGCCGCTCATCCATCACGTTCAAGCGCCTACCCATGATCGGCTCAAGAGTGAGGTTCTGCGCGATGGCTTCGCGTGACTGCGGGTTCAGGTGTTGGCCAATGGAATGAATGCGGCGCACAAGTGCGACTTTCGGGTCTTCTCCGGCGCAATAGACCACGCGGCCAGTACCGGCCGGGGAAAGCCTTAAAAGATCGCCACCGGCAACGCTGCACGCGATGGCCATTGCCGCTTCCAGCGCCCAGAAGCTCTTGCCCGTGGCTCCGGGAGCCACCAATGCTCCTACTGTCCCAGCGAGGAAGCCCGGCCAAATAAAGTCTAGTGTGGGCGGTTCGTTCTCGAACGCTGCCCGTAAGTCAATCGCCACAATTCAGGCCCCCATTCCGGGACGAGGGGCCGAGCCGGAATGTTTGCACGCATCAATCCATGCCTCGACCTCGGCTAAATCCCACACGACCTTGCGACTACTAAGTGCGATGCGCTGAGGGAATTTTCCCTGCTTTTCAAAGTTGTAGATCGTGCGCTCGCACAGTGGAATCATCTCCAGCAGCTGCTTTTTGCTAATGAGAACTTTACTCACTCTCCTTAATTCTCTTTCCACACCGAATACCTCGTTTTGTCATCGTCAGAGGTTTAATTATTGCTGCACAATTCCTGAAAATTCCAGCACGTATTATCATCTTTTTTTCAATAAAATCATCCACTTAGTGTCCGTAAACTCATCGCTTGACGGACAACATTAATAATGCAAACCACTGTTTTTATTAGATTTAAAATAGGCAATTAAAGCCAATTTCTTGTGTCCGGAAACTCATACATTTACGGACAAAAAAAAGCCCACCAAAGTGGGCATTTCGCGACAAAATTCAGGTCTAAAGGCTTCGAATCAGTCCTTGAGGCGGGGCTTCCTGATTGTCCACTCGTCGATCATGTCCGCCCAATCCTGAAGCATTGCCCGACGCTGATCGCGGTACTCGGCCTTGTTGTAGACGGCACGAACGCCCTTCTGTTCATGCGCAAGGCACTTCTCGATCCAGTCGGTGTTATAGCCCGCCTCATGCAGTAGCGTGCTGGCAGTACGCCGCAAGTCGTGCGGTCCGAACTTGCCAAGCGACTGCCCTTCCTTCTGCGCCAGACGATAGGTCAGCGTGAGCACCTGATTGAGCGTGGCGCTGCTCATCGGCAAGTCCGAGTCATAGCGCGATGGCAGCACGTACTCCGAGCCGCCTGCGAAGGTTTTCAGAGCTATGAAAATGTCGAGCGCCTGCCTAGACAGGAACACCAAATGGGGATTGCGGCGCTTCATCCGCTCCTTGGGGATTGTCCAGAGCGCTTCGGTGAAATTGATTTCGCTCCACGTTGCGTTGGTCAGTTCGCTTTTGCGTACCATCGTCAGCAACAGCAACTTGGCGGCCGCGCGGATCGAAGGTGTGGTGCCAATGCGCTCCATGTACTGGTACATCAAGCTGATTTCATCGGGCGTCAGCGCTCGATCTCGCGGCTCAAACTTTGCAATAGTCGACGGGCGCACCAAATCGGCCGGGTTCTCAACCTTCTGGCCGCGTTCTATAGCCCAACGGAAGACCTGCATCACAATTTCGCGGCAAAGCACGGCCGTTGCCGGTGCCCCGCGTTCCACGATCGCATCAGTCAGCGCCCGTAAGTCCTCATGGGTGATTTCTGTCAGCTTCTGGTTACCGAACTTCGGCTTAAGCTCGCGCTCGAAGGTAGCTCGACGCATATCGCGGGTAACGTCAGCCATTTGATAGCCGCGTAGCCACTTTTCGCCCCAAGCACCAAAGTTTTCAGCGTCCTTAACGCGGGCTTTGTCCCGCGCCTTCTCTTTGGCTGGAGATTTCCCTGCGGCGATCATCTTCTTGGCTTCGCCCAGCCGTTCGCGGGCTTCCGCTAGCGTGATCCCTCCGACACCGTAGCGGCCGAAGGTGATTGTCTCCTGCCTGCCGTGGATCGAGTAGTTGTAGCGGAATGAAATCGAACCCGCTGGCGTGATGGCCACGTAGAGGCCGTCACGGTCATTCACTTTATAGAGCTTGTCCTTTGGCTTGAGGTTGCGCAGCTTGGTATCAGTCAGCATGGTCTGGTTGGGTTTCCTCTCAAAAATACCATGCTCAAAAAGCCCCACATATCCTCAAAAAATTTCTTTCAGGACAATGGGTTACATAAATTCGATACCATGAACACCCCATCAGAGGCGGCATGGTATCGAGTGCCGAACATGGCATCAGGTTCAAATCGTACCATCTACCATGCCATAGAAACGGGGTGCTTGGCGATGCGAAAATTTGCCAGATAGTGCCACGCCAAGAACGAAAAAAGCCCGCAATTACGCGGGCTTAGGGGTGTTTTAATGCTCTTTGGTGCCAGTCTATGCCTGACGCGGGATCATTCCCACTCAATCGTCCCCGGCGGCTTCGAGGTGATGTCGTAGACGACGCGGTTGATGCCGCGCACCTCGTTGATGATGCGGGTGGCGATGCGGCCCAGCACATCGTGCGGGATGGGGAAATAATCGGCGGTCATGCCGTCGGTGGAACTGACGGCGCGCACGGCGCAGACATGCTCGTAGGTGCGGGCATCGCCCATCACGCCCACGGTCTTGACCGGCAGCAGCACAGCAAAAGCCTGCCAGATCTTGTCATAGAGGCCCGCCTTGCGGATCTCGTCGAGATAGATGGCGTCGGCCTTGCGCAGGATGTCGGCCTTTTCCTTCGTCACTTCACCGGGCAGGCGAATGGCGAGACCTGGACCCGGGAACGGGTGGCGGGCGATGAAGGCGTCCGGCAAGCCAAGCTCGCGGCCAAGGGCGCGCACTTCGTCCTTGAAGAGCTCGCGCAGCGGCTCCACCAGCTTCATCTTCATGCGGGCCGGCAGGCCGCCCACATTGTGGTGGGACTTGATGGTGGAGCTGGGGCCGCCGAGCGACACGCTCTCGATCACGTCCGGATAGAGCGTGCCCTGGGCGAGGAAATCGGCGCCGCCGAGTTTTGCCGCTTCGGCATCGAACACATCGATGAAGAGGCCGCCGATGATCTTGCGCTTGGTCTCGGGGTCGGATACGCCGGCGAGCTTGCCGAGGAACAGCTCCTCCGCCTCCACATGTACCAGCGGGATGTTGTAATGGTCGCGGAAGAGGCTCACCACCTGCTCCGCCTCGCCCTGGCGCATCAGGCCGGTATCGACGAAGACGCAGGTGAGCTGCGAGCCGATGGCCTCATGGATGAGCACGGCGGCAACGGAGCTGTCCACACCGCCGGAAAGCGCGCAGAGCACGCGCGACGAACCCACCTGCTTGCGGATAGTGGCAATGGCCTGGTCGCGATAGGCGGCCATGGTCCAGTCGCCGGTGCAGCCCACTACGCCATGGGTGAAGTTGCGCAGGAACTGCGCGCCATGCGGGGTGTGCACCACTTCAGGGTGGAACTGCACGCCGTAGAACTGGCGGGCATCGTCGGCGATGATGGCGAAGGGCGCGCCCTCGCTGCGGGCCACGACACGGAACCCTTCGGGAATGGCGACCACACGGTCACCATGGCTCATCCACACTTCTTCAGTGCTGCCGACGCTCCAGGTGCCGTCGAAGAGCTTGCACTCCTGCTCGACATTGACGAGCGCACGGCCATATTCCTGATGGTCGGAGCCTTCCACCTTGCCGCCCAGCTGCATGCACATGGTCTGCTGGCCGTAACAAATGCCGAGCACCGGCACGCCGAGGGTAAAGACGGCTTCCGGCGCGCGGGGGCTGCCCTCTTCCGTCGTCGAGGCCGGGCTGCCGGAAAGGATGATGCCCTTGGGGTTATAGGCGCGCAGCGCCTCTTCAGACATCGAGAAGGGATGGATTTCGCAGTAAACGCCGCTCTCGCGCAGGCGCCGGGCGATCAGCTGGGTAACCTGCGATCCGAAATCGAGAATGAGAATGCGGTCATGCATCGGCGCGCACCATCCCTGAGGAACTTTGAGGGGAAGACGGGCAACGCCTGGGGCTTTGCTGACCATCAGGGATGGCGCTTTTAACGCCCCCGGCCGAGCCCGCCTTTTAAAAAGTGGCCGCACCATACGCGCGGGGGTGCCCCCGCGCAAGCCGCGCGGCTTGCAGGGCCGTCACGCAATTTTCATATCTTCACGGGGAGCTCAATTTCACCGATATTGGCAGGCGGTGCCGATGGTAAGGGGCTCTGTTAGCGGCCCGATTTGAAGGCCCTGCCCCGGCCCTTACGCGTCAACCGCGCTGGCCAGCACCGTCAGATCATCCCAGCAATATGCGACCTCGCTATAGCTCTGCCCGGCAATCGCCAGCGGTCGCTCGCCGCAGGCCATGCCGCCCAGGCGCTCGTAAAACCAGTGAGCCTGCCGGTTGCCGCCAAGGGCCCACACCACAGCATCCTGCACGCCATACCGCAGCAGATGGCGCGCCATCACCGCCATAAGCGCGCGGCCAAGGCCGATATTCTGCACGTCGCTGGCAAGGTAGATGGCGTAGAACTCGCCGGTCGAGCGTGTGGGGCCGCCCCGGGCCGGGCCACAATCGCCAAAACCCACGATGCGCACCGGCGCTGCCTTGGCTCCCTTGCGGGAAGAAGCGCCGGTCTGGCGGGCTTCAATAACAAAGGTTTGCCGCACACCTTCCTGGTCCGCCAGCGCGGTGCGGCGGTTGCGGGCGCGTTCGCGCACGGAAAGGCCGGAGAGATATTCGCCCGGCAGCAGCCCGGCATAGGTGGCACGCCAGGCCTCCACATGCACCCCCGCAATGGCCTGAGCATCCTCAAACCGTGCCGGACGGATCGCATATTCCACAGCCATGGCAGCCTCCCCCTTACCCAAAGCAAGGTGATGCGCCTGTTCCGGCAGCCTTGAAGCGCTGCCGCTTAACAGGTGCAGGCAATACCATACCCAAATTCAGGGCAGTGGCCAGCCCTCCGAAAGGAGAGTATGAGGCGGATTTTGCCGGATCCTGCCGCTTTTCACACCCGCTTGTGCCAAAGGGCGGCAAAAGCCGCCTCAGGCAGGCGCCGCCGCCTCTTCCGCCGGGGCGCGTTCCAGCACGGCGCAGAAGAAGCCGTCCGTGTCATGGCTGCCGGGGGAAAGGCGCAGGTAAGGCCCTTCCACCGGGCAGGGTGTGCCCAGCACCTCGGCCCATACTTCGCGCACATCCAGCGCACGGAAATCCGGCTGCGCGGCAAGAAAGCGCTCGATGCAATCCTCATCCTCTTCCGCCAGCACGGAGCAGGTGGCGTAAAGCAGCCGCCCGCCCGGGCGTACCAGACGGCAGGCGCTGGCCAGCACATTGTTCTGGATCGTCGTCAGCTCTTCCAGATCGGGGCCGCCCCGGCCCCAGCGGGCATCGG
This sequence comes from Radicibacter daui, assembly GCA_030657355.1. Classification (GTDB taxonomy): domain Bacteria; phylum Pseudomonadota; class Alphaproteobacteria; order Radicibacterales; family Radicibacteraceae; genus Radicibacter; species Radicibacter daui. Next base: position 2,649,671 of record CP131056.1, read on the forward strand.
GGTTGCGGCGCCAGGTGCCGCTGCCGCTGCAGGGGGCATCCACCAGCACGCGGTCGAACTTCAGCTTGTGGCGCTTGACCCACGGGTCACGCTCCGTCTCCAGCAGGCGGCGCTCGATATTATGCAGGTCCGCACGCACCGCGCGCTCGCCGGCCCGGTCAAGCCGCTGCTGGTTGACGTCGCAGGCCACCACACGGCCCTTGCCCTTCATCTCGGCGGCCATCACCAGCGCCTTGCCGCCGGCCCCGGCGCAGAAATCGACGATCTGCATGCCGGGCTTGGCGCCAGCAAGCGCCGCCACCAACTGGGAGCCTTCGTCCTGCACTTCCAAGAGGCCCTGTTTGAAGGGGCTGCTGTCCGCCAGCGCATGGCGGCCAGAAAGGCGCAAGCCCCAGGGCGACAAGCGCGTTTCCTGCGCCTCGACACCAAGGCCCTTCAAAAGGTCGAGGCCTTCGGCGCGGGTGATCTTCATCGGGTTGATGCGCAGATCAACCGGCGCCGGCTGGTTGATGGCATCCATCTCGCGGGCGAACCTGTCGCCGAAGACGCGCCGCAGCGGCGCCTCGGCCCAGTCCGGGCATTCAAGGCGGATATGCTCGGGCATTTCCGGATGGTCGGCGGTGCGGCCGGCCAGCGCCTTCAGCGCCTTGTATTCGGGCTTGGTGAGTTCAGCCGGAGAGAAACGGTCGCCGCCGAACAGGCCTTCCACCTTCTGCGGGTCCATCTGCTCGGCAATCAGCAGCGTGGCGATGATGCGCGAGCGTGCCTCCGGCTCCAGCCCGACACGGGCGAGCCACCAGTCGATGCGCGAGCGGTGGCGCAGCGCGGTATAGACGGTCTCGGAGATCGAGCGGCGATCCTTGGAGCCGATATAACGCCGCGTCTTGAAATACTGGTGCACGACGGCATCCGCCGGCACGAAGTTGCGCCGCCGGTCGATATTGCCAGTGATGTCGATAGCCGCCTGAAGCCGCGCACCGGGTGTCATGTGTTCTCTTTACCTTAAAGCAGACATCAAACAAACGTCTGGCAAGCGTCTGACAAACGTCGGGCCGCGACCATACTGGCCGCGGCCCGGAATTTCAAAGACTGTCGCCGGCCCGGTGTTTTCCCGGGCAGGCTCCTCAGCCGACGCGGTAGTTCGGCGTCTCCTGGGTGATCGTCACGTCATGAACGTGGCTTTCCTTGAGGCCGGCATTGGTGATGCGCACGAATTCGCAGCCCGTCTGCATTTCCGCAATCGTGCCGTGGCCGGTGTAACCCATCGCCGCGCGCAGGCCGCCCACCAGCTGGTGCACAACCGCGCCCACCGGGCCCTTGTAGGGCACGCGGCCTTCAATGCCTTCCGGCACCAGCTTCAGCGTGTCCTTAACTTCGGCCTGAAAATAACGGTCGGCCGAGCCGCGCGCCATGGCACCGACGGAGCCCATGCCGCGATAGCTCTTATAGGAGCGGCCCTGATAGAGAATGACCTCGCCCGGGCTTTCATCCGTGCCGGCAAACATGCTGCCCAGCATGGCGCAGTCGGCGCCGCCGGCAATCGCCTTGGCAAGGTCGCCGGAGAACTTGATGCCGCCGTCGGCAATGACGGGCACGCCGCGGGCACGGCAGGCCGCCGCCACATCCATGATGGCGGTCAGCTGCGGCACACCCACGCCGGCCACGATGCGGGTGGTGCAGATAGAACCGGGGCCGATGCCCACCTTGATGGCATCCGCACCGGCATCGATCAGCGCCTCGGCAGCCTTGGCGGTCGCCACATTGCCGGCGATGATCTGGGTGTAGTTGCGCATCTGGCGCACGGTGGTAACGGCATCGATCACGCGGGACGAGTGGCCGTGGGCTGTATCGACCACCAGCACGTCCACACCGGCGGCGAACAGCGCTTCGGCGCGGGCAATGCCGTCTTCACCGGTACCGGTGGCGGCAGCCACGCGCAGGCGGCCCTTCTCGTCCTTGCTGGCGTTCGGGTAGGTCTGCGCCTTTTCGATATCCTTGACGGTGACAAGGCCGATGCAGCGATAGGCATCGTCCACCACCAGCAGCTTTTCAATGCGGTGCTGGTGCAGCAGGCGCTTGGCTTCCTGCATGTCCACGCCTTCCGGCACGGTGACCAGCGACTGATGGGTCATCAGTTCGCTGACGGGCTGCTGCAGGTTGGAGGCAAAACGCACATCGCGGTTGGTGAGGATGCCGACCAGCTTGCCGCTGGCTTCCGTGACCGGAATGCCGGAGATGCGGTGGTACTGCATCAGGGCCAGCGCATCGGCCAGCGTTGCCTGCGGCTCGATGGTGACCGGGTTTACCACCATGCCCGATTCGAAGCGCTTGACCTTGCGCACTTCCTCGGCCTGACGGTCGATATCCATGTTGCGGTGGATGACGCCAAGGCCGCCGGCCTGCGCCATGGCAATCGCCATCTGCGATTCCGTGACCGTATCCATCGCGGAGGAGAGCAGCGGAATGCCAAGCTCGATGGAGCGGGTAAGGCGCGTGCGGGTATCCACCTGCGCCGGCATTACCGAAGACGCGCCGGGCACAAGCAGCACGTCGTCAAAAGTCAGGGCTTCGCGAATCTGGGTCACTGGAGGGGGCCTCCCGTCGGCAGCAGGGCCATGGCTGCCGGCGTGGCAGCCGAAAAAGTGGCGCGCACTATACACAGGGAGTTTTCCTTGTGAACCGCCGATTGTGCATGACTGCACCGGCGCGCGCCGCATCTTGTGCTAAAGGGCAAGGCAGTCCATGTTCTGGAGGTTTGGCAGAATGGCGAAGTACAACCTCGCCGAACCCTGCGTCAGACCTTGAAGGCACGGACAGCTCCCCGCAGGACGGGGCAGAAAGCCCCGCCCGCCCTCTTTCCTTACTCTTCCGCGCTCTGGCTCATATTGTCGTCTTCGTCCTTCGGGCGGGCGCCGCGGAAACCGATCGCCACCACATAGACCTCGACGGAATCCGCGCGGCTTGCCGGCGGCTTGATGTGCTTGATGGTCTTGAAGTCGCGCTTGAGAATATCGAGCAGCTCCTTCGTCTCCCCGCCCTGGAAAAGCTTGGCGAGGAAAGCGCCGTCCTTCACCAGCACGCGCGAGGCAAAGTCATAGGCCATCTCGGCCAGCATCAGCGTGCGCAGATGGTCGGTCTGGCGGTGACCGGTGGTGGGCGCAGCGAGGTCCGAGATCACCACATCGGCTTGCCCGCCAAGCGCATCGAACAGACGCTGGGGTGCATCATCGGCCAGAAAGTCGCCATGCAGCAGCGTGGCGCCGGCAATCGGCTGGATTTCAAGGATATCCATGCCCAGCACGTACCCCTTGCCTTCCCTGGACTTGACGCGCTCGACCGCCACCTGCGTCCAGCCGCCGGGGGCGGCGCCGAGATCGACCACGCGCTGGCCGGGTTTCAGCAAATGCAGCTTGTCGTCCATCTCCAGAAGCTTGAAGGCGGCGCGGCTGCGAAAACCGCGTTTCTTCGCTTCGGCCACATAAGGGTCGTTGAGCTGGCGCTGCAGCCAGAGCGTGGAGGAGATCTTGCGCCCCTTGGCGGTGCGCACGCGGGTGGATTTGATGCGGCCCGTGGGGGTGCCGGAAGAAGAGCTGCTCATGTTTTTGTCTCGGGCCCTTGCTGGCCGTTTTCTTTCGTCAGAATGGTTCTATCACACCGGCAGGGCGGCAGGCGTCAGGCTCGTGCCGGCGGCCCGGCCATTCGGGCGGGCGCCCTGCGGCCGGTCGGCGCCGATAAGGTCCAGCAGAATGCCTTCGCGCAGGCCCCTGTCCGCCACCCGCAGGCGGCCCACCGGCCACACGCGGCAGATGGCTTCCAGCACGGCGCAGCCGGGGATGACGAGATCGGCCCGCTCACGCCCGATGCATAAATGCTGTGCCCGCTCCTCATAGGACAGGTCCAGCAGTTCGCGGGCGACCCGCCGGGCGGCCTTGAAGCGCAGGAAACTGCCATCAATGGCGGCGCGGTTATAACGCGGCAGGCGCATATTGATGCTGGCAAGCGTGGTAACGGTGCCGGAAGTGCCAACCATCTGCACCTCCCCGGCCTTGATGCGCGGGGAAATGCCATGCCGGCGGTCAAACTCGCGCATGGGGCCGAGGAACTCGTCCACCATGTCGCGGAAGGCGCCGCGCGAGACATCGCGCCCGCCATATTTTTCCGCCAGCGCCACCACACCGAGCGGCACGGAGACGTGATCGATGATCTCCGTCACCCCGCCCTCGCCCACCCGCGTCCACATGACTTCGGTGGACCCGCCGCCGATATCGAACACAAGGCCCCAGGGCAGCGCACCGGACAGCAGCGGCGAACAGCTGCTGACGGCAAGGCGCGCTTCTTCAGCGGCGGTGATGATCTCGATATTAAGGCCGAGATCGGCCTCCACCCGGGCGAGGAATTCGGCGCAGTTGTCCGCCTGCCGGCAGGCTTCCGTTGCCACGGCGCGCACGGAGATGGCGCCGCGCCGGCGGATTTTGCCCGCGCACACCCGCAGCGCCGACAGCGTGCGGTCGATGGCGGCTTCGGAAAGGCGATGGGTTGCGCCCAGCCCCTCCCCCAGCCGCACGATGCGCGAGAAGGCATCCAGCACGACAAAGCCGTCGGCCGCCGGTTCGGCGATCAGCAGGCGGCAATTATTGGTGCCAAGATCGAGCGCGGCATAGGCCGGGCCGTTACCACCGGGCCGCCCGCCGCGCGGGCGCCGGTGCATCGGCATGGAAGGGTGGCCGTGGCCATTCCCGGCCGGCTCCGTATTGCCCACCTGGGGAACGGAACCCCGGGGAGCAGCGCCGTTATTACCGCCAGACACGCCTTGAGAGGCAGCTTGCTGAGAGGCAGCCGGCCCCTGCTCCCGGCGCACCGCCGGCGCACCATTTTGCTGTTGCTGCGCCCCGGCATTGCGGGCCACGGCGGGAGTGTTCTCGGTACTACGGCCGCCGCTGCGCGCCTGAGCGGACTCGCGCGACGACCTGTCGCCGGGCGAGCCGCGGGGGCGGCCTGCCCGGTTGTTGTCCTTACCTCTGTTGCCCACCTTGGGGGGCCTCCTGAAATCACTTGGCGGCGCTCCGAGCGCCCATGTTGCCGACATGTTACCGGGGAGGTGGCCATGGCGCAAAGCCAATGCGAGAGGGCAGGTTCACTTTCCTCCTGCATTTTCTCTTAAACATCCTCTTTACAAGCCCGATCCGGTTGGATAGACACTGCGCCCACGGTTCGGGCAGCGCTTGCAGCGCCCCCGGATACGGGCCCCGAGTGCTGGGGGATCGTCTAGCGGTAGGACTGCGGATTCTGACTCCGCCAACCCTGGTTCGAATCCAGGTCCCCCAGCCAACTCTCTGAAAATAAAGATGTAATATGACCGGTGCGCGCCTCTGGCGTGGCGCTGTTATTTTTTTATTTGTGCGGTTTGCCGGCCGGTCTGGCGTCGCGGAAAATTTACGCGACCTTTTCACTTCCTGAACATTCCTGCCCCGCTGCCGCCCCGGAGCGGCTGTTATCAAAGGCAAAGGCGCGCCTGCCATGCAGCCGCAAATCCGACAAAAGGCCGTGCGAGCCTGAAACTACCCGCCGTCCATAACCGTTTTTGAGGACAGGGGGAGACAAGGATTAACCCAGCGATGAAGATCGCCGTCCGCCTCACTGCGCTCGCTCTCGTGCCGCTGCTTGCCGCAGCCTGTGCCTCGCCGCAATGGCAGGCCGCCAACGCCGATTGCGTGGCGCGTTACAATACCGAAATCCCGGCCGACTATCAGCGCATGCTGGTGGTGCGCCAGCAGCCGACCCCGATGACCGGCGGTTTTCGCTGTTATCCACATGGCTGGGGGCCGGGCGCCCCGGCACGCTGTTACCCCGATACCTACTGGGCTTACCTGCCCTACTCGACCTGGGAGATGGTGGATGTGAATGCCGAACGGCGCTCGGCCGCCATCCGCGCCTGCACGACTTCCACCTGCATCAACCGCTTCGGCAACAGCAGCTGTGACGTGCCGCCGCCGGGCGGGCAGTTTTTTGGCGGATAGTTTTCCACCCACTGATGTCGTGACAAAAGAAAACCGGGGCCAAAAGGCCCCGGTTTGCATCGGCATTGTCCGCTTAGCCGCGGCGGCGCTGCGACAGCAGCAGGGCGCCGCCCGCAAGGATCAGGCCCGCGCCGACAGCGGCCGGAACCGGGAAGTGATGTTCCTCTTCCGCCTTGGCCTTGATCGGCCCGGCTTCGAACACCGTTTCTTCGGTGGTAATGGGAATATAGGGGATGATGAGCGCGCCGGCGCCAACGATAAGCAGCAATACAGCGCCAATACGAAGAGCGGTCATGATGCTGGCCTTTCTTCCTTTAATTGTTTCCTGATACCTCGCGCTGCTGCGGCGGACCTTCATGTTTCGCCCGACAGCGCGCCAGGTCTCTGCACGATCAAATAACGCAGCTGCATGCAGGAGCGTTCCCAACTACCGGAACGTCATGTTCGAAGCCTTCGAAATTCGTTCGATTTTATTGATTGAATATATAAAAACTATCCGTTGGATGAATTGAACGCACCGAAGCAAGGTCACGTCACCCCATCGGAGGTGTGACATGAGTATCGCTGCTTCTTCCCCGCCAGCCCGGCACCCGGCCAATCCGGCCCCCTTGCTGGTGAGCCTGATCCGCCCCCTGCCCGGCATTGGCCTTTGCGCGGCGGTAACGGCGGCGGCCTTGCTGGCCGAAAAAGCCGAACATGCACTGTTCGGCGCAGCCTGGCTGGAAGCGCTGGTGCTCGCCATCCTCATCGGCACCGCCATACGCACCCTCTGGACACCCGGGCGCTTCTGGCACATCGGCATCGATGTCAGCGCCAAGCTGCTGCTGGAAGTTGCCGTTGTGCTGCTGGGGGCTTCCGTCAGCGCCGGGCAGCTGCTGAAAAACGGTCCCGGCCTGCTGGTCGGCATCTTCGCTACTGTCGCCATCGCCCTCACGCTCAGTTATCTGATCGGCCGTTTTCTCGGCCTCGGCCGGCGCCTGGCGCTGCTGGTTGCCTGCGGCAATTCCATCTGCGGCAATTCCGCCATCGCCGCCGTGGCCCCGGTTATCGGCGCGGATGGTGACGAGGTTGCCTCCTCCATTGCCTTTACCGCCGTGCTGGGCGTTCTTGTCGTGCTGCTGCTGCCGGTTGCCGGGCATGCGCTGGCGATGAGCGGCATGGCCTATGGCACGCTTGCCGGCCTTACTGTCTATGCCGTGCCGCAGGTGTTTGCCGCTGCCGCGCCGCTTGGGGCGCAGGCGGTGCAGATGGGCACGCTGGTGAAGCTGACCCGTGTGCTGGCGCTCGGCCCGGTCTGTTTCATCCTGTCGCTGCTCACCAGCCGGCTGCGCGAAGAAACCGACGAGTTGCCGCCCCATGTCACCGCCGGTGACCGCCCCAAGGCCGGCATGCCGCCGCTGCACCGGCTGGTCCCCTGGTTCATCGTCGGCTTTCTGTTCCTCAGCGCCCTGCGGTCATTGGCGGTGCTGCCGACAGCAAGCCTGCCGGCCTTGCAGCAGACCTCCAGCCTGCTCACCATCCTGTCGATGGCGGCGCTCGGCCTTGGCGTCGACATCCGGGTGGTGGCCAAGGCAGGCCTGCGCGTCAGCCTCGCCGCCTCGCTCTCCATCCTGGCGCTCGCCGGCATCGCCCTGCTTCTGATCCACCTGCTGCCGGGCCTTTGATCGCGCCCACCTCCCCCGGGGCAAGCTTGACGCAGATCAACGAAATCCAGACCTCCCGGAGCGATCCTGTTTTCCGGAATACAAACAAGAGCACCGGCCCTGACCGGACCGGCGCACACCGGAGGGATTGCCGATGTTCACGAAGATTTTGCTACCGACAGACGGGTCTCCCCTTGCCAGCCTGGCGCTCAACAAGGGCCTTACCCTCGCCGCCGAGCAGGAAGCGAAGGTCCACGCGCTGATGGTGATCGAGCCCTTCCATACCTTGTCGATGGAAGCCGGCCAGCTTTCCAGCACGCGCGCGAGTTATGAGCTCCATATGAAAGAGGCAGCCGAGGAACATCTGCTCGCCGTTGCCGACAAGGCCCGCAAAATGGGGCTTGTCTGCGAGACCACCATGGTGATCGACGGGAGCCCCTATCAGGTCATCATTGACACCGCCAGGGCCCGCGGCTGCGATCTCGTCGTCATGGGGTCGCACGGGCGCGGCGGCCTCGGTGCCATGGTGCTGGGCAGCCAGACGCTGAAGGTGCTGACCCACTCAACCCTTCCCGTGCTGGTCTACCGTCAGGAAAAGGCCGGATAACCAGCCGGCATCACGAACAGCCCGATACAGAAAAACACCGGCCCCCATCGGGGCCGGTGCCTTTTTTATAGCAGTCAACGCTGGTGCAGATGCCCGGCAGATGCCGGGATATGGCTCAATGCACCCGGCGGCCGAGCCGGCGTTCGATCGTTGCCGTATTGAACAGGGTCATGTCGCAGGAGGTCTCGCCGCTCAGCGCATCGCGCCCCAGAGGCCCAAGGCACTGGCGCAGGCGCTCCAGTGCCTGCGGCGGGGCCACCAGCACGAAGCGCTCCATCGCCCCGACGCGCACAGCCCCTTCAATCCGGTGGGCGAGATTGTCCAGAAAACGCGCTTCGGCGTCAGCATCCCGCGGCTGGTCGAGGCTATCGCTGGCCTCCAGCAGCGGCTGCGGTAGCACGGCCATCTGATGCAGGTTCAGATGGTTCGCCTCGCCGTCATTGCGAAAGATGCGGGCCTGAGCCCCGTCGCAGACAACAACCCAGCTTTGCCACGGGATTGCTGCCGGAACGCTGAAATCGTCCATTTGCCTCTCCCTAAAATTGAGGGGGCCGGCGGTAAAACCGCAACCTCGCAAGGTCGGCCCGCTTTATGGGTAGATATCAGGGCGCCCCTTTCGGGCGGCGCCTTGTCACCGGATCAGTTCGCCAGCCGGGCCACGACGCCTGCCAGCACCATTGATTCGCGCACCAGCCCAAGGTCGCGCAGCATGCGCGCCTCATATTGCAGAATGCGCCGTGCTGCCGGACGGTTGCGCCCGACCTCGCCCAGTGCCGCCATTATTGTGTGCTCATGAAACTCGATGCAGATGGCTGCGTCATGCAGCCCCCCACCCTGTCCCGGATCGTGACTGCGCATCGCCATAGCCCCCGCGTGGTTGCAGAAGGTGCCGCATCTGGTCCGGCCAACGTCCCCGACGCCGCGTTATGGCAACGGTACGCCCCCGATCAGGGCATTAATTTGACAGAAATCAATTTTGCGACACGCCAATTTATGTAAAGCAAACCAAGTCATTGTTTTTTCGTAAAAAGAATCGCTACTGGTTACGACGGTATTTTTTTCGCGCTCCCGATTTTTTGGTGCGTTGGCGCGGGTGCCAAACCCGGATATGGCCCCTGCCTTCGGGCGGCTTTCTTTCCGCAGCCCCGCCTCCATCCGGTGACGGACATCACCGGCAATGCTAGCGTCTTCCCGGACATTCAAGGGCCCGGCAGCCAAGCAACAGGAACCGGCATGACACTGGAACAGCTGAGGATTTTTGTGGCGGTGGCAGAGCTGGAACATGTCACGCGCGCCGCCGAGATGCTGAACCTCACCCAGTCTGCCGTCAGCGCCGCCATTTCGGCGCTGGAAAACCGGTATGCCACCCGCCTTTTTGACCGTGTGGGCCGCGGCATTCGCCTCAGCGATGCGGGCCGGGCTTTTCTTGTCGAGGCACGCGGCGTGCTGGCCCGGGCCTCTGCTGCCGAAACGGTGCTGGCCGATCTGGCCGGCATGCGGCGCGGCAGCCTGGCGCTCGCCGCCAGCCAGACCGTCGCCAACTACTGGCTGCCGGCGCTTATCTGCCATTTCCAGGCCCGTTATCCGGGCATCGAAACCAGCCTTTTCATCGGCAATACCGAGCAGGTGGCCGCCCGCGTGGCCGAAGGCGCCGCCGATCTGGGTTTTGTCGAAGGCGAGGTGGAAGCCCCGCAGCTCACCCTCCAGCCGGCGGCGGAAGACGAGCTCGTGCTCGTCGTCGGCCCCCGCCACGAGTGGGCGCGCGCCGACAGTTTTTCAAAACAGGACCTGACGTCAGCCCGCTGGGTGCTGCGCGAACGGGGCTCCGGCACCCGCGCCATGTTTCTGGAAGCCGTCGCCGTGCTCGGGCTCGATGCCGGCACACTCGACATCGCGCTGGAGCTGCCCTCCAACGAAGCGGTACGCTCGGCAGTAGAAGCCGGCGCCGGGGCGAGCGTGATGTCCCGTCTGGTGGTCGACAGCGCCATCCGGGCCGGCAAGCTGGTGGAACTGCCGCTAACCCTGCCCCGTCGGCGTTTTCTGGCGCTCAGCCACAAGGAGCGTTACCGCACCGCCGCCCAGCGCGAATTCCTCGCCATCGTGACGGCCATTGCCGCCGAAGGGCACGGCATCTGAGCGCCTGAGGATAGCCTCAGCGCTCGCACCATTCCGGCTGCAGCGTGAAAGCCCCGCCTTCGAGGAAAGTTTCAATAGCCGCCTCGGCAGCGGCAGTTTCAAAGCCCTCCCGCTTCAGCCAGACGTCATCGTGGTAGGTGTTGAGGTAACGCTCGCCGGAATCGCAGATGAGCGTGACGATGGAGCCCTGCTCGCCGGCCGAACGCATGCGCTCTGCCACCCAGCACAGGCCCAGGAAGTTGGTACCGGTGGAAGCGCCGACACGGCGGCCCAGCCGGCGCGAAAGCACCCGCATTGCCGCCAATGACAGCACGTCCGGCACCTTCAACATGGTATCCACCACATCGGGAATGAAGGACGGTTCGGCCCGCGGCCGCCCCACCCCCTCGATACGCGAACCGCAAGGCCAGGTAGCGGCGGGATCGCTGTCGCGGTAGCTGGCAAAAAAGGCCGATTGCTCGACATCGGCCACCAGCAGGCGGGTGGCGAGGCGCTTGTAGCGGATATAGCGCCCGATGGTGGCCGTGGTGCCGCCGGTGCCGGGGCTCATCACCACCCAGGAGGGCTCGGGATAGCGCTCGAGCCGCATCTGCTCGAAAACGGATTCCGCGATGTTGTTGTTGCCACGCCAGTCCGTCGCCCGCTCGGCATAGGTGAACTGGTCGATATAATGTCCGCCATGACGCTCGGCGAGCGCCGCCGCCTCGGCATAAAGCGTGCGCGGATCGTCGACGAAATGGCAGTGTCCGCCCTGCCGCTCGATGGCAGCGATCTTCTCCCCGGAGGTGGAGCGCGGCATCACGGCATAGAAGGGAATGCCGATCATGCGGGCAAAATAGGCTTCCGACACCGCCGTGGAGCCGGAAGAAGCCTCCACCACCGGCGCCCCTTCGCGGATCTTGCCGTTGCAGAGCCCGTAGAGAAACAGCGAGCGGGCGAGACGATGTTTCAGGCTGCCGGTCGGATGGGTGGATTCATCCTTGAAATAAAGATCGATGCCGGCGAGCGCGGGCACCTCAAGGCGCAGCAGATGGGTATCGGCAGAGCGGCGCTGGTCAGCCTCGATCAGCGAGACGGCCTTGTCAGCCCAGGCCCTGCATTCCCTGACCGTTGCCTTGCTGCAGCCCTTCTCCATCGCGCCCTCGTCTCCGCTTGAAATCAGGGGCAAACGGATGCCGCGCCGGGCCTCAAATGGCAACATGAATTTACAAGTTTATTCTGGATTTATTGTATCGACGCAATCGGGCTCGCATGCAGCGCTCAGGCGCTTTCCAGCCTCTGCCAGCCGGCCTCATCCGCCGGAAGCCCCAAGCGCAGCCTGCGGGGCTGGTCGCTGAAACGCCGCACCAGAATGCCGGCCTTGCCAAGACGCTTGAACAAGGCTGGCGCGCCCTCGGCTTCGCCCAGACGGTAAAGCCGCGTGCCGCCAACGATCTTGAGGCCAAGCCGCTCCATCGCCGCATCAAGCCGGGCGGCTTCGCTTTCAAGGCGCAATGTCATCTGCCTGCGCCAGCCTTCATCGGCAAGCGCAGCAAGCCCCGCTTCCAGCGCCGGGCCGGCAACTGCCCAGGGCCCCATGGCCGCCCGCAGCGCGTCGACAAGAGCTTCATCGCCCATCGCAAACCCCAGCCGCACCCCGGCAAGACCATAGGTCTTGCCGAAGGAGCGCAGCACCAGCACGCCCGGCACCGGCAAGAACGGGGCGATGGTCGCCCCTTTCCCTTCCAGATCGGCAAAGGCCTCATCCACCAGCAGCAGCCCGCCCTTTGCCGCGAGCGTCGCGGCAAAACCGGCAAGCTGCGCCGGGGGTACGAGGCGCCCGTCCGGATTGTTGGGATTGACCAGCACGACAACATCCGCCCCGGCTGCCGCTTCAAGCCCGGCGACAAGGCGCACGTCTGCGCCGACACCCTGCCAGCCCGCCGCATGTTCGGCATAGGTGGGCCCGAGAATGGCCACCTGCCGGCTCCCCAGCAGGCGCGGCAGCAGGCTGATCAGCACCTGCGTGCCCGGCGCAGCAACAATTGGTGTTCCGGAAGGCGCGCCATAAGCGGCAAGCGCCACCTGCTCCAGCCGGGTGATATCCCCCGGTTCGGGCAGCCGCGTAAAGGCGGCGGCAGAAAAAGCCGGCAGCGGGTAAGCATGCGGATTAATGCCGGTGGAAAGGTCTATCCACGGGCGCGGCGCACCGGGAAACAACCGCTCCGCAATGGCAAGGCTGCCGCCATGTTCGATGGCGGCGGAGACCGCGCTTGTGTTATGGCTGCCGGCAATCATGCTGAGCCCTGACCTTACCCTTCCGCTGCTGCTGGTCGCCCTCATTGTCGAGGCGATTATCGGCTGGCCGCCGCTGCTCTACCGCTTCGTGCGCCATCCCGTCGTCTGGTTCGGCGCCATGATCGGGTTGATGGACCGCCAGATGAACGAGGCGACCATGCCCGAGCGCCTGAAACGAGGCAACGGCGTCGTCACGCTCGTGGCGTTGATTGCGGCCGCACTTTTCGGCGCCTTCGTGGTGCAGATCGCCCTGCTGGTCTTCGCCCCGGCCTGGGTCGCCCTGCTGGCGATTGCGCTTCTGACCAGCGCGTTCCTCGCCCAGCGCAGCCTGCACACGCATGTGCGCGACGTAGCCATGGCACTGGAGAAGGACGGGCTTTCCGGCGGGCGCCGTGCCGTTTCCCACATTGTCGGCCGCAACCCGGAAACGCTGGATGAAGCGGGCGTTTCCCGCGCGGCGATTGAAAGCCTTGCCGAGAATTTTTCCGACGGGGTTGTGGCGCCGGCTTTCTGGGCCGCACTCTTCGGCCTGCCGGGCATCGCGACCTACAAGGCTATCAATACGGCCGACAGCATGATCGGCCACAAGACACCGCGCCATAAGGCCTTCGGCTGGGCCGCCGCGCGGTTTGACGATCTGGTCAATCTGCCCGGCTCGCGCCTTGCCGCGCTCTGGATCGTGCTGGCCGCGCTATTCAACGGCAAGGATGTGGTGGGCGCCATCAAGGCCGTTCTGCGTGATGCCCGCCGCCACCGCTCCCCCAATGCCGGCTGGCCGGAAGCAGCAATGGCCGGCGCCCTTGGCCTAGCCCTTGGTGGGCCGCGCACTTATGGCGATGAAAAGGTGGAAGATTTCTGGATGGGCCATGGCCGGCAGGAGGCAACCGCCGCCGATATCCGCGCAGCGCTTGGCCTTTATCGCACCGCCTGCCTTGTGCAGATGCTGGTGATCGCGGCGCTCGGCGGCTGGCTTTCCGGGCAGCTCTAACGCAGCCCCTTCAGCGCGCCAGCGCCAGCAGAGCGTCAACATCCATGTGCTGCTCCAGATGCGCGGCGAGCGCATCCAGCGTTTCTTCAAGCTGGCCTTCGTAAGATGCGCCCTGCGCCCTCGCCCCGAAGCCGGCAAGCCAGGCGGCCCGCTGCGCATCGCCAGCGAAGAGGCCATGCACATAAGTGCCCATTACGCGCCCGTCCGCGCTGATGGCGCCGTCGCGGCGCCCGTCTGACAGTTCCACCAGCGGGCGGGCACAATCGGCGCCGGTCGTGCGGCCGATATGCATCTCATATCCTGCGAAAGTCGCACCCCCTGGCCCGGTGCCCGTCACCGCTTCCAGCGTCTTGTCACCGGCCAGCACGGTTTCGATTTCAAGGATCCCCAGCCCCTCGACCGCGCCCGCCGGCCCCTCCGCGCCGTCCGGATCGGCAAGGCGGCGGCCGAGCATCTGGTAACCGCCGCAAAGGCCCAGCACCCGCCCGCCCCGGCGCACATGGGCGGCAATGTCGATATCCCAGCCGGCGGCGCGTAGCGCGGCAAGGTCGGCGATGGTGGCCTTGGAGCCCGGCAGGATGACAAGGTCACAGACCGGCAGGGCGCCACCGCGCTCCACCATGATCAGCTCGACACCCGGCTCCAGCCGCAGCGGATCGAGATCGTCAAAATTGGCGATGCGCGGCAATACCGGCACAGCAATGCGCAGCCTGCCACCGTCGCCCCCGGCAGGTCGCCGCGCGGTTTCCGCCAGATCCATCGCATCTTCGGCCGGCAGGCGGTGCGCCCCGGCAAAATGCGGCACCAGCCCCAGCGGCGCCCAGCCGGTGCGTGCGGCAATAAACTCCATGCCATCGGCAAAGAGGCTGAGATCGCCGCGCATGCGGTTGACGATAAACCCGGCCACCAGCGCCCGGTCTTCCGGCGCCAGCACAGCATGGGTACCGACGATCTGGGCAATAACACCGCCGCGGTCGATATCGCCGGCGATTACCACCGGTACGTCGGCGGCCCGGGCAAAACCCATATTGGCGATGTCGCCTGCACGCAGATTGACTTCAGAGGCGCTGCCGGCCCCTTCCACCAGCACGAAGTCCGCTGCCTGTTTAAGCCGCCCGAAACTCTCCAGCACCGACAGCATCAGCTGCGGCTTGATCTGCTGATACTCCCGTGCCCGCGCCTGCCCCCACACCTTGCCCTGCACCACGATCTGGGAGCCAATCTCGCTCTGCGGCTTCAGCAGGATGGGGTTCATGTCCACGGCGGGCGGCACGCCGCAGGCACGGGCCTGCAGGGCCTGCGCCCGGCCGATCTCGCCGCCATCCGGCGTAACGGCGGCATTATTGGACATGTTCTGCGGCTTGAAGGGGCGCACGATAAGCCCGCGCTTCGTCAGCGCCCGGCAAAGCCCCGCCACCAGCAGCGACTTGCCGACGCTGGAGCCGGTGCCCTGGATCATAAGCGCGCGGGCGGCCATCAGAACTCGATGCCCTGCTGCGCCTTCACCCCGGCGGCGAAGTGATGTTTGACGAGCCCCATCTCGGTCACGAGGTCCGCCGCTTCGATGAGCGCAGGCTTTGCGTTGCGCCCGGTAACCACGACATGCAGGTCGGCGCGTCGACCGGCAAGCTCCGCCACCACCTCTTCCAGCGGCAGATAATCGTAACGCAGCGCGATGTTGAGCTCATCGAGCACGATGAGGGAAAGCGCCGGGTCGGCGAGCAGCTCCTTGACCTTGCCCCACGCAGCTTCGGCGGCGGCAATATCGCGGGCCTTGTCCTGCGTTTCCCAGGTAAAACCCTCGCCCATACTGTGCCAGTGAAGCGGGGCAATGCCGGTAGCGGCAAGGCGCTCCAGCGCCGTGCGCTCCCCGGTGGACCAGGCGCCCTTGATAAACTGCACCACCCCCACGCCGCGCCCGTTGCCCAGCATGCGCAGCGCAAGGCCGAAAGCCGCGGTGGATTTGCCTTTGCCGGGGCCGGTATGGACCATCAGCAGGCCCTTCTCCACCGTCTTGCCCGCAACCTCGGCATCCTGCACTGCCTTGCGCTTTGCCATCTTCTCCTTGTGGCGGGCAGCCTCTTCGGCGCTGAGAACGGCGTCCTTGCTCATGGCAACTTTCCTTGAATTTCGTCTTTCATCACCAGCGGCAGCCCTGCGGCGATGAACACCACACGCCCCGCCAGCCGGGCCATCTGCTGGTTGAGCCGCCCGGCTTCATCCCGGAACCGGCGCGCCAGCGCATTGTCCGGCACGATGCCGAGCCCGACCTCGTTCGACACCAGCACAACCGGCGCCTTGTAGCCGGCAAGCGCCGCCTCAAACGCAGCGACCGCCGCCGGAATATCATGCTCACCCAGCATCAGGTTGGTAAGCCACAGCGTCAGGCAATCGACCAGAACCGGGCGCCCCCCGGCAGCCGCGAGGCCTGCCGCAAGGTCAAGCGGTGCGTCAATGGTCATCCACCGAGCCGCGCGCCGGCCCCGATGCTCGGCAATTCGCGCCCGCATCTCCTCGTCCCATGCTTCGGCGGTCGCGATATAGGCAAGCGGCCCCTCCAGCGCTTCCATAAGGCCTTCGGCATGGCGGCTCTTGCCGGAGCGCGCACCGCCGAGCACCAGCGTCAGATCGGCAAGCATTGATGGCGGGGAAGCCGGCATGGATCGGGTCCTGTCGGGGGGACGGGCGGCCCGTCGATTGACAGGGCTGAGGCGAAGGCATAAGCAAAACCCGACGGTTCTTCCAGCACGGAAGATGAAAAGGGAATCTGATGCGGCGCGCGCGAAAGCGCAAACCCAGTCCAGAGCTGCCCCCGCAACTGTAGGCGGATAGCCGCCCCGTATTTCCCCGGATGGGGAAGCCACTGCGACGCCTCGGGCATTCTCGCGGGAAGGTCACGGGACCGGCGTTTTGATCCGCAAGCCAGGAGACCTGCCGTCAACAGGTTTGGTAACTGCCCGGTGGCAGTTAACGAGGCATCCGGACGGGGTGATTTCCGGCAGTGTCGATCGGTCTTTCGGCACCGGCGCAGCTCAATTTCCAAAGAGCCGCGCCGATCTTCCCGTTTTGGATAACAGGGGCCCCGCCCGCAAGGGAGCCGGCCGCTGCCTTGATGTTCAAGAGCGTGGAGACGTCCAAAGTGTCCGAAGCAGGCCAGACGCGGCTTTATGTCTGCACCAGCTGCAAAAAAACCGGCGAAGGCGATGGCGAGCGCCTTTATGCCGCCGCGCGCGCCTGCCTTGAGGGCGCCGGCTCCGACGCTGCACCAGAACTTCATGCCGTCACCTGCTTTGGTAATTGCGAGCAGGGTTGCTCCGCCGCCATCGCCGGCCCCGGCAAATGGGGTTACCTGCTGGGCGGGCTGACGCCAGAGCTTGCCGGCGACCTCATCACCTATGCCGGCGCCTATGCCGCCTCGCCCACCGGCACCGTGCTGCGCCGGGCGCGGCCGGCAAGCCTTGAGCGTGCGCTGATTTCCCGTTTTCCCGTGCCTGCCGCCAAAGGCGGCGAAGAGGCCTTTCTCAAGCCGACGGTTGCTGCTTCATGAGCCTTTCTGCTTCCTCCACCGCCGCCAAAGGCAAGATCCCCGCAACCGTCATCACCGGCTTTCTGGGCGCGGGCAAGACGACGCTGGTGCGCCATGTGATCGAGAATGCCCGTGGCCGGCGCATAGCCATCATCGTCAACGAGTTCGGCAGCCTTGGCATTGATGGCGACATCCTGCGCAGCTGCGCCGTGCCCGGCTGCACGGAAGAGGACATTGTCGAGCTCGCCAATGGCTGCCTGTGCTGCACCGTGGCGGATGAGTTCCTGCCCACGATCGAGGCGCTGCTGGCGCGCGAAAACCCGCCCGAGCACATCCTCATCGAAACCTCCGGCCTTGCCCTGCCCAAGCCGCTGCTGAAGGCCTTTGACTGGCCGGCCGTACGCTCGCGCGTCACGGTAGACGGCGTTATAACCGTAGTTGACGGCCCTGCCGTTGCCGCCGGGCGTTTTGCCGAAGACCCGGAAGCGGTGGAAGCCCAGCGCGCCGCCGATGCCTCGCTCGATCATGACAATCCGCTCGCGGAAGTGTTCGAGGATCAGCTTGGCAGCGCCGATCTTGTCATCCTCAACAAGACCGACCTTCTGGATGAGGCCGCCATTGACGCGCTTGGCGCCGAGATCGCCAGCCGCACCCCGCGCGCCGTCAAGATCGTACCGGCCCGCGAAGGCAAGGTGGACCCGCTGGTGCTGCTGGGCATTGGTGCAGCGGCTGAAGATGACCTTGCGGCCCGCCCCTCCCACCATGACGCGGTGGACGGCGAGCATGAGCATGATGATTTCGACAGCTTCGATGTCGAGATCGGCGAAGTCGCCTCCCCCGAAGCGCTGGTGGAAAAGCTGAAGGCGGTTGCCGAGAGCTTTGATGTGCTGCGCATCAAGGGCTTCGTGCCGGTAAATGGCAAGCCGATGCGCCTTCTGGTGCAGGGTGTCGGCGGCCGTTTCCGCCATCATTTCGATATCGCCTGGCCGGCTGGCACGCCGCGTACGGGCCGCCTTGTGGTGATCGGTGAAACCGGCCTCGACCGCGCCGGCATCACCGCCGCCATCCAGGCACTCTGACAAGCTCGGGCGGCAAGGAAAGTCAGCGCAGATGCACCTTCTGGTGAGGGAGACACACAGCCTGGATGAAGGGAGCGAGGCCACCGACCTTGGCCTTGCCCCTGCGCCCATGCTGTTTTTCTCCTTCTCCGACAGCGATCTGGGTGCTGCCGCCAGCGCCTGGCAGCTCGCCCGCAATAGAGGCGAACCGCTGCCGCTGGTGCGTCTCGCCAGCCTGCAGAAGCTGCGCCACCCGATGTCGGTCGACATCCTGACCGATGAGCTGGTGCCGCAGGCGAAGATCGTGATCGTGCGCCTCTTGGGCGGTATCGATTACTGGCGTTATGGCGTGGAAGAGCTCTATGCCTGCTGCCGCCAGCACGGCGTCAAACTGGCGCTGCTGGCGGGCGACGGGCGCAAGGACGAGCGGCTTGTCGACTTCTCCACCCTGCCAGCCGCAGACTGCGCCGCTCTGGAAGCCGCCTTCAATGCCGGCGGCGCCGGCAATGTCGAACTTGCCCTCAGGCAGGCGGCGTTTCTCGCTGGTCTCGGCCCGGAACCGCTTGCGCAAGCACAGCCGCTGGCTGCCGCTGGCGAGCATGATTTCGGCGTGCCGGCGAAGAGTGGGCGGCCCCTTGCCGTCATCACCTTCTACCGCTCTTATCTGCTGGCGGCGGACCTTGCCCCGCTGGAAGCCCTGGCCCGCGCGCTGGATGCCGAGGGGCTGGATGTGCGGGCGCTTTATGTCTCCAGCCTCAAGGAAGGGTTCTCGGCCCGGCTGGTTGCAGAAAAGCTGGCGCAGTGGCGTCCGGCCATCCTGCTGAACGCCACCGGTTTTGCCGCCCGCATGGAAGCCGACGCCGGATCACCGCTGGATGCCGCCGGCTGCCCCGTCTTGCAGCTGGCGCTCGCCGGCAGCCACCGCGATGCCTGGAGTAGATCCAGCCGCGGCCTCGGGCAGAGCGACCTTGCCATGCAGGTGGTGCTGCCGGAGCTTGATGGCCGGCTTTTTGAAGGCGTCATCTCCTTCAAGGCGCCGGAGCTGCCGGATCTGGAGCTGCAATTCGCCCGGCCCCGCCATGCGCCCTGGATGCCGGGCATCACGACCGCCGCCCGGCGTGCCGCCCGCTGGGCCCGGCTTGCCACCTTGCCCCGGCATCGGCGGCGCCTTGCTATCGTGCTTTCCGATTATCCCGGCGCTGCCGGTCAGGCCGCGCATGCGGTGGGGCTGGATGCACCGGCAAGCCTGGCCGCCATGCTCGCTGATCTGGCAGGTGCCGGGTACGATGCCGGCCGCAACTTGCCGGATAGTGAGGAACTGGTCGCCGCACTGTGCCGCGCCGCGCCCCAGCCCTTCCTGACGCTTGCCGATTACGACACACTCTTTGCCGCCTTGCCGGCCGCCGCCCGCGAAGCCGTAACGGCTGCGTGGGGCCAGCCGGCGGCAGATCCGGCGGTTACCGGCGGCGCCTTTACCCTGCGCCTTGCCCGCTATGGCCATCTCACCGCCGTCATCCAGCCGGATCGCGGATCGAGCCTTGATCGCAAGGCGAGTTACCATGATGCCGACCTGCCACCCCGACATGGTTATGTCGCCTTCTATCTCTGGCTCGCCCACAAGGCCGGGATCGATGCCATGGTGCATCTCGGCACCCACGGCACGCTTGAATGGCTGCCCGGCAAGGCGGTGGCGCAATCAGAAGCCTGTTTCCCGGCCCTGCTGACGGCAGGGCTGCCGGCGATCTACCCCTTCATCGTCAATAATCCCGGTGAGGCTGCTGCTGCCAAAAGGCGGCTTGGTGCCGTGACGCTCGGCCACCTGACCCCGCCGCTCAAATCGGCGGGCAGCCACGGCCCGGCGCTGGAGCTGGAAAAACTCATCGACGAATATGCCGCCGCGGACGGGCTCGACACGAGGCGCATGGGCCTCTTGCGGCGGGACATCCTGACCCGCGCGGGTGATCTGGGGCTGCTGGCCGAAAGCGGCGTGACGCCTGCCATGGCGGAGGATGAGGCGCTGGCCCGGCTCGATGCCTGGCTGTGCGACGTCAAGGACCTGCAAATTCGCGACGGTCTCCATATCTTCGCCCGCCAGCCGAAAGCCGACCGGCTGGCGCTGCTGGCCGAAGCGCTGGAACGTTCCTCCCCCGGCATCGATCCGGCTGTGCTCAGGGCGCGGCTTGAAGCGAGCGCCGGGGCTGAAGGCGAAGCGCTCATCGCTGCGCTCGACGGCCGCTTTGTGGAGCCCGGCCCCGCCGGCGCTCCCACCCGCGGGCGCGCCGATGTGCTGCCCACGGGCCGTAATCTCTATGCCGTCGATCCGCGCGCCATCCCCACCTGCTCCGCCATGGTGCTGGCCGCCCGCGCGGCCGAGGCGCTGGTCACCCGCCATTTGCAGGAACAGGGTGACTGGCCGCGCCGCTGGGTGATCGACCTCTGGGGCTCCACCACCATGCGCACGGGCGGCGAAGATCTGGCGCTCGCCCTCATCCTGATGGGGGTGACGCCGGTGTGGGATGATGGCTCCAACCGGGTGAGCGGCTTTGAGGTCCTGCCCATTGCGCAGCTGGAGCGGCCGCGCGCCGATGTAACGCTGCGCATCTCCGGCCTCTTCCGCGATGCCTTCGAGCCGCAGATCGCGCTCTTTGATGCCGCCGTGCGCGCTGTTGCTGCCCGCAGCGAAGAAAGCGCCGAGTGGAACCCGCTGGCCGCCGCCGCTGCCGGGCTTGAGGGTGAGGCGCTGCGCCTTGCCACCAGCCGCATCTATGGCGCTGCCCCCGGCACCTACGGCGCCGGGCTCAATGCGCTGATCGAGCGCGGCGCCTGGCAGGACAGGAACGAGCTTGCCGCCGCCTGGCTGGCGGCAACGGCAGCGAGTTATGGCGAGGGGCTGGAAGGCCGGAACGATGCCACCGGCCTTGCCGAGCGGGTGAAGGCGGCAGACGCCTTTATCCATGCGCAGGACCATGCCGAGATCGACCTGCTGGAAGGCGGCGAATATGCGGGCCATGAAGGTGGTTTTGCCGCCGCAGCCGCCCTCTTGGGCGCGGCCCCCGCACTTTATCATGCCGATACCAGCAACCCGCACGCCCCTGTTGCCCGCACGGTGATAGAGGAAGTGCGCCGCATTGTGCGTGGCCGGGCAGCGAACCCCGCCTGGATCAGCGGCATGATGCGCCATGGTTATCGCGGCGGCGCTGAAATCGCCCGCTCGCTCGACGCCCTTTATGGCTTCGCCGCCACCCTGCCGGACCGGCTTGACCCGCAATTCGACCAGCTGTGGGAAGCAACACTCGGCACGCCCGCCGTGCTGCAGTTCCTTGAGCGCCAGAACCCCGAAGCCCTTGCCGCCATGCGTGCGCGCTTTGCCGAACTGATGCGGCGCGACCTCTGGCGCCCCCGCCGCAATGCCGTCGCCTCTGCGCTGGAGGAAGCATTATGAGCGCGGTGGTAAAAGGCTGGTGCCCCAGCCTCCAGCGGCCGATGGCTTCCGGCGACGGGCTTATCGCCCGGATCAAACCTTCCGCCGGGCGTTTGCCTGCCGCTGCCGCCCGGCTGCTGGCCGGCCTCGCAAGCCGCTATGGGCACGGCACCATTGAGTTAACGCAGCGTGGAAACATACAGCTGCGAGGCATTGATAGTGCTGATTATAATTTAATTTCCGAAGAGGTAACATCAAGCGGACTGGCAGCGCCCGACGAAGCTGCGGAAGCCGTGCGCAATATCCAGTGCTCGCCCTTTGGCCCGGCAGAGGACGCAAGCGCCGCCTTCGATCCGCTGCCCATTGCCATGACACTTGAAGAAGCACTGCTGGCCGACATGGCGCTGCATGCCCTGCCGGGGAAGTTCGGCTTTGCCGTCGATGGCGGCGGCGGCTTTGGCCTTGGCATCACACAGGCCGACATAGGATTGAAGCCGGGCCTGGTTCCCGATCAAATCACCCTCGAAGCTGCCGGTCATGCCGTTCATCTGCCGCATGAAGAAGCCGTGGCGGGCGCCCTCGCCCTCGCTCATGCCTTCCTCACACTGTCCCGGCGCTCCGGCAGCACGTCCAGGCGCCTCAAGAGCCTTACGCAAGAGATTGATGTCGCTGAAATATTCGGCGCCGCCGGTTTTCCGGCTCCGAGGCTCCAGCGGCCCCGTGCCCCGCAACAGCCCTGCCTCGGCCTGCAGCGACTGAAGCAGGGAATGGCTCTTGCCATAGCGCCTGCTTTTGGCCGGCTGCCCGCTTCTGCATTACTGTCACTGGCAGACTTTGCCCGGCAGCAGGGCGACGGCGTTCTGCGTCTCGGCGCCAACCGCTCCCTGCTGATAACCGGCCTTTCAAACGAAGCCGCGTATGAGGCGCTCACTCTTGCGAGCCGGCTGGAGTTGATCGTTTCGGCGGACGACCCGCGCCTCAAGATTGATGTCTGCACCGGAGCGCCGGGCTGCCCGCAAGCAGAGGCGCCGACCCTGACGCTGGCTGCAACCCTCGCGGCGGCCCTTCCCGAGCGCATCAACAGCCTGCATCTTTCCGGCTGCGCCAAGGGCTGCGCCCGCCCCCGCCCGGCAACGCTGACGCTGACGGCACGCGGCGGTCGCTTCAACGCCATCCGCAACGGCATGGCGGGCGATGAACCCTTCGCCAGCGCGCTTCAAGAAGCCGAGTTAGTTCAATTTATTCAATCCTTTGCAGCCGAGCGCCAAGACAGGACATGACCCAAACCCAGCTGGACTATATCCGCGACGGCGCGGCCATCTATGAGCGCTCCTTTGCCACCATCCGGACCGAAGCGAACCTTGCCCGTTTCAGCGAGATCGAGGCGCGCGTGGCCGTGCGCATCATCCACGCCTGCGGCATGGTGGAGGTGGCGGACGATCTGTGTTTCTCCCCGGGCTTTGCCGAAGCTGCACGCAGCGCCCTGCATGCCGGCGCCCCTATCCTGTGCGACAGCCAGATGGTGGCCCACGGCATCACCCGCCCCCGCCTGCCTGCCGGAAATGAAGTGCTCTGTACCCTGAGCGATGCCCGGACCCCGGCGCTGGCACGTGAAATCGGCAATACCCGCTCCGCCGCCGCTCTTGATCTCTGGGGCGACAAGCTCGCCGGTGCCGTTGTTGCCATCGGCAACGCGCCGACCGCGCTCTTCCACCTGCTGGAACTGATTGCCGATGGCGCGCCGAAGCCCGCCGCGATCATCGGCATGGCCGTCGGGTTTGTCGGCGCGGCTGAAAGCAAGGACGCGCTGGCGGCAACACCGGGCCTTAACTCCTTGATATTGCCTGGCCGGCGCGGTGGCAGCGCCATGGCGGTAGCCGCCGTCAATGCGCTGGCGAGTGACGCTGAATGAACGCCGAGACCAAAACCGGCTGCCTGTGGGGCGTGGGTGTCGGGCCGGGTGATCCCGAGCTGATGACGCTGAAGGCCGCGCGCATTCTGGGTTCCACCCGCCTCATCGCCTTTTTCGCCAAGCAGGGACGGCCCGGCAATGCCCGCACCATTGCCGCCGGGCTGCTGCGTGATGATGCCGAGGAACTGCGGCTCGAATATCCTTTCACCACGGAAATTTCGCTGAACGATCCGCGCTACCACCTTGATATGGATGCGTTTTACGACAGCGCCGCCGAACAGCTCGCCGGCCGTCTGGCCGCCGGTGAGGATGTGGCGGTGCTGTGCGAGGGTGACCCGTTCTTTTACGGCTCCTACATGTATCTGCATGACCGGCTCGCCGCGCGCTTTCCGGTGCGGGTGATTGCCGGCGTGACGGGCATGAGCGGCTGCTGGACGGCAGCGGGCGCCCCCATCACCCATGGCGACGACATCCTCTCGGTCCTGCCCGGCACGCTGCCGGAAGAGGCCCTGACCCAGAAACTCGCCGCTGCCGACGCCGCCGTGGTGATGAAGGTTGGCCGCAACCTGCCCAAGATCCGCCGGGCGCTCGCCGCCGCCGGCCAGCTGGAGCGGGCGCTTTATGTCGAGCGCGGCACCATGGCGGGAGAGCGCATCGAGCGGCTGGCCGACCGTGACGAGGCAGCAGAGACACCCTACTTCGCCATCATTCTGGTCCCCGGACGGCGGGGGAAAAGATGAGCGGCAAACTCTGGATCATCGGGCTCGGCCCCGGCGCGGACGATCTGGTGAACCCGCGCGCAGCCGCTGCCCTTGCCGCGGCAACTGATGTGCTTGGTTATGGCCCCTATGTTGCCCGTGTCCCGGAGCGGCCGGGCCAGCAGCGCCACCTGACCGATAACCGCGAAGAACTTTCCCGCGCGACCCATGCGCTGGAGCTGGCAGCCGGTGGCGCGACCGTCGCGGTGGTGTCGGCGGGTGATGCCGGTGTGTTCGGCATGGCGGCGGCGGTATTCGAGGCTATCGAGGCCGGCGATGCCGCCCAGCGCCAGATCGATATCGAGGTGGTGCCGGGCCTTTCCGCCGTGCTGGCGGTGGCCGCCCGCATTGGCGCCCCCTGCGGCAATGATTTCTGCGTGCTGTCGCTGTCGGATAACCTCAAGCCGTGGGAGGTGATCCTCAAGCGGCTGGAAGCCGCCGCCGGTGCAGGCTTTACCCTCGCGCTCTATAACCCCGTCTCCCGCGCCCGGCCCTGGCAGCTTGATGCGGCCTTCGACCTGCTGCGCCGGGTGCTGCCGGGCAGCGTACCGGTCATCTTTGCCGCTGCCATCAGCCGTGCGGATGAAACCATCCGCATCGTGCCGCTGTCTGAAGCGCGCAGCGGTTTTGCCGACATGCGCACGCTTGTAATGATCGGTACGGCAGAAACCCGGACGATCGAGCGGCCGGAAGGCACGCCCTGGCTCTATACGCCGCGTTCCGTCGGCCGGCTGGAGGCGAAATGATCAAGCCAGCCGAGCGCCGCTTCGACCGAGATCACCGTGCTGCCGACGACCGGCAGCACTGGCCGCTCAACCATGATGACCGGCAGCCCCAGCTGGCGCGCCGCCACCAGTTTGGCCTCGGTGGCACTGCCGCCGGAATTTTTGGTGACGAGGCAGTCGATGCGCTGACTGGCAAGCAGGTCAAGCTCACCTTCCAGGGCAAAGGGGCCGCGCGCCGTCAGGCAGGTGCAGTCTGGCGGCAGCAGGGCTTCGGGCGGCGGCTCTACGCTGCGGATCACATAATGATGCTGCGGCTCTGCGCGGAAGGGCGCGAGCTCAAGCTGGCCGATGGTCAGCAGTACCCGGCGCGGCTGGGGGCCCAGCGCCCTTGCCGCAGCCTCCATATGCGGCACCGCTTGCCAGCGATCACCCTCCCTGGCACTCCAGCCCGGCCGCCGCAGGCTGAGCAGCGGCATACCGGCCTTTTCGCTCGCAGCAGCGGCGTTGGCCGAAATTTGCGCGGCAAAGGGATGGGTAGCGTCGACCAGCAGATCAAATTGCCCGTCCTTCAGAAAAACTGCGAGCCCCGCAGCACCGCCAAAACCGCCACTGCGGCTCTCCAGCCCTTCCGGCAGGACCGGCGCACGCGTCCGGCCGGCCACCGAATAGAGGCTACTGAAACGCGCATCATCGGCAAGCCGCCGTGCCAGCGCCAAAGCCTCACCCGTCCCGCCCAGCAGCAAAAGTTTGAGGGGGGATGATGTCACAGGCGCTCTCTCATAACGGGCTGATGGATCGGGCAGAAACCTCATACGGCACCAGCCGCTGGCTCGCCATCGTAGGAATTGGCGAGGATGGCGTCGAGGGTCTGACGCCGACCGCCCGAACGCTCGTTGAAACCGCCGGGTTGGTTGTCGGCGGCGAGCGGCATTTACAGCTGGCTGCGTCCCTCATCAAGGGCGAGGCCCGGCGCTGGTTCTCGCCTATTGCTGATACCTTGCCGGAGATCACTGCGCGACGCGGTCAGCCCGTGTGCGTCCTCGCCTCCGGCGATCCGTTCTGTTTCGGCATCGGCAGCACACTTGCCGCAGCGATCCCGGCGGAAGAGATGCTGGTGGTCCCCGCCCTCTCGAGCCTCACCCTCGCCGCCGCCCGGATGGGATGGGGAGAGCAGGATGTGCCTGTTATCTCCCTTTGCGGACGTCCGCTGGAAAGCCTGCGCCCGGCGCTGCAAGGCGGGGAGCGGCTGTTTGTGCTGAGCACCGACGAGACGACGCCGGCCAGCGTTGCCGCCTATCTGGCAGCTCAGGGTTTCGGCGACAGCCGGCTGAGCGTGCTGGAGGCCCTTGGCGGACCGCGCGAGGTCATCCGCAGCGATATCGCCCGCAGCTTCGCGCTTGAGGACATTGCCCACCTCAACCTGATAGCGCTGGAGCTTGTCGCCGGACCGGAGGCTCGCCCGCTGCCGCTGGCTCCGGGCTTGCCGGATAACTGGTTTGAGCATGACGGGCAGATCACCAAACGCGAAATCCGCACCCTCACCCTCTCCAGCCTGCAGCCGCATCCGGGGGCCTTGCTTTGGGATATCGGTTGCGGCTCCGGCTCCATTTCCATCGAATGGCTGCTGAGCCATCCAAGAACCCAGGCCATTGCCCTGGAGAAGGACGACACCCGCGCCGCCCGCGCTGCCCGCAACGCGGCCGTCCTTGGGGTACCCCGCCTTGCTGTAAAGCTGGGCCCTGCTTCCACCAGCCTTGCCGACCTTCCGGCGCCCGACGCCGTTTTCATCGGCGGCGGCCTTGCCCGCGATGGCGGTCTGATCGAGGCAGCCTGGCAGGCGCTGAAGCCCGGCGGGCGGCTGGTTGCCAATGCCGTGACCATCGAGGCGCAGCAGCTTCTGACCGAGGCCTGGCAGAAGCTGGGCGGCCAGTTACTGCGGGTGAGCGTGGAACGCGCCGAGCCGGTGGGCGGCCTCACCGGTTTTCGCCCGGCAATGCCCGTGCTGCATCTGGCCGTGACCAAACCGGGGGCGCCGCGATGATCGTCGCCGGGATCGGGTTCAGGCAGGAGTGCAGCGCCGAGGAAATTGCCGTGCTGATCACCACCGCGCTCGCGCGGGCAAATCTGCCGGAAGCCAACCTTGTCGCCATGCCGGGCTGGAAAACCGGCCGTGACGACACGGGCAGAAACGCGGCAAACAATCTGGGCCTGCCGCTGCGTGCGGTGGCAGAGGCCGCTCTGGCCGCTGCTGCGCCCCACTGCCCGACACCGGCAAAGAAGCCCATGCCCGGCAGCGGCATGGCTTCAGCCGCCGAGGCTGCCGCTCTTGCCGCCGCCGGGCCGGGGGCGACCCTGCGCCTTGCCCGCATCCAGTCGACCAATGCCACCTGCGCCCTTGCCGAAGGGCCGGGCGCGCCGCAGGACAGTTTCTTATGACCATCCACTTCATCGGCGCCGGCCCGGGCGCGGCAGACCTTATTACGCTGCGCGGCCAGCGGCTGATCGCCAGCTCGCCGGTCTGCCTCTATGCCGGCTCCATCGTGCCGCCGGAGATGCTCGGCTGGTGCCCGCCAGACGCCCGGCTGGTCGATACGGCCAAACTCGATCTCGACGCCATCGAGGCGGAATATAAAAAAGCGCATGAGGCGGGAGAGGATGTCGCCCGGCTGCATTCCGGCGATCTCTCGATCTGGAGCGCCCTTGCCGAACAGCTGCGCCGCCTGCGCCGCCTTGGCATCCCCTATACCCTCACCCCGGGCGTGCCCGCTTTTGCTGCCGCTGCCGCAGCGCTGGAACGTGAGCTGACGGTGCCGGAAGTGGCACAGAGTGTGGTGCTGACCCGCCTTTCCGGCCGCGCCAGCAAGATGCCGCCGGCAGAAAAGCTGGAGAGTTTTGCCGCCACCGGCGCCACCCTTGCCATTCATCTGGCTGTGCACCGGCTGGAAGAGATCATCGGCATCCTCACGCCCTTTTATGGCGCCGACTGCCCGGTGGCCATCGCCGCCCGCGTCAGCTGGCCGGATGAGAAGATCATCACCGGCACGCTTGCCGATATCGCCGGTCGCTTTGCCGCCGAGCCGAGCGAGCGCACCGCGACCATTCTGGTGGGCCGGGCGCTGGCGGCCGAGGATTTCCGTGAAAGTGCGCTTTATGATGCCGGGTATGACCGGCGCTTCCGTCCTGCCGCCAGACCGGGAGGCGCGGCGTGAGCCTATTCGCCCCTGAACGGTGCCGCGCCCAACAGACGGCCCTGCCGGTCATAAACCAGCAGCTCGATATCGATGCCGGCCCCCTCCACGACGCCCATGGCAACAGCCTGCGCCTTGCGGGCAACGGCCTCTGCAAGGGCGATATCGGCACGCTCCGCAATAGCAAAGGCTTCAGCAGCGTTGTTGGCACCGGCGATGGCCGCTGCCAGCGCCCCGTCCCCGCCCGCCTCACGGGCAATGGCGGCAAGGGCTGGCAGGTCCACAGACCCGCGCCGGGAATGCAGGTCAAGCAGGCCCTGCGCAAGTTTGGTGATCTTGCCGACACCGCCGGCGATGGTGACCCGCGCCACCGGATGGCGGCGCAGGTACTTGAGCATGCCGCCGACAAAATCGCCCATATCGATGAGCGCGATGTCGGCAAGCCGGTGATGGGCGGCAACCGCCTCTTCCGAGGTGCGGCCGGTAGCGCCGGCAATATGGGTCAGGCCCGCCGCGACGGCCACGTCGATGCCGCGATGGATCGAATGGATCCAGGCCGAGCAGGAATAGGGCACGACAATGCCGGTGGTGCCAAGAATGGAAAGCCCGCCGAGAATGCCGAGGCGGCCATTCAGCGTATGACGCGCCATCTCCTCGCCGCCCGGAATGGAAATCTCCACCTCCACATCGGCGGGAAAGCCGGTTTCGGTGCTGACTTCGCCGAGCGCCGTGGTGATGATCTGGCGCGGCACCGGGTTGATGGCAGGCTCCCCCGGGGGCAGGGGCAGGCCGGCACGGGTGATGGTGCCGACACCGGGGCCGGCGGCAAACCGGATGCCGCTTCCAGCCGGCAGGGCCCGCAACGTGGCGGTTACTTCGGCGCCGTGTGTTACGTCCGGATCGTCCCCGGCATCCTTGATGACGCTGGCGATTGCAGCGCCGCCTTCGACGAGGCGGTGCCGGGCAAGGGCAAAAGCCGGGCGCTCGCCGCGCGGCAGGCTTATGCTGACGGGATCGGGGAAAGTACCGGTGGCAAGGGCCGTGAAAGCCGCCCTGGCCGCCGCCGCCGCACAGGCGCCGGTGGTCCAGCCCGGGCGCAGCGGCCCGGCAGGCTTCTCGCCGTCAAACTCGCTTTCGGCCTCGCTCATCTGGCCGGATATACCGCTCGCCCCTTCTGCTGTCATCTTCTGAAAGGCGCCCAGGCATGACCGGCACCGACAAGCCACCCCTCGGCAACCCGCTGATCGGCAGCAGCCTGCTGACAAGTGGCGCAATGCCGGTGCTGGAGCCGGGCCATGTCTGGCTGGTGGGCGCCGGTCCGGGTGATCCTTCCCTGCTAACCCTCTCTGCCCTCGCCCTGCTCGCCCAAGCCGACGAGGTGGTGCATGACGCGCTGATCGACCCGCGCGTGCTGGACCTGACGCCGCCGGAGACCAGCCACCGGTTTGCCGGAAAACGCGGCGGCAAACCCTCGACGGCGCAGGATGATATTTCCTCCACCCTCATCGAGCTGGCAAAGGCCGGCCGCAAGGTGGTGCGCCTCAAGGGCGGCGATCCCTTCATCTTCGGGCGCGGGGGTGAGGAGTGCGTGGCGCTTGCCGAAGCCGGCATCCCCTATCACGTGGTGCCGGGCATCAGCTCCGGCCTTGCCGGGCTTGCCGCCGCCCATATCCCCACCACCATGCGCGGCATCAATCAGGGCTTCGTGCTGGTCACCGGCCATGGCGCCGGCCAGCCCAAGGGGCATTTTGACTGGCGTGGTGCCGGCAGTCTCAATGTACCCGTCATCGTGTATATGGGCGTCAAGAACATCGCCTTCATCGCCAGTGAACTGGTCGCCGGAGGCATGCCTGCCAACATGCCGGCCGCCATCCTCAGCAATGTGAGCATGGAAAACCAGGGGGTGATCATCACCACCGCCAGCGAGGTCGCTGGCGCGGCCGAGGCCAAGGGCGTCACCTCCCCCTCCATCTTCGTCTTCGGCGAGATTGTCAGCATGCGCGCAAGGCTGCTTGGGCTGCTGGCAGAAGCCGGCATCAGCGTCACGGGCCCGGCCGAATGGTAAAGGCGCTGCTGATCGCCGCGCCAAAATCCGGCTCCGGCAAAACGACGGTGACACTCGGCCTGCTGCGCGCGCTGAAACGGCGCGGGCTGGCCGTACGTGCGGCCAAATCCGGCCCGGATTATATCGACCCGGCCTTCCATGCCGCCGCCTGCGGGGCCGAAAGTGTCAATCTCGACAGCTGGTCGATGGCCCCGGACCTGATGGCCGGACTGCTGGCCCCGGCTGCGGGCAGCGACATTCTCATCATTGAATCGGCCATGGGCCTTTTTGACGGGGCGGACGGGCCGGAGGGACGTACAGGCGCCTCCGCCGACATCGCTGCCGCACTCGGCATTCCCGTCGTGCTGGTCATGGACTGCTCCGGCCAGTCGCAGAGTGCCGGTGCCGTGCTGCACGGTTTTGCCAGCCTGCGGCCAGGCGTGCGCGTGGCTGGCACCATTCTCAACCAGGTGGCAAGCCCCCGGCATGCACGCGGCATCCGCGCGGCTGTCGCCCCGCTTGGCATTCCCGTGCTCGGCCAGCTTGGCCGTGACGATACGCTGACGCTGCCGGAGCGGCATCTGGGCCTCGTCCAGGCCGGCGAACATGCCGACCTTGAGACCAGGCTGGAGCAGCTTGCCGACGCCGCAGAAGCTCATCTCGACATCGACGGGCTGCTCGCCGCCGCTGCCGACATAACTTTGCCCGCCGATACCGCCACGGCGTTGACGCCGCCCGGGCAGCGTATCGCCCTCGCAAGGGATGCCGCTTTTAGCTTTACCTACGCGCACCTCATCGGCGGCTGGCGTGCTGCCGGGGCAGAAATCACGTTCTTTTCCCCGCTGGCGGACGAAGCACCGCCTGAAGGCTGCGATGCCTGCTGGCTACCCGGCGGTTATCCGGAATTGCACGCCCCTGCCCTTGCGGCGGCCACCGGCTTCAAAGCCGGCCTTGCACGGTTCGCCCGCACCCGGCCTGTGCATGGCGAATGCGGCGGTTACATGGTGCTGGGCCGCACGCTGACAGATGCGGAAGGCACCATTCACCCGATGGCAGACCTTTTAAGCCATGCCACCAGTTATGCCCGCCGCCGTATGACCCTCGGTTACCGCCGCGCCGTAATGGGCGAAGCCCTGTCCTTCGCCGCCGCCGGCCAGGTACTGCGCGGCCATGAGTTTCATTACGCCACCGTCTGCGATCCCGGCAGCGATGCCCCGGTTGCCCGCCTCACCGACGGGTGGGGTGAGGAGTTGGGTCTTGCCGGCGGCAGGCGCGGCCCGGTTTCCGGCACCTTTTTCCACGTTATCGCCGCCGAAGCGGCCCCTGCCTGATCTCAAAAGGACTGACCACCATGAGTTTCTTCAAGGACCTGAACGCGCTGAACGACGCGCTTACCACCCTGCCCGCCCCGGACAGCCTTGCCGCCAATACTGTCAACGAGCATCAGGCCGAACTCACCAAACCCGCCGGCAGCCTTGGCCGGCTGGAAGCGCTGGTGGCCTGGCTTGCCGCCTGGCAAGGCCGCCCGGTGCCGCATCTGGACAAGGTCGATGTGCTGGTTTTTGCCGGCAATCATGGCGTGACCCGGCGTGGCGTTTCCGCTTTCCCCCCGGAAGTCACGGTGCAGATGGTTGCCAACTTCCAGCATGGCGGCGCGGCCATCAACCAGCTCTGCAAGGCTGCCGGCGCCACGCTCAAGGTCACCAGCCTGTCGCTGGAGACGCCCACCGGCGACATTACGGTTGAAGATGCGATGAGCGAGGAAGAGTTCCTTGCCGCCGTCAATGCCGGTGCCGACGCTGTTTCGACGGAAGCCGGCCTCATCTGCCTTGGCGAGATGGGCATCGGCAACACCACCGTCGCCGCCGCGCTTGCGGCCGGGCTCTTTGGCGGCAGCGGGGATGAATGGGTTGGCCGCGGCACCGGCGTCGATAATGCCGGCCTTGCCCGCAAGGCAAAGGCCGTCGATGCCGCCATCGCCTGCCACAAGGCGGCAATGAACCATCCGCTGGAAATCGCCCGCCGACTCGGTGGACGCGAGATGGCGGCAATCATGGGCGCCGCGCTTGCCGCGCGCCTGAAGCGCGTGCCCGTGCTGCTCGATGGTTTTGTCTGCACTGCCGCTGCCGCACCGCTGGCCCTTGCCGCGCCGGGCGGGCTGGATCATGCGATCATCGCCCACCTTTCCGAAGAATCCGGCCATGGCCGCCTTGCCCGTGCGCTGGGGCAGAAGCCGCTGCTCGATCTCGGCATGCGCCTTGGCGAGGCATCGGGTGCCGCCACCGCCATTCCGCTGCTGCGGGCTGCCCTTGCCTGCCACACCGGCATGGCAACCTTCGCCAGCGCTGCGGTTTCCGGCAAGGAAGCGGCCGAGGCTCAGGCTGAGGAAAGCCGCGCTTGATGACTGGCTGGCTCAAGGCACGGGCAGATGAGCTGCAGCTCGCCCTGACGCTGCTGACGCGCCTGCCCGCGCACCGGCTGCGCAGCCTGCCGGAGGCGGTGGCGATTGATGCCACCGTCTGGTCCTGGCCGCTCGCCGGCCTTGTCGCCAGCCTGCCCGCCGCACTGGTGCTGTGGCTTGCCAGCGCCCTTGGCCTGCCGCCGCTGGCAGCAGCGCTGCTCGCTCTTGGCACAGGTCTGCTCGTCACTGGTGCGCTGCATGAGGACGGGCTTGCCGATACCGCCGACGGGTTTGGCGGCGGGCGCACGAAGGAGCGCAAGCTGGAGATCATGCGTGACAGCCGGGTCGGCAGTTACGGGGTGCTGGCAAGCATCCTGTCGCTCGGCCTGCGGGCCGTCAGCCTCGGCGCCATTGTGCTGGAAGCCGGTGCCGGCACCGCAGCGCTCTGCCTGATTGCGGCAGCCATGACCTCCCGCGCCGCCATGGGCCTGCCGCTCCTGCTGCTGGGCCCGGCACGACCGGACGGGCTCGCGGCAAGTCTCGGCAACGTTAAGCTGGAGCCGGCTGTTGCCGGTTTTCTCATCGCCGCGCTGCTGGCGCTCTTGCTGCTGACGCCGCCGGCTGCATCGGCCCTGGTACTCATGATGGTACTGGCGCCCTTGCCGCTGGCGGCGTTGGCTCACAAACAGATCGGCGGCCACACCGGCGACGTTCTGGGGGCAACGCAGCAGGTGGCGGAGATAACCGGCCTGCTGGCCTTATCGGCTATCCTTGCCTAGCGCCGCCAGCGCATCGAGTGCCGCCTGCCGCGCCGTTTGCAAAGCACCGGCGCTGAGGAAACCCAGCAGTTCACTGTCGCGGGAAAGATCGAGCAGGCGCCCCCGGCTAAGGCCGGGCGGCACCCGCTCCAGCATCCAGCGGGCCGCAAGCTGCCAGTTGCCGAGCCGCGCCCACAGCATGTCGCGCAGCGCCGGACCGACCGGCTCCACGCCCGCCGCCGTATCCTCCAGCCCCAGGGCAAGACAGGCAGCGGCATAATCGGTAAGGCCGAGCCCTTCCATGAAATCGGTGCGGATGGCGGTGACGTTTGCCGGCAGGCCGGGTTCGTCATGATCGTCAATGAGGATAAATGGACCGGCTTCATCCGGATTACGCGCCAGCCAGCGGGCCACGCATCCGGCCTTGTTCTGCCCCTCGGCACAGGTTGAGTGGTCCGGATGCAGCAGCGCCGGCTCGATCCCCTGCGCCACCAGATGGTCCACCGCGGCAGCCCCCAGCTGGCTGAACCAGCTGGTGTGGAGCACGATGCGCCCCCCGGTCCGCTCGACAAGGCGCGTGGCAAGCGCAACGGCAACCGCATCGAAACGCAGCGCCATCGCCTCCTGAGGCGCAAAAGAGCTCAGCTGACCCAGGCGTGCCTGATTTTCCGGCAGCAACCAGGCCCGGCCGTTCATCAGCACGCCGTCAAAATCGAGAAAGAGGATCATCGCCCCTTCTCTTCGGCTGAAACGTCCGTGCTGGCAAGGGCGGGAGGCTCAGCGCGCGCCGGCCGCGTCCAGAAACTCATCGATGATCTGGCGATACCGCACCGGGCCGAAACTCGGAAAATGGCCACCATGGATGATGGAGGGTTGAAGCTCCCTCAGCCGCTTCAGGCTCGCGGCATAGTCCGCCATGTCGGAGTGATAACAATCCGTCACCAGCGGGCCGTCATAGATCACATCCGCCGCAATCAGGATGCCGGTCTTTTCCTCGAACAGCGATACATGGCCGGGGCTGTGACCGGGCGTGTGCAGCACGGTGAGCCGCCGGTCGCCGAGATCGATCACATCGCCCTCTTCCACCAGACCTGTCGCCGGGGCTGGCGGGATACGATAGGCCGGGGCCGACCAGCCTTCCGGTGGGGCGATGAACATCTCGGCATCCGTCCCCTCCTCCGCATAATGCGAAAAGAGCGTGGCCTCGTTGCCGGGCGCCTCAAGGATCGGTGCTTCAATGGGATGGGCCAGCCGCTCGTTAAATTCGTGGGCCGATCCGATATGGTCGAAATGGGTATGGCTCAGCAGTAGCGTCACCGGCCCGTTGCCAAGCACGGGCACGTTCTGCCGCAGGCTGAACGCCCCAAGGCCGGCATCGATCAGCAGCGAACGTTCGCTGCCCCGTACCAGCCACATGTTGCAGCGAAAGAACGGCGTCATCCACGGCTCATGGATGAGGGTGATGCCATCCGCAAAAGGAATGGTCTCGTACCAGTCCCGTGCCGGGACCGCCTTCTTCTGCCCCTTTGCCACCCTCAATCCTCCAGCAGGATAAGCCGCGCCGGATCAGCCCTCAGCGCCACGCGCTCGCCGGCTGCCGGCACCCTCGACGGGTCAATGCGAGCCTTGAGGCCAAGGCCGGCGGCCGTCCGCCCGGCAAGCCGCACGAAGCTGCCCTGGAAGATACAATCCTCCACGCTCACTTCGCCCAGCGGCACACCGCCACCCGCGCCATCCGCCCCAACATCCGCCAGAGTGACATTTTCCGGCCGCACCGCCACCGTCACCTTCGCGCCCGCCGCCGCTTTTCCCGGCAGCTCCAGCAGGCCGAGCGGGCTTTCCACCTGCACCCGGGCGCCGGTGCTGGCCGTCACCCGCCCCTCGATCAGCGTGCTCTCGCCCATGAAGGTGGCGGAAAAGCGCGTGCGCGGGGCAGCATAGACCCGCTCGGGGGCGCCGATGTCTTCAATGCGGCCCCTGTTCATGATGACGATGACATCGGCAATCGCCATCGCCTCTTCCTGGTCATGCGTCACATGCACAAAGGTGCGTTCCTCCACCCGCTGGATGCGGCGCAGTTCCTCCTGCATCTGACGGCGCAGATTGAGGTCAAGCGCGCCCAGCGGCTCGTCAAGCAGCAGCACTTCGGGCTCAACCACCATGGCGCGGGCAAGCGCAATGCGCTGGCGCTGCCCGCCGGAGGTGGCGGCTATTGCCCGGTCGCCAAAGCCAGAGAGGCCGACAAGGTCGAGCGCAGCCAGCACCTTGCTGCGGATTTCAGCGCGGGCCAGCCGCCGCACGCTGAGCCCGAAGCCGACATTGCCGGCGACCGTCAGATGCGGGAAGAGCGCATAATCCTGAAACACCGTGGCCGTCGGGCGCCGTGCCGGCGGCAGGTGGGTGACATCCTGCCCGTTGATGCGCACCGTGCCCGCGCTCGGAAAGGCAAATCCGCCGAGCATCGAAAGCACCGTCGTCTTGCCGGAACCGGACGGGCCGAGCAGGACGACGTAACTGCCGCGCGGCACGGAAAAACTCACGCCATCAACGGCAACCGTCTCGCCATAGACCTTGCTGACAGAATCGAGGGATAGATCACCGGTCGCGCTCATCGGCGCCTCCTGCCCAGCAAGAAAAGTTCGACCAGCACGGCAGCGATGATCGAGACAAGGAAAACGAGCGTGCCGGCGGCATTGGTCTGCGGGTCGAGCCCGGTGCGCAGCATGCCCCAGATGACAACCGGCAGCGTGGGGTCGAAGCCGGAGAGCAGGAAGGCGACGATGAATTCGTCCCACGAGAAGGTAAAGCTCAGCACAAAGGCCGCCAGAATGGCGATGCGCAGCAAAGGCAGCGTTATCCGGAAGAAGACCTGCACTTCCCCCGCACCCAGATCCCGCGCCGCCTGCTCCAGCCGGGCCTGCTCCCGGTCGATCTGGGCATAGATGATGACGAAGGCGAGCGGCAGGTTGAGCACCACATGGCCAATGCCCACCAGCCAGAGCGACTTGCCGAAACCGAGGGTGGAGAACAGCAGCAGCAGCCCGAGGCCGATCACCAGATAGGAGACGGCAAGCGGCATATAGAGCAGCACCTCGATCACCCGCCGCCCCGGCATGCGGTGGCGCGCAAGGCCCCAGGCCGCCAGCACCGCTAGCGCCGTGGAGACGAAGGAAGAGCCGAACCCCACCATCAGGGAGTTAAGCGTCGCCCCGCTCACCCGGTCACTCGCCAGCACCTTGAGATACCAGTCGAAGGTCGGCCCTTCGAAAGGCGGCACCGGCACCCGGCCGGAATGGAAAGAAAACAGGACGAGCGTCGCGACTGGCAGATAGATGAAAACCAGCATGCCGGCGGTGAGCGCCAGCGCGCCGGTACGGTCGGCAAAACCCAGCAGGCGGCTGCGCAGAAAGGCAGACATCAGGCGCGCCCCCGGGTGAGCCAGCGGGCAGCCGCCAGATAGGCCGCCACCACCAGCAGCATGAGGATCATGGAGAGCGCGGATGCCATCGGGATATCGGCGCGGCGGATCACCTGCATGAGGATGAGCTGCGGCAGCACCAGTTGGTTGTTCCCGCCCAGAATCTGCGGCGTCACATAGTCTCCGACCGCCACCACGAAGGTCAGGAAGGCACCCGAAGCGATGCCCGGCATGGTGAGCGGCAGCGTCACCCGCCAGAAAATGGCGAACGCCCCGGCACCAAGATCGGCAGCGGCAAGGTGCAGCTTCGGATCAAGCCGAGAAAGGCTGGAATAGATGGTGAGCGTGCACAGCATGGTGAAGAAATGCACGAAACCCAGCACCGTGGCGCCCTGATTAAAGGAGAGTTTGAGTGGCTCTGAGATGAAGCCCAGCGAAAGCAGCGTCTGGTTGATCACCCCGTTGGGCGCCAGAACCAGCAGCCAGGCGTAGGAGCGCACCACATAGGAGGTCCAGAACGGCAGTACCGCCAGCATCAGCACCAGCCGCTGAAAGCGCGGGGCGATGCGGGTGGCGATAACCCATGCCAGCGGATAGGCCAGCAACACCGAGAAAACGGTGACGAGAAGCGTGACCTCCAGCGAATTCCAAAGGCCCTTCACGAAGGCCGACTGCTCGAAAAACCGCCGGTAATTATCGAGCCCCGGCACCGTCACCAGCTCCCGCCCCTGCTGGCGAAAGAAACTCCACAGCGCAATCGCCAGCGTGGGCAGGAGGAAGAAGGCAAAGGTCCAGAGCGCGGCAGGCGCGGCAAGCGCAAGGCCACGCACCGCCTGCCGGCGGGCTGCCTTGCGCTCCGGCGTCACTCCAGTGACGGTATCGGTCATGCGATCCGTTCCCGTCCCAGGTCAGTTCTGCAGCACTTCGGCCCAGAGATCCTGCATCTTCTGGTCAAAGGCTTCGGTCGGCGACGGGTACGGGTAGGATTTGGCAAGGAAGGTCGGCTGCTCGTCCCAGCGCAGGGCCTTTTTCTGCTCCGGCGTCAGCGTGGCCTTGCTGCTCGCCGGCATGCCCCAGTAGCAGGAAGAGGTCGCAAGGGCGGCCTGCCCGGCGGGCGAAAGCACATACTGGACGAACTTCGTCGCATCCGCCTTTTTCTTGCTGTCGGCAAAAACGCCGATTGCCTGCTGCCAGCGAATGCCGCCGACATCGGGCAGCACCCAGTCGAGATTGGGTTTGTCGGCAGCAATGCCGGCCACGGCATATTCACCGCCGCCCGCCAGAATGCCGACCTGCCCGGTGGCGAGCGCCGTTTGCGAGGTCACGATATCGCCAACCAGCGCCGAGTTCTCGCGCATGGCCAGCAGCTTTTCCTTGATGGCAGGCAGGTCCGCCTCGGTCAGATCCTGCGGCTTCTTGCCGAGCGCAACCGCCACCTGCCCGATGATGGGCAGGTAATAATCATAGATCGCGACCTGGCCCTTGAAGGCCGGGTTCCAGAGCGTGGTGATATCCCGCGCCTGAGCCTCGGTGACCTTGGACTTGTCAAAGGCAATGGCGTTGTAACCGAACTTCTCCGGCACCGCGTACATCTTGCCGTCGACAGTGTGGTAGTCCGGCAGGCGCACGGCCTCCGGCACATCGGAGAGCGGGAAATCATCGGGATTGAGCGGTGCCAGCAGGCCGCGGGCAACCACGCGCTTTACGTCGGTGGTATCGACGACAAACACATCCCAGTCACCGGGCTGCGACTGGTCGACGAGCGAAAGCGCCGTGCCGGTGCCCTCGTAATCCTTAACATTGACGGTAATGCCGGTGGCATCGGTAAAGGGCTTCAGGAAGGCTTCGTCGGTGTGATCACACCACACCAGAGCGCTGATTTCTTCCGCTGCCGCCGGGCTTGCGGCCAGCAGCAGGGCCGGAACGAGGCCGGTGGTGACGGCCAGCAGGGCACAGTATCCGTTCATCTCTCGCTCTCCTGTTCAGGTTTTGTGGCGGCCCCGTCGATGCGGGAGCCGTCCTTGTTGTTCTTAAAAAACCCCGTCTCTGCCGGGCGGGCCCTTACACCCCCTGACGCTTCAGCGGCATGGTCATGCAGTGAACGCTGCCACCGCCGGAGGAAAAGACGTCGAGCGCCGGGGTAATGACCTCCAGGCCTTCGGCGCGCAGCATGTCGTTGACGCGCACGGAATGTTTCGGGGAGATCACCCGGCCATTGCCCAGCGCCAGCACGTTGCAGGCCATATCGCGCATTGCCTCGGCATAGGTGACGGGCAGGATGCGGATGCCGTTTGCGGCAAGCCAGGCCAGAAACTCCTCTCCCACCGCATCCGGGCAAACCAGCGCAAGGCCATCGGCCACCATGGAGAAGATGACGTCCAGATGGAGGAAATGCTCGTCGAAGAAGACGGGCAGCACCTTCCAGCCTTCCTCTTCGAACAAGCTCAGGAACTGGCGCGCCCCGGCTTCGTCGGTGCGGATACCGCTGACGCCGACGGCAACAAGGCCCGGACGGATGATGTGGATATCGCCGCCTTCCAGCGTGCCGGTGGTGGACCAGCCCCAGGGCAGGCCGCCGGTGCCGGCATAGAATTTGGTGACGGAGGCATATTCCCCGCGCCGCTCCTTGCGATAGAGCTGGGTGATCAGCGGCCCCCAGGGCGTCACCTGGCTGCTGTCGCGGGTATAGACCTGATAGGGCAGATGCGGCTCGGGCGTCAGGTAATGCAGGCGCACCCCGGCGCCTTCCAGCGCATCCTCAAGCTCGCGGTACTGGCCAACCACTTTCTGGCGATCCGCCCGGCCGCCGGCGCCCATCGTCTTCAGGACAATGGCGTTACTCGGAATGTAATCATAGTAGTCCGGCCGGCAGAGCAGCACATCCGTGAGCACCCCGGTTTCGCAGTCCACCTGCCAGCGCGTGTTGACGCCCGCTTCCATACCCGGCCTTCCCTGTTCAAAGCCTTTTGATTGAATTGACGATATCCGCTTGCCGGGAGGCGAAAAATTATGGAGCGTGAAGGCTTGGTTTTGCCTTTCTCAAAGTATTGCCATGCTCACGCTCGATACTGTTGACCTGCGCCTGCTGCGCGTCTTCATCGCCGTGGTGGATGCCGGCGGCCTTGCCGCGGCGGAGCCGGAGCTTGGTATTGCGCTCTCCACCATCTCCAACCACATCACGGCGCTGGAAACCCGCCTTGGCCTGACGCTTTGCCGGCGCGGGCGCGGCGGCTTCAAGCTGAGCCCTGATGGCGAGGCGGTGCATGCCGAAGCAAGGCGGCTGCTGGCAGCCGCAGACGGGTTCGGCAGCCGGGTGAGCGCGCTCAAGAAGCGGCTCAGCGGTACACTCGTCATCGGGCAGGTCGACAACACCATCACCGACCCTGCCGCCCCGCTGGACAGAGTCTTCGCCCGGTTGGCAGAGGCCGCGCCCGGCCTTGCGCTCCATATCGTGACGCGCTCCCCCAACGAGCTGCTGCGCGATGTCGCCGACGGGCAGGTGGCGGTTGCCATCGGCTCCTTCCCGCGCCTGACACTGGGGCTCGACTATGTCGATCTCTATTCAGAGCGACACAGTTTCTATCTCGGCCATCACCATGCGCTCTGGCCGCGGGCGGAAGAAGAAATCGCCATTGAGGAAATCCGCCGCCATCGCCTCGTCTCCCGCACCTATTGGGGGGCGCGGGATCTGAAGCCCTTCTCCCTCACCTCCGCCGCGGCGGTGGTGGGCGATATGGAGGCGGCGGCCCGGCTGATCCTCTCCGGCGCCTTCATGGGTTATCTGCCAACCCATTATGCCGGGCGCTGGGCCTCCCGTGGCGAGCTCAAGGCACTGAGACCGGCGGAGCTTTCCTATGACGCGCTGTTCCAGATCGCCCACACGCATGAGGGCCGCACCAGCGCACCGGTCAAGCTGTTCCGCCAGATCGTGATCGAGTGTTTCCGCGCCCGCACCGCCGCGCTGCCGCCGGCAACACCCGCCGGCCGGCTGGAACCCGTCATCAGCTGATCGCCGGAAAAGTCAGCCGGCAGCGTGCGGCGCGTAGGAGGCCGGATCGACCTTGGCCGGCCGGCCTTCCAGCGTCAGGGTGCTGGTGGCAGGCTCGGAGCGCGCAATCACCTTGCCGCGCCGCACGACAGCAAGCCGGCGGGCACGCAGGCGCACCGCCTCGATGGCGTCGGCTGCCTGGAACAGCACGAGATCGGCATTGCGACCCGGCGCGATGCCATAGCCATCCAGCCCCATGATCTCGGCAGGGTTGGTCGTAACGGCCTCAAAACAGAAGCGCATCGCCTCGCGGCTCGTCATCTGCCCCACATGCAGCCCCATATGGGCGACATCCAGCATGTCGGCGGTGCCCAGCGAATACCACGGGTCCATCACACAATCCTGCCCGAAGGCGGCGATGATGC
This sequence comes from Radicibacter daui, assembly GCA_030657355.1. GTDB lineage: Bacteria > Pseudomonadota > Alphaproteobacteria > Radicibacterales > Radicibacteraceae > Radicibacter > Radicibacter daui. The sequence continues at coordinate 2,690,961 of CP131056.1, forward strand.
CGTGTTTGCGCATCTCCGGAATACGCGTCTGCCCGCGCCGCTTGGGATAGGTATCGTGCCGGCCCTGCAGCACGATGTTGATGAGCGGGTTGGCAATCGCCGCCACACCGGCCTCCGCCATCAGCGGCAAGAGCTTGGAGACGTAATAATTATCCATGGAATGCATGGAGGTAAGGTGCGAGCCCGCCACGCGCCCCCCTAGCCCCAGACGCTGGGTTTCATAAACCAGCGTCTCGATATGGCGGGAGAGCGGATCGTCGCTCTCGTCGCAATGCAGATCGACCATCAGCCCGCGTTTTTCGGCGATTTCGCAGAGGCGCCGCACGCTCTCCGCCCCATCTGCCATGGTGCGCTCAAAATGCGGGATGCCGCCCACGATATCGACGCCCATATCGAGCGCCCGCTCCAGATTGGCCGCCGCCGTGGGCGAGCGCAGGTAACCATCCTGCGGGAAGGCGACAAGCTGCAGGTCGATATAGGGCGCGATACGACGCTTTACTTCCAGCAGGGCTTCCACCGCCAGCAGCCGGTCATCGCACACATCCACATGGGTGCGGATGGCAAGCAACCCTTGCGAGACGGCAAGGTCGCAGTAGCGCATGGCGCGCTCGATCACCGCCTCCTGCGTCAGCAGCGGTTTGAGCTCCCCCCAGAGCGCAATGCCTTCCAGCAGGGTGCCGCTTTCATTGAGGCGCGGCAGGCCAAGCGAGAGCGTGGCATCCATGTGGAAGTGGCAATCGACCAGGGGCGGCGCCACAAGCCGGCCGGCAGCGTCGATCACCTCCCCCGCCGTCACATTGATGCCCGGCTCCACCGCCTTGATGGTGCCGCCCACGCAGGCGATATCCATACCGGTGCGGCCGTCAGGCAGCGTCGCGTTGGTAATCAGCAGTTCAACCATGGGAAACGACGCCTCCGGACAAAACAGGACGAAGAAATAATCCGCCTTCTAGCGGATGAGGATGGCACGGAAATCATTGACGTTGGTAAGTGTCGGCCCGGTGGTCACCAGCCGATGATGAGCGGAAAAGAACCCCCAGGCATCATTATCCGCCAGATGCGCGGCGGCCGCTTTCCAGTCCCTGAAGCCGGCGATGAAGCCAGCATCGACAACAGCACCCGCATTGTTCTCGATGCCATCGATACCATCGGTGTCGCAGGCAATCGCGGAAATGCCGCTGGAACCTTCAAGGCGCAGCAGCAGGGCAAGCAGGAACTCGGCATTGCGCCCGCCGCGCCCATCGCCCTTTACCGTCACCGTCGTCTCCCCGCCGGAGATCAGCACGCAAGGCGGCCGGGCGGGATCGCCATAACGGGCGGCGGAAAGCGCCATGCCGGCCATGACGGCCGCAACATCGCGCGCCTCGCCTTCGATGGCATCGCCCAGGATCAGCGGCGTAACCCCGAACTCCGATGCCTTGCGGGCTGCCGCTTCAAGCGAAGAGCGCGGCGTTGCCAGCATGTGCACCGGGCCGGGCGCCTGCCCCACCGGCGCCGGATTGGCCCGCAGGACGGCGAGTGTCTCGCCGCTCACCTCGATACCGTAGCGGGCAAGGATGGCAATAGCACCTTCCGGATCGGCATCAGCCGCTGTTGCCGCCGGGATGGTGGGGCCGGAACCGATGACGGCCGGGTCATCCCCCGGCACATCCGAGATGAGGTACGTCACCTGCCGCGCCTTGCCGGCGGCAGCGGCCAGACGGCCGCCCTTGATGGCGGACATTGCACGGCGCACCCGATTCATCTCACCGATGGCGGCGCCGGATTTCAGCAGCGCCCGGCTGATGCGGCGCTTCTCGTCAGCAGAAATACCCTCGGCCGGCAGGTTGAGGAGCGCGGAAGCGCCGCCGGAGATGAGGAAGATGACGAGGTCATTCGGCCCGGCCTCTTCGGCGAGTTTCAGGATACGGCGAGCTGCGGCTTCGCCGGCAGCGTCGGGCACCGGGTGAGCCGCCTCCACCACCTCGATGAACTGCGTCGGCGCACCATGATCATAGCGGGTGACGACAAGACCGGTGCAGCCGTGCAGCCAGCTCGCCTCGAACGCCGCCGCCATGGAGGCCGCAGCCTTGCCGGCGCCCAGCACCAGCGTGCGCCCATCGGGACCGGGCGGCTCCGGCAGCAGTCCGTCGAACTTGCCGGCAGGCCTGGCCTCGCCAAGCGCAGCCTCGAACAGCGCCTCCAGTATCTGCCGGTCCCCGCTCATCGCCGCTTCCCCCTCCCGCAAAAGCCGGCAAGATCGGGCCGGCCTTTTACTAACGCCCTGCAAAGCAAGGATTGTTTTTGGCCTCGCCAGCAAACGTCAACTGACGGCGCCCTGCAAGCCCGCTTTTTGCCTCGACCGCAACCAAGGGGCGATGTAGGACGGAACAACAGGAAATCCTTATCCAAGAGTGGATGGACATAATGAACAAAATCCTCCTGGGGATGCTCACGTCGGCTGCGCTGCTGGCCGCCACCTCCGCCCATGCCGACCCGAAGATGGTGGCGATTACCGCCATCGTTCAGCACCCGGCGCTCGACGCCGTGCGCGACGGGGTGAAGAAGGGCCTGACCGACGCCGGTTTCGTCGAAGGCAAGGATGTGGCCTACACCTACGAGAGCGCGCAGGGCAATCCGGCCACCGCCGCGCAGATCGCCCGCAAATTCGTGGGTGACAATGTGGCCGTGATCGTCGCCATCTCCACCCCTTCCGCCCAGACGGCGGCGGCGGCCACCAAGGATATCCCGATCGTCTTCTCCGCCGTGACTGATCCGGTCGGCGCCAAGCTGGCCGCCACCGCGGAAAAGCCGGGCGGCAACATCACCGGCACCTCCGACATGCTGCCGGTGGGCGACCAGGTGGCCCTCATCAAGGAAATCACCCCGAAGGTCACGAAGCTCGGCGTGCTGTTCAATCCGGGTGAGGCCAACTCCGTCTCCTCCGTCGCGGCGTTGAAGGAAGCGGCCGGCAAGGCGGGCATCACCGTCGTCGAAGGCCCGGCCAACAAGTCGGCTGACGTGCAGAGCGCTGCCCGCGCCCTGATCGGCAAGGTGGATGCGCTCTATGTGCCCACCGACAACACCATCGTCTCCGCGCTCGAAGCGGCTGTGGGGGTTGCCAATTCCGCCAAGGTGCCGCTTTACGCTGCTGACACCGACAGCGTGGCACGTGGTGCCCTCGCTGCCGTGGGCTTCAACTATTTCGACGTCGGTGTGCAGACCTCCGAGCTGGTGGCCAAAGTGCTGAAGGGCGAGAAGGCCGGCGACATTCCGGTCAAGTTCGCCAGCGGCACCGACCTGCAGATCAACAAGGCCACCGCAGCGAAGATCGGCGTCACCTTCCCCGACGCCGTGCTGAAGCGGGCGAGCAAGGTGATTGAGTAAGAACAGGCCAAGGGTCATGCCTTAACGGAGAGTGCCCCCCTCTGCCGCGTTGCGGCATCTCCCCCGTAAACGGGGGAGAAAAATCCTTCCCCATTCACGGGGAAGGTGGCCGTAGGCCGGATGGGGGTGGGCACTTTCCACCAGTACAAGCCCACCATTAAAAAAGCACGTCCCCGGCCCGGCCACCGCCGGGCCGGTTCATTATCAGGAGCAGTGATGTCCGCCTTCGCCTTTTTCGGCGCCGTGGAGCTGGGGCTCGTTTATGCGCTGGTTGCGCTCGGGGTCTATATCTCCTTCCGCGTGCTGGATTTTCCGGACCTGACGGTTGACGGCACCTTCCCGCTCGGCGCGGCGGTAACGGCGGTGCTGATCGCAGGCGGCTGGAATCCGTGGCTGGCGGCCATTGTCTCCATGATTGCCGGCGCGGCGGCAGGGCTGGTAACGGCCTATGTCAGCGTGCGCTTCAAGGTGCTGCACCTGCTGGCCTCCATCCTCACGATGATCGCCCTGTTTTCCGTCAATCTGCGGGTCATGGGCCGGCCCAATGTCGCCCTGCTCAATGAAGAGACGATGCTGACGCCGTTCCTGACCTGGGGCGATGCTGCGGGCATGCCAGACTATATCGTGCGGCCGCTTTTCCTCTTCGTACTGGTCACGCTCTTTGCGCTGGGGCTTGCGCGCTTTCTCGTCAGCGACCTCGGCCTTGCGATGCGGGCCACCGGCGCCAATGCCCGCATGGCGCAGGCACAGGGAATTCCGGTGGGCGCGCACATTCTCTCCGGCATCGCGCTTTCCAATGCACTGGTCGCCCTTTCCGGCTCGCTCTTCGCCCAGACCAATGGCTTTGCCGATGTCACCGCGGGCGTCGGTACCATCGTGGTGGGGCTTGCCGCCGTCATCGTCGGCGAAACGCTGCTGCCCAGGCGCGGCCTCCTGCTGGCGATGATTGCCTGCATGGTCGGCTCCATCCTCTACCGGCTTGCCGTACAGTTTGCGCTCAATCTTGATTTTATCGGCCTGCAGGCAGCGGACCTTAACCTTGCCACCGCCGTTCTGGTGCTCTTCACCCTCATCCTGCCCCGCCTGCGCCAGAAGGGCCGCGCCGCATGATCACCGTCGATAGTCTCTTCGTTACCTTCAACCGCGGCACCCCCATCGAGCGCAAGGCGCTGTCGGGGGTTTCGCTGACGCTGGAGAAGGGCGAGTTCTGCTGCGTCATCGGCTCGAACGGCGCCGGCAAGTCCACCCTGCTCGGCGCCATTGCCGGCGACGTGATGGCCGAGAGCGGCAGGATCACCCTTGACGGGCGCGACGTCACCCGCCTGCCGGCGGAAAAACGCGCCGGCCTCGTCGCCCGCGTGTTCCAGGACCCGCTGGCCGGCAGCTGCGGCGCGCTCACCATTGGCGAGAACCTTGCCCTCGCCGCCGCCCGCGGCAACCGGCGCGGCCTCGGCAAGGCGCTCGGCAAGAGCCGCATGGAAACCCTGCTGGCGCGGGTGGAAGAACTCGGTATCGGCCTCGAAAAGCGCCTCGGCCAACCGATGGGCACGCTCTCGGGCGGGCAGCGGCAGACACTGTCGCTGGTGATGGCGACCCTCTCCCCCTCCTCCATTGTGCTGCTGGACGAACACACCGCCGCGCTCGACCCGGCCAATGCCGAGTTCGTGCTGCACCTGACGGCCTCGCTCGCCAGGCGCTTCAACCTCACCGTGCTGATGGTGACCCACTCGATGCGCCAGGCGCTCGATTACGGCACCCGCACGCTGATGCTGCATGAAGGCGGCATCATCTTCGACGTGCAGGGCCCCGAACGCGCCACGCTGGATGTCGAGGACTTGTTGGAGAAGTTCCGTATCGCGCGCGGGCAGAGCCTGGCGGATGACAGGTTGCTGGCGGGCTGAAGAGGTTAATCAGCTGTTCGTCACCGCAGCAGCTTCCCCCGGCCCTCCCCCCAGCGCCTTGTAAAGCGCCACCAGTTGGTCCGACACGTCCGTATCCGCCTGCGCCAATTGCTGCTGGGCTGTCGTCAACGTGCGCTGCGCGTCCAGCACGTCGAGGAAGGTGGCAAGGCCCTGACGGTAGAGGGCCTGGGATTGGTCGACGGCTTTCTGGTCGGCGGCGACGGCCGCAGTAAGAGACTGTTTACGACGCTGGGCTGACTGGTAGCGGGTGAGCGCGGCTTCCACTTCCTGCAGAGCGTCCAGCAGCGCGGAGCGATAACTGGCAAGGGCCTGGGTGGCGCGGGCCCTGGCGGCATCGACTTCGGCCTTACGCAGGCCGCCGTCGTAAAGCGGAGCGCTGATGGCGGCGCCGATGCTGGCGGTCAGCGTGCGCACGATATCGTCGGTCAAAAGGCCGCTTACCGCGTACCCTAGCGAGCCGGGAATACTGAAGCCGGGATAGATCGAGGCTTCGGCAATGCCGATGCGGGCCGTGGCGGCAGCGAGATTATGTTCGGCCGCCCGGAGATCCGGGCGGCGGCGCAGCAGGTCGGCTGGCAGGCCGACTGCGGGGGCGTCTTCCATCACCGGGATGATGCCGGTGAACTTGATCTCGACCGGCAGGCTGCCCGGCGGCACGCCGACCAGCACGGCAAGGGCATTGCGCGCATCCTCGATATCCGCCTCGATGGGCGGCAGCTGGGCTTCCAGCGTGGAGACGGCCGCCTGGGCACGCACGAGGTCAAGCTGGGAGACAAGGCCAGCCTGGGCGCGGCGGGAGACCAGATCGAGCGTCGAGCGCTGTAAGTCGAGGGACCGTTCGGAAAGATTGAGCCGGCGCTGCGCCCCACGCAGATCGACATAATTGCGGATGATCTCGGCGATCAGCGTCACCTGCGCAAAGCGGTGATCTTCCACCGCCTGCTGCTCTTCAGCTTCCGCCGCTTCCACGGCGCGGCGCTGGCCACCGAAAATATCGAGCTCCCAACGGGCATCGAAACCAGGCTGGAAACTGCCGGTGAACTCGGATTTTCCATCATCCTTGCCGCCGCTGACCTTGCTCTGCCGGCCGGTGAAATCGGCGCCGACATCCACGCTCGGGCCAAGGCCGGCAACCGCCTGTCGACGCCCGGCCCGCGCCTCGACGATGCGGGCGGCGGCAAGATCGAGCCCCGGATTGCCCTTGAGGCCAAGATCGACAAGCTGGTTCAGCAGCGGGTCGCCGAAGGCAAGCCACCAGCCGTCCAGCTCCCTGTCGGCAGAGGCCGCGGCTGGCACCGTGCCGGCATAGGAAGCCGGCACGGCAAGCTGCGGCGCCTTGTAATCCTCCCCCGCTGTAACGCACGCCCCCAGAAGCGGCAGACACCCCGCCGCAAGCCACCAGCCAGCCTTCACGAAACCTTCTCCCCTTCCTCGGCCACGTGAATGGTGGCGGCGGCGGCCAGTTCGCCTTCCAGATGGCGGTCAATGTCGCCCTTGGCTTTGCTGAAGCGGGCGATGAGCAGATAGAAGACCGGCGTCAGGAACAGCGTGAAGATGGTCGCAAAGCCAAGCCCGCCCACCACCAGCCAGCCGATAGCCTCCCGCGCCTCGGCGCCCGGACCGTGGCTGATGACGAGCGGCACACCGCCCACGACGGTGGCGATCATCGTCATCAGCACCGGGCGCAGGCGCACGATGGCGGCGTTGCGCACCGCCTCGCGCACGCTCATGCCGCCATCGCGCAGCTGGTTGGCGAACTCGACAATGAGAATCCCGTTCTTGGCCATCAGCCCCACCAGCATCACAAGGCCAATCTGGCTGTAGATGTTGAGTGTGGTGCCGGTGAAAAGCAGCGCCAGAATTGCCGCCGCCACACCGAAGGGCACGGTGGAGATGACGACAAAGGCACTGGCAAAACTCTCGAACTGCGCCGCCAGCACCAGAATAACGACCACGAGTGCCACCGCGAAGGTGGTGGCGACACCGGACGAAGTCTGGTTAAGCGTCGCCGCCTCGCCGATGAAGGTAAGGCGCACGCCCGCCGGCAGGATTTTGGCCGCTGCGGCGCTCGCCGCGTCCATCGCCTTGCGCAGCGGGAAGTCGGGTGCAAGGCTCATGGTGACGGTAACAGCGCGCCGGGTCGATTCACGCGCCAGCGACGGTGCCGTCGAGGTTTCCTTGAGGGTAATGACGCTGGAGAGCGGCAGCACCCGACCGCCTGCCGCATCCACAAACACATTCAGAAGGTCGCTCGGATCGTTGATCACGCCGCCTTGCGGCTCGACCATGATCGGAAGCGCCTTGTCGCCCACATAAAGGTCGCCAAGGTCATTGCTGTTAACCATGCTCTTGAGCGCGGTGGCGATGCTCTTGATGTCGATGCCAAGATCGGCGGCCCGCTCCCGGTTGATCTCCACCGAAAGCTGCGGCTGCGACGGGTCATAGGAAATACTGGCGCTGTCGAAGCCCGGATTGGCTGACCGTGCTTCCACCGCCATGCGGTTTGCCAGATCGGCCAACTGCTCGTAGTTGCTGCCAACGAGCGCAAATTGCAGGCCGCGCCCGCCCCCCCGGATGCCGAGGCTGTTGGGTGACAGCAGCGCCACCTGCGCCCCCGGAATGGCACCCAGCTTCGGGCGCAGCTGGCGCACGATTTCCTGCTGGCTGATCGAACGCTCCTGCCATGGAGCAAGCGTGACGATCACAAAAGCCCGGTTGGTATCGCCGCGGCCAACCAGCGTATAGACATGCTGCGCCACGCCCTGCTTCAGGAGCGGCTCGACCAGGGCTTCCACCTTGCGGGCCTGGGCATCGGTGAAATCAATGCCGGAGCCCTGCGGCGCGGTAAGCGAGATCAGCATCGACCCGCGGTCTTCGCTCGGCAGCAGTTCTTCCTGCACGTTGCTGTAGGCAAGGGCTGCCGCAACGATTACCAGCCCGGCAAGCGCCAGCGCCACAAAGGGCGCGCCAAGCGCACGGTCGAGCAGGAAGGTATAAAGCCGGCCCCAGAAACGCCCGAAGGCCGCCAGCCAGCGCGGCAGGGGTTTATGCCCGTCCTTGCCACCAAGGCGAGAGGCCAGCATAGGACAGAGCGTCAGCGCCACCACCGCCGAGATGGTGACGGAGATGGCGAGCGCATAACCGAATTCGGTAAAAAGCCGCCCGGCCGTACCCTGCATGAAGGAAATTGGCACAAAGACGGAGGCCAGCGTTGCCGTCGTTGCCAGCACGGCGAAGAAGACCTGCCGCGTGCCGAGCACGGCTGCCGCGCTGCGGCCAATGCCGGCGGCGCGGAAACGCTCGATATTCTCCAGCACCACGATGGCATCGTCGACAACAAGGCCTGTTGCCAGCACCAGCGCCAGCAACGTCAGGTTATTGATGGAAAAGCCAACCAGCCAGATGACCGCCACGGTGCCGATGAGGGCAACCGGCATGGTGATGGTGGGAATGAAGGTCAGCCTGAGCGAGGCCATGAAGGCATAGATGACGGCGGTAACGATGAGCACGGAAAGGCCGATGGCCCGCGTCACCTCGTCAATCGAGCCCTGGATGAACAGCGCGTCATCCGCCGTCTTGTAGATCGAGATGTCCTTGTGGCTGGCATTCAGCTGCGCAATCACCCGGTCGACATTCTGCGAGATATCGATGGTGTTGGATTGCGCCTGACGCAGGATGCCGAGACCGACGACGGGATTACCGTCGAGCCGCACATAACTGGTCGGATCTTCCGGCCCGATGACGACGGAAGCGACATCCCCCACCCTGGTTGTCGGGCTCAGCGGCAGCGCCTCGATAGCCGCCGCGGTGGTGGCACTGGCATTGGCACGCACCACAAGCGTCTGGCTACTGGTGTCGAAATTGCCGGCGGGGGTGTCGAAGGCCGCATCCGTCAGCACATCGCCCAGATGGCCCAGCGAGATGCCGCGGCTTGCAAGAGCGATGGTATCGAGGAAGACGCGCACCTGGTCTTCCCGCTCGCCATTGATCTGCACATCGGCAACGCCTGGCACGGCGGCAAAGGTGTCGGAAATCTCGTCTTCCACCAGCGTCGTCAGCGCAGCGGCATCCAGTGTCGGCGAGGTAACGGCGAGACGGATGATCGGCTGATCATCATTGTTGGCCTTGACCACGGTGGGCGGATCGACATCGTCCGGCAGGCGCCCCTGCACGGAGGCCACGGCATCGCGCATGTCGCTGGCCGCCACATCCAGCTTTACCGATGGCTGGAATTCCACGGTGATGCGGCTCTGGCCAAAGCTGCTGGTGGAGCTGATGGAGGATACGCCTGCCACGCGCGAGACGGCGCCTTCGATAACGCTGGTTACCTGCGCATCGATCGTCTCCGGAGCGGCGCCGGTAAAGCTGGCGCGCACGGTGATGATCGGCCGGTCGACATTCGGCAGTTCGCGCACTTCTACCGCCGTCATGGCCGCGAGGCCGGCGACGACGATCAGCAGGTTGATGACCGTTGCCAGTACCGGGCGGCGAACGCTGAGCGCCGCGATATCAAAATTGGGGGAGCGCATCGCCCGTCAGCTCCCGGTGCCCGTATTGGCCGCCTGTTCGCTGACCTTGAGGCCCGGGCGAACCTTCTGGATGCCCTCGATGATGATATGGTCACCCGCCTTGAGATCGCCGGAGACCAGAACGCGGCCCTCGCTGCGCTCGATCATGGTCACGGGCACCCGCTCGGCCTTGCCGTCAGCCACGCGCCACACGCCGGCACCGTCCCTGCCCCACTGCACAGCCGCCTCTGCCACCGAGGGGAAGGCCCTGAGCGGAAAACTGAGGGTCACGGCAAAAGACATGCCCGGGCGCAGCAGGTCCTCATCATTGGGCAGCAGTGCGCGCACGCGGATGGTGCGGCTCATCGGATCGATACGGCTGTCGATCGCGGCAACGGCGCCAGCAAAACTGCGGCCAAGGAAGGCCGGGGTGGTCGCCTCGATCTCTTGGCCATCCTGCAGCTGGGCCGCGAAAGCCTCCGGAACTTCGAACTCGACCAGCAGGGACGAACGGTCATCGATGCTGCCAAGCCGGCTGGTCGGCGTCACCCGGTCGCCGACATCGACCATCGACAGGCCCATCATGCCGTTGAAGGGCGCCTTGACGCTGCGATGGTCCAGCGCCACCCGCGCCTGGTCGAGCGCATTGCGGGCCTGATCCAGCGTCACCCGCGCCTTGTCCACTTCCGTGGCGGACACGGCGCCCGTCGGGGCAAGGCTGTCATAACGGGCAAGCGTATTGGTGGCATCCGTTACCTGCAGCTGAGCAAGCTTCAGCTCCAGCTGTTCCTGGTCATCGTCCAGCTTCACCAGCACATCGCCGGCCATCACCTTCTGGCCGGGATGAAAGGCGATGGTCGCCACCTCACCGGAGACGCTGGGAAACAGATCAACCGCCTGCACGGCATCGCCGGTGCCAACGGCACGCACGGTGTTGCGGGCATGCTCTGTTCGGGCGGGCTCGGTCAGCACCACGGTCTCCCGGGAGCCGCCGCCCCCGCCAATGCCGCCGTTACGGTACTGGCCACCAGTTGCGCCACCCGCTTGCTGCCCTGCCGTGCCCTTCCCGGTACCGCCCAGCTTGTCCGCAAAGAGAAACCAGCCCCCTGCGCCGGCCGCGACGATGAGCGCAACCAGCAGGAGTTGCAGCAGGAAGGAGCCCTTGGCGGATTTCATCAGGGAACGTTTTCCTTAAGCATGCAGATCATCGACAGGAACCTCCGGCTGGTCCGGAGAAAAGCCATCCGGCGATTTATGCACCCGTTGAGTTTCCAATTTACTATCAGATCACCGCAACGTGCTGGTGCGCCAATAAAAAATAGGCTCAAGGCACTCCCGGCGCCCCATCACCGACGGACGGGACCGCGGGGCCCCGTTAAAGAACGGGGGTGCTCCACCCTTCAGCCTCGTGACCAAGGGATGTCAGGGCCGGACGAGCTTCCCCGCCAGATCGGGCCGCAGATGATCCTCCCGGCAACCGGCAGAGGACATAAGGCCCTGTTACGCCTCATCCCGTTTCGCCCCGATTATCGCTCAAAAGCGCAGCGGGGCTAAGTATTTTGATAGAGGTTCGCAGCCAGAATCCGGCGGTCAGGGCAACAGGGCCGGCAGATACTGGTAAAGCCAGGTTTCAGAGAGCGCCATGTCTCCCTGCTTCAGGAACAGGCGCAGATCGACCGGGTCGGTGCCATCCACGCTGACCTCAAAGCTCGCCCGCCAGCGGTCCGTGCCTGATACCGGCAACACCTCGACACTGGCGATCTGCCCGCGTGACGCGGCGATGGAAGCATCGACGGCGGCGCCGGCATCAAGGCCGGCAAGGCGCCCGCCTTCAAAGTCGACCACGAAGCGCACATAACCCTGCCGTGCCGGGCTGCCGACCGGACCGCCGGCACCGGCGCGTGTTGCAACCACATGCGCATCCGGACCGCCAAAAGGTTCAGCCGCCGTCCAGTAGAGCCGGTAGTCGGCCGCCACGGCCGCCCCCCTCTCCACCGCACCGTCGGTTACCCAATAGGCAACCACATTGTCGGTGATCTCGGTGTCAGTCGGGATTTCAACCAGTTGCACCACGCCCCGCCCCCAGCTGGAAAGCGGTTCGATCCACGCGTCGGCCCGGCGCTCGTAGTGGAAGAGGCTGTCCTGATAGTTGCCGAACTCGCGGTCACGCTGCAGTAGCCCGAAGCCGCGCATGTTGTCATCAGCAAAACTGGAGACCGCCAGCTGGCCGGGATTGTTGAGCGGGCGCCAGATGCGCTCGCCGCCACCGGTCCAGATGGCAAGCCCGTCGCTGTCATGCACCTCCGGCCGCCAGTCGGGCGAGGAACGCCGGTTGGTCTCGGAATACCAGTACATGGAGGTCAGCGGCGCAATGCCGAGGCGCTGGATATCCTCGCGGGCGAAGAGACGCACGGCAACCGTCATCACCACGCCCTTGTCGCGTGTGACGTCCATGCGCGTTGCGCCAGTAAGGCTCGGCCCGTCGAGCTGGCCATAGATGGTCATCAGCGCATCGGGGCTTGCCGGCGGCGCGAGCCAGAAGCGGGTAAAGCGCGGAAATTCCTCCGGCTTGCCGAGCGCGGTATTGACGGCAACAGCACGGGCGGAAAGCCCGTACTGGTGCAACTCCCCTTCCGAGCGGAAATAGGAAGCGCCGATGAAGGAAAGCCAGTCGGTCGCCAGCCCGTCATTCATCAGACGGAAACCGGCAAAGCCGATATCGTCCGGCAACTCTCGCGCCGGACCGCTTGCCGGCTCGTCAAAATAATCCGGCGAATAGAGCACCTGCCGTGCCTTGTCGCCTTCCACCAGATAAATCTCGACCGGCTGCTGGAAACGCCGGCTCAGATGGAAGAACTGCACAGGCACCGCTGTGCCCGGGATCGTCAGCGTGTGGTCGCCGCGCGGATGGATCAGCAGATGATCATCCTCATGCATCTGGCTGAGGATAACGCCGGCGCGCACCGGGTCCGGCTCATAGGGGCGACCGGCCGCAACCTTCATGCGCTCCACGAGCGCATCGAAGGAAAATGGCCTGGGACTGCCGAGTGCCGGGGTAAAACCGGCCGGAGCCGCGGGCACTTCCGGAGCGGGAGTTTGTGGCGCCGGGGCTGCCGGGGCCGGATCGTCCGCCAGCGCAGGGCCGGCAAAACCGGCAAGGGCACTGGCAATCAGCAGATCTCGGCGCGACAGGGTAACTGGCATGACGCCCCTTCAAACTCGGCTATGGGGTAAGGCTGGAAGGGCGCATTTAGTCAAAGCTGCTGCATTGCGGCAAGGGGTATCGGCGGCAAAAACCGGTCCTGCCGCCGCAATCCCTGCCGGCCCGCTCAGGGCATCAGCGACAACACGGCCGTAATGGTTGCCCGCCCGGCTTCAGCCGGCACGGGAACCGGTGCCTCGCCCCGGATGGCGGCGGCAACACCGGCATAATAATCAGCGTAATTGCCGCGCTTGGTCGGGATGCGTTCCACCCGGCCATCGACATGGGTGAGCGTGCCCCACTCCGCTTCCGGCGCTTCGCCATAACCGGCATCCGTCGGCACCATGCCGGCCTTCAGCTGGTCCTCCTGCGGATCGGTTCCGCCAACAGTATAGACGCCGTTGGTGCCATAAATCGTGTAACGCGGTCCGGGCACCGGATAGAGCATGCCGGCGTTCAATACGCAGCGCACTGCCTTCTCCCCCTCACCATGGATGGACAGGATGGAGAAGCTGTCATCGACGATGCCACCCGGACGCTGGCGCGTTGCCCCGCCGGAGAGGTGGCTCGCCGGGCCAAAGAGGGTGAAGGCCTGATCAAGCAGGTGCGGTCCCAGATCGTAGAGCAGGCCGCCGCCCGGAACGTCCTTCTCGCGCCAGCGGTCGCGCACTTCCGGGCGGAAACGGTCGAAACGACTGTGGAATTCCACCACCTGCCCCAGTTTGCCGGAGCGGATGAGATCGCAGACGGTCAGGAAGTCGCCATCCCAGCGGCGGTTCTGGAAGGTGGAGAGCACGAGCTTGCGCTCGGCCGCGAGTGCGATCAGCGCATCGGCCTCTTCCAGCGTCACGGTAAAGGGTTTGTCCACCACCACATGAGCACCGGCTTCCAGTGCGGCCCGTGCCTGCGGGTAGTGCAATTCATTCGGGGTGGCGATCACGACGAGATCGGGCGTACCCGCCGCGAGGCGGGCTTCCAGCGTGGGATAAACCGTTGCCCCCGGCACCACTGAAGCAACAGCATCGACCTGGCTGGTGATGACGGCATCAAGCTTCAGCCCCGGCAGGGCCATGATGACCGGCGCGTGGAACGTACGGCCGGCAAGGCCAAAACCCACCAGCGTGACCGATAGCTGAGACATGTCCCCTCTCTTCCCGCCGATGAGTGCGGCGCCACTTTTCAGCAATATTTACAAAAACATCCGGGCCGCCAAAGCGGCCCGGATGTTGCTCCTGTCCCAAGCAGTATCAGCCTTGGCGCACGCCGTCGACAAAGGCATCGGCACTGCGGCCAAGCACGCCCATACGGTCGTTGAGTTCGCCCGCCACCTCGCGGATGCCCTCAACCTGCTGCACTGCCGTTTCCGAGGCGCTGCGTGCCATGTCGAGGCTTTGGGTGGCCTCGCTCGCCCGGCTGGAGGCCTGGCGTACGGCCCGATCGATTTCGCGGGCGGCAGCTTCCTGCTCCTGCACCGCCGCGGCCACGGATTCAGCCGCCTCGTTCACTTCGCGGATCGCCTCGCCGATGCCGTTGATGGCGTCAGCCACCTGCAGCGTCGAGTGCTGGATACCACCGATGAGGGAGGCGATCTGGTCGGTTGCCTTGGTGGTCTGCTCGGCAAGGTTTTTCACCTCGTTGGCAACCACGGCAAAGCCCCGGCCCGCTTCACCCGCCCGCGCCGCCTCGATGGTGGCGTTAAGCGCCAGCAGGTTGGTCTGGCTGGCAATAGCGCCGATCAGCTCCAGAATACCGCGCACCTCGTCAGCGGATTTGCGCAGGGCCGAGACCTGGGTTTCCGCCTGTTCACCGCGCTCCACGCCCTTGCGGCTCACCTGAGTTGCCAGCGACATCTGGCGAGCGATCTCGTTGATGCTTTCGCTGAGCTGGGCAATGGCCGTCGAGACAGTTTCGACCTCGCTGCGGACGGCAGTGGACGCACCGCCGGCCGCCTCGTTGCCCTCCTCGACCGAGTCCACCGCCTCGTTCAGCACGGAAGCGGACTGGCTCATCCGGCCGACGGCGGCATTGAGGGCCTGGATGGTACCGCGCACTTCACTGTCGAACCGTTCGGCAAGGCCGCTCATGGTGCGACGGCGCTCCTCTGCCGCCTGTTCTCGCTCCCTGTCGGCAGCAAGGCGGTTTTCCTCCACCTGCCGCGTGGTATTGCGGAAAACGGAGAGCGCTTCGGCCATCTCGGTGATCTCGTCGGTACCGCCGGTCGGCACTTCAACGCTGGTATCGCCCGAAGAAATGGCCCGCATGGCACCCGACAGGCGCTCAAGCCGCGCGACGATGCGCTTGCGTACGAAGAACAGAACACCGCCGGCAACCAGCAGCGCCACCACGACGAGCCCGCCGAGGATCAGACGGTTGCTGTGCACAGTGGCTTCCGCCCCTGCCACCTGTCCCTGCGTACGCTCGCGCGCCAGCGAAACGACCCCCTGCAGGCCGAGCTTGTTAAGCGCCTCTTCCACACTGGAAAGGCCGGCATGAGCCTGCTTGATCGCGCCAAGCTCTGCCTCTCGGGCCGCAACAACACCTTGCGGACCGAGCGCCCTGTCGAGGCTGGCAAGGCCGGCACCGAGCGGAGATTTCGCATCGAACCCGTCTGCCTTCAGCACCGATGCCGGTTCCTTGAGCGCGCCGGAGATGTCGGTCAGATCGACGGGATCGTCAGAGGCCGCCGCCTGGCTCAAAAGACCGATGGCGAGGTTCGCCTGCGCCTGCATGTCCAGCAGGTTACGCAGGGCACTCACATCCTTCTTCAGAAGGTCGGTGATCATCTCGGCATTCTGCGACTGCGTCTTCTGCGAGGCGCTGGCGAGCGTGTCGCGGGCCTGCTGCACCACCGGCTCGGTGGCCTTGCTGAAAGCATCGGCAGCCGTCCGCAGCCCCTCAAGGCGCGAGATCCGCAGCTGTGACCAGGTGGTATGTGCGCGCTCGCCGGCCTGCAGCTCATCGGCATGCAGCTTGAGCGGAGAGTTGCGTCCGTTACCGAGCTTCAGAAGCTCGGTATAGAGCGAGGTGATGGTGTCGTAAGGGGCAGCTTCCGGAAGAGACTTCGCCAGATCACGGCTGGAGCGCATCAGCTCCTTGTTGAGCTTGTCGAGCTCGGCAATCCGGTCCGCCGTTTCCGCCAGCGTGCCTTCGATGGTGTAGGCATAACTCTGGGAAATCGCCGCCTTCATTTGCAGGAGCGTGTCACGCAGCTCCGACGTTGTCTCCGGCGCGGCAAGCGCGGCATCGAGGGCGCCGAGCAGCGTTGCCATGTCCGCCTGCAACTTGCCCATCAGCGCGCGTCGGGCATCGGCAAACACCTTTTGCGACTGGACCGTGGCGTTGATCTCGTTGGTGCGCACGGTGAAAAGGTTCTGGTCGCCATCCCCGAACTCCAGGAGATCGGAGGCCGGCTGAACCAGCGGTCCGCCGGATTGCGGCAGGCTTTGCAGCCTCGCCACCAGCTCCGCCTTCTCAGCCACAAAGGCATCGTGCAGCGTGGCGGCTTCTTCGGGTGTATCGGCGGCGGCGCCTTCAAGGATCAGGCTGACAGTGCCATTGGCGATGGCGCGCACTTCCAGCACAGTTGCCAGCGTGCCGACTTCGTTGCCGATGAGAGCAGAGAGCGCCTGACGCGCCTCATCATTAATCTCGCCCGCGCGGGTAATGAGTTCGTTGTTGGCGGCATCGACGGCGCCGGTAATGGCCTTGCGCACGGCGGCATGTGCCGCCTTGGCATCGGCAATCGACTGCTCGCGGGCACCGGCCAGTTCATTACGCCGGGTCACGCTGCCCTGAAGGGCGGTCAGCGACCTTTCAAGCTCGCCAACAGCCGCGCGCAGCTCTTCCACCGGGCTGCCCTTGCCGGCGGCACCGCTGCCGCTCACTTCGTCAAGCGCAGCGCGCAGGGCAGCGATCCGCGCCGCAACGGCGCTGGTATCGATTTCGGTCGAGGTATTATCGTGAAGCTGGGAGGCAAATAGCGAGACGTCCTGGCTGCGGCTGGCAAGGGCCACCGCTCCGCCAAGCGACCGGTCGCTTTCCTGGCCCAGACTGGCAACGCTGGAGCCGACATTGTCGAGCGCGATCCAGCCGATTCCGGCGGCGACAGCCGTCAGCGCACCCATACTGAGGAGCGCCACCATCAGCCGCGCACCTATCCCAACGCGGCCGCCCTGGCCGCGATCCTGCGTTTCCATCGGCGCCTCCTCGTTACCCTGCCGCCCCGGTTTTTATAATTCGGGACCTGACCTCTTTGAGGCTCTCATGCAGGACGGGAGAAGCCCATACTTCTCCCGTATAGCCACAGTAGATTAGGCTCTCTTAAAACACCCTTATCAAAGCCTCTTTTCGGTCGCCGGATCGAAGAGGCTGATCTTGCTCATGTCGATCATGAAATTCATGGTCTGACCGGCAGGACGTGCGTCATGCGGACGCACGCGGGCGATGGCCTGATTGCCCCCCAGGGTCACGTAGGTCAGCGTGTCGGCGCCGGTCGGCTCCGTCACATTGATCTCGCATTCCATGGTGGTCATGGCCGAGTTCTCGCGCAGCTCGGCCTGGATGACATGGGTCATCGTCTCCGGGCGGATGCCGAGGATGACCTCGCGGCCAACCCAGTCCCCCAGATGCGGCGCCGGCTCGAAGAGCGGAAGCACGACATCGCCGGTTTCGCCATTGGCGGTACGGCGCAGGCGCACGCCCAGGTGATTGCCTTCCGACACCAGCGTGGCCGGTGCGAAATTCATCGCCGGGGAACCGACGAAGCCCGCCACATACATGTTGGCCGGACGCTCATAGACTTCCTGCGGGGCTGCGAACTGCTGGACGATACCGTCCTTCATCACCGCCACGCGGGTGGCGAGCGTCATGGCCTCGATCTGGTCGTGGGTCACATAGACGATGGTGGTGCGCAGGCGCTGGTGCAGCTTCTTGATCTCGGTGCGCAGCTCGACACGGAGCTTGGCATCAAGGTTGGAGAGCGGCTCGTCGAAGAGGAAGATCTTCGGATCGCGCACCAGGGCGCGGCCCATGGCCACACGCTGGCGCTGGCCGCCGGAAAGCTGCGCCGGCTTGCGCTGCATCAGGTGGGTGATCTGCAGAATGTCCGCCGCCTTGGCGATCAGTTCCTTCTGCTTGTCCTTGGGCACACCGCGCATCTCGAGGCCGAAGGAGATGTTCTTCTCCACGGTCATGTTCGGATAGAGCGCGTAGGACTGGAACACCATGGCGATGTTGCGGTCCTTGGGGTGCACATTGTTGATGACGGTATCATCGATGGCGATGTCGCCCTCGGTGATGGTGTCGAGGCCGGCGATCATGTTGAGCAGCGTGGACTTGCCGCAGCCCGACGGCCCCAGCAGCACCAGGAACTCGCCGTCAGCCAGATCGAGATCGATCCCTTTCAGGATCTCCACCGGTCCGTAGCGCTTCTTGATGTTACGAATGGAAAGAGAGGCCATGATCCTTATCCCTTGACCGAACCGGCCGTCAGGCCGCGCACGAAATACTTGCCGGCGATGATGTAGACGAGGAGCGTTGGCAGAGCGGCGATGATCGCGCCGGCCATGTCCACGTTGTACATCTTCACACCGGTGGAGGTGTTGACGAGGTTGTTGAGCGCCACCGTCAGCGGCTGCTGCGGGCCGGAAGTGAAGGTCGCGCCGAACAGGAAGTCGTTCCAGATCTGGGTGAACTGCCAGATCACCGTCACCACGATGATGGGCGGGCTGATCGGCAGCATGATGCGCCAGAAGATGGTGAAGAACCCTGCCCCGTCGATGGTCGCCGCCTTCACCAACTCGTCGGGCACCGAAACATAGTAGTTGCGGAAGAAGAGCGTGGTGAACGCAAGGCCATAGACGATGTGGACGAAGATGAGGCCGTAGGTGCTGTTGTCACCGGTGAGGCCCAGCTTGCCCAGCGTCTGCGCCATCGGCAGGATGACGACCTGGAACGGAATGAAGCTGCCGAACAGCATCATCGCGAAGATGACGTTGGCGCCGCGGAAGCGGAACTTCGTCAGCGCAAAGCCGTTGAGCGCGCCCAGCAGGCTGGAAATCGTCACCGCCGGCACGACCAGCAGCAGCGAGTTCTTGAAATAAGGCGCAAGCCCGCGGCAATCGACGCCGATACAGGCGCTGTCCCAGGCCGTCTTCCACGCATCGAACGAGATTTCGCGCGGCAGCGAGATCAGCGACTGGGTACGGGTTTCCGCCAGCGTCTTGAGGCTGGTGGAAACCATGATGCCCAGCGGCGCCAGGAAGTAGAAGGCGAAGAGGATGAGCACTGCGTAGATCACGAAGCGCCCGATGGCATGCCCGCGACCGCCGGTGCCGGGCAGGTTGGCAAGCTCGCTCATCGCTTGCGCTCCCTGAGTTCGGAATAGAGGTAGGGCACGATGATCGCGATCACGATGCCCAGCATGAAGATGGCCGAGGCGGAACCGACATTGATCTGGTTACGCCGGAAGGTCATTTCGTACATGAAGTTGGCCGGCAGCGAGGACTGGAAGCCCGGACCGCCATTGGTCAGCGCCACGACAAGGTCGAAGCTCTTGACCGCCAGATGCATGAGAATGACGAAGGCGGAAACGAAGACCGGCCGCACCGACGGGATGATGATGCCCAGATAGATGCGCGGCAGGCTGGCGCCATCGAGATAGGCCGCCTTGATGATTTCCTGGTCCACACCGCGCAGGGCCGCCAGCACCATGGCCATCACGAAGCCGGACGCCTGCCAGACGGCGGCGATCACCAGCGTGTAGATGACCATGTCGGTGTCCTGGATCCAGTCGAACCGGAAGTTCGCGAACCCCATCTCGTGCATGAAGCGCTCGATGCCGATATCCGGCGTCAGGATCCACTTCCATGCCACGCCGGTGACGATGAAGCTGATCGCCATCGGATAGAGATAGATGGTGCGCAGAACGCCTTCGGCCCGGATGCGCTGGTCCAGCAGCACGGCGAGCAGGCAGCCCAGCACCATCGCCACAACGATGAAGAGGCCGCCGAAGATGAAGAGGTTTTCAAAAGAGACCGAGAAGCGCGAGGCCTCGATCATCTTCCTGTAACCATCCAGGCCGGCGAACTGGTAGCTCGGCAGCATGCGGCTGTTCGAAAACGACATGTAGAGCGTCCACAGGATGAACCCGTAGACGAAAAACAGCGACGCGGCGAAGGACGGCGCCACCACAATGGCGGATATCCATCTCTGGACGAAGGCAAACATGCCCCCGCCCGGGCGCGTCCCGAGCTCTGTGCTCGACATGGACCGAGGCTCCTAAATAGCGGGTTCGACAAAGTGAGACATCATAGCAGGACGGCCAGGATCGCTCCCGCAGCGATCGATGGTTCCTCTTGTTCTTGCTACGGCGCCCGCAGCACGGGCACCTCCCCCTAAGTCCGGTTTTTATCGCCGCCCCTGCCTTAAGCCGGGCGGCCGGGGGCCGGATACCCCCTTGGTTACTGCAGCCCCCGTGAAGACAAACGCGGTGCCGGAGGAGCTCCGGCACCGCGCCCGGTCTTCAGACGCCCTTAGTCCTTGGCGTTTTCCATTTCCTCGGCCAGCTTGGCGACAGCGTCGTCAGCCGACATGCTGGAGTTGAAGAACTCGGTCGCCACGTCGAGGAAGGCGCCGCGGACGGCACCGGCCTGCAGGATTTCGTGAGCAACGGAGCCAACCAGCGTACCGCCCTTGGAAGCGGTGTCGAGGTCATCCATCGACTTGATGGCGCAGCTGTCGAACTTGTCGCGCGGCACGCCGATACGGGCCGGGATGGAGCCCTTGTAGAGGTTGAAGATTTCCTGGAACTTCTCGCCCATGATGAGCTTGGCGAGAACCTTCTGGCCTTCGACCTTGTCGTCACCCTTCACCTTGAACATGGCGATGCTGTCGCTGTTCAGGATGTAGCCATGCTCGGACGGGGTCGGGACGCAGAGGAAATCGGTACCGGCCTTCTTGCCGGCAGCGAAGAACTCGCCCTTGGCCCAGTCACCCATGATCTGCATGCCGGCCTTGCCGTTCATGACCATGGCGGTGGCGAGGTTCCAGTCGCGGCCCGAGGCGCCGTCATCGACATAGCCCTGGAACTTGCGGAAGTAGGTGAAGGCCTTCTTCATGGTGTCGGACTTGAGCGACGCCTCGTCGAGGTCGCCCAGGGCCTTGTTGAAGAAGTCAGCACCGCCAACACCGAGGATGATGGTCTCGAGGACGGTCGCGTCCTGCCAGTCCTGGCCGCCATGGGCGAACGGGATGAAGCCGGCAGCCTTGATCTTGTCGGCAGCCGCGAACAGGCCGTCCCAGGTGTTCGGAACGCTGTCAACGCCAGCCTTCTTGAGGACTTCCGGGTTGGCCCAGATCCAGTCGACGCGGTGGATGTTGACCGGAACGGCCACATACTTGCCGTCGTACTTGACGATCTTCTGGATCTGCGGCGGCAGGAGCTTGTCCCAGCCTTCGGCATCGGCAACGGAGTTCAGGTCGGCAAGAGCGCCCTGCTCGGCCCAGTCGGCGATGTTCGGGCCCTTGATCTGCACGGCAGAGGGCGGATCGCCGGCGAGCACGCGGCTACGCAGAACGGTCGCCTGGGCGTCACCGCCGCCACCGGCAACCGGGCTATCGACCCACTTGCCACCGGCAGCTTCAAATTCGGACTTGAGTTCGGCGGCAGCCTTGGCTTCGCCACCGGAGGTCCAGTAGTGCAGAACCTCAACGGTCGGCTCAGCGTGCGCGACGGTGGTCAGCGCGCTGGTGGCCATGAGGGAGACGGCAAAAGCCGCGCCCACGAATGCGGACGTACGCATGAAAGACATCTGTCAATTTCCTCCCGGACTTAAGCTTCTGTTCAGGCTCAAGGCACCAGCTTTGTTGGGGCCGGCCGTGAGCCATCCCGGTGGGATTGCTGAACCTTAAGACCCGATTATGCAGCAAAAAAACCGTTACAAATGATTTCACCGGCGAAAACCGGTTACATTCGGTTACAAAATTAATTCGAAATCTCAGGAAGGCGGCCGGAAAGCGCTGCAGTGCCGCAGGATGCTGGACAGCGCGGCATCGGCTCCCCCATCTTGTGCCGCAAAATTCCCCTTCCGCGTTATGCGAAGTTTTCATGTCCACTCCGCGCCATTTGCTGGTCGTCGACGACGATCCCGAAATTACCGAGCTGCTGCACGACTTTCTGGCAAGGCAGGGATTCCGCGTTTCCACCGCGGCTGATGGCCCGGCAATGCGCAAGCTGATGGAAAGCTGGGATTTCGACCTGGTGATCCTGGACGTGATGCTGCCAGGCGAGGACGGACTGTCGCTGTGCCGTGACCTGCGCGGCAAAAGCAATATTCCCATCATCATGCTGACGGCCGCCTCCGAGGAAACCGACCGCATCGTCGGACTCGAGGTCGGCGCCGATGATTACCTCATCAAACCCTTCAGCCCGCGCGAGTTGCTGGCGCGCATCCGCGCCCTCTTCCGCCGCACCGCACCGGACGCCAGCGGCCCCGCCCCCACGGCCCATCCACGCACGCGCACTTTCCGCTTTGCCGGCTGGACGCTGGATGAGGGCTCGCGCGAACTGCGCTCGCCGGACAAGGTGCTGGTGCCGCTCTCCGGCGGAGAATTTGCCCTGCTGATGGTGTTTCTCACTCACCCCCGTACCATTCTGGATCGCGAGGGACTGCTGGACGGCACGCGCGGGGTGATGCCGGTACCTTTTGACCGGTCCATTGATGTTCAGGTGAGCCGTCTGCGTCGCAAGATAGAGTCGGACGCCAAGGAACCCTCGCTGATCAAGACCGTGCGCGGGCAAGGGTATCTGCTGGCCTGCACGGTGGATGAGAGCTGGTGACGCCCCTTACCCGCTTGCCGGCAAGGCTGCTGGCCCGGCTGCTGCCTGACCGCCTCGCGGGGCGCATCTTCCTGACCACGGGCGCCACGCTGGTGGGCGTGGTGGTGGTTATGGGCGCCATAGGCTTTTATGCCGAGCGTCAGCAGCGCGCCGCCGATAAAGCCGCCGCAATGGCACCGGCACTCTTGCAGATTTATGCCGCTGCCTTCTCCCAGCCCTCACCGGGCGACGTATCGGCGCTGCAAGAGATCGCCCGCCGGGCTGGCCTCGCCGAGGACGAACTGACGGTCGGCTTGCGCGCCTCCGGCGAGGTGCCGCCGCCGGGCTGGAACGCCGAGGCACTGTCTGAACTCAGTTATGGACCGGATACGGTGATCTGGGCCTGGCACGGCGTCTTTGCCCACGAGGCGCTGGCCGAGGCCCCCTTCAGCCTGATGCTGCCGGAACTCGCCCGGCTGCTGGCCCACCAGCATGACCGCATGATGCTGAGTGTGCATCTGCCGGCGGGCGGCTGGCTGGACTTCACCAGCCCCGATTACTGGCGCACGCGCGCAACGCCGGTACAGCTCGGGCTGATGGCCATCGGCGCGCTGGTCATTGCCGCCCTGATGTTCGGCGCCCTTGCGCAGAAACTGGCCGAGCCCTTTACCCGCATTGCCCGCGAAGCCGGGGAGCCGGGATTTGACCTCAGCGCCCCCCCCCTGGAGCCGGGCGGCCCGCATGAGGCGCGCGCGGCGGCAGAGGCCATCAATCGCACCCAGGCTGAACTGCGCGAAATGATCGGCGAGCGCACGCGCATGCTGGCCGCCATCAGCCACGACCTGCGCACCCCGGCAACGCGGCTTCGCCTGCGGGCCGAATATATCGAGAGCGAGACGCTGAAGGACAAGATCCTCGGCGATCTCGACGAGCTCAGCGGCATGATCTCCGCCGTGCTGGAATTCCTGCGCGAAGGCTCCACCGACGAGGAATTCCAGATCGTGGCCTTCGCCAGCCTGCTGCAAAGCCTGTGCGACGATTATATCGATACCGGCATGCCGGTGATCTATCACGAACCGCCGCCCTTGCGTTTCACCACCGTGCACAGCGTTTTTGGCGGCGGGGGCGAAGCGGTGGATTTTGAGCAGGTACGCTCCCTGCGCCTGTCCTGCCGGCCCAAAAGCCTGCGTCGGGCCTTTGCCAATCTCATTGAAAACGCCGTCAAATATGGCGGGCGGGCGCATGTGCGCGTCGATGCCTCGGCAGATCAGGTGCTGGTGGAGGTGAGCGATAACGGCCCCGGCATCCCGGCACGCGAGCGCGAGAACGTGTTCAAGCCCTTCTATCGCCTCGAAGCCTCGCGCAACCGCGCCACCGGCGGCAGCGGGCTTGGGCTTTCCATCGTCAAATCCGTCATCGCTGCCCATGGCGGCACCATCGAGCTGCTGGACAATCCCGATGGCGGGCTGCTTGTACGTACGACGCTGCCCCGTCATCTTTGAGCTGATAGCCGCCCGTCTTTTAAAAGCCCGCTCCGGAAAGCCTCATTGCCGATGCCTGCCGCCGCCCCTCCCCGTCGCTCCCGTCCCGCCGCCAGTCAGCCGGGTCGCGTGTGGCAACGCATGCTCTCGGGCCGGCGGCTCGATCTTGCCGACCCGAGCCCGGTGGATATCGAGCCGGAGGACATCGCCCTCGGCCTTGCCCGCCAGCACCGCTGGAACGGCCAGACCCGCGGGGCTTTCGGCTTTTCGGTCGCGCAGCACAGCATTCTGGTGCGCGACATCATGGCCGGCGCCCATCCGGGGCTCGACCGGCGCTGGCAACTGGCGGCACTGCTGCACGATGCGCCGGAATTCGTCTGCCATGACCTGATCACGCCGCTCAAGAATCTGGTGGGCGATGTGTTCCGCGATGTGGAGAACAACCTGCTGCGGGCCATCCATCTGCGTTTCGGCCTGCCGGCGGTGGTGCCGGTGCCGGTGCGCAAGGCGATCAAGACCGCCGACAAGGTGGCGGCTGCCACCGAAGCCATCTCGCTTGCCGGGTTCACCCGCGAGGAACTGGGGCCGGTACTGGGGATCACCGTTCCCCCGCTCGACCAGGAGATCGAGGCCTGGGCGAGCGACATCGCCTGCGAGCGTTTCCTTGCCGAACTTTATGGCCTGCTCGACTGAGCTTTTGCCGGTTGGCGGCGGCTTTTCTGCCCTAGGTACTGGACTTGACCGGGGGCACCCTATATTACCCATCAGACGGACCGGACAGAGCCTTCCCAGCCAGTGGATAAAGAGGCGCTGTCGTCGGAAGGTCGATGGGTGCCCAAAGCCCCGAAGACACCGGGTTCGTTTCGATAGAGAACGGCCGAGATGCTGGAGTGCCTTGCCGGAAGGCTGGCCTGTCCGTGGGTTTTATACCCGGACGGCGGCCCTGCCGGGATTGCCGGAACAGCACGGGCGCGTAGCGTTTTAAAAACCGATTAAAAGAAGATGGCGGATCATGCAGAGCAAGCGTCGCGGCCGTATTCCCCAGTCCGCCTGGCCAGACATTCTGCGCCGGCACGAGCAGGGTGAATCCTTAAGCTCGATCGCGCGGGATTTCGACTGCACGCCCAGCGCCATTTCCTATGTCATCAAGAAGAACCAGGCCGGGGCCGATAATGGCGGTGCCGAGGCCAGTGAAAGCGATGAAGAAATGACCAACGAGAACGAGCCGGAAACCGGCACCGAAGTGGCCGGCGAGGCCCCCGCAGCGGTTGAAGAGGCGCCGCGCACCGAAGAGGCGCGCCCGCGCACCCGCATGCTGCGCATGAAGCAGCCGGCAGCCCCGACGCCCGTCGCCGCTGCCGATGTTGCCGGAGACAGCGATGCCGGCGACAGCGGTGACGATAGCCATGGCGCTCCCGCGCCGCGTCAGGCGACCGACATTCGTGTGGAAGAGACCGCGGCAACCTGCCGCGCCGCCTACACTACCTGGCGTTCCGCCCCCTCGCCCGAGACGCTGGATGCGCTGCAGACCAGCCTGCACGAGATCCGCAAGGTGATTGCCCGTGTCGAGATCGAGATTGCCGCCGCCCGTGGCAGCGAGCCGATCCAGCGTCCGGCACAGCGCCACGTCTATCGCGCCGCGCGCCGCTGACCCGCACGCCACCACAAGGCTTGTCGGCAATCGCCGGCAGGCCCGGGATATAAAATGGCCGCCCTGAAAAGGGCGGCCATTTTGTTTGGCGCCTCACCGTCGATAACGATTGCTTTTTATGAAAATCGTTATGAAACAGAGGGCTATATCCTTAAGAGTTAATGACCTGCTGCTTTGCGCACGGCAAATTAGCGTTTTGTTGATGGTCTTGCGGCAATATCCGCAATGTCCGTAAAAACTCCGGCCGGCAGTCGGAAAGAATAATAAACAGAAAGGTCTACGACGTATGGCGACCACCGTGTCTCCGCAGGAATTGATGGAGGTTCTCGCCCGGCATGACCGTTATCTGAAGAAGATGACCGGCGGCCGGCGTGGCAACCTGTCGATGGCGGATCTGCGCGGTGTGGACCTGCGCGAAGCAAACCTCTCCCAGGCCAAGCTCTCCGGCGCCAATCTCAGCCGTGCGCTGCTGCAATATGCCAATCTTTCGGAGTGCGACCTGTTTGCCGCCAACCTGGAACGGGCCGACTGCACGGGCGTGAATTTCGGCGGAGCGGATCTGCGCGGGGCCTATCTGCGTGGCGCCAAGCTGCGCGGTGCCATCCTGCGCGCAGCGGACCTGCGCGGCGGCGCACTGCTTTATGAGCAGGACAATGCCGACGATCCGGAACGCGCCCCCTCCAACCCGCATGGCGCCGACCTTTCCAACGCCACCATGATCGAGGCGGATTGCACCGGCGCGCAGATGGCCGGCTGCAACTTCTCCGGCGCCAAGATGCCGCGCGCCAACCTCACCTCTGCCGTGCTGCGCGGCGCCAACCTTTCCAATGTCGACCTTGACGGCGCTGACCTGCGCAAGGCGGACCTTACCGGCGCGCAGGTCTATAATGCCAACCTGCGCAACACCAATCTCGAGGGCGCGACGCTGGATGGCGTGGACCTCAGCACGGTGGATATGACAGGGGCGCATTTTTCACTTTCCGCCGACAGCCTGTCGGACCAGATCCAGACCGCGCTCAAATCCCACCAGGACTGGATCCGCTCCGATGGCGCCAATGGCGCCCGCGCCAACCTGACCGATGCCGACCTCTCGCAGATCGACCTGACGCCGTTCAACCTCAGCGGCGCCAACCTGCGCGGCGCCAACCTGACCGGCGCCAAGATGCATGGCTGCATGATGGTGATGACCGACTTCACCAATGCCCGTCTCACCCGCTGCGACCTGTCGGAAGCCATTCTCGACGGGGCCGTGCTGGTGAATGCGGATCTTTCCGCCTGCAACATGACCAATGCGCAGCTGGCACCGGTGGACCTCAAGAACGCCAAGGGCGAGTTGATTGGCCGTCAATGGGCCGCCAACC
The DNA here is from genome assembly GCA_030657355.1 of Radicibacter daui. Taxonomy (GTDB): domain Bacteria; phylum Pseudomonadota; class Alphaproteobacteria; order Radicibacterales; family Radicibacteraceae; genus Radicibacter; species Radicibacter daui. The sequence goes on from CP131056.1 coordinate 2,718,269, forward strand.
TTTCCAACAGCCGCCTGCGCGACGCCGTTCTGGTGGGCGCCAAGCTCACCAAGGTCAACCTGACGGACGCCGACCTCACCAATTGCGACCTGCGCAATGCCGACCTTACCGGCAGCATTCTGGACGATACCGACATGACCGGTGCACGTCTTGAAGGCGCAAGGCTGCCGCCGCGCGAGTAAAATGCCTGCGCGAAGGCGCAACCTCATCACATGAGCGAAGAGAACCGGGTCGGGGCGATGGCGCCGGGCGATGAGGCCCTCCCTGTCGTCCTCAACTGGCTCGGCGATCAGCAGCCCTGAAAAATGGCTGACACAACCGCTCTGGACGCCATTGCATCCAAACTTCAAAAAATTGTATAGCCGTAATAAGCCGAATTAAAATTTCTATAATGATATGGGTGCAAAACGTGAAAAAAAGCGGCGCCTTAAAAACGATACTAAAAACTACCTTTCTTTCGGCCATTGGAACATTAGTACTAGGCTTGGGCGGCTGCGCCCTCGATCCAGCAGGACTGGCAATTTCTGCCGCCGGATCACTGTACAGCCCCCCGGATCCAGCAACCGTAATCGTGCCTGAATTCAAAAACAGCTTCGGAGCCTACAATTGCCCGTCGCTGGCTGAAGCAGAAGTTACTCTCAAGGCAGATTCGAATGATCCCGGTGATGTCGTGTTGTTGGGCGCGCTCGAGGCCATAAGGCAGCTGAAAGCGGAAAAAGGCTGCTCAGCCATTACGCAGACTGCCCCCACTCAGACATCGGCAAATTCAACGGCCAATAACGTTTCTCAAACGCCCCCCGACCTTCAGGGCGGTTTCGGCCTAGAGATCGAAACTCTGTCGAGTTCGATTGGCACCGCAATCGGCCTAAACCCGGCTCAGGGTGCCGTCGTGATCAGCGCCCTCAAAGGGGGAACTGGCGAAAAAGCTGGCCTTGAACCACTGGACGTCATTGTCGAAGTCGCGGGCCAGAAAGTGGCAAATGCCGCCGACCTGCAAGGTATCGTCTCGAAAATGCGCCCGGGTTTCAATGCACCGGTCCGGATATGGCGCGATCATACGTTCGCAGATCTGACGGTTGAGGTAGCAACACCACAGGCCCCCGTTGCCGCAACGGCCGCGGCGCCCGCAGCGGCAAATTCCGCCTCGACAGAGTCCAGGCGCGGATGGCTTGGCGTCGTTGTGTTCAGCGAAAGCCTCTCTATACCTCTCGTGCGTGATCTGAATCTGCCGGACGCACACGGCGTCCTGGTGGTCGGAACCGGCATGGAAAGCGCTGCAGCGCAGGCCGGTCTGAAAGCCTTCGATATTATCCAGTCGATAGACGGCCAGGCGTTTGACCGCCCTGACCAGCTGTTAAGCTACCTGTCATCCCGCAAGGCCGGAAACACGGTCAATATTCAGATATTGCGCAATCATTCCACCATCCCCCTCACCGCCACCCTAAAGGCAGAGGAACCGGCCAATCCCCCCGTCCCGGCAGGTGTTGAAATCTACTGCTATGCCACGGCGTCCCCGTATGTTCCCGAACAGGGTGGCAGCGTTTACTGGATAAGCACCCTGTTCCCGGTTCCCGGCGCCACCCTGAAAACCGCGGTCGAGCACGGGAATGTCGTCGGCCCGCAATTCAGACAATATCTGATCAGCCAAGGGATAAGCCCCGGGAAGGTCGAGGCTGCATTCGGCATTTGCAGCACCTACGGGTCGGCCAACGACAGCCTTCAGGCGTCTGTGGCCCGCAACAAGACCGCAGCCTTTACGTCAACCGGCTCAACCATCGTCACCCTCCGCTGGGCTCCCTGAGCCCGGCCGGCACAAGGCGCACGCAGGGCGATCACGCGTTACCCTGCGGCGCGTCAACCTCGATCATCGGCTCACGCTGCCAGGAATGTGGCCGGCCGCATGGCTCCCTTGCCGGGGCATAACTTGCCAAAATCCGGCTTTGACGTCATAACCCGCCCCATCATGACATCCCTGCCGCCCCTGAGCCGCCGCCTGTCGGTGGCGCCGATGATGGACTGGACCGACCGGCACGACCGGTTTTTCCTGCGCCTCATGGCGCCGCGCGCGCTGCTTTACACCGAGATGGTGACGACGGGCGCGATCAGGCATGGCGACCGCCAGCGCCTGCTGGGCTTCAGCCCGCAAGAGCAACCGCTTGCCCTGCAACTGGGCGGCAGTGACCCGGCAGAACTCGCAAGCTCGGCAAAGGTGGGCGCCGACTGGGGTTACCGCGAGATCAACCTCAATGTCGGCTGCCCGAGCGACCGCGTGCAGTCCGGCCGCTTCGGCGCCTGCCTGATGGCCGACCCGAAGCTGGTGGGTACTTGCGTTACCGCCATGCGCGAGGCGGTGGATATCGATGTAACCGTCAAGCACCGTATCGGCATTGACGGGCGCGAGAGTTACGAGGAACTGACGGATTTCGTCGGCATCGTCGCCGAAGCCGGCTGCGCCTCTTTTACCGTACATGCCCGCATCGCCATCCTTGCCGGCCTCAGCCCCAAGGAAAACCGCGAGATCCCGCCGCTCAAATATGACTGGGTCTACCGGTTGAAGCGGGACTTCCCGCAGCTGGAGATCTGTATCAATGGCGGGATCAAGACCGGCGAGGCCATCACCGGGCATCTGGTCCATACCGACGGCGTGATGATTGGCCGCGAGGCCTATCAAAATCCGTGGTTTATGGTGGAAGCTGAAGAACGTGCCTTCGGCCCCTCCCCCGATCTGCCGGAAAGCCGCGAGGCGGTAGTCGACCGCCTGCTGCCCTATATCGAGCGCGAATGTGCGGCCGGCACGCCGCTTCCCGCCATCAGCCGGCATATTCTCGGCCTCTTCTCCGGCCTGCCCGGCGGGCGCGCCTGGCGGCGCCATCTGTCCGAAAACGCCTTCCGCCCCGGCGCCGGTGCGGATGTGGTGCGCGGCGCCCTGGACGCCCTGCTCATAGCTGCACAGAGCGTACGCGCCGGCGGCACAAGCAACGATGCCGGGCGCGACGCCGCAGAATAGCGCTGCGGGACCGCAAGGGCACCCTTCCGCCCCTCTGACCTTCTTTTTGCGTTGTTTTTCACTAGACGAATGATCGGCAGCCTCCACACACAAATGGAAAAATACTTCCACCAATACAAATAATCAGATTATCTGTGCACTGGGGAATACAACCCCATCAAAGCGCTCACCTTCCCGATTTCTCACAACGGCGCCCAGTAAAAGAGAAACAAGTTTGAGACATAACACCGCACTCACTGTATGTTTTTCCGATAATTGAAAAACACATCAGAGAGAGACTGCCTTATGCGGTTTTTTTTGAGGTCTATGCTGACGGGATGCTTTCTGACCCTTGCCCTTTCAGGCGCAGCAACCGGCGCGATGGCAAAAGACAGGCATGTGAAGATCACCAACAACACCGACAGCATCCTGTCTGAATTTTATGCCTCAGATGTCGAAAGTGAAGATTGGGAAGAGGACATCCTGGGCGCCGATGTTCTGCGCCCGGGCGAAAGCTCCAATATCGATATCGATGACGGATCAGGTTCCTGTCATTTTGACTTCAGAGCTGTATTCGAAGACGGAACAAAAATTGTGGATGAGTCCGTAAACGTTTGCAGAACAAGAGTTTTTACCTACGGTGACTGACACGAGGCGCCAGGCCGGCTAAAACCGGCCCGGCGCCTTGCACCGGTGCTCACACCCTCGCCGGGTTGCGCTCCAGCAAACCATCCGGCCGCAGGATCAGCAGCAGGGTGAGGCCGACAAACACCGCCACATCGCGGTAGAGAAAACCAAAATAGGCGGCATAGAAGGTTTCAAAAAAAGCCAGCACCACCGCACCGATCAGCGCACCGGTGAAGGAAGTGAGCCCGCCCAGCACGGCAGCGAAGAGCGCCTTGAGCCCCATCATCAGCCCCATATAAAAACTGACGCTGCCATAATAGATGGCAATGATGGCGCCGGAGACGCCGGCGGACACCCCGGCCAGAATGTAGGAAACCAGCTGGATACGGCTGGCATCCACCCCCAGCAGCGCCGCCATGGCGATATCCTGCGAACAGGCGCGCCACAGGCGGCCGAAGCGGCTGTGGGTGGCGTACCACACCAGAAGCCCCGCCAGCACGAAGCCCAGCACGGTAACCAGTATCTGGATGAAGGTGGCCTGCACCGGAAACACCGGGGAGGCGATCAGCCGGATCGGCTGGGCAAACAGCGGTGGCAGCGTCTTGTCGCGGCTGCTGTTGGCAAGGCGCGCTGCCTCCTCCAGCAGGATGGAAAGGCCGATGGTGGCAACCAGCATGGCAAGCGAGCGACGGCCCAGCAGCGGGCGCGCCACAAGGCGGTCCACCACCACCGCAACAGCCACCGTGGTGATAATGCCAAGCCCGGTGCCCAGCAGCGCGATGATCGGCAGCGGCAGGCCGGTCAGGAACACCATGAGGGTGATCTGGTTGAGCGTCGTATAGGCGCCCCACATGGAAAAGCTGCCAAAGGCAAGGTTGACCTGGCCGGAAACGCCATAGACCAGCACATAGGCGACGGTGAGAAGCGCATAGAAGGCGGAAAGCTGGGTGGCATTGATGAGCTGCTGCAGGAAAAACAACAGCTCCGGCATCTCCCCGATCTGCACCGCGCCCGCCCTCCCGGCCTGTCCCCACCGGCAGCCTGCCCCGGCAAGCCCCGCTTTTGCCAGCATCAAGCGCGGGCCGCGGGCAAACTGTCAATCATCGCGGAGCTTGCGGCAGGCAAGGCGTTCCGGTCAGGCCTGGTCCGTGGCCGGCTGCGCGTGGCAGTTGCAGGCCCTGCCATCAGCCGTCATCATCTGGAAAACATCGCTGCCGGCGCCTGCAGGCCCCGGCACCGGTAGAACAGGTGAGAGCTCCCGCATGTCCTCCTTTGCCCCGCTCCCTTCCCTGATCCAGTTCGGCCGGCGCGGCCTGATTGCCCTTTCGGTCGCCGCCCTGCTGGTAACCGCCTGCGGCAAGAAGGAAGAGGCAAAGAACAGCCCCTGGTTCAGCTTCAGCGGCGGCGGCTTTGTGTTCAACTACCGGGAGGCAGAGGCCTATTACGGCTTCATCGCCAAGGTCGAGCGAACGCTACCGGAGAATGCGACGGTGGAAGCGAGCTTCGAGAACCCGGCCGGCGGCCCCGATCTGGTGCTGACCCAGCCCGCGATGGCAAACCGCATCACCTATGTGTTCCAGTCCCCGCCCCTTACCGGCATCGTCAAGGCTAAGCCCTACAAGGCGACCCTGCGCCTCAAGGACAACAAGAGTGGCAAACTGCTGGGGGAGGTAACCACCAGCTTTACCTCCAGCGAGGACCAGAGCGTGATGCCGCTGCGTCCGCTGGTGGAGGGGCCGGCGGATAGCGATACCCCCTCCTGGCTGCGCTGATTACCGCCCTCTCCTCTACCGCTCTTCGCCTTCCGTGATACCGGCCCCAACAGGCTCAAGGACAAAGCCCGCCATGCCAGCCTTCACAGCTCCCCGCCGCAGCCTGCTGATCGCCGCCGCCTGCCTTGGCCTGCTGGCCGCCTGCGGCGATGACGACAGCAAACCCTACTTCAGCTTTACCGGCGGCGGTTTCATCTTCAATTACCGCGTGGCCGACAGTTATTACGGCTTCGTCGCCAAGGTGGAACGCAAGCTGCCGGAAGGCGGCACGGTGGAAGCGAGCTTCGAGGATCCGTCGGGCGGCCCGGCTTTTGTGGTGACGCAGCCGGTCAGGCCTGAGCGTATCAGCTACGCCTTCCGCTCGCCGCCGCTGAAGGGCGTCGTCAAGGACAAGCCCTACAAGGTGACGCTGAAGCTCCTGGACAAGGACGGCAGCACGGTGATTGCCGAATATGACAAGACCTACACTTCCAGCCTTGATGAAGAGATCATGCCCGAGGAGCCGCTGACCATCGGCCCCGGTTACGCAAAGAACCCCAACGCCCCCGCCAACCCGTAAAAAGCCGGCACAGCGGCATCGGCGCGACGTTCTTGTCATAGCCTGATCATCATCAGGGCGGTAAGGTCCTTCCCCATGAGCCGCCCGCCCTACCGCGATGCCGTGCGTAATTCAGGCATCCTCACCATTCTGGCCGCGTTTGACCCGCATCTTGCCGGCACGCCGCCGCTTGGCATTGCCCTGCCGGCGAGCGACCTCGATGTGCTGTGCCACGCCCCGGATGCCGCGGCCTTCACCCGCGCCGTGTGGGATGCCTTCAGCGCCTATCCGGAATTCACCCTGCGGCAGTGGATGGGCGAAGGGCGGCCGGTGATCGCCAGCTTCTACGCCTTCGGCTGGCCGTTCGAGATTTTCGGCGCCGCCCTGCCGGTGCGGGAACAAACGGGCTGGCGGCATTTCGATATCGAGCGCCGGCTGCTTGCCCTCGGGGGCGAGGCCTTCCGCGCCGAGATCATTGAAGCGCGGCGCACCAACATGAAGACGGAGCCCGCCTTCGCCGCCGTGCTGGGGCTTGGCGGTAACCCTTACGAGGCGCTGCTGGCACTTGAGGGACAGGCGGACTTAGAGCTGGCCGGGCTCCTGAGGCAAGCCGGATACGCCGGCGCAGACTGACCGGAAACCGGCGTCACCTTATCCAATCCACAGCGGCGTTGCGTGCCGGGCCGTCAGAACGGCTTTCAGCAGCACGGCCCGCGTACCCTCGATATGATCGGTGATGGCGGAGCGTGCCCGGGCCACATCGCGATCTTTCATCGCGCCAACGATGTCGGCATGCGTTGCGTGGATATCGGGGTAGGCCACTTCCGAGCGCGCTTCGATATAGAAAAACCGCTCCAGCTCATTGAGGAGCTGCAGGACGGATCGATGCAGCCGCGCATTGTGCGCTGCCTGTGCAATCAGTTCATGAAACCGGTTATTGATCTCGTTCGCACGATCCGGATTGGCTCGGTAAATATCGTCCGGCACGGAAGCCGAAAGAGAAGCGAGCTGCTCCAGTTCCTTGTCGCTTGCGCGGACGACGGCCAGCTCTGTGGCACCGGCCTCCACAATCTGTCTCATGTCGAAAATCTCATTGATATCTGACACTTTGACAGGCTCGACCATGTATCCGCGACGAGGATAGGCGCGCACCATTCCTTCGAACTGCAGCCGCATCAACGCCTCTCTCACCGGCGTCTTGCTCATGGAGAGGCGCTCGGCGATGTCGAGCTCGGTGAACTCGTGGCCTGGCAACATGGCGCATTCAACTATTTCTTTTCGCAAAAGCTTGTAAGCCTGCTCAGTGAGCGAGGTTTTTACTGCCTTTCGGCCATTATTTTCTGCGCTTTCATATAATTTCATTTTTATCACATCCCCCCGATCATTTTTAGTGCAAACGCTGCCTAATTTTGCGGCGCAAAAAACACTTGAAACGGTAAGATAGTCAATAACATACTTCGTAATATATTATGAAACACCCTTAGGCGTACACACTTTTTCGGCGAGGGCCGATCAACGGTCCCGCGAGCAAGGCAACAGCGGAGAACGACACGTGATCAGTTACGTGCTCAGACAGGTGGGCCTTTCAGTGGGCGTGCTTGTTTCGGCAATCATCATCCTGTTCAGCCTGATTTATCTGGTGCCGGGCGATCCAGCGACGATCGCCCTCGGCCCGAGAGCCAGCGAGCAGCAGAAGATTGTCTTCCGCCAGTCGATGGGGCTCGACCAGCCCGTTCCGGTCCAGGCTTTCCATTTTGTCAGCAAGCTTGCCACGGGCGATCTGGGGACTGACCTGCTCACCCGCCAGCCCGTCTTGCGGCTTGTCGGCGCCGCGCTGCCAAAAACGGTCACGCTTGCTCTCACCGGCCTTGGCTGGGCGCTTCTGCTCGGCGTGCCGATGGGTTGCATCTCCGCCATGCGGCCCGACAGCATGACCGACCGCCTGATCGGCCTCGTGTCGACCAGCGTCGTGGCGCTGCCGTCCTTTCTGCTCGCAATCTACCTGCTAATCGCGTTCGCGGTAACACTTCGCTGGTTGCCGGCCATGGGGGCGGGAGAGCCCGGAGACATCGGCGACCAGATCCAGCATCTGATTTTGCCGGCTTTTGCCGTTGGCCTCGGCTGGGTGGGCTATATCGCGCGGCTGGTGCGTGCCTCCCTTCTCGAAACACTGCAGGAAAATCACGTGCGCACCTATCGGGCGTTCGGCGTTTCCGACACGCGGATCGCCATGCGCTACGCCCTGCCCATCGCCATGATCCCCGTGGTGGCGGTTATCGGGGTCGGGCTCGGCAATCTGCTGTCAGGCGCCGTGCTGGTTGAGGTGGTGTTTTCGAGACCGGGGCTCGGCTCACTCGCCCACGATGCCGTCACCACCCGCAACTCGCCGGTTCTCGTCGGCACCGTGCTGGTGACAACGCTGCTCTACATTGCCGCCAACCTTTCGACCGACATTCTCTCGGCGCTGCTCGATCCGCGCCTCCGCAAGGAGGCCTGATATGACAACAGTTGAAGAAACCCCGCCGGTTTCTGCGCCCCCTGCCCTGAAAGCCCTGCCCGGCTGGAGCACGGTACGCAGGCTCCTCTCCAGCCCTTCCGGCGCGATCGCCCTTGTCGTTGTAGTCGCGCTGGTATTTTGCGCCGTCTTCGCCCCTCTGGTCGCGCCTTATGATCCGGTCCAGATCGCGCCGCGCATCCGCTTCCAGGGGCCCAGTCTCGAGCACTGGCTGGGAACCGACCAGCTCGGCAGGGACGTGCTGTCGAGGGTTATCTTCGGCACCCGCGTCGCCTTCAAGGTTGCCCTTTCCGGAACCGCGGCAGCGCTTCTGCTGGGCCTCGTCCTCGGCATCGTCGCCGGTCTCGGCAAAAGCTGGATCGACGGCGTCCTGCTCCTGGTCTGCGACGCCATGCGGTCACTGCCCATGATCCTTTTCGCACTTGCCGTGGTCGCCATTTACGGCCCGAGCATGGCGACGCTGATTACCGTTATCACCTTCTCGATGGCGCCCGGCTATTTCCGGGTGGTGCGCAACCAGGTGCTGGTGCTGCGCAACATGGACTTTGTTGTTGCCTCCCAGTCCATGGGTGCATCACTGGGGCGGGTTGCCATCACCCATCTGGTGCCCAACCTGATCGGGCCGATCATCGTCCTGATCGCAATGGACATCCCGGCCGTCATCGGGATCGAGTCCGGCCTCTCCTTTCTGGGACAGGGGATCCAGCCGCCGGAGGCAAGCTGGGGAACCATGCTGAGCGACGGCTACAGCTTCCTCCGCCAGGCGCCCCATCTCGCCATCGCCTCCGGCCTGCCCGTCATTGTCGCCACTATCGCCTTCACCTTCCTTGGCGAAGCGCTGCGCGACGTGCTCGACCCCAAGAGCTCGAGGGGGCGGTGACATGACAGCCATCATCGACATGAATGATTTCTCGATCACCTATGCCGGAGAGCGCGGGCCTGTGCCCGCCGTCCGCGGGGTCAACCTGACGCTTGAGAAAGGCAGGATCCTCGGCCTTGTCGGCGAGAGCGGCTCAGGCAAGTCCAGCCTCGTCAGCGCCATGCTGGCCTTGTTGCCGAAGAGCGCAAAAGTCTCTGGCCGGCTGTCGATCGGCGCAGACGACCTTTATGCGCTGAGCGAGGCACAACGGCGGGCAATGCGCGGCCAACGTCTCGCCACCGTCTCCCAGGACCCCTTTACCGCGCTCAATCCCGTCATCCGGATCGGGGCACAGCTGGTTGAATTCCAGCACCGGCTGAAGGGAATAAGCCGATCGCAAAAGCTGGAACGCGCGCGCGAAATGCTGGCGCGCGTCGGCATCTCCGATCCCGGAACAAGGCTTACGCAGTATCCGCACCAGCTTTCCGGCGGGCTGCGCCAGCGCGTTGCCATCGCGGCGGCGCTTCTCGTCAACCCGTCGATCCTGATCGCCGACGAACCGACGACGGCGCTCGATGCGACCACCGAGGCGGAAGTGATCGAAATCATCCGCGAGCTGCGCGGTGCCGTCGACGGATCGATCGTCTTTGTCACGCACGATATGGGGGTCGTGGCACGACTGTGCGATGACGTGGCCGTCATGTATGCCGGCGAACTTGTCGAGAGCGGCCCCGTTGCCGAGGTGCTTGAGCGCCCGCAGCACCCCTATACACGCGCGCTGCTGGCCTGTGACCCCGCGCGCATAGAAACGCCGTCCCGTTCCCTTCCCACCATTCCCGGCACCGTGCCGTCACCCCACGCGCTGCCGGCCGGTTGCATCTTCTCGCCGCGCTGCGGTGCCGTCATCGACATTTGCCGGTCGGTCCGGCCGGCATTCCTGCCGTCAGACCAGTCACGGGTGGCCTGCCATCGCACGGAGGCATCATGATCCCGCTGCTCGAAGTCAATGATCTGGTCGTGCGCTACCCAGCCGGATCGCTCTTCGGCGCCCTGAAGGGTGAGCCGCGGAAAGTAACCGTTCTTGCCGGCGTGAGCCTGAAGCTCAACCAGGGCGAAACACTGGGCCTCGTCGGCGAGAGCGGGAGCGGAAAGACCACGCTCGGCCGCGCCATCGGCGGCATGACGCCGATGTCCTCCGGTTCGATCACGCTTGCCGGCGTAGGCGCTACCGGGCGGAAAGACGGCTTCTGGAAGGAAATGCGCCGCAATGTCGGCTTCATGTTCCAGGATCCGATGGCGGCGCTCGACCCTCGCATGCTGCTGTCGGCGTCCATAACAGAACCGCTGGCGGTCACTGGAACCGGTCGTGCCGAGCGTCGCCGCCTTTCAGTCGACCTGCTGCGGGAAGTTGGCCTCTCGCCGGATTTCGCCGCCCGTTATCCGCACCAGATCTCGGGCGGCCAGGCACGCCGGGTTACCGTAGCCCGGGCACTCGCCCTGCGCCCCAGGCTCGTCATCGCCGATGAGCCGACCGCAGGCCTCGATCTTTCCGTGCAGGGAGAGCTGCTCAATCTGCTGAACACGATCCAGGCAGACAGCGGCGTGAGCTTTCTGTTCATCACGCACAATCTCGCCGTCGCCCGGCATGTCACGGACCGGATCGCCGTCATGTATCTGGGACGCATCGTCGAGACCGCCCGGACGGCCGACATCTTCGCCCGGCCTGCCCATCCCTACACGCGGGCCCTGCTGTCGACCCACTCCACCGACACTTCCGCCGGGCTGCTCAAGGGCGAAGTGCCGAGCCTCAGGCGGCGCCCGGGCGGCTGCGAGTTTCACACCCGGTGTCCGATCGCCGCCGATCGCTGCCGAAGCGAAGCCCCGAATGAACGGGCCGTCGCTACCGACCACCTCGTCCGCTGCCATTTCCCGCTGGTGCCCGCCAGCGAGGCCACCGAGCAAGCCCCCCTGAACCACCAACCCGTCGTACGGAGTCTCGCATGAAAACATCCCGTTTCAATCGCCGCCAGATCCTTAAATCGATGAGTGCGGCCACTCTTGGCGTGGCCGGTGCCAGCCTGCTGGGAAAGAACTCTGCCTTCGCCATCGAGGGCAAGACGCTGAAGATCTGGAACGACGGCGATATCCGCAATCTGGACCCGGCGACACGGGGTGGCTGGTATGACGAGACCACCATGTTCGCGATCTTCGCCGGACTGGTTCAGTTCAAGTCGGGCGATACATGGGGCTGGCAGCTGGATGCCGCCGAAAACATCGACGACAAGGACCCGCTTGCGATCCCCTTCAAGCTGCGCCCCGGAATGATGTGGACCAACGGTTATGGCGAAGTCACGTCCGAGGACGTGAAATACTCCTACGAGCGTTTCGCCGATCCGAAGGTCAATGCGGTCTATGCCTCGGACTGGGATGCGCTCGACACCGTTGAGATCACCGATAAATATTCCGGCGTCATCAAGCTCAAGAAACCTTTCGCGCCTCTCTTCACCAGCACGCTGCCGCATGCATCCGGCCTGATCGTCTGCAAGGCGGCCCTGGAAAAGAATGGCGGCGTCATCACCACCGACCCCTTCGCGACCTCGGGCCCGTACCAGCTTTCCGACTGGAAGCCGCGGGAGCGCATCACGCTGACCCGCAATCCGGGCTGGAACGGCCCCAAGCCCTACTTCGATGAAATCCAGCTTTACCCGATTGCAGACAAGACGGCGGCTGAAACGGCCTTCGATGCCGGGGATCTCGACGTCACGTCGATCAACATCTCATCGGTCGGCCAGCGCAAGGGGGGTGATGCCACCCTGACGGTCAGGCCGGCACTCGCCTACACCTGGATGGGCATGAATGTCGAAAACCCGAAGCTGAGCGATATCCGGGTGCGCCGCGCTATCCAGCAGGCAATCAATGTTCCGGAGGTGATCTCGGCCACCTTCGGCGATGCTGTGGAGCCCGCATATGGCATCATTCCGCCGCCGCTGCCCGGCGCCCGCACCAAGCTGCTCTATCCCTATAACCCGGCCGCAGCAAAGGCGCTGCTGGCCGAGGCCGGCGTTTCCAACCTGACGATCAAGGTCGAGTTCGGGACGGATGCCGATCTGCTCGTCGCCGGCCAGGTGATGCAGGCCCAATTGGCCGAGGTCGGGATCACGCTCGAGGTCCGCCAGATGGATGGCGCAACCCTGACGGCCCAGCAACAGGACGAAAAAGGCGGCACCTGGAAGGACATCGAGATGTTCTTCATCACCTTCACCACCGCGCCCGACCCGAGCTGGGTCACGGAATGGTTCAAGTGCGACCAGGTCGGCGTCTGGAACTTCCAGCGCACCTGCGACGCCTCCTGGGACAAGGAAAACGACGCCGCGTCCGAGGAGTTTGATGAGACCAAGCGAGCGCAAATGTATGTCGACCTGCAGGACAAGCTGGAGGAAACCGGCGCCTATGTCTTCCTCTACCACGGCTCCAATGCCTGGCTTTCTCCCAAGGGGCTGAAGGGCGCGTGGACGCCCGACGGCCAGTGGGCATTGCTGCGGGAAATGGCGCTCGCCTGAGCCGCTGATCCGGCAGGGAACTATTACCGGATGCTTCCAGGTGCACGGCGTCAAGCCGTGCACCCCCTCTAACTGGCTCCTTTTCAATGACATCCGTGAAGTCGGAAACACCGTCCCTCCCCTGGCGGCAACGCTCGGCGCGCGCCCTGCGCAACCCGCTCTATCGCCGTTACTTTTTTGCCCAGATGCCTCTGGTCGTGGGCTCCTGGATCCATTCGATCGCCGTGGGCTGGCTGATGTGGCGGCTTTCGGCCTCTCCCTGGCTGCTGGGGCTGCTGGCTATTTGCGACATGGGGCCGACCTTCCTGCTCGGGCCGGTCACCGGCACGATCAGCGACCGTATCCGGCGCAGAAACCTTCTGATCCTCACCCAGTCGACCTTCATCATTCTGGTCTCGGCGCTCGCGCTTCTGACCCTTACCAATCACGTGACGCCGGAAATCGTCATGCTGTTCACGCTGTTGCTGGGCATCGTCACCGCCTTCGACAGCCCCTCCCGTCAGGCCTTCGTGGCCGAACTGGTCGGCCTTGATGACCTTCGCAATGCCATCGCCCTCAACTCCATGCTGTTCAATGCCGCCCGGCTGATCGGCCCTGCAGTGGGCGGTGCGATTGTCGCAACCTTCGGCGAAGGGTGGTGCTTTGCGCTCAAGGGGCTCGCCTATGTGCCAATGCTGATCATGCTGATCACCCTCAAGGGCGTGCCCCATCTTGAGCGCGCCAGGGCGCCGTTCTTCCGCGAGATGCGCAGCGGATTTGCCTTTGTCCGCAGCCACGCCCATGCCGGCCGGATCCTGATCCTGGTTGGCATCTGCAGCTTCACCAGCGTGCCCTACTTCTCCTTCCTGCCCATCCTTGCCAACAAGATGCTGAAGTCCGATGCCAGCATCGCCGGCATCCTGATGAGCATTACCGGCGTGGGCGCCGTCTGTGCCGCGATCATACTGACGGTGTTTGATCGCATCACGGTGCTGCAGGTCTATCCGAAATGGTCGGCCTTCCTGCTGGGGCTGGCACAGATCGGCATCGGTTTTTCGACCAGCACGCCCGTTACGGCCGCCCTCGCCCTGCCGATGGGTTTTGCCATCCTGTCGCAAAACCTTGCTTCCAACTCCCTGCTGCAACACTTCACGCCGCCCGCCTATCGCGGGCGGGTAATGGCCATGTACTCGATGATGCTGCTCGGCACCGTTCCTTTCGGCTCGCTCATCGTCGGCGCCGTTGGCGAACGCCTCGGCATGCCCGTCACCTTTATCGCGGGCGGCATCCTGTGCTCGGCAACAGCCCTGCTCGTCGCCTTTCTTCCCAAACCGCCGGAGCTCGATCTTCCCGGGCCTTCCGTCCAACCGTCTGCTGTCTGAAGGAAAATACCTCGTGGATAACACCTATCTCAGCCCCGAAGCCGCGCCCTACCAGCAGATCACCATTCCGCTTGCGGATGGCACGATCCTGACCGCGAGGCTGTGGATGCCGGAGAAGCCGGCGGCCAGGAAGGTCCCGGTGGTGATGGAATGGATCCCCTACCGCCAGTCGGACAACACCGCGGTCGGCGATTCCATGGTGCATGGCTATTTCGCCATGAACGGCATCGCCGCCATCCGCGTCGACCTGCGCGGCAGCGGCAATTCAGATGGCCTTCTGCATGATGAATATCTGAAGCAGGAGCAGGATGATGCCTGCGAGGTCATCGCCTGGCTCGCCGCGCAGGAATGGTGCAACGGCAATGTCGGCATCATCGGCATTTCCTGGGGCGGCTTCGCCGGGCTGCAAATCGCTGCCCGCCGCCCCCCGGCACTCAAGGCCATCATCACCTGCTGCTCCACCGATGACCGTTACAGCGACGACGTTCACTTCATGGGCGGCGGGCTGCTGGTCGATGGCATGCAATGGGGCTCCGGCCTGTTTGCCCAGCTTGGCCGGCCCGCCGATCCGGCCCATGTCGGCGACAGGTGGCGGGAGATGTGGCTCAACCGCCTCGAAAATGTCGAGCCGCCACTGGCGAGCTGGTTTGCCCATATGGAGCGCGACGCGTTCTGGCAGCACGGCTCGGTGTGCGAGAACTTCGACGATATCCAGTGCGCCGTCTATGCCGTGACCGGCTGGGCCGATGGTTATTCCGACCCGGTTCTGCGGCTGATGGAAAACCTCAATGTGCCGCGCAAGGGCATGATCGGCCCCTGGACCCACATGTATCCGAACTGGGGCGTTCCGGGACCGAAGATCGGCTTTCTGGAAGAATGCATGCGCTGGTGGCGCCACTGGCTCCTGGAAGAAAAGACCGGCATCATGGACGAGCCGATGCTGCGGCTCTGGGTCGGCGAGGATCTGAAGCCCCACGCGCGTTATCCCGAAATTGGCGGACGCTGGATCGCCGTGCCGCAATGGCCCTGCGAAGGCAGCCCGGCAACTTTCCATCTTGATGACCGCACCCTGTCATCCGCGCCGGCAAAGGCGATCCGCCCGGTCCGGGTCGATACGGTGCAGGGTCTCGGCGCCTATGGCGGCGAGTGGTGCCCGCTTGATGGCGGGGGCGACGGCCCGGAATTCCATGCCGACAACCGGCCGGATGACGGTCTCTCGGTCTGTTTCGACACGCCCGTGCTGGAAGAAGCCGTTGAGCTTGTGGGCATCCCGCGCCTGAAGCTGGACCTCGCCCTCGATGGCCCGAAGGCAACGGTCATCGTACGGCTGAACGAGATTGGCGAGGACGGCACCTCTGCGCGCGTCACGCTCGCCATCCGCCGCATAACGCGGCCCGAGGGTGTCGCCGCCGGAGAGCGTTTCTCCTATGAAATTCCGCTGAAGGGCGTGGCCTATAAATTCAGGCCCGGCCGCCGTATCCGTGTGGCGCTCTCGACCACCTACTGGCCGATGGTCTGGCCGGAGCCGTCAAAGGGCGGGATCACTTTTTATCCTGAAGCGACCTCCTTCCTGCTGCCTTCCATGCCGGAGGCCGCGGTTCATCAGCTCAAGGAATTCGGCCCGCCGGTCTCCGCCGCCCCCATCCCCTCCGAAGACCTTGTGCCGGGCACCGTCAGCCGGATTGCCAGCTGGGATGCCGTGACAGAAGAAATGCGGCTCATCAGCGCGAGCGAACGCAAGACCTACAAGCTGGGCGAACTCACCCTGGGCGGCCGGGGGGGCCACGGCTATTCGGTCATGCCCCATGACGGTTCTTCCGCCAAAGCCTATTTCGAGAGCGTTCAGCGCTACGAGCGGCCGGGCTGGATGATCCGGCTGGAGACCCGGAGCGACGTGTTCTGGGAAGATGGCAAGCTCATCCTCAAGGCGCGTTATGAGGCTTTCGAGAATGACACCTCCGTCTTCTCGCGCGAGTGGCGCCAGGGCTTCGATTACTGAGCGTGGATGAAGGTTTGAAGATGGCCGTTCAACAATCCGTCATCCGGGTTGCTGCCAGGACCGCCCGTGTCGTCCCCCTGAAAAGGGGCGACACGGTCGATGTGGTCAATATCGAGGGAGGTCAGGTTGTGGACACCTGGGCCTTCCCGGCAGCGGGGCCCGCAGAAGAGCCCTTTGAATACATGTCGATGGAGCATTCCCGCATCCATCACTACCGGCTCATGTTCCGGCCCGGCGATGTACTGATCACCAACCGGCTGCGACCGATCCTGACTTTTGTGGAAGACCATTCCCCTGGCGTGCACGACACGCTCTGCCCCGCCTGCTGCGCCGAAAGCTACCGGCTCTATTACGGGGCGGAAGGCCACCATGCCAATTGCAGCGACAATCTTGCAGGGGCGATGGGGCAGCGGGGCCGGGCGCTGCCCATGGTGCCGACGCCGTGGAACCTCTTCATGCACACCATCGTCGTCAGAGACAGTGCGCTTGAAGATCATGCCAGCGAGGCAAAGCCGGGCGACCATGTGCGCCTGCGGGCGGAAATGGACTGCCTTTTTGCCGTCTCCGCCTGCCCGCAGGACATCATCGTCATCAATGGCGATGATGGCGTGCCGCGCGATATCGAGCTGAGGGTCAGGCCAGCGGCCCCGGAGGCCGGCTGATGTCGCTTACCCGTCTCGATGTCGCCATCTGCCAGCCGGGCCCGCCTCCGAATACGCCGGAAGAAGCACTGTCGCTGGTGCGCCGGTGGCTGGAAAAAGGCCCAAAGGGCGGTCTGCTGGTGATGCCCGAACTGGCTTTGTGCGGGTATGGCGATGCGCAGAGAACCCGCCAGCTTGCCGCGCCGCTCGATGGCAGCTTCATAACCAGCCTCCGGCAGATTGTGCGGGAGGCCGGAACCGGGCTGGTCGCCGGTTTTGCCGAAAAGAGCGCAAACGTGCTCTACAACGCGGTGCTGGCCATAGACGAGACCGGTGAGATCGCTGGCATCTACCGCAAGGTCAATCTCTGGGGAGAGCATGAAAAGGGGCTGTTCACCGTCGGCGCCCCCTCGCCCCCCATCCGCTGGGGCGCCTTCACCCTCGGCCTGCTGGTCTGTCACGATCTCGACTTTCCCGAGACCGCCCGGGACCTTGTACGGCGCGGCGCCGATGTGCTGGTTGCCGCAAGCGCCACCAATCATCGTTACGGGCTGGTGGCGGAGAAGGTTGTGCCCACCCGGGCCTATGAGAATGTCAGTTACATCGTCTATGCCGATGCGGCCGGCCCGGACGGCGATTTTCATTTTCTCGGCGAAAGCCGGATCGTCGCGCCCGATACCAGCCTGCTTGCCCGCTTGCCGGGCCAGGCGCCGGGCATAACCCAGGCACGGCTATCGGCGGCAACCCTCGCCGACATGCGCCAGCGGCACCCCTATCTGCAAAATCCGACATCGGGTTGCTAGGCAGGCTGGCCAATGGCCAATGGCCAGCGCCGACTGACCGGCAACAGACGCGACGCTAATAGCCCGCAGCCAGCCCCGCTGGCCGGCGGTTATCATTCGCTCCTTCCAGCAGGCCCGTTGCCGGGTTGCGCAGGATCGCCTCGTCAGCGCCCCAGGGCGACCGCTCGGTGAACTGGTACCCCATCGCCCCCAGCGCCTTTTGCGTTTCTGGCGTCAGATAACCCGGCTCCACCGACACACTGTCCGGCAGCCACTGGTGATGCAGGCGCGGCGCATCCACGGCCTGCTGCATGTTCATGCCGAAATCGACCACATTGAGAATGCTGCCCAGCACCGTGGAGATGATGGTGGAGCCGCCGGGGCTGCCGGTCACCATGAACAGGCTGCCCTTCTGATCCAGCACGATGGTCGGCGTCATCGAGCTGAGCGGGCGCTTGCCGGGCTCGACCTGATTGGTTTTGCCCTGCACAAGGCCGAAGGCATTGGGCACGCCGGGCTTGGAGGTAAAATCATCCATCTCGTCATTGAGGAAAAAGCCGGTATCGCCGGCGATCTTGCCGTTCCCGAAGAAAAAATTGATTGTGTAGGTCACGGAGGCGGCGTTGCCGGCGGCATCGACGATGGAATAGTGGGTGGTGTGCTCCCCCTCCTCCGCCCCGAGGCCTCCCTTCACCTCTGAAGAAGGCGTCGCACGATCCGGCTTGATCTGGGCGCGGATTTTTTCGGCATAGTCCGGCGACAGCAGCTCATCCACCGGGTTTTCCACGAAAGCGGGGTCGCCGAGGTAAGTGTTGCGGTCGGCAAAGGCGTGACGCGCGGCCTCGACCAGATAATGCGTGGTCTGCGCCGAGCCATATCCCCAGTCGGCCAGCGGATAGGCTTTGAGGGTTTGCAGCATCTGGCAGACCGTGGTGCCGCCGGAGCTGGGCGGCGGGGCGGAAATCACCCGGTAACCGCGATAATCGCAGCTGACCGGCTCACTCCAGGGCGCCGTATAGTCGGCAAAATCCTTGAGGGTAAAAAGCCCGCCATTCTGCTGGCTGGCCGCGACAATCGCCCCGGCAATCGGCCCCGTGTAGAAGGCCGGCGCCCCGTCGGCGGCAATCAGCTCCAGCGTTCTGGCCAGTTGCGGCTGGATAAGACGCTCCCCGGCCTTGTAGGGCGAGCCATCGGCATGGAGAAAGATGCTCGCCACATTGGGCTCGGCGACAAAATCCTTGGCCCGCAGCCCCAGAATCCGGGCGTCGGCCTCATTCAGCACAAAACCGTCGCGCGCCAGCGTTATGGCGGGCGCCATCACGGCGCTGCGCTTCATCGTGCCATACCGCGCCAGCGCCTCTTCCAGCCCCATCACCGTGCCGGGCACGCCGATGGAAAGCCAGGAGCTGCGGCTCAACTCCGGCACCGCATTGCCATCCTTGTCCAGAAACATGGTGGGCGTGGCAGCGAGCGGCGCTTTTTCGCGAAAATCCAGAAACAGGTTCTGCCCGCTTGCCAGATGCAACGTCATGAAGCCGCCACCGCCGATATTGCCGCAGCAGGGATGCACGACAGCGAGAGCGTAACCGACGGCCACCGCCGCATCCACGGCATTGCCGCCTTGTTTGAGGATATCGACCCCGATATCCGTCGCCAGATGTTGGGCCGTCACCACCATCGCGTGAGGCGCGGTGACCGGCATGGCAGCGGCCAGTTTCTCGCGGGTGGCCTCCGGCGCGGCGATGTCAGGCAAGGCGGCTGCGTTGCTCGCACTATCGGCAGCCTCCGCGGCGGTGCTGGCCAGAGCCAGAGCGGCTAGCAGGGCGGAAAGTCGGAGCATCTGGGGGGCCTCGCCGGAAGTTTTTATGCCGTGGCTTACGAGGCTAAACCAGCCTCTTCCGGATCAAAGCATTAAATGGCCGCTGCGGCTGGTGGCAGTGAACCGCGTCACGTCACAACCTTGCCTACCCCCGCCTTCTCGTTCGGTGCCCCTGCCCGATCATAAAACGAGAACAGATTGTCCATCAGCACAATATTGTTGATATAATTGCCTGTATCGGGGAGTGCGACCCGTACTTTCCGGATCATCGGGAGGCATCAATGGGCAAGCAGAATTTTCTCCGCGAAAAGGTACAGGTTCAGTACACGGTGAAGCTAAAGCTCACCGACAATGACCGTTCCCTGCAGGACTTCGAGCCGGACGCCGGCAAACTCATCAAGGTCATTGAAAAAGAAGACTGGAGCGTCGACGCGAAGCTGAAAAAGAAGCGCGACAGTTACGAAATCGACCGCATCATGAGCATCGGGTACCCGCAGGTCCGCAACGGCCATGTCGGCGAAAGCGGCCATGATTGGCAGTGGCAACTCGATACAGAAAGTATGGGAAGCGGATCGCGCGACCGGCTTTATCTCGACGACGTCAGCGCCAGCGTCACTCGAGAAAGGGAAAACGGCACGATCAAGGTTGGCCGGGACGACTTCATGGTTATTGACTGCGAAGTAACCATAAAAGGCAAATTCACCGCCGGTACAAAACACTGAGGCAGCCGAACGAGCCGCGCTAACAGCAGCATTCATATGCTTCTCTTAGCGCGGTTCACACCAACACCAAGGGACGAACCGTGCTGATGACAAAGCGCAAGCCGGTGACGGTGGGCGAAGTTCTCCGGGAAGATTTCATGCAGCCCATGGAGTTGACGCAGATAGCGCTGGCCGAAGCAATGGGCGTTCAGCGCAAGCACGTGAACGAGCTTTGCAATGACCGCCGGACCGTAACGGCCGCAACCGCGCTCATCCTTGCGCGCGTGTTCGGCAACAGCCCTGATTTCTGGCTCAACATCCAGCGCCGCACTGATTTGTGGGAAGCGATGAACAGCCCCCAAGAGCGAGAGCGCATTGAGCGGGCGAAGCCTCTAGAGACGTCGGCTTCAGCCCCCTCATTTAATGCACTGTCACCGTAATTCCTGTCACCGTAATTCCCTCCTCTCGACCCGCCATGGTTGTTTCGTCGCTGGTGTCCAACACACCGCGATGACAACGGAAAGCTCCCCCGATGAAGAAACGGCATATCAAGGTGCTGCGTCGTGTCTGGCTCTTTGTCGCTGGCGGGTTCTTTGGGATCGTGCTCCTTCTCCTCGCGGTCATTGTTTGGGGCGCTCTGGCTCGTAGCGATGCTTCGCTCGTCGCAATAGCCCGTTGGGTCAGTGAAATACCCGGCAGCACGTGGGCCGGTTGGGCACAAGCATTTGGCACCCTTGCCGCTATTGCCTTCACGGCGACCCTTGGCCAACGGCAACTGCGCGTTGCCAGACGTCATCATGAAATCTAAATGGAGAGACAGAGGCGCAATGACGAGCAGCAAGCTCGTCGGCAAGCGGCGGACTTGCTTCCCATTGTCCGCAAGGCGGGGTCGGAGATGGAACGATTTGACGCGATGTTTTGGGAAGTGTTGCCAGACGACTACATTACCCGTGGCATCACGTTTCCTAGAATGGCCAAAGAGCTTGACGATTTCGATATCGGTGATGGGTTGGAGGCTAGACTTCCGCAACCACTTTCGGAACAGTTGTACTAAGTCAGATGGCAGATCCTGCTTGCAAAGGTAAGCATGATAGAAGCGAGCGACACAATCGCCCGCCGATCCAACGATGCAGCAATCAACGCAATGTACAGGCTCGCAAGAAAACGCCTTACGGACGCCTGGGTTGCAACTGATACGGCTGTACAGGCCATCTCGTTGTTCGTCATGAAGGGCCCGGACCGGCCGAGCCCCACCCAGAGGAAATGAGCGAGGCATTTTTGCTGACGGCAACACGTTGGCTAAGCGCGCATAACCCCTTCCTCTCAGCCCGTCATGGTTGTTAACTAGCCGCAGAAACAGCGGTTGGGGGCGAATTTGAGCAGTTTGGAACCGGCGAAGCGACAACCTGCTTCGGCTGAAGTCCTCCCGCAGGAAACCAGATACACAGCCTGGGCTTTTGCCGCCGGCGGTTGCTTTGGCGCGACCTGCCTGATGCTCGTGTGGATCGCAGCCAACGGCTCCGGGATCGATGGCAAGATCGATTGGGCGAAGTGGCTGCAGACGACCGCTGGTCTCTGTAGCGGCTTCGGTGCCCTTGTGGCGGTACTGATTAGCCTCTGGACTTATTCGAAGCAGCACAGGGCTCAACTCGCGGCTGAAGCGCGGCAGCACCTGATTGCAGCCCGCCAGATTGCCGAAGACAAGATTGACCGCCTGTTCCGGGCGCACGCTTATCTGAACGCTGCGGCCGCAGCGACTAAAAGGGCTGGGCAGATACTTCCCGAAGAGGACGAAGAGCAGGCTGCGTACCGCCTTATGACAGTTGATTTCGCCCAAATCGCAGAGGCTCTGGAGGCGTACCCTGAGCCTTTGACGTCGGGAGAAATAATTCAGCTCAGTGTCCCGGCCGAGGTTACCAAGGGTCTGCTCGAAATTGCCAACATCTGTCGCTACGCCCAGCGCCGACACGCAGAGTTGAGTACAATCCAGCATACGGGCGCCCCCAACGACGGGCATCGCCTTTTTGAGTGGTTTTCGCGGGTAAACGTGCTCATCGCTGCAGTTAAGCGCGACCTGAACCGGCTCGAGCGGCTCATACAGGTCACCCAGGACTTCACAGAAAAGGAAATGAGGGCAATCGCCGTAGAACACGACGCGATGGACCGCGTCGGCTCGCAAAAGGGGGTATGATTGAACGAAGTCAGCACTAAAGCCGCAGTCCTAGCCATGCTCGCCTTTGCGCTTGGCGTCGGCGCCACCGTCCTCTGCATCATCGGCGCCAGCGTGATCGACGCCATTTTCTCCCTGAGCAAGAGCGACTGGGCAGCCTGGGTGCAGGCGGTTGGCAGCATTGGGGCCATCATCGGCGCCATATGGATTTCCCGGCACGAAATTAGGGTTCAACGACGGCAGCGCGACATTGAACACAACGACAGAATGCGGCGAGTAGCACTCAACGTCTGGAGAACTTTGTTTTCCAAGTACAGCGAAGTTGAGGAGATTAAATCGGGCCGGGAGGAAGTTCGTTTCTTGATAAACCAAGTGAACAGCTCTCGTGCGGCGGGGCAGGTTCCCAGCTTTCAAACACATCAGCAAATAACACGCCTTACCCGCGAACTTCGGGAGAAGTCGAAAAGTATTCGTATGACGGTTGAGATCATTGACGAATTGATGGCCGCACGTACGGCAGCTTATGAAGACGCCCTCAAAATAATTCAAACGATCAACATCCTTGGCCGCTTCGGCCATGACGTCAACAATCAGGGATTTGAAAAGAAATATCCGGCGTTTATAGCGCTCTACAACACTGTAGAGAGCCGATTGGAAGCCTTCCGACAAGGCGACAACTACCCAAAAGATCCAGCCATTTAGCAGAACACCATTTAGCGCAGTCATCCTCTCGCTCTCCCCGCTGAAGCGCGATAGCCTGTCGCCCTCATGCCCTTTGTGGTGGAGAGCGCCCCATGTGCGGCCGATACGTCCAGACCCTGCCCGCCGAAGCGATGCGGCGCCTGTTCAAGGCCGGCGGCGCGCTGCCCAACCTCAGCCCCAACTACAACGCGGCGCCCACGCAGCGCCTGCCGGTGTGCCGCTTTAACCCGGAGACGGGCGAACGCTCGCTGGATGTGCTGCGCTGGGGCCTTGTGCCCAGCTGGGCGAAGGATCTCTCCATCGGCGCCCGCACCATCAACGCCCGGGCGGAGGGCGTGGCGGAGAAGCCCAGCTTCCGCAGCGCCTTCAAGGCGCGCCGCTGCCTGGTGCCGGCCGATTATTTCTATGAGTGGAAGAAGGAGGGCAGCGCCAAGCAGCCCTTCCGCATCGGCCGGGCCGATGGTCCGCCGCTGGTGTTCGCCGGCCTGTGGGAAGGCTGGCAGGACAAACAGAGCCAGGAATGGGTGCGCACCTTCACCATCATCACCACCACGCCCAGCGCGCAGATGGCTGCCCTGCATGACCGCATGCCGGTGATCCTTGAGGAGGAACACTGGCCGG
The DNA here is from genome assembly GCA_030657355.1 of Radicibacter daui. Lineage (GTDB taxonomy): Bacteria > Pseudomonadota > Alphaproteobacteria > Radicibacterales > Radicibacteraceae > Radicibacter > Radicibacter daui. The sequence goes on from CP131056.1 coordinate 2,741,922, forward strand.
CCTGGCTGGGCGAGGAGAAGGCCGAGCCCGCCAGCCTCCTGCCCCTGCTCGCACCCTGGCCCGGCGAGCTGGAGCTGGTGGCCGTGAGCAAGGATGTCGGCAACGTCGCCAACAACCGCCCGGATTTGATTGATGCGGTTTGAGGGGGGGAATGCGCGAGTGACGGAGAAAGAGGACGTCGGCTACCACCTGTCGCGCATCGTTGCCCTCTTGCGGGAGCGCGGTCTCCGGCAGATCGCCCGCACCGAGCCCAGGCTCGTCAAGACCGTTGCCCTTTGCGGCGGCTCCTTCATGGCCGGTATCTTTGTCGTGTCGATCTTCAGCGACCTGAGCGCGGGTGACTGGGCGGCCTGGGTACAGGCGATTGGCAGCATCGCCGCTCTGTTCATCGCGATAGGGATTGCTCAGTGGCAAGTCGCTGAGACCCGCCGCGACGCAGAAGCCAGAATAGCCGAAGAGAGAGAGCGAGCCCTCCAGTTGCAGCGAGCGACAGCCGCCAGCGTTGCTGGTGAGATAACGCGCCACCGGGGCGAGCTCGAAAAGTCCTTGAGGAAGGCGGGGCAGAAAATCAATGACAGCAACACTTGGCACAGGCTGAAGGACGAGTTGCAAAAACTGCAGCTCCCCAAAAACCTCGAAATCAGATTGCCTACTGATTTGCTCGCTGCTTGCCGTGCGATCAGGCTGCTCGAAATTGAGTTCTCGGAGCAAATAGAGGAGTGGCCGGTCAACCCAAACCCATCCCCCGCCCATCTCGAACTCAGGGACAAAATGATCAACACCGGGCGTGGCATCTCGGCGGCTTTGAATACTCTGGAGCAAGCCTTGAGGGCATTCGCCCAAGCCAACTAGCGACGCGCAGCAGCCGCGACCCGGATACTGGAGCCGGCATACAATGCGTTGAAGTGTGCTCTGGCGCGGAAATACCTCCGGTGGATATAAGATCTGCAGCAAACAATGCAGACGAGTGCCCCCTGTGACCGAGAACGCTAATGCCAGCGCCGCCGCGAAACTCAATCCGGGCGAAAAGGTAGAAAAACCGGCGGCCTACGCTCTCTGGTGCCTCGCCGTTGGCATAGCCTTCGGCTTCCTAGGCGCCGCCTACCTCAGCCATGAACTGATTGTTCCCACCCGCGAACTTCTTGAAGCAGTCCGGGAACTTCTGGCCGGTGACAAAGGGCCCGATTTCGGAAGTTGGGCAGACTGGAGCGCCGCCGTCGGCACCATCGGCGCTATTCTGTTCGGCGTACTCCAGTCTCGACGACAGATAAAAGAGACCAGAGATCTTCATCAATCGGAAATGCAGCACCAGCGCGACTTGCGCCTTTGGGAACTGCAGAAGGCTTCGACCGCCACGCTCGGACCATTGCTGAGTTTCAACGCGGCTCTCGGGAACGCCATGCATGCAGCCGTGAACTACGACGGAAACCCGCAGTTCAATATGAAATTCCTGGAAGAAATTCTCCAAGAAACAGAAAATAGTAAACTCGATATCGCACATGTAGCAGCAATGCCACCGGAATTTAAGACACGATTTATTTCCATTAGCGATGATTTTGAAGAACTTAAACATGAAATATGGGCGATTCAATCTATCGATTACAATGAAGCATATGTCAGAGGATGCGAAAACTCCCTTACGAGACTTTTTGTAAGAACAGAAGATTTGTACGAAGATTTGCAACGGTTCATTGAACGCGACGAGATTCCCCAACCGGCAACAGCCCACTAAGCTTCTGGGCCATGCAGAACACCTGAACTCGCCCCCGTTTGGCAGTCCTGAAGCTCATCCCGCCACATAACCCACCCCCGGATAAGCGATCAGCGGCAACCACGCCTCGACCAGACATTGACGTTCCCTCTGGCGCAGCACACCTGCGGTGGATATAAGATCTGCAACAAACAATGCAGACGAGTGCCGCAATGACCGAAAACGCGACCGCCGCCGATCAATCGCATCCCAACGCGATAGGCATCACGGGTGAAAACTACGGCACCTGGTGCCTCGTGGTTGGTATCGCTTTTGGGTTCCTCGGCGCGTCCTTCTTCGGGCACGAATTGTATCGTGCGATTTGCACTGCCCTCGAACGGGGAGGGAGCCTCGAGATTGGCTCCTTGGCGGACTGGAGCGCAGCCATCGGCACAATTGGCGCAATTCTGTTCGGCGTGATCCAGTTTCAACGGCAGGTAAAAGAGACCAGACGTTTGCACAATGAACAAATGGAGACGACGAGGCGGCTCCATCAGGCCGAAATGAAAGCACAGTACGACGTGCGCCTTTATGAGTTGCAAAAAGACGCCGCTGAGATTCTTCCCGCCATCGACACTCTCGTTAATAATCTTATGAGATATTGGAGCCTGTCGATAACAAATATAAAAAAAGAAGAAGACTGGTCCGACGAAGATTTTTTGGAATTCGAGAAAGATTTTAAAAATATAATTCCGGAGATTCATTATATAATAAAATTTCCACCAGATTATAAAAGTCGTTTTGCTGGAATCAGACGCGATATTAAGAAGGCAATTCAAGATGCAAAAACTTGGCAAAGAGATGGTCAATCCGAAAAAGAGGCTCAAAACTGGTTGGCCCAGCTCGAGAAGTCTTTCTGGGCTGTCGATACGCTTCAGAGGGATTTGAACGATTTCATGGAGTTGGGCGAGCAACCCCCGGCGCGCACACTCCGAGCCAGTTAGGCCGTTCCGGACACTTGAATCTGTCGCCGACAGAGGAAACGGAACTGTGTCAGCTCGCTTCATAACCCACCCCCGGATAAGCAATCAGCGGCAGCCCCGCTTCGGCCAGGCGCCGGTTAGCGGCCTCCACCACGGCGCGCGGGCTTGAGGGCCTGCCATCCAGCCGCCACTCGCCGGTGCTGCGCTTGCAACTCACCCGGCCGCCCAGCGCTGCCATGGCGCGCTCCAGCGGGTTTCCGCGATTGCTGGCCGGCAGCGGCACTAGCCCGGCGGCCACACCCAGTTGCCGGCGGGCGATCCGGCGCTCCTCGGCTTTCGCTGTCGCCAGAATGCGCCGCACCTCCGCCCGGCTGATGCCGGTAAGCCGCGCGATCATCACCGCGCTATGGGCAAGGGCGAACTACAACACCAGCCGGCGCAGAGCGAGCGTTACGGCCTCGTTCGTCTCCAGCAGCTGGGCCGGCTTGCGGGAGATGTGGCTCATAGCCCTGCCCCTCCGGCTGGCACCTGCACCGCACTGCCCGGCTCGCCATCCCCATGCTGCAGGATGAAGCCGCCTTCTGCCGGCAGGGCAGATCAGGCAGCGGCGAAGGCCGTCAGCGTTTCCACCGCGCTGGCCACGGCCACTCTACGGAAGCCACGGTGAAGCACTACGGCCGGGAAGCATCAGGAAGCCGAATGGGGCAGAGCCATAGTGACACGGAAAGCCCGCTTCACCCGATGCCAGTGGCATAGAATGTAAAACTTTTCGCGGAAATGGTTAAAACCGCGAAGTCACTGGAAGGCTATGTGCTTGATAAGAATGGTGGTGCTGGGTGGACTTGAACCACCGACCCCCGCATTATGAGTGCGGTGCTCTAACCAACTGAGCTACAGCACCTTCCAGTTTGCCCTGACCCACAGGTCCGAAGGGCGCCGCCCCGTTCGCTGTAGCGCGAGGCGTGGGCGGGGTTTAAGGGGATCCGGGCATGGTGTCAACGGGTTTTTGAAACCCTTTCCCTGCCCCGCTCCGCAAACTTAAAAAAGCCTTTCCGTAAGGTGTTTTGCCCCTGCCTGGCTCAGGCCGCGAAACGGCCCTCGGCGCGCTCGATCCACCCGCCGCCGAGGCAGCGGTTGCCCTGATAGAGCACGCCGGCCTGGCCGGGGGCGACGCCGTAAAGCGGCTCATCCAGACGAATGAGTGCCGAGCCGGTCGCCGCGTCCCGCTCCACCGTCGCCGCTACCGGCGCCTGCATGGAGCGCAGCTTGACCTCCACACGCACCGGCGCGCCATCGGCGCCGAGATCGCCGCCCAGCCAGTTGAGATCGCGCAGGTAAACCCGCTCGCGCGCCAGCGCTTCCTTGTGGCCGACGATGACGCGGTTCTTCTCCGGGTCCACCTTCACCACATAAAGCCGCTCGGCCGTGCCGCCAACGCCAAGGCCGCGGCGCTGGCCGACGGTGTAGTTGATGATGCCCTCATGCTCGCCCACAGCCTTGCCGTCCATGTCGACGATCTCGCCCGGCTTCAACGCGCCGGGCCGCATCTTGCCGACGACGCTGGCGTAATCGCCATTGGGCACGAAGCAGATGTCCTGGCTGTCCGGCTTGTCCGCCGTCACGAGGCCATAACGCTGCGCGAGCACGCGCGTCTCGGCCTTGCTGGCAAGGCCGCCGAGCGGAAAACGCAGGAAATCCAGCTGCTCGGGCGTCGTGGCAAACAGAAAATAGCTCTGGTCGCGCACCGGGTCGGCGGCGCGGTGCAGCTCGGCACCCGCAGCGCCCCGCTCGCGGCGCACATAATGGCCGGTTGCCAGCACATCGGCATCGAGATCACGCGCCGTTGCCAGCAAGTCGCGGAACTTGACCGTCTGGTTGCAGCGCACGCAGGGGATCGGGGTTTCGCCGCGCAGGTAACTGTCGGCAAAATCATCCACCACGCTCTGGCGGAAACGGCTTTCGTAATCCAGCACGTAATGCGGGATACCGAGCCTGTCCGCCACGGTGCGGGCGTCATAGATATCCTGGCCGGCGCAACAGGCCTTCTTGCGGCCGATGGCCTCGCCATGGTCGTAAAGCTGCAGGGTGATGCCGACGACATCATAACCCTCTTCATGCAGCATTGCCGCGACAACGGAGCTGTCGACGCCACCGGACATCGCCACGACGACACGGGTGTCGGCGGGGGCCTTATCGATACCGAGAGAATTCATGGGCGCGGACTATACAGCCAAGCGCCGCGCCGGCCAATGCAGGAGGCCATGCGTCCGGCGCAAGGCCGTGAGCCGCTTCACTCAGACATCGCGGCCTCTCCGGCCGGCTCCGCCTCCGCCTCAGCCGCCGGCGCCAGCTGGAAACGTTCAAACCGCTCCAGCTCCGCTTCAATGGCGGGTTTCAGCCTCTCATAGCCGTCGCCAAGCCAATTCCACTTCCTGATCTCCACCCGGCCATCCTGCCGATTGGTCTTGAGGTCGAGTGTTGCCACCATCTCATCCCCCACCAGCACCGGCAGGGCGAAATAGCCCATCACGCGTTTTGCAGCCGGCACATAGGCCTCGAACCGGTGCTCATACCCGAAGAAGAGCCCCATGCGCTTGCGCTGGATCACCAGCGGGTCGAAGGGGGAGAGGATGTGCACACGCGGCTCGATGGTGATGCTCTCCAGCGCTGCCAGCGCGGCGGGCGGCGCCCAGTGGGCCACCTTCTCCGCCCCTTCCACCACCACCGGCACCAGCTTGCGGCGATTGACGGCGGCTTCCACCAGCGCCTTGACGGCGCCTTTCAGGGAAAGGTTGCCGTAACAGACGCTATCAAGGCTGATGAGCGCCTGCGCGCGGATCGCCCGCTTCAGCAGATAGTCGGCAAACTCCGCTTCGCTCGCCGGCTTCGGCTTGCGGCGCCAGCCGAAATGGCGGGCCGTCAGCTCATAGGTCTTGAGCATACCCTCGCGTTTCGAGATCACCAGATCGCCGGTATAGAAGCCGAAATTGAGCAGCCTTTTGGAAGGCTTGCGGCTTGCCCAGGGATGATCCTTTTCCTGCAGCACATCATCGTCGATATCGCGGATGGAAAGCGGGCCGTCCTTCCTGATGCGCTTCAACAGCGCCTCATATTCCGCCCCTTCCGGCAGGGCGTAGTAGAAACTCGGCGAGCTGCGGCGCTCGTCCATCGCGGGGATGAAGAAGCGGTAATCATCCTTGTGAACATAAGCGAGCGCGTGGGTCCAGTACTCGAACACCTGCTTGTCCTCGCTCTGCGCCTGATGCAGATGCTCGCGGGCATAAGCGGGGTTGCGGGTATAGAGAATGTGATGGTGGCTGCGCTCGATCACATTGATGGTGTCGATCTGCACATAACCCAGATGGTCGATGGCGGCCGGCGTCGCCTCCGGCCCGGCGCCGAAGGGATATTCAACATCGAGCCCCTGCGCCTTCAGCCACAGCGCGCGCGCTTCCTTCAGCGTCAGATGTCTTGCCTTCGCCATGCTCTCCCCGGGGCGCCCGCCGATGATTTCTTTTGGTCGCAAACAGCTTAGCCACGCACCACGCGCGGTGCAAAAGCCTGGTCATGATCTCTGTGAAGCGCTCTACGCCCGCTACCAAAATTCTGGCTACCGGGCTATGAGACCAGAGCATGCTGAAGAGGGCGAGGCTGGTGAGAGAGAAGCGGGATACAGCGCTGTCCAAATGGCTTGATCTTGCCCGCTGGCTATCAGCCCTTGCCGTGCTTGTCCGGCATATCGGCGACAAATATGCGGGCACCATCTGGGCGCTTCCGGCCGAAGATCGCAGCTTGCCCTTCTATGGCTTCCAGTTTCTGAGCGGTTTCTCCCACCAGGCCGTCATGGTTTTTTTCGTGTTGAGCGGCTTCCTGATCGGCACGCGCCATTATGATGAGCTGGCAAGTGGCCAGAGCGGCAAGATAGCCGGCTATCTCATTCGCCGTTTTGCCCGCCTGTGGGCCGTGGTGATCCCGGCGCTGCTCCTGGCCGCCGCGCTCGACAGCATCGGCAGCCAGTGGCTGGGCGGGTTGGAGAGCGGCTTCTATCCGCGCCACATGATCCTGAACCGGGAGGGCATCGGCACGCTCGCCTGCAATGCCGTTTTTCTTCAGACCCTCGCCTGCCGCCAATTCGGCACCAACCTGGCCCTGTGGTCGCTTGCCAACGAAGCGATCTATTACCTTCTGTTTCCGCTCGTCATCCTTGGCTGGCAAAAGCGCGGCAGCCTGTCAGGTGCTTTGGCTCTTGTGACTGTTATCGGCGCCCTGCTGCTGGCAAGCATCATCCAGACCGAAGGCTCGTCGATCGGCATTTACATGGCGGTGTGGCTCTCGGGGGTAGTGGCGGGCCGTCTCGGAAAGAAAAGTCCACTGGGCATCGGGCTTTCGGCAGGGCTTTTTCTGATCTGGCTGCTGGGATGGCGCCTCTCTGGCCTTTACAACTCCTTCCGCATCGACAGCTGGCAATTGATCGCCAACGATCTGTGCCTGGCGGCCCTGCTGGCAAATCTGCTCTGGGCCATGCGCAGCAGGCACATGGCCCATGCCCCGCCCTTCCCCGCTTTCAGCCGCTTCATGGCAGGCTTCAGCTTCTCGCTTTATGCCATCCATGTGCCCCTCTACATGCTGCTGGGGGCGCTCTACAACCGGCTGGGCCTCACGGTGCCGTTCACCGGAGACGGTTTGCAGCAGCTTTGCCTGCTGCTCCTGAGCCTGCTGCTCATTCTGGCCATCAGCGCCCTGTTTGCCCGGCTCACGGAACGCCAGACAGGGCGCTGGCAGCACGCGCTTTGTTTCCTTGCCACCAGCGCCGGGCTTATGGGCAAGCAGCGCTCCCGCGAGACCGGGTAACGCGCGACCTGTCGATCCGGCAGGAGCACGGCATCACACATCGCCCTCACGGGCCTGAAAGGCGGCGCGCGCCTGCCGGATGCGGTCATGATAGGTGGCCGCCCATAACCACACGCCGCAAAAAGCCGCCCCCAGTTCCAGCCCCATATCCGTCAGGCTGTAATCGACATGCGGCGGAATGACCGGATGCACCGTCCGGGTCAGCAGCCCGTCACACTCCATCTGGCGCAGGGTCTTGGTCAGCATCTTCTGGCTGATACCCTCCACCCTGCGGCCGATTTCGCTGAAACGCAGCGAAGGCACGTCTTCCAGCGCTTCCAGAATCAGAAGAGTCCACTTGTCGGCGACATGGCCGATGGTTTCACGCACCAGCGCGGCAAGCGCCGGGTCTTCCATCGCCGCCTCGATGCGTGCCTCAACCTCGGCAGCGGGAAGGCCGGTCATCGCCTGGCCAAAACGTACGGCAGAGGACGTCATTGCTTACACTCTCTTTTGGGTAAGTATGGAACTTCATGGTGCTTACTTTCCAAAATATAGCACCAACCCTATCTTCCGGTCACGCAAGCGCTTGCCCCTCCCTTTCCCCCGGAATCCACAAAAGGGTTTCAAGATGCAGATGACAGGCAACACCATTCTCATCACCGGTGGTGGCAGCGGCATTGGCAAAGGCCTTGCCGAGGCCCTGCACGCACGCGGCAACCAGGTGATCATCGCCGGGCGCCACCAGGCAGTGCTTGAGGCCGTGACGGCCGCCAATCCCGGCATGGCGGCGCTGGAGCTGGATATTGCCGATCCCGCCTCCATTACCCGCTTTGCCAGCTCGGTCACCGAAGCCTATCCGGACCTCAATATCGTCATCCAGAATGCCGGCATCATGCGCCTTGAAAAGGCGGAAGATGCCGCGGCGAGCCTTGCCGTTGCCGAGGAGTCAATCACAACCAACCTGCTCGGCCCCATCCGGCTGACCGCCGCGCTGCTGCCGCATCTGTGCACCCGGCCGGCAGCGACCCTGATGACCGTGTCCTCCGGCCTTGCCTTTGTGCCGCTGGCCGGCACGCCGAGCTACGGTGCCACCAAAGCCGCGATCCATAGCTGGACCATGTCGATGCGCCACCAGCTGCGAAACACCCCGGTCGAGGTGATCGAACTGGTGCCGCCTTATGTGCAGACCCGGTTGCTGACACCGGGACAGGAAAACGACCCCGCTGCCATGCCGCTGGCCGACTTTATCGCCGAGACCATGGGCATTCTCGAAAGCGGCCCGGTGGAAGAAGTGGTGGTCGGGCGGTGCCGCCCGCTGCGCTTTGCCGCCGAGAATGGAATGACGGCCACGATGTTCGCCGCGCTGGCAAACCACTGAGCACAGCGCCGGCCATTTCCTGCCGGAGCGCAGACTCCCCTTCAAAGCTCCGGCAGGAGCGCCCGCAGCACGATGGCGGCATTTTCAGCGGCATGCGGAAGGAAAGCGCCGATATCGGTGTGGCTTTCCTCCCCGGCCAGATCGCTGAGAGAACGGATGACAAGGCTCGGCAGGCCAAACCGTTCGCCAACCTGTGCGATGGCCGCCCCCTCCATCTCGATCGCCTGCGCGTCATAGGTGGAGAAGAAGCGCTTTCGCGTCACTTCGCAGTTCAGAAAACTGTCGCCGGTGATGACGGTGCCCATGAGGAGGCGCGGCGTGCGGGGCGCAAGGCCAGGCAGTTCCAGCACCGGCAGGGTGATGCCCTTGATGGCAGCGGCAAGGCGCGCCTCAAGCGCGGCTTCCAGATAATAACCGTGGGTGGCATCCACCTCCGGCAGCGGAAAGGCCCCCGGCTGGTAGGTGCGGATTTCCCCGCCCACCAGCGCGCCATAATCATGCTGCACCAGCTTGCGCGCCACCACCACGTCGCCCACTTCCAGCGCCGGGTCAAGGCCGCCGGCAACACCGGTAAAGGCAAGCGCCGAGACGCCGAAATGCTGGGCCAGCAGCGTGGCGGCAATCGCGGCATTTACCTTGCCAACCCCGCATTCCACGAACACCGTCGGCACATCGCCCAGATGGCCGACGAAAAAGCGCATGCCGGCAAGTTCAACCACCTTGCCTGCCGTCTCCGAAGCGACGGCCATGAGTTCCTGCGACAGGGCGGAGATGATGCCAACGGGGGGATGGTTTCTGCCCATGAGGTAAGCCGGCCTCCTTATAAGCCAAATTGTCTAAAAATAGTGTCGCCGATGAATTAAATTCCCATCCCGCAAACCGGCCGCAACTAACGGATTACATAGAGAAATCCGCCTCTGCAGTCCTTTTCGCTCCGGCGGGGCTCCGCCGGAACTTCGCTTAATTTTCCATGTTTTTGCGGCTAATTCGAATTTAAACTGTCGCCCAGCAGAAGAATTCGAGAAGTGCGAACGCGCCCCAGATGTCGATCATGAAACCGGAGGCGGAAAGCAGCCGCCTCGCCAACCGCTACCGGCTGACGCAGATGCTGCGCACCGCCGGCCCTACCGCGCGAATTGATCTTGGGGCGGCCACCGGCCTCAGCCCGGCAACCGTCTCGGCCATCACCGCCGAAATGATGCGCGACGGGCAACTGGTGGAGCTGAAGGGCGGCGTTGGAGAGAACGGATCGACCGGGCGCGGCCGGCCCAAAATCCTTGTCGACCTTGATCCGGAAGCCGGCTTCGTGGTGGCGGTAAAGCTCTCCATCAATGATGTGCAGCTGATGGTGGGGGATTATCGCGGCCAGATAGCCCGCCTGACGCATGTAGCGCTCAACACCCTCGCCCTTACCGGCCAGCAGCTTATCGATACCCTCATCGGCCACATCGAAAAGCTGCGGCAGGAGGAAGAGGGCAAGTACCGGCGGCTGCTCGGCATCGGCCTTGCCGCCCAGGGGCTGGTGGCGGAGGGGCGCCTCGTCTGGAGCCCCGCCCTTTCCGCCCGCAATGTGGACCTTGCCGGCGCGCTTGCCGAACGGTTCCACTGCGCGGTTTCGGTGGAGAATGATGCCAACTGCATCGCCCTTGCCCTCAAAAGCCAGGCTGCCTACCGCGCCTATGACGATATCGCCGTCATCATGCTGGGTTACGGCATCGGCATGGGGCTCATCCTCGGCGGGGCGCTTTACAAGGGCCGTTCCGGCGCGGCCGCCGAATTCGGCCATACCAAGTTCCAGCCCGACGGGCCGATGTGCCAGTGCGGCAAACGCGGCTGCGTGGAGACCTATATCAGCGACTATGCGCTCTACCGCGACGCACGGCTGACGCTCGACCTGCCGGATGGCGATGCCGCCCATCCGTCTGAAGAGCAGATGGCCTGGCTCAGCGAGGCGGCGGCCAGCGGTAACCCGGTGGCGCTTGGCCTCTTTGAGCAGGCGGGGCGTGTGCTGGGCCACGGCATTGCCAATGTGATTGCCATGCTCGCCCCGCAGAAGGTGCTGATCTCCGGCGCCGGCGTTCGTGCCTTCTCCTTCATGGAGCCGGCGATGCGCAACAGCCTGGAGCATTCGCTGGTGGATGAGCTGGTGAAGGGCAGCGAGGTGGAAGCGGTCGCCTGGGACAAGGACATGACCGGCCTTGGCATCATCGCACAGCTGCTGGATCTGGCAGAGCGCCCGGGCGCCTGAGCGTTTCCCCGTTCGTACATAAAAAGAAGGGAGAGAACCCGCGGGGGCGGGATCCCTCCCCTTCATCCCGCCCTTTTTGTGGGGCGGGCAAGGCGCCTTTCCTTCAAACGGGGGAAGAAGGAAAGATCACCTGGGAGCCAGATGCCTCCCGCCTAGCGCTGTGCCGGGCGAAAGCCAGGGAAAACCGGGGTCAGGCAGCCAAGAACCCGCACGGCCCCGGGACACGTGATCAGCCGACCGAATAGATGGCCCGGTTGACGATGTTTTCGAGATGCTCCTGCCGGCCGCTGACCGGCTTTACCGTTGCCGAAGCCTCACGGCCATGGGCGGCTGCTTCCGCCAGCGTCAGCTTGCCGGAAAGCGCCTTCTGGCCGAAAGCGCCGTTCCAGCCGGCATAACGCGCTTCCACGATGCCCGGCAGCTCGCCGCTTTCGATGAGCGCGGCCGCCTTGATGAGGGAAAGCGCCATTACATCCATCGCCCCGATATGGGCGTGGAAAAGATCGGCCGCATCGATGCTCTGGCGGCGCACCTTGGTATCGAAATTGAAGCCGCCGGTGCCAAGGCCACCCGCCCGCAGGATTTCGTAACAGGCGAGCGTCATTTCCTCGACGCTGTTGGGGAACTGGTCGGTATCCCAGCCATTCTGATAATCGCCGCGGTTAGCATCGACGCTGCCCAGAATGCCGAGCGAGGCCGCCACCGCCAGCTCATGCTGGAAGCTGTGACCGGCAAGCGTGGCGTGGTTGACCTCGATATTCGCCTTCACTTCCTTTTCCAGCCCGAAGCGCTGCAGGAAGCCGTAAACGGTGGCGACATCGTAGTCATACTGGTGCTTGGTCGGCTCCATCGGCTTGGGCTCGATAAGGATGGTGCCCTTGAAGCCGATCTTGTGCTTGTGCTCCACCACCATGGTGAGGAAGCGGCCAAACTGTTCGGCCTCGCGCTTCATGTCGGTGTTGAGCAGCGTGTCGTAGCCTTCACGCCCGCCCCACAGCACATAATTCTCGCCGCCCAGCTTCTGGGTCGCGGCCATGGCGCCTTCCACCTGCGCGGCGGCGCAGGCAAACACTTCCGGATCGGGATTGGTGGAGGCGCCCGCCATATAACGCGGGTGGGAGAAGACGTTGGCCGTGCCCCAGAGCAGGCGAATGCCGGTCTCTTCCATCTTCCGTCCGGCATAATCGACCATCGCCTCGAGATTTCGGGCAAGGGCTTTCAGGTCGTTGATGCCGGGCGAGATGTCGACGTCATGGAAGGTCCAGAACGGTGCGCCGAGCCGGCTCATGAAGGCAAAGGCGCTGTCCATCTTCTCGCGGGCACGGGCCATGTCGTCGCCGGGCTGCTGCCAGCTGCGCCCCAGCGTGCCGGGGCCGAACATGTCGCTGCCATCCCAGCAGAAGCTGTGCCAGTAACAAACGGCAAAGCGCAGATGCTCTTCCAGCGTCTTGCCCATCACCTTGCGGTTCTTGTCATAGAAGCGGAAGGCGTGCGGATTCTTGCTCGCCGGGCCTTCGAAAGGCACGGGCGCGAAAGCGTCAAACAGGGTGGTCATCTCTGGTGTGCTTCCTCGGGCAAAAGCGCCTTCAGCTCCGCCCCGCCGGTGCTCCAGCTTTGAACGGCAGCGCTTTATTTTATGTGTAAAAATAATACTGGCGAACGCCACGAGGGGAGTCAAACGGATTTGGCGTCAGTGAGACGCGATATTCGGCTAAATAGTGGCCCTGCAGGCAGAAATGGGAGAAAGAGAAAAATGGGGAGTTGGTTCACGGAATGCTTACGCTTGGCGACGAGAGCCCCCGAACCCCAGACCAAACGCTTCTTTCTCGGGCTTGCGACGCTGCTTCCTCTGCAGGTCGGGCCGGCTTTTGCCAGCGGCGCCGTTACCGTCGAAAGCAACAACTACCATACAGCCAGCACCGCGGCCGAAGCCGCGCTCGACAATATCCTGAAACAGGACAATGCCGACGGAACATTAAACTTGTTTATTCTTAAGCGCCCGGATCGGGACTTATCGGCGGATATCCTGTTCTCCGGCCTTTTCACCCCGGCTCTGGAAGCCGCGTGGGCCGAGGCGGAGACAGAGGCTGTAGCAAAGCAGTGTAGTGGACAATATGACGAGGACTACATCTGCGGACTAGATTATAGCCCATTACTCTGCGCCCAGGATATCTCTGAAGATGGTTACCTCTATCAGACTGGGCACAGCGACGGAAACACTGCCCTTATATCAGTGCGCTGGCCCTGGCTCGACCAGCCAGTCGCGACCTACCGGATCGTCTTGCAAAATGGCAAGTGGCTGCTTGATGGCGTTACATGCCTGCCCGATGGGACTGACTTCAATCCCAGCAACGGGCCCCGGGGCTAACCAGAAAGTCCGGTTAGATAGCGCTGAAAGAAAAAAGCCGCACCGAAGCGCAGCCTTATTAAAATTCAGAGCCGAAGAAAAGATGGTGCCCGGGGACAGAATTGAACTGCCGACACTGCGATTTTCAGTCGCATGCTCTACCAACTGAGCTACCCGGGCACTGCCGCCTTGGTGCGGGCGATGGAGCCGGAGAACCGGGGCCATCGCGCGGCGTGAGCGGGTTTTTAGAGAAGCCGGACGGGGCTGTAAAGCCTAAATTTAATCTTCATGACGATCTTCTTCTCCGGGACGCGCAAGGCCGCCATCTTCCGGAAATTCATCTTCATCCTCAGGCTTTTGCGGGATGGTATAGCTCTCGGTAAACCAGTTGCCGAGATCGACGTCGCGGCAGCGCGGCGAACAGAAGGGCCGCGTACGCTTGCGCGTCGGCGCCCCGCAGATGGGGCAGGTGCGGCCGGGCAGGACTTCATCGATATAGGGCTGCTGGCGGCTGGTATCACTCATGGTCTTCTCCCGGGCCGGCAACCACCGCTCCAGAACGGGAGGATGCCGGAAACAATCTGCTTGCGACACCCGATAGACGCTGCAGGCCACCTTCGCAACCCCATGGGCGCTTGGGCGATGGCGGTTTATTCAGCCTTGCTACCGGCCGCCAGCAAACGGCCCAGCGGCTCGCCCCGGCGGGTGCGCACCATCTCGACAAGGCCGAGGCGGGTAATGCCGAGCACCTGCAGGCCGGCCGGGTCCTTCGCCGCCTCATGCCGCAAGAGGGCAAGCAGCGGCTCGCGCGCGGCGGCGGGCACATCGATAAAATCGGCAATGATGATGCCGCCGAGATTGCGCAGGCGCAGCTCGGTCAGCAGGCGGCGCGCAGCGCGCTGGTTGGCCTCCACCGGCGACAAGCTACCGCCATTGACGTCAATCGCAACCAGCGCCTCCGTCTCCTCGATCACCAGGCTTGCCCCCTGCCCCAGATCGACCCGGGTGGAAAGGAGCGTGGCAATGGCGCCTTCCAGATCTGTCAACTCAAAGAGAGCGGGCGTGCCCTTGTAGTCCTCGACCTGCATTTGGGCCGGCAGTGCAGCGCGGCGCGCCGGCGGCAACAGGCCATAGCTGGAATCGATACGCAGGCGATATACGGCCTCGCCATAAGCCGTCAGCGCCCTTTCCAGCGCGTCAGGCGCCGGGCGCAACAGGCGCGGGCTGTTGCCGGCGCCAAAATCGGCCATCAGCCGGTCGGCTTCAGCGGCAAGACGCCCTGCCTCCGCCCGCACCTCTTCGGGCGCAGCATCGCTGGCGGCAGTGCGCACCACCCAGCCATGCGGCAGGTCGGACAGCAACTGGCGCCACGGGCCTGCCGGTCCCTTGATTTTTTCAGAGACGCGCACCTTGCGCCCTCCGGCAAGACACAGGCACCAACGGCCAGTGAAGACGGCCTCGGGCTCCACCTGGGCAGCCTTGCTGCCGGTGGCATCGCGGCTCACCGTTGCCAGAAACAGCCGGTCATCATCCGGCGCGCGGGGAGCCCAGCCCTCAAGGCCGTCGGCAAGACGCAGAAAGGCCCCGCCCGCGCCGCTGATCCGGCGGCCGGCGCGGGCGGCATAAATGGCGCCGACAAGGCTCGGCCGGGCGGCATGATCGACAAACAGATCGGCAAGGTTGCCGTCCGCAAGCACGGCAACCCGGGTGAGCGGGCCTTGCCGGTCCACCCACAGTTCGATCTCGCCTGTTTGTGCTGAAACCATAGTGCGGCCCGCCTCAATAGCGCCCGGCCAGAACTTCAGGCCGGGAAACCTGCCCCGCGCAGCATCATGGCCACCTCGTGCAAGCCGAGACCCACAATGTTGGAATAGGAGCCGGAAATGAAGCTGACATATTTGGCAGCAAGGCCCTGGATACCGTAGCCGCCTGCCTTGCCGTGCCAGTCCCCGCTGGCGACATATTCCGCCATCTCCTCAGCCGTCAGCCGCTTGAAGGCCACGGTGCTGTCCACGACACGGGAGGAGACAGGCCCGCCGGGGGCAATCAGGCAGATGCCGCCATAGACATGATGGCGCCGGCCGGAGAGCAGCCTGAGGCAGGCTTTCGCCTCGGCCTCTTCTTCCGCCTTGGGCAGGATACGCGCGCCGACGCCGACAACGGTGTCGGCCGCCAGCACGAAGGCTTCCGGATGGCGCGTGGCCACCGCGGCGGCCTTGGCACCGGCAAGGCGCAAGGCAAGGCGCCGCGGGCTTTCATCAGCCAGCGGCGTCTCGTCAATATCGGCCGGATCGATGGCTGCCGGAACGATCCCGATCTGCGCCAAGAGGTCCACGCGGCGGGGCGAGGCCGAGGCCAGCACGAGCGGTGCGCCAGCCGTGGCCTTCGCCGCGCTCATACCGCTCACTTGAAGCGGAAGGTGATGCGACCCTTGGTGAGGTCGTACGGGGTCATTTCGACATTCACGCGGTCGCCCGCCAGCACGCGGATGCGGTTCTTGCGCATCTTGCCGGAGGTGTGGGCGAGCACTTCGTGATCATTGTCCAGCTTCACGCGGAACATCGCGTTGGGCAGCAGCTCAACAACCGTGCCCTGAAACTCGATAAGGTCTTCCTTCGCCATGCAGTGTTTCTGCCACTCTTGAAGTTAAGGGGCCGCCTGCCGCTACGTCCGGCGGCAGCTATGCCCTGGTTCATGTGTCTCAGGTTCAAACGCCGTTCAAGGCGCAGGAAATGGGCCCCGCGCCCGGAGCGGCGTTCGAAATCTCGTCAGTCCCGGAGCCCGAAAGGGGCAGGACGGGCGCCTTTATACAAGCGGATGCGCTAAAGGGGAAATCTTTCCTTTATACGGGCAAGAAGCCCGTCCCTCAGATGCCGGAAAGCATCAAGCCGCTGCTCGCGTTTGCCCTCCGTGGCGGAGGGGTCCGCCATCGGCCAGTGCTCGACCGCGCTGTGATGGGTGCGTGCCCAATCCTGCGCCATCTGGCGGGCCGGTTCGGTCATGCTGATCACAAGGTCGAAATTGCCGTCATAAAGTTCGGAAAAGCGCTTGGGGGCGTGGCGGGTCAAATCCACGCCGATTTCGCGCAGCACCTCCACCACCATCGGGTCCACCTCCCCCGCTTCAACACCGGCGGACTGCACATAGATGCTGCGGCCGACCCAGTGCTTCATCAGCCCCTCGGCCATGGGCGAGCGGATGGCGTTGTAGGTGCAGGCAAAAAGCACGGCATGCGGGCGCGGGCCGGCAGCGCTGCCGGCTTCGGCCGATTTACCCCCGGCAGCGCCGGAGACCGGAACGTCGGGATCTTCCATGGCCGCGGCGCCTCAGCCGTTAAGCTTCATGACGCACAGCAGCGTGAAGAGCCGGCGCGCGGTTTCCAGGTCCATGTCGACCTGGGCCGCCAGCTTCTCGCGCAGCAGTTCGGATGCCTCGTTATGCACGGCGCGCCGCCCCATATCGATCGCCTCGATCTGCGCCGGGCGGTTTTTTACCGCGTCATAGTAGCTGTCGCAGATCATGAAGTAGTCGCGCATGATGGCGCGCAGCGGGGCCAGCGGCAAGGCCATCTCGCCAAGCGGCGCCCCCGCTTCGCTCTGCACATCCAGCAGCAGGCGCGCCCCGTCGAGCTTCATCTCCAGCCGGTAGGGCCCCGCCGGAAGGCTGACGGGGGAAAAGCTGTTCTGCTCCAGAAGGTCCTGAATCGCCACGCGGCGGTCGCTCTCCACCTCCGGGCGGCGCGAGGCCGGACCGCCGGGGGCAACCACGATCTCCACGATACGCTGGCGCTCATTCATGCTTTGCGTCACTCCCCCCGTCATTGCTGGCGCCGGAGCGGCCCAAACTTCGCCCACCATCCTGCCTCCCGTTTTGCGGCATTGCCTTGTCCGGCTTTTCCCTGGAACCGGAGGAATCGCCCCCTGGTTCAATCGGGGCTCCGGTAGCAGGCACAGCCATAGGCGCGCATTTGAACGAATGTTGCGCCGCAAAACAGAAAGGATCAAGAAGATTACTGCGCGCCCTAACCTTCCGGAGAGGTCAGGGCGCGGGGAAATCAGCTCTCCAGCCGCAGCGATATAGAGCGGGCGTGGGCTTCAAGCCCTTCGGCATGGGCGAGCGTCACCGCTGCCGGGCCGATGCGGGAAAGCGAAGCGGCATTGCAGCCGACAAAGGTGGTGCGTTTCATGAAATCGAGCAGGTTGAGGCCCGAGGAGAAACGCGCGCTGCGGGCGGTCGGCAGCACATGATTGGGGCCGGCCACATAGTCGCCGATGGCTTCGGGCGTATAGCGGCCAAGGAAGATGGCGCCGGCATGATGAATGCGGGCCATCATGGCTTCCGGCTCGGCAACGGCGAGCTCCAGATGCTCCGGCGCCACGCGGTTGACGATGGCGGGCACCTCTTCCATCGAGCGCACCAGGATGATGGCGCCATGATCGCGCCAGCTCGCGCGGGCGATATCGGCGCGTGGCGCCCTGGTCAGCTCATCCTCGACGGCGGCAGCCACCTTCTGGGCGAAGGCGGCATCGTCGGTCACGAGAATGGCCTGCGCCACCTCGTCATGTTCCGCCTGGGAAAGCAGGTCGACGGCAATCCAGACCGGATCGTTATCGCGGTCGGCCACAACGAGAATTTCGGACGGCCCGGCCACCATGTCGATACCGACGGTGCCGAAGACCTGACGCTTGGCGGCAGCAACATAGGCATTGCCGGGGCCGACGATCTTGTCGACAGGGCGAATGGTGGCGGTGCCATGGGCAAGGGCGGCGACAGCCTGCGCGCCGCCCACCTTGTAGACCTCGTCCACACCGGCGGCGCGGGCGGCCACCAGCACCAGCGGGTTCAACACGCCATCGGGCGCCGGCACCGTCATCACCACGCGGCCGACACCGGCAACACGCGCGGGAACGGTGTTCATGAGCACGGAGGACGGATAGGCCGCCAGCCCGCCGGGTACATAGACGCCGACGGAGGATAGCGGCGTCCAGCGCGCGCCCAGCAGCACGCCCTCGCCATCCACATACCGGTCTTCCTTCGGCATCTGGCGGCTGTGGAAGGCCTTGATGCGGGCAGCCGCCATATGCAGCGCCGCCACCGTATCTTCCGCCACGCGGCCATGGGCGTCGGAGATTTCGGCTTCCGTGACCTTGAGGGTCGCGGCCGTCAGGCTCTGGCGATCAAAGCGATTGGTATAGTCCACCACCGCATCGTCGCCGCGCTTCCTCACATCGGCGATGATGGCAGCAACGGCATCCTGCACATCGGCAGCGCTTTCGCGCTTGCCCGCGAGAAAGTCGACAAAGGCGGCTTCAAAGCCGGCAGCGGCGGTATCAAGCCTGAGCGGCATCGACAACATCCCGGAAACGATCGATCCATTGCACGACATCGCGCGTGCGGGTCTTGAAGGCGGCGCGGTTGACCACGAGACGCGAGCTCACATCGGCGATGTGCTCGATCTCCATGAGGCCGTTGGCCTTGAGCGTGGAGCCGGTGGAGACCAAGTCGACGATGCGGCGGCACAGGCCCAGCGTCGGCGCCAATTCCATAGCGCCGGAGAGCTTGATGCATTCCGCCTGCACGCCGCGCGCGGCGAAATGGCGTTTGGTCACTTCCGGATATTTGGTGGCGATACGCACATGGCTCCAGCGGCTGGGATCGTCGCTGGCAATGCTGTCGACCGTCGCCGCCACAGCAAGGCGGCACTTGCCGATGCCGAGATCGAGCGGGGCGTAGAGTTCGGGATAATCGAACTCCATCAGCACGTCGGAGCCGGCAATGCCCATATGCGCCGCGCCGAAGGCCACGAAGGTCGCCACATCGAACGAGCGCACGCGGATCAGCTCCAGCCCGGGCACGTTGGTGGCAAAACGCAGCGCGCGGCTGCGCGGATCGTCAAAGGCAGCTTCCGGCTCGATGCCGACGCTGGAAAGCATCGGGCGCAAATCGTCCAGAATGCGCCCCTTCGGCACCGCCAGCACAAGGCTGTCCGTATCGCTGTCGCGGTCGTAAGGCATAAAAGACTTCTTCCCTCAGGCCCCGGCCGTGCCGTCCGCCCCGGAAGAGGCATCATGGCTGGGCTCGCGCGTTGTCGGCCACGTCTCGCCCAGATCCTCCGCCAGCAGCGCCCACTGCTCCGTATCGAGCGTCAGCGCCACGGCGGGCCCGCCGGAAAACTCCAGCCGCAGTTCGGCGCCGTCGAGGGTGACTGTCAGGATATTGAGCAGCCGCCCGCGCTCGCCGGGATCAAGGCCACGCAGCCGTGCAGCCCTTACCCCTTCCACCCGCACGGCGCAATGGGTGCGTTGGAAAAGGGCCTCGCCTTCTTCCGTCGCCGTCTGCTGCCCGCGCTCTTCCGAGCCCGGCCAGCAGAAGCGGTTGACGATCATCACGAAGCGCTGCTCCCCGGGGATCCAGGCCATGTCGCCGGCCGGCAGGATGGCATCCTGCAGCAGGGCGGCGATGACGGCGATATCCTCGCCGTCACGCGCGATCAGCTTTACGGGTCCAACCATCGGCGGCATCTCCGGGGCGAAGGGCGCGGAAAAAGGCGGCTTATTCAGCCGCCATGCTTTCCTTGAGGCGCTCGATATCGGCGCCGCAGGCACTCAGCTTGGCTTCAAGGCGCTCGTAACCGCGATCAAGATGATAGACGCGGTTGACGATGGTTTCGCCCTGGGCGGCAAGGCCCGCCAGCACCAGCGACACCGAGGCGCGCAGGTCCGTTGCCATCACCGGAGCGCCGGTAAGGCGCGGCACGCCGCGCACAAGGGCGCTGGAGCCGTGGACGGTGATGTTGGCGCCCATGCGGCCAAGCTCCGGCACATGCATGAAGCGGTTCTCGAAGATCGTCTCGGTGACCATCGAGGCGCCGTTGCACACCGTCATCATGGCCATGAACTGGGCCTGAAGATCCGTCGGGAAGCCGGGGAACGGCTCGGTCACCACGTCGACGCCCTTGAGCCCGCCCTTCGGCGCGGTCACTTCCACACCGCCATCACGCTCGGTGAAGGCAATGCCGGCCTCGCGCATGGACTTGACGGCCGCCTTCAGCAGATCGATGCGGGCGCGCGGCAGGAACACCCGGCCACCGGCAATGCCGACTGCCATCATGTAGGTGCCGATTTCGATACGGTCCGGCACCACTTCATGGGTTGCCCCATGCAGCCGGTCCTTGCCGACGATAACGATACGGTCGGTGCCCGCGCCGGTGATCTCCGCGCCCATGGCATTGAGGCAGACGGCAAGGTCCACCACTTCCGGCTCGCGGGCCGCGTTGATGAGGGTGGTGGTGCCCTTGGCAAGGGCTGCCGCCATCATCAGATGCTCGGTCGCACCGACGGAAACCTTCGGGAAGACAACCTCGGCGCCCTTGAGGCCGCCCGGCGCACGGGCCACGACATAACCATCCGTCAGCTCGATCTCGGCGCCCAGCGCCGCAAGCCCGTCCAGATGCAGATCGACCGGACGGCTGCCGATGGCACATCCGCCCGGCAGCGACACGCGCGCTTCATGTTCGCGCGCCACCAGCGGGCCTAGCACGAGGATGGAAGCCCGCATCTTGCGCACGAGATCATAAGGTGCGGTGGTGCTGGTGATGTTCTTCGTGGTGATGGTCATGGCGCGGCCGGCGCCCTCGCCCTTTACCACAACCTCGCTGCCATGCTGGGTCAAGAGCTCGCCCAGCGTGCGGATATCCATCAGCGTGGAGGGGATGTTGGTGAGCGTCAGCGGCTCGTCCGTCAGCAGGCCGCACACCATCAGCGGCAGGGCCGCGTTCTTGGCGCCGCCGATCTCGATGGTCCCGTCCAGCGGCTTGCCGCCCCTGATCCTGATCTTGTCCATGAAATGCCCCTGCCGCCCGCCTCATCTTGGCGGGCTCATCTCGAGAAATCCCGACCGGTCAAGACACCGCCCCTATCAGACGATGCCTGCCCCACCCGGCCGCAAGCACACCCAGTGATGTCGCCCGTGCCCTTGTTTGACACGGCGATTTTGTCACATGCGCGGCAATGTAACCCCGCGCTGGCCCATATATTTGCCAGACCTGTCAGCATAGCTCACCTCGCAAGGCTGGTCGCCCTGCAGGAAGATGAACTGGCACACACCTTCATTGGCATAAACACGCGCCGGCAGCGGCGTGGTGTTGGAGATTTCCAGCGTCACATGGCCTTCCCACTCCGGCTCAAGCGGGGTCACGTTGACGATGAGGCCGCAGCGGGCATAGGTGGATTTGCCAAGGCAGATCACCAGCACGTCGCGCGGCACGCGGAAATATTCAACCGTGCGGGCGAGCGCAAAGCTGTTTGGCGGGATCACGCAGACATCCACCTCGCGCTCGACAAAGCTGTTCTGCTGGAACGCCTTGGGATCGACGATGGCGTTGTCGACATTGGTGAAGATCTTGAACTCGCGCGAAAGGCGCGCGTCATAACCGTAACTGGAAAGACCGTAGGAAATGACGCCTTCACGGCTCAGTTTTTCCTGGAACGGTTCGATCATGCCATGCTTGACGGACATCTCGCGGATCCAGTTATCGGACATCACCGCCATGCGGGAAGCGCCTTTCGTTTTCAGGTCAAAATCGTCTGTGAAAGCCGCCCGAAGAAACCTGAAGCGGCCGGACGGTGACAGGGGATAATCTTACCCCCCGCGTTTTATAGAGCTATCGGGCAGCGCTCAAGCCTTGCTGCTGTCCGGGCCCGTCTTCTCGCCCGCCTTGCCGGCAACGGTGCCATGCGCGGCAGCCTCGGCATCGGCCACATCCTCGCGCCGGCCGCGCAGCTGCGCCTTGCGCTTCTTGAGGTTTTCGCGCAGGGCCGCGGCAAGCCGCTCTTCATTGCTCTGCTCGTAAGTGGGGGTAAGGCGCTCGCCCATTTATAAATCCCGAAATATGCCGTTCAGCGGAAAGCGGCGGGATTATCCCTCAAGCCGGCATCAAGCGCAAACCTAGCCGCCCGCCTCGACGAACACATCAACAGCCGCGGCCGCGCCGGTGGCGTCGATCGCCTCGATGCGCTGGAAGCCGCCACCCTCGGGCTGCCAGAGGATTTGCCGCCCGGCGCCGCTACCCGCAAGCGGGTGGCCATTGACCAGCCAGCGGATGGGCAGCCGGCCACCGCTTGCTTCCAGCGGCAGGCGGCTGCGACCTGCCGGCAGGGCAAGCCGGCCGCCATCGGGCGGAAAGGCAATGCCAAGGGTACGCACCGCCGAAGGAGCCGCCAGTTGGGGCCGGCGCACCGCGACACTCCCCGCCCCGACATCCGCATCACGGCCCGGCCGGCGGGGCAGCATGTCTACCAGATCGAACAGCAGCGGCGCGGCGGCGCCATACCCGGTGCAGTAGGCACAGGGGCGCCCGTCCGGCCGGCCAACCCAGACGCCAACGACATATCCGTTCCAGAGGCCAACCGCCCAGGCATCGCGGTAACCGTAGGAGGTACCGGTCTTGTAGGCGACAGGCCGCCCGCCCGGCAGCGCCAGCGCATCCGCCCGGCCCAGCGGCGGCGGCAGGCTGTGCAGGATGGTGAGCACATCACTGGCAGCATCGGGCGCCATCAGCGGCAGGAACCGTGCCGGTGGGGCATCCTGCACTGCGCGCAGGGCAAGCGGTGCCTTGCCTTGATGGCCAAGCGACACATAAAGCCGCGTGAGATCGGCAAGACTGATGCCGGCGCCGCCGAGCGCGATGGGCAGGGAAGCCGCCTCCGCCCCCAGCGGAAAGGCCAGATCGACGCCGACGCGGGTAAGCGCGGCATCGAAGCGCCCCGGCCCCAGCCGGTCCAGCACCGCCACCGCCGGCACATTAAGCGAGCGGCGCAGCGCCTCTGCCGCTGTTACCTGACCATGAAAGCCGCCATCAAAATTACGCGGGGCGTAACCACCAAAATCCAGGGCACGGTCATCGATGACGCTGTCCGGTCGCAAGAAGGCATGATCGAAGGCAAGGCCATAGATAAAGGGCTTCAGCGCCGAGCCGGGCGAGCGCAAGGCGCCGGTCATATCCACCATGCCAAGGCGCGCCCGGTTGAAATAATCGCCGCTGCCGATGGAGGCGAGGATATTCGCGCTGCCGGCATCCACCACCAGCGCGGCAAGCCCTGCGCCTTGCGGCAGCCTGTCCGTGGCGGCGGCGAGCACCGCTTCGGCACGGCGTTGAAGGGTTGCGTCAAGCGTGGTGGCGATGCGGGTCGTGCTGCTTCCAGCCTTCGCAACCAGCGCCTCGGCCAGATGGGGAGCCAGAAAAGGCTCCGGCGCCGGGGTCAGCCGCAGCGGCGCGGCCAGCGCCTCATTCCGGCTCTGCGCATCCAGAACACCGGCAGCAAAAGCCCGCTCGATCACGCGGTTGCGAGCCGCCCGGGCCGCCTCCGGAAAACGGTCAGGCCGCAGCCTTTCGGGCGATTGCGGCACGGCCACCAGCAACGCGGCTTCAGCAGCGGTAAGACGCCCCGGCTCCTTGCCGAACCAGGTGAGCGAGGCAGCCCGCACCCCTTCGAGATTACCGCCGAAAGGCGCGAGGCTCAGATAGAGGGAAAGTGTCTGTTCCCGGCCAAGGATTGCTTCCAGCTGGAGCGCCCGCGCCATTTCGATGAGCTTGGAAGGCAGCGTACGCGGCCGTGGCTCCAGCAGGCGCGCTGCCTGCATGGCAAGGGTGGAAGCGCCGGAGACAACATGGCCGTGGGCCGCAAGCTGGCCTGCCGCCCGCAAGGCGGCCAGCGCATCGACACCCGGGTGCTGCCAGAAGCGCTTGTCCTCAAACGCCAGCAAGGTTTGAAGGTAAAGCGGGTCCACATCGCCGGCCTTTGTCAGGTAGCGGCGCTTGTCGTCCCGGCTGAGGAAGTTGCGCAGCGGCTCCCCCTGCCGGTCCACTACCTCCACCGAGCGGTCCTGATAGCGCTGCAGATCCGGCGGAAACGCACTGTCGGCAATGCGCCACAAGGCAAACACAGCCAGCAGCGCGCCACCGCCATAAGCCAGCCAGCGACCGGATTTACGGCCACTGGCTGCTATTGCTCTCTCAGGCTGAAGGTCGCCCGGCATCGCGCCCTCAGTCTTTCGGGGTGGCGGTCATGGTCGCGGGCGTGTCACGGCCGAACCGGGTCGGGGCGAACATGTCCTCCACATAACTGCCAGCCCAGCTGAAGCTGCCGGGCGTCACAACTCGGGCGACATAGGCGAGCTTGAAACGGGCGGCGTCATCGCTCCAGTGCGGGCGGCTGTCCAGTTCCAGCGCGGCGACATAGCGGTCATCGCGCAGTTCCAGATGGTCGGGGCTCGATAGCTCGCCAAGCCAGCCAAAGCGCCCTTCCCCCTCACCGTCGCTATCGCCCTGCACCAGCGCGGCATTCTCCAGCTCCAGCCCGGCCGGCAGGTAGTCGACGATCAGCGTCTGGGCGAGCCTGTCCGCGGCCTCCAGCGTACCTTCGATCACCACTACCACGGCGTCGCCCTGATGCAGCGCATCGGGCGAAAGCGCGTTGCCGTCACGGTCATAGACCGAGCGATGGACGGAATAACCTTCCTGCCGCGCGGGCGCGATGCCGGCGGGCACGCCGGACAAGGAGATGAAGCCATCGGCCGTGCTGTCACCGGCATTGCGCAGCGCCGGCAGCTTTGCCGCCTCCTCAGCGCCCGAGGCGGAAGCGAGATAGACTTTCCCGGCCTCAAGGCTCTGCTGCTGGTCGCCCACGGCCAGCTTCAGCTGGCCGGCCGGCGCCTGCCGCAAGGCCCGGGCGGCGCGCAGCACCCAGGCTTCCTCCTGCGTGGAGAGCCAGCGTTCATGCTGCACATCGGCGGAAAGGCGCTTTGCCGTGCCGATCACCTGCGGCCACTCCACCACGCCGCTTTCAGCCATCAGCGTCAGGATGGCGGCCCTATCGCGCAAGGCGCTGGCGTAGTTGAAGGACTGCCAGTAGTTGCCCCCGAGATCCTGCTCTCCGGCAAGGACCGCTGACATCGCCTTCGCAGCTTCGGTGCGGTTGCCGGTCTGCGCCAGCGCGGCGCCGACCATGGCCTTTGACAGCGCATCGGGCAGTTTGTCGAAATTCGTCAGATAGAAACGACGCACCCGCGCGCCATCGGCAAGCCCGCTACGGGCGAGCACATACTGGGCATAGGCCGCCGTCGAGAGTGACTGGTCGTCCGTATCCTCATCCGCTGCCCGGCGCTTCAGGAAATTTGCCGTCCGATCCAGCATGCCCGGCGGCAGTTTGACGCCGTCCGGTTTCGCTGCGTTTACCTGATAGAGAAAATCGCTGACATAGACGGATATCCAGGGCGAACCGCTCCAGTCATTGCTCCATTGGCCAAATTCGCCATCGCCCAGCTGGTAAGTGGCAAGCCGGTCGAGCGCCTGCTGCAGGCCTGCCGGGTCCGGCCGGTGCAGGCCGTTGGTGAAATAGTCCTTGAAGCTCTCCGTCATCAGCAGAGGAAAACCGGTGCTGGTCGTCTGCTCCGAGCAGCCATAGGGGTACGCCGCAAGGCTCGCGAGGATGGCCGGCACACCAAGGTCAGGCAGCGGATTGGCGCCAAGGCTGACCTTGAGCGTGGAGGGGTAAAAGCGCTTGAGGAGGGCCGGATCGAGCGCCAGCGTCTCGCCCGGCTTCAGCTCGGAGATATAACGCTCGCTTTCCACCCCGTTGCCGGAGCGCACATCGAGCGGCCAATGGCGGGTCTGGCTGAAGCCGCCGGGGCCGGTGACGGCCAGCGTCACCTCCCCCTCGCCCACCCCGGCGATGGCGGCAACGGTAAAGCCGGCCCTGGCGTGCTGGCCGGGGGCCAGCGTCAGATGTTGCTCGGCTGCTCCTTGCAGCAGAACGGCACCGCTGGTGGAAAGGGTCGCCACATAATCCCCCTCCGGGGCCTGCAGGTTGTTCATCGACAAGGTCAGGTCCGCCTTGTCGCCGGGCGCCAGGAACAGTGGCATTGCAAGGTCCGCCACCAGCGGGCGGCGCACCAGCAGCGTGCGGTCGGCATGGCCGAAATGCGCGCCCTTTTGCCAGGCCATGACCATCAGGCGCAGGCGGCCGTCAAATTCCGGCACCTCGAACGGCACCACGGCCTTGCCGCCCTTGACCTCAACCACACCGCTGACGAGCGAGACCACAGGGCGGCCCTTGCGCGGCAGGTTGGAAAGCTGGCCGGAATCGGTGAATCCAGCACCGTCGCCGCCGGAGCGGAATTCCCCGGCCTCGGCACGCGAAGCATCGATAAAGTCGCTGTAATTATCGGACAGGCTGACGCCCAGCGCCCGCTGGCCGAGATACCACGCGAACGGATCCGGCGCCTTATAGCCGGTAAGCCCCAGCACCCCGTCATCGACTGCGGCGAGCGTGACCCAGGCCGGTCCGTCAGCGAGGTTGGAAAGAGAGATTTCCGTCTCAAGTCTGGTGCCCGGCTCCATGCTGTCCGGTGCCGCCAGCGCTACCTCCAGCCGGTTGGCCTGATCATCAAGCGGCACCCAGAGCACACCCACGGCACGCGCCGGCACATAACCCGGCCGCTGCGAGGGGGCGGCAAAAGCATTGGCAAGCACATAGAGGCCGCCCACCGCATCGGCCGGCATCGGCAGTTCGACATCCGTGCCATCCGGCGAGACGTCGACGCTCAGATGCGAGCGCACGGAAGCACCGGCTACCACCAGATCGGCAACGCCGGTAAAAGGCGCCGTTACATGCAGCCGGGCCTTGCCGCCGGCGGAAACGCTGCCCGGGGCCAGCGTGAGGTCCACCTTGTCCGGGCGCTCATCCTCATCCGCCCCGGCAATCTCCCCCCAGCCGCCCCAGAAGCGGGTGCTGGAGACAAGGCCGGTTGCCGGATCAGTCACCTCAAGGCGAAAGCTGCCCCAGCCCTTGAACTCGGCATCAATGCGCGCGGGCTGCTGGCCATCATAATCAAGCGTGCCCTGCGCAACCGTCTCGCGGTCGTAATAGACGGTCTTGTAGCGCCAACGGTAACCCTGATCGTACCAGACATAATCCACATCCTCCCGCACCAGCCGCCAGTCGAGGCCGCTGCGGACGACGGGCGTACCGGCGGCATCCTTGACGACGACGTCAAACCGCGCCGGCGCGTCATCATCCAGATGGCTGGCCGAGGCGAGCGGACGGATGCCGATATCGAAAGCATTGTTGGCGATGGCGACGATGCGCCGGCGCTCCACCGGGCGCCCGCCCTCCTCCATCACACTGGCGGTAATGACGGCTTCCAGCGGGTAGGAAGTGTCGGGCATTTCAGAGAGAGAAAGATCAAGCGACGCCTTGCCATCGTCCCCGGTGGTGAAGGAGGTCACTTCCTGCCGCACGGATTCCGGCGCCGTTTCCTGCACCAGACCGTACTGGTAACCGTCATCCTCCTTCGCCGGACCGCGGTGGGCCGCGACGCGAATGTAACTGTCCACCTCGCCATCAAGACCGGCAGCGGGCGCACCATAGAGATAATCCGCCCCGATAGTGAGGCCGAGCGGCGCATCCGGCGTGGCGGCGGCGCTGGCCACATCAAGTTTGGTCTCGATCTGCGGCGGCTGGAAATCCTGCACCTGGAAATCGACACGGCCCGTGGAAACCTTGCCATCACCAACAAAAGCAAGTGCCGCCCAGGTGCCGGGGGAAGCGCTTGGCGGGATCGTTACCTCACCGGTGTAACTGCCGCCTCCCTCATCTTTCAGGGCAAGGCGCCAGACCTGCTGGTCATCCGGGCGGCGCACGGAAAGGGCAACCGGCAGGCCGCCGGTATCGCCCGCCTTGCCGTCGCGCAGCAACAGGGTGAAATGCACCGTCTCACCCGGCCGGTAGATGCCGCGCTCGCTGGTCACGTAAGCATCGAGCGGACCTGGCGCCGGCCGGCCACTCACACCGCGGTCGGAAAGCTCGATCAGCCCGTCCGACAGGTCAAACAGGGTGAAATCCCCTTCCGGCCCCCAGGCATAAAGCAGGCCCGGCGTATTCTCCTTCGTGCCGCGCAGGAAACCGGCGCCGATATGGGCAAGGCCGTCCTCCCCGCTTTCTACTTTGGTCAGCACATCGCCGCCGCGTGCCATGAGCTGGAACTTGATGCCGGAGAGCGGTCTGGTGCTGGCGGCGGAGCGGGAGATGACTGTCAGCCCGCCTTCTCCCTGATAGAGACTGAGGCCGATGTCGGAGATGGTGAACCAGTGAAAGACCGAGCCGGGCCGCCCTTCGAAACGGGCGTCCGCGCCATCGGTCGGCGTCGGCTCCAGCGCCAGCAGATAGGCCCCCGGCGGCAGATCGCCTGCCGCCTTGGCGAGCGGCAGCGCGGTCGTGACCGTCTGATCCTTGCGGGCTGCCGGCATCAACTCGCCCTTCCACAGCAGCTTGCCGGCCTGCGCGGCAAGCCGGCCGAAGCGGGCATAACTGCCATCCTCCTCCAGCGGGTGGGCACCGAGATAGCGGATGAGATCCTCCGGCTTCAGTTGCAGCAGGGCGACGCTCACCTTGTCGATATTGACCGTCTCCACCGGGAAGGCGGCATCGCCGCTTCTGGGCAGCACATGGCCACTGCTGGCAACGCGCAGACGCTGCGGCCGGGCGCCGATGCTGACCTTTGCCTCATAGGGTGATTTGAGCACCGCCCCCACGCCCGGCAGGCCGGCGGCGAGGTGGAGTGTGTAGTCGGTGGAATGCTCGAAACCATCAAGGCACAGGCTGCTGCGCTCCACCCGCCACCCGAACTTGACCGCGGGCTCGGTGGTGACAAAGGCGCCGATCCCCGCCTTGTGGGCCTGATCGAGCGGGGCATCGAAGTCGAGGCAGACTTCAGCCACCGACTGGTCCGATTTCACCTGCGGGTCAGCAACCACGGACATGCCGGGAGTTGAAAAATCAGTCAGCGCGGCAAGGCGCTGCCGGTAGGCATCGGCAAGGCAGGTTTCGGCCTGATGCCGGCGGGTGAGATTACCAAGCTCACCTTCCGGCAGGGCGCAATCCTTGTTGCGGGCGCTCAGCCAGCGCTTCTGCGCCTCGGCAATCTGCGTCCAGCCTGCGGCGGGCTGGCTTTCCTTCAGCGAGCCATAAAGCCGGGCCAGCTCGTCATCCTGCCGGGCAAGATCCGTATCCTCACAGATCAGGGTTTCCAGCGGGTTCAGCCTGCCGGAACAGTCAAAGCTGGGTTTGATGGTCTGCCCCTCGCCGCTTTGCGGCTGGGTTGCTGCGGCGGCCGGGAGGCCCGTCAGGGCCCACATCGACAAGGCCAGGATCGCGAATGGACGTGATGCGGCGCGCAGCATGCTCTTTCCCCCCAAAGAAGCCGGAAAGGCAGGATGACCTGCCTTCCTCGTTCTTATGATGACGGAATAGAGCCCGAATTCTAGCAACAACCCAAGCGGGAATCTGGTTTGGTTGCCAATCACATACGGATGGATGTTTCCGGCAATCGGCGTCACCAGGCCGGCAAAAGCTCGCGCTGCGTAACACCGGCAACAAGGTCCCCCAGATCACCGGCGGCAGGGCTGAAGGTACGGCGCATGCGCTCCGGCGAGGGGTCCAGCTTCCATTTGCGATAGCCGCGCATCAGCGAGAGCAGCCGCTCTTCCAGAAACACACCATCAAGGCTGCGGGAAAGCGGCATGGAGTAGTCCGTCAGCAGCCAGGAAAGCGCACCCGCCATCGGCGGCGGTTGCCGGTCGGGCTGCTCCAGCATATCGCCCACGCTGGTCCAGGTGGCGTAAGTCGCGAGATGACTGTTGCCCAGAGCCAGCAGGGGGATGCCGTGCAGGGCCGCCTGCACCCCGACGGAGGAACTGACGCTGGCGATGATATCCACCAGCGGCACCAGCGACTGCCCGGTGAGGCCCATGAGCGCGGTGTCTGCAAAAATAACGTTCGGATAATATTTGCTGACCAGATGGCGGGTATGGGCATCGACAGCCTCCCCCACCAGTTTGGAGATTTCATGCTCGGTGACGATCACCGCCCATTCCGGCGGAATGCGTTCGATGAAATCCCAGAAGAAGGCACCCTGATGGGCAAAGCCGCTATGCTGCGTCCAGCCGAAATGGCCGCTGAACTGCAAGGGCAGCAGGATGAGTTTCTGCCAGCGCTCGCGCAGCGCCGTGACCTTGCGGCCGGCACGGGAAGCCGGTGACATCTGCCGCCGCCAGCCCAGCGTCATATCCTCAAGCCAGCCATCCTCCGCCCCGCCCGGCCACAGGCCAAGCCGTGCCGGGGCAGAGCTGCCATACATGCCCCAGGGATCGAGAAAGAAGAGGAAGGGGTAAGGCGCGCGCGTCACCGGCCCGCCTTCGGCATGCAGCACCACCGAGCCGGGATAGAGCCTGTGCCACAGCGCGGCACTGGGCGAATTGGTCAGCACAAGGTCAAAATGCCCGGGCGGCAGCAAGGCCCTGTAGACCTCGGCCATCGCATCGACCACCGCCGTATTGCCGTCTGCCAGTGCCTTCAGCGCCCCGGCCGGGCCCAAACCGGTGGCATCCGCCAGCAGGGCGCCGGGCATGACGGTTACCTGCGAGACCGGCAGGCGCTGGCGGGTGGAAGCCCGGTCCGCCATCGCCAGATTGGCAACAAGATGAAAGCTGGTGAATTGCGGCACACCGCGCGCCGTCACCTGGCCGGCGATGCGCAGCAGCATGTCCTGCCAGAACCACAGATGGTGGGCATGGCCGCACAGCACCATCGGCTCGGAATGGACGAGGATGCGCATGGCGCCGCTCCGCCCTCCCCGGCCCCGGGCCTAGAACTCGCCCTGGCGCGAGAGGATGCTATCCGTCTCGATGCCAAGGGCGATATCGCAGGCAATGGCGCGCTCGCGCCGGGCGTTTTCCAGCGCCATGTCGAGCACGCGCTCTTCCAGATAACGCGGGATGACGACAACACCGTCACCATCGGCGAATATAAGATCGCCGGGGCGCACCATCACGCCGCCGATGAGGATGCGGCGGTTGAAATGCTCCACGGTCGCCCGGCGGCGCACATCGGCGCAGTTATTGCCGCGGGCAAAGACGGGCAGCTCCAGCCGGGCGACATCGGCGCTGTCGCGCGTCATGCCGTCAATGATCGCACCCACGGCGCCGCAGCGGCGGGCAAGGCGGGCATTCAGCTCGCCGAAATAGGCAAATCCCGGCATGCCGTTTTCGACCACCACCACATCGCCGGGCACAATGCCGCGATAGGTCTCCAGCGCATCATAGATGCCGCGATAATCCTCCCCGGCTTCCAGCGCACGCAGTTTCAGCGTCTTGGCACGGCCAAAGAAGCGGGCGCCGGAAATATTGGGCCGGAGGCCATGCACCACCCCGTCATGCCCG
Organism: Radicibacter daui; assembly: GCA_030657355.1. Classification (GTDB taxonomy): domain Bacteria; phylum Pseudomonadota; class Alphaproteobacteria; order Radicibacterales; family Radicibacteraceae; genus Radicibacter; species Radicibacter daui. The sequence goes on from CP131056.1 coordinate 2,773,678, forward strand.
AGATCGTCGAGAATGTCGGAGAGCATGGGGCTGGAAAGCACCTCCCTGATGGTGGCAAGGCGCAGCTGTTCCTTCTCGCGCTGACCGGCGGCCACCAGCTCGGCAAGGGCAAAATCCTCCGGCTGGTTGATGTCGATATTCTCCATCGGCCCGGCTTCCAGCAGCACCGGATTGCGGCCATAACGCTTACCGGTATCGAGCGCCGCATCCCGCCGCATGGCGTAGAAGGACATGGCCTCGATGACAGTTGCCGGCAGATCGACACTGTTGGGCACGCGGCCTTCGCCATAGGCCGGCCGGCCATTTTCCCAGCGGTATTGTTTTTCGCGCCGGGTCAGCAGCACGGAATCCACCTCCGGCCGCTCGGTCAGGATATCGATGGCCTTGCGGATGGTGGCGGGCGCCACGAAGGGGGCGGTGCAGAGCACCTGCAGGCAGATGTCGGCATCGATATGCTTTACCTCATTGAGGAAAAGCTCGTGCCCGTCGGTGGCGTTGGTGGCGAGCGCCGGGTCGCGGCGCAGGCGCTGCACCGGCAATTCGGCCGCCAGTTGCCAGAGTTCCTCACTCTCCGTATCGAGCACCACCAGATCGATGGCGTCTATGGCGCACAGCTTTTCCAGCGTGTGCAGGATGAGCGGCTTGCCATCGAGCAGGCTGACATTCTTGTTCCAGATCCGCTCGCTGGTGCCCTTGGCGGGGACGAAGGCGACAACTCTCATACCTTGAGACCTCTTCACGCGTAGGCGTCCTTGCCTTTCCTGGCAGGTTCGCTCGCCGCTGCCTCACGCGGAGGCAGGCAGGCAAAAGTAAGGGTGAGCACGGCGGTATCTTCCCCCGCCGGCACGGGCAGCAGCAGATGCGCCTCCGGCCCGAGGCAGCGGAAAACGCCGCCGGCGATGTCGAGGCCGAGGCCGCGCATCAGCGAAAGATCGATAAGGCGCGGCGGTGCCTTCATGGCGGCCCCGGCGCCGGGGCCGCTCTGGAAAGCCAGCGAGCGCACAAACCCGCCGCTGGCGATATCGCCGAGCAGCAGCGCCGCCACATCGCCGCGATAACGCGCCGAAACCGGCAGGCGGGCGCGATAGTCCCCGCTGGCAAGGCGCACGAGCGGCACGGAGATCTGCGCCCCCTCCTGTCCGCGAAAGAGCGTGGCCATCATGTCGCCCACCACCTCTTCGCCTACCGCCATTTCGCCGCCGGCGCCATGGCTCCAGAGCAGGTAGGGATAAGCCAGCTGCGGATCGGCAACGGCGAGGCTTGCAGCCAGCCACATCGGCGGTTCCGTGGCGGTGAAGAGTGCGGATTGCTGATGCACGGCGCCTAGGGCGGCAATCGCCGCCCCGTCTACCAGCGACACGTGCCCGACGGTGCCAAGATTGATGTCATGGTCGAGCCGGGAGAAGGCCTCCACCTCCTGCGGCAGCGGCCAGAGCAGGAAACGGGCAAGCGTGACAGCCGCGGCGCGGGTTGCGGTGTCGAGATTGGCAAAGGGGTCAAGGCCCGCCGCCCGCTGCGCCGCCGCCAGCTGGCTGAAGGAAAGTGCGCCTTCATGGGCACGCAGCATCAGGCGCAGCTGGTGGGAGGATCGTACCTCCACCTCTCGCACCGGCTCGCCGCCGCGATATTCGCGCACGGAGCCGACCGGTTCGCTCATCAGCTGTTCCAGCACCGCCACGTTGCGCAGCAGGCAACGCTTGAGCGATGGCAGGACGACACGATCATCAATCAGACCGCCCGCAGTATCACCCGGCGCCAGTTCCTGCAAATCCTCGTCCGAGGGCAGCAGGTAGACGCCATGCAGCCGGGTGGAGATGCCTTCCAGATCCAGCACTTCCCGCAGGCTTTTCTGCACCGTGCCGGTATAGCCGATATCGACCAGCATCAGGTCGCCGCAGTCGGCAAAATCCGCAATGCGGTTTTCCAGATGCAGCACAATCTGCCGGCGCACGAGGGCGGCGGAAGCGGAAAGGTCGCGGTTTCCGAGCAGGCTCGGCAGGGCTTCGGCCAGCTCCGCGGCATCGGCAACGCCGTCCGGGCAGGCCGAAAAATACGCCTCCAGCGCCGGGCTGCGCAGGCCGAGAAAACTCTCCAACCCTGGCAGCATCACCCGGTCAAGCCGGCTGAGGAAACTGGCGATCCGGCCGACATCGGCCGAAGCGCCAATCAGCGTCACCCGGCGGTTGAGATCGACATAGGCCGCCTCCGGCATCCCCTCCGCGCGCCACAGGCGGTAGGGCAAAAATCCGTCCCGCGCCAGAAAGGCGATGCGGGCCTTGGGATTGCGTGCCCGGAGCGCGGCAAACCGGCGGGAGACGTCGTAGATGAAGGTGGTGAGCACGGGGCCCAGCACACTCGCGCCCACGGCATGGAACGGATCGTCAAAGGCCTCATCATGGCTGGCGATACGGCGCAGAATCTCCATGCCGCCATCCACCAGCGCGGCATCCCCGCCATTCGGGGCAAGGCGCGTCATCCGCACCTCGCGCTCGCGCAGGCTCTGGTGCAGCGGCGCCCCTTGCGGAAAATGCACCGCACGGATGCCCAGCTTTTCCGCCGCTGCCACATCGGCACCGGGATTGTCGCCCCAATGCATCCAGCTGCCGGCATCGGCAATCGCCATGTCAGCCTTAACCCGGCGAAACAGACCGCCGGCCTTGGAGGCGCGGTGATCGCTGGAGGCATAAATGAAATCGAAGGTGAGGCCGGGACATTTGGCAACCAGCAGCCGCGCCAGCAGCCCGTTGCCCCAATAGGTATCCGACAGCACGCCGATGCTGGCGCCCGCCGCCTTGCAGCTTCCGGCAATCGCCAGCATGTCCGTGTTGGCAAAACAGAGCGCCATCTCGGCTGCAAACTCCGCCTCGACCAGTTCGCCGCGTTTTTCCTCTCCCCAGCCGAAACGGCCGACGGGAAAAGCGGCATAGATTTCATGAATGGTGGCTTCAAGGCCCGGCACCGCCTTGCGGGCGGTGAATTCGGCAATGCGGCGATACTGGCAGAAAAGCCGGGGGTCGACGCCGAGGATGCCGGCCGTGGCGGCATAAACCCCGTCGGGGCTCGACACCTTGCGGTAAAGCAGCGTGTCGAACACATCGAAGGACACGATCCCCACGTGCCCCTGGCCGATAGCGCCTTCCAGACCAGACAAGTCGCTCATTAGTCTCCCCTTCCAGCCTTATACGGGTGGGGCGGGAGAAAACTGGCGCAGCGGATGCTGAAAAACCGCCGTGGGTAGTGCAGGTAGATAAAAGGCCGTTCCCGGCCCCCTTAGTCACACCCGGAGGAAGGTCGGCACGACATAATGCGGGAGTTTTGAAATGCCCTTGCTCAGCCGGGCACAGAGTTCGTCGGCCGCCCGGGTCGCGCCCTCGACAAGGCCATAATCATCAAAAGCGATCAGCCCGCCCGGCGCCATCCGCGGCAAAAGCTGCTCGATGGCAAAAGCGGTCGGCTCATAAACATCAAGGTCGAGATGCAGCAGCGCGATCCGTTCCGCCGGATGCTCGACAAGGAAACGGGGCAGGCTCTCGAAGATATTGCCTTCCACAAGGCTGATATTGGCGAAACCCTTCTCCGCCAGAATGGTCGCCAGCCCGGCCCGGGAAATCCCCTCCCCTCCGGCCGCCTCGAAGCGCTCGATAAAGGCCCGGTCGGCGCAGCCGGCCACCTCCCCGCGCGGAAATGCCCCGAAAGCATCGAAGCCATAAATCGGGCGGGAGAAGTTGTTTTCCAGCAGATGGCGGAAGGTCGCGAAACGCACAAGCGAGGCGCCCTTGTAGACGCCCATCTCCACCACCGCTCCCGGCAGCCCTTCGATCATCCGGTACAGCTCGTAATGCGCCAGCAGCTTGCCGAGGCGCGAGGGGGCTCCCCGCAAATAAAAGGTGTTTTCCGCCTCGTAGATCGCACTCGTCTCGGCGGGAGTATAATTCGCCACGTGCCCTGCCCTTTTCCATTCACCCGGGCTTGATACGCAGGAGACGGTAAAGGCAGGCAAAAAGGCGGCATGGCATAGCAACAAAAAGCCCCGACCATCGCTGGCCGGGGCTTTTGGCGGCTAGAAGCCGGCGCCCTCAGGCGGCCGCATCCTCCGCGGCAAAGTCCGTCGATACCGCCAGATCGCGCCAAGTCGCCAGCTCGTCGGCGACATAGGCGTTCTTGGCTTCAATCGCCGCGACGGTGTCGCTGCCAAGCGGCAGGCGCAGGGGCGGGTTGTCGTTGGCCACCAGAACCATAAGCGCACTTGCCAGTTTGGCCGGATTGCCCGGCTGGGCATGGTTGTGGCTGGCGGCAAACTCACGCATGGCGCCGGTGCTTTCGGCATAATCCGCGATGATACGCGGGCTGACACTCAGCGAGCTTTCATCGAGGAAATCGGTGCGGAAGAAACCGGGCTCCACCACGGTGACCTTGATGCCGAGGTGCTTTACCTCCATCGCCAGCGCTTCGCTGATGCCCTCCACCGCAAACTTGGTGGAGCCATAGATGCCCCAGCCCATATAGGCGCGATAACCGCCGACGGAGGAGATGTTGAGGATGTGGCCGGAGCGCTGGCGGCGCAGATGCGGCAGCACAGCCCGGGTCACCCCGACAAGGCCGAAGACGTTGGTGCGGTAGACCGCTTCCACCTCGGCGGTGGTGGACTCCTCAACGGCGCCCAGCAGGCCGAAGCCGGCATTGTTGACCAGTACATCGATGCGGCCGAAACGCTCGACCGCGGCTTTGGCAGCGGCGTGGGCCTCTTCCTCGTTTGTGACGTCCAGACGCACCGGCAGCAGGTTGGCATGCTCGCCAAGCCGCTCGGTCACCGTTTTCGGATTGCGGGCTGCGGCCACGACGGCGTCGCCCTGGGCAAGGGCTTCCCGGGCGATAAGGGCACCGAAACCGCGGGATGCTCCCGTGATGAACCAGACGCGCATGATGATCTCCCTTCACTGATGCAAGAGCCCAAAACCGGGCGGGTCAGAACCGGCCACAGCGGCCTTGGGGAGACGTTAGCCTTGCGCCTTAGGTGAAATAATCGTCTTATTTCTCCAGTCCTTGCTGAATGCTGCTCATCAATTAAAATATCCTCCCACGCTGAACTTGCGATGTTTCTCGCCATCGCCCGGCATTTGAGTTTCCGCCAGGCCGCTGTCGAGCTGGGGGTGACGCCCTCTGCGCTCAGCCATGCCCTGCGCGCGCTGGAGGAGCGGCTGGATGTACGGCTCTTCAACCGCACCACCCGCAGCGTGGCACTGACGGAAGCCGGCGAGCGGCTCTACAAGCGCCTGCGCCCGGCCTTTCTCGATATTGACGACGCGCTGGATGATCTCAACCGCTATCGCGGCAGCCCGAGCGGCCTGCTGCGCCTCAACGTGCCGCGCTCGGCGGCCCGCATCGGGCTGCTGCCAATGCTCGGGCGTTTCCGCACCGCCTATCCGGAGATCGAGCTGGATATCGTGGTGGAGGACCGGCTGGTGGATATCGTGGCCGGCGGCTTCGATGCCGGCATCCGCTTCGGCGAAATGCTGCAACAGGACATGATCGCCCTGCCCTTTGGCCCCCGCCAGCGCTTCAGCGTCGTGGCCACGCCCGACCTGATCGCGCGCGTCGGCCGGCCGCTGGTACCGCATGATCTGCAAAAGCTGCCCTGCATCCGCTTTCGCTACGCCAGCGGCACGCTTTACCGCTGGGAATTCGGGCGTGGCGGCGAAGCGGTGGAGGTGGAGGTAAACGGCCCGGTCACCCTCAGCGACATGGACATGATGCCCCTTGCCGCCACGCAAGGCGCCGGCTTCGCCTTCACCTTCCACAGCCAGACCGAAACCCTGGTCGCCGAAGGGCGGCTGATACGGGTGCTGGAAGACTGGTGCCCGTTCTATCCGGGCTTTTTCTTCTACTACCCCAGCCGCCGGCAGTTACCGGCGGCGCTCAGGGCGTTTGTGGATTTTGTGAAGCAGGCGAGCGGCTAGAAACTCTCTTCAAGCCGCTATCGCCAGCCCCTCCGCATTGAAGAGATGGCAGAGCGCCGGATCGACGCGCAGCGCAACCTTCTCGCCATGCGTGACCCGCATCTGGCCGTCGATAACAACGGTGAGCATCTCGCCGCCTTTGGTGGAGACATAAAGCACCGTCTGGCCGCCGAGATGTTCGACCAGCTGCACTTCCACCTCGCCCAGAAACACGCCCGCCTCCCCGCCCACAGTGATGTGCTCGGGGCGCACGCCAAAGGTCAGGGCCTCGCCGGCAAGGGCTGGCGGCAGCGCGCGACCGAAAGGCAGGCTGGTGCCGGCAACTTCCAGGGTCGCCCCCTCACCCGCAGCGCCGGCATTACCCGCCAGCTTTGCCGGCAGGAAATTCATCTTCGGCGAGCCGATGAAGCCGGCGACGAACTGGTTGGCCGGGCGGTTATAGAGGTCGAGCGGCTTGCCCACCTGCATCACCTGCCCGTCGCGCAGCACCACGATCTTGTCGGCCATGGTCATGGCCTCCACCTGATCGTGCGTCACATAGATCATCGTATTGCCCAGCTGCTGGTGCAGGCGGGAAAGCTCCACGCGCATCTGCACGCGCAGCTCGGCATCAAGGTTGGAGAGCGGCTCGTCGAAGAGGAAGATGCGCGGCTCGCGCACGATGGCGCGGCCAATGGCAACGCGCTGCCTCTGGCCGCCGGAAAGCGCCTTGGGGCGGCGCTGCAGGTAACTGTCGATCTTCAGGATTTCGGCCGCATGGCGCACCTTGCGATCGATCTCGTCCTTCTTCGCCCCCATGGTCTCAAGGCCGAAAGCGAGGTTCTTGTAGACGCTCATATGCGGATAAAGCGCATAGGACTGGAACACCATGGCGATGCCGCGCCGGGAGGGCGCCACCTCGTTCATGCGCTCGCCATCGATCAGCAGATCGCCGTCGGAGATTTCCTCAAGGCCGGCGATCATGCGCAGGAGCGTGGACTTGCCGCAGCCTGACGGGCCGACAAAGACGGTGAATTCGCCGGGCTCGATGGAAAGGTCGATCCCCTTGATCGCCCGCAGCGGCCCGTACGCCTTCACCACCTTGTTCAACTGGATGCTCGTCGACATCAAATCCTTCCTCCCGAAAGGTCTTTTCCTCTGGCGGGGCCGCGGCGGCTTCTATGGCTTTGCCTGCGGCCCCTTTTCTCTTGCTGTCTAAGGCCCGGTTTATTCGGCCGCGCTGGCCGCAGCCGGGCGCCAGCCATGATATTTGGGATGATCGGCACTGAGCGGCAGCCCCACATCACGCCCCGTCTCCGAGGAATGATAGAAGGCCGTCACCATCTCCAGCGAGCGCCGGGCATCCGCCGCCGTAACCGGCAGCGGCCCGCCGGCTGTCAGCGCGGCATGGAAAGCCGGCATCTGCCCGCCATAGCGCCGGCCCGACGGTTTCCAGTTCCTGAGCAGCGCGTCGATGCGGGCGGCAATCGCCTCATTAGCCGGGATGATCTGCCAGGGATCGTCCCCTGGGGAATAGGCCTCGTGATTGCTCTCGAAGGTCACGTTCTCAAAACAAAGGCGCAGGCGGCTGATTTCTTCCTGTGAGCCGAGCGTAGCGCTGGCGGTCACCAGCGCGCCGCTTTCCATCAGCCAGGAGGCACTGACGCAATCCTCCACCTCGATGGCGTTGACGCGGGTGGTCACGCGGGCAAAGAGCGAGGTCACCGGCCCCATCAGATAAACCATCAGGTCATGGGCGTGGATGGCATGGGTCATCAGCACACCGCCCAGCTCCGTCGCCCACTTGCCGCGCCAGGGCACGGCGTAATAGTCGGCAGTGCGTTTCCACAGCGTCTCCACCGTGCCGAGATAAGGCTTGCCGGCAATGCCGGCCTCGATGATGGCGCGCGCCTTCTGCACCCCGTCGCCGTAACGGTACTGGAAGACGGGCATCAGCTTGCCCTTCGATTTCTTCTCCGCCGCAATCAGCTCGTCCACATCGGCAATCGAGCCGGCAAGCGGCTTTTCGCAGATGACATGCTTGCCGGCGGCAAGCGCGGCCAGAACCATCGGCTTGTGCAGGCCGGGCGGGGTACAGACATCGATGATGTCGATGTCCGGCATGGCCAGCACTTCTTCAAAGCTTTTGGTCAGGCGCGGAATGCTGAATTCCTTGCCAAGGCTCTCCAGCCGGGCGTCGTCGAGATCGCACAGCACGGTGACTTCGAAAAGCTCCGGGAAGGGCTGATACCCCTCCACGATGTGGAAGCGGCCGATACCGCCGCCGACAACAGCGACTTTCAGGATTTTTGACATCTCAGGCGACCTTTCGGGCGGTGGCTGCGGCAGCTTCGGCATGGGCCTGCGCCTTCAGCGAAATTTCCATGGCCTTGAAGCAGCGCCACTGCGGCATCGCGGTTTCGGTGCGGTCGCGGATGTCGGCCAGCAGCTGCGGGCCATAGGGCAGAGGCGTCTTGCTGGCATCGATGTGCTGCAGGCCTTTGGCATCGGCAAGGAACAGATGGTCCGTGCCCGGCTTGCCGGCGATGTCGATATATTTGCGCAGCTCGATATAGCCCTCCGTACCGATGATGGTAAGGCGCCCGTCGCCCCACACCGGCAGGCCCTGCGGCGTCATCCAGTCCACGCGGATATAACCGCTGGCGCCGGGCTTGCCGCCCTTGAGCGCGCGCAGATGCATGTCGCCGACATCCTGCAGCTCGGGCTTGTCCGGATTGGCAATGTTGGCAACGCTGGCCGAGAGAATGTCGGCATCCTCCGCCCCGGTGAAGAACAGGAACTGCTCCACCTGATGCGAGGCGATATCGCAAAGGATGCCGCCATATTCGGCGCGATTGAAGAACCAGCCCGGCCGCTCCGCCTTGCGCAGGCGATGGGGGCCGAGGCCGACGATATTGACCACCTCCCCAATCGCCCCGGCGGCGATCAGCTCCCCGGCCTTGACCGTGGCGCCAACCTCGAAATGCTCGGAATACATGATGGAGAGGATGCGGCCCGTCTCCTGCTGCGCGGCCTTGACGGCGGCCAACTGTTCGAGGCTGGTCATGCCCGGCTTATCCAGCATCACGTCCTTGCCGGCGCGCATCGCATCGATGGCGATGCCGGCGCGGCGGGCAGAAATACCTGCGCTGATGACGAGGCCGACGGACTTGTCGTCATAGGCCCGGCGCGGATCGTCAAGGCGCGGCACGCCGGCATAACGGCCCATGAAGGCGGCGGCGAGATCATCCTCTTCGGCATAAAAGCCTGCCAGTTCGGCGCCGGCATTGGTCAGCGCCTTGATCTGGCCGTTGATGTGATCGTGGTTGATACCGACAGCCACGAAACGCACGGAACTCATGATGGCGTTTCCCTTTATCTGGGTAAGTTCTGGGGCAGGAAACCGCAGGAAACCTCGGGGGTCGGGCGCCCTCGCCCGCCCGGCATCAGCGTTTCATGCCGGTGGTGGCGATGCCTTCGATGAGGGCTCGCTGGAAGAACAGGAACAAGAGGAAGATCGGGATCAGCGACAGGATCGACATCGCAAACAGCGAGCTCCAGTCAGAGCTGCCGGTTGAGTCCACAAAGGTGCGCAAGCCGATCTGCACCGTGTAGCTTTTCATGTCGTTGAGGTAGATGAGCGGGCCGAAGAAATCCTCCCAGGTCCACAGGAAGGAGAAGATGGCGGCCGTGGCCATCACCGGCAGCGACAGCGGCAGCATGATCTTGCGGTAGATGCGCCAGGCGCTGCAGCCATCCATCATCGCCGCCTCGTCCAGCTCGCGCGGGATGCCGCGGAAGAACTGCACCATCAGGAAGATGAAGAAGGCATCGACTGCCAGATATTTCGGCACCACCAGCGGCAGGATGGTGTTCACCCACCCCATGTCGAGAAAGAGGATGTACTGGGGGATAAGCGTGACGTGATAGGGCAGCATCAGCGTGCCCAGCATGAGCGCGAACCAGAAATTACGGCCGCGGAACTTGAGCCGGGCGAAGGCATAGGCCGTGAGCGAACAGGCAAACACATTGCCGATGGTCGCCAGCACCGAGATGACGAGCGAATTCCAGAAGAAGGTGCCGAAGCTGATCTGCAGGCCGTTCCACCCGCGCACGAAGGCATCGAGGCTGATATGCGAGGGAATGAGCGAGCTGCCGCCGAAAATCTCGTTCTCCGGCCGCAGCGAGCCCGACAGCATCCACAAGAGCGGATAGAGCATGACGAAGGAGGCCACGATCAGCCCGGCATGGATGAAGGCCGAGCGGCGGATGGAATGACGGGCGGCACCGGGCCCGCGCGGGATCGGCGGCCTATTCATCGTAATGCACCCAGTATCTGGAGCTGAGGAAGGCGAAGGCGGTGAAGAGCGAGATGATGATCACCAGGATCCAGGCCAGCGCCGAGGCGTAGCCCATGCGGAAGAAGCCGAACGCCTCCTGATAGAGATAGAGCGTGTAGAAAAGCGTGGAATTGATCGGCCCGCCGGTGCCTTCGGAGATGATGAAGGCCGGGGTGAAAGCCTTGAAGGCATCAATCGTCTGCACAACGAAATTGAAGAAGATGACCGGGGTCAGCAGCGGCAGGGTAATGCGCCAGAACTTGCGCCAGTTCGATGCACCATCGATCTCCGCCGCCTCGTAAAGGTCGCCCGGGATCTGCCGCAGGCCGGCAAGGAAGATGATCATCGGCGAGCCGAACTGCCAGACCGACAGCACCACCAGCGTATAGAGCGAATAATGCGGATTGGAGATCCAGCTCGGGCCCTGGAAACCGAACCAGGCGAGCATGCCGTTGACGAGCCCGTCGGCAGCAAACAGCTGGCGCCACAGCACGGCGATGGCGACGCTCGAGCCCAGCAGGGAGGGGAGATAGAAGATGGCGCGATAGAGCGGCAGGCCGGCGATACCGCGGTTGAACGCCATGGCGACGGCAAGCGCGAACATCAGCTTCAGCGGCACCGACAGCGCCACATAAAGGAAGGTTACATGCATCGCCGCGTTGAACTTGGGATCGGCGGTGGCGATGCGGACATAATTGGCAAGGCCAACCCAGTTGGGCGCCTGAATCAGGTCATAGTCGGTGAAGGAAAGGTAAAGCGACGACAGCGCCGGGCCCAGCGTGAGACCGAAGAAACCAATGAGCCAGGGCAGCAGAAACAGATAGCCCGGCCCGTTGCGGGAGAGGATACGGCCCAGCCGTCCGGGAGGAGCATAGCCCCTCCCGCTGGCCGGCGCCGTCACGGGGGACGACGCAGAACTCATTGCTCTTACGCTCTTTCGAGGATCGAGTTGGCTTCGGTAACCAGCTGCTTGCCGCCCTCGGCCGGCGAGGAGCTTTCAAACGCCACTTCCTGGCTGATGCGCTGCAGGGAGAAGGCGATTTCGCCCGCGCCCTTGGGCGGTGCCGGCGGCAGCGGGCCCGCGAGATCGGAGAGCTTGCCGATATAGTCGACGACCATCTGGCCCGGCTCATCCAGCATCGGCGTGACCACGTCGCGCATGCCGGCCGAGGCCGGCACACCGCGCTCCACGCCCAGCTCCTGCGCCGCATCCGTGCTCTCGACCATGAAGTTGACGAAAGCCACCGCGGCATCCGGCGAGGCGGTGGCGGCGGAGATCGACATCATCATCGAGGGCTTCATGTAGTGGCCCGGCTTGCCATCGGGCTTGACCGGATAGGGGGCAATACCGAGCTTGGCCTTGCTGAGCTTCTGGAAGCCGACAAACTGGTTGGAGTGGGCAAAGCCCGTCGCCGCATAACCGGTGGTCAGCGGGCTGGTTTCGATGCTGAGCTTGTCGAGCGCCTGGATATCGGCGGTGACGCAGCCACCGGCCTTGCGCAGATCGGTCCAGTACTGGAACCAGGCGGCCGCATCCTCCGCGGTGTAGCCCAGCTTGCCCTGATCGTTGTAAAGCGACTTGCCGAGCTGGCGCAGCCAGAGCTCGAAGCTCGGCTCAATGCCGCTGGCATCGACGCTGGCATAGAAGTTCTTGCGCTTGTTGGCCTTGGCGAAGGCAACGCAATTGTCGAAATATTGCTGCCAGCTCATGCCATGGCTGGGCGCGGGCACGCCGGCATCGAACCAGGCACCGATATCGAAGAAGGCGGCGCTGGAATTGACGCCGAGATTGACGCCGTAGAGCTTGCCGTCCACGCGGCAGCTATCGATGTTGTCCTTGCCGAAATCGTCGATCTTCAGGCTTTTGCCGAGATAATCGTCGAGCGCCAGCAGCGAGCCGCGGCGGGCATATTCGAAGACATAACGATAGTCCATCTGGATCAGGTCGGGCGCGTTGCGACCGGCAACCTGCGTGGCAAGGCGGGTCCAGTAATCGTTCCAGCCCAGGAACTCGCCATCGATGCTGACGTCGGGCGCGGCCTTCTTGTAGGCCTCGACGGTCTTGTTGGTGCGGTCGGCGCGCTCCTGCGAGCCCCACCACAGCAGGCGAAGCCGCGTGGCGGCAAGGGCCGGCATGCCGCCGAGGGCACTGGCGGCGGCAAAAAGGGCGCTGGTGCCAAGAACAGTGCGCCTGCTGAGTTTGAAGTCAGTCATCCGTTTCCTCCCACAAGGAAAATGCGGCCTCTATCGGGTCCGCTATGGCCGACTTTATTGCCGGCTTATAACTATTCGGTTACAAGTAGCGCACCAACGAGAAGGCTTGTCAAGGACCGCCCCCTTGCCTTCCAGCCGGGATATGAGCCGTGACGACGAACGACGATGAAGACCAGAATACGGAAATGCCCCGCGATCCGGGGGCTGCGGCGGATTTGGAAGCCGGCGCGCAGGCGGCCCCTGCCCCCAAACGTCGCACCCGGGTAACGCGCAACCCGGAGCGGACGGCTGCGGCCATCATGGCCGCCGCAACGCAGGAGTTCGCCGAAAAGGGCATGGGCGGGGCGCGCATCGATGTGATTGCAAGGCGCGCCGGCACCAACAAGCGCATGCTCTACCACTATTTCGGCGACAAGGAGGCGCTCTATCTGGCGGTGCTGGAAGAAGCCTATTTTTCGATTCGTCATGCCGAACACCGGCTGGATCTGACACGCCGCGACCCGGAAGACGGCATCCGCGAGCTTGCCCTCTTCACCTGGCATTATTTCCTCGATCATCCTGAATTTCTTGGTTTTCTTGCAGCTGAAAACCAGATGCGGGCGCGGTATCTCAAGCGCTCCACCAAAATCAGATCCATGCATTCCAACCTCATCATCGAGCTGGAAAGCGTGCTGGCGCGCGGGGCGGCAAGCGGCGTCTTCAAGCCCGGACTCGATCCGGTCGGCGTCTATCTCACCATCGCGGCGCTGGGCTTCTTCTACCTCAACAACCGCTACACGCTCTCCACCATCTTCAACCGCGACCTGGAGGCACCGGACGCGCTGGAGCAGTGGGGCAACCACATCGCCGAGGTGACGCTGGCACACGTCAGGGCCTGATCCCTCTCCCCGTGCCTTCCCCTCTCGCCGCACCCGCGAAGAGCTTTTGTCGCACCATGAGCGCCGCCCCAGCCGGGCGGCGCTTTTTACATAGTCTCGCGCCCGCAGCATTGGCGCAGACAGGCATCTCGCCCCGGCGAGGGCCATTGACAAGCAGCGGAAACCGGCAGCAACTTATAACCATACGGTTACAAATGTACGCGGCCGGGCCCAAGCGCCCCTTGCCGCTGATAAAAATCGAAAAACGAGGGAGGACTATGATGGCCCGTCTGGGACTCATCATGCATGGCATCACCGGCCGCATGGGCCTTAACCAGCATCTCATCCGATCCATCGTCGCCATCCGCAACCAGGGCGGCGTGCTGTTGAAGAATGGCGACCGGCTGATGCCGGACCCGATCCTGATCGGCCGCAACAAGGAGAAGGTGGGCGCCATCGCCCGCGCCCATGGCATCGAGCGTTGGGGCGACGATCTGGACGCCGCGCTCGCCAATCCGGATGACATCCTCTTCTTCGATGCCGGCACCACCCAGATGCGCGCCGGGCTTTTGACCCGCGCCATCAAGGCCGGCAAACATGTCTATTGCGAAAAGCCGATTGCCGATGACCTCGCCACCGCGCTTGAGGTCGCCCGCCTTGCCGAGAAGAGCGGCATCAAACATGGCGTGGTGCAGGACAAGCTCTTCCTGCCCGGGCTCAAGAAACTGGCCATGCTGCGTGACAGTGGCTTTTTTGGCCGCATCCTCTCCGTGCGCGGCGAGTTCGGTTACTGGGTGTTCGAGGGGGACTGGCAGCCCGCCCAGCGTCCGTCGTGGAATTACCGCAGCGCCGATGGCGGCGGCATCATCCTCGATATGCTCTGCCACTGGCGTTACGTGCTGGATAATCTCTTCGGCAGCGTAAAGGCCGTCAGCTGCCTTGGCGCTACCCACATTCCCGAACGGGTGGACGAGGCCGGCAAGCGCTACAAGGCCGATGCCGACGATGCGGCTTACGCCACCTTCGAGCTGGAAGGCGGCGTGATTGCCCACATCAACTCTTCCTGGGCGGTGCGTGTGCGCCGCGACGATCTGGTGACCTTCCAGGTGGACGGCACCCATGGCTCCGCCGTTGCGGGCCTGACCAAATGCTGGACACAGCACCGGGTCAACACGCCCAAACCGGTCTGGAACCCGGACCAGCCGCAGACCATCGATTTCATGAACACCTGGGACGAGGTGCCGGACAACTGGCCGTCGGAAAACGGCTTCAAGGCCCAGTGGGAAATGTTCCTGCGCCATATCGCCGAGGATGGGCCGTGGCCCTACGGGTTGATGGAAGGCGCCAAGGGCGTGCAGCTGGCCGAACTCGGGCTCAAATCCTGGGCCGAGCGGCGCTGGCTCGACGTGCCGTCGCTGGAGGGCTGACGGGATGGCCGAGCTGCTGCTGCCCGCCGAAGACGGCACCATCGAGCGCTACAGGCTCTCGGGCAAACTGCCGGATATCGCGCGCCGCCGGGCGAGCGATTTTCCCCGTATCGCTTTTGCCGCCGCCCATGTGGTGGCGGATGCCTTTGCCGATAATGATCCCTGGATTGACCCGGCGATTGACTGGGAACGCACCCTCGCCTTCCGCCACAGCCTGTGGGATCTCGGCCTTGGGGTGGCCGAGGCGATGGATACCGCCCAGCGCGGCATGGGCCTTGGCTGGCCGCAGGCACAGGAGCTTATCCGCCGCGCGCTGAAGGAAGCCGAAGGCCGCGACGATGCCCTGATTGCCTGCGGCGCCGGCACCGACCATCTGGTGCCGGCGGCGGGCCTGACGCTGGATGACATCATCCGCGCCTATGAAGGGCAGGTGGAGATGGTGGAGGGCGCGGGCGGGCGCATCATCCTGATGGCAAGCCGCGCGCTTGCCGCCATCGCCCAATCGCCGGCGGACTATGAAAAGGTCTATGGCCGCATCCTGTCCCAGGTGAAGGAGCCGGTCATCATCCACTGGCTGGGCGAGATGTTCGACCCGGCACTGGAAGGGTATTGGGGCCAGCCGAACCATGAAGCCGCGATGGATATCTGCCTCGACATTCTGGCGGCGCATGCGGACAAGGTGGATGGCATCAAGATCTCCCTGCTTTCCAAGGAAAAGGAGATCTCCATGCGCCGGCGCCTGCCCAAAGGCGTTCGCATGTATACGGGCGATGATTTCAACTATGCCGAACTCATCGCCGGTGACGAACAGGGGCACAGCGATGCGCTGCTCGGCATCTTCGATGCCATTGCTCCGGCCGCTTCCGGCGCGCTGGCGGCGCTCGGGCGCGGCAGCGAGAATGAGTTCTTCGACATTCTGGAGCCGACGGTGGCGCTCTCGCGCCATATCTTCAAGGCGCCGACCCGCTTTTACAAAACCGGCGTCGTCTTCATGGCCTGGCTAAACGGGTTGCAGGAGCATTTCCGCATGGTGGGCGGGCAGGAAAGCGCCCGTTCGCTGAAGCACCTCGCCACGCTGTTCCGCCTTGCCGACAAGGCCAATGTGCTGCGCGATCCCGACCTTGCCGCCACCCGCATGGCCCGGCTGATGGCCCTGCACGGGGTGATCTGAAGGTTGATGGACGCATGACGAGCAGCGCCCCGACCCTTCGCCTCATCACCGCCCGCTCCTTCGAGCGGGCGGTGATGCTGCGCCTGCCCTTCCGCTTCGGCGTCGCGACGTTGACCGAGGCGCGGCAGCTGTTCGTGGAGGCGGAGGTGGAGTTTGCCGGCGGTGCCCGTGCCACCGGGTATGCCGCCGAGCTGATGGTGCCGAAATGGTTCGACAAGAACCCCGCGCTCGACAATGCCGACAATGAAGCCCAGCTGCGCCAGTCGCTGGAACTTGCCATCGCCGCGATGAGCACTGCCGGCAGCGGCGCTGCTTTTGCCCTGCATGCGCGGGTGGAAGCCGCCCATCACAAGGCCGCCGCCGCTGAGGGGCTTGGCGGGCTCATTGCCAGTTTCGGCCTCGCCCTCATCGACCGGGCGATGCTGGATGCCCTCTGCCGCCATCACGGCCTGCCGGTGGCGGAGGCCATGCGGCGCAACATTGCCGGCATTGATGCCACCACGGCCCCGGACCTTGCCGGTTTCGACATCCGCGGTTTTCTCTCCCGCCTTTCCCCCGCTCCCGTCATCCGTGCCCGCCACACCGTGGGTTTTGCCGATGCGCTGACGGCGGCGGACGCGGCGAACCGCCCGCGGGTTGGTGACGGGCTGCCGGAATGTCTGGAAGACGAACTCGCCGCTTATGGCCTCACCCGCTTCAAACTCAAGCTCTCCGGCCAACCGGATGCTGACACCGCCCACCTCAAATCTATCGCCGGTGTGCTGGACCGGCTGCCGGACTACCGCGCCACGCTGGATGGCAATGAACAATATGAGGATGAAGCGGCGCTGCTGGACCTTCTGGACCGCATCGACGCCGAACCAGCCCTCGCCGCGCTCAAAAGCCGCCTGCTCTTTATCGAGCAGCCGATCAACCGTGCCCGCGCCCTTAGCGCCAGCGTGCGCAAGGCCGGCGCCCGCGTAGCGCTGGAGATTGACGAAAGCGACGGCGATATCGGCGCTTTCCCGGCAGCAAAGGCCGCCGGTTACACCGGCATCTCCAGCAAATCCTGCAAGGGCTTCTACCGCGCCCTCCTCAACGCCATGCGCGCGGCGAAGTGGAACGCCGAAGAGAAGACCGACCGGTATTTCCTCTCCGCCGAGGATCTGACGACGCAGGCCGGCATCGCCGTGCAGCAGGATCTGGCGCTCGCCGCCCTTATCGGCGCCGGCCATGTCGAGCGTAACGGCCACCATTATGTGGATGGCATGGCCGGGGCGAACGCACGCGAGAACGCCGCTTTTCTGGCCGCCCATGGCGACCTCTATCGCCCGACGGATGGCCGCGCCCGACTGGTGATTACGGGCGGGAACATCGCCCTCGGCAGCCTGCTGGCCGCACCCGGCCTTGGCGTCGACGGCAAGGCGGCGCGCGCGGTGTTTGCCGCGCTTAAGGATGAAGACACCACAACGACAAAAATCATCGGGACAAAAATCATCGGGGAGAAAGTGCCATGAACCATGTCGCCGCCGAGGCGCGCAGCCTTGAAGGGCTGTCGATCAATTTCGCCACCGTGCGCCAGTTCGGCAGCTTCGGCGCCATTGTCGATGCCTGCCTTGCCCATGGCGTCACCGCCATCTCGCCCTGGCGCGAGCATGTGGCGGCGGCTGGGGTGGAGGAAGCCGCGCGCATCGTCAAATCCAACAATATGCGCCTTACCGGTTATTGCCGCGGCGGCTTTTTCCCCGCTGCCGACAAGGCCGGCCTTGAAAAGGCGCTGGACGATAACCGCCGCGCCATCGACGAGGCGGCAGCGCTCGGCTCCCCCTGCCTCGTGCTGGTGGTGGGCGGTTTGCCCAAAGGCTCACGCGACATGCCGCTGGCACGCAGCCAGGTGGCCGATGGCCTTGCCGCCATCCTGCCGCACGCCCGCGCCTCAGGCATGCCACTCGCCATCGAGCCGCTGCACCCCGCTTATGCGGCCGACCGTGCCTGCGTCAACATGCTGGGCCAGGCCCTCGACCTGTGCGATGCGCTGGGCGACGGCGTGGGGGTTGCCATCGACAATTATCACGTCTGGTGGGACCCGGATCTGGAAGCCCAGATTGCCCGCGCCGGACGCAACGGGCAGATCCTTGCCCATCATATCTGCGACTGGCTGGTGCCGACCCAGCATATCCTGACCGACCGCGGCATGATGGGCGACGGCATCATCGACCTGAAAGCCATCCGCGCCATGATCGAAAAAGCCGGTTTCAAGGGCCCGCAGGAGGTAGAGATCTTCTCCTCCCAGAACTGGGAGAAGCGCCCCGGCGAAGAAGTGCTGAAAACGGCAATCGAGCGTTACCTGACTGTTTGCTGAAGCCATAGAGATCGGGGCGTGCCCGCGACCGTAACAAGACGGGCCGCCCTTCCGGACGATGGGAGAAAGCCGCGATGAGCGGGACACAGAAGAAACTGCGTTATGCGCTGGTTGGCACCGGCAACCGTGGCACCACCATGTGGGGCCGCGAACTGCTGGCCGGCTGGGGCGATTATGTGGAGCTGGTGGCGATCTGCGATCTCAACCTGATGCGCGCCGAACGCGCGCGGCAGATGATGGGCTCCGGTGCCCCGCTCTACCGGGACTTCGCCCAACTGCTGGTCGAGCAGAAGCCGGAACTCGTCATCGTCTGTACCCGCGACAGCAATCATGACGAAATCATCGTTGCCGCCATGGAAGCGGGCGCCGATGTCATCAGCGAAAAGCCGCTGACAACGACGACCGACAAGATCGCCCGCATCCGTGAGGCGGAGCGGCGCACCGGGCGGCGGGTGGATGTTTCCTTCAACTACCGTTTCGCGCCCACGGCGGCGAAGATGAAGGAACTGATTGATGCCGGCACCATCGGCGACGTCACCTCGGTCGATTTCCACTGGTATCTCGATAACCGGCACGGGGCGGATTATTTCCGCCGCTGGCACGGCTTTACGGCGGAATCTGGCAGCCTCTTCGTCCACAAGGCGACCCATCATTTTGACCTGCTCAACTGGTATCTCGACAGCGACCCGGTTGAGGTAAAGGCCTTTGGCGATCTGGTGCATTATGGCAAGAACGGCCCCTTCCGGGGCGAGCGTTGCCGCACCTGTCCGCACGCCGGCGAATGTCCGTATTTCTTCGACCTTGCCGCCGACCCGTTCCTCGATGCGCTTTATGAAGAACCGTCTGCCGTAGACGGGTATGTGCGCGACGCCTGCGTGTTCCGGGAGGAGATCGACATTCCCGACACCATGGTCGCCGCGATCAAATACAAAAGCGGCGTGAAGGTAAGCTACTCGCTCAACACCTATATGCCGATGGAAGGCCACCACATCGCCTTCAACGGCCATAAGGGGCGCATCGAGATGCGCCAGTATGAAAAGCAGACCTGGACCACTCCGCCGGCCGACGAGATCGTGGTGATGCGCAGCTTTGACGAGCACGAGCCCGAGCGCATCTGGATGCCGCACCAGCCCGGCGGCCATTTCGGCGGCGACAACCGCATGCGCGACATGATCTTCAAACCCGGCTCCAACGACCCGCTGCGCCAGCGCGCCGGCTCACGGGCAGGCGCCATGTCGGTGCTGACGGGGCTTGCGGCGCTCAAGAGCAGCCGCAGCGGCGGCTCGGTCAGGCTTCAGGAGCTGATGGATATCAAGGCGCTCTGAGAAGCCGGTCACAGAGGGAAAAGGAGCGGGCGGAGGGTCAACCCTCCGCCCGTTCGTCATAAAGGCGCCGCGCTTCCTCAACCGCCTCATGGTTGGCGATGGACCAGCGATAGAGTGCCTGGAAGGGCTCCTTGAGCGATACGCCGAGGGGCGTTACCGAATATTCCACCGCCACCGGGGAGGTGGCGAGTACGCGGCGCTCGACGATGCCGTTACGCTCCAGCCGGCGCAGCGTCTGGGTCAGCGCCTTCTGGGTGATGCCCTCAAGGCTGCGCTTGATGGTGTTGAAGCGCTGCGGCCCGCCGCACAGCACGCCGAGAATGAAGACCGACCATTTATCCGCGATCTGGTCGAGGATCAGGCGACTGGGGCAGCTGGCATAAAGCACCGGCGAAAGGGCGGTATCGGGCATGGCGGTATCCTTGAGGCTACCTGGTAGCCGTTAAGTGCCTGATTGATCCTAGGTATATGATGTATACTTATACGGTCGGTCTCATTCCAGCAAGGACACTGACTTTCATGACCGACACCCTTATGGCGCCGCGCGAGACAACCAGCGCCGACACCTCCGCCCTCTTCCAGCCCTTCAGCCTCAAGAGCTTGACGCTCAAGAACCGCATCGTCATGGCGCCGATGACGCGCTCTTTCTCGCCGGAAGGCGTGCCGGGGCAGAATGTCGTCGATTATTACCGCCGCCGGGCCGAGAACGAGGTGGGGCTTATCCTTTCCGAAGGCACGACCATCAACCGGCCGGGCGCCCGTAACGAACCCAACATCCCCTTCTTCCATGGCGAGGCTTCCCTTGCCGGCTGGCGCAAGGTGATCGGCGCCGTTCACGCGGCCGGTGGCAAGATGGGCCCGCAGCTGTGGCATGTGGGTGCGGTGAAGAGCTTCATGACCGAGTGGGAAGCCGAGGGCATCGAAAGCCCCTCCGGCCTCGTGGCACCGGCAACGCCGCGCGGCAAGGCGATGAGCGATGAAGATATCGCCGACACGCTTGCCGCTTATGCCGCGGCTGCCGCCGCGACGAAGGAACTGGGTTTCGACACGCTGGAGATCCATGGCGCACACGGCTACCTGATCGACCAGTTCTTCTGGCAGGCGATCAATGAGCGTGCAGACCGCTATGGCGGCGCAAGCCTCAAGGAACGTGCGCGTTTTGCCGCCGACGTGGTGGCCGCCATGCGCGCTGCCGTGGGGCCGGACTTCCCGATCATTCTGCGCCTCAGCCAGTGGAAGCAGCAGGACTTCGCCGTACGTCTCGCCACCACGCCGCAGGAGATGACCGACTGGCTTTTGCCGCTGAAGGAAGCGGGCGTCGATATTTTCCACTGCTCGCAGCGGCGGTTCTGGGAGCCGGAATTCCCCGAGGTCGACGGTGAAAACGGCCTTAACTTCGCCGGCTGGGCCAAGAAGCTGACCGGCGCCGCCACCATCAGCGTCGGCTCCGTCGGCCTCAACGGCGATTTCATGGGCGCCTTCATGGGTGAAGGGGCCGAGGCCGCCAGCCTCGACGGCCTGGTGCGCCGCATGGAGAAAGAAGAGTTTGACCTTATCGCCGTCGGCCGCGCCCTGCTGGGCGACCCGCGCTGGGTCGCCAAGGTGAAGGCGGGTGATAGCGCAGACCTCAAGCCGTTCGAGGCAGCGGCATTGCGCGAACTGGTCTGAAGTCAGGCCGGGATGCCGGCAGGCCCTTCGCGGCCTGCCGGCAACGGACCAACGACAAAATCCCGCCGGTCAGGCAGGGCGATTTCACTTTTTTCGAATTCCGGAAGCTGGTGCTGCCGCAGAGATTTGAACTCTGGACCTCTCCCTTACCAAGGGAGTGCTCTACCCCTGAGCTACGGCAGCGCTCTTATGTCGGCCCCCATTAGGAAACCACGCCGCAGGCCTGCAAATCCGGAACGCTGGTGCTGCCGCAGGGAATTGAACCCTGGACCTCTCCCTTACCAAGGGAGTGCTCTACCCCTGAGCTACGGCAGCAGCCGGATGCGCCTTGCGGCGGGCCGACGGTCAAAGCACGTCGGCGGCGCGGTTTCTGCCATAGCCCCACGGGGGGTGCAAGAGTTTTGAGCCAAGAAATTTCAAGCCCCGCATCAATGCCCGCCTGTCGCCCTCTGAAATCATCGTTTCTGCCCCTGCCCCCGGTGCAAAAAGGGCTCGGCCATGGCGCCGATCCGTGAAGATGGTTAGGCTCCCAAAAGTTGTGCGGAGCACTGCACCGCCGGGATCGGGCCGAAGGCTTCGGGGAGACGGAAATGGGGAAATCGCAGGAAAAAGAACGGGAAGAAAGAGCCGAAAAGGCGGAAACCGCGATCAGGAAAATCAAGGTCGTGCTCAAGCAGCACAAACGCCCGCCGCTCGACAAACGCAAGAAACTGGACCGCATCAAGGACATCCTGAAACGGGTGCCGGACAGGAAACAGAAAATCCTCGAGATCAAGGAAACCCGTAACGCGCTTGCCGAGCTGGACGAGTTGCTGGCCTTTGCCGCCGAATGCGACAAGGACGAGTGGGAGGATGTGCCGGAAGTACGCACCAAGCCGCCGAAGCTCGGCTCGAAGATGAGCCTGGGTCGCGACCGTATCTTCAACGGCAGCCGCAGCTCTGTCAGCTGGTACAAGGATACCCGCGCCAGGATCATCAAGAAGAATGCGCGCCAGCATAAAGGCAAGATCGTCTGCGAGGATTGCAATTCCGTACTGGAGCTCAAAGAAGCCCAGATTGACCACATCAAGGACTGGGCCCGCTATCAGAACAATGCCGACCTCATCTATTTCTGCTTCGACGGCTGGCATTTTTCCGGTCAGCTGCTGGACGACATCCGGGCCGTCTACAATGATGAAGATAACCTTCAGGTGCTGTGCGATTCCTGCAATCCCAGCAAGAGCGGCAAAAAGGGTGACGACCTGAACGGCCCTCAGCCCATGTACGCCTGCCCCTATGGCGGCAGCGATGAATGCGATTGGGACAAGGTTGAATAACAAGAGGCTTTGGGACCTTTCGTCCACCCGGCACCTCGTGCCCGGGGCAGACAAAAGCGGCGGGAGCGCGTAAGGAGATAACAACCATTCTCAAATCCGCGCATGAAGGCGGTTTCCGGCCGGCAATTCCGCCTGGCCGTAACCTCGCCCGAGCCCGGCAGGACCTGATGAGACCATGAACACGAGCACCGAAAACGAAGGCAAGACCCTGATCCTGACCGGTGCCAGCCGCGGCATCGGCCATGCGACGGCCAAGCGCTTCATGAGCGCGGGCTGGCGGGTGATCACCGTCTCGCGCATGGCCTTTTCCGAAAACTGCCCGTGGATCGGCGGGGAAGAGAATCACGTCCAGCTGGATCTGGCGGACCTTGCCTCGGTGGAAGCCGGCATTGCCGCGCTCAAAAGCCGCCTCAAGGACGGCAAGCTGCATGCCCTCGTCAACAACGCCGGCATCTCGCCCAAGCTGCCGGGCGGCAAGCGCATGGGCTCGCTGGAAACACCGTTCGAAGACTGGCAGAAGGTTTTCAACGTCAATTTCTTCGGCCCCATCCTGCTGGCGCGCGGGCTCAAGGACGAACTGACGGCTGCGGGCGGCGCCGTCGTCAATGTCACCTCCATTGCCGGCGGGCGGGTGCATCCCTTTGCCGGTGCGGCCTATGCCACCTCCAAGGCGGCGCTGGCGGCACTGACCCGTGAGATGGCCGCCGATTTCGGCCCGCTGGGCGTACGCGTCAACGCCATCGCCCCCGGCGAAATCCAGACGGCCATCCTCTCGCCGGGCACGGAAAAGCTGGTGGATCAGATACCGCTGCGGCGCCTTGGCCGCACCGAAGAGGTGGCTGCGACAATTTACTTTCTCTGTTCGCCACAAGCTTCCTATGTCACCGGCTCAGAGATCCATATCAATGGCGGGCAGCACGTCTGATACCAGTATGAGCGCCTCACGCCCCTGAGAAGGGGCCTGGGGCCGACCCCAGCAGGACAGATCAAGCCGACCGATGAATAATCCGCAGGCCGCCACCGCCGCCATGACCGCCGCCGAGCGGCGCCACGCCCGCAACTGGCTCAAGCAGACCGGCAAACCGGCCCAGGGCTGGAGCCGCCTTGCCATTCTGGCCGGCTTTACCCAGGGCCTGCTGGTGATCGCCCAGTGCTGGCTGATTGCCCATCTGCTGCACGCCATCGCCATCGATCATGCCGGCCTCCCTGCCCTCGCCCGCCCTTTTGCCCTGCTGCTGGTGATCTTTGCCGGGCGGGCGGTGATGGCCTGGGGGTATGAGGCAGCCGGCATGCGCGCGGCGCTGACGGTCAAAACCAGCCTGCGTGACCGTCTCTATGGCCATCTGCAAGCGCTGGGGCCGGGGCTTGCCACCCGGCGCCATTCCGGTGCCCTCGCCACCGCGCTCATCGAGCAGGTGGAGGCGCTGGAAGGTTATTTTGCCCGTTACCAGCCGCAGGCCATGCTGGCCGGGCTCATTCCGCTGGCCTGCCTTGTCGCCGTCTTTCCGGTCGACTGGGTGGCCGGATCCATCCTGCTGTTCTGCGCCCCGCTGGTGCCGCTTTTCATGGCGCTGGTGGGTATGAAGGCCGCCGATGCCAGCCAAGACCAGTTCCGCGTGCTGGCGCGCATGGGCGGCTATTTCCTCGACCGGCTGCAGGGCCTCACCACTCTGCGCCTCTTCGGCCGCGCCGAAGCCGAACTTGGCACCATCCGCGAGATTTCCGACGAGTTTCGCCGCCGCACTATGGCGGTGCTGCGCCTCGCCTTTCTCTCCTCCGCGGTGCTGGAGTTCTTCGCGTCCCTCTCTATCGCGCTGGTCGCGGTTTATGTCGGATTCTCGCTGCTCGGCACCATCCAGCTCAATATCGGCCAGCCGCGCATGGTGCTGTCCGCCGGCCTTTTCGTGCTGCTGCTGGCGCCAGAGTTTTACCTGCCGCTGAGGCGGCTTGCCGCGCATTACCACGACCGCGCTGCCGCGCTTGCCGCCGCGCAGGAACTCTCCGCGCTGCTCGATATCCCGGCCCCCGCTCTCACCGGCATCGCCCCGCTCCCCGCACCGCAGAAGATCAGCATCGAGTTCAGTGCCGTGCGCGTGGCTTACAAAGGGGGCCGCCGGCCGGCGCTGGAAGGGCTGAGCTTTACCGTCAGCCCCGGCGAGACGCTGGCGCTGGTGGGGGCCAGCGGCGCCGGCAAATCCACGGCGCTCTCGCTGCTGATGGGTTTTGCCGAAGCTTCCAGCGGCACCGTTACCGTCAATAGCGTGCCGCTCGGCGAGCTTGATATTGCGGACCTGCGCCGCCACACCGCCTGGATCGGCCAGCGCGCCCATCTTTTCCACGGCACCATTGCCGATAATATCCGCCTCGGCCGGCCGGATGCCGACGAGGCAGCGCTGCGCCGGGCGGCAGCGGATGCGCATGTGCTGGATTTTGCCGCCGACCTGCCGCTGGGGCTCGACACGCCGGTGGGCGAACGCGGCACCGGCCTTTCCGGCGGGCAGATCCAGCGTGTGGCCCTTGCGCGCGCTTTCCTCAAAAACGCGCCGCTGCTGCTGATGGACGAACCGACCAGCGGGCTCGATGCCGATAGCGAGGCGCTGGTGCTGGCCGCCATCCGCCGCCTCAAGGCCGGGCGCACCGTCATCATCGCCACCCACAGCCCGGCGGTGATGGCCGTGTGCGACAGGGTGCTGGAGATTGCCGATGGCCGCGCACGGGAGGCGGCATGATGTTGAAGCTTCTCGCCAAACCCGGCCTGCTGCGTGATCTCGGCCCGTTCCTGAAGCCGCTCGGTCGCTACAAGCTGTGGCTTGCCGCCGGCTTCCTGCTGTCGCTGGCCACGCTCGCCGGTTCGGTGGGGCTGCTGGCGCTTTCCGGCTGGTTTATCACCGCCACCGCCATTGCCGGCGCAGCTGCCGGCGCCGCTCTCACCTTCGATTTCTTTTCCCCCGGGGCCAGCATTCGCGGGTTCGCCATCCTGCGCACCGCCGCGCGGTATGGCGAGCGGGTGGTGACGCATGAGGCGACCTTCCGCCTGCTGGCCGATCTCCGGCTCTGGCTCTTCAGCAAGGCCATTCCCCTCGCCCCCGCCCGCCTTGGCGGCTTCCGGGCGGGTGACCTGCTGAGCCGCCTGACGGCAGACATCGACGCGCTCGACGGGCTTTATCTGCGCGTTCTCGCCCCCACCGGCATCTTTGCCGTCGCCACCCTTATCGGCTGCCTGCTGATGGCACTGGTAAGCCCCGTCATCGCCCTTGTCGCGTTCATCGGCCTCATCGCCTGCGGCATCGTGCTGCCGCCGCTCTTCGCCATGGCAGGCCGCAAGCCGGGCGAGCGGATGACCCGCACCATGGCAAGCTTGCGCGAAAGCGCCGTTGAAGGGGTGCAGGGCGTGGCGGAGCTGGCGGCCTATGGCGCGGCAAACCGGCAGCGGGCGGAACTGGCCGCCGCCAGTGACACCCTCGCCCGCCAGCAACAGCGCATGGCGCACCTGACCGGCCTTGGCGCTGCCCTCACCGGCCTTGCCGGCAATCTGGCGCTGTGGGCAGCGCTGTTCATCGGCGCGGCAGCCGTGAGCGCCGGCACGCTTGCCCCGGCCATGCTGGCCCTGCTCGCCTTCGGGCTGATGGCGCTGTTTGAAGCAGCAGCGCCGATGCCGCTTGCCTTCCAGATGCTGGGCAAGATGCGCTCTGCCGCCCGCCGCCTCACCGCGCTCGCGAACCTCACCCCCGCCACCAGCGCGCCGGCAAAACCGCTGCCCCTGCCGGCCGGCAACCGGCTGGTTTTCAGCGGCGTCAGCTTCACCCATACCGGCGCGGCGCGCCCGGCGCTCGACAGCATCGATCTGGTGCTGGAACCGGGCCAGCGCCTCGCCCTCATTGGCCCCAGCGGCGCCGGCAAATCCACCCTCGGCGACCTCGCCCTGCGGTTTCGTGATCCCGATGCCGGCGCGGTCACCCTCGGCGGCACAGACCTGCGCCAGCTCGACCCGGATGCGGTGCTGACGCGTTTTGCCGTCGTTAGCCAGCGCACCCAGCTTTTCGCCGCCACCCTGCGGGAGAACCTGGCGCTCGCCAGACCGGACGCGAGCGACGACGAGCTCTGGCAAGCCCTTGCCGATGCCCAGCTGGAAGAGTGGGTGCGCGCCCTGCCGCAGGGGCTCGATACCGTGCTGGGTGAAGGGGAAAGCGGCCTTTCCGGCGGGCAGGCAAGGCGCCTCGCCGTCGCACGCGCCCTGCTGAAAAACGCGCCGATCCTCATCCTTGACGAGCCCACCACCGGGCTCGATGCCGATACCGAAGCCCGCCTTTCCGCCGCGCTCGACCGGCTGATGGCCGGCCGCAGCGTGCTCCACATCACCCACCAGCTCGCCCGGCTGGAGACGATGGATGAGATCGTGGTGCTGAAAGACGGCCACATCGCCGAACGCGGCTGCCATGCCGAGCTGATGGCGGCGGGCGGCCACTATGCAAGGCTGAAAGCAGCATGAGCGGCGATACCCCGGATAACCGCGACAGCGGGGAAGAAACCACCGCGCCCGCTCCGGCGGCGGCGACAGAAGAGTCCAACCTATCGGAAGCGCCGGCCCTGCGCCTCGCCCGCGGCCGCTCCGCCCGCATCGCCTATGCCGCGCTGGGTGTCTTCTGCGTCGGGCTCGGCATTGTCGGTGTCATCGTGCCCGGCATGCCGACGACGGTCTTCCTGATCATTGCGCTATGGGCCTTCAGCCGCTCGTCGGAGCGCCTGCACCACTGGCTCTACGACCATCCGCGTTTCGGCAAGGCGCTGCGCAACTGGCAGCAACACCGCATCATCCCCCGCCGCGCCAAGATCGCCGCCACGGCGACAATGGCTCTCAGCCTCGTCATCCTCTGGCTGACAACCCGGAATGGGTGGCTGGAGCTGGGTGTGGGCGTCATCCTCGTTGCGGTGGCGCTGTGGCTGGTGACGCGGGCGGAGCGGCCGCCTGTGTCATAGCAAGCGGGCCAACCCTTTTTGATTGACTATAGTGATGAACGATGCTCGCAATAGACGAGCGTCATTCTCAAAAAGATCCCTCTCCCTGAACAGAGGCATCTTCATTATGTCGATCAAGGCACTTGTCCTTGCAGTTCTGTGGGTCTGTCTGGTGCTGTCCGGCCCTGTTGCATGGACCTATTCGCAGTCCGGCCGCATTTTCCTCGCTCACGCTTACATGAACGGTTGGGTCGTTCCCCAGGATTACGAAAAGGCAGCCGACCTGTATCGCCGCCCGTCCAACGAGGGCGTCCCGGTGGCGCAGAACAATCTCGGGGTTCTTTATCAGACGGGACGCGGCGTTCGACAGAATTTGTCGATGGCCGCCTACCTGTATCAGCAGGCCGCGAAGAAGGATTACCCGGAGGCAATCAACAATCTGGGTTTCCTGTACAGCGAGGGCCTGGGGATCAACAAGGACAGCGAAAAAGCCATCGAACTGTTCCGGAAAGCTGCAGACTTAGGGTATCCGCTCGCCCTCTCCAACCTTGGCAAAATGTATCAGGCCGGAGAAGGCGTTACGAAGGATCCGTCGCAGGCCGCTTCCCTTTACCGAACGGCAGCAAACCTCGGCATTGCTGCTGCCCAAAACAATCTCGGGACCCTCTATCAAACCGGCGATGGGCTTTCGAAGGACGAAAGAATTGCTCTCGACTGGTATCGGAAGGCGGCAGATCAAGGGTATGCGGAAGCCCAGTTCAATCTTGGCTTTATGTATCAGCACGGGCTTGGCAGTCCGAAAAATGATGCGCTGGCGCTTGAATGGTTCGGCAAGGCCGCGGTTCAAGGGCTTGAGAAGGCACGCTACAATCTCGGACTGATTTATCAGACGGGCGCGGGAGTCGCGGTCAACAATCAGAAAGCCATCGACTGGTACCGACCTCTGGCCGAAAACGGGCATGCCGGAGCGCAAAACAATCTCGGAGTTTTATATCAATCGGGGTTGGGAGTTCCCAAAGACGAAAAAGAGGCTGCTGCTTGGTATCGCAGGGCAGCTGAGCAGGGATATGCCGCAGCACAAAACAACCTCGGCGCTCTGTATCAATTCGGCCTCGGAGTTCTCAAGGATGAAAAAGAGGCCACGGCTTGGTATCGCAAGGCAGCTGAGCAGGGATATGCCACCGCGCAAAGTAATCTGGGCGCTATGTATTACAATGGTACCGGTCTCGAGAAGGACAGCAGGCTCGCCCTCGATCTTTTTCGCAGAGCCGCAGAGCAGGACAATGGCAACGGACAGCTAAATCTGGCGGTTATGTATCTCAGAGGTGAGGGCGTCGAGCAGGACGTAATTGTCGCGCATTGCCTGCTAGAACTGGCGTCTAGGAATGGCATTGCCAAAGCCGATGCGCCCCTTAAGCAACTTGAAAAGCAGCTCACGTCGGACGAAATCGAAAAAGCCAGATCAATATGTGCTCACTGGAAGCCGGGTTCTCCTCTGCCGCTAAGCAGTAAAACCAAAGCCTCCTGACTCTTGGGCTGGCTGATCTCTATCTCTGCGAAAGCAGCCCCTCAGCCCACGCCATCATCAATGGTCCGACGCCCTTTGCGTCATCCTCCACCACCGGCTCGGTGAGGTAATAACCGGGGGAGCCGTCGCGGTAGGGGCCGGAGAGCGCGCCGAGGCCGGCGACGAGGCATATGCCCGTGAAGTGGGTCTCGCCTTCTGTTGTGATCAGGCGGGCTGACGTCAGGGCATCAAGGGCGTGGCGGCCGGCCTTGGCGGCCTGATCGGCAAGGGCCGGCTCGACAAGGCCGAGACGGCCGGCGCGTTGCAGGGCGTAGGCGAACATGGCCGAGGCCGAGCTTTCTTCGTAATTGCCGGGCAGTTGCGGCACATCCATCACCTGCAGCCAGAGGCCGGAAGGCTGCTGGTGGGTGAGGATAGCGCCCAGCATGGTGGCAAGACGCGTACGTAGCGTCTGGGTCGTCGTGTCTTCCGGCAGCAGCGCCAGCACATCGACCAGCGCCATGGCAAGCCAGCCCATGGCGCGGGCCCAGACGGCGGCGGAGCGGCCGGTTTCGGGGTCCGCCCAGCGCTGCTGGCAACTATCGTCATAACCATGGCGATAGAGGCCGCCGCCGGCCTCCGTCAGTGCCAGCGCACGGGAGAATTGCCGGAGCGCATCGTCGACAAGGCCGGCATTGCCGCTGGCGAGCGCATATTCCACCTGAAAGGGCAGCGCCATATAAAGCCCGTCCAGCCAGACCTGATGCGGATACCGCTTCTTGTGCCAGTAGTTGCCGGAAGTGATGCGGGGATGGCGGGTCAGCTGATCCAGCAACCGGTCCGCAGCCTTGCGATAGCGCGCCTCCCCGGTCAGCCGGGCGAGCGGCAGCAGCACCCGGCCGGCCAGAATATTGTCGATGTTGAACTCGTCCGGATCGTACCCCGCAAGCTCGCCTTCCGGCCCCACCTGCGCCCCGGCAAGGCGCGTCAGATGGCCAAGCCAGCGCTGGTCCCCGCTCGCCTCGAACAGCAGCAGCAGGCCGCGATAGATGCAGCCATCCTCGTAGCACCAGGCTCCGCCCTTGTAAGGCCGGTAGGCTTGGCAGAAGGCGTCGAACCAGGCTTCCGGCCTCGCTGCTGCTGCCGATGCGGGGTTTACCGACAAAGTCATCTTGTCTCTTCCGTCAGGGAAAGGCTGATCGCGCCCGGCGAAAGCAGGCTTTCATCATCGATGTCGATCTGGGCCTGCTCGGCCAACACACCTTCATGGCGCAGCGCGCGCACATGGTCGGCCATCACCGGCGTGGCGGGCGTGGCGGCAGGGTCCAGGGAAAACACCCGCAGGCGGCGGATGCGGATATTGCGCAGAGGCGCCTCGGCAAGGCCGAGAAATGCGCCGGCAGCGTGGGCAAGGCCGTGGAGGTCGACATCCTCGACCGTGATACCGTCAATCACCGGCGTGCCTTCGTCCACCGGCGCCGGCGCACGGGACTGCACCCATTCCGCATGGCCATCGGCATCGCAATGATAATGGGCATTGGCGGAAAGCGCCGTCAGCACGCCCTCCATGAGCACCCGGCGCATGGTGATGTTGGTGATGGCACCGCCCCGGCCACGCCGGGTCTTGAGACGAAGCCCCCGGTCGGTGCCCTGCATCTCGCAATCCTCAACGGTCACGTTATGCACGCCGCCGGACATCTCCGACCCGATGACGAGCCCGCCATGGCCGCGCTCCATCAGGCAGTGGCGCACGGCAACGGCCCGTGTCTCGCGCAGATGATCCGCCTCTCCCTTCGGTCCACGTTTGCCGGCCTTGATGGCGATGCAATCGTCCCCGACGGAAAAGCGGATGCCCTCCATCGTTACATCCCGGCAGCCCTCGGGATCGAACCCGTCGGTATTGGGGCTGTCATGTGGGGCCTCGATGGCAAGGCCTGCCGCCACCAGCCGGTCGCAGCCTTGCGGGTGCAGCGTCCAGGACGGGGCGTTGCGCAACGTAAAGCCCAGCAGCGTGGTGTCGCGACAGCCGATCAGATGCAG
Source organism: Radicibacter daui (assembly GCA_030657355.1). Classification (GTDB taxonomy): domain Bacteria; phylum Pseudomonadota; class Alphaproteobacteria; order Radicibacterales; family Radicibacteraceae; genus Radicibacter; species Radicibacter daui. The sequence continues at coordinate 2,804,776 of CP131056.1, forward strand.
GCCGCGCGGCCGGCGGGCGCCTTCCCGGGTTTCCTTGGGCCAGGACCACCAGTCCCCCTGACGGCCGGATCCGTCGATGGTCCCCCGCCCCTCAATCACCAGCCCTTCCGTGCCGATGGCATGCAGCGGCGCGGCAAAACAGGCAGCCGGCAGCCCTTCCCAGCTGCCGAGCATTTGCCCGGCGGCATCACGCGCCGGCAGGATGGGCCAGCCGGTGCGATTGGCGGGCGCACGCAGCAGCGCTCCCTCGGCCAGATGCAGTGTCATATGGCTGCGAAGGGCCAGCGGCATGGCCGTCCACACCCCGGCCCCGAGATAAAGCGTGCCGCCCTGCGGGACTGTGGCGAGCGCCCTTGCAAGAGCCTGCGCATTGGCGCGGGCACCTTCCGCATCCTCCAGTGCCACATCGGCGATGAGGCCAAAATCCTCAGCCCGCACCAGACCGGCGCAGGGACGCGTCTTGAACCCAAAAGGCAAAAACCCGTCCACCTCCAGCCTGTAGGCGGTATCCGGCACCAGCCCCCCAAACAGGGTAACGGCCCGGGTCGCCGTGCCTTCGCAGCCGGTGCCCTGGCCTTCCAGCGGCGACAGGCGCCAGCCGACTGGCTTCGGCAGCGTGAAATACGCACCGGGCACAGGCAGCCTCACGGCCGCGATCCGGGCGGAGATCGCAACGGGATGAAGAAAGGTCATGTTCAGGTCTCAAAATTCCCCGGCGACCCTGCCTTTAGGGGCAAGGCCGCCGGGGCAGTTACGTCAGTCGAACTTGGCAAGCACGTCATTCACGCTGTCGATGATCTGCCCGGCCGCGTCCTTCGCATCCAGCTGGCCATAGGCAAACTGCTCCAGCGTATCGAGGAAGGCACCGCGCGCTTCCGGGTTTTCATTGAAGGGCGAAACGGTCGGGCCGCTGGCCCCCATGACGATGGCATTGGCAACGCCCACCTTGGAGGTGTCCTGCCCCAGCCGGGCCGTTGCCGCCTTGGAAGACGGGATACCGCGGGTGGTGCCGAGCGCATCGATACCTTCCGGCTCGTTGAGCAGGCAGTTCAGCACCTGCGCGGCCGCTTCCGGATTCTGGGAATGTTTGGAGATCGAGAAGACCATCGAGGGCTTGCGGTAGACGCCATCGGTCACCGCGCCGGGCACCCGCAGCATCTCGACGGGCTCCAGCACTTCGCCTTCCTTCAGCGGCTTGGCGTATTTGTCGTAGGTGCTGTCCCACTCATAAGAACCGGCAATGTGGCCGTCGGCCCAATCCGGCTTTTCAAACAGGTTCACGTTGCCGGCGGCCGCATCTTCCTTCATCGAGTGGATGGCGCCGGCATCGACCAGCTTCTGATAAAAGCTGATGCCGTCGGCCAGCTCATCCACCGTCCAGGCCACGCGGTTGGTCTTGGGGTCGACCAGATCCTTGCCGGTCTTCTGCACCACCACGAGGGTGATGAGCAGCTGCGCCGTCTCCTTCACCGCGTTGAAGGTGTAGTAATCCTTGCCCAGCTTTTCCTTCAGCACCTTGGTGGCGGCAAAAAAACCGTCCCAGCTTTCCGGCACCGGAATGCCCGCCTTCTTGAAGGTGGTGGTGTTGAAGAAGAACACGCGGCCGCTGGTGGAGACGGGTATGCCCTGCAGCACACCATTCATCTCACCCGAGGCAAGCTCGGCCTGGGTCCAGTTGGAAAGATCAAGGCCCTTCAGCTTGCTGAGATCGGCAAACCCGTCGCCCTTGCGGGAGAAAAGCGGCAGCCAGGGCCAGTTGACCTGCATGATGTCCGCTTCGGTGCCGCCGGCCATCTGGGTGGTCAGCTTTTCAAGATAACCATCAAAGCCGGTAAACTCGGCCTTGATGGTGTGGCCATATTTATCGCCGCAGGCCTTGAGCGCCTTTTGCGTGGCGACATGGCGGCTGTCACCGCCCCACCAGGACATGCGCAGGTCGGCCGCGTGAGCGCCGGAGGTCGCCAGAGCACCCACAAGGGCGCTGCCGGCAAGGAGTTTGGCGAAGAGGCCGGTGGTTGAAAGTTTCATGGGTTCGTTTCTCCCTGTTTTCCCGGTTTTGGTGCGGGTTCTGGTTTTGTGATTTTCGGGGGAGGTCTCAGGCAGCGAGCTGCTGCTGCCCGAGGCCGACATTACGGCCGTCCTCCTTGTCGAAGAGGTGGACCGATTTCATCTCCGGCTGCAGCCGGATGGTGGCGGTGTCGCCCAGCGCCTCGAACTGGTCGGCGCTGACGACGGCAACGATGCGCTGGCCTTCGAGCTGGGCATGAAGATTGACCTCATGGCCCATGAATTCCGCGCTGAGCAGGCGGGCCGACAGCGCCGGCCCCTCGCCGGCCAGCACCAGATGCTGGGGGCGTATGCCGAGCACCGCCTGCGCCGGGCGCCCGGTCAGGCGGGCAATCACCTCGCCTGACAGCGGCAGGCGCTGGGTGCCGATTACGAAGTCGGTGCCTTCCAGCGCTCCGTCGATCAGGTTCATCTCCGGCGAGCCGATGAAGCCGGCGACGAAGAGATTGGCCGGGTGGTTATAGAGTTCCTTGGGCGTTGCCACCTGCATGATGCGGCCGGCCTGCATCACGCAGATGCGGTCGCCCATCGTCATCGCCTCGGTCTGGTCGTGGGTCACATAGATGACGGTGGAAGAGAGCCCCTCCGCCTTCAGCTGGCGGTGCAGGTCGGTGATGCGAACGCGCATCGAGGCCCGCAGCTTGGCATCGAGGTTGGAGAGCGGCTCGTCGAAGAGGAACACGCCCGGCTTCTTGATCAGCGCACGGCCCAGCGCCACACGCTGCGCCTGCCCGCCGGACAGCTGCTTGGGCAGCCGGTCCAGCAGCGGCTCGATCTCCAGGATGCGAGCGACATGGTCGACAGCTTCCTTGATCTCCGCCCTGGGTAAACCCTGGATACGCAGGCCGAAGGCCAGGTTGCCGCGCACCTTCATGTGCGGATAAAGCGCGTAATTCTGAAACACCATGGCGATGGAGCGCTTGCTGGGGGAGAGATCATTCACCAGCTCGTCGCCGATATAGATCTCCCCGCCCGATACCTGCTCCAGCCCGGCGACCATGCGCAGGGTAGTGGATTTGGCGCAGCCGGAGGGGCCGACCAGCACCATGAACTCGCCGTCGGCGATATCGAGGTTGATGCCGTGCACCGCCTTGAAGGCATTGCCGTAAACTTTTTCAAGATTTCTGAGTTGAACGCGTGCCATGTCAGTCCTTCTGGGGTCAGCCCTTTCGGCCACCCGCGGAAATCCCCTCGATGAAGTACCGTTGCGCCGCGAAGAACACGATGAGAGCGGGCAGGATGGTAAGGACCGACATCGCGAGAATGCGGTTCCAGTCGAAGGCTTCGGTGGTGTCGATGGAGAGTTTGAGCGCGAGGCTCACCGGATATTTGTCGACGGACGAGACATAGATCAGCGGCCCGAGGAAATCGTTCATCGTCCACATGAACTGGAACAGGCAGACCGAGATCAGCGCCGGCGCCAGCATTGGCACGACGATGAAGATGAGCGTCTGCAGGCTGTTGGCCCCGTCCACGCGCGCCGCCTCTTCCATATCCGCCGGCAGCGAACGCAGGAACTGCACCAGCATGAAGACGAAGAAGGCATCCCCCGCCAGCGCCGACGGCACCCACAGCGGCAGGAAACTGTCGAGCCAGCCCAGATCGCGAAACAGCAGATACTGCGGAATGCGGGTCACCACATTGGGCAGCAGCAGGATGGCGATGACGGAGGTGAACAGCACCTTCTTGAGCGGAAAATCGAACCGCGCGAAGGCATAGGCCGCCATGGTGCAGGAGATGGCCGTGCCGATGACCTTGGGCAGGATGATGAGGAACGAGTTCCAGAAGAAGCGGCCGAAGGTATAGGGCGTGGAAGTCTGCCAGCCCTTGATATACCCCTCCGCAGTCGGTGCATGCGGCAAGAAGCCGGCGCCGGTGAAAATCTCCTGGTTGGTCTTGAAGCTCGCGCCGATCAGCCAGATGAGCGGATAGAGCATCACCAGCCCGACGATGGCCAGCAGGCCATAACGGACAAGCGTGGAGAGCATCTCCCGCCGGGCGCGGCGTAGGGCGGCGGCCTCGTTCAGCGCCTTGATATCGGGCCGGGCAGCCGGCCTTGTGACAGGAACATTCGTCATGGCTCAGCTCCTCTTGTCGCCGGCGTAATAGACCCATTTCCTCGACGACCAGAAGGCCACGAGCGTGAGCACCATGATGATGAGGAAGAGCACCCAGGCGATGGCCGAGGCATAGCCCATGTTGAACTTCTTGAAGGCCTCTTCGTAGATGTAGAGCGGCAGCAGGTAGGTGGATTTCAGCGGCCCGCCCTGGGTGATGATGTAGGGGCCGTTAAACTCCTGGAACGCCTGCACCATCTGCATGATGAGGTTGAAGAAGATGACCGGCGTCAGCAGTGGCAGGGTGATGAAGAAGAAGGTGCGCACCTTGCCGGCACCGTCGATCTCCGCCGCTTCGTAAAGCGAGCGGTCGATGGATTGCAGGGCGGCCAGAAAGATCACCATGGCCGAGCCGAACTGCCAGCAGCGCAGCAGCGTGATGGTGAAGAGCGCGTTGGTGGGGTCGCCGAACCAGTCCACCGGGCCAAAGCCGACGGCGCCGAGCGCCATGTTGACCAGCCCTTCGGACGCAAAGAGATACCGCCACAGAACCGCAATCGCGATGGAGCCGCCAAGGATGGACGGCACATAGAAGGCGGTGCGGAAAACGTTGATGAATTTGAGCTTGTAATTGAGGATCGCCGCGATAAAGAGCGCGAAGGTCAGCTTCAGCGGCACCGTCAGGAACACATAGAGCAGCGTGACGTTCAGCGACCTGATGAAGGTCCGGTCGCGGGTAAAGAGCCGCACATAGTTGGCGATGCCTGACCAGCGCGGGCTGTTCATCAGGTCGTAGCTGGTAAAGCTCAGATAGAGCGAGGCCAGAAACGGCACTGCGGTGAAGACGAGCAGCCCCACGATATAGGGCGTGAGATAGCCCAGCCCCAGAAGGCGTTGTCCCTTCATGCTGCGCCTCCCCGGCATTGCCGGGCCACGCCGCATTCACATACGTTTTCGTACAAGTTAGGCTCCTGGGTCGTCGCGGGATACCGGACGTTTTATCGTCCGTGTTCCTGCGATGCGACCTCCTCCCGATATATTTTGGTTCGCTTGTGTGTCGCCTGTTGTGAGATAATCCCAATCGCGCCGCTAAATAAATAAACAAAGGCGAGGAAAAAGATGGACGAAATCGAAGGCGGCATCCTTTCCAGCATTCCGCCGGCAGCGCTGACCCTGACGCTGACACGCGCCACCATCCCCATGCTGCATTCGCGCACCTGGAGCATCGACAAGATCAACCCGGTGGAAGATCTGGTGATCTGTCTTGAAGGACGCGGCCATTACCTGATTGATGGCCAGCCGCGGGTGCTGGAGCCGGGCGATGCCATGCTGCTGGCACGCGGCCAGCGTTTTCAGGGCTGGAACGAGGGGCCTTACGATTATATCGGCATGGCCCAGCACTTCACGCTCGACATCTATGGCCAGCACAATCTCATTGCGCAGATGGACCTGCAGTCGAAGGTGAAGCTCAGCCGCTGGGGCCTGCTGGAGCCGCTGGTGCGCCAGTATCGCCGCAGCGCCCCGCCCTCCTCGGTAACGCTCGGCCAGCATCACCTCTTCATGTATTTCCTCATCGCCTATATCGAGGATGCGTTCCTCGCCTGGCGGGGTCAGCCCAGTTACCAGCCGCAGAATGCAGACATGATCGACCTTGCGGTGATGAAGGCCGTCACCACCATCTCGGCCAACCCGCTCGATCCGGAAAGTGCCGACAAGGCAGTGAAGGCGGCGGGTTACAATCAGGATTATTTCCTGCGCGAATTCAAGAAACGCGTCGGCCATACCCCGCGCAAATATCAGGAATTCCGCCGCATGGAGCGCGCCATGCATCTGCTGGAAGCCGGCCTTCCAGTGTCCGGCGCAGCGGCGGAAGTGGGCTATACCGACCCCTATTATTTCTCCCGCATGTTCAAGCGCATGATGGGCATCAGCCCGCGCGAACACGTCAACTGCATCCGCAAGAGCCGCCATGGCGGATTGCTGGGCATGGACGAGCCGGATCAGGAACGGCAGTTAAGGGCGTAGCGGAGGTGAGAGGGGGCGGCCAAGTGAGATTTCATACCTCACCTAATTTATGATTGTGACTTTCATTCTCAAAATATAAAACCGACAGCTGATCAGGCTGGCAAAAATGCGTACAGGTTGCGCTCGCCCGCCTCCTTCTTTCAGGAAAAATGGCGTGAGAATGAAGCTGAAGTTGCGGACCTCCCTGCTCTGCGCAGGCTCGCTGATTTTCGCCTTGCAGGGATGCACAACCGACAAGGGCCAATCGCAGCCACCCCAGACGTCGAGCACAGCAGTTCCCGCCCCGCTTACAGGCGATCCCTTGAGCGATGCCCAGAATGGCGATGCCGCCGCCATGGTGACTGTGGGCCGCATGTACCTCAACGGCACCGGCGTAGCCAATGACGATCATCAGGCTTTTGTCTGGTTCAGCAAAGCGGCCGATCTGGGATCGACTGATGGACAATATTATCTCGGCAGACTGTACGCCGAAGGCTCGGGCGTGGAGCGCAGTTATGGCCGCGCTATCTACTGGTACAACCGGGCCGCGAACAGAGGCCATACTGTAGCCCAGTACGATCTGGCGATGATTTATTCCCATGGCTGGGGCGTTCCTAAGGATAGCAGCCTCGCGTACAGCCTTTTCCTGAAGGCCGCGAACCATGGAAATGCCGATGCCCAATATTGGCTGTCGTCACCCAGCCGACAGGCTGGCGAACATGACGACCGGGCGCTTTACTGGCTGCAACAAGCGGCTACAAACGGCCACTCAACAGCACAGTCCAATCTGGGCATCAGGTATCTCATCGGCGATGGCGTCCCCAAAGACCTGAATCTGGCTGCCCGGTGGATGGAAAAATCAGCCAATCAGGGAGATGCAGCAGGTGAATACAATCTGGCTCACCTGTATTTCACGGGAGAGGGCGTGGAACGTAACCCTGAACGGGCCGCGGAGCTTTACAGACAGTCAGCCGAACAGGGTTGGGCAGCGTCACAGTTCATGCTGGGAACAATGTATGGCGATGGTAACGGCATCAGGAAGGATCTGGTTATCGCCAAGGCCCTACTGACCCTTGCGGAGCGAGGTCATGTCTTAATTCCAACGCCGGGGCTGGATCAGCAGTTCGCCAAGATGAATGCCCAGCAGCTTTCGGAAGCGCAGGATCTGGCCGATCACTGGAAGCTAAGGGAGCCGCTCCCCACAATGAGCCAGACTTGGCATGACACGGAAGGGGCCGCACCGGGTTGAGGTCATGGCCATTGCTGCGCACCGTGCAGAATGCGAACCAGATCGATAGCCTCCACCACCCGATAGACAACGATGAATGGCGTGCCGGCGACCACAAGCTCACGCGTTCCGGCTATCCGTCCGACGCGACCTGAAAGCGGGAACTCCCGCAGCCGCTCGGCTTGACGCTCGATCTGATCCCATATATCGAGCGCGGCCTTCGGATTGTCCGCCGCGATATGGTCAGCTATCTGTTCAAGGTCTCTGACGTAGGACTCGCGCCTGACGAGGCGTCTGCGTTCAGTTGCCATTCAGGGCTGCACGGCGCACAAGTTCGGCCCGCTTTGCCCTCACACGAGCCTCCCACTCATCCCCGGCGACAGGCTGGTTGGATCCCTCCTCAATGCCATCGAGTGCAAGTTGGACCTGACTGCGGAACCAGGCATCATGTTCGGCAGCTTCGCGCAATTGTCGCTGACGCTCTGCCGTATCCGGCCGCTTACGCTGAACCGCAGCGGGATCATGCTGCGTCAAGTCGATTTCAAACCGTTCGAACCCCAGCTCCTCGCGCACATAGGCCGCTGCGGTATTAAGGTTGCGCCAAAGGCGTACCCGGCGGGAGCGCTGCGCCGCCACTGCCCTCTCCGTTGCCCCGTACCGGACCAGAACGGCAAAACCGCCCGGCTGCCCGATAACGACAGCGCCGCTTAGCGCCCGGGCATCCGCAAGGTTGCGGACGGCCTTCCCGTCAATGGTTTCAAGGACAAGTGCCGATTCTGGCATCGAAGGCCTCATCTGATAAAGATCACACTTTTATCAGATAATCGCATATCCTGCCGTCCGAACCAATCTTGAGTTCAGCGCAGAAAAAAAGCCGGCGCCTCCTCGAAGCGCCGGCTTTTCATCTCGCGACCCGCAGGCCCGTGCGATCAGTGGTGCGCGCGGTGCAGGATGCTTTCGGTCACACCGGTTTCGTAATCCATGCCTTCCTTGGTGACGATGGCGATGGAGGGGAACTGGCTGACGATGAGGCCCTTGCGCTCCAGCGCCTTCCACACCGCCTCATTGCCAAGACCGGTGGCGTCCGACGTCATCACCACGGCCGGGCCGACATGGAAATGGTTGCCGTGCGGGCTCGGCAGCAGGCCGGTGTGGCGCGCCCCCTCGGGTTCGGGCGCGTCACCACCGACGGTGGCAGCCAGGAACTGGAAGATGGCGAGCGTCTTGAGCTGAAGGGCATTGAGCTTCAGCGGGTTCACTTTGGCGTTCATGATGCTCCGTAACGCTGGCTGAAAAACTGGATGACGGCCGTAAAATCGGCCTTGAACGCGGGCACCGCAGCCAGGGCGGCAGCAAGTTCGCCAGCGCTTGCGGCTTCTTCGATGTAAGCCGCGCGGGCGGCTGCGGCAAGGGCGGCGATGTTGGCGAGCATTCCCTTGGCTTCATGCGCAAGCGCGCGCAGTGCGACGGCGTCGCTGGCGGCGCAGGCCTGTGCCATCTCCGCCATGATGCGCTCACCTTCCTCGGCAAGGCGGGCTGCCATGATGCGCAGCACATCCTCGCCGAGCATGTCCTCAAGCACGGCGAGGCTGGCAGCATCAAAAAGGCCCCCGCCCTCCCCGGGCTCGCCCGTCGTCATTTGCCGGTCGCCACAATCGCATCGAGGAAGCGTGCCGGCTCGCCGATGGCGCCGCCCAGCAGTTCATCATCGCGCATGACGATGTTGCCGCGCACGACGGTGGCAACCGGCCAGCCGGTCACCTGCATCCCGTCATAGGGCGTCCAGGCGGCGCGGCTCTTGATCCACGCATTGGTGATGGTGCGTTTGGCCTTGAGATCGACGATGGTGAAATCAGCATCCCAGCCGCGGGCGATGCGGCCCTTGCCGGCCAGCGAGAACACGCGCTGCGGGCCGTGGGCGGAAAGATCGACAAACCGCTCCAGCGTCAGGCGGCCGGCATTCACATGGTCCAGCATCACCGGCACCAGCGTCTGCACCCCCGTCATGCCGGACGGCGTTGCCGGATACTGCTTGGACTTCTCTTCCAGCGTGTGGGGCGCGTGGTCGGAGCCGAGCACATCGGCAACGCCTTCGGAAACCGCGCGCCACAGGGCAAGGCGGTGATGTTCCTCGCGGATCGGCGGGTTCATCTGCGCGAGGGTGCCGAGCCGGTCATAGGCCTCGGGCGCCGAAAGCGTCAGGTGCTGCGGCGTCACTTCCATGGTGGCGACATCCTTGGCGGCAGCCAGCAGCTCCGCCTCGTCACCGGTGGTGATGTGCAGCACATGCACCTTGCGGCCGGTCTCGCGGGCAAGGCGGATGATGCGGCTGGTGGCCAGCACCGCCGTTTCCACATCGCGCCACACCGGATGCATGCGCGGGTGGGCGCCGCCTTCCACCAGCTTGAAGCGCTCGCGCATCCGCGCCTCGTCTTCGGCATGGATGGAGACGACGCGGTGGCCATGGGAGAGCACGGCGCGGATATGCTCTTCGGCCTCTACCAGCAGGCTGCCGGTGGAAGAGCCCATGAAGATCTTGACGCCGGCACAGCCCGGCAGCGTCTCAAGGCTCGCCATCTCCGCCGCGTTCTCGGGCGTTGCGCCCATGAAGAAGGCGTGATCGACCCAGGCACGGCCCTTGGCACGGGCCAGCTTGTCGGCAAGCGCCTCGGCGCTGGTGGTCGAGGGCTTGGTGTTGGGCATCTCGAAGATGGTGGTGACGCCACCTGCCGCCGCACCGGCGGTGCCGGTTGCCAGATCTTCCTTGTGCTCGTTGCCCGGCTCGCGGAAATGCACCTGGCTGTCGATGACGCCGGGCAGAATATGAAGGCCGGTGGCATCAAAAACCTGATCGCCGGCAGAAGCCGGAATGTCGCCGATATGGGCGATGCGGCCGGCGATGACGCCGATATCGGTGGAGATACGGCCCGCGGCCATCATGACGGTGCCGCCCTTCAGCACCAGATCAAAACGCTCCTGCATGCCCCAAATCCCCTGACTGTCTTTTAAGGAAGCGGCGCCTGCCGGCGCCCGGTCAGAGGGCAGGTTTAGGAGCCTTGCCGCCCAAGGTAAAGCATCGCATGGCGCTTGATAGCGGCGGCAGGCAGGCCTATGTGCCAGTAAGGAGCACAGCAGGCCGCCCATAAGGGCGCCCTCCCAGCGATGGACAGACCATGACCGGTTCCGCCAGCGGATATCTCACCCTTCCCGCCCGCGCCGTGCTTGCCCTTGGCGGCGAGGACCGTGTGGCCTTCCTGCAAGGGCTTGTTTCCAACGATATCGCCGCCGTCAGCCCGGCCCGCGCCGTGCAGGCCGCGCTGCTGACGCCGCAGGGCAAATATCTCTTCGACTTTGCGGTGGCCAGCGACGGCGACAGATTGCTGCTGGATGTGGAAGCTGCGCGGCTGGATGATCTTTACCGTCGCCTGCGCATGTACAAGCTGCGCTCGAAGGTAACGCTGGAGCCTCTGGCCGGGTGGAGCGTCACCGCCCTTGCCGGCCCGACCGCAGCGACGCTTGGCGCAGCAAGCGAGGCTGGCAGTGCGGCCCCGCTGGCTGGCGGCGTCCTCTTTACCGATCCCCGCATAGCCGGGCTCGGTGCCCGGCTGATGGCACCGGCTGAGGCGTCAAGCGCAGCGCTCACCGAAGCCGGCATTCCGGCGATGGACGAGGCCACTTATGAAACGCTGCGACTGACGCTCGGCGTGCCGGACGGAGCACGGGATTTCGAGCTGGAAAAATCCACGCTGCTGGAAGGCAATATGGACGCCTTCAACGCCATCTCGTGGGAAAAAGGCTGTTATGTCGGCCAGGAACTGACGGCGCGCACGCGCTATCGCGGCCTTTTGAAGAAACGCATGATGCCGGTCGAGATCGAGGGGCCCCTCCCCGCGCCCGGCACGCAGATTCTGCAGGACGGCAAGGATGCCGGAGAGGTGCGCAGCGGCGCTGGCAACCGCGCCATTGCCATCATCCGGCTGGAAGCGCTGGAAAAGACCGGCCTGCCGCTGATGGCAGGCGAAGCGCGCATCCTGCCGCCCGCCGGCACCCCGCAGGGCTGACGCAGGAGCCAGGGCGCCCATGAGCACCGCGCTTGCCCGCAAGGAGAGGATCGGCCCCGAAAGCGAGGCAGGGGACTGCCGGCCGGAGTGGTCAGGCAGCACGGCCTTTCCGGCGGAGCGGCGCATCTGGCAGCGCGAGGGTATTGGCGCGGTGGCAACCGTGCGCCAGCGGCGCGAACTCTATATGGCGCGGGTTGCCATTGACGCGCCGACGATCATCCTCGTCAGCCGTGGGTCGAAGACCCTTGTGGGTGAGGGCTGGCGGGAGGTGATCCATACCGACGATGCCATTTTGCTGGCAGCCGGCGTCAGCTACGACATTATCAACTCGCCCGATTCCGACGGCCTCTACGAAGCCGCCTGGTTTGCCTTCAGCCCCGGGCTGATTGCCGCGCCCTTTCCGGAAGAGAGTCTGACCCGCCCGGTGGAAGGGCAGATGGCACTGCGGTCCCTGCCGGTCGGCTTCGTCGCCGCCTTTGAACGCGCCCTTGGCAGCATGATGGCGCCGGAGACGGCACCCTTGCCGATCATGGCGCAGCAGGCCCGCGAACTCCTGACCTGGATCGCCCTTTCCGGCGGCCGGTTCCTGCCGGCGGAAGCACCGCCGCTACCCGTCAGGCTGCGCAGCATGATCGCCGCTGCGCCGGAGGCAGAATGGAAAGCTCCCGACCTTGCCCGCGCGCTGGCGATGAGTGAGGCAACGCTGCGCCGCCGCCTTGCCGCCGAAGGCACCAGTCTTGGCAAGCTGCTGACCGATGTACGCATGTCCCGCGCCCTGACCTTGCTGCAGGTAACGGACAGGCCGATCAACTGGATTGCGCAGGAGGTGGGGTATGACTGCGCTTCCCGTTTTGCCGCCCGGTTCCGCGCCCGCTTCGGTTTCCTGCCGCGGGCCGTGCGTGGCGAAAGACGCGTGCGTACTGGTGATGCCCCGGAAGTGACTTGATCGAATCAGCACATTTATTGACTGAAGACGAGCCGAAATAAGTCCACAAACACGCCAACTTCATCAGGCCCGACGCCCGGCTGGCGTAGCGGGCCTGACAAGGAGTTAGCCCATGACCCGGATTTTCCGCCCCGTCCCCCTGATGGTCGCCGCCGCGCTGCTGGCGGCAACTGGCACCAGCGCTTCTGCTGCGGATTTCACCCTTTCCAGCCCCGACCTCCAGGACGGGCATTTCGCCAGTTCGCAGGTGATGAGCGCAGCCTTCGGCTTCGGTTGCAACGGCGACAATATTTCCCCGGCGCTCAACTGGAGCGGCGTGCCCGCCGGTACCAAAAGCCTGCTGCTCACCATCTGGGACAAGGACGCTCCGACCGGGGTCGGCTTCACCCATTGGATTGTCGCCAATATCCCGCCCACGGCAACGGGCCTGAAGCCGGGCGCCGGCAGCGGCGCAGCAACCTTGCCGGAAGGTGCACTCCAGACCCGCACCGATCTCGGCAAACCGGGTTATCTCGGCCCCTGTCCGCCGGTCGGCACCACGCATGACTATATCTTCACCCTCACGGCCCTGAAGGTTGAGAAGCTGCCTGTGGACGAGACGGCAACGCCGGCGCTCATCGGCTTCATGGCCGGGCAGAACAAGCTCGCGAGCACAAGTTTCACGGGCCGGTACAGTCACTGACGGCAACCGGCCCGGAAGACAGAAAAGGGCCGCAAAAAGCAGCGAAGATTTGAAGGGCGAGCCCCGGCCGGGGCTCGCCCTTCTGTTTTGCAGCCTTATTCGCCAACTTGTTCTTATGTTAGCGCAGCCTCTTGCCCCGCCGCCCTGCCGGGATGCTAGAGTGGCCGCTCAAGGCCCGGTTTCGGGACCAGCCGCCCTTTTGAGGAAGGGTGGCCCACCCAGTCAGGAAGCAGTGCGTTTCATGTCGTCGCCTACCGATATCTCGCCCCAGCCCCGCCGCATGAGTGCCAGCGCCGAGCCGCGTCTTGCCAGCGGTGCACCGGCCGGGCCGGGTGGAACGGCGGCCGGCAATGTGCCGCCGGGCGGCGTGCCAAAGGGCGAGGCGCAGGTGATGCGCAAGGAATCGCCGGCCGATGTCTACCGCCAGGTCGCAACGGTTGCCGTGCGTTCCATGGCCGCCAAGGGCGATATCGAAGTCAATTTTGGCGGCGAGGCTGCGGCGATTTCCGGCAACCGGGTGCGGCTGCCGATGCTGCCGCGCGATCTGGACCCGACCGCCCTTGCCAGCATGCGCGGTGCGGCCGATCAGGTGTCCCTGCGCCTTCGCCACCACGACGCTGCGCTGCATGCCGGGCGTCTGCCCATCAACGAGACGGCACGCGCCACCTATGACGCGCTGGAGCAGTGCCGCTGCGAAACGGTGGGCGCACAGGATATGGCGGGCGTAACCCGCAATCTGGATGCCGCCCTTGCCGACCGCTATCGCCGCAAGGGCTTCGAGCGCATTCAGGAGCGCGATCAGGTGCCGCTGGCCGATGCCGTGCGCCTGATTGCCCGTGAGGCCATGACCGGCCAGCCCATCCCCAAGAGCGCGGCCGGTGCCGTGGGTCTGTGGCGGGAATGGGTGGAGCAGCGTATCGGCATGGAACTGCCGCATCTGCGCGAGGTGATGGACGATCAGGACGCCTTCTCCCGCCTTTCCCGCAAGCTGCTGGCCCGCCTCGATCTGGAGGATGACCCCTTCGAGAACGAGGAGCAGGAAGAAGAGCAGGAAGAGCAGAACCAGGACGCTGCCGACGAGGAAAAGCCCGACAGCCAGAACAGCCCCGGCGAGGGTGAGCCCGCCGCCGGCCAGCCGCAGATGGACTTTGAAGCCAGCGAAGGCGACATGGACCAGTCCGGCGAGGCGGAAGGCGAGGATATGGAGGGCGACGAGCGCCAAGGCGCCGAGGGTGAAGAGCCCGCCGGCCCCGGCCAGCCCTGGATGCCGCCGGGCGATCGTGGTTTCGATCCCGAGGATTATCGCCCCTTCACCACCCGCTTCGACGAGGTGGTGCTTGCCGATGAACTCTGCGACCCGGACGAGCTGTCGCGCCTGCGCCTGCAGCTGGACCAGCAGCTCAAGCACCTGCAGGGCGTCATCGCCCGCCTTGCCAACCGCCTGCAGCGCCGGCTGATGGCGCAGCAGCTGCGCGCCTGGGATTTCAACCTTGAGGAAGGGCTGCTGGATACCAGCCGCCTTGACCGGGTCATCACCAACCCGGCCCTGCCGCTGACCTACAAGATGGAAACGGATACCGATTTCCGCGACACTGCCGTGTCGCTGCTGATCGACAATTCCGGCTCCATGCGCGGACGCCCCATCACCATCGCCGCCATTGCCGCCGATATTCTGGCCCGCACGCTGGAGCGCTGCGGCGTGAAGGTGGAAATCCTGGGCTTCACCACCCGGCAGTGGAAAGGCGGCGAAAGCCGCAATGCCTGGATCGAGGCCGGCAAGCCGGCAAGCCCCGGCCGCCTCAACGATCTGCGCCACATCATCTACAAGGCCGCTGATGCCCCGTGGCGCCGCGCGCGCAAGAGCCTTGGCCTCATGCTGCGCGAAGGGCTGCTCAAGGAAAATATCGACGGCGAAGCGCTGCTGTGGGCGCATCAGCGCCTGATCGCGCGGCCGGAAGATCGCCGCATCCTGATGGTGATCTCCGACGGTGCGCCGGTGGATGACAGCACACTGTCGGTCAATTCCGGCAGCTATCTCGAGCGGCATCTGCGCAATGTCATCGACTATATCGAGACCCGCTCGCCGGTTCAGTTGGTAGCCATCGGCATCGGCCATGATGTGACGCGCTATTACAAGCGCGCCGTCACCATCGTGGATGCGGAGCAGCTGGGCGGCACGATGATGAACCAGCTAGCCTCCCTGTTCGAGGAAGAGTCCGGTGGCCCGCGGCGGCGTAATGCCGCCTGACGGGAGGGGAGAGCGCAAGGCGCGCCTCGGCCTTGCCCTTGGCGGCGGTGCGGCGCTCGGCTGGGCGCATATCGGCGTGCTGCGGGTCCTGGAAGCGCAGGGCATTACGCCGGACATCATCACCGGCACCTCGATGGGCGCTTTTGTCGGCGGCTGCTTCGCGGCCGGCCGGCTGGGCGTGCTGGAGGATATCGCCCGCTCCATGCGCTGGAGCACGCTCTGGCGTCTTGCCGATTTCAAACTCGGCTCCTCCGGCCTTTTTGGCGGCGAGAACATCTCCGAAGAGCTGCGGCGCGAGCTGGGTGACCCGCTGATCGAGGATCTCGCCATCCGTTTTGCCGCCATGGCCTCGGACCTGACGACGGCCGAAGCCCGGCGGCTGGACAGCGGCAATCTCGTGGATGCGATCCGCGCCTCCATCTCCCTGCCCGGCATCTTCACCCCGATCCGCCACCAGCGCGAACTCTGGGTCGATGGCGGCATGACCGAGCCGCTGCCCATCACCGCCTGCCGCGAGCTGGGCGCTGACCTCATCGTCGGCGTCAATGTGCTGGGCAATTACAACGGCGCCAGCCTGATCCGGGACGAGCGGCGCATCTTTGCGCAAAAGCGCGGACTGTCGAAGGCGCTGGGGCTGGTGACGGGCGGCGGACGCGGCCCCGGGGCCATGACCATCGTCAACGCCTCCTTCGCCGTCGTGGTGCAGGAACTCATCAAGACAAAACTCGCCCTCAACCCGCCAGACCTCTATGTCGCCCCCGACGTGAAGGGGTACAATCCGGCTAATTTCGACCGGGCGGACGAGCTGATAGAGCTTGGCCGCGCGGCCATGGTGGCCCAGCTGCCGCGCCTTTATGAGCTGATGGCCGAAAACGGCCTGCCGCTGCCGCGCTGAAGCCCGCCGAGGACAAAAGCAGACGATCCATGCCCAAAGCCTTTTCAGCCGATGGCAGCCTGCCCATCGACGGCCTGCTGCCGGATATCGCCGGCTCGCTGGCGGCCACGCCCAACCTTGTGCTGCAGGCCCCGCCCGGTGCCGGCAAGACCACGCGTGTTCCGCTGGCCCTGCTGGAGGCCCCGTGGCTTGCGGGCAAAAGCCTCCTGATGCTGGAACCACGGCGCCTTGCCACCCGCGCCGCCGCCCGCCGCATGGCCTCGACACTGGGCGAAAGGCCGGGCGAGCGCGTGGGTTACCGCGTGCATATGGACAGCAAGGTGGGGCCGGCAACCCGCATCGAGGTGATCACCGAAGCGATCCTGACCCGTCGGTTGATCGACGACCCGTCGCTGGAAGGTGTCGGCTGCGTGATTTTTGACGAGGTGCATGAGCGCAACCTTTCGTCCGACCTCGGCCTTGCGCTTTGCCTTGAGGTACAGCAGGGCCTGCGGGACGATCTGCGCCTGCTTGCCATGTCGGCCACACTGGATGGCGAACGTTTTGCCCGGCTGATGGGCGGCGCGCCCGTTATCACCAGTGAGGGCCGCGCCTTTCCGGTGGAAGTGCGCTACCGCCCGGGTGACGGACGCCTTGCCGAACGCACGGCAACCGCCATCCGCGCCGCGCTGAAAGAAGAAACCGGCTCGGTGCTCGTCTTCCTGCCCGGCATGGGCGAAATACGGCGTACGCAAGGGCTGCTGGGTGACCTTGGCCCGCAGGTGGATGTGCTGCCGCTGCATGGCTCCCTGCCCGTCGAGACGCAGGATGCTGCCATCTCCCCGGCCGGGCCCGGCCGGCGCAAGGTGGTGCTCTCCACCGACATCGCCGAAACCAGCCTGACCATCGAGGGGGTGCGCGTGGTGATCGATGGCGGGCAGCGCCGTACCGCCCTCTTTGATCCGCGCTCCGGCATGACGCGGCTGGAAACCCGTAAAGTCAGCCGCGCCGCCGCCGAGCAGCGCACCGGCCGTGCCGGCCGTGTGGAGCCCGGTGTTGCCTACCGCCTGTGGAGCGAGGCGGAGCACCGCGCCCTTGCTGCCTATACCGCACCGGAGATACTGGAGGCAGACCTTGCGCCGCTGGCGCTCGATCTTGCCCTGTGGGGCACACGCGACGCCGCCACGCTCGCCTGGATCGATGCGCCGCCTGCCGGGCCGATGGCGCAGGCGACCGAACTGCTGACCGAGCTTGGCGCCCTGGGTGAAGACGGCGCCATTACCCTTCATGGCCGCGCCATGGCGACCCTGCCGCTGCATCCGCGCCTTGCCCATATGGTGCTGGCTGCGGAGCGACAGGAGGGTGCCTCCGGCGGCGATGGCGCGCTGGCCGCGGCCCTTGCCGCCCTGCTCAGCGAGCGCGACAGCCTTGCCGGCGCCGCCGGACGCGGCGCGGATATCCGCCCGCGGCTGGACCTGCTGCGCGAACGGGCACAGGGGGCGCCGCCCGCCGCCCATGCCATCCGCCAGAATGCGGGCGAAATCCGCCGCCGGGCCGGCATCAAGGGGGCCGACTGGAACAGTGCACGGGCCGGCGCGGTGCTGGCGCTCGCCTACCCCGATCGCCTTGCCCAGCAGCGCGGCGGTGCCGGCCGGTTCCGCCTGTCCGGCGGCAAGGGCGCCGTCATGGATGCGCTCGACCCGCTGGCGGCCAGCGAGTTCCTGGTGGTGGCAGACCTTGCCGGCGGTGAAGAGGCCCGCATCCAGCTGGCCGCCCCGGTATCGCTCTTTGAGCTGCCCCCGCCGAAGAATGTGAGCGCCATCTACTGGGACCACCGCGAAAAGGCGGTGGCCGCCCATAAACAAAGCCGCATTGGCGCGCTGGTGCTGAAGCAATCTCCCCTGCACAAACCAGACCCGGCAGCGGTGACCGAAGCGATGATCGCCGGCGTGCAGAGCCTCGGCATCGAGTGCCTGTCCTGGACCCCGGCGCTGCGGCAATGGCAGGCCCGTGTCAACCTGCTTGCCCGCACCCTGCCGGAACAAGGCTGGCCGGCAGTCGACGATATTGCGCTGATGGGCAACCTTGAGCGCTGGCTTGCCCCCTACCTCACCGGCCTGATGCGGGCCGAACACCTCTCCCGGCTGGACCTTTCTGCCGCGCTGGAGGCAATGCTGGAGTGGCCGCAGCGTCAGGCGCTGGCAGACCTTGCGCCCACGCATTTCACCGTGCCGTCAGGCGACGGCATCCGGCTTGATTATCTCTCAGGTGACGTACCGCTGCTGGCGGTCAAGTTACAGGCGCTGTTCGGCCTTACCGAAACGCCGCGTATCGCCGGGGGCCGCGTACCGCTGCTGATCGAACCACTGTCGCCCGGCCAGCGTCCGCTCGCCCGCACGCAAGACCTCGCCAGCTTCTGGACCAATGCCTATCCTGAGATCCGCAAGGAGATGCGCGGGCGTTATCCCAAACATCCCTGGCCGGACGATCCTTTTGCCATGCCGGCCACCATGCGCACCAAAGCATCGCTCGACAGACAGGCCAAACAGCATAAATAATTAGCCATTAACAATAGCTTCCAGAAGTTTCTGAAAGTTATTGCTGAACTTATGCACATCCCAGAGGGGCGCCGTCTCCCGCCCGCCCATCAGCCGCTGCCGCAGGCTTTTCAGCTCCTCAGGCGCGGCGGCGAGGATTATGGCGCGCTCGATATAGGCCGCCTCGTCCGCCACCACCAGCGCCTCTCCCAGCCCCGCTGCCGTCACCATGCTGGCGCCGATGCGCGAGGCCCAGCGCGGGCCCGTGCGGGTCAGCATCGGCAGACCGGCCCACAGGGCGTCGATTGCGGTGGTGGAGGCGCTGTAGCTGAAGCTGTCGAGCATCAGATCAGCATGGGCATGGCGGGCGAGATGCGCGCTCTTGTCGGCAAGACGCGGGGCAAAGATCACCCGTTCCGCCGTCACGCCGCAGGCCGCGAAAGTGGCCTGCAGAAACCGGGTGGCTTCCGGTGCCGTGCTGGAGAGCCAGAGCACGGAGCCCGGCACTGCACTCATAACTTTTGACCATATTTCAATAGCCTGAGCATCAATCTTCATCAGGTTATTGAAAGCGCAGAAGACAAAGGCACCTTCCGGCAAGCCATGATCGGCGCGGCTGCCAACAGTGGCGGCAACAAGCGCCCGGTCTGCCGGATGGTAATGCGGCAGCCGCCAGACAGCCTCCCGGATGGCGCCGGTTTCTTCCGGCGGGGCCACGATGGCATCGCCGATGACGCCATCCATGAAATCAAGTCCCAGCCCGCCGCCATGGCCAAGCCAGTAGAGCTGCTTCGCCGCCGGGCGGGCCGCAAAAGCCGGCAGCACGCTGCCATCCATGTAGCCGGTGAGATCGATCAGCACATCAAGACTGTCCGTGCGGAGCCGTGCGGCCAGATCGTTGTGAGAAACTCCATCCAGAACATTGAAATGACCGGCAGAAGCCTGAAGCCGCTGCCAGTGCCCGGAAAGGTCCTGACTGCGGTTCTTGGTGGCATAGAGGAAACTTTCCGCCTCCCCGGCGGCGCCCTGCGCCTCGATGAGGCCGACCACTGTATGGGCGATGGGATGGTCGCCGAAATGCGGGGATACATAGCCGACGCGCAGTTTATGCCCCCGCATCCGGATGGGCGCAGGCGTGGCAGGCGACGCCGCAAGCAGGCCGTTTGCGCGCTGGTGAAGCGCAGCCTCCGTTGCCGGCGACAGGCCGACATAGGGAACCAGATAGGCCATGGAGGCGAGCACCTGCCAGCTCGTCTGGTTGGCGGCGAAAGCGGCACCATCCGCTTCCACACTCTGGCGAAAGCGGGCGACCAGATCATGGCGGCCAAGCTCGGCCGCAAGGCCCAGCGCCATGGCTAGCACCGCCCCTTGCATCGGGGCGGCAGCCAGCGTCGCCAGCGCCTCCGCCTTGCGCCCGGCCAGCTTCAGCGCCGTTGCCAGATTGAGCCGGGCTTCCGGCCAGTCGGCCCGCGCCTCAAGGCAATGGGCAAAAAGGCCGGCCGCCTGCTCGCCGTCGCCCTGCTGCAGGCGGCAGAGCGCGAGATTGAAGATCAGCTCCGGTGTTGCCGGCCCGTTGGCGAGCATGGCGCGCAGCAGCGCTTCGGCCTCGGCCTCGCGGCCCAGTGCAATCAGCGCCGACGCCTTGCCGGCACCGGCCGGCCGGGCCGCGGGGGCCAACACCAGCGCCTGCTCATAGTCAGCCAGCGCAGCCTCCGCCTGCCCCAGCTTCAGCAGCAGGTTGCCGCGGTTGATACGGTAGTTGGGGTGGTCCTTGAGAGCGATGGCCGCGCCGATGCGCTCCAACCCCTCCGTCCCCTGCCCCAGTTCCCCCAGCACCACGCCCAGCAGATGCAGCGTCTCGCTCTGGTGCGGATCAAGCACCAACGCTTCCCGGTAGAGCGCCAGTGCCTGCTGGCGCTCCCCGGCCTGATGGGCGGCAACACCCCGGGTCAGCAGGTCAATAAGGCTGGCGGCCATGGCTTCATACCTTCGCGTCCCATCCCGGATCGGGACGCCACTGTTTAAGCGCAGTGTCGACCCGTCAGCGCAAGGTACTGGAGAAAAGGCAAAAAATGAAATGTGACCGCTGTCTTTCCGCCGCGCCGCATGGCCAGCCCCCTCATTCCTTGCGGATGGTGAGGCCGAACGTTCCAGAGGCCGGCTCCTTGCCCTCAAAGCGGATGCGTTTGATCTGCGGCCCCCAGGCCTCCAGATGGCGGGGATCGGTGATGGCGATAACCTCTACTTCCGCCACAACAAGATTGTGCGGCGAGATCACGAGAATGCCGCTTGTCCCCTCGATCAGGCAGCTGCCGTCCGGCCGCACTGTAACGGGCCGGTCCGCCACATGCAGCGGCAGGATGAACTGGCTGAGAGGCACCTTCAGATCGATCTCGTCGCGGATGTCGAGCACCGCCGCGTGATGGTCGAAGCCGATGGTGCGCTCCATGCGGCATTCGCCCGGCTCCGTCAGGTAGGCCGGGCTTGCATCCAGACGCAGGATACTCCTGCTGCCATCGCGCCCGAACCGGACGGACCGGGCCTCTGCCCCGACACCCGCCCGTTGCAGCAAACCATTGATCTGCGGAACATTGTGGCCCGTTGAGCTGATATGCCACATGTCATAGCGGGTCTCGGTAAAGGTTGATTTCGAATAGGCCCCCTGACCCAGATCGATGATCAGCGGCTCCCCGTCGAGATAGACGCCGAACTGGCCGATATCGTTGTGCGAATGATGGTTGATATGGGGGTCATTGCTGCCGGCAATCGCGCTCACCATCAGCCCGGCACCCGCCTTGTCGCTCTCGCGGGCAATCATCATCTGCATATCAGCAAGCCACACGCTCTTGCCGTAGTGCCGCGCACCGGGTGACGTCATCTCCGGCGTCCAGAACAACAGCCGGGTGAGATGAACCAGAAAATGCCTAGCATATTCATTATGGCCGCGCGTGCGCACCTCCCGTGCCAGCTTGCGGCGGGCAACACGGTCCACATCGTCCCAAATCATGCCGGCAAGCGCCGCTGACCCGATCCGGGTGGCGTAACGGCTCAGCACACCGTGGTCGAGATCGATCCTGGAGCTACCATCGGCAAAATTGACGAAGCGGTTGCCCGCAATATGCAGCGGCAAGATATGGTCGCCGAAATTACGGAACTTGGCATTGCGGGCAAAGCCAAGATCAAGCTGGAAGCGATCTTCCACCAGATCGATGAACGCCGCCAGCCGGCCGGCGCTGACCACCCAGTAGCTTGGCCCTTCGATGCAGCTGCCGCTCTCCTCGATCGTGTCGAAGAAGCGCTGCATCGGGGCCACCAGTTTCATGGCAATTGCCGCAAGCCGGGCCGGATCCTCCACAACATAACAGGCTGCCTGCAACAGGTTATGTGCACACCAGGCCGTCCAGTTGTTACGACCGAGGTACCAGCCAAACGCCTTCGGCCCCTCCAGCACCGCCAGTGCCCGCCGCGTCACCTCCTGATGGATGCGGTAATAAAGCGACGGGACCCTCTCCAGCAGAAGCGGGCGCAGCAGGTAACAAGCCTCCGCCAGCAACGCGGCGGTTTCGCAGGTAAACAGGTCGAGATAGTCGTCCCCCGGCACCGGCAGCGGATCATCCGCCTTCCAGGGATTGGGGTTCTTGAACATGACCATTTCGTGCTGGCCGGCAAAGTTGTGAGCGGGCACGCACCAGCTCACCTCCCCCAGAAGGGCCCAGAAATAGTCGATGATGCGGGTGAGATAGGTGCCCTTTGCCGTCAGGCACTCGGCAATAACCAGATGGGAGAACTCATAGCGCCGCCGGAAATAGTTTTCCTCATAGGCGATCCGGTCGCCATTGGTGATGAAATCCATATACATTGAGCCGGTGAGCGGGTCGATTTCGGTGCCTTGAAGCGCGTCGGCATAAGCAAGAATGGCCTCGACCGACAAGGCAAGGCGCGAATCGGCTGCGGCCTTTCCCCAGCGGGCGCGCTCGGAGATATCCGGAAACGGCTTCCAGCCGGCGCCAGCCTTCGCGCCCTCAAGAAGCCGCTCGATTTTCATTTGGTCTGCAAACATCTGGCCGTTCCAGGTCGGAGGCAGGCACGGGGCCGTAGTCGGGCCGCGCTCTTGGGGCTGCTGGTCTTGTTATTGCGCTCGGGTCAGATGCCGTGCCGGATTCGGAGGCCCGATCCGGCATCGAAGATCCGAACCCGCGCGGGATCCGGCACCAGTCTCACGGGCTGGTCCGGCGCCAGGTCACGCTGTTCCTTGAAGGCGGCGGTCATCCGTCCGCCTCCGGCATCGCACAGCACCACCATGTCGGAGCCGGTATTTTCTATGGCATGGATCGATCCCGGTATGCCGCCCTCCTCGGCCCCGGCAATCAACCGGATGTGTTCGGGCCGGATGGCGTACAATATCGGCTGCCCCTCCTTGACCGGATAATCCGCCCCCAGCGGCAGCAGCGTTCCATCCTTGAGGAGCGCAACGGCTGCGCTGTCGTTGGCCGCCACCGTTGCCTCCACCAGATTGATGGAGGGTGTGCCCAGAAAGCTCGCGACAAAGACATTGACCGGATCATCATAAAGTTCGAGCGGTGGGCCCGCCTGCTCAACCCGGCCATCCCGCAGGACAACGATCTTCTGGCCGAGCGTCATGGCCTCGACCTGATCGTGGGTAACATAGACCGAGGTAGTACCAAGCCGGCGGTGAAGCTCGGCGATTTCTCCTCGCACCTGCACTCTCAGCTTGGCATCGAGATTGGAGAGCGGCTCATCAAACAGAAAGGCCGTCGGGTTACGCACGATGGCCCGGCCCATGGAGACCCGCTGACGCTGGCCGCCTGAAAGCGACTTGGGTAGCCGGTCAAGCAGCGGCTCCAGCTCCAGCATGCGGGCTGTTGCATCCACCTTGGCGGCAATCCGGCTTTTCGGCACCCCGGCAAGCTTCAGGGCGAAGCCCATATTCTCCCGCACGGTCATTTGCGGATAAAGTGCATAGCTCTGGAACACCATGGCGATGTCGCGCTGCTTGGGCGGCAGCCGGGTTACATTCTTGCCTGCTATTTCGATGCGACCACCGGTGACCTCTTCAAGCCCGGCAATAATTCGGAGCAGCGTTGACTTGCCCGATCCGCTCGGACCGATCAGCACGCAGAATTCGCCATCCTCGATATCCAGCGACACGTCTTGGATGATATGCGCTGCGCCAAACGACTTGTTGACGTTCTTCAGGCTTACGGAACCCATGGCTTCACCAAAACCTTCTTCGTTTCAACCTTTTACGGCGCCAGCGATAAGGCCGCGGTTGAACTGTTTCTGGAGCAGGAGATAGACGATAATGCAGGGCACCGTGGCGATTACCGTCACGGCGATGAATATGTTCTGCTGCAGGATCTCGTCGACGCGCAGGGAGCGCAGCACGACCGGGATCGTATAAAGCTCGCGCTTGTCGACAGCGATGAGAGGCAGCAGGTACTGGTCCCAGATCATCAGGAAACCGAAGATCGTGGTCGACCCGAGGGCAGGCTTGACCAGCGGGAGGATGACCCGCCAGAAAATCTGCAACTCGCCGGCCCCGTCGACGCGGGCAGCATCCTCAAGATCGCGTGGCACCGCGCGCATGAATTCGGTCAGGATGAAAACAGAGAACGCCCAGCCGACAATCGGCAGGATCATCGCCGCATAGCTGTTGTAGATCGACACGCCGATGATCGGCAGCTTGGCATGCAGGATGAGATAAAGCGGGATCGAGATAACCTCGTCCGGCAGCATCATCGTGGAGAGGATGACAAGGGTGACGACGGCGGCGCCGCGAAACCTCTTGCGGGCCAGCGCATAGGCAGCAAGGGCACTGACCAGCGTTTGCAGGAAGGTGCCGATGATGACAACGACGAGCGAATTGAACAGGTAAAGCCAGGCTTTGACCTTGACCCAGCCATAGATGAAGTGGTCCAGCGTCGGCACACTCGGCCAAAAGACGAGCTGGCCAGGCTGCACCGTATTCTTGTCAAAGGCCGTAGCAACGATGCCCCAGAACGGCCCGCAAAAAACGATCACCAGCAGCAGATAGACGGCGCCGCGGGCCAGCTTTTGAAGAAAGGTTGGTCTCATGGCAGCCCCTCTTACGTACGGGCAAGACGGTTTTTCACGACCACATGCGCGATCGTCAAAATCACCGTGAAGGCAAACAGCAGAAATGAAACGGCGGCGGCATAGCCGTAGTCGAGCCGGTCGAAGCCGGTTTTGAAGATGTTGGTCATGATCGTTTCCGTGGCCCCGGCTGGCCCGCCGCCAGTGGTCGTGTAGATCTCGGTAAAAACCCGGAACCCACGGATCAGCGACAGCATGATGACGACTGAAAAAGCCGGAGCGAGGCCGGGCACCGTAACGTGCCAGAGTTTGCGCAACGGGCTGGCACCATCAACATCGGCCGCGTCGTAAAGCTCGCGATTGATGCCCGCGAGGCCGGCGATGAAAATCACCATATTGTAGGGAATGTTCTTCCAGATCTGGAGCAGGATTACCACGAAGAGCGCCTGGTTCGGATCCGACATGAAGCCCTGCGGCCCGACGCCAAAGAGCCCAAGCAGGCTGTTAACCACGCCGCCCGCCGCCGGATAGAACAGGATGCGCCATACCTCGGCCAGAATGGCAACGGAGGTCACCGCTGGAAAGAAGATGGCCGTGCGCACGATACGCACATGCAGCGCCTGCCCTTCGAGGACAAGGGCAACAGCAAAGGCCAGAAGCGCCCCGGCGA
This sequence comes from Radicibacter daui, assembly GCA_030657355.1. Taxonomy (GTDB): domain Bacteria; phylum Pseudomonadota; class Alphaproteobacteria; order Radicibacterales; family Radicibacteraceae; genus Radicibacter; species Radicibacter daui. The sequence goes on from CP131056.1 coordinate 2,830,225, forward strand.
TGGTCGTTGAAATCACATAGATAAGCGTATTCCACGCCGCCGCATGCAACGCAGCGTCAGAAAGCGCGCGCTCATAATTGGCAAACCCTACCCATTGGCTCTGCCCGGAAAACTTCACCTTGTAAAAGCTCATGATCAGTCCCTTTACGATCGGGACGAATTTGAACCAGGTGAAGAAAACCAGCGCCGGGGCGAGGAACAACCACGGCGCGGCCCAGCGCCAGCGTCTTGGGTCGATACTCATCTTGTTGTCCTTGTGCCATGCAGGGCCACCGGCACCGCTTCATAAAAGCAGTGCCGGCGCGGTCCTTTGTCCTGGATTACCTGGCAAGCACGCCCTGATTGGCGAGCTCTTCATTAACCGCCGCATCGATCTCGCCAAGACCGGCCCTTATGTCGGAAGAGCAGTCGGAAAGGATCTTGTTGAAACCGTCAGAGGTCATCTGGCGGATCGGTTTCCAGTTCGGCACCCGCGGAAAATAGCGGGCGCTTGTTGCATAGAGCTTGGCAAAGGTCCCCCAGTCCGCGTCGGGCTGGATCTTGGTGACGTCGACATTCTTGTTGATCGACAGCCGCACAATCGGGCTGGACCCCGTTCCCACGCCCATGCCCATCTCCTGCCCCTTTTCAGAGACCAGGAACTCGATGAATTTTTTGGCAAGGTCTTCATGCCGGGTCGAGGCCATGATGAAAGCAGCCTCGCCCTCGGCGAGTTCGGCCTGCCCGGCCGGCCCCGCAGGCGGCGGCACCACCTCGATGACAGCGCGGCCAGGCTCCTTGCTCAGGGGCGCCAGATGATAGGGCCCGGTGCGGTAGATGCCAGCCTGGCCGGACGAGAAGACCGGGGTCGTATCGCCGGTCGTCGCGGTAATGGCGGAGGGTTGGGCGAAGCCCTTGCACACAAGATCACGGGCGAAGGATATCGCCTTGGCCGTTTCCGGCGTGTCCAGCGAAGAGACGTAGGCAGCACCTTTCTGTTCCAGAAACTTGCCACCGGCCTGCCAGATCAGGTCGGCAAGAAACCAGGTGGCATATCCGCGGGTAGCGGACAGCGGCATGACGTAACCGTAGGTATCGGCCTTGCCGTCGCCATCCGGATCATCTTCCGTGAAGGCCTTGGAGAGATTGAAAAGATCTTCCCAGGTCTTGGGAACGGGGTAGCCCAGCTTTTCGCGCCAATCCTTACGGATAAAGACGGCAAAGGCCTGCGCCGAAGTCGGCACGCCGTAATATTTGCCATCGACAGCTTCCACGCTCTGCCAGGCGACATCATAGAGCTGATCCCCGCCCTTCAGCGAAGCCCGATCGATCTCCTTGACGATGCCCATATCGAGCAGCTGCCCCATGGAGGTCGCATCATTGATGATCATATCGGGCAGGGAATCGCCGGCAGCAGCCCGCGCCAGGCGCGTCTCGAAATCGGTGTTCGCCAGGAAAAGATCGATCGTGACGCCGGTCTCTTTGGAAAACTCCTGGGTGATCGCATCCAGGACGGCCTTTTCATTCTCGCCATAACGCATCCACACCTTGAGGGTGTCTGCGGCCTGAACTGACGAAACGAAGGCAACACTCATCAAGGCCGCCGAGGCGACCGCATAAGTTATTTTCACCGCTTCCTCCTTCTTGTCCCCTCCTGCTTCGCGCCATCCCGCGTGATCCTGACCACGCGACCGGCCTCATTTCCGGGAAGGGTTGCGACAGACTATAGGCACGCCAGGAATGACATTTCAAGAAAACGTTTAACTTACTTTCGGATAGATAAATTCAGACAATCCAGAAGCGAAAATTCCGATATTGATGCTGCCATAAAGCGTCAATTCACACGATAAATCCGCACAACCTCCAATCAGAACATGGCTGCAGAGTGTTCGCCCATGACCGGGTCGCCCGACAGCCATTGCAAATCCGACGCCGTGCTGTATACAAATAACAGGAGAAAAGGAAATCGGTTAACTCTTCATGAGTCGCATAAAAAAGGCCACGATACGGGATGTCGCCGCAGCTGCCGGCGTCTCCATCGCGACCGTTTCAAAATACATAAACGGGCAACAATCCTTTTCTGCACAGGTCGAGGAAAAGCTGCGCCAGGCGATAGAAGCCCTTGGCTACAGCCAGAACCCCGCAGCCCGCAGCATGGTAACGGGCAGAACGGCAACTATCGGGCTGGCCGTCATGGATATCGCCAACCCCCACTATGCAAATATCGTAAAAGGTGCCAACCGGATCGCCCTAGGCAACGGGTACAACCTGCTGGTCGCCGACCTTGAGGAAAACATCGCCTCGGTGCGGCAGATGCTGGAAGCGCTGGTGCTGCGCACCGACGGACTGATTGTCAGCTCCCGCATCCCGGCCGATGTCATCGACTGGCTCTCTCGCCTCGACAAGCCGGTTGCCTTTCTGGGCAAACCGGAGAGCGGACCGGGGCAGAGGGATCTCGTCACCGTCGGCATGGACAGTGTCGAGGTTGCCACGCTGCTCGCCGGCTACATTGCCCGGCAGGGTTTCTCCCGCATTGCCTATGTCGGCTACACCCGCGCAGCCTGGAATGCTGAGCGCCTTAGCGGACTGCGCAGCGTCTTCGATCCCGCCAGCATCAAGCTTGCCGAGTTCGACGCGGAAGCCCCCACCAGCGAAGCCGGAGAGAAGCTCGCTGCCCGCGTGCTACTTGGCCCCAACCGCCCGCAACTTGTCATTGGCTGTAACGATCTGGTGGCGATCGGTGTCATGGCCGAGGCCCGGACGCTCGGCTTTCGCGTACCGGAAGACATCGCCTTCGCCGGCATCGATAACATTCCCACCAGCCGCTATGTCTGGCCGCCGCTGACAACGGTTGATGTCCACAGTGAAGCGACGGGCGAGGCCGTCATGCAAAAGATCATCGCGATGATCGAAGGGCGGACGGCTGCAGACGATCCGACACTCCACCCGTTGCTGGTCATCCGCGAGTCAACCAGCCACTTCCAGGGGAAGTAGGCCCTTCATCCGGCAAACAACGCCGGGACATTTCACTCAGCGACAAGCGCCTCAAGGCGCAAGCGGGCGATGCGGGCAACCTGTGCCAGCGCGGTGCGCTTTTCCGTCTCGAAATCATTTTCCACCCGCGTCTCGAAGGCCGCGAGGATGCTCAGCCGGTCATGTCCCTTGACCGCGATGATGAAGGGAATGCCGAATTTCTCGCGGTAAGTCCGGTTCACGGCATCGAAGCGGGCATATTCCTCCTCGCTGAGCTGGTCGAGGCCGGCGCCCTTCTGCTCGGAGCGGGAGGAGGACGTCAGCGAGCCCGCCCGGGCAAGCTTGCCCGCAAGATCAGGGTGGGCGCGCAACAGCGCGAGCTTGTGCTCGTCATCCGCCAGCGAGACGGCATGCACCATCGCGTCATGCAGGGCCTGCACGGAAGCGAAAGGCCGCTGCCCCGCCACCGCCTCCGCCACCCAGGGCGAATGCTCGAAAATACCGCCCAGCGTGGAGACGAAGCTCTCCTCGCTCATGCCGTTGATATCGGAAAGACGCATGGACCTGTGCCGCTGCCTGCCTGTTTGTGACCCGGCAGAATAACGGGCAAACAGGCTAGCGCGTCAATGCGGGTTAAGGCGTCAGACGGCCTCACCCCAAAGGGGGGATGCCCGCCCCGCCTCCGGAAAAGTCGCCTGGCGAATACGCTCCAGTACACCGGCAGCCTTGCTGACATGCCCGTCCATCTGCATGCGGGCAGCAAGGGCAATCCACTCTCGCGCGGCAACCTCTGCCACCTGCCAGTCGCCCCGTTCCATCGCCAGCTCAACCTTGCAGGCGACCACCTCCACCTGCAACGTCGTCGGGCGGCGTGTATTGCGCGTCGACCGGATAAAGGCATCGGAGAGCCACATCTGGGCCCGGGCATAATCGCCAAGGCGTGCATGGATCATCGCAATCACCTTGGCACAGCCAGCCTCCCAAGAAGTGTCGTCGACCTGGCAGGCAAGGGCAAAGGCCTCTTCAAGTTCCGGCAGCATGCCGGCAGCAGGTTCTCCCCGCCGCAGCCGGATCTCGCCCTGGACGGCGACAACCCACGGACGGAACGCCACCCAGCGCTCGGCATCGACGAGCAGGCGCGCCTGCTCGATCCTCGGCACGGCCTCGTCCAGCCGGCCATGGCGCATCAGGCCCCAGGCGCCGGTCGCCAGCGCCCAGCATTCCTGCCGCCGGTTGCCGACGGCCCGCGCCCTCTCCTGCGCCTGCCCGATAAGGGCCAGCCCCTCTTCGTACCGGCCCCAGCCGAGGAAGTTGAAGCCCCGGAAAGCCATGATACCCGACAAGCTTTCTTCATCGCCGGCAGCCTCGGCGGCGGCATTGAGGCAAACCTCCGCCGCCTTGCGCTGCCCGGCCACCACCTCGACATAGGCCAGCTCACGCAGCGCCGTGCTTTCAATCTTCCGGTCGGCAATCTGGCGGGCCAGCGTTGCCGCCTGCTGAAGCAGGATCGCCGCTTCGCCATCATGGCCACGGCAGGCATGGACGAGTGCGGTGCCAAGCTCCAGCCGCGTGGTAGCGGCAAGGCGCGGGTCATGCACCCGCTCGGCATCGCTGACAGCCCGGCGCAGCAGCTCGACGCCGGTATCGGTGGCTCCGGCGGCGATTGCCGCGTGGCCGGAGCGCAGCATGGAATTGACGTAGTTTTCCGGCGCGATCCCTGCCGGGGCCGGCGCCATCGGCCGGTGCGCTGCCTTGCGCAGTGCCGGCGACGGCAGCTCCCCCAGCTCCTCGCGAAAGTAGGCTTCGGCCGCCGAGACATGGGCAAGGGCCGCCTCCTGCCGTCCGGCGAGCGTCAGGCTTTTGGTGAGCAGGATATGCGCCGCCTCGTTGAGCGGATCCCGGCGAACGCCAAGCTCCGCCAGCCGGATAGCCCGGCTGTAATCCTCCGCCGCAAGCGCCCGGACCGTATCCTGGCGGATACGCCCTTCCACGATGGCGGCAACCCGCTCGCGTTCAATCAGCAGCCAGGTGGCAAATTCCGGGCTGCACCGGGGGGTCAGACTGCCGAGCAGCGGGCCGGCCTGCTCGACGTCGAAATCCTCATGCTCGAGCTGCCGCACATCAACAGCCACGGTGGAGCAAATCACCGCCTCCACCGGATCGCCGGTGAGCGTGATGGCGCATCCCAGCGCCTGCCTGAGCGAGGCAAGGCACCAGCGCAGCGATCCCAGCGGATCGGCGGTTTCCGGAAAAAGCTCGACAGCCAGCATACGCCGGTCAAGCCGCTGGCGTGACAGCAGGACCCGGGCCAGCAAAGCCCACACCTGCTGGCCCCGTACCGGGCGCACAAGACCCTGGGCATCAATGATCTCGGGCTCGCCGAGAAGCCTGATCGTCATCGCCACTTGCAGATACCCCCAGCCCATCGCCGGCAGCATGGCGGCCGGAAGCGGCACGCCTTGCGATCCCTTGTCTCCAGTTCTCTTGCCCGCGCTCCGTGTGACGAACCGTTTGACGGTCCTCGTCCTGATTTTTTGCGCACCACACGAGCGCTCCAACGCCGCGCCGCGATGAGAGGTACCGGGCGGCGCTCCTGCTGCCCCTGTCCAACCTGATGGAGACTGATTTTGCCGGTTTACGTAATCGAACGCCACATTCCCGATGCCGACAAGCTGACAGCCGAGCAGCTCAAGGACATTTCCGCCAAGTCTAACGCCACGGTCGAAGGGCTGGGCGAACCTTATCGCTGGATTACCAGCTACGTTGCCGGGGATCGCATTTATTGCGTGCACGAGGCCGAAAGCGCCGACGTGATCCGCCGCCATGCCCGTGAAGGCGGTTTTCCCGCCGACAAGGTGACCGAAGTCGCCGCCGAAATCGGCCCGCAGACCGCCGAAAAGCGGCGCTGAACGACCGGGTTCCTGAAATTCGGGGGGATTTGAATGAAGCGATTTCCTGCGGGGGTCGGCCTTCTCGGCCTGCTGCTGTTCGGTGCCCTGTCGGCATCGGCCGGCAGCAAGGAGGCCGCTGCGCCGCCACTGAAACCCATGGCATCCGCCGGGCCCTTCGTGGACAGGGTGCACACGGTCGCCGGGCGCCTCGGCGATGTGCATGTAGCCCTTGCCGAAGGTTACACCGCCCTGCCCTGCGCTTCCGGCATGGAAGGAGGGTCGATGGGGATCCACTATGTCAACCAGGCGTACCTGGCCGATGACACGCTGGATCTCTCACGCCCGGAAGCGGTGATGTATGAACCCCAGCCTGACGGTTCACTGCAACTCGTCGGCGCTGAATACATCACCTTCAAGGGGCCCGCCAACCTCGGCGGGCATCTCTTCAACTTCGTGACGGCCCCGAACCGCTACGGGCTCGATCCGTATTACGAACTGCATGTCTGGGCCTGGCGCACCAACCCGAGAGGGCCGTTCGCCGACATGAACCCGGATGTGTCCTGCATCTGGGCCGCGCCCGGCGGCGAAAGCAGCCGGTCTGCGGCCAAGTCAAGGATGGGGGTTCCCTGACACCAGGCGAAGGCGGCGGCATCCCGGGGCACGGGATGCCGCCGCCTTTCCTCATCGACCGGCCTTTGCCGCATTGCGGAAGACCTGCCCGCCCCGTTCTGTTCTCCCCTTGCTGATGGCGCCAAACGGCTCCTACAGTTGATAGTTTGAAAGAAAAAAGAACGACACGGAACAGGCAGGCGGGCGAACGGACGATGACGACGTCTATCCGGTTTTTGCTGGGTGAAGAGCCCATGGAGATCAGCAGCGCCGATCCGACGATGACGGTGCTGCAATGGCTGCGCGGCCCCGGCGGGCGCTGCGGCACGAAGGAAGGCTGCGCCGAAGGTGACTGCGGCGCCTGCACCGTGGTGCTGGGCGAGCCGGGACAGGAAGACGGGACCGTGGCCTACCGCGCCGTCAATGCCTGCATCCAGTTTGTGCCGACGCTCGATGGCAAGCAGCTGCTGACGGTGGAAGATCTGCGCGCGCCCTCCGGCGCGCTGCACCCGGCCCAGCAGGCGATGGTGGACAAACATGGCAGCCAGTGCGGTTTCTGCACCCCCGGCTTCGTCATGTCGCTCTTCGAGATGTATGAGAAGGCAGACGCCGCGCCGGAAAACCCGGCCATCGAAGACCAGCTCACCGGCAATCTGTGCCGTTGCACCGGCTACCGGCCGATCATGGATGCGGCACGCGCCATGTATGCCTTGCCGCGCGAGACCCGTTTTGCCGCGGCGCAGGGCCGTGTGGCCTCAGCACTCAAGGAACTGAAGCGCACCACCGGTCTTGATTACACCGCCGGGGGCCGGCAGTTCGTCGCACCGGTGACGCTGGAAGAGATGGATGGTGCCCTCGCCGCTCACCCCGGCGCCACCCTGCTGGGCGGCGGCACGGATGTCGGCCTGTGGGTTACCAAGCAGCACCGGGACCTGAAGACGCTTGTCTACACCGGCGCCTGCGCACCGCTGCATGCCATTACCACGCACAGCGATGGCAGCCTGAGCATCGGCGGCGGCGCCAGCCTGGCCCGCGCAGCGGAGGTGCTGGGTGCCTATCATCCCTCTCTCGCCATTTTGATGCGGCGCTTTGCTTCCAGCCAGATCCGCAATGCCGGCACACTCGGCGGCAATGTCGCCAATGGCTCGCCTATCGGCGACAGCATGCCGGCGCTACTGGCGCTGGGTGCCACGGTCACGCTGCGCTCGGCCCGCGGCAGCCGCACCCTGCCACTGGCGGCCTTCTATCACGACTATATGAAGAACGACCGCGCCCCGGATGAGTATGTGGCCGCGATTGATGTGCCGCCGCTCGGGGGCCGGGTTTTTGCCACCTACAAGCTTTCCAAGCGCTTCGATCAGGATATCTCTGCTGTATGCGCCGCATTTGCGCTGACGCTGGAGGAAGGTGTGGTCAAGGAAGCGCGGCTGGCCTTCGGCGGCATGGCCGGCATTCCCAAACGCGCTGCCGGTGCCGAAGCCGCCCTTAAGGGGCGGGTTTTCGATGCCGACGCGCTCAAGGCGGCACTTGCTGCACTGGCGGAAGATTTCAGCCCGCTGTCGGACATGCGCGCCAGCGCCGCTTACCGTGCCCTTGCCGCTGCCAATCTGCTGCGCCGCTTCCAGCTGGAAGCAAGCGGCAGTGTGCCGGCAGCAGAGCTGGAGGTTTATGACTATGCCTGATACCAGCCTCAAGACCGCGGCGGTGCCCCAGCCGGCAAAAGGCCATGCCGGAACAGCCCACGCGCATGACAGCGCCGAGCGCCATGTGAGCGGCAGTGCCGTCTATATCGACGATATCCGCGAGGTTGCCGGCACCCTGCATATCGCCCCGGTGCTTTCCACCCGGGCACATGCCCGCATTCTCTCCGTCGACCTCTCCGGTGCCGAGGCGGTTCCGGGTTTCGTCACCGCCCTTACCCCGGCGGATGTACCGGGCGTCAATAATTTCGGCGCTGTGAAGCTCGACGATCCGATCATCGCCGAGGATCTGATCGAATTCTGGGGCCAGGTGGTGCTGGCGGTGGCCGGCGAGACGCTGGAAGCCGCACGCGCTGCCGCCCGGGCGGTGAAGATCACTTACGAGGATCTGGAGCCGATCCTTTCCATCGAGCGGGCGATCGAGCTCGACGCAACCGTCGCGCCGCCCCTCACCATGAAGTCCGGCGATGCGGCGGCGGCAATGGCGACGGCAAAACACCGGCTCTCCGGCACCTTCAATGTCGGCGGGCAGGACCATTTTTACCTTGAGGGGCACATCGCCTATGCGGTGCCGCAGGAAGAAGGCGATATGCTCGTCTATTCCTCCACCCAGCACCCGACCGAGGTTCAGCATCTTGTCTCGCGCTCGCTTGCCATTCCCGATCACGCGGTAACGGTAGAAGTCAGGCGCATGGGCGGCGGTTTTGGCGGCAAGGAAACCCAGCCGGCACAGATCGCGGCCATTGCCGCCCTCATCGCCCGCAAGACCGGGCGGCCGGCCAAACTGCGCCTCGACCGCGACGAGGACATGATCGCGACCGGCAAGCGCCACGACTTCCTAATCAAATATGAAGTCGGCTTTGACGATAGCGGGCGCATCGAGGCGCTTGCCATGGATCTGCATGCCCGCGCCGGTTATTCGAGCGACCTGACCAATGCGGTCGTCGACCGCGCGATGTTCCATGCCGGCAGCTGTTATTACCTGTCCAACGCCCGCATCACCGGCCACCGCAACAAGACCCATACCGTCTCCAACACCGCCTTTCGCGGGTTCGGCGGCCCGCAGGGTTATCTGGCCGGCGAGGAGGTGGTGGACGAGATCGCCCGCTATCTGGGCAAGGAGCCGCTTGAGGTCCGCAAGGTCAATTTCTACGACCGCGAGGGCGAGCGCACGCGCACCCATTACGGCCAGCCGGTAGAAGATTTCATCCTGCATGAGCTGGTGCCGGCTCTCGCCGAGCAGGCGGAGTATGACAAGCGCCGGGCAGAAGTGCGCGCCTTCAATGAAAAGAGCCCGGTGCTGAAGAAGGGCCTCTATCTGACACCGGTACAGTTCGGCATCAGCTTCACGGCCACGCATTTCAACCAGGCCGGCGCGCTGGTGCATGTCTATTCCGACGGCTCGGTTATGCTGAACCATGGCGGCACCGAGATGGGCCAGGGGCTCTATCTCAAGGTCGCGCAGGTGGTGGCGCGCGAGTTCGGCATCGATGTCGCGCGGGTCAAGATCACCGCCACCAACACCTCCAAGGTGCCCAACACCTCCGCCACCGCAGCATCCTCGGGCTCGGACCTCAATGGCATGGCGGCACAGGATGCGGCCCGCCAGATCAAGGAACGCCTTGTCGCCTTTGCTGCCGGGAAATATGGCTGCGCGCCGGAAGAGGTGCGGTTTGCCGACAACATGGTCGAAGCGGGCGCTGAGAAGATAAGCTTTGCCGCACTTGCCAGGGCGGCCTACATGGCACGCACCCAGCTGAGCGCCGCCGGCTTTTACGCCACACCCAAAATCCACTGGAGCCGGGAGACGGCAAGCGGCCACCCCTTCTACTACTTCACTTATGGCGCGGCGGTGGCTGAGGTGATCGTGGATACGCTGACGGGCGAATACCGCCTGCTGCGCGCCGACCTGCTGCATGATGTCGGCCGCAGCCTCAATCCGGCCATCGATATCGGCCAGATCGAAGGCGCCTTTGTGCAAGGCACCGGCTGGCTTACCAGCGAGGAGCTATGGTGGGACAAGGCCGGGCGCCTGCGCACCCATGCCCCCAGCACCTACAAGATCCCGACGGTGCGCGACATCGCCCGCGATTTCCGCGTGACGCTCTATGAGAACGAGAATGTCGAGCCGACCATCCACCGCTCCAAGGCGGTGGGAGAGCCGCCCTTCCTGCTCGCCAATGCCGTTTTCTTCGCCCTGAAGGACGCTGTCGGCGCGGCCATCGGCTACAAGGGCAGCCCGAAGCTGGATGCCCCGGCCACGCCCGAGCAGGTGCTGATGGCGATAGAAGCATTGCGGCAGGCAACCGGACAGTAACAGAGCATTCCGGGGGCATCGGCGGCGCAACGCCGGGCCCTTTCGGGGAACACCCCATAAAGGGAGGAGCGGCATGCCGGTCGAAAAGCCACTTGCCATCGTCACCGGTGGCAGTACCGGCATCGGCCGGCAGATCGTGCTGACGCTGGCCGGCGCCGGCTGGGATGTCGCCTTCACCTACAAGGGCGCGGCAGCAGAGGCCGAAGAGACCGCGCGGACCGCCGAAGTGGCGGGTGCCGGGGTCTGGCAGGCTGAAAGCGATGTCGGCATCGCCGGCGAGGTCAATGACTTCCATGACGGCGTGCTGGAGAGGTTTGGCCGGGCGGCCGATCTGCTGGTCAACAATGCCGGGGTGCAGACCTGGGCGCCGCTGCTGGAGCTTGCCGAAGAAGACTGGGACCGGGTGATCCGTACCAATCTCAAGGGCTGCTTTCTCAATACGCAGGCTGCGGCCCGCCGGCTGGTAGCAGCGAAAAAGGGCGGCGCGATTATCAATATCGGCTCCGGTAGCAACCGCATCGCCTTCCCGCGCCTTGTCGACTACACCGCCTCCAAGGGCGGTATCGAAATGTTCACCAAGGTGGCGGCGGCAGAACTCGGCGAACATGGCATCCGCGTCAACTGCGTGGCGCCGGGCGCCATCGAGATTGAACGCACACGGCTTGAATCGCCGGATTATGCCGAGACCTGGGGCGCTATCACCCCGCTGCGGCGCGTTGGCCAGCCGCAGGATGTAGCCAGTGCGGTGCTGATGCTGGCCGGGCCTGAGGCGGGCTTCATCACCGGGCAGACCATCATGGTCGATGGCGGCCTTTTCTGCCTGCCCAACTGGCCCTACCGCCCCGGCCAATAGACCGCATGCCCATTATGACGGCAGTTTGACAACTGCCTATCCCGGCATCATGGCAGCCATGCACCGCAAGCTTTGCTCTGCGTGCATGGTCCGCTGCAAAAGCCCCATGACTCCTCAAGGCCGAGTTCTGTCACCTTCTCCTCGTGAGCGGTTCACGCCACCGGCAAGAGCCGGCAGACGTCGAGAACCCCGACTGTATGAACGCCGCGGCGCCCATGTGGACGACGCGCGAAACGAAGGAGAAAAGAGATGAGCAAGGCTGTTGCTTCTCATGGTGTCGAGTTCGGTGTTGCCAACCGTTTCTTCGGCCTCGGCCAGATGGTCCGCAACCAGGTGAACGAGTTCGTCCGCCGCGCCCAGCTGCGCCGCGAACTGGAAAGCCTGAGCGCCCGTGAAATGTCCGACATGGGCATCTCCCCGGCTGACTTCGGCGCCATCGTCAACGGCTCCTGGCAGCGCGCTGCCCGCTAAGCCTCGGTAAAGACCAGCCGCCCAACGATGAGGCTGGCTGGTCGGCGGACGCCGGACGATGAAAAACAAAGGGCCCCGTGGCGCTAGCGCAGCGCCGGGGCCCTTTCTTATTTTGCACCGCAGCGTAAGCCGCCTGGGTTCCTCGACACCTGTGTCAACCTTCCCGTTGCTGTCAGCCAGTGACCCTACTGAGCGCAGAAATCCGGGAAAACCGCACCTCGTGCTCATTATGGCAGCAGTTTGAAAACTGCCCATACTGTCAGCATGGCAGCCATGCGCTCCGAGCTTTGCTCTCCATGCATACTGCACTGCAAAAGCTCCATGACTCCTCATGGCCGAGTTCTGTCACATTCTCCTCGTGAGCGGTTCACGCCACCGGCAAGGGCCGGCAGACGTCGAGAACCCCGACAGGATGAACGCCGCGGCGCCCGATGTGGACGACGCGCTAATGCAAGGAGAAAAGAGATGAGCAAGGCTGTTGCTTCTCGTGGTGTTGATTTCCCGGTTGCCAACCGTTTCTTCGGCCTCGGCCAGATGGTCCGCAATCAGGTCAACGAATTCACCCGCCGCGCCCAGCTGCGCCGCGAGCTGGAGAGCCTGAGCGCTCGCGAAATGTCCGACATGGGCATCTCCCCGGCTGACTTCAACGCCATCATCAACGGCACCTGGCAGCGCGCCGGTCGCTAAGCCTCACGGGAAGGCCCAGCCACCCGTTGATGAGGATGGCTGGCCGGTGAGTGCAGGATGACGGAAGATCAAAGGGCCCCATGGCGCCAGCGCGGCGCCGGGGCCCTTTCTTGTTTCTGCACCCCGGCAGGCTGCTGACGGCCTTTCCGGCATATGGGAGCGGCGCTTGACGCCGCCATCACCGAACGCCGAAACTCCGCCCGGAAACACCGTCGTCACGTATTTCGGGGCTTGTCTATTTTGCGCAGCTGGATCGATTCCCTCGCGGCGCTGCGCAATGCGCGGCAGGCAGCGGTGCTGGTAACCGTCGCCCGGGTTGCTGGCTCCACCCCGCGAGAGGCCGGTGCCAAGATGGTGTTCGGCCCGGACGGCAAGGCGCATGGCACCATCGGCGGCGGCCAGCTGGAAAAACGCGCCGAGGCCGAAGCCGCCCGGCTGATTGCCGAAGGCAGCGCCACGCCGGTTTTCATCGATATTCCTCTTGGGCCGGAAATCGCCCAGTGCTGCGGCGGCCATGTCACGCTGCTGCTGGAGCCCTTCCCCGCCCCGCGCGCCGCGCTGCTGTTGTTCGGCGCCGGCCATGTCGGGCGCGAACTGGTGGAGGTGCTGGGTGGCCTGCCGGTGCCGGTGCGCTGGATTGACCCCCGCGCGGAGGAATTTCCGCAGAGCCTGCCCGCCAACACCGAAAAAAGCCTGACAGATGCCCCGCTTGCCGAAATCGCCGCGGCACCGCCGGGCAGCCTGGTTGCCATCATGACCCATAGCCATGACCTCGACCTTGAGCTGGTGGAAGCGGCGCTGAAGCGCGAAGACATGCCCTATGTCGGGCTGATCGGCTCGCGCACCAAACGCGCCCGCTTCGAGGCACGTCTCAAGGCGCGCGGCATCGATGAGGTGGCGCTGGAGCGGCTGGTCTGCCCCATCGGCGCCGGACACAAGACCGGAAAACATCCGCGCGAGATCGCCATTTCCATTGCAGCCGAGCTGCTGGAGCGCGGCCTGACCGTGGCCGCCAATGCCGGCTGAGCCTGAAGCAGGCACCGGTCAGCCGGTCTTTCTCGACCATCAGGCAACCACACCGCTCGACCCGCGGGTGCTGGACGCCATGCTACCCTTCTTCAAGGACCGTTTCGGCAACCCGCATTCCACCACCAACCGCCCCGGCCTTGCCGCCCGCGCGGCGCTGACAGCGGCAAGGGCCGAAATCGGAACCCTGATCGGAGTAGCGGGAGAAACCATCCTGCTGACCTCCGGCGGTACCGAGGCCAATAATCAGGCCATCCTCGGCCTGCCCGCCGCCGCGGGGCGTGACCGCCTCGCCATCAGCGCCTTCGAGCATCCCAGTGTCAGCGAAGCCGCCCGGCGCAGCGGCCTCACAGTCGATATCCTGCCGGTCACCGCAGACGGTTTTGTCAATCTGGAGGCCGCAGCCCGGCTGATTGGTCCACGCACACGGCTCGTCAGCGTCATGGCGGCCAATAACGAGATCGGCACGATCCAGCCGCTTGCCGGGATTGCCGCCCTCGCGCGCAGCGCCGGCGCGCTGATGCATAGCGATGCCTCGCAGGCGGTTGCCGGCATGGCGCTGGATGCCCCGGCCCTCGGGCTCGATCTGGTTACGCTCTGCGCCCACAAGATTTACGGGCCTGCCGGTATCGGCGCGCTCTATATCCGCCCGGCACCGCCTCTTGGGCTCCAGCCCCTTCTGCACGGCGGCAGCCAGCAGGGCGCTTTGCGCCCCGGTACGGTGCCTGTCGCGCTGGCCGCAGGGTTCGGAGAAGCCGCCCGGCTGATGCGCCTTGAGGGGCCCGGCGAATGGCCCCGCCTTGCGGCGCTGCGCGACCGGCTATTGACGCGTCTTTCCGGTGCCCTTGAGGGAGTGAGCGTCAACGGGGGCGTAGCTCCGCGCCTGCCCGGCAACCTTAACCTCACCATTGCCGGTATCGACGCCGAAATTCTGCTGCTGGAGCTCATGGACACGGTTTCCGCCTCCACCGGCTCAGCCTGCGCCGATGCCGCCGGCAAACCGAGCCCCAGCCTCAAGGCCATCGGGCTCGACGCCGCCCGGATCAGCGTCAGCCTGCGCCTCGGCATTGGCCGCTTTACCCGCGAAGCTGATATCGACCGCGCGGCCGATGCCCTGATCGGCGCCATCAAAAAGCAGCGCAGCCCGCTGGCAACATTATGAAGGACCCTGCCCGATGACCAAGAATCACAAGCCATCGGCCGACCGGGTGCGTCATGTGGATCACCACAGCGAAGCGCCGACGCACAATCCCTGGCAAACGCTGGCGGTACGGCCGATCTACGCCAACGCCTGGATCCGGGTCAGCGAATATGACGTGATCCGCCCCAACGGTACGCCGGGCCTTTATGGCGTGGTGCATATGCAAAACCGCGCCGCCCTTGCCATGCCCATCGACGCCGAGGGCAACACGATGCTGGTAGCGCAATGGCGCTATACGCTGGAGCGGCTGTGCTGGGAGCTGCCCGCCGGCGGCGCGCCTGTAGGCAAGAACCTGCACGAAGCCGCTTTGCGTGAATTGACCGAAGAAACCGGCCTTGTTGCCGGGAAAAGCGCGCTGCTCAACCGTACCACCCTTTCCAACAGCTCGACGGATGGCGCCGGGGAAGCCTGGCTTTGCTGGGATCTTGCAGCCGGAGAGATGGCGCTGGATGAGACGGAGGAATTCAGCCTATGGCGGTTGCCAGTATGGCAAGCGGTCGGGCTGGCGCTGGACGGCACCATTACCGACACGCTGAGCCAGATGGCCCTTTTGACCTTTGCCGCCCGCCATGCCCGCGGCGACCTGCCGGAAGAGGTGATGAAGCTGGTGCCGCCTCAGGAAGCGGCCGAGTAAGCCCGTGCCGGTTCACCGGTGGCGCGCTGCAGGCCGGCCGGGGCGATGAAAGGCGTAAGCGCCGCAAACACCACCTCGATATCGGTCGAGCCGCGCTCGACCGCCAGCGCAATGCGCGAGACGAGCGCCTGCCGCTCCTCCGCCATCACCCGCGCCGAGGCCGTGACGATGATGGGCATCAGCGAAAACCGGTCATCCGCCCGCACTGCCTCGATAAAGGTAATGCCGTCGGTCTCCTCATGGCCGATATCGACCACGCAAAGATCGTACAGGTCACTGCCCATCAGGAGGTCGGCGGCATCGCGCGCATCGACGGCGGTACGGGCAACCCAGCCGAGCCCGGCCAGCAACGTGCCAAGGCTCTGCTGCTCTGCCGGGGTGGACTGCACAAGCAGCACATTGCCCTGCGGCCGGTCGAGCCCGCGCACCAGCGCGGCAAGCCGCTCCCGATCCGCCGCCGTTTCGGTGAGCGCCGCGGCACCGAAGGCAATGCCCTGCCCGCCCTCACGCTGGACGCCATAGAAAAGAAAAGGTGTACGCGTCTGCCCGCCGCCTTCCGCCATGATGGCGGACATCAGCGACCACGGGTCCATGCGCTGCACCATCGCCGAGACAAAAACGGCGGCAAAGACGTGCGAGCGCAGATGGTCGAGCGCCGTCAACCCGTCCGCCACCCGGTCGGCTGTCAGCCCCAGGCGCCCGGCGAGGGCATCGAGGCGTTCGCCCAGTTCCGGCTCCGGTTCGGCAAACAGGATCTGCGCTTCGCGCTCCTGCCCGGCACGGCGGGTCGGCGGCGGCAAGGGCAAGGTCTCTGACGCGCCTTCCGCTGCCGCCTCGCCGGCGAACTCTTCCATCTCCACCGGCAGCATGAGGCTAAAGGTGGAGCCCTCACCAAACACACTGGCAACGCTCACATCGCCGCCCATCATGCGGGCAAAGCGCCGGCTGATGGAAAGACCAAGCCCTGTGCCGCCGAAACGGCGGGCAATGTCGGGTTCGGCCTGGCTGAAATCGCGGAACAGTTTCTCGAGATTCTCCGGCTTGATCCCGATGCCGGTATCCTGCACCTCGAAGACGATCATACGCTCGCCCTCGCGCCGGATATCGAGCGTGACGGTGCCCTTTTCAGTGAACTTGCAGGCGTTGGCGAGCAGGTTCATCAGCGTCTGGCCGAAGCGCACCGGGTCGGTGACGATGGTTCCGGGGTCGCCGCCCGTTGCCCGCATCAGAAGCTGGTTGCCGTTGCGCTGGGCCAGCGGGCGCACAGTCTCGACAATATCCCGGCAGGCCCGCATCACCGGCATCGTCTCTGGATAAAGCTCGATCTTGCCGGCTTCGATCTTGGAGAGGTCGAGCACGTCATTGATGAGGGCGAGCAGGTGCCGGCCGGCGGTTACCACACGGCTGAGGCTGTCCTCGGCATCCGGCACCTCATGGTCCTGCAGTTCCTCGATCAGCATCTCGGAAAGGCCGATGATGGCGTTGAGCGGCGTGCGCAGCTCATGGCTCATGCTGGCAAGGAACTGGGATTTGGCAAGGTTGGCGGTTTCCGCCTGCCGGCGCGCATGGCTGAGCGCGTTGACGAGATCGCGCAGCTCGCGCGCCCGCACGCCCAGCTCCTCGTTGCGCATGTCGAGTTCGGCGGCATTGCGGCGGAAAATTTCCACCGTGCGCGCCATTTCGCCGATTTCGTCGCGGGCACCGAGATTGGGCACATGGGCGCTGTGATGGCCCCGGCTGATGGCGAGCATCACCCGGCGCAGCCGGTCAAGGCGCTGGATAACCACGCGGCCGACATATTGCCAGCCGACCAGCACGGAAATGAGCGCCGACAGGCCGCCTGAAAGCAGCATGGCGATATTCATGGCCGAGAGCGACCCGCGGGTCTGCGCCTGCAGCATCTCGACGCTCTGGCGGGTGCGGTCCACCAGATCGCGCGCAAGGCCTGAAAGCTGCTCGGCAATGCCTTCGCTGCTCTGCGTCAGCGCCGTCAACAGCGCCTGCTCGGTAAAGAGACGCTCCTGAATCGCCATGAAGCCGTCGTCGCTCTCCCGCCCCAGCACCTGTCGCAGCCGCACCAGACCGGCCGCGATCTCCTTGCCGGTATTGAGCGGGGCAGCCTGGGCGCGGGTAATGAGCCCGTCGATCTCCAGTTCGGCCTGGTCCCACTGGCTGCGCAGCACATCGGAGCTGCCGGCCTGCGACTGGCTGATGACGCGGTTGGCAATCCCTTCCGCCGAGCGGCCCACTTCGGTGATGTCCGCCATGGAGCGGCGCAGGGCATGCTCGCCCACCGTCTCCCACGGTACCGCCGGATCGGCGGCATCATGCATCCAGCCATTGATCAGCATGTTGATCTGGTCGACCTGCGCATGGACACGCGCCTCGGCGGCATCGGCGCGGGACCGGGTGGCATCCACCTCACGCGCCGCTTCGGCCAGACGCCCCATCACCTCGATCAGGCCATTGGCCCGGTCGGCGATAACCCGCAGCACGGGCGTAAGGCCGCTGAGCCCCTCCAGCCGGTGAACGCTGTTGCCGACCTCGCGCACCAGCGCTTCCACGGAGGCAATATCGCGGGCGCGCGCTTCCAGCGTGCGGCCGCCAAGTATCTTGGAAACGCGGGAGGCCAGAACCTCGGTCGTGCGGTCGAGGTCGAGCGCAACGGCGACACTGTCGAAGCGGGTGGTGGCAACGTCCTCGAACACCCCGGTCAGCCGGTTGCTCCACACCACCGAGACGGCGGCCGGCACCAGCGCCAGCAAGGCCACGATGAGAAAGGAAGTCTGCAGGATGCGGCTGACCCGCATCGCTCCCAGGCGACGCCTGACCGTCACTGGCTCCTTGTCCCTGGAACTCACCGCCGCTCGCCCTTACCCCACCGGTCCTGCAACGCTGCCTTACTCTCCGCGTCCACAGCCAGCCCCGTCAACCAAGCAAATGCATCGGTCGATCTATATCCGCAGCCGGAAGTAACGCCCTCTACAACACAGCACACTTCAGGGCACGCTTTATTCAGGCAGCGCTGAAGTTAAGCGCAAAGTTAAGCCACACGCGTGCGGCCACATCTGCGTCTTCTGCCGTGATCGATTCGGCCGGGTTGTGGCTGATGCCGCGGTTACAGCGCACGAAGAGCATGCCCACCTGGGTAAGGTCGGCCATCGCCATCGTATCGTGGCCGGCACCGCTATAAAGGTGCAACGGCTCAACGCCGACAGAGCGCACGGCAGCTTCCACCTGCCCGATCATGGAAGCCGAACACGGGGTTGCCGGCATCTCATAGATAAGGGTGTGATTGAGCGTAACCCCGCGCTTTTCGGCAATCGCCTCCAGCTCGGCCAGCAGCTCCGCCCGGAGGGCCTTGCGGCGGGTATCTTCCGGCCCGCGCAGATCGATGGTGAAGCGCACTTCGCCGGGGATCACGTTGATGGCGCCCGGCAGGGTCTCCAGCCGGCCAACGGTGCCGACCATACCGGGATGGGCGCTCACCACCCGCTCGACCGCCAGCACCATCTCGGCTGCCGCCGCCAGCGCGTCGTGGCGCTGCTTCATCGGCACGGTGCCGGCATGGCCAGCCATGCCAAGGACGGTGAGGTTGAGGCGATCGGCGCCGGCAATGGCGGTTACCACGCCTACCGGCAGGTTTTTCGCCTCCAGCACCGGCCCCTGCTCGATATGCACTTCAAAGAAACCGAGCGCATCGTGCTTCTGGCGCCGGATCTGCGGGATATTGTCGGGGTTGCAGCCGAAATCGGTGAGCGCCTCGCGCAGGGAGATGCCGTTTTCGTCCATCTCCTCCAGCACCTTCATATCGAAGGTGCCGGCGATGGCCTGGCTGGCGAAGAGACTGGTGGAATAGCGCACGCCCTCTTCATCGGCAAAAATCAGGATTTCGATGGCGAAGGGCAGCCGCACGCCGGCCCTGTTGAGCGCCCCGACGGCACTGATCGGCACCAGAAAGCCCAGCATGCCGTCATAGCGCCCGCCCTGGCGCACCGTATCCTGATGCGAGCCCGTCATCAGGGCCGGCTGGCCCGGCTTCTCCCCTTCATAACGGCCGACGAGATTGCCGACATCGTCGATACGGGTGGTCATGCCGGCGGCTTCCATCCAGCCACGGATGAATTCGTAGGCCAGTGCCTGTTCGGGCGAGCAGACGAGGCGGGTAACACCCGGACCGCCTTCGCTCGCCTCGGCCAGCTTGTCGGCACGGGCCATGATCTCGGCGCCCAGCGCACCGGCGGGCGGCAGGGAAAAGGCGGAAAGAGCGGTATCCGGCATGATCATGAAGGTCCGATTGCTGGCAATGCTTGCCGCTTCAATAGCATAAAGGGCCGTGTGGACGGGAACGTTTCGCATTTCCGCATCCCGGCAGGCGGAAAATTACCCGCAGTACCGGGTCTCAATGCCGCATTATGTCATTTCCGCGCTTGCAGCCGGACGTCAGTGCGACTAGATGCACTCGTCAAGGATTTGGTGCCGCGCCCTTCCCGTGCCCCCAGGATGCCATCAGGGCGCCGCCTCCCCCTTCGACCTTGATCGCCCCTTTGTTAAGGCCCCGCCCGCGGGACCACGGAGTAACCATGCGTATTGAGGAAGATCTCAAGCTCGACTTTTCCGACGTTCTCATCCGCCCGAAGCGCTCGACCCTCAAGAGCCGCTCTGAAGTGGATGTTGCCCGCAGCTTCAAGGCCCGCCACAGCGGCAAGACGCTGACCAGCGTGCCGGTGATGGCCGCCAACATGGACACCATCGGCACAATCGAGATGGCGCGGGCGCTGGCGGCGCACGGTTGCAACACGGTGCTGCACAAGTTCTACAGCGTCGAGCAGCTGACACAGTTCTTCTCCGGGGCCGACGAGGCGCTGCGCTCGCATGTCTGGCTCTCCTACGGCGCGACCTCCCGCGACGTGGAGAAGCACGCCGCCTTTGAAGAGGCGATGAAGAAGGCCGGCGCCGGCAACAACATGCCCGACCGCATCTGCCTCGATGTCGCCAACGGCTATCAGGAAGCCTTCGTCCATTTCGTCGCCGAGTTCCGCCAGCGCTGGCCGGAAAGCGTGATCATGGCCGGCAATGTGGTGACCGGCGACCTCGTCGAGCAACTCATCCTCACCGGCACCGATATCGTGAAGGTCGGCATCGGCCCCGGCAGCGTGTGCACCACCCGCAAGATGACCGGTGTCGGTTACCCGCAGCTGTCCGCCGTTATCGAATGTGCGGACGCAGCGCACGGCCTCGGTGGCCTTATCTGCTCGGACGGCGGCTGCCAGGTGCCGGGCGATGTGGCCAAGGCCTTCGGTGCCGGCGCGGATTATGTGATGCTGGGCGGCATGTTCGCCGGCCATGACGAGTGCACCGGCGAGATCATCGACGGGAATCCGAAGCGCATGAAATTCTATGGCATGAGTTCGGACACCGCGATGGACAAGTGGCATGGCGGCGTTGCCGAATACCGCGCCTCCGAAGGCAAGACGGTGGAAGTGCCGTATCGCGGCCCGGTGGATGCCACCATCCGCGAGATTCTGGGTGGCGTGCGTTCCTCCATGACCTATATCGGTGCACGGACGCTGAAGGAGATGTCCAAGCGCACGACCTTCGTCCGGGTCGGCCGGCAGCTCAACAACGTCTTCGGCGCCTCCTGACGGCAGGACCGGCAAGCCCCTTGCGGGGCCTTGCCGGGCGTCACAAGGAAAGCGGCGAAAAGCAAAGAAAAGAGAAAAAGAAAAGAATTCGAAACCACATCCCATTGCCGCCCGCGCCGGGCGGCAGTAGGATGCGCGCCGACCGCCGGCGGCCGGTCGAAACGGATGGCCGCCGCACCCTGCTTTTTCATGCTGATCACGGATCGACAAGGAGCAACCCATGACCGCCGCCACCACTTCGGCTCCCCGCCTGCCCGCAGGCGTGGTGACTGGCGAGGCCTACAAGACCCTCGTTGCGGCCTGCAAGGCCGGGGGCTACGCCCTGCCCGCCGTCAACGTCACCAGCACGTCGACCCTGAACGCCGTTCTGGAAGCTGCGGCCCGCAACAAGTCCGATGTGATCGTCCAGCTCTCCAACGGCGGTGCCCAGTTCTTCGCCGGCATGGGCCTTGCCGATGCGCTGCGCGCCCGCATCATCGGTGCGGTTTCCGCTGCCCGCCACGCCCAGATGGTGGCCAAGGAATATGGCATCTGCGTCGTGATGCACACCGACCACGCCAACAAGAAGCTGATCCCGTGGGTTGAGGGCATGGTTGCCGCTTCCGAGGCCGAAGTGGCCGCCGGCCGCGCCCCCCTCTTCTCCTCCCACATGCTCGACCTTTCGGAAGAGACGCTGGAAGACAATCTCGCCCTCAGCGCCAGCATGCTGAAGCGCATGGCCAAGATGGACATGGCGCTTGAGATCGAGCTCGGCGTCACCGGCGGCGAGGAAGACGGCATCGGCCACGACATTGACGATGCCGCCGAGAACCCGCACCTCTACACCCAGCCGGAAGACGTGCTGCAGGCCTATGACCTGCTCTCCCCGCTCGGCGAGTTCACCGTGGCCGCCAGCTTCGGCAACGTGCATGGCGTCTACAAGCCGGGCAACGTCAAGCTGCGCCCGGAGATCCTCAAGAACAGCCAGTCGCTGGTCGCCGAGCGTCACAAACTTGGCCACAATCCGCTGAACCTCGTGTTCCACGGCGGTTCGGGCTCCGAGAAGGAAAAGATCGCCGAGGCGCTGACCTACGGCGTGTTCAAGATGAACATCGATACCGACACGCAGTTCGCCTATTCCAAGCCGGTCGGCGACTATGTGAAGGCCCATACCCGCGCCTTCGAAACCCAGATCGAAGACGACGGCACCCCCTACAAGAAGTACTACGACCCGCGTAAGTGGGTGCGCGCTGCCGAGCAGGGCATGATCGAGCGCCTTGATGAGGCCTTCAAGGATCTGGGCTCCGTCGGCAAGTCGCTGGCCCTCTGATCCGGTTATCCGGATCCCGGGCGACTAGCCGCCCGGCGTGAAAGTCAAGAAAACGCTCCCCGGCCAACCGGGGAGCGTTTTCTTTTGATCTATCCTGACCCCGGCTTGCCATCGGATGGCAACAGAAGCGCGGTATGCTGGAGCGGATCGGACAAGAAAGCCCGATGGTTCCATGGCTGGATGATTAGGCGATAAATATTGAGCAAAAATCTATTAAACAACCATATGTTGACCTGAGATAAACTCTCAGCAACCCTTTATGCAATAGCCCCGGCGACAACCGGCAAGCTCTTGAAAAGAAAAGGCCTTCCAGTTTCGAGAAAGGCCGGTTCCTGGGAAGGTCAAGCGCCCGCCTTGAAGAAAGTGTCAGGCGGCCATGATCAAGAGAGCAATCATTCTGGGTGGCGGCGGGCCGGCAGTCGGTCTGGCGCTGGGTGCGCTGCGCAAGCTGGAAGCGGCATCGCTGGAGTTCGATGTCATCACCGGGGCCAGCGTCGGCTCCTGGCTCGGCGCCGTCTGGGCGCTGGCGCCGGAAGGCGAGCGTTTTGCGGCGGCACATGACTTTTTTCGCCGGGTGTTCCGCCCCGCCGAACATTATGATCGCTTCCCGGTTCCGCCGATGTTCGTGCCGGACTGGGGCGCACTGGCCAAGGGCATGATGAGCCATGCCACTGATCCCGACAGTTACCGCAACCTCGTCGTGCCGGGCATGATGCATGAGGCTGCCGGCGCCATGAGCCGCTTTGCCGGCAATCCAAGCGAATGGACCTACGACCAGGCCTGCAACATCGCCTTCAACCATATGATCGCGCCCAATCCGCTGGTGCGCTTCTGGACAAGCGCGATGTACCGGGCACCGATCACCGGCCTGTCACGCATGCATATGGATGAGAGCGACAGCGTGACCGCGCTGGATTTGGCGCGGCTTTATGACGAGGGCATGCCGGCGCTCTATCACAGCGCCTTCAACCTCAAGACCAACCAGCTGGAGATGTTCTCCAACCACCCGCACGAAGGATATCGCCCCATCACGGCGGAGAGCCTCGCGGCCAATTCGGCCCTGCCCTTTATCGAGGCCCCGGTGCTGATTGACGATACGCCCTTCGCCGAAGGCGCGCTTGTCCATGCCCTTACCATCACCGACCTCATTAAAAACCATCCCGATCTTGACGAGATCTGGGTGTGCCGCCTGCTCGATCACCGGCAGCTGAAGCCGCCGGAAACACTGCTGGACGCGCTTACCAACCTGATCATGACCTTTGCCGCCTCGCTCAGCGCCTCGGATGTGGAAGTGCTGCGGCAGACCCTGGCAAACCATCCCCGCCCGTGCCGGCTGATCGAAATCCCGGTCTCGACGGGAATCGATTACCACTGGACGCTCGCCAATCTCGAAAACGGGATCGCCGAGGGCGAGATCGCGGCGACACAGGCGCTGGAAAACTATTTCTTTCCACCGCCCCCGTCAGCGTCGCGAGGGCTTGGCCGCTTGCTGCGGCGCAACTGAGACGTGCCGGGCGACCACCCGCATTACGAGAGGCCGCCCGGTCATTCGAATAAAACTGTAGCGCTATTTTTACTCAAAATAGAATTTTGAATACATGCACTGAAGAAGAAAAATGAATCGACGGCTTACCATTTAGATTTATATCAAATTGAAGCATTTCACATTTTTTAAAACGCTCCAGAAAACAGCAATGTCCGATTAGCATATTAAATTATGCCTATTGACAACTTTTCGTAGTGAGTCGCTAGATAATTGTGCGTTGCAGCGTAAAGGGCTGAAGCCCCGGTGGGCGGCGGCCCTGACCCAGCACAGGGAGATGCACCGGATGAAGAGAGCGATCGCACTGGCCGGCGGCGGACCGGCTGTCGGCCTCAGCCTCGGCGCCCTCAAGCGGCTGCATGAGGAAGAAGATATCCACTTCGATATCTATACCGGCTCCAGCATCGGTTCCTGGCTCGGCATCCTGTGGAACACGGCCGACCCGGGCCGCGAGTTCGAAACGGCGCGTGATTTCTTCCGCACCGTTTTCCGCCCCGATGCCGATTACGCAAAATTCCCCATCGCCACGATTTTCGCGCCGGATTGGCAGGCCAACACACTGGCCTTCCTCAATTACGTGACCGATCCGGCAAGCTATAGCGGCCTTGTGGTGCCGGAGATGATCCGGACGGCCGGCGAAGCGCTGTTTTCCTTTGCAACCGATCCGAGCCAGTGGACGCAGGGCAATCTCAATGCCCTGATCCTCAATGCGTTCATGGCACCCAATCCTGTCATCCGCTTCTGGACCAGCGCGATCTACCTGTCGCCGGTGCTCGGGCTTTCCCGCGTCTATTATCCGAACTCGCCGGTGCTGGCGCGCATCCCCTTCGACCGTCTTTATGAAGCGGACCGGCCGACGCTCTATCACAACGCCTATAACCTGACCCGGCGGGAGGCGACCTTGTTCTCCAACCGGCCGGAGGGCGCGATCCGCCGCATCGAGCCGCGCAGCCTGGTGGCCAACTCCGCCCTGCCCTATATCGAAGACCCGGTCGAGATCGACGGCATGCAGTTCGCCGAAGGGGCGGTGATCGACACCGTCAACTTCGCCGACATTCTCCAGCGCCACCCGGATATCGAGGAAGTGTGGGTCAGCCGCCTGCTGGATGTCAGCCAGGCGCGCCCGCCGAAAAACCTGCTGGATGCGCTCAACAACCTCGTCATGCTGTTTGCCGCCACGGTAAGCGAAGACGACATCAAGCTCTTCAAGTTCCACATCAAGGAAGAGCAGCGGCCGGTCCGTGTCATCGAAATCCCGGTATCGATGGACATCGATTATGACTGGACCTGGAGCAATCTCGATCATGGCATTGCCGCCGGTTACGAGGCAGCGAGCGGTGTGATCGCCCGTTACCGCAGCGAAAGCGGCCATATCGAAGCCAAGCTCGACGGCGCTCCGCTGCCGGATGCGCTTGCCCGTGCCGCGGAAGCGACACCGGGTACAACCGTCGCAGCGCTCCCGGCACCACGGACACGTCCTCCCTCTACCGGCAGAAGCCGCAAACCGGCTGCCCGCTCGGCCTGAGTAGGGGCCGGACAGGCCAAACCTTCCATCTCTTTCGGATTAGTTGTTCAGGAATTCATACGATGGCGAACTGGTTTTCCAATCTGAAGCTCAGCGGCAAGGTTTCCCTGCTGCCGGTCGTTCCCCTGCTGTGCATCATCGGCCTTGCCGCGCTCAGCGACCGGGTACTCGAACAGCAGAACCAGCGCCTGACGGAGCTTCGGGATGGTGCCGCCGCCAAGGCCCGTATCGCCGCCGAGATCAGCGACTATGTCGCCCGCACCCATACCGAGCTTTATGTAATCAGCACCTGGAAGGCCGCCGGCGTGCCTGATGACAATCTCAACAAGGCCAAGGCCAGCTTCGCCCAGACCTTTGACGAGGCGATAAAGAAGGCCGAGCAGCTTGGCGCCCGCAAGGATCTGACAGCCGAGCAGGCCGACCTCATCAAGCAGACCGAAGCCACCCTTGCCGAATATCATGACCTCACCGATCAGGTGTTCGGCATGATGGATATCGAGTTTACCGGCGCGGTTTCCTTCATCTGGTCGGCACAATCCTCCTTCGAGGCGCTCGATACCGGGCTCAAGAAGCTGGTGGGCAGCGCCAATGCCGAGACCGATGCGGCCTATGCCGACATGGCGCGGGTAGCCGGTACGGTGCGCTGGGCCAGCCTGATCGGCGCCGGCGCCGCTCTGGTGCTGACCCTCGCCATCGTGCTGCTCGTCGGTCGTGCCATCGCCAACCCGGTGCGGCGCCTCACCGCCCAGATGCGCCAGCTGGCTGCCGGCGACCTCGACATCAACATCGATGCCCGCGGCCGCAAGGACGAGCTGGGCGAGATGGCGGAGGCGCTGGAAATCTTCCGTCAGAACGGCCTTGCCATGCGCGCCGCCCAGCTGCGCGAGGAAGAAGGCAAGCAGGCTGCCGAGGCCGAGAAGCGCCGCCTGCTACACAATGTTGCCGGCGATATCGACCAGACGGTGAAGAGCGCGGCCACCACCGCTTCCGAGGCGCTCTCCAACATCCGGGAGCAGACCCGCCTGCTGATCGAAAATGTCGACCGCACCAACAAGCAGGCGATGGCGGTTGCCAATGCCTCGACCCAGACCAGCGGCAGCGTTAACACCGTAGCCGCCGCGGCAACGCAGCTGAACGGCGCCGTGCGCGATATCGACACCAACATCAAGAGCATCACCACCATTGCCCGTGAAGCGGTGGGCGAAGCCGAGCGGGCGGACCGCACCGTCAATGGCCTGCGCACCGCCAGCGACCGCATCGGCGAGGTGATCAACCTCATCAACGACATCGCCAGCCAGACCAACCTGCTGGCCCTCAACGCCACCATCGAAGCGGCACGTGCGGGTGAAGCCGGCCGGGGATTTGCGGTGGTGGCAACCGAGGTCAAGACGCTGGCCGGCCAGACCGCCAACGCAACCGAGGAAATCACCGGCGAGATCAATGCCATCAAGGCCGAGACGGAAGAGACGGTGGCCGCCATCGAGCGCATCTCCACCATCATCAAGCGTATCGACACCTCCCTTGCCACCATCGCCGATGCCGTGACCCAACAGGGCGAGGCCACGGGCAAGATTTCGCTCAGCATGTCCGAAGTCGCGGCCAGCACCCAGCAGGTCTCCAGCGATATCGGCGGCGTCAGTGAAATTGCCGAGGAAACAGGCCGTTCCGGCCAGAGCATCGGCGCTACCAGCGAAACACTGACGTCCGGGTTCGAACAGCTCGTCGCTTCCATCGACGGCCTGGTGACCCGGCTTAAAGCGGCCTGAGGACAAGAGCCGCCCCTGCCCCGCTGGCTGCAGCCATTCCCGGGGTCTCCTTACCCATCACCCACTCCCACTGGAGCTAGAGACAGAAGAATGGTCCGTTTTGCCCTTTCCCTCTTCGCCGGGCTTGCCCTTTTCGCCTCTGCCGCGTTTGCCGATGCCAAGCAGGACACGGCCGTTGCCATGGTGAATGACGCCATTGCCCATTACGACCAGGTTGGCCGCGACAAGGCATTTGTCGATTTCAGCGACAAGAACAATGCCGAGTTCGTGAAGGGCGAGTTCTATGTCATCGCCGCCGACAGCGAGAAGGGCACCTTTCTCGCTCATCCGATCAATCCGGCGCTGGTCAACAATCCCAAGATCTGGGACCTCAAGGACGTGAACAACCGCTACATCATCCGCGACATGGTGCAGGCGGGCAAAGACCACCCCGATGGCGGCTGGACCGAATATGTCTGGACCCAGCCCGAGACCAAGAAGCTGACCCCGAAAAAGACCTATGTGAAGGTCCATGACGGGCTCTTGTTCATGGTCGGTTATTACGAAGACTGAGCTCGCATCCGGCACGCCTTCCAGGGCCTGCCGTCCGATCGCAAACAAAAACCCCTCCGGTTCAGGCCGGAGGGGTTTTTGCTGCTAGAAACCTGCCGCCCGGCGCCGACCTCAAAGGCCGATGGCGCCCCGCGTGACGGTGCCCTGAAGATTTGCCCCTTCCAGATTGGCACCGGTGAGGTCCGCGCCAGAAAGATCGGCATAAGCGAGGTTGGCGGATTTGAGATTGACGCCCCGCAGCACCGCGCCGGCAAGGCGGGCATGCTCAAGCTGGGCATTGGTAAGGTCTGCCGCCGACAGGTCGGCCCGCTCCAGCCGCGCGCGCGTCAGGTTGGCGCGCCAGAGCACATTCTGCCCGCCCCCGATTGGCACCGGGCCAAGGCGCGCGCCCACCAGCACCGCATCGTCAAGCGTGGCACGGGAAAGATTGATGCCGCGCCAGTCGGCCTTTTCGGCATCCACCCGGCGCAAATCGGCATAGCTGAGATCGGCCATCGCCATGGCGACACGGCGCAGGCTTGCCCCCACCAGCACGGCCGCCGACAGCATGGCCGCGGAAAGCAGCGCCCCGTCGAGATCGCGCCGGCCGAGATCCATACCGCCCAGATCGGCCCGCTCACCCCGGCTGCCGCCGCTTTCCACCCATTCGCCATGGGCCTTCAAAATCTTGTAGAGACCGATTTCATCCAGCGCGCGCGTACGGTCGGTCTGCGACAGGTCGGTGTGGCGAAAATCGGTGCGGTCGAGGATGGCGCCGACAAGGCTTGCCCCGCGCAGCTTGGCATCCACCACCCGCGCATCGGTCAGCACGCTGCCGACAAGGTTGCAGCCGGAAAGGTCGCAACCGGTAAGGTCAGCACCCGTCAGGTCGCAGCCTGAAAGGTCGGAGCCGGCCATGTTGGTGCCGGAAAGGTTCGCCCCGCGCAGAACGGCATCCGTCAGATCCGTCTGCATGACGAAACCATTGGAAAGCTTGGCGCGGGAAAGGTCGGAAGAACGCATGCTGGCGCAGGTTAGCTCCGCCACCAGATTCTCGGCCTCGATGGTGACGATCTGCAGGCCGTTGCGGCTCTTGCGCATCAACGTGCCGTTGCGCAAATCCACATCCACCATCGTGGCTTCATTAAGCGAAGCACCGCGCAGGCACACGCCGCGCATATCCGCCTGGCTCACATCCACCCGGTCCATCATGGCAAGGCGCAAGTCGGCGGCGAAGAGGTTGACCCGGCGCAGGTCCGCCCCGACAAGGCGGGCGCTGAACAGCCGCGCGCCGGACATGTCGGCATCGCGCAGCATCTGGCCGGAAAGGTCTAGATTGGAGAGATCGTGCAGCTTCAGCTGCGCACGGCCGCTGCCGCGCCCCTCCAGAAAATCCCGATGCAGCGCAAGCGCAGTCATCAGATCCTGCTGGGAGATGCGGACCCGGTCGAAGTCTGATTTCGGGGGCAGTGTTTCAGTCACAGCGCACCAAGCATCCCGCAGATATCAGGGCAGTCTGGCACAATCGGGTGCTCAAGTATCGACCGAAAGTATGAACAAGTCATGAATTGCATCGGACCAGAAAATTTTCCCGCAGAATGCGAAACGATTGCACCGCTATACTCAGAAAGTGAATGACCGGCCTCCATTAACCACACCGTCATTCAAAAAGAAACCGGACCGGAAGCCGCAGCGCATGATAGGGAAACCTGCCTGGCGTGCCCGCCTTATATGAAGGCAGGGTGTGAAGAACAGTTGACGTTCGGCCCCCTTCGCCTTATCAACCCTTCCCGACAGCCAAAGCCAGTCCGCGAGTTTCGCGCACTGGCTCTTTTTGCTTGGCCTGAAACGGTGTGACAACCGCGGCAGAACAGGCAGTAACCTTGAGGAACGAGCCGATATGTTCGAGGGCCTTTCCGGCAGACTGGGCGATATCTTCGACCGGCTGCGCAAGCGCGGTGCGCTGAGCGAGGCGGATGTTACCGCCGCGCTGCGCGAAGTGCGCATTGCGCTGCTGGAAGCGGACGTTGCGCTGCCGGTGGTCAAGGACTTTATCGACCGGGTGCGCGAGCGCGCCGTTGGCCATGAGGTACTGAAGAGCATCACTCCGGGTCAGCAGGTCATCAAGATCGTGCATGACGCACTGGTGGAGATGCTCGGCGGCACCAGCGAAGGCGTGGAACTGCGCGCCGTTGCGCCGGTGCCCGTGCTCATGGTCGGCCTTCAGGGTTCGGGTAAAACCACCACCACCGGCAAGCTTGCCCGCCGCTTCAAGGAGCGCGAGCGCAAGAAGGTGCTGATGGCCTCGCTCGACACCCGCCGCCCGGCTGCCATGGAGCAGCTGGCGGTTCTGGGCCGCCAGATCGATGTCGCCACCCTGCCGATCGTCACCGGCCAGCAGCCGGTCGAGATTGCAAAGCGCGCCATGCAGGTGGGCCGCACCGAAGGCTTCGATGTGGTGCTGCTGGATACCGCCGGCCGCCTCAGCATCGACGAAGAGCTGATGGCCGAGGTGGCCGCGGTGCGCGATGCCACCAGCCCGGCCGAAACCCTGCTGGTCGTCGACGCCATGACCGGTCAGGACGCGGTGACGGTCGCCACCAACTTCGATCATGCCGTCGGCATCACCGGCATCGTGATGACCCGTATGGATGGTGACGCCCGTGGCGGCGCCGCGCTGTCCATGCGCGCGGTCACCGGCAAGCCGATCAAGCTGATCGGTGTCGGCGAAAAGTCCGATGCGCTGGAGGGTTTCCACCCCGACCGCGTGGCCGGCCGCATCCTTGGCATGGGCGACATTGTCGGCCTCGTCGAGCGCGCCGCCGAGACGATCGACCAGGAAGAGGCCGAGAAGCTCGCCCGCCGGGCGATGGAAGGCCAGTTCGACATGAACGACATGCTGGCCCAGATGCGGCAGATCCGCAAAATGGGTGGCATGGATGGCCTCATGGGCATGCTGCCAGGCGTCAAGAAGATCAAGCAGCAGATGTCCGAAGCCAATATCGACGAAAGCCTGCTGAAGCGCCAGGAAGCCATCATCCTGTCGATGACCAAGAAGGAACGGGCCAAGCCCGATATCCTCAAGGCCAGCCGCAAGCAGCGTATTGCCGCCGGTTCCGGAACCAGCGCGCAGGATATCAATCGCCTCATCAAGCAGTGGCAGCAGATGCAGACTGTGATGAAGCAGATGAAGAAGATGGGCGGAAAGGGGCTGCTGCGCGGCGGCCTTTCCGGCCTGATGGGCGGCATGGCCGGCAAGGGAGCTTCCCTGCCACCAGCTGGCGCCCTGCCCCCCAGCCTGCCGCCGGGTCTCGGCGGCAAGGGCGGGCTTCCCCCCAATCTTGGCGGCGGGTTGCCGGATTTAACCGGCAAGGGTCTCCCCTCCGGCCTTGGCGGCCTCTTCGGTGGCAAGGCCGACCCGTTCAAGAAGAAGTAAACCGCCCGCCTCAAAACCGGGCACCGCGTTCAAAACCCTGAAAACAGCATCCCGGCAGGCCGATGGCCGGCCGGTAAATTGGAAAGAGAGAAAAATGTCCCTTCGTATTCGTCTGTCCCGCGGCGGTTCCAAGAAGCGTCCGTTCTACAGCATCGTCGTTGCCGACAGCCGCTCCCCGCGTGACGGCCGCTTCATCGAGAAGCTCGGCTTCTACAACCCGATGGTTGCCACCGGCGGCGAAGACCGTATCCGCCTCGACGCCGAGAAGGCCAAGGCCTGGCTCGAGAAGGGCGCCCAGCCGTCCGACCGCGTGGCCCGCTTCCTGGCTGACGCCGGCCTGATCGAGAAGATCGCCAACGTCGAGACCCCGAAGAAGTCCGCTCCGAAGGCCAAGGCCCAGGAGCGCGCCAAGGAGCGTGCCGAGCGTGAAGCCGCCGCTGCCGAAGCGCCGGCTGAAGAAGCCGCCGAGGCCTGAGACCAGGACCTTGCCCGACACGCCGCCGCCCTTGAGACGGCCGGCGTGCCGGCTTCAGGGTTTTGAACTGACTGGAACGCCGCGCCCGGCTGCCCGCCCCTCCCTCCGCCTCCTGGCGGCTATCGGGGCTCGCCGGCGCGGCGTTTCCGGTTTCTGTTTCAGGTTCCGGCCTGCTGAATTTCAGGAACTGACGAGGCATCCCATGCCGCCAGCCAAGGTCTGCGTCGCCGTCATTACCGGCTCCCACGGAGTGCGCGGCGCGGTAAAGCTCAAGCCGTTCACGGCCGATCCGGAAGCGATCGCCGATTACGGACCGCTCAGCACCGCTGACGGCAGCCGCAGCTTTGCCCTGCGCATCGTCGGCACGGCCAGCAATGGCCAGTGGATTGCCACGCTCAAGGGCATTACCGACCGCGAGACCGCGCAGGCCCTGCGCGGCACCGAACTGTTCGTCGACCGCTCCGCCCTGCCGGCAACGGAAGATGAAGACGAATTCTATTATGCCGATCTTATCGGCCTTGCCGTCGAAGACCTGAAGGGCGAGCGCCTCGGCACCGTGCGCGCGGTGCATGAGTTTGGCGCCGGGGACCTGCTGGAGGTGCAACTGCGTGGCGGCCAGGCCGTGATGGTGCCTTTCCGCCGCGAGATCGTGCCGACGGTTGATGTGGCCGGCGGCCGCGTTGTCATCGACCCGCCCGAAGGCCTGTTTGAAATGAGCCGCCCGGCGCCGCGCAAAGGCGCCGGCGACAAGTCGGCAACAGCAGCCGACTCGGAGGCTGATGCCGGTGCTGACAGCCCCGTGGACGAGGGCTGAGGCATGCATATCCCGGAAAGTAACGGCTCCGCCCCCTGGCTTGCCCGGGTGCTGACGATATTTCCGGAAATGTTTCCGGGTCCGCTCGGCCATTCCCTTGCCGGAAAAGCGCTGGAGGCCGGGATATGGCAACTGGAAACGCTGGACATCCGCTCCTTTGCGAGCGATAAGCACCGCTCCGTTGACGACACACCGTTCGGCGGAGGGGCCGGCATGGTCATGCGTCCCGATGTCATCAGCGCTGCGGTGGAAGCTGCGCGCGGGCACGGGGGGCAGGAGCATACCGGCCCTGTTATTTATCTGTCGCCACGCGGCGCTCCCCTGACCCAGGAACGGGCCCGCGCGCTTGCCGATAGCCCCGGTGCGATCCTGTTATGCGGTCGCTATGAGGGTGTCGACCAGCGCGCACTGGACCGGCTTGAGGTTGAGGAGCTGTCTGTCGGCGACTATGTGCTTTCCGGCGGCGAGCTGGCGGCGATGATCCTGATGGATGCCGTCGTGCGGCTGCTGCCGGGAGTGATGGGAAATGTCGAGACGCTGAGCGAAGAAAGTTTCGAGCAGAGTCTTCTGGAATATCCGCTCTACACGCGGCCTGCCGTGTGGGAGGGGATGGAGGTGCCGGAGGTGCTGCTCTCCGGTCACCATGAGCGCATCCGCCAGTGGCGTCAGGCCCAGGCCGAAGAGATCACCAGGGCACGCCGCCCCGATCTCTGGGCCAGGGTTGAAGCGACACGGGCGGGCAGGCGCAAGCAGCGGTAGTTTTGAGGAGTGGCGGCCCGCGGCATCTCGCCTTGGGGCCGTCAGAACAGTCAAGAGAGGGCAAGGTTATGAAGAACCCGATCATTGCCGCGATCGAAGCTGTCGAGATCGAGAAGCTCGACCACGCGGTTCCGGATTTCTCCCCGGGCGACACGCTGCGCGTGAACGTCAAGGTTATCGAAGGCACCCGCGAGCGCGTGCAGGCCTATGAAGGCGTCTGCATCGCCCGCAAGAACGACGGCGTGAACTCCAACTTCACCGTCCGCAAGATTTCCTACGGCGAAGGCGTCGAGCGCGTGTTCCCGCTCTACAGCCCGCGTATCGCCAGCATCGAGCTGATCCGCCGCGGTGACGTCCGCCGCGCCAAGCTCTATTACCTGCGCGATCGTCGCGGCAAGTCCGCTCGTATCGTCGAGCGCACCACCGGTCACGGCATCGAACAGCGCCCGCCCAAGGGCTCCAAGTAAGACGCTGACGTTCGCCTTTTCCTTAGCGGGAAAAGGTGCCCCGCCCTCTCGGGGAGATGACATGCCTGCCGCGCTCCGCCCCTTAGGGGACATGGATCGCCGCGACAAGCCTCTGCTTCTTACGATGACATGAAAAAGGCTGGCCCGGGAAACCGGGCCAGCCTTTTGTCTTTGGTGCTTCCGGGCGTTGCGCAGGCGACCTATGGCTGCTTGCGGTAAACCAGCTTCGAGCCATCGGGCTCATAGACCTCAAGGCTGTCGTCATCCATCCAGTCAACATGGGCAGGCTTGCCCTTCTCGGCTTCCTCGCCGGCGTCATCCACACAGCCGGAAAAGACGATCTCGTCCTTGTCATCCACATCCCAGCTGCAGGTCACGGCCGGGGTTCCGCTCGCAGGACGAAACTCAGTGGTATCCTCATCAAAATCGATGCTGTAGCCGCGCTGCTTGCCCAGAATGGCCTGAATGCGCTCAGCGCTCCTGCCGGCGGCCTTGAGCGCAGCAGTGCTATCGCCTTCCGCAAAAACATAGTGACCGGAGGGGGCATCATCCGCATATGCAACTCCGGCTGTGGTCACCAGAAAACCCACCACCATAAGGGCAATGGACGATTTCAATCATTCCTCCTTGAAGCGGCAGCAGACCGGGATTCTTCGCCCGTATCTACCGTAGCGTCGCCCCGGGCATGAATAAGATCGACAATGCAGCGGCCCCCTCTATGGCACGAAAGCCACTGCTCGCCCTTATATTGTGAGCCCGCAGTGGCCACCACTGCTTCCTATACCCGCTCCATGCTGGCCGCCATCTGGAAGATACACTGCTTCGGCGACGATTTTGTCGCGCTTGAGGGAGGCGGATGCCCATATCGCTAAGCGAAAAGAGTGCAGCTGCCATAGCAGAGCACAAGATTGGCGCGGGGGGGCTTCCAACTTACCCTGCTGGGAGCCCTCGCACGCCGGGTATCGCTGTCTATGTGTGCAGTTGCCACAATGACAGCGATGAGGTTAAGGCCTGCGGCCCGTTACCGGCAGAGACTTATGAAACCGGCGCTGGATCGGCCGCCGCGGCATCCCGTACGAGAGTGTCATGCAGGTCCCTGTCGGCAATGACCTGCTGCACAGCCTTTGCCAACGCCTCATCAAGGGCTGCTTGAGTGCTGTCGCTCGGCGACAGCCCGCTAAATGGCCGCGTTATGTTCGCATCGTAACTGTGCGTGTAGATTGTCTTTCCCGCAGAAGAAGATGCAACCAGATTGAAGGCAACCCGGGCTTGGCAATCCACCGAGAAAAAGTGAACATCGAAATCATTGTAGAAAATTATGGTCTCGACGACGATCTTCACCCCGCCGGGTCCAGTCTTGAAGCCCATCGCCGAGAGTTCTGTTGCTACGGCCGATGAAACTTCTGTGGCAACATCATTCGTCGCGATGATCTTGGCCATCTTCATTCCGTAACCGTTTCTCTTGGTCGAAACACGATCACTGTTGATGACCCGGCCGTCCTTCGGAACGACATCGATGGTTACGCTGGAAGCGCCGGGCACGGTGCTTGTTGCGACCGGTCCGGCATATTTGACCTCGACCTCACCTTGGTTCACGGCACAACCGCCAAGACCGGCAAGGAGCAGAAAGCAGAACAGCGCCCTCTTCATTGGTACACTTCCCCCATTTGAAACGACATTGATCCCGCCGCCGCTGGTCTGTTGTGATCGATGAATATCAACGCTCACCGGCCGGCACCCAAAAGGCCAAACCGGACTACATCAAATCTCTTAAAAAGTGCTAACTATCTAAGAATATTTTATTTAAAATAAATTATGAAAATATAAATCAATCTAAAGTATAATTCTAAGATAAACACACCGCCGGCGGAGATATCCTGGGACCGGCGGGTTAATACAAATCCGGATCGGCCTATACTTTACGAGACCAGCCACAGCGGGCCGTCCACATGAACATCTCTGCCATGACGTGTCATTATGAGCCTTGCGATAGACGCCGATAGCCCCTCGCCCTTATATAGAACCTGTCATGACCACCACTGCTTCCCAAACCAGCTCTGCGCTGGCCGGCCGGCCCTTCTGGAAGATGCACGGCCTCGGCAACGATTTCGTCGTGCTTGACGGACGCGAGCACCCCATCGCGCTCAGCGACGAGAGCGCGGCTGCCATTGCCGACCGCAAGACGGGTGTGGGATGTGACCAGCTTATCCTGCTGGAAGCCCCGCGCACGCCGGGCACTGACGTTTACATGCGCATCCGCAACAATGATGGCGGCGAGGTCGAGGCCTGCGGCAATGCCACGCGCTGCGTGGCCGATCTGCTGGCGCGCGAGACCGGGCGCAGCAACATCGTGATCGAGACCGTGGCCGGTCTGCTCAACGCCGATGCCTTCGCGCCCGGCGCCGCCACCGTGGATATGGGCCCTGCCCGCCTCGACTGGCAGGACCTGCCGCTGGCGCGCGAGATGGATACCCTGTCGCTGCCGCTTTCCGCCGGTCCGCTGGCGAACCCGGTCGGCGTTTCCATGGGCAACCCGCACGCCGTCTTCTTCGTGCCCGATGCCGAGGCGGTTGATCTCGCTTCGCTGGGCCCCGGCCTCGAACACGATCCACTCTTCCCGAAGCGCGCGAATATCGAGGCGGTGACGGTGCTCGCCGATGGCTCGCTGCGTCAGCGCACCTGGGAGCGCGGGGTCGGCATTACCCGCGCCTGCGGTACCGGTGCCTGCGCCGTGCTGGTGGCGGCTGTGCGCCGCGGCCTTATCCAGGGCCGCAAGGCCGTGGTCCGGCTCGATGGCGGCGACCTCACCATCGAATGGCGCGAAAGCGACGGGCATGTGCTGATGAGTGGCGCGGCCTCCACCAGCTTTACCGGCACGCTGTCGGCGGATCTGTTCCGCGCGGCGGGGCTGGACGAAACGGGCGCCCGGGTAGCCGCATGAGCGAAGCAGAAGCCGATCTTTCCCCGGCGCTGCCGATCCCCGGCGCGCCGCGCGCGGACGTGGAGGTGGTGACTTTCGGGTGCCGCCTCAACGCCTATGAAAGCGAGGTCATCCGCCAGAAGGCTGCAGAGGCGGGGCTTACCGATACCATCATCGTCAATACCTGCGCCGTGACGGCGGAGGCCGAGCGCCAGGCGCGCCAGGCCATTCGCAAGCTGCGCCGTGAGAACCCCTCCGCCCGCCTCGTCGTCACCGGCTGCGGCGCCCAGATCGACCCGGAAAGTTACGCCGGCATGGGCGAGGTCGATCAGGTGATCGGCAATGAGGAGAAGCTGAAGGCGGAGAGCTGGCGTTTCCTCTCCAATGGCGGCCCGCCGTCCGAGCGTGTGCGCGTCAACGACATCATGTCGGTCAAGGAAACCGCAAGCCACATGATCGCCGGCTTCGGCGAACGGGCGCGCGCCTTCGTGCAGGTACAAAATGGCTGTGACCATCGCTGCACCTTCTGCATCATCCCCTATGGCCGCGGCAATTCCCGCTCGGTGCCGATGGGCGAAGTGGTGGCCGAAGTGCGCCAGTTGGTAGCCGCCGGCTACAGCGAAGTGGTGCTGTCGGGCGTGGACGTGACCTCCTACGGCCCCGACCTGCCGGGCAGCCCCAGTTTCGGGCAGATGATCCGCCGGCTGCTGGCCGCTGTTCCGGAGCTGCCGCGCCTCAGGCTCTCCAGCCTCGATGCCGTGGAGATGGATGAAGACCTCTGGCGCCTCATCGAAAACGAGCCGCGCCTGATGCCGCATCTGCATCTCTCGCTGCAATCGGGCGATGACATGATCCTGAAGCGCATGAAGCGCCGCCACTCCGTGGCCGATGCGCTCGCCTTCGTGGAACGTGCCCGCAAGGCGCGGCCGGAGATCGTCTTCGGCGCCGACCTTATCGCCGGTTTCCCGACCGAGACGGACGAGATGGCGGCCACCACACTGGCGACCGTGCGCCAGCTGGGCCTGACCTATCTGCACGTCTTCCCCTATTCCGCCCGCAAGGGCACGCCCGCCGCGCGCATGCCGCAGGTGCCGATGCCCGAGCGCAAGGCACGCGCCGCCGCCCTGCGCGCCCTTGGCAGCGAGGCACTGGCTGCCTATCTCGCCTCGCAGGTGGGCAAGGAAGCCAATGTGTTGGCCGAAAAGCCGGAGATGGGCCGCACCGAGCAGTTTGCGCAGGTGCGCCTGACGGGCGCCGAGCCCGGCCGCATCACCCGCATGCGCATTACCGGCGTCGAGGGTGACTTCCTGACCGCCGAAGCGGCCTGACCGCGCCACGGCAGATAAAAGACAAAGAACGAGGGGATTACCGGCCGATGTTGTTCGGGTTCGGACGCAAGAAGAAGCAGGAAGCCGAGAAGCCGGTGGAAGAGGTTCTGCCGGCAGAAGAGATTTCGGCCGAGGCAGGGGCGACCGAAACAGAAGAGCCGGCTGCGGGGGAATCTCAGACGGACGAGACCGCCTCCGTCGAGCCGGAGGTTGCAGAGCCGACACTCGAACCCGAGGTCGCGGCTGAGCCGGAAGCGATCCCTGCCCCCGTCTTTATCGAACCGGCAGCATCGCCGGCAGAGCCACCCCAGCCCAAACGCAGCTGGCTTGGCCGCCTGACGGCGGGCCTTACCCGCTCCTCCTCGAAGCTGACCGAGGGCATTGGCAGCATCTTCACCAAGCGTAAGCTGGATGACGAGACGCTGGAGCAGCTGCAAGAGCTGCTGATCACCGCCGACATGGGCCCGGCCACGGCCGCAAAGCTGACGGCCGCACTGGCGAAGAACCGCTTCGGCAAGGAGATCTCCAGCGAGGAAGTGCGCGAGTTTCTGGCCGCGGAAATCGCCGCCATCCTGAAGCCCGTCGCCCGCCCGCTGGAAATCCAGGACGCAAAGCCGCATGTGCTGCTGATGGTCGGTGTCAACGGCACCGGCAAGACCACCACCATCGGCAAGCTCTCCCAGAGCTGGCGCGCCGAAGGCCGCCAGCCGATGCTGTGTGCCGCCGATACCTTCCGCGCCGCAGCGGTGGAACAGCTCAAGGTCTGGGGCGAGCGCACCGGCAGCCCGGTGATCGCCGGGGCCGAGGGGGCGGATGCCGCCGGCCTTGCCTTCAGCGCGCTGGAGCAGGCCCGCTCAAAGGGCAATGACATCCTGATGGTCGATACCGCCGGGCGCCTTCACAACAAGAAGGGCCTGATGGACGAGCTGACCAAGATCGTGCGCGTCATCCGCAAAATAGCGCCCGACGCCCCGCATTCCACCCTGCTGACGCTCGATGCCACCACCGGCCAGAATGCCGTGGAGCAGGTGCGCGTCTTCAAGGAGATGGTAGAGGTCTCCGGCCTCATCCTCACCAAGCTCGACGGCTCGGCCAAGGGCGGCGTGATCGTGGCGCTGGCCCAGCAGTTCGGCCTGCCGGTACATTTCATCGGCGTGGGCGAAAGTGTGGACGACCTGCGCCCCTTCGATGCGGACCAGTTCGCGCGCAGCCTGATGGGACTAAGCGCGGTTAAATAAGGGCGGAGAAGGCCGAAAGGCATACATCCTCATCCGCCGCTACGCGGCACCTTCTCCACAAGTGGAGAAGGATTTGAGGCGCTCTTTTTCCTTCTCCATTCATGGAGAAGGTGGCCGAAGGCCGGATGAGGGTGTGTGCCCCTCAGCCATTTCCCCTTCAGGACGGTTGGCGGGTTTTGTACTGCTCCAGCACCTTGACCACGATGGGATCGAGGCGCTTTTCCAGTGCGGCCGGGGAAATCGGCTTTACCAGATAGCCGTCCGCCATATGCTCGCGCGCCTTGCGCACCTGCGCCTCGTCTGAATCGGCGGTGAGGAAGATGACGGGCGTTGCCCGCAACGCCTCGATCGGGGCGGCCCGCACCTTCTGCAGGAAACCCATGCCGTCCAGCGGTTTCATGTGGATGTCGCACAGCACGATATCCGGGCGCACACGGATCATCTCGCGCAGGCCGGCAACGCCGTCTGCGGCCTCATAGATATGCTCGAAGCCATACTGGCGCAGCAGCCGGCCCACCAGCGTGCGGGTATATTTCTCGTCCTCGACGAGCAGGAGCTTGAGGCTCGAAATGCCTACAACCGTCATGACAGGTCCCTGAGCCTGGAGCTTTGTCGCAAGGTTCCGATGGCGACGGCCAGTTCATCGAGAGTAGGCGAAAGTGCAGGCGCAATAAATAGCGCCGCATCGAGATCGCCGGCATCGAGAATGTCCTGCAGGTCCGCCGCAAGCCGCCCGAGCCGCTGCGCACCGATGGAAAGGGCTGCCCCCTTCAGCGAATGCACTTCTTCACGCGCCTCGGCCCCGTTTCCAGTCGCCAGGGCAGTTTCGATTCGTTCAATCCGGCCCGGCACGCTTGCCACAAAATCCTCGACGAACCCCAGCGCTTCACCGTCAAGCGCGCCGAAGATCTCCTCAACACGGGCGAGATCGAAAATCTCCGGATCGAAGGCCGGCCCCGCAGACTCACCTGCCGCCACAGCCGCGTCTTCCTCAGCCTCCCTTTGGTGACGGAACCCGGCCGCGGCGGGCAGAAAAGCAGCGAGCGTGTCGCGCAGCAGGCCGGAATTGATCGGCTTGGTAAGATAGCCATCCATGCCGGCATCAAGGCATTGCTGCTCGGTGCCGGTCAGCGCATCCGCGGTGAGCGCGATGATCGGCAGATGGCGGGGGCTCCCCTCCTCTGCCCGGCGCACAGCCGCCGTCAGTTCAAAGCCATCCATCTCCGGCATGTGGAAATCGGTCAGCAGCAGGCCAAAGCCCTGCTCCGGCCGCGCCAGCAACTCCAGCGCCACGGCGCCATTAACGGCGATTTCATGCGCGTAGCCCAGGCGGTGCAGATGGCGGGCGATGACCGTCTGGTTGGTGGGGTTATCTTCTGCCACCAGCACGGCAACACCATTGGCATGCGCCTCTTCCAGCGCGGGCGGTTCCCAGCTCTCGGCCGACGGATCGGCAAGCGCGCCGGCCCGGCGCAGCTCGGCGCGGCCCAGCGCGGCGGCAACCGCATTCATCAGCCGTGCCCGGCGCGGCGGCAGGGTGAGCGTGGTGAAGAAGCCGACACGCTCCGCCTCCGACAGGGTGGAATAGAGCCGGCGGGAGGCAAGCAGTGCAAAACGCGGCGCTGCGTCCCCCGCAGCCGCA
The DNA here is from genome assembly GCA_030657355.1 of Radicibacter daui. Taxonomy (GTDB): domain Bacteria; phylum Pseudomonadota; class Alphaproteobacteria; order Radicibacterales; family Radicibacteraceae; genus Radicibacter; species Radicibacter daui. The sequence goes on from CP131056.1 coordinate 2,870,964, forward strand.
AGGGCGCGGCGGCGCAGGTCAAGTGCCGTCATGTCCCGGAACACCGCCTCGACCAGCACGAGATCGAACGGCCGCTCGGCAAGTGCCGTCAGCGCCTCGCTGCCGCTGGTCGCCACCTCGATATGCGGCACGGCGCTAAGCGCGTGGCGTAGCGCCGGCACCTGCGGCGCGTTGCCGGTAACCAGCAGCAGCCGCGCATCGCCGATATCGGCTTCAGGCAACAGGGGCCCGCTGCCCTCGCTGGCCCTTAGCGGCAGTTCAAACCAGAAGGTGGAGCCTTCCCCGACCTTGCTTTCAACACCGATGGCCCCCTCCATCAGCTCGACAAGGCGCCGGCAGATGGAAAGGCCAAGGCCGGTGCCGCCATATTTGCGCGCGGTGGAACTGTCGGCCTGTGCAAAGGGCTGGAAGAGGCGTGCACGCTGCTCTTCAGTCAGGCCAATGCCGCTGTCGACAACCTCCAGCCGCAATCGGGCCTCTGCGCCCGCACCTCGCACCAGCGCCCGCAGCATCACATGGCCGCGCTCGGTAAACTTCACGGCGTTGCCGCCGAGGTTGAGTAGAATCTGGCGCAGGCGCGTCGGGTCGCCGGTCAGGCGCTGCGGCAATGCCGGATCGATATCGACGACAAGGGCGATGCCGCGCTCCTCGGTGCGCATCTCCAGAAGCTCGGCCACTTCCTCGATCAGCTCGCCGGGGTCGATCTCCAGCAGCTCGATGTCGAGTTTGCCGGCCTCGATCTTCGAGAAATCGAGGATGTCGTTGATGATGCCGAGAAGCGCGGCGGAAGACTGGCGGATGATCGTTGTCATCGACCGTTGTTCGTCGCTGAGCGCGGTCTGGTCCAGCAGCTCGGCCATCGACATCACGCCATTCATCGGCGTTCTGATCTCGTGGCTCATGGAGGCAAGGAAGTTGGATTTGGCGACCGTTGCCGCCTCCGCCTGTTCGCGGGCAACGGCAAGTTCGGCATTGGCGATGGCAAGCTGCTGGCGCCGCGCTTCGATGACGAGGCCGACACGCCGGCGCCATTCGATAATGCCCAGCAACACCAGAATAAGCGCGCTGACCGCCAGTTCACCGCCCGCCGCCCCGACAACCCGCTGCAACCAGGGACGATGATCCTTGAGGCGGATAACCGACCAGGAGGTGCCCGGCAGCGGCCAGGCCTCGGCAACCGTGCCGGCACTGACCTGCGCTCCGGCGACCCCGCCGGCGACGATGCGGGCATTTTCATCCGCAAGGCGCAGCGCACCGAGTTCGGCGGGGAAATCGCCCAGCAGCTCATCAAGATAATCGAGCGTGAAATCGAGCGCGACGATACCCATGAAACGCTCGCCGCTATAAACCGGCCGGCCAATGCTGACCACCAGTCCACGCCCGCCGTCATCCTGGTAGACCGGGGTAAAATAGGGCTGGCGGCCCGGGTTACGGTCCGGTGTTCCGTAGGTGAAATAGGGCTGGATCAGATCCTCGTCGGCAAAGCGCGACTGCGCCGAGGGCACGAAGGGGTAGATATATTCAAAGCGGCTGGCGGAGATGTAATAAACCCAGGGGATGTTGGGCAGCCGGCTCGCCGCCAGCCGGAAGATGGAGTGGAGCGACAGCGCCATCTCCACCTCGCGGCGGAAGCGGTCGTCCAGTTGGCCGCCGCTATCCAGCCGGTCGAGCGCGCCGAGGCCGGTGAGATTGCCGATCTGCCCGGGCTCGTACCCCGCCGACCCCGGATCATCGAGCTGGTAACCCTCATTATCCGGCGTCGGTCTGAGCGTGCGAAACAGGTCGCTGGGAGCGGCATAAGGCTGGCGGCTGCTGTACTGATCCTGCGCCACCTGCTGCATCAGCTCCACGATCATGGTCGCGGTGCCGACGGAGGACATCAGCCGGCGGGAAATCACCTCGCCCTGGGTATGGGCCTGGGCATCGACTTCCGACAGCCGCCGGTCGACCGACCACAGGGCGAAAGCCAGAGTGGCAAGCGCGGCCAGCACATAGAAGACGGCGAAGAAAGCGCCGCGCCGCCATCCGCCGCCCTTGAGGGCTGCGGACGCTTCGGCCGCACCGATGGCGCCTGTTTCCTGCTGCGCACGATCCTGCATCTGGCCCCCGTCGGCCTGCCCGGCCCGTTTTTGAGGTCGGCCAGTCCCGGCAACTCCCCGCTGCGGACCGGCCTGACCGTTACCGCTTCACGATAGGAAAAGCGCGAGGGACTGCAAAGAGGCGCCGTGATGAGGCGGGTATGAAGCCCCGATCAGGCCGCGGCCAGCAGGGCCGGCAGCATCTCCATGGCGCGGAAGGTCTGGGCCCCCTCGGCCGTCAGCGCCTCACGCGAGCCCGGCACGGCGGCATAACCGAAAACCCTCATGCCAGCGGCAATGGCGGCGCGCACGCCCGGCACGCTGTCTTCCACCACGATGCAGTTCTGAGGGCTTGCCCCCATGGCCTGTGCCGCATGCAGGAACAGGCCCGGATCGGGTTTCCAGGACCCCACCTCATAGGCGCTGAAGATGCGCCCTTCGCCGAAGAAGGGATAAAGCCCGGTCTTGCGCAGCGAGAGGCGGATTTTTTCCGGCGTGCCGTTGGAAGCAACGCAAAAGGGCAAGCCAATGGCGGCAAGCGCCCGGTCGATGCCCTCGATCATCGTCAGCTCGGCCTGAAACAGCACATCGGAGCGGGAGCGATGGTTGGGCAGGAAATTTTCCGGCAGCGGACGGCCGAGCATGACCTCCAGATCGGCCAGCGTGTCGGCGAACTTCCAGCCGCGATATTTGACCTCCGTCTCATGCAGATCGAGCGTCAGGCCCAGTTCGCCGGCCTGCTCCACCAGCGCGCGTGTCGCCAGCAGTTCGCTATCCACCAGCACACCGTCACAATCGAAAATAACCAGCTCGAGACTCATGTTTTCCTTCGCCTACAACACAAAAGACGGCGGCCTGTGCCCCGCCTGCAATCGCTTGGGATAACCCGATTTGTTGCCGGCAGTGTGGCGCAGGGCACGGAAGCCTGTCAAAGTCGGCAGGCGTCATGGCAGCCCTGCGGGGATCATCCCGGCCAGCGCCAACAGTCAAAGAAGCGGAGCCTTGTGCTTTCATGGAGCTTGATCTCGACTTTGTCCGTTCGCAGTTCCCGGCCTTTTCGGTGCCCTCGCTCAAGGGGCAGCATTTTTTTGAGAATGCCGGCGGCTCCTATACCTGCACGCAGGTGATCGGCCGGCTCGGCCGCTTCTATGACGAGACCAAGGTGCAGCCCTACGCCCCCTATGGCGCCTCGATGAAGGCCGGCCGGGCGATGGACGAAGCCTATGAGCGCCTTGCCGCCGCCCTTAATGTGGGCGAGGACGAGGTGCATCTGGGCCCCTCCTCCAGCCAGAACACCTATGTGCTGGCACAGGCCTTCCGCCCGGTGCTGACAGCCGGCGACGAGATCGTCGTCACCAACCAGGACCATGAGGCCAACAGCGGTGCCTGGCGGCGCCTTGCCGAGTTCGGCGTGGTGGTGCGCGAATGGCAGGTGGACCCGGATACCGGCCGGCTCGACCCCAATGCGCTGGACGCGCTCCTGTCGGGGCGCACGAAGCTGGTCGCGATGCCGCACTGCTCCAACATCGTCGGCCACATCAATCCGGTGGCCGAGGTTGCCGCAAAAGTTCATGCCGCCGGGGCGGTGCTGGTGGTGGATGGTGTTTCCTATGCCCCGCACGGCCTGCCGGACGTCTCCGCCCTCGGCGCCGATATCTATTTCTTCTCGCTCTACAAGACCTATGGGCCGCATCAGGGGCTGATGGTGGTGCGGCGCGAGCTGATGCAGCAGCTTGCCAACCAGAGCCACTGGTTCAATGACGGCGAGGCGCACAAGCGCCTTGTGCCCGCCGGGCCCGACCATGCCCAGGTGGCCGCCGCCGCCGGCGTCGCCGATTATATCGACACGCTCTACCACCATCATTTCGGCGGCAGCCCGGCCTTCCCCTCCCCGCACAATGGCAATGGCAGCGACGGTGTCGACGGCGCCGAACGTGCCCGGCAGGTGCACGGGCTGATGCGGGCGCAGGAGGTGAAGCTGCTCACCCCGCTGCTGGAGTGGCTGCGCGGGCGCAACGGCATCCGCGTGCTGGGGCCGACGGTAGCGGAAGAACGGGCGCCAACAGTTGCCATCCACACCACGCGGCCTGCCGACCAGATTGCCGCCGCCCTTGGCGAACGCGGCGTCATGGCAAGCTACGGCCATTTTTATGCCCGCCGCCTTGTCGAGGCGCTGAAGGTACCAAGCGACCCCGGCGTGCTGCGCCTCTCCTTCGTGCACTACACCAATGACAAGGACATGGAAGCGCTGATGAAGGCGCTGGATGCCGAGCTGTAAGGCACCAGCCCCGCAGCCTCAGCCGCCCAGCGCCGCCAGCAGCTGGTCCACCAGCCCCCGGTAGCGCGAGCCGAAAAGGCGATAATGCACGATGGCCGGCCAGAGCCGGTAAAGGATGAGGCGCTCGCCCAGTCCCGGCTCCGGCGGCCCCATCCGCTCTGCATAAGCGGCAAAAAAAGCCGAGGGCGGGCTGTCGAACAGCCCCAGCATGGCGATGTCCACCTCGCCATGGCCGATATAGCTGGCCGGATCGACAAAGCCGCTGACCCGTCCCTCCGCCACTACCACGTTGCCGCCCCACAGGTCGCCATGGAGCAGAGAGGGGCGCGGCTGGCGCGGCAGCCAGTCGGGCAGGCGCGAGACCAGTATCTCCAACCGGCGGGCCAAATCGGGCGGTAGATCATCGATGCCGGCCAGCAGGCGGTTTTCCGCCCAGAACCGGCACCAGTCCGGCTTCCAGCCATTATCGATGCCAAGGCGGCCATAGGCATAGTCCGCCTCCCAGCCATAAGGGCCGATGGCAAGCGCATCATCCGGCACCGGAGCCGGTGCGGCATGCAGCGTGCCCAAGGCATGACCCAGACTGGCCCAGGAGGCGGAAAGGCGCCCGCCATGGGGCAGCAGCCGCATGACCAGAATGCTCTCATCCGCCGCCAGAACCTGCGGGGCCGGTGCCCCGGTGGCGGCGATGGCGCGCAGCATGGCGGCCTCGGTCAACGGGGCGGGCCCGTTCTTGACCACCACCTCGGTGCCATCCCTCAACCAGACACGCAGCACCTGCGACAGGTCGCCGCCATGCATCACCTCGGCCCGTGCCGGCTCGCTGCCGGTCAACCGGCCCACCGCCCGGAGCAGTGCTGTCATCGGCATATGGAACGGTCCCTTCCTGAGACGCCTTGTTCTGACTGCCCCGCTACCGGCACATTTGATGCCGACACTGGGACCAATCCGTCGATACCTTCGGTTGCGAAAGCCGTGCCCCCTCCGGGTGATACACCCAAAGATGGCAACAGTGCAAAGGCACCGCCATGACCGAGATAATCCGAACTGCGCCGGTGGCCAGTGGTTCCTTGCTGCCAGACTTCGAAACACCGCGCCTGATGCTGCGCGGACGCACGCTTGCCGACACCGATGCGTGCCTTGCCATGGACCATGAGCCGGACGTCACCCGCTTTGTCTCCGGCCCCTGGACCGATCCCGAGGCACACCGCGCCTTTATCGAAACCCGCACGCTGGGTCCCTGGCCGCAGGGCCATGGGTACTGGAGCATCCTGGAGCGCGCAGAGCCGGAAAACTTCCTTGGCTGGATCCTGCTGATCCCGGTCGCCGGCCAGGACAGTACCTCTGAAATCGGCTGGCGCCTGCGGCGCGAGGCCTGGGGCAACGGTTACGCCACCGAGGCGGCCGAACCGGTGATGCAGCACGCCCGGATGCTTGAAACCCTCGACGAGGTGATCGCGGAAATCTCTCCCGCCAATCGTGCCTCGATGCGCGTGGCCGAGAAACTGGGCATGAAGTCGCGCGGTTTTGCCGAGCTGCCCGGCGGCACGGCCCTGCGTTATGCCGCGCGTACGGGTTTCGACGCCGGCTCGACAAGCGGCGCGGACGATCTTATCTAGGAGAAATTATCTATAAAACTGGCACCACCCCGCATGACCACCACCTCCGCCAAGGAAGAAACCCTCGCCGTGCGTATCAGCCGCATCCTTGCCGAGCGCATCGTCGCCGGCGAGATCGAGCCGGGCACGCGCCTGCGGCAAGACCATGTGGCAGAAGAGTTTGGTGCCAGCCACGTGCCGGTGCGCGAGGCTTTTCGCCGGCTGGAGGCGCAGGGCCTTGCCGTCAGCGAGCCGCGCCGGGGCGTGCGCGTCGCCTCCTTCGCCCTCAGCGAAGTTCGGGAAGTGGCGGAGATGCGGGCCGCGCTGGAAGTGCTGGCGCTGCGCCATGCCGCCCCGCACATCACCCCCGCCATTCTGGATGCAGCGGAAGAAGCCACCAAGGCCGGCGACAAATCCCGCGATGTGCGGGAATGGGAAGAAGCCAACCGGCGTTTTCACCGGCTGATCCTCACCCCCTGCAACATGCCCCGCCTTCTCGCCGCCATCGACGATCTGCATGCGGCAAGCGCCCGTTTCCTGTTCACCACCTGGCGCTCCAGCTGGGAAGCGCGCACCGACCATGATCACCGGGCGATCCTTGCCGCCTTGCGGCAGGGCCAGGCCGATCAGGCGGCGGCCATTCTTGCCCGCCATGTGCAATGGATCGGCCAGCGGCCGGTCAAGACGCCGTCCGGCGCCACCCGCGACGCTTTTGCCATCGTCGGCTGACCTCCCGGCTCCCCTTTCCGCCTCCCTGAACTCCGCAGAAAACCTGGACTTTTGCAGGTTTCATCACCCGCGCCTTGCCTTGGCGAGGGAAATGTGGATTCAATAATATATAGATAGTAAAAATTATCTATAATTTTGAATTTGGAGTTTCGGAATGTCCTTCCTTGAATCGCCGGTCCGTCCGGCTTCCAGCCCGCTTGGCCTTGATACCCGCTCGCGCCCGATGCAGGCGCTGGCCATCCTTGCCGGCACCGCACTGCTCGCCCTTGCCTCCTACATCTCGGTGCCGATGATCCCGGTGCCGGTAACGATGCAGACCTTTGCCGTCACGCTGATCGGCGCCTTGTTCGGCTGGCGCCTTGGCGCCGCCACCGTCATCGCCTGGCTCATGGAAGCGGCAGCCGGCCTGCCCGTGCTCTCCGGCGGTGCCGGCGGCCTTGCGCCGTTTGCCGGCCCGACGGCGGGTTATCTCTTTGCCTTTCCGCTCTGCGCCGCGCTGACCGGCTGGCTGGTTGAAAAGGGCTGGAACGGCCGCAAGGTGCTGCGCGCCTTCCTTGCCATGCTGGCCGGCAATGCCGCCTGCCTCGTGCTGGGCGCCCTGTGGCTCGCCGCCCTCATCGGACCGGCGAAGGCCATCGCGCTCGGCATCACACCCTTCATCGTCGGCGGCATCCTGAAGTCCGCCCTTGGCGCTGCCACGCTGAAGGCGCTGGCCCGCCGCAAGGCCGCCTGAGGCAAGCCATGACCGTCCGGCTCCGCCCGCATCATCTCCTGTGCCTGCTGACCTATGTCGGCAAGGGCTACAGCCCCGCCTTCACCGCGAACTATGACGCAGTGGCCGTGCGGCTCGCCAAAGGCGAGGAGATCCAGATCGTGGCGGGGCCGGATGATATCTGCGCGCCCTTGCTGGGCGAAGAAGACGCCCATTGCCGTCGGCAAAGCGTTATCCGGCGCGATGAGGCTGCCGCGGCGGACAATGGCCGGCTGCTGGGATTTGCGGTGACATCGGGCACCCGGTTGACGCTAGACGCCGGACGGCTCGCCCATCTGCGCTCGGCCTTCACCCAGGGCTTGTCCCGTAGTGCCTGCGCAGGCTGCGAATGGTCGGCTCTCTGCTCGCAGATTGCCGACAGCGGATATGAGGAAGCGCGGGTGAAGAAGACTTGCTGACGGCAGCAGCTGCGGGGCCTGCATCCCCACCGGGCCTTCGGCCCACCTCCCCGTTTCGGGGAGGTTTTTCAATAAATTAGCGCAACCATCCTCCCCCACCTCGTGGGGGAGGTGTCCGCGAAGCGGACGGAGGGGGATGTAGGCTTTTCTGTTTGCCCGCTCCGTAAACCCACCTGGTTAACGCCGCACCGCCTCATACACCAGCCGCAGCCCCAGCACCGCCATCAGCCCGCCGGCCAGCCGGTCGATCACGCCCTTGGCATGCAGATAGGCCGCGCGCGGGCGGTGGGAGGAAAAGACCAGCGCGACCACGAGATACCACAGGGTCTCGACCGTAAAGACGCCCACCGGCACCAGCAGCACGCCGGCAAGCGGCATGTGGGCCGGCATCAACGCGGCAAACACACCGGCATAAACGATGGCCGCCTTGGGATTGCTGGTCTGGATCAGATAGGAAAGTCCGAAGACGCGCAGGAAGCTGGCCCTGCCGCGGGCAGTACCGCCCTCGTTCGCCGCCAGTGGCATCGCGGCGCTGCGCCAGATGTTCCAGCCGATCCAGGCGAGATAAAGCCCGCCCACACCCTTCAGCACGATATAGAGCGTGGGCACCTGCTGGATGACCACCTGCAACCCGGCCAGCGCCAGCGCCGCGAAGGTGACGCCGCCAAACCCCATGCCCAGCGCCGCTGCAACACCGTTCATGCGCGATCCGGCAATGGAAGTGCGGGCCACATGCAGGAAGCTGGGGCCGGGAATAATGGCGCCCATCAGGATGGCGCCCATGATGCTGGAGATGACGAGCAGGATTTGAAGGGCGGTCATGGCAAGGGCCTGGCTGCCAGCGGGCGCAGGCAGCGGCGCGGTATGCGCCCGAAACTCCCGCCGTTCATGGGAATGAAGGCCTGCGCCGCGCAGTCTACACCGGCAAACCGCCCGGGCAAGCTGGCGGCATCACAGTTTCCGGCGGGAGGTGAAGCGCGGCTTACCCTTCGCCGGGTGCGCCCGGCCCGCCGCAGCCTGCCGTGGCCTCCGCCGCCTCTTCCGCATCCAGTTCGCCTTCCGGATCATCCACTGAAAGGCAGCCGGCCGCGCCCTGCGCCCCGGCCGCCGCGCCAATGCCGTTGCAGCAGGCGCCATGGACGACCGCCTTGAAGACGGTACCGGCAAGGCTCGCGACTTCATGTTGCAAATCGGAAATCAGATGGCTCATCGCCGCCTCCTTTCCCTGGCAAGGCCCGCCTCCCTCGCGGGACCACAACCCCTCACCTCAAGTGTGAACTCTATCACAGTTTATACGGAAATTCGAGGTGGCGGGTTCCCGGCTGCGACAACGGGCCCCTCACGATTGTCATCGAACCGAAACCCGGGCGTCACCCGGCTGTTATCTGGCTATGGCATGCAGGGTTCTTGCGAAGGGCTCTCAGCGACAGGGAGTGCGGGCCCCGCTTTTCTATTTTCTCCGCAAGGCCCCGCCGATGTCCGATCTCCGCCTCCACCAGCTCGGCAAGGATTATGGCAGCCGGGCCGCGCTGGAGGGGATATCGCTGACTGTCGGCTCCGGCGAATTCGTCGCCGTGCTCGGCCCGTCCGGCTGCGGCAAGACCACATTGCTGCGCCTCATCGCCGGATTTGAAACGGCGGATCGCGGCGAGATCAGCCTTGGCGAGCGCCGTGTTTCCGGCCCCGGCCTGCATGTGGCGCCGGAAAAACGCGGCGTCGGCATCGTGTTCCAGAACTATGCCCTGTGGCCACACATGAGCGTGGCCGAGAATATCGGTTACAGCCTCAAGGTGTCCGGCACGCCTGCCACCGAGCGTGCACAGCTTTGCGAGAGCGCGCTGGAGCTGGTGGGGCTTTCCGGCTTCGGCGCCCGCGCTCCGGCCGAGCTTTCCGGCGGGCAGCGCCAGCGCGTCGCCCTGGCGCGCTGCCTCGTCGCCCGGCCCTCCGTGCTGCTGCTGGATGAGCCGCTGGCCAATCTCGACGTCCATCTGCGCGCGGCGATGGAAGCGGAGTTTCACCGCCTGCACCGGACGACGGGCGCCACCATGCTCTACATCACCCATGACCAGGCAGAAGCGATGGCGCTTGCCACCCGCGTGGCGGTGATGGAGGGCGGGCACCTCATGCAGTTTGCCCCGCCGCGCACCCTTTACCGTGAGCCCGCAAGCGAGATGGTTGCCCGCTTCATCGGCAAGGGCCAGCTGCTGCCGGTGGAAGCCATCAGCCCGCTGGCGAGCGCCAGCACCAGCACAATGGCTGACCTCACTGTACTGGGTGTGCCGCACCGGCTGCGCGCGCCCGCCGGCAGCGCCCGTGCCGGCGGCGCCGTCAGTTTTCACCCCGCCGATCTGGTGCCTGCCGCGCCGGATGAAGCCGGCTTTGCCGCCCGCATCACCACCCTCACCTATCGCGGCAGCCATCTGGAAGCCGAAGTCCGGCCCGAAGCGGCGCCGGACACCCCGCTCACCCTGCATCTGCCCGACGGCGCCGGCCACGAGGCTGGCGCTGCCCTGCGACTGCGGCTTGCCGATGGCTGGATCTTGCCGCCGGCCGGAGCCGCCACTCGGGCAGAAGCTGCATGACATCCCTTTTTCACTGCCAGACCGGGACTCATCCCATGAAACCGAGGAACAGCAGCATGCGTCTTACCACCAGCCTTGCCGTCGCCCTCATCGCCGGGCCGATGATCGGTGCTTTCGCCGGCAACATGGGCAATGCCCATGCCGGGGAGGCGAGCGGCACGCTCACTCTCTACACCTCGCAGACGCCGGAAATCGCCCAGATGACGGTCGATGCCTTCCAGGCGAAACACCCGAAGGTGAGGGTGGAGTGGACCCGCAATGGCACCACCCAGCTGATGAATGTGCTGCAGACGGAAATCCTCGCCGGCGATCCCAAGCCCGACGTGCTGCTGGTGGCCGATACCATCAATCTCGGCTCGCTGAAGAAGCAGGGCCGGCTGATGGCCTATCCGGAGGCCCCCGTCGGCGCTTTCGACAAGAGCACCTATGACGCCGGCAAGATGATGTTCGGCACCAAGATCATCGCCACCGGCATCGGCTACAACACCGCCAATGCCAAACCGGTGAAGCGCTGGGCCGACCTGCTGGTGGACAGCAACAAAAGCGCGATTGCCGTGCCGAGCCCGCTTTATTCCGGCGCAGCGCTCTATCACCTGCACACCCTCACCGGCACCCCCGGCATCGGCTGGGCGTTCTATGAGGGCCTGAACAAGCTGGGCATCACGCCGGAAGGCGGCAACGGCCCGGCGCTGAAGGCGCTTGCCGGCGGCATGGCGAAATATGCCGTGCTGGTGGATGCCGACACGCTGCGCGCGAAGAAGGCCGGCTCGCCGGTTGACTTCATCTACCCGGAAGACGGCGTCTCCTTCATCACCGAGCCGGTCGCCATCCTCTCCACCGCGCACAACGTGCCGGCGGCCAAAGCCTTTGTCGATTTCCTGCTCAGCCATGACGGGCAGGAGCTGGTGGCAAAGCAGGGTTACCTGCCGCTCGACCCGAAGGTTGCTCCGCCCGAGGGTTTCCCCAAGCTCTCCGACATCAAGCTGCTGCCGCTCGATGCCGACAAGGCCATCGATAACGATGCCGGCGTGCGTGAGCACTTCCAGCAGATTTTCGGCGGCTGACCCGAGCTGGCACCGGATAATAACAGCCCCATGAGCGCGCTCAGCGAAGAGGCGGTCGCCAAAGGCAGGGAGCAGCGGCAGGCCATGCCGCTGTTCCACCGCTTTTTGCCGCGCTCCGCCACCGGCATCCTGCGTCCGCGAACCGAGACGCTGGTGCTGGGCGCGCTCCTTGTTTTTGTCGGTCTTCTCTCCCTCGCCCCCTTGCTGCGGCTGGTGGCAACCGCCCTTGCGCCGGCCGGCAACCTCGACCTTTCGCGGCTTGCAAGGCTGGTTGCCAGCACCCGTGTGGCGGAAGCGGCATGGAACACGGCGGAGGTTGCCCTTGCCTCCACCCTGCTGGCCGTCGCGCTCGGCACGGCAGCGGCGCTGGCCGTCTGCCTCAGCGACATGCGGGCCAAAACGGCCTGGGTCTTCGCCTTCATCCTGCCGCTGATGATTCCGCCGCAGGTAACCGCCCTTGCCTGGGTGCAGGCCCTTTCGCCCTCAAGCCTCGTCCTGCGTTTCCTGGGCATCGAGCTGCCTTTCGGCACCCGCCATCCGCTTTATTCCGAAGGCGGTATCGTGCTGCTGCTCGGCCTCTACAACACGCCACTGGTTTTTCTGGCCGTGCGCGCCAGCCTTGCCCGCCTGCCGGGGGAGCTGGTGGAAGCGGCGCGCGCTTCCGGCGCCGGTCCGCTGTTTGTGCTGCGCACGGTCGTGCTGCCGCTGGCGCGCGCCGGTGTTTTTGCCGGGGCGGCGCTGTCCTTCGTCTCCAGCGCCGGCAATTTCGGCATTCAGGCGCTGCTGGGTATTCCGGCGCGTTTTCCCACCCTCATCACCCTCATCTACCAACGCCTCAATGCGCTCGGCCCCGGTGCGCTGCCGGATATGGCAGTGCTGTCGCTGCTGCTGGCCGCGCTCATTACCGCCGCGCTCATGCTTAATGGCTGGCTTGGCCGCCGGCACGACCAGCGGGTGGAAGGCACCGCCCGGCGGGTGGTGCTGCCGCTCGGACACTGGCGACGGCCGGCGGAACTATTCGCCTGGGTTTTTCTGGCGGCAACGCTGGTGCTGCCGCTTTCCGCCCTCTTTTCCACCTCGCTCGTCACCGGCTTCGGCCAGCCGCTGAGCCTCGACACCCTGACGCTTGCCAATTATGCGAGCGCGCTTTACCGGCAGGCCGCGATCCGGGAAGCCTTCTTCACCAGCCTCTGGATCAGCGCCGTAGCGGCGGCCACGCTGATGGCAGCCTCGCTGTTGCTCGGTTATTTCCTTACCTGGCACCGCAGCCTTGTGGTGCAGGCGCTGCAGATCACCTGCGAGCTGACCTATGCGTTGCCCGGCGTTGTCATCGCCATTGCCGCCATCCTGTTTTTCCTGCGCCCGCTGCCGCTGCTGGGCATCAGCCTCTATGGCACCGTCGGCATCATTCTCGCCGCCTATCTGGCAAGCCATCTGGCCGTTGCGCTGCGCCCGACGCTAAGCGGCCTTGCCCAGATCGACCGCTCGCTGGAAGAGGCGGCGCAGAGCGCCGGCGCCGGTTTCCTCACCCGCTTTCGCGACATCATCGCGCCGCTGGCAGCCCCTTCGGCGGCGGCCGGCGGCATTATCGTTTTCCTCAGCCTGCTCAATGAAATCCAGGTCTCCATCCTGCTGGTTTCCTCCGGGGCGCGAACCATCGGGCCGACTGTAGTGTTTCTTGAAGAAGGCGGCTCTTCCACGCTGGCCGCCGCCGTGGGCTGCCTGATGGTGGTCATCATCCTCGCCCTGATGACGCTGGCCTCGCTGCTCTCGCGCTGGCTGCCCAAAGGCGTGCTGCCCTGGCAGGCGCACTAGGGGGCAGGCGCACTGAGCCGCAAGCAAGGGGCAAACAAGATTGACCGTCGCCGCCCGCGTCGGTTCTCATCAACCTGCTGGCTGGGGCCGGCAACCGATACACCGGACCTGAAGAGACCATGCCCGACAACAGCCTTTCCGCTCCCGCCACCACCCTTGGCGCTCAGGACAACAGCTGCCATGTGCGGGCGGTCAGCGGCCTTGGCGCCAAATCGCCGGCGGCCTTTCTGGTGGAGTATCGCGGCAAGCGGCTGCTGATGGATCTGGGCGCCGGGCCTGAGCCGGGCGTGCGGCCCGACCTGACCGGGCTCGGCCAGATCGATGCCATCTGCCTCAGCCACGCCCATGGCGACCATGTCGGCGCGCTCGATGCCCGCGGCGACCATGGCAACCCGCCCGTCTGGGCCACGGCCGCCACATGGGGCCAGATCGACACCGCGCTGGTGCCGCAGGAGGCCCGCCGGCTGCTGCCGCTGAAGGGAAGCACGGAGGTGCTGGGCACCCCGGTGATGACCGGGCGCACCGGCCACGCACCGGGCGGGGTGTGGCTGCATCTGCCGGGCGCCGGACGTGAAGGGGGCGGTTTTACCTATATGGGTGACTGGACGGTTGAGTCCGACCTCTTCCCCTTCGACATGCCGCCGCAGGCGGACTTCCTGATCGACGATGCTTCCTACGGCAACCGCGACCAGAGCCTTGCGGACCAGATCGGCGCACTGGCCGAGGCAGCAAGAGAAGGCGCCGTGCTGTGCGTGCCTGCTGCCGGTCGCGGGCCGGAGATGGCGCTGCGCCTTGCTGCACTGGGCCTCAGGCCCTTGCCCTGCCCGGTCATCCGCCGGGAGATCGAGGCGCTGGCAACTGACGACAGCGGCATCATCGACGCCGCGCCGCGTGCCGCCATGGCCGCCTTGCTGAAGGATGGCCAGCTGGCAGGCGGCGCACCGACGCCGCAGGATATCGTGATCACCACCGATGCCAATGCCGAGAGCGGCCTTGCCGCCGACCTGCTGGCCCGGCGGGAAGAAGGCTTCCGCTTCATCTTTACCGGCTACGTCCCGCCCGGCACACCGGCCGAACGGCTGGTGGCGGCAAAACAGGCGCTCTGGTGCGGCTGGAATGTGCATCCGTGCCTTGGCGACATGCTTTGGCTTCAGCGGGAAATAAAACCGCGCTGGGTCATGCCGGCCTTCGTCAAACCCGCTTCCGCCAGCAAACTGGCAGAAGCGAGCCACGCCACCTTGCTCTGGGAGCCCGGCTTCCGGTTCTGAGCCCCGCCGCGCCTGCCCTGTTTTCCACGTTCTTCAAGAGCCCCTGCCCAAGACCATGAGCCTTTCCGTCCCCGATGCCCGCCTGCCTGCCGATTTCCTTTCCCTTGGTGAAAAGGCCCAGGATGCGCGGCCGATGCTGCTGCCGGTGATCCACGGGCTCGGCCCGCAGAAACTGGGGCTCTGGCTTGGCAACGCCCCGGCGGCGCTCGATGGCGGCGCCCTGCTGGAGCACGGCATCACCTCCACGCTCAACCTCGCCATCAACATCGATATTGCGCCGATGAGCCTGCCGGACGGCACCGCCGTGCGCCGCACCCATATCGGCCTGATCGACGGGCCGGGAAATCATCCGGCGCATCTGATGGCCGCCGTGCTGGCCCTGCACGGCATCCTTCATCAGGCAAGCCCGGGCAAGCCGCATTACCCGCCCCACCGCGCCGGCCATGTGCTGGTGCATTGCCGCGGCGGGCGCAGCCGGTCGGTCACGGTGCTGGCGCTTTACCTGACACTCGCCGTGCCCTGCCGCTTCCCCACCTTCGGCACCGCACTCGACCATCTGCGGGCCCTGCGCGGACTGGGTGAAGACCAGCCGCTGGCCTCGATGCTGGCGATGGCCGAAGGTCTGCTGGCAGATGGCAGCGTAAGAGGGCTCCTCGCGGGCAGCCCGACACCGCAGTGCGAGGCGCTATGACCGTCAAACGCATCATCACCAACATTGCTGCCGGTGATCTTGCTGCCGCCCGGCGCCGTGACAACCGTCGTTCCTCCCGTGACAGGCAAAAACGTGCCTGCGACTGGGCGAAACCCCGGTTGTGACGCCGGCGCAGCGCACTTTGGCGGCGCCGTAATTGATCGAACACAAAGCCGACCAAGCAGTGGCCCCCGCGAAGCGCTCAAGAGCCCACCGAATGCCAACTGGCGCGAGACAGTTTAGAAAACCAGCCTCTACTCCACCGCGGCGAGAATGGTCGGATGGATTGAGAGCGGCTGATTCCTGTTATTTTTTATAACAGAAGAAAGGTACTGACGCTTATACCCACAGTCAAAAATGTACTTCGATTCGCCATTATTACGAATTCCGATACTCCCATTCCAGATCATAACATCGAGCAATCGAATAATATCTTCGTTAGACTTCATTTTCTTCTGGCAAAAGTAGACAAATTTATCTGGCGTTAAATCATCTCTCTGCTGCAAAAGCTCAAACAGAAATTCCGCACCCTCTGGCACCAGATCAACAATCTCCCGATCTAGATCCTCAAGCACTTGCCAGCCGAGTTCCCTCAAAGCGGCAACGTAGTCATCTTCAGCTATTTTATTTCTGCCAAAGGTAATTGCACGGCGGCGAGCTATCTCAAAAAGACGAATAAGATATCTTGGCCGCATCATGCTGCCGTCGATGAGGAAGTCTAATACAGGCTTCCCCGACACGATTTGAACCGACGCCCTGCGCCAAATTTCATCCCAATCGTCGGTAAGATCGGAAACATTTCCGCTCAATCTCTGGACAAAAAGAGCGCGTAATAATTCACGATCTGACCATTCAAGACTAAAGACTCCAAGCTTTCCGTAATCTGCCATGCCACGGACGAGAAATTCGTAGACGTCACTACGGACGAAAATTGCCCACCTAAAATCGAGGTGTTTCCTCCGAAACTTTCTTGATATCTCCTGCATCGACTCCGTTAACCCAACTACGATGAGAGCGTCATCTTCGTTGAAGCCGCCCGGAGTCCAAAACCTGTCCAAGTTGTCAAACAGAAATAAAACAAACCCCTTTAACCTCAAATATTCCAAAATGCATTCGCGCAGCTCGCGGACATCCTTCAAATATATTATTTCCAGTACGGTTGACGAATTCAGAGGATGCCTCTGATCAGAGTCGAGATGCGCAGCTTCAAATCTGTCAATTATATTCGAGGAAAGGCGCTTTAATCTTTCTGAGAAATCACCCTTCCCTGTATCAACTCGCGCTTCATATAAACGCTCAAGGGCTCTATACCCTTCGGTCAGCCGCGGATCGTGATATGCACGCCGCTCATCCTTCTCAAGAATCTTGTAGGCTATCTCAAGCCAAAGCAAATACTCCCAAAAAGCTGCAATAACCTCTTTGCGGGCACCAAAACCAAGCTGATCAAGAATAAACTCCTTCATCTTAACCAGCTGATGCCCATCCGGTATAAGATCTATGACTATATTTTGCTTATTGTCATCAACCCGGCAAACGTCCCGGACCCTCAGAAATATTGCGGTTTTTCCGCTCCCCTTCCTGCCAACAAGAACATTGGCCGTACCATCAAGCGCCCGTTTATAAGCATCCGTTTCCAAAAAAATATCCGATAGAGAAGCAGCTTCGTTTTCTGCCACCGGATCACCACACGACAGACTTTCGAGAAAGTTTCCTTTCTTCTCGCGAATTTCGCTTAATTCATTTTGGTAGTCCGCAACCCTTATGCGAAATGCAGCCACCAATGCATCAAGGCCCTCTGGCGAGTCCCATCTATCCGCTTGATCTTCGAGATCAAGTGGAAGTGAAACCTGTTGATGGGCGATCAAGAGGGCGGGAATTCCATGACCTCGCGCTAGGCCAAAAATAAAGGAAGCCCTTTGGTTATTCCTGTCGGCCTCCGCATCATCTCTCGCGTCCCAAAAGACGATGACGCCGTATGAGGACATAACCTGCTCATAAGCCTCGCTTGCATTAAGCCTGCTAATTTCCGACGGATTAAAGTTACGAAACCTGACACGAGCAATCTTTTTGACACCACTTGTAATACGAAGAGAAGTGTCGGTTGGCTTTGGAGGCTGCATCAAGAATACAGGCTGATCCTTGTTTTTATAAATCTTTGGCCAATTCAGCGTAATATCAGCTTTCTTAAGCACCCCAGCCAAGGGCAGCACAAGGTCATAGGCGTCATGACCAAGGGAATCGAGCAATCCAATCGATTTTACATTCGTCCAATCAAGATGGGACGATCTTATTAAGCGAATTGGGCGCCCAAGACCAATCGCATAACCGATCTCATAAGTTACGTTGTGATTGACAATTGAAATGTCTCCCACAAAGGCATCCGCCTCATCGATCCAAGCCTCCACAGACCGAGAGATGGCGTGACCGCTTGTGTCCAGCCGTGACCATGGCTTTACCTTCCTCTGTGCCGTGGATGCGTCGTGGCAGGCCTTCTCAATAATGGATTTGTGATAATCATTTCCAGATGCATAGGCGACGAAAACGGAAGTCACGATGCCCTCTTTTATGCGTGCGTGCACCTCAGTATGGCATACACCGCTATCCGCTCAACATTTACGGACCGGACTTTCGAGTAAACTGCAAACGGCGACCGCTTTGTCCGTAGTTGATCATCATTAAGATGTAAAATTTACCTGTGACCATGTGAAGGCTGCACCACAGCCGCCCGACAACTACCTTTGGTATACACCGTTACGAGCGGCAGTGCGGACTTGATCAGCGGCCAAGCGATAGCAGAGATCCACTACCAAGCAACAAGATCGTTACCCATATGGATTAGATATTAGTGTACTTTTCCGGAAATCTCGAATAAACGCAGATATTAATTACATTTTCTGAAAATTTATTTGCCGGTCATTGTATATAAAAGCATGATAGCTCCATACGAATACGAAAGATGTTCGAGATTTCTGAAAAGCCTCCCCTAAAGGCGACTCACACCCCGTATTCAGACAACTTGGCAAGCCTCTGGGTAAGTTACCGCCCCGCCTCATAATTGAGGTTCGGCAGCAGCCAGCGCTCCATTTCGCTGAGCGACATGCCCTTGCGGCGGGCATAGTCTTCCACCTGATCGCGCTCGATCTTGCCGAGGCCGAAATAGGCCGCATCCGGGTGGCCGAAATACCAGCCGCTGACGGCGGCGGTGGGGAACATGGCGTAGTTTTCGGTCAGCGTCAGACCGGCTGTCTTGTTCGCGTCCAGCAGCGGGAACAGCAGGCCCTTTTCCGTGTGGTCCGGGCAGGCCGGATACCCCGGCGCCGGGCGGATGCCGCGATATTTCTCGGCAATCAGATCCTCGTTGGAGAGGGTCTCGTCCGCCGCATAACCCCAAAACTCGCGGCGCACGCGCTCATGCAGGCGCTCGGCAAAGGCTTCGGCCAGACGGTCGGCCAGCACCTTGACCATGATGGCATCATAGTCGTTGTTCTGACCTTCGAACTCTTTTGCCTTTTCCTCGACGCCAATGCCGGTATTAACGGCAAAACCGCCGATATAATCGAGAATGCCGCTTTCGCGCGGGGCCACGAAATCGGCCAGCGCGTAGTTCTTGCGCTCCTCACGCCGGCGGACCATCTGCTGGCGCAGCGTATGAATGGTGGTGAGCACCGAGTGGCGGCCTTCGTCGCCATAAATCTCGATATCGTCGCCCACCGAATTGGCCGGCCACAGGCCGACGACGGCACGGGCGGTGAACCAGCGCTCATCGATGATGCGCTTAAGCATTTCCTGCGCATCGTTGAAGACGCCGCGCGCGGTCTCGCCCACGGTCTTGTCTTCAAGGATATCCGGATAACGCCCGTGCAGGTCCCACGCCTGGAAGAAGGGGCCCCAGTCGATCCGGGTCGCCAGCTCGGCAAGGTCGTAATCTTCCAGCACCGTCAGGCCGAGCTTCTTCGGCCGGAACGGCGCCTTGTCGCCGGTGAAGTCCAGTTGCTCGCGGTTGGCGCGGGCAGCCTCGTAGCTCAGCCGCTCCTTCTGCTGATTACCGCGGGCATAGGCCTCGCGCATCTTGAGATACTCGTCCGCCACCTCGGCCACATAGGCCGGCTTCAGCTCCGGCGCCATCAGCTTGGTGGCAACACCCACGGCGCGGCTGGCATCGGGCACATAGACAACCGGGTTGTCATAGCCCGGCGCAATCTTCACCGCCGTGTGCATCTTGGAGGTGGTGGCCCCGCCGATCAGCAGCGGGATGGTCATACCCTGCCGCTTCATCTCGGCGGCGACATAACACATCTCGTCAAGGCTGGGGGTAATGAGGCCGGAAAGGCCGATGATGTCGGCCTTCTGCTCTTTGGCGGTATCGAGAATCTTCTGCGCCGGCACCATCACGCCAAGATCGATAACCTCGAAGTTATTGCACTGGAGCACGACGCCCACGATGTTCTTGCCGATATCGTGCACGTCGCCCTTGACGGTCGCCATGATCACCTTGCCGGCGTTCTTCGCGTCGCCCTCGCTCTTCAGTGCCTCGATATAGGGCAGCAGATAGGCAACCGCCTTCTTCATCACGCGGGCGGATTTCACCACCTGCGGCAGGAACATCTTGCCGGCGCCGAACAGGTCGCCAACGACATTCATGCCATCCATCAGCGGGCCTTCGATCACGCGCAGCGGATGGTCGAAGGACTGGCGTGCCTCTTCGGTATCCTCGTCGATGAAATCGGTGATGCCATGCACCAGCGCATGGGCAAGGCGCTTGTCCACCGGGCCTTCGCGCCAGGAAAGATCAACCTCGCGCTTGGCACCGCCGCCCTTGAAGCGCTCGGCAATCTCCAGCAGGCGGTCCGTCGCATCGGCGCGGCGGTTGAAATAGACATCCTCGATGGCGTCGCGCAGCTCGGCGGGGATGTCGTCATAAACCGGCATCTGGCCGGCATTGACGATGGCCATGTCCAGCCCCGCCGGGATGGCGTGGTAGAGGAAACAGGCATGCATCGCCTCACGCACCATGTTGTTACCCCGGAAGGAAAACGACACGTTGCTGAGGCCGCCGGAGATGCGGGCGTAAGGCAGATTGGCCTTGATGAGCTTGCAGGCTTCAAAGAAGGCAAGCGCGTATTCGTTATGCTCCTCGATACCCGTCGCCACGGCGAAGATATTGGGGTCGAAGATGATGTCTTCCGGCGGGAAGTCGACTTCATCCACCAGCAGATTATAAGCGCGCTTGCAGATCTCGAACTTGCGCTCTGTTGTCTCCGCCTGCCCCACCTCGTCAAATGCCATCACCACCACGGCGGCGCCATAGCGCTTGACCTTGCGCGCTTGGGCAAGGAAGGGCTCGACGCCTTCCTTCATGGAGATGGAATTGACGATGGCCTTGCCCTGCACGCATTTAAGGCCGGCTTCGATGACGCTCCATTTGGAACTGTCGATCATCACCGGCACGCGGGCGATATCGGGCTCCGACGCCATGAGGTTGAGGAAGCGGACCATCGCGGCCTCGCTGTCCAGCAAACCCTCATCCATGTTGACGTCGACAATCTGCGCGCCGCCCGTCACCTGGTCGCGCGCCACGTCAAGCGCGGCCTCGTACTGACCTTCGACGATCAGCTTCTTGAACTTGGCCGAACCGGTAACGTTGGTGCGTTCACCGACATTGATGAAGCGGGCGGTGGTCTGGGTCATCGCTCACACAAGCTCAAAAGGTTCAAGGCCACTAAGACGCAGGCCGCGCGGCCGTGCGGGCACGGTGCGGGCACTTTCCGACTTCACGCCGTCGGCGATGGCGTGGATATGGTCCGGCGTGGTGCCGCAGCAGCCGCCGACGATGTTGACCAGCCCGTCATGCGCCCACTCATGCAGGTGATGGCCGGTCTGGTGCGGGGTCTCGTCGTAGCCGCCAAAGGCGTTGGGCAGGCCGGCATTGGGATAAACGCTGATGCGTGTATCGGCAACCCGCGCCAGCTCGGCCAGGAACGGGCGCATCTGCTCGGCGCCCAGCGCGCAATTGAAGCCGACGGAAAAAGGCTGCACATGCCGCACCGAGTTCCAGAACGCTTCCGGCGTCTGGCCGGAGAGCGTGCGGCCGGAAAGATCGGTGATGGTGCCGGAGATCATGACCGGCAGCTTGATATCCAGCGCCTCAAACACTTCCTCGATGGCAAAGAGCGCGGCCTTGGCATTGAGGGTATCGAAGATGGTCTCGACCAGCAGGATATCGGCGCCGCCTTCGATCAGCCCCTTCGCCGCCTCGGCATAGGCCCCGCGCAGCTCGTCAAAGCTCACATTGCGGTAACCGGGGTCATTCACATCCGGGCTGATGGAAGCGGTGCGGTTGGTGGGGCCAACGGCGCCCGCCACCCATTTGACGCTGCCCGGATGCGCGGCTTCCCACGCGTCGGCCGCCTCGCGCGCCACGCGGGCGCCCGCCACATTCATCTCATAGGCCACCGACTGCATCTGGTAGTCGGCCTGCGCGATGGTGGTGGAGGAAAAGGTGTTCGTCTCCAGAATATCCGCGCCGGCAGCCAGATACTGGCCGTGGATTTCGCGGATAATCTCCGGTTTGGTGATGGAGAGCAGGTCGTTGTTGCCCTTCACATCCACCGGCCAGTTCGCAAAACGCTCGCCGGCATAATCTTCCAGCTCCAGCTTGTAGCGCTGGATCATGGTGCCCATGGCGCCATCGATCACGAGGATACGGCGGTCGGCTTCCTGATAAAGGCGGGCAATACGTTCTGCACGGGTCATGGCAGCAACTCCGGCGCGGGAAGGCTCCGGCCGAGGGGGAAGGCCGGAGAACGCGCGTTTCAGGGGAATTCAGGCAGCTTCGTCAAGAGCGATGAGGCCAAGCTCGCGGCACACATCAAGGGTCAGCGCCGCTCGGTTGAGGGTATAGAAGTGGAAGGCATCCACCCCCTCCTCCATCAGGCGGCGGCACATTTCCACGCACACGGCGCGCGCCACGGCCCGGTGCGCCCTGGCGTCGTCCTCCGTGCCGGCAAAACGCCGGTGCAGTTCATCCGGCACGCGCGCGCCGCACTGGGCGGCAAACTGCACGGCGCGGGTGAAATTGGCGATCGGCAGAATACCTGGCACGATCTCCGCCGTGATGCCCCGCGCCACGATCAGGTCGCGCCAGCGCAGGTAGGCATCGACATCGAAGAAGAACTGGGTGAGGCCGCGCGTACCGCCGGCATCGAACTTGGCCTTGAGATTGTCGAGATCGGCTTCCAGCGACGGTGAGTCCGGATGCTTTTCCGGATAGGCACCCACAGAAATCTCGAACTCGCCAATCCGGCGCAGGCCGCCGATCAGATCGGCAGCATTATTATACCCGCCCGGATGCGGCGTGTACTTGCCCTGACCCTGCGGCGGGTCTCCGCGCAGCGCCACGATATGGTTGATGCCGAGCGCCTGCCATTCGCGGGCAAGGGCATCCACCTCTTCCTTCGTGTGGCCAACGCAGGTGAGATGCGCTGCCGGCTTGAAGCGACCGCCGGCCATGATTTCGCGCACGATGCGGGTGGTACGGTCGCGGGTCGATCCGCCGGCGCCATAGGTCACCGAGACGAAACGCGGCTTGATCTTGCCGAGCTTCGTGAGCGCCTCCCAAAGTTCCTTCTCCGCCTCTTCCGTCTTGGGCGGAAAGAACTCGATGCTCAGCTTTGCCGTGCCGGCCATGGCCGTAATCTCCGTCGCGCGCGGCCCTGTCAAAGTCTGGCCGCGGTGTGATGTAGCGTGCAGCGCCTGCCGATGCCAGCAAATCGCGACTGCCGCACATATATAAACATATCTTTATGTCTTAATGCAATGGCTGGAAAGAGAGGGTGCCACCCGTTTTGGGAAGGACGAGCGGGTCAGGGCACTCCTCTCCCAAAGTGATGCGCCGAAGAGAAATCATCAGGACGGCAGGCTTGCCGCCCCCATCAGCCTGCCGGCGGCGTCGGGGAGATAGTCCAGAAAGGCACGCACCGCGGGATTGGCGCGGCGGCTCGCCGGCCACAGGACCGTGATGGCATCCCGCACCACCGCAAAGTCCGCAAGGACTGGAACGAGTTCCCCCCTTGCCACATAGGGCGCGGCGATAAAAGAGGCGCTGATTCCGATACCGCCGCCGGCAATCAGGGTCGCCAGCACCGCTTCTCCGGCATCCACCACGACGCTCGAGGCAGGCAGAATTTCGATCTCGCGCTCCCCCACCCGGAACGGCCAGCGAAAAAGCTGGCCGCTGCTCTGATATCTCAGATTGACCGTTTCGTGGGATGCCAGCTCCTCCGGATGCCCCGGGACACCGCGCGCAGCCAGATAGGAAGGCGCGGCGAAAGCGCAAAGCCGCATCGGGGCAAGCCGGCGGAACAACAGGCGGGAATCCGCCAGTTCCCCGATACGGACCGCGATATCGATGCCCTGTTCGGCGATATCCACCAGGCGATCATCGAGCCGCAGGTCGATTGTTACCTTCGGATAAAGCGCGCGAAAGGCCGGCAAAGCCGGCGCGATCAGATGGAGCCCGACAGGCAGCGAGGCCGCGATCCGCAAGGGGCCTGCCGGTTCGTCGCGCACGGCTTTTGCCGCCTGCTCGATTTCCTCGGCATCCTGCAGCAGCCGCAGCGCCCGTTCATGCAATTCCCTGCCTTCCGGGGTCAGGGTCAGCGAGCGGGTGGTTCGGGTAAAAAGCGAAACGCCCAGTTGCTGCTCAAGACGTTGAACGCTCTTGCTCACAGCCGAGGGCGATATGGCAAGCGATCGCGCTGCTGCCGTAAAGCTGCCCAGCGCCCCGGCACGCGCAAAGGCGATCAGCCCGGTCAGGCGTTCCAATGCCATTTGTTCCTTCATGGCATTATTAAATTAAAAACGAGCGCAATTATCAATCCACACGCAGCACCTTAGACCGATAGCCGGTTCACACGCCCGCTATGGAGGTTCTTGTGCGTGAGATGATGAAAGCTGTCCGGCTGCATTCTTTTGGCGGCCCCGAGGTGCTGGTCTATGAGGACGCACCGAAGCCGCAGATCAAGGCGGGCGAGGTTCTCGTCCGCGTCCACGCCATCGGCCTCAACCCGCCGGACTGGTATCTGCGCGACGGTTACAAAATGCTTCCGCCAGAGTGGCAGCCGGAAATTCGCCTGCCGGCCATTCCCGGAACGGATATCTCGGGCACCGTCGCTGCGGTTGCCGGGGATGTGCAGGGTTTCGTCGTCGGCGACGCCGTCTACGCCATGGTCCGCTTCCCTGCCGGTCTGGCGGGCGAAAGCAGCGCCTATGCCGACTATGTGGCCGTCCCGGCATCGGAACTGGCCCGCAAACCTGCCGGAATCGACCATGTACATGCCGCGGCGGCACCGATGTCGCTGCTGACGGCCTGGCAGTTTCTGATCGACCCCGGACATGATGCACCAAACCCGCTGCAACCCGCCCGGCATAGGCCTGTTCCCCTTGAAGGCAGGACCGTGCTGGTCAATGGCGCGGCAGGCGGCGTTGGCCATCTGGCGGTGCAGTTGGCCAAATGGCGCGGGGCGCGGGTGATTGCGGTCGCCTCGGCCGGCCACGAGGCCTTCCTGCGGGATATCGGCGCCGATGAGTTCGTCGATTATGGCAGCACGCCCCCTGAGGATATCCTCCGCGACCTTGATCTCGTCATCGACACGGTGGGAGGTCCCGCGGCCGGCCGCTTCCTGCGCACGCTGAAACGGGGCGGCGCGCTGTTTCCGGTTTTCCCTCTGGGCTTCAACGGCAGCGAGGAAGCCGGGCAGCGCGGGGTTACCATCTCCACCACGCAGGTTCGCTCCAGCGGGGCCCAGCTGGCCGAGATCGCACCGCTTCTGGACAAGGGCACGATCCGTCTCGGGATCGACAGCCGCTTTCCCCTCGCCGAAGCGCGCCGGGCCCACGAGCGTGCCGCTGCCGGCCATATCCGGGGCAAGATCGTGCTCATTGTGATGCCGGAAGGGAACGCCGGATGAGCCCCGCAGCCAAACTCCCGCACGGCAGCGTGGAATGGTTCGAGATGGTCGGCAGGGTGATGTGCGAGGCAGCCTCGCAGGCCAACCTGCCGCCAGACCTGAACTGGTCGCTCGTGGAGCGTTACAGCGACGGCACAAAGCTTCCGAACGGGCGCCTGCAGGGCCTGCGGTTTGATCTTGTCGCAAGCAAACCGGTGTTCCGGGCAGGCGTGGATATTGACGAGCAGGGCGATGTCACAATCGAGGTAAGCGCCGCCGTCGCCCACGTCCTGAACCGGCTTCCCCTTGCCGATCCGGCCTATGCCCTGACCTACAATCGGGCTCTTGATCTGGGTGACATCCGGATAACGGGAGATCTGTCTTCGATGGCCGGCTGGCTCGCGGCAGCCCACGATCCCATCGTAGAGCGTACAGGCGAGGCCTCCGGCGAGGGGGGGACGCCCCCTGAGGCGGGATGGCGGAGCCGGTGCGACCTTTCAGCCTGAACCACATCGCCCCGGCTTCACGCCATCCCCGACCCAGCCTAGCCCGCTATACCCGGCACAGGCGTATTGAGCAGCTGCTGCTCCCACAGGTAAGCGATACCGCTGCCGCCGGCATGCTGCGTGATCACTTCGGTCAATGCGGCAGCCTGCTCGGCCCGGGCCCAGTCGCGCTGCCATTCAGCGGCCACCGCAAGCCAGGTCATCATATTTGCCCCGGCCGCAATCATGCGCTTGATGGCAACGTCATGCGCCTCGACCGAGACACCGCCGCACGCATCGGTGACAACGGTCACACCCCAGCCTTCACCCAGAGCCTGGATTGTGGGCATCGCCACGCACACCTCGGTCCAGAGGCCGGCAATGATCAGCTGCTTGCGGCCGGTTGCCTTGACGGCATCGACGACCTTTTGATCTTCCCACGTGTTGATGAAGGTCCGGTCGATCACCTCCTGACCGGGGAAGACCTCGGTGATCTGCGGAAACAGAAGGCCGCCACGCGCGGCGATGACCGTGGTGAGGATTGTGGGAACACCAAAGGCCCTGGCGGCCTTTGCCAGACCCGCCGTATTGTTGATCACCATCTGGGGTTCGTGGCTGTTCACATTCGCGAGCTGGTAGGGCTGGTGGTCAATCAGCACCAGCACTGAGTCTTCGGGGCGAAGAAGCGAAGCGAGGCCATTACGAAACGTCATCATCAAATCCTTTGCTGCCATTGTATCCGCCACAGGGCTTGCGGAGACAGGCGCCGACGGCGCGTTGTCCGGGCAGACTCTTGCCGTTCCCCTATCCGGCGCGGTAGACCCCATAGCTGACAAGCTGTGTCGCGCATTGGGGAACGCAGATTTGGATATCGAAGAGCTGCGCACATTCGTGGAAGTCGCTGACGCCGGAGGGTTGAGCCCAGCCGCGCGACGGCTCGGCGTCTCCAAGTCGATCGTCAGCCGGCGGCTCGCACGGCTTGAAGCCGACCTCGGCGTTCAGCTGCTTGCCAGAACGACCCGCGGCGCCGCCCTGACCGAAGCCGGCACCACCTTCAGGGACCATGCCGCCAAGGTCTGCGCCGAAATCGATGTCGCCAGGGAGACGATCCTGCCGGCGGGCGAGCTTCGCGGCCGGCTGCGCGTTGCAGCGCCACTCTCGTTCGGGCCGACCCATTTTGCCGCCGTGTTCGCGGAGCTGGCGCGCCGCCACCCTCATCTGCAGGTTCACACCTGTTACACGGACCGTTTCGTCGATCTCATCGCGGAAGGTTACGATTGCGCCATCCGCCTTGGTCACCTGCAGGATTCCAACCTGGTGGCAAGACGCGTCGGCCCGATCTACGGAAAGCTGGTTGCGAGCCCGGCCTATATTGAAGCGCAGGGCGCACCGGAGACCCCCGATGAGCTGCTGACCCATCAGGCTGTCATGCAGGGTACCGAGACCTGGCAGTTCATGGACGGCGAAAGTGTGGTCACCCTCCACCCGCAAGGATACTTCAAGGCAGATAACGGGATGGCTCTGGTGGCTGCCGCCCTGGCGGGACTGGGGGTCGCCTACCTCCCTGAAGGGCTCATTCACGAGCACCTTGCCTCGGGCGCACTGGTGGAGGTGATGAAGCGCTACCCGATCCGGCCGGCGGGCATCTTTGTCGTTCGCCCACCGGGGCCACATCCGGCGCGCAAGATACGCGTTCTCACCGAGATGCTGATTGCCTGCTTCGACGCCGCGCCAGAGGTGGTGGGCAAGGCATCCGGCTGAACCGGGAACGCGATATCCCTGCTGCTGACGGCGGCCGGATCACGACACAGAGCTGCCCCCTCCCGGTTGCCAGAGCGGCTCCGCACCGGGCGGATTGGCAGCGCGGGCCAGCACGAACAGAAGGTCCGACAGCCTGTTCACATATTCAAGGGCGGCAGGATTGACGGTTTCCGCCCTTGCAAGGGCCGCGACCGCCCTTTCCGCGCGGCGGCAGACTGTGCGGGCGACATGCAGCTGGGCGGCAAGGCGGGTGCCGCCGGGCAGGATGAAGGAGGTGAGCGGCGGCAAGGCTTCATTGACCCGGTCAATCCAGGCTTCCAGCGCCGTTACCTGATCGGGCCGGATGCGCAGGCGCGACTTGCGGGGTGCCTCCCCTTCCGCCCTCTCTTCTGAGGACTGGGGCACGCACAGATCGGCGCCAAGGTCGAAGAGATCATTTTGAAGGCGGGAAAGATCGGCCACGAATGCCGCGTCCGCAGCCGCCTCGCAGATCGCAAGGCCGAGCACCGCATTCAGCTCGTCGATGTCGCCATAAGCGGCAACACGCAAACTGTCCTTGGCCACGCGGCTGCCATCGCCAAGGCTGGTCTCGCCCCGGTCGCCGCCACGGGTATAGATACGGTCGAGCCTGACCATGCTGCCCTCCTGCCCTGCCCCACACTGCGGGAGCCTGCCTGTCAAAGGGCCGTGGTCGCAGATAAGGCAGGGCCGGGCAAGAGCCGGCAGGATTTTCAACGGCCGTCAGGCAGTGCCGGCCAGCACCGCGGCTGGGTCAGCGGGCCTCGCCGATCCAGTCGATACCCTGCTTTCGCACCTCGCCAAGCCCGTCGAAGCAACGCAGGGCGTGGTAACCTTGGAAATTATCGTCCAGCCGGGTCACGAAATAGGGCCGGTCGTTATGCACCACCAGCTTGACGGCACAGTAGGCCGGCGGCACGCCCTCCAGCCGCGCCCCGGCCCGCCATTCCGACGGCGAGAGGAACGAGGTGCCCCAGATGCCCAGCCGGGCGGTACGGGCCTTGTCCTCGCCATCGGCATAAGAAGGATCGGCGCTCGCCGTCACCACGGCATGGCCGGCGGCAACCTGCATCAGGCCCAGATCGCGCCCGCCGGCATAACAAAGCACGGAGCCGGCCGTCGCCGGCTGGCATTCCAGCCCGCCACCGCTCACAGCCACCAGCTTGCGCAGCGCATAAGCCGACTCAAGCCCGCACTCGCGCATCTGCCCGCCGACACGGCAGGTCTGCCCCAGTTCAGGCGCATCGATGCCGGCAAGGCGCAGCGGCACGCCGTTGAGCGCAATGGTGTCGCCATCCAGCACGGTCACTGGCAGTGCGGCCGCTGCCGGAGCTGCCGCAGGGCTTGCTGCATCTCGTCCGCCGACACCGGCCGTCAGGGCTGCCGCTGCAACAACGGCAAGCCCGGCCAGCACCAGCGCGGCGGTGCGCAAGGGATGCGACTGTTTTGTCGGCCGCGCACCCGGAAGGTCCATGCCCGCGGGGTGCCGGGCCGGTGCCACAAGTCCTGGCACCATATTTCTGGCCATCGTCTCTCGCCTCTTCCGGACCGGGCAGCGGAACGCTCTCCGTACATGCCGGCCCTGCCGGCAGCACTCGGGGCTTCCGGCGAGCCTCCATCAAAGACGGGCGCTTTGGCGGATTTGGGGCGGGTTTGTGGAATTAGCGCCTTGCACGGGGCCGGCTTACCCCTGGTCCAGCACGGTCTGCCGGCAGGGATAAAGGGCGCGGCAAAAGCCGAAAGCATGTTGACGCCAAAGGCTTTCTCTGTACGTCATCCGGCAGGTCACGGCCGCCAGACGCCCGCCCGGGCAATAAGGCGATTTCAGGACGCCATGCTTAACAGAACCAGACCCATTCTCTTCCTGCTCGGCATTCTCTGGACCTCGCTTGCCCTGATGATGGTGATACCGGCGCTGGCCGATCTCGCCACCGGGCAGCGCGACTGGAAGAGCTTTGGCGTTTCGGCCGGCGTCACGCTCTATTTCGGTCTCGTGCTGGTTTTCGCCAACCGCAGCGGCAGCGACGGTGCGCGCCTCGATGCGCGGCAGGCCTTCTGGTTCACCGCCGCCTCGTGGCTGTCGGTATCGCTCATCGGCGCCCTGCCCTTCCGCTTCGGCGGCCATCTGCCGACCATGGCGGATTCCGTGTTCGAAACCGTCTCGGCGCTCACCACCACCGGCTCCACCGTGATGGTCGGGCTTGATGCCAAACCGGCGGGCATCCTGCTGTGGCGCGCTCTTTTGCAGTGGTATGGCGGTATCGGCATCATCATGGTGTCGATTGCGCTGCTGCCCCTCATGCGGGTGGGCGGCATGCAGATCTTCCAGATCGCCAGCATCGACCAGCAGGACAAGGTGCGCCCGCGTGCCGCGCAGATCGCGGCGGCAACGCTGCTGGTCTATACCGGCCTCACCGCCCTTTCCGCCATCGCGCTCGGCATTGCCGGCATGACGCCGTTCGACGCCATCTGCCATGCGATGACGGCCATCGCCACCGGCGGCTTTGCCAATTACGACGCCTCCATCGGCCACTATCACAGCTTCGCCATCGAGCTGGTGCTGATCGTGACCATGCTGCTCGGCGCCACCACCTTCGTGCTTTATCTGCGGGTGCTCTCCGGCGAACCGATGGCGCTGTGGCGGGACGGCCAGCTCAGGCTGATGATCGGCATTACGGCGGCCGCCAGCGTGGCGATTGCCGCTTATGCCACCGTGCACAAGGGCATCGAGCCGCTGACGGCACTGAGAGACAGCGTGTTTTCCGTCGTCTCCGTCATCACCACGACAGGCTTCGTGACCGCGGACTACACCACCTGGGGGCCGTTCGTGATCCTCATCATGTTCGCCATCACCTTTGTCGGCGGCAGCTCGGGATCGACGGCGGGCGGCCTCAAGATGTTCCGCCTGATTGCGCTCTACCGCATCACCCGCGCCAACCTGCACCGCATGATCTATCCGCGCGCGGTGGAAGTGCCGCATTATGCCGACCGCATGATCTCGCCGGAGGTCGCCAACTCGCTGCTGGGTTTCGTCACACTGTGGGTGGGCACCTGGGCCGCACTTTCCATAGGCCTTTCGGCCACCGGGCTCGACATGGTGACGGCGCTTTCCGGCTCGGCCACGGCACTCGCCAATGTCGGCCCCGGCATGGGGGACGTCATCGGCCCGGCCGGCAATTTCGCGCCGCTGCCGCTCAGCGCCAAATGGATGCTGTCGGCCGGCATGCTGCTCGGCCGCCTTGAACTCACGACGCTGCTGGTGTTCCTGCATCCCGGCATCTGGCGGGCCTGAGCCCGGCCGGAAACCGCCCCGGACAAACTCAGGAAGCGCGCTCTTCCCGCTTGAGCGCGCGGAAGAAACGGGCCGGCGATGGCAGGTCCGGCAGGAAGCGCTTCAAGTGGCTGGTATCGGGCGTGTAGCTCAGCACCTTTGCTGCCGTGCCGCCGATCTTCAGCACATCGGCAATGCGCCGGTCGAGGAACTGCCAGCTGTCGGCATGGCCTTCGCTGGCATCGTCCAGCCAGTAGAGCGTGGTGGAGGTGATGACACCCGCCAGCAGCGCCCGCTTGGTATAGTGGTTGAAGTCCGTTGCCGTATCGCCGGCGAGCCACCAGATGGCGTCGCAGCTTTTCCACACCAGCTTTGAGGCAAGCGGCGCATTGAAAGGCAGCGCAAGGCGGGCAAAGGCAGCGCGCAGGGCATCCTTGTGCGGTTCCAGCACCTCCAGCCTCGTGCGCACGGCCAGCGCCACGCGCTGGCGCACCTTCAAGGCGGCGAGATCGTTGCCTTCCAGCTGGCCGATCATCTTGCGGTCGGCCCAGTCGCTGAAATGGGCAATCATGTCGATGGCGCCAGCGGGGAATTCGGCGAGCGCGGCTTCTGCCGGGCGGCCGGAGGCCACGGCCCCTTCCATCATCGCCTTCTCACTCCAGCCATCGAACAGCACATTCGGCAGCGTCGCTTCCAGAATGGCATCGCGTTCGGCTTCAGCCAGCTTGTCCAGATCGAGTTCGGCCATGATGTCACTCTCCCTTGTCGCCATCCGCCAGGCCGGCGTTCTGCACGGCGGACGGAGCCAGATGATGGTGCCACTCCTCCATATAGGTAAGAGAGGCAAAATCCTCCATCCGGTCGATATAGAGCACGCCATCGAGATGATCGACCTCATGCTGCAGCACGCGGGCATGAAATCCGCTGGCGATGCCTTCGACCGGCTTTCCTTCAACATCAACGCCGCTGAAGCGCACGCTGTTCCAGCGCGGCACGATACCGCGCAGGCCCGGCATGGAAAGGCAGCCCTCCCAGCCGGCCACCACCTCGTCCCCTACCGGCTCCAGCACCGGGTTGATGAGGGCGCGCGGCGCCTCCAGCCCGCTGTCCGGTGCCGCTTCCCCCGCCTGCCGGGCTGCCGGCACCCGGTACACGATGATGCGGCGGGCAAGGCCGATCTGCGGCGCGGCAAGGCCGACTCCGCTCTCCGCGCCCATCGTCTCGATCATGTCGGCGACCAGTGCGGGCAGATCTTCGGAGGGAATCCGGGCCTCTTCCGCCGCCCTTTGCCGCAAAACCGGATGTCCCATACGCACGATTGGCAACTGAGCCATGCCTGTCCCTCATCAAACCCACCACATATGGCGGCAACCTGCCGATTTTCGGCGAAAATCTTGGATTTGGCAGCCTTTTTTCGCCCCTCCCGCCTTGTGCTTGGCAAGGGCCGGCGCTATTTTACGCCCACGTGGAAAGGAGGGCTCCTCCTTCCCTCAGGAAATTCGTTGCCTCTCGTGTATGCGTCGTGCTAAACGCCGCCGCTACGCGATGGGGCTTTTTGCAAGAGAAAAGCCTTGGGCCGGATGGCATGCCGCCGGCCTTTAGCCAGCCACCCCAAGGGGCCCGTCCAGTTGGAGGACAAAGGCCCCTCAAGGTCCAGTCGAAGGAGTGAGGAAGATAGTTCAGGTACTCGTTCGCGATAACAACGTCGACCAGGCGTTGCGCGCTCTGAAGAAGAAGATGCAGCGCGAAGGCATCTTCCGTGAGATGAAGCTCCGCCGGAACTACGAAAAGCCGTCTGAGAAGAAGGCTCGTGAGAAGGCTGAAGCCGTGCGCCGCGTGCGCAAGCTGCTTCGCAAGCGCCTGGACCGCGAGGGCTACTGAGCCTTACCCAAGGCGGGCCGTTTTGTCCAAAGCGGCCCTCTTGAGCCCCGCGCGACAGCGATCCCGGCCCGCCGGGATGCCGACACAAACAAAAGCCCGCCGATTTTTCGGCGGGCTTTTGTTGTTGCCTGTGCAAGGCAGAAAGGATGGGCCGGCCTAGCCGGCACCTCCCTCGATGCCCATGAAGTTCACATGGCCCATCTTGCGGCCCGGCTTGGCCTCGCTCTTGCCGTAGAGATGCACCCGGGCGCCCGGCTTCTTCATCAGCTCCGGCACCTTGAGGATGTCGTCCCCCAGCAGGTTCTTCATCACGCAGGGGCGCAGAATGTCGGTTGAGCCCAGTGCGTGGCCGCTGACCGCGCGCACCAGCTGCTCGAACTGGTCGGTCACCGCGCCATCCATGCTCCAGTGCCCGCTGTTATGCGGGCGCGGCGCCATCTCGTTGACGAGCACGTGCCCGTCCGCGGTCACGAACATCTCGATGGCGAGCAGGCCGGCAAAATCGGCAAAACCGGCCACAACGGCAGCGGCCACCCGCCGCGCCTCTTCCGCCACACGCGGATCGATGGCTGCCGGAACGTGCGTTTCGTCGAGGATATGGTTGGCGTGGCGGTTCTCCACCACCGGGAAGCTCACCACCTGCCCGTCCCGCCCGCGCGCAACGATGACCGACACCTCGCAGGTGAAGTTCACGAAGCCTTCGAGAATGGCATCGTCGGTCTTGAGGCTTCCCCAGATTGCAGCCAGATCACTGTCGGCCCAGAGCTTCGCCTGCCCCTTGCCGTCATAGCCAAAGCGGCAGGTCTTGAGCACGCAGGGGCTGCCGATCTCGGCAACCGCGGCCCTCAGCTCTTCCAGAGAGCGCACGGCGCGATAGGGGGCCGTCTCAGCGCCCTGCGCCTTCACAAAATCCTTCTCCAGCACCCGGTGCTGGGTGATCGAGAGCACCGAGGCGCCGGGCATCACCGGCACGCGCGCTTCCAGAAAGGAAAGAGCCGCCGCCGGCACATTTTCAAATTCCAGCGTCACCACATCGACGCTATCGGCAAAAGCCGCCAGCGCGGCTTCATCGTCCCATTCAGCGCGCGTGGCAAAGGCGCTGACTTCCGCCGCCGGGCTTTCCGCCTCGGGATGGAAGATATGGCAGCGATAGCCGAGTCGAGCGGCCGCCAGCGCCGTCATGCGGCCAAGCTGCCCGCCGCCCAGAATGCCGATAACGGAATTAGCCTTGAGCGGCAGCAGCTGCCGGTGCGCGCTGCTCATTCCGGCTTCTCCGCCACGCTTTCGGTCTGGCGGGCGCGGAAGGCATCAAGCCGTTCAGCCAGCGCCGGGTCATTCAGGGCCAGCACGGAGGCGGAGATGAGCGCGGCGTTGATGGCGCCGGCCTTGCCGATAGCCAGCGTGCCGACCGGCACGCCGCCCGGCATCTGCACGATGGAAAGCAGGCTGTCCCAGCCGGAAAGCGCCTTCGATTCGACTGGAACGCCGAAAACCGGCAACGGCGTCATCGAAGCAACCATGCCCGGCAGGTGTGCGGCGCCGCCGGCACCGGCGATGATGGTCTTGAAGCCGAGGCCGCGTGCCGACTTGGCAAATTCCACCAGCCGGTCCGGCGTGCGGTGGGCGGAGACGATGCGTGCCTCATAGGGCACACCCAGCTCCTCCAGCACGCGGGCGGCATGTTCCATCGTCGGCCAGTCGGACTGGCTTCCCATGACGATAGCGACCAGAGGGGCGTTTTGCGGGCTTGCTTCGGACATCGGGTTTCCTGGTTACCAAGGGCCTCTTTCGGGGCGGCTTTTCAAAATGAAGGTCCGGGGGCAAGGAAGCGAAAGCATTCCAGCCGGCCTCGGGATGGTCAAAAGATCAAAGCGCCCGGCGGATGGCACGGGCGCTTCAGCGGATCACGCGATGATATCGGGCAAGAGTTCGCTTTCGATGCGCAGGATATGGTCGCGCAGCAAAAGCTTGCGCTTCTTGAGACGCTGCAGCTGGAGCTGATCGAAAGCCGACCCGTCAGACAGGCGCTGGATAATTTCATCCAGATCACGGTGTTCGATCTTCAACGCCTGCAATTTTTCCCGCAGGATGTCCTGGTCGATCATTGCTGCCGTTCGAGCCCTTGAGGCCGCGCCCTGAAAACGGGCGGTGAGGCGCTGTTCTGAAAAGGGACCTGCTTATACATCAGGAAAGGAGCTGCTGTGTAGCGCTTCTGTTGTGGTTGGCAGGCCGTCTTCGAAAATCTTCCAATGCTTGCGTTTTTGGACCTTCGGACACTTGCGGTTATAAACTATTTAGGGCAAGACTGGCGCCGAATTGGAAAGGCCCCATCCCCCTTCCGGGGCCGGATAACGCTCTCTTTCGATGATGAGGAATACCGCCATGGCGGACAAGCGTATCGGCATTCTGACCAGCGGCGGCGACTGCGCCGGCCTCAACGCGGTGGTACGGGCCGCCGTGCACCGCGCGCGCCTCACCTATGGCTGGAAGATCTTCGGCATCGAGGACGGCACCGTTGGCGTGCTGGAGCGTCCGCTGCGTTTCCAGGAGCTTGACGTCAACACCTTCGACGGCCGTCTGCTGCGCGAAGGCGGCACTTTCCTCGGCACCACCAACAAGGGCAATCCGTTTGCCTATCCGATGCCGGACGGCACGCTGAAGGACCGTTCGATGGAGATCGTCGACGGCTTCCGCATGCTGAAGCTCGATGCGCTCATCGTCATCGGCGGCGACGGCAGCCAGGCCATCGTGCGCAAGATCTGCCAGCAGGGCGATATCAAGATCGTCGGCATCCCCAAAACCATCGACAATGATGTCGGCGCGACCGAATTCTCCGTCGGCTTCCAGTCCGCCGTGAACGTGGCGACCGAGGCGCTCGATCGCCTGCAGCCGACCGCCGCTTCCCACCAGCGTGTGATGGTGGTTGAGGTGATGGGCCGCGACGCCGGCCACATCGCCCTCAACTCCGGCATCGCCGGCGGCGCTGACGCCATCCTCATCCCGGAAATCCCCGTCGACCTGCAGCTGGTTGCCGACCACATCAAGGCGATCCGCCGCGGTGGCCGTAACTTCTCGCTCGTCGTCGTCGCCGAATCCGTGACCGACAAAGAAGGCAACGCTTTCAAGCAGGCTCTTTCCGGCGGCGAGATGCGGTATGGCGGCGTCGGTGCCTATGTCGGCGCCAAGCTCTCCGAGATGACCGGTGCCGAAACCCGCGTGACCGTGCTGGGCCACGTGCAGCGCGGCGGCTCGCCCACCCCGCTCGACCGCGTCATCGCCACCGCCTTCGGTGTGCATGCCGTGGACCTTATCGCGCAGGAGAAGTTCGACCGCATGGTCGTGTGGCGTAACCGCGAAGTGCAGGATGTCTTCATCGAAGACGCCATCAAGGAATATGGCGCCGTTGACGTGGATGGCCCGCTGGTGCGTGCCGGCCGCGGCGTCGGCGTGTGCTTCGGCGACCAGCCGGTGAAGTGGCTGAGCTGATCTCTCCTTCGGGAACAGGACCGGGCACGCCCGGCTCCGCCCCGTCGCTCTGGGCCTTCTCGCTGGAGGTCTATGGCAAACCGGGCGTGGCCGAGGCGTGCCTTTTTCTTCAAAGCCGCCACGGTGCGGATGTAAACCTGCTGCTGTGGGCAGCCTTTCTCGGCGCCCGCTGCAATCACACCCTGACGCAGGAAGAGCGCCGGCGCGCCGAAGAAACCGTTGCCGAATGGCATGACGAGATCGTACGCGGCCTGCGCGCGCTGCGCACCCGCCTCAAGAGCGGCCCCGGCCCGGCCCCCTCCCCCGCCAGCGAAAAGCTGCGCAGCGGCATCAAGGCACTGGAGCTGGAAGCCGAACGGCTGGAACAGGAAGAGCTGCAAAAGCTCTGCCTGTGGCCGGATCAAACCGGCACCGCAGAGCTGGCCTTCGCCAATCTCCTTATGATGCTGCCGGGCCGGGCAAGTGACGAAGACAAGGCCGCGATGCGAGCCATCGCCGAAGCGGCGACCCTGCCGCCTTCCCGCAGGCCCGCCTGATGGCGATCGCAAGCCCTCCAACGCCGGCCATCCCGGTGAATGACGGCAAGGCCCGCCACCTTACCGGCCTTCACATGCCGCCCATCGCCCTGCCCGCTACCGACGGCAGCAGCGTCAATCTTGCGGCGCTTGAGGGACTGACCGTTCTCTATGCCTATCCGCGCACCAGCCCGGCGGATGGCGCTGCACTCGACGGCTGGGATGCCATTCCGGGAGCGCGCGGCTGCACCCCGCAATCCTGCGCCTTCCGCGACCATTTCGTCGAACTGAAGCAGCTTGGCGTCAGCCACTTGTTCGGCTTGTCGACCCAGCACACCGACTATCAGAAGGAAGCCGCAGACCGGCTTCATCTGCCCTTTCCGCTGCTGTCCGACAGCAACCTCGCCCTCGCCAGAGCCCTCGACCTGCCGCTCTTCAGCGCCGCCGGCCTTACACTCCTGAAGCGCCTGACCCTGATCATCGAGAACGGGCGTATAGAGAAGGTGTTTTATCCGGTCTTTCCGCCGGAGCGGAACGCGCCGGATGTGATTGCCTGTCTTGCCAGTCGCAAGGGCTGAGACAGATTTAACGCTCTGAAAGAAAAGAGTTCCGATGCACCGCAGCGGACATTGCGTCGTCCTTTCCGGCTGTTCCGGCGGCGGCAAATCAACCTTGCTGGCAGAACTGGCCGGACGGGGTTTTGCAACGGTGGAAGAGCCGGGACGCCGGATCGTCAAGGACGAGATGGCAAGTGGCGGCAGCGCCTTGCCCTGGATCGACATGATCGCCTTCGCCCGCCGCGCGCTTGATCTGGCGACTGCCGACCGAACCGCCGTCGAAGGCAAAGCCGGACCAGTTTTCTTTGATCGCGGCTGGGTTGATGCCGCCGGCGCTCTGGAACATTTCGCCGGGGAGCCTGCGGAAGAGACGGCAAAAACAGCGCCGCCCTATTGCTCCACCGTTTTCATGACGCCGCCCTGGTTGGAGATTTATGCCGGCGATACACAACGCCGGCACGGGTTCGACGAGGCGGTGGCGGAGCATGAGCGCCTGATGCAGCTTTATCCACGGCTTGGCTACACGCCCGTCCTGCTGCCGAAAACCGCCGTCCCGGACCGGGCAGACTTCATCCTCGCGCGGCTGAAGATCACCGCCCCTTGACCATTGCCGGAAGCACGGCGGAGATAGGGGCAGAATGAGCATGCCCCCTTCCCCGACCCTGCCCCCCAACTTCACCGGCTGGTTTTCCAGCCGGGGCTGGGCGCCGCATGCGCACCAGCTGGCGATGCTGGCCGCGGCGGAAGCCGGCGAGGATGCGCTGCTGGTGGCGCCAACCGGCGGCGGCAAGACGCTTGCGGGTTTTCTGGCGAGCCTTGTGGAGCTGGCGGAGCGCCCCCGGCCGGGCCTCCATACACTCTATATTTCACCGTTGAAGGCGCTGGCCGTCGATATCCAGCGCAACCTGCAAAGCCCGATTGCCGAGTTGCGCCTGCCGATCCGGGCAGAGACGCGCACCGGCGACACCCCGCCCAACCGGCGCCAGCGCCAGCGACGCGATCCGCCCAATATCCTGATGACGACGCCGGAGAGCCTCGCGCTGCTGCTGAGCCATGAGGATTCCCACAAGCTCTTCGGCGGCCTGCGCTGCATCATCCTTGATGAGCTGCACGCGCTGGTGGACAGCAAACGCGGCGAGCTTTTGTCCCTTGGCCTCGCCCGTCTCTCCCGCCTTGCGCCGAACTGCCGGCGCGTCGGGCTCTCCGCAACCGTAAAGGATATCCCGGCCCTCGCCCGCTGGCTGTCGAAGGATGCCACCGGCGCTGGCGTGCGCCTCGTCAAGGGCAGCTCCGGCAAGGCGCCGCAGATCGATATTCTCGTGCCCAGTGAAGGTTTGCCCTGGGGCGGGCATATGGGCTTCCAGTCCCTGCCCGATATCTACAAGCGCCTCAAGGCCACCACCGGCACCGCCATCCTCTTCGTCAACACGCGCGCACAGGCGGAGCTGATCTTTCAGGAGCTGTGGCGGATCAATGAAGATGGCCTCGCCATCGCGCTCCACCATGGCAGCCTTGCCGTCGAGCAGCGGCGCAAGGTGGAAGCCGCCATGTCGGCCGGAGCGCTGCGCGCCGTCGTCGCTACCTCCTCGCTTGATCTCGGTATCGACTGGGGTGCGGTCGATCTCGTCATCCAGATCGGCGCGCCCAAGGGCGTGAGTCGCCTCTTGCAGCGTATCGGCCGCTCCAACCACCGTTTCGATGCCCCGTCCGTCGCCGTGCTCGCCCCGGCCAACCGGTTCGAGGTGCTGGAGTGCGAGGCTGCTATCGGCGCCATCCGGGCGAAGGAGCTGGATGGCGAACCGCCAGGCCCCGGCGGGCTGGATGTACTCGCCCAACACATAATCGGCATGGCCTGCGCCGGTGCCTTTCTTGGCGAGGAGCTCTTTACCGAAATCCGCCGGGCGGCACCCTACTCGGCGCTCAGCCGGCAGGATTTCGAGGCGGTGCTGGATTTCGTCGCCACCGGCGGTTACGCCCTCAGCGCCTATGAGCGGTTTGCCAAACTCTCCCGCGATGAAGAGGGGCGCTACCGCATTGCCAACAAGCGCCTCGCCCTCTCCTACCGGCTCAATGTCGGCACCATCGTGGAAGAGCCGCTGATCAAGGTGCGGCTCAAGAACGGGCGCACGCTGGGAGAGGTGGAGGAATATTTCATCAACGGCCTTGCTCCCGGCGATACCTTCCTCTTTGCCGGGCAGCTGCTCACCTTTGCCGGTATCCGCGAGCATGATGCGCTCTGCATCAAGGGCGGCGGACAGGACCCGAAGGTGCCGGTCTATGCCGGCGGCCGACTGCCGCTGACGACGGACCTGTCGCAGCGCGTGCGCCAGATCCTCGCCGATCCCGGTGCCTGGCCACATCTGCCGGAAGAGGTGTGGGAGTGGCTGCGCCAGCAGCATTACCGCTCCGTGCTGCCCAAGGCGGACAGCCTGCTGATAGAGAGCTTTCCCCAACGCAACCGTGAATTTCTCGTCGCCTACTGCTTTGAAGGCCGCAACGCCCACCAGACGCTCGGCATGCTGCTGACCCGCCGCATGGAGCGTATGGGGCTGGGGCCGCTGGGTTTTGTGGCGACCGACTATGTCATCGCCATCTGGTCGGTGAAGGCGCCCAATGCGCAGCAGACCCGCGAGCTGTTTGATGAGGACATGCTGGGCGATGACCTTGAGGCCTGGATGGCGGAAAGCTCCATGCTGCGCCGGGCCTTCCGCAACGTCGCCCTCATCGCCGGCCTTATCGAGCGCCGGCATACCGGGGACGAAAAGAAAACCGGCCGGCAGGTCACTTTCTCCAGTGACCTTATCTACGACACGCTGCGCAGCCACGACCCCGGCCATATCCTGCTGCGGGCCACACGGCAGGACGCCGCGCGCGGCCTGACCGACATCCGCCGGCTGGGCGAGGCGCTGAAACGCGCGCGTGGGCACATCACCTTCCGCCGGCTGGAGCGCATCTCTCCCCTCGCCGTGCCTATCCTGCTGGAGATTGGACGCGAGCAGGTTTACGGCTCTGCCCTTGATGATTTGCTGGCAGAAGCGGCGAATGAACTGGTGGAAGCGGCCATGCCGGACCTCGCCCCCAAGCAGCACAATGGGGACGAGGGCCGGCAGCACAGCCTGAGGCTTTAAAGACGGGGTTACTTCGCGGTCGTACGAATGTAAGTCTTGGTCTCGGGGTCGTAGATCCACTCGAGATAAGCATCGAGCATCACATGGGCGGTGCTGAAGGCGCCTTCGTCATAGTGATAGACCTCGACCTCTCCGGTCAGCGGGTTCCACTCTCCCATGACGTTGATCTTCACGTCTTTTTCCTGCGACGAACAGTTCAGATAGAACTTTTTGCCGCGGATCGTGGTCTCAATGCACTCGTACTGCTTGGACTGCTTTTCCGTCAGGATATCGATATCGACGGTGCGGCGTGTCACCGAAATTTGCATCGCCAGCTGCTGCTTGCCGCGATAGGTCTGCGCCACATGACTGGCCGCCTTGACCTTGTTGAGCACGGTCGATTCATCCATCAGCATCCAGCTGCTCTTGGTGATCGCCTGATTCCGCTCGAACCGCTCCACCGCTTCGGCGATGGAATTCTTCTTTGACAGGTTGGCGCTTTTCAGCAGGTGGTCTGTCTTGAACTTGCTGGTGACCTTGAATTTGAGAGGGTTAGCCTTCACCAGCAACCCAAAGGCCATCGGCGCCGAAATTTTGACTGTCTGGGTGGGGCCGTCACTGGATTTGACCGCCTTCTTCATCTGCTCAAGCGCTCCTTTGAGCGCATCCTTCACCACCTTGTCGAACCAGTCCGACAGATACTTTTCCTGCTTTTCCTTGAAGTCGTCACAGAAGTTCTGCCATTGCTCTGCTTCCCAGCTCAAGGTGTCCTTCCTGGACTTCAGATAAGCGGTGTAGTTCTGGTCGGTGACATCGCGCATCTCGCTCAGGATATCGCGCGCATACTGATCAAAGGTCTGGTCGATCAGGAGCTTGAAGGCGTCGCCGCCGCAGCGGTCATATTCCTGCTTCTTGATATGCTTGAC
This sequence comes from Radicibacter daui, assembly GCA_030657355.1. Lineage (GTDB taxonomy): Bacteria > Pseudomonadota > Alphaproteobacteria > Radicibacterales > Radicibacteraceae > Radicibacter > Radicibacter daui. The sequence continues at coordinate 2,912,191 of CP131056.1, forward strand.
GCCTTCCAGCACCAGCACCGCCTTGCCAGGCAGCTTGTAACTGTACTGTTCGTCAAAATCGATGTCTGGGTGCAACCCTCTGGGATGCGATACGCGGTGCTGAAAACGTGTTTTGTACTCGGTGATAAATTTCACCATTTCTCGTCACCCCCCGGGTCAGAGACAGACCGGCACAGTTCCGGACGGGGCGGATGCTACCATAGTTAGAAAGTTTGGAGGAAAAATCGGCTGCGACCGCGGGTTCCCCTCAATTGTCCTCATCCACCTCGGGCGGCGGCAGGTCGAGAGCGGGACGGTGGCGGCGGTGATAGTTGAGGCGCAGGGCGTCAACCAGCAGCACGATGGGCAGCGTGATGAGCACGGCGAAGATGGTGTCGCTCAGGAACTGCGCCCCCACGGCCATGCGCAGGAAAGAGACGACAAGGCCGGTTACCAGCAGATAGAGCGACCAGCCGAGCCGCTTGCCGGGCGGAAACAGCAGCACGATGGCGGCCACCGAGACGATGAAGGCGACATCGCCGGCAATGAAGGAGCAGTTGCTGCTGCACTGGTCCGCCGGTACCCAGGCCGGGGTAAAGCTGGCGTCGCCGCCAAAAAGCGCAAGATCCCGCGGTCGCGCCCGGCCCCACAGGCCCTTGAAAATAACGTTGGCGACCAGCGCATTGGCCAGCACCATCGAGGCCACCGCCGCCGGCACATCCCAGAAGCGCAGCCCCTGCCGGTACCGCAGAACCAGCGCGATGAGCGGCAGCAGGGCCAGCACCAGCAGCAGGGGCCGGCGATACTCGTCGAAAAAATCGCTCAGCGGATTGCTGGCAAATACCCAGCCATGCCGGCCCATGAAGTGGTTGGCCACCTGAACATCAAGCCAGGGATCGAGGAAGAAGAGCTGCGCCACCACCGCGGCAGCCACGATGATCCACAAAACACCCCACAGCCGAATGATCACGCCCTGGTTGTTCATGGCTCCCTTTCCACCGGCAGTGCGGCGCCGCCTCCTGCCGTCCTGCCGCCTGTCTTACAGCCAAATGTGCGGACGAAAAAGCCTCTTGGCCGCCGGCAGCCCAATCTGCTGCACCGGGTCTTTTGCCCCCGTGCCCACACCGCTATGCTCCCGGAAATTCCCCGGCATCTTTCAGGGCATGGACAGGCAAATGAGCATCGCGGGCACCGGCATTGCCGCCGGAGCCAATCTCCATCTGGGCGCCGAAGCCTTTGTTGCCCTGCAGGGCGGCGCGCTGTGGCATCCGGCCCGCACGGCGTTGCTGGTTGCCGACCTGCACCTCGAAAAAGGCACCAGCTTTGCCCGCGCCGGCCATCTGCTGCCCCCTTACGACACCCGCGCCACGCTCACCCGCCTCAAGGCCCTGATCGACCGGCTGCAGCCGCAAGCGGTCTATTGCCTTGGCGACTCCCTGCACGACCGGCGCGCCGCCGACAGGCTTCTGGCGCCTGATCGTGCCTTGCTGGACGAACTCATGGCCCACGGCGGCTGGTGCTGGATTACCGGCAACCACGACCCCGATCTGCCAGACTGGCTAAAGGGGGAGCGCGTGGCCGAAGCCCGCCTCGGCGATATCGTGCTGCGGCACGAACCTTCGGCCGCGCTTGGCGGTATGGAGCTGGAAATCGCCGGACATCTGCATCCCAAGGCAACGGTGCCGCTGCGGGGCACCGCTATCAGCGGGCGCTGCTTCATCGAGAACGGCCGCCGCCTCGTGCTGCCGGCCTTCGGGCAATATACCGGCGGGCTCAATGTGTTTGCCGACCCGTTCCGGGCCCTGTTTGCCACACGCTTTCACGCCCATGTCATCGGGCGGGAGCGGCTGTTTACCTTTCCAAGCGACAGGCTGGCCCGCGCGGCATGAGACGCTCCGGCTCCGGAAGACAAGGCGGTGATCTGCCGCTTTGCCCGCACCGTACCAGCAAGAGAGTTTCCAACCCGCCCGAGCCCTGATTGCCCATGACCAGCACGGACCTGACCCTTATCTGGCTGCGCCAGGATCTGCGCCTTGCCGACAACCCCGCCCTGCTGGCCGCCGGCAACGCACCGGTCATCCCGGTCTATATCCTGGAGCCAGAGGGGGAAGACCCGCATTATCCCGGCGCGGCTGCCCGCTGGTGGCTGGAAGGCAGCCTCAGGGCCGTTGCCACAGCCCTGGAAGCCCGTGGCAGCCGGCTGATCCTGCGCCGGGGCAAACCGGGTGACATGCTGGACGCCCTCATTGCCGAAACCGGCGCAACCCGGGTGTTGTGGAACCGCTGTTACGATCCCGTCTCCATCGCACGGGACAGTGCCATCAAGGCAGCACTCAGCGCCCGGGGCATCGCTGCCCAGAGCTTCAACGGCTCCCTTCTGCATGAGCCCTGGGAACTGAAGCCGGCAACAGGCGGTCATTTCCGCGTCTTCACACCCTTCAGCAAGGCCGCGCTAAAGCGGGGTGAACCCTTCAAGCCCGCCCCGGCTCCGACGCACCTTTCCGCCCCGGCCGAGTGGCCCGGAAGCGAAGACCTTGCCGACTGGGGCCTGACCCCCACCCGGCCGGACTGGGCGGGTGGTTTCCGTGCGCGCTGGATACCGGGAGAGGCGGAAGCAAGCCGCCGGCTGGAGCAGTTTCTGAAGGACGGGATCGGCGCTTATGCCGACAGGCGCGACAGACCGGATATTGCCGGCGCCACCTCCTGCCTCTCGCCCTATCTGCATGCCGGCAATCTCAGCCCGCGGCAGGTGTGGCACGAATTGCGGCGCGCCAGTGCTGGCAAGGCTGATAGCCAGGGTGCCGACAAGTTCGCCAGCGAGCTCCTGTGGCGGGAGTTCTGTTACCACCAGCTCTATCACAATCCGGGGCTGCGCGAGGCGCCGCTCGATGCCCGCTACCGGCACTTTCCCTGGCGCGAGGATGCAGCGGCGCTCACGCGCTGGCAACGCGGGCAGACCGGCATTCCCATCGTCGATGCCGGTATGCGCGAGCTCTGGGTCACCGGCTTCATGCACAACCGGGTGCGGATGATAGCCGCCTCCTTTCTGGTCAAGCATCTGCTACAGCCCTGGCAGACCGGGCGGGCCTGGTTTGAGGACACGCTGGTGGATGCCGACCTTGCCAGCAACTCGGCAAGCTGGCAGTGGGTCGCCGGCTGCGGTGCCGATGCCGCGCCCTATTTCCGCATCTTCAACCCCGTGCTGCAGGGTGAAAAATTCGATCCCGACGGCGCCTATGTGCGCCGCTGGGTACCGGAACTGGCCGCGCTGCCGGCTGCCTGGATCCACAAACCCTGGCTCGCCCCGCCAGCCGTCGCACCGGCAAGGGCAGCCTATCCCGCACCGCTGGTGGACCTTGCCAGTGGGCGCCAGCGGGCGCTGGATGCCTTTGCGTCGCTCAAGCAGCAACAAAACTAAATATCCGGCGCGGTTGCGGCCAACAGCCTGCCTCAAAAGCGGCCAAGTCGCCCCTTAGGCCTGCGGCGCAGCAGCTGAGGGCATAATATCTGCTGTCCATGCCGGGGCTGAATCCGGCATGCTGGAAGGCGTGCCCTCCGGATGCCACCAGCCACCGCCGGCACAGAACAGAAGAGGAAACGGGATTGCCAGAGGCACCGCTGCGCCGCCTGAGCCGGCTCAGAAGATTTTTCCCGCGCCGCCGCCGTGGCAGCGTGTCGCTGCGCTATACGCTGATCACCCGCATCGCCGGGCTGATGATCACCGCCCTCGGTCTCGTGCTCGGTCTCGGCCTCGTCAGCGGCCTCAGCAATACCGACAGCCTGCTGCGCCAGCAGGCACAACTCATCCTCGACAAGCAGGCCGCCGCGGTCAATGCGGTGATGACCCCGATCGAAGCCGAGGCACAGTGGCTCGCCCGCCAGGTGGCGGAGGGCACGCTCGATGTCAACGACCGGGATGAAATGGTGGCGGCCCTGCGCGCAGCGACGGCAGGAACCCCCCAGGCACTGGGCGTCGGTGTCATCTTCGAAAACCGCCACCTGATCAAGGTGGAGCGGGAAGGTGCAGAGGTGCAGGAAGAGGACCTGTCGCGCGAGACGAAGGTCACACGCATGCTTGAGGAAGAACGCGCCGGCAAGGGCGGGCACTGGGCCGAGCCGGTGGTGGTGGCAAGCGAAGGCCAGACCCTGCTCAACTACCGCATTCCACTCCTCAAGGACGACAGGTTCCTGGGTGTTTTGATGATCGGCCTTTCGGTTGCCGATATCTCCCGCCAGCTGACCTTCGAGAACGACGTGCAGGGTATCACCAGTTTCGTGCTCTACGGGCGCGACCGCGTGGTTATCCACCCCGCCCTCTCCGACTGGCGGCCGGTGGACAAGCACACACCAGCACTGCCGCGAGCCCGCGATATCGGAGACCCCGTGCTGGCCCAGTGGGCCGAGCATCCCGACAAGGTGCATGACGAGGGCATGGTGGCAGGCGGCAACACGCATCTCTATTCGCTGCGTGTCCCCGGTGAAGGCAGTTATGTCATGCTAACCCGCTCGGAAACGCGCTTCGGCGTCGTGCCCTGGACCATCGGCGCCCATATGAGCATCGACCTCGTCGCCCGCGAGATGCAGCGCCTGCGCTGGGCCGCGATGACCGGCCTGGTCGTCGTCGTCATCGCCATCCTTGTGGCGCTGGCCTTCGGCCGCAAACTTGCCCTGCCGACACTGCGCCTCGCCCGCGCTGCCCGGCAGGTGCAGGAAGGGGAATTCGCCACCATCGCACCCCTGCCCGGTGACACCGTGCGCGAATTCGACGATGCGGCGCGTGCCTTCAACCTCATGGTGCGCGGCCTGCGCGAGCGCGAGCAGATCCGCGATCTCTTCGGCAAATACCTGCCGGAGGCGGTGGCCACCGCCCTGCTCAAGGATGGCGGCGAGATGACACCGATCAGCACCGAAGCAACGGTGCTGTTCTGCGATCTCGAAGGCTTCACCACCCTTTCCGAGCAGCTTGCGCCGCCCGAGATCGTGACCATGCTGAATGAATATTTCTCCACCCTCGTCGAGGTACTGGAGCAGCATGGCGGCGTCGTCACCCAGTTCCAGGGCGATGCCATCCTCGCCACCTTCAACGTGCCGCTACCGTCGGAAAAACATGCCGAATGCGCCATCAGCGCGGCGCGCGATATTCTGGAAGAGGTCAAGCGGCGGCGCTTTGCCGGCCACCGGCTTGGCTGCCGCATCGGCATCTGCACCGGCCAACTGATGGCCGGCGCCGTCGGCGCCAGCGGCCGGCTTTCCTATACCGTGCATGGCGACGCGGTAAATGTCGCCGCACGGCTTGAGCAGATGAACAAGGAATGCGGCACCAGCCTGCTGGTGTCCGCCCGGACGGCTGAACTGGTGGGGTATGAGGGGCTGGTCGGGCTGCCGGAGCGCAGCATTCGCGGCCGGCAGGAGAGCATGCGCCTCTATACGGTGGCGCCGGCGATCAAGGTGGTGGCGGCAAACGGCTGAAGGGCGCGTTACTGCCGGGGCGGCCAGTCGCCCTGCCAGCGATAGACCTCGCAGCGCGGACTGTCGGCATTGCGGAACAGGTAGACCTGATCCCTCTCGGCCACCTTATTGGTATCAATGAGATTACTGCCGATTTTTGCTGCCCCGAGCGTTGCCGGCTTTACCTCGTCGACGAACTTGACCTGCCACAACCCCTGCACCTGTTCCTCGAACAGCCCCTGACGGCAAAGGCGCGTCAGATCGCGATCAAAGCTGCCGGCATTGGTGTAGGGCCCGATAAGCCGGGCGACGACACGCGGTTTGATCGTCGGCACGAAGGGGTGTGACCAGGGTGCCGGCAGCACGAAGCCGGGGATACCCTGCTGCTGCCCCTCGTCCGGCGCCACCTGCCGGGGATTTGCCGGATAACCGCCCTGCGGCTCGTTGACCGGCGGCGGGTCAGTGGAAGGCCCGGCGGCCCGGGCGGACAAGACCGGAGCGGCAGCCAGCAGCAGGGCAACGAGCCCGCCCCGCACACCAGCCAACGTCCTTCCCCGCGCCAACCCGCCTGTCATACCCTTCAAAGCGTCCCTTCTGCCCGCCGGAAAACCCGGCAAAAGGCATGATAACGCAACAAGGGGCGCAAGATGAAATTCTCGCGCCCCTTGTTGCAATCAAACGAGCCCGCAAAAGCAGGTGGAAGGCGGTTTGGGTTCAGCCGCCGGGGCGACGGCTCAGCTGCGAGGCGCGGCGGCTGCGCACCATGCCCCACAGGGTAAAGAGCACGATGGCAACCAGCAGCGTGGCAAGGCCGCTGCGGGCATCGAGCGCCGCGGAGGGCGCCTCAACGACTTTCTTTCCGCTGGTCACGAGTGCGCCGGCCGCCGCGGCGAGTGGCAGGATGCCCGTTGCCGGCTTGGCGGCAACCGCAGCCGGGGTTGCAACCGGGGCAGGGTTGGCGCCAGACTGAAGCTGCGCGGCAAGATCGGCGATCTGCTGGTTGCGGCGGGAAAGCTGGTCTTTCAGCTCCTCCACCTGGCCGGCGAGAAAACGCTGCTCCTTAAGCGCGGCATCAAGCCGTGCCTGTAACTCGGCGGCAGAGGCCATAGAGACAGGTTCGGCGACAACAGGTGCAGCCACCGCGGTGTCAGCTTTGGCGAGCGGAGGGAGAATGGTGCTGGCGGCAAGAAAAGCGAGGGCAGCAAGAGCAACAATGCGCAAGGCAAAGGCTGCTGCCGGTCGCCGCCAGAAGGGCCGCGGGGGCGCGGCGTCAAACCTTCCAGACATGGCGAAACTTTGGCCCGTGTGGTTTGCGGTCATTTCCGAAAAATCGCATAAAATTACTTTTAATCTGTTAACGCGCCGATTTGCACCAGACTGTCCGCCGCCTGCGGCAGAAAGTCCCAGTCGAGCGAGAGCAAAACCGGCTCGCTCAAAGTGAAGCCGCAGCGCCGCCGCGGTGCCGGTTCTGCCGACTGGAAAGCCAGCGTGCCGCCTAGGCCGGGCCCCAGCGAGCGCACCGGGCCAAACTTCTCAACCGTATGAGCTCTCGCCCATGCTTCCAGCGCCTGTCTTACCGGTTTTTCCGGCGGGGCGGCCACCCGGCAAACCGGCACCAGCGTGCCGTCTCTATCCCGACCGGCAAAGGTCAGTTCCAGCGCGCCATTGGCCGGATCGCGCTGGAGATAAAGGAGGGCGAGCCGGGTCGTCAGCGGATCATGCGGCCAGTCAACCCAGCCCGGCCCTCCATCCGGTCCGGCACTGCCATAGCCCGCTGTCGGATGCTTCAGCATCAGCCCACGATGCCCGGCAGAGCGCGCCTGCCGGCGCAGGGCAGCGACGGAAGCCGCATCCGGAAGAGTAAATTGCCCGGCAATCTCCACCGGCCCTTCCCCCAACGCACGCCCCCAGGCCTCCAGCCGCTGCCGGCGCCCGGCAAAGGGCAGCGCGCGCAAATCATCACCCTGCCAAAGCAGGTCAAAAGCCACAAAAGACACCGGCGCTTCGGCGAGCAGGGCGGCATTGGGCCGGGCACGGGCAAGCCGGCGCTGAATGGCGGCCAGATCACCACCGCCGCCAGTCCTGACGATAAGAAGCCCTTCGACAACACTCTCCGCACCCTGGAGCGGTAGCGCCTGAAGCTCCGGAAACCGGGGGGCCACATCCTCTCCGCTCATCAAATGCAGCCGGGGGGCGCCGCCCTCGCCGGCAAGGCGCAGCTGCGCGCGGATACCCGCCAGCTTCCACTCGGCGACATAACCACCGGCAACCACCCAAGCTTCCCCTGCCGGCGGCGCGGCGGCGCGCATCGGCTCGATCAGGCCGACCGGCCGGTTGCCGGCCGGCGACGGCCCCCGCCCTTCCAGCCAGGCAAAGAAGGGAACAAAAGGCGGTTCCAGCGCGCTCCAGATCGCACGGATGTCTGCAGCGCTCCGCAAAGGCGCCAGCAGCGCCAGCGCTTCCTGCAACAGCTCAGGCGTCACACCAACCGGCGGCGGCGCGCCCAGCCGCAGAAGCACCCGCCGCGCGCCTGCCGGCAACCGGTCGAGCAGCGCTTCCAGCACAGAAAGCTGTCCTTCAGACCCGGTCGCCGCGTCGGCTAACAGAGAAAGACAGTCGGCGAGGCCCGGCGCCGAAGAAGTGTCATCGCCGGCGCTCTGCGGCCTTTCCCAGCCAAGGGCAACGGCCTCCGCCAGATCGCCGACATGTTCATGCGCCAGCGCCAGCAGCACCGGATCAAGCCGGCGCGCTGCGAGGCGGCGGATCAGTGGGGCCGTGGGTGGCTTGACCGGCGCACGCCGCGCCAGCAAGGCCAGCGCCCAGCCCCGGTCCGGATCGGGCGTTGCCGCAAAATAAGCAACCAGATGACGCCGGCGCGCTTCGGCGGAGGGGGCCAGCACCAGCGCCTCCAGCAAGCGGGTAAAGGCAATCATGCGTCGCCCTCCCCCGCCTCGGCCTTCTCGTCTTCCCCATCGGAATAACCGACAAGGCTGAGGGCCCGCGCCTCGATCCCGCGCTGGCGCGCGAAATGGATGAGCGCGGCTTCCTCGCCATGCGTTACCCAGAGCCGCTCGCAACCGGTCTCCACAATGGTTTGGCGCAGTTCGTCCCAATCGGCATGGTCGGAGATGACAAGCGCCAGCTCCGCCCCCTGCTGGGTTGCCCGCTTGCGCACGCGCACCCAGCCCGAGGCAACCGCCCGTACCGGCTCAGGCAGGGCAGCGAGCCAGCCCTCGGCCGATGCGTTGGGTGGTGCCAGTAACACTTCGCCGGCAAGCTCGGCCGGCCGGGCATCGGCCAGCAGCCTGAGCTCACCAAGATCGATCCCGACGCTTTGATAGAGCGCGCACATTTCCCACAGCGCCTGATGCACCCAGATCGGCCGCTCATGGCCGGCAAGCCGGAGCAGGCGGATAACCCGCTGCGCCTTGCCAAGGCTGTAGGCACCAACCAGATGCGCCCGCTCTGGAAAGAGGGTGAGCGATGCCAGCAGCCGGCCAATCTCCGCTTCTGCCGGCGGATGGCGATAGACCGGCAGGCCGAAGGTCGCCTCGGTCACGAAGGTGTGGCAAGGCACCAGTTCGAAGGGGGCACAGGTCGGGTCCGCCGCGCGTTTATAATCGCCGGAGACGACCACGACCTCCCCCTGCCACTCCAGCCGCACCTGCGCACTGCCCAGCACATGGCCGGCCGGATGCAGGCTGATGCGGACCCCGCCGACAGTCACGCTCTCGCCGGAGGCCAGCGCCTGACCGGATTTGGGCTTCACCTTGCGCACGCCCATGACGGCAAGCGTTTCCGGCGTTGCCAGCACATGCCTGTGACCGCCGCGAGCATGGTCCGAGTGGCCGTGGGTTACGATGGCACGTTCCGCCACGCGCATCGGGTCAATATAAAGGCCGGCCGGCTCGACATAGAGGCCGACAGGCGTCGGATAGATCCAGCGCGCCGGGTCACGCCCGGCAAGCCTTGCGATCCCATAGTCGCCCGTTGCTGCCGCCTGCTGCTTCAAACGCCTTCCACCGGATTTTTGTCTTCCCTGCCCCCGGCCATGGCGTAGTAGCTTGGCGCGGCGGGGCGCTCCCGCCCCTTCTGTTCACGCTTCGTTCAAGCCCCTGTCAAGAGCCTTTACCATGCCGCATCCGGCCGACCCGGCCCGTTCTGCCTTCCGGCACAGCCTTGCCTGCATCGGCGCTGCCAACATCGACCGCAAGCTGATGCTGCTGGGTCCGGCCATCCCCGCCACCACCAATGCCTGCCGCATCACCACCACCGATGGCGGTGTGGCGCGCAACGTGGCGGAGAATGCGGCGCGGCTGGGAGCAGAGGTCGCCTTCTTCTCTCGCCTCGGCCAGGAAAACGAAGCGGACGGCCTGCTGGCGCGCCTTGCGGAGGCCGGGGTCGACGTGGCACCCGTGCTGCGCATCGCCGGGGCGGCAACGGCCTCCTACAACGCAGTGCTCGACCATGAGGGCGAGCTGGTCATCGCCCCCTCCGATATGACGATCTATGACGGCTGGAGCGCAGCGGAATGCGAAGCCGCGCTGCCGGCCCTCGCCCGCCATAAGCTGTGGCTCATGGACACCAACGCGCCGGAAGCCACCTTGCGCTGGCTGGTGCATAACCGGCCGCAGGATGTCTCCCTTATCGCCAACGGTGCCTCGCTCACCAAGATGGCGCGCCTCCTCACCTTCCTGGAAGGCATCGACCTCGTCTTCTGCAACCGCGACGAGGCCGGTGCGCTGATCGGCAAGCCGCTGAAGGGCGCCGGCGATCTGCGCAGCTATGGCGACTGGCTGCTCGACAGCGGGGTTGGCGCCGGGGTGGTGACCTGGGGCAAGGAAGGCGCCTGGCTTATCGACCGGCAGGGCACCCGCCTGCTACCGGCCCCGAAAGCAAAGGTGGTGGACGTGACCGGTGCCGGCGACAGCCTGGTGGCGGGCGCTCTCGTCAGCCTTGCGCGGGGCGATACGCTGGAAAATGCCGTACGCTTCGGCCAGGCGCTCGCCTCCCTGACGGTTGAGGCGGAAAAGTCCGTGCGGGACGACCTGACGCTCGCCGACGTCGCAGCGCGTATGGCAATCGCGCCCTGACGGGCCGTTCATTCCTGCCTTGGCGCTGCCTTGACTTGACCGCAGCATGCCGCCCGCGTAAGCCCACGTGATCCCCCGTTGAAAGACAAGCTGAAGATGGCCGCAGCCATGCCTGATTTCCTTTCGATCCATCCTGAAGTCGTCCGCGCCCTGCAGAAGCACGAACCCGTCGTGGCGCTGGAATCGACCATCATCAGCCATGGCATGCCCTACCCGCGCAATCTGGAGACGGCAAAGGCTGTCGAAGAGGCGATCCGGGCGGAAGGCGCCGTGCCGGCGACCATCGCCGTGCTCGACGGGCGCATCCGCGTTGGCCTCAGCGATGAGGATCTGGAGCTGCTGGCCAGCGAAAAGGATGTGATGAAGCTGAGCCGGCGCGACCTGCCGGTGGCGCTGGCCCAGAAGCGCCATGGCGCCACCACGGTTGCCGCCACCATGATCTGCGCGCGCATGGCAGGCATCAGCGTCTTTGCCACTGGCGGCATCGGCGGTGTGCATCGTGGTGCGGAAGAAAGTTTCGACATCTCCGCCGATCTTGAAGAGCTGGCCCGCACCTCCGTGGCCGTGGTCTGCGCTGGTGCCAAGTCGATCCTCGACCTGCCCAAGACGCTGGAAGTGCTGGAGACGCGCGGCGTGCCGGTGATGGGTTACGGCACTGACGAATTGCCGGCCTTCTACCTGCGCGAAAGCGGCCTCAAGCTCAATTGCCGTGCCGATACGCCGGAAGAAGCCGCCGCGATTTTGCAAACCAAGTGGCAGCTTGGCCTTGAGGGCGGCGTCGTGATCGCCAACCCCATTCCGGCCGAACATGCCCTGCCGGCAGACGAGATCAACAAGGCCATCGAGGCCGCGCTGGCCGACGCTGAAAAGCAGGGCATCAAGGGCAAGGACGCCACGCCGTTCCTGCTCTCCCGCATGGAAGAGCTGACCAAGGGCCGCAGCCTTGCTGCCAATATCGAGCTGGTGCTCAACAACGCCCGCACCGGCGCCCGGATCGCAAAAGCCTTTGCCGCCCTGCGGGAACCGCCGCTGCCGGCGCGTGCACCGCATCGGCCGGGTTATTTCGCCTGACCGGCGGATAGCAGCCCTCACCTCAACAAGGCGGCTCCTGCAAGGGTGCCGCCTTTGTTCATTCAGCGACAGCCGCCCCCTTAAGAGGCGCCGATGTTCATCCTCCCGCAGACCGCCCGCTTCGAGCAGATCGTCAAGAAAAGCCGGTTTCTGGCCATCGCAATCCCGGTGGAAAACGAGGACGAGGCCAAACGGCGAATCGCGGCGCATTCGACGGCGGATGCCAACCATAATTGCTGGGCCTGGCGGCTTGGCCAGGCTTATCGCTTTTCTGATGACGGCGAGCCCGGCGGCACCGCCGGCAAACCCATCCTTGCCGCCATCGAAGGCCAGCAGGTGGACAAGGTGGCCGTGGTGGTCACGCGCTGGTTTGGCGGCGTGCTGCTCGGCACCGGCGGGCTGGTGCGGGCCTATGGCGGTACGGCGGCCGCCTGCCTCAGGGCAGCCGAACTTGTCCCCTTCACCCCGACGGTACTGGCGACGGCAGAACTTGGCTTTTCCGATCTCGCGCTTGTCAAGGCACGGCTGGCCGCCATCCCGGATGTGCGGCTTGTCAGCGAAGATTTCACCGCCACCGGTGCCAGTCTGACCCTGCAGGTGCCAGAAGCGGAACTGGAAGCTCTCTCCCGGCTGGTAAGCGACCTCACCAGCGGCCGGACGATGGTGAAGGCCGCCGGCTGACGAAAGCGTCCGTTCTGCCCGTACGACAGGCTGCGCTATTGCGGCCCCTGCTGCGACTCGTTCGCCGGTTCCCGCCACTTCAGCACGCGCCAATCAGCACCGCCGCATAACCGATGATGCGCCGCAGCACAAAAAAGCGGCACCCAATCTTGGAATATAATAGCCGCACTTATCGGTCTATGCACAGCCGCGCAGGAATGGGGAGAAAGATAGAGATCCCACCTGCATGAAAATCTGGAATCAGATTGCCCCTGCACAGCTTTTCATTATTCTAAAATATCCTAAAATTTTATAATATTGACCATGTATACTTAATATACATCATTATTTCATAATTATTACAAGCCATTTCAGCAATAAAATCTGGCCCAATGTGAACCAACCCGATTGTGCAGCCGCGAAGGCAGGCATAGGGTCCCGCGCATCCAAAAGATTTACCGACGCTCTCTGGATTAACGACGACGGACATTCGCCAATGTTGGACGATACCGCTCTGGGTGGCCGGCTGCAGGAAGTCCTGGACGATGCCTCCGAAGTGCTTGCAACGCCTGCCGACACCGAAGGCCAGGGCGATGATGGCATGCCGGACGAAAAGGCCGCGGGCCGCAAGCGCCGCCTCGCCGGCATCGCCCCGCGCCTCATCGGCTCTTTCGTCATTGTCGCGCTGCTGACGGTGGTGGCCGGCGCGGTTGCCATCTTCTCCATCGGTCGCCTTGGCGACAATATCGACCAGCTGACCCATCGCCAGGCCCCGCTGGTAAGGGCTGCCATGAGCGCCGCCAACGCCACCACCCGGGTGGTGGCCGCTGCCCCGGCTCTCGTCAGTTCCGCGACTGCCGACGATGTGCAGCAGCAGGCTGCCAGCCTCAGCGCCCTTGTCGGCACGGCCCGCAAGAGCGTGGAAGAGCTGAGTCGCCTTGAAGGCCAGAGCGACAACGTCAAGGCAATGCAGGAAAAACTGGATGCGCTCGACAGCACACTCGGCCAGATGGCCAATGTGCGTGCCGGCGTCATCATGCTCAACGATCAGGTCACCAGCCGCTTTGCCGAAGCGCAGGCCGCCTATGGCAAGCTCGACGAAGCGCTGGCCCCGTTGATCGAAAAAGCTTCCACCGATCTCGCGATCAGCCTTTCCGGGGCGATCAGCGCCGGCAAGCCGCAGGCCGAGGTGGAAACGCTGCTGAAGAACGGACTTGAGAAGCTGCAGGGCCTTGAAGGCCTCAAGACCAGCCTTGGCGCCATGGTCGGGCAGCTCGCCACCGCCGCCGGCACCGGCGACGATGCCGCCAACAGCACCGCTGAAAGCGCCTTTGAGGATCTCAGCTTCTCCATCCCCTCCAAGGTCGTGCCGCAGGAACTTGCCGACACCTACCGCGAGTTCGCCTCCGTCGGCATGGCAAGCGAGAAGCCCAGCCTGTTTGCCGTACGGCAGCAGACACTCGTCACCAACATGATCGTCCGCTCGATGATGGATCAGGTGACCTCCGGCGCGGCCGAACTCTCCGCCATCGTGGACCAGGAAGTGGCCGCGGCCGATGCCGCCATGCATGAGGCCAGCGCCCGGTCGGCCACGCTGTCCACCCAGTTGCGCTGGTTGATGGCCGCGCTGGTCGTCACCTCCATCGTCATCGCCGCGCTGATCGCCTGGCTCTACGTGTCGCGCAACCTCGTGGCGACGCTGGCCTATCTCAACCAGCTGATGCGCAAGCTGGCGGAAGGCGACAACAGCGTCGAGGTGGGCGCCACCCATCGCGGCGACGAAATCGGCGAGATGGCGCGCTCGGTGCTCGTCTTCAAGGAACATGCGCTGAAGGTGGAAGAGCTGCATCGCGAGCAGGAAGAGCAGCAGCAGCGCGCAGAACAGGAAAAGGCCGCAACTCTCGCCGCTCTCGCCAATCGTTTCGAGCAGACGGTGCGCGGCGCCGTGCGCGAGGTTGGCAGTGCTGCCAATGATCTGGACGATACTGCCCGTCACCTCACCGATGCGGCCCGCCGCTCCGCCGAACAGACCAGCAGCATCGCCGCGGCCACCGCGCAGGCCAGCGCCAATGTTCAGACGGTCGCTGCCGCAGCAGAAGAACTCTCCACCTCCATCGGCGATATCTCCCGCGAGGTCAGCCGCTCCGGCGCGATTGCCCACCGGGCGGTCGAGGAAGCGGAAAAGACCGACCAGACCGTGCAGGGCCTTGCCGAAGCGGCCCGCCGCATCGGCGAAGTGGTGACGCTGATCAGCGCCATTGCCGAACAGACCAACCTGCTGGCGCTCAACGCCACCATCGAGGCGGCGCGCGCGGGTGAAGCGGGGCGTGGCTTTGCCGTGGTGGCACAGGAGGTCAAAAACCTTGCCGGCCAGACGGCCCGCGCGACCGAAGAGATTGCCCAGCAGATCGGTGGCATCCAGTCCAGCACGGCCGAAGCGGTCACCGCGATCCAGACCATTCGCAGCGTGATCTCCGAGATCGACACCATTGCCGGCGGTGTCACCCACAGTGTCGAGCAGCAGACGGCTGCCACCGGCGAGATCGCCCGCAACTCCGTGAGTGCCGCCGACGGCACCTCACAGGTAACCGCCGGCATCAGCAGCGTGGCCGCCACCGTCGAGCAGACCGGCGCCACCACCCGTGAAGTGCTGGACGCCGCTGAGCGCCTCAACATGCTGGCCGCCCAGCTCGACGGCAGCGTCGACGAGTTCCTGGCGCAGATCAGGGCGTAAAAGAGCCCCAAAACAAAAAGCCCCCGGCTGCTGCCGGGGGCTTTTTGTTTGAGTGCTTCGGCTTACCGCCGGAACAGGAACTCGCGGCCGAGCTTCACGCGCTCGACGCCGTCATATTCGATGACGTCGGCGGTGGCGTAGGTCTCGTTCCAGTTTTCCGGCAGGAAGGAGCCGGTGCCGATAACATCGATCGGCGCCTCGGCTTCCGCCATCATATGGCACTTGGCCGGGCTGAAACCGGACGACGCGACGATGCGAGCATTGGGATACCCCGCCTCATCCAGCGCCTCACGCAGGCGCCAGATGGCGGCCGCACTGACGCCGGGACCGACCAGATGCGCCAGCTCGCTCGGCGTACGGTAACCGCGGATGGCACCCGGCACATGACGCTCCAGCACCGCATAGGACTGCGCCGGGTCGAGCGCTTCAAGGAAGCGGCTGCCCGGCGTGTCGATGCGCACGGAAAGGCGGCCGGCGGCCGCCAGCTGCGGGAAGCGTGCGCATACGGCAAGGCTGTCGGTAATCTCCTGGCCAAAATAATCGACCAGCACCGTCAGGTTCTGCTCCGGATGCGTCTCATGGAACATCTCGGCGGCACGCACGGTCGAGCCGGCATAACCGATGAGGGCATGCGGCATGGTGCCGAAGCCCTCCTTGTGGCCGAAATAATGCGCCGTGGCGTCGGTAGCATTGCCGATGAAGCCGAGCGCCCCCACCTTGCGGCGCGCCCGCTCGGAGCCGACGCTGGCGGCATAGGCCATGATGTCGGCCATCTCGGCGCCGGCGCAGTGGCGCGCATCCATGGCAAGGAAAGCGACCTTCGGCAGGTCGGTGCACATCATCGCCGCGTTATAGGCGGCAACGCAGGCAGGGCCGAGCTTTTGCAGCAGCAGCGTCTCGGTATCGGCAAGGTGATAGAAGGAGCCGGTGAGGTAGAACATCGGCTCGCCGGCGCCCACCCACTTGCCTTCGGGGTAACGCAGATCGACGTCGATCTTGACCCCGCGCTCGGCGGCGACCGAGGTCAGCCATTCCAGCGCCAGACGCGGCGCGGAGACGACCGGTCGGCGCATGAAGACGGCGTAGGTGACCTTACAATCCCCGAAGCGGCCAACGACCTGCTTGGTGCGGTCGAAATACTTGTCCGTCCAGCGGTGCACCTCGCCGGGGCTCGGATAGGAAGCGGCGGAGGTGGTGAAAGCGGGCAGGTGTCCGTCATCCATGGCGTTTGCTCGGATGGTTGGTGGCGACGCGCATCAAGGCATGGACGATGCCGGAGGTGCCCGGGATACCGACCTGCCTTCTTATAATTATGGTTCTGCTGGCGGAGGTTGGTCAGGTCGGGGCCGGGTACAAGACCCGGCCCCGCCGCCTCGTCTGGTTATTGCGCTGCTGCGGCAGCGGCCTGCTGGGCGGAACGGGCCTGCTTCAGCCAGTCTGCCAGCTCAAAGGAAAGTTCCAGCGCCTGCGCCGCATTGAGGCGCGGGTCGCAGTAGGTGTGGTAACGATCCGACAGGCTGCCTTCGGTCACGGCATTGGCCGCACCGCCAAGGCACTCGGTCACTTCCTGTCCGGTCAGTTCCAGATGCACGCCGCCGGCATAGGTGCCTTCGGCCTGATGCACCGCCATGAAGCGCTTGACCTCGTGCAGGATGCGCTCCAGCGGGCGCGTCTTGTAACCGGTCGCAGACTTGATGGTGTTGCCATGCATCGGGTCGCACGACCACACGACGTTGAAGCCCTCGCGCTGCACGGTGCGGATGAGGCGCGGCAGGTTATCGTCCACCTTGTCATAGCCCATGCGCACGATGAGCGTGAGCCGGCCCGGCTCGTTGGCCGGGTTCAGGGTGTTGACGAGGCGGATGAGGTCTTCATCCGTCAGCGACGGGCCGCATTTGAGGCCAAGCGGGTTGTGCACGCCGCGCAGGAACTCGACATGGGCATGGTCCGGCTGGCGGGTACGGTCGCCGATCCACAGGAAGTGAGCGGAGCAGTCATACCAGTTGCCCGAGGTGCTATCGACGCGGGTCAGCGCCTGCTCGTAACCGAGCAGCAGGGCCTCGTGGCTGGTATAGAAGTCCGTCTCGCGGATCTGCGGGGCGGTAGTGGCGTTGAGGCCGCAGGCCTGCATGAAGGCGAGCGTCTGGTCCAACTGGTTGGCCAGTTCCTCGTACTTCTTGGCCTCGGGGCTGTCCTCGAAGAACTTCAGCGTCCACTGATGCACCTTGTGCAGGTCGGCATAACCGCCCTGGGCAAAGGCACGCAGCAGGTTGAGCTTGGAGGCCGAGTGGAAATAGGCGGTCTCGAGGCGCGCCGGGTCGGGCTCGCGCGAGACGGCATCAAAGGCATAACCATTGATGATGTCGCCGCGATAGGCCGGCAGCTCGATATCGCCGATCTTCTCGACATTGCTGGAGCGCGGCTTGGCGTACTGTCCGGCGATCCGGCCAACTTTCACCACCGGGGTCTGGCCACCGAAGGTGAGCACAACCGCCATCTGCAGCAGCACGCGGAAAGTGTCACGGATGATGTTGGGGCGGAAATCCTCGAAGCTTTCGGCGCAGTCGCCGCCCTGCAGCAAAAACGCCTTGCCGGCGGCTACATCGGCCAGATCACGCTTGAGCTGACGCGCCTCACCCGCAAAAACCAGCGGAGGATAGCTTGCCAGACGCTCTTCGACCTGCTGGAGCAGGGCCTGGTCCCGATATTCCGGGACCTGCTGAATGGGCTTGCTGCGCCAGCTCTGCGGGCTCCACCGCTCGCTCATGGCTTCATTCCTTCGCTCGGGATGCCGCGTCGGCCCATATTTCAGCAGCCGGCGGCCGATACCCTCTTTAATCTGTTACCGGGACGCCCCGATGACATCCCCTGATCGCCCTTCACGCCGATTTTATCGGCCAAAGGGCTAGGAGTGATAGCTCCTTCGCCGGTACGAATCTATCAAAATCCCGGCCTCCGACGCAAAATCCGCAGCCAAATGCCAAGTGCCGCACACTCCTGCAAGAAGCCGTCCGATCCCGGCGCTAAATCGAGAAGCTCTCGCGGCTCATCAACTTCTGTTGATCCAAGGTGACTTCGGACGGCGGACAGGTCAGCCTATAACAGTCTCAGGCGATCCGCTCCGGCGCCGTCTCCCGCCTCACCAGGCAATGCTGCCGCGGGGGGCAACATTAAACGACAGGGACTTTGACCATCATGAGCAAGATGCAGGATCTCACCCGCCTTTCCCTCGCCGCTGCCATGGCCGGCGCCTTCTCGCTGGCGGTTGTTGCCACCACCACCGAAGCGCACGCCGCCGGCAAGGAAAAGTGTTACGGCATCTCCAAGGCCGGTGAAAACGACTGTGCCAACAATGCCGGAACCCACAGCTGCGCTGGCCAGTCCAAGGAAAACTTCTCCGGCGCCGACTGGAAGGCCGTAGATGCCGGCACCTGCGAAGGCATGCACGGCAAGCTGATGCCGTTCGATGGCATGAACACGATGATGAAGTAAGCACCGGCTTTTCCTCCCGGTACTTGCCGGCGAACCCGAAAGGGTCGCCGGACCGGCGCGGCCAGCCTTCCGCCAGAGCCACCCCCTCCCCCGCGACGTGCGGGAGGGTGGCCGCCCGGTCATCCAGGCCCTCCACGACAAGAATAACGGCCCAGGGTCAGCTATACTGGGCCAGACGATCCGAGGGCGATCCCAAGAGGTCAGCATGGCAGTTTCCGCTTCCCCGCCTTTCAAACGGGACCGCATCCCCGAGCGCGCCGGCATTGGCCTGCGCCACAGCCATGTAGATGATTTTCTGGACGGGTCGCCCGCGACCGGCTGGCTTGAAATCCATACCGAGAACTATCTCGGCGCCGGGGGTCCGCGCCTGCGGGCACTGGAAGATATTCGCGCGCGCTATCCGCTGAGCTGCCACGGCGTCGGCCTGTCGCTGGGATCGGCCGAAGGGCTGGACCCGGAAGCCATAACCCGCCGCAAGGCACTGATCGACCGGCTGGAGCCGGGCCTCGTCAGCGAGCATGTCGCCTGGTCAACCCAGGGCGGCGCCTATCTCAACGACCTGCTGCCGCTGCCTTATACGGAAGAGACGCTGGCCGTCATCTGCCGCAACATCGTGCAGTTCCAGGAAGCTCTCGGTCGCCGCATTCTGGTAGAAAACCCCTCCACCTACGTTGCCTTCGACCAGTCGACGATCCCCGAAGCCGAATTCATGGCCGAGATTGCGCTGCGTACCGGCTGCGGCCTGCTGCTGGACGTCAATAACGTGGAAGTGACCGGCCATAATCACGGGCTCGACACCGCGCGCTGGATCGACACCGTGCTGGATCGCGTGCCGGCCGGTACGGTTGGCGAAATCCACGTTGCCGGCCACTTCATCGCCGAGCTGCCGGAAGAAACCGTGCTGATCGACGATCACGGCTCGCCGGTAACGGATGCGGTCTGGCTGCTGCTGGAGCGCGCGCTCTCCCGCCTTGGGCCCACTCCCATTCTGGTAGAGTGGGATACCCGCATTCCCGAACTGCCGGTGCTGATGGCCGAGGCTGAAAAGGCCGAACGTATCATGCAGCGCGTCGCCTCGCGGGCTGCGCCAAGGGCCATGTCGGGGGCCGGAGCGATGCGCCATGCTGGCTGAGCTGCAGGCAGCCTTCGCCCGCACGCTGCTTTCCGCCGATACGCCGCAGGCCGAATGTGTCGGCGCCGGCGAAGGTTCCCGCGCCGATGCACGGCTTGCCATCTATCGCAACAATGTCATCGGCTCGCTGGCGGGCGTGCTGGCGGCGGCCTTTCCGCTGACACACAAGCTGATGGGCGAGGATAACTGGCTGGCGATGGCCGCCGATTTCATCCGCGCCCACCCGCCCCGTGAAGCCCATCTGCTGGTCTATGGCAGCGAGCTGCCGGCTTTTCTGGCGGCCGGGCTTTCCGAAGGCGGTCGCGATCCGGGTTTTCTGCCCGATCTTGCCCGACTGGAATGGGCGCGGGTGGAAGCCTATCACGCGGCCGACGGCGATCCTGTTCTGCCGGCCGTTCTCGCCGAACTGCCGCAGGACCGCCTTCCTGACCTCAAACTCGTGCCCCACCCCTCACTGCGCCTCATCACCAGCCGCTGGCCGGTCGAGGCCATCTGGCAGGCGGCGGCAGCCGGAGAGGATGTTCGCCCGCTGCTCGGCGCGGCCGGGCAGGCCCTGCTCGTCCTGCGCCCGGTGGCAAAGGTAGAGACGCGCCTGCTGTCGCCGGGAGAATTCACCTTCCTGCGCACGCTGGCCGATGGTCAGTCCCTCGGCGCCGCCGCCATGGCCGCGTTTGAGGCCGAAGCCGGCTTTGGCCTGCAGGAAGCGCTCGTCACTCACCTTGCCGGCGGGGTTTTCACCGGCTTTACCCTTGCGGAAGAAACTCCATGACCCTTGCCCGGCTTTCCGAGTGCCGTCATGCCACCACAGCCGCCGCGCTCTACCGCAAGGCCGCCGGCCTGCTGGAGACCTGCCTGACGCCTGTCGCGCTGCTGGTCGCCCGCCTGTGGCTGTTCGATGTGTTCTTCAGCGCCGGCCGGGCCCGCATTCTCAACTGGCAGGGGCAAATCTTCCTCTTTACCGACTATCACCCGCTGCCGCTGTTGCCGCCGGTGCTGTGGGCGGTGATGACGACAACGGGCGAACTTACCCTGTCCTGCCTCGCCTTCATCGGCCTTGCAGGGCGCTTTGCCGGCGCCGGCCTCCTGGCCATGACCATGGTCATCCAGTTCTATCTCGGCGTCTTCCTCCAGAGCGATCTGGCGGACAAGAGCGAGTTCTACCGGCCGGAGCATTATCTCTGGATGATCCTGGAGCTGTTCCTCATCGCGCGCGGCGCCGGCTTCTTCTCGGCCGACGAATTTCTGCGCCGCAAGGTGGTGCCGCACCTCGGCCTGTGAACCATCCATCCGGCAAAGAAAAACGGCGCCCGTTATGGGGCGCCGTTTTGTTTAGTAAGACCCTTTGGGCCAGCAGCCTTATTCCGCCGCCTTTGCTACTTCCGGGTCCGGCAGCTTGTCGCGCATCAGCACAAATTCTTCTGCCGTTGACGGATGCAGGGCAATGGTGCGGTCCAGCTGCTGCTTGGTGAGGCCGTTGACGACGGCAACGCCCAGCGTCTGGATGATTTCCGGCGCATCCGGGCCCACCATGTGGGCACCGAGCAGGCGCTGGCTTGCCCGGTCCACCACCAGCTTCATCAGGCAGCGCTCGTCACGCCCGGCCAGAATGTTGCGCATGGGGCGGAACTCGGTGCGATAGATATCGACCGCGCCATATTTCTCGCGCGCAGCTTCCTCGCCAAGGCCGACCACGCCAATCGGCGGAAGGGTGAAGACCGCATGCGGAATATTCTCGTGGCTGATCGCCATCGGGTTGCCGTGATACTCGGTTTCCACGAAGGCCCGCGCCTCGGCGATGGCAACCGGCGTCAGCGCCACGCGGTCGGTCACATCGCCCACGGCCCAGATGTTGGAAACGCTGGTACGGCTGAACTCGTCGACCGGCACGGCGCCTGCCTTGTCCGGCGTGATGCCGACAGCTTCAAGCCCGATACCATCGGTATTGGGTTTGCGGCCGGTCGCCGCCATCACCAGATCGGCCTCGAAAGTACGGCCATCGGCGGCATGCAACGTGTACCCGAAGGCGGTCTTTTCCAGCTTTGCCGGATGCACGCCGGAGACCTGCGTGATGCCGCGCTTGGAAAGCTCTTTGGTAATGAAGCCGCGCACGTCGCCGTCAAAACCGCGCAGCGGCAGGTCGGCGCGGTAAAGCTGCGTCACCTCGGCGCCAAGCCCCTTGAAGATGCCGGCGAATTCGCAGGCGATATAACCGCCGCCGACGATGAGGATGCGCCTCGGCAGGCTTTCCAGATGCAGCGCCTCGTTCGAGGTGATGAAATGTTCCTTGCCCTCGATATCCGGCACAACCGGGCGGCCGCCGGTGGCAATCAGGATGCGCTTTGTGGTGTAGCGCTTGCCGGCCACCTCGACGGTATGGGCATCGATGAGCTTGCCGCGCCCTTCGAACACATGAACACCGGCCCGCTCCAGCATGCCGATATAGATGCCGTTGAGCCGGTCGATTTCCTTGTCCTTGGCGGAGATCAGCTTTTCCCAGTCGAAGGAGACATTGTCGACCGACCAGCCATAACCGGCACTGTCGGTAATCGCGTCGCCGATCTGGGCGGAGTAGACGAGCAGCTTCTTGGGCACGCAGCCCCGGATCACGCAGGTGCCGCCAATGCGGTAATCCTCGCAGATGCCGACCTTGATGCCGGTAACCGCGGCGCGGCGGCTGGCGGCAACACCGCCGGAACCGGCACCGATGGTGAAGAGATCGAAATCATACTCGGTCATCAAAAAGCGCTCCTGCCCACGCAAGGGCGGCCCGCCGTCAGCGGCGGGCCGATCCCCTTTTTCCAATGGGCCAGACCATACAGTCTGGGAGCGCCCCTGTCAGGGTTCAAGCTCACATGCGGGCATGTGAGAAGCCGCTCACGCCGGGACCGCGCCTCAGACGGGCGGGCGACCGCGCAGCGCCTGGGCAAGCAGGCTGACGACCAGCAGCACCAGGAAGATGACGAAGAGCAGCTTGGCGATACTGGCGGACGCAGCGGCAATGCCGAAGAAGCCGAAGGCACCGGAAATGATCGCCAGGATGAAGAAGACAAGCGCCCAGTAAAGCATGATAAAGGATTCCTTCCTTCAGGTATCGTTGGCGGTTCGTTATCGTGGCGGCCATCGGACCACCGACGTTCTGTCAATAAAAACTTCGCCCCATACTCGAAGGTTCCTTATGCATACGATGGAATGGTCCCGGCTGCTTGATGCCTCCCGCCTGATGGAAGTACCGCGCCCGGAAGCAGAGGGCAGCAAGGCGCCGCTGCGCGACCCCGGCCGCACGCCGTTCCAGACCGACCTTGACCGCATCGTGTTTTCCTCGGCCTTCCGCCGCCTGCAGGACAAGACACAGGTGCATCCGCTGGCCGACAGCGACTATGTGCGCAAGCGCCTGACCCACAGCATCGAGGTCTCCTCCGTCGGCCGCTCCATCGCGACCGCCATCGGCGCCCATGTGCTGGAGAAAAATCCCGCGCTGGAGAAGCAGGTGCAGGCCGCCGATTTCGGCTATATCGTGCAGGCCGCTTGCCTTGCCCACGACATCGGCAACCCGCCCTTCGGCCATGGCGGCGAGGAAGCCCTGCAGGAGTGGTTTGCCCGCACACCCGAAGCCCTCGCCGGCCTCAGTGACCAGCAGCAGGCGGACTTCAAAAAGTTCGAGGGCAATGCCCAGGGCTTTCGCCTGCTCACCCGGCACGAGATGTACCGGGAAAAGGGTGGCTTGCGCCTCACCTACGCCACGCTCGGCGCCTTCACCAAATATCCGCGTGCCGCCGACCGCCTCAAGGACGGATATATCGGCGCCAAGAAACACGGCTTCTTCGAAAACGAGAACGGCTTCTTCGCCGAGGTTGCGGAGGCGCTGGGCCTCATCGAACGCGCGCCCGGCAGCTGGGCGCGTCACCCACTGGCCTTCGTCATGGAGGCGGCGGACGACATCTGTTACGGCGTCATCGACCTTGAGGACGGGTATCATCAGGGCATGCTCGGTTTTGCCGAGACACGCGACGCGCTGGATGCCATCGCCGGGGTCAGGAAGGATTATCTCGCCGACCTTGATGAGGTCGACATCATCCAGCGCCTGCGCGCAACCGCCATCAGCAAGCTGATCGAAGACGCGGTCGAGACCTTCCGCGCCAGCGAGCAGGAAATCCTTGAAGGCCGGTTTTCAACCGCTCTGGTCGAGGCCGGCAAATGGGCGGACGCCCACAAGGCACTCAGCATCCTTGCCCGCCGCCGCATCTTCGACAGCCGCGCCGTAATGGCGCGCGAGAGCGCCGGCTTTGCCGTCCTGCAAGGGCTGATGGATGCCTTCTGGCCGCTCGTGGCCCGCTGGGAAAAGGCCGGCTGGGACGGCAGCACTCTCAAGGGTGGCGCCCGGCGCCTGTGGACCCTCGCCGGCACACCGAAGGCGGCCAGTCGCTATGAGGCCCTGCTCTGCCTCACCGACCATATCTCCGGCCTCACCGACCGGGCAGCGCTGACACTCTACCAGCAGCTCAAGGGGATTTCGCTCTAAGGTCCGTCATCCTTACCATTTAAGGGTCTCTGCGCACTCTTGCCTCAGCTTGTCTCCCTTGCCGTCGGTGCGTCCGGCAATGTCCGAGCAGGACCGCAGGGCGAGCTTGAAAAGGAAATCAAAATCCTGGGGCTCGAGCCTGATGTCCCGGCGGGCCTGAGGCTCTCCGACCTCCCCGATCACCTTGATCAGATAGGCGTAAGCCTCATCCACCGATACGATCTCGACACCGGCATCCTGCGGCCGCGAGCGGGCGGTTGCCAGGGCGACACCCTCGGTCACCGAGCGATAGGTGGCAGCCATCTGATGCGCCTGCCTCAGCGCTGACCCTCCGGCCTTCAGAAAATGAAAGGCCAGAGAGATGTAGTTCTGCGAGAGCACATCGCCCTTGAGTTTACCCAGTTCCTCGTTCGACAACGACGCCACGGTGAGGTGATAAAGCCGGCTCTCCAGATGCGGCAGGCGGCTTTCAAACTCGGCCGGATAAGTCGCGCAGACTTTCGTCAAGGCCGCACAGTTCCCCGGCGGCTCGTCATAGGTCGCAAGCTTGTACATGTTGCGGATGTCCTCCGCTGTATCCGTAAGGCGCGAGACCAGCATTTCGGCATCCTGCGACTGGGCGCCCGAGGCTTGGGCGATACTGCCCAGCAGCGCCATCGCAATGGCCGCCCGGTAGACCTGAAGCTCTTTGGTCGGGGCGGAAAAGATATTGTTGGAGGTCGAGCCGACAACGCCGCCGCTCTGACGCAGCTCGGCATCGACGACGGAACACCCGGCAACAGAAACGCCGGACAGGGACAAAAAACCCACGGCAATTGCTGTTTTTACTGCTTTCCCCGTGACACCGCGACCGAGCCTCATCCACTTGCCTCCGTTTTGTTTTTCCAACAATTCGGAAAGTGGTGGAACGTCGCAACCTAGCTCTAATAGTGATTGTTCAGGTTTCGGCACCTATGGTCATCAAGGCTAACCATAAATGCATAACCCTTAGTGCATTTCACACAAGCGGCAGTGCCCCATCGCTCTTGATCCGCCGCAGGGAAAAGTTGGAGCGGATGTCGGCCACCATCGGCAAGGACAGGAGATGCTCGGCAAGCAGCCGCTCGTAAGCTGTCAGGTCAGCCACGACGATCTCGGCCAGAAAATCGGCGGTGCCGGAGACCATGTGGCAGGAGACGACCTCCGGCCTTGCCTCAAGCGCGGCCTGAAGTTCGGCAGCATTCTCGCGGGTGTGGCGCACGACCTTGATCTCGACAAAGACGGTAAGGCCGAGCCCGGTTGCCGGACGATCCAGCACCGCGCGGTAACTGCGGATCACCCCCTGCGCCTCCAGCCGTTTGACCCGGCGCAGGCACGGGGACGGCGAAAGGCCGACCCGCTCGGCAAGGTCGACATTGCTGAGCCGGCCGTCTTCCTGCAGCGCCTTCAGGATCCGGCGGTCGATGGCATCCAGCCCCTCGCGATATGATTCCATCGCGCTATCTACATTTGCCATTTCATGCCTTTGAATATCTTTCCAATTTAAATTTATGCCAAAATATAGCCACCCGTCAGCATAACTTCGCAAGGACATGCTCTACTCGGCCGCGAGATGATGAGTGCGGCGGCCGGGACCGGCCGCCCGCCCGAACTGACCGGACCGGAGACTTTCAAAATGATCTGCCGCCTGTGGCACGGCTGGACCGTGCCGGAAAATGCCGACGCCTATGAAAGCCTGATCCGGGAAACCATCTTCCCCGGCATCCGCGCCCGCAACATTCCCGGCCTTGAGCAGATGGAGCTTTTGAGAAGCGAGCCCATGGCAGATGCCGCCACCGGGGAGATCGAGGTCACCTTCATCACGCTCATGTATTTCAGCGGCTGGGACGCGGTTACCCGTTTTGCCGGACCGGCGCAGCCGACCGGCGCCGTGGTTCCGCCCGCCGCCCGCGCCGTGCTGAAACGCTTTGATAGAACCTCGGCCCATTTCGAGATCAAGGTGCAGAACTGGGGCCGCAAGCCGGGGCGTCGGCAGGGTATGCCGCTGGTCGCAAGCGTCTGAGGCAGACGGATAAAGGGCGGGCAAGGCAGCCATGCCGGCAGAAGCGGGTGACAGCGGCAGCCTGCCCGGTCCATTGTGGCGCCTTTCCTGCCCACACGCCTTGCCCGGACCTCTATGCGCTACGACACCATCCTGCTCGATCTTGACGGCACGCTCATCGACAGCGCGCCGGACATCTGCCGCGCCGCCAACCTGCTGCTGGCCGAACATGACCTGCCGGCGATCACGCTGGTGCAGGCCAAGAGCTTTATCGGCGATGGCGCGCCGCGGCTGATCGAACGGGCCTTTTCGGCGGCTGGCCGGCCGCTCGATCCGGCAAAGTTGCCGACGCTGACCGAACGCTTCATCGATCTTTATGAGACGCACGAGCCCGATGCCTCCTGCATCTTCCCCGGCGTGGTCGAAACGCTGGCGGCACTGGCGGCGAGCGGTGCAAAGCTCGGCCTTTGCACCAACAAGGCCCAGCGATCGACGGAAATGGTGGTCCGCACGCTCGGGCTCGACCGCTGGCTGGGCGCCGTGGTGGGTGGCGATGCGCTGCCGGTGCGCAAACCCCATGCCGGCCATGGCCGGGCGGTCATTGAAAAACTGGGCGGCGATATCGACCGTGCCGTGATGGTGGGCGACAGCCCCGCCGACATGGGCGTGGCACGGGATCTCGGCATTCCGTCGGTGGCGGTGAGCTATGGCTATCCGCGCATGCCGGTTTCTTCTCTCGGCGCCAACTTCGTGATCGACCGCTTCGACGAACTGCCGGCAACGCTGGAGCGGCTTGCGGCGGAAGCGTAAGGCCGGGAAAAAGGGCGCCGGAAAAAATCTCGAACGAAACGGTTGCACCCCCGCAGGCATGCCGCTATATACCGGCACGCGCCGCGCCGGGATGACCGGCAGGTGCCCCGAATGAAGGGCGATTAGCTCAGCGGGAGAGCACTCGCTTCACACGCGAGGGGTCACTGGTTCAATCCCAGTATCGCCCACCATTCCTTCAGAAAAGTATGGCCAGAACAAAAGGCACCGCCCCGGCGGTGCCTTTGTTGTTTCTGCCCTTCGCGCAGCCCAGCGACGGCCCTTACTGGCCGTAATCGTAAGCAACGCTCGGCGGCCCTGGATCGGCACTGGCGTTGGCATGGCGCCGGCTGCGGAAATTCCAGGGCGGCTCCACGCGCCCCGCCCACATGCCGCGCTGGTGGGCCTGCGCATCCGTCTGGATCTGGTCATAATTGCTGGTGACATAGGGTGAGGAAAACGCCCAGCCATAGGCCACCATGGCAGCAGAGATGTCGATATTGGCCTGCTGGCAGCGCCCGACCGTGTCCTCCCGGCTGTTGGTATATTGCAGGGCGCACATGACCTGCCGCCCCTGGATGACATGCGTCAGCGCATTCTTCGCCCATTCGCCGCAGGGATATTCCGCCCCCCGCTTGGAGCGGCAGAGCTGCTCCATCTCCGGCGCGTCGATGCCCCACAGGCTGATGGTGTAGGTAACGGTGGGGCTGACGGTGAGCTGAAGCTGATCGCCGCTGGTGGCAACCGCCGAACCCATCACACGCTGATACTGATCCGGCGTCAGCGGATTTTGCTGGGAAAGGGGCACACCCTGCTGCAAACCCCCGGGCGTGCCGAGAGCCGCCCCCGGAGCCGCATTCTGCCCGGCACCGCCGGCGCCCCCGTTCTGGGCACCATTCTGTCCTGCACCCGGCACTGGCTGCCCCGGCGGGGTCAGCAGCGGGGCCGGCACCTGCCCGCCCGTGGCCTGCGCAAGCGCTCCGCCCGCCAGCAGAAGGCCGGCGACGAGAACGGGCACAAAGCTCTGGGCAACAAGGCGACAGTTCAAGCGGTCCTGCCTTCCGGCTCTCTGGTGTGTCCCTGGCATTCTAGAACAGGCTCGCCTGCCGATCATCCCTGCCGTCGTCACCTTTGCGCCGACGCGGCACAGGCGAAGTGTCGCTCTCGGCAACAGGCGGTGCAAAACACTCCGGCCCTTCGCGCCCGGCGCTGTTTACGGTTCGGCCCACCGCTTGCCGGCTCAGGAACCCTTCCGCGCCCGGCCGCAGCAGGTGGGCAACCTCCTTGCGTCCCGCCGCGCCATCCAGCCAGAGAGCATAATTCTCCGGCGAAATGATGACCGGCAGACGGTCATGAATCTCCGCCATGTCGGCATTGGCCGTGGTGGTCAGCAGCGCGCAGGTCAGAAGCTCGGATCCGTCCGGCGCCTTGTAGTGCTCCCAGAGCCCGGCGATCATGAAGGGGCGGCGATCCTCAAAACTGCCGTTGAAGAAGAGCCAGGGCTGCTTGAAGCTGCCGCTTGCGCCGTTGCCGGCGCCTGTCGTCTGCCATTCATAAAAGCCGTCGACCGGCACAAGGCAGCGCCGCCGCTCCAGCGCGGCCCGGAAGGTGGGTTTTTCCGCCGCACTTTCCGAGCGGGCATTGATAGGGCGCGGGCCGCTCATCGGGTCCCGGCTCCAGGAAGGCACCAGCCCCCAGAGAAAATGCACCGTCCGTCGCACGCCGCTGCGCCCGCGTGCCACGGCGAGCACCGGTTGGGACGGGGCAATATTGTAACGCGGCGCAAGGGCCGAGAGGGCCGGATCGTCCAGCAGGGACGGCGTGTCGTCCACAATCTCTCCGGCCCCGGTCTCCACATCGGCGTAGGCGGCTTCCACCGCCTCGTGCGGGCGGGTCAGAACAAGGCGTCCACACATCGGCTCAGCGCCGCCTTTCCGGCAGGGCGGCCAGCCGCTGCGCAATCTCCGCGGCAAGGGCGGCGATTTCCTCGCGCGCCGTGCTGCGGCGGTTGCCATCCATCACGGTGAGCCCCTCCATCATGGCGGCGGCAAATCCGGTGCGGTTGCCAAGCTGGGCGGCGGCCACGGTAACGCCCAGCGCGGCAAGGCGCGCCGCCACCTCGTCCGCCACCCGGGCACGCGGCGGCACGCGGTTAAGCACGGCCAGCGCCGGCGTGCCCTCGCCGGCGGCAAGCTCCAGCGTCGGGCGGGTTGCCCACAAATCCATCGGGCTCGGCTGCACCGGCACGATCACCAGATCGGCATTGCGTACGGCAATGCGCGCTTCGGTCTCGGCATGCGGGGGGCTGTCCACCACCACCAGATCATATTGTCCGGCCAGGCTGCGCAGTTCCTTTTCCGCGCGCCAGCCGGCAACGGTGGAGAGATGGAGCATCGGCTCGGTGCCGGCCGGGCGCTCGCCATGCCACTGGCTGAGGCTCGCTTGCGGATCGATGTCGACGATCGCAACGCTTCTGCCGGCAACGGCCCAGGCCACCGCGAGATTGGCGGCAAGGGTCGTCTTGCCGGCGCCACCCTTCTGCTGGGCTATGGTCACGATGTGTCCTGCCATAGGCCGCCCTCTCCTGCCGGTTGAAACAGTGCCGCGTCGGTCCGTGCCTTCAACACTGCCCGCCGGGGCAGCAGGCTGGCAAGGGCGCGGTTTTGTTGACAAGCCGGGGGCGCCCCGCCGATACCCTGAATTCATCATGTCCCAGCGCGCGACCTCACCGGAAATCACAGCCCCCAACGCCACTTTCGAGCCCGGCGGCAGCAGCGCTTCGCCTTATGCTGGCGAAGCCGCCTTGCCGGCTGCCGACCAGCAGCTTCTGCCCCCGGACCGGGTGGAAGAGGCCGCCGCCGCCTTGCGCGCAGGCAAGCTCGTCGCCTTTGCGACCGAGACGGTCTATGGCCTTGGCGGCGATGCCACCAATGACAGCGCCGTCGCCGCGATCTTTGCCGCCAAGGGCCGTCCGAGCTTTAACCCGCTCATCGTTCATGTGCCGGACCGGGCTGCCGCAGAGCCGCTGGCCATCATGACGCCGCTCGCCCGCAAACTTGCCGATGCCTTCTGGCCCGGCCCGGTGACGCTGGTGCTGCCGCGCGCCGCCGATTGTCCGGCTTCACTGCTGGTTTCCGCCGGGCTCGACAGCATCGCCATCCGCGTGCCGGCCCACCCGCTCGCCCGCAAGCTGCTGCGGGCCGTCGGTCGCCCGATTGCCGCCCCCAGCGCCAACCGCTCCGGCAGCATCTCGCCGACCGAGGCCGCCCATGTGATCGAGAGCCTCGGCGCCAATGTGAACCATGTGCTGGATGGCGGCGCCTGCGCGGTCGGGCTTGAATCGACGGTGGTGGACTGCACCGGTGCCCATCCGGTGCTGCTGCGCCATGGCGGCCTTGCGCTGGAAACCCTTGCCCGCATTGTGCCGGACATTGTGGAGACCGATCCGGAGCAGCCCGATGCCCCCCGCTCCCCCGGCCAGCTGCTGAGCCACTACGCCCCGGAAAAACCGCTGCGGCTCCATGCCGGGTCGGTGCAGCCGGAAGAAGCGCTTCTGGCCTTCGGCCCCGATGTGCCGGAAGGAGCAGCGGCCGTGCTCAACCTTTCCGCCACCGGCGATCTGGTGGAGGCCGCGGCTCATCTCTTTGCCTTTCTGCGCCAGCTCGATGCCGGAGCGGGCACAGCGATTGCCGCCATGCCGATCCCGGAGACCGGCCTTGGCCGCGCCATCAACGACCGGCTGCGCCGCGCCGCCGCGCCGCGTGACCCGACGGGCCTGCTGGCGCGTGCCGCCAAGGCCGGCACCACACCATGAGCGACATCACCGCCGGACTGCTGGCTGAGCTTGCCGCGCTTCTTGGCCCGCGCGGGCTCCTGACGGAAGCGGGCGACAAGGCCCCTTATGAAGAAGAGATGCGCCGCCTCTTCAGCGGCAGCGCGCTCGCCATCGCCCGGCCCGCCAGCACCGAAGAGCTGGCCGCCACGGTCAAGGCCTGCCACGCGGTCGGCGTCGCCATGATCCCGCAGGGCGGCAATACCGGCCTTGTCGGCGGCAGCGTGCCGGATGGCAGCGGCAAACAACTCGTCATCAGCCTCGGCCGCATGAACCGCGTCCGTTCGGTGGATACGGAGGGGTACACCATGGTGGTGGAGGCCGGCTGCATCCTTGCCGATGTGCAGGCGGCGGCCGAAGCGGCCGGGCGGCTCTTCCCGCTATCGCTGGCGGCGCAGGCAAGCTGCCAGATCGGCGGCAATCTTTCCTCCAATGCCGGCGGCATCAATACGCTGCGCTATGGCAATACGCGCGATCTGGTGCTGGGCATCGAGGTGGTACTGCCGGATGGCAGCGTGCTCGACCTCATGAACGCGCTGCGCAAGAACAATACCGGTTATGACCTGAAGCACCTGTTTCTGGGCGGGGAAGGCACACTCGGCATCATCTCCGCCGCCGTGCTCAAGCTGTTTCCGGCACCGAAGCAGACAGCAACCGCCTTCATCGGTCTTTGCGATGCCGGCAAGGCCATTACACTGCTCTCCCGCCTGCGGGCCGCTTCCGGCGACAGCATCTCCGCCTTCGAGCTGATGGAACGGCCGGCGCTGGAGCTTTGCCTCGAGCATATTCCCGCCACCACCAACCCGCTTGCGGGCGTCCATGACTTCTATGTGCTGTGCGAGCTCACCTCCCCCGGCACCGCCTTTGATCTTTCCGCACTGCTGATGGGCGTGCTGGAGGAGGCGCTGGAGGAAGGGTTGGTGGAAGATGCCACCGTCGCCGCCTCGCTCGACCAGCGGACCCGCCTGTGGCACATCCGCGAACATATCCCGGAGGCCCAGCGCAAGGCGGGCGCCAGCATCAAGAACGATATTTCCGTGCCCGTGGCCGCCGTGCCCGCGCTGCTGGAGCGCGCCCGCGCTGCCGTGCTGGAGCGTATCCCCGATGCCCGGCCCATCGCTTTCGGCCATGCCGGCGATGGCAATATCCACTTCAACATCTCGGTTCCGCGCGGGGGCGACTCCAAGGCCTTTCTGCAGCGCTGGGACGAGATTACCGATGTAGTCGGCGATGTCGCGCTTGCCCTTGGTGGCAGCATCAGCGCCGAACATGGCATCGGCCGGCTGAAGCGCGACAAGCTCGCCAGCCTCAAATCTCCGGCAGAAATGCAGGTAATGCGCCGCATCAAGGCGGCGCTGGACCCTTCCGGGCTGATGAACCCCGGCGCCTTGCTCTGAAATCCTTCCGGATAGGGCCGGCGGCGACGTCGCCGTAAATTCACCTTTTTGAAAGGTTTGAATTCCATCGTTTGAAGTTGCGCCTGTTTATCAGGAAGCTAGCAGGTAGTGATTCTCTTCAACCCGGAATGGGCTCTTTTCTGATGTCACGACCGCAAGGACAGCAGTCGACACATCACCGGCGCTGGCTGACGTCGCGCCCGGCCGGGCTGCGTGCCGACATTTCCCACATGAATCTCGACGGGGCGGATCTCTCCGGGCTCGACCTGCACGGCACCCGTGCCCACTCGGCACAGCTGCGGGCTGCCCTGCTGATCGCCTGCCGGCTCGAAAGCGCCGATCTGCGCGGGGCCGATCTCAGCCTTGCCGACCTGACCGGGGCCGACCTCACCCGTGCCGATTTGCGCGGCGCGCGCCTTAGCGGCGCGGACCTGACACGCGCCATCCTGCGCGAGACCAACATCGCCGGTTACCTGCACGAGGCGCCGCTTTCCGGCAGCCTGCCACCCCCGCTGCTGCGCGAGGCGATGCTTGCCCATGCCGATCTTTCCGGCGGCAATCTCAAGGGCTGGATTTTTACCGAAGCCGATATGACCGGCGTCAACCTCGCCGGGGCCGATCTTTCCGGCGCCGATCTTTCGGGCTGCTGCCTTGCCAATGCGGATCTTAGCGGCTGCGACCTTTCCGGCGCCAGGATGAAGGGCGCGCGCCTCAGCGCCGCCACGCTGGAAGGGGCGATCCTGCTCGGCGCCGATCTGCGCGGGGCGGAGCTGATCGGCACCCGCATGGATTATAGCCAGCTGGCCAATGCAGACACCACCGGCGCCCAGTTTGCCCGCACGCTCGATTCCGAAGATTTGATGCTGCAGCGCGCGATCAACGATCATGAGCGCTGGATTGCCAGCAATGGCGAACGCGGGCAGCGTGCCGACCTGGAAGGGGCCGATCTCTCGCGCTGCGACCTGCGGGGCATCAACCTGAGCGGCGCCATACTACGTGGGGTTGATTTTTCGGGGGCCTTATTATCTTCTGTGCTTCTGGTGATGGCAGACCTTTCCGGGGCGGATCTTACCGCCAGCAGCCTCGCCGGCGCCCATCTCAACGGGGCGGACCTTTCCTTCGCGCGCCTGCGTTCTGCCGATCTCACCGGCGCCGATCTCGGGCCGGCTGAAATTCGCGAGAATGGCGGCAGCACATCCGGGCGCAAGTGGGCGACCAATCTTCAAGGGGCCGATCTGACTTCCGCTCACCTCAAGGGATGCTCGCTGCGCGGGGCCAATCTCAGCGATGCGCGGCTGGAGCGGGTCGATCTCAGCCATACCGACCTGACCGGTGCCCGCCTCGCCACCGCCATCCTCTCCGGCAACGCCTCGCAGGCCTGATCTTCCTGTTGCTGGCGGGCGCCAGCCCGCCTTTTCCGGCGCTGGCCCGGGCCCTTTCTTCAAGCCTGCTTCCCGATGCCGGTTTTCCGCCGGAAGGCGAAGCCGGCCTTGCTACCTTCGCCACCGCTCATCAGGCTGGCCTCAGGCTCGATTATGCGCTGACGCCGCGCCTTGCCCTTGCCACCAGCCTCCTGCGCCCGGATGACGCGCCGATCAGCGGCACGCTGGACGGCAAACTGCGCCTCGTCGATCCGCGAGGTACCGCACCTGGGCTGATAGCCGGCTTCAGCAATTTCGCCTCCGCGGCCACGACGCCCGGAGATGAGCCGGACGCCTTCCTGCTGACAGACTGGCAAGTGGGTCCGTTCAGTCTTTCCGGCGGCACGATCTACCGGCTGGCGAAGCCCTTCCCCGCCCTCAATCCGGTCCTTGGTGCCCGCCTTACTCTCATACCGGGAGATCTGGAGCTGGCGGCCTCAGCCGGCTTTGTGCAGGGCGAGCCGCTTTATGGCTTCGGCCTCAATGCCCGCCTCAGCGACAGCTACAACCTTTCCTTGCAGACGTTGTCTCCGCAGCGGCCGGGCTTCATGCTCCTGCTACGCCGGCCGCTCTCCCTGCCGCCGCTCCACCGGCCCTTGCCGGTCTGGCGCCGGCCACCGGCCCTGAATACGCCGCCCGGGCAAGCAGAAGAGCTGGCAGAAGATCAGGGGCTTGACCCCGCCGGTGCCGATTACAGCCGTTCGCAGCAGCCGGTCTGGTGGCTGAGCGATCCTGCCCCGGCGGATGCCCGGCGGCGCGGCCGGGCCCTGCGCACACTGGGTGCGGCAAGCGATGGAAAGACGGCAGCAGCTACGCTCTCGGTAGCACCCGCGACCCGAGGTCTGGCCGGCCCGGTGTTTGAAGTGCCGCGCAGTGCAATGTCACGAGCCGATGGCGGTACTGGCAGTGCTGAAGAGGTGATCGCACGCGCGCTGACAGGCTTTCCCGGCGCCCCGCCATCTGCCCGCTGGACCATGGACTGGCAAGCCGCGCTCAATTTGCAGGCCGGCTACAGCAGGCGGCAGATTGGCGGCACCGTCCCCGGCGCCGCGCGACAGGTCGCTGCCGGCCTGACGGTCGATGCCGATCTTGCTGCCGGCTTCGGTCTGGTTGCCGAACCGAGAGTAACGCTGGCGAACGAGCCGCTGGCAACCCCGCCGCCTGCGGGCAACGATGCTGCCTCCATCGTCCGGCAGGCGCTCTTCAGCACCAATCAATCTCCGCACCATGTGGACCGGCTGTTTTTAAGCTGGCAACAGGCAGTCAATGCCAAAAGCCAACCAACAACCCCACCACTCTGGCTCGCCGCCGAAGCGGGGGCGCTCGATCCGGCCTTTACCGGTCTTGCCGCAAGTTTTCTAACGCCCTCGCGGCAAGGCCTTTCCGGTTGGGGGGCCGGCGGCGCCTTCGTGCTGCCCCGGGGTGAAGGGGTGGAGCGGCAAGGGCTGTGGACCGCGAATGCCACCTACAGTTTCGCCCTGCCGGTGCAGGGCCTTGACCTGACGCTGGAAGCCGGGCGCTATCTGGCCGGCGATCTGGGCGCAACCGCCCGGCTGGAGCGGCGCTGGAGCGATGGCACCCGTCTCGGTATCAGCGCTGCCGTGAGCACACTGTCTGGCTCGGGAGAAGGCAGCGGGGGCGACGGCAGATTCTGGCTTTCCCTTACCCTTCCCGTCGGCATGCCCGCGGCGCATCCGCATCTGGCAGTGCGCCTGACAACCGGAGACCCCTGGGACGAGCGTACCCGCCGCCCACAGACGGAGGAGGATCTGGCCGACCGGCTGCATCAGCTCGGGCCTGCACCGCTAGTTTCTGACTGGCAATATCTGCTCGACTGAAGCCGCCGCTCAGAATACAGCCGGCTGGCCGGCGCTGCGCAGGCGGGCGATATCGCGGGCCGGCGGTGCCCCGTAAAGCCGGGAATATTCCCGGCTGAACTGCGACGGGCTTTCATAGCCGACCAGAAGCGAGGCGGTGGCGGCATCCGCCTCCCCCACCAGCATCAGCCGCCGGGCTTCGCGCAGGCGCAGCTGCTTTTGATATTGCAGCGGGCTCAGCGCTGTCGCGGCCTTGAAATGGTGATGGAGGGAGGAAAGGCTCATGCCGACCTGCTGGGCCAGCTCTTCCACCCTCAGCGGCCGGGCATAGTGACGCTGCAGCCAGGCAACGGCCTCCGTAATGCGCGGGGCATGCCCCTGCGACAGCGCGACATCGCGTAGCCAGTGCCCCTGTGGGCCGGCCAGCAGGCGGTACAGAATTTCCTGCTGCACCAGCGGCGCCAGCGCGGCGATATCCTGCTGATTATCCAGCAGGCGGCAAAGCCGCAGCACCGCATCCATCAGCACCGGCTCCAGCGGCGCAACCGAAATGCCGCGCACGGCAGCGGCAGGCGGCGCCGGCGGCGCGGCCGGCAGGGGCGATTGGGCAAGCAGGGTCCGCAGCACCGTCGGGTCGATCTCGATGACGAGGCAGAGATAGGGCTGGTCCGCCCCCGCCACGAAGATATGGGAGATCATCGGCAGATCGACGGAAACGAGCAGCCCGTGCCGATGGTCATACTCAAAGGTCTGGTCCCCCAGCACCGCCCGCTTGGATCCTTGCACCACCAGCGCGAAGGCCGGCCGGTAGATTGCATGCACGCTGTGCTGGGCAACCGACTGGCGGAAAAAATGCAGGCCCGGCACCGGCGTGCTCACCATGCCATCATCGAGCAGGTAGCGCGAGATGATGCCGGCAAGCTCACCGCGCATCGCGCCGGCTTCCAGCGCCGACGCCTCCGGCGCGACCAGCTTGCTGCCTATATGCGTCATCTCTGCCCCCTCATTCTCAAAATCGCACCCGTCCCGGCAAGGTGCGGCATGCTTTTGCAGAAATAGGCAATAATCCCGCAGGATCAAGCTACCGGCTTTTTGCCGCCCGCCCCTACAAAAGCAGGGCAGCCGGACGGCCCCCCGCAACAGCGGTTAGCCCCGGCTCCTTCCCTGCGGGCGATCCTTATCGCTTCGGCCCGCGCGCGATCTTCAAAGGACGATGACATGCTAGAGGCCAAGGGTTACGCCGCCCCTTCTGCCAGGGAGGCGCTTGCTCCTTATTCCTTCGAGCGCCGTTCTCCGGGCGAGAGCGATGTGCTCATCGACATCCAGTTCTGC
Source organism: Radicibacter daui (assembly GCA_030657355.1). GTDB lineage: Bacteria > Pseudomonadota > Alphaproteobacteria > Radicibacterales > Radicibacteraceae > Radicibacter > Radicibacter daui. Next base: position 2,948,945 of record CP131056.1, read on the forward strand.
GGCATCTGCCATTCCGACATCCATCAGGCCCGCGACGAGTGGGGCGGCTCCATCTTCCCGATGGTGCCAGGCCATGAGATTGCCGGTGTCGTGACGGCCGTCGGCGCCGGGGTCACCCGCTTCAAGGTCGGCGACCGCGTCGGTGTCGGCTGCTTCGTCGACAGCTGCGGGCACTGCCCGTTCTGCGAAAGCGGCGATGACCATTATTGCGAAGAAGGCATCGTGCAGACCTATAACAGCGTCGGCAAGGATGGCCAGCCGACGATGGGCGGTTATTCCGACAAGATCGTCGTCGACGAAAACTACGTGCTGCGCATCCCCGACAATCTGCCGCTCGATGCCGCGGCCCCGCTGCTGTGCGCCGGCATCACGCTCTACTCGCCGCTGCGCTACTGGAAGGCCGGCCCGGGCAAGAAGGTCGCCATCATCGGCCTTGGCGGTCTCGGCCACATGGGTGTCAAGCTCGCCCATGCCATGGGCGCGGAAGTGACGGTACTGAGCCAGTCGCTCTCCAAGAAGGAAGATGGCCTGCGCCTCGGCGCCGACCATTTTTATGCCACCTCCGATCCCGAGACGTTCAAGAAGCTCGCCCGCAGCTTCGACCTCATCATCAATACGGTTTCCGCTCCGATGGACTGGAACCAGTATCTGACGCTCTTGAAGGTCGAGGGCACGATGGCCGTGGTCGGTGTGCCGGAAAAGCAGATCCCGATCGGTGCCTTTTCGCTGGTCGTCGGCCGCCGCAGCCTTGCCGGCTCGATGATCGGCAGCATCAAGGAAACCCAGGAGATGCTGGATTTCTGCGGCAAGCACGACATCATCAGCGATATCGAGACCATCGCTATCAGCCAGGTCAACGAAGCCTATGAGCGCATCCTCAAAAGCGATGTGCGCTATCGCTTCGTCATCGACATGGCAACGCTGAAGGCTGCTGCCTGAGACGGTTGCCGCACAGCCAAGGTAACGGAAAGGCGGGCTGCTTCCACGCAGGCCCGCCTTTTTCGTGTCCTCAGCGGCCGCTCAGCAGCACCACCGCATAACGGCAGGGCTTGCCGCTTTCATTGCGGAACTCGCAATCGGCAGGCGGCCCCAGTTTAAGGCAATCACCCTCGCCCATCTCGTGCCGCTCGGCACCTTCAAGAAAGATCAGGCTGCCTTCCAGCACCCAGATCAGCTGCCGGGCAAAGGTGTAAGCCGAGGCCGGCATGGCAATGTTGGCCCCGGCCGGCAAATCGATATGTACAAGATCGAGCGGCAGATCGGATTGCGGCGATATGTGTCGGCGTACATAGCCGGTGGTAGGGTCAGTCCATACCGGCTGCTCCGCCCGGCGCAACAGGCGTCCGCCACGGGTTTCCGCCCGGGCGATGAGGGTCGACATCGACAGGCTGAAGGCACCGGAAAGCCGGGCCAGCACGGTTGCCGTGGGACTGCTCTCCCCCCGCTCGATCTTGTGCACCATGGCGCGGGAAACGCCTGAACGTTCGGCAAGATCGGTCAGCGACCAGCCGCGGCTCTCGCGTTCCAGCCGGATCCGGGCGCCGATGCGTTGCTCGAGTTCATCCATTTTAGTAGACTTTCATTTTATTATAATGGACAGCTACGGCTGACGGTGGATATATGTCCACTATAGTAGACAAACCCGCAGGGGAGCGACATGGAAATCCGGGACGCGGCCGACGGCGATATCGGGGGCATTCTGGCGATCTATAACGACGCCGTGGCCAATACGACGGCGATCTGGAACGACACGCCGGTGGATGCCGACAATCGCCGGGCATGGCTCGCCTCCCGCCGGCAGCAGGGTTATCCGGTGCTGGTAGCGACAGCGCCGGATGGCAGCATTGCCGGTTACGCCTCCTTCGGCGACTGGCGCGCCTTTGATGGGTATCGCCATACCGTCGAGCATTCCGTCTATGTCCGCAGCGACCTGCGCGGCGGCGGTATCGGCAAGGGGCTGATGCAGGCGCTGATCGCGCGGGCCAGAGCGCTTGGCAAACATGTCATGGTCGCCGGCATCGAGGCCGGCAACAGCGGCTCCATCGCCCTGCATCTTAAACTGGGTTTTATCCAGACCGGGCTGTTACCGGAGGTCGGCTGCAAGTTCGGCCGCTGGCTCGACCTCGTTTTTCTGCAAATGCGCCTTGAGGACAAGGCCACGCCGCATTCCTGAGCGACCTTTGCCTGAACCGGCGGCGCGCCATCACATTAACTAGCATGATAAAAGTTACTGTGGCAAAACGAGCGCGTCCGCTGACCCAGATCGCAAAGGAAACCGTCATGACATCCCCCGACCGCCGCATCGTGATCACCGGCATGGGCATCGTGAGCCCGCTCGGCATCGGGCTGAAGCCGGTCTGGCAGCGCCTGATTGCGGGGCGCTCCGGCATCGTCCGGCTGCCGGAAGCCCTGGTGCCCGATATTGAGGCCAAGGTTGGCGGGCTGGTGCCGGACAAAAAGGACGACCCGCACGGGTTCGACTTCGATGCCGTGCCAATGCGCGACCGCAAACAGATGGACCGTTTCATCCTGTTTGCGATGGAGGCCGCGGCCGAGGCGCTGGCACAGGCAGGCTGGCAGCCGGCAACGGAAAGGGAGCGTGAGCGCACCGCCACCGTCATCGCCTCCGGCATCGGCGGCCTGCCCGGCATTGTGGAGGCGGCCTATACCGTCAAGGAGCGCGGCGCCCGCCGCCTGTCGCCCTTCACCGTGCCATCCTTCCTCATCAACCTCGCCGCCGGGCAGGTCTCCATCCGCCACGGCTTCAAGGGGCCGATCGGCGCGCCGGTGACGGCCTGCGCCGCCAGCGTACAGGCCATCGGCGATGCCATGCGCCTGATCCGCGCCGGAGAGGCCGATATTGCCCTGTGCGGCGGCGCAGAAGCCTGCATCGACCGGGTTGGCCTTGCTTCTTTTGCCGCCGCCCGGGCGCTTTCAACCGGCTTCGGCGATACGCCGGAAGCCGCCTCTCGCCCCTTCGATGCCCGCCGTGACGGGTTCGTCATGGGCGAAGGGGCCGGCATGCTGGTGATTGAAAGCCTGGCGCACGCGAAGGCGCGCGGCGCCACCCCGCTGGCCGAGGTTACCGGCTACGGCACCAGCGCCGACGCTTATCATGTGACCTCGGGCCCGGAAGATGGCAGCGGTGCCCGCCGCGCCACGCTGGCCGCCCTTGCCATGGCGGGCCTGAGGCCTGAGCAGATCGGCTATCTCAATGCCCATGCCACCTCCACCCCGGTGGGCGATGCCGGCGAGCTTGCCGCCATCCGGTCCGTCTTTGGCGAGGGGACGAGCAGTCCGGCCATTTCCTCAACCAAATCGGCGACCGGCCATCTGCTCGGCGCCGCCGGCGCCGTGGAAGCCATCTTCTCAGCCCTTGCCCTTGGCGAGGGCGTGCTGCCACCAACCCTCAACCTCACCAGCCCGGATGCCGCGGCATCCGGGCTCGATCTGATCGGCCCCGCCACCCGGCGCACTTCCGTGGAGCATGTGCTTTCCAACGGCTTTGGGTTTGGCGGCGTCAACGCCTGCGTCATCCTCAGCCGCTGGCAAGGCTAGGCCCTCCGGACATCGGGCGGGGATCGGCAATAGCAATAAGAAGAGGGGAAATCCCATGACCCCCGCCCTCACCCTTGCCTTGCTGTATGCCGCCGGCATCGCACTCGTCTTCCAGAACATTCTGATGGTGCGGCTGACGGAGGCCGCCTCCAGTCCGCTGGTCGCGCTGGTCATCAACTCCTGCGTCGGCCTTGTCCTGCTGGTGAGCCTGCTTGTCGGGCGCAGCGGGATAAGCGGGTTCGGCGAAGTGGCCGGCGTGTTCCGCCCCTGGGCCCTGCTGCCCGGACTGCTGGGCTCCTTCTTCGTCTTTGCCGGCATTACCGGTTACCAGCGCCTCGGCGCCGCCCCCACCATTGCCACGCTGGTGGCAAGCCAGCTGCTGGCAGGGCTCGTCATCGATGCGATCCGCGCGCCGCGCCTCGAGCTTCAGGCCAATCTCATGCCGGGGCTCGGCGCAATATTACTGGTGCTCGGGGCTTTTCTGGTCGCCCGGCGCAGCTTGTAGCCGCCAACAGCGACAACCAGACTACAAATAAAGAAAGTCATCGGCCCGGACCGTCGCAACCCTCTTTCCTTGAACGGCCCGAGCAGGTATGCATCGGGCCAGAATTTGCCTGACGAATTCGGGCAATGAGCTGGCCATCAGGGCTGAATTGCCGTGCGCGCACTTCGTGAATATTTGCAGACTTATTTCAGGATCGAAAACAAGGCTGCGGCGATGCGCCGGCTGATCCTGGTTACCCTTGCCGGCATGCTCCTTCTGCCCGGCAGCGGCACCGCCAGCGAGCGCGTGGTGCTGAAAATTTATGCGGCCGGCACCGACACGCCGACACACAGCTTCACCCTCAGCGAACTCAAGGCCCTGCCCCCGACCAGCCTCGAGACCGATCTGCCCGAAGCCCTGCAAATCCGGGGGCATCATGTGTGGACGGGAGTGCCGCTTGGCGCGCTCACGCCGCTGCTGGGCCCGGGTGTCAGCGAAATCCGCCTCACCGCCCTTAACGATTACAGCATCACCATTCCGGTGTCGGACATTACCACCTACCAGCCGATCCTTGCCTACAGCCGTGACGGGCAGGACATTGCCATCCGTGACAAGGGTCCGCTGATCGTCATCTACCCGTTCGGGCGCTACCCGGAACTGGAGCAGCAGATCTATCTCAACCGCACCATCTGGCAGGTGGGGGAGATCCGTGCCAACTAGGCTCGCGCGCGTCAAAAAGGGACTGCTGCGCTCGGCCACGCGCCGCCAGCGCCTGATCACCGGCATCCTTGTGCCGGTTGTTGCACTGATGGCGGTGCTGACGGTCTGGAGTTATGCCCGCACCACCCAGCTGGCCGACCAGGTCTCGCGCCCCAACTACAATTCCGACATCTGGTTTGCGGTCAGCGGCTTCATGGAACTGGGGGCCCTGCGCGGCAAGGCCGGGCTGGTCGGGTTCGACCCGGCAGCCGACGATGCCATGCTGATCAAGCTTGCCGTGGTGCAGAGCATCTTCGAGCCCACCGACAAGGGGCCGGCGCTGGAGCTTAACCTTGTCCGGCAGGATCGTGAGGCGAGTACCCTGCTGGCTTCCGTGCAGCAGATCATCGCCCGCTGGGGCGCCATGGCCGATGACGGCGCAGCGCCGGCGGACCTTGCCGCCACCATCATCGCCGACACACCCGCCACCTTGAGGGCCGGCGGCGCGCTCGTCAGCCGCGCCAACATCCTGGTGTCGGAAGATTATGACCAGCGGCGGCAGGAACTGCTGGAAGACTTCCGCGCCTTCAAGCTGCTGCTTTCCATCTTCGTCGTCGTCACTGCGGCGCTGGTTGGCCAGCTGCTGCTCAGCAACCGCTATGGCCGGCGCCTGCACCGCCATATGAAACTCATCAACCGCCGGCTCGAGGCTCGGGTGGCCCTGCGCACCCAGCAGCTACGCGAACTGGCGGAGACGGACAGCCTGACGCGCCTGCCCAACCGCCGCGCCTTTCTGGAACGGGCGGAGGCGCTGCTCGCCTATGACGGGCGTGCCGGCCTGCCCACCTCGGTGCTGATGCTGGACATCGATTTCTTCAAGCAGATCAATGACAGCTTCGGCCATCAGGTCGGGGATAATGTGCTGGTCACCATCGGCGAGACGCTGAAGTCCACCCTGCGCGCCAGCGATCTTGTTGCCCGTTTCGGCGGCGAGGAATTTGCCATCCTGCTGCCCGGCACCCCGATGGAAGCCGCCGCCGAAGTGGCTGAAAAAATCCGCCGCAAGGTGGAGGGGCTGCCGCTGGAAGTGGCCGGCGAGATTTCCCCCTTCACCAGCCGCGCCGGCCGCGATGTCTCGCCGGCCAATTTCACCGTTTCGATCGGCCTGGCCAGTGCCAGCGACAGCAGCCTGACCGAAGCCCTGCGCGCGGCCGATTACGCGCTTTATGAAGCCAAGGCCGCCGGGCGCAACCGGGTGCGCCTCTCCCAGGGCCTTGCCACCGGCCACGCCTGAGGCCGGGTCAGGCCCTGTCCCAGGGCGGCACGCCGGCAAAGGCCTTGACCAGAAAATCCACCATCACCCGCACCTTGCTGCTGAGGTAGCGCCGACTGGGATAGACGGCCAGCACATCGATATCCGCCATGCGATAATCCGGCAGCAGCGGCACCAGACGGCCGGCACGCAAATCCTCGCCCACCAGAAAGGTCGGCTGCCAGATGATGCCGTGCCCGGCAAGTGCCGCCGCCCGCGCCGTATCACCGTTATTGCTTTGCAGCGCGCAGCTGACGCGCACGGAATGCAGCCGGCCGTTTCCATCATAAAACTGCCAGTCATCGCCGGTGGCGGCATAGGTGTAGCCGATGCAGGAATGCTCCGGCAGATCGGCCGGCACCTGCGGCGCGCCCCGTGCGGCGACATAATCCGGCGAGGCGCACAGGATGTTGCGGGAGGCTGCAAGCTTGCGGGTGGAGTGGCTGGCCGGCGCCCCGGCACGGGCGATGCGGATGGCAAGGTCATACCCCTCCTCCACGATATCCACCACGCGGTCGATCAGGCCGACATCCAGCTTCATCTCCGGATACTGCTTCAGAAACTCCGGCCATAGCGGCGCCAGATGCAGGATGCCGAAACTGAGCGGCGCATTGATGCGCAGGCGCCCGCGCGGCTTGAGTGCGCTTGAGGAAATCAGCGCCTCGGTCTCCGCCACCTCGTCGAGGATGGCGCGGCAGCGTTCGTAAAAATCCTCCCCGCTTTCCGTCAGCGACAGGGTGCGCGAGTTGCGGTTGAGCAGCCGGGCGCCGAAATAGCCCTCAAGCTCCGCCACATAGCGTGTGACATTGGCCGGCGATGTGTTGAGCGCGTCGGCCGCCCCGACGAAACTGCCGCGCGCCACCACGGTGGCAAACACCTCAAATGCCCGCAGCCGGTCCATTGCACGCCACCATCATTCATAAAAACTGAATGAGTAAAGCATTTCATCCCCATCAATGCCAGACGAGATGAACAGTAAGGTTCCTTCAACAGCCGGAGCACAGACGCACCGGCCCACCCGAAGAAGGAACCAGACAAATGGCACGGCTTGAAAACAAGGTAGCGATCATCACCGGCGCCAGCGCCGGTATCGGCCGGGCAAGCGCCCTCTTGTTTGCCCGCGAAGGGGCAAAGCTCGTGGTCGGCGCCCGCCGCCAGAGCGAGCTGGACAGCCTGGTGGCAGAGATCGCCGCTGCCGGCGGCGAGGCCGTGGCGCTCACCGGTGACGTACGCTCGTCCGCCTATGCCAAGGCGCTGGTGGAAAAAGCCGTCAGCACCTTTGGCAAGCTGGATATCGCCTTCAACAATGCCGGTGTTCTGGGCGGTATGGGCCCGACCCATGAAATGTCCGACGAAGGCTGGAACGAGGCGATCGAGATCAACCTGACCGCCTCCTTCCATGCCGCACAGCACCAGATCCCGGCGATTGCCGCCGCCGGCGGCGGCTCGGTGATCTTCACCTCCACCATGGTCGGCTACAGCTTCTCCTTCCCCGGCACTGCCGCCTACTCCGCCAGCAAGGCCGGCCTTGTCGGCCTCACCCAGGCGCTCGCCACCGAATATGGTCCCCAGGGCGTGCGGGTGAATGCGCTGCTGCCCGGTGGCACGGATACACAAATGTACCGCGAGATGAACAATACCGCTGAAGCGCAGAACTACATCATCGGCCTCCACGCCCTGAAGCGCGTCGCCCGGCCGGAGGAGCTGGCGCAGGCCGCCCTCTACCTCGCCAGTGACGACAGCTCCTTCGTGACCGGCACTGCCTCGCTGGTCGACGGCGGCGCCTCCATCACCCGCTAACTCCCCGATTTCAAACTTTTCACCTCGAAAGGAACAGCAATCATGTCCCGTCTCAATGGTAAGCGCACCCTGATCACCGGCGGCTCCAGCGGCATCGGCCTTGAAACCGCCCGCCAGTTCCTCGCCGAAGGCGCCCGTGTGGCGATTACCGGCAGCAATGCGGAAAACCTTGAAAAGGCCCGCGCCGAGCTGGGCGGCAACGTGGTCGCCATCCAGTCCGATGCCGGTGATGTCGCCGGGCAGAAGAAGGTGGCCGCAGCGGTGGCCGAAGCTTTCGGCGGTCTCGATGCCCTGTTCATCAATGCCGGCGTGGCCCAGTTCGGTCCGCTGGAAAGCTGGGACGAAGCGGCCTTCGACCGCAGCCTCGCCGTCAATGTGAAGGGCCCCTACTTCCTTATCCAGTCGCTGTTGCCGCTCTTTGCCAAACCGGCCTCGATCGTGCTCAACACCTCGATCAACGCCCATATCGGCATGCCGAACTCCAGCGTCTATGCCGCCAGCAAGGCTGCCCTCATCTCTCTGGCCCGCACCCTCTCCGGTGAGCTGATAGGCCGCGGCATCCGCGTCAATGCGGTGAGCCCCGGCCCGGTTTCCACCCCGCTCTACGGCAAGCTTGGCCTGCCGGCGGAAGAACTGAAGAAGACCGCCGAGCACATCCAGAGCCAGATACCCGCCGGCCGCTTCGGCGACCCGGTGGAAATCGCCAAGGCCATCGTCTTCTTCGCGTCCGATGAATCGGCCTATACCGTGGGCAGCGAACTGATCATCGATGGCGGCATGTCGACGCTCTGAGCGCTTCCTGCCCCTTTCAAGAAAACACCGGCCGGTCCGCCCTGCAGCGCCGGCCGGTGCCCTTTTACGGAACATTCAAGAGCCTCTTCCGCATAATTTTTTTCATTGCCAAACAAAATGCCGTCTCGACATTTTGTCGCAGAGCGGTTGTCATGTTCCCATAAAAACCCGCCCGGGTTGCCGGAGCAGGGATAAAGGGAGGAACGGCGGTGACAGGGGCAAGCCCGCAGAAATGCGCGGCGCGGCCATGAGCGCGCACGCGACGGCGGTGCCGGTGCTGGAAGCCCGGCAACTCTCCAAATCCTTTGGCCCGGTAGAGGTGCTGAGCGAGATCTCCCTCGCCCTCCGGCCGGGCGAAGTGCATGCCGTGATCGGCGAAAACGGTGCCGGCAAATCCACCCTCATGAAGCTGCTTTCCGGCCACCTCGCCCCGTCATCGGGCACGGTTGCCATCGATGGCGAGCCCGTTGCCCTCAAGGGGCCGGTCGATGCCGAGACGCGCGGCATCGTGCTGGTGCATCAGGAAATCCTGCTCGCCCCCCACCTCACCGTTGCGCAGAACATCTTCATGGGGCGCGAGCTGAAGCGGGCCGGCATCATGGTGGATGACCGGCGCATGAATGCGCTCGCCGCCGCTGCTGTGGAGAGCCTTGGCGCCCATATTGATCCCCGCACCCCCGTCGGCCGGCTTTCCATCGCCCAGCGCCAGCTGGTGCAGATCGCCCGCGCGCTGCAGGTGCCGCATCGGGTGGTGATCTTTGACGAACCCACCGCATCCCTCACCCCGGTTGAAACCGAGGCGCTGCTGGCGGTCATCCGCGATCTTTCGGCCCGCGGCGTAGCAGTGCTCTATATCTCGCACCGGCTGCCCGAAGTTGCGGCGATTGCAGGCCAGGTCACCGTGCTGCGCGACGGCCAGCTCATCGCCACCCGCCCGGCGGCGGAGCTGAGCCCGGTGGAGATGGCGCGCCTGATGGTCGGGCGCGAACTGGCCAATCTTTATCCCGCGCGCAAGGAAGCTCCGGACAAGGCACCGCTGCTGGAGGTGGAGAACTTTACCGTGCCCGGTTTTGCCGAGGGCGCCAGCTTTGCGCTCAAGCGCGGCGAGATCCTCGGTTTTGCAGGCCTGATCGGGGCCGGCCGCACGGAGCTGATGGAAGGCATCGTCGGCCTTCGCCCCGGCGATGGCAGTGTGCGCATCCACGGCGAGAGGGTTCATTTCGACAGCGCCCGTGCCAGCATGGCGGCGGGCATCGTCTATCTGAGCGAGGACCGCAAGGGAAAGGGCCTGCTGCTGGGGCAAAACCTGCGGGTCAATCTCACGCTTGCCGCCCTTGCAGCCTTTCACCGTGGCCTCGGCCTCGACACGCGGCATGAGGAAGAGGCGCTCACCAAAGCCATCGGCGAGTTCGACATCCGGGCCCGCCGCCGCGACATGCTCGCGGGCCAGCTTTCCGGCGGCAACCAGCAAAAGCTGCTGATCGCCAAGATGATGCTGCTCGCCCCCGAGATCGTGATCATCGACGAGCCGACACGCGGCATCGATATCGGCACCAAGCAGCAGATTTACGCCTTCATCGCCCGGCTTGCCGCCGAGGGCATGGCCGTCATCGTCATCTCCTCCGAGATGCAGGAGCTGATCGGCCTTTGCCACCGCATCCTCGTCATGCAGGGCGGGCGCATTGCCGGCGAGGTGAGCGGCGAAGCGATGACGGAAGACAATATCGTCGTCTACGCCACCGGCGTCAGCGACATCGGCAACGACATCGGCAACGACTTCGATACTGGCAGCAGCAGCGGGGCAGCATGAGCAGCGGTAACGTGACCGGCGATCACAAGGCGGCGGCGGGCGGCGGCGACAGGGCCCGGCAGGCAGCGGCCCCGGGCCGGCTTGACCTGCGCGCCCTTGCGCCTTTTCTCGCACTGGCGGTGCTGCTGGTGCTGGGCGCCTTCGTCAACGACAACTTCCTCAGCCTTGCCAACCTCACCAATGTTGCCACCCGCTCGGCCTTCATCGCCATCATCGCGGTGGGGGCCACCTTCGTCATCGCCTCGGGCGGGCTTGATCTTTCCGTCGGCTCCATGACCGCCTTCGTGGCCGGCACCATGATCCTGTTTCTCAATACCGGCAGCCTTGATGGCAGCGGCATGCTGCTGTTTGCCGCCATGGCCATGGCAATCGGCGTTGGGGCGCTCTGCGGGCTCGGCAACGGCCTCATCACCACGGTTGGCAAGATCGAACCCTTCATCGTCACCCTCGGCACCATGGGCATCTACCGGGCCCTGACCATCTATCTGGCCGAGGGCGGGTCGATCGCCATCAAGTCGCAGCCGCTGCGCACCCTTTATCGCCCGGCCTATTTCGGCGATGTTCTGGGGGTGCCGGTGCCAGTCATCGCTTTTCTCGTGGTTGCCGCGCTCGGCGCCTTTCTCCTCTACAAGACGCCCTTCGGCCGCCATGTGGTCGCAGTGGGCTCCAATGAGGATGTCGCGCGCTATTCCGGCATTCCGGTCGGGCGGGTGCGCACCCTTACCTACATTTTGCAGGGCGTCTGCGTGGCGATTGCCGTGCTGCTCTATGTGCCGCGCCTCGGCGCCGCCACTTCCACCACCGGGCTCCTGTGGGAGCTGCAGGCCATCACCGCGGTCGTCATTGGCGGCACGGCGCTGCGCGGGGGTGTGGGGCGGATCTGGGGCACCATCTGCGGCGCGCTCATTCTCGAGGTGGTGGGCAACATCATGGTGCTCTCCGACCTTGTCAGCGAATACCTCATCGGTGCCGTGCAAGGCGCGATCATCATCATCGCCATGCTGGTCCAGCGCTCGCTGATGCGGCGCCAGTGAGGGAAACAAGGGGGCAAGCGGGCCTCCCTTCTGTCGCGATCCGAAGCCCGCAGGATAAGACCGGAGGAAAACCCCATGATGCGCAAACTGCTGATCGGCGCCTTCTCTCTCGCGCTCGCCGGCCTTGCCGCCGGCAGTGCCGGGGCGGCCGACAAGAAGGTGACTATCGCCGTCTCCATCCCGGCGGCGGACCATGGCTGGACCGGCGGCGTGGTATTCCATGCCGAACGTGCCGCCAAGCTGCTGGAGGCCAACCACCCCGGCCTCAAGATCATCGTCAAGACCTCGCCGGACGGCGCCTCGCAGGCCAATGCGCTGGAAGATCTTTCCACCCAGGGCATCGATGCGCTGGTGACGCTGCCGCATAATTCCGACGAGCTGACCGACCCGATCCGCCAGGTGAAGGCCAAGGGTACCTTCATCACCGTGGTTGACCGGGCGCTTTCCGACAACACGGTCGCCGACCTCTATGTCGCCGGCAACAACCCGGAACTCGGCCGGGTGGCCGGCGACTATATGAAGGAAAAGCTGGCGGGTGGCGGGGACATCGTCGTCATCCGCGGCCTGCCCATCGTCATCGACGAGGAACGCCAGAAGGGCTTTGACGACGCCATTGCCGGCAGCAAGATCAAGGTGCTCGACAAGCAGTTCGGCAACTGGTCGCGTGACGATGCCTTCAAGGTGATGCAGGACTATCTCTCCAAGTACCAGAAGATCGATGCTGTCTGGTGCCAGGATGACGATATGGCCGTGGGCGTGCTGGAAGCGATCAAGCAGGCCGGCCGCAAGGACATCAAGTTCGTCGTCGGCGGCGCCGGCATGAAGGAGATGATCAAGCGCGTGGCCGACGGCGATGCGATGATCCCGGTCGATGTGCTCTATCCGCCGGCCATGGTGGCAACGGCACTGGAGCTGACGGTCGCCAATTTCTATGATCAGGTGCCGGTGCGCGGCAGCTACATCCTCAATGCCACGCTCGTCACCAAGGACAATGCGATGGAATATTATTTCCCGGATTCTCCGTTCTGATCCGGGCCTGAGGTCCACAAAAAAGAAACCCCGCCGGCAGCCGGGCCGGCGGGGTTTCTTTTTTTAAGGCTCTTGCCGGCAGATCAGCCGACCGCCGCCTTGCGGGTTTCCACGCCCACGGCAAGGGTGGCGAGCGCTGCCAGCACCAGAAGGCCGGCAAAGATGCCAACCGCCAGCGTCATGCTGTCGGTCACCACCAGCGCCACCGCCGAGGGAGCGGCAAGCCCGCCAAGCCGGGCCATGGCGCCGGCCATGCCCATGCCGGTCGCCCGGCTCGCCGTCGGATATAGCTCCGGCGTGAAGGCGTAGAGCGCGCCCCAGGTGCCCAGCAGCGCAAAGCTCATCAGGCAGAGCGAAAAGCCGATGAGAGCCGGCGACGCTGCGAGGGTGAAGAGGAAACAGCCGACCGCGCTCAGGAGGGCAAAACCCGCCAGCGTCGCCTTGCGGCCCCAGCGCTCGACCCCGTAGGCGGCAAGCGCATATCCCGGCAGCTGCACGATTGCCAGCAGCACGAGGAAATCATAACCGCGCACGAAGCCGAAACCCTGGCCGGCGAGCTTGGCCGGGATCCAGAGGAAGACGCCGTAATAGGCAACCGACACCAGGAACCACACCGCCATGATGGCAAGCGTGCGCTGGCGCAAGGTCGGCGACAGCAGGCTGGCAGCGGTTCCACGCGCGGCAATGTCCGAACGCAGTTCGGGCGACAGGGCGCCATTCGCCAGCGGCTCGGCGCCATTGGTAATACGCACCCGGTTGATGATCAGCTCGGCTTCGGCAATCCGGCCCTGCTGCAACAGGAAACGCGGCGATTCCGGAATACCGAGGCGGAAGGCAAATCCGGCAAAGGCCGGCAGGGCGATGAGCCCGACAACCCAGCGCCAGAGGTCTGCGACCTCCCCGGCCTTGAGCCCCCAGGCAATAAGCGCGATGGCCACGGTGCCAACGGCCCAGAAACCTTCCAGCGCCACCAGCCAGCGCCCGCGGCTCTTTGCCGGCAGGAACTCGGCCATCAGCGCATAATCGACCGGCAGGATGCCGCCGACGGCAAGCCCGACGATGAAGCGGCAGACCGCAAAGACAAGGAAAGTCGGCGAGAAGGCGGAGGCGAGCCCCACCAGGGCATCAAGCGCCACCATCAGCAGCAGCACTCGGCGGCGGCCGATCCGGTCAGCCAGGCGGCCGAAAAGCGCCGCGCCGATCATCATGCCGAGAAAGAACACCGTGCCGGATTGCAGGATCTCCGGCACCGACATGCCGAACCCGCCGGCCAGCGACGCCGCGGTAAAGCCAACCGCCAGCACCTGCATGGCATCGGCCGCCCAGACAAGGCCGAAGATCCCCAGCAACCGGTACTGGAACCGTCCGGTGCCGGCCCCCGCCAGCGCCTCTTCAATATCAACCATCCCTTGGCACGTCCCCTGTTGCCCTGAAGAGCTGCCGGCAAAGAGCGAGCCGGCAGGGCAGGATTGTTCATCCCTTGCCGGTCGCGACTTCCCGCCCTTAAGGCCCCGGGGTCAACCGCAATTTTGTGTGCACTGCCGCAAAAACGTCCGGACCGGCCTGCAAACCCGGTCCGGACGCCCTTCAGGCTCAGTAGAGCGTGATGGTCATCAGATCTGCAGGACTGCCGCTCATGTCGGTTGAGTCATTCTCGACATCGTCCCACGCGAAGGCATAACAGAGCTTGCCGACGCCAAGCGAATGCAGGATGGCCGCATAGGGATTGCTCCCCAGATAGTCCGGCGGGCTGTAACGATAGAACATCTTGTGATCGCCCCAGTGCGACGGGCTTTTCGTGAACATGCCGCGATTGATCGCCGTGACCATCATCTGCTTGATGCCGGCGTCGATGGCCCCGGCGCTGCCGCTGCCTTGCGGCTGAAAGACGCCGGAGCAGGAAAACACCTCATAGGAACTCGGCTTGCCTACGGTGTGCGGCGACTGGTCCCCGGTGAAAACGAAGGTACCCGAGGCATCGGGATATCCGCTAACGCTCAGCCCGTTGACGGTCAGCTCAAGCGGGTTTGCCTGTGTCCAGTGTTTCCAGCACTCATCGATATAGGGTTTGAGCCAATCGATACCGTTGAGAGAGCCCGGGCTCAGGATCCGCTGCGAATAAACGAGGCTCGAAACCGGCACTCCGCCGAACTTGCCCATGATGGCGTCGCGGGAGAGCTGAAAACCGAGCGGGCCGGCCGCACTGCTGCCGGAAAGGGCCAGCGTCAGCGACAGTCCGAAAAAATCCACACAGGTCGTGTTGCAGTTGAGCCCCGAACCGTTCAGCGTGAACTCGATCTTGTCATAGGTGATCGACCCGTTCGGGCTCTGCGTGTCGAGAAAATCCGGACCGACGAAGCCCACGCTGCTGATCGGGATGGAAAGCCCTTGCCCGAGCGACAGAAAGCACCGTCCGGCAATGATCGGCCCGGCGAGATTGAGCTGCAATGCCTGCGCCGCCGGCATGAAATCGACCGTTGCCGGAAAGCTGTTGCCCGGCTGCGGTGCCGGTGCGGCAGCGAAATCGCCGCTCGATGCCGATACATACCCCCACTCACCGCCGGCCGTCTGGCCGATGATGCCGAAATAGATGGCCGGATTGTTGGTGCCGCTGCGATTGTCGACGATGCTGAGCTGCATGTCAGAGCCTCCAGACTTTTGAAGACTCCCCCCATTCACCGGCACGCCCCGATTGGAGCCAGAAACCGGCTACCGGAAGCCTAACAGCACAGGCCATTATTTTAAATAGATATAAAATATACATCTTCTCCTTAATATTACAGCGCATTGACAGGAAGCCTGCGGCGACCGGAAATAGGATTTCCGCCGCCCCTTTCGGGAGGCGATCCTGCGCCCCGATATCTGGTGAGCCATGCCGGCCAGCCCGCGCCACCCTTCTGCCGCCACCGCCCGCTTCCGCCTGCCTGACGGATTTCACCGCGTCACTGCCGCTGCCCGGGATGCGCGCGCCGACGCCCAGCTTGGCTGCACGCTCTGCTTCATCGCCGGCGCGCTCAATGCCGGCGGGTTTCTCGCCGTCGGTCAGTACACCTCGCACATGACCGGCATCATCTCCGCCATCGCCGACGATCTGGTGCTGGGTGCAACGGCGCTGGTGCTGGCGGGCATCGCCGCCGTTATTGCCTTTGCCGCCGGCGCTGCCACCTCGGCCATTCTCATCAACTGGGGGCGGCGCCATGCGCCGGAACGGCAATATTCCCTGCCGTTGCTGCTGGAAGCCGTCCTGCTGATGGTCTTCGGCCTTCTGGGCACCCTGCGCGGCGATCTGCCCTTCTTCGTCGCCGTTACGGCGCCGCTGCTCTGTTTCATCATGGGTGAGCAGAACGCCATCATCACCAAGATCTCCTCCTCCCGCATCCGCACCACGCATCTGACCGGCATGGTGACGGATATCGGCATCGAGTTCGGCAAGCTCGGCTATATCAATGGCGCGGTGGATGCAGATACCGGCCTGCCCTATCCGCCGGTACGGGCCGACAAGGCCAAGCTCCTGCTGCTGCTGGCGCTGGTCGGGTTCTATTTCGTCGGCGCCCTCATCGGCGCGCTCGGCTTCAAGCAGTTCGGGTTCCTGATGGTGGTGCCGATTGCCTGCATCCCGTTGCTGCTGGCAGGCCTGCCCCTGCTGCTGCCGGCACAGCGCCCGGCGGCCTGAGCCTCCCGCCGCCCGGGGCCGCAACCTTCACCGGCGAGAGCCCGTTCACATTGGGGCGATTTTACCGACGGCAGCCGGATGCAAGCGCCTTTCATCCCCGGTGCCGGGACGTTACCGTGCGGCAACCGGCAAGACCCTGCCGCCCGACCTGCCAGCCAGCCGAGCCACGCCATGAAGACCGATCTCCTGTTCAGGGCCGATGCCTATCTGCGCGAGACCACCGCGCGCGTTCTCTCCGTCGATGACAGCGGCATCGAACTCGATCGCACCGTCTTCTATGCCCAGGGCGGCGGCCAGCCCGGCGACAGCGGCACCCTGCGCCGCGCCGATGGCAGCGAGATTGCCATCGCCAATACCGTCTACGGCGCCGGCCGCGACCATATCCGCCACCAGACCAGCGGCATCGCGCCCGAAGCGCTGCCGCAGCCGGGCGAGACGGTGGAACTCATCCTCGACTGGCCGCTGCGTTATGCGCGCATGCGCGTGCATACGGCGCTGCATCTGCTCTCCGTTGTGCTGCCTTATCCGGTGACGGGCGGCGCCATCGGCGATGGTGACGGGCGGCTCGATTTCGACATTCCGGAAGCCGGGCTCGACAAGGACGAGCTCAGCAAGCGCCTCAACGAGATGATCATCAAGGATGCAGCGGTTACCGAACGCTGGATCAGCGACGAGGAACTGGAAGCCAATCCCGGCCTCGTCAAGACCATGTCGGTAAAGCCGCCGATGGGCACCGGCAAGGTGCGCCTCGTGGAGATTGCCGGGCTCGACCTGCAGCCTTGCGGCGGCACCCATGTGCGCTCGACCGGGGAGATCGGCACCGCACTCATCACCGCCATCGAAAAGAAGGGCAAACAGAACCGCCGGGTGCGCCTCAGCCTGGCCTGAGCCTTTAGCCAAACGGTGGCCTCTAGATCCTGCCAACAACAACACGGTTGCGGCCGGAACGCTTGGCCTCATAGAGCGCAGCATCGGCTGCCGCCACAAGCCCGCCAATCGTCTGGTCCGAGGTGCCGACGGCGCTGACAAGACCGATGCTGAGGGTGATGCGGCTCGCTTCGCTGCCGCCCTCGCGCCCGGTCGCCTCGGCCTGCTCGCGCAGGCTCTGGGCAATGGCCTCGGCCGCCTCCGGCGGGGTTTCCGGCAGGATGAGGGCAAACTCGTCGCCGCCAAACCGCGCCGCCAGATCGGCCGGCCGGCGGGCACGGCTGGCGATCAGCTTCGCCACCGCCACCAGCAGGATGTCGCCATTCATATGACCGTGACGGTCGTTGAAGTTCTTGAACGCGTCGATATCGATCATCAGCACCGAGAGCGGCAGGCGGGTGCGCATGGAGCGCGCCCATTCCTGCTGGGCGCAATCGTCAAAGGCACGGCGGTTGGCAAGGCCGGTCAGCGCGTCGGCCCGGGCCATCGCCATCAGCTGGTCTTCCATCGCCATCCGGCGGCGGAATTCACGGCGTAGCAGCAAAGACAGCGTGATAGCAGACGCCCCCAGAACAAGGCCGATGCCGGCAAAAAGCCAGACCCGCTGCCACCAGCGTGTGAGGATGCCTTCCACCGACTGGCCGATCACCACGATGACCGGCACATCCTTGAGCCGCACGAAGCTGTAGACCCGGCGCACGCCATCCACCAGCGACGGACGGGTAAAGGTTCCCTCGCTCTGGCTGAAGGCTGTCAGCAGCTGGCTATCGAAGGAAAGCTGCCGCCCGGTATCGGCGTTGCCATCGGCGGAGGGCTCACGCACCAGGATGGTGCCATCGGCACGCAGGATGGTGATAACGGAATCCCCCTCCAGCCGCATGCGGTGGACGAGGTCGAGGAAGTAGTTCATGCGCAGTACTGCCGCGACGATGCCGGCAAACTTGCCATCGACATCCGGCAGGCGGCGGCTGAGGGCCACACTCGTTTCATTGTGGCGCAGACGACTGGTGAAGGGTTTGCTCAGGTATAGCCCGATACCGTCCCGTTCACGCTGGACCGTGAAATAGTCGCGGTCCGCTATGTTCACGCCGCCGGTATTCTCGCCGGACGCAGTGTCGATGAAGTTGCCCCTGGCGTCGGCCAGAAACATCGAACCGAAATAGGGCTTGGCCGCCGATCGGTCGAACAGCACATAGCGGCGGATTTCCGGGCTCACCGCATCGATGCCCGGCAGCTTCAGGGCATCGATCGCCCCGTTCAGCGCCAGATCATACAGCTCGACACTGCGGGTAATCTCGCTCTCGATGGCACGGGCGAGGTTAAGGCTGTTGCGCCCGGAGGTGGCTTCTGCCTCGTGCAGATCGCTGTTGAGGTTATAGACGCCAAAGATGAGCGTCGCTGCCGAGACGATCAGCAGGCCGGCAATGAGCCTTGAAGACAGGGTGAAGCGGGTTGCAGTCATCTTCCGCCACGGGACTGGGCTACGCCGGGCAGAACCATGCTCTTACGAACGGCGTGCCACCAGACGTCAGGATAGCACCCCGCAATGCTTCTGCACATCAGGATGCTCAGGTCTGTAATCCTTAAAGCCTAACAGCCCCGGTTCCGGTGACACAGATCAAGAAAGGTTTATTAAAGGTCGCTCAAAAGGATAGGGGTTTTTACTTAAGGATAGAGTTCGCGTTCTGCCACCCAGCCAGTATTGAAGCGCGGATGACCAAAAATCCGGATCTGGTACCAGCGCGTTTCCGCCAGGCTGAGGAAACTGCCAACCACCGTCGCCCGGTCATTGAGGCTGAGGCGCAGCAGCGCCTCCGACCCGGTATTGGGCTCGGCATAGACGGTGACGCCGGCCGTGGAAACGCTGATCTGGTCTCCCGGCTGGATGGTGGGATGGCCGGCGGCAAGGCTGGCGGCATCCTCCTGCCGGGTGGAAACCGCCTTCCGGACGCTCGCCGTCACCCGTTTATCGAGCTCACCCAACTGGGCGGTCAGCTCCACGGAGGAACGCACGGCAGCAGACTGCCGCTCGTCAAGATCGGCAAGGCGGTTGCGCAGGGCTGTAATGTCGGCCTGCTGCTGATCTAGCCGGGTGAGCTGCGCTGCCAGCCCGGCCGGCGGCACCGGCCGGGTCAGCACGATGAAAAGCGCGGTGCCGGCAAGGCCGGCGGCAAGCAGAGCCAGCAAGGCGCCGCCGCCCGCAGCCCAAGGCACCCACCGCGGCAACGGCCCCGGCGCACCGGGGCCGGAGGGCTCGGCCACCGGCTCATAGGTCAATATCTGCTCTTCCGGCGTCTCGGGCCGGGCAGTTTCTTCCGCCCGCCCGGCAGTCCCTTCCAGCCCCTCCTCGTCGGGGTCGGGCTCAAGGTCGGGGTGCCAGGCGGCAAGCGCCTGGCGGATGGCGGGGCGATACGGCAGGGAATCCGCCTCACGCATGGCGGCACGCGGGATCAGAGATGCGCATTCTCATAGTCCGATATATCGATGCCGAGTTCCTGCAACCCGGTTTCGATGAAATCGGAAAGCATAGGCTGTGCCAGACAATAGGAGACGAAGCGGGCCCCCGGCCGGGCGGTGGCCTCATCCAGCGCCTCTTCCCACTGGCTGCCCTCATAATCCCCGCGCCCGATCCACAGGATGGCAAGAAATTCAGCCTGCTCGTCATCATTGAGTTCGCCGAGCGCGCCGGCCAGTTCTTCGGCCGTCGCGTCATCCAGCCCGTCCTGCAGCACGTCGATCTCCATATCGTCCGGCCCGTCAGAGCCGGAATCGGGATCGGTTGCCTCTTCCTTGACGTCAAATTCCCGTGCCTTGACGGCAATATAGGCCAGCTGCTCAAGGCTGAGATTGAGGTCGGGCGGCTCCGGCGGGGTGGCGGTCATGGGCTGGCTCTCTTCCGGTCAGGGACACTGGGCAATTGCAGCACTTGAGACACAGACGGCGGGGGCGCGGGCAGGCCGGCAAAAAGGCCGGCTCCCTCACGCCCGTTCACCATAACACTGCTCACGAACGGCCGAACAGCCGCTCGATGTCAGACAGTTTGAGGGTAATGTAGGTGGGCCGGCCATGGTTGCACTGGCCGCTGCCGGGCGTGCGCTCCATCTCGCGCAAAAGCGCGTTCATCTCGTCAACCGTCAGCGCCCGCCCCGCCCTGACCGAGCCGTGGCAGGCCATGGTGGAACACACCCGGTCCAGCCGCTCGCGCAAGGTAAGGCTGGCTTCCATCTCGGCGAGCTCATCCGCCACATCGCGCACCAGCTGCTGGACATTGAGCTTGTGGGCAATCAGCGCCGGCACTTCGCGCACCACCACCACGCCCTCGCCAAAGCTCTCGACCACAAGGCCAAGCTCGGCCAAATCCTCCGCGCGTTCCAGCACCCGTTCGGCGCCGCTGCCTTCCAGCTCCACCACCTCGGGCAGCAGCAGGCCCTGGCGCTTGACGCCGCCATCGACGAAGGCCGCCTTGAAGCGCTCATAGACGAGGCGCTCATGCGCGGCATGCTGGTCGATCAGCACCATGCCACCTTCGGTCTGCGCCACGATATAGGTGCCGTGCAGCTGCGCACGCGCCGCGCCCAGCGGATGGGCGGTGAACGGCACAGCCGCCTCATTCGCCGGCGCCTCGGCCACCACACCATCTTCATCGTAAGCGACGGTCTCGGTGCGCGCCGATGGCGGCAGCGCCTCCATGAAACTCGCCTGTGCCGGTTCGGCAAAACCGCCGCCGGCCGGACCCGGGGGCGCGCCCCACTCATAGGCGCCCTGACGTTCGGCGGCAGAGGGCGTGGCCGGCCGCCAGTTGCCCCCGCCCCAGCCGTTCACGGGCACCTGCGGACGCTGCGGCAGCGTCATGGCGCCCCCGCCCTGCGCCAGCCCGGCCTGAAAACTGGCAAGCGCCGGCGCAGCGTTGGAGGTGGTGGCGAGATGGCTGGCGCCTGACAGCGCCTGCTTCAGCGCCGACACTATGAGCCCGCGCACAAGGCCAGGGTCGCGGAAGCGCACCTCCGCCTTGGCCGGATGCACATTGACGTCAACGGTAAGCGGGTCGGCTTCCAGAAACAGCGCCAGCATCGGATGACGGTCACGCGCCAGAAAATCCATATAGGCGCCGCGCACGGCGCCCTGCAGCAGCTTGTCCCGCACCGGGCGGCCATTGACGAAGAGATACTGGTACTGCGCCGTCGGCCGGTTGAGCGTCGGCAGGCCGGCATAACCGGTGAGCCTCAGCCCCTCGCGCCGTGCATCCACCCGCACGGCATTTTCCTGAAAATCCCGCCCCATCACAGCGCCCAGCCGGGCAAGGCGCGCCTCGAACAGCGCCTCCTCGTCCCCGTCCGCCCCCATCAGCCGGCCTTGCGCGGAAAGCCGCACCGGGCTCTTGCCCTCGGCATCGATGGTAAAGCTGACGAAAGGATGCGCCATGGCGAGGCGCTCGACGGTATCGACCGCCGCTGCCGCTTCCGTGCGTGTTGCGCGCAGGAATTTGAGCCGCGCCGGCGTGGCATAAAACAGGTCGCGCACTTCAACGCGGGTGCCTTGCGACAGCGCCGCCGGCATCGGCTCGCCGCGCACCCCGCCTTCGACACTGAGCGCCCAGGCCTCGTCACTGCCTGCCGCCCGGCTCGTCAGTGTAAGCCGGCTCACCGCGCCGATGGAAGGCAGCGCTTCACCCCGAAAGCCGAGGAACTGCACCCGCAGCAAATCATCATCCGGCAGTTTGGAGGTCGCGTGGCGCTCGACCGCCAGCGCGAGGCCTTCCGGGCTCATGCCATGGCCATTATCGGTCACGGAAATCAGCCCACGCCCGCCATCGCGCAGCGCCACCTCGATGCGGGTCGCGCCGGCATCGAGCGCATTTTCCACCAGTTCCTTCAGCGCCGCCGCTGGCCGCTCCACCACCTCGCCGGCCGCGATGCGGTTGACCAGCGTTTCAGGCAGACGGCGAATGGTGCGGGGCGATGAGGAGGTCATGATCTGGGACTTATACCCGGCGGGTGCCGGTTACAATAGGAACAAATCAGCAGGATGTAGGCAGACAGTCCGCCAAACAGCCCCGGTCCGACAATCCAATCAACTCAGCAAAAAATTCACAATAATTAGCTATAATAGATAAATAAATACCTTAAATTAAAATTAACTCTTATTATTTCAAAAAAAATCCAGCCTCTTAATATTAATAAGATCCAGTGCGGGAAACATTTTACAAAAATGAGATCTCAGTTTTCAGTCACTTCGACCTTGGCAAGAAACTGAGTCCCCCACCACTCCTGCGCTGTAAGCATACGCTTGGAAGGGTTCCCAGGCCACGGATCTCGGACAATAGCCTCGACAATATTGTAAGTGCCATTGTTGAACTGATCGAATGTAATCGCAGTTAAAACCATAGCGTGCCCAACACATCCTATTATTAATGGATTTCCGCTCGCCAACTCCTCCCCAACAACATTTGCTGTGTATAAATCTCGCACGCCAAACTGGGAATCAAGCAAAACCTGACAATCAGCGTCAAATGACCTACTTACGCTTTCGCCATCCGTTACCCAACTTCTCGACGTAGCTGAGGCTATAGTCGGACCCCAGGCAGGTAAGTTCACGTCGCCACCGTATATTTCATCGACTATTATTTCCTGAGACACTTTAAAGCCGTGCTGACTAAATATTCCACTAATAGATGCTGCCCAACACCACTGAGATTTCCTCTGCCGCGCAACTGGATTTACGTAAGACAGACCCACTTGGCACCGCTGGCCAACAATAAAATGCCCAAATGGATCTATCGGAATCGGTACGGGCTCGTTACACCACATATCTGCCCGTGCCCTTGGATTAATTAATGCAGACGCACCCAAGCCAAACATCACGGATCTCCGAGAAACCATCGCACCCCTCCAATATACGCAATTTCATTGTCTACATATTATAATATCTCTCCAATACATTGAGATGTCTTTAAACTATTAGCTTTCATTGGCTGAAAAAAAACGGAAAGAGTTTTCTGAGATATACCACCATTTTGAGCTATACTTACAATCTCCTTGGCAGCATCTTTTGCCTTTTCACAGTCTCCAAAATTTGCTTCCGAAACCATAAGATCAGATACAATATTTATTTCCACCTGAGGACTCACCAGAGATGAAAAATTCCTCACCATGTCTCTTGCCTTATTGTAAATCCGCCGCCCTTCTTCTCTGTCTTGTATAGAACTCGGCGCAAATTTAGATCTCGCCTCTATTCTTAAAGCCTCGGCCTCAATCGCTTTATTCCCCCCTGATGACAATACAGAATAATTAGCATATTTATTTGCAAGTAGTGCGTTACCGAAATTCAACTGCTCCGAAGCAAGGAGAAAAAATGTACCTGCATCTATTTGATTTACGATTCCTTTTTTTTCTGTCTGAGATATTATCTTATCAGATAAAGCAAGTAAGGCTATTTTCTCTGGATTACTTGATTGAGATATGTACATACCCGCCTCAGGCTTGTTCATAAATGCAGTAATAGACATTGCATTAATTTCAGTTAGCCTTTTGACTGCGGCCCTCACATCAGAAATCGCCTCATCACGTTCTTTCTGTTTTTTAACCACAAACGTATCATACAAGCCATACGACCCAGCAATAAGCGATATAGTCAAAGAAATTAACGACATGTATGTCGCAGCCTTTACAGCGAATGATGGGGATATTTTTTCTACAGCTTCGGCCATGTCGCTACCCCACTACAGATTTAATACATATGCGTTTAAATTGACCCAATATTACTATCGCCACACATGGGAATGTAGACAATTTCAGTAAGCACGCACCTTACCTGTGCACTTCATGCCATTTTGGATCGTCTCATATTGCCATAATCCTCTACCATTGGGAACCACATTCCGTAATCTGTCGCGCGCAGCATTTATAACTGACGCAGCCTCAGCCTCTGGGGGCCGCTCGCACATGCATTCAGGATATGGACA
Organism: Radicibacter daui; assembly: GCA_030657355.1. Taxonomy (GTDB): domain Bacteria; phylum Pseudomonadota; class Alphaproteobacteria; order Radicibacterales; family Radicibacteraceae; genus Radicibacter; species Radicibacter daui. The sequence continues at coordinate 2,973,024 of CP131056.1, forward strand.
GGAAGTTATCGACGGTGGCTGCTGTGCCGATACGCGAATACTTGACGCGATACGAAGCGGCGCACTTTAAGCTAAAGTACTTCTGTGACCCGATTATTCGATGCTCCAAAGTATGGGGCTCGATCAACTCCCTTTAAGGATTGTGTTTAGCGAGGCGACGCCAAGCCCACTTATATCCGCCCAACAAATCCGGAAGCTCCATAGCGCGCATGCGTGTGCCCATGGCAGGGCAGGCTAGGCCGTAGTGAGGGCAAGTTGACAGCAGGCTGCAGGGGGGCAGCCGAGCCAGAGACCCGCAGGGATCAAAGGTCTGAAGTTCGGCCAGCTTTCATGGCCATGCTAAAAGTTTCAGATCCTTACATCTTTGAGGCCGCGCTCATGTTGCCGAGACTCGATATGAGTTCGAACTAAATCGACTCAAAAGGAGGCACGTTACCTCAGATAATCAAATTCGCGCCTGGATGAAGTTGATGATGGCGGACCTCCCCCAAAACAATATAACCATAGCTGCCTCACATATGTCACAGGCATGGTTCCCAACCCCGAGGTCGAGACTCTCAGGCCCGAACTGGATTAGTGCACAAACGGCTCACCCTGGGCGATGCCCTTGGCCATCAAATCCCCCATCAGCGCTCCCAGCTTGAAACCGTGGCCGGAGCAGGCTGACAGCAGGCTGGCTTTGGGGCCGATCGGGCGAGCGATGAAACGTTCATCATCCGTCACCGTGTAAAAACACGCCTTGCGCTCCAGCACGCTGTACCGCTCGAACCCGGCATAGGAGAGGCTGGCGGCCTTCATCAGGCGCTCGACATCGCCGTCATCGGCGATGCGGCTGCCATCGGGATCACCCCGGCGGGTGAATTCATGGTCGCCGATCTTGAGGCGGGTGCCGGGGCGCGGCGGCAGGGTGTAGGTGCCACTGTCCTTGCCGAGATCGAAGAAGACGGGCGCCACCTGCCACTGGGTGGCCAGTTCCACCGGCGGGGCGACGAAGATGACGGCCTGGCGGGAGGGTGTTGCTTCAGTGGCCAGCTCCGGCACCAGCCTTGTGGCCCAGGCGCCGGCGGCGATGACGATATAATCGCCCTGATGCTGTTTGCCGTCCGCCGTCGTCAGGCTGGCGGTCTCGGGATCGATGGCGGCGATTTTGGTGTTGGCGTGGAAGGCAACACCCTTCAGCGACAGATGCACCACCAGATCGGTCACGATGCGGCTCGGAAACAGCACCCCTGCCCCTTCCATCGCCACCGCGCGGGTCAGGCCCTCCGGCGCGATCATCGGATAAAGCTCCGGCACTGCCGTTACCTCGATCTCGCGCCAGCCGATGCCCATCTCGTCCATGTCGGCGAGGGAGGCATTGATCCAGCTGTCATCCTCGCGCTGGAACACCACGAGGCCGACCGGATCATAATGGCTGCGGCCGATATCGACCCACATCTGCTCATAAGTGGCAAAGGCCGCCGGCATCATGCGGGCATAACGATGCATCTCGCCATAGGCATGGCGGGTGGCGCGATGTTCGTCGAACGAGCTGGAAACCGGGTTGGGGATGGCGCCCTGATCGAAGACGGCAACCTCAAAACCCCGCCGCGCGAGCCCCCAGGCAGTGGAAAGCCCGTTAATGCCGGCACCGACCACCAGAACCCTGCCCTGTTTTGCGCCCTGTTTCGCCACGTCCCGAACGCCCCGTTATTTGCTTGAGGATTTTGCCTTACGGCCCTGATTTGGCTTGAAACTCTCACGCTGCAGCGGTGGCGGCAAGCGGCGCTTTTGGCGCGGCCCAACCCTTGCGCTCTGCCCAGTCCGCCGGGGTACCGTCAAAACGCGACAGGCGGTAATGGGTGAGGTCGGCAAAGCTGCATTTACCCTCCAGCACCAGATCACGCAGGGCATGACCAGTGGCGGGCGACAGGCCGAAACCCACCGCCGACATGGTGCAGATTGTGAGATTGCCGGGCTCTGAAAGCCGGTCGATTACCGGACGCCCGTCCGGCGTATTTTCGATCAGCCCGGCCCAGCTGCGGATGACACGCACATGGCCGGCTTTGGGAAACAGCTCATAAAGATGGCGGGCAAGCGCGGCCACCAGCGGGCTTGTCGGGCGCGGCAATTTTTCACCATCCGGCGGCAGGTCGATCCATTCATGCGGGCCGCCGCCATAAGCAAGATTGCCGCGCAGGGTCTGGCGGCCATAAAGCCCGTTGCCATCCACTCCGCCCCATTTCATCAGCGGCACGGGTTCGGTCACGATCATCTCGGCGCGGGCGGTTGCGACCGGCAATTGGAGCCCGATGGTGGCGAGCAGCCGCCCGCCCTGCGGCCCGGCGGCGACCACCAGATGGTCGCACTCGATCTCGCCGAGCGGCCCGGACAGGCCACTGACCTTGCCGCCCTTGAGGGTGATGGCGGTAATGGGGGTGTGCTGGAGGATCCGCCCGCCCAGATCCTGCAAGGCCCAGGCATAGGCCTGCACGGTGCGCTGCGGGTTGGCATGGCCGCCGATTTTCAGGTGAATGCCGCCAAGGGCATTGTCCCCGGCCAGAGGCACCATCTCACGCACCTGCTGGCCATCCAGCTTGTCCCAGTCATAGCCCAGCTCGCCAATCGTGCGGCCCATCTGGTGATAGGCATTCAAGTGGTCTTCATTGGTGGCAAAGATGATGCGTTCGCGCTGGTACTCCGTCGGGTAACCCAGCAGCTCGTCCATCTGCGGCCACAGCCGCTGTTCTTCATGGAAAAGCGCGCTGTTGTAATGTGAGCAGCCGCCGCCATTGCGGCCCGAGGCTTCCCAGCCGACGATGCCCTTGTCCACCACCAGCACATCGACGCCGGAGCGCGCCAGCCACCAGGCGGCCGAGAGGCCGGAAACGCCGCCGCCCAGCACCACCACCGACGCTTTTGCGATAACCGCCATGATCCGGGGCCTCCCGCTTCACATATGCTTGGCGAAACGGATGATCTCCGCCTCGCGCTCGGTGCCGATGGCGCGATAGGGCACCCACTGGGTCGGGATGCCGAACCACACATCCCATTCCGCCCGCATCACCGCCGGCTCCTCCAGCGCTGCCAGCACGGCAAGCGGCAGCGGGCGCACCGGGGCGCGGTAACCGGCCAGCGGCACCTTTTCCACCGGAATGCTGGCACCCAGCGCCATCAGCATCGACACCTGCTCGCGGCAGCGCCGCGCCTGGCACGCCCCCATGGAAACACGGGTCAGGCGTTTCATCTGGTCGTGATTGAGCGGGCCGTCGGCGGCAAGGGTGTGGAGATTGCGCTTCAACGCCTGCGGCGAGGGCGCGCCCAGATAGGCAGGCGCCCTTACGGCCAGCAGGTCGGCGCGGCTCACCTCCTCGCACTGGCAGGCCAGCACATTGCAGCCACCGGTTTCCACCAGCGCCGCCATCCAGCGCTGGCGATGGGCGACGAGATCGGGCCCGGCTTCGGCGCGCGGCGGCGGCGTTTCGCCGCCTTCCCGCCCCAGCGAGCGCAGCACGGCACGGGCGGCAGCTTCCCCCGAAGCCGCCGCCTGTACCTCCCCCGCCAGCCTGCTTTCCGGCCCGGCCTCAAGCCCGGCACAGTCGCCGGCCATGAAGATCGCCGGATGGCTGGTGGAGATACCATCGCCGCTGACGGGCACGTAGCCCCCGCGCCCGCCAACCATGGCGGTGGCAACCCCGGCACTCTCCAGAAGCTCGATGGCGGGAATACGGCCGATGGCAAGGCAAATTGTGTCTGCCGCCAGCTGCACCTCCGGCCCGCCCGCAACCGGCGCAAGGCTCACGCCCTCGACGCCAAAGGCCCCGCGCCCGGCCGCCTTGATGACATGGCCGGTATAGACCGGCACGCCCAGCGCCTTCAGCGCGGCGATGCTTTCCGCATCGCCCAGCGGCTGCCCGGCCACCTCGACAAGCCCGGTAACGGCAATGCCGCGTTCCAGCAACAGGGCAGCCAGCGACAGGGCAAAATCATCGCTGCCGGCAATCACCACCCGCTCGCCGTCAAAAGCTTCATAACGCGTCAGCAGTGCGTGCAGCGCGAGGCCGCCCATAACCCCCGGCTGATCCGCCCCGTCGAAGAAATAGACAAGATCGCGCGCACCCGCCGCGACGATGAGATGGGAAAAACCGGTGAGCCAGGCCCGCTCCTCATCGGCAAGGCCGATGACATCGCCGGGCAGCGTGGCAAGGCCGGGCTGCACGGCCCAGGCGCCCCAGGCATAGGTGCCGAGCGCGACATCGACACCCAGCTCGAAGGCTTCTTCAAGCCCGGGACTGGCGGCGAAGATACGCTCGACCATGCGCTCCTTTTCCTGCACCGCCGCGCTGGCCCGCCCGCCGTAAAAAAGCGGGATATCCATGCCGATGAGCCCGCCGGAGACCGGGTTTTCATCAACCAGTTTTACGCTGAGGCCCGCTTTGGCCGCCGTGATGGCGGCGGCAAGCCCGGCAGGCCCGGCACCGACCACCACAAGGTCAAAGTTTTCTTCCGGCGGGGCGAACTTGCCCACCAGCGATTTGACGTCGACAGCGTCCGGCATTTGCCCCTCCGGCATCAGATTGCCTCCAGCGCCTGGGAAAGATCGGCGATCAGGTCATCGACATGTTCGATGCCGACGCTGACGCGCAGCGTGCCGTCATCGATGCCGGCGGCCTCCCGCCGCTCGCGCGGCACGGCGTAATGGGTGGTGCTGGCCGGATGGCAGATGAGCGTTTCCGTCCCGCCGAGGCTGACGGCCATGCGCAGCACCCGGAGCGCATCGAGAAAACGAAACGCCTCCGCCTCGCCGCCCTTGATGCGGAAGGAAAAGGTGGAGCCGGTTCCCCGGCACTGCCGCTCGAACACTTCGCGCTCGCGGGAGCCTTCGGGCAGGAAACCCAGATAGGTGATGGAGCCGACCTTGGCGTGACGCTGGAGGAAAGCGGCCAGCGTGGCGGCATTCTGCTCCGCCCGGCCGGTGCGCAGCGCCATGGTCTCGAAGGAGCGCAGCAGGAGCCAGCTGGAATGGGCATCGAGCGTGGAGCCCACCAGCGTGCGAAAGGTCTTGAGCCGGCTGGTGAGTTCGCGCGCACCGCTGATGCCGCCGGCCAGAAGGTCGCTGTGCCCGCCGGCATATTTGGTCAGCGAGGTCATGCAGAGGTCAGCGCCCAGCGCCAGCGGGTTCTGCACGAAGGGGCCGAGGAAGGTATTATCCACCACCACCGGCACCTTGCGGCCCTGCCGGGCGCCGAGCCGGGCGGCAAGCGCCACGGCCGCGGGAATATCGACGATGGCGGCGGTGGGGTTGGCCGGGCTTTCCAGCCAGATGAGGCCGACGGGGCCGGTCGCCAGCGCCTCTTCCGCCGTGCGGGCCATTGCCACCTCATCCACCCCGTCGCTGATGCCGAAGGGGCGAATGCCAAGGCGCACCAGTTCCTGGTTCACCAGCATGTCGGTGCCGCCATAAACGGGTTTGCTGTGCAGCAGCGTGTCACCCGGCGACAGCAGCGATAAAAGCGTGGCGCTGACCGCCGCCATGCCGCTGGCAAAAACCGCCGCGTCTTCGCCGCCATCCAGCACGGCAAGGCGCTTTTCCACCATGTCGAGATTGGGGTGGCCGAGCCTTCCATAGATATGGCCGGAAAGGCTGGTGGTGGTGCCGTCGAAGAAGGCCTGATGCAGCTCCTTGGCGGCAGCAGCCGAGGGATAGACGAAGGTGGAGGTCATGAAGGCGGGCGGCTTGGCAGCGCCGCCCACCATCGCCGGATCATAACCATGGCTGATCGCCAGCGTTTCGGCATGCAGGGCAAGGCCGTTATGGCCGGCAGCGGGAGTGTCTTTCATCTGGGTCAACTCGGGTCAGCCGATCTTGATGGTAAGCGGGGTGAGCGGACGGGAGCAGCAGGCAAGGATGTCCCCGGCCTCGATCTCGTCCTCGAACAGGCCGCCATCGTCCTGCATGTCGACCTCGCCGGAGAGTTTGCGCACCCGGCAGGTAGAGCACTGGCCCTTGCGGCAGGAGCTGGGGATGGGCACGCCCTGGCGCAGCGCCGCTTCCAGCAGCGTTTCGCCGGCACTGACGGTGATTTCGCGCCCGAGCGGTTCGATGCGCACCGCAAGACCGCCAGCAGCCGGGGCGCTTTCGGCAGGCACCGGCGCTTCCGGCACCACCGGCCCCACGGGATTGGCGCCAAACCCCTCTTCCCGCCACAGCGCGGCATCACCGCCCGCCGCCTGAAAGGCGGCCGCGACGCTGCCCACGAAACCGGCGGGACCGCAGCAGAACACCTCTGCGCCGCCAAGCCCGGGCAGGCTCGCCGCCAGACGGGCGGCATCCGGCCGTCCCTCGCGCTCGCTGGTTACCCAGCTGAGCTGCCAGTGCGGCCGGCTGGCGGCAAAGGCCGTCATCTCGGCGTGGAAGAGCAGGTCGCCTTCCGTGCGGGCCAGATGGAAATAATGCACCGGCCGCCGGCTCTCCTGACCGGCCAGCCAGCGGGCCATCGACGCCATCGGCGTTGCCCCGCTGCCGGCGGAGATCAGCATCAGCGGGCGCGCCGCCGCTGCCGCCCCGGCGTCATCCAGATGGAAATCACCAAAGGGCCCGCGCGCGGCAAGGCTCATGCCGGGCCGCAGCGACTGGTGCAGCCAGCCGGTGGCGCGGGCGCCGGGCTGCGCCTTGATGGTCAGGGCAAGCGTAGCAGCGCCACCCGTCACCGGGGCGCTGGCAATGGTGAAGCTGCGCCACAGGATGGCGCCTTCAGCCACCGGCACGCCCAGCGTCACATACTGGCCGGGGCGATAATCAAAGAGCGCGCCGGAGGCAGCACGGAAAGTGAAGGTCCGGACGCCCGGCACTTCCGCCGCCACGCCCGTGCACACCAGCGCATCGCCGCCGCCGGACCAGAAGGCCGGCCCGGTCTCTGCCATCGGAACAGGGGGCTCGATCACGGCGACGCTCACGCCACTTCCACCAGGGTCGGCGAGGTGCCATTCACGCCGGCAAGCGCCGTCTCCACCGTGGCCGCCACATGCGCGGCGTACCAGTCGACAAAGCGCAGCACCAGCGCCTCGGCCTCCTGGCTATAAGGTCCGGGCATATAACCGCGCCCGTTGACGCCGCGCTGGTTGTTCTCGGCCAGATCGCGGTCCTGCCGGTTGGTCTGGTCCCAGGTGTGGATCAGCGTCGGGACGTCATAATCCACACCCTCGACCGCATCCTTGTGCACCAGCCATTTGGCAACGACGATCGTCTCCTCCGGCCCGGTGGGATAGGCGGAGAACATGAACACATGGTCGCCGAGTGCGTGGCAGAAATTATGTGGCTCGATGGCAAAGCGGAAGGAGCCGGTATCGCCGCCATAAGCCTCGATCAGCGGCTTTTTCACCAGCGGCTGCCCGTCCATCGACATCGAGACGCAGCCTTCATTGAGCGGAAAGCGCGCGCATTGCCACCACGGCCCGTCCGCCGGGCCGACGGTAAGGCCGGCTGCCGTCATCCGGTCGCGATAGGCGGCAAGCCGCGCGCCTTCATCGGCGCTGAAATTGGGCGAGATGCCGATGGGAAAGGTAATGCCGAGCTCCGGATGGCAGGCGGCGCAGTGATAACATTCGCGCGCATTCTCCATCACCAGCTTCCAGTTCGCCTTCTCGACCAGGGTGATCTCGTGCGCAAGCTTGGCGTCCTTGAGATTGAAGGGCGCCAGCATCGGCTCCAGATCGGCGCGGAAGGCGGTGAAATCGGGCGGGCTGTCCGCGAGCGACACATAAATAGCCCCGGCCACAACCTCGACTGCCAGCGGCTTCAAGCCATGCATGCCCTTGTCGAAACCCTCCGGCATCGCCCCGGCATGGACAAGGCTGCCATCCAGCTCGTAGGTCCATTGATGATAGGGGCAGGTGATGCGGGCCGACCGGCCGGCTCCATCGGCGCAGATTTGCGCGCCGCGATGGCGGCAGCTGTTGAAGAAGCCCCTCAGCGCCGCGTCCCGCCCCCGCACCAGCATGATCGGGGTGCGGCCGATGGTAAGTGCCAGATAGTTGCCGGGCCTCGGCAGTTCCACCTCGAAGCCGATCATCAGCCAGCACTGGCCGAACACGGTCTCGATATCGAAATCATGAACGGCGGGATCGGTATAGAAGGCCTGCGGCAGGGAGTGGCCGGCGGGTCTGGTCGCGAGCAAATCCCCGAGTCTCCGGGCAAATGCCTGTCTCTCACCCTCCGAGGCAAGGGCACTCGCCACAAAACCGACATGCGTCATGATTGCTCCCGACATGGCCCGGACAAGAAATTCCGGGGCCAGCATGTCATCGGCAAAAGACGCGGGAAAATTTCAATTTGTCATATGCCATTCACAAAAAAGCATTGGAGGGGCCCTACACATGACCTCATGATCCCATTCCAGAAAGGCATAAGCCTCCTTTGTGTGTTTCGGGTTGGATGAACCACCGGTTCCAGGGTGCATGTACTCTTTGCGGGTGCAGGCATTTGTTTTGACTTTCCGGAGCCTCTGCTCCGGTCAGCGTAGGGATGGGACGCCCGGTGATCGATCGTAAATGGCTGCCGCTGAATGCCCTGCGCGCCTTCGATGCCGTTGCCCGCCGGCAGAGCTTCACTGCCGGTGCCCAATCCCTCAATGTCACGCAAAGTGCGCTCAGCCGTCACGTGATGAGCCTTGAGGAGTTGCTCGGCAAAAAGCTGGTCGAGCGCAAGCCGCATGGCATCTCGCTGACCGAGGCCGGCGCCAAGCTGCTGCCGGTGGTCGCCAAGAGCTTCGACCGCATCGAGCAGACGCTCAACGAGATCAAGAGCGAGGCTGCCGGCAAACAGCGCCTGCTGCGCGTCCATATGCCGCCCACCTTCCTGCAGCGGCGCGGCATGCAGATGCTGCACGAGTTCCGCGCCGAATATCCCGCCATCGCCATCGACATTTCCTCCACCTACGGCACCGGCCTCCCGAGCCGGGCGGTGGAAGTGGCCGTGACCTATGACCGGCCGAAGGTGAGCGACGCCATCCAGGATTTGCTGTGGATGGAGCGGGTCACCCCTGTCTGCTCGCCGGAACTCGCCCGGCGCTTTGCCGGCCGGCCGCTGGAAGCGCTGCTGCAGGAAAACGAGCTTTTGCACGTGCGCATCGACGGGCAGGACAACAGCCATCTCTGGAGCCAGTTTGCCCGCTCGGCCGGCATTTCGCTCGACAGCGCACGGGGCATTACCTTCGATACGCTGGCGCTTGCCGTTCAGTATGCCGAGCGCGGCCATGGGGTGGTGCTGGCCGATATCGACATGTTTTCCGAAGAAATCGAGAGCGGGCGTCTCGGCGTCCCGTCCGATATCGAGTACCGTGACGGATATGGCTATTTCCTCGCCCTCCACCCGGAAGATCTGGACGATCCGGTGATCGCCCTCTTCCGCAACTGGATCATCACGCGCCTGGCGGCCGATACACCGGTGCGCCTTGCCGCCATGACGGCCACGGCCGGGCAGGACGATTTTTAACAGGCAAGGCGGCATTTCAGTGCCGGCGGGAGAGATCATTCCCGCCAGCGCGCCGCCTTCATTCAGGGACCACTGCCGTCCGGGACCATTCCCGGCAAGGCGGCAGCGGAAAGGGCACTCAAAGACGAACGGGCACTCAAGCAAGAACAGGGAGCAACAATCAGATGAAAAAACTGCTGACGACCCTTCTCGTTCCGGCCGGGCTGGCGGCTGGCGCACTTCTCTCCGCCCATCCGGCGGCAGCTGCCGGATGCGGCACCGTGACCATCGCCAACATGAACTGGCAGTCCGCCGAGGTACTGGCCTGGGTTGACCAGATCATCCTCTCCAAAGGCTATGGCTGCGATGCCGAGCTGGTGGCCGGCGACACCACCCCCACCCTCACCTCGATGATCGAGAAGGGCGAACCGGACGTGGCGCCGGAAGCCTGGGTCAACGCCATCCGCGAACCGCTGGACAAGGCCGTTGCCGAGGGCCGCCTGCATTACGCCTCCGAAAGCCTTTCCGACGGCGGCGAGGAAAGCTGGTGGATCCCGAAATATCTGGCGGATGCCCATCCGGACATCACCTCCGTGCCGGCAGCGCTGAAGCACCCGGAACTATTCCCGGCACCGGAAGACAGCTCCAAGGGCGCTGTCTACAACTGCCCGTCGGGCTGGGGCTGCCAGATCACCACCTCCGCCTTCTTCAAGGCCTTCAAGGCTGCCGACCAGGGCTTCGTGCTGGTCGATACCGGCTCGGCCGCCGGCCTCGACGGCTCGATCGCCAAGGCCTATGAGCGCAAGGAAGGCTGGCTCGGTTATTACTGGGCGCCGACCGCCATTCTCGGCAAGTACGACATGGTCAAGCTGAGCCAGGGCGACGGCGTCAAGTTCGACCAGAAGGAATGGGACGACTGCATCATCAAGCCGGATTGCGCCGATCCCAAGCCCGTCGCCTGGCCGCGTGCCAAGGTCTATACGGTGGTGACCGACAGCTTCAAGAAGGCCGGCGGTCCGGCCTATGACTATCTGGCCACGCGTGCCTGGGACAACAACACCGTCAACAAGCTGCTGGCCTGGATGACCGACAACCAGGCCACCGGCGAGGTCGGTGCCAAGCACTTCCTCAAGGAAAACCCGGACTACTGGGCCGGCTGGGTCAGCCCCGAAGCCGCTGCCAAGATCAAGGCCGGGCTTTGATCTGAGGTTTCTCGGAAACGTACCAGCCCGGCGCGGGGGCGCCGGGCTGATACCCGTTCCCGACAGAAGCGATATTCCGGCAAGGCAAGGACCACAGACTAAAGTCAGCGGGGGCACGGCTGCCCGTCTCAGGTCCTGAGCCCGATTATCTTGTGGCATAATAAAGGGATGCGCCGTTGCAGCGCCTCCCCCAGCAACCGGGGACACCCACGCCCATGGACTGGCTTACCAATTTTCCCGCGATGGATCTGGAGCGCCTGACGGCGATCAAGCGCGCCATCGACGAGAGTTTCCGCAGCTTCACCCGCGCTTATGGCGACGTGTTCGAGGCGCTGTTCGAGCCGCTCAAGAGCTTCATGATCGCGGCGGAAAAATTCATGACCGGCGCGCCCTGGCCGGTCACGCTGGGCCTCATCCTGCTGCTGGCCTGGCTCGCGAGCCGCAACTGGCGCATCGTCGTCGGCGCTGCCGCCGCTCTGCTTCTCATCGGCTATCTCGGCATGTGGGATGACACGATGAAGACCATCGCCATGATCATCGTGGCGACCATCACCTCCATCATCATCGGCATTCCCATCGGCATCATCGCCTCGCGGTTCCGCCGCGTGCGTCTTGTGCTGTCGCCGGTGCTCGATGTGATGCAGACGATGCCGAGCTTCGTCTACCTCATCCCCGTCGTCATGCTGCTGGGCATCGGCAAGGTGCCGGGGCTTATCGCCGTCGTCATCTATGCCGTGCCACCGGTCATCCGCCTCACCGACCTCGGCATCCGCCTTGTCGATGCCGAGACGCTGGAAGCGGCGGATGCCTTCGGCTCCTCCCCCTGGCAACGCCTCGTCAATGTGCAGCTGCCGCTGGCGCTGCCCACCATCATGGCCGGCGTCAACCAGACCATCATGATGGCGCTCTCCATGGTTGTCGTCGCCTCGATGATCGGCGTGCAGGGGCTGGGGCAGCCGGTGCTGCGCGCCATCAACAGCCAGTATTTCACCCTCGGCATGTTCAACGGTTTCGCCATCGTCGGCATCGCCATCATCTTCGACCGGGTGAGCCAGGCCTTCGGCCGCCGCCTGCAGAAACACCGCGAGGTCGCCCATGGCTGAGCCGGCAGACAACATCCACGGCGCCAGCATCCGCCTTGCGGGCGTCTACAAGATCTTCGGGCCCCGCCATCTCGATTTCATCGAGCAGGTGCACCGGGGCATGACCAAGGAAGAGCTGCTGGAGCACAATCATGTGCTGGGGCTTAGCAACATCAATCTCGATATCCCGGCCGGCATCATCCAGGTGATCATGGGCCTGTCGGGCTCGGGCAAATCCACCCTCATCCGCCATATCAACCGGCTGATTGAACCCTCCTCCGGCGTGGTGGCGGTCAACGGCATCGACATCATGCAGATGTCGCCGGTGGAACTGCGTGATTTCCGCCGCAACATGACGGCGATGGTGTTCCAGAAGTTCGCCCTGCTGCCGCACTGGACGGTTCTGGACAATGCCAGTTATGGCCTGAAGCTGCGCGGCGTTGCCAAAGCCGAGCGGCAGGATGTCGCCATGCGCTGGATCGAGCGTGTGGGCCTCAAGGGCTTCGAGAACAAGTTCCCCAACCAGCTTTCCGGCGGCATGCAGCAGCGTGTAGGCCTTGCCCGCGCCCTTGCCAACGATGCCCCCGTGCTGCTGATGGACGAGGCTTTCTCCGCGCTCGACCCGCTCATCCGCGTCGACATGCAGACGGTGCTGCTCGATATCCAGAAGGAAATCCGCAAGACCATCGTCTTCATCACCCACGATCTCGACGAGGCGCTGCGCCTTGGCGACCGCATTGCCATCCTGCGCGATGGCAAGGTGGTGCAGAAAGGTACGGCCCAGGACATCGTACTGAAGCCGGCGGATGATTATGTCGCCAACTTCGTCAAGGAAGTGAACCGCAGCCGCGTGCTGCTGGTTGAAAACATCATGCAGCCGCTGGAGGCTGCTGCGGCTCCGGCCGGTCTGCCCCGCCTGCCGGCCCGCCTGTTGCTGGACGAGGCGGTGCGCCGCCTGACCGGCATCGGTGCCAGCGAAGGGCTGGCAGTTGACGAGGATGGCCGGCCGCTTGGCCGCGTAACCCTCTCCGACATCGTGCAGGCCATGGTGACGCCGGTCGATTGCCCGCCGGAGGTTGCCGGAATGGCGGCCCCGGCAACAGAACGCGCCGCCGCCGGCGCCTGATAAAGAGCCTCACAAAGCTGCCGGCCTGAACCCTCAGGCCGGCAGCTTTGCAAGCGGCGTTTCATATTTGCCGGGCTCAAGGATAGAATGCCCTCAAATATGCTGGCCTCGGACGAATAAAATCGTCCGCCCGCCCAGCCTTTGAGAGCCCCTGCGCCATGACCAGCCCCGCTCCCGTTTCCCGCCCCCTGCTGCTGCTGGTGGCCGGCCCCTACCGCTCCGGCACCGGTGACGATCCGGCAAAGATCGCGGCCAACATGGCGGCGATGACCGAAGCCTCCCTGCAGCTTTACCGCGCCGGCCACATGCCGCTGACCGGGGAGGCGCTGGCTTTGCCGATGATCGAGGCTGCCGGCTCCACCGCCATCGGCGATGCAGCCTTCAACGAGATATTCCATCCCCTCGCCCGGCGCCTTCTGCCCCGGCTGGACGGGGTGGTGCGCATTGGCGGCGCCAGCACCGGGGCGGACGAGATGGTGGCGATTGCCCGTGCCAACAAGCTTGCCGTCTATCACGGCATCGAAGCGGTACCGCCGCTGGCCGAAACAAGGGGCTTTGCATGAGCAACCCGGCCATTACCCTTGAAGGGTTCGAGACGCTGTCGGACGACTGGTATGTACTGCGCAAATACCGCGTGCGCCACCGCCGCCGCGATGGCAGCGAGCAGAGCTACAGCCGCGAGGCCTATGACCGCGGCAATGGCGCCGCCATCCTGCTCTATGATCCTGCGCGCGGCACCGTGTTCCTCACCCGCCAGTTCCGTCTGCCGGCCTATGTGAATGGCCATGCCGACGGCATGCTCATGGAAGTGCCGGCCGGCCTGCTCGACAGCGACGCCCCGGCCGATGCCATCCGCCGCGAGGCGGAAGAAGAAGCCGGCTTTACCCTGCCGGCGGTCGAGGAAGTCTTTACCGCCTATATGAGCCCAGGCTCCGTTACCGAGCGGCTGCACTTCTTCGTCGCCGCGGTGACGGCCGAGGCTCGCACCCATGCCGGCGGTGGCAACGCGGAGGAAGGCGAGGAGATCGAGACCATCGAGCTGCCGCTCGGGCAGGCGCTCGCCATGATCCGCGACGGGCGCATCCAGGATGGCAAGACCATCATGCTGCTCCAGCATGCCGCCCTTGCCGGGCTCATCGCGCCGCCATGCCCAGCGCCTTGAACGAGATCGAGCCCGGCTGGGAGGAACTGCGTTATTTCCGCGCCATTGCGCTGGCCGGTGCACTCGGCCCGGCGGCACGCCGGCTGGGTGTCAGCGAAGCGACCGTCAGCCGGCATTTGCGCGCGCTGGAAGCGCGGCTCGGCGCCCGCCTTTTCGACCGGCTGCCCAACCGCCTGGCCCTGACTGCCCTTGGCGACCGCGTGCTGCTTGCCGCCGAGCGCATGGCGGAAAATGCCGCCGATTTTGCCCGGCTTGCCCGCAGCGCGGCAGCGGAGGAAGCCGCCCCGCTGCGCCTTACCACCACCGGCTCGGTTGCCCTCTTCCTCACGCGCCATTTGGGTGGGCTGCTGGAAGCGGTGCCGGGCTGCCAGCTGCAGCTCATCGGCACGCGCGAGGCGCTGAGCCTGACCAAGGGTGAAGCCGACATAGCGCTGCGCATGCGCCGCCCGCCGGAAAGCGGGCCGCTTGCCGTGCGTCGTATCGGGCGTATCGGCTTCAGCCTCTATGCTCATGCCGATCTGCTGGCGCGCGCGGAGCCCGTTTCCGTCATCGGCCTTAGCGATGCCCCGGAGAGCCGGCAGGCGAGCTGGCAGCAAGCGTTTCTTGCGGCGGAAGCTGCTACCGGCAAGGTGGCGGCCACAAGCCGCCTGCGCCTCGACGAAGTACCGCAGCGGCTGGAAGCGGTGCAGCAGAAGCTGGGCGCCGCGCTGCTGCCCTGTTTTCTGGGGGCCGGCGACCCGGCGCTCCGCCCGGTCTGCCCGCCACCGCCGGAGCTTCAGGAGGATATTTTCCTGATGGTGCATGAGGACATGAAGGAACGGCCGGCGGTTGCCGCCTGCCTCACTGCCCTTGCCGCGCTGTTCCGGCGGGAGGCAGAGAGCCTGACCGGCAGCCAGGCCTGAAGCAAGGCGCCGGGGCTGCCGGTCAGGGTTTTGGCCTTAGTGCGAATGCCGCGGCACGCCGCGTTCGCCCAGCACATCCAGATAGAAGGTCGCCGGCTCAAGGCAGGCGCCGGTCGAGAGCTGCCCCACCTGCTCGCGGTACATCTGCTGCCATGGGGTCTGGTTCCTGAGCGTCGGCGCTACCAGCGCCGCGCGCCGGCTTTCCATCTCCGCCTCATCCACCAGCAGGTCGACCCGGTCGCTATTGAGGTCGAGCCGGATCAGATCGCCGGTACGCAGGATGGCAAGGCCGCCACCCACCGCCGCTTCCGGCGATACATTGAGGATGGAGGGGCTGGCCGAGGTGCCGCTCTGGCGCCCGTCGCCCATGGTGGGAAGCTGGGCGATACCCTGCCGAACCAACCGGTCCGGTGGCAGCATGTTGACCACCTCCGCCGAGCCCGGATAACCGACCGGGCCGCAATTGCGGATAACGAGAATGCAGTTGGCATCGACATCAAGCGACGGGTCGTTGATGCGGCCGTGATAATCCTCCGGCCCCTCGAACACGATAGCGCGCAGCGTCACCACATTCTCGGCGCCCGGCGCGGAGAGATAACGCTGGCGGAATTCCTCGCTGATAACGGAGGCCTTCATGACCGCCGCATCAAAGAGATTGCCAGAGAGCACGACGAAACCGGCGCGCTCCTTGAGCGGTTCGGCCATCGAGCGTATCACCCGGCGGTCGGGCTCCGGCACCTTTGCGATCTGCTCCGCCATGCTGGTGCCACCCACGGTGCGCGCCTCGCCGCGGATGAGGCCGCCACGATTGAGTTCCGCCAGCACCGCCGGCATGCCGCCCGCCCGATGGAAGGATTCCCCGAGCCAGGCACCGGCCGGCTGGCAATCAACCAGCAGCGGCACATTGCGGCCGACGCGCTGCCAGTCCTCCAGCGAGAGGTCGACGCCCAGATGCCGGGCAATGGCGATAAGATGTGGCGGGCAGTTGCTGGAGGCGCCGATGGCGGAAGCCGCCACGATGGCATTCTCGAACGCCGCCTTGGTCATGACGTCCGACGGGCGCAGGTTTTCCGTTACCAGCGAGACGATGCGCTTGCCGGTGGCATAGGCCATCTGCCCGCGCTCCCGGTAGGGGCCGGGAATGGAAGCGCAGCCAGGCAGCGACATGCCCAGCGCCTCGGCAAGGCAGTTCATGGAAAGGGCCGTGCCCATGGTGTTGCAGTGGCCGACCGACGGGGCGGAGGCTGCTGCCATCTCCATGAACTCGGCATAATCGATCTCGCCGGCGGCATGGCGCTGGCGCGCTTCCCAGATCACGGCGCCGGAGCCGGCAAGCCGGCCGCGCCAGTGCCCGTCGAGCATCGGCCCGCCGGAGAGAACGATGGCCGGCAGGTTGACGGTCGCCGCCGCCATCAGGCACGCCGGCGTGGTCTTGTCGCAGCCGGTGGTCAGCACCACGCCATCAAGCGGGTAGCCATGCAGCACTTCCACCAGCGAGAGATAGGCAAGGTTGCGGTCGAGCGCCGCGGTCGGGCGTTTGCCCGTTTCCTGCAGCGGATGGACCGGAAATTCCAGAGCGATGCCGCCGGCATCGCGGATGCCTTCCTTCACCCGCACCGCCAGTTCCAGATGATGGCGGTTGCAGGGGGCAAGATCACTGCCGGTCTGGGCAATGCCGATGATCGGCCGGCCGGACTGCAGCTCCTCGCGGGTCAGGCCAAAATTCAGGTAACGCTCCATATAAAGCGCGGTCATGCCCGGGTCGGCGGAATCGTCGAACCATTGCTGGCTGCGCAGTTTGGGTTTGTCGGTGGCCATGGAGCACTCACCTGCCTGAAGTAGTCGGGTATCGGTTGCGGAAAGAAGGGAGCGCGGGTTTTCCCCGCCCGCGCTCCCGGAACCATTGATACGGTAAGGCCTAGTTACGGGCGGCCTTGATGGCAGCCATCAGCTCGTTGCTGGTCTCTTCGCCATACTGCTTGGAGAACTTCTCGATCACCGGCTTCACCACCTCGCGCATGCGGTCAAGCTCGGCATCGGAAACCACGGTCACCTGCATGCCGTCGGCCTTCAGTGCGTCCAGAGCCTTGGCGGTACCGGCACGGTTGTCCTTGCGCTCGAAATCGCGCGAGGCAACGGCGGCCTTCTCGATCATGCCCTGCTCGGTGGAGGAAAGACCGTCCCACCACTTCTTGGAGGCCATGACGATCCACGGGCTGTAAACGTGCTTGGTGAGGCTCAGATACTTCTGCACCTCATAGAACTTGGAGCTTTCGATGGTGTTGACCGGGTTTTCCTGGCCATCCACAACGCCGGTTTCCAGCGCCGAGAACAGCTCGGAGAAGGCCATCGGCACCGCGTTGGCGCCCATGGTCTGGAACACGTCGAGCGCCACCTGGTTCTGCATCACGCGCAGCTTGATGCCGGACAGGTCTTCAACCTTGGCGACCGGATGGCTGTTGTTGGTCAGGTTGCGGAAGCCGTTTTCCCAATAGACGATGCCGACGAGGCCCTTCTCGTCGAGCTTCTTCATCAGCTTGGTGCCGAAGTCACCATCCAGCACCGCGTCCGCTTCCTTTTCATTGTTGAAGAGGAAGGGGAAGTCAAAGACGCCATATTCCTTGACGATGCCGACCAGCGTGGCGGTGGAGCCAACCATCATTTCCTGCGCGCCGCCCTGGAGCGCCGACTGCATCTGGCTGTCAGAGCCGAGCGAGGCGCCGCCGAAGGTCATCATCTTGAGCTTGCCATCGCTGGCCTTGGCCAGCTCGTCGGCGAAATAACGCGCCGCACGGCCCTGCACGCTGTCCTCGTTGAGGCCGTAGCCAAAACGGATGTTGCGGGCCTTCACATCGTCGGCGGCATGGGCGCCGGCGCTGACCATGGTCAGGGTTGCAGCGGCCATCACGATCTTGAGCAGTTTCGACATCCTGGATTTCCTCCTGTTTTTTTGATGGTTTTTGTTGGGGTCAGTAAAGCCACCGGGCGGGAACGGTGATGAGCTGCGGGAAGAGAATGAACAGCCCGATAAGCCCGGTGTAGGCGGCGACATAGGGCATGACCGCGGGGACGATCTGCTCCATGCGCACGCGGGTAATGCCGCAAACCGTGCTGAGCACGCTGCCGACCGGCGGCGTCAGCAGCCCGACTACCCCCACCAGCACGAACATCACCCCGAAATAGACCGGGTCGATGTGTGCCTTGACCGCGAGCGGCATCAGCACGGGGCCGAGGATGAGGATGGTGGGGGTAAGGTCCATGGCGGTGCCGACCAGCAGCAGCAGGATGACCACCGCCAGCATGAAGAGCCGCGGATAATGCAGGAGCGGCCCGAGCAGCCCGGCCAGTTCACCCGGCAGGTTGGCAAGCGTGATCATGTAGGCCGTAACCAGCGCGGCGGCGCACAGGAACAACACCACTGCCGTGGTCTTGGAAGCGGAGATGAGCAGCGCCAGCAGCTCCGGCAGCTTCAGCTCGCGGTAGACGAGCAGGCTGACGATCAGCGCATAGGCGGCGGCCACCACGGCGGCCTCGGTGGGAGTAAAGAGCCCGCCGCGCAGGCCGCCGATGATGAGGACCGGCAGCATGAGCGCCCAGCCCGCCCGGCGAAACGCCGTCCAGCGTTCGCCCCAGGACTGGCGTGGGCTGGGCGTCACCGCTTCGCGGCCGGTGGTGCGGGCCCACAGCAGCACCAGTACCACGCCCATCAGGATGCCCGGCATCACGCCGGCGAAGAACAGGCGGGTGATCGAGGTGTTGGTGGCAACGCCAAAGATGATGAAGGGCAGCGAGGGCGGGATGACCGGGCCGATGATGCCGCCGGCAGCCACCAGCGCGCTTGCCGGCTGCGCCCGGTAACCGTTGTTCTTCATCATCGGCACCAGCAAGGCCGCCAGCGCCGCCGTATCGGCAATCGCCGAGCCGGAAAGGCTGGCCAGCACCACGGCAGTGCCGATGGCGACATAACCGAGGCCGCCGCGCATATGGCCGACAAGGCTGACCGCCAGATCGACGATACGGCGCGACAGGCCGCCGGCATTCATGAGTTCGCCGGCCAGCATGAAGAAGGGCACGGCCATGAGCGGGAAATTATCCGCGCCGGCCAGCATGTTCTGCGCCAGCAGCTGGGAGTCGAAATATCCCAGATGGATCATCATGGCGATGCCGCTCAGCATCAGCGCAAAGGCGATGGGCATGCCAAGCGCCATGAAGGCCAGCAGGACGACGAGGAAGATGGCGATGATCATGTTCGTCAGCCCTCTGCGCCGGTATGGCCGTGATACGCCGCGATCTCAGCGTCGGTGAGGCGACCGGTCAGCAGCTTCCAGATTTCGGCAAGGATGATGGCCGCCATGCTGACAGCGACGAACAGGCCCGCAACATTGAAGGTGGCGACGGGAATGCCGGTGACCGGCGTGACGTCGGAAAGGCCGATGATCGTCTGCTCCCAGCTGCCGGAGCCCAGCAGCCAGAGGATCCACAGGACCACGACATCATTGATCAACAGGCAAAGCCGCCGGCCGAGCGGCGGGAGGCGCCGCACCATCATGTCGACGCCGATATGGCCGCGTTCGCGCAGGGCCAGCACCGCCCCGATGAAGATCAGCCAGACGAAGGCGAGCCGGGCAAGCTCCTCGGACGCCGCAATGCCGGTGCCGAACAGATAACGCAGCACGACATTGACGAAGACCATGATCACCATCACCGCCAGGCACAGCCCGTTGATGAGTTCCAGCCCGCGAAAACTGCGATTTATCGCCCGCGCCGCCGGTGAGGCGGCCTCTGCGGGCCCATCCGTGGACATGTTTTCCTCCCAGCGCCCGCTTGTCCGGGCTGTTTTTCTGAGACCCTGTGGAACAGCTTTCCGGCCCTGGCCGGCACTGCCCTGTTGTTCTTACGTTTGCAGTGACGCTTATGTTAGCGCTAACATTTTTAGAAAGCAGGCAAAGCGTGAGCACCTGACCACCCAACCTGCCGTCCTCTTCATGGCGCAGCATGTTAGCGCTATCATGATTAAGTGCAAGCCAAAATCCTGCCCCTTCCGAAACCAGGAATATGCTAGGCCAAGGGGCCACCAAGAGGGTCTTCATGCAGGGTCAAAAATCCCGGGCGTCCTTCCGTCGCCGCACGACGATGGCCGATGTCGCCCGCGATGTCGGGGTCAGCGCCATTACCGTCTCCCGCGCCCTGCGCAATCCGGAGACGGTGAGCGAACCGGTACGCGAGCGCATTACCGAGGCCTGCCGCCGGCTGGGCTATGTGCCAAGCCGGGTGGCAAGTGCCCTCGCCTCGGCCCGCTCCAAAACCATCTCGGTACTGATCCCCTCCCTCACCAACATCGTGTTTGTGGAGGTGGTCGCCGGCATCAAACAGATCCTGGATGCGCTTGATTACCAGATGCTGATCGGCATCACCGGCTATGAAGACCAGATGGCCGAAGAGCGGCTTTTAATGCAGCACCTTGAATATGCGCCGGACGGCATCCTGCTGACCGGCATTGACCAGAGCGAGACCGTCATCCGCCTGCTCGGGGATTTTTCCGTCCCTGCCGTGCATATGATGGACAGCAGCGAGCGGGCCGATTGCTCATGGGTGGGATTTTCAAACACCGATGCCGGGGCCATTGCCGGGCGCCATCTGCTGGAGACGGGGCGCCGGCACATCGCCATCGTCGCCGCCCAACTCGACCCGCGCTCGACCCGCCGCTGCGATGGCTGCCGCGATGTGCTGCAGGCTGCCGGCCACTATGATCCGGCACTCGATATCCGCGTGCCGCACTCCTCCTCCATCCCGCTCGGCGCGGAGCTGGTGCAGAAGCTGCTGCGCGAACATGAGGCGTGCGACGCCGTCTATTTCTGCAATGACGACCTTGCCCATGGCGCGCTCTTCTGGTGCAGCCAGAACGGCGTGGCCGTGCCGGAGCGGTTGGCCGTTGTGGGCTTTCATGATTTCAGCGCCTCGGCCTGGACACCGCCGCCGCTCACCACCATCGAGACCCCGCGACAGGAAATCGGGCGCGAGGCCGCACGCCTGCTGATGGCCCGTATCGAGGATCCCGGCCAGCCGGCCCGCCAGATCGATCTCGGCGCCCGCCTCATCCGCCGCGCGAGCAGCTGAAACAAGGCTCAGGCATGGGCAGCCTGGCTGTCTGCCGGCGCTTCGTCCCGTTCGTTGAGGCCATAATCGCGCAGCACGCTTGCCACCCGCAGCCGGTAATCGGCAAACACGCCGCCGCGCCCCCTCGCCTGTGTGGCGCGGTGGCCGGGGCGATTGCGCCAGGCCGAAACGGCGGCTTCATCGCGCCAGAAGGAGAGTGACAGCAGCTTGCCCGGGTTGGTCAGGCTCTGGAAACGCTCGATGGAGATAAAACCATCCATGGTCTCCAGCTCGCCGCGCAGCGCGGCGGCCAGATCGAGATAATGTTGGCCCTCGCCTTCGGCAGGCACGGCCTCAAAGATCACGGCAATCATCAGAGGTCTCCCGGAAACAAACAGGTCAGCTGAAAAGAGCAATGCGGGCATTGGCAAGCCGCAGCCAGGTGCCACCACCGGCATCAAAACCGGCGACCAGTTGGCAGACTTCTGCTCTGCGGGGCAGCAGCGCCAGCAGCACCGCCTCGGCCACGGCAAAGGCGATTGCCTGCCCCGGGCAGGCGTGGCGCCCGCTGCCGAAAGTGGGCAGCCAGCGATTGTCCCGCGCCGGATCAAAACGTTCGGGCTCATCATACCGGGCCGGGTCATGGCTCGCCGCCGCAAACAACAGCAGTAGTCCGGCACCGGTCGGCAACGGCTCCCCGGCGAAATCCATCGCCTCACCGGCAAACCGCCGCGTGTTGTGAATGGGCGGATCATGGCGGGCAACTTCGCGCAGGAAGGCCTGCCGCCCAGCGGCGCTTTCAAGGTCCGCAAGGACAGCGGCCGGCAAACGCCCCAGGGCCAGCGCCACCGCGCCGATCAACCCGGCGGTGGCATCGAAACTCTGGGTCAGGAAGCCGATGGCATTATCCAGTGCCACGTCGGCCGGGATGCCCTCCCGCGCTGCCTGCCGCACCAGTTCGGCAAGCGCGCCCTCGCCCGCCGCGGCGATCAGCTGTCGCAGCAGCGCTACCCCTTCGCTCCCCGCCCGGATGCCCCCGGCATCCGCACCGGGGGCAATCGCGGCGACAAGACCGGAAACCGGGCCGGTTTCTTCTGCAAGCAGGGGCGCAAGCGCGGCTTCCGGCACGCCAAGCAGCAAGGCTACCGTCAAGGGCGCCAGCACCTGCCGGGCGCGGGTCAGACGCGCCGCCAGCGGCGCCTCGCCGGCAAGGCCAATCAGCCTGCCGGCCCGTGCTGCGGCCACACTGATCTTCTCAGGCGTCAGGGCACCGAGAGTTGCCACTATCGCCCGCTTCAGCGCCTGCGGGGCCTCACCATCCGTCATGCGCACCAGCCGGCCAAAGAACTGGCCGGCCTCACTCCCCAGTAGCGTCGGGGGCACCGGCTCGGCCGGTGGGCGCACAAGCAGGCGCGGATCGGCAAGCGCCGCTTCCACCAGATCGGCAGAGGCGACGATCCAGAGACCGGAGGCGGGATCGAAACCGAAGGGCCGGTTTACGGCAAGCGCCGCGTAATAACGATAAGGCGCGGGATGAAAAGCCGCTGTCAGCGGCGTCGGCTCGCCTGCCCCCGCGTTTTGCCGTTCTGCAATTCCCGACATCTGCACCTCTCCCGCCACCCGTTTCAGGCAGGGAAGATAGGGCGGCTGCGACGGCGATGTTTCGGCCTCGGCCGAATTGTCGGTTCAGCTCTTGCGGGCACTTCCTGAGCTTCACCTGAATCCGGCAACAAAGCATCATTGATCCCGAATTGGGACCGCGCTAGTATTGGTGCATGAGGATCATCGCCCGCCGCACCTTGCGAGAGTTCTGCGATAACCTCGCCGGACACAAGGACCATCAGGCGGTCAAAGCCGCCCTCGATGCCTGGTTCAGCGAAGTCAGCAAGGCCCTCTGGGCCACACCGGCTGACATCAGACGGCGTTACGCAACAGCGAGCATCGTTGATGCGGAGCGGGTTGTCTTCAACATCAAGGGCAATGACTACCGGCTTATCGTCGCCATTGATTTCGAAAAGCACCTCGTCTGGATCAAATGGATCGGCACCCACAAGGCCTATTACAGGATCGATGTAACGGAGATAAACCATGGCAACTGAGCTGAAACCGATCCGCAGCGAAGCCGATTACGAAAGCGCCCTTGCCGAGGTTGAACGGCTGTGGGGCGCCAGGAGCGGCACCACTGACGGTGACCGGCTCGACGTGCTGGCAACGCTGATCGAGGTTTACGAGGCGCAGCACTACCCCATGGACCCGCCCGATCCGATAGCCGCCATCGAATTCCGCATGGAACAACAGGGCCTGAGCCGGAAGGATCTGGAGCCGATTTTTGGTACGCGCAGCCGCACTTCGGAGATCCTTAACCGGCGACGCAGCCTCTCGATCGAGATGATCCGCAAGCTGCACGACCAGCTCGGCATCTCTGCCGACATCCTGATCCAGCCAACCGGACGCGGCGAGGCCGCCTGACAGATCGACACAAACAAAAAACGGGCGGCCCTAGAGAGCCGCCCGTCTCTTTTCATCCGTCCGCTCTCGATCAAACCTTCAGATCGAAACGGTCGGCGTTCATCACCTTGACCCAGGCGGCAACGAAGTCCTTCACGAACTTGGCCGACGCATCGCTCTGGCCATAAACCTCGGCGAGAGCCCGCAGCTGGGAGTTGGAGCCAAAGACGAGATCGACACGGGTGGCCGACCACTTCTTCTCGCCCGTCTTGCGATCGGTACCTTCAAACACATCCCTGGCGTCCGATACCGCCTTCCACACCGTGCCCATGTCGAGCAGGTTGACGAAGAAGTCGTTGGTCAGCGTCTCGGGCCGCTTGGTGAAGACACCATAGTCGGACTGGCCGTAGTTGGCGTTCAGCACGCGCAGGCCGCCCACCAGCACCGTCATTTCCGGCGCGGTGAGGGTCAGCAGTTGGGCCTTGTCGACCAGCAGCTCTTCTGCCGACAGGCTGTACTGCTTCTTCTGGTAGTTGCGGAAGCCATCGGCCACCGGCTCCAGAACGGCGAAGTTCTCGACATCGGTCTGCTCGGCCGAGGCATCGGTACGGCCAGGGGCGAAGGGCACTTCGACCGCATGACCGGCCGCGCTCGCGGCCTTCTCGATAGCAGCGGAGCCGCCGAGCACGATGAGATCGGCCAGCGAGATCTTCTTGCCGCCGGCAGCCGAAGCATTGAAGGCGGTCTGGATGGCTTCCAGCTTCTCCAGCACCCTGGCGAGCTGTGCCGGCTGGTTGGCTTCCCAGTCCTTCATCGGGGCAAGGCGGATGCGGGCACCGTTGGCGCCGCCACGCTTGTCCGACCCGCGGAAGGTGGAGGCAGACGCCCAGGCGGTGGAAACCAGCTCCGGCACGGAAAGGCCGCTCGCCAGGATCTTCGCCTTGAGGTCGGCGATATCCTTGGCCTCGACCAGCGGATGGTCGACGGCCGGTACCGGGTCCTGCCACAGCAGGTCTTCAGCCGGAACCTCGGGGCCGAGGTACCGCACCTTGGGGCCCATATCGCGGTGGGTCAGCTTGAACCAGGCGCGGGCAAAGGCGTCGGCAAACTGGTCCGGGTTTTCGTAGAAGCGGCGGGAGATCTTCTCATATTCCGGGTCGAAGCGCAGCGCGAGGTCGCTGGTGAGCATCGAGGGAGCATGACGCTTGGTCGGATCATGCGCATCCGGCACGGAATTGGCGCCCATGCCGCCCTTTGGCGTCCACTGATGGGCACCGGCCGGGCTCTTCGTCAGTTCCCATTCATAACCGAACAGGTTCCAGAAGAAGTTGTTGCTCCACTTGGTCGGCGTCGAGGTCCAGGTGACTTCAAGGCCGCTACTGATGGTATCTCCACCCTTGCCGGACTTGTAGCTGCTGGCCCAGCCAAGGCCCTGCTGCTCGATTTCGCCGGCTTCCGGCTCCCGGCCGACATGGGCGGCATCGCCGGCACCATGGGTCTTGCCGAAGGTGTGGCCGCCGGCGATCAGCGCCACGGTCTCTTCGTCATTCATCGCCATGCGGGCGAAGGTCTCGCGGATGTCACGGGCCGAGGCAATCGGGTCCGGATTGCCGTTCGGGCCCTCCGGATTGACATAGATGAGGCCCATCTGCACGGCGGCCAGCGGGTCTTCCAGATTACGCTCGCCGCTATAGCGCTTGTCGTCGAGCCAGGTGGTCTCGTTACCCCAGTAGATGTCCTCTTCCGGCTCCCACACATCGGCGCGGCCGCCACCGAAACCGAAGGTCTTGAAGCCCATCGATTCCAGCGCGCAATTGCCGGTGAGGATCATCAGGTCGGCCCAAGAGATCTTGTTGCCGTACTTCTGCTTGATCGGCCACAGCAGGCGGCGCGCCTTGTCGAGATTGACGTTGTCCGGCCAGCTGTTGAGCGGCGCAAAGCGCTGCTGCCCTGCCCCGGCGCCGCCGCGGCCATCACCGGTGCGGTAGGTGCCGGCGCTGTGCCAGGCCATGCGGATCATAAAGGGGCCGTAGTGCCCGAAGTCGGCCGGCCACCATTCCTGGCTGTCCTTCAGGAGCGCGAAGATGTCCTGCTTGATCAGCGCGAGGTCGAGCTTGTTGAACTCGTCGGCATAGTTAAAGCCCTTCCCCATCGGGTCGGAGAGGGAGGAATTCTGGTGCAGAATCTTGAGGTTGAGCTGGTTCGGCCACCATTCGCGGTTGGTGGTGCCGGCGCTCGTGGTGCTGGTTGCACCACCATGCCCAAACGGGCACTTGGCCGCCGATTCCGGAATTGCTGTGTCCATGTCATCCTCCCTTTCGAGGGTCTTGCGATCAAACCGGTGCTGCATCAGGCGATCAGGGTGCCCGGAGCAGTACCGGGCACCCCTTGAGCCGCCCCATTTTCAGGAAGCGACCACGCGGCCACATTTCGTCCAAGCCATGGGCCTTGCGGTGTTGCGCAGCATCTCCGGCCACCCGCGAGGGGGGCAAAGGCAACCGGCGCTGCACTTCTTCACCGCGAGGAGAAGGCTATCAAAGCCGCATGATTAGATTAAGTTGTGTTTTCTGATTGTATCGATAAGCTCCGATTATGATCAATCTGACCCTAAAGCAGATGCGCTATGTCGAGGCGCTGGCGCAGCATGGCCATTTCGGCCGGGCGGCAGATGCCTGCGCCATCTCGCAGCCCGCGCTTTCCATGCAGGTCAAGGAACTGGAAGAAGCGCTGGGCACCGAGCTTTTCGAGCGCGGGCCGCGCCAGGTGCGCCTTACCAGCTTCGGGGAAGAATTCGTCGAGCGGGCGCGCGAGATCCTGCGCTCTGTCGACGCACTCGGCGATCTGGCGCGCGCCTCCCGCGACCGGCTGGTGGGGCGCCTTCGCATCGGCATCATCCCCACGGTCGCGCCCTATCTGCTGCCCACTATCGTCGGCAACCTCACCCGCGTGAACGGCGCGCTCGACATCCATGTGCGCGAGACGCTGACACCCCGCCTGATCCAGGAATTGCAGGAAGGCCGGCTGGATACAGCCATCGTCGCCCTGCCCGTCTCCGAACCCGCGCTGACGGAAGTCGCCCTCTTTACCGAAAACTTCGTGCTGGTCCGCCCGGGAGAAGAAGAGGGCAAACCGGTGCCGGCGCCGGAAAAGCTACGCGAGATGCGCCTTTTGCTGCTGGAGGAAGGCCACTGCTTTCGCGATCAGGCGCTGGCCTTCTGCAACATGCAGTCAGCCGCCCCGCGCGAGATCCTTGATGGCAGCTCGCTCTCCACACTGGTGCAAATGGTGGGCGCCGGCCTTGGCATCACCCTCATCCCGGAAATGGCCCTCGGGGTTGAAACCCGCTCGGCCGCCGTTTCAATTGCCCGGTTCGGCGAGCCGCAGCCCTCACGCACCATCGGCATGATCTGGCGCAGCTCAAGCCCGCTCTCCAAGCAGCTGATGCAGATTGCCGAAATGGTAAAGCTGTCGGCCGAAAGTCTGAGTGCCGGCCGCCTGGCGGCTGCCGGAGCCTGAAAAGCCGGGATCGATTTCGCCGCCTCTTCCCTTATTCCAAAGGGGCCATTGCTAAATGCGAGGTGCCCCTCCTTCAGGAAAGCAGGCGTAAAAGCGGGGTCGGGCAGCAACAATGAGGCTGATGAGCTGGAATATCCATGGCGGCATCGGCCCCGACGCCGTGTTCGACATCGACCGTATCGCCGCCCTTATCGAACGCCACGCCCCCGATATCGTCGCCCTGCAGGAAGTGGACACGCGCGAGCGCGGGCCGCAGGCCATCGCCCGGCTGCACCGCATCTATGACCCCACCACCGGCCATCATGCCGAGGCGCATACCATGACCGGCAAGGAGGGTGCGTTCGGTACCGTGGTCTTCAGCCGCTGGCCGCTTTCCGGTACGGTCAAACACGATATCAGCCATGGTACCCGGGAGCCGCGCATCGCGCTGGAGACAACGGTCGAAACGCCGTCCGGGCCGCTGCACCTCATCGCCGTCCATCTCGGCCTTGCGCTCGCCGAACGCAGCCGGCAGGCCGCGCATATCCGGGATATCCTTCAGGGCCGCTCCGGCCAGGCCACCGTCGCCCTTGGCGATTTCAACGAATGGCTGCCCTTCGGCGCGGTGCAACGGGTCATGGGCCGCCTGCTGCCGGTGCAGGTGCGCCTCGCTACCTTCCCCGCCGGGATGCCGTTCCTCAGCCTCGACCGCATCTATTGCGCCCGCGGGCTGGACATCACCGCCCGCTGGACCGATGGCGAGGCCCGGCACTGTTCCGACCACCTGCCGGTCATTGCCGATATCCGCCCCGGCTGAGGGATATCGGCCATGACCAAAGACAGTGGCAGCGTCAGTCGAGGAAGAAATCCGGCACCAGCGGTGCGCCCGGCGTGACCGCATAACCGGAAAGATCGGTGACGCCGGCCTTTGCCAGCACCTCGTCATCGATGAGGAACTGGCCGGTCAGCTCACGGCTCGGGCGGGTCAGCACCCAGTGGGCGGCATCGGCCAGAATATCCGGCGTGCGGCAATTCTCCGGCGCCACCCCGCCGGGCGCCACCGCGGCCAGCATGCGCAGCGCCGCCGTATCGATAGCGGTGCGCGGCCACAGGGCGTTGACGGCAACGCCCTTCTCCCGGAACTCCTCCGCCATGCCCAGCACGCACATGCTCATGCCATACTTGGCCATGGTGTAGGCGACATGGTCCTTAAACCAGCGCGGATTCATGTTGAGCGGCGGCGACAGGGTCAGGATATGCGGGTTTTCCGCCTTTAAAAGGTGCGGCAGGCAGGCCTGCGAGCAGGCGAAGGTGCCACGTACATTGACGGAGAACATGAGATCGAAACGCCGCATCGGCGTCTCAAGCGTGCCGGTCAGATTGATGGCGGAAGCGTTGTTGATGAGAATATCGATGCCGCCGAAGGCCTCCACCGTCTGCGCCACAGCAGCGGCGATCTGGCCCTCTTCGCGGATATCGACCATCAGCGCCAGCGCCTTGCCGCCGGCTGCCTCGATCTCCGCCGCCACCGAATGGATGGTGCCAGGAAGGCGCGGATTTTCCTCCGCCGTCTTGGCGGCAATGGCGATATTGGCGCCGTCGCGGGCGGCGCGCAGGGCAATTGCCCGGCCGATGCCGCGGCTTGCGCCGGTGATGAAGAGGGTGCGTCCCTTGAGGCTCATATCGTCTCCCTGATCCCGCCTCTGCGCCCGGCCCGGGCCACTGGCGGGTTTGTCTGTTTATTCTGCGTCCGCTTTCCGGCGATCAGCCGAAAACGGGTTTGCGCTTGGCAAGAAAGGCGGCAACGCCTTCGGCAAAATCAGCCTCGCCGGCGAGGGCCACGAAGGAACCGGCCTCG
The DNA here is from genome assembly GCA_030657355.1 of Radicibacter daui. Lineage (GTDB taxonomy): Bacteria > Pseudomonadota > Alphaproteobacteria > Radicibacterales > Radicibacteraceae > Radicibacter > Radicibacter daui. The sequence goes on from CP131056.1 coordinate 3,001,846, forward strand.
GCATCCAGCTGTGCCGCCAGCCCGTTTTCAGCGCTTTGCGCCATCAGGGCCTTGAGGCGGCGCTGCGCCCCGGCCGGCCCGGCGGCGATCCGCATGGCAAGACCGTGCGCCTCATCCACCAGCCGGTCCGCCGGCACTACCCGGTTGACGAGCCCGATGGAAAGCGCCGTTGCCGCATCGAAGCGGTCCGCCAGCAGCAAAAGCTCCATGGCCCGGCGATGGCCGACAAGCCGCGGCAACAGCCAGCTCATGCCGCCATCGGGCGTCAGGCCAATCTGCCGGTAGGCCGTGGTCAGCACCGTGCCTTCGGCCGCCAGCGCCAGATCCGCCCCGGCCATCAGGCTGACGCCAAAGCCGGCGACGGCGCCGTGAAGCGCGGCCACCACCGGCACCGGCAGGCGGGCAAAAGCGAGGGCGAAATCCTGCGCTGCCTTGAGAAATCCCGTAAAGCGCTCGTCGCGCTCCTCCGCCGGCAGGTTGAGAGCAGCGGCAAAACTCGCGATATCGCCGCCCGCCATAAAGGCATCCCCTGCCCCGCGCAGCACCACAGCCCGCACGGCATTGTCGGCGGTTATCTCAGCCACCGCCGCCTGCAGGCCTGCCAGCATCGTCTGGTCAAGCGCGTTGAGCCGGGCGGGGCGATTGAGCACGATCTCGGTAACGGCACCCAGCCGCTCGATGAGAACCGGCTTGCTGTCGCTCATGGGTTTTGTTCCTCCCGGTGTTTTCAGCGGTCCATTCAGCGTTCCACCCCGTCAGAATTTGGCAGGAGAGAAAACAGATAGACTTCTAAGTATTCTGATAACACGGGGAAGCAACACTCCGCCAGCCCGCTGATAGAACGGGCTGGCGGCGCGGTGATCTGAGGTCAGTTAAACGCCGCCTGAGGCTCCACCTTCTCGGCATCATCCAGCCCCTGGGGGGCGCCGGCGGCGACGATGACGAGGGATTTTTCGTCCAGCAGGCGCTTGGCCACGCGTCGGGCATCCGCCAGTGTTACCGCCGAGATGATCTGCTGGCGCTTGTCCATGTAATTAATGCCGAGATCATAGATCTGCATCGAGACAAGAAAACTGGACATGGCCCCGCTGGTGGCGACCTTCAGCGGAAAATTGCCGCTGAGATAGGTCTTGGCGTCATCCAGCTCGGCCTCGGTCGGGCCCTTGTCTGCCATCTCCTGCCACACCTGTTTCAGCAGCTTGACCGCCTCCCCCGCCCCGGCATTTACCACCTGCGAGCCGCCGGAGATGATGCCGCTGTCGGCATAGGGCACCAGCCCGGTGCCAATGCCGTAGGTGAGGCCCCGCTTCTCGCGGATTTCGCTCGTCAGCCGGGAGGTAAAACCGCCGCCGCCAAGGATGCGGTTAACCAGCGTGGCGGTGATGAAATCCGGATCGGCGCGGGTGATGCCCGGCTGGCCGAAGACGAGCGTCGTCTGCTTCTCGTCCATCTCGGCCACCTTGAGGCTGCCCTGCCCGTGGAAAACCGGCGCCGGCACCCTTGGAAGCGTGCTCTTTTCCGGCAGATCGCCAAAGAGCCGGTCGAGCATCGGCCCGAGTTCAGCCGCGGTAATATCCCCGGTCACACCCACCACCAGCCGGTCGCGCGTCAGCGCCGCGCGCATCCAGCCGCGCAGATCGTCCGGTGTCAGTGCGGTGAGGCTGGCCTCCGTGCCTTCCAGCGGGCGGGCATAGGGATGATCGCCATAAACGGTGCGCTCCCAAAGCCGCCCGGCCACCTCGCCGGGGTCGGTCACCTCGTCGCGGATACCGGAGAGCACCTGCTGCTTGATGCGGGCCACCGGCTCTGCATCAAAGCGCGGGCTGGTGAGCGCCATATGGACAAGCTCGATGGCACGGTCGCGGTGCGCCGTCAGCGTCTTGAAGCCGACGGTGAAATAATCCTCCGCCGCATCGGCGGAAAAACGCACCGCCGCATCTTCCAGCGCATCCTGGAAGGCCTCGCTCGAAAGATCGCCGGCGCCCTCGTCCATCAGGCCGGAAAGCAGCCAGGAAAGCCCCTCCTTGCCTTCCGGATCGGTTGCCGCGCCGCCGCGCCAGGCAACAGAGACGGCCATCAGCGGCTGGCTGTGATCTTCCACCAGCCAGGCGGTCAGCCCGCCCGGGCTCTTGACCTGCTGCACCTCGGTAGCCCAGGCGGCCGGCGCCAGAAGCAGCAGGGCGCAGGCAAACAGCAGACTTTGCGCAAGGCGGCTCATCGCAGGCTCTCCTCGGGCGAAATATCCCCCGCTGTGGGCATCACCGGCGCAGCGCCGGGTTTGGGGGCCAGAATGGCGGTCACGGAATGGTTCTTGTCTAGGACGGCGCGCGCCGCCTCATTCACCTCAGCGGCGGTAACGGCGGCAATATCGGCCGGCCAGTTCTCCACCTCGTCGATGGTGCCGCCGCTTGCCAGCGTCTCGCCAAACAGCTGGGCCGGGCCCTGTACGCTGTCAGCCGCATAGACAGACTGGTCGATGAGGTGCCGTTTGGCTCGCTCCACCTCCTCGTCGCTCACCCCGTCCTTCAGCAATTTGTCGAGTTCGCCATCGAGGGCCTTTTCGGCATCGGCAATGTCCTTGTCCGGCGCCGCGACGACATAGACGCCAAGCGTACCGAGATCGAGCCGTGTTTCGCTGTAATAGAAGCCGGCGGAGTTGGCGATGTGCTGGTCGATTACCAGCGCGCGGTAGAGGCGCCCGGTGCCGCCGCCCATGATCTCGGAGAGCACCTGGAGCGGTGCATCATACCTGACCCCGTCCTTGATCCAGGCCGGCGAGGTTGTGTGGCTCGGCGCCAGATAGGTGCGCGACAGCGAGGTGAGCGTCACGCGCGGATCCTCGCGCTCCACCCGGCGCGGGGCCTCGACCACCGGCTCGGCAAGGCGCTTTCGCTCCGGCACATCGCGGCGCGGGATGGGGCCATAATATTTGCCGGCCAGCGTGCGCACCTGATCCGGCGTCACATCGCCATAAACCACAAGGATGGCGTTATTGGGCGCGTACCAGCGCTGATAGAAGGCGCGCGCATCGGCAACGCTCAAACCGGCCACCTCCTCCGGCCAGCCGATGGTGGGCGTGCCATAGGGGTGATGGAGAAAGAGCGTGCCGTTCGCCACCTCGCGCAGCAATGCGCCGGGGCTGGCATCGATGCGCTGGCGGCGCTCGTTCAGCACCACCTTCAGCTCCGGCACCGCCTCCTCGTCCGGAATGGCGAGGTTTTGCATGCGGTCGGCTTCCAGCCGCATGACCAGCGCCAGCCGGTCGGCGGAAACATTCTGGTAGAAGGCGGTATAGTCTTCGGTGGTGAATGCATTTTCATCCCCGCCATTGCGGGCGACGATGGCGGAGAACTCGCCGGACTTCACATCCTTCGTGCCCTTGAACATCAGGTGCTCAAGGTAATGGGCAAGACCGCTCTTGCCGACAGGATCGTCCGCGGCGCCCACCTTGTACCAGACCATGTGGCTGACGACCGGCGCACGGTGGTTCTCGATCACCACGACCTGAAGGCCGTTATCGAGCGTAAAGCTGGTGGGATGGAAAAGGCCGGCGACAACGGCGGGCGCAGTCGTCGCCGCAAGCGCGGGGCCTGCCCCCAGCGCCGGGGGCAAGGTTGACGCTCCGGCTGCCAGTGCCAGCGTCAGCGCATAAAGGCTGCTCCTCAAACGGGGCCGGCCAGCTCGCATCCTGCTCTTCCTTTTTTCACAAAATCCCGACGGGGCCTGAAGGCGATGTGGCCGTTCTTTGGGGCGATGGCAAGGCAGAAAGCCGTCGCACCCGGGCTGTTGCTGATCACAATAGAGTGACGCTTGCCTTGGCCCGCGCCGGCAGCCACTCTCCCGCGCCGTGAAGGAAGAAGGAATGGACCCGCGACAATGATCTGGCTGCTGCGCCATGGCGAGACGGAGTGGAATATCGAAGGGCGTTATCAGGGCGCCCTCGACAGCGCGCTGACCGCCACCGGGCGCGCGCAGGCAGAGGCTATGGGGGTCTGCCTTGCCCGCCACCTAGCCGGCTCCGCCATCCTGCCGGAACGCGCGCTCATGAGCCCGCTGGGGCGCACCCGGGCCACGGCCGGGCACATCGCCCGCTTTCTGCCCCCCACCCTCAGCTTTGCCGAAGACCCCGCCCTGCGCGAGGTCAGCGGCGGCTCGTGGGACGGGCTGACCCAGGGGGAGATCGAAGCTGAATTTCCTGGCGTTCTCGCGGGCAGCGGCCCTTATGACTGGTTTTTCCGCACCCCCGATGGCGAGGGGCTGGAAGCCGCCCTCGCCCGCGCCGAGGCGTGGCTTTCAGCTGTCACGGCGCCAACGCTTGCCCTTTCCCACGGCCTCTTCGGGCGCCTGATCCGCGGGCTCTATCTCGGCCTTTCCCGGCAGGAAATGCTGGAACTGCCGATGCCGCAGGACGGGTTTTATCTGCTGGCGGACGGCAAGGCCGAGTTCATAGGCTGAGCAAGGCTCAGCCGCCCACACCCTCCCGGATCGCGGCCGCCAGTGCCTTTACATCTTCGCGGACGAAGATGTCACTGACGGGAACAGCAAGGCGCTGACGCCAGTTCGGGTGCTGGTCGATGGTGCCGGGCAGGTTCACCTGCTCCACTTCACCCAGCGCATCCTCGATCTGCGCCACCACCATGCGGCACGGCGTCATGGCGATGAAGCGGTGCAGTGCAAGGCGCAGTGCCAGTGTCGCCTCCTTCGCCAGCGCCGCCTCGCGGTCCCCTTCGGCCAGCGCGCCGGAGGCCACCAGCGCATCGACAAGGCGGCGTTTGTCATCCGCCCGCATCTCATGCTCACGCGCAGCCTGCCCTTCATCCTTGAAGAGGTTGAGGCGCTCGCGCCAGTCGATGTCATTGCCGCTCCAGAAGCCGGCAAGCGAGGGCAGATCGTGGGTCGAGATGCAAGCCATGGCCTGAACCGGCCAGTCCTTCGGCGCGAAGAAGCCGCCATCGCCATCATAATTGCGCTCGAACCACTGCACCCGGTAGCTGAGTACTCCGGCGGCCTGCAGCGCGGGGCTGAAGCCTTCCGGCACGGTGCCCAGATCCTCGGCAATCACCACGCAGTTCTGGCGGCGGCTTTCCAGCGCCACGATGCGCAGCAGGTCGGCGAAGGGGTAATGTACATAGGCGCCTTCCGCCGGGGTCATGCCGTCCGGCACCCAGTAAAGGCGGAAAAGCCACATGGCATGGTCGATCCGCACGGCGCCGGCATGGCGCATGTTGGCGCGCACGGCCGCGATGAACGGCTCATAGGCGCTATCAACGAGGCCCACCGGATTGAAGGGCTTGAGCCCCCAGTTCTGGCCCTTGGGGCTGAAGATGTCGGGCGGCGCGCCAACGGCTGCGCCGCGCACCAGCCGGTCTCCCCCGGACCAGGCCTCGGCGCCTGCCGGGTTCACCGCCACGGCGATGTCGCGGTAAAGGCCAAGCGGCATCCCCGCGCCCCGCGCCCGTGTCGCCACCTCGCCCAGCTGGATATCGGCAAGCCATTGCAACCAGGCGAAGAAGCGGATGCGGTCCTCATGGGCGGCTGCGAAGGCGGCAACGTCGCCGCCTGCAGCGCTCTGCAGACCCTCCGGCCAGTCCCACCAGCAAAAGGCGCCGCCCTTTATCCGGTAAAGCTCCTCATGCAGCGCATCGAACAGGCACTGGGTGCGCAGCGCCTCGCCCATCTCGGCCACAAAGGCCTCGAAGGCCGCGGTCCGGCTTTCCGCCGTGCCGGTCTCCGCTTCCTCAAAATGCCGGAACAGCAGCTCCAGCACCTCGCGCTTCAACTGGCCGACCGCGCCGTAATCCACCACCTCGGCGGCTCGGGCAACCTTCAGCCGGTCCTTGAAAGCCTTGCTGGCCACCAGCTTCTGCGCCGGCTTGCAGGCGGCAAATTCAGGCAGTTTTTCCGGGTTGATATAGGCAACGTTGAGGAAGGCGCGGCTGGAGGGGTCGTAGGGGCTGATATGGCGCGGCTCGTTGGCGTAAAGCGCGTGCAGCGGGTTAACGCCCACCGTCTGTGCGCCGAGCGAGGCCGCCCCTTCGCAGAACGCCGCCAGATCGCTGAAATCGCCCATGCCCCAATTGTCATCCGAGCGCAGGGAATAGACCTGGGTGGTAAAACCCCAGGCCCGGCCACCCGGCACCGCTTCTTCCACCGTCAGGCAGGAAGGCGGGCAGACGATGATACGGCTTGCCGCCGTGCCGCCATCCGGCAGGCTCAGCACCAGTTGGTGATACCCAAGCGGCAATTCTCCGGGCAAGCCAAGGGCGCGGCGCTCGATGGTCTGGCCTTCCACCTCGCCGGCGTCGATCCAGTCGAGATGGGAGAATTCGGCGGTGCCGCTTTCCTCATGCCCGTCCTCGCGCTTCAGGCTCCAGCCGACAAGGCCGCTGCCGGCCGGCAGGGCCAGCGGGGCGCGTTTGTCATGCTGGTTCTGGTCGAAGACATGCACCGGCGAGAGGGTGCGCTGCCAGGGCCGCTTTTCCCAATGGGCCAGCGCCTCGGCAGCGGCGCCCGCGGTGCTGACATCAAAGCCCATGGCCGTCAGCAGCGCCGCCTTGGTGTGACTTGCCACCTCCACGCGGTCGCCCCAGGCATCGAAATAGAAAGGCTGGATGCCGGCAAGATCCGCCAGACGGTCGATCAGGTCCGTTTCGCTCATCCCGGCTCTCCCCATTTGTTTGGTCCTGCCCTTAAACCTGCAAGGCTTCGGCCCGACTTCAAGTGATAGCGCTTACAGGAAACCATTTGAAGGCCGGCATTTAAAGGCCTGCCAGCCCCCAAAACGGGCCTGCCACCATAAATTTTGGGGCAGGATGCTCAGCGCCGGCCGGGCACGAAGTCAAAAATGGCGGCGCTGCGAGCAATGACGGTAAAGCTGCCGCCCGGCTCGATCTTCGGGTCGCCTTCCACATCCGGCTCGGCGGTGTTGGCAAGGCAGCGCCAGCGACCGCTGGCACCATCCGCCGGCTGGGGCAGCTGGTAGACCATCTCCTCAACATGAGCGTTGAGGATGACATAGAGATGGCGCCCGCTTTCCTCCCGGCCCTGCTCGTCGCGGTCACGGGCGCTGCGGCCATTGATGAGGAAAGCAACGGAGCGCGCATAACCCACCTGCCAGTCCGCCTCCGTCATCTCGGTAGCGTCGGGCGTAAACCAGGCAAGGTCGCGCATGCCGTTGACGGGTTCGACATCGCCGGTGATCCAGTGGCTGCGGCGCAGACCGGCATAACGGTGGCGCAGGCCGATGAGCCGGCGCGTGAAATCCGCCTGCTCCTCTCCTTCCTCGCCGGCAGCACCTTCCGGCGCTTCCCAGTCCAGCCAGCTCAATTCGTTATCCTGGCAATAAGCGTTGTTGTTGCCGGACTGGCTGTTGGCGAATTCGTCACCGGCCAGCAGCATGGGCACGCCCTGGCTTACCATCAGCGTCAGCAGCAGGTTGCGGCGCTGGCGGGCGCGCAGTTCACGGATTTCCGGATCGTCCGTCGGCCCTTCAACCCCGTGATTGTAGCTGCAATTGTTGCTGTGGCCGTCGCGATTATCCTCGCCGTTGGCCTCGTTATGCTTGTCGTTATAGGCAACGACATCGGCGATGGTGAAACCATCATGCGCCGATATGAAATTGATGCTGGACCAGGGCCGCCGGCCGCTGTGGCGGAACTGCAGGCCGGAGCCGGTCAGGTGACCGGCAAGCTCCGGCAACTTGCCGGCATCCCCCCGCCAGTAGCTGCGCACGGTATCGCGGTACTTGTCGTTCCATTCCGACCAGCCCGGCGGGAAGCCGCCGACCTGATAGCCGCCCGGCCCGATATCCCAGGGCTCGGCAATCAGCTTTATCCGGTTCAGCACCGGGTCCTGCCGCACGGCATCGAAGAAGCCGCTGCCTTGATCGAAGCCGTAACTCTCACGCCCGAGGGTCGAGGCAAGGTCGAAGCGGAAGCCGTCGACATGCACCTCCTCCACCCAGTAGCGCAGGCTGTCGAGCACCATCTGCACCACGCGGGGATGGCTGAGGTTTAGCGTGTTTCCGCAGCCGGTATCGTTGATGTAGAAGCGCTTGTCCTCCGGCAGCAGCCGGTAATAGGAGGCGTTGTCGATGCCGCGAAAACTCAGCGTCGGCCCCATATGGTTGCCTTCGCCAGTGTGGTTGTAGACGACATCCAGCACCACCTCGATGCCCGCATCGTGGAAGCGCTTGACCATGGTCTTCAGCTCGGAAAGCGTGCCGGAGGCGAGGTAACGCGGCTCGGGCGCAAAGAAGCTGATGCTCTGGTAGCCCCAGTAGTTAGAAAGCCCCTTCTCGACCAGAAAACTGTCGCTGAGATAGGCGTGGATGGGCAGCAGCTCGATGGTGGTAACGCCCAGCGAACGCACATAATCCACCACGCGCGGCAGGCTCATGCCGGTAAAGGTGCCGCGCTGGCGCGCCGGCACCTGCGGGTGGCGCATGGTAAAGCCGCGCACATGCGCCTCGTAGACGACGGTGCGCGACATCGGCACATGCGGCGCCCGGTCGCCGGCCCAGGTAAAGGCGCGGTCCACCACCACGCTCTTGGGCATGAGGCGGGCATTGTCGCGCCGGTCGAAGGAGAGATCCTCGCGCGTCGATCCCACGCGGTAGCCGTAATGGCTGTCCGACCATTTGAGCGGGCCGAAGATGCGCTTGGCATAAGGGTCGATCAGCAGCTTGTGGTGATTGAAGCGGTGGCCGGCCGCCGGATCGTAAGGCCCATAGACGCGGTAGCCATAAAGCTGGCCGGGCGTGACCTCCGGCAGGTAGCCGTGCCAGACCTGATCGGTGCATTCCGGCAGCACATAACGGTGGGTCTCACGGTAGCCGGAGGCATCAAAAAGGCAGAGCTCCACCTTCTCGGCATTGGCGGAAAACAGGGCGAAATTGACACCGTCGCCGTCCCAGCTGGGCCCCAGCGGATAGGGCCGTCCCGGAAGCATGCCATGCTGCGTCGCCGCGCCCGATCCCGCTTTTGCCAATCCTAGCTCTCCTTGACCAGAATGAGTGTTGCCAGCGGCGGCAGCGACAGGATCAGTGACTGCGCGCGACCGTGCGAGGCAACGGGTTCGGCAACCGTAACGCCGGGATTGCCGATATTGCTCCCGCAATAAACCGCCGCATCGCTGTTGAAGACTTCCCGCCAGCCGCCGGAAAGCGGCACGCCGACACGGTATTTGGGCCGCGGCACCGGCGTAAAGTTGCTGACAACCAGCACCTCCCCGGCCGCGGAACTGCCGCGCCGCACCCAGGCATAGACCGAGTTTTCCTGGTCATTGCCCTCGATCCATTCAAAACCGGCGCCGTCGCAATCATGCTCATGGAGCGCCGGCAAGGTGCGGTAGAGATGGTTCAGATCGCGCACGGCGCGCTGCACGCCGGCATGCCAGTCGATCGCCAGCAGTTCCCACTCCAGCGCGGCATCATGGTTCCACTCGCGCCCCTGGGCAAACTCGCCGCCCATGAAAAGCAGCTTCTTGCCCGGATGGGTCCACATGAAGGCGTAATAAGCGCGCAGATTGGCGAACTTTTGCCAGGCATCGCCCGGCATCTTGTCCAGCAGAGAGCCCTTGCCATGCACCACCTCGTCATGGCTCAGCGGCAGGATGAAATTTTCGGAAAAGGCGTAGATGAGGCCGAAGGTCATCTCGTTATGGTGCCAGCGGCGATGCACCGGCGCCTTGGACATGAAGCTGAGCGTGTCATGCATCCAGCCCATGTTCCATTTGTAGCCAAAGCCCAGCCCGCCGAGATAGGTCGGGCGGGAGACGCCGGGCCAGGCCGTCGATTCCTCGGCCACCGACATGGCGCCGGGCGCCTGCGCATAAACCAGCTCGTTCATGCGCTTGAGGAAATCGATGGCTTCGAGATTTTCCCGCCCGCCAAAGCGGTTGGGCACCCACTCGCCTTCCTTTCTCGAATAATCGAGATAGAGCATGGAGGCGACGGCATCGACCCGCAGCCCGTCGAGATGGAACTGCTCCATCCAGAACAGCGCCGAGGCCAGCAGGAAGTTACGCACCTCCGAGCGGCCGTAATTATAGATCAGGGTGTTCCAGTCCTGATGGAAGCCCTGCCGCGGATCGGCATGTTCGTAAAGATGGGTGCCATCGAACTGGGCAAGGCCATGCGCATCGGTGGGGAAATGCCCCGGCACCCAGTCCAGCAGCACGCCGATACCGGCCCGGTGGCAGGCATCGACGAAGAAGGCGAAATCCTCCGGCGTGCCGAAACGGCTGGTGGCGGCAAACAGCCCGATGGTCTGGTACCCCCAGGAGCCATCGAAGGGAAACTCGGTGACCGGCATCAGCTCGATATGGGTAAAGCCCATCTCGACGGCATAACTCACCAGTTCATCCGCCAGTTCGCGGTAGGTGAGGAAGCGCCCGCCCTCCTCCGCCTTGCGGCGCCAGGAGCCCAGATGCACCTCGTAGATCGAGACCGGCGCATTGAGCGCGGCGCGCCTTTCGCGCCCGGCCAGCCATTCGGCGTCGCTCCACTCATAGGCCGGCAGGCCATGGACAAGAGAGGCGGTGGCCGGTGGATGTTCGGCGCGGAAGGCATAGGGGTCCGCCTTCAGCGGCATGAGCCGCCCGTCAGCGGCAATGATCTCGTATTTGTAGGCCGTGCCGCGGCCGACGCCGGGGATGAAGATTTCCCAGATGCCGACACCGGGATGCAGGCGCATGACATGGCGCCGCCCGTCCCAGGCATTAAAATCGCCCACCACGCTGACGCGGGCGGCATTGGGCGCCCAGACGGCAAAACGCGTGCCGGCAATGCCGCCAACATCGACCGGATGCGCACCCATCTTTTCATAGCTGCGCAGATGCGTGCCTTCGCCCAGCAGATGCAGGTCCAACTCGCCCAGCAGCGCGCCGAAACGGTAGGGGTCTTCCACCTCCTCCCGGTAACCGCCGGGGAAGGTCAGGCGCAGCCGGTAGGGGGTTGCCGGGTCAAACCCGTCGATGCGGCCGGAAAAGAGCCCGTCGACAAAAAGCGGGGCCAGCGCTGCGAGCACGGCGCCACTTTCCGGAACCACCACCTCGATCTTTTCGGCGCCATGGCGCAGGGCGCGCACCACAACCGCGCCGTCGTCCAGCCGGTGGGGACCAAGCAGGGAAAACGGGTCGCGGTGAAGGCCGGCAGCCAGCGCCCCGGCAGCCTCGAAGGAAAGGCCATCCACGTCCGGCGGCCGGCGCGGGGCGCGGGGCTTTGCCGGCGTGGCGGCGGGTTTCTTTTCCGGGGTCTTCTTCCTCGCGGCCATGTCACCATCCCTGCTTGGGGCACGTCAGCCAGAGGGCCCGGCCCCGTTTTTATCGCCTGTCCCCGCCAGCATGGCGAAAGCCGCCGCCCGCGCCAAGGGCCGGCAGGGAAAAAGCATGCCCAACACCCTGAATTTTAAAGAACTCAATGCCGCATGCGCATGTAACGCACGCTTTCGCCGCGCGCATCGGTCAGCGTGGCGGCATCCGGCTCGAGGCGCAGCTGGCGCCCGCCCTCCACAGCAATATCCATTTCATAAAGTGCGGCAAGCGGCACTTCGTTGCCGGGCTCCACCACGCCGGCATCCATCAGCCCGCCAATGCGGTTGACGCGCCGGACCCGGCACAGCATCTGCGGCAGGCGCCACCAGCCAACGGTGCCGACCGCATCCTCCCAGCTGAGCGTCAGCGGGATATAGAGATGCTCCAGCACCCGGCCATGGGCGACAAGGTCCGCCAGCACGGCCAGCGCCGGCTCACCCTCGACCTCCAGCGGCTCTACCAGCTTCGGCTCCAGCGTCTCGTCCGGGGAGAGATGCATGTAGTGGCGGATCGAGCGCAGCAGGATGGAGTAATCGCCGGAGGGGCCGGAAAGCCCGTCCCATGCCTCGCGCAGCACAATGGTTTCAAAGGGCGGTGCCAGCGCGGTGGGGCCGACGGCCCAGCCGCGCACCTCCTGCGGCCGGCAAAGCCGCAGCCAGTAAAAGCCGAAAGGCGGCAGGGTGAAGCGATAGGGGGCCTCGCTCACCGCCGGCAGGGCGGCACGGCCAAAAAGCTCGACCGGCACGCGGCCGGCAAAATCGCGCAAATCCACATCCACGACCTGCATCTGCTCCGAGACATTGCAGACGCACAGGATGATCTCGCCCTCTTCGCGCAGCTGGCGGGTATAGACCAGCACCTGCTGGTTTTCCGGCAGGATGAAGCCCAGCACCCCACGCCCGAGCGCCCGGTGGCGCTTGCGTTCGGCAATCAGGCGCCGCACCCAGCTGAGCCGGCTGGAGGGATCACGGTCCTGCGCCTCGACATTGACCGCATCATAGCCATAGACCGGGTCGTTGATGGCCGGCAGGAAAAGCTGCGCCGGATCGCAGCGCGAAAAGCCGCCATTGCGGTCGGGCGACCACTGCATGGCGGTGCGCACGCCATGCCGGTCTTCCAGCAGGATATTGTCGCCCATGCCGATCTCGTCGCCGTAATAAAGCACCGGCGTGCCCGGCATGGACATCAGCATGGAGAACATCAGCTCTATGCGCCGGCGGTCATTCTGCATCAGCGGCGCAAGGCGCCGGCGGATGCCCAGATTGATGCGGGCACGCGGATTGGCGGCGTAATAGTCCCACATGAAGGTACGCTCGGCCGGCGTCACCATCTCCAGCGTCAGCTCGTCGTGATTGCGCAGGAAAATCGCCCACTGGCAGTTTTCCGGGATCGGCGCCGTCTGGCTCAGGATGTCGATGACCGGGTGGCGGTCCTGCCGGGCCAGCGCCATGTAAAGGCGCGGCATCAGCGGGAAGTGGAAGGCCATGTGGCATTCATCGCCATTGCCGAAATAGACCTGCGTATCTTCCGGCCACATGTTGGCTTCGGCCAGCAGGGCGCGGTCGGGATAACGCTGGTCCATGGCGGCGCGGATGCGCTTCACCACATCATGGGTTTCGGGGTTGTTTTCGTTGGTGGTGCCGTCACGCTCGACCAGATAGGGAATGGCGTCGAGCCGCAGCCCGTCGACCCCCATGTCCAGCCAGTAATACATGACCTCCAGCACCTCCGACATCACCAGCGGATTGTCGAAGTTGAGGTCGGGCTGGTGGCTGTAGAAGCGGTGCCAGTAATAGCGGCCCGCCACCGGATCCCACGTCCAGTTCGATTTTTCGAAATCGACGAAGATGATGCGGGTTTCCGGCCATTTGGCATCGGTGTCCGACCAGACATAAAAATCGCGCTCGGGCGAGCCGTGCGGCGCGATGCGGGCGCGCTGGAACCAGGGATGCTGGTCGGAGGTGTGGTTGATGACGAGTTCCGTCACCACACGCAGATCGCGGGCATGCGCTGCTTCCACGAACTCGCGGAAATCCTCCAGCGTGCCGTAGTCGGGATTGACGCCGTGATAATCGGCAATGTCATAGCCGTCATCGCGCAGCGGCGACGGATAGAACGGCATGACCCACAGCGCCGTGACCCCAAGGTCTTTCAGATAATCCAGCCGGCTGGTCAGCCCCTTGAAATCCCCGATCCCGTCATTGTTGGAATCGCAAAAGGACTTCACATGGATTTGATAGAAGACGGCATCCTTGAACCACAGGGGATCGTCGCGTGTGATCATATGGGTCGCTTCCTGCCCTGAAATCTCGGCTCCGGGTCGTGCCCGGTTGTCGGCGGGAAAGGGCAAGCCCTCTCCTGCCCGCTTATGCGCTTTTTTCCCACAATCCGGATGTTATGGATAGCAGGATTGTAAGCGCTTAGAGCGTCACTTCGCCGCGCATTTCCAGGGCCCGGCCGGCTCTTCAGCCGAGTGCTGCCCGGGCTAGGAAAAACACCGCAAAGCCACCCATAAGCAGGGCCGAAGCCCGCTCGACAATCCGGCGCACCCTTATCGAAATACCGTGGCGAAGCCGGCTGACAAGGGTGGTAAGGAAAACCCACCACAGGAACGAGCCGCAAAAAACCCCGACTACCAGCGTGATCGCGCCTTCTCCGGCCACGCCGGCACCGAGAAAAAGCCCGGCAAAGACGGCAAGCGTCATCGGATTGGTGATGGTCAGCGCATAGCCGGAGAGCGCGTAACCCGCGACATCCCGGGCCCGGATCGCCTCGGCCGCCGCCTGCTCTGCCGGCTCCGCCCGCCAGGAGCGCCAGGCGAGCCAGGCGAGGAAAAGCGCGCCGGCAACCGCTGGCCAGCGACCGAGCGCCGCAAGGGCCGCAGAGGCGGCAGAGAAGGCGAGCGCAGCGGCAATGCCATAGGTCGCATCGGCGGCCGCCACCCCGAAGCCGGTGGCAAGGCCCGCCGGCTGGCGGCCGGCCAGTGTGCGGCGGATGACGAGTAGCCCGATCGGCCCCACCGGCGCAGCGATGGCAAGGCCGAACAGCAGCCCGCGGCCGAGAACCATGGCGTGGCTGGCCATGCCCGAAAAAGCTTCGATCATTTCACCCGAACTCCCGCCAGAAACACCTCGGAAAAGGCGCGCCGAATACGGACGAAATCATGCCGTGAGCGGGCCGGGCGCGATAAGGGGCAACCGAAAGTTCTGCGAGGATTTTACGAGAGATCAGAAGGCTGCAGGGCGCGATTAGTTTTGAAACAACAGCCCAAACAAAAACCCCGCCTGCGATCCGCAAGCGGGGTTTTTCTGGTTTCAGGACAAACCCTGAAGTCGATCAGAACAACCGGTCGAGCCAGTTGTGCGGATCGGCAGCGCGGCCGAACTGGATGTCGGTAAGCGCGGCCTTGAGGCGCATGGTGGTCTGCCCGGCGCCGCCGCTGCCGATGGTGAAACCGTACTTGCGGCCCTTGACCTGGCCGATGGGGGTCACGACGGCGGCAGTGCCGCAGGCAAAGGATTCAACCACGCGGCCGCTCTTGGCATCGGCCTGCCACTGGTCGATGGAATAGGGCTCCTCGCGCACGGTAAGGCCCATATCCTTCATCAGCTTGATCAGGCTGTCGCGGGTGATGCCCGGCAGGATGGTGCCGGTGGTGGTCGGCGGGGTTTGCAGCGAACCATCGTCAAAGACGAAGAAAATGTTCATGCCGCCCAGTTCCTCGATCCAGCGCCGCTCGACGGCATCGAGGAAAACAACCTGGTCGCAGCCCTCGCGCTGGGCTTCGGCCTGCGCGGCAAGGCTGGCGGCATAGTTGCCGCCGCATTTGGCAAAGCCGGTGCCGCCCGGAGCAGCGCGGGTAAAGCTTTCCGAGGTCCAGAGCGTCACGGCCGGCGCGCCGGCCTTGAAGTAGGAGCCGACCGGCGAGGCAATGACGCAGAAGAGATAGTCGCTGGCCGGGCGGGTGCCGAGCGCGGATTCGGTGCCGATCATGAACGGGCGCAGATAAAGCGAGGCCCCCTCAGCCGACGGGATCCACTCGCGGTCCGCGCGCACCAGGGCGCGGCAGGATTCCACGAACAGCTCTTCCGGCAGGTTCGGCATCGCCATGCGCTCGGCCGACTTCTGGAAGCGGCGGGCATTGGCTTCGGGGCGGAACAGCGTGGCGCCGCCATCGGGCAGCTTGTAGGCCTTGAGGCCCTCGAAGATTTCCGGCGCGTAATGCAGCACCATGGTCGCCGGATCGAGCTGGAGCGGCTTGCGCGCCTCCAGCTTCCAGTCATGCCAGCCAGTGCCTTCGGTGTAGCGCAGCGTGATCATGTGATCGGTGAAGAAACGCCCGAAGCCCGGATTTTCCATCTGGGCCGCCCTTTCGGCGGCGGAAACGGGGGCCGGGTTCTTCTGGATATCCAGGCGAAGGTCGCCAGTAGTGCTCATTCTAACGTCGCCTCCTAAGGTCGCCGCGGTATCGCCCGCGCTTCTTTCTGTCAGGACGGTTTATCCCAAAGCGCGTGGCATTTGGTTGCGTTTGTGCCCCAAAAAGCTTGGCTGTCATATCCAAATCTGGGTCAGGGAGTGTTGCTTCGTTCGCAATAGTGGCCGGAGCCACCGAACGGCCGGCAAGCCGGGAGTGCACGCCGGCGCAGCGCACAAATCATCCGGCAACTTATTACTTGGATGCATACAATCCAGCCGCAAACAAACCGCCCGACCTATGCTTTTGGATGGGTCAGATACGTACAAATATGTCCGTTCGCTTTCCCCGCCAGCAACAAAACGAAAGTATTATGGCGCAAGAACAGAGCTTGAAGCTCGTCTTGCCGCCGCCTCCCGCGGCACCCGGGAACAAGGAACGCCCCCATGGCCCTGCTCAGCCGTTTTCGCGTCTCCACGAAGATCTACATGCTGGTTGTAGCCTCTTTCGTGGGCATCGCCGCCCTCACCTTCTATGCCGGCTGGTCGCAAAACCAGAGCATCCACGCCGACCGCATCCGCGAACTGCGCTCGGTAACCGAGATGCTCTATTCCCGCGCCAAGGCCATCGACGCGATGGACCTGACGCAGGAGCAGAAATTTGCCCGCTTTGGCGAAGAAATGACGCCGGCCCGTTATCGTGGCAGCGAGTATTTCTTCGCCCTCAACACCAAGGGGGTGATGGTCGCCCACGGTGCCAACCCCAAGCTGGTTGGCCAGGACATGTGGAACTTCAAGGACAATAACGGCTTCCAGCTGTTCCAGGAGATTGCCAAGGCTGCCCTCGCCCATCCCGACGGTGCCACCATCTCCTATCTGTGGCCCAAGCCCGGCAGCGACGTGCCGGTCAACAAGGACAGCTTCCTGCTCTACTACAAACCGTGGGACCTCATTATCGGCACCGGCGTCTATACCGACGACCTCGCGGCCGATCTACGTGCCCATTATATGAAGCTGGGTGGCGGCGTTGCCGTGATCGTTCTTCTGCTGCTCGCCCTCAGCATCGCCGTCTCCCGCAACATCACTGTACCGCTGCCCCGCGTGGCCTCCGCCGTCAACAGGTTGTCGCAGGGCGATCTGGAAGTGGAGATCGGCGAGCGCGAGCGGGGTGACGAGATTGGCATCATGGCGCGCGCCATTGCCGTCTTCCGTGAAAAGCTGCGCGAGAACGAAACGCTACGCCGCAAGCAGGCCGCGACCGAAGACGATGCCGCGGCAGCACGCCGGCAGGCACTGCTTGATCTGGCCAACCAGTTTGAAAGCACCGTCGGCGCCGTGGTCGATGGCCTTTCCTCCGCTTCCGTCCAGCTGCAGAGCAGCGCCCAGGCGATGGAAAACCAGGCCCGCGAGGCCTCCAGCCAGACCAGCGCGGCCAACCGGGCCGTCGAGCAGGCCTCGACCAATGTGGCGGCCGTGGCCGGCGCGTCGGAGGAAATGTCGAGCACCATCCGCGAGATCGGCCATCAGGTAACCGAAAGCTCCAACGTCGCCCGCGCGGCCGTTGACGAGGTAGAAACGACGAGCCGCACCGTCGAACAGCTTGCTACCGCCGCGCAGGAAATCGGCAGCGTCATCGACCTTATCAACAGCATTGCCGAGCAGACCAACCTGCTCGCCCTCAACGCCACCATCGAGGCCGCACGGGCCGGCGAGGCCGGCAAGGGTTTCGCCGTGGTGGCGCAGGAAGTCAAAAGCCTTGCTACCCAGACCGGCCGGGCCACGGAGCAGATTTCGGCACAGATCAAATCCATGCAGGAAAACACCGCCGGCACGGTGACGGCGATGAGCTCCGTCAGCACCACCATCGCCCGTGTAAACGAGATCGCAGCCACCATTGCAGCGGCAGTGGAAGAACAGAGCGCCGCGATGGGCGAGATCTCCAGCAACGCCGCGCAGGCTGCCTCCGGTGCTTCGGAAGTGGCGGACGGCATCTCGCGCGTTCAAAGCGCCTCCAGCGAAGTCGGCACGGTTGCCGGCTCGGTCAAGACGGCGTCGGACGTGCTGGCCGGTCAGGCGGAAAAACTGCGGGCGGAGGTCAAAGGTTTCCTCTCCCGTATCCGCGCCGGCTGACGAACAGGGTGGGGCGGCATAGAGGGCCAGGCCCGGCCGCCCCCTTTTTCGGGATCAGTTGTTAAAGTCCGGCGCGTTTTCAAACACATAGCCGGTCGGTCCAATCCAGCGAGAAAAGGCTTCCACAACCTCGGCCGGCAAAGGCTGGCTATCCAGCAGGGCATCGACCGCAGCGATCAGCTTTTCGCCCACCTGCCCCCGCGAACAGGCCGTACGGACATCACGATAGATGGGGTCACCTGCGGCCGGGGCGCTCAGCAGGTCAAGATCGAGATTCTGGCTGGCCGCCAGATAACGCACCTCGAACGGATAGCCGAACATGTAGGTCAGCCGGCCCAGCGCCATCATGCGGACCGCGCTTTCGCTGCTATCGACAGTGTAGAGCGTTTCGCCCGGCACCCGTGCGGCAATCATGCCATTGATCGCGGTGGAATAGACACGCTGGTCCACAAACCCGCCGGCCAATCTGCGGTCATTGCCAAGCGCCACCAGATCCAGCCGCTGGTCCGCGCTCATATAGGGTGCAAAACGCGCGGCATCCTGCCGGCGGTACAGCACACGGCCGGTCTCCAGCCGCCATCGGTGGCGGGAGAAGACAAGCACCTTCTGCCGCTCGGCCGTATAGAGAAGCGACACGGCGCAGACGCCGTCCCTCTTCGCGGCATCGATCATCACCCGTTGCAGGCTGGCATCGCGCTCCTGCTGATTGAAGCCTTGCAGGGACTGCATGAAGTAGCGCAGCAGGGTATCGCCGGTTCCCTGGCCGGCATCCGGCCCGGTGCGGATATGGGATGGCGGCAGGTCAAGCAGGTACCAGTCGACCTGCCGCAGGCCGGCCTGCGGTTGTTGCTGAGCATCGGCCCGCACCGCCAGGGCGCCAAACAGAACCGGCAGCACCAGCAGCGCCAGGAAGGGGCGGGACCCGCACAGCCGCTTCAACAATCCGGTCGCCACAGGCAGCATGCTGACCCCACCTCAAGCGGTTTTTCAACATCCGCCAGTATGCAGCGGGTGACAAAAAACAGCCAGATGGACGTCAGTTGGTTACCGCCGGCGCCACCGTAAACAGGCGCGGCTCCGTTTCCACCTCCACCGCTCCGCGCCAGCGGCGGCTGGCCTCGCCGATCTCGTCGGTGGTGGGCTGGCGATCCAGCAGGGCATCGATGGCGGAGATCACTCTCGTACTGACCGGCCCCTTGGAACAGGCAATGCCGCCATCGACATAAAGCGGATCGCCCACCGCCGCGACCGATGCCAGCTTCAGTGCTTCGCGCTGGGTGTCGTTGAAGTAACGCAGCTCATAGCCATAGCCGAAGGTGTAATCCGCCCGGCCCAGCTCCAGCATGCGAAAGGCGCTTTCGGACGAGTTGACCTGCAGCAAGCGGTCCTGCCGACCGGACTGCTCGCGCACATAGCGGTCGATGGCGCCGGTATAGCTGCGCTTGGCGACAAAAACTCCGGTCAACTCCGCGTCATTGAGCATGGCGGCCAGATCGATGCGGCCATCCGCCGTCATGAAGCGGGCATAAAGGTCCTGACGGTCCGGGCGCAGCATCACGCGGCTGGTCTCCAGCCGCCAGAAATGCTGGGCATAGATCAGCGCCGCTTCCCGTTCCGGCGTGCGCAGCATGGTGATGGAACACACGCCGTCCTTGACCGCCATGTCAGCCATCAATCGCGAGGGAGAGGCCACGACCTTTCTGTTCTGGAATTCGTCCAGCCCGGCCATGAATTGCCTGAGCCGGGCATCCGCCGTTCCCTTGCCGGTGTCGGGCCCGCTCAGGATGTAGATCGGCGGAAAGTCGAACACGTACCAGTCTACCGCCGGCCGCTCCTCCGCGCGGCCTGCTGCGGAAAGCAGCACACAACACGCGCCAAGAAGGACCGCCGTTGCGGCCCGCGAAAGGCGGCAGCGCACATCAGACCCGATCAAAAACAAGGGTTTGGACCGTGTCAAAGTCCCCTCAGGGGCAAGAGCCGGAGATGAATGGCAATTCTCTCAAATTGCGGCGAATTCCGCCAGATGACCTTTTGGTTACCGTCATTGCCGCCCGATGGCCCGCCGGACAGCACCTGCCGTCAGGACCGCTCGCCCACCATGGCAAGCGGTCCGGTCTCCAGTTCCAGCTCGTCTTCATGCGTCCAGCGGTGGCTGGCCCGCTGCACATCTGCCGGTAGCGGCTCCTCCAGGAGGGCATCCAGCGCTTGCAGCACCTGCTCGCCCAGCGCCCCGCGCGAGCAGGCAAAGAACCCGTGCTGCCAGGCGGCATCCCCCAGTGCTGGCGCGCTTGCCACCGCGACACCCTTTTTCTCCAGCGCGTAGCGCAGTTCGAAGGAATAGCCGAAGGCATAATCGAGCCGGCCAAGCTCCATCATCTTGAGCGCACTTTCCTGCGAGGAAAGCGCAGTCACCACCGCGGACCGGCTGACGGCAGCCAACGCTGTATCGATGGCCGGAGTGTAGCTGCGGCCAGCGACATAACCGCCGGAAAGGCCGGCATCACTCAGCAGCGACACGGTATCCATGCGGCCATCCGGCCGGATGTGACGCCTCAGCGACGCGCGCTCCGCATCCATGAACACCACCCGGGCCAGCGCAACGCGCCAGGCATGATGGCTGAAGATCAGCTGCTTCATCCGCTCAGGCGTCGCCAGCACGGTGGGCGCGCAGATATCGTGATAATGCGCACTGTCCTGCTCCAGCCGCAAAAAGGTGGCCGGCAGGAGGCGATGGTCAAACTGCGGCATACGGCCGATCAGATAATGAAGCACCACATCGGCGCTGCCGGTGCCGACATCAGGTCCGTCGAGGATGGAGAGCGGAGCAAAGTCCGGCATATACCAGCGCACGACAGGCCGATCCCCAGCCCGCGCCGGCTGAATGCCGGCAAGGCCGGCCAGCACGATCCACACAGCGGGAACAAAGCCAAAAATTATAGTAAAAACCCGCACAAATACTCCAGGAACCTGTTTAATCGCGAAAGCAAATTACTATCTTAGGCATCAACAGCTGCTTCAATTTTAAAAAAAGCAATGCTCCGGTGCGTGAACAGCATGGCAGCATCGCCGAAATATCGACTGAACCGTCCGGGCCGGCAGAAGAATGACAGGTTAGTCAGAAATAAGAGCGCGTTACTCTGCTACTGCTGCCCCGGCCCTCGCGAGAGCACAAGCGACAGCTCTTCGGGCCGCGTCCAGCGATAGCTTGCCTGCAGCGTCGAGGGCGGTGGCGGGGCGGCATCCAGCACGTCGTCCAGTGCCGCCAGCAGCGCTTCGCCAACCGCCTCCTTCGAGCAGGCGATATGCGCCTCCACCACTTCGGGATCGCCGGCCGCGCCGGCGCTTGCCAGCGGCATCCCATTGCCGCGGCGATGCAGCAGGTAGCGCAGCTCGAACGGATAGCCGAAGGTGTAGTCGACACGGCCAAGTGCGAGCATCTCCACCGCCCCTTCCGAGCCGGTCACCGCCCAGCCGCCCCGGCGCTGCTTGAGCAAAGCAATGGCAGCATCGATGGCCGGGGTATAGGAGCGACGGTCGATATAACCGCCCTGCAACGTCTCGTCCCGGGCCAGCCCTGCCACATCGATCTGTCCATCCGCTGCGCGGTAGAGGTTGATCGAGGGGGCAAGCCCTTCCGGATAAATCACCCGGGTGGGCTGCACGCGCCAGAAATGGCGGCTGAAGGCCATGAATTTGGCGCGTTCCGCATTGGGAATGACACTGGTCGTGCAGGCCCCCTGCTCACGGGCGATATCCGTCATCATGCGCGAGATGCTGGCCGTCACGATGCGGTGGCGGAACTGCGGCAGCACGCTGATGAAATAGCTGAGCCAGACATCGCCATTGCCGGTACCGGTATCCGGCCCGGAGAGGATGAAGACCGGCGGAAAATCGAAGATGTACCAGCTGATCTGCGGCGCGGAGGGCCGCCGTTGCTGCGCCCCGGCCGGAATTGCCAGCAGCGCCGCTGCGAGACCCGCAAGACAGAAGCCGAGGACAGATCGCCGCAAGCGCTTCCCCGCGCCGCCGGCCTTGCTCCTGTGCTTCCGCCGCAGCGACAACCGCATCGGCGCCTCCCTTTTCTGCCGGCTGCAGACGGGAGCGCCGCCCACGTCTTTCGAATGACGTATAAGATATTGCGAAATAACACCGCGTCCAGGCAAGCATCCTCCGGTATGACCCGGCAGGCGGCAACAAAAGAAAGGCCCTCCATGGATATAACGCAGCCCCACCGGCAGTGCTTGCCGCCCCGCTGGCAGAGTTGCACCATGGCGGCGCCCGATCAGGATTTCTTCCCCCTGCTCGTCCCCCACCCGCCGCTTCGTGAAAAGGCAGGAGCCCGACCCCGGCCGTGACCCAGAAACTGCAGCTAGACCCGATCAGCCTTGCCCTTCTGGAGGCGCTGGAAAACGACGCCCGGCTGACCTATGCGGAGCTTGGCCGCCTTGTCGGCCTGTCGGCCCCGGCCGCCGCCGAGCGGGTACGCCGGCTCGAGGATCTCGGCATCGTGACCGGATACAGGGCGGTGGTGGACCGCGGGCGCATCGGCTACCCGCTGACGGCCTTCGTGCGGCTGCGTACGCCGAGCGAGCTCTACCCCAAGGTGCGCAAGGCGCTGGAGGCACGGGACGAGGTGCTGGAGTGCCACCACATCACCGGCGAGGACAGCATGCTGATCAAGCTCGCCTGCCGGTCGATCCAGCATCTGGACGAAGTGCTGAACGTCATCAACAATTTCGGCTCGACGGCGAGTTCGGTGGTGCTTTCCACCTTCATCGAGC
Organism: Radicibacter daui; assembly: GCA_030657355.1. GTDB lineage: Bacteria > Pseudomonadota > Alphaproteobacteria > Radicibacterales > Radicibacteraceae > Radicibacter > Radicibacter daui. Next base: position 3,024,483 of record CP131056.1, read on the forward strand.
GCAACGGCGCCCCGCCCCCCGTCCTTTGAGGTTCCATCCGGCAGCCCGTGCGGGAAGCCGGTTTCCGGAATTTGTTTGACCATCTGGTCGAAGAGTCGCATGGAAAGCACCGCGGCACTGACACGCCGCGCAATAAATGGCAGGCTGTAACGCCCCTTTTTGCAGCATTCGCACGAGCGAGAAGCCCAAGACAGAGGCATTTACCCGCACTGCCAAGCAAAGCGGCAAAGAACTGTTGTTGACGCTCCGGGAAGCTGTCTATCTTCTTCGCCGATAACCTCGAACACGGGAGCATTGAACAAGTCATGAAGAAGCTGCTTGCTGTTCTCTCCGCCACCACCGCTCTGGCGGCTGGCGCGGCGAGCGCCGCTGACGTCAGCCCGGCGATTATTTTCGACATGGGTGGCAAGTTCGATAAGTCCTTCAACGAATCCGCCTACAACGGCGCCGAGAAGTTTGCCAAGGACAGCGGCGTCAAGTACCGCGAGTTCGAGATCACCAACGAAGCCCAGCGTGAACAGGCCCTGCGCAACATGGCCCGCCGCGGCTCCAATGTGATTGCGGCTGCCGGCTTCGCCCAGGAAGAGGCGATGCGCACCGTCGCCAAGGAATTCCCGGATGTGAAGTTCTGCATCGTCGACTCCGCTATCGAAGATGTGCCGAACATCCGCTCCTACACCTTCAAGGAAGAGGAAGGTTCCTTCCTCGTCGGCATGATCGCCGCGCTCAAGTCGCAGACCGGCAAGGTCGGCTTCGTTGGCGGCATGGACATCCCGCTCATCCGTAACTTCGGTCACGGCTACGAGCAGGGCGTGAAGTACGTCGCCTCCGGCGATGAAGTCTTCATGAACATGACCGGCACCACCCCCGCTGCCTGGACCGACCCGACCAAGGGCGCCGAACTTGCCAAGTCGCAGTTCGACCGCGGTGCGGACGTTGTCTACGCCGCAGCCGGCGCCACCGGCCTTGGCGTGCTGCAGGCTGCCGCCGATGCCGGCAAGTTCTCCATCGGCGTCGACAGCAACCAGAACTGGATCCATCCGGGTTCCGTGCTGACCTCCATGGTCAAGCGCGTCGATGTGGCGGTCTATGACTGCTACAATTCGGCCAAGGACGGCTCCTGGAAGGGCGGCCATGAAGTGCTGTCGCTCGCCAACAGCGGCGTCGACTTTGCGATGGACGACAACAACAAGCCGCTCATCTCCGACGAGATGCTGGCCAAGGTGAATGACGCCAAGGCCAAGATCATTGCCGGTACGCTCAAGGTCGAGCCGTACACGCCCTGATCTCCCTACCGGTTCCGGCCCCTTTCACCCCGTGGAAGGGGCCGGTCCCTTGCTGCCCCGATCAGTGCTGGCGCAACGCGGCCGCTGGCGACAAGCCGCAGGCGCGGTGCCGCTGACCGAAGGAAATTCTCAAGCGCATGACTTCGGCCCCGAACAAGCCCGCCTCGAAAGCTGCTGCCCTGCCCGCCCTTGAGCTGCGCAAGGTCAACAAGTGGTTCGGCACCAACCATGCCAACCGCGACATCGACCTTGCCGTCCAGCCGGGCACCATTCACGGCATCATCGGCGAAAACGGCGCCGGCAAATCGACGATCATGTCGATCGTTTACGGCTTCTATTCCGCCGACAGCGGCGAGGTGCTGGTGAACGGCACGCCCGTGACCATCACCAGCCCGAAGGACGCGCTGGCCGCCGGCATCGGCATGGTGCACCAGCACTTCAAGCTGGTGGACAATTTCACCGTGCTGGAAAACGTCATCCTCGGCGTTGAAGGCGGCATGAAGCTCGCCGCCGGCATGGCCAGGGCCCGCGCCGAGCTGGAGCGGCTGGAGCGCGAATATGGCCTTGAGGTCAGCCCCGACAGCGTCGTGGAAGATCTGCCGGTCGGCATCCAGCAGCGCGTGGAAATCCTGAAGGCGCTCTATCGCGGCGCCGACACCCTTATTCTCGACGAACCCACCGGCGTGCTGACGCCGCAGGAAGTGGATGAACTCTTCCGCATCCTGCGCCAGCTGCGTGAGCAGGGCAAAACCATCATCATCATCACCCACAAGCTCGGCGAAGTGATGGCGCTGACCGACCGTGTGTCGGTGATGCGCCGCGGCGAGATGGTGGCCCACCGCCAGACCGCCGAGACCAGCAAGGAAGAGCTGGCCGAGCTGATGGTCGGTCGCAAGGTGCTGCTGCGCGTGGCCAAGGGCCCGGCCAACCCGGGCGCCACGGTGCTGAAGATTGACGGCCTTAACGTCATCGACGGCCAGGGCGTACGCCGGGTCAAGGACGTGTCGCTCGATGTGCGCGCCGGCGAGATCGTCGGCATCGCCGGCGTCTCCGGCAACGGCCAGTCAGAGCTCTTGCAGGCACTTTCCGGCATCATGAAGCCTGCCTCCGGCCAGATCCTCTACAAGGGCGAGGATATCGCCGGCGACCCGGCGAAGCTCAATGCCCGCGCGCTGCGCAAGGCCGGTGTCGGCCATGTGCCGGAAGACCGCCAGCGCGAGGGGCTGGTGATGAGCTTCCTAGCCGCAGAAAGCGCCATCCTCGGTTATCACGACCTGCCGGCCTATAACCGCGGCATCCTGATGGACCGCGATGCCATCATCGCCGAGACGCAGCGCTATATCGAAAAATACGATGTCCGGCCGACGAGCCCGACCTACAAGAGCTCCAACTTCTCCGGCGGCAACCAGCAGAAGCTGGTGCTGGCCCGCGAGATCGAGAACGACCCAGACCTGCTGCTGATCGGCCAGCCGACGCGCGGTGTCGATATCGGCGCCATCGAGTTCATCCACTCCCGCCTCATCGAGATGCGCGATGCCGGCAAGGCCATCCTTGTCGTCTCGACCGAACTCGACGAGGTGATGTCGCTCTCCGACCGTATCGTGGTGATGTTTGACGGCCATGTGGTGGGCGAGCTGCCCGCCAGTGAGGCCGACGAGCGCATTCTCGGCCTGATGATGGCCGGTATCGACCCGAAGAAGAACCAGGCAGCCTGAAGCCCGCCGCCCCTCCCCTTAAAGAGGGGCGGAAATCTTATTCGACCCTATCCAGAGAACAAGAAAAGCAAGCACCGATGGCGTCCCCCGCAAGCAGTAAACCCGGTGAGATACCCGGCTGGATCTACAATGTGATCCTGCCGATCCTGAACCTGCTGGCCGCGCTGGTGGTCTCGGGCATCCTCATCCTGCTTATCGGCGAAAACCCGATCAATGCCTTGTGGGTACTGATCCAGGGCGCCTTCGGTTATGCCGACAACATCGGCTACACGCTTTATTACGCAACCAGCCTCATCTTCGTCGGCCTCGGCTTTGCCGTGGCGGCGCATGGCGGCAAGTTCAATATCGGCGGCGAGGGCCAGGGTTATATCGGCGGTCTCGGCATCGGCCTTGCCTGCCTTTACATGGGCAGCACGCCGTGGCCGATCGTGATGCTGGTCGCCATCGTCGGCGGCGCGGTCTGCGGCGGCGTGTGGGGTCTGGTGCCGGGGTATCTGGCCGCCAAACGCGGCGCGCACACCGTCATCACCACCATCATGTTCAATTTCATCGCCTCGGCGCTGATGACCTACCTGCTGGTGGACGTGCTGATCCGCCCCGGCCAGCAGAACCCGGAATCCGAGACCTTCGCGGTCACGAGCCAGCTGCCGCAGGTGCGCGATATCCTGCTGAATTTCGGCATCAATATTCCGCCAAACCCGCTCAACGTTTCCTTCGTCATCGCGCTTTTGTGCTGCGTTGCCGTCTACTACTACATCTGGCGCACCCGCTGGGGTTATGAGCTGCGTGCCGTGGGGCAGAACGAGAAGGCGGCCGTCTATGCCGGCATCTCCCCCACCATGATCACCATCATCTCGATGACGATCTCCGGCGCCCTCTGCGGCCTGATGGGCCTCAATGTGCTGATGGGCGACCAGCATCGCATCGTGCTCAACTTCACCGCCGGGCTCGGTTTCGTCGGCATCGCGGTGGCACTGATGGGCCGCAACCACCCGTTCGGCATCCTGCTCGCCTCGCTGCTGTTCGGTGCGCTCTACCAGGGCGGCTCGCAGCTTTCCTTCGATATTCCGGTGCTGAACCGCGACCTCGTCGTGGTCATCCAGGGCCTCGTCATCCTCTTTACCGGCGCGCTGGAAAACCAGTTCAAACCCTATCTGGAATGGACGTATCGCCGCCTCACCCGGCAAAGCGTCCCCCAAAGCACCAAGGAGGCCTGAGCGATGGATAATCTCAACGACATCGTCACCATCCTCGCCTCCACCGTGCGCCTCGGCACGCCGCTTATCCTGTGCGCCATCGCCGGCCTGTTCTCAGAGCGCTCCGGCGTCGTGGATATGGGGCTTGAGGGCAAGATGCTGGGCGGCGCCTTCCTGGCCGCTTCCGTCGCTTACCTGACGGGCAGCCCCTGGCTCGGCCTGCTGGCCGCCATCGGCTTTTCCATCGCCATTTCGATGCTGCACGGCTATGCCTGCGTCACGCTCAATGGCGACCAGGTGGTGACCGGTGTTGCCATCAACATCATGATCGCCGGCTTCGGTCCGACCTTCGCTTTCTCCTGGTTCAATCTCGGCGGGCGCACCCCCAACCTGTCGGGCGGCCAGCGCTTCAAGGACATTACCCTGCCGCTGGCGGATACCCTGAAGGATGTGCCGGTCATCGGCACGATCTATGACGGGCTGATCAGCGGGCACAATATCCTCGTCTATGTCGCCTTTGCCGTCGTGCCGCTCTCCTGGTGGGTGCTTTACAAGACGCGCTTTGGCCTGCGCCTGCGCGCGGTCGGTGAAAACCCCTCCGCCGTCGACGTGGCCGGCATTTCCGTGCGCGGCATGCGCTACCAGGCGCTGGTCATCAACGGCGTGCTGTGCGGCATTGCCGGTGCCTACCTCTCCACCGCCCATGGCGCCGGCTTCATCCGCGACATGAGCGCCGGCAAGGGTTACCTTGCCCTTGCCGCCCTCATCTTCGGCAAGTGGAAGCCGGGCCCGACGCTTGCCGCCTGCCTGCTGTTTGCTTTTGCCGATGCCGTGCAGGTGCGCATCCAGGGTGTGCCGCTGCCCTTCATCGGCATGGTGCCGAGCTCCTTCGTGCAGATGATCCCCTATGTGCTGACGGTGCTGGTTCTGGCCGGTTTCGTCGGCAAGTCGGTGGGGCCGAAGGCCGCGGGCATCCCTTACGTCAAGGAGCGCTGAGCCATGGCCGGCACCACGGACGATTTTGCCGGACGCCCGCACGAGGCCGCCAACGCCATCGTTGCCGCGGCCCCCGGCATCACCCCGCGTGTGGCGCTGGTGCTGGGCTCAGGCCTTGGCGGCATTGCCGCCGGCATCAAGCCGACCGCGGTGCTGGATTATGGCGACATTCCCGGGTTTCCGGTGCCGAAGGTCGCCGGCCATGCCGGCAAGCTGATCCTCGGCGAACTGGCCGGCCAGAAGGTCGCCTGCCTGCAGGGGCGTGTGCATTTTTACGAAGGGCACAGCCCCGCCCCGCTCAAGACCATGATCCGCGCCATGAAGCTCATCGGCTGCGAGATGCTCTACCTCACCTGCGCCGCCGGCAGCCTGCGCCCGGAAATCGGACCCGGCGCGCTGATGCCGATCGGCGATCATCTGAACCTCATGGGCATGAACCCGCTAGTCGGCCCCAATGAGGATGAATTCGGCCCGCGTTTCCCGCCGATGGCGAATGCCTGGGACAAGGCGCTGCTGGAGCACCAACTGGCCGCCGGCAAGGATGTCGGCCTTACCATGACGCCCGGCACCTATGCCGCCTTCATGGGTCCTACTTTCGAGACCCCGGCGGAAGTGCGCATGGCGATGACGCTCGGCGCCCATGCCGTGGGCATGTCGACGGTGCCGGAATGCATCGTCGCGCGCCATTGCGGCCTCAAGGTTACCGGCACCGCCGCCATCACCAATCTGGGCGAGGGCCTTTCCGACGAAGCACTGAGCCACGAGCAGACGCTGCGCGGCGCGGTGGATGCCGCCGCCGGTCTTGAAAAACTGATCCCGCGTTTCCTTGCCACCTTGCCGGCCTCCCTGCCGCGCTGACGCGCTGGCTCGCGGCCTTTCTTCCGACTGACGGTCCTATCATGCAGCTCGACCCCGCCCTCGCAGAAATCCTGAAGAACTCGGCCGCCCTCGCCCGGCCGACGGCAGCCAGCGCCCAGCGCGCGCTGCAACTCATGGATCTCACGAGCCTCAATGACAGCGACACCGCCGAAAGTGTTGCCGCCTTCTCCCGCAAAGCCACAACACCGGCTGGCAATGTGGCAGCGGTGTGCGTTTATTCCCGCTTCGTGCCGGCGGCCCGGTCGGTGCTGGACGGCACCGGCGTGCGCATTGCCACCGTCGTCAATTTCCCCGGCGGTTTTTCCACGCCCGATGATGTGGCTGCCGAAACCCGTGCCGCGCTCGATGCCGGGGCTGACGAGATCGACGTGGTGGTGCCGGTCAAGGCCGCGCTCGCGGGCGACATGGCCGCCGTTACCGATGTGCTGACGGCCTGCAAGGAAGCCTGCGGCACCGCGCCGATGAAGGTCATCCTCGAATCCGGCCTCTTCACCGACGCCGCGCTTTTGAAGAAACTGAGCCAGACGGCCTGCGCCGCCGGGGCCGATTTCCTCAAGACCTCTACCGGCAAGGTACCCCAGGGCGCCTCGCTGGAGGCGGCTGCCGTCATGCTGTCGGTGATCGCCGACGGCAATCTCGGCGTCGGCTTCAAGGCATCGGGCGGCGTTGCCAGCAACGAGCAGGCGGCACAGTATCTTGCGCTTGCCGACACGCTGCTGGGTCCGGCCTGGGCCGGCCCTGCCACCTTCCGTTTCGGTGCCAGCCGCCTGCTGAATGCCCTGCTGGCCGATCTTGGCCAGGGTGGTGGTGGTAGCGGACCTTCTTCGGGTTACTGACCCCGACAAGCCGGGCGCGGGCGCGACTTCCAGATAAAAGGGCGCGGGGCACCCCTTCCGGCAACGGCAAGAGCCCCGCCCCGCAAGATCGGGAGGAACGGCCATGCTGCCGCAGGAAATCATCCGCAAGAAGCGCGACGGTTACGCGCTCACCGCCGGGGAAATATCCGGCTTTATCGAGGGTCTCGGGTCCGGCGCCGTCAGCGAGACGCAGGTGGCCGCCTTTTGCATGGCCGTGTTCTTCCGCGATATGACCTGGGACGAGCGCGTGGCCCTGACCCGCGCGATGATGAATTCCGGCACCGTGCTGGACTGGTCCGACCTCCCGGGCCCGGCCATCGACAAGCATTCCACCGGCGGCGTCGGCGACAAGGTAAGCCTCATCCTCGGCCCCATGATCGCGGCCTGCGGCGGTTTCGTGCCGATGATCTCCGGCCGCGGCCTCGGCCATACCGGCGGCACGCTCGACAAGTTCGACAGTATTCCGGGGTACCAGACGCAGCCGGGGCTGGACCTTTTCCGCAAGGTGGTGCGGGAGGCAGGCTGCGCCATCATCGGCCAGACGGCAGACCTCGCCCCCGCGGACAAGCGCATCTATGCGGTGCGCGACATCTCGGCGACGGTTGAATCCATCTCCCTCATCACCGCCTCCATCCTCTCCAAGAAACTCGCCGCCGGCCTCGGCGCGCTGATCATGGATGTGAAGTTCGGCTCCGGCGCCTTCATGAGCACGCTGGAGGATGCCGTCTCGCTCGCCGGCAGCCTCGGACGCGTGGCCAACGGTGCCGGCCTGCCCACCACGGCCCTTATCACCGACATGAACGAAGTGCTGGGCCGCACCGCCGGCAACGCGCTGGAGATGCTGGAATCGGTGCAGATGCTGGCAACCGGCAAGGGCGACCAGCGCCTGCGCGACATTACGGTGGAGCTGAGCGCCGAGGCGCTGGTGCTGGGCGGCGTGCACAAGGATAACGAGGCGGCGCGGGCGGATTGCCTTGCCTCCCTCACCGATGGGCGGGCGGCCGAACGCTTCGCCCGGATGGTCTGCGGCCTCGGCGGCCCGGCCGATTTCATGGAAAAGCCGGAGAAGTACCTTGCCGCCGCCCCGGTAGTGCGGGAAATACAGAGTGTTGAGAGCGGTTTCGTAACCCGGATCGATACCCGCGCCGTCGGCGTGGCGGTCATCGAGCTCGGGGGCGGGCGGCGCAACACCGGCGACGCCATCGATCACTCGGTCGGATTTGCCGGGGTTGCCGGCATCGGCGAAGCAGTTGGCCCCGGCGGCCGGCCGCTGGCGGTGGTGCATGCGGCCAGCGAAGCGGCAGCCGATGCGGCGGCAGCCAGTATCCGTGCTGCCTTTGCGGTTGGCGCGGAGCCGGCGGCACGGGGGCCGCTGGTGGCACGCCGGCTCAGCGCCGAAGAGGCGCTGGCCCTGTGACATCCGGCGGGGACAACGTGCCGGGGACGACAGAAGAACGAGGCGGGCCCGGCTGAAGGACCCGCCCTTTACGGTGGGGGAGGCAGGCAGCCATGGTGGATTACCGGCAAAGCGTGGGCAGGGCAGTCGCTCTGGCGGTGGCATCCTTCGCGCTGTTTTCCCTGCACGACACCTTCGTCAAGCTGCTCTCCCACGGGTATCACTCGTTCCAGATCGTCTTCTTCATCCTGCTTTTTGCGCTCATCCCCACCTCGCTGATGATCGCGGTGAGCAAGGAAGAAGCCTCGCTGCGTCCGCGCCACCCCTGGCTTTTGACGCTGCGCGCGCTGGCGGCCACGCTCGGCACACCCTCCACCTTCTATGCCTTCAACAAGCTCGGCCTTGCCGAGACCTATTCGCTGCTCTTCACCTCGCCGATGATCGTGACCGTGCTGTCGATCCCCATTCTCGGTGAGCGGGTCGGGATCAAGCGCAGCCTTGCAGTGGTGCTGGCCATGGTGGGCGTGCTTATCGTGCTGCGGCCGGGTTTCAGCGACCTCAATATCGGCCATGCCTGCGGCCTTTTCTCCGCCCTCACCTCCGCAACCAGCGCCATCATCATGCGCAAGATCGGGCCGGAAGAGCGCAGCGGCACCATGATCATCTATCCCATGCTGGCCAATATCCTGACCATGGGGCTACTGCTGCCCTGGGTCTATGAGCCGATGCCTATCGTCGATCTGGGCCTCACCGCAGCCTGCGGCATGCTGTCCTTCATCGCCCAGTTGCTGCTGGTCAACGCCTACCGCCGTGCTTCGGCCGTCACCATCGCGCCGATCCAGTACAGCCAGCTGATCTGGGGCGTGCTGGCAAGTGCCCTGCTTTTCAACCACTTCCCGGATTTCTGGGTGTTTGTCGGCGCCGGCATCATCGTGCTCTCCGGCCTCATCATCCTGTGGCGGGAGAGTACGAGCGGTGTCTCGCTCTTCCGCCCGGCGCTGCTCTCGCGCCTCATGCGCCCACAGGCCGGCATCATCACCACGCCGGAACGCAATTCGCGCTAACCGCGGTTTCCGGTGCCCTGCGGCACCGCTTTTATTCAGGCCTTCCCATCATGACCACCTCCGCTCCGGCCGCCGGCCATAACAATCCGCTGCGCGGCATCCTCCTGATGTGCGCCGGCGTCGTTGCCTTCACCATGCTGGACGCGGTGATGAAGGGTCTGGCCGAATGGTATTCGCCGGCACAGGTCACCTTCCTGCGCTCGGCCGCCGGCCTGCCTTTCGTGCTGGCCGTCGTGCCGTTCCAGGGCGGCTTCCGCTCGCTGGCGTCTCCGCGCAAGGGCCTTATGCTGGCGCGTGGTGTGCTGGGCAGCATCATGCTGGTGCTGTTCGTCTTTGCCCTGTCGCGCATGACGCTGGCCGACACCTATGCCATTGCCTATACGGCACCGCTTTTCGTCACCGCCCTCTCGGTGCCGCTGCTCAAGGAGCGGGTCGGCATCCACCGCTGGGCTGCGGTGATCGTGGGCTTTGCCGGCATTCTGGTGATGGTTGGCCCCAATGGCGGCAGTTCGGGCATCGCGGCGCTTGCCGCCCTTTTCGCCACCTTGGCCTATGCCCTCAGCGCCATCACCGGCCGCACGCTGAGCCGCACGGAAACCGTGGGCGCGATGAGCGTCTATTACACCCTTTCGATGGGCGCCATTTCCGGCGTGCTGGCGCTTTTCGACTGGCGCCCGCTGGTGCTGGAAAGCCTGCCGCTGCTGCTGGCCGTCGGTGTGTTCGGCACTTTCTCGCTGACGCTGGTGACCTCGGCCTATCGCGCTGCGCCCGCCTCCATCGTTTCGCCCTTTGAATATACCAGCCTCTTCTGGACCATCGGGCTCGGTTATTATTTCTGGGGCGACCTGCCGCAGCGGGGCTTCTGGTATGGCGCTCCGATTGTGATCGGCGCCGGTCTCTACATCCTCTATCGCGAAACCCGCCTGCACCGGCAGGAGAAGCTGGATGACACCATCGCCTGCGACACACCCCTGCCGGGCGCGGTCGCCAGCACCATCGGCGCCGATATCACGGCGCACGACGAGTAACCCTCTCCCGTCTCAACGGCCTGAAAGCATCCCTCCATGCCCCTCTCCGCCGCTCTCAAGGCTCTGCCCAAGGCCGAACTGCACGTCCATCTCGAAGGCACTGCCACCCCGGCACTGGTCAAGAAGCTGGCGGCGCGACACAGTGTGAGCCTGCCGGCGGAGATCTTCGCCGATGAGACGACCTATGCCTGGAGCCACTTCAACCACTTCCTCACCGTCTATGACGCGGCAAGCTCCGTCATCCGCACGCCGGAAGATTATCGCGACGTAACCTGGGACTATCTGCGCCAGTGCCACGAGGACGGCGCGATCTATGTCGAGATGTTCTCGAGCCCGGACCATGCCGCGATGAACGGCATGAGCTTCAAGGATCATCTCGACGGCATTTCCGCCGGCATTGCCGATGCAGAGCGCGATTTCGGTATTGTCGGGCGCATCATCGTTACCTGCGTCTCGCATTTCGGGGCGGAGAAGGCAGTGGAAGTGGCGCGTGAGACCGCGCGGCATGTCGGCCATCCCCATCTCGTCGGCTTCGGCATGGGCGGCAATGAGGTGGATTTCCGCCGCAGCGACTATGCCCCGGCCTTTACCATCGCCCATGAGGCGGGCCTGCCCTGCACCGTACATGCGGGCGAGACCGGCGGGCCGGAAGTGGTGCGCAACGCCATCGACAATCTGCCGGTAAAGCGCATCGGCCACGGCGTGCAGTCGATCTTCGATGCCGATCTTGTAAGGCGCCTTGCCGATGAGCGCATCGTGCTGGAGGTGTGCCCCACCTCCAATGTGCTCATCATCGACAAGTTTCCGACCTATGCCGACCACCCGTTCCTGAAGCTGCGCGAGGCCGGCGTGATCGTCACCCTCAACAGCGACGACCCGCCCTTCTTCCGCGCCTCCATCGGCGGGGAATATGCGGTGGCTGAGCGCGAGTTCGGGCTCGATGAACCCGCGCTGCGGGGTATCACCCGCAACGCATTGGAAGCGGCGTTCTGCGACGAGGCGACGAAGGCACGGTTGCTGGCGAAGCTTTGAACCATAAAAACCCTCCCCATTCATGGGGAGGTGGCCCGTGAGGGCCGGTGGGGGTAATGAGCCAATTCCAGGCGAAGGCCTGCGACCAGCTATTCCTCATTACCCCCATCCGCCGCTTACGCGGCACCTTCCCCGCCCTGGCGGGGAAGGATAATCAAGTCGCCGCTACATACCGGTAGGCACCGCCATCCCGCTCCGCCCGGCCAAGGCCCGGCCAGGGCCAGTGGTAACCCAGCATCAGTGTCTTGTCGGTGGCAACGCGATCCAGCAGGGCCTTGCGGGTGGCGATGGCCTGATCGGGGTCGCCGTCAAAGCCGAACTTCCAGTCCGGATGCGGGAAGAACAGCCAAGGCGCCACGACAGCATCGCCGGTGATGATGAGCCCGTCACCACCCGCCACCTCGAACGACACATGGCCGGGCGTGTGGCCGGGGGTTGCCAGCACGCGCACGCCGGTGACGATATCATCGCCCGGCTTCACCCGGACAACCCGCTCGGTTATCGCCTTGTAGTGCAGTTGTGCGCCGGTGATGAAGGGATGCAGTTCCTTCGGCAGCTTGGTAAAAAGATCGGGATCGTTCCAGAAATCCCATTCCGCCGCCGCCACATAATAACGGGCGTTTGGGTAGCGCAGGCCCTTCTCCCCGACCGCCGTGCCCCAGAGATGATCCGGATGGCCGTGGGTGAAGATGACGGCCGTAATGCTGGCGGGGTCGATACCAGCCGCGCGCAGATTTTCCTCCACCTTGCCGGCATGCGGATCGAACTGCGAGCCCGAACCGGTATCGAACAGCATCAGCTCGTCGCCCCGGCGCAGCAGGGTTAGGTTGGCGGGAAAATCCATCGTCGCCCCCCCGGCCGTTACTGCCAGCGCCGGCTGGCGCTCGGCAGCCGGCGTATCGAACGCCAGCAGGTCGGTGGAGAGCACAAGATATCCGTCGCTCACCACGCTCACCTCAAACTCGCCATGGGTGAAGCGATGCAGCGGCGCGGCGGCATAAAGCGGACGCGGCAAGGCCGTGGCGGCGGCAAGGCCTACCGTGCCGGCAAGCAGGCTGCGGCGGCCGAGCGGGGCCGCGAGTGCTCCGCCAGGCTGGCGCAGATCATCAAACTGGGTCATGGCCTTCTCTCCCACCTGGATCGTGCCGAAAGCCCCCGGGGGAAGGGGGGGCTACCGGTCACCATTACCATCAGGATGGGTGAAAACCCGGTTCCCCGCTTGAATTCTCAGCCGCCGATTTGAACGGTCGAACGCTTGTTGCCTAACCGGCTTCTTCCATGAAGCTGCGCAGCTTGCCCTCGTCGAGCCCACCTGAGGTGGCGATGCCCGCCGATACATCGAGCCCGAAGGGGCGCACCACCGCCAGCGCCTGGGCGGCATTTTCCGGCGTCAGGCCACCGGAAAGGAAGACCGGGCAATGCGCCTCTTCCACCACCCGGCGAGCGAGTGCGAGGTCCGGCAGGGCAAGGGCCTGCCTGTCGAGTTCGTGATGAGCACCAGAGATCAGCAGCGCATCCGCAAGCGACGAAAGATTGAGCGCCGCACCAAAGCTCCCGGCCCCGGCCAGCCGCACCGCCTGGATGATCTTGATGCCCGGCAGGGCTTCGCGCAGTTCGCCCGGATGGCCGTCCGTCAACGGCTCCAGCAGCTGGATGGCGCCGACCCCGGTTTCCCGCGCCAGTTCAATCACCGGTGCCGCGGCGACCGATTGTGTCACCAGCACCGTCATCACTCCCGGCGGGCAGGAGGCTGCGATGTCGGCGATATCTTCGGGCGGCAAGGCCTCGCCGGGAACATCGGCAACAAGGCCGATGAGGCTCGCCCCGCGCGCAATTGCCATCCAGGCCTCGACGGTATCGTGGATCTGGCAAATCTTGATGCGCGGCTTCATGGCCCTCTCCCTTCCCCGGCTGGCATGGGACCGCCACCCTATCACCGGCAACCGGCGAGGCAATCAACCGTTGCGGGGCAGCCCTGCAGGGCTGGGACGGAATGTCATGAGCGAGATCATAGTGCGGTGCAGCGGAAGGCTGTAAAACGCCGGTGTCACTTCTTGATAAAGAACGACCTCCCGCCGGAAAGCGCCCCATGTTCCGCCAGGTCGGCATGAGGAGCCTTTTGCCATGAGCCATGACACCAATATCCCTCTCGGCGAGGCCGGTCAGGGAGAACATCATCCCGCCGCCAGCCGCACGCGCCAGATGATGCCCAACGGCCGCCTGCGCCCCGATGGCCTCGACGAAGCGCTGATCACCCGCGTCGTGTACGGCTTTTATGACGCGGTGCGCGAGGACGCGCTGATCGGCCCGGTCTTCGCGGATGTAATCGCCGACAGCGCCTGGCCGGACCATCTCGCCACCATGGTGGATTTCTGGTCTTCCGTTCTGCTTGGCACCCGGCGTTATGACGGCCGCCCGATGCCCAAGCACATGGCGCTGCCGCAGCTGGCGGACGAGCATTTTACGCGCTGGCTCGAACTTTTCGGCCAGACGGTGCATCGCCTGTGCCCGGAAGATGCCGCTGCCCTTTTCATCGACCGCGCCGAACGCATCGCCCAGAGCTTCCGCATGAATCTGGCCTATTTCCGGGGCGGCGACCCGATGGCGGTAAAGCCGATGCTAATCAAATAAAGCATAATAATAACGTTAATAATTACACGCTTTATTCGACATCACCTGACCCTCTACCCAATTGAAAAACAATAGCCATAGATATGTGAATGCCCATCAAAAAACCCACATTATACAAAAAACCGAAATGAAACGTGGGATCTCCATATACATGGAACTTCAACACGTCATAACTTACACCCAACCCAATACTGTGAAAAAATCCCGCCAAAAACCCAACAATACATGAAAAAGGTGCCGCCATCCCACTCAGAATGCCAACTATTAACCCAGGATGATCGCTCATTCTCACACCAGTGGAATAACTATCGACGATTTCCTGATATTCAAAAGGAGTGTTTATGAAAAAAATCTTATAAACTAACAGAAATACTGAATACGCAGCCGATATTGTCAAAAAAAGCTTAAGACAGATCAGAAGCACACGCATTGGGCACCAAGCATTCAATGAAAAACCAGAAAAAGTATAAAATTTGAACCTCTTAAAAATGGTTAATCCCCACGCAAAACGATCAGAAAATTATACCTTCCTCTCTAAGCATGCAGATTCCGCCCGCCCGGTATAACGGCCATAATTCTCCCGCAGGCTGAAACCATGGCGATGATAAAAAGCCATGGCTTCGGCATTGGCATGACGCGTCTCCAGCCAGAGCTGGCGATACCCGAGTGCCCGGGCATTGGCCTCCAGCGCCGCAAGCACCGCACTGCCGATACCGGCGCGCGGGGTGGCAGCATACATGCGCTTGATCTCCCCCACCTCTCCCGACGGAACCCCTGCTGCTTCCAGCGGCAACAGGGCACCACAGCCGGCGGGCGCGTCACCGAGGCGGGCGAGCAGAAAGGCGCTGCGGGCATCACCCTCCTGCCAGCCGGCAAACCCGGCACGCCCGTCGCTGCCGAAACGGCGGCCAAGCTCGTCTGACAGGGCATCCAGCAGCGGCGCGGCCGCCGGAAAAGAAGGTGCCGAACGCTCCACGACCAGCCCCGGCGGCAGGGTAAGGCCGGAAAGGTGCTTGTAGAAGATATGCGTCGTCTCCGGCACGCCCTCAAAAGAAAGCGCATAGGCCGGAATGGAGCCGGAATAGATCCAGCCCAGCCGCCGGTAGAGCCGCTCGGCCACCGCGCCGCCGGTATCCAGCACCAGCGTGGTGCGACCTTCGCGCAGCGCGCGGGCTTCTGCCGCCTTCATCAGGGCTTCGGCGATGCCGCGGCGCCGGGCGGCAGGATGCACCAGCAGCTTGGAAATTTCGGCGCGCTGCACCCCGTTGGGCATGCCAGAGGGCACCAACTGTACTGTTCCGGCCAGACGGCCCTGCCAGCGCGCGGCAAACAGGATACGCCCGCCAACGGCGAGAGAGCCCTCCAGTCCGCTCCAGAACGCTTCCATTGCCGGATAGTCGTGCGGCAGCACGAAGCCGACACCGGCGCCCAGTTCCACGCAGGCGGCCAGCAGCGTGCAGAATTCCGGCACGGCATGTCGCAGCTGGGCAGCGCTCCATTCCTCGATCACGAAATCGGTTTTTTCGGCAGCAGCAGCCGGGTTGGCAGCGGGGGCGAGCGACATGATGGCTCTCAGGTCCTGACGATGAAGATGGCGTAAACCGCACCGCTTTCCGGCGGGCAAAGAAACCGGGTGGGGCCATAGAGGCGCACGCGCAGGCAGTCACCGGCCGTCAACCGGTGGGCCTTGCCTTCGATGAAGAAGTCGAGCTGGCCCTGCTTCAGCCAGATGTGCTGCTCCAAACCCGCGACCGGTGGCGCGTCGTAACGGATATCCGCGCCGGGCGGCAGCTCGCCCTCGATCACCTCACCCAGCATGTCCGCGCTCGGTGGCGATACCAAGCGGCGGCGATACCCCGTCTCGGGATCGATCCAGACCGATTGCGCGGCAAGAGGCATGAAACGGGCGCCCTGGCTTTCCACCTCCGCAATCAGCCGTGACATCGGCATGCCATAAGCGGCGCAAAGCTTGCCGAGCAGCATGGCAGTCGGGCTCGTCTCCCCACGCTCAAGGCGCGAGAGCGTGGCCCGGCTGATGCCGCTTGTCTCGGCCAGTTGATCCAGCGACCAGCCCCGCCCCTCGCGCAGCGCACCAAGACGTGCTGCAAGGCGCGAGCCCAGCGGATCATCGGCTGCGCCTGAAGTAGCGATATCGGAAGCGTTGTTTCTCATATTTGAGAAATTGCGCTCTAATACGAGAATGAGTCAAGAAACAAAAAAGCGGCCGGATTGCACCGGCCGCTTTTCATTCTTCCCTGCGCGTCAGCGTGGGGAAGGTGGCGAAGCCCGGATGGGGGTGTGGGCGGCCAAACCGGCGCCGATGGAGCCTGTCTTATCCGCCAACATCCCCCGCTGTCGCTTCGCGACATCTCCCCCATTCCGGGGGAGAATGTTATTCAGCCAGGAAAGCCTCGGCCTCGATGGCGACCGCCACGGCGTGGATCACAGAGGCGATGCGCACGGCATCCTGCACGCCTTCCTTGGTGATGCCGCCATTGCGCACGACCTTTTCATGGCTGTCGATGCACAGGCCGCAGCCATTGACGGCGGAGACGGCGAGCGACCAGAGCTCGAAATCGACCTTGTCGACGCCCGGATTGCCGATGACGTTCATACGCAGGCGCGCCGGCAGCTTGAGGTAATCCGGCTCGGAGACCAGATGGCCGAAGCGATAATAGATGTTGTTCATGCCCATGATGGCGGCAGAAGCCTTGGCAGCGGCCAGCGCTTCCGGGGACAGCTTCGTAGCGGCCTCGGCATGGATCGCCTTCAGCACCGTGGCCTGGCGGGAGGCATAGGCGCTGGCAAGCGCGGTGCCCCAGATCTGCTGCTGGCTCAGCGTGTTGGACTGCAAGACGCTGCCGATATTGAGCTTCAGGTCCTTGGCATAGTCCGGCAGGGCGGCCTTGAGCGTGTCGATGCTCATCGATAACTCCTCGTCACTTCGCTTGTGGCACTTCACCGGAGGGAGAAGTCGGGGCAAATGCAGGCAATAAAAAGGGCGCGGGCGGCGTTACCGGCACGCCCGCGCCCTTTTTCAGGTCTCTTTCCTCAGGGCCGTGAGGCCATCAGGATCAGGCAACCTTGAGGACGTCGTCGCCCTTGTTCCAGTTGCACGGGCACAGCTCGTCGGTCTGGAAGGCGTCGAGGGTACGCAGGGTTTCCTGCGGGTTACGGCCAACGCTCAGGTCGTTGATGGTGACGTGGCGGATGATGCCTTCCGGGTCGACCACGAAGGTCGCGCGCAGGGCGACTTCTTCCTGCTTGTCGAGGATGCCGAGAGCACGGGCCAGATCCTTGCGGATGTCGGCCAGCATCGGCGTCTTCAGGCCGTTGAGGTCGGCATGGTGGGTGCGCCAGGCGTGGTGCACGAACTCGTTGTCGGTGCTGGCGCCGAGCAGAACGGTGTCGCGGTCGGCGAATTCGCCATGCAGGGCGTCATAGGCCACGATTTCGGTCGGGCAGACGAAGGTGAAATCCTTCGGCCAGAAGAACACGACGGCCCACTTGCCCTTGATGTCGGCGCTGGAGATGTCCTTGAAAGCGGTCGCCATATCGAGCGAAACGCAGGCCTTCAGATTGAACTCGGGAAACTTGTCGCCAACGGTCAGCATGTTTTCTGCCCCCAAAACTGGAATTTCGAAAAGTCGGGAGAAGCGATCCCTCGTTGAGGGTCACTTCGCACATGCGGAAATCTGGGGGCAGCCATTCGATAAATCAAATAGCTTGTTCCAGATTTTTCAATAGGTTTTTCCTATGAGCAATATCACGCTGCGCCAGCTTCGTTATCTCGTCGCGCTTGCCGACCACATGCATTTCGGCCGGGCTGCCGAGGCAAGCCATGTCTCCCAGCCATCCCTCTCCGCCCAGGTGGCGCAGATGGAAGCGGAGCTGGGGGTAAAGCTGGTGGAGCGTTCCAGCCGGCGCGTGCTGCTGACCCCTGCCGGGGTGGAAGCCGCCGCCCGCGCCCGCCGCATTTTGCGCGAGGTGCAGGAGCTGGGCGATGCCGTGCTGCGTGACCGTGACCCGCTGGCCGGCACCCTGCGTCTTGGCGTCATCCCCACCATCGGCCCCTATGTCATGCCGCGCCTGCTGCCCCGGGTGCGGGAAGCCTACCCGGAGTTGAAGCTCTTCCTGCGCGAGGATCTGACCGCCAACCTGCTGACGCGCCTGCGCAATGGCGAACTGGATCTTCTAATGCTGGCCCTGCCGGTGGATGAACCGTGGGTGGAAAGCCGGCCGTTGTTTGAAGACCGCTTCCGTGTCGCGCTGCCTTCCGGCCATCCGCTCGGCCGTTTCAACCGGCTGGAAGAGGCTGACCTCGCCGGCCAGGAAATCCTGCTGCTGGAAGACGGACACTGTTTCCGCGATCAGGCGCTGGCCATCTGCCATCGCGGCGGTGCCGGCGCGCGCCACCAGTTTGCCGGAACCAGCCTTGAATCGCTGCGCCAGATGGTGGCGGGCGGCGTCGGCATCACCCTCTTGCCGGAAATTGCCTGCCAGGACCGCACGCCGGGCCTGACGCTGCGCGACTTCGTGCCGCCCGTGCCTGCCCGCACCGTCGGCCTTGCCTGGCGGCGCGGCGCCCCCGGCATCACCAGCTTCCGGGAACTCGCGGAATTCTTTGCCCGCAACTGGGTGGATGAAGGTGATCCGGTGGTGATCGAGGATGACGCGGCGCCGGCGGCCATTCGCCCCTAGACGGGCGGGCTGGACTAGTAATCCATCTCGAAGGTCAGGCCTACATTGGCGCCGCTGGTGGCGTTGACGCTCGATTCCGCACTCAGCGTATCGGTCAGTTTGATCTCCACCTTGGCACCGGTGCTATCCTCGGCAAGGCCCTGCTCCACACCCAGATAGATGCGGTCATTGATGTAGCGCCCGGCATCAAGGCTGAGATCGTCGCCGCCGGAGCCGGAGACGTTCAGCCGGTCGAGCCCGAAGGTCTGGCGCAGGCTGCCGACGATATCGGTTCCCCCACCAAAACCGGCGAGCGTTGCCGCCGACCGGGCTAGCTGCACGCTCTCATAGCCGTTGAGGTCCGAAAGCGGCTTGCCGAAGACGAGGCGGGCCAGGATCTCGTCCTGTGAAAGCGTGGGCGAGGAAGAGAGCGTTATGGAGGGCGACGACGGCTTGCCGGCGACCGTGATGGTGACGGTGGCATCGGTTGCCTTCAGCGAGGCGACCAGATCAAGCGTCGGCTCCAGCGACCCCGGCTCGAAGGTGATGGTGCCGGAGGTGAAGTTGTAGGTCTGGCCGAACAGATCGAGCGTACCGCGCTGGAGCTTGAAAGCACCGTTCATCTGCGGACTGTCCGCCGTGCCGGTAATGTCGATGCGCCCGCCAAGCTCTACATCCAGCCCGCGCCCGCGCACGAACACCTTGTTGGGGGCTTCCAGTGCCAGCTTGAGGCGAACGGAGGGGCCGGTATCGACGCTTGCTCCCGTCTCGTCCACGTCGGGCGGCGTACTGCCCTTGACCCGATACTCCACCACCGTAACCGAAGGCGGCAGCCGCTCCGGAATGCCGATATTGGCATTGTCGACCGTAATCGTGCCGGCCAGCACCATGTTGTCGAGCGGGCCGGTCAGCTTCAGGTCGCTGTCGAGGGCGACATCGGCGGTATCGAGCGCGACCGCCTGCGCCTTCACCGATTTCTGCGTGAGGTTGAAGACCGGGCCGGGGGTGCCGCCAAAGCGGATATCGCCCGCCAGTTCCATCCGCCCGCCCTTGGGAGTGGCGGCGCTGAATTTTTCGATGGTGAGGGTGTTACCCCGACCGACCAGATGCCCGTTGATGCGGCTGTAGGGCACGCCCGTCACCGGGCTTTCAAACCGGCCGTTCACCACGTCGGCGGTGCCGCGGATATTCGGGGCACCCAGCGTGCCGTCCACGCTGAGCGCGGCATCGAGCCGCCCGCCCGCCGTGCTGGCCGAAGCGGCAAGTGCATCGTTGAAGATGGCGAGATCGACACCGGCCTTCAGCGATGCGGTAAGCGCGGCAGAAGGATCGAAGGCCGGCAGGCCGGCGGCGCTGGAGGGCAAACCGAAACCGGCATCGGCAACAATGGTCTCTGGCGCCCCTTCCGGCCCGAGGGCGGCATGGGTGGCAAGCTGCCCGTCCGCCCAGCGCGCGGTGAGATTGAGATCAACGCCGGCAAGACCGGCTCCGGCCAACGCCTGCGTGCTGAGGCCCTTGCCGGTCACGGCCAGCGTCGCCTCCGGTGCCTTATGGCTGCCGGCAAGGGTAAAATCGACATGTGCCTTGCCCTTGACCTGCGGCGTACCCGGCACCAGACCCAGCCAGCGGAAATCCGCCGCATCCCCGACGATATGAGCCGTAAGGTCGCCGGCCTTCGACTGCGCAGCCTCTGCCGTCAGCACGAGGCCGGGTCCCTTGAGGGTCAGCGGGGTCAGCTCAAGCTGCGGGGCAAGGGTGAGTGTCGCCGGCTTCTGCAGGCTGACGGTGCGCTTGCGGCTCTCCAGCGTCAGCGAGGCCAGGGTCAGCGACGTTGCATCTCCGGCAAGGCTCGCACTGCCGCCAGCTTCAAGAGTTGCCTTCTGCGGCTCGTCAAGGCTGGCGGAAAGGTGCCAGTCCGGGCGCATCAGCGCACCGCTGGCCTCTGCCTTTACCTGCGGCAGATGCGCCGTGCCCGCCGTCAGCCCCTGCGCGACAAGGGCGACATCCAGCGTACCCTTGCCGAAGAGGTCGGCAAGCCGGGCGGTGCCGGTCAGCTTCTGAAGCGCCAGCTGGTCCGGCCCTGTGGAAAGTGCGGCAAGGTCAAGGTTGGCCGTCGCCGACTGGCGCCCGC
Organism: Radicibacter daui; assembly: GCA_030657355.1. Lineage (GTDB taxonomy): Bacteria > Pseudomonadota > Alphaproteobacteria > Radicibacterales > Radicibacteraceae > Radicibacter > Radicibacter daui. Next base: position 3,045,374 of record CP131056.1, read on the forward strand.
CTGGCGCCGCCAGCGTGATCCCCAGCCGGCCGGAGCCGCCCAGCGGCTGGCGCAGCAGCTTGCCGAGCGCGGCAGCGTTGCTGAGCCGCACCTCAAGCTTGCCGTCAGTCAGTGGCGCCGCCCCGGCAAGATCGACTGTCGCGGCGCCCGAAGCCGCAAGGCCGGCAAGCGACAGCCTCAGATCAGAAACGGCAAGCCGCCCATCCTCCTGCCGGTGGACGGAGGCTGACAGGCCGCCATTGCCGAGCGGCTGACCGGCGCTGGCAAGCCCGGTCACCTTGCTGTCGAGCTTCATCTCCGGTGCCGCGAGGCTGCCGCTGGCCGTCAGCTTCGTCTCCACCGCCCCCGCCAGCGCCAGATCGGCGCCGAGGCGCTTCAGGTCGGGCACCGAAACCGTGACCTCCCCCGTCAGGACATCGTCGCCGACATGGGCATTGCCGGAAGCCTTGAGGCCGGCGGCGGTGAGGGAGAGGTCGCTGACAGTCAGCGGCAGGGTCGGCAGGCCGGCGAACTGGAAGGAAAGCTCCGCCTTGTCGCCCAGCAGCCCGTCTGCCGCCGGCACGCCAAGCGCGGGCCCGGCCAGCGCGAGATGCACCATGCCAAGCAGCGAGCCGCCGCCATCGCGCGCGGCATCCAGCGTCAGATGCCCGCTGCCCTTCGGGCCGAGACCCGGCAGAAGCGGGGCAAGCAGCGAAAGATCGGCAAGATCGGCATTGAGAGAGGCATTGGCAACGCCGGTCGCCAGACGCAGGTCACCGGCAAGCCCGGCGGTGCCGGCGGCGACCTTGAGCTCTGCCTGACGGAGGTCGAGCGCCTGCGCTGCCACGTCATAGCGGCCGGCGGCGGTAAGGCTCGCCGCCTCCCCGACCAGCGGGGTGAGCGCCGCATCAACAGGGGAGAGATCCGCCCCTTGCAGCGAGGCCGCCAGTTGCCATTCCGGCGCCGACAGCGTGCCGCCGGCGGAAAGATCAGCACCGAACTCCTGCCAGCCGAGCGGCACACCGATCGCCTGCCAGCGGGCGGGATCGGCAAGCGCCAGATGGCCGGTAAAGGCAAGTGCCCCGCCGGCGGAAAGGCTTCCATTGCCGGTTAACGCCGCGGCCGGCGTGGCGAGAGCCAGATCGGAGAGCGCGATATCCCCGCTGTTATAGGCCCCCTTGAGGTCCAGCGAGACCGGGCCGTCGGCCAGCGGTGCCACGGCGGGCGGCGCCAGCGCTGCCACCCGGCCGGAGAGGTGGAGATCCGCGGTCAGATTGTCGAGATCGGCGCCGCCGATATGGGCCGCGCCCTCCAGCGTGAGATCGGGTCCGGCAGCAAGGGCAAGGCCACCCTGCCAGGCCGTCAGCGGTCCCTCACCGTCGATACGGGCGGAGAGTGCCGGGGTGCCCGGTACGCCCATAAGCCCGGCGATGACGCCGCCGGCGGGCTCGCTGGCATCCAGATGCGCCTTGAGCGCGCTGGTGTCGGCATCGAAAGTCAGGCTGGCCTTGAGCGCACCACCAACGCCATCCAGCCGGGAAAGGTCGGCATCCAGCCTCGCGCCTCCGGCGGTGAGGGCTCCGGAGAGCAGGGCGGAAAGCGCCGCCGGATAACCGGCCACGGGAGCGGCCAGATCGAGCCGAGCCAGCCGAGCCTCATCCAGCGTTACCTCGACCGGCAATTGCGGCCAGTTGAAGGGTTCGGCGGTGCCGTCTTCGGGCTGCGCCGCCGCTGGTTCTCCAGTCGGCAGCCGGGCGAGGTGCAGCGTGCCCAGATCAAGCTGGCTGATTTCCAGCCGGTGCGAAAACAGCGCCAGCGGATGCCAGGCAATGCGCACCCGGTCGAGCGTCAGCCAAGGCTCCGGCCCATCGTCGCCAAGCGCGATGCCGGTCAGCGTGAAGTCCCCCGGGCCTTCGCCCTCAAGCCCGCCAATCTTGAGCGTGAAGCCGGGGCTGGAAGCCAGATCGCCCGCCAGCCGCACCAGCGCCTGCCGGCCCGCCCCTGTCGCCAGTGTGGCGGCCAGCGCACCCGCGACCAACAGCAGCACCAGCAGAAGGCCAAGCAGCCCTCGCAGCGTATATCGGACAAGCCGCCTCAAAAGGATTGCCCCAGACGGACATAGAACTGGAAGACGGCATCACCGTCGCGCGGGTTGACCGGGGTGGCGAAATCGGCGCGTACCGGGCCGATGGGCGAATAATAAATGATGCCAATACCGGTACCGACACGGATCTTCTCGGTGGCGAAATCAGGCGTCGCCCCCTTCGTCACGATGCCCGCGTCGAGAAAAGGCACCACGCCCCAGTCCTCGCTGAGGCGGAAACGCAGGTCGACACCGGTATAGGCGGCGGTGCGCCCGCCCGTCGGTGTGTCGCCATCATCGCGCGGCCCCAGACCCTGGGTCGGGAAGCCGCGTACGCTGTCGGCGCCGCCGGCATAAAGGCGCCTGTCGGCCGGCACATCTTCCGGGTGCACCCCAAGCAGCAACCCGTATCCGGCGCGCCAGCCCAGCACATGCGGGCGCTTTTTGCTGCCGAACGGCCAAAACTGGCTGAGCCGGGCATCGATACGCCCGAAGGGCAGCGTCTCGTCTCCGGTTTCGATATAGGGCGTTGCCTCCAGCTTCAGCGTACCGCCTTTCGTCGGGTTCAGCGCATCGTCCTGATCACTGGTCCTGAAGGCGAAGGGCATGCCGGCCAGCAGGAAGGTCTGTATCGGCGGCGTATAGTCGTCGGTGCGGGTATATTCGAGAGACAGCCCGGCCGACCCGGTGCTCTTGTCCCCGATCGGACGCTCCAGCGTGGCCTCGTTGGTAAGGGCCGTACGGGTATAGGCCACCGGCTCCTCCCGCAGCACCTTGGTGTTCAGGGTCAGCGTTTGCAGCGGCTGCAACACATCGGGCCGCGTATAGGTAAGCCCGAGCGACCCGTCGCCGCTGCCGCCGTCAGCGGCCAGGATGCGGCCGACCTCGGCGTCGAGCCGCAGCTCGTCACCCTCGCCGGTAATGTTGCGATGGCCCCAGAAGGTGTTGGCGCTGAAACCGTCCGACGTGCCGTATTTGATGCCCGCGCCGATAAAGTGCGGATCACGGGGCGTCACCTCCACCACAACCGGCAAGGTGCCATCGCTTGCCAGCGTATTGGCGTTGCGGGCGCGGACGGCGGAGAAGAGATCGAGCTTGCTCAGCTCCGATTCTGTCCGGCTCAGCTGCGCTGGATCGAACTTGTCACCCCGCCCCCAGAACACGCGGTTACGCACCAGCTGGATATCGGTGTCCCCGAGCCCCTTGACGCTGACATCACCCATGCCCGCCGCCGGCCCGGTATCGACCGTGTAGGTTACGTTCGTGGTGTGGGTTGCCGGGTCCACCACCACATCCATGTTGCGTACCGCCGGCAGCGGATATCCCAGCTTGCGCAGTGCCCCCGGCAGCCCGTCCCGCGCGGCGACGATGGCTGCGCCGGTGGCCGGTGCACCATGGCCAAGCCCGGGCACGCCTTTGGGAAACAGCGTGGCCGGATCGGCCGGCGACCCGGGTGCCGGCTCCAGCCTGGCAACATCGATGCGGTAAAGCTCTCCGGCGGACGGGGTGATGGTGACAACCCGCCGGCCTTCCTTGTCCTTCTGCGTGGCCGGGGCCGAGATGCTGACCGTGCCGTCGTAAAAGCCCTCGGAGCGCAGGACGGTGGCGAGCCCGTCCTTCTCGCGCAGGATGCGGCGGGTAAGCCCTACCTCGCTCGCCGGCGGGGATTTTTGCAGCGAGACAAGGATGGAACTTTCCTTGAGCTTGGCGAGCACCGCTTCCGGCACCTTGGGCGCCGACCATTCCACGCTGTAGGCAACGGCATTTTCGCCGGCCGCTGTTTCCGCCGGCTTGCCTTCCACCGGATCGGGCTTGATGGGCTGGGGCTGCACCGGCGCTGCCGATTCCGGTACGGCGGGCTGATCTGCCGCCAAAACCGGCTGTGCATACCCGGCGGCCATCAGCATGAGGGCGCCCGCAAACCGTACCGCCGACCGGGCGCAGCACCCCTCAGCCGGCAAAAAGCGCGCAAACCGGCCCTTGCGCAGGGGCCTTTGTGTAAATTTCGTCACCATTTCCCGCCACAGTTGCCTGCCCGATGTGGCGAAGCAAGGGCGCATGGCCGCCCTGCGCGGCGCTGCATTGCAAAAATCCGCTTTTCAGAATACACAGCGCACCAATTGCAACTCCCGACACTTCGAGTTTCCATGAGCCAGCGCAACGTCGCCATCATTGCCCACGTCGACCACGGCAAAACGACCCTTGTGGACGTTTTGCTCCGTCAGAGCGGTACTTTCCGCGAAAACCAGCAGGTCGCCGAGCGGGCGATGGACAGCAACGACCTGGAACGCGAGCGCGGCATCACCATTCTCGCCAAGTGCACCTCGGTGGAATGGGATGGCGTGCGCGTCAACATCGTCGACACCCCGGGCCACCAGGACTTCGGCGGTGAAGTCGAACGTATCCTGACCATGGTCGACGGCGTGGTGCTGCTGGTGGATGCCGCCGAAGGCCCGCTCCCGCAGACCAAGTTCGTGCTCGGCAAGGCCCTCAAGCTCGGCCTCAAGCCCATCGTGCTCATCAACAAGGTCGACCGTCCGGACGCCCGCGTGGATGAAGTGCTGGACGAGATCTTCGACCTCTTCGTTTCGCTGGATGCCGATGAAGACCAGCTCGACTTCCCGACGCTTTATGCGTCCGGCAAGGAAGGCTGGGCCGCGCTGGCGCCGGAAGGCCCGCGTGAGGACATGCGTCCGCTGTTTGACAAGATCGTGAGCCATGTGCCGGCGCCGAACGTCAGCGACGAAGGCCCGTTCCGCATGCGCGCCACGATCCTGGAAGCCGACCCCTATCTCGGCCGCATGCTGACCGGCCGCGTCGAAGGCGGCGTACTCAAGGTCAACAGCGCCCTCAAGGCCCTGTCGCGCAATGGCGATCTGATCGAGAACTTCCGTGCCGCCAAGATCCTGGCGTTCCGCGGCCTTGCCCGTGTGCCGCTGGACGAAGCGCGTGCCGGCGACATCATCACCATCTCCGGCATGTCCAAGGCCACCGTGGCCGACACGCTGTGCGACACCTCGGTCAGCGAGGCCCTGCCGGCCCAGCCGATCGATCCGCCGACCATCGCCATCACCTTCTCCGTCAATGACAGCCCGCTGGCTGGCCAGGAAGGCGACAAGGTGACGAGCCGCATGATTCGCGAGCGTCTGCTGCGGGAAGCCGAAGGCAATGTCGCCATCCGCGTGACGGAAAGCGACAGCAAGGACAGCTTCGAGGTTGCCGGCCGCGGCGAACTCCAGATGGCCGTGCTCATCGAAACCATGCGCCGCGAAGGCTTCGAGCTGTCGATCAGCCGTCCGCGCGTCCTCTTCAAGGAAGAAGACGGCCAGCGTATGGAGCCGGTGGAAGAAGTCGTCATCGACGTGGATGAGGAATTCTCCGGCGCCGTCGTCGAGAAGATGAGCCAGCGCAAGGGCGAACTGGTCGAGATGCGCCCCTCCGGCGGCGGCAAGCAGCGCCTGCGCTTCCTGGCCCCGACGCGCGGCATGATCGGCTATTTCGGCGAGTTCCTGACCGATACCCGCGGTACCGGCCTCATGAACCGCATCTTCCACAGCTACACCCCGTACAAGGGCGTCATCCCCGTGCGTAACCACGGCGTGCTGATCTCCATGGAACAGGGCGAAGTCACCACCTACGCGCTCGCCGCGCTGGAAGATCGTGGCCCGCTGATGGTCGAGCCGGGCAACAAGGTCTATCAGGGCATGATCATCGGCGAGCACAGCCGGGGCACCGACCTCGACGTGAACCCGCTGAAGGCCAAGCAGCTCACCAACTTCCGCGCCGCCGGCAAGGATGATGCCGTGAAGCTGACCCCGCCGATCCGCGTGACGCTGGAAATGGCCATCCCCTATATCGGCGATGACGAGCTGGTCGAGGTGACGCCCAAGACCATCCGCCTGCGCAAGCTCTATCTCGATCCGAACGAGCGCAAGCGCTTCGCCAAGAAGATGGCCTCCTGATCCGTCAGGCCCGGCCAGATGACTGACAAGACGCCCTTCCGGAAATCCGGGAGGGCGTTTTTGTTTGCGTGGGCGCCCGGCAAAAATTCTCCCCCATTCATGGGGGAGATGTCGCGAGAGCGACAGTGGGGGATGTTGGCGGACGAGACGGGCTCCTTCAGCGCCAGGCCACATCGCACACACCCCCATCCGCCCTGCGGGCACCTTCCCCACAAGTGGGGAAGGATAGTCTTCTGATAATAAAGAGCAAAATCCTCCCCTCCTGGGGAGGTGGGCCGCAGGCCCGGTGGGGGTAATGAGTCACCTTCTGGCAAAGGCCTCCGCAGGATCCTGCCTCATTACCCCCATCCGCCGCTTGCGCGGCACCTTCCCCACTCAAGGTGGGGAAGGTTAGAAAGTCCCCTGCCCTTAGTTGAAGAAAGCCACGCCCGATGACCATCACGCCTCATGTCGAAGCCGTCAGCCTCAGCGCCGAGCACAATTTCAGCAAGCCCGTGCAGGAAACCATCAAGCTTCTGAAGGGCCTTGGTATCGAGGGCGACGCGCATCTGGGCGTGACGGTGCAACATCTCTACGACAAGGGACGCAACCCCGACCAACCCAACCTCCGGCAGGTCCATCTTATCCATGGCGAACTGCTGGATACGCTGAAGGAAGACGGGTTTGCCGTGAGCCCGGGAGCGATGGGCGAAAATGTGACCACCCGCGGCATCGACCTTCTGGGCCTGCCGCAGGGCGCGCGCCTTACGCTCGGCGAGGATGCCGTGGTGGAGATCACGGGGCTGCGCAATCCGTGCCACCAGCTGGACAAGCTGCAGAAAGGCCTGATGGGCCGGCTCGTCTTCAAGAATGAAAGCGGCGAGATCGTGCGCCTTTGCGGCGTCATGGGCATCGTACTGGAGGGCGGCACGGTGGCAGCGGGCGACGGCATCACCGTAGAACTGCCGCCCTTGCCGCACCGCAAGCTGGAGCGGGTCTGATCCCGCTTCCGGACCTTGCCGACGGCCCGGAGAACGACCTGTCAAAGTCGAAACGTTTTTTCGCGCGAGGAAAGCGAAGCCCGATGACCACCACGCCCCGTGTCGAAGCGGTCAGCCTCAGCGCCGACCACAGCTTCAGCAAGCCGCAGCAGGCGAAGATCAAACTTCTCAAGGGCCTTGGCATCGAAGGGGATGCGCATCTTGGCGTGACCGTTCAGCATCTCTCACGCATCGCGCAGGACCCGACGCAGCCGAACCTGCGGCAGGTGCACCTGATCCATGGCGAGCTGCTGGATGCGCTGAAGGCGGAGGGGTTTGCGGTAGGCCCCGGCACAATGGGCGAAAACATCACCACGCGCGGCGTCGACCTTCTGGGCCTGCCGCAGGGCGCACGCCTCAAACTGGGCGAGGATGCCGTGGTGGAGATTACCGGCCTGCGCAACCCCTGCCATCAGCTGGACAAGTACCAGAAGCGCCTGATGGGCCGGCTGGTGTTCAAGGATGAAACCGGCGAGATCGTGCGCCTCGCCGGCATCATGGGCATTGTGCTCGAAGGCGGCATGGTGGCGCCGGGCGACAGCATCGCCGTAGAGCTGCCGCCGCAGCTGCATCGGAAGCTGGAGCGGGTCTGACCCCGCCCGGGATCAGCCGCCCCGGGGAAGTCACCCGGAGATCGAGCGCATCAGCCCGCCATCGACCCGCAGGTTCTGGCCGGTGATGTAGCTGGCGCCTTCGGAAGCGAGAAAGGCAACCGTCGCCGCCACCTCGGCGCTGGTGCCGTAGCGGCCCATCGGCACGCTCTGGCGCCGCTCCTCGGTGGCCGGCAGGCTGTCGATCCAGCCGGGCAGCACATTGTTCATGCGCACATTGTCAGCGGCATAGGTGTCGGCAAAGATCTTGGTGTAGGCAGCAAGGCCGGCGCGGAACACAGCCGAGGTCGGGAACATCGGCGTCGGCTCGCTGACCCAGGCGGTGGAGATGTTGACGATGGCGCCTGCCTTCTGTGCCTGCATGACCGGCGCGACCAGCCTGACCGAGCGCACGACATTCATCAGATAGACATCCATGCCGGTGCGCCACTGCTCGTCGGTAATCTCCAGGATCGGCGCCCGCGGGCCATGGCCGGCGCTGTTGACCAGCACGTCGATGCGGCCCCACTTCGCCATCACCGCATCCACCAGGCGCTTCAGGTCATCGTTGGACTGGTTGGAGCCGGTAACGCCGATGCCGCCAAGTTCCTTCGCCAGCGCCTCACCCTTGCCGGAAGAAGACAGCACCGCGACCTTGAAGCCATCGGCTGCCAGGCGCCGCGCGCTCTGCGCGCCCATGCCGCTGCCACCCGCTGTGATGATCGCTACTTTTTCTACTGCCACTTTCCGCTCCCTGCTTTCGGATTACATTACCGGCCCGCGCATTGCGGACTGCATGGCTAAAGGAATACCATTCCGGCCGATGGTCCACGAAGCAATTGCGCTTTCCTCTGGCAGTAGAAAATCTATCGATGACGGATGCCCCGGCCGGCCGGCTGCCTTCTCTCAACGCCCTGCGGATGTTCGAGGTCGCGGCGCGGCACCTCAGTTTCCGCGCCGCTGCCGATGAGCTGGGGCTGACACAGGGCGCCGTTGCGCAGCAGATCAGGGGACTGGAGGCGGAGCTGGGCCTCCGGCTTTTTGACCGGCTGCCGCGTACCCTTGCACTGACAGGAGAGGGCCGGGTCTATGTGGCCGACGTGCGGCGGGCGCTCGCCATCATTGCCGGGGCGACACAGCAGCTGCGGCCGCAGCCGCTCAGCCTGACCCTCAGCATGACGCCGAGTTTTGCTTCCAAATGGCTGATCCCGCGCCTGCCGGACTTCACCGCCCGCTACCCGGATCTCGACCTGCATCTGCAGGCAACCGAGCGCCTGTCGAGCTTTCAGGCGGACGGGGTGGACCTTGCCGTGCGGTATGGCCGGCCACCCTTTGGCCAGGGGCTCGCGGTTGACCTGCTGTTCGAGCAGGAAATCATCGCCGTTTGCAGCCCGCGCCTGCTGCAGGGCATTGCCCCGCCCAGGCACGCTGCCGACCTTGCCGGCTTTACCCTGCTGCACGACACCAACAATTTCTGGCCGGAATTCATCGAGCGCCATCTGGGCGGCGCTGCGGAAACCAGTTTTCGAGGCATCAGCTTCAGCCAGACCGTCCATGCGCTGGAGGCCGCCATGGCAGGACAGGGCATTGCGCTGGCAAACCGTTTCTTCGTTCGCCGCGATATCGAGGAAGGCCGGCTGCGGCGCCTTCACGACGGCACGCTGCGCACCCGGGCCGACTTTTTCCTCGTGCGCCCGCGCTACCGCAAATCCGAAGCGGTGGACCGTGTCGCCGCCTGGATGCTGGAGGAAGTGGCAAAGGACATTGCCGCCGGGCTTCCACCCGGCCCCACCGGTTCCTGACGCAACCAGGCCCTAGCCTTCCCCCTGCCCAGCCGCCCCCGGCGGCGCCATCTCGATGCGGAGCAGCAGCAGGGCCGCGACGAGGCAGAGGAGGCTCGCCCCTGCGGTCAGCAGCGTGATGAGCAGGCCGGTGGACAGCATGCCGGCTACGCCTGCCACGATCAGGCCGGCCAGCGGCTGGGACAGGTTGTTGAGCAGCACGATGAGGCCCGTGGTCTTGCCGAAATCGCCCGAGGGGATGATCTGCTGGCGCAGGCTGCGGATAAAGACGCTGAACATCTTGTCAAAACCGATGACCAGCACGAAGCCGACGGCATAGAGGGGAAGGCCCGGCGCAAGGCCGGAAAGAAAACCGCCAAGGCAGGTGAAGAGCGTGGCGATGATGCCAAGCGTGCGCAGCGAAAGGCCGCCATGCGCCGTCCACAGGAGCGTCAGCACGGTGGCGATGGCGCCGGCCGCCTGCACCAGGGCATAGGCGTGGCCGCTCGCACCATGCACGCCGGTAACCATCGCGGCCGACGTGGCAAGCGTGACGCCAAGGATGAGGTTGGCGGCACCGGTCAACAGGATCAGCTCGCGCAGGCGCGGCAGGGTCAGGATATGGCGGGCGGCAACAAGCAGCGGGGCAAAAAACCGCCCGCTTGCCGCCTGCGGGGCGTGAAGCTGCGGCCTCGCCAGCCGTTCCCAGAGCAGGACAAGACCATCGGCGGCCAGAAACAGGATAGCAGCCGCCACCACGCCGCCTTCGGCAGGCCACCAGCCAAGCAGCAGGGAAGCGAAAAGCGGGCCGAGGATGGTGCCCACCTGATCGGCAATCTGGGTATAGGAGAGCGCCTTGCGATAGCGCTCACCGCTGAAAAGCTGCGGCAGCACCACCTCGCGCGCCATCACCCCCTGCGTGGTCAGTACGCCGCTGACGGCGGAAAGCGCGATCAGCCAGCCAACCCCGCCGAGGGTGACAAAACCGGCAATGCCGGCAAGGCAGCTAACCGCCCGCAGGGCCTGGCTGAGCCGCAAGAGGCGTAGCGGATCGAACCGGTCGCACAACACGCCGCAGACGGGAAAGGCAACGAAGCGGGGAAGCGTTTCGAAAAAGAAGGCGATACCGGACCAGCCGACGCTGCCGGTGGTCTGGAAGATGACCAGCGGCACCAGGAACAGCAGGATCTGATCGGCAAAGCGGGTCAGGAACAGCGACCCGTAAAAGCTCATATTGGCAATCCGCATGATGCGCACGCCTTTTCCCTCGCGCTGTGGCCCTCGCCTGTGGCCTCTCGCGCTATGCGTAGCCAAAGCCAGCGCGCAGTGCATTGAATTTATTCCGTCCCGGCACCGCGCCCGGTATCTTCGCCAGCAACTTCGCGGCCCCAAGGACAATCCCGATGATCAAAGACAGCCCCGCCCTTGTGCTGATTGGCACCGCCTTCCACACGCCGACCCCGGCAGCGCTGGAAGTGCTGGAGGATCATGCCTTCGTGCTGGACGGCAGCGGCGCCCTTTCCCGGGTTCTGCCGCCGGGCCATCCGGACCGGCCGGCGCTGGTGGAAGCCGCGCGCGTCGCCGGACGGCTGAAGGAACTGGGCACGGGCGACTATCTGGTCCCCGGCCTCGTTGACCTGCATGTCCATGCGCCGCAATGGCCGCAACTGGGCAAGGCGCTGGATGCCCCGCTCGAGGTCTGGTTGCAGAAATATACCTTCCCGCTCGAGGCGCGGTATGCCGATCCGGACTTTGCCCGGGCGGTCTATGATGACCTTGTGGCGACCCTGCTCGCCCTTGGCACCACCACAGTGCTCTATTTCGGCTCGGTGGATGTCGAGCCGAACCTCATCCTTGCCGAGGCCTGCCTGCGCCATGGCCAGCGCGCACTCATCGGCAAGGTGGCCATGGATCATCCGGAAACCTGCCCGGACTTCTATCGTGACCACAGCGCCGAAACCGCCCTTGCCGGCACGCGTGACTTCATCGCCCGCCTGCGCGAAATGGCGGCAAATACCAAGGACAATCCGCTGGTGCTGCCGGTGGTGACGCCGCGCTTCATCCCCTCCTGCACCGATGAGCTGCTGCACGGCCTTGGCGCTCTTGCCGAGGAACTGGATTGCCATGTTCAGACCCACTGCTCGGAAAGCGACTGGGAGGTGGGGCATGTGCACGAGCGGCTCGGCGCGAGCGATTGCGAGGCGCTTGACCGTTTTGGCCTGCTGACCGACCGCACGGTGCTGGCCCACTCCACTTTCGTGACGGATGGCGACCTCACCCTCATGAAGGCAAAAGGCGCGGCGGCCGCGCATTGCCCGATGTCCAACGCCTATTTCGCCAACGCGGTGTTCCCCATGCGCAAGGCGATGGAAAAGGGCGTCGAGGTCGGGCTCGGCACCGACATTTCCGGCGGCTTCAGCGCCTCCTTGTTCGATGCCGCCCGCCATGCCCTGATGGCCTCGCGCGATGCCTACAACGGTACCGATCCGGCCCTGCCGCAAGAGGAGCGCGGCACGGGCGAAAAGCCGCTTTCCACCATCGAGACCTTCTGGCTGGCAACGGCCGGCGGCGGCAAGGCGCTGTCGCTCCCCATCGGCCAGTTTGCCGAGGGTTATCGCTTCGATGCGCTCATCGTGCGCGCCGGCGCTCCCGGCAGTGCCTTCCGCACATGGCCGGGCAGCGATACACCCGGCGAGATTTTTGAAAAGCTGGTGCTGACGGCAGATCGCACCGCGATTGCCGAAGTCTGGGTGGATGGCAGACGGCGGCTTGCCGCCTGAACCTTACCCTATCCACCTCACCCCATCCGCCGGAGCCCCGTTGGCGGCCCTTCATTGAGGCGCCCCCAGGCCCGGCGAAACTGGCGGGCGGAGGAAAAGCCGGCCCGCTCGGCAATGCCTTCCATATCAAGCTGCGAGCCCATAACCAGTTCGCGGGCAAGGGCAATGCGCAGGCGGTTGACGTAGTCCGTCACGCTCATGCCGGTCTGGTCGTTGAAAAGGCGCGAGAGGGTGCGCGGGCTGGTGGCGGCAATCCCGGCGACCGCGTCCACCGACCAGTCCCGGGCGGGATCGGCGGCAATCGCATCCTGCGCCCGGTGGATGACCGGGTGAAGGTGATTGCGCCCTTCCAGCCATGGCGAGAGCTGCGGGTCCGCCCCGCCGCGCCGCAGATAGATGACGAGATAACGCGCCACCGCCAGCGCAACGCCATGGCCGATTTCCCGCGCCACGATGGCCAGCATAAGATCGATGCCGGCGGTTATGCCGGCACTCGTCAGCCGCTCACCATCCTCGACATAAAGCCGGTTGTCGCGCACGCGGGCTGCCGGTGCTGCGCCCCGCAACTCTTCCACCGAGCCGTGATGGGTCGTGCATTCATAACCATCGAGAAGCCCCGCCCGCGCCGCCAGCAGCGCGCCGGAGCAGATCGTCACCAGCCGCATCCCGGAGCGGATGGTTCGCGCCAGCCAGTCGACGATAGCCGCTTCCTGCGGCGCGTCCGCCGCCCTGACATCACCCACCGTTCCCAGCGGCTGGTCGGCGGAGCCCGACACCACAACCATCGCCCCGTCGGGAAGCCGATCCGGCAACGGCCTGATGCCGGCAAGCTCCAGCCCGATCGAGGTCGAAACGCCGGAGGCCGGACCGACATAGGTGACGTCGAAGCGCAAGGCCGTTTGCTCCAAATTGGCCCAGCGCAACACCTCCATCGGCCCGGCAACGTCGAGCAGCAGCGTTCGTGGCGGCACCACCACGAAGACGGGGATCACTTTCTGCTGCGTCAGCTCACTCATGCCGCCTCGCGCTGCCCTTCTCCGGCAAGAGCCTCTTCCACCGTGGCGATGCGGGCAAAGCGACCGGCAAGTACCAGCTCGGTGCGGGCACGGATCTCCGCGGGGCTCCACACGCGGCCCGAAACATCGGTCATCGGGAAGGTCAACGTAGCTTCACCGACATAATCGACAAGGTACCCGAGGTCACTGGCGTGGCGAGTGGTCGTCTCGCAGCACTGCTCGGTGCGGATGCCGGAGATGATGACGCGGCGGATGCCGTTCTGCGTCAACCAGACATCAAGCCCGCTGCCGACAAGCGCGCTGTGGCGACGTTTGTAGAACACGGCGTCCGCCGCGAGTTTCAGCGGTTGAAGCGGCACGACAAAGCCTGACCCCAGCGAAAACACGCCCGTCTCCTCGACATGGAAGATCTGGACAATCGGGATGCCCGCCGCACGGGCACCATCGATCAGGGCCTGCTGGCGCTCGATATAGCCCGGCAGCGGCGTTTCCTCGAAATAGGGCCGGTGACGAAAGGATTCCTGGGCATCGATTACGATAAGGGCGGTATCAGCGGACATTTCAGGTCACTCCGTATGAAGGATACGGACACCATGATACTAGCGTTATCTTGTGCCGAAATGCACGCGCCGGACAGATAGCGGACACTTCACGCCAAAATCATCTCAACCCTTCCCCCCGCTGGTGCGCAGGGAAGGGAAAAACGTTCTGGCCGACCCGCAGTGGCTGCCCGGTCAGGACTTCGGCGGGCATTCAGTAAAGATGCATGTCTTGCAGCCGGCACAGATATCGGGGTCAAGCTGGCCCGGTACGATCGCCGCAATCGCGTCATGCCGGTGGCTGTAGATATTCTCGTCCTTCAAAGCCTCAACCACCCCGTACTGCTTCATCTTGTCCAGGAGCGGGGTGTAGCGCGAGGTCAGGTGCAATCGCCCTCCCCTTGCGCGGCGGCGACGGCTTTCCTCGATCAACAGCTCCGCTCCGGCAAGGTCGAGCTGCCCGATGCCGGTAAGCTTGAGCAAAAGATGCTTCTGTCCAGGCCGCTCGCGCTCGATCCGCCGGAGGGTCTGGCGTAGCTTTTCGACGACGCCGAAATAGAGTGGCCCGTTGAGCCGGGCGAACAGCAGCTGCGGACATTCCGGGCTGCCGTGGCGCACATTATGAAAGGAATGGTTGGGGCGGTTTTGGTCGGGAACCGTCAGCTCAAGCTCGGCATTGATCGATTCATTGAGGAAAAGGGCGAGACTGAGAAAGACCCCCGCAAAAACCGAAAACTCCAGCCCGACAGCGAGTGCCGCGACGAAGGTGACAAGAAAGGTAAGGGCTTCGCGCCGCGATTGCCGCGCCAATCGATAAAACGCGACGAAATCGATCTGGCGCCAGGCGATCAGGATGATGACGGCCGCCATTGCCGGAATGGGCAGGGCACTGAACAGGGGCGCGGCCAGAAACAGGATCGCGATCAATGCCAGTGAGGCAAAGACCGCAGCCAACGGCGTACGGGCACCGGCCTCGTGGTTGACAGCCGTGCGCGTGAGCGAGCCTGCACCCGCATAGGCAGAGAAGAACGGCCCAATCAGGTTCGAAAGCCCCTGCCCGATGATTTCCCGGTTGCCATCAAGATTCTCGTCCCGCCGGTGGGCATAGAGCCGCGCCACGGTGACCGACTGGATCAACCCCACAATGGCAATGGCGAGGGCCGGCTGGGCAAAGGACATAACGCTGCCTCCCGACACGTCGGGGATCGCAGGCGTCGGGAAAATCGACGGGATCGCCCCGACTGTGCGGGTTCCGAGCCCGAAGCCCCAATTTACCGCGCCTCCGACGCAGAGGGCCATGAGATAGGCCGGCAGTCCGGGCGCACAAAACCGTATGATCAGCGCCGCTGCGAAGGTCACTGCCGCGACAATAACCGTCCCCGGCACGGCGTTTGGCAAGGCCGCGACGAACCGTGAGAAAAAGACTGCGGGCGAGCCCAGATGCGGCAAGGCAACGCCCAGCACATCGCCCAGCTGGCTCATCGCGATCAGGATCGCAGCGCCTGCGCTGAAGCCGGTGATGACCGGCCCCGACACGAAGGTCAGGAACCGCCCGAGACGCGCCAGCCCTATGGCGAGCTGGATCGCCCCCACCAGCAAGGTCAGCGCCAGCGCCGCGCCGATCCATTCGGCCGAACCGGACACGTATCGTGATGAAAGTGCTGCAAAAATCAGCGCGGATACCGCTGTTGTCGGGCCCGAAACCACGATGCGGGAAGAACCGCACAAGGCGGCCACCACCGGCGTGATCATCGCCGAATAAAGGCCGTAAGCCGGCGGCAGGCCGGCGATGGAGGCGAAGGCAATCGCCTGTGGCAATATGATCGCCGCCCCGGTGATCGCAGCAAAAAGATCGCTGCGCAGCGAGCCGGTGTCGACCATATGCCACCAGCGCGGCACGCCACGCTCCTTGATCATGCTCATTCTCGAATTTCTTCCGTGCCGGGGAATAGAAGTCGCGATGACTTCATGGAGCACGCAGGCGCTGCCGGAACTTCCGGCTAGCCGGCCGCTTCGGGCACGCCGATCAGCTCCAGCCGATCATATGCCTCGCGGGGGGCGTCATTGGCACGCATCTGACGCACCATCTTTTCCACCATCTCCCGCTCCCGGGCAGGATCCGCAAGCGGCCGCTCCTGTCCGGGATCGGCAACGAGATCGTAAAGGCGGGTCTCGTTCTCGATCAGGCATCCGGGGCCGTAGTTGTAATACATCGGCGAGCGTTCAGTGACCGGCACCTTCAACAGCGGAACATTCTTGGTCCAGTCAAACGGTGGAGCAAGCGTCGCGGCTTGCAGCTCCTGCGTGGAAAAGCGCGAGGTAATATGGGTGGGCATCAAGGTGTACTGGTTGATCTCTTGCCCGGCGATATGAGCGGGAAAACGGTGATAACTGCGGACCCCGTCCGTCACATTTATCGCCCCGCCGAAATAGCCGAAGATCACGGCCTCCCGCTCGCCCGCCCGCAGCAAGGACTGGCCCTGCATCTCGACCGGAGCCTCAATCCCCCAGAAATCAAGAAAGGTCGGCGCCAGATCCGTCGTTTGGGTCAACCGGCCCACCCGGCGCGCGCCGGGGTCGCGTGGATCGTGCAGGAACAGCGGGATATGGACGATTTCCTCGTACATGTTCATCCGGTTCTTGGCCCAGAAGTCATGCTCGCCCAGCAGAAACCCGTGATCGGTCGTAACCACGAGCGCCGTATCCTTCCACATATCGTGGGCATCGAACTCGTCGAGCAATCGGCCGAGAAGCTCATCGCACAGTGATACGACGGCATAGTAGTTGGCGCGCAGCTCATCCGCCTCTTCCGGCAGATCCTCGACCCGGCCGTAACGCGGCCAATCCAGAACTCCCCCCTTCCAGCCAGTATCGAAAGGCTCCTTGAACCGGTCAGGCGCATAGAAGGGCTCGTGCGGATCGAAGGTCTCGATCTGGAGCAGCCAGTCATCGGCGTCCCGGTTGGCCTCCAGAAACTCGAACCCGGCCTGGAAGCACTGAACCGAGGGAAAATCCTTCTCTTCGCGGATATATTCGCGATTGATCAGATGCGCCCTGTGCTTGGGAACATCGTCGATAAGGCCAAGCTGACTGGCGTGGTATTTCTCGCGCAGGCGTTCCCATGGGGGCTGCACCAGGGCCTTCCAGGGATCGCTTTCCTGTCCGCGGATAAACTCGAACGTGTTGTAGCGATTGTGATAGGTCGCCCCGCCATCTTCCCAATAGTGATAGTGGTCGGTAACCAGATGGCTGTGGATACCCCTGGCCTGAAGCAGTTCGGGGAATGCGTTGTCGAAGGGTTCGAGCGGCCCCCAGGACCGGTGAAGGAAGCTGAGATGCCCGGTCAGCATGTCGCGCCGGGCCGGCATGCAGGGCAGTGAGCCGACATAGTGCTTGTCAAACACCTGCACACGGAACGCCAGGCGGTCGAAATTCGGCGTCGGCACCCGGGTGCCCCCGTAACATCCAAGCATGTGCCGGTTCAGGCTATCGAATAAAACGAAAACGGTTTTCATGAGTGGATCCGATATCAGGCGGCCAGTAATCGGGCGCCGCGCCGGCCGGCGCGCGCCAGGTAACGATCCAGGGCATCCCCGGAAACGGGCATGCTGTGCTCATGGCGCGGAGGGCGACAGACCTGCTTATGGGCTGAGCTTCGCTTCCGGACATGATGCAGACGGCTGGCGATCCGCCATGTCGCGCCTGCGGGCCGCCCGTTGATCGTGCGATCAATATCGCCCCCCAAAACCCCCGCCGGCGGCCAGTCAGGCAGATCAGGCACTATAAAAATCGCGCGCAAGCATCGTCCTCCCTCAGGTCTTTAGACGGAGGTTGTCAGTCGATCAGGTATGTGTAAAATTTCTTTAGATTGGAAATTTGATAACTTTTTGGAATGATTATGGATCGGCAACTTGCCGCCTTCATGGCTGTCGCCAGGCTCGGCAACCTCACCTCGGCAGCACAGCGGCTCAACCTCACCCAGCCCGCGCTCACCAAGCGGCTTCTGGCCCTCGAAGAGCGGCTGGGCGTGGTTCTGTTCGATCGCAAACCGCGCGGCATGGAGCTGACGGCGGCGGGAAGGATTTATCTGCGCCATGCCAATCGCATAGAGCAGGAGTACCGGCAGGCCAGTGAGGAAATTGGCATCCTTGAGAATGCGGGCATGGAGACATTGCGGGTCGGCGCCGGCCCGCTCTTTCATCTGCGCTATGTGGCCCAGGCCTTTTCGGCAGTCCGAAAGAGTTTTCCGATGCTGCGGCTCGATCTCGTCGCCCGCAACAACGCCGAAACGCTCCCCATGCTCGTGGCGGGGGAACTGGATCTCGTCCTCGGCACGGTCGAGCCGCTGGCTTCGGAATATCTGCTGCGCGTGATCCCGCTGCTCGAGGTAGAGCAGGCCGTCGCTGTGTCCGAAGATATGCCCTGCGCGGACAAGGAGGTGTTATCGCCTTCTGATCTGGCGGAAATGCACTGGGTTGGCTACAGCCAGGTCACCGGCAGCCGCGAGCTATTGATGCGTTATTTCTCTCAGCACCAGCTCGGCGCCCCGCAGTTTGCCGCGCAGACAACCTCCTTCACCGCAGGGCTGCATCTGATCCGGCATTCGAACCTCGCGATGCAGGTGCCGCTTGAGATCAGGCCTGTCGTCAGCGGCGAAGGCTTGCGCGTGTTACCCGTTTTCCCCTCATTGGGACGGTCGGCCGCCGGCATCTATTTGCGTGAAAGCTCGCAAGGAATCCCGGCGGTTCAGGCAATGAACAGGGAACTGTGCCGGATTACCGGCGCGGAAAACGCTGACATCCAGAACGCTTCGCAAAAGCGCCCCAACACTCCGGAACAACGGTAGAAGAGCCTGACTTGCGCGGGGCAGCGACAACACCCGGCAAGGTTCTTTCCCCTTCCGGCTTGCAGCCATTGCTCCTGCCGACATCGAAGCTGGTATCTTCGGGGATGCCGCCCTCCTACCCACGGCCGGCACCCCCGAAATGATGGGTCATGCATTCGCCATGCAGATCAAGTGTTTACCGGCAACGGCTTTGATCGCCGCCCGGCGAAATGCCGGCGCAGGGTAAAGAAAAACACACAGAGCAACAGCGCCGCATTGATGAACACCAGGGTCGCGGAAACCGGGCGGTCGATGAAGATCCGGAGCCCGTCATGCGACAGGAGCAGGGCGCGCCGGACATTGTTCTCCAGAAGCGGGCCAAGGATCACACCGATCACCATCGGGGCCAGCGGATACCCCCCGGCGCGCAATATCAATCCGACGATGCCGAAGGCGAACATCACCCACAGATCGAAGATCGAACTGCCGACGGCATAGGTTCCGATCGCACACATCAGCAGCACGGTCGGTATCAGGACCAGCTTGCGCAGGCGCAGCACGTACACAAACAGCGGCGTCAGCAGAATGCCGACGACGAACAGCGCGATATTCGCAAGCATATAGACAAGGAAGATCCCGCCGACGATGTCCGAGTGCTGGGCAAAGAGAGTGGGGCCTGGAAAAATACCCAGGATCAAGAGCGCGCCGATCAGCACGGCGGTAACCGCATCACCGGGAATTCCAAGCGCGAGGGTCGGGACCAGTGCCCCCCCGGCCGTCGCGTTGTTGGCGCTCTCCGAGGCGACGATGCCGCCTTCGGCACCTTCTCCGTAACGCTCGTCAGCCCTGGAAAATGTCTTGGCCACCGCATAGGCGGTGAAGGACGAGATCACGCCCCCGGCCCCCGGCAACGCGCCGATAAAGGCGCCGATCGAGGAGGAGCGCAGCAGGTTCGGCCAGTGCCTGAGTACCAGCAGGACGGTACGGAATCCGGGCCGGGCGATTGAAAGCGTCGGCCGGTCCAGCAAGTCATTGCCAGTCAGCAGATTGCTCATCTCCGAGATCGCGAAAAGCCCGACCACGATGGCAACGATGTTGAAACCATCGGACATCTCAAAGAGCCCGAATGTGAAACGTTCGGCGGCTGTGAACTCGTCCGTGCCGGCTGTGGCCAGCAGCAGCCCCGCCGTCCCGGCGATCAGGCCCTTGAGCATGGACTGGTCCGATACGGCGGCAATCGCGGTCAGCCCGGTAATCGCCAGCAAGGCATATTCAGGCGGCCCAAACCCGGCCGCGAAAGCTGCGATCGACGGCGAAAACAGGATCAGGATCAGACCGCCAAACGCTCCGCCAAGCGCCGAGGCGGAGATCGCGATGCCAATGGCATCCGCGGCCCGTCCGTTCTGGGCCATCGGGTAACCGTCGAACAGCGTCGCCGCCGCGAGCGGTGTTCCCGGTATTCGCAGCAGGATGGCCGAGATGGCCCCGCCACACGAGCCGCCGACATAGATGGCGATCAGGAATCCCATCGCCTGCACCGGCGGAAAGGTGATGGCGTAAGGCAGCAGAAGGATAATGCCCATCAGCGGCCCCAGCCCCGGCAGGGCACCGACGAAGAGGCCAATGATGAGCCCGGCGCCAACCAGCGCCGCTGTCGAAAAGCTCGACACAAGCCCCAGCCCGCCCAAAAGCATGTCAAACATCAGGTCACCAGGGAATATTGAGATGGAAGATGCCGCCGGGGAGAACGACGTCGAGCTGACTTTCGAAGAACCAGGCCAGGCCAAAGGATATTGCGAGGCTGAGCGCGATCATCTGCCACCATTGGCGTGCCCCGCAGACAGCCATTACCGCAAACAGCATTGGCGCAGAGGTCAGGTGGAAGCCCAGGGGTCCAAGAAGCCCCAGATAGAGCCCGAAGATAGCGATGACCGCCGCAGGGCGAACAAGCTGGCGCAGCGTGAACCCGTCCGCCGGCACGCGCCGCCGTGCCACGACCTGGACAACAATCTGCAAGGCCACGAGGCCAAGGAGCACCAGCGTCACACCGCGCGGATAGGCGGCGGCATTGTCATACGGCCCCCCTTCAGCCATGCCCGATGGCCCCAGCACGTCACGAATCTGCTCGAAGACCAACGCCACAAGGACAAGCATGAGCGCGACGGCGCACCACCCTGCGGTGCGCCGTCCGATAACAAGCGGACCCGTCATTTCAGGGCCTTGAGGGCATCTTCTTCCCACTTGATGGCATCAGCCATCGTCGAAAGCTGGTCCCGTACACCCGAGACGATCTCGTCATAGTGGGTATGATCCCAGTCCAGCGGCTCGAAGCCCAGGCGCTCGATCCTGGTCCGTACGTCGGGATCGGCCATCGCCGTGCCCATTGCCGCCCGTAATTTCTCCACGCGCTCGGACGGGGTATTCTTCTTTACCAACCACCAATCCCAGCCCATCGGGGCAAGTCCGCTGAGCCCGAGATCTGCATTGATATCGGTGATCGACGGCGCCCCGCCGAATTCTGCCTTGGCGGCCGGCCTGTCGGACAAGACGAGCCCGATTTTAAGGGCCTCGGGATCCTGCTTGTAGCTACCGACATTGACGAAGGAGAAATCGAGAATTCCGCTTTTGACATCGTTATTGGCTGTCGGCGGCGAGTCATAAGGAACGTTTTGCGCAACGACCTGGTAGGACTGGAGCATCTTGGCGATCACAAGATGGGGCAGATTGTTGCGCTGGCCGGAGGAGTAACGCAGCTTGCCGGGATTGTCCTTGCCCCAGGCCATCATCCCTTCAAAGTCCGACCAACGGGTCTCGTCCGTTCGCCAGCCGATTGCGAAAGCATTTGAAGCAGCAGCGTGCAGCGGGATGAAATCGTCATACTTCCAGTCCGCCTTGCCGAGGATTGGCTGCAGGACCAGCGGCGCAACATAACCATCAATGATCGTATAACCATCGGCGGACTTGTTAAGCCCGGTCTGGAACGCCTTGATGCCCCCTGCGCCCGGCGTAGCAAGCACCGTCAACGAAACGCCAAGCGTCTTGCCCATCGCGTCAGCGATAATCTGGCTGACCGACATCGCAGGACCAGCGCCCGCAGGCAGGATGCTCTCGATCGTCCGTTCCGGATATTCCGCCAGGGCAGGCCCGCTGATCGCGGCCAAAGCCAGCACGGCGCCGGTGACGATAGTTTTGAAGTTCATGGTTTCCTCCCGTTTATGTTTTTTTTAAACCTGCTCCCTTCCTCTATCCGGGAAGGTGCAATCCTCTGTTCGAACTCCGGAAATGTGTTGGGGATTGAGGAGAGCGTGAAGTCACCCTGTCAGGCACCGCCCTCCGCATGGAAGAGCAACCGGAGATCACCGCCTCCGAACCACGACAGCCGCAACTCATTGCCCGGGCCGGCATACAGGCCCGCGCGGCGAAAACCGGCCGGCCGGATTGCCCGAACATCACAAAGACAGCTCACAAGCTCTCCCTCCTTCGAACGTGTGAGGTGAGCTTGCCGCCTGAAGAAGCATATGTAAAATTTCCTTGAATCAAAAATTAGATAACTTTTTGGAATATGTCAGTTGTCGGTGCCAAATTCGGGCGCACAGTCGGCCGCCTGATGGAGATGCAGGCCGAGGACTATCTGGACCGGGACTAAGCTCGCTACAATTGATCCTCCCCTCTTCGGGGAGGTGCCCGCAAAGCGGGCGGAGGGGGTAATGCATCCTCCAGAGGCAAAGGCCTCAGCCCGGTCGCCCCTCATTACCTCCATCCGGGCTTCGCCCACCTTCCCCACGCTGACGCGCAGGGAAGGAAAATTCTCCCCCGGCACGGGGGAGATGCCGCAAAGCGGCAGTGGGGGATGTGGGCAGTGCAGCTTGTCGGAGGAAGTGCCCGATGGGACGGCCAACACCCCCATCCGGGCTCACGCCCACCTTCCCCCCGCTGACGCGCGGGGAAGGAGAAAAAGCAAAACGCCCGCCGGTTTCCCGGCGGGCGTCTTTCTTCATCCGGCTTTCGCCAGAGGAAGATTACTCGAGGATCTTGCCAACGACGCCGGCGCCGACGGTGCGGCCGCCTTCGCGGATAGCGAAACGCAGGCCTTCATCCATGGCGATCGGGGCGATCAGCTTGACGACCAGGGAGACGTTGTCGCCCGGCATCACCATCTCCGTGCCTTCCGGCAGCTCGACCGTACCGGTCACGTCGGTGGTACGGAAGTAGAACTGCGGACGGTAGTTGGCGAAGAACGGGGTGTGACGGCCGCCTTCTTCCTTGGTCAGAACGTAGATCTCGGAGGAGAACTTCGTGTGCGGCGTGATGGAGCCCGGCTTGGCCAGAACCTGGCCACGCTCGACGTCTTCACGCTTGGTGCCACGCAGCAGCGCGCCGATGTTGTCGCCGGCCTCGCCGCTGTCCAGCAGCTTGCGGAACATTTCAACGCCGGTAACGGTCGTCTTGGTGGTCGGACGGATACCGACGATCTCGACTTCCTCACCAACCTTGACGATGCCGCGCTCGACACGGCCGGTCACAACGGTGCCGCGGCCGGAGATCGAGAACACGTCTTCGATCGGCATCAGGAACGGACGATCCTTCGGACGCTCCGGAAGGGCGACGTAGCTGTCGACGGCCTTCATGAGCTCGACGATCTTTTCCTTGCCGATGGCATCGTCACGGCCTTCAAGAGCGGCCAGAGCCGACCCCTTGATGATCGGAATGTCATCGCCCGGGAAGTCGTAGGAGGACAGAAGCTCGCGAACTTCCATCTCGACGAGCTCGAGCAGCTCTTCGTCGTCGACCATGTCGACCTTGTTCATGAACACGACCAGAGCCGGAACGCCGACCTGACGGGCGAGCAGGATGTGCTCGCGGGTCTGCGGCATCGGGCCGTCGGCAGCGGAAACGACGAGAATGCCGCCGTCCATCTGCGCAGCGCCGGTGATCATGTTCTTCACATAGTCGGCGTGGCCCGGGCAGTCGACGTGCGCATAGTGGCGCGCATCGGTCTCGTACTCGACGTGCGCGGTCGAGATCGTGATGCCACGAGCCTTCTCTTCCGGCGCCTTGTCGATCATGTCGAACGCAACAGCCGCACCGCCGTAAACCTCGGACATCACCTTCGTGATCGCAGCGGTCAGCGTCGTCTTGCCGTGGTCAACGTGGCCGATCGTGCCGATGTTGACGTGCGGCTTGTTGCGGGAAAACTTTTCCTTCGCCATTTCTTTTTCGCTCCATCAAGCCCCGTCCCGCGAAGGGATCGGGGGGAGAGGCCTGCCGGGCGAACCCGGACAGGCCTTTGTTCAGGGGTTTAAGTGTATCAGCCGGCCAGCTTGGCCTTGACCGCCTCGGCAACAGCCGCGGGGACAGGCTCGTAATGGTCGAACTGCATGGTGTACTGCGCACGGCCCTGGCTCATGGAGCGCAGGGTGTTGACGTAGCCGAACATGTTGGCCAGCGGAACGAAGGCGTCGACCGTCTTCGCAATGCCCTGGTCTTCCATGCCGCGAATCTGGCCGCGACGGCTGTTCAGGTCGCCGATGATGTCGCCCATGTAGTCTTCCGGCGTCACAACCTCGACCTTCATGATCGGCTCGAGGAGCTGCGGACCGGCCTTGGCGATACCTTCCTTGAAGGCAGCGCGGGCAGCGATTTCGAACGCCAGCACGCTGGAGTCGACATCGTGGTACGCACCGTCAACCAGGGTGACCTTGAAGTCGATGACCGGGAAGCCGGCGATGATGCCGGTATCCTTGGAGGCGTTGAGGCCCTTGTCGACGCCGGGGATGTATTCCTTCGGCACCGAGCCACCGACGATGGCGCTCTCGAACTTGAAGCCTGCACCGACTTCCTGCGGCTCGAACACCAGCTTGATGCGGGCGAACTGGCCGGAACCGCCGCTCTGCTTCTTGTGGGTGTAGTCGATTTCCGCCTTGCGGGTGATCGTCTCGCGATAGGCAACCTGCGGAGCACCGACATTGGCGTCCACCTTGAACTCGCGACGCATGCGGTCGACGATGATTTCGAGGTGAAGTTCGCCCATGCCCTTGATCACGGTCTGGCCGCTTTCATGGTCGACAGACACACGGAAGGACGGGTCTTCGGCAGCAAGACGCTGGAGAGCCTGGGAGAGCTTCTCCTGGTCGGCCTTGGTCTTCGGCTCGACGGCAACCTCGATAACCGGCTCGGGGAACTCCATACGCTCCAGGATGATCGGCTTTGCCGGGTCGCAAAGCGTGTCGCCCGTGGTGGTGTTCTTGAGGCCGGTGATGGCGATGATATCGCCAGCGGAGGCTTCCTTGATCTCTTCACGCGTGTTGGCGTGCATGAGAACGAGGCGGCCGATACGCTCGCGGTTGTCCTTGACCGAGTTCAGGAGGTAGGAACCGGCGGTCACAACGCCCGAGTAGATGCGGCAGAAGGTCAGCGAACCGACGAACGGGTCGTTGGCGATCTTGAAGGCCAGCATGGAAACCGGGGCATCGTCGTCGATCGGACGGCTGTCCGGCTCGCCGGTCTTGAGGTCAACGCCATGCACATCGCCAACGTCGGTCGGGGACGGCAGGTAGCGGATGACGCTGTCGAGCAGCGGCTGAACGCCCTTGTTCTTGAACGCGGTGCCGTTGATGACGGGAACGAAGAGACCCGCGATGGTGCCCTTGCGGATGCACTTGTAGAGGGTTTCGACGTCCGGCATCTCGCCTTCGAGATAGGCTTCCATCGCGGCATCGTCAGACTCGACGGCGGTCTCGATGAGCTTCTCGTGGTACTCGTCGGCCTGGGCCTTGAGGCTGTCACGGATCTCGCGGTATTCGAACTCGGCGCCGAGGCTCTCGGCCTTCCAGATGATTTCCTTCATCAGGACGAGGTCGATGACGCCTTCGTAATCGGCTTCGGAGCCGATCGGCAGCTGGATGCAGAGCGGGTTGGCGCCCAGGCGATCCTTCATCATCTGCACGCAGCGGAAGAAGTTCGCACCCATGCGGTCCATCTTGTTGACGAAGCACATGCGGGGAACTTTGTACTTGTTGGCCTGGCGCCACACGGTCTCGGACTGCGGCTCAACGCCGGCAACCGAATCGAACACGGCGACAGCGCCGTCGAGCACGCGCAGGGAACGCTCGACTTCGATGGTGAAGTCGACGTGGCCCGGGGTGTCGATGATGTTGATGCGGTGCTCGGGACCGTCCTCGCCGATCTTCCAGAAGCAGGTGGTCGCGGCGGAGGTGATGGTGATACCACGCTCCTGCTCCTGCTCCATCCAGTCCATGGTGGCCTGGCCCTCGTGCACTTCGCCGATCTTGTGCGAACGGCCGGTGTAATAGAGGATGCGCTCGGTGGTGGTGGTCTTGCCGGCATCGATGTGCGCCATGATACCGATGTTACGGTAGCGCTCGAGCGGATGACTGCGTGCCATGATGAATACTCGCGGCTTTGAGGGGCTGTCGGGGGAACAGGGGCGGCACCGGTTGACCGATACCGCCCCCGAACCTGCGAATTACCAGCGGTAGTGCGAGAAGGCGCGGTTCGCTTCCGCCATGCGGTGCGTATCGTCCTTCTTCTTCACGGCGGCGCCGCGCTGCTGGGCAGCGTCCAGCAGCTCGCCGGCCAGCCGGTCAACCATCGTCTTTTCAGAGCGGTTGCGGGCAGCACCGATCAGCCAGCGGAAGGCCAGGGCCTGGGCACGCTCGTGGCGCACTTCGACGGGGACCTGGTAGGTCGCACCGCCGACGCGGCGGGAACGCACTTCAACAGCCGGCTTCACGTTGGTGAGCGCGTCATGGAAGAGCTGGACAGCATCGGCCTTGGCACGGGTCTGGACCAGATCGAGAGCACCGTAAACGATGCTTTCGGCGATCGACTTCTTGCCATCAACCATGATGTTGTTGACGAACTTGGAAACAACGCGGTCGCCGAATTTCGGATCGGGAAGGACTTCGCGCTTTTCTGCTGCGTGACGACGAGACATCTATGCGCTCCTTACTTCGGCCGCTTCGCGCCGTACTTCGAACGACGCTGCTTACGATCCTTGACGCCCTGGGTATCAAGGGTGCCGCGAATGATGTGGTAACGCACACCGGGAAGGTCCTTCACACGGCCGCCGCGGATGAGCACGACGGAGTGTTCCTGAAGGTTGTGGCCTTCGCCGGGGATGTAGCTCGTCACTTCGAAACCGTTGGTGAGGCGCACACGGGCGACCTTACGCAGAGCGGAGTTCGGCTTCTTCGGGGTGGTGGTGTACACGCGGGTGCACACGCCACGCTTCTGCGGGCAGGATTCGAGCGCTGCTGCCTTGTTCCGCTTCGGCAGCGGCTGCCGCGGAGAGCGAATCAGCTGGGAGATTGTAGGCATTTGCCGACAGTTCCTTAAATCAAAGACCAAAGGGTTTGGACAAACCGGCGAAAACACCGGAAAATCCGCACTTTCCAATCGGTTCCACGCGAAGGGACCAACATGAAAAGACCCACTCGGTGCGGCATCGCCGTTCCGGGCAGGTCACTCTCGATGTCGGGCGCCGGCCCTGAGACCAGTATGGGACCGCGGTGTCCGGCGCCTAATCCCTCCCCGCGCCAGCAAACCCTTGCGGGAAAAGCCGGGGGAAGAAAAGTGGGCGCTATGTACAGCGATGACCGCGCCCCGTCAAGGCCGCTGCGGGCCCGCGCAGGGGAGCCATGCAGTGGCGAGGGGGCCGGCAGCGACGGCATCCCATACCATCGTCACCGGCATCAATCTTCGACCACTGCCGCTGCAGCAAACCGGGCATCGACAAGCCCCTTGGCCCGGCGGATCGCTTCCACGAGTGGATGCCCAAGGGCCAGACAGCCGGCAATGCCGCTCGCGAGCTGGCACCCCGTGCCCCTGAGCGTGCCCGGATAACGGGGCGAGGCAAAAGTCACCGGTTCGTCGTCGCGCCTGTAGAGCGTGTCAGCGCTGAGGCGAGTATCCTCGGTGTCATGTCCGCCCTTGACCAGAACAGCGCCGCAGCCCTGAGCCAACAGCGCCCGAGCGATATGCTCCGACGCTTCCCCTTCTGCAACCCCGAGAAGGCCGGCCAGCACCTGCAATTCCAACAGATTGGGCGTCAGCAAGGAAACGCGCGGCAACAGGCGTTCCACGAGAAGCACTGTCCCTGCGGAATCGAGCAGATCGGCGCCGGAGCTTGACCGCAGCACCGGGTCCAGCACCAGCGGCGCGGACGGCAAGGCGGCGGCCACCGCCTGCACAATCCCGACGGTTGCCAGCATGCCGATCTTGATGGCGCCGAGGTTCGGCCCGGCAGCGGCGATCTGGGCCGCAACCACCTCGGGCGGGACCGGATGGCTGGCCGTCACGGCATGATCGGTCTGTGCGGTGACCGCAGTGACGGCGACGCGGGCGGGAACGCCGATCCCGGCCAGGGTGGCGGTGTCGCGCAGCAGCCCGGCCCCGCCGCTGGAATCCATGCCGCCGACAAGCAGGACGGGCCGAGTCATTGCGGCAAGGCCAGAATGGCGACCGGGCCGCCCTGCCGCGCCTGTAACCGCTGCGCCGCCCGCCAGGCACGGAGGCCGGAGGCGCAGACAAAGACGGTCCGGCGTCCCGGCTCTGGCTGAAAGCCGTCGAGGGCCTCCGGGGGAAGTCGCCGTGCGCGAGGATGCGGAAGGCCGGGCGCCTCCTCCTCTCCCCTGAGTTCGATGACTGTATCGCTCTCGCCGATATCCTCCAGCGCGACAACAGCCGGCCCCGGACGGTCCGGCGGCTGCGCTCCGTCGAAGCGAAAGCCGGAGAGGCGCCAGTTTTTGAGATCGATGGTGACCATCTGCCCGAGCGGGCCCGGCTGCTGGCCGAGCAGGATGGCAAGCACCATCTGCGCCTGCAGCGCCCCCAGCGTGGCAACCGCAGGCCCCATTACCCCGGCCGTGGCGCAGGAGTGCAGGCTCGCCGGCAAATCCGGGAATACGCTGCGATAACCCGGCGCCCCGCCGCAGAAGCCCCCGGCATAACCGGTAAAGCCGATGACGGAGGCGGTGACGAAGGGCTTTAGCAGCGCCTCACAGAGATCGGAGAGCGCATAGGTGACGGCAAACATGTCGGCGGCATCGACCACGATATCGGCCTGTGGCAGCTCGGCCCGCGCCAGTGCCGGGTCGAGCCGGGCGACCAGCGCCGAGATCGTGCAGTCCGGATTGAGGGCTGCAAGCGTCGCGGCCGCTACTTCCGCCTTCGCGCGGCCAATGTCACTCATGCGGTAGAGCGTCTGGCGGTGCAGGTTGCTCTCCTCCACCCTGTCCGGGTCGATGATGCGCAGGTGCCCCACCCCGGCCCCCGCAAGCAGCGGCAGCAAGGTCGCGCCAAGCCCGCCGGCGCCGACCACCAGCACCCGGGCCCCGGCCAGTTTGACCTGCCCTGCCGGCCCGACTTCGGCAAGGCTGAGCTGACGGGCATAACGGCTCATCGCACATACTCCCGCGTCGCGGTGACCCATTCCCAGCACCGGGCCACCGGATCGGCGGCTTGCTGGATGTCGGTGACGACGGCTGCGCTGTCCGCCCCGGCCGCAAACAGGCCGGGCAGCCGCTCCGGGGTCAGGCCGCCGATGCCGACAAGCGGCGTTTTGCCCGCCATGGCCTTCCAGCTCCGCACGCGCTCCAGACCCTGTGGGCCCCACTTCATCTTTTTAAGCAGCGTCGGATAAACCGGCCCCAGCGCCACATAGGCCGGGCCAAAGGAGAGTGCCCGCTCCAGCTCCGCCTCATCATGGGTGGAAAGGCCGAAGCGCATACCGTAGCGGCGCAGGGCGGCGAAATCCGCGCCGTCCATATCCTCCTGCCCGAGATGGACAAAGTCACAGCCCAGATCGAGCGCAATCTGCCAGTAGTCATTGACCACCAGTTGCGCCCCGTGGGCCGCGCAGAGCGCCTTGGCTTCGGTGATCTGCTCGCGCAGCTCGGTGCGCGACATGTCTTTCAGGCGCAGCTGCACCAGCCGGACGCCCAACGGCAAGAGCGGGACCAGCCGCCCCACATCGCCGACGATCAGATAGAACGGATCGATCCGGGTCATGGGACCAGCTCCGCCAGACCAAAGATGGGCGTCGAAGCAGCGGCCATATCCCGGCTCGGCATCAGGCCGGCATTGAAGGCGACTTGCCCGGCGGCCACGGCCTGCCCGAAGGCAGCCGCCATCGCCACCGGGTCCGCTGCCTTTGCAACCGCCGTATTAAGGAGCACGGCATCAAAGCCCATTTCCATGGCCAGCATGGCCTGCGACGGCGCACCAATCCCGGCATCGATAACCAGCGGGATATCCGGGAAATGGGCGCGCATGCTACGCAGGCCGCCGATATTGCGCAGCCCCTGCCCGGAGCCGATAGGTGCGCCCCAGGGCATCAGCACCCGGCAGCCGGCCTCCAGCAGTTTTTCGCCGACGATCAGATCCTCGGTCGTATAGGGAAAAACCTCGAACCCGTCGGCCGAGAGGATACGTGCCGCTTCCACCAGCGCGAACGGATCGGGCTGCAGGGTGTCGGCATGGCCGATCACTTCCAGCTTGATCCAGCTGGTGCCGAAAAGCTCGCGCGCCATCTCAGCCGTCGTTACCGCCTCACGCACGCTGTGACAGCCCGCCGTATTGGGCAGAAGACGGCAACCGCTGCCGGCCAGAATGTCCCGGAAGGCCGCCCCGTCCCGCCCCTCCCGGCGCAGGGAGACGGTTATGACTTCCGCGCCGGAGGCCGTGATCGCCTGCCGCAGGATGGCGGGTGACGGGTATTGCGCGGTGCCCAGCATGAGGCGGGAGGAAAGAGAGGTGCCATAAAACATGGGCTCAGCCCCCCTGCATCGGGGCCAGCACCTCGACCCGCGCGCCATCGCTGAGCACGGCCGCCGCGCGCTGGCCGCGCGGCACAAAGGCGCCGTCGAGGGCGGTCGCCACGCAGGCGGCATCGAAGCCCTGTTCATCGAGCAGCAGCGCCAGTGTTGTGGCCGCCGTCACCAGCGGCTCACCATTAAGGTCAATGCGCATCTACAAGCTCCCGTGTCAGCATGCCGGCCAGTTCCTCCGCCAGAACAGGCGCCATGAGGAAACCGTGGCGGTACATGCCATTCAGATGGAGGCGACCCGCCTCCCGGCGGATCGCAGGGATATTGTCGGGAAAAGCCGGGCGCAGGCCGGCGCCGGTCAGGATCACTTCCGCTTCGGCAAAAGCGGGATGGACGGTATAGGCGGCTGACAGCAGCTCCATTACCGCCCGGGCGGTAACGCCGCCGGGCCGGGCGCTCTCCACCATGGTGGCGCCGATCATGTAGCGCCCCGCCCCGCGCGGAACGATGTAACAGGGAAAACGCGGGTGTAGCAGGCGGACGGGGCGCGTCAGCATCACATCCGGTGCCAGCACCTCCAGCATCTCTCCGCGCACGGCACGCAGGTCCGGCAGCCGGTCGCGGGCAGCAAGCCCCCGGCAATCCACGATCTGGCCCGACGGGGCACCGTCGTGGATTGCCACACCGTTTTCAATCAGCCGGGAGCGAAGCCGGGCGAGCGCGGCGCACGGGTCCATATGCGCCTCGCTTTCAAAAAACAGCCCGCGGGCAAAGCGGCCGGCAAGCTCG
Organism: Radicibacter daui; assembly: GCA_030657355.1. Lineage (GTDB taxonomy): Bacteria > Pseudomonadota > Alphaproteobacteria > Radicibacterales > Radicibacteraceae > Radicibacter > Radicibacter daui. The sequence goes on from CP131056.1 coordinate 3,076,526, forward strand.
GCTTCCAACCCCTCCGGCTCCACCCAGCGATGCCCGCGTGTGGCCCGGGCAAAACGCTCCAGCTCGCCCCGATCACGCGGCGCCGCGACAACCAGCGTGCCGCGACGTTCCACACCGCCGGCTTGCTGCTGCCACCAGTCCGCCGCCGCCTGCCCGCGCTCCACCACGATGTCAGGCGCAAGTTCCCCTTCGCAAAAGGGCGCGAGCATGCCGCCGGCAAGCCGCGAGGCTGGCGGCGGGCTGCCTTGCGGCACGACCAGCTCTACCGCCAGACCGCGCGCGCTGAGGGCGGTGGCGGCGCAAAGCGCCGCCACCCCCTCTCCAAGCACGGAGATCATTGCGCCGGTTCCGTCACGCGGTCTTCAACCGGGACATAGAGCTGGCCGGTCTCGCGGAACTTCCCCGCCATCTTCGCCATGCCGCCCTCTTTTTCAGCCTCGGCACGGATGTCGTGGCTGATCTTCATCGAGCAGAATTTCGGCCCGCACATGGAGCAGAAGTGCGCGAGCTTGTGCGCTTCTTTGGGCAGGGTCTCGTCATGCATCTCCCGCGCGGTATCGGGATCGAGGCCAAGATTGAACTGGTCCTCCCAGCGGAAATCGAAACGTGCCCGTGACAGCGCATCATCCCGCAGCTGCGCCCCCGGATGGCCCTTGGCAAGGTCGGCGGCATGGGCTGCCAGCTTGTAGGTGATGACGCCGGTTTTGACGTCATCGCGGTCCGGTAGGCCCAGATGCTCCTTGGGCGTGACGTAACAAAGCATGGCGGTGCCGAACCAGCCGATCATCGCCGCGCCGATGGCGGAGGTGATGTGGTCGTAACCGGGTGCGATATCGGTGGTGAGAGGCCCGAGCGTATAGAACGGCGCCTCGTGGCAATGTTCCAGCTGCTTTTCCATGTTGGCCTTGATCTTGTGCATCGGCACATGACCCGGCCCTTCGATCATCACCTGGCAGTCCTTGGCCCAGGCGATCTTCGTCAGCTCGCCCAGCGTTTCCAGCTCGGCAAACTGCGCGGCATCATTGGCATCGGCAATCGAGCCGGGGCGCAGGCCGTCGCCGAGGCTGAAGGAGACGTCATAGGCCCGCGCGATGTCGCAAATCTCGTCGAAATGTTCGTAAAGGAAACTCTCGCGGTGATGATGCAGGCACCATTTGGCCATGATGGAGCCGCCGCGCGAGACGATGCCGGTCACGCGCCGTGCCGTCATCGGGATCATATGCAGGCGCACACCGGCATGGATGGTGAAATAATCCACCCCCTGCTCGGCCTGCTCGACCAACGTGTCGCGATAGATTTCCCAGGTCAGGTCCTCGGCAATGCCACCCACCTTCTCCAGCGCCTGATAGAGCGGCACGGTGCCGATGGGCACAGGGGCGTTGCGGATGATCCAGTCACGGATGTTGTGGATGTTGCGGCCGGTCGACAGGTCCATCACCGTGTCCGCGCCCCAGCGGATGGCCCACACCATCTTCTCCACCTCTTCCTCCATGGAGGAGGTGACGGCGGAGTTGCCGATATTGGCGTTGATCTTCACCAGGAAGTTCCGACCGATGATCATCGGCTCCAGCTCCCGGTGGTTGATGTTGGCGGGGATGATGGCGCGGCCGGCGGCAATTTCCTTGCGCACGAACTCTGGCGTCACAAAATCCGGCAGGTCTGCCCCCATCGGCTCGCCATCCCGCTGGCAGGCGATGCGGCGGCCTTCATTCTCGCGCAGGGCGACGAATTCCATCTCCGGGGTGATGATGCCCGCGCGGGCGTAGGCCAGCTGCGTAACGGCCCGGCCCGCGCTTGCGCGCAGCGGCTGGCGCTGCACCGGGAAAGCCGGCGTCAGGCGCTCGCCTTCGGCAAAACCATTGTCGGCGGCGGTCACGGCGCGGCCGGCATAGGCCTCCACATCGCCGCGCTGCTGCAGCCAGGTGCCGCGCACATCGGCGAGGCCGCCGGCGATATCGATCCGGGCTTGCGGATCGGTATAGGGGCCGGAGCTGTCGTAGACCGTCAGCGGCGCTTCGCCGGTTACCGCAATTTCGCGCAGCGGCACACGGATATCGTGCAGGGCGCCCGGCAAGTGGACCTTGCAGGAAGCCGGCAGGGCGCCGGTGGTGATAGAGGGGGTGGAACGCGCGTTCATTGGTGTCTCCTCTTGCGAAAAGACCCAAGTCAAACGGGATGCAGAAAGGGGCCATCAGGCCCCGGAGGTGTGCGCTTCACACGCAGCAGGGCCTTCGGCCCGAAAGGACCGCCCCGGACAATGTCGGATGGGGGGAACGCCCTTCGGTCTTCCTACGCCAGTATCAACTGGGTCAGGTTCAAAGGGTCGCTTCACCGTGAACGGGCCATGCCCGCTCCCTGTCAGCCTCTCAGTCCCCTAAGGCGGGACTCCCCTGACGGGGCGGACCATCGCGCGTTCCAGGCGGGAGGTCAATGATTTGCTCTGCGCGCTTTAACGCAGCTGAATTTTTAAAACACCATCACACCGCCGGGCGGCGAGTTGCAGGTTGCTGGCAGGCATGGCATCGGACTGCGTCACGTGGAGGAGACATGGGATCAAGGACCGTTGCTAATATTGATTTTGGCGCGACATCACCAAAATCCGAACGAGGTCCAAAACCAAACTAAAGCTCGGCCGCCAAAATATAAATACCACCTAAAGCTATTGCTATTTTCTGACCCTTAAAACAATTCCAACCCACATTACGCCTGATACAAAAGAAATAAAAAACAATCTATCTGCGCTTATCCCGAATAGACTAAAATTAAATAATAATTGATTCAATTTAAAAATAACAATTATTAAAACAACAATTCCTGCAATAAGGCGATCACGATTCATAATTTCCCGCGCCTCTTCTGTCGAATATCACCCAGTTCACAACTGGAATCCGCATAATTCTAAACTTCGGCGTCAGAATACCATCAAACCGCCGGGCGCGCGGGCGGCAAGCTGCAGGTTGCTGGCAGCCGCCAGTTGCAAGGCAAGTGCCGTGGGAGCGGACAGGGTTACCAGCGCCGGCACGCCGGCAATCGCCGCCTTCTGCACCAGCTCGAAACTGCAGCGGCTGGACATCACGATAAAGCCGTCGGCCGGGTCCTGCCCGCCGCGCAGCAACGCGCCGATCAGCTTGTCGAGCGCGTTGTGGCGGCCAACATCCTCCCGCGACAGGCGGATGGCGCCGGTCTCGGTATCACACCACATCGCGGCGTGAACCGAGCGGGTTTCGGCGTTGAGCGGCTGCCAAGCCGGCATGGCATCGAGCGCCGCCAGCATGATGTCAGGCGCAACCTCGCGCGGGCAGCTGACGGGCTTCGGGTTCCTCACCGCTTCGGCAAGGGTCGCCACGCCACACAGGCCGCAGCCGGTACGCCCGGAAATCTCGCGCTGGCTTTCGGCGCGGCGCTCCCCGGCCTTGCCCGCAACGGTCGTGATCTCCACGCCGTAACCGATGCAGCCCGGCACCAGCTCCATGGCGGCGATGTCACCGGCCGTGGCGACATAACCCTCGGTCACGGCAAAACCGGTGGCAAAATCATCGAGATCCGCCGGTGTCGTCATCATGACCACGGAAGCCGCGCCATCAAAGCGCAAGGCAACCGGCACTTCCTCCGCCACCGCCCAGCGCCGGTCTTCCGGCCATCCGCCGGAGCGCGCATGAAAGCGCCCTCCGGTCAGCAGGCTGACTTTGAAGTCAGGTTGGGCTTCGGCACCGGGCGACTGCGTCTCCTCGTCGCCGGCCAGCGGAAGGGGAAAAGAAAGGTTCACTCGGCTGCCACAGCCGCAGCTGCGCTCCCTGCACCGCCGGCCACAGCGCCGGCGAGGCCCTTGATGATGCGTACCGGCACGGATTTGGACGCCGGCACCTTGCTGAGCTCGGCATGATGGGCCAGCGGCACCAGCACGTTAAGCTCGGGGAAATAACCGGCAAGGCTGCCCATGGGCATGTCGTAGCGGGTGGCCCGCAGGCCATGCACCTCGCGCTCCACCCCGTCATCCGCAGCCGACGAGAGCGTCACGAGATCACCCTCGACAATACCGAGGCGCTGCATGTCATCGCCATTCATCATAACGATCATGCGGCTGCCATAGATGCCTCGCAGCCGGTCATTATAGTTATAGACGGTGGTGTTGAACTGGCTGCCGCTGCGCAGCGTCATCAGCAGGAAGATATCCGGATCGTCGAGATGCGGGCGGGAGAGACTGTCCGGCATGACGAAATTGGCCTTGCCGGTGGATGTCTTCCAGATGCGCTCGCGCACCGGCAGCGGCCGCGGGAAACCGCCGCGCCGGGTAAAGCGCGCCTCGAAATCGCGGAAGACGTCCGGCCAGGTGGCCTCGATGGCGGCGCGCACCTTTGAATAATCATCCACCCAGCCGCGCCAGTCGACCGTGCCGCCCTCGCCCAGTGTTGCCCGCGCCATGCCGGCAACGATGGCAGGCTCGGAGAGCAGATGCGGGCTTGCCGGCTCCGCCACCCCTTCCGAAGCGCTGATATAGGTCATGCTGTCTTCCAGCGAGACCTTCTGCGGGCCGCTGGCCTGCCGGTCGATCTCGGTGCGGCCGAGGCAGGGCAAGAGGTAGGTGACTGCTCCCGGCACCAGATGGGTGTGGTTCAGCTTGGTGGCGATCTGCACGGAAAGGCGCAGGCGGCCGAAGGCCTCCGTCACCGCCTTCTGCTCTGGCACCGCGCGCAGGAAATTACCACCAAGGCTGATGAAGGCGCGCGCACTGCCGTCGATCACCGCAGCGCAGGTCTCGACCGTGCTGTGCCCTTCCCAGCGCGGCGGCTCGAAGCTGTACATCGCGGCCAGCTTGTCGAGCGGCGCGAGCTCCGGCTTCTCGGTAATGCCGACGGTGCGCTGGCCCTGCACGTTGGAATGGCCGCGGATGGGCAAGATGCCGGCACCCGGGCGGCCTATATTGCCGCGCAGCAGCAAGAGGTTGATGATCATGCGCGCCGTCTCGACGCCATAACGGTGCTGCGTCACGCCCATGCCGAAGCAGGCGACGGTCGCCCGCGAGGCCATGTAGCTGTCCGCCGCCTTCTCTATATCCGCGCGGGCAAGGCCGGAGCGTTTTTCGATTTCCTCCCACGCCATGGCCCGGACCAGCGCCACGAACTCTTCAAAACCGTGGGTGTGTTCGGCGAGGAACGCCACATCCAGCACCCTGTCGCCGCCATGTTTGACGGCATGGTCATCGGCCGCGATCACCGCCTTGCACATGCCCATGATCGCCGCGCTGTCGCCGCCGGGCTTCAGCTGGAGATATTGCGAGCTGATGCGGGTCTCGCCGCCGGTCAGCATCTCGAGGGGATTTTGCGGGTTGGAGAAACGCTCAAGCCCGCGTTCCTTCAGCGGGTTGAAGGTGATGATGGCGGCGCCGCGTTTTGAAGCCCCCTGCAGCGGGTGCAGAATGCGCGGGGCGTTGATGCCGATATTGTGGCCGAACACGAAGATGCAGTCGGCCTTGTCCAGATCCTCCAGCAGGATGGAGGCAACGCCCGAACCGATGCTCATCGGCAGCGCGACGGATGTCGTCTCGTGGCACATGTTGGAGCTGTCGGGGAAATGCTGGGTTCCGTACATGCGCCCGAACAGCTGGTACATGTAGGAGGTCTCCAGCGAGGCGCGGCCGGAGGCATAGAAGATGGCGGCGCGCGGATCGGTCGCGCGCAGCTCGGCGCCGATTTCGGCAAAGGCCTCTTCCCATTCCACCGGCACGTAGGTGTCGCTGGATGCGTCATACCGCATCGGGTGTGTCAGGCGGCCGACATTTTCCAGCTCATGATCGCCCCAGCTTTTGAGCTGCGCGAGCGTGTGGCTGGCAAAGAATTCCGGCGTGGCGCGCTTGCCCGTCATCTCCCAGGCTGTCGCCTCGGCGCCGTTGAGGCAGAATTCCGGCCCATGCCCCTTGGCCGGCTTGGGCCAGGCGCAGCTGGTACACATAAAGCCGCCGGGCTGGTTCTGCCGGGCCAGCGCCTTGACGCTGGCAACCGCCGCGCCCTGCCCCATCACCGCCGAGGCAAGCGCCTTGACCGATCCCCACCCGCCGGCGGGGCCCTTGTAGGGGCTGACACGGAACTTGCGGCTCATGATCTTTCTGCCTCTTTTTGCATCCGGAAGGCCGGGGCCCTCCGGGGGACGATTTCCCTTACCCTAGCACCCCGCTGCCGGACGGCAACGGGAGCGAGGGTCGCGCCCGGCACCCGGTAGTGCCGGTCAAAAATGGACGCTCAAATGCCACTGGCACAAAGCCGGTTGCTTGATACCTTGGAGCACCAGCAATTCCTTGAATGATGGCCCCACGATGTCCTCCTCCTATTCCATTGGCGTTGCCAGCCGCTGCGGCAAGGCCGATGTCAGCGATTTTACAGTTTTTATCGACGAGTTGGAGGGGCTGGGGCTCGATATGATCGAGCTGCCGCTGTGCGAGTTGGACCTGCTGGTGGGCGGCCGGATGGTGGGCGAACGGGTGGGCCGCCTCAAGGAGGCGATGGCCGGACGAACCTTTCGCTGGAGCGGCCACGGCGCCATCGGCCTCAACTTTCTGGATGACGAGGCGCGGCTGGCGATGCACCGCGCGACCGCAAGGGCCTATGTCGAACTTGCCGCCGAGATCGGCGCCGAGCGGCTGGTGATCCATAGCGGGCAATATGGCCGGCTCGACGAGGCGGAGATCAGTCGCCGCTATGCCCGCCAGCGTGAAGAATTGCTGGTACTGGGTGAGTTTTCCTCAAGCCACGGCGTGCTGGTGTGCGTGGAAAATGTCTTCGGCCATGAAGGCGGACCGGGAACGGCGCTGCCGGGAGAACTGGCGCGCGAACTGGCCGCCACTCCACACCCGGCGCTGACCGGCACGCTCGACTTCTCCCACGGTTATATCCACTCCACCGCCTGCGGCGCCGATTTCGTGGCCGGCGCGCTGGCGATGATGCCGCTCTCCCGCCATCTGCACATTCATGACAGCTTCGGCGTGCCGAAGACGATCTGGACCTATAACCCGGCCGAGGATGCCGCCATGGGCATGGGCGACCTGCACCTGCCCCCCGGCTGGGGCAGCCTGCCCTTCGACCGGCTGATGCGCGAAGGCACCCTGCCCGCCGATGCTGTGTTCATGATCGAACTGCACCCACGCTGCTGGGATGCGCTGGGGGAGACGGTGGAAGCAACACGGCGGCTGATGGAGAAAGCTGCCAGAGGCAGCGCCCCCGCGGCAGCGTGACCGGTACCGGAACGCCCCTGCCTATGGCGCCGCGGCGCCCGGGCGGGTATTGAAGGGGCACAGGGCATCCGCCGTCGGTGCCTCTGCCCAAAGACAAAAGCATGGCCAGCCCTTTCGTATGACCGAGCGTCCTTTCTGGAGCGAACCCCGGACCGTCCGGGTCCTCATTCTTGCCCTGCTCGCCGCGCACGCCATCCTGCGCCTCAGCTTCTGGCCAACGCTGGGAGTGGACGACGCAGAACAGGCGCTCTTTGCCCATAGCTGGCAGTGGAGCTATCGCTTCCGCCAGCCGCCGCTCTTTACCTGGCTCTTGATGCTGGTGTCGCAGGAGCTGGGCATCAACATCGTGGCGCTCACGGCGCTGCGTTATGGGCTGCTGGCGGTCTGTTTCCTTTCCACCTACGCCACCGCCCTGCGCCTGATCCCTGACAAGCGCCTTGCCGCCCTTGCCGGCTTTTCTTTCCTCGGCATCTACACCTTCGCCTATTACAGCCATCACGACCTGACCCACACCACCATGATGGCAACCGCCGTGGCGGTCAGCTGGTACCTGATGGTGCGCCTTGCCGAAGAGCAAAGTTCCCGCTGGTATGTGGCGCTCGGTTTTGCCTTTGCCGCTGGCGTTCTGGGCAAATGGAACTTTGCGCTGCTGCCGATCTCGCTGGCGCTGACCGCGCTGCTGCTGCCGCGTTACCGGCATCTGGTCCTTACCTGGCGCCTGCTGCTCACCATCGCCATCTCGGTTGCCTGCGTGCTACCGACGGTCACTTATGTGCTGAGCCTCTCCCCGCCCTTCACCGCCATTACCGGCGCGGTGCTGCATGACGGGCGCGGCCCCTTCACCACGCTGGCCGTCGGCACGGGTGAGCTTGCCAAATCCCTGATCGCCTATCCCGAACCGCTGCTGCCGCTGCTGCTGCTCTGCCTCGGCACGGCGCTCTGGCGCGGCTGGCGCGCACCGGCCGAAAGCGGCGGCCCGGCGCTCGGCAGCGATTTTGTCGGCTGGGCGATGGTGGTTTCCATCGCGCTGCACTGGCTGCTGGTGCCGACCCTGGGCGCAACCGAATTCACCGAGCGCTGGATGCAGCCGGCGATCATGATCCTGCCGGTCTGGCTCCTGATGCTAGCCGGGCGTGGCTCTCCGGCCCCAAGGGCAATCACCGCGCTGGCCGTGCTGCTGGCCGTTCTGGCCATCGCCGCTTTTGCGGCCCGGGTCATTACCTGGAACCAGCCGGCCGGCCGGGGGCATGCCCGCGACAAGGTGCCCTTTGCCGATCTGTCGCGTGAACTGGCCCGTATCGGCTTTGACGGCACCGGTACCATTCTGGTGCCCGACCTGCATGAGGGCGGTAATCTGCGGATTAACTTTCCCGCGGCGCGCACCATCGCGGCCGGATGGCCGCCCGCCCTGTGGCCGACCCCGGCCGGGAATGGCCAGTGCCTTGTCGCCTGGCCCGATAATGGCGATGGCGAGCGCAATGAGGCCATCGTCAGCGACTACCTCCAAAAAGAGCTTGGCGGCAGCATGGATGCCCCGCATATACGCGGCACAGTCAGCGGCCTCATGAAAGGCAGCACGACGCGCTTTTACCGCCTGGCTTACCGTCTCTACCCGCAACCGAATGGCGACTGCCGATGACCGACAATCCCGTTGCTGCCTCCGCCGAAGCCGCCTGCGCGGCTTCCCGCATCAGCATTGTCGTGCCCGCCAAGGAAGAAGCGCCGACGCTGCCGATCCTGGTGAACCGCATTCGCGAGGTTTGCGCCGAAGCATCGCTTGATCTTGCCGAGATCGTGCTGGTGGATGATGGCAGCCGCGACAACAGCTGGCAGGTGATGAAGGACCTTGCTGCCGCCGGCAACGATGTGAAGGCCATCCGCCTGCGCCGCAATTTCGGCAAGGCCACCGGCCTTATGGTCGGCATCGAGGCGACCACCGGTGATATCGTCATCACCATGGATGCCGATTTGCAGGATGACCCGGCCGAGCTGCCGAAATTCGTCGCCATGATCGAAGCCGGGCACGATGTCGTCTCCGGCTGGAAGAAGGAGCGGCACGACCCGGTCTCCAAGACCCTGCCGTCACGTTTCTTCAACTGGATCACGGCCAAGGCCAGCGGCATTCCGCTGCATGACTTCAATTGCGGCTTCAAGGCCTATCGCCGCGAGATCTTCGACCGCGTGCAGCTTTATGGCGAGCTGCACCGCTATGTGCCGGTGCTGGCACATTCGCTCGGCTACAGCGTGGGCGAACTGGTGGTGCAGCACCATGCGCGCGAGCATGGCGTCTCCAAATACGGCATCAGCCGTTTCCTGCGCGGGTTCCTGGACCTGCTGACGGTGCTGATGATCACCCGTTACGCCTACCGGCCCGGCCATCTCTTCGGCGGCGTCGGCACCATCTTCTGCGGCCTTGGCGGCATCATGCTGGTCTATCTGACCCTGCTGAAACTGCTGGCCGGCGCCGAGATCGGCGGCCGCCCGCTGCTCTTGCTGGGGGTCATGCTGGTCATCATCGGTATCCAGCTGCTGCTGTTCGGCCTGCTCGCCGAACTGGTGAACAACCGCACCCAGCCGCCGGCCCGCAACGCCGACCTCATCAGCGCCCGCACCGATATCACCCCGGGCGCCAGCAACGGGACTAAATGAAGCGTCGCATCCTGATTTCCACGATCGTCGCGGTTGCGCTGACGGTCGTGGTGCTAAAGGCGCTGATCTCGCCGGAAACGCTCTCGGCGCTGGAGGCCGCGGCAAAAACCGCCAACCGCCCGCTGCTGCTGCTGGCACTCGCACTCAGCTTCGGCATGCAGCTGCTGCGCGCCGCGCGCTTCCGCATCACCGCCTTCGATGAGTTCGGCATCATCCCCGAGCGGCGCCTGATCGGCATCGCCCTGCAGATCAACGCCTTCAACTTCATCTTCCCCTTCCGCCTCGGCGAGCTGGGGTTCCCCGTACTGATGCGCCAGGCCTATGGGCTCGACATGGTGAAGGCGACCGGCATTCTGGTGCTGGTGCGCGTGCTCGATCTGCTGATGGTCGCCGCCCTGCTCTGCCTCGGCGCCGCACTCTGCGGCATCGCCTCGCCGGTACCCTTCGGCACCGGCGGCCTGCTTGTGCTGGCAGCGCTCTTCTTCCTGAGCCCGCTGCCGCTACTGGCCCTTGGCGGGCTGATGGCGGGACACCTTTACCGCGTGCCCTATATCGGACGCTTCCTTGAGAAGATGGCTTACGGGGTCACGGTGCTCGGCTCGGCCAAAGCGCGCCTTGCCACACTGCTCAGCACCTTTGCCATCTGGGGCGGGTTTTCGTTGCTGGCGATCTGCGTCACCTCCGCCGTCAGCACCGCCGTGCCGCCTGCCGCCGCCCTGATGGCCGGCGCCGCCAACAATGTGGCCTTCGCCCTGCCGGTCAACGGCGTCGCCGGCCTCGGCGCTGCACAGGCGGCCTGGGTGCAGGCGCTGCGTCTGGCCGGTATCGATTTCGAACCGGCGGTTGTCACCGCCCTTGCCGTGCACGCTGTCGTACTGGGCTCGGCGCTGCTTTTTGGTTTGCCGGCGGCACTGCGTTACTGGCTGAAGCGCAATACCGCAGCGCCATCGCCCTGACATTTACCTGACTTTTTCTGCTGCTTTCCCGTTCTAAAAAGACGGGGCGGGCGGACCTATGCCCGCAAATCCATCTGGACAATTCCACCATAAATTACTAGAGGCTTTTCGGTGGATTAAGGTTGTCGGAAGTTCAACGTAATATATAAAAGTTTATGCATTTCAGTGCCGTAAGTCAACCTTCTGGAAAACAGAATTCTGACGAACAACGGCCTGAAAGCCCCCCGGGACAAAGAGACGCCGAGAATACCGGTCCATGATCGCTGATCGCCCCATCAGACAAGGGGCAGCATTAAGGCAGGAAAGCTGATGGCAACGATTGCGTTTACCTCAACCCGTAGCTTTCCCGGCTTCGACATGCGCGAAGGCGGTTTTCCGGTAGCTGATGTCGCTCGCTCCATCACGAGAAGCACCACGCAATTCAAGCTCGTCTATTCAGACGGCGGATATGATGACCTGACAGGCACTGGCTTCACCTACGACGAAAATGGTGACCCGACCGGCGGCACCATCACCGGCTGGACGGCGGGTGATGCGGGCAAGCAGTTTGCCTCCCTGACCATCAACATCTCCGTCAGCGATTTTCTGACCTTTGCCGAGAATGACGACTGGAATGGCCTGATGGCGTTCGCCCTTGGCGGCGACGATCAAGTCTCGGGCACAAAAGGCAACGATTACCTTCTTGGTTTCGACGGTAACGACACGCTGAACGGCGGTGCGGGTGCGGATACGCTTGTGGGCGGTGCCGGCGACGATACCTATATCATCGACAATGCCCGCGACGGCGTAATAGAGGCCGGTGGCGAAGGCACGGACCTCATCCAGTCCAGTGTCAGCATCAATCTCTCCTCCAGCACCTTCAGCGGCCAGGAGATCGAGAATGTCACCCTCACCGGCAAGGCATCGCTGAGCATCACCGGCAATGAGCTGGACAACACCCTTACCGGCAATGCCGGCGCCAATGTGATCGATGGCGGAACCGGCGCAGACACCATGATCGGCGGGGCCGGCAACGACACCTATGTCATCGATGATGCCGGCGACACCGTCACCGAACTCGCCAATGGCGGCACCGACCTCATCAAGGCCAGCGTCTCCATCGATCTGGCCGACTATGCCAATGTCGAGAACATCACCCTCACCGGTACCGGCAACATCGACGCCACCGGAAACGATGGAGCCAACATCCTCACCGGCAACGACGGCAACAACATCCTCGATGGCGGGCTGGGCGCCGACACGATGACCGGTGGTCTCGGCGATGACACCTATGTCGTCGACAACATCAAGGACAAGGTCGTCGAAGCAAAGACCGGCACCGCCGGCGGTACCGATACCGTCCAGACCAGTCTGGCCAGCTACAGCATCGCCAGCCTCAAGGGCATCGAGAACCTGACCTATACCGGGTCATCGAACTTCACCGGCACTGGAAACACCCTGGCCAATATCCTTACCGGCGGCAGCGGCAATGATATGCTGAACGGCGGTGCAGGCGCAGACAGCCTTATCGGCGGTGGTGGCGACGATACCTATATCATCGACAATATTGGCGACACCGTCACCGAAGCCGATGGCGAAGGCACCGACCTCATCCAGTCCAGCGTATCCATCGACCTCTCCGCCGGCGGCTTCGCCGGACAGGAGATCGAGAATATCACCCTCACCGGCAAGGCAGCCATCAACGCGACCGGAAACGAGCTCGACAACATTCTCACCGGCAATGCCGGCGCCAATATCCTTACCGGCGGCGAAGGTAACGACACGCTGAACGGCGGTGCGGGTGCGGATACGCTTGTGGGCGGTGCCGGCGACGATACCTATATCATCGACAATGCCCGCGACGGCGTAATAGAGGCCGGTGGCGAAGGCACGGACCTCATCCAGTCCAGTGTCAGCATCAATCTCTCCTCCAGCACCTTCAGCGGCCAGGAGATCGAGAATGTCACCCTCACCGGCAAGGCATCGCTGAGCATCACCGGCAATGAGCTGGACAACACCCTTACCGGCAATGCCGGCGCCAATGTGATCGATGGCGGAACCGGCGCAGACACCATGATCGGCGGGGCCGGCAACGACACCTATGTCATCGATGATGCCGGCGACACCGTCACCGAACTCGCCAATGGCGGCACCGACCTCATCAAGGCCAGCGTCTCCATCGATCTGGCCGACTATGCCAATGTCGAGAACATCACCCTCACCGGTACCGGCAACATCGACGCCACCGGAAACGATGGAGCCAACATCCTCACCGGCAACGACGGCAACAACATCCTCGATGGCGGGCTGGGCGCCGACACGATGACCGGTGGTCTCGGCGATGACACCTATGTCGTCGACAACATCAAGGACAAGGTCGTCGAAGCAAAGACCGGCACCGCCGGCGGTACCGATACCGTCCAGACCAGTCTGGCCAGCTACAGCATCGCCAGCCTCAAGGGCATCGAGAACCTGACCTATACCGGGTCATCGAACTTCACCGGCACTGGAAACACCCTGGCCAATATCCTTACCGGCGGCAGCGGCAATGATATGCTGAACGGCGGTGCAGGCGCAGACAGCCTTATCGGCGGTGGTGGCGACGATACCTATATCATCGACAATATTGGCGACACCGTCACCGAAGCCGATGGCGAAGGCACCGACCTCATCCAGTCCAGCGTATCCATCGACCTCTCCGCCGGCGGCTTCGCCGGACAGGAGATCGAGAATATCACCCTCACCGGCAAGGCAGCCATCAACGCGACCGGAAACGAGCTCGACAACATTCTCACCGGCAATGCCGGCGCCAATATCCTTACCGGCGGCGAAGGTAACGACACGCTGAACGGCGGTGCGGGTGCGGATACGCTTGTGGGCGGTGCCGGCGACGATATCCTGATCGGCGGCGCCGGCAACGACACCTATATTATCAGCCAGGGCGACGGTTTCGATACCATCACCGCCGGCTCCTATAATACCGGGGATATCATCAGGTTCACTGATGCGGATCGTTATGACCTCTGGTTTGACGTTTCCCCTGACGGCACATTGACCCTCGCCGCTGCCGCGAATGAAAATTTCGATCCCGACACGGATGAATATCTGACTGTGGAGAGTTTTTTCGGCGGCACTGGCTCCATCACGGTGCAGATCGACACTTCCGACAATGAATATTACGGCACGAACGCGGATCTCGCGACCATCGTGATCCAGCGCGGCCTCAATGGCACCAACAACAAGAACACCGCCGAGATCATCATCGGCACCACCGGAAACGATGTCATCAACGGTAACGGCGGCTATCATGACGAACTCTATGGCGGCAGTGGAAACGACACCATTAATGCAGGATACGGCGACGATTACCTGTCCGGTGGATCAGGAGATGACATCCTCCGTAGTGGAGCCGGCGACGATGTTCTCTATGGCGGCACCGGAAACGACACCCTCGACGGTGGCGCCGGATATGACGTTGCCTACTATTCTTCATCCACTAGCGGCGTAACAGCGTCCGTGTCATGGGACGGCAGACACCTCACCGGCACGGTCAGCGATGGCCTTGGCGGCACCGACACCCTGATCGATGTCGAAGCGATTGTCGGTTCATCCTATGACGACACACTGACGGTCGACGATTATGGGATAATTCTGGTTGGCGGTGACGGCAACGATACCTTGAAGACAAGCGCCTACAGCATTCTCTATGGCGACGGCGGTAACGACACCCTGACAGCCGACTTCCAGAGTGAGCTCTATGGCGGAGAAGGTGATGACAAGTTAACGGCGGGCGCCAACAGTTACCTGGAGGGTGATGATGGCGACGACACACTCAACGCCGGTGGATACAGTATCCTTTATGGCGATGCCGGCAATGATACCCTCACGGCAGGCGAGCAGAGCAACCTCTATGGCGGTGATGACGACGACACACTCACCGCCGGTGGATACAGTATCCTTTATGGCGATGCCGGCAATGACACCCTCAGGGCCGGCGTGCAGAGCAATCTCTATGGCGGTGATGGCGACGATACGCTAACTGCCGCGAGCTACAGCTATCTCGAAGGGGGCGATGGCAATGACACCCTTGGAACAGGCAGTTACAGCTACCTGGACGGCGGAGCAGGCAATGACACTCTAAGCGCCTATAGTAATAGCACCGTAAATGGTGGCGATGGTGATGATTATATTACTGCCTGGTTTGATTGTTATGTAATGGCCGGCGCCGGGGACGATAACGTTACCGGAGGCGGGTATATATATGGTGAAGACGGTAACGATACCATTTCCATTTCCGGCACGGGCTATGAAGTAGATGGAGGGTCCGGAGATGATAAAATATACGGAAACACTTACTCCGACACTATGTATGGTGGCATCGGTGATGACATTCTTGATGGTTACAACGGCGACGATTATTTGAGTGGTGGCGATGGGGATGACTATTTAATTGGCAACCTCGGAGACGACTATTTGATCGGTGGCGCCGGTAGCGATATTTTTTCTTATTATATAATTCCCGGCTTTTCCGACGGAAACGACGTGATTGCCGACTTTGAAATCGGCACAGACACGCTGAAATTCGCCGGCGTGTATGATGCAGATGGGAGTGGAAGTGTCGACATCGATGATTTAATTCAATGGATATCAAGCATTACAGATGCGGGATCCGGTCAGGATGTTACGGTTAATTTTCAAGAGGGTGGAAAGTTAACATTTTCCGGAATTGGGACGGGGTCAATAAACTCAATAGATCAGATCGTTTCAGACAGTAATCACATAATAATATCTTCATCTTCAATTAGATAACTGAAAAACGGTGGAATTAACGGCAAAATATGCACATCAAAGCTAAAATATAGCACTAATATTAAAATAAAAGCTACCATAAACGGAGATGAGTGTGTCGACTGCTATTCAACCTCCGGGCATCGGCCACGAACCTCCGACTGATTTGATACTCCAGACAAACTCACTTTCACTTCTTTTTCGCCTTCATGGTCTCGCCCTAAGCGCCGATACGCTAACACGAGAGATTGCCGGGCAATCAAAGATAGGCCTCGACGGCGCCGTCCGCCTAGTCCGCCGCCACGGCCTTAAAGCCCGCCGTATCACCAGCCGCTTCGACCGGCTGCCAGGCACCCCCCTGCCCGCGCTGGCACAAACCCTCGATGGCAGCCTGGTGATCGTCGCCAGGGTTACGGCGGACAAGGTGCTGATCCATCGTGGACAGGACAGCCGGCCGGAGCTTATGGACCGGGCAGCGTTCGAGGCCGAATGGGACGGCTCGCTGGTGCTGGTGACCAAGCGGCTGGCACTCTCCGATCTCGGCCGGCGCTTCAACCTCTCCTGGTTTGCCTCCGCCCTCTACAAATACCGCGGCATCTTCTCCCAGATCCTGCTGGCCTCCTTCTTCCTGCAACTTCTGGGACTGGTGTCCCCGCTCTTCTTCCAGGTCGTCGTCGACAAGGTGCTGGTGCATCACGGCCTGTCCACGCTCGATGTGCTGCTAATCGGGCTGGTGACGGTTTCGCTGTTCGAAACCGTGCTCGGCATCGTGCGCACCTACCTCTTTTCCCACACCACCAACCGCATCGATGTCGAGCTTGGAGCGCGGCTCTTTGCCCATCTGCTGGCGCTGCCGCTCGCCTACTTCGGCAGCCGGCGGGTGGGGGACAGCGTGGCGCGGGTACGCGAGCTGGAAAACATCCGCCAGTTCATTACCGGCTCCAGCCTCACCTTCGTCATCGATCTTGTCTTCACGCTGGTCTTTCTGGCGGTCATGGCCTGGTACGACCTGTGGCTGACGGCAATCGTCGTCGCTTCGCTGCCGCTTTATGCCGGTATCAGCCTCGCCCTGACGCCGCTGTTCCGGGCCGAGCTGGACCGCAAGTTCCGCCGCGGAGCGGAAAACCAGTCCTTCCTCGTCGAGGCCATCACCGGCATCGAGACGCTGAAGGCAATGGCGGTGGAGCCGCAGGCCCGCCGGCAATGGGAAGAGCAGCTGGCAGCCTATGTCACCTCTTCCTTCCGGGTCAGCAATCTCGGCAACTATGCCAGCAACATCATCCAGCTCGTCTCCAAGGTCGCCAGTGCCGCCATCCTGTTCTTCGGCGCCAAGGCGGTGATGGAGGGCAGCCTGACGGTGGGTGAGCTGGTGGCCTTCAACATGTTTGCCGGCCGCGTGGCCCAGCCGGTGCTGCGCCTTGCCCAGGTGTGGCAGGATTTTCATCAGGCCCGGCTTTCCATCGAACGTCTTGGCGATATCCTCAACACCCCGCCGGAACCCGCGCACTCGGCCACCCGCGCCACCCTGCCCCGTATCAAGGGGAATATCCGTTTCGAGCAAGTGGATTTCCGCTATCAGCCCGACGGGCCGGAAATCATCCGCAAACTCACCCTGGCGATCGAGGCCGGCCAGTCCGTCGGCATCGTCGGCTCTTCCGGTTCAGGCAAATCCACGCTCGCCAAGCTGGTGCAGCGGCTTTATGTGCCGGGTAACGGGCGCGTTCTTGTGGATGGCGTCGACCTTGCCATGGTGAATACCAGCTGGCTGCGTCAGCAGATCGGCGTCGTGCTGCAGGAAAATGTGCTGTTCAACCGCTCGGTGCGCGAGAACATCGCCCTTACCGATCCGGGCATGCCGATGGAGCGGATCCTCCAGGCGGCCCGCCTTGCCGGCGCACATGAGTTTATCCTGAAGTTGCCGGAAGGTTACGACACCCGCATCGCGGAGCGCGGCGCCACCCTTTCGGGCGGCCAGCGCCAGCGCATTGCCATTGCCCGCGCCCTGGTGACCGACCCGCGCATCCTCATTTTCGACGAAGCCACCAGCGCCCTCGATATCGAGAGCGAGCAGGCCATCCAGCGCAACATGCGCTTCATCAGTAAGGACCGCACGGTCCTGATCATCGCACACCGCCTCTCCACCGTGCGCCATTGCGACCGCATCCTCACCATCGAGAACGGCATGCTGATCGAGGATGGCAGCCACGAGGAGCTGCTGCGCCGGGGCGGGCGGTATGCCGCGCTCCACCGCGCCCAGTCCGGGGAGATCAGCGGTGTCGCCTGACAGCCTTGACCGGGACCCCTCCCCCGCGAACAGCGAAACAACACCTCCCCCGGAAACCGCCCGCAGCCCGCAGCCCGGGCGGCGCAAGCTCGCCTGGGGAGCGGACGAACGCGAATTCCTGCCGGCCGCGCTGGAGATTATCGACACCCCGCCCTCACCGGCCGGCCAGGCAGTGGGTTTGACCATCGCGGCACTGGCGACCATCGCCGTCGCCTGGGCCTGCATCGGCAAGCTCGACATCATCGTCGCGGCGCCCGGCAGCATCATTCCCGATGGCAAGACCAAGATCGTGCAGCCGGTCGAGACCGGCATCGTCAAGGCCATCCATGTTGCCGATGGCGACCATGTCGCGGCGGGCGCTCCGCTGATCGAGCTCAACGACGAGCAGGCGCTGGCGGACCGGGACCGTTTCCGCCGTGATCTGAAACAGGCCCGGCTGACCCTCTCGCGTTACCGGGGGCTGGCGGCACCCTTTTCAGAAACCGGCAACACTACGCCACTGGCGCTGATCGACCCTCCCGGCAATGCGAGCACGGCTGAAATAGCCCTGACACAAACGGCCATGCGGGCTGAAGCTGCCCTGCAGGACGGCACGCTGGCGGAGCTCGATCAGCAAGCGGCCGGCAAACGCGCGGAAGCCCAGGAAGCCCAGGCCACCATCGACAAGATCGAGGCCACCCTGCCGATGGTGCGGCTTCAGGAGCAGATAAGGCGCGAGCTCAAGGACAAGGAGTTCGGCAACAAGCTGGCCTGGTATCAGGCCAACCAGCAGCTCATCGAATATACGCAGGAGCTGCCGGCTGAACGCAGCCGCAAGCAGGCAGCCGAGGCTGCCGTCTATGCCATCCAGCAGAAACGGGCGGCGGCCGTCGCCCAGTATCAGGTCGACATCCTGCAACAGCTCGACAAGACGGCAGCGCAGGTGAGTGAGCTGACCGCAGCCCTGATCAAGGCCGAGCAACAGCTCTCGCAGATGACGCTCAGCGCCCCGATCGATGGCACAGTCCAGCAGCTCGCCATTCATACCGTGGGCGGCGTCGTCACCCCGGCGGAACAGCTGCTTTCGGTCGTCCCCGACCAAGGCAGGCTGGTTGTGGAAGCCATGATCCAGAACAAGGATGTCGGCTTCGTACGCGCAGGCCAACCCGCCCGGATCAAGATCGACGCCTTCCCGTTCACGCGCTACGGCATCATTGAAGGCGCCGTGCTCAATGTGACGCGCGACGCGATCCAGGGTGCCGACAAGAGCAGCGCAACCCGCAAGGCCGCCTCGGCGGCTGGCGACGACAATACCGGCTCCCGGGATGGCAGCGCCCCCGCCTACATCGCCCGCATCGAACTCGGCACCGACACTATCGAGACGGAAACCGGCCCGGCCCGGCTCGGGCCTGGCATGCAGGTTTCGGCGGAAATCCAGACCGGCCAGCGCCGCATCATCGAATATCTGCTCTCACCGATCCTGCGGCGCGTCGATGAAAGCATGCGGGAGCGCTGAACCGTACGAGCACACACTCTTCACAGTAGCAGGCCGCTCAGGGCCGCAGAACCCACTCCTGATTTAAAAGCATTTAATTTCAATATGTTATAAAAAATCCTGCGAACAACTCAGGTAATTTTACAGCTGATTCGCCTTTCTGAAGGCATTGTTCGATCCGATCCTAAGTAGAACGTTTTAATTTAGTTTCATTAGCCACCTACGATTAGATAAATCGGTTTACACCCCTATTAATTGGGCGCCGCACGCCGCATCCCCTTGGGCCTCGGGATGCACTCCTTTCGGGCAAAAGCCCTATCCTTTCCTGCCACAGCCCCTCTTCCGGGGGTTACACCCCCTATACTTCGGCGCAAAAATCCGCAGTATTAACAGTGACTTTCAACAACCTATCATTGTCAGCAAGCCGACCGGGCGGCCTCCTCCAACCTTCGAGGCACACCCCCTCGCCCGGGCAATTTGCTGGAGATGACCATGAGTGTGACGCTCCGTTTCGCGTCTGTCGTGAAGTCCAACACCCGGGCCCTGCGCATCGCCGCAACGGCCACGGCCTTCATCGCCGTCGCCACTGCCGCCCAGGCCGGCACCGCGACGGACACGTTTAATGTGACGGCCACCGTCAATAATGAGTGCCTCGTGGACGCCAGCGATCTTGCCTTCGGCACCTACTCGATTTCCTCCGGTGCACCCAATACCGCGTCATCTAACATCTCGGTGACCTGCACCAACGGCACGACCTACGCCGTTGCGCTCAATGGCGGTGTGAACGGCAGTCTGGCCACCCGCCAGATGCGCAACACGGACAGCGGCTCGACCGCCAAGCTCAGCTACCAGCTCTACACCACCAGCGCCTACTCGACCGTGTGGGGTGACGGCTCCACCGGTGTAACCCAGGCCGGAACCGGTTCGGGTACTGCGCAGAACCTTACCGTTTACGGCAGCATGCCGGTCAACCAGGCGGCGACCCCGGGCTCCTATCTCGACACGATCACGGTGACCGTCGCCTACTAATCGCCAGAAAGGAGGGTTATTCGCATCACACGCCCAGCCACGCAGTCAGCCTTGCGGCGACCCGGTAGGCCGGTTACCCGCTTCGCCCTTCTGGCAGCCCTCCTCTCCTTCCTGCCCTCCGCACCGGCAAATGCCGCCCTGCAGGTATCGCCGGTCACGCTTGAGCTCCCGGCAGCCCGGCCCGCGGCCACCCTGCTCGTGAGCAACAATGGCAACAGGGATTCAACCATTCAGGTCCGCGCCTTTGACTGGCACCAGCCGAATGGGAGCGATGACCTGCAACCCACTACCAGCCTGCTGGTCAGCCCGCCCCTGTTCACCCTCAAGCCGGGAGAAGAACAGGTCGTGCGCGTGCTGTTGCGGCAGTCGCCCCCCAGCGAAACCGGCTACCGGCTGCTGGTGGACGAACTGCCGGTCGCGGAAGGTCAGCAGCAGGCGATCCAACTGCCGATCCGCTTCAGCTTGCCGGTTTTTGCCGGAACGACCGGCAATGCCAAATCGTCGCTCGCCTGGAGCGCCAGCCGCAGTCCCGGAGGCGGGTTTTCCCTTACAGCCAGCAACAGCGGCGCCCGCCGGGCCAAGCTCGCCAATCTGGTGGTCAAGACTCCGGACGGCCAGGAAATCGCCCGGCAGGATGGACTTGCCGGTTATGTGCTGGCCGGGGAAAGCCGCCTCTGGCGGCTCGACGCGGCCGGAGAGGTCCTGCCGGCAAAACTGGAGGTCAATGCCGTAACCGAGGCCGGTCCGCTGTCCATCAGCGTCGATGTCAGATAACAGCCGCCGGCTGCTGGCACTCGGCGCCGTTATCGCCGGGCTCACCCTGCGCGCAGTTCCGGCACAGGCGGAAGCGTTGCTGCTGGATGTCGCGCTTAACGGCCGGCCGCTGGGAGAGATCATCGCCTTCGAGCAGCAGGGAGACCATATGCTTGCCTCGCTGGACGACATGCGTCGTATCGGCCTGCCGCTTACCGGTGTCGGCGGCGACGCACAGGGCATGGTTGATCTCGGTGATATCCCCGAACTCACCTACAATTACGATGAACGCAAGCAGAGCATCGATCTGGTCGCCGGTCGCAACCTGCTTGATCGCTCCTTCGTGGTACAACTGCGCCCCCACGGCCGCGCGCTGAAACCCACCAACGACATCCAGAGTTTCGGCGGCGTGCTCAATTATGACCTGTTCGGCGAACAGGTCGACGATCCTTCAGGCACCAGTACCCGCCTTGCCGGTTCTGGCGAGCTGCGGTTCTTTCACGGCGACGGGCTGGCCAGCACCAGTTTCATTGCCGACCTCGATTCAACCTCGCCCCAGACGATCCGCCTCGATACCGCCTATGCGGCTGACAACCCGGATACGCTGTTTTCCTACCAGCTTGGTGACAGCATCACCGGCGGCCTTGCCTGGTCTCGTCCCATCCGCATGGGGGGAGCCCGCTTCGGCACCAACCGGGATCTCCGGCCTGACCTCATCACCACTCCCACCCCGATCATCCAGGGCAGCACCAGCGTGCCGTCGGTCGTGGATGTCTATATCAACGACACACTCTACACCCGCCAGAACGTGCCGGCCGGCCCGTTCGAGCTCAACGACCTGCCGGTGGTGAACGGCCAGGGGGAGGCCCGGGTGGTGGTGCGCGATGCACTCGGTCGGCAGACCGTGCAGGTCATCCCGTTTTATGCCAGCCAGGGCCTGCTGGCGCCCGGCCTCTTCGACTATTCCATTTCCGCCGGCGCCATCCGCGAGAACTACGGCGTCTCAAGCTTCGACTATGGCGTACCCGCCGCCGAGACCACGCTGCGTTACGGCTTCGACGACACCCTCACCTTCGAGGGGCATGGAGAGTTCGCCAGGAGCCTTGCCCTTGCCGGTGGCGGTGCACTCTACAAACTGGGAAATTACGGGGTGCTCAGCGGCGCCCTTGCCGTCAGCCGCAAATCAGGCGGCACCAGTGACGAGGACACCGCCGGCGGCGGCCTCGCCTCGCTCAATTTCGAACATTATGGCCAGGCCATCTCCTACGGCGCTTCGATCACCCAGACGACCGACGGTTATGGCGACCTTGCCAGCCTTGCCGGCGACAACTGGCCCACGCAGCAACTGCGCTTCAATATCGGCCTTCCCGTGCCAGCGCTCGATGGCTCACTTGGTGCCGGTTTCTTTTCCCAGACCAGCAGCAACGGGGACCGCATCTCGGTCGCCAGCGCCACCTACAGCCGCCTCGTTTTCGACCGGGCCTTCCTCATCCTTTCGGCCAGCAGCGATCTTGACACCCGCAACTACAATGTCGGCCTCTCGATCTCGCTGCCGCTCGGGCGTTACGACACCTCGGCCGGCGTACAGACCAGCCAGACCGCCACCACCTTCCGCCAGTCCGCCGCCCGCATTACCCGCGGTGATGGCGACTGGGGCTGGCGCGCCGATGCCCAGGAGGGGGGTGACGACAGCCGCTTTGACGGCAGCATGATGTGGAATGGCAAACAGGGTGACCTGAGCGCGGATGTAAGCTCCACCAGTCAGGGCAACGGCATCCGCGCCGGCGCCAACGGGTCGCTTTTGTGGCTGGATGGCGAGCTTTTTGCCGCCGATACCATCAACGATACCTTTGCCGTGGTGGATACCAGCGGCGAGCCGGATATCACCGTCTATCGCGAAAATCGCGAGGTGGGAAAAA
The DNA here is from genome assembly GCA_030657355.1 of Radicibacter daui. GTDB lineage: Bacteria > Pseudomonadota > Alphaproteobacteria > Radicibacterales > Radicibacteraceae > Radicibacter > Radicibacter daui. The sequence goes on from CP131056.1 coordinate 3,099,582, forward strand.
CCGGCGCTTCCGGCAAGCTGGTGGTGGATGATCTGCGCGCCTACACCTCCAACCGCATTGCCGTGGAACCGCTGGACTTCCCCTTCGACCGCTCGGTAATCGATCCAGGCCGGGTGGTCGTGCCGCGGTCGCGCTCCGGTGTCATCGTCAAGTTCGACATCGATGACAGCGCCCGAGCGCTCATCCTGCTGGTGCTGCCGGACGGCGCGCCGGTGCCGCTGGGAGCGAGGCTTGCCTCCCCCACCGACAAATCGGTCGTCGGGTATGACGGGCAGGCCTATATCGGCGGCCTCAAGCCCCACAGCCGCCTGAGCGCGACCTGGGAGAGCGGAAGCTGTGTGGCGGAGTTCGATCTGCCGGAAGTGCCCGCCGCCATGCTTGGGCCCTATACCTGCCAGCCGGAGACCGCGCCATGACCTGCCGTGCCAGGCGTTTCCTTGCCGCCATCGCCGCCGCGTTCCTGCTCGGCGCCCACCCCGCACTGGCCGCCGTCTGCAGCGCCACCTCTACCCCGCTTGCCTTTGGCATCTACCGCCCGTTCGATATGACGGCAACCTACTCCAACGCCACCGTGACCGTGCATTGCACCTCGCTCGTCACGCTGCTGCTCACTTTCAACGTGTCGCTCTCCTCCGGCAGCGCCGGCAGTTACTCGTCGCGGCAGATGAGAAACGGCAGCGCTTCGCTCGGCTATAATCTCTATCTCAGCAACCAGTATTCGAGCGTGTGGGGAGATGGCACCGGCGGCACCGCCAATGTGGGCTTCAGCTCTCTGGTGACGATTTTTCCCTTCGACATCGTCTACACCATGTATGGGCGCATTCCCGCCCAGCAACCGGTACGCGCCGGTGCCTATATCGACACGGTGCAGATCGTCATCACCTACTGAGGCAGGTCTCCAACGCGTCTGCCGGCATCGTTCTCCCCTGCCCGTGACCGGAGGACTGCGCTATTCTTGCGGAACAAGAGGCGGCCCCGCCTTCACCCGGCCGGGCCGCTGACCAACCGGAGGGAGCAGCGGGATGATCACCATCGAACAGCTCGTGGAAGAATGGCGCGCTACCCGTGCCCGGCACGACGCCACGCTGGCCTATCTGGAGGCCGGCAACATGATCTATCTGGACGGCGTGGAATCCGAGGAAGCCACCGGGCAGCATATTGCACGCCTGGTGGAATGGATCGCCGAGCTCGACAAGCTGCTGGATGAGTACGGGGCCGGGTGAGTTTCTTCTAGGACCCCGCCTCATCAGCCGCGCGCTGCATGTTCTGCGCCATTTCGTTGGCAACCGTACTCTGTTCCTCGATGGCGGCTGCCGTTGAATTCACATACTCGGTCAATTCGTCGATCGAGCCGCGGATGGCGTTGAGGGCACTGGTCACGTCACCCGAAATGCCGCGCATACCCTCGATTTCACCGGAGATCCGCTCCGTCGCGGCCTTGGCCTGGTTGGCGAGGTTCTTGACCTCGCCGGCAACGACGGCAAAACCCTTGCCCGCCTCGCCGGCCCGCGCGGATTCAATGGTGGCGTTCAGGGCCAACAGGTTGATCTGGCCAGTGATGTTGTTGATGACATCGACGATGCCGCCCATGGCTTCCGCGGCAGAGGCAAGCCGCTTGGCAGCCCCGTCCGCCTCGACGGCGAGCCCGGTTGCGTGCCCTGCCGTCCGGCTGGAACTGGCCATGCTGGAGGAAATTTCCCGGACTGAAAGGTTCAGCTCCTCGGCGCCCGCGGCCACGTTGTGAAGCATCTCGCTGACGCGCTTGTTCTTCTGCGCCTCCAGCACCTTCTGCGTCACATCCGTTGCGAACTTGACGATCTTGAGCGGCTTGCCGGAAGCGTCCAGCACCGGGTTATAGGATGCTTCGATCCAGACCGGGCGACCGCCCTTGCCAATGCGGCGATACTGATCGGCCTGGTATTCGCCCTTGCGCAGCTTGTCCCAGAACGCCTTGTAGGCAGCGGACTCCCGCTCCGCCGGATCGACAAACATACTGTGATGCTTGCCCCGGACTTCCTCGAGCGTATAGCCGAGCGCCTTGAGGAAGTTGGCGTTGGCGCTAACGATCGTGCCATCCAACATAAATTCAATGACAGCCTGCGCCCGGTCGATGGCAGCAAGGCGGCCCGCATTGTCCGCAACCTCTTCCTGCCGGGCGGTTACGTCGGTCGCGAACTTGACCACCCGTACGACCTTGCCCTGCGCATTGAGGACCGGATTGTAACTTGCCCGTAGCCAGACGGCCCGCCCGCCTCGGGCAACGCGCGGGAAAAGCCCCGACTGATATTCACCGGCAGCCAGCTTCTTCCAGAAATCGCGGTATCCGGAACTCTCACGTTCCGCCTCTGCCACGAACAGGGAATGATGGCGCCCTTTGATCTCGGCGAGCCCATATCCCATGACCGCGATAAAATTCTCGTTGGCATCAAGGATAGTGCCATCGGCGGTGAACTCGATCACCGCCTGTGACTTGTTAATCGCAGAGAGGCGACCAGCATTGAGCACGGCTTCCTGCTTCTTTGCCGTGATGTCGGTCGCAATCTTGATAACCTTGACTGCCCGGCCGTCCCTGCCAAGCAGTGGGCTATAGGCCGCTTCCAGCCACAGATCCTCACCTGACTTGCGCAACCGGCGAAACTCGCCCACCTGCTCCTTGCCTGCTGCCAGCTGGCGCCAAAACTCCTCGTAGGCCGCGCCTTTTGTCTCCGCCGGATCGACGAGCATGCTGTGATGCCTGCCCTTGATCTCCGTCAGCGTATATCCGACCGCGCGCAGGAAATTCTCATTGGCGCCGGTTATAATACCGTCCGGCGTGAATTCGATGCAGGCGAAGGATTTGTCCACCGCCAGGCGTAGCGCGGCCTGGTCAACATCGGTGTGGCTGCGGGACCGGAAGAGCATGAAGGGTCACTCCAGGCGGGAGAGAAACAGTCATCAAGGACTGAGAGTTTTATAATCTGGTTTGTGCCAATCCATCTCGGCGTATGCGGCTAGGTTCCTGTCAGTTTGCTGTCCATTGGTATGTATTTGGGTTTACCGCTCTACATCAGACGACTGGCCCTTTCCTCGTCGATACGAACAACAAAGCCCCGCCGGATCACTCCTGCGGGGCTTTGTTCTCAAGACGGCTCGCTTCCAATGCCGGGACCTTCGGGTCAGGGGGCGTCATCGGCAACGTCGCCAGCACAACCGGTATTTTCCGTGACCTCAAGCTGGCGGGCGGTCACATCCGTGGCAAACTTTATAACGCGGATGACCACTCCCTGCTCGTCCAGGACCGGGTTGTAGGCAGCGCGCAGCCAGATTTTTTTGCCGTCCCGACCACGGCGAAAGAAAAGACCCGCCTGATGCTCGCCTGCGGCCAGCCGGTTCCAGAAACTGCGGTAATGCGCACTATCGCCCTGCTCCTCCGGCACAAACAGGGAATGGTGCTGCCCTCTGATCTCGGCCAGCTCATAGCCCATGATCGACAGGAAATTGTCATTGGCATCAAGGACCCTGCCGTCCGCCGTAAACTCGATGACCGCCTGCGTGCTGTGCGCCGCCAGCAGCCTGCCGGCGCCTGACGGTACCTCCAGCTTTCTGGCGGTGATATCGGTCGCGATCTTGACGACCCGGGCGACCCTGCCATGTTGCCCGGGCACCGGGCTGTAGGCGCCCTCCAGCCAGAGCTCTCCGCCCGATTTGTGCAACCGGCGAAATTCGCCCCCCTGCTCCTTGCCGGCCGCAAGCTGCCGCCAGAATTCGCGATAAGCGTCACTCCCGGCCTCGCGCGGATCGACAAAGATACTGTCATGCCGGCCCTTGATCTCGGCGAGACTATAGCCGGCCATCCGCAGGAAATTGTCATTGGCGCCGGTGATGATGCCATCCGCGGCAAATTCCACGCAGGCGAAGGATTTGTCGACAGCCAGGCGAAGGGCGCCGGGATCGAGATCGGACGGATTGCCGGACCGGATGAACATGGACCCCTCCTCGAGGCGGAAAGAAACCGAAGCCGCAATGGCCTGGGAGGTTATAAACCCGACGGCGCGATGACATATCTGCGTATGAGGTTAGATTCCGGCCCGTTTTTTGTTCATCGGTATGCACTTGGATTTACTTTCTGCTCTCCTCCGATACCCGGCGGGAATACAAAAAGCCCCGCCGGATCGCTCCGGCGGGGCTTTTCAGTAGCTGGCTTCTGGCCCGGCTTATTCGGCCGGGTCTGCCGGCAGGGCGGCGGCAGCGCCGCTTTCCAGAGTCCCGGCCTTGGCTTCGGCGGCAACGCGCTTCAGACGCTCCAGCACCGCGCCGGTACCGGCGGGGATGAGGCGGCCGACGATGACGTTTTCCTTGAGGCCATTCAGCGTGTCCTTCTTGCCATAGACCGCCGCCTCGGTGAGGACGCGGGTGGTCTCCTGGAAGGAGGCTGCCGAGATGAAGGAATTCGTCTGCAGCGAGGCCTTGGTGATGCCCTGCAGAACCGGGATCGCCTTTGCCGGGCGACCGTTCTCGGTCATCGCCTTTTCGTTTTCGACGTCAAACTCACGACGGTCGACCTGCTCGCCGATCAGCAGCGTGGTGTCACCGGCTTCGGTGATCTCCACCTTCTGCAGCATCTGGCGGGTGATGACCTCGATGTGCTTGTCGTTAATCTTCACGCCCTGAAGACGGTAGACTTCCTGGATCTCGTTGATCAGGTAGTCGGCCAGAGCCTCGACACCCATGACGGACAGGATGTCATGCGGCACGGGGCTGCCGTCCATCAGCAGGTCGCCCTTCTCCACCCAGTCGCCTTCCTGCACGGACAGGTGCTTGCCCTTGGGGATCAGGTATTCCTTCGGATCGGCACCTTCCTCATGCGGGACGACGAGGATGCGGCGCTTGGTCTTGTAGTCGCGGCCGAATTCGACGCGGCCAGCGATGTCGCTGATGATCGCGTAGTCCTTCGGACGGCGGGCTTCGAACAGCTCGGCAACGCGCGGCAGACCGCCCGTGATGTCGCGGGTCTTGGAGGACTCACGCGGGATACGGGCGAGCACGTCACCGGCCTTGACCGGCTGGCCGTTGGACACCGAGAGAATGGCGCCCACGGACATGAAGTAACGGGCTTCCATGCCGTTCGGCAGGTTGACGACTTCGCCATTGGCATCACGCAGGGTGATGCGCGGACGCAGGTCGCCGCCGCGCGGCTGGGCGCGCCAGTCGATCACTTCCTTGTAGGAAATGCCGGTGGCTTCATCCATCACCTCGCGGAAGGACACGTTCTCCGTCAGGTCGACGTAGTTCGCGATACCTTCCTTTTCCGTGATGATCGGCAGGGTGTACGGGTCCCACTCGGCCATCTTCTGGCCGCGCGACACCTTCACGCCCTCGTCCGCCAGCAGCTTGGCGCCATACGGCACCTTGTGGCGGGCCTTCTCACGACCGGCGCCATCGAGCAGCACCACTTCGGTGTTGCGGCTCATGACGATCGGCACGCCGTCGGAGTTCATAACGACGTTGCGGTTGTTGATGCGGATGGTCGCATCCACCGAGGCTTCGATGGAGGACTGTTCCGCACCGCGCTGCGCCGCACCGCCGATGTGGAACGTACGCATCGTCAGCTGCGTGCCCGGCTCGCCGATCGACTGGGCGGCGATAACGCCAACCGCTTCACCGATATTGACCGCGGTACCGCGGGCAAGGTCACGGCCATAGCAGCAGGCGCAGATGCCTTCCGTCGTACGGCAGGTCAGCACCGAGCGGATCTTGACCTTGTCGATACCGGCGGTCTCGATGAGATCGACCTCGGCTTCGCCGATGATCTCGCCGGCACCCACCAGCAGTTCGCCGCTGAGCGGATGCTTCACATCCTCAGAGGCAGAACGGCCAAGGATACGCTCACCCAGCGAGGCAATGACGTTGGCACCGTCGATAACGGCGGCAACGGTGATGCCATCGGTGGTGCCGCAATCGATCTCGCGAACGACCACGTCCTGCGCCACGTCGACGAGACGGCGGGTGAGATAACCCGAGTTCGCCGTCTTGAGCGCGGTGTCGGCCAGACCCTTACGGGCGCCGTGGGTGGAGTTGAAGTACTCCGCCACGGTAAGGCCTTCCTTGAAGTTCGAGATGATCGGCGTCTCGATGATCGAGCCGTCCGGCTTGGCCATCAGGCCACGCATACCGGCAAGCTGCTTGATCTGCGCCGCGGAACCACGGGCGCCCGAGTGAGCCATCATGTAGACGGAGTTGACCTGAGTGCCGACCTTGGTGGTCGACATCACCTTCATCATCTCCTCGGAGATGCGCTCGGTGCAGGCGGACCACACGTCGACGACCTTGTTGTACTTCTCACCCTGGGTGATCAGACCGTCCTGATACTGCTGCTCGAACTCCTTGACCTTGGCCTGGGCCTCGGCAACGAGCGCGTGCTTGGCATCCGGCACGACCATGTCGTCCTTGCCGAAGGAGATGCCGGCGCGGCATGCCCAGCCAAAACCGGTAGCCATCAGGCGGTCGGCGAAAATCACCGTCTCCTTCTGGCCGCAGTGGCGATAGACATGGTCGATAACGCCGGTGATTTCCTTCTTGGTCATCACGCGGTTGATGATGTCGAACGGCACCTTGTAGTGCTTCGGCAGCACGGAGGAGAGGATCATGCGGCCAGGGGTGGTGAACACCTTCTGGACGATCTCCTCGCCTGCCTCGTTGCGGGTCACGAAGCGCGACTTGATGCGGGCGTGCATGGAGATGGTCTTCTCCGCCAGCGCCTGCTCGATTTCACCCAGGTTCGCGAAGGTCGGCACGCGGTGCAGCGTGACGCCGGCCTTCTTGACCAGCTCAGCCAGACCCTCGATGGCGCCGTAGCGCAGCGGGTTCACCGGGTCGGAGCTGTCGCGCAGCACGATGTCGCCACGGCCGAGCGCACCGGCCAGACCGTCGAGATCCTTCTCGAAGATCTTGAGCGGGACTTCCTCGCCGACCCAGTCCTGCATCTCCATGGAGATGTAATAGAGGCCCAGAACGATGTCCTGGCTCGGCACGATGATCGGCTTGCCGTGTGCGGGCGACAGGATGTTGTTGGTCGACATCATCAGGACGCGCGCTTCCAGCTGGGCCTCGAGGCTCAGCGGAACGTGCACGGCCATCTGGTCGCCGTCGAAGTCAGCGTTGAAGGCGGTGCAGACCAGCGGATGCAGCTGGATGGCCTTGCCTTCCACCAGCACCGGCTCGAAAGCCTGGATGCCGAGGCGGTGCAGCGTCGGGGCGCGGTTCAGCATGACCGGATGCTCGCGGATAACCTCTTCGAGGATATCCCAGACCTCCGGACGCTCCTTCTCCACCATGCGCTTGGCGGCCTTCAGCGTGGAGGCCATGCCGTAAAGCTCAAGCTTGGCGTAGATGAAGGGCTTGAACAGCTCCAGCGCCATCTTCTTCGGCAGGCCGCACTGGTGCAGCTTCATTTCCGGGCCGACCACGATGACCGAACGGCCGGAGTAGTCGACGCGCTTGCCGAGCAGGTTCTGACGGAAGCGGCCCTGCTTGCCCTTGAGCATGTCGGCGAGCGACTTCAGCGGACGCTTGTTGGCACCGGTGATCACGCGGCCACGGCGGCCGTTGTCGAACAGCGCGTCAACGGACTCCTGCAGCATGCGCTTTTCGTTGCGCACGATGATGTCCGGCGCACGCAGTTCCATCAGCCGCTTCAGACGGTTGTTGCGGTTGATGACGCGGCGGTAGAGGTCGTTGAGGTCAGAGGTCGCGAAGCGGCCGCCATCGAGCGGAACCAGCGGACGCAGCTCGGGCGGAATGACCGGGATGACGTCAAGGATCATCCACTCCGGCTTGGCGCCGGAGGTCATGAAGGCCTCGACGATCTTCAGGCGCTTGACCAGCTTCTTGCGCTTGGCCTCGGACGAGGTCTCGCGCAGATCCTCGCGGATCTTTTCCTTCTCTTCCGGCAGGTCGAGACCCTTGAGGATGTCCTTCAGGGCTTCGGCGCCGATGAGGGCGGTGAAGTCCTCGCCGTACTTCTCGACGGCGCTGACATACTCGTCCTCATTGAGCAGCTGGTACTGCTTGAGCGGGGTGAGGCCCGGCTCCGTGACCATGTAGGCCTCGAAGTACAGCACCTTCTCCAGATCCTTGAGCGTCATGTCCAGCAGCATGCCGATGCGGCTGGGCAGGGACTTCAGGAACCAGATATGCGCAACGGGGCTGGCGAGCTGGATGTGGCCCATGCGCTCGCGGCGCACCTTGGCCAGCGTCACTTCCACGCCGCACTTTTCGCAGATGATGCCCTTGTACTTCATGCGCTTGTACTTGCCGCACAAGCACTCGTAATCCTTGATCGGACCGAAGATGCGGGCGCAGAACAGGCCGTCGCGCTCCGGCTTGAAGGTCCGGTAGTTGATGGTCTCCGGCTTCTTGATCTCGCCGAAGGACCAGGAGAGGATCTGCTCCGGGCTGGCGATATTGATCGCGATCTGGTCGAAGCTCTGCGGGGTCTGACCCTGACCGAAGATATTCATCAGTTCGTTCATGCACCCGACTCCTAAGTGTCAGCGGTTCCGGCCATGTGCCGCCTGGCGGAACCCGACGGCGGCATCCCTCGCTGGCTGGATGGAGGGAAAATGCCGCCTGAAAAAACACAAGTATAACCCCTGCCGGTGCGCCAATCGCCCCGGCACCCTTGACGGGCACCGGGGCGTCTGACGACCCCGCGACGGGGCTTCTTACTTCTCGCCCTGCTCGAGTTCGACGTTGAGGCCGAGGGACTTGAGCTCCTTGACCAGAACGTTGAAGCTCTCGGGGATGCCGGACTCGAAATTGTCGTCGCCGCGTACGATGGCCTCGTAGACCTTGGTACGGCCGGAGACGTCGTCCGACTTGACCGTGAGCATTTCCTGCAGGGTGTGCGCTGCGCCATAGGCTTCCAGCGCCCAGACTTCCATTTCGCCGAAGCGCTGGCCACCGAACTGCGCCTTGCCTCCCAGCGGCTGCTGGGTAACGAGGCTGTAGGGGCCGATGGAACGGGCGTGGATCTTGTCGTCCACGAGGTGGTGCAGCTTCAGCATGTAGATGTAGCCGACGGTAACCTTGCGGGCGAAGGTCTCGCCCGTACGGCCGTCGATCAGCGACACCTGACCGGAGGAGCTGAGGCCGGCCTTCTCAAGCATGTGCACGATGTCATCCTCGCGCGCACCGTCGAAGACGGGGGTTGCGAAGGGGACGCCGCGGCGCAGGTTACCGGCCATTTCGACCAGCTCTGCCTCATCGAGGTCGGCAACGTCGCTGGCGTAGTCACGCTCGCCATAAACGTCCTTCAGCTTGTCCTTCAGCTTGATCAGCGGCTGGGCGGTATCGCCGCCCTGGCGCGCCGTGCGCTGATACTCGTCCACCACTTCGCCGATCTGGCGGCCGATACCGGCCGACGCCCAGCCAAGATGGGTTTCGAGAATCTGGCCAACATTCATGCGGCTCGGCACACCCAGCGGGTTGAGCACGATGTCCACATGGGTACCGTCCTCAAGGTAGGGCATGTCCTCGATCGGCATGATGCGCGAGATAACACCCTTGTTGCCGTGACGGCCGGCCATCTTGTCGCCCGGCTGAAGCTTGCGCTTCACCGCCAGGAACACCTTGACCATCTTCATCACGCCCGGGGGCAGTTCGTCGCCGCGCTGCAGCTTCTCGACCTTGTCCTCGAAACGGCTGTTGAGCTCGGTCACGCTGTCGTCAAACGACTTCAGCATGGCCTCGACATCCTGCATCACCGCTTCGTCGGCAACGGCGATCTGACGCCACTGGCCGGGGGTGAACTCACCCAGGGCAGCCTTGTCGATCACCTTGCCGGTGGCAAAGCCACGCGGGCCGGAAACGGCGGTCTGGCCGATCAGGCGCTCTTCAAGGCGGGCGAAGAAGTTGCGCTCGAGAATCTTGCGCTCGTCATCGCGGTCCTTGGCCAGCTGCTCGATCTGGGCGCGCTCGATGGCGAGAGCACGTTCGTCCTTGTCCACGCCGCGGCGGGAGAAGACGCGCACATCAACCACCGTGCCGGTGACACCCGGCGGAACACGCAGCGAGGTGTCACGCACGTCGCTGGCCTTCTCGCCGAAGATGGCGCGCAGAAGCTTCTCTTCCGGCGTCATCGGGCTTTCGCCCTTCGGGGTCACCTTGCCGACCAGGATGTCGCCCGGCTGAACTTCGGCGCCGATATAGACGATACCGGCTTCGTCGAGGTTCTTGAGGGCTTCTTCACCGACGTTGGGAATGTCGCGGGTGATTTCTTCCTGGCCCAGCTTGGTATCGCGGGCCATCACCTCGAACTCTTCGATGTGGATGGACGTGAACACGTCCTCCGACACGATGCGCTCGGAGATGAGGATGGAGTCCTCGAAGTTGTAGCCATTCCACGGCATGAACGCGACGAGCACGTTACGGCCGAGGGCGAGTTCGCCAAGCTCCGTCGAGGGGCCGTCGGCGATGATGTCGCCCTTGGCCACCCGGTCACCGACCTTCACCAGCGGACGCTGGTTGATGGCGGTGGACTGGTTGGAGCGCTGGTACTTGCGCAGCTTGTAGATGTCGACGCCCTGACGGTCCGCCGAGGTATCCTCGGTGGCACGCACCACGATACGGGTACCGTCGATCTGGTCGACGATGCCGGCGCGGCGGGCAGAGATCGCAGCGCCGCTGTCGCGGGCCACAGTCGCTTCCATGCCGGTACCGACCAGCGGTGCCTCGGCCTTCACCAGCGGCACGGCCTGACGCTGCATGTTGGAGCCCATCAGCGCGCGGTTGGCGTCGTCGTTCTCAAGGAACGGGATGAGCGCCGCGGCGACGGACACCAGCTGCTTCGGCGACACGTCGATATAATCGATCTGGTCGTTCGGCTTGAGGATGTAGTCGCCCATCTCACGGGTGGAGACGAGCTCTTCCTCGAAGCTGCGGTCGGCGTTCAGCGGAGCGGAAGCCTGGGCAATCGCGAAGCGGCCCTCTTCCATCGCCGACATGTAGACCACTTCGTCGGTCACCTTGCCGTCGGTCACCTTGCGGTACGGGCTTTCGATGAAGCCGTACTGGTTGACGCGCGCATAGGTGGCCAGCGAGTTGATGAGACCGATGTTCGGGCCTTCCGGCGTTTCGATCGGGCACATGCGGCCATAATGGGTCGGATGAACGTCGCGCACTTCGAAGCCGGCACGCTCGCGGGTCAGACCGCCCGGGCCCAGTGCCGAGAGACGACGCTTGTGCGTGATCTCGGAGAGCGGGTTGGTCTGGTCCATGAACTGGCTGAGCTGCGAGGAGCCGAAGAACTCACGCACCGCTGCCGCTGCCGGCTTGGCGTTGATGAGGTCATGCGGCATGACGGTATCGATATCCACCGAGCTCATACGCTCGCGGATCGCACGCTCCATGCGCAGCAGGCCGACGCGGTACTGGTTCTCCATCAGCTCGCCGACGGAGCGAACACGACGGTTGCCCAGATGGTCGATATCGTCGATCTCACCGCGGCCGTCCTTAAGCTCGTGCAGGACGCGCAGGATCTCAAGGATGTCCTGCTTGCGCAGCACGCGCAGCTGGTCGGAGGTCTCGAAGCCGAGGCGCGCGTTCATCTTCACACGGCCGACCGAGGAAAGGTCGTAGCGCTCGTTGTCGAAGAACAGGCCGGAGATCAGGGCTTCGGCGGACTCAAGGGTCGGCGGCTCGCCCGGACGCATGACACGGTAGATGTCGATGAGCGCCTCTTCACGGCAGCCATTGCGGTCCACCATGAGGGTGTTGCGCATATAGGGGCCGATGTTGAGGTGGTCGATGTGCAGCGTCGGCAGCACGTCGATGTTACGCTCAAGCAGCTTCTCCAGCGTCTCGGCGGTGATCTCGTCACCCGCCTCGTACCAGACTTCGCCGGTCTTCTCGTTGATGATGTCTTCGGCCAGGTAACGGCTGAGCACTTCATCGTCGCGCACGAGGATGGACTTGAGGCCAGCCTCTTCCAGCTTCTTGAGCTGGCGCGGGGTCATCTTGGTGCCGGCTTCGGCCACGGTCTCGCCGGTGTCGGCATCGACCAGGTCGGTGGCGATCTTCTGGCCCTTGAGCAGCTCGGGCGCAAACGGAATGCGCCAGCCGTCCTTCACCTTGGTGTAGGTGATCTTGCCATAGAAGTAGGAGAGGATCTCCTCGCGGGACATGCCCTGCGCCTCGAACGGGGCGAGCTTCTTGTTCTCGCCTTCGCGCTTGGCACGCAGCGCCTCGGTGGCGAGACCATCCAGGACATAGAGCAGCGTGGTGGCGGGCAGCTTGCGGCGGCGGTCGATACGGACATAGACGATGTCCTTGGCGTCGAACTCGAAGTCGAGCCAGGAACCGCGATAGGGGATCACGCGGGCAGCGAACAGATACTTGCCCGAAGAATGGGTCTTGCCGCGGTCGTGGTCGAAGAACACGCCCGGGGAGCGGTGCATCTGGGAGACGATGACGCGCTCGGTGCCGTTGACGACGAAGGTGCCGTTGTCGGTCATGAGCGGCATGTCGCCCATGTAGACATCCTGCTCCTTGATGTCGCGGATCGAACGCAGGCCGGTGTCCTCGTCAACGTCGAAGACGGAGAGGCGCAGGGTCACCTTGAGCGGCGCCGCGAACGTCATGCCGCGCTGCTGGCATTCCTCGACGTCGTACTTCGGCTGCTCCAGCTCGTACCGGACAAAATCAATCTCGGCACGGCCCGAGAAGTCCTTGATCGGAAATACGGACTTGAAAACCTCCTGCAAGCCCAGCAGTTCGCGCTTTTCAGGCGTAACATGCATCTGCAGGAACTGTTCGTAGGAGTTCCGTTGAACCTCGATCAGGTTCGGCATCCGGATGACTTCGGGGATACGCCCGAAGCTCTTACGAACGCGCTTCCGACCCGTGAACGACTTGGCCATGAGTGTCCCTCGTGATCGCTTTCGACCCGTGTCCATCACCGCGACGGCGATGACGGCAGTTACCGCCCCGCCTTGTGGCGAAGCAGCTTGTGTCCCGCGAGGCGCGGCCTTCGGCTGGGCCCGACTCCGGAAAACGGACCGGCACACATCCAGAATTTCCAGGGAAACCCCTTGGAAGATCAAGGATCCGTCTGCCGGTGACAGGCAAACCCGGGCGGTGCGATACCGACCGGGCGCCCTATAAAGCAAGGGTGACGCCGAACCGTCTCCTCTACCCGAGGAAGAGGAGAAGGTCCAGCGTCAACCCTTAAACTTTTAACGACAAGTTACCAGAACCGGAGTCTTACTTGACTTCGACCTTGGCACCAGCCTCTTCGAGCTGCTTCTTGATAGCAGCAGCTTCGTCCTTGGACACGCCTTCCTTGACGGGCTTCGGAGCGCCTTCGACGAGGTCCTTGGCTTCCTTGAGGCCCAGGCCGGTGATGGCGCGGACTTCCTTGATAACGTTGATCTTCTTGTCGCCGGCGTCGGCGAGGATCACGTTGAACTCGGTCTGCTCTTCAGCAGCGGCGGCAGCGCCACCACCAGCCGGAGCGGCGGCAGCAACGGCCACCGGAGCGGCGGCGGAAACGCCCCACTTCTCTTCGAGCATCTTGGAGAGCTCGGCGGCCTCCAGGACGGTGAGAGCGGACAGGGCTTCAACGAGGTTGTTAAGATCGGCCATTTGATAAATCTCTCTACTTGATGTGGCTTGAACATGGCGCCGCCGCAAGGGGGCGGGCCGATTTTGGTTCTGGCACTCGGTTCTGGCAGGTTATCCGGCGGCGCTCACGCGGCTGCCGGAAGGGCCTGCTCAGGCCGCGTCCTTGGTGGCATACGCGTTGAGCACGCGAGCCAACTGACCAGCCGGAGCCTGAGTGATCGACGCCAGTTTCTGGGCCGGAGCACTGATGACACCGATGATCTTGGCACGCAGCTCGTCGAGGGACGGCAGCTTGGCCAGGGCGTCGACACCAGCGGCGTCGAGCACCTGAGTTCCCAGCGCACCACCGACGATCTGAACCTTGTCATTCGTCTTGGCGAACTCGCTGAGCACCTTGGCGGCTGCAACCGGATCGGCGGAGTAGCCAATCGCGGTCGGACCGGAAAACAGGTCCTCACTCTTCTCGAACGGCGTGCCCTTCAAGGCGAGACGCGCAAGCGTATTCTTGGTGACCTTGAAGGCCGCCCCCGCTTCGCGCATCTTGCGGCGCAGGTTCGTCGATTCGCCCACCGACATGCCCGACTGACGGACAACGACGATGATGGCAGCCTCGGACAGAGCCTGATTGAGTGCCGCGACCGTGGTTTCCTTTTCGGTACGGTTCACGGAACGCTCCTTTCGCCCTTTCGGGGTGGCTTCCAGCCTCGCCCTGCCGGATGGCAAGGTTCGGCGGCGGAAGCCGGTTCACACCTTTGGGCGCGTTTCCAAAGCCTTTCGGCTCCGAAAACCCGCCCGGTTCGGATCCTGTCCCAGAAGTTCAAGCCGGGTATTCAAGGAAAGACAGCTGACCAAAGGCCGGCGGCTTTCGCCTTAAAATTCCGGTTTCACTCCCGTCTATGCAGGGCATTTAAGTCTGGCGGATGCCACACACCTGCAGTCTCGGACAGGTGCCGCCGGCGGTGGTCTATCCGGTTTCCCGGACACGCCCCCGCCGGGGGCTACCCCGCCCTTCCCAAAGGGAAAGACGGGGGATTTCGTCAACGTCGCAGAACCGGCAATCAGCCGATCTGGGTCACGTCGAGCTTCAGGCCCGGGCCCATCGTGGAGCTCAGGGACACCTTCTTGATGTAGGTGCCCTTGGCGCCGGTCGGCTTGGCGCGGGTGATGGCATCGACGAACGCCTGGACGTTCTCGATCAGCTTGGCTTCATCGAAGCTCACGCGGCCGATACCGGCATGCACGATACCGGTCTTCTCGCAGCGGAACTCGATGGAGCCGGACTTGGCGGCCTTGACGGCGCCGGCCACGTCCGGGGTCACGGTGCCGAGCTTCGGGTTCGGCATCAGGCCGCGCGGGCCGAGAACCTTACCGAGGCGGCCAACGACGCCCATCATGTCCGGAGCGGCAATGCAGCGATCGAAATCGATCTTGCCGTTCTGGATTTCGGCCATCAGGTCTTCCGCACCGACGATGTCCGCACCGGCGGCCTTGGCTTCATCAGCCTTCGGGCCCTTGGCGAACACAGCCACGCGCACCGTCTTGCCGGTGCCGTGCGGCAGCTGAACCATGCCACGGACCATCTGGTCAGCGTGACGCGGGTCAACACCGAGATTCATCGCGATTTCGAGCGTCTCGTCGAACTTGGTCGCGGAACGGCCCTTGATCGTGCTGACGGCTTCGGTGAGGGCGTAGAACTTTTCGCGGTCCAGACCCTCGTAGGCCTTCTTCAGGCGCTTACCAACTTTCGCCATTTACCCTTACCCCGTCACTTCGATGCCCATGGAACGCGCGGAGCCCAGGATCATCTGGACGGCGCCTTCCAGGTCGTTTGCATTGAGATCGACCATCTTGGTCTGAGCGATCTCACGGACCTGAGCCATGCTCACCGAACCGGCGGTGCCACGACCCGGGGTCTGCGAACCCTTGTCCAGCTTGGCAGCCTTCTTGATGAAGTAGCTGACCGGCGGGGTCTTGGTTTCGAAGGTGAAGGTACGGTCGCCATAGGCGGTGATCACCACGGGAATCGGCATGCCCGGCTCGAGGCTCTGGGTCTTGGCGTTGAACGCCTTGCAGAATTCCATGATGTTCAGACCGCGCTGACCGAGCGCGGGACCGATGGGCGGAGACGGGTTGGCCTTACCCGCCGGGACCTGCAACTTAATGAGGCCAATGACTTTCTTTGCCATGTTCCCTTACTCACTCCTCTTGTGCGGTCACGGCCTAAGGGATGGCCTCCCGCACCGGGTTTGACCGTCTGGCAGCTCATCGCCACCCGGCGGCCCGCCCCACCCGGGTCAAGACCCCGGCGGGACAAATCTCGCTAACGAAACGCTGGCTGGTGACCTTCTCAGGCCTTTTCCACCTGCGCATATTCCAGTTCGACCGGGGTCGCACGACCGAAGATCGACACCGACACCTTGAGGCGTGCGCGCTCTTCGTCCACTTCCTCGACCACGCCGCTGAACGACGTGAACGGACCATCGGCCACCCGCACCGTCTCGCCGACCTCGTAGGAGATCGAGGGCTTGGGCTTCTCAACACCTTCCTGCACCTGCTGCAGGATACGCTGGGCTTCCGTTTCCGTGATCGGCTGCGGACGACCGCCACCGCCAAGGAAGTTGGTCACCTTGGGAATGTTGCGCACCAGCGACCAGGTCTCGTCGGTCAGCTCCATCTTCGCCAGCACGTAGCCGGGGAAGAACTTGCGCTCTGCATTCACCTTCTGGCCGCGGCGAACTTCCACCACTTCCTCGGTGGGGACGATCACCTCGACAAACTTCTCCTCAAGGCCCTTTTGGGCAGCCTTCTCGAGGATGTTCTGCGCGACCTTCTTCTCGAAGCCGGAATAGGCGTGAATTACGTACCAACGTGCAGCCATTGTACTCTTCAGCCTCCGAAACCGAGGATCTTGCCGATCGAGAAGCTCAGGACCGCATCGACCGCCAGAAAGAAGATCGACGCGGCGATCACGAAGCCAAACACCATCGCGGTCGAAACCAGGGTCTCCTTGCGGCTCGGCCAGGTGATACGCCGGCCTTCCTGCTTGACCTGATTGAAAAACTGCACCGGATTGAACTTCGCCATATCTCTCGCCGTTCACGAGGGGAGCCTCTTTCGATACCCCCAGCCACGCCTGAACCCGACCCAGAACCTTATTGGGACCCGAATCCCTGATCGCCTTGCCATCCGGCCGCCGGATCGCCCGCCTCAAGCCAATGGGCGCCCGTGCGCTACATCTCCCCTGCTCCCCACGAAGCTCGTGGAATATCAGGCAGATGGCGCTCCAGACGCCTCACCAGCCGGGCGAACCTTCACCACTTTTTCAGCACTTATTCCCGGTGCGGCTGGCAGGAGTGGAGGGTCTCGAACCCCCAGCCCCCGGTTTTGGAGACCGGTGCTCTACCAATTGAGCTACACTCCTAGCCGCACGCCGGAAATCCCTGAAAAGACGGGAAAGTCTGGCGGCTATATGGCACCGGGCCGCGGCTCTCTTGTGGAGAACCAGCGGCCCGGAGCGGCGCGTGTTATGCGTCACATGATGGAGCTTGTCAACAGCCTGCGGCGCACAAAAGATGCGGCCTTGCCCTGCATCCGCAGCAAGCCTTGCCGGAGCCTGCCGCCTTGCGCAAAAAGGCCTCTTCATCCTGCGCCGGACCGAGGAAATATGCCAGAGCCCTGCCCCTTTCAGCCGCTGGAGACCAGCCGCCTTGTGCTGCGTCTCGCCTGCCCTGCCGATGCCGGCGAGATCGCCGCACTGGTCGATGGCGAGGTTGCCGCCATGACGGCCACGTGGTTTTCCCCGATGCCGGAGAAAGAGGTGCGCAACCGGCTTGAACGTGCGGAGGCTGACCTGCCGCAGGGCGGCGCGCTTTCCCTCGTCCCGGCCCTGAAGCAGGTGGAGAGCGGTCATCCGGCGGGCAGCATCGTCGGATGGGTCCGTATCGGCCCGGATCGGGAAAAGCCCGGCACCATCAGCCTCGGCTACTGGACGGGCGCGCCCTTCCGCCGCCGGGGTTATATAGAAGAAGCTGTACGGGCCGCCCTGCCCGCGGCGGCCCGTCATTTCGGCACGGACCGCATCGAGGCCGGGGCGCTGCTGCGCAATCCCGCCTCACTCACCCTGCTCGGCAAACTGGGCATGGTGGCAACAGAAGAGCGCGCGAGTTATTCCAGCGCCCGTAACATCAGCGAGATCTGCCGCTTCTTTGAGTGGCGGCTGCCGGCAGAAGCTGCGGAAGCTCAGGCTGCGCGGCCGGCATAGGCCGGCGCATAGGCAGCGGCATCGAAAGCCCGCTGGCTGTCGAGCCACACACGGGCACTGGAGCCGAAGAAATCGGCCAGCGCCAGCGCCACGTCGGACGTCACCGCCCGCTCGCCGCGCAGCAATGCCAGCACAAGATCGCTGGAAAGGCCACTCGACCGGCTGAGTTCGGCAATGGTGGCGCCGGTATCGGCAAGCTTGCGGCCGAGGATTTCACCCGGATGCTCGAGGACGGCAGCCGGCGCCTCAAGGCCGGCATCAGCACGGACCAGGGCATCGGAAGCAAAGGCAGCGAACGCGTTCATCGTGGGCACCTCATCATCAAATCCATCGGCGGGGCCGCCGTAGCGGACAACCGCACACAGGAGCAAACGCCCGGACGCCCGAAAAAGCTGCGAGCTTCTTCACGCCCGGGTGTGATTTTCTGTGAATTTGTTCTCTATTCGTTTCTATCGCGGCAAGCAAGTGCTCTTACGATCTGACCGGTGGATACCGTGCCGGCCTATTCGGCCGCCTGCTGCTCGCCTTCGCCGGCCTCCAGCTGGCGTTGCCAGAGCTCGGCATACTTTGCGCCGAGATCGAGCAGTTCGCCATGGGTGCCGCGCTCCACGATCACGCCGCCTTCCAGCACGATGATCTGGTCCGCCTCCACCACGGTGGACAGGCGGTGGGCGATCATCAGCGTGGTGCGCCCGCGCGAGACTTCGCGCAGGTTGGTCTGGATCTGCTTTTCGGTGTGGGTGTCGAGCGCGGAGGTCGCTTCATCGAACAGGATGATCGGCGGATCCTTGAGGATGGTGCGGGCGATCGCCACACGCTGCTTCTCACCGCCGGAAAGCTTGAGCCCGCGCTCGCCCACCATGGTCTCGTAACCATCCGGCAGGCTCATGACGAAATCGTGGATATGGGCAAGCCGCGCCGCCGCCTCCACTTCCGCCCTCGTGGCCGAAGGGCGGCCATAGGCGATGTTGTAATAGACGGTATCGTTGAAGAGTACGGTATCCTGCGGGACGATACCCAGCGAGCCGCGCAGGCTCTCCTGCGAAATGCCACGGATATCCTGCCCGTCGACGGTGATGCGCCCGCCGGTTACGTCATAAAAGCGGAAAAGCAGCCGGCTGATGGTGGATTTGCCCGCCCCCGTCGGCCCGACGATGGCAACGCTGCCGCCCGCCGGCACAGTGAAGGACACGCCCTTGAGAATGGGGCGGCGGGCATCGTAGCCGAACTCCACCCCCTCGAAGGCAATGCTGCCGCCGGTCACCGCCAGGGCCGGGGCGCTGGCTACGTCCTGCACTTCCTGCTTCTGGTCCAGCAGCTCGAACATGTCGTCGATATCGACGAGCGCCTGCTTGATCTCGCGATAGACGAAGCCGAAGAAACCGAGCGGGCGATAGAGCTGCATCAGATAGCCCACCACCATCACCATGTCGCCGGAAGTGAGCGTGCCCCCGGCGATCCCCCGCGCCGCCATCAGCATGACCACGGTGGTGCCGAGCGAGATGATGGCCGACTGGCCGATATTGAGCAGCGAGAGCGAGGTGAGCGACCGCACGGCCGCCTTTTCATAGGCCGCCAGCCCTTCGTCATAGCGCGCCACTTCATGGCGCTCGTTGCCGAAATACTTGACGGTCTCGAAGTTCAGCAGGCTGTCGATGGCCTTGGTGTTGGCCTTGCTGTCCTGCTCGTTCATCACCTTGCGGAACTGGAGCCGCCAGGCGGTTACGATGATCGTATAGGCGATATAGATCACAACGGTGCCAAGGGTCACCAGCGCAAAGGCGGCGTCCAGCAGACCCCACAGGACCACGGTGACAAGCGCGATCTCCGCCAGCGTCGGCAGGATATTGAAGAGCATGAAACGCAAGAGCGTATCGATGCCGCGCGTACCGCGCTCGATGGAGCGGGACAGCCCGCCGGTACGCCGGTCGAGATGGAAGCGCAGCGACAGGCGGTGCAGATGGGCAAAAACAGCAAGGCCGACACGGCGGATCGCCCGCTGCGCCACCTTGGCGAACACGGCATCGCGCAATTCGTTGAAGGCCAGCGAGCCGATATTGGCAAGGCCATAGGCCACGATGAGGCCGATGGGAATGACCGTCAGCGGCCCGGCATGGGGCGAGACCGCGTCGATGACCATCTTGTAGAGATAGGGCACATAGACGCCGATGATCTTGCCGGCGATGAGAAAGCTCATGGCAATGACGACGCGCAGACGCATCTCGCGCTCGCCGCGCGGCCACAGATAGGGCATCAGGTTGCCCAGCGCCCCCAGCTCCAGCGCGGCCTCGCGCCTGCCATGCCCGTCATCGCCGCCGCGCATTCTCATGCCGCGCATATCGTGCCGCTCCCTGTCGCCGGCGCCCAAGGGCGCGGCTTTTATCATTGGCTGATCTTGTCTGCACCTAACGCATCGGGCCGGCATCCGGCAAGGAAGCGCGCCACAATCGGGTGTGATCCCGCTACGGCGGCGGGGCGTAAGGCAGAGGCGAGGACGAAGGCGGCAGCCGCCTACTTGTTGCCGTCGTTATACATCATGTGGCGCACGACCTTGGCGAGGCCGGCGATCTTGTCTTCATCGCTGAAGGCGCCTTCGATCATGTGCCGTGCGCGCTGCATGTTCAGGCTCTCGCCAACATTGCGGCTGGCCTTGTCGATGGCAAGCGCGGCTTCGGAGAGCGGCTCCGGCTCACTGGCGGCAGCGGCCTGCTTGACGCCGGCGCCGCGCTGCGCGGCCTTCAGTGCCTTTTTCTTGTCGTCCCCAGAGTTTCCAGCCGCCATGACCCAAGCCTTTTCCAGAATTCGGGCAGCGCCCCTTATGAACCGTGCCAGATTCTACTTTAACCGCCGGACAAAGTCAGCCGGGGCTTCTGCGGCGGTAATCACCATGTCTCTCAACCCACCGGTGCTATGACAACTTACTTTCGGTTTGCCCTTCCGCGAATTGAATTGCTTTTGCCCCAGCTTTTGTGAAGAATTGTTAAAGTTACAGCAGGTATGCTGCTCGCAGGCCAAGCTGGCCGGAACCCGACCAATCGCGCCCATTACGGCCCACGACTACTGACAGGCATCGCTGCCATGGATGATATCTCCGCTTCCAGCAAATCCAGCATCATTCGCAACGTCACCGTTGCGGATCGTCGCACCAGCATTCGCATGGAGCCTGCCATGTGGGCAGCGCTTGAAGAGATCTGCCTGCGTGAAAACATGACGATCAACCAGATCTGTTCGCGCATCGACCGCCAGCGCGCCGACTCCGGTCTGACCGCTGCGGTTCGCCTCTTCATCCTCTCCTATTTCCGTTATCTGGCCCATCAGCGCGAGGGAGCGGCCCGCTCCAGCGCGACCCCCGTCAGCCGCGCTTTCGCCAGCGTCGGCGCCTGAGGGAACAGCCATCAAACAAAAAAGGGCCTCCCGGCGGGAGGCCCTTTTTTGTTTGGCTACCGAAAACCGGCGGCCTTACCAGATGAGGCCCGGCGCAACCCAGGTGGGCTTGGCGTGAGAGCCGGCGATAAGCCGGTCGAGTGCACTCGCCTCCGCCACCTCACCCCAGGCCAGTTCCAGTTCGCGCGCATGCAACCCACCGGTTACCAGCATGCTGTCGATGCCGGCGGCCTGCGCCCCGGCAATATCCGTGCGCAGGCTGTCGCCCACAGCCAGGATACGGCCCCGGGCCACGCCCTTCAGCAGGGCAAAGCAGCGCGTATAGACCCCCGCATGCGGTTTGCCATGATAGCGCACGGTTCCGCCCTGCTCTTCATACCAGGCCGCCAGCGCCCCGGCGCACAGCACATGGCGCGGGCCCATCATCACGGTAAGGTCCGGGTTGGCGCAGATCATCGGCAGCTTGCGCTCAAGCCCTTCCTGCATCACCGGCAGATAACCGCTCATATCCTCGGTGAATTCATAGGGGCCGGTATTGATGATGACGTCTGCGTCTGCCAGCGAGGAGACCTCGTGGTGGTTCGGCAGGCCTTCCAGCACGTCGTCATCCTTCTCCGGCCCCAGATGATAAAGCCGGGGGCCAAGGCCGCGGTGCCAGTCGTCATCCGGGCTGGCGAGTGCCAGATGCGTCGCCTCGCCCGAGGTCATGACATGATCGTAGAGATCGCGGGTGATGCCGAGATCTTCCAGCTTGGCCACCGTGGCGCTCAGGCGGCGCGGTGCGTTGGAGAGCAGGCAGATGCGCTTTCCCTGTGCCTTCATCTCGCGCAGGCAGGTGATCACGCCGGGATAGGGGGCCATGCCGTCATGCAGCACGCCCCACAGATCGAGGATGAAGCCGTCATAAAGCTCGGCGATGGTGCTGAGACCATCGATCATCGTGCTTTCGGCAATGGCCCGATGGCCGGTGGTCTCGGAGGGATCGGCACTCACGGTAGCGGCTGGCCTTCAGCTGGAAAGAAACTTTCAGGTGAAGGCCAGCCTATAGCGTGCCGGCGCCAGCAGTACCAAATCAAACTATCATGACAGGCATGCGCCCGCCGGACCGCCCCCGCCTCAGCCGAGCGGGCCGAGATAATCGCGCTTGCCGATCTGGACGCCCTGGTTGCGCAGGATGTCGTAGGCGGTGGTGACGTGGAAATAGAAGTTGGGCAGGGCAAAGACGGTGAGATAACCGAGCCCTTCGAACTTCAGCTCGTTGGGGCCGACCTTGAGCACGATTTCGCGGGCTTCCGAGCCATCGATGGCGTCGCGGGACACGCTCTTGATGAAATCCTCGGTCTTCGCCACCCGCTCGCGCAGTTCGGCCACCGAAGTCTCGGTATCCGGCATGCTGGGCGGCTGCTGGCCGGACAGGCGGGCGATGGCGCCCTTGGAGGTATCGCTCACGGCCTGAATCTGGCGGGTGAAGGGGTGCATGTCGGGGGCAAGGCGCGCGCCGAGCAGATCGCCATGAGCAAGGCCCTTCTCCGCGCTGAAGGCATCCAGCTTGTCGAGCAGGTGATGCATGCGCCCGAGGCCGCGCAGGAAAACGGGTACGGAGACATCGTACATAGAGACGGGCATGGTGGCTCTGGTTCCCTGAAAGCGGCGGCGGGCGGGATGCCCGGCCGGATAAAGACGGGCCGCCCTTCTTCAGCGGAGCGGCTACCGGCAGATTGTTCGGCCTGGCCCGGGCTTCAAGGGGCGAGGCACTTCTCCTGGCTGCGCTTTTGGCCGCAGGCCGGTAAAGCCGCCCCTTGAGGCCCTGCTTCCCTATTTACGTGGTTGCGGAAGCCGGCACTCCGGCAGTAAGAGGGGTGGCGCCGACGGGCAGCATGCTTTTGAAGCTGCCGGGCAAGCAGAAGGCAGGCCGCAATGCAGGCTGGAACAAGGCATGGTGCTGGAAAGGCGGGAGCCTTCGGGTCCGCAAGCATCTCCTGTATTCCGCAATTGCCCCCCGCTCGCGCCCTGCCCCCTTACCGCCCTGCCCTGCGCGCGCCCCGCGCGCCCGTTTTCGCCGGTTCCCGCCCCGTCATCGCCAGCCCGTTCGGGCCGGCCCCTGCCCCGGCGGGCCGCAACAGCATCCAGACCCCATATCGGGATATCCAAGGAGCATGATGATGAAAGCACCCGTTCGTGTCGCCGTTACCGGCGCTGCCGGCCAGATCGGCTATGCGCTTCTGTTCCGCATTGCCGCCGGCGATATGCTGGGCACCGACCAGCCAGTCATCCTGCACCTGCTCGAGATCACCCCGGCCCTGCCGGCGCTGAACGGCGTGGTGATGGAGCTCAATGACTGCGCCTTCCCGCTGCTGCAGGGCATCGTCGCCACCGACGACGTCAATGTGGCCTTCAAGGACGTGGACTATGCCCTGCTCGTGGGCTCCCGCCCGCGCGGCCCCGGCATGGAGCGCAAGGACCTGCTGGAAGCCAACGGCGCCATCTTCGCCCCGCAGGGCAAGGCGCTCAGCGACCATGCAAGCCGCGACGTGAAGGTGCTGGTTGTCGGCAACCCGGCCAACACCAACGCCCTCATAGCCCAGCAGAACGCGCCGAAGCTCGATCCGAAGTGCTTCACCGCCATGGTGCGCCTCGACCATAACCGCGCCATCAGCCAGCTGGCCGAGAAGACCGGCGCGCACGGCACCAAGATCAAGAAGATCACCATCTGGGGCAACCACAGCTCCACCCAGTATCCGGACATCCACCAGGCGACCGTCGACGGCGCCGCCGCCACCACCAAGGTGGACGATGCCTGGTACAAGGAAACCTACATCCCGACGGTGCAGCAGCGTGGTGCGGCGATCATCAAGGCCCGCGGCGCTTCTTCCGCCGCCTCGGCCGCTTCCGCCGCCATCGACCACATGCATGACTGGGCACTCGGCACCGCCGAGGGCGACTGGGTTTCCATGGCCATCCCGTCCGACGGCTCCTACGGCGTCGCCCCGGGCGTGATCTTCGGCTATCCGGTCACCTGCAAGGGCGGCAAGTACGAGATCGTTCAGGGCCTCTCCCTGAACGCCTTCTCCAAGGAAAAGATTGCCGCGACCGAAACGGAGCTGCGCGAAGAGCGCGCCGCGGTCGAGCATCTCTTCTCCAGGTAAGGCCTGCTGCCCTCGCGGGCTTGCAGAGTGAAGCGGGCGGGGCCTCCGGACCCCGCCCGTTTTCTTTTGTCCTGGATCAATGCGGGTACCGCCGATGGCGGCAGACTGTTAGGCAGGTCACTCTAGACCCTTGCAGGGGCGAGCCGGGACGTCCACATGCGGGGACACCAACTTCCGGCTTACCCCGAGGAACCGCTGCCCATGATCCCGTTTTCCGTGCTCGATCTCTGCCCGGTGCCGGAAGGCTCGCGCCCGGCAGACGCGTTCCGCAATTCGGTGCGGCTGGCGCAGCTGGCGGAAAAACTGGGTTTCACGCGCTTCTGGCTGGCCGAACATCACAACATGCCGGGTATCGCCAGCGCGGCAACCTCCCTCGTCATCGGCCATGTCGCCGGCGCTACCAGCACCATCCGTGTCGGCTCCGGCGGCGTCATGCTGCCCAATCATGCCCCGCTGGTGATTGCCGAGCAGTTCGGCACCCTCGCTTCGCTTTATCCCGGCCGCATCGATCTCGGCCTCGGGCGGGCGCCGGGCACCGATATGGGCACCGCGCGCGCCCTGCGCCGCGATATGGCGCAGGCGGGGGAGCATTTCCCGCGCGATGTGCAGGAGCTGATGGGCTATTTCCGCCCCGTAGAGCTCGGCCAGCGCATCCAGGCCGTGCCAGGCGGCGGGCTTGAGGTGCCGATCTGGCTTCTGGGCTCCAGCCTCTACAGCGCGGAGCTCGCCTCCCTCCTCGGCCTGCCCTTCGCCTTCGCCTCGCATTTTGCGCCCGGCGACATGATGGAAGCGCTAGATCTCTACCGCCGCAACTTCCAGCCATCGGCAGCGCTCGCCAAGCCGCATGCCATGGTGGCGATCAATGCCTTCGTCGCCGAGACGGATGAGGAGGCAAAACGCCTCTTCACCTCCCAGCAGCAGGCCTTCATCAATCTGCGCCGCGGCCGTCCGGGCCTGCTGCCGGCCCCCATTGACGACATCGATGCCTACTGGAGCGATGCCGAACGTCCGGGCGTGGAATACGCCCTCTCCTGCTCCGCCGTCGGCAGCCCGCAGACGGTAGAGCGGCAGATCCGCACCTTCCTCTCCGCCACCCGCCCCGATGAACTGATGATCACCGGCCATTTCCACGACATCGAGGCACGCCTGCGCTCACTGGAGATGGTGGCCGGGATCAGGGACCGGCTGGAGGCGGCGGAAGAGATCGTGCTGAAGGGCTGAGGCCTTGCGCCTCAGAACGTCAGGTGCGCCAGTCCGTAGACGGCGCGAAGCACGGCGACGGGGGGCAGCGGCTTGCCATAATTAAAAAGGCTCCAGCAGCAGCCCGGGACGGCAGCGAAAAAAACCACGAACACCGCAAGTCCCATCCCCGACCGGGGGTAGAGGAAAGGAAGCACGCGGGGCCTGTGCTCCGGCCGGCAGGCCGGTGCCCGCTGCGTCCAGAGCGCTCCTGCCACGACTGACGTGATGAGGATCAGGAAGATCCAGCGGCCATAGTCGGATCCGAGAAGGAACAGGGGCAGCCCGCACAATGCCTGGATTTCAAACAGGCGCAGCTGGAAAGAACGGGTGATAAAATCATCCCGCTTCATCGATACGCTGATGGCCATCATGGCGAGAAACAGTGTGGCAGCCCAGATAAGCGGCACCCACACCGGCCCCCAGAAGCGGCTGAGTTCCCGGAAGGGCAGCCTTAGCCCCTGAAGAGGGGTCCACCCGATGGTCTTCAACGCCGATTCCGGCCGCACATAACAGCAATAATCCGGCGCGATGGTCGAGAAGATGCCATTCCAGTCCTCCGTGATGGCCCGGGCTGTTCCGGCATCGCCCTTGAACACCAGAACAAGCCCGGCTGCCGCGAGCGCCGGCAGAAAGCGGATGCCGGCCCGGACAATGTCGAGCCGACCCCAGGCAACATGGCTATAGGCGTACAGCACCATCGGCAGGCCGACGAAGATGAAAGCTTCGTGGCAGAGGATGGCGAGCACCGAGACCAGATTGATGACGACCAGCCGCAACCAGACCGGCCAGCGGGCAAAGATCGCCGTCATGCAGGCAAAAAAAGCCAGAACCAGCAGGATGTCCTTGCGCCCCATGACGTTGGAGAAGAGCGGCAAACCAACCAGAAGCGGAGAAAAGATCAGCCAGGCCGGCAGGTAGGACCGGGTTTGCAACCACATCACTGCGCAAAGGGCGATGAACAGCCCGGTCACCAGAACGGTGATGACAATGCTTGGCGGCACCCCGGTCGTCGTTGCAACCAACCGCACCAGTTCGCCCGCAAGCCCCCGGCGCACAAATCCGTCCTGGTAGGAAATCAGCCACTCCGTGAGCGACCACGAAATGATGAGCTGTGGCTGCGCCAGTTCAAAAGTGCGGAAAACCAGCGGCGGAAGCAGCATGAGAAAGGCGACGAGCCCAAGCCGTCTTTCAGATCGTGGAGACATTCAGGCTTTCGGCCCTTCCCTGCGACATAACCGCATATTAACAGCACTGTGGTACCGGCTGAGGCAAGAAGACAAACCTATCGAGCCGGCACCGTTCCCATCCTGTGGCAATCGACCACCCTACCCGGCTCGAATATCCCGGCAAAACCGGCCTTGATCGATGGGTCGGCTCCGGAAAGAAAGGCGTCGAACGCCTCGCGCGTGGCAAACGGCGTAAAATCGATCGTGCAGCCGCCCGGCAAGGCTTGCAGCCCGGCCACCGCTTCCCGCGCTTCGGTGAAATTTTGCCCGGGCTGCAGTTGCCTGAAGGTTCGCCCCTCGAACTGAAGTTCGGGCAGATTGTCGGCAAGCGGCGGCATGTCAGCCAACCGGAAATAAAACACGTTGGCCGCACCGGCCGCTGAAAAAGCGGCAAGTTTGCTCTCGATTTGCCGGGCAACGGGAGTTGAAAGCTGGCCGGCTCCATAAAGACCGGCAAGGCGGTAATGCACCCGGGCCAGGCTGCCTGCGACCGTCAACAGGCAGAGCAGTACAATCAGCCGTCCCGGCAGGCGAACCGGCTCATCGCGTGTTGCCTCGAGCAGCGCCATGCCAATGAGAAACCAGCCGGGCCCCAGCAGGCGCACGCTATAAATGTCAAAGGCGCTGTGTGCCCGCAGAACGGCGATCAGGGCGATATAGCTTGCCCCGGAAAGCACAAGGAAACTTGCAGCCCGGCTCCAGCCGAGCCTGACCCGTCCCAGCAGAAGCACCACGATCAGCGGCAGCAGGCATTGCAGGATGGACGCGAAGTTGGCCCTGACAAAGGCGGCCAGCAGCGTAGCCGCGCTCTCCGTCGCCGGGCTGCGGGCCGAGCCGGAGACGAAGCCGGTCAGCGTCCGGTTCAGAGCCAGATAGGCCAGGAAGAGGCCAGCGGCGATAACAAATACCGGCAATTGCCGGCGCCATACCGCCCGCCCGCCGACGAGCCCCCGGCAAACATAAAGTGCCGGCATCAGCAGGCCGAAGGCATAACGCGACGAGATGCCGGCGACGAGCGCGCACAGCAGGGCAAGGCGCGAGCGCGGCTGTTCCAGCCCCCCCAGTTGGAGATGCACCGTCAGCACCAGGGCAAGGACAAACAGGTTCTCCGACCAGGTGTAGGAGGCGATGTGCAAGGCAAAGGGCGACACCAGCAGAAAAACCGGCAGGAGGCGTCCCGGATATCGCCTCAGCAGCACGCAGGCACAGCCCAGCCAGAGCAGGGCGTTGACAACCTTCGAGCTGTAGAAAATGGCACTATGGGAATGCGCGAGTGTCGGCAAACCGATGAGCGCCGGATATCCCGGCGGCCACACCGCATCGTAATGCCCCTGCAAACCGGGGTACCCATGAGCAAAAAGCGTGCGCGCCAGCAGAATGTAGCCTTCGGAATCCGGCGAGAGATAACCGGCCCAGGCAGAGATCGACTGGTTGAGGATGAAGGCCAGCACCAGCAGGCACAGTGCAAGGCGGTTCGTCTTCAGGAATTCACGCAAGAGACTGTCCGCTCCGTCAGATGTTAAGCCGCTTGAAGAACCTTTCGGGGATGGCGCAGATGACCCGCATAACCAGCCACCACACCCTGCGGACGTAGACCACGTCGCGCCGGCGTCGCACAGCCTTGAGGACGGCCATGGCAACCTCCTGCGGCAATGCCGTCAGCGCAGGCGGCGTCTTGAGGCCGGCGATCATCCGGGTTGCCACAAAACCCGGCTTCACCGTCATGACATGGACGTTACGGGACGCCAGCCGGTTTCTGAGTCCGGAGAGAAAGGCCGTAAAGCCCGCTTTGGCGGCGCCATAGACATAATTGCGGGCCCGGCCGCGATCACCGGCAACCGAGCTGACGCCCACAAGGACACCGCTGCCCCGTGCCTCGAAGCGATTGGCCAGCGCCCCGAGAACCAGCGCCGGCCCCTCGAAATTGGCCCGGATCACACCCGCCGCCGCCAACGGATCCTGCTCGAGGAGAGGCTGGTCGCCGAGAACGCCGACGCAGCACACCACTATTGCCGGCAGTTCTTCCAGCCCGTCCAGAAAGCTTTCGACCGCCTCGATCTCCAGAGCGTCAAACCGCAAGGCTCTGGCCTTGACCCCATGGCGAAGGCCAATATCGGCACAGTCCGCCGCCAGTTCGGCCGGCCGGCGGGCCGCCAGCAGGATATCGTGACCCTCAGCCGCAAAAGCCCGGGCAATTGCAAGGCCGATATCGGAGCTGCCCCCAAGGACGAGTACGCTGCCGCCGCTCATAATGACAGCCTGCCCGATTGCAGCGAGGCAAAGCTCTGCCCGGCGCCCGAGATCCGGCGAAAATCGCGAAACGAACCGACACGGGCGTCGCTCGCCTCCAGCGTCTCACGCGCCAGCCGTGCATCCTTGGCAAGATAGAACCGTCCGCCATGCTCCAGCGTGACGGCGTCCAGTCGCTGCATGAGGGCAAGCGTGGTGTCATTGACGGGAAAATCGAGCGCCAGTGTGTATCCCTCCATTGGAAAGGAAAAGAAGCTTTCCTGCGCCCCGAGCCGTTTCAGCACCGCCAGGAAGGATCCGCGGCCGGCATCGGCTATCGTCTCCAGCAACCGGGCGATACCGGTGCGAGCGGAAGCAAGCGGGATCACGCACTGAAACTGGACCAGCCCCCGGCGGCCATAAAGGCGATGCCAGTGAGCCAGCGCGTCGAGGGGATAGAAATATCGCTCCCAGTCGACCAGCCGCTCGGTCAGCGCACGGCGGCCGGCCTGATAATAAAGCGCGTTGAAAGCCCTGACCGAGTACCGGTTAAGCAGCCCGGCCGGCAGCGCGAAGGGCAGCGACCACCCACGGCGGGACGGCACCGAAAACGGCTGGGCGGCAAGCCGGTCCGGCAATTCCCGCCGACGCGCATGCTCGCCCAGAAACAGGAGCGAGCGACCGAGCGCGTTTCCGCGCGCAAGACAGTCGATCCAGGCGACGGAATAAGTGGCGTCCTGCGAACTCTCGAAGGCCGCCATGACCCCTTCAAGATCGGGTTGCACCAGCGTGCGCTGGCGGATCCAGCCCGTCTCTACCGGCAACAATCGCAGCGCTGCCCGCAGGATGATGCCGGTAAGCCCCATGCCCCCCAGGGTTCGGGCAAAGAGCTCGGGGTTTTCCTGTCGCGAACAGCGCAGGATCTCCCCCTTGGGGCCGAGCAGATCAAGCCATTCGACAAAATTTCCCAGGGAGCCATGACGATGGTGGTTCTTGCCATGCACATCTGCGGCGATCATGCCGCCCAGGGTTACGAACCGGGTACCGGGAGTCACCGGCGGAAACCATCCGCGCGGCAGGAAGGCCGCGATGATGTCGGCAAGCAGAAGCCCCGCCTCCGCTTCCAGCAACCCGGTAACGGGATCGAAGGCAAGCATCCGGCAAAAACCTGTCATGTCGATCGTCATGGCTGGATTGAGCGCACTGTCGCCATAGGACCGGCCCATGCCGCGCGCAATGACCGGCCCATGCCCCCGTGCCAGCAGCGCCTGCAAATCAGCCTGTACGCGCGGCCGCTCCAGCGTGCAGGACACCACCGGAAACTGCCCCCAGCCCGACAGCTTCATGCCCCTTCTTCCTTCACCGGGGATGGGCTGAACACAAAGAGCCGGTCGAGATTGTATTTGACGATATAACCGACCGAGAGCCCGAGCGAGGCGCCGACCTCACGCATCAGATCGGTTTTCCACACCAGCCAGAACGCTGTCTCGGAGGCCCAGAATATGAGCGTCGTCGCCACACCCATCAGTGAATAGAGTCCGAACTTGCGGCCGTGTGTGGCAAGGCCGGAGGTGCGGTCGTCGAAGATCCAGCGTTTATCCAGCAGGTACTTGATCACCAGCCCCACCCCCGTCCCGCAGACAAGGGCCAGCACAAGCCCCGGGTTGCCGGGCACGATCTGGAGCACAAGGCGCTGCAGCGCCAGATTGACTGCCGTGGCAATGGCAGCGAAGGCGCCATAGCGCCCGACGGTCTGCAGGCCTGTCAAAACACACTCCCGAGCAGGGCAACGAGCAGAACGCCGGCTATGCACAGCAAACCGACCCGGTCACGCAGGACGAAAAGAAGGGGATCATCCTGCATCTTGCCACGATGGGTAATCATCGCCATGCGGCTAACCCAGTAGAGCAGGATGGGGCAGCATGCCCAGAGCACCGCCGGAGCACGATAAAGCTGCTGTACCTCCGGTGAATTGATGTAGAGCGCCAGCACCAGAACAGCCATGTAACCGGCGGCGACCGAGATGGTGGCTACAATCGGCAAATCGCCCACCTGATAGGCCCGGCCTTTTGCTTCCGACTGACCCCGGTCCGCAGTCGCGACCAGCTCGGCTTGCCGTTTCATCGCCGCCAGCGACAGGAAGATAAACATCGAGAAAGCGAGCAGCCATTCGGAAAGATGGATGCCGGTGACCGCACCGCCCGCCAGCACACGAAGGGTATAGAGCCCTGCAAGAGCACAGATGTCCACGATCAGCCGGCGTTTGAGGACCAGCGAATACCCCATCGTAAGGGCATAATAGAGCGCAACGATCCCAATGAATTCGAGTTTGCCGGTGAGTATCGCCACCAGCACTCCCAGCACCAGCAGTACCGGCACCATAAGGCTCGCTTGCAGCGGGCCAATCCTGCCGGCGGCCACCGGTCGCTGTTTTTTCCTCGGATGATGGCGGTCTGCGGTCAGGTCCAGCAGGTCGTTCAGAATGTAGGCACTCGACGCAGCGAAGCTGAAAGCGAGAAAACCAAGTCCGGCAACCAGCCAGCTTTCCACCCGCCCTTCATGTGCCGCGATCAGCGGCACGAAGATCAGCAGGTTCTTGAGCCACTGATAGACACGCAGCATCCGCAGCATATCCGCCCAGCCCGGGCGAGGGTTGGCGAGGGTGACCACATCCTGCCCCCCTGCATCCAGGCGCGCGGCGAGCCGCTCGGACGGGGCCACTACGATAACCCGCCTCGCTTGTCGCCAGACCGGCAGATCGGCCGCCGCGTCACCGATATAGTCAAAACCCCGAAGCCCGAAACGTCCGGTAAGGAAGGCTGCTTTTGCCTCCCCCTTGAGATTGTGCTCTCCGTCGGAGCCATGAACTTCATCAAAAAGTCCGACATGACGGGCAACGGCCTCGGCAATGCGCCGGTCTGCCGCGGTCACCAGCGCCGTACGCCCACCGGCAGCACGCCAGGCAGTGACGAATTCGAGCACTGCAGCATTATAGGGAAGCACCGCAACATCCAGCGCACTCGCATCGGCCAACGCCGCCTTGAGCGCGGCGGGACCCGAAAAAAGCGCGCTCGCCGCTGTGACCAGAATGCTCGGACTGGTGGCCAGAGCCGCCCAGAAGTTCTCGACCAGCGTATCGGTATGAATGAGCGTGCCGTCGAGATCGACGACGAGAACCGGAGTGTCGGACATGGTTTCCCGGCAGTAACGAGCGAGCTTTTACGGCGGAAGGGCGGGATATTATTGCGCCTCCGGAAAGTAGCACTGCCCCGCCAACAATACATAGAGCATTAGGCTTGGGGCAGCGTGCTCGGCTTCGGCTCGCCGAAGAGGAAGCCCTGTCCGAAATCGAGGTGATGCGGGGCAAGGAGGCGCATCTGGTCCTCGCTTTCCACCTTCTCGACGATGAGGTCGATGCCGGCATCGTCGGCGCGGCTGAGCAGGCGCGGCACCGAAAAGGGCGAGGGTTTGCCGAGTTCTGCCGCAAGGGCCGGGGCTTCCAGCTTTACAAACCGCACATTGCGCCGCTTGAGGGCGGCGAAGTCGATGTCGAAATGCGTGACGTTATCCATCGAGAAGATGAAACCGAGCTGGGCAAGGCCCTCCAGCAGCTTGCCGCCTGCCGGACCGCCCGACAGCATGGTTTCCTGGTTAAGCTCCAGCACGAGGCGCGGGATAATCTGGCGATGCGACTGCATGAAGGCTAGAAAGCTCTGCATGAAGCGAGTATCGGCAAGGGTGTTGGCCGACATGTTGACGAAGAAGGCGTAGTTATAATCGCGCTTCTTGCTCTCGCGGATCAGCTGGATACAGCGCAGCAGCAACAGATTGTCGAGCGGGCCAATCAGCCCCTCCCGCTCGGCAAGGGCCAGATACTGGTCCGGCCCCATGATCTCCCCGGCTTCGCCGCGAATGCGGGAGAAGACCTCATAATAACGATGCCGGCGCTGCGGCAGGCTGACGATGGGCTGGAGGAAGACTTCTACCCGGTCGCGGCGCACCGCCTCGCGCAGCTGGCGCAGGATGATCGACTGCTCGGCATCGCGCTTCAGCTCTTCCGCCAGCGCCAATGCCGTACTCCCCGGCGCCCCCGGCGGGACCACGGCACTGATCTGCTCGACCACCGCCTGCAGCATTTCCGCTTCGGGCGCCACATCCGCATCGCTGGCGGCCGCAGGCGCGCCGAGGGCAACGCCTTCGGGCTGCGGGGTGGCGCGCAGGCGCTGGTTGATCAGCTCCCGCAATTCGCGGGTCGCGGCACGGCGCGCGGCAATTTCATGCAGCAGGCCGCCGGCCAGCAAAACGCAGAGGCCCAGCACCAGCGCCTCATTGGCCTCGTCTACCTCCGGCCACACCAGCGGGGCGCAGAAGGCAACGACAGCCGCCAGCAGCACATAGGCGGCAAAGAAGATCGTGTGCTGCCGGGCTGTCATGATCGGTTATTCCTGACCTACGGAGGGAACGGGCCTTGCCTCGGCCGGCAGGGCCGCGCCAACCGCCGCGGCCACCGAACTGTAGCCGTCGGCCCGCAGCAGGGCAGCAAGCTCGGTCTTGATGCGGCCGATCAGTGCCGGCCCGCCATAGGCAAAGGCGGTATAAAGCTGCACCAGGCTCGCTCCGTTGCGGATCTTCTCATAGGCGTCGGCGCCGCTTGCCACACCGCCCGCCCCCACCAGCGGCACGCGGCCTTTGAGGATACGGGCAAAATCGGCAAGCCGCGCGGTCGCGAGAGACATCAGTGGCCGGCCGGAAAGGCCGCCGGTTTCTGATACGGGACCGGAGAGCCCTTCCGGGCGCGAAATCGTGGTGTTGGAGATGATGAGCCCGTCCACCCCCAGCTCCAGCGTCACGGCCGCAATGTCTTCCACATCGTCATGCGTCAGGTCCGGCGCCACCTTGACCAGCAGCGGCGTAAAGGGCTGGCGCACACTGGCCGCGCGCGCTTCCAGTACCCGCTCCAGCAGCGCCTTCAGCTCTGCGCGGCCCTGCAGCGCACGCAGACCTGGCGTGTTGGGGGAAGAGACATTGACGACGATATAGTCGCAGAAGGCCGCCACCGCCCGCACGCCCTGAACATAATCGGAACCGGCATCCGGGCTTTCCTTGTTGCGGCCGAGGTTGGCGCCCACGGGGCCACGGGGTTTTTCCTCCTGCCCGAAACGCGCTTCCAGCCGGCGGGCAAATTCCTTGAGGCCCTTGCTGTTGAAACCCATGCGGTTGATGAGACCGCCGGAGGCCGGCAGGCGGAACATGCGCGGGCGCGGATTGCCCGGCTGCGGCAACGGGGTGACGCTGCCCGCCTCGACGAAGCCGAAGCCCATCTGAAGCAGCGGATCCATCACCTCCGCATCCTTGTCGAAACCGGCGGCAAGACCGATGGGGTTCGCGAATTCAAGCCCCCAGAGCGTCTGTGCCAGGATCGGGTCATCCGGCTGACGCTGCTGCGGCCCCATCCCGAATTTGAGGCCCGCCAGCGCCAGACCATGTGCCCGCTCCGGCGAGAGCGACATCATCAAGGGGCGCAGCAGGGGGTAAAGGTCGATCACGGGGCCTGTCTTTCCATTAACGAACAGAAAGCGCCCCTCCGGGGTACGACGGCAGCACGCGTCGCCGGACAAGCGCCTGATTCATCCTTGCGTATAGAGGAGCAAGGCCCTTGCCGTCACGCAACTCTTCCCGGCACGGGCCTGCAAGCCGGCGTAGCCGGGGCGGTGCCTGCAACGCAAAGGCGCAGCACGTCTATCGCCTGAAAATGGCCAGGATAAACCTTTCGGTTTTGTGCCGTATCTATCCTGCATTTTAACCATTCCGCCGCTTTTCCCACGCCCGGCGCGGAGATGAAGGTAAAATTGGTTAACACCATGTCTTCTGCGGTGGGAGTGGCCCGTCATAGCTGCATAGGCACGACCAACCACCATTAATTGCAGCCCGTGCCACTGCATAATCCTGTAATTTTGACGAAATGTAACGAAGCGATACTTTTCAAAACGGGGTCTGTACTCTGCATCCTGAAGCAGATCGCGCTTTCACTTGCTGAATACGGATTGATGCAGGAGGCCAGCACTTACTTCTTAAGTTTATATAGTCTTTCAGTTCGTTGACCACGAAGGCCCCCCGGCCTCACCTTGTGGCCAAGCCCCAAAGCCCCCTAATGGCCGCAGCCCCCCGAACGGCCGATTGCTCATGGAGAATGCGTTATGCTCGTCCGCCCCGAAGACCGCGATCCCTGGTATTCCCCGGCGCTTGAAGCCGCGCTCGGCAGCCTGGATACGCTCGCGGAAGCCGGACTGGTGGCGCTGCCCTCCAAGCCGACCGATGCCATGCTGATCGCCGGCGCCCGTGCCGCCGGCTGCTCGGTCGAAACCGTCTACACACTCTGGAATGCGATGGTGGCTGCCGCCGAATAACCGGCCGGGCGCCCCGCCCCAGCATCACTCCCCGAAGGGCCGGCTGCCGATGGTGCCGGCCCTTTGTGTTTTGGCTGCTTTTCTTACCCCTGCTCATCCAGCACCGTTCGCGCCTTGACGCCACTGGTAAACGGTCGCCAGCTCTCGGTGACGAGCGCGGCGGCGCAGCCGAGCCGCACAGGCTCGGCTGCAATGGCCCCGGCTACCGCGTCCAGCCCGTCATCATGGCCGGCGCCGCCCGGCCGCCAGTCCCGCAACTCAGTGAGAAACGGGCCAGCCCAGACGGAGCTGTGGGCACTGAGAAGGCCCGCTGCCAGCGGCGCCTCGAAAGCCGCAAGGATGCGGGCTTCCTTGGCGGTGCGGGAAGCCACCTCCAGCACCGAACCGGCCTGGCGGCGCCGGGCCAGTTCGCGCCGGAGCAACCCGGGCAGGAAACGGCCAAGGCCGTTGGTCTCGATGCGCAGCGAGGGCAGATGCAATGCCGCCATCAGGTCGGCCACCTGCCGGCACTGCACCCCGGCCGCATCGCCGCCGATGGCGGGATCACCACTCCCCGCCGCCACCTCGGGACCGGCCTCCAGATAAAGCACCCGCTGCAACCACAGACCACCGTCCCCATCCACGAACAGGGCGGCCACCACGCTGGCATCTCGTTTCGCACTCCCCTGCCCACCGCCAAAGGCTGGATCCCACCAGGCGCTGGCCGAGATCATGCGCCGTCCGTCCAGCCAGAGCTGCGGCCGCCCCTGCGCCTCCCGCCACTCCAGTTCGCCCTCGTGCCGGCGCAGGCCATGGGCCGGCAGACGCCCCGGTTCGACATCCACCGGCCGCAGCAGCATCTGCGCGGCAAAGCGGTCCGGCCCCGCCTTGCGGCGCAGACGCTCAATATGGGCAAGACTGAACCGCTCCGGCCAGGCACTGCGCCCGGCGGCATCCAGCACCGGCAGGCGCAGCGCGTCAAACCCGCGCGTCAGCGGCTCCCCGTCGGCATAAAGGCTCTCGCGGGCATGAGGCGTGCCGACAAAAAGCAGCGTGCCGTCCGGCACGAGGATGAAATCCAGTTCGGCCAGCCGCTCGCGCAGGACGCGGCGGCGCTGCGGTGTGGCCGCCGTGCGCGGCACTTCCACATCATCGCAGATGATGATGTCAGCCCGGCTGCCGGTGATGTTGCCGTCAATGCCGCGGGCAAGGGCAGAAGGGTCGCGCCCGCCGCGCCGCCGCTCGACGGTAAAGCAGTCCGCCGCCCATTGCTCCGGCCGGCGCGGCTTCAGCCGCTGTGTCAGCGGATGGCGAGTGAGGATACGGCGCATGTTGGCGACCATACGCTCGGCCAGCATCTGGTCGGCAGCGAGAATGAGGAAGCGCAGCTCCGGATCGCGATGCAGCAGCCAGCAGGCAAAAAGCGCGACGATGGTGGACTTGCCGCCCCCGCGAAAGGCCAGCAGCATCAACCGCCGCCGCCCGTCACGCCAGGCCCGCTCCAGCCAGTCCGCCATCACCAGATGGAGGGTCGGCAGCCCTGCCCCGAGCCCCTCAAGGCGCTGCCACAGCCAGAGAAAGGCCGCGAAACCGGCCTCTGCGCCGGGCTCCAGGTTACGCATCCCCGCCGGCCGCCCGCTCCCCGCCAGCCCCTTCTGCAGCAAGCGCCTCGTAAGGCGGCGCCTCCCTGAAAGCAGCAATATGCGCCTCTGCCTCCCGGATCAGCGGTCGCAGATCCGGCCCGCCGACGCCGGGCCGGGCGCCGGTATCGCCGGGGCGCAGAAGCCGCACCAGCCGCTCGGCATGGGAGAGGAGAAGGGCCATGCGGGCCTGCCGCTCTTCCAGCTTTCCCGCCAACGCATGGGTGCGATCCTGGACCAGCTGATCCAGTTCGCTGCGATACCAGCCCGTCAGCTCTTTCAGGGCACCGAGCGCAACCTCGCGCAATTCCTCAAGCACCGCCCCGGCTTGCGGCGCAGCCTCCTGTTCCTGCTGTGCCATCGCCCTAGCCCTTTGCCGTGATGTACCATTGCGAGCCATTGCAGAGCGCCGCGAGCCACTGGTACTGCGCGCCCAGCACCTGCTCGGCGCCATCCGGCCCGCCGCCGCCCAGCTGGGTGATGGTAACGGTGTTGGCAGAAGGGTCCGTCTTCTTGATCAGCACCTCGCGCCCGCTCGCCGCTGCAGCGTCCGGTGCCGGCAGTTGCACCGTCACCGCCCCTGCACTGGCGCTGATGGCGTGGAAGCGCCGGGTCAGATCAAGGCTCACCGTGCCCGTCACCTCGCGAAACGCAACCCGGGCCCGGGCGGTGGAGCTGGCGAGTACGAACCACTCCGCCCCGTTGCTGTAGAACGTGGCGGCATCGTATCGGCTGCCAAGGATCACCACGGCGCCATCCGGCCCCACCCCGCCGGATTGGGTGATGGTGACCGGGTTGTCCGAAACGTCGATTTTCTTGATCGAAACGGTGCGTCCGGCCGCACGGGCATCACCAGGCGCCGGCAAGCGCACCTCCAGCGCACCTGCATAAGCGCTGACGGTATAGACCGACTTGGTCATGTCCGGCTCATAGAGGCCGGCGCCCTCGTAATAGTACCCGCCCGCTGGCAAGGGATTGCCGGCCAGCACCCACCAGCCCGCCCCGTTGGAACAGACGGTGAGGAAATCATAGCGGTTGCCGAGCAGCCACTGACGGGCATCCGGTCCCGGCCCACCTTCTTCCGTCACGGTGACGGCATTCTGGCTGGTATCCTGCTTCTTGATCGTCAGCACCGCGCCTTCGGCATCGGCGGCGGCCGGCAGGCGCGCCTCCACCGCGCCGCCAAAAGCGCTGATGAGATAAATCGGCGCGGCGGCATCGATGCTCACCGGCCCGCCGGCCGCTGGATCGAGAAACCGCGTGGCATAACGCAGCCCCTCCACCTTCATCTCGCCAATCTCGGCACCGGCCAGCCGGTTGCGCAGCGGCCAGCCGGCATTGATCGCACTGTAGGAACCGCCGCTGTGATCCTCAATGGCGGCGCCGGCTGACTGGGCATGGAGATTGACGACGGAGGTGGCGCTGCTGCCCGCCTCCAGCAGCAGGTTGGCGACCGTGCCCAACGTCTCGGTATAGGGGTTGATAAGGCAGGTATCCGCCGCCCCGGCGCCAATGCGGATGCAGGCGGCAGCGCCTGTCGAAAGATTGACCTCGCAATCGGTAAAACAGTTCATGTGCGCGCCCGCCAGCACGGCAATCCCGTCCCCGCTGATTGCCGTGCCCAGCGAATAGACCCGCACGCCGGTAAAGCGGTTGGCGTTGGGTGTATCGCCCGCGCCGCTGCGGCGCAGCCGCAGGCCGGTACCGGTCGGCCGGGCGATCAGCACCCGTTCGATATGGTTCCAGTAACAGGGCCTGGCCGCATCCTCGTACCCATCGAGATCGAGCCCGACCGCCATGTCCCACAGCGTCAGGTCGCTGAGGCGGTTCTGCACGCAAGGACCAAGGCGCCCGCGCAGCAGGATGCCGGTCTCGCCGCCTTCAAGGCGCAGATCCCGCAGCTGGGCATAACCGTATGGCAGCTCGATCACCGGGCCGGAAACATCAGCCCCCATCAGCACGCTGGTCTGCCCCGCCCCGGCCAGCACCTGCCCATAGGCCAGAGCCAGGGTGGCGGTGAGGCGGAAGCGCCCTTCCGGCACCCGCACCTTGCCGTTGGCGGCAAGCGCGGAGAGGAAAGCTGCCGTGTCGTCGGCTAGCCCGTCCCCCACCGCGCCATAATCCCGCACAGAGACGGCCTCGCCGATCTTGTCGCTCGCGCTGCGCCAGACGGCACCGGCCCCGCCCGCCAGCACCTGCGGCAGGGCAACCGTCGCGCCATGATCCACCAGCTGCACGCCGCCAGCCTCATCGAAGGCCAGTGCCTTGCCGGCACGCGTGAGCGCAGGCGGCAGCACCAGCGCCCCGTCGCCATCGGTAGGGTCAAGGCGCAGGGCGCGACCATTGTCGCTTGCCACCTGTTGCAGCCCCGCCATCACCCGGTCGAACTCGCCATTAAGGGCAGCAGCCGTCAGCCCCCCGCCAGGCTCGAAACGGGCACGGCGCGCGAGCGGCACCTGACGGGCAAGCGTCACCACCACCCCTTCCGCCGGGGCGCCGGCAAAACGCACCGTTCCCCCACCCGCTTCGCCACAACCGGAAACGGTGTAGCCCCCGGCCTGAGGCGCGGCGTCAAGAAAAACCGCAAGGCTGGAGGGATCGGAAAGGGCAAAAGGGATCTCGAAACTGAGGCGCACGCCGTCGGCGCGATAACGCACGCGCGGGGTCCCGGATGCGGCCATGGGTCAGTCCTCCGCCTGGAGAAGATAGGAAAGCCGGCGCTTGCGGGCGGCCTGATCGAGTTCCAGCAGATTGGCCTGCGCCTCGGCCCTCGCGGCGGCCCGGATGGCGGCCGCCTTGAGCGCAGTCTGCTGCGCGCTCTCGGCCCCTTCCGTTTCGCTCTCCTGCGTCAGGCCCAGCAGCAGCGCCTCGCCGCTACCGTCACCGGGCGAGAGACCGCGCGCTGCGGCACTGGCATTGCTGGCGGCAATCGCGCGCCTGAGCGCCTGCTTGCGGGCACGGTCGGCGGCAGCCTGCTCCACCTGCAGGGCACTGGTCTCACGCTCAGCGCTGTCTGCAACCTCCTGATTGGCCGCCACGGTCTTTTCGCGGTCCATCTCATCCCCGGCGAGCACGGCATCCCGCCGGTCCGCCAGCGCCTCGTTTTTTGCTTTTGCCTGCGCCTCACCGGCGGCGGCCTGATTGAAGCTGCGCGCCACCTGAAGCCCGGTGGAAAGCGCCGGCACCGCCGACGCAAGATTGGAGACGAGCGATCCCATCAGTCGGTTACCTTCAGTTTCGAGGTTACGGAGAGCAGGCAGAAAGGCAGCGGCGCGCTGCCCTCAATGCGCCAGAGCGGCACCATCGGGTCGCGAGCCCAGCCAAGGGCCGACAGGCGCACATCGCCGCTGAAGGGCGGTGGCGGTTCATCCAGCCGGGCACCCGCCGCAAGCCGGCGGGCGCCGAGCGGCACGCCGGCAAGGCCGGCCCCGGTATCGCAGGCAAGATCGGCGGTCCCGGCAAGGCGCAGCACCAGCTCTACCAGCCGCAGCAGGCCGGATTGCGCCGGCAGACTGTCCCCCAGAAGCCCCGGCGGCAGCGGCTCGACGATATGGGTGAAGGGCAATCCCGCCTCCAGTGCCGCAACCGGATTTTCAAGGGTAATGGCACCCTGCCGTACCGGCAGTGGCGGCAGCACCGCGCCATCGGCCTTGATCACCACCTGCCGGCCGTCGAGATGATCAAGCCCGCTCCAGCGAACCGCCCCCGCCGGGTTGGCGCCGGAGAGCGCGGCATCGCTGCCGAGCGCGTCATCCAGCACCTCAATGAAAAAACGCCCGGCCCGCTCGACCAGGAAGGTCGCCTCCTCCCCTACCAGCGCGACGGAACGAATGAACCCTTGCGTCACCAGCCGCGACCAGGCGGCAATCTGCTGCTCGCGATAGAGGGTGAGGCACGCGACCCCGCCATCGGCCCGCACAAGATAGACAAGGCGCCGTGCAGCATCGAAACGGATATCGACCGGCGCCTCCACCAAAGGCCGGGCGAGCAAGGCCAGATCGCTCGCCACATAGGCTGCCTCCGCATCGGTATAAAGAAACTCGCGTAGTTCGCGCCCGCTGCGCCCGACAAACAGCGTGGCGCCATCGACATTGACGGGCGGCAGGGAAGAGACGCTGTAACTGCCGATGCGCGTCTGGCGCACAAGGCGGATGGTTGCCGGCGTCAGCGGATCGCCCGCTGCCACCCATTCGGCGCCGCTGGTGAAGATCTGCAGGTCGCGGCCGGGGAAAATCTGGCGGATGGCATCGACCTGGTCAGAGAGCAGCGCCGCCTCGATGGCCTCATCATCGAGCCCGGTGCCATTGTCGAAATTCCACAGCTGCCCGGCTTTGGAAAACCAGAGCCGGTTGGGCAGATCGCGGCTGCCACCGATGACCAGCCGGCCTTGATGAAAGGCTGCGCTTGCCGGCCAGCCCCGCACCGGGCTGAAGGCCGGCTCCTCCCAATCTTCGGTGGCATCGGTGGAGGCCAGCGTCTCCAGCGCCACGGCACTCGCCTGCCGGCTGTCGGCAATAGCGACAAGGCGCAGCTGCCTGCCGCCAAGGCGGAAGATCAGCCCGTCATGCCCGTTCCGGAAGACATCGGCAGAGGCGACAAGCGTGAGCGTGCCCCCGGTCGCGGACGGCTTCAGCGTTACCCCCGGCGCCCCGAAACCGTAATAGGGCTGGCGGACAAGCATCAAGGTAGCGGCGGCGACAGGATCGGTTGCCGGCTCCTCAGCAAAAGCCCAGGGGGCAAGCGTCCAGCCGCCTTCATCCGCGGTATGGCGGGTAAGGACACGCGGCGACACCTCGGGATGGCAGAGCAGCAAAGTGTCAGCACTCTGCGTCCAGCCGAGAGCCGCCAGCTGGGCCGCGCTCCACGGGGCGGCAAGACTGGCGATCTCCGCCCCTTCACGCAGCACCGTGACGCGCCCTGCGGTGAACACCAGCAGATAGGTCTGCGCGGTATTGAACTGGAACTCGATGAGCCGCCCGGGCCCCCGCGCGGTTGCCACATACCGCAGGCCCGGCCGGCGCACGATGCCGCCGGTGGGCTCGATAAGGACATTTTCCAGCCGGCGGGCACCGTTTTCGTAGGCGCGCAAATCGCCCCGCCCGAAAAGGTGGGGGCTGAGTTCCCCGGCGGCAAAGCTGGTTTTCAGCTGGCGGACTTCGCTCATCCCCGGACGCTCCTTTTACGAGCGCACATCAACGAGGCTGAAGGCCTCGAAACGCGGCGGCGCATCCTGCTGGGCGTCGATGGACCGGGCACGGGCCAGTTCGCTCTCGGCAAGGCGGGCCAGCAGTTCGGCGCGGCTCGCACTTTCCGTCAGCGGCAGGCAAAGGTCGGCCGCAAGGCGGGCAATCAACGCCTGGGTGAAAAAAGGCGGAAAATCCGCTTCGGCCGGGCGAAAGAGATAACTGAGAACAACGGCGGGCGCGTCGCAGAAAAGGGCATTGCCCCGGATGCGGTATTCGAGCCCCCGCCCCCGTCCCGCCCCGGCGGAAAGGGCGCGCAGAAAATCCACGGGCAACGCGAAGGCATGGGCAAAATCGGCAAGCGGCGGATCGGCCAGTTCCACCAGTTCGGCCTCTGCACTGGCAAAATTCCACGGGTAACAGCTGAGCAGGCCGTCCCGCACGGTTTCATAAAGCGCTCCGGCGGCTTCGGCTTCCGCCGTGCCCTCGTCAAAACTGGCAACAGGCCGCGCCCCCAGCCGCACCAGCGCGCGGCAGGTTATGGCGATGTCACTGGCGAGCATCGCTTGTCTCCTTGTCGGTCAATGAAAAAGCCCGGCCGCTGCACGTCAGCGGCCGGGCCCCGGTAGAGCCTGGGTCGGGGAAGCCGGTCAGGCGGCCGCGACGGTCACCGCGCCGCTGGCCACCGATACGATGCCGATAAGCTTCGCCGCGGGGCTGGAGGATTGGGCGGTGCTGGCCAGCACCATGTCGCCAGCCCTGAGCGAGGCGGCGGCAGCGTTGAAATAACCGGCGGCCGCAACCGTGGCCGCCGTGTCATCACTGCGGTAGTGCCAGAGCGTGAAGCCGTTGCTGTAGGCAAGAACGCCCATATCCTGCTGGCGGAAAGCCATGGCAGATCTCCTTCATATCTGGGGATATCCGGGAAAAGCGGCCTTCAGGCCTCCAGGCAACGCAGCGTCACCACGCCCTCGCCATCGACAAGGCAGGCGCCCTGGCTCATCCAGTTGTTGACGAAATGGGCGGCACGGTCGCCATGCCAGGAAACGTCGGTGGTGACATCCGCCCCGGAGGCATGGCCGATGGCACTGCGGTGATACCAGTGGCACAGCCGCACGCTGCCGCTGAGCGTCAGGCCGGAATGCGGCATCCACAAAGAGCCGAGCCAGCGCTTGGCCTGCGTGCCTTTCCACGGCAGATCGTCGCTGCCGACATAATCGGCATCGGCAAATTCCTCGATCTGCAGCAGCTGCGACCACTGTTTCCAGCCGACGATGGCGTAACGCTCGCCGTCATCCGGCACTTCGGCGGTACCCAGCAGCTCGAAAGCTTCCAGCACCTTGTCGCGGGTAAGGCCGTCGCTGCCGTCGCCGGCAACCGTCACGCCGCTGTCGAGCGCGGCGATGATGAGGTCATCGGTCTTGCGGCCAAGGGCATAGGCACCGGCATTCACCGTTACCTGCCGCTCATCGATGTTGGTCTTGAGCTCATCGAGCTTGTCGACCCAGTCGCCGGCATAAAAGTCGGCAAGGAAACACTCGACGGTGGAGTGGTCGGCATTCATCACCGGCACCATGCCGTGGCGCGCCTTGGGGCCGGCCACACCGCGCCCGACCTTCTGAAAGGTGGTGGAAGCCCCCGTCACGCCCTGCTTGGAGCGCACGGTGGTACGCAGCTTGGAGCCGAGGCGCTGATAGGCCTCATGCACCTCGCTTTCGAACTGCTTGACGAAAGCCTTGTCGATCGTTGTGGACATGGGATTTTTATCCTTCAAATTGATGAGGACGAAGAAGGAAAACTCCCTGTCCGGCTTGTGCGCCACGCGCGGCCAGAGACGGGAAAAGGCGAAAGGGCAGCGCCCGCTTTTCCGGATGAGGCAGGCTCCGCCTAAAAAGAAAGGCACCGCTTGCCCACGCAGGCGACCGGGTCCGCCGCCTTCCATCGGAAAGGCAGGAACCGTCGGCTGCGCTGGCAGTCGCCGGCGCCTTTGAAGAGGGAGGGAGCACTACTGTCCGAAAAAAAGCGGAGCAAGACCATCCGCCACGGCCACGTTTACCTTCCGCCCGCCGATGAGCGACAAACACCGCCAAGCGTGGGCATGGGAAGGGCGTTGGCAGGAACAACGGTATGCCAGGTGGGCACTCCTGTAAAGGATTTTTTTCTCATATCAACACCGCCAATGAGACACCGGCAGCACACACTACTGTGTGTTTCCCTGCGGTTTAATTGTCATTCTTTAAAATGGCCGCAACCCTGCGGAGTGGATTTGTCAATAAAATTTAAGCATCTATCAACTATAGTGGGTGCTCAGCACTGTAGATGCCGCCTAATCCAATAGCTGGTCGATGACACGGCACCCCCTGCCTCCCGAACGCGACCCCGACCTTCTGATGGCGATCATCGATCTCCAGGCAGGGATCGTGCGCATTGGCCCCGACCTTGGCCAGGTCATGGATCTGGTGGTCGACCGGGTGCGTGCCATGGCCGGTTGCAGCGG
Organism: Radicibacter daui; assembly: GCA_030657355.1. Classification (GTDB taxonomy): domain Bacteria; phylum Pseudomonadota; class Alphaproteobacteria; order Radicibacterales; family Radicibacteraceae; genus Radicibacter; species Radicibacter daui. The sequence continues at coordinate 3,144,375 of CP131056.1, forward strand.
CGCCATCCTGGAACTTGTGGAAGAGGAAGAGCTGGCCTGCCGTGCGGCCAGCGGCAGCAACCAGCCGCAACCGGGCCTTCGCCTCAAGCGTCCTGGCAGCCTCTCGGGCCTCTGTCTGGAGGCTGGCGACGTGCTGGTGTGCTCGGACAGCGAGACCGACCCAAGGGTCAATCTTGCCGCCTGCCGGCTCGTCGGTCTGCGCTCGATGGCGGTGGCTCCCCTGCTGTATGCCGGAGCGCCGGTGGGCGTGCTCAAGCTGCATTCTCCGGAGCCCGGCGCCTTCGGATCGCGCGAGGTACAGCTGCTGCAACTTATCAACGGCCTGATTGCCGCGGCCCTCTTTCATACCGCCCGTTATGGCGAGGACGAGCTTTACCAGCGCGCCACCCACGACGCCATGACCGGCCTTGCCAACCGCTCGCTGTTTTACGACCGGCTCCGGCAGGCCGTCTCGCAGGCCGAGCGTCAGCACGGCACGCTCGGTGTGATGATCGCCGACATGAATGGGCTCAAGACCATCAATGACCAGTATGGCCACCGCGCCGGCGATGCCGCCATCTGCGAGGTTGCCCGCCGCATGGCCACGGTTTCCCGCCATGCCGATACCGTGGCGCGGCTCGGCGGCGATGAATTCGGCATGATCCTCAGCGATGTCGGCGGGCGCGAGGGGGCCGGCCGGGTGATGGAACGTATCCAGGAAGCCATGCTGCCGCCCTTCAATTTCGAGCAGCACCAGTTGCGGCTCAATGCCAGCCTCGGCCTTGCGCTTTATGCCGAAGACGGCACCGAAATAGACACGCTGATCGAGAAGGCCGACCGGGCGATGTATCAGGCCAAACGGACGGGAAAGCCCACGCTTTCCTGACTGGCTCGCCAGCGCACCGGGTGCGCCCGCAAAAATCGCTCCACCCTATCCAAATGCACACCGGCGAATGCGCACTATTTTATGTTCGCCCTCTTCTCCAATCATGCGCTTTTAGGATAAATTGACGGTATCCTGTCCACTATGTGACAAGATGTGGTATCCGCACGACCGGGAAGCGGCTAATGCTCGCTCCCTTCGCGTTTTTTATGAGGTACAGCCGCCATGGCCAGAAACAGACAGCCTCTCCAGGTCGGTAGCCGTTTTCGCGAGGCCGGCCGTGATATTCTGGGCAATGTCTTCAACAAGGACTGGCGGGTGGAAGCCATGTGGGAAGGCATCGATGGCCGCCCCTATGTGCGGATTGTCAACGACAAGTACCACACCACCAAGACCCTTGCGGAAAACGTGCTGCGCGACCGCTCGTTCTACGAGCCGCTGACCGAAGCCAGCGTCAGCCTTTAAGGCGCAAGGGCAAACCCCGCGCTGGCAACCGGCTCATGACGCAACGGGGCTGTACCGGCTGACCTCGAAGCCGGAGCCAACCGGCAGCAACAGGCTTACCATTCCCGGCAGGGCCGCCACGGCGCGGCGATACCGCTCGGCCGCCGGCCCGCCCGGCCTCAGCATATTGTCGGCCACCACGATGGCGCCGGGATTGAGCAGCGGATAGAAGGCCTCAAGGCACGGCACGTAGAGGTCCTTCCACAAATCGACCAGCACGAAATCGATGCCGGCCGCCAGCGTCGGGATAATCTCCAGCGCATCGCCGATGCGAAAATCGACCTGTGCACGGAGCCCCGCCTTCACCGCCATCTCGCGGGCATAAGCCGATTTGTGGGCAAACTGCTCGATGGTAATGACCTGCCCGCCGCTGGCCCGCGCCGCCTCCCCCAGCCAGACGGTTGAGTACCCGAAGGAAGTGCCAAGCTCCAGGATGGTCGGGGCTTCAAGGCTGCGCGCCATGATGTTGAGCAGGCGTCCGGTTTCCGGCCCGACCGCCAGCAAACGCTGGTTATCGGGGTCTTCTGCCGCAAGCAACCCTGCCCCCGGATTGACGGCGAACCCGGGCGCCCGCAGACGCGGCAGGCCGCGTTCGGCGTCCATGCGGTCATGATAGGTGCCGAGCACGGCAGCAAGCCGCACGTCCACCGCCAGTTCCTGATAGGGCATTTCGGGCGCTTTCCCCTTCAGATGACCTGCCAGGCGATGGCCAGCTCTTCCCGGAAGGCAAAGCGCACGAGATGGCGCACCACCACATCCTTGAGCTGGTCCATCTGGCCGGCATCGGCGGCAACCAGCGTCAGGGTCAGCGCGGTTTCACTCGCTGCCATGCCGCAATCGCCGATCGAGAATTTAACCGTGCCGGCATGGGGATCGAAGGTTACCGGCAGCTTGTGCTGGAAGTGCTTGGCCATCTGCTGCAGATAGCGGCTGGCATGGGAGGTGGGGATGGTGGCAACGGCAACGGTGCCTGCCACAGTCGGTGTCTCAGTCATGATGTGATGCTCCCGGGTATCCGGCTTTTTCCGGATACCCTTCAAGGAAGGTTGAGCAGGCCTCAGGCCTTTTCTATGGCACGCGCCGCTTCATCGAGCGCCGCGGCAATCTTTTCGGCCGCGGCCGCATCCAGCGTGCCGCCGCGAATGCGCAGGCGCAGGGCCAGCTTGAGGTTTTCCATGCCGCGCACGATGCCGACCGGCACGCCAGCCCAGCGGCCGCCGCGGGCATAACCCTCGCCTTCGCCGCCGGCGCTGTTGTTGCCGCCGCGCGCCAGCAGCGCATCGGCCGCGGCCCGGTTGGCGGCAAGAAAGGCCTCGCCCTCTGCCGAGATGCGATAACGCTTGCGCCCGCCCTCATCGGCCTCGGCGGCGGCGTAACCCATGTCGTCAAGCCAGGCGAGCGTCGGATAGATCACACCGGGGCTGGGGCTGTAGGCACCGCCCAGACGTTCCTCGATCGCCTTGATCAGCTCATAGCCGTGGCGCGGCTGGTCGGCGATGAGGGCCAGCACCAGCAGGCGCAGCTCGCCATAGTCGAACATGCGGCCGCCGCGATGACGATGGCCGAAGCCACGGCCAAAACCGCGCCCACCGCGCTCGCCGCCGTCAAAATCCTCCGGATGATGGAAGTGGCGGCCAAAGCCGCGAAAGTCCCTGAATTTCATGATAGCTCCGTTAGGGTTCGATACAGGTCTCGATATATCTAGATAGTTTCGACATATCGGGAGTCAAGATATATCGAGATCTATATCGAGATATAACGAAACCGATGTCGGACGGATCTGGCCACGTCCTTGCCAAGCCGTTGAAAATAAAAATTTCTTTTTGAAAAAAAGCAGAGATCACACCCGCCTTCTTCAGGCAGGGCAAACTGTTACGAAAAGAAGAGTAGCGGCATAGCGCCCGCGCCGGGCAGCGGCCGATGACCCTCACTAGTCCGCCGCCGAAAACCCTTCTGTCCGCGGTTCAGCCCGGCCGGCGGGTCAGGGCATAAAGGGCGATACCGCTGGTGGTGGAGACATTGAGGCTGTCGAAATCCGCCCGCATGGGAATACGCGCCGCCCGGGCCCTTGCCAGCACGGCATCCGGCAGGCCCGGCCCTTCGGCCCCCAGGATCAGCGCCGGGCGCGGCAGCCGGGCAAGATCGGCCAGATCATCCGCTCCGGCCGGGGAAAGGCCGATGGGGCAGAACCCTGCCGCCTCCAGCACGCCCACCATATCGAGCCCGGAGCCCACCCGCGTCCATGGCACCACCAGCGCCCCGCCCACCGAGGTGCGGATGGCCTTGCGGTAAAGCGGATCGCAGCAGGTCTCGTCCATCAGCACGGCCCGCACGCCAAAGGCAGCCGCGTTGCGCAGAATGCCGCCCATATTGTCGTGATTGGCGATACCCACCAGACCCAGCACCGGCTCCCCTTCCGCCACCGAGGCCAGCAGGGCCGCCGGATCCGGATCCGGCTGGCGCAGGCCAACCGCCAGGATACCGCGGTGGAGCGGAAAACCGACAATCGCATCCAGCACCGCCCGTCCGGCGAGATAAACCGGCACTTCCGGCGCCAATGCCGACAGGATGGGCGCCAGCGCCGCTTCGCGCTTTGCGTCGATCAGCACACTCTCGACGGCAAAACGCCCGCGCGTGGCCAGCACCCGCAGCACCACCTCGCCCTCGGCAATAAAGCGACCGCCATGACCGCCCTCGCCGGTGCCGAGATCGGCCAGATCGCGGTCACGCAGGTTTAGATAGGCGGTTATGCGAGGGTCGGCGGGATCGGTGATGAGATGGGGCATGGACGGGCAGTTCAAAAAAGCGTTTCACCCGGCGGGTTTGCCACGAAACACCCCTTTGCGCCAAGGACTGCGCCCGCCCCCACCGGATGGCAGACCTGTCCATAAGGCTGGTTGCCCCGGCCCGGCATGCGGCTTTATGGTATGACCTATCTGAACCTGCCGCTTCCTGGCCAAGGCAAGACCCGATGAACGCCGCCCTTTCAATCTCCCTTTCCGGCATGATGGCGCAGCAGACGCGCGCCGCGGCCACGGCGTCCAACATCGCCAATGCCCGCACCAGCGGCACGGTTGGCGCCACCGCCACCAGCGGCGTTCAGGCCTACCAGCCGCTCACCACCCAGCAAAGTGCCGTGGTTGCCGGCGGTAACAGCGCCGGCACGGTGGCGGTTACCACCCCCTCCACCACTCCCCCCGTCACCACCTATTCGCCGGACGATGCCAACGCCAATGCCGACGGGCTGGTGGCGATGCCGGATGTGGATGAGGCGCGCGAAGCGACGGATCTCTTGAGCGAAAAAGTAACCTACAGCGCCAACGCCAAGGTTACCCGCGTGGCCGACGACATGATGAAGACGGCGCTCGACATCATCGCCTGAGCGTAAACGCAGCGGGCTCTTCCCCTAAAAAATCCGCTCAGATCGTGCGCCTTATGGCGGCGATCAGTTTTTCGCGGCTCGCCGGCTTGGTCAGTACGGCAATAGGCTCCAGCGTCCTCGGAACCCCGCCACCGTCTCCGGTCAGGATGATGGTCGGCAGTGCAATGCCACGTTCCTTGAGCGTGGCGATCAGGCTCGCGCCATCCATCGGCTCCATGCCGAGGTCACACAGCAGGATATCCGGCCGGGTCGGCGCGGCGGCAAGGCGCTCCAGCGCCTCCCCGCCCTCGCGCGCCTCGATTACCTCGGCGCCTGCGCCGCGCAGCACGCGGGCCATGACGACACGCACAAAATCATGGTCCTCGGCAACCAGAATGGTCAGTCCGGCCAGTTCCTGCCCGGCCTTGCCGGCGATGTCTGCCACTCCTGATTCCAGTCCAGCCATGGCATCCTCCTCGCTATGCCGGCATCACGCCGGATTGCCTGTCGCAGTTTGCCCCAGAACAGCACGCCCGGCGCGCAGATCGGCCACATAGGAAAGCACGCGCTCATATTCCGTGCGGCCCGCCTGCATGGAAGAGAGCGCGTCCTCCGCCCCCACCGGTCCTTCCCTCAGCGCCGCCTGCACGGCGGCCAGATGCGCAGACAGCATCATGGCGCCCGCACTTGCCGCCGCGCCCTTGAGCGCGTGGGCGAGCGGCGGCGCCTCGGCCACCATTTCGCCGGCACGGATGCGCGACACCATTTCTTCAAGCTGCATCATCTGGGCGGCGGTGGTTTCAGCAAAAAACTCAAGGATCTCGATGGCAGGATCGCCAAGATCACCGATCAGCGCCCCGAAAACGCCGGCATCGATGGGCGGCGGCGCCACAGGGCGCAGGGCCGCCGGCACTTGTCCGGCTGCGGCAGGACGGCGGGCTTCGGCGGACAGCATGGTGGCGGAAAAAACCGGCGTCGGCCGGTTGGCGATATCGGCGACGGCAAGGGCCGGCGGCACGGCGGCCAACGCCTCTGCGCCCGCCGGAGCGGTAATGCCGAACCGGCGCAGTGCAAGGTCGAGAGTGTCGCGCGTGACCGGCTTCACCAGGAAATCATCCACCCCCGCCAGTGCCTGGCGCTGGTCGCGTCCCGGAATGTCCGCCGTCAGCAGCACGATGGGCAGCGGCAGGGCCGCCCCCCGATCACGCTCGCGGCGGCGCCATTCGGCAACGAAGCCGTAACCATCCATTTCCGGCATGTGCAGGTCGGTCAGCACCAGCCCGTACTCGCCCTCTTCCAGTGCCGCCAGCGCCTCCAGCCCGTTGGAGACGACCTTGGCCTGAACGCCGAGACGGGAGAGCTGGGTTGCCACCACCAGCTGGGCCGCCGGCATGTCCTCGGCCACCAGCACCGGCATGCCGCGCCGTGCTTCCAGCTGCTGGCGACGGCTGCGGGCCAGCAAGCCCACGGCCTCTGCACACAGATCGCCGGTGCTGATGCTGCCCGGCAGCACCAGAATATCGTCGCCGGCAGCCACCTGATCCACCCCGTCACCATGCAGCAGCACCGGACAGGAAGGGCTTGCCAGCTGGATCAGCCGGTCAAAGGCAGCGGGATCGTCCTGACGCAGGGCGGCATCCAGCAGCACCAGATGCGGGCGCGAAAGGGCCAGAGTCTCCAGCGCCTCGCCGGCGGAAAGGGCCATCACGGCTTCCCCGCCGAGCCCATGCAGTGCCCGCAGCCGCTCGCGTGCAGGTTCCGCAGCCGGCACAGCGGTGCCCGGCAGCGCATCGGGGCCAAGTTCGGCAAGGCTGCACCAGTCCGGCGCCTCGGCCAGCAGCAGGCGCGCACCGGCAAGCGGCTCGCCCGCCGTCATGCTGCCGTCGGAGACGAGTGCAAAAGGCAGCTCTACCCAGAAGAGCGAACCGGCACCTTCCCGGCTCATTACGCCGATGCGCCCGTTCATGCTTTCCACAAGGCGCTGGCAGAGCGTCAGGCCCACACCGATGCCGCCGAAACGGCGCGTGGTGGTGGCGTCTATCTGGGTAAAGGGGGCAAACAGCCGGTCGCGTGCCGCCGGCGGAATGCCGATGCCGGTATCTTCCACCTCCATGCGGCACACCAGCTGGCCGGGCTCGGCCCAGTCCGGCCGCGGCACGGCGAAAAGGCGCAGGATAATGCCGCCCTCTCGGGTAAACTTGACGGCGTTCGAGAGCAGATGGCCTACCACCTGGCGCACGCGCGCCGGATCGCACAGCACACGGCGCGGCACGCCGGGGCTGGCCACATCGAGCGCCAGCGTAAGCCCCTTGCGGCGCACCCCCTCTTCCAACTCGCCGCCCGCAGCCTCCTGCAGCAGCGTCGGCAGATCGGTCACCTTCTGCTCAAGGCGCAGCTGGCCGGCTTCGATGGTGGAATAATCAAGGATGTCGTCGAGCACGGAGAGCAGGCCGGAGGCACTGCCCTGCGCCAGTTTGACGAGATCCTTCTGCTCATCCGTCAGTGCGGTGTCGGCCAACAATTCCAGCACGCCCAGCACCCCATGCATCGGGGTGCGCATCTCGTGGCTCATGGTGGCGAGAAAGGCGGTTTTGGTGCGGTTGGCGGCCTCGGCAAGATCGCGGGCGCGCAGCAGCTCGATCTCGGCTTTTTTCTGTACCGTGAGGTCGGTAGAGATGCCGAGCAGGCGCCGCACCGAGCCATCGCGGGCAAGGCGCCCGCGCAGCACCACCCAGCCCCAGTCATCGCCGGGCGCGCGCAGGCGGCCCATCCAGTTGAAGTCGCCATCGGCAACCCCGGCCAGCAGCCGGTCCAGCTCGGCATTGAAGGCGATAGCATCCTGTGGATGCATGCGCGAGACCAGCTCGGAAAGCGAGGTCATCTGCCAGCCGGCGCGCAGCACCTCCTGCTCGCTGAAACCCAGCATGGTCCAGAACCGCGGGGAGAAGCTGGCAACACCGCTATCCGGCGCAATGTCGAACACGCCGTCCTGCCCGGCCTCCACCACGGCGGCAAGCTGGCGCTCGCGGGTGCGCAGGAGCTCCAGCGCCCGGCGCGAACGCGAGGCATCGGAGAAGGACAGCAGCATGCAGTTTTCGCCATGATGCTGGGCGTGGCTCATCGCCACGCTGAACCACAGGATGCTGCCGCTGTGCGAAATCGCGACTTCCGCGCTGGAGGCGACCATGCCGCTGCGCACGCCTGCCGCAAGCACCGCCACCGTCTCGCCGGGCCAGACCCGTTCCAGCGGGCGTCCGACAAGCGCCGACGCTTCCATGCCGGCAAGGCCGGCAAAGGCGCCATTGGCGCGCAGGATGCGCCCGTCGCCCACCCGGCACAGCGCCAGCGGCATCGACGCCGCCTCGAACAGGGACTGCCCTGTCGCCGGACCGCTGCGCTGGGCACTGCCGCTGAGTTCGTTGAAGACGACCAGCATGTTGCCATTGCCGATCTGGCGCAGCGACGGGGTGACAAGCTGCCCGTCGGAAAGGGCAAGGATGTCGAAAGCCTCCGAAGCCATGGCCTCGATGCCCTCATCCAGCGGGCGGGCGATGCGTAGCGCACCGCCGCCGGACATCGCCTCGAAGAGAGCGGAGATCGGCAGGCCGATCTGCAACTGGCGGGCTGCTGCACCCATCACACGGGCGGCGAGGCGCCGGTTCCAGCTGAGGATGCCGGAAGCGCTGTCCATCAGAAGGGCCGGCGATGGCACCGTCTCCAGCGCACCGGCCAGCAGGTCAAGCGTATCGACCCCGCCCGTCACCATACTGGCGCGCGCCGTATCCATGAGCGGGGTGTGCACCACCATCCAGCCGCCCTCGGGCAGCCGGTATTCCGAGGTTATCAGCCAGCCCCCACCCCAGTTCTCCAGAAACGGGCCGGTATAATTGTCATGCAGGGCAAGGCGCCGGTCGAGGCTGTTGGCATCGCACGAATTGCTCGGCATCAGCACCCGGAAACCGAGCCAGTATTCCAGAAGTTCGCGGAAGGTTGCCCCGATGCGCAGCCCGTCGCGCTGCTGGGTCGAGCACACATCCTCGAACCGGCGGTTCCACCATTTCAGACGGTCTTCGGTGTCGAAGATCAGGATGGCAGGCTCGCCCAGCGTGCCCGGCGCCAGCGAAGCCGCAAGGCTGCCATCAACTCCCGGAACCGGGAGAAGCTGCTTCAGGGAGGCAAGCGGCTCGGCAGCCATAGTGAAATGGTCACACCACGAAGGGAGTAAGCAGCCGGAGCTGAAGGCAATCGCGCCTTCAGCTACCGTGCCGGGATCGGCCCCTGTGGTCAAGCCTCGCGCAACGGTTGCGCATCCCGAATGACATCTCCCGCCCTGAATTAACTCCGGATGTACTCACTCGCCGCAATAAAGCCGGCGGAACCCTTCCGTTACTTCCGCCACAAAAGCCGGGTCGCGCTGTTTCCAGTAGCGCGGGTCGCGCATCATACGCTTGAGGCCGGCCCCGTTCTGCCCGCCCGCCGCCCCGGCAGCCGCCGATACCGCCGGCTCGCCGCCCAGCATCATACGCTCGAGCGCCAGCACCCCGTCAGCGCTTGAGGCCAGCGCCTCCAGCGCCGGCGGCGGCAGGTTGGCCCGGCCCCAGGCCAGCAGCTGGCGCGAGACCTCCCGCCAGCGCTCCGGCCCGCCGAAATGGGCAACGAGCCGCTCGATCTCCCGCTCGGCTGCCATTTCGGCCAGCAGCTCGCGCACCATCGGCACCAGATGGTCGGCGGCAAGGTCATAGACGAGCTGGGCCTGCGGCGGGGTAAAGCCGGCAGCGCTCAGGCGGTCATTGACGGCAGGGTCGGCAGCAAAGAGGCCGTGATCGCAGCTGATCTGATAGCCCTCCCCCGTCTCCGGCACGCCCATGGCGCGCCATGCCCGGCCCCAGGCCTCCATCGGGGCATCCGGCGCCGGCACGCTGATCTGGCGCGAGAGGTGCCGTTCCAGTTCCAGATAGGATTTCACCAGCGCATCGAGCCGCAGTGCGCCGGAAGCCGGGTCAAGAAACTTGGCCGGTACGGCAAGCCGCCCGGCAAACAGCTCCGGCGCCACCAGCACCGGACCGATGGCCTCCGTTTCAGGCACGGACACTTCCGCCCCGGCCGGAGGAAGCACGGCCACACTCTGCGCCGCCGGAGCGGCGGGATCGGGCGCGGCGTCATAGGCAAGCAGATCGGTCATCGCGAAAGCTCCTTCTCTTCAGGGGAGTGTTGGGTGGTGGAATTGACGGCAGGGCTATCCGCAGCCAGCAATCTGGCGGCTGGGGCAAGGCGGCCGCCGCCGGCAAGCACAAGGCGCATCAGGGCCAGCACCAGCGCCCGCTGGCCTTCCAGATGGCGCAGCGCCGCCTTGCCGGCGCCGGGGGCAAGCGCCCGGCCCACGGTCATGGCGGCAAGACGGGCCAGCAGGCGCTCGCCGGCCGGGCCGGAAAAACAGGCTGCACAGTCGGCGGCAAGCCCGCCCACTTCCGGCGCAGCACCGGCGACGGGCGGCAGAGCAAACCAGTCCCAGCCATCCCCGGCCACGCCGCCCGCGTTCATGACGCACCGGTGCCGGCATCCACCGGCAACTCGCGGATCAGTTCCCCGGGCACGCCCAGCGCCCGGCCGAGCCAGCGCGCCGCCGCGCCGGCATCCACGGCGGCGAGCCCGTCTGCGCCAAGCCCCCCGGCCGCCTCGATCCAGCGCAGGATGGATTGCACGTCGCGCTGGCGCTGGGCCTGGGCGAGCGGGGAGCGGTATTGCAGATCAACCGTGCGGCCATCGACATGGAGATCCGGCACCTCGCCCCGGCGACGCAGGATGGCAAGGCCGCGGCGGATGAGCGGGGTCAGGAGTTCGGCCTGCAGACGGCCATAGGTGGCGCCCAGCAGGCGCGCCATGTCGCTGCTGCGCTCGATGACTTCGGTTGCCGTCATCCGCGCTTCGCCCACCAGCCCCAGCCGGTCGACGATCATCGCCTTGCGGATGCGCTGTCGCAGATCGTCGAGCACGATCTGCGATACGTCGAACCGTCCCGGCGCCTGCAAGGGCTGCAGGCCCGCCGACCCCACGGCTTTGGGGATGATGGTGCCGGGCAGCAGACGAATGGTGGCCGGGTTCAGCACCCCGTCATCATCCGCCTGCCAGATGCCGGTGACGGCGATGGAAGCGTTCTTCAGCACCAGCTCGACCACCTTGTTGGCGGTCTTGATATCGGGCAGCGCCTTCATCACCGGGGAGCGGCCGTAAGTTTCCCCCGGCGCCTTCATCCAGCGGAAATTGATGAAGGGGCTGGTAGCAAAACGCCCGCTGGCGAGCGGCGCCTCCCCCTCCTGCCCGGCCAGCAGCAGGCTGTAGGCATAACCGCCGCCCTCGGCCGGCGGCAGCGGCACCACCGCCTCCACCAGATCGATAAGTTGCGGGGCCTCTGCCGGGCTGCCGGCAGGCTCGGCCAGACCGTCCGGCAGGCGGGCAGCAGGAAAGCGGGCGGCGATTTCGCCCGCCTCAAGGCGCAGCTGGCGAAAGGTGATGTCGAGCGCGCCCTGCGGCCCTTCTTCCAGCGCCAGCGCCGACAGCGGAACGGCGGTGAAGCGAAAGGCGGAAAGCTCGCCCGGCGGCGCTTCCTCGAACAGCAGGCTCGCCGTGCCGCCGATCACCAGATCGAGAAAGGCCTGATGCAGCTCGACGGCAAAGTTGGAGCGGTCGAAATGCATGAGGAGCGCAGCGCCCGCCCGGTCCAGCACCGGAGAAAACCGCTCGCGCTCGGCTGGCGAAAGGTCCGGCCCGGGCACGAGGCCCAGCCAGGCAGACCAGGGCGGGGCGAGGTTGGCAAGCAGGCTTGCGGCCAGCTGTTCGGCCGCATCGGGCGCCGTGCCGTCAAACAGCCGGTCGCCGCGTTTGGCGCCGGGGGCACTCATGGCAAAACCGTCCCGCTGCGGCAGCACATGGTCGTAACATTCCTGCCAGTGCCCCTCCCACCCGCGCCGGGCGGCCAGGGCGCGGCGGCACTGTGCCAGCAGGCGGGCCGTTGCGGAGAGTGCGGCGGAGGCGCGCCCGTTGGCCGCGCGGCCTGTCGCAGGCTTGCGGGAAGCGGCGGGGGCACGGTTCGGGCGGCTCATTTCCGGCCTACTCCCCCAGCAGGTTCTTGCGGGTGGCGACAGGCAGCAGCTCATCCACCAGCCCGCGCCAGGAAGTGGCTATGGTCTCCGGGCGATGGCTGCGCACGGTGGCCGTACCGCCCGCAACATCCGCTTGCCCGTCCGGCGCGCCGGTGTCTTCGGCGGCGGCAACAGCCGTTGCCGCGCTCTCATCAGCCGCATCCCCGGCCAGTGTCTCCGGCAGGTCGGGCAGTGCCGCTGCCGCGGGCACGGAGAGAGCCGCTACCTTTGACGCGGAAGCCGAAACGGCAGGGGCAAGCACATCGCGCAGCAATCCCATGGGAAGGCACTCCTTTGTTGACGGTCCGGCGGTGGGCGAATGGCGGCCTCAGGGCGCGGCGGCGCGGCCGGTCAAATGGCGGTAGAGCTGCCAGGGGGTGAGCACGGCGGGGGCATGCAGGCCGAGCACGCGCTTCACCGCCTCGACGCAGGAAAAGAGCGCGACGGGCGCAGGGCGGCGATGGCCGCGCCTGAGGCGCACCGGCACCACGCGGCAGCCTTGCGCCTCATACCAGGCCGGTAGGTCATAAAGCGGCGGCAGGGCCAGCGCCTCGATCTCGGTATGAGCCGCGAGCGGATCGACCCGGAGCCACAGCCCGTCCTGCCGCAGCAGCACAAAACAATGGCGAAAGCCCTGGCGCAGCAGTTTGAGCCAGCCAAGGTCGGTGCGACCGGTAAAGACCACCCAGGCCTGCGGCCTTGCCGGTGCGCCCGTGGCCATCGGACCCCCGCCCAATCCCTGCCGGGCGGCAAAGGGTGTCGGCACGGGGGTGACGGCAGTCATCGCACGATGCCCTTGGCACGCAGCACCGGATCGATCACCGCCATCGCCTCGCGCCACAGGGTGTGGGCCCGCATTTCCATGCGCCGGTCGGTAACCGGCGGCAACTGGCGGCGGGCGTAATGGGCCAGCACCATCAGATGATCGCGCAGCAGCCGGCGCGCGCGCCACAGCCGGTCGATCACCGACAGGATGTCCAGCGGCTCGCACGGGCGCTCCACCTCGCCCTTGCCGGCGGAAAAACGCGCCCCGTCGCGCCGGGCCTCCTGCGCGCGGGCAAACCACAGCACCGCCTCGTCGCTGGAGGAAAACGGCACCGCACCGATGCCGCAGGCGGCAATGCTTTCGGCCAGCCGCGTGCGGCGCTCTGCTGCTGCATCGTGGGCAGCGTTCCGGGCCTCTTGTGTTTGCTGGGTCATAGGGAAGAACTCCTCTGGTCGTTCCCATCCGGCGCTGATTTTTGAACGCCTGATGTTCCTGTTTTGTTCTATTGATGGTAGAAAACATCAGTCGCCTCAAGCCGTCAAGAAAAATTAGGAATTTTATCTTAAAGACAGGTTTTCCTGATTATGCGAAAACCTTCCCATGCTCAGACATGCGGACATATGGCGGGCGATCGACCGGCTGGCCGAAAAATACGGCTATTCGGCCTCCGGCCTTGCCCGTCGTGCAGGTCTGGACCCCACCACCTTCAATCCCAGCAAGCGCATTTCCGGCGGCGGCAAGGAACGCTGGCCCTCGACGGAGAGTGTTTCCAAGGTGCTGGAAGCAACGGGCGCCAGCCTCGGCGAGTTCGTGGAACTTGCCGGTCAGGCGCCGGCCGTGCAGGCGGTGCGCCGCATTCCGGTTATCGGTTATGCCCAGGCCGGCAGCGAAGGGTTCTTCGACGACAGCGGCTATCCGGTCGGCCAGGGCTGGGACGAGGTGATGTTCCCCGACATCGCCGGCCAGAAGATCTATGCGCTGGAAGTGACCGGCAACAGCATGGAGCCGGTCTACCGCGACGGCGACCGCATCATCGTCTCGCCGGAAGAATCCATCCGTCGCGGCGACCGCGTGGTGGTGCGCACGCGCGGCGGCGAGGTGATGGCCAAGCAGATCAGCGTCAAGACCGACAGCCGGGTGGAGCTTGCCTCCCTCAACCCCGATTTCCCGCCCCGCTCCTTCCATCCGAGTGAAATCTCGTGGATGGCGCGCATCCTGTGGGCCAGCCAGTAACTCCCTGAGCCTTCCCGTTCTTTTCCCGCCGGCGCTTTGACCTTGATCAATGCGGCCACCGGCGGACGCCGGGATCATGTCTGCATCCCCCGAAGGCCGGCGCATCTTTGCTGCGACCGGCCAGACAGAAGGCGGCAGCATGGACCTCAAGCACTCCCCCACCCTCCATTTCCACGGCGCCACCCATACGGTGACCGGCTCCTGCTATCTGCTGGAGGCGGGGGAAAGCCGCGTCCTCATCGATTGCGGCATGTTCCAGGGCTCCAAGACGGAGAAGGAACTCAACTACCGCGACTTTCCCTTCAATCCGAAGGAGCTGGACGCCGTCCTGCTGACGCACGCCCATATCGATCATTCCGGCCTGCTGCCCAAGCTGGTGCGCGACGGATATGACGGGGCGATCTATGCCACCCGCCCGACCATCGACCTGTGCGAAGTGATGTTGCCGGACAGCGGCCACATTCAGGAAATGGAGGTGGAGCATCTCAACCGCCGCAACCGCCGGCGTGGCCGCGACACCATCGAGCCGATCTATACCGCCAGCGATGCCGTCTCCTGCCTTACCTTCTTCCGCGCGGTGAAGCTGGGAGAGTGGAACGACATCGCCCCCAATGTGCGCGCCCGCTACTGGAATGCCGGCCACCTGCTCGGCTCCAGCTCCATCGAGATCGAGGTGACCTGCATACCGGCCACCACGGACAAGGGCGGTGAGGCAAAGACCGAGACCACCACCCTCCTTTTCTCCGGCGATATCGGCCCGCGCTACAAGCTGCTGGAACATGACCCGGAAGGGCCCTCCGGTGTCGATTTCATCATCTGCGAATCCACCTATGGCGCCGAGGACCGGCCGGATGTCGATGCCGCCCAGCGCCGCCAGTTGCTGAAGGAAGAGGTAAAGGCCGCCAACAAGCCGGGCGGCGTGCTGCTCATCCCCTCCTTTGCTGTCGAACGCACGCAGGAACTGCTGGTCGATCTTGTCGGCCTGATGGAGGAAGGGGCGCTGCCGCGCCTGCCGGTGGTCATCGACAGTCCGCTCGCCACCCGTGCCAGCGAGATCTTCGACTCCAACGCCCGCTCCATGGAGGGCGGCGAGGCGCTCATCCGCGCGCTCCATGCCCGCAATGTGCGTTTTACCGAAAGCGTCGAGCAGAGCATGGCGCTCGACCGCGCGCATGAGTTCCAGATCATCATCTCGGCCAGCGGCATGTGCGAGGCCGGGCGCATTCGCCACCGGCTGAAATCCTGGCTGTGGAAGCCGGAGACGACGGTACTGTTTGTCGGTTTCCAGGCCGAAGGCACGCTCGGCCGCATCCTGCAGCAGGGGGCAAGCCAGGTGCGCATCCAGGGCGACGAGGTGATGGTGCGCGCCCGCATCCGCACGCTCGATCTTTATTCCGGCCATGCCGACGGCCCCGAGCTGGCCGACTGGATCAAGGCGCGCGGGCCAATCCGGCGCGGGCTCTTTCTTGTCCATGGCGAGGAACACGGGCTGGAGGGGCTAAAGGCCCGGGTAGAAGGGCTGCTGCCTGCCGGCGCCGTGACCCTGCCCACGCTTGATGCCGCCTATACGCTCGGTCCCTGCCACCCGTGGGCGCTCGCCCCTGCCCGCATGCACCGGCTGGAAGCGCAGCAGCTCGGCCATCAGGACTGGCACAACGACATGTCGCGCCTCGTCTTCGATATCGGCAACCGGCTGGAGCACGGCAAAAGCGATGCCGAGCGCCGCGCGCTGATGACCCGGCTGCGCAAGGCCCTGATCGACGGGTGAGGCCGGCACATTCCCTCACCTCATTACCCCCATCCCCGGCTGCGCCGGACCTTCCCCGAGAAGGGAAGGACAAGGCTCTGAAGCGGAAAAGAAAATCCTCCCCGCATCGGGGAGGTGGCCCGCAGGGCCGGTGGGGGTAATGACTCTGTTACCGGGCTTGGCCTGAGAATGGCCTCACCTCATTACCCCCATCCGTCACTTCGTGACACCTTCCCCACTCCGGTGGGGAAGGAAACGAGGGCAGGTCACGCCGGCGGCAGGCCGATGCCCTGGCTGGACAGCAGGTCCCAGGCATCCTCGGCATCGTCGACGAACTGCAGGAGCTCGATATCCTTCGGGTCGATCATGCCGGCCTCGACGAGGGCATCGAGATTGATGACCTTCTTCCAGTATTCGCTGTCGAACATCAAAAGCGGCATCGGGCTGGATTTGCCGGTCTGTGTCAGCGTCACCAGCTCGAACAGTTCATCCAGCGTGCCGAAACCGCCGGGGAAGACCACCAGCGCATTGGCGCGCATGACGAAGTGCATCTTGCGCATGGCGAAATAATGGAAACGGAAGGTGAGTTCCGGCGTGGAATAGGGGTTGGGATATTGCTCGTGCGGCAGGGTGATGTTGTAGCCGATGGAAGGGGCGCCGGCGTCATAGGCGCCGCGATTGGCCGCCTCCATGATGCCCGGGCCGCCGCCGGTGGCGATCACATTGTCGCGCGGGCCCACGCTGGAGCCCAGCAGCCCGCCTTCGAGCGCACCGCCACGCTCGGAGGCGATGCGGCCGAAACGGCGCGCTTCCTCATACCAGAAGGGCTGCTTGCCCGGCCCGTCCTGCTTGGTGCGGGCACTGCCGAAGACCACGATGGTCGAGCGGATGTGCCAGCGCCGCAGCATTTCCTCGGCCTTGGAATATTCCAGCAGGAAACGCACGCCGCGCATGGAATCACCGAGCAGGAACTCCTGGTCGTGCGCAGCCACTTCATAGGAGGGTGACGCGATCTGCAGCTTGTTGCTGGGGAGTGCTGTTATGTCGTGGTCCATACTGTCACCCATATGCTTCAAACTTCCCTCGTTGCAATTCAACGCCTTATGGCCGGCAAGCTCAAGCTGCCATAAGGCGTAGACGATCACAGTCCGGCCCCGCCCCCTGCCACCCTTCCCGGTTCTCGCCCTGGTTACCGGCGAATGTATGGCGACACCTCGCGGCTTGCGCTCATCGCCTATCCCCGCATTATGGCGCTTCACTCTCCTTTCCCCGGGATTTGACACAAGCTAAGGATCGAAGCGGCATGAGCGGTACGGCACTCACCTATTTCGAAGGCGCCTGGCATGAGGGCAACCCGCCGCTCATGCGTGCCACCGATCAGGCGACGTGGCTTGGTACCGTTGTCTTCGATGGCGCGCGTGCTTTTGAAAACCTCGCACCCGACCTTGACCTGCATTGCCAGCGGGTTATCCGCTCGGCCGCGGCGCTCGGCATGAATGCCCCGGTGAGCGCGCAGGAAATCCAGACCATCGCCATGGAAGGCGTGCGCAAGATGGGCCCCGGCGCGGCCGTCTATATCCGCCCGATGATGTGGGCACGCTCCGGCCTCGTGATGCCCGATCCCGACGATATCGGCTGGGCAGTGGTGCTGGAGCCGTTCGCCATGCCGGGCTTTGACGGCTTTGCCGCCAACTTCGCCGAAGAGCGCCGGGCCATGCCCTCCATGGCGCCGACCGATGCCAAGGCGAGCTGCCTTTACCCCAACAGCGCGCGCGCCATTGCCAGCGCGCGCCGTGCCGGCTTCAACAATGCCGTCATGCTGGACGTGATGGGCAATGTGGCAGAGTTCGCCTCCTCCAACATCTTCATGGTGAAGGACGGCGTTGCCCTGACCCCCATCGCCAATGGCACGTTCCTGGCCGGCATTACCCGTGCCCGCGTCATGGGCCTGTTGAAGGCTGACGGCGTGAAGGTGGAAGAAGCCATCATCACCCCGGCGATGCTGCGCGGCGCGGACGAGATTTTCTCTACCGGCAATTACGGCAAGGTCGCCCCGCTGACCCGCCTTGAAGAGCGCAGCCTGCAGGCCGGCCCCGTCACCCGCCGCGCCCGCGAGCTTTACTGGGACTGGGCGGCGGCCACCAGCCGCTACTGATCCCGCGGATACCTGGCTGGCATAAACCGCCCGGCCTCCACTCCTCTTCTTCCCCCCGTTTGCAAGACCCGCCCGGACATGACCACCACCCTCACCTTCCGCCCCGCCCGCGACAGCGATGCCCCCGGCATCCTCCATCTCATCGCCAAATGTTTTGCGGAATATGAGAACTGCCTGATCGACCCGCGCTTCTGGGATGCCGACCTTTTCGCCGTCGCTACCGAGTTTGCCGCCAAGGGCGGCGAAATCTGGGTGGGCGAAACGGCGGATGGCCGCCTGCTGGCAAGCGGCGGTTATGCGCCGACGGACGCCGGCGCCGAGCTGAAGCGGGTTTATGTCGATAGCAGCCTGCGCGGCCAGGGTGTTGCCCGCCTACTGGTGAGCCGGGCCGAAGAAGCAGCGCGTCAGCGCGGCTTCGGTATGATGGAGCTTTGGACCGACACGCGCTTTACCACCGCCCATGTCGCCTATCAGCGCCTTGGTTACGTGATGTCCGGTGCCACACGCAAGCTGGGCGACCCCAGCGACACCACCGAGTTCCACATGGCTAAGCCGTTGCAGGCCATCGCCGCCTGAGCGCTGGCTTTACAGGACAAAAAAGGCCGCCGGGCAGAAAGCCCCGACGGCCTTTTTTCTTTTACGGCACCTCACGCCGCACGGGCATCGAGAAACCCCGTCACGCTGACAAAGCGGCCTTCCCCGTCCAGCTCGGCGAAATCGGTGCCATGGGCGATGGCAGGACCGCCGGCCGGGCCGAGCGCCCAGGAAAACCGCACCCGGTCGCCATACCCATCCGGCGTGCCGGCAAGGCTGAAGCGCAGGCCGGGGAACTTCTCCTGCACGGCGGCGATCATGCCATCGATGGCCTCATGCCCCTCGGCCCCCATCATCGGGTCGACATAGCGCGCCCCGGCGGCCCAGGTGGTGGAGATGAGGCGCCGGCGGCGCGCCCCGTCAGCCTCGTTCCACAGGGCAAGATAACGTTCGGCCAGCACGGTGGCGGCAATCTGGGCGTTGGTCATTTTTCTCTCCCGTCAGGGGACCGGCACCCGGCCAATCCGGCTGCCATGGCCCGATGCTGGCGCCAGCAGGTGTTGCCGTCGATTACCTGGCAGGTAATGGAAACAAGGCCGCCACGCCGGTTAGAGTGGGCCATCATGACAGAGCTTCTCTCCCGCCCCGCTTCTCCCGGCACCGCGCCGCAGCCCGTTGGCTCCCGGCTCAAGGACTGGCGCCAGCGCCGGCGCCTCAGCCAGCTTGACCTTGCGCTGGAGGCCGGCATTTCGGCCCGGCATCTGAGCTTTGTGGAAACCGGGCGCTCGCGCCCCAGCCGGGACATGCTGCTGATGCTGGCGGAAAAGCTTGAGGTTCCGCTGCGCGAGCGCAACGGCCTGCTGGTTTCTGCCGGTTTTGCCCCGGTCTTTCCCCAGCGCCGGCTGGATGATCCCGCTCTGGCCCCCGCCCGCCGCGCCATCGAGCTGGTGCTGAAGGGGCATGAGCCCTATCCGGCGCTCGCCCTTGACCGGCACTGGCACATGGTCTCGGCCAACGCCGCCGTCGCCCCGCTGCTGGAAGGGGTGGCCGAGGCCCTGCTGACGCCGCCTGTCAATGTGCTGCGCCTCAGCCTGCATCCGGACGGGCTCGCCCCGCGCATTATCAATCTTACAGAATGGCGCGCCCATCTGCTGGAGCGGCTGCAACACCAGATCGACCTTACCGCCGATGTCACGCTGATGGCGCTGATGGGTGAACTCAAGGCCCTGCCGGCGCCGAAAGCCCCCCGAAACCCGCCGGCACCGCTGACGGATTATGCCGGCATGGTGGTGCCGCTGCGCCTCAGGATGGCCGGCGGGCAGGAGCTTGCCTTCTTCAGCACAACCACCCTGTTCGGCACGCCGGTGGATGTGACGCTGGCGGAATTGGCGATCGAGGCGTTTTTTCCCGCCGATGCGGCGACTGCCGCCGCGCTCTCTGCGGCAACAGCGGCAAAATAGCCTTTGCGGCCAACGCTTTGCGGCAGGGCACAAAGCGGTATAGCATGGGCACCCCAGCCAATCCCGCTGCCTGCCGGAAAGAGCGTGCCCTTGGGTCTGCCGGATCTTCTTTTTAGCTTCGATCGTTGGGTGATCATGGGGGTTGCGCGGCTCTTTGCCCGCAAGGCCCCGCTTGCGCCGCCGCTGAGCGCGCGCCCGGCCAGTGAATTCCGCCATCTCGCCCGGGCGCTTGCCTATCACGAGGTGACGCTGGTGCTGGATATCAATGCCGGCCCGGGTGCCTTCGGCCACGCGTTGCGGCAGGCCGGCTATCGCGGCCATATCGTAAGCTTTGAGGCCGAAAGCTTTGCCCACCGCCGCCTGAGCGAGGCTGCGGCCGGCGATGCGGACTGGACGGTGGCGCCGCGCCTCAAGGTATCGGATATCGATGAAGACGGCGTGCTGCCGCTGATGGATCCGGCGGACGAAGCAACCCCGACGCGCCCGATGGCCCGCCTTGCCCTGACCATGGCGCGGGAAGAAGGCGCGGAGGGAGAACAGGATGGCCCGCTGGTGGGCGAGGTGCCGACGGACCATCGCCGGCTGGACACGCTGCTCCACCAGTATGCGCCCGGCCATCCGCGCCTCATGGTAGCGATTGCCGGCGCCGGGGAGGAAGAGGCCGTGATGCGCGGCATCGGCGCTGCGGCCGGCCATGAGGTCGGCCTCTGGCAGCTCGACCTTGCCTTCTGGCGCCCCGATGCTCCGGACCTCAAGGGTTATGCCGGCGCCATCGCCGAAATGGCGAACCGGGGCTATGACCCGATCCTGTTTTCACCGGGTTATTTCAGCAATCACAGCGCCCGGATGACGGAATTCACCGCCCTCTTCGCGCGGCATGACTGGCTGACGCGAGGCCCCGTGCTGCTGGGCAGCGCTCATGAAGCAGCGCCCCCTGCCGGCTCTCATCCGCATGGCGGGCCGGAAGACCCTCTGCACCCGATCACGGAGCCGGACGAGGGGGCCGAAGAAGACTAAAGGGCTCCCTGCCCCAAAACAAAAGGGCCCGGGTTTCCCCGGGCCCTTTTCTGCTGCCGGTGATCAGACCGGCTTAACCTGCGGCAGGTCGGCATCGAGGATGGAGATGTTGAGATCGTAGGTGATCTCGCCTTCATCCTCGTCGCGGTAAAGCACGCCCATGAATTCGGTGTTCACATAAAGCTGGGCCGGAGCATCCTTGCCCTCGCCCGGCCGCACCTCGATATCGGGGTTGCGGAACTTCTGTTGCAGATACTTTTGCACCCGCAGGCGTTCGGCGGCAGTCATGGAAATCTTCCTCTTGGGTCTTGGTGTGATGGGCCTGGTGTTATTCGTCGAAATCGCCGGCTGACAGGACCATAAGCCCCGTTATAGCGCGGCTGCAGGCGGGAGCAAACGCCGGGAGCGTGCCTTCAGGCAAACGGGTCGGGCAAGAGGCCGGGGCGAAAGCGCATCAGGAAATTGGCGTGGCCCTTGTTTTCCAGTGCCCGCACCCGCTCGGCGCCCAGTTTTTCCGCAACGCGCAGGCTGGCGAAATTCTCCTGCTCGGCAAGGCAGAGCACCGCCGGCAGCGCCAGATCAGCAAAAGCCATGTTGAGCACGGCCCGCGCCGCCTCCCCGGCATAACCAAAGCCCCGGAACGCCGGCGAGATCGTCCAGGTCAGCTCCGGAAACTGTTCGTCCGGCCCTTCATAGATATTCCGCTCGGGCCAGATCAGGCCGCAATACCCGGCAAGCACGCCATCCTCGCGCCGCTCCAGCGCATAGACGCCGTAGCCACGCAATTGCCAGTGCCCCATGAACCAGCCCATAAGGCGCACGGTGCCCTCGCGCCCATAAGGCACGCGGTTGCCCATATAGCGCTCCACGCCGGGATCGCGGCAGATTACTTCCAGATCATCAAGGTCGCCGGGGCGGAAACGGCGCAGCAGAAGCCGCGCCGTCTCCAGCTTTTCCGGTGCCTGCCTTGCGGCATCCAGCATCGGGAAAAGCCCCTCAGTCGGTCAGTGCACTATCCGCTGCCAGATCGCCATTCAGCGCCTGCCTGATCAGCGTGCGTGTTTCGGCAAGACCGTAAAGCGCGATGAAGGAGCCCATGCGCGGCCCCTGCTCCTGGCCCAGCAGCAGCTCATAGAGCGCCTTGAACCAGTCGCGCAGGTTCTCGTAGCCATGGGTCTTGCCGACTTCGAAGACGAGGTCCTGCAGGGCGGAGGCGTCGAGACCCTCTGCCCCTTCAAGGCGCTTCAGCAAATCTTCCAGGGCGGCGCACTCTGCCGGGGTCGCCAGGCGGTAGGCCTTGGTCGGCTTCACGAAGTCCTGATAATAGGCAACGGCATAACCCACCAGCCGGTCCAGCATCGGCTGGGTTTCGGGCGTGGCGTCCGGCGAATAACGCGAGATGAAGCGCCAGAGCGTTTCCTTGTCCTCGGCATTGGCCGTACCGGCGAGGTTCAGCAGCATGGAGAAGGCGATCTGCGTCTTTTCCTGCGGCACATTGCCGGAATGGATGTGGAACGCCGGGTTCTCCAGCTTCTGGGCATCATCCTGGGTCGGGTACTTGTCGCGGTAGGCGAGATACTCGTCGACCGCCTTGGGAATCACATCGAAATAGAGCCGCTTGGCCCGGCCCGGCTGCTGGAACATGTAGAGGGAAAGGCTCTCCTCCGGGGCATAGCGCAGCCATTCCTCGATGGTGAGGCCATTGCCCTTGGACTTGGAGATCTTCTGCCCCTTTTCATCGAGGAACAGCTCGTACTTGTAGAGGATCGGCGGCTCGCCGCCGAGAATGCGGGCAATCTTCGATCCCAGCTCGGCCGAGGGGATCAGGTCCTTGCCATGCATCTCGTAATCGACGCCCAGCGCCACCCAGCGCATCGCCCAGTCGGGCTTCCATTGCAGCTTGGCACGGCCGCCGGTCACCGGCTGCTCGACCGTCTTGCCGTCCTCATCCTCGAACATGATGGTGCCGGCATCGGCATCCACCTTGAGGATCGGCACCTGCAGCACACGGCCGGTGGTGGGCGAGAGCGGCAGGAAAGGGCTGTAGCTCTGCTGGCGCTCTTCGCCCAGCGTCGGCAGCATCACGGCCATCACTTCCTCATAGTGCTTCAGCACATTGAGGAGCGCGGCATCGAACGCACCGGAGCTGTAATGCTCCGTCGCGCTCTTGAACTCGTACTCGAAGCCGAAGGTATCGAGGAACGAGCGCAGCATGGCGTTGTTGTGGTGGCCGAAGCTTTCATGCGTGCCGAAGGGATCGGGCACCTTCGTCAGCGGCGCGCCGATATATTCCTTCAGCATCTCGCGGTTCGGTACGTTCTCCGGCACCTTGCGCAGGCCGTCCATGTCGTCGGAGAAGCAGAAGAGCTTCGTCGGAATGTCCGAGAGCAGCGAGAAGGCGTGGCGCACCATGGTGGTGCGCGCCACTTCGCCAAAGGTGCCAATATGCGGCAGACCCGACGGGCCATAACCGGTCTCGAACAGCACATAGCCTTTTTTCGGCGCTTTGCCCCCGATCCGCTTGAGGAGCGCACGCGCCTCCTCGAACGGCCATGCCTTGGCATTCTGGGCAAATTCGCGCATCGACGACATCTGGGGTCGCTCCCGTAAAAGGCTCGGGTTCAAGAGATGAAACGCCCCGCAAAAGGGGCCGGTTCCTGCATGGGGCAGGAGAACCGGCGGACCGTAGGAGATGGGGCATGGAGCGTCAAGCAGGGGCGGCGATCAAGCGACAGCTCTGTAAACACACGCGGCGTCAGAACTCGATAGGCCGCCCTGCGTCGTTTTCCCGACGCGGATCGAAATCTTCGAACTTCGGCCCGCCGAGCAGCAGGTTGATCAACAACCCATCGTAAGGGTGAACAACTTCAGTCGCTTCCGTTTGCACTTCCCGGGCAACGGTATCTAAAGGGCTACTGGCCTGAAACTCCCGCTGATCGGCCATTTCCCCTCCAACTCAGGGTAGTGAGCAGAAATTTTAGCACCCCTTACAGCTTCTTGCTGAGGAAATAACGCTGATGCCCGGGCGGATAATCCTCGATCTGGCCGAAGATGCTGTAACCGAGCTTCTGATAGAAGCCGAGGGCCTGGAAGCTGAAGGTATCGACCCACGCGCCGACGCAGCCCCGGCGGCGCGCTTCTTCCTCGGCCATCGCCATGAGTTTTTCGCCCACATGCTGGCCGCGCAGGCTCTCGGGCACAAAAAGAAGCTCGGTAAAGAGCTGGGCAAACCCCGTACGGCCCCAAAGGCCGCCGATCACCTTGCCGGTTTCTGTCTCCGTCAGCGGAATCGCCAGCAGGCCCATATCGGTGCGCTTGCCGATCTGCGCTTCATTGAAGGCCACCAGCGGGTCGCGGATGGCATCGCGCAGGGCGGGATCGGGATTATCGAGGATTACAGGATCGGCAATCATGGCGGGCCTTCGGGCAACACGGTCGTGAAGCCCGAACCCTAGCGGCTGGCCGCGCGCTAGACCATCGCCAGATAGTCGTCGATCTCGCCCTGGCTCAGCACGCGCACCTCGCCATGGATGATGCTGTTGGCAACGCCGATGAGGTCCTGCATGGCGGCAACGGCCGCCCCGCACTTGACCTGCAGCAGTTCCGGGTCGGCCTCGACGCCGCCGGCGGCGTCGAGGGTGGCCAGAATACGCGCCACGATGCCCTCGAAATGCGCGATCGTATCCTCGAACGGCAGGCGGAACTTGGCGGGGACATGCTCATAGGCCGCCACCGCAAGGTCGCGGTCGGAGAAGGTGCTCTCACCGACAAACTGCGGGTAGCTCTTGGGCTCCCACAGCCGGCACTCCTCCAGCATGTCGGGCATGTCCGGCAACATCTCCACCAGCATCACGATTTCGTTGAAGTGGTTGAGATAATCGGTGGCCAGCAGGGTGCGTGCAGAGATGTTGGCGCCGGCAACGCGGGCGCCCCACTCCTGCAGCCCGGCGATTTCCGCCGCACTCAACCCGTCCAGATGTGCTTCAGCCCCAGCAGGCTGCATATGCGACATTCCCCGGCCTTTCGCCGGCAACGGGAAACCCCGCATAACCGGCTATTACATCCTTGGTATCGTAACTACAGCGCGTTTCCGGGAGATTAACAACCGCACGAATGGCTAGCCTTGCCGGTTATTTAGTGGCACCTCATCAGCCGAGATGAGTAGCTCCGCCCCCACCCGCACCGGCGCCACGCGCCCCGCCCCGACACAGCAGCCTCGCCTGCTGATGCCGGATACGGCCGTGCTCGTCACCGACGCGCGCGGCGCGCTGCTGGTGACCGCCGATGGCGAGGTGGAGGAGCTGGGCTTTCGCGAGGCGGCAAAACGCGCCGTCTCCGAGCGGCTGATCGTCTGCCATGCCGCGGCACTCGCCCGCCGGCTGGAATGTCCGCCCTTCCCCAGCTTTGACCTGCTGGAGCTCTTCGCCTTCACCCTGCCCGCCGAATGGTGCGTGCCGACCGCGCGCGGCCTTGCCCGGCGCCTGTCGCTGCCCGAACCCAAGGACAAGGTGGGCGAGGCAATGACGCTGCTGGCCGCCGCCGAGCTGCTACTGGGCCTGCTGATGCGCCGGCAGGATCCGGTCGGCGGCGATGCCGCCGGCATTGCCCATTTGATGGGGCGCGGCGGCTGGTCATGGGCGCCGGCCGTGCTGGCCGCTCTCGGGGAGCCGGTGGGTGTTGCCGAAAGCCGGGCCACCCGTGCGATCTCTATCTGGCGCCATCTGCCGGAATGGTCGGAGGAAGCCCCGCCGCCGCCGCCCGGCACCCAGCCGGTGACCTCGGCGGAAGCACGCGAGCGGCTGCACCAGCTGCTGATGGCGGGCCATGAGGCGGAAGAACGCCCCCAGCAGGCCGATTATTCCAGCGCCGCGGCAGCCGCCTTTGCCCCGCGCGAGCGCTCCGACGCCCCCATGATGGTGCTGGCCGAAGCCGGCACCGGCGTTGGCAAGACGCTTGGCTATCTCGCCCCGGCCACGCTGTGGGCGGAGAAGAATGGCGGCGCGGTCTGGGTTTCCACCTATACCCGCAACCTGCAGCACCAGATCGATGGCGAGCTGGACCGGCTTTATCCGGGCGCCGAAGAAAAATCCGCCAAGGTCGTTATCCGCAAGGGGCGGGAGAATTATCTGTGCCTCTTGAACCTTGAGGAAGCTGCCCGCGCCATCCCCACCCGCCTGCAGGATGCGCGCGGCATCGGCCTTATGGCGCGCTGGGCGTCTGCCACCCGCGACGGCGATCTTTCG
This sequence comes from Radicibacter daui, assembly GCA_030657355.1. GTDB lineage: Bacteria > Pseudomonadota > Alphaproteobacteria > Radicibacterales > Radicibacteraceae > Radicibacter > Radicibacter daui. Next base: position 3,170,396 of record CP131056.1, read on the forward strand.
GGCAGCGATTTTCCCGGCTGGCTGGCCGATCTTGTCGGCATCAGCCGCAGCCATGCGCTGGCCGACCGGCGGGGTGAGTGCATCTTTTCCGCCTGCCAGCATTATAACCGCTGCTTTATCGAGCGCTCGATCCGGCAAGCTCGCCATGCGCGGGTGGTGGTCGCCAACCACGCCCTTGTCATGGTGCAGGCAGCGATGGGCGGGCTGGAGGAACGCGACCTGCCCTCGCGGTATGTCTTCGATGAAGGCCACCATCTGTTCGAGGCGGCAGACAGCGCCTTTGCCGGCCACCTGACCGGGCTTGAGACGGCAGAGCTGCGGCGCTGGCTGCTGGGTGCCGAAGGCGGACGCAGCCGGGCGCGCGGCCTCAAGCGCCGGGTGGAAGATCTGATGGGTGAAGATGCCAGCCTGCCCGAGCGGCTGGAGGAGATCATGGCCTTTGCCCGCGTGCTGCCCGGCGAAGGCTGGCAGCAGCGCCTTGGCCAGCAAAACCCCGTCGGCGAGATGGAGCAGTTTCTGGCTGTGGTGCGGGAGCTGGTCTATTCCCGCGCCAGCGCCAAGGACAGCCCCTATTCGCTGGAAATCCCCACCGACCCGGTGACCGACGAGCTGATGGAGCGCGCCGGGCGGCTGGATGAAGCGCTTGCCCGGGTACTGACGCCGCTGGCCGAATTTACCCGGCGCCTCGGCAACCGGCTTGTCGATGAGGCGGAAACACTGGAGACCGGCATCCGCCAGCGCATCGAGGCGGTGGTGCGCTCGCTGGAGCGCCGCGCCGTGGTGCCGCTGCGTGGCTGGCGGCAAATGCTGGACGCCCTTGGCCATACCACGCCGCCTGTGCTGGTGGACTGGTTGGGGGTGGAGCGTAATGGCGGAAGCGATCTCGATATCGGGCTTTACCGCCACTGGGTGGACCCGACGCAGCCCTTCATGGAGGCGATGAGCGCGCATGCCCACGGCCTGCTCGTTACCTCCGCCACGCTGACGGATGGCACCGGCGATGTGGAGGATGACTGGCAGGCGGCGGAAGCGCGCACCGGGGCGAGCCACCTGCCGATGCCGGCCCTGCGCGCCGCCGTGCCCAGCCCCTATGATTATCCGGCCCGCACCCGCGTGTTCGTAGTAGGAGACGTGCGCAAGGACGATCTCGACCAGGTGGCCGGCGCCTACCGCGCGCTGTTTGAAGCCTCGGGCGGCGGCGGGCTCGGGCTTTTCACCGCCATCAGCCGCCTGCGCGCCGTGCACCAGCGCATCGCCCAGCCGCTGGAGCAGGCAGGGCTGCCACTGCTGGCCCAGCATGTCGACGGGCTCGATATCGGCACGCTGATCGACATCTTCCGCGCCGAGGAGAATGCCTGCCTGCTCGGCACCGATGCGGTGCGCGACGGGGTGGACGTGCCCGGCCGCTCCCTGCGCCTCATCTGCTTTGACCGTGTACCCTGGCCGCGGCCGGACATCCTGCACAAGGCCCGGCGCGAGGCCTTCGGCAAGAAACGTTATGACGACATGATCACCCGCCTGCGCCTCAAGCAGGCCTTTGGCCGCCTTGTGCGCCGGCAGGATGATCAGGGCGTCTTCGTACTGCTCGACCCGATGATGCCGTCCCGCCTTGCCGGCGCCTTTCCGCCCGGCGTCGAGGTGCAGCGCGTGGGGCTCGCCGAGGCGGTGGCGCAGACGAAGGAATTTCTGGCGGGCTGAGAGCGCTGCGCACCGCCCTTGAATGGAAAAAGCCCGCCACAGCCCCGAACGGCCATGGCGGGCTTTTTCCATCCGCAGCCGATCAGAGCGCGAATTCAGTCACAAACTTGGTGCGCATGAAGGCTTCGAGGCCTTCGATGCCGCTTTCAGAGCCGAAGCCGCTTTCATTGACGCCGCCAAACGGCGTTTCCGGGGTGGAAACGGCCATGTGGTTGACACCAACGAGGCCGGCATCGAGCGCTGCTTCCGTTTTCGCTGCCAGCGACACGCTGCGGGTGAAGCAGAAGGAGGCAAGACCATAGGGCAGCGAGTTCGCCCGCTCGATCACCTCGTCGAACTCCTTGAAGCTCAGCAGCGGGGCGATCGGGCCGAACGGCTCTTCGCTCAGGATGCGGGCATTGGCCGGAACCTGGGTCAGCACGGTCGGCTGGAAGAAGAAACCGGCACCGCTGGCACGCTTGCCGCCGAGAGCAACCTTTGCACCCTTGGAGACGGCATCCTCGACAAAGCCTTCCATTACCGCAAGGCGGCGCTCGGCGATCATCGGGCCCATCTGGGTGCCGGCCTCAAGGCCGTTGCCGACGACAAGCTTCGAGGCCAGTTCGACAAAACCGGCAGCAAAACGCTCATAGAGGCTTTCATGGATGAAGAAGCGGGTCGGCGAGGTGCAGACCTGTCCGGCATTGCGGAACTTGGCGGCGACGAGCGTCTTTACCGCGTGCTCAAGGTCGGCATCTTCATGCACGATGACCGGCGCGTGGCCGCCAAGTTCCATGGTGCTGGTCTTGAGTGTTTCGGCAGCGCGCTTCTGCAAGAGCTTGCCGACGGCGGTGGAGCCGGTGAGCGTGATCTTCCGGAAGACCGGCGAGGCCACCAGAGTGGAGGACACATGGTCCGGCACACCGAAAACAACGTTCAGCACGCCATCCGGCAGGCCGGCTTCCTGGAAGCAGCGGGCCATCGCCACGGCCGTGCCCGGGGTCTCTTCAGCCGGCTTGACGACGATGGAGCAGCCAGCCCCGAGCGCGCCGGAGATCTTGCGGATGACATTGCTGGCCGGGAAGTTCCAGGCCGCGAAAGCGACGACCGGACCCACCGGCTCGCGCAGCGACATCTGGCGCACATTCGGCATACGGGCCGGGATGATACGGCCATAAACGCGCTTGCCTTCTTCCGCATACCAGCGCGTGGCATCGGCGGCAAACTGCACTTCCGGCACCGCCTCGCCCAGCGGCTTGCCGTTTTCCTGCGTCAGCAAGCGACCGATCGCTTCCTTGCGTGCCTCGATAAGGGCGGCGGCCCGCATCAGGATCTCGTAGCGCTGCTGGGCCGTCCTGTTCTTCCACACCGCAAAGCCACGCTTTGCGGCTGCTGTCGCCTCGGCCAGATCCTGATCGGTGCTGAGCGGCACCTTTCCAAGCACTTCGCCGGTGGCCGGATTGACCAGATCACGGGTCGCCCCGTTGCTGGCCTGACGCCACTTGCCATCAATCAGCAGCTCGATCTTTTCTTCATACATGTCCTTATAAACCTTTCAGTTGTCCACACCCGCTCACCGGCACAGGAAGCCGAGGGGAAGCGGGTCGTTTTTGGTGCGGATGAAGGTGTGAAGGCCGGTAATATGGGCGAGGCCTTCTATCAGCGGGCGCCAGCAACTCTCCCCGGACGGCCCGCTCGCAGCTTCGGGCAGCGCCGAAGCCGAGAACTCGACATCGAGAATGTTCTGCGCGCGGATCCGCTCCCCCGGAGCAAGCGCCCCGGCGTCCAGCAACTGGGCAAGCCGTGCGGACGTGCCGGTGCCGCAGGGTGAGCGGTCAAACTTGTTGGGGGCCAGCACCACCAGTTGCCGGCTCACCAGTACGCCCTCTTCCCGCGTGGTGCGGTAAAAGAGAACGCTGTGAACCGGATGGCTTGCGCCGGCAATGTTCCCGGCGGTGATGCGGGCATTGATCTCCGCCTTGATGGCAGAGCCGGCGGCCATCGCCTGCTGCACGCCCGCCGGCGACAGGTCGATCCCGGCATCCGCAGCGTCAACCAGCGCATACCAGTTTCCGCCCCAGACAATGTCGCAGGCCCCGCGCCCTGCCAGCGCCGCTACCGGAACGCCCCAGGCCACCACAAAGGCCGGGACGTTCTGGAAGCTCACCGACGCTAGCAGCCCGTCCTGATAGCGCATGGCCACAGTGACGATGCCGGCCGGCACTTCCAGCGTGAAGGCGGCCTTGCCTTGCTCATCCGGGCCGATAAGGCCCAGATGGTCGAGCGTGGCGGCAAGGCCGATCGTCGCGTGGCCGCACATCGGCAGGTAGTTGTAGCTGCCGAGGAAGAAAGCTCCGTAATCGGCAACGGCGCTGTCGGTCACAACCGCGCCTACCATCGCCGAATGGCCCCGCGGCTCGTGCAGCAGGAAGGTCCGCAGCTCATCGCAGTTTGCTTCGAACCAGTCGCATTTTTCCGCTGCCGTGCGCCCCTTGAGCGGCGGCAGCCCTCCCGTGATGACGCGGGTGGGGTGCCCTGCCGTATGGCTGTCTACCGTCGTGATGACACGCTGGCTGGACATCGGCACCTCACGCCCCCGCCTTGATGGCGTCGGCGACCTTTTCACCTGCCATGATGGTGCTGAGCATGGTGTTGCCGCTGATGACGGACGGCATGATGGAGGCATCCACCACCCGCAGCCCTTCAACGCCGATCACCTTGCCCTGGGGATCGACCACCGCATTACGGTCAGAGGCATCGCCCATGCGGCAAGTACCGCTGGCGTGCCAGCTCCCGCAGGTGTTGTCGATGATCCAGGAGCGCAGCAGGTTGGGCGAATTCTGCAGCCCGCGCAGATCCACATCCGGCACGATGACTTTCTCGATCATCATCCGGCGTGACAGCGGGTTTGCCCCCATCACCATGGCGGCGATCAGCGTCAGGAACCAATTGGTCTTGCTGACGGCCCCCAGCTTGCGCACACGCTCGGAGAAAGTCGCCGGGAAGACATCCTTGATGACCGAAGCCATCGCGGGGTCGGCCACGATCTTGAACAGGCGCTGCATGCCATCCTCAAGGCGCTTCAGGTCGCGCTCGTCGGAAAGCTGCTGGAAGTTGATCTCCGGCCCGACCTCATAATCGGGGCTGGCGAGCTGGACGTAGCCTGTGGAATACGGCCGGTTGACGCACACCAGGATGGAGGCGAGACGCCGGCCAAGCGGATGCCAGGCTGCCCGGTTGGAGGGCAGCACGAACATGTCGCCCGGCGTCGTATCCGGCAGGCCGGAGCTGTAGCGGTAGCCCATCTGGATATGCCGGCGCATGGTCGGCGGCAGGCGGCTTTCCCTGGGCAGGTAAGCGGCAAGCGCCACCATCGGGTGGTCCTGCAGATTGCGCCCGACACCGGGGCGGTCGGCCCGCACCTCGATGCCCATCTTGCGCAGATGCTCCGCCGGTCCGATGCCGGAGCGCAGCAGCACGGCAGGGGATTGCAGGGCGCCGGCCGAGACGATGACCTCGCCGGCCATCAAAACCTGTTCGCCAGCCGGGCTGGTGATGCGCACGCCGGTTGCGCGCTTACCCTCGAACAGGATCTCCTTCGCTTCGCTGCGATAATAAATCCTGAGGTTCGGCCGCTTGCGCACGTCGCGGGTCAGGTAGGCCTTGGCCGCCGAAACACGCTTGCCGTCCACATTGTTGATGGTCATCGGGAAATAACCGTCGTCGGTGACGCCGTTATGATCCTCGATGTTGAGCACCCCCTGCTTTTCCAGCACCCGGGCGGTGGCCTGGGCAAAAGGCGACCAGTCCTTTTTCTTGATGCGCCGCAGCGGCATGGGGCCGCTGTCGCCGTGCACGGGACTGTCCGGATAATCCAGATCCGTCTCGAGCTTGCGGAAATAGGGCAGCACGCCGTCCCAGTCCCAGCCCTTTGCGCCCTGCTCCGCCCAGTGCTGGTAGTCCCAGGGCAAACCCCGGAAAGCGAACTGGCCGTTGATGGAGGTGCCGCCCCCCATCACCTTCGCCTGCTCATAGCGGCGCGGCGGGGTATCCGGCTTTTTGGGCGTATCGAGATGAACCTGGATCTTCTGCCAGTGATAGGACCGGTTGAAGTAGGCGACAATCGGATAGGCATCCAGAATGTCGGCAGGCTCCGCTCCCGGCGGTGTATCGGGACCGGCCTCGATGAGGGCGACCCGAAAACGTGACTCTTCCGACAACCGGGCGGCCAGCACGCTGCCGGCGGCACCGCCACCGACAACGATGTAGTCGAATCTTTCTGTCATTTCATTCGCCATAATTAAGGACGACGGTCTTGGAGCGCAGGAAAGTCTCCAGGCCACTGCGTCCCATTTCCTTGCCGAACCCGGAGCCGTTAAAGCCGCCCTGCGGGGTGGCATAGTCCGGCTGCCGGCCATGGGCGTTGACCCAGACAGTGCCGGCTTCCAGCCGGTCGACGAGGCTCATGGCGCGCTGCAGGTTGTCGGTGTAGAGGCTGGCGGCAAGCGCGTAGGTCGGATGGTTCGCCAGGGCGATACCCTCCTCCTCGTCGTCATAGCCATAGACGCTCATGATCGGACCGAAGAACTCGCCGGTGTAACCGACGGAGCTGTCCGGCACGCCCGACAGGATGGTCGGCTGGTAATAGGCGCCGCCATTCATCTCCGGCACCCGGCCGCCTCCAAGCAGCACCTCGGCGCCGTCACGGCGCGTCTCGGCCAGCATGGCGTCGATGCGGGCGGCCTGCTTTTCGCTGATGATCGGCGGCAGCGTATTGCCGGCAATCCAGGTCGGCCCTGCCTTGCGGCCGTTGGCAATCACAGTGACCTTTTCCAGGAGCGGCTCAAGCAGCTCGCGCGGGACGATCAGCCGGGTGCCTGCCGTGCAGACCTGACCGGAATTGGCCAGGAAACCGGCAGCGATATTGCCGGCGACCCTGTCAAGGTTCCGGACATCGCGCAGCACGAGCTGCGGGGTTTTGCCACCCAGCTCCAGCGTCACCGGCTTGGTGCCGTTTTCCGCGGCGGCCGCCATGATACGGGCGCCGGTGGCGGAGGAACCGGTGAAGGTAACCTTGCGCACCAGCGGGTGGCGCACCAGTTCGGCACCGGTTGCCCCGGCTCCGAGCACGATGTTGAAGAGCCCCTTCGGCAATCCCGCCTCGATCGCCAGCTCTGCGACGAGCAGCGACGAATAAGGCGTAAGTTCTGAAGGTTTCAGCACCACCGCATTGCCGACGGCCAGCGGCGCCGCCGACTTCCAGATGCCGTGGATAACGGGGAAGTTGAACGGGGTGATCGCACCGACGACACCGTAGGGCTCCGGCTTGGCATAGCTGCTGAGACCGGCCTTGCCGGCAAAGAGCTGGCCTTCCACCTTGTCGGCCCACTGCGCGAAATAGCGCACGGCTCCAGTGGCCCGCACCATGTCGCGTTCCATCAGGTCCGCGATGGGACGGGAGGAGGCAATCGCCTCCGCCCGGGCAATCCGCTCGCGATTGGCATCGATGAGGTCCGCCCAGCGCAGCAGCACTGCCGCGCGGTCCAGCGGATTGGCATCGGCCCAGCCACTGGTGCGGAAGGCGTGGTCGGCAGACTCTACCGCCCGGGACACGGTGGCCGCATCCGCCACCGGAATGGGCAGCGCCTCCAGCCCATCCGAGGGACGAAACACCTTGAGCGTTTCGCCGGCATGAACCCGCTCGCCGCCGATCAGATGCGCGGCAAACAGCTCAACGCTGTCGGGATTGAAATCATAGGACAAGACTGGACCTCCTTCGTCCGCGTCAAACCCCGGTCAGGCGGAAGCCCGAGGGGAACGGATCGTTGGGATCGAGGAAGAAATTGAACGTGCCGGTCAGATAGGCGGAGCCGGTCACCGTGCAGGTGATCGCCGGTAATTCGCCCACAGTGGTCTCGCCGGTCACCTTGCCGGTAAAGACGGTGTCGAGGATGCCGGCATGGCGGAAGCTTTCGCCCGGCTTCAGCTCGCCGCGCCCGTGCAGCATCGCCATGCGCGAGGCAGTACCGGTGCCGCAGGGGGAGCGGTCGATAACCGTTGGCGGGCAGATGACGGCATTCTTGCCATCGACCGTGACCCCGTCGCCGCCCTCGATGATCTCGATCTGGTAGATCTCGTTCACATGGGCGAGCGTCGGATGCTGGACCGGATGATCCTTGAGACCGGCCCGCAGCTCAGCAGCGGCGGAGACGATATCCCAGGCGCGGTCGGGCGTGATGGTCAGACCGAGATCGGCTGCCTTGACGATCAGATAGAAATCGCCGCCGAAGGCGATGTCCGCGCGCACCTTGCCGAAGCTCTTGGTCTCGACAAGGATGTCCTTGCGGTAAAGGAAGCTCGCCGGCATCTCGAGGGTAACGGAAACGGCCCGGCCATTCTCAACCTTGACCCGGGCCGGCACCACGCCCGCCGGGGTGTCGAGACGCACCAGCGTCTCGCCCTCCACCGCATCGATGTAACCGGCCTCCACCGCAATGGTGGCAACCGCCATCGCACAGTGGCCGCACATCGGCGGGTAGGTATCGGGCTCCAGGATGAGCATGCCGATATCGGCATCGGGCGAGCAGGCCTCGGTCAACACAGCCGCCGGCATGTTGAAGCTGCCGCGCGGCTCGAACAGGACGAGCTGGCGCAGCCAGTCGCGGGACATGAGGTCCGCGCGCTTCTCGACCATGGTCTTGCCGCGGATCGGGCCGAAGCCCGAAGTGATGAGGCGCAGCGGGCAACCGGCGGTATGGGAGTCGATGCCCTGGATAATTCGCGTGCTACGCATGTTCTGTCACCGCACCGAGGCAATGGTTTCGCGGACATGAGCGTCCGCCAAGATGGAACGGACGGTCGCCTGCTGGGCGTCCGAGAACGGCAACAGCGGCTCGCGCGGAATACCGACCGGCTGGTCAAGTGCGTTCATTGCCGCCTTGATGCCGGCATAGAAGCTGCCGGTCTTGAAGCAGCGGTAGATGGCGAAGAGCGCAGGCTCCAGCATATCGGCCGCAGCGCTGTTCCCATCACGGCAGGCATCGAAATAACGGCGCACGAGTTTGCCGGAGAGCTGGTGGGCCATCGCCACCACGCCCACGCAGCCGACCGGCAGCGCCGAGCGGATCATGGTTTCGTAGCCGACAAAAACAGCCAGCTTGTCCTTCACTTTCGCGCACAGCTCGGTCACCTGCTGGATGTCGGCAGAGCTATCCTTGATGGCGACGACATTGGGGAGATCGGCCAGTTTGGCGACGAAGTCCGGGGTCAGGTTGACGCCGATCCGGGCCGGGCTGTTGTAGAGCATGACCGGCAGTTCGCTGGCTTCGGCAACGACGCGGTAGAAGCGCTCGGTCTCTCGCAGGTCCGGCTTGGCGTAGATCGGCGGCAGGGCAAGAATACCGTCACATCCGGTTTCCTTGGCCGCCTTGATCAGGCGGAGCACCACCGCGGTGTGGAGGTCGGACACACCGGCCAGTACCGGCACCCGGCCAGCGGCAGCCTTGACGGTCGCCGTGAAGAGCTCGATGCGCTCCTCGACCGTCATGGCATAGAACTCGCCGGTGCTGCCACAGACGATCAGGCCATCTGCGCCATTGGCGATATTGGCCTCGACCAGTTCGGCATAGCGGGGAAAGTCGATCCCGCCTTCAGGCAAAAAGGGGGTAACCAGGACACTGTGAATGCCCTTCCAGTCAGTCTTAGACATTTTTACTCTCTTGATTTTGCTAGTTATTCTGCAACAGCGGACGCATCAGCTCGGCTGTTGCATGGAAGCGGTTGACGAATGACTGAACACGGTCACTCGTCGGGTGGAGGAGCACATCGGCTGGCGGACCGTCTGCATCGATGCAGCCCTGATCGAGAAAGACGACGCGACTTGCGACCTCGAGGGCAAAGCCAAGCTCATGGGTAACGACGATCATCGTCATCCCCTCCTTGGCCAGCGACATCATCGTCTCGAGCACTTCGCCGACCAGTTCGGGATCCAGCGCCGAGGTCGGCTCGTCGAACAGCATGACCTGCGGCCGCATATTGAGCGCACGGGCGATGGAAACACGCTGCTTCTGCCCACCTGACAGCTTGTCAGGCCGGCGGTCGGCGAAACTGGCCATGCCAACCTTGCCGAGATAGTCCATGGCCCGGTCCCGATTGGTGGCCGGATTTTCCTTCAGGACGGTGCGCGGGCCTTCCATCACATTCTCCAGCACCGACATGTGCGGGAAGAGATTGAAATGCTGGAACACCATGCCGACGCGGCTGCGCAGGCCGTTGACCTGACGCTGGGAGACTGCGGCACCACGCCCGGCGCCGGCAGGCGTGTCGAAGATGGCGCTACCGCCGATTTCGATCCGCCCCTTGTCCGGTATTTCCAGCAGGTTGATGCAACGCAGCAGCGTGGTTTTGCCGGAGCCGCTGGAACCCAGGAGTGCCACCACCTCGCCCTCATGCACATCAAGATCGATGTTCTTGAGGACCTGATGCTGGCCGTAGCTCTTGGACAGGCCACGGATGGAGACGAGCGGAGCCGTCCCGGATGTCTGGGAGGAGGTCATCAGTTATGGCCCTCCAGCTTGCGGGCGATGTAGTTCGACGGAATGAGAATGAGCAGGAAGACCACGCCGATGGCCGTGTAGATTTCCATCGGCCGGTAGGTGAAGGACGAGATGTAACCGGCCTGGTAGAGCAGATCGGGCACCGTGATGACCGACAGCAGCGTAGTGTTTTTCATCTGGATGATGGTCTGGCCGGCAAGCGGCGGGATCATGCGGCGGAAAGCCTGCGGCAGGATGATCCGGCGCATGGCCTGCGCCCCGGACATGCCCAGCGCGCGGGCCGCATCGCTCTGGCCCCGCTCAAGCGACTGGATGCCCGCGCGCAGGATCTCGGCATAGTAGGCGGCACCATAAAGACTGAGCGCCATGATGCCGGCGGCCTGCTTGGAGATGTTGATGCCGAAGAAGATCGGCAGCGCGTAATAGCTCCACAGCAGCCACACGAGCAGCGGCACATTGCGGAAAAACTCGACGAATAGGCGGCCGGCCCAGTTGAAAAACCTGAAGCCGCAAATCTGCGCGACCGCAATGACAAGACCGATGACCAGACCGAGCACCGTCGTCAGGACGGTGTAATAGATAGTGATTCCAAGCCCTTTCACTATCAGATCGGTATTCTGGAAGATAACTGACCAATCAAACACGGCTTTACCCCGCCACGTTTACCTGTTCCTCAGAAGCCGGGGACCGGCTGGCCGGTCCCCGGCGGTAGTTCACTGCTGATCAGAAGCTGAATTCGGGCGGCAGGATCGACAGATCGATGCCGTGATCCTCAAAGGCCTTCTGGAGCTTGCCTTGGGCGAGGCCGAGTGCGCGCTGCTGGTTGACCCAGTTGGTCAGCCAGTTCTCGTAGCCCTCGTTGCCCTCTTCGCGGGCAACACCGATGGTCGCCGGGTTGCGCAGCATCGGGCTCGGCAGGATGATCTCCCCATTGATCTGCTTGGCGACCTGCACGGCGTCGAAGATGGCAAGGACCATCGCGTCACCACGGCCGGCCTGCATTTCCATCAGGCCAAGCGGACGCTCTTCCACCACAACCTTCTGGGCCTTGGGCGCCAGGGCGTCGGCGACAACCTGCATCGTGCCGCCCTTCTGGACGATCAGACGCACGGACGGATCATTGAGCTCGGCCCAGGTCTTCTTCTCGAAGCCTTTCTTCGTCACGATCGCCCAGGCGTCGGTGAAGAGCGGAACATTCAGATAATCAACCACAAGGCCGCGCTGCGGATTGGGGTTGAGCCCAAAGGCGATGTCGATCTTGTGAGCCTGGAAATCGGCGGCGAGATTGCCCCAGGTGGTCTCCACTGGCACGACCTTGACGCCGAGCAGGCCGGCAATGTCATGCGCCCAGTCCATGTAGAAACCGCCCCACTCACCGCTGTCGCGGTTACGGATATAGCCGGGCTCCTCGCCCACCATCACCGGCACGCGCAGTTCGCCGCTCTTGCGGATGCGGTCAAGCACAAGATTAGGGTCTGCAGCATGGGCCGGCGTTACCGCCGAGGCCAGACACAGCATGAACAGCGCCGCGGCGGCACTGAACAGTCGCTTCAAGAATTTGAGTTCCATCCGATCCACCTTCTGTACATTCTGTTTTTTGAGTTACCCAAGAAAACCGCGCCTTAAGGGGTCGTCGGGCTCAAGGATGAGTGTCGAGATCCCGTTGAGATGGGCGCGTCCCGAAATTTTCGGGATATATGCAGGGCGCCCGTCCGGGCCCTCTGCAATTCCGGTGATCCTGCCTTGCAGGTGGCCGCCGAAAATGCTCTCGGCTTCCATGACTTCACCTTCCTTGAGGCGCCCCTGCGCCATCAGGAGGCTCATGCGGGCGGCAACGCCGCCCACGCCCGGCGAGCGGTCATAACGCTGACGGTCAATAGCCAGGAACAGCCGCTCGCGACCGGCGGCGATGCTCTGGCAAAAGAGAACTGAATCGAGGCCGGCCTCGAGGGCCGGCTGCACCGCGGCCAGCGCCTTGCGGATTTGCTGGCCGGCAGCCAGCATCTGCTCGAGATTGTCCGACGTAACCTCAAGCCCGAGATCTGAGGCCTCGACCATGGCATGGATGTTGGAGCCGCAGGACACCTGAACCGCCAGTGCCTTGCCCTTGACCGTCACCATCAGATCGCGGTGCGTCACGCTAACCGCCGGCAGGCAGACCTGGATGAGATCTCCCTTGCCGCCCAGATCGACCTCGACGATGCCGCCCGGCATCTCTACGGAGAAACGCTGGCGTTCCTTGAGACGGCCCAGCGCTTCCAGCGCCTTGGCATATCCCAGCACGGCATGGCCGCAAAAACGCGGATAGCCGTAGGAGGTAATGAAGAAGGCACCGAAGTCCGCCTTGTCCGACGGCACCGGCACCAGGCCGAAGGACCCCACGTGACCACGCGGCTCCTGCAGGAGCATGGGGCGCAGATGGTCGTAGCGACGCTCGAACGCCTGGGCCTTTTCGGCAACGGTTTCGCCCTCAATTCCGCTCAGCGGCTCGATGAGGATGCGGGTGGGGTGCCCGGCCGTATGCGTCTCCAGCACACGGTAGGTCTCGGAGTTGCCCGGCAGTTCGACATTAAGCCCCCCCTCCCCCAGTCCAGTACCATGGGAGACGCCCAGATCGAGCCGGCGGCCGCGTTTTTCAAAATGCATGGATCCCAGACGTTCAACGTCGGTGTTCATCCACAGCACGACCACATTTCCGCCGGAGAGGTTGCGCCAGCGATGACCGATGCGGCTGTTGAAGTAGGCACTGTCGCCCGGGCGCAGGACGGCAGCTTCGCGGCCGGAGAGTGTTATCTCCAGCTCGCCTTCCAGCACATAGATCAGCTCTTCGCCGTCATGGGCATAAAAGCCGTCGCTTTCCCGGCCGGCTTCGATGGTCCACACCTCGGCATCCATCAGCCGCTCGGCAACGGTCAGCTGCTCGATGGTCACGCCGGGGCCGAACGTGCTGACGATGCGCCCTTCGCCCTTGCGCACGATGGGCATGTCCTGCCGGCTGGTACCACCCAGTATCTCGGACAGGGTCCGGTGGAAGACTTCGGCGATGGCGCTCATGCGCGCCGGCGACAGAAAGGCCGCACCACGCTCGAACATACTGAGGTGCGACACACCGATCTCGGTACGCTCCGACAGCTCGCGCAGCGACATGCCGGCTTCCTGGCGAAGATTGCGGACAGTCTCGCCGATTTTCTCGAACTCGACCTTGCGGCGCTCCGGTTCGGGAACCGCCGCCGGGACATCGTCTGCAACCGGCACCTCATCGAGCGCCCGGCGAATACCGGAAAGGTTCATGCCCGACACCCGGCGCAGTTGCTCGATCTGCCGGATGCGATCCAGATCGCTGGCGGCAAAGGAGCGGTGGCCGCTGGGCGACTTGTAGGGCTCGATCAGGCCGAAACTTTCCCACGAACGCAGGGTCGATACCGAAACCCCGGTCACCTTGGCGGCATGACCGATGGAATAAGGCTTCCTGCTGTTCGTTTGATCGCTCAAGGTCACCGTCCGAATGAATGTAGGTTTTTTGAACTCTATTGATCGTATGTAGATATTTTGAACGAGTCAATCGTCACAAAGCCGTCAGATAAGTCTCTGAACTCACTGCCGGAGCCGGTGCGGGTAGCAAAAATACCGGCAATGTCACACGCCGAAATTCGCCAAACGACACGACCGGGAAATGAGACCCGAGCAAGCTCTGGAATTGAGGGTTTTTGCGGATTTCATGCGAACCGCGACACGCGGGAAGGAAGACCCTCACGCTGGACCTGCACACTCTTTTTTCCGGAGTCGGCACAGCTTTCTGCCGCGGGTACCGCAAAGCCGCGTCTGGGAAATTCCCGGAAGCTAGACGGGAACTGGGATAGCCGTACCGGCTGCTTCCTTTGCGTCCCGGTAGACGGCCTCGATATCCTCCGCCGTCACCGGTCGCAAACGCCCCCTCGGAGATTTCGGCACTTCATCAAAGACGCCGGTAAAGCCGCGTTCGTCGAACGCCACGCCAACGTTTCGCAACACTGAAAGAAGGCGCCGGGGTTCTTCGACAAGTTCTTCGAGGTCAACGATCTGAACCTGCTCCGGCTCCCGATCAGCAAGCAACTGCCAGAAATGGTTATAGGCCCGGTAATCGGCGAGCAAGGCAGGCGCCTCGGCCAGCCCGGCCTTCTTGTTCGCAAACCAGCCGCAGCGCAGACCCCAGTTGAGTATGGAAGCGAGCCAGGCGGCTTCCTGCTTGCGGATGACCAGATGCCGGGTACCGGCTGGATATCCCGCCGCTGCATTTAGTCCCGCAACACAATCCACTCCCAGTTCATTGTTGTACTGATGACGAATGAAACCGGGGATGGTTTCCTTTTCGCGCTGCCAGCGAAAATGCTTGTGGCGCGGCACCGTACCTGCCGGCTCGGCCGCGTTGATGACGGGGACACGCAAGGAGAGGAGACATTGCAGGAGATAGTTGGTGCCGCTTCGCTGAATGCCATGATGCGCAACCAGCACATGTCCCGCGGCGACGCACCGCAAAAGCCGGAACCGGTGAACCGGCCGGCGCGATATCAGGAGAAGCCTGCGAAACAACCTTCTCATGCCGGAAAAACGCTCTCCCCGATAAGCGCCGATGCGTTCCGACGCTTGCCTTTAACGGCAAAACCCCGCGCCGACTGTCGGCGCGAGGCCTTACCGGGGACAACCATACCATGGCATGCCCCTCTTCCCTATTCCTTCAACGGCTGTGAAAACGGGTGCGGGGAGCAGAAACCATCAGCCTCTCCCCCCGGAATGCCGCGGCGTCCCCTGGCGTCCGCCAAAATTTAACCATGCGAGCATCCCTGCCACGACCAGAAAGCCGATATTCAGAAATAGCGTGTGGTCGACGGCAAAGCGCACCATCTCGCCCACCTGCGGCCTTTCGGTCGGGATCTGGCCGAAGGCGGCGAAGAGGTAGTGCACGGTAATGCCGGCAGCGACCATGGCGATATAGAGCAGGCCCGAGACCAGCAGCGCATAACGCCAGCCATAATATTTGGCATGCACCCACACCACGGTGGCGGCAACAAGATCGGCACCCAGAAAGGCCATCACGCCGCCGAAGGAAGCTCCCTTCGACCACAGCATGGCCGCCAGCGGCACATTGCCCATGGAGCCGATGAAGGTGAAGAAGGCAACCACCGGCGCAACAGCCGCATTCTCAAGCACTGCAAGGAAGCCAGGCTCCTCGCCGCCGCCCTGCCCTGCTCCGATGAAGAGTGCATTCCATACTTCCTGCGGGACGAACACGGTGATGAAACCGGCAACGGCAAAGCCGAAGAGGATTTCCTTCCACACCATGCCCCATTCCATGAAGAAGGCGGCAGCGATGTGCTGCCAGCCGGCCCGTGAGGCCAGCGTATCGCGCCAGTTACCGCTGCCCGTCCCATGATGATGGCCCTCGCCCTGCTCTGAAGCCTCGGCCTTCTTGCGCGCTCCTTCGGCGAGCCCCTTGGGCAGCGCCACTGCGGCCAATGCCCAGGCGTAAAGGATCATGAAAGCGCCGAGCGCAAAGTTGCCGAGGGTGAAGCGCCACCCCACCAGAAGCCACAGCACGATGCCGAGTTCGATGACAAGGTTGGTAGAAGCAATCAGGAAAGCGAGTGCGTTTACCGGATGAGCGCCCTTGACGAAAATGCTGCGCGAGGCCGCCAGCGCGGCAAAGGAGCAAGAAGACGAAACAAAGCCGAAGAAGCCGGCAAGCCCCACCTCTTTTGCCCCGGGTTTGCCGAGCACCCGCGCCATCTGTGCGCGGGTGACCAGCACCTGGATAGAAGCCGAAATCACGTAACCGAAAATGAGCCCCCAGAGCGCCTGCCACAACATGCCCGCTCCGGTCAGAAAGGCTTCTGCCACCTGCTGCATGATGTGCCTGCCTTTGCCGTTGCTGGAAAAGAAAAAGGCCGCCTCAAAGCCGGCAGCCCCTCTTCAGTCAACGATGGTCGGTCCCGAGGGTTCCGACTGCCGGCGTCAGCCGCCCAGAAAGGCCAACACGCTCGCAGTCAGACGCTGCGGCTGGTCGAGCATGATGAAATGCAGGCTGTCGTCGATGCGCTCGAAACGGACCTGAGGCAGGCCGGCATAGACATGGGAGATGACCTGATCCATCGCCGCTCCCGGAAAACCGTAACTGGCATCCCAGGCATAGACCACGGTTACCGGCACAGTGATCTGCCCCAGTTCGGGCCGCAGATCGGTGGTCATCAGCTCATAAGTCGCATTGGCGACCGTGTTGCGGTCAGAGCGTAGCGCCGCGGCGATAACCGCCGGGCGCGCGGCCGTCTGCTTGATCATGCCGGCCAGGGTTGTGGCCTGCGTTTCGGTACGCTGTTCCTCTGACGCCGCCAGCATGGCGGTGCGGAAAGCCTCGGCCCGGGGCTTCATGTTCTCGACTGTTGCCGACGGGTCGATGCGCAGGCCGAAGAAGGGCAGGGAATCGACAACCATAACCCTGCTGGCGCTGCCGGGATGACGTGCAGCCAGCATCAGGGCCATCGCCCCGCCCAGCGAGTGGCCGATAACAGCCGGCGCCTTCAGCCCCTCATGCGCGATCCAGTCGGCAAGGGCGTCGGCGGCGGGCGCGGCCACCGGCCCGCTGGCATTGGCGCCTGCCGGCTCACCGGCAAAACCAGCCACTTGCACCAGATGCACCCGGTGAGTCTGCTGCAGGCTGGCCGCCAGCTCTCTCCACACTTCGCGCGAGGAGGCGAGCCCCGGGATCAGAATGACCTCGCAGCCGCTACCGATGGTCTCGACGGAAAAACGCCCGGCCATGCCAGCCCCTTCACTTATAGTGCCCGCCGGTGCGGAAAGTTTCTGCGCGGTGGCGGACAGCATGGGAACCACCCCCAAAAAGCCGGCAAGCAGAATGGCCCTGGCAATCATCCCCGGCATCGGGCTTCCCTGGCTTCGGCACGTCTGACACAAAACGGCCCCCCGCAGCGCCCCGGACCGGATTACCGGCAGGTCGCTACGGGGGGCCGCAAGGATCTCGAAAAGGTAAGGCTCAGAACAGGAACGGCCGCAGCCTTGCGCGGATCGTCGCCTCGGTCTCGGCGTCGAAATCCAGCATCATTTCCTGCACCAGCTTGTACCAGCTGTCGCGCAGGCCGGAGACGGAGATGTCCTCCGGCACGGTGATGGTACGCGACGCCTTGGTCACGACGAAACCGTCGGAATTGCGGCCCGGCGAATAGACCTCGAGGCGCACCTCGATCTGGCCGTCATACTTCTCCGACTGGTCCTTGGTGAAGAAACCCTGGATGCCCTGGGTGGTCTTCAGATGGCTCTCCACCACACTGGCGTTCTTGATGATGAAGCGCGCCTCGCCGGCGGTGCCCTGTGCCGACAGGCGGTCGGTCGCCCACTGCTCCAGCGCCTGCTCGGGCGAAACCGGCATCTCGCTTTCAACGTGCGGCAGGCCTGCTGGCGGGTGGAAATCATTGACGATGGTTACCTGCGCCACATCCAGCTCAATCGCCGGTTTGTGCGCAAAGCTGATCGGATCGTAGCGCTTGGACGGCACGGGCTGGGCGCACGCGGCCAGCAGGCTGGCGGCAGCAAAGGTAACGGCAAGGGCGCGAAGGACGGACAACAGAAACTCCTCAGGGAGAGCGCGTTTTTTGGCCAGATCGATTGTCTTTGGGGGCACCGGCGATCCTCTCCGGATGCCAGGTGCCGAGTGTGCCTGCGCCCCCTTCTCTTGTAAACGGCCCGCCCGGGATTTTGTTCAGGCCTCACAGCAAAAGGCCCCGCCGACCGGTGGGTCGCGGGGCCTTGCAGGGTGTCATGGGGCAGGCAGGATCATCCCGCTGTGGCGGTGTGCTGGCGGCTTTCCATCAGCTCGGCAATCTGGGCGTCGTCAAAACGATAGTTCTCGTTGCAGAACTCACAGGTCACCGTCACCGACCCATCCACCTTGAGGTGGTCGATATCCTCCTCCGGCAGGGCAATCAGTACACTCTCCACCTTCTCGCGGCTGCACCGGCAGCCGCGCTGCATCGGCTGCCAGCCCGTCGCCTCCACATCCTGCTCATGGAACAGGTTGTAGAGCAGGCGCAGCGGCTCGATGCCGGTGCCGGAAAGCTCGCCCGGGGTCACGGTGGCGAGCAGCACCATCGAGTGGCGCCAGCTATCCTCCAGATCGCTCGGGCGATGCTTGCCATACTCGCTCTCGTCCGGCAGCCGCTGCAGCAGGATGGCGCCCGACTGCCAGCCGGTCTCGGTCTTCTCTACCGCAAGCTTCAGGCCCACTTCCATCTGCTCGGACTGACGGAAATAGTGCTTGATGCCGTCTTCGAGGGAGTTTCCCTCCAGCTCGACGATGCCCTGGTAGCGCTGGTCCTCGCCGCCCTGATCGACGGTAAAGGCCAGATAGCCTTTGCCGAGCAGCGCCTTGAAAGACGGGTTCTTGCCCAGGGTGCCAAGCCGCTCGGCATCATACTGGGCATAACCGCGCACGGTGCCGTCGGTCAGAATGTCCGCCACCACAAGGCCGACCGGGCCCTTGCCCTTGGCCTGCAGGGTGAAGATGCCCTCGAACTTCAGCATCGCGCTCAGCGCCGCGCACAGGGTCACAGCCTCCGCCACCACCCGCGCCACCGGCAGCGGATAGTCATGGCGGGAGACGATCTCGTCCACCAGCGCACCCAGCCGCACGAAACGGCCGCGCGTGGTCGCCTTGTCGAGGGTGAAGGAGGCAATGACGTCCTGCACCGGGAGGTTGGTGAAATCTGTGCTGGTCATATCGGATACCCCACAAGAAAAATTCGACCAGATGCACCCATCCGGTCGAATTTTCTCGTTCACTGCGACTGGTCAAGTCTTGCGGTTAAGTCCGTGCGGCCGGGCCTTGACGTCCGGCCGCCGGATCGTTGTTACCCCATATAGGGATTACCGCCGCAAATTTCACGCCCCCATGCACAGGGCCAGAATTGCCTTTTGTGCATGGAGCCGGTTTTCCGCTTCGTCGAACACTACGGAGCGCGGCCCGTCGATGACGGCAGCGCTCACCTCCTCCCCGCGATGGGCGGGCAGGCAATGCATGAAGATGGCGTTGGGCTTGGCACGGGCCATCAACCGCTCATCCACCTGATAGGGGCGCAGCAGGTTGTGGCGCGACGGCTGATCCTTCTGTCCCATGGAGACGAAGCAGTCGGTCACCACCACATCGGCGCCTTCAACGGCGGCATGCGGGGCTTCGCCCTGCCAGATATGGCCACCTTCCGTGCGGGCCCATTCCAGGTCGCGGTCGGTCAGCTGCAGCGGCGTCGGCGCCGCCACGCGCAGCTCGAAGCCGAAGCGCGCCGCCGCATGCATCCAGGAGCGGCACACATTGTTGGCATCGCCCACCCAGGCCACCACCTTCTTCTCGATGGCACCGCGATGTTCCTCCACCGTCATGATGTCGGCCATGATCTGGCAGGGATGCGACTGGTCGGTGAGGCCATTGATGACGGGCACCGAGCCATGTTTGGCGAACTCGAACAGCACTTCCTCGTCGAAAGTGCGGATCATGACGGCGTCGACGTAACGCGAAAGCACACGCGCCGTGTCGGCCACCGTCTCGCCGCGGCCGAGCTGCATCATGTCGGCCGTCACGTTGATGGCATGGCCGCCCAGCTGCACCATGCCTACCTCGAAGGAAAAGCGGGTGCGGGTGGAGGGCTTCTCGAAGATCATCGCCAGCACCTTGCCGGCAAGCGGGGCGCCCGCCTGACCGGATTTGGTGGCGGCCTTCATCTCATGCGCCCGGTCGAGCAGCGCACGCAGCTCGTCGCGGGTGAAGCGGTCGATGTCGAGGAAATGACGGGTCTTGGCGAGCATGGTCATGCGGCCAGCTCCTGGCTGATTGCGGCGGAAACGGTCTCGAGCGCGGTGAGCGCCAGATCGATCTCGACCGGGGTGATGACAAGCGGCGGCAACAGACGCAGCACATTCTCGCCCGCCGGCAGCACCAGCAGATGCTCCTTCTTGAGGCGGGTTATGAAGTCCGTGTTGGTGATCGCCGGATTAAGGCGCAGGCCCAGCATGAGGCCGGTGCCGCGCACCTCCTCGAAGACGCCGGGATAACGCGCGGCAAGGGCTTCCAGCTGCGGGCGCAGCAGCGCGGCCGTCTCTGTCACACCGTCGAGGAAACCCTCTTCCAGCATGACGTCGAGCACCGCATTACCCACCGCCATGGCGAGCGGGTTGCCGCCAAAGGTGGAGCCATGCGTGCCGGCAACCATGCCAACGGCTGCCTTTTCGGTCGCCATGAAGGCGCCGAGCGGGAAACCGCCGCCAATGCCCTTGGCCGTGCACATGACGTCCGGCGTAATGCCGGCCCACTCATGGGCAAAGAGCTTGCCGGTACGGCCGAAGCCGGTCTGGATTTCATCGAAATAGAGCAGGAGACCGAACTCGTCGCACACGGCCCGGAGCGCCTTCAGGTACTCGATATCCGCCGGCTTGATCCCACCCTCGCCGATAATCGGCTCGATGCAGATGGCCGCCGTCTCGTCGGTGATGGCAGCGCGCATCTCGTTCATGTTGCCAAAGGCGACCTGGTCGAAACCATCCACCAGCGGGCCGAAGCCATCCGTCAGCTTGGCCGACTTGACGGCGGAGATCGCCGCCAGGGTGCGGCCATGGAAGGCCCCGCCCACGGTGATCACGCGCCAGCGCTTCGGGTTGCCGGTGGCCGAATGGTACTTGCGGCACACCTTGATGCCGCCTTCCCAGGCCTCGACACCCGAGTTGGAGAAGAAGACGGTATCGGCGAAGGTACGCTCCACCAGCCGGCCCGCCAGCTTTTCCTGGCCCGGAATGGCATAGTGATTGGACACGTGCCACAGCGTTGCAGCCTGCTTCTGCAGCTCGGCAACCAGATGCGGATGGCAATGGCCCAGATTGCACACGGCAACACCGGCGCCGAAATCGACATATCGTCGCCCGTCCGTATCCCACAGGTAGGCACCTTCGCCCCGCGCCATGGCGGGAGTGCGCTGACCATAGGTGGGCATGACCACGGGCATCATCGATAGACGTTCCTTGAAATAGCTGCTGCCGGCCGCACCGCAGGCGGCCCGGCCGCCGGTCGTTGGCAGGATTGCCGGGAAACAAAAACACCAGGGCACATCATGATGCGCCCTGATGGAGCGGGGACTATGAAAAGCACACCGGCGCCTGTCAACGGAATCCGCAGGCGAAGATCGCTTTTTGCGAAATAAAGTAACAAAAATATCAAAATTGACTTTTGAAGCAGAGGAAAAGTCTCTTCAGATAGGTTGAAATGTACCCGCCTCTCAAACCTTTGACCGCGACGGCCGCCCTGCCGGCAACCGGAATTCCGGCGGGATATATGGCACCACGGCTTGTTCAGAACATTGGTCAAGGTCTTGAAAATACTCACATGAGGCGAGCACGGTCGCAGGGCGCCTTCTCAGGCAACCCCCGGCAACGCCAAAGCGGACCGATTTGCCGCAGCAGGGAATTAAAGGGTTGAAAGGCCGGGCAGTCCCTGAGACAAGGGAATTACCAGTCAAGGACAAGAGGCACCATGTCGAGTCTGTTTCGCCAACTGACCCGAGCGGCAACCGGCCTGTCCGCCGCATTCGTTATCGTTGCCGCCGCGAGCGCCCAGGCGCAGGCCCCCACCTTCCTGAGCGAACACAAGGATTGGTCGGCCTATAGTCACAAGGCCGGCGCCAGCCCGGTCTGTTTCGTTGCCAGCAAGCCCAAGCAGGCCAAGGGCAATTACACCAAACGCGGCGATGTTTTCGCCATGGTGACGAACCGCCCGGCCGATAATGTGCGCAACGAGGTGAGTTTCGTCATCGGCTACCCCTTCAAGGATGGCAGCCAGCTGGACGTGACCATCGGCAACGCCACCTTCAAGCTGACGACCGAAGGCGAACACGCCTGGACGACCGACCCGGCGACCGACCAGAAGATGGTCACGGCCATGAAGGGCGGCGCCACCATGACGGTGGTGGGTTATTCGGGCAAAGGCACCAAGACGACGGACACCTACAGCCTGTCGGGCTTTACCGCCGCGCTGGATGCCATCGGACGCGCCTGCAAGTAAGCGAACAAAAGCCTTCCCCATAATGGGGAAGGCGGCGCAAAGCGCCGGATGGGGGTGTGGGCCTCTCACTCTGCGCCGTCAGCGATGGATGGCGCCGCCCACACCCTCATCCGCCCCTACGGGGCACCTTCTCCACTGCCGCGGAGAAGGATTTTTTCTTCTTAAAGAGCCGCCTCGATGGCCTTGCCGAGGATCGACAGACCGAGGTCGATCTCCTCTTCGCTAACGGTCAGCGGCGGCGCGATGCGGAAGACGCCGCCCATGCCCGGCAGCTTGACGATATTCATGCTGAGGCCGCGTTTCATCGCCTCATCCATGATCTTCGCGCCCAGCTCGAAGCCCGGCGCCCGGCTCTGGCGGTCGGTGACGACCTCCAGCCCCAGGAGCAGGCCGCGCCCGCGCACGTCCCCCACGCACTCAAACCGCTGCTGGAGCGAGAGCAGCCCCTGGCGCAGCCGCTCGCCACGCACCCGCGCCTGCTCCACCAGCCCGTCCCGCTCGACAACATCGAGCACGGTGACACCCACCGCCGCCACCAGCGGATCGGAGACATGGGTGGTGTAGAAGAGGAAGCCCTTCTCCCGCGCCTTCTGCTCAATGGCGTCCGTCGTCATCACGGCAGCGAGCGGCAGGCCCGCGCCCAGCGTCTTGGAAAGCGTCAGGATATCCGGCGTCACCCCGTCGCGCTGGAAGGCGAACATGTTGCCGGTGCGGGCAATGCCGGTCTGCGCCTCGTCGAGGATCAGCAGCATGCCGCGTTCCTCGCACTTGCGCTTCAGCGCGGCGAGATAACCCGGCGGCAGCTCAAGGATACCGCCCGAGGACAGGATCGGCTCGGCGATAAAGGCCGCCAGATTGCCGGTCGACTGGCTGTCGACGAGGGCAAAGGCATCGTCCAGCTCGCGCTGCCAGTCGTTGGAGCCATCCGGCCTGGTAAACCGCGGACGAAAGGCATTGGGGGCAGGAATGACGAAGGAGCCTGCCGCTGCCGGGCCGTATCCCTTGCGGCCGGCGCTGTAGGTAGCCGAGGCCGCAGCCCCGGTCATGCCATGCCAGCTCTGGGCGAAGGCCACGATCTCGTGCCCGCCGGTCACCAGCTTGGCCATGCGGATCGCCGCTTCGTTGGATTCAGCGCCGGTTGTCAGCAGCTGCACGCGCTCCAGCCCGGGGGCGAGAGCCGCAAGGCGGGAGGCAAGCTCCACCACCGGACGTGAGAGCATGCCGCTGAAGAGATGCGCCACGCGCCGCATCTGCCGGTCCACCGTCGCCACGATATCCGGGTGGGTGTGGCCCAGCACGGCGCTCATCTGGCCGGAGGTAAAATCGAGGATGGCGCGCTCGTCGGCATCATAGACAAGGCTGCCTTCGGCCCGCTCGATGATGAGCGGCTCAAACTCCGGTCCGTAACGCGTCAGATGCTTGTTGGCGTCAGCCCAGAAAATCGGGTCGTCATTGCGCGACATCGTTTCACCTCAGGAAGTGCGGGTTACCCAACAGCTACCGCCCGCCACACTTCCGGGCAAATTGATACTTTTTCTCTCCGATATCGATTAAATTGATGTCCATGGCCGATCTCGATCTCATGCTGCTGCGCAATTTCACCGTCGTCGCCCGTACGGGCTCGATCAGCATTGCCAGCCATCAGGTCGGCCGCACCCAGTCGGCCCTCAGCATGCAGATGCAGCGGCTGGAGGATGTGATCGGCCAGCCGCTCCTCCACCGCACCGGCTCCGGCGTGCGCCTTACCATCGCCGGGGAGCAGCTGCTGGCCCACGCTGATGCGCTGCTGGCCAAACATGACGAGATACTGGGGGAGATGCGCGGCACCGGCCTGCGCGGCTCGGTGAGCCTTGGCTGCCCGGACGATTATGCCATTGCCTTCCTGCCGGAACTGCTCAACGGCTTTTGCGCCCTGCATCCCGATGTCGAGTTGCAGATGGTCTGCGGGCCGAGCACCGACCTGCGCCCGCTGCTGCATCGCCGGCGCATCGAGCTGGCGCTGGTTTCGGTTGCCGATGCGGCAAGCCCCGAGGTGATCCGGCCGGAAAGTTTCGTCTGGGTCGCCAACGAGCCGCGCCCCGCCATGCTCGACCTGCCGCTGCTGCCCCTCGCCCTCTCCGCCCCGCAGACGCTCGACTACAAGGCCGCCTGCACGGCGATGGAGGCCATTGGCCGGCGCTACCGCATCGCCTTTGCCAGCAACAGCCTTGCCGGGCTCATCACCATCGCCCGCTCGGGCCATGCGGTGAGCGTGCTGACCCGCACCGCCGTGCCACCGGACCTGCATGTTCTCGAAGAGGAGCTGCCGGCACTCCCCACCATCGGCATCGCGCTCGAATATGCCGCCCCCAGCCCATCTCTGGTCACCCGGGCGCTGGGAGACTATATCCGCCGCAAGCTGCCGGGCCTTGAAGGACGGGCAATCTGAGACATATCTCTTGGCCCGTAGTCCCAGCGCATGCGCGCCATGCGGGATTGGCCGTCGCGTCCGGGCGTTATCTGTGTTAGGGAAATCACACTGGCAGCACGATGCTTCAGGCTCGAGGGGTGGATGATCCCCGCCGGGCTTGACCGGCTGCCCCGGCTTGCTGTTTAAGGCGAGCCCTGATCCCGCGCCCCAAAAGGCTCGCGGGCTTTTTATTAAAGATACCCGGCCTTGCCGGAAGAACCCGTTTCAGGAGCCGCCATGGGCGCCGCCAGCCACGCCAGCAACTTTGCCCCCGCCCCGCGCGCGGACGGCCGCAGGAACCTCGTCGGCCTCAGCCGCGACGAGATGCTGGAGGAGGTGCAGTCCGTCGGCCTCGAGCCCTTCCGCGCCAAGCAGCTGTGGAAGTGGATCTATAATCGCGGCGCCACCGACTTCGCCCAGATGACAGATCTGGCCAAGCCCGTGCGCGAAAAGCTGGCCGAAACCCATGTGGTGGCCCGCCCGTCCATCTCGCGCGAGCAGCGCTCGACCGATGGCACGCACAAGTGGCTCCTCAAGATGAATGACGGCCGCGAGGTCGAGAGCGTGCACATTCCCGAAGAGGATCGCGGCACGCTCTGCGTTTCCTCCCAGGTCGGTTGCACCCTCACCTGCCGCTTCTGCCACACCGGCACCCAGCGCCTGGTGCGCAACCTGACGGCGGCCGAAATCGTCGAGCAGATCATGGTGGCGCGCGACATGCTGGGCGAGTGGCCCTCCCCGCAGGATGGCCGCATGCTCTCCAACATCGTGCTGATGGGCATGGGCGAGCCGCTTTATAATTATGAGGAAGTGGCCAAAGCGATGCGCATCGTGATGGATGGCGAGGGCATCGCCATCTCCAAGCGCCGCATCACCCTTTCCACCTCCGGTGTGGTGCCGATGATCGAGCGCTGCGGCGCCGAACTCGGCCTCAACCTTGCGGTCTCGCTGCATGCCGTGACGGATGATATCCGCAACGAGATCATGCCGATTAACCGCAAGTACCCGCTGAAGGACCTGATGGCGGCCCTGCGCGCCTATCCGACGCTGACCAATGCCCGCCGCATTACCTTTGAATATGTGATGCTGAAGGGGATCAATGACAGCCTTGCCGATGCGCGCGGCCTCGTGAACCTCATCAAGGGCATTCCCGCCAAGGTGAACCTCATCCCCTTCAACCCGTGGCCGGGCAGCCCCTATGAGCGTTCGGACTGGGACCAGATCGAGCGTTTTGCCCAGGTCGTGCTCAATGCCGGTTACGCCAGCCCCATCCGCACCCCGCGCGGCGAGGACATTCTGGCGGCCTGCGGCCAGCTGAAATCCGCCAGCCAGCGCCCGAGTGCCGCCGATGTGCGCGCCGAGCGCGAGCGTATTGCCGCAATCTATGCCGAGAAGGACGATCCGGAAGCGGTGAGCGCCACGGCGGCGGAGTAAACGCACCGCCAGCCCATCGAGTCCTGACAAAACAAAAGGCCGCCTGTCCGGGCGGCCTTTTGTTTTACGCTATCAAGGAGAAGCGGCGGGATTGCCCTGCCTCAGGCAGCCTTTGGTGCTGTCGCCCCTTCCTGCCGCCGGTGCGCACTGTAGAAGCGCAGCGTATCCATGAGGAAACGCAGGTCGCGCCCGTCGATGGTAAGGCCGATTACCTCGACCAGATGCTCGATCGCAGAAACGCGCCGCTGCGGATGGCGGTAGGATTTGAGGGTGCCGATCAGGGAAAAGCCCTGTTCGCTGCTGCCATCGAAGGCCAATACCGGTTTGTTCGTCATCATCTTCATCTATCCAGATACTCCGGCCTTTGTTTCCGGAGCCTCCAGGCGCCCTGCGATCAAGGAACCATTCCTGCCGGCAGCGGGCGTCTCACCCAGTTATTCCCCCGTCCGGCCCTGTTGAGGAACGACGGGCGATGCCTCTCCGATATCTGCCTTTTTGCGTGACAGATCCGTGAGGCTGCACACGTTCGGGCCGACCCTGTCCTTCCGGTCAGGAGGAGCGGGACGAGGTCATAAACCCGTCACATGAAAAAATTGTTAAGAAATCAAAGGGCCGGCACAAAAGGCCGGCCCCAGGGGTTGTTACGGGAATTGTGAAGGGCTTCTCAGGCGGTCATCACATGCGTGAAGGCCTGCTCTTCAAGCTCGCGCAGCTTGCGCTCGATACGATGGCGCGAAGTGTCGACCGCGGCCGAAAAGAAATCCGCCTGGGTCAGCATCACGATCTCGCTGTCATCCGCCGTGGCGATCCAGGTATCGCAGGCGGCCCGCGCATAAGTGCGTGCCGCATCGCCGGCAAGCCCCATCCGCTCTGCCGCCCACATCCCGAACAGGGCGTTTCGTCGGTTGATAATCCGGAATCGCAAGGCCTCGTCATGGGCAAACTGGCCTTCAAAGGCAGCGGCACGTTGCGCGAAATCAGGCATCGGCTTTCTCCGGTTCACAGGTGCAAGGCGGCAACTGTAACGCCAAAAGCCCCCCAATTTCGATAATACGGACGGATTTTGCGGGCAGTTCTGCGGTATAGGTCGTTGTCCCTTTCGGAGCACACTGCTATTAAGGTGCGGCGCGATACCCGCGCCGCGGCTCCCATTCGCGGCGCGGGTCATTTCCTTTTATGGGATGACTGCCCCTGAGCCCGGGGCCACTGATACGGCAGACACGCATGACCAGACGTCGGCGACTGTATGACGGCAAGGCCAAGACCCTGTTTGAAGGGCCGGAGCCGGGAACGCTGGTACAGTACTTCAAGGATGACGCCACCGCCTTCAATAACCAGAAGCACGGGGTTATTACCGGCAAGGGCGTGCTGAACAACCGCATCTCGGAATATCTGATGGAGAGGCTTGGCGAGGTGGGCGTTCCGACCCACTTTATCCGCCGCCTCAACATGCGCGAGCAGCTGGTGCGCGAAGTGGAGATCATCCCCATCGAGGTGGTGGTCCGCAACGTGGCGGCCGGCGGTTTCGCCAAGCGCTTCGGCACCAAGGAAGGCACGCAGCTGCCGCGCTCGATCGTCGAGTACTATTACAAGTCCGACGAGCTGGGCGATCCGATGATCACCGAAGAGCACATCACCGCTTTCGGCTGGGCGTCCCCGCAGGACCTCGACGACATGGTGGCGCTTGCCCTACGCATCAATGATTTCATGTCCGGCCTCTTCCTCGGCATCGGCCTCAAGCTGGTGGACTTCAAGGTCGAGTTCGGGCGCCTGTGGAATCAGGACGAGATGCGCATCATCCTCGCCGATGAGCTGAGCCCCGACAACATGCGGCTCTGGGACATCGAGACCAACGAGAAGATGGACAAGGACCGCTTCCGCCAGGATCTCGGCAATGTCGCCGAAGCCTACCAGGAAGTCGCCCGCCGCCTCGGCATCCTGCCCGAGGGTGGCCCCGTTGATTTCAAGGGACCGAAGGTGCTGCAGTGAAGGCTCGTATCCACGTCACGCTCAAGAACGGTGTGCTTGACCCGCAGGGCAAGGCCATCGAAACCGCCCTCCACGGCCTCGGCTTCGGCGAAGCCGGCAATGTGCGTCAGGGCAAGGTGATCGAACTCGACCTCAAGGGCGTTGCCGACAAGGCCGCGGCCGAGGCCCGGGTCAAGGAAATGTGTGCCAAGCTGCTGGCCAACCCGGTGATCGAGGATTACTCGGTGGAGCTGGCCGGCTAAGGCCGGACATTGCCTGACGACAAAAACAAAAGCCCCGGAAGGTCCGCCTTCCGGGGCTTTTGTTTTATCTCATGGCGACGCCCCTCAGAGCCCAAATTCCAACGGCGACGCCGCCTGCCACAGGGCATAAAAAAGCAGCATCAGCGCCAGGAGCGGCGTCAGCGAAAAACCCCCGCGCTCCCGCCTGAGGCGCGCCCACAGGAAAAGCCAGGGAAACCAGAGCAAGGCGCCCAGCGTCATGAAGCCGGTAATCTCTGCGGCACCCAGCCAGAAGCCGGCAAGCGCGCCGAGGATGACCTCTGCCGGCCCGACAAGGGAGTTATCCGCTCCCTTCCCGGCACTCTTCTGGGCCGCAGGTTTTCGGGCCGACAGCCGGCGACGCAGGCTCGACGGCGATGTCTCCGGCTCGTCATCACCGCGACCGGCACGGCGCAGGGCCATCCACCAGATCACAGCCATCAGCGCTCCCCAACTGCCGGCACCCAGCAACAGGTCACGCGGGGGCAGCGGTGCCAAAAAATGGCGCCACAGCAGGCCGCCTGCGGCGATCAGGACAAAGCCCGCCCACAATCCCTGGAGCCCCCCCAGAGGGGGCTGGGCATCGGGAGAGCGGACCACCTGCAGGACGATCCAGCCCAGCCCGAAAGCCAGCAGCACCAGTGCCGCAGCGCCATGAATTGGCGCCCGCACCAGCAGCGAATGGCTATAAAGATCGCCGGCCAAATCCATGCCTTCAGACCACCAGCGCCGACGGCGGCAAAGACAGCCGTTCAACCGCCGCCGTGAGCCGGGCAATCAGGTGCTGGCTTGCGGCATGCTGCGCGTGGCAGTGGGCAAGCTTGCGTTCCATTTCGATGAGGCGGCCCCGCAGTGCCTCGCCGTCAGCCAGCAGTTCCTCGCGCAAGCGCTGCTGGGTCGCAAGCAACGCCTCAAGCCTGCCGGCGCCAAGCGCCCGTTCCTCGCGCCGGGCCCGGAACCAGAGCAGCAGGGCCACCGCAGCCGGCACAGCCCATTGCGGCAGCGGCCCGGCAGCAAACGCCTGCAGAAAAGCTTCAAGGCTCATGTCTCGTCACTCCTTGCGCTGGTCGCCCTCCTGCCCCTGACGATAACGCAGCAGTCCACGAGGTCAAGGAATAAAAACCTAAATCATATGGTCGCCAGAGCGCCAAGCAGCTCCCCGGTCGTGATGACCGTGCAGAACTCGAAGCCCAGCGTTGCAACATGGGCCGCGTGAACCGCCGCTGCTGGAATGATGTCGCCCCGCTCGTCCGGCAGGTCAAAGCAGTCACAGGCATCGGCCACAAGCACCATGCGCCAGCCCATATTGGCGCCGGTGCGGATGGTGGTGGAGACGCACATGTCGGTAGAAATGCCGAAGGTAATCACCGACTGCGCGCCAAGCCGGCGCAGCCGCAAATCGAGATCGGTGCCGATGAAAGCGGAGTTGACGCTCTTGCTCACCACCGGCTCGCCGGCCAACGGCTCAAAACCCGGGCGAAACTGGTTTCCTTCCTGCCCCGGCCGCAATGTCGAGCCGGGTTCGACACTGTCGTGGCGCACATGCAGGAGCGGCCGGTTCGCCGTGCGCCAAGCGGCCAGGATGGCACTTCCCCGCTCATCGCTCTGATGGTTCCACCGCCCCGGCCAGCGACCGGGAAGATCAAACCCCCGCTGCATGTCGATGGGCAGCAGCACGGCCCCGGCAAGGTCTGGCAGTTCGGTCATGATAATCCCTTCAGGCGACAGGCGGGCAGCCCGTCCTTCTTGTCATAGGGCAAAGGGGCGAGACCAGAGCTCAAGCGGGTCAAGACCGGCGGCGGCCAGCACACGGGCAAACCGCTCTCCCGCCGGCGCGGTCACCAGCGCCACTCCTTCCGGCGGATGGCCGGCAGGCCGGGCGGCCCCGGGACCCAGCACTTCAGCCAGCCGCCGGGCCACGGCCGGTGCCGGATCGAGCCAGCGCGTTCCCTCCGGCGCCGCGGCCTTGAGAGCGGGCAGCAACAGCGGATAGTGCGTGCAGCCGAGTGCCACCGCATCCACGGGCGGTGCATCGGGGCCGAAGAAAGGGCCAAGAATGCGGGCAATCTCTTCCGTATCCGGGGCCTCCCCCAGCATCGAGGCCTCGGCCATGGCAGCAAGGTCGGGCGCCCCCACCCGCACCACGGTGCAGTCAGCGGCAAAATCCTCGACCAACCGGTCGACATAGGCGCGGCCGACGGTGCCCGGTGTTGCCAGAAGACCAATGGCCCGGCTGGTGGAAAGCAGCGCGGCCGGCTTGATCGGCGGCACCACCCCGACGACGGGGACGCTCAGGCGTTCGCGCAGCGGCCCCAGCACCAGGGTGGAGGCGGTGTTGCAGGCCACCACCACCGCATCGGCCGGCCACTCGAGAAGGGCGGAGGTGACGAGCGAGACCACACGCTCGATAATCACATGGTCGGCAAGACGGCCATAGGGAAAGGCGGCATGATCGGCAAGGAAGACGGGAGACAGGCCGGGAATCAGGGCCCGGCAGGCCGCCAGCACCGTGAGCCCGCCCAGGCCGGAATCGACCAGCAACACCCGCGGCGCCGGTGCTCCCGGCACCCGCATGGCCATGCCGGCATCGACGGGAGATGTCTCAAAACCGCCCGGCGGAAGTGCGGAGGTCATCGGGCGACTATCATCTGGTGGAGATCATTCAGCAGAAAACATCGGGCCGCAAAAGCCCGGTATCAGGAAAGGGCGGCACACCGCCCGCCGGTCAGAACCGGTCGGCCTTCACCATTTCGGTAATGGTTACGCCCACCTTCTCGCCGACGATGCACACCTCGCCGCGCGCCACCAGCCGGTCATTGGCGAAGACGTCCACCGGCTCGCTGATGCGCCGGTCGAGATAGATTTCGGCGCCGCGGCCGATGCGCAGCAGGTTGCCGACACGGATGTTATGCGTGCCCAGCACCACCGAGATTTCCACATCGACATCAAAAAGGGCGGCGATGTCGTCGTCACCCATGCCTTCAAATCCGCCCATCCGCTGCCCTGCCGGTTCGCGTTCCCATGACCCAATCCCCCAACAATGCAGCAATTCGCCGGCAAGTTCCAGATCTGGTCGTGGCGCGAACGATGGCTCATACTTAGGTTACAAACAGGGCGCAACGCAGCCAGCCCGCCCTCGCGGGAGAAAAACGGGCGGGCCAGCCAGGAAGCAAAGGACAGATATCAATGTCGCTGCAGGATCTCGAAGCCGGCCTCAACATGCTCGTCAACCAGATGGAAGACGGCCCGGAGGATCCGCATGCCCTGCTGATGGAGGTGGAGCAGCTGATCCACCGCTACGAAGCGCTGAACCAGATCCCGCCCGATGACCTGCTGGTGCTGCGAGACCAGCTGGCCGAACAGCTTGAGATAGAATAATTACCCTCGCTCGACAGGCAACGGGAGCGTATGGCCGCCCTGCCAGCTCCCCTCCGGCATCGGAACTCCGGCCTTAATCCAAAGGATAACATCCCTTTGCGTTACTTGACCGGAAGCCTTCGCGCACTCATCTCTTGATTGTGGGCCCGGCTGCGGGCGGTCTTTACCGCCCTGCGAGCCTGGCCGGCAAAGGCCCGCGGCCAGGAACGGCCGGGCAGGAAGAGGAGTGCGTGAGCCATGCATCGTATTCCCACCGACACACGGCGCCAGCGTCGCGGCGAGGCCCTGCTGGCAGAGCTTGTTCCGCTCGCCCGCAACCGCGCCGAAGAGGCCGAGGAACTGCAGCAGGCCCGCTTCGACGGTGCCGCTGCCCATCTGCAACCCTTCTTCCGCATCGACAATATCGCCGGCATCGAGGTTTATGAGGGCGGCGAGGGATATCGTGTCGATCTGGTCTTCAAGGACCACCCCCATGAGATGGACCGTCTGAGCTCCCCCAACGGACTCACCCTTGAGGACGAGGAAGACGCCATCGAATATGCGCTCGGACTGCTGGTAGTCATGCTGCGCAACGAGGCGTTTGAAGCCGAGGCCGGCCGCAATCCGGCCCTGCTCGACACGCACCTCTGGTTCGATCTTGCCGGCATCTGGCTGGGCATGCCGCACCATGCCTTCGTCGCGATGCGCGAGGCGGCGGCAAGGGACCGGCGCACGCCGATGCGGGTGGCCGGTGAAATTGCCGACCAGCTGCGCCGTATCGCCCCCGCCGGCATCACCCCGGAAACGCTGGAGCGTATCGAGGACGGCGAACGCAGCAAACTGATGGGCCTTATCCTGCTGGCGCTCCACAAGGGCATCTCGCAGGTCGTCACCGCCCAGAATGCCGGACGTGTGCAGGAACGGGGCAGTCCGCTGGCTGCCGTGCCGGTGTTCGACATGGAGCGCACCACCGCTGCGCTCTATGAACCGCAAAGCGGCCCGTCCTCCCCGCTCGGGGCACTCGGTCCCTCCGTGCCCTATCTGCACTGACCGGCAAGCGGCTCCCGAAAACAAAACCCCGCGAGGCCGGCACCTCGCGGGGTTTTTCTTTTCCGGTACTTTTTCAGTGCTGCGACAGCGGATCAGCTGACGCGGCGCGGCGCCGGCAGCGGCACACCATCGGCCACATCGTTGCTGGCAGCACGCGGCGCCGGGCTCGGCACAGCGACCTTGGCAACAACAGCATTCTTTGCGGCCGGTACCGGCACGGCCGGCTTTGCCGCGGCAACAGCCGCCGGCTTGCCAGCAGCACCCTTGCGCGGCGCCGGCAGGACCATGGAGGTCTTGCTGGCCGGCTTGCCATTGCGGGACAGCGCCTTGGGCTTGAAGGGCTTGGTTTCGCCAACACGAATTTCCGGCGAGCCTTCCATCATGCTCAGCGGATCGAGGAACTCGTCATTCTCGCTCACCTCCCAGTAGAGGTGGGACCCGGTGGCAAGGCCAGAGCGGCCGACATAGGCGATCAGGTCGCCGCAGCTGACCTTGGCGCCAACCTTGAGGCCTTTGGCAAAACCCGCGAGATGGGCGTAGGTGGTCTCGATGCCATCGGGGTGCTTGATGCGCACAAGGCGGCCGTAATTGCCGTGGGTGCCAACCTGCACCACCACGCCTTCGGCGGGAGCATAAACGGGCGAGCCCTGCGGCAGCGCGAAGTCGACGCCGTTGTGGAAGCGCCGGTCACCCAGAACCGGGTGGATACGCCAGCCGAAGGTGGAGGAGACATAACCGCCCGAAACCGGGCTGATGAAAGGTGTGCTGTCGGACGTCGAACAGGATGTAGGCGATGCATGCGCAATGGAGCCGACCGAGAAGGTGACGAGCGCGGCAATAGCCGCCACCGAAAGGATCGTTGCTTTCCGCATCCTTGTGCCCACTCCTGCTTTACCGGCTGCTGTCGTTACCCGCGTCTTGCAGCCTTGTTTTGCCCATGAACGATGGGCCTTTGCCCACCGCACAGCTCCTGCCCGCTTGCCGGGACTTTAAGGTGTCCGGCGCCTGTCCCCATCCCTGGGGCAGGCGCCCTGACGGTTAATTCTTCAACATGCCGGCAACCATTGCCGGGACATTGTGGCGGAACATGGTCAGATAATCGGGAGCCGGACCATCGGGGTCGGAAAGGCTGTCGGAATACAGCTCTCCTCCCAGCGCTGCCCCGCTTTCTTCGGCAATCTGCCGAACGAGGCGCGGATCGGTCATGTTCTCGATAAAAAGAGCCCTTGTCCCCTGTTCTTTTACCTGCCTGACGAGCGCGGCGACATCGGCTGCCGACGGCTCGCTTTCTGTGCTTATGCCCACGGGCGCCATGAACGTCACACCGTAAGCACGCCCAAAATACCCGAAAGCGTCATGCGAGGTAATGATTCTTCGCTTGTCTGCCGGAACCTTCGCGATTTCCCCGCGAACCCAGCCATCCAGCGCGTCGATCTTCGCCTCATATTGCACTGCGTTATGGTGGTAGCCGTCCGCGTGAGCCGGGTCAACAGCGGCCAGCGCGGTGGCAACATTTGCCGCATAGAGATGCCCGTTGGCGAGGTTCTGCCAGGCGTGCGGATCAGTAATAACCTCGCTTTTCCCGCCTTCATCCTCAACCATCGTGGCGCTGTGCACCCCCTCGCTCAACACGGCGATTCTGGCCCTGGTGCCGGAGGCAGCCACCAGCCGGTCGAGCCAGCCTTCAAGGCCCAGCCCGTTGGTCACGACAAGGTCGGCTTCCTTGAGAGCACGGGCATCGGCAGGCGTCGGCTCGAAGGTGTGCGCGTCCCCGCCCGGAGCGACGAGGGAGGTGACACTCACCTCCTCCCCGCCCACCTGCCTGACGATGTCGCCGATGATGCTGAAGGTCGCAACCACCTTCAGTGGCGCCGCTGCCGCCGGGCCGGCAAAGGCAAGGCCGAGCGCGAGGACAGGCACAGCCAGCAGCGGCCGGGTGGTGGAGGAAAGAAAACCGGAATTCAAGACGAAAGGCTCCCGTCGGTGATGAGGCCGGCAGCGCGTCTGCGGGACGGAAAAAACCGCCACACAAGGCCCCCCTCCCGGCCAAGGAAAAAGGAGAGAAGATAAAAGCCGCCCGCCATCAGGATGATCGCCGGGCCGGACGGCAAACTGGCGTGGAAGGAAAGCACCAGACCGCCATAGCCGGCGGCGAGCGCGAGTGCGCAGGAAAGGCAGATCAGGCTCCACACCTGCCGCGCCCAGAACCGGCTGGCGGCTGCCGGCAACATCATGATGCCCACCGCCATCAGCGTGCCGAGCGCCTGGAAACCCGCCACGAGGTTCAGCACGCACAACACCATGAGGGCGATGTGATAGAGCCCGCCCGGCACCCCGAGCGCCCGCAGAAAGCCTGGATCGAAGCATTCCATCACCAGCGGCCGGTAGAGGAGCGCCAGCACGGCAAGGCTGACCGTGGCGATAGCGGCCACCAGCACCAGCGAAGGCCCGTCCACCGCCAGAATGGTGCCGAACAGCACATGCATGAGATCGACGCTGCCACCGCGCAGCGAGACGATCAGCACCCCCGCCGCCAGCGAGATGAGATAGAAGGCGGCGAAGCTTGCATCCTCGCGCTGGCGGGTAAGGCGCGCAGTGAGCCCAGCCAGAAGCGCCACCGCCAGCCCGGCGGCAAAACCGCCAAGGCTCATGGCCGGCAGCGACAGGCCGGCGAAGACAAAGCCCACTGCCGCCCCCGGCATGATGGCGTGCGAGAGCGCATCGCCCATCAGGCTCATGCGCCGCAGCACGAGAAAGACACCCAGCGGCCCGCTGCCCACTGCCAGCGCCGCGCACGCCACCAGTGCCCGCCGCATGAAGCCGTAATCGGTAAAGGGCGCCACCAGCAGCGCTTCGGCCCCGGCGATCATGCCACCCTCCCGGCAAGCCCGCACAGCCCGGCCAAGGGGGCAGATACCGCAGGCTTCGGCCCCGGCGCGCCCGCCGTTCGACCCCAGGTCACGGCGTCCGGCGCAAGCCGGAGAGTATCGGCAAACCGTGTGCGCGCCAGTTCAAGGTCGTGTAGTACAGTGATGATGGTGCGCCCTTCGCCATGCCAGCCGGCAATCACATCCATCAGTGCGGCGCTGGTGGCGGCATCGAGCGCGGCAAAAGGTTCGTCCAGCAACAGCACCGGCGCATCCAGCAGCATGAGCCGGGCAAAGAAGGCGCGCTGGCGCAGCCCCGGGCTCAGTGCCCCCAGCGGCCGGCTTGCCAGCGCACCAAGGCCGAAGCGCTCCAGCACCGCTTCCGCTTCCTGCAGCAGACCGTCGCTCGCACCGCCAAACCCGCCAATACGCCGCCAGGCGCCCATCAGCACGGTGTCGAGAACGGACATCGGAAAATCGAGGTCGATCTCGGCCTGCTGCGGCAGGTAGCCGATCAGCCGGCGCCACTGCCGCCCCGCGCCCTGCCCCCCGGCGCTCACAGGCTCGATGCTGCCGGCACGCGGTTTCAGGAGGCCGGCGACAGCCTTCAGAAGTGTGCTCTTGCCAGCCCCGTTCGGGCCGATGACGGCGGTAAGACTGCCCGGCGCGAAGGTGCCGCTCAGCTCACGCAGCGTCACCTCGCCCCCATAGCCGAGCGTCAGCCGGTCAAGGCGTATGCCAACGGCTGCTGAGATGCCCGCGCTCATACCGGCCCCACCCCCGCGAGCAGCATGGCAAACCAGCCATTGGCCCAGCCGACGGCAAGCCACAGCAAGGCCGCCACCGCCAGGGCAGCGGCAAGCCGGCGGCCTGCGCTCCAGGCAAAAGGCCGGGGCCCGCCGGCAAGGCGGACGGTCGATCGCCATGGGGGCGGAGGCAAGGAGGATGAGGTCATGAGCAGGATCCGGGACGCGAGAAGTATTCTTGATATGTTATAATGTAACATATCATTAGCGATATCTGCCCAGACTGGCAACCCGTCTTGTCCGGGGCCGGGAGCGTCATGCGGCCGCAGCGGCGGGGACAGGGTATCGCGGGACATAAAAAATGCCCGGCCCCTCGGGAAAAGGGGCCGGGCTCATAAACAATCGCGATGAAGGTCGGGAAAGGCTGCCGCCGCTAAGGGATCAGCCCCCGCCGGACGTGGTGGGAGCCTTGACCGGGGCCGGCACGAAGAAGAGGTCGCGCAGGAAACCGGGAGTCAGCGTCGAGAACGGGTTGACGTTAACCTCGGCATTATCGAAGCCGCCGCGCACCGAATAGGTCGTGGCTACGAGCCCGCCGCCGCTGGTGCCGGTGACGATGCTGCCGATGAGCGGAATGCGACCGATGGTGTTCTGCAGGAAGGAATTGACCGCCAGCGCCGGCACCACCTGCCCGTTGAGCTCGATGGTCTTGGCTTTGGTATCCAGCACCCCTTGTGCGGTCACGCCGAGATTGCCGCCGGAGGTCCGGAGCCCGTCGATGGTGAGATAAGGCGAGTTCCAGCTGTACTGCGTCTCCAGCCGCGCAAAGCTGAGCCCGCTGCCCTCCAGCAAGTCACCGATGCCACCCAGCGTTGCCGCTTTGACAATGCGCGCCAGAAGCGGCGCCCGCACCAGCCGGTAGTCGGTCATCCACAACCGGCCTTCGATCAGTGTCTTGTCCGGGCGGTCATTGTCTTCATGCATCAGCCCTTCGATGGTGAGCTTGCCGCCGGTGACATTGTCCGTGAGGCCGAAATCCCTGAGCACGGCACCGGCATCGTCGGTCGCAACGCGCATCGGCCGGCCCACCGAATTGGCATCCTGCGGCGTGACGGAAAATTCGACCGGGGTGCCGCTGCTGGAGGCTGCCTTCACGTCCGCGCCCATCAGCAGCCCGTCGATCAGGCGGATACGGCCCTTGACCGCCGTCAACGCCATCTTGTCCTTGAAGGTTAGCGAAGCGAGGTCGAGTTCGGCGTTGATGACATCCGACTTGCCGGCGGCGCGCCGCGCGGCAGCGGCTTTGGCCTCCTCGATTGCCTTGGCCTCCGCGGCCTTGCGCTCTTGTTCCGTCTGGCCTTCCGGGGCGGGCTTGTCGGCCAGCAGCGGGCGCAGGTCGAGCGCCTTGCCGCTGAGCCGCACGTTATAGACACCGGGCTGACGGTCGACGATGGCGCTGAAATCATCAGGCCCCAGTTTCGCACGATCAAGCCGCAGCTGGCGCAGCGTGCTGCCATTTTGCAGCAACACCGACCCGGCGAGCTGGTCACCGCCGATGGCGATGTTGAAACTCGGCACCCCTTCGATGCCTTTGTCGTCGATCAGCAGCGAAGCGCTGACCTCGCCGGCTGTACCCGGCTGCTTGCTCCAGCCGAGCTGGGGCAGCGAAAGCGTGCTCTGGGTCAGATCGCCCACCAGATCGAGCCGCTGCGTCTTGTCGGCCGATTGCCGGTAACCGAGTTTGACCGGTACCGGCCCCATGAGCCAGGGCGCCGTCGCCAGCCCCCAGCGCCGCATCAGCAATTCCTGATCGGCTGTCATCTCCACCGAGAGCGTGCGCGGCGTCTGCGTTCCGTGGCGGAAATCCTCCTTCCACTCGATCTTCGCCGGCCGGCCGTCCAGCTGGGCGGCCCCCTTTACCTGCAGGCCGGACCCGTCAACCGTCAGCGCCAGATCGCCTGCCGTAAGGGACAGTGGCGCTACCGTGTCGGAGACGGTGGCGTTCTTGATGTTGGCGGCCGCACCGACGGCAATCTCTTCCATCGGCAGGTCGTTAAGCAGCGGGAAACTGAGCTTCAGATTGACGCCGGCGTCCCCGCTGACCTGCTCGGGATCGAGGCCCAGCTTCTTGAGCAGGGCAAGGCGCGGATGATTGACGAGCCGCAGCATCTCCACCACCGGACCAGAGGTGATGATCTGCATGTCCATATGCTCGTTACGCCCCGGCGGCGCCCCGAGATCGCTGATGGTGAGATGCGAGGGCTGCACCGCGATGGTGCCGAGC
The DNA here is from genome assembly GCA_030657355.1 of Radicibacter daui. Lineage (GTDB taxonomy): Bacteria > Pseudomonadota > Alphaproteobacteria > Radicibacterales > Radicibacteraceae > Radicibacter > Radicibacter daui. The sequence goes on from CP131056.1 coordinate 3,209,149, forward strand.
GTCCCGCTCTCCACCGCGATTTCCATGGTGGTGGCGTTGAAGCTTGCCCGCCCGTTCACATGCTCGACCGGCGGCATCGGGCGCAGGTAGTGCACCGAGAGATTATTGACGTCGATGAAGCCATCGAGCCGCCGCACCCACACGTCGCCCTGGTCGCCCTGGCTGGCTACGACATGGATCTCGGCATGCGGCACGATGCCGTCCAGCAGATTGCCGGTAACCCATTCACGCGCATGCGGCGAGGCATCGACCGGCCAGTACTGGGTAAGGTCATTCATGGCCACGCCATCGGCCCCGGCATCCGCAACCAGCGTCCAGCCCTTGTCGCTGTAGGGCTCCAGCCGGCCATTCGCCGTTACCACCGCGTCGCCCGAATGCAGCTTCACGTCGCTGAAGGTGAAGGTGCGCATCGCCATGTCGGCCTCGACGGCACCGGACAGGCTGTCGATGCCCAGCGGTTGCTGGAAATATTTTCCGGCGCTGAGCAGCCCGTTCTGACCGTCGATATGCGCAACCGCCCGCTGGAGCACCAGCCCGCGGGTAAAGGTAAAGGCCCCACTGCCGCCGATGGGCATGTCGAGCATTGTCAGCTGCGGCACGTCGGGCAGTTTGGGCGCCAGCGCCGCCGGGCTGAAATTATCGAAATTGAGGTTGGCAAGCACCGAACCGCTGGCCGCGTCGTACCGGGCCCGCCCGGCGATCGTTACCGTGCGGCCGGCCAGCTGAAGGTCGGCATCCAGCGTTGCCACCAGCCCCTGCGCATCGCGCGAGAAGCCAAGCGTGGTGTGCGTGGCCTCCCACTCGGTGCCCCGGCGCTGGTCATCAATGATCAGATGGGCATCGATGATGCGCACCGCCCTCAGATGTGCGCCGCTGAGGCGGCCGCCCCCCTCCCCGCCATCCAGCACGCCCAGCAACTGGGCAATCGCGTCCGGCGCCGGTGCCGCGCCGGCACCGGAGAGTTCAGCCGAATTGCCGGCCCCTTCGCCCGAGGGCGGCAGCGTGGCAGCACCGTCGCCAGCCGGCGGCAAGGCATTGGCCAACGTGCCGATGTCGAGATCGAAAGTGCCGCGCGGCGTCAGCACCAGCTTGAGTTCGGGGCTGAACAGGCTAAGGCGCGTGGGCGCCACCACGCCTTTGAGCGCCTGCGCAAAATCGAAACTGAAGCCGACAGCCGGCAGCATCATCCGGTCGCTGGAGCCGGGCGGCACTACCGACACCTCGCGGGCGCGCAGCTGCACGGGTTCCGACCAGCCATTCCACGCCAGTTCGGCATGGCCGACGGTGAGCTGGTAACCAGGCAAGGCGGAGGCGAGCAGCTGCTGCACTTCGCCAAGGAAAATATCGAGCGGCACCGGCCCGGTGGTAAGGCGCGCGATACCCATGCCGGCAATCAGCGGCACCACCATCAGCGCTGCCGCGATCAGCCCGCCGCAGCTATGCAATATCCAGCTGAAAAGACGCCTCAAGACCGGCGCCCCCGGAGGTTCGCCTGACCGCTCGCCTGCCCCTGCCATGCCCGCCCCTTGCCAGCCTTGACCATCTTGCCCCGCTCGGCCACCGTCCCGCCAATACCGGGCTCGCCAGAAAGCCCGCTCCCGCAAGGCCCGCCGTCAGGAAGCGCACCAATGTTCGATCTCACCCCCAGGGCCCTGCCCGTTGCCAGCCCCGAGGCCAATCTGGCGCGCGAGCGCTGGCAGGGCGCACTGGCCGCACGCGGCCTGGCCGCGCCAGCGGACGATGCTGCCAGCAGACTGCTGGAGGTGATCTTCGGCGCAAGCCCGCATCTTTCCACCGCGCTGGAGCGCGAGCCGGACCTGCTGGCCGCGCTGGAGGCCGACGGGCCGGATGCGGTGTTCGAAGCGGAAATCCGGAAACTTGCCGACGAGGCCGGCGAGCTGACCGATCCAGACCGCGTGATGATGCCGCTGCGCATCGCCAAGAGGCGGCTCGGGCTGGTCATCGCCATTGCCGACATCACCGGGCTCTGGGCGCTCGATGCCGTGACCGAAGCCCTCACCCGCCTTGCCGAGGCAACGCTGGGCGCAGCCGCAGACGCACTTATGCGGCGCGCATACGCCCGCGGCGACCTGGAGGCGCCGGCGGCCGGGGCCGCTATCAAGGCCAGCGGCCTCATCATCCTTGGCATGGGTAAACTCGGGGCACGGGAACTCAATTACTCCAGCGATATAGACCTGATCATCCTCTATGACGAGTCACGGATCACCAGCGCGAAGCCCGACCGTGTGCCGCAGCTTTTCGTCAGAATTGCGCGCGATCTGGTCAGGATAATGGAAGAACGCACCGGTGCGGGCTATGTGTTCCGCACCGATTTGCGCTTGAGGCCTGATCCCGGCTCGACCCCGCTTGCCGTCTCCGTTGCTGCTGCCGAGTACTATTACGGCGCCATTGGCCAGAACTGGGAACGCGCCGCCATGATCAAGGCGCGGCCCGTCGCTGGTGATATCGAAGCCGGCGAGGCTTTCCTTGCCGCTATCCGCCCCTTCGTGTGGCGGCGCAATCTCGATTTCGCCGCCATCCGCGATGTGCACGCCATGAAGCGGCAGATCAACCAGCACAGCCTCAAGGACAAGGGGATCGGCGCGGCACGCGCGGCCGGCTTCAACGTCAAGCTCGGGCGCGGCGGCATCCGCGAGATCGAGTTTTTCGTGCAGACCCAGCAGCTCATCTATGGCGGGCGCGAAGTGGCGCTGCGCATTCCCCGCACCGTCAAGGGCCTGTGGGCCCTGGTGGAGGCCGGACGCCTGCCGGCAGCAACCGCCGAGGAACTTTCCGCCGCCTATACCTTCCTGCGCACGGTCGAGCACCGGGTGCAGATGGTAGAGGATGCCCAGACCCACACCCTGCCGGAGAGTGCTGAAGGCCTTGGCGCCATCGCCGCCTTTCTGGGCTTTGCGACCAGCGATGCCTTCCAGGATGAACTGATCGCCCATGTCGACCGGGTGCGCGGACACTATGCCGCCCTGTTCGAGGATGTGCCGAGCCTTTCCGGCGAGGAAGGCAGCCTTGTCTTTACCGGCACGGAGGATGATCCCGAGACGCTGGCAACCCTGCGCTCGATGGGTTTTGCCGAACCGGCACGGGTGGCCGCCATCGTGCGCAACTGGCACATGGCGCATTACCGCGCCACCCGCTCCACCCGGGCGCGGGAGCTGCTGACCGATCTGGTGCCCGTCATCCTGCGCGCCCTTGCCGGCACGGCGGAACCGGATGCCGCCATGCTGCGCTTTGACAGCTTCCTCTCCCGCCTGCCGTCCGGCGTGCAGCTTTTCAGCCTCTTCCAGATGAATCCGCACCTGATGGAGCTGCTGGCGACCATCATGGGGGATTCGCCCTGGATGGCGGGCTACATGGCAAACCATCCCGATGCGCTGGAAGCGGTGCTGACGCCGGGTTTCCTCGACCGGCTGCCGGGACGTGAGGAACTGCGGGCCGAGCTTTCTTCGCAGATTGCCCATGCGCGCGACTTTGAGGATGTGCTGACGCTGTGCCAGCGTTTTGCCAAGGACCACAGTTTCCAGGCCGGGCTGCATGCGCTACTGCAGACGGAAATGTGGGAGGGCAATGGCCGCCTGCGCGCTCATATCGCCGAAACGGTGCTGGAAGGGCTGATGCCCGCGGTGGAAGGCGAGTTCGCCCGCCGCCATGGCCGGATGCCGCCGCTGCCGGGTGTCAGCCGGGTAGGCCCGCGCCAGGCGGAACTGGCCGTTATCGGCATGGGCAAGCTGGGCGGGCGCGAACTGTCACCGCGCTCCGACCTCGATCTGGTGCTGGTCTATCGCCCGCCGGGTCCCGAGGAACGCTCGGATGGCGAGCGGCCGCTAAGCGCCAATGAATATTACATCAAGCTCGGCCAACGCCTCATCAGCGCCCTGACCGCCCAGAGCGGCGACGGCCAGCTGTTCGAGATCGACCTGCGCCTGCGCCCTTCCGGCAATGCCGGCCCGCCCGCCGTCGGTCTGGAGGCCTTTACCGCCTACGAGGCGAACGAGGCCTGGACCTGGGAACATATGGCCCTCACCCGCGCCCGCGTGGTGGCCGGCCCGCCGGCCCTCGCCGCCGCCATCGAGGAAGTAATCCACGCCACCCTCACCCGCCCGCGCGACCCGGACCGGCTGCTGCGCGATGTCGCAGAGATGCGCGAGCGGCTGGACCGAGAATTCCGCCGCCCCAATCTGTGGGAAACCAAGTTCGCCCGCGGAGGCATCGTCGATATCGAGTTCATCGCCCAGTATCTGCAACTGCGCCATGCGCATGAAAACCCGGCCATCCTCAAGACAGGGACCAGCGAGGCCCTGATGGCGCTGGCCAAGGCCGGTTATCTGCCACAGGAGGATGCGCGCACGCTGCGTACCGCCCTCGGGCTATGGCTTCGGGTGCAGGCCTATATGCGCATCACCCATGGCCGCACCACCGAGCCGGCCTCCGCACCGGAAGCGCTGCGCCTCGGCCTTGCACGAACTGTGAAGGCAGCCATTGACGCCGACGGCCCGGTACCGACCTTTGAGGAAGCCGAGCGCCTGATCGGGGAGTGGCAGCAGCGTTGTTTTGCGCTCTACAGCTCTCTTGTCGCGCAGCCCGCCGCATCCCTGCCTGTGCAGGCTACGGATGCCTCCGGAATCACATCGTGAGGCCTGGCCGGCGCCTGCCGGCTCGGAAACATAACGGTGCCCGACGCCCCTCGCGCCGGGCCAACCGAACAGGAGGATGAAATCAAGATGGCTCTCGAAATCGGCAAGACTGCCCCGGACTTTACGCTGCCGACCGATGGCGGCGGTGAAGTGACCCTCTCGAAGCTGCGCGGCAAGCCCGTCATCCTCTATTTCTATCCCAAGGACGACACCCCCGGCTGCACCACCGAGGCCTGCGGCTTTCGCGACCAGTTCCCGGCCTTTTCCGGCGCAACCGTCATCGGCATCAGCAAGGACAGCGTGGCCAGCCACGACAAGTTCAAGGCCAAGTACAACCTGCCCTTTATCCTCGCTTCCGACGCCGAAAACGATGTGTGCGGCAGCTATGGCGTCTGGGGGGAGAAATCCATGTATGGCCGCAAATATATGGGCATCGACCGCGCAACCTTCGTCATCGATGCCGAAGGCAAGGTGGCGGGCATCTGGCGCAAGGTGAAGGTCGCCGGCCATGTCGAGGAAGTGCTGGCTGCGGTCACCAAGCTCGGCTGAGCTTCAGGCGACGTCAAGAAACCTGCTCCGCCAGCGCCGACGCGACGAAATCCGCGAAGGCCCGCGCCTTGGCGCTGGCGAGCCGGCCGCTGGGATAAAGCGCCCAGAGATCGATGCCCGGCAGCGCCCACTCCTCCAGCACCCGCACGACGGCGCCGCTGGCAAGTTCCGGCGCAAACATCCAGTCGGAAACCAGCGCCAGCCCCATATCCGCCAGTACCGCGGCACGCAGCCCTTCGGCCGCGCTAACGCTGAGGCGGCTTTTCGGCACCATGGAAACCTCGCTCGTCGCCCTGCGGAAAACCCAGCCCGGGCTTTCCTGCCCGTACAGCACCGCCTCTAATGTCGCCAGATCAGACGGATGCTGCGGCTTGCCCGCCCGCGCCAGATAGGCCGAACTTGCCACCACCGACCGGCGGCCCGAGGCCAGCTTGCGCGCCATCGCCCCGGAATCCGCCAGCAAGCCCATACGCAAGGAAAGGTCAATGCCTTCGCGCAAGAGGTCGATCTGGCGGTCATCCAGCACCACATCCATCTCCAGCTGCGGATGCTGGCTCATGAATTCCGGCAGGCGCGGAATGATGTGCAGCCGGGCAAAGGTGGTGGCCGCCGATATCCGCAGCCTACCGGAAAGCCCGCTGCCCGCCCCCCGCGCCTCCGCCTCGGCGCCTTCCGCTTCCTCCAGTGCCCGGCGCGCGCGCTCATAATAACGCTGGCCGGCCTCGCTCGGCGTCAGGCGCCGGGTGGAGCGCAGCAAAAGCCTGACGCCCAGCCATTCTTCTAGCTGTGCCACCGTCTTGGAGACGGCCGGTTGCCCGACCCCCAACTGGCGGGCGGCGGCGGAAAAGCTGCCCGTCTCGACCACGCGCACGAAAGTGGCCATCGCCTGCAACCGGTCCATCCCATTCCCCACCGGAATTTCTCTGGCAGAAACCCTAATGCCATCAGCTCATGGGCCGGAAGAAAAATTCCCGTGAGGAATAAATATTAGTCGGCAGGCCTTTCTACCGCCGCCCTGGCGGACGGCGCATCTGTGGGGTCAGGCGGCCCATCCGGTCCGCCGGCCAGTGAGGGAGAGCCCCCATGACCCTGCAAGCCCGCCTTGATGCCTTCAAGGCCGATTTCGAAGCCGGCAAGCCGCCCTACAGCGTCCCGCGATCAGTCATCGACACCATGCATCGCGCTACCGCCGAGCTCATCGCCTCCGGTCAGGCCGAACGGGCGCTGAAGGCCGGCGACAAGGCCCCTGCCTTTACCCTCAACGACCCGGAAGGCAATGCCGTCTCCTCCGAGGCGCTGCTCGCCCGAGGGCCGCTTGTGCTCAGCTTCTATCGCGGGGTCTGGTGCCCCTACTGCAACATGGAACTCCAAGCGCTCGAAGCCGTGCTGCCGGAAATCCGCGCCGCCGGTGGCAGCCTGATCGCCATATCCCCGCAAACCGCGCCCAACAGCCGCAAGTCGGTGCGGCAGAACAACCTCTCCTTCCCCATCCTCAGCGATGTGAAGGGTGATGTTGCCGCCGCTTTCGGCCTGCGCTTTGCGCTGCCGGACTATCTGGTGGAGCTCTACAAGAGCCTCAAGAACGATCTGCCGACCTTCAATGATGACCCGGCCTGGACCCTGCCGATGCCGGCCCGCTATGTCATCGGGCAGGATGGCACCATCCTCTATGCCGAGGTGAACCCCGACTACACGCGCCGCCCCGAGCCGGAAGAACTGTTGCCGGCATTGCGGCGTGCCGCGAGCCAGGCGGCATAAAACACAAGGGCCCGGGTGCAATCGCCATCCGGGCCTTAAGCCTGCTGCCTTGCCCATATCTCAATTGAGATACATACTGAATCGGCAAAAGGGAGAAGGCCATGGCCACGCAGACCACCATGATTCATGTCCGTGTCGATGACCATCTGAAGACGAAGGCAGCCGACGCATTGGCGACTGTCGGCCTTACCCTCTCCGATGCTGTGCGCATCCTGCTGACGCGGGTCGCGGCGGAGGGTGGCCTGCCGGCGGGCCTGACCGCCGGTCCGGATGCCTATGACAGCTGGTTCCGGGCCAAGGTCCAGGAGGCGCTGGCTGATCCGGGCCCCGCCATGTCGCATGAAGACGTAATGCGCGAAGTCCGCGCCCGGATTGCCGCGAAACGCCGTGCCTGAGCTGGAATGGAAAGCTCCGGCGGTCGCGGACCTTATGGCCATCGTCGATTATATTTCCGACGACAATCCGGATGCGGCGCTGGCCTTCATGGACGAGATCCAGAACAAGGTTGGCCAGCTCATTTCCTACCCGAAGCGCTGCCGTCACGGCAGGGTAGACGGAACAAGGGAACTCGTCATTCGACCCAGCTACATCGTGATCTATGCAGAAACGCCGAGACTCGTGACGATCCTGCGCGTGCTGCATGCAGCGCAAACATGGCCATGATCCCCAAGGGCAATGCAGCCCAAAGGATCACAGCGCTGCCGTCGCCACTCTCAGCCACTCCAGCACAGACTCTTCGTCGCTCAACGGGGAGATCTCGTTCCACACCCGGGCGTGATAGGCATCGATCCAGGCGCGCTCTTCCGGCAGCAGGATTTCGGCGAGGATCAGCTCGCGGCTGATCGGGGCGAGCGTCAGGGTTTCGAAGGAGAAGAAACGTCGCTCGGCGCCCACCAGCGCCTCGCACTCTTCCACCGTCAGCAGATTTTCGATGCGGATACCGTAACGGCCGGTGCGGTAATAACCTGGCTCGTTGGAAAGGATCATGCCGGGCTGCAACGCTACTGTGCTGGCGGCCTTGGAGATACGCGCTGGCCCCTCATGCACGCTCAGGTAACTGCCGACGCCATGCCCGGTGCCATGGTCATAATCGAGGCCCTGCTGCCACAGGAACTGGCGGGCAAAGGCATCGAGCTGGCCGCCCACCGTGCCGGCGGGAAAACGCACACGGAACAGCGCGATGTGGCCGCGCAGCACTGCGGTGAGCGGCCCGGCTGCCCACCAACTCCGCTGCATTCTTGCAGGCATTAGACAGGAAGACCGGGTCTATGCCGCGATCAAGCGTGGCACCGGCCGCCTTGAGGCGGTCGGCAAGCCAGAGCGCTGTGTTGGAGGGATCGACACTGCAACGGGAGCTGGGGCGTGAGCTGCTCATCAAAGGCATCAACGGCAGTCAGGACTTCTACTTCGAATGCGAACAACTTGGAGAACAGGTTACCAAACGCCCGCATCAGGGCAGAAACATGAAGACAAGAACACTCCTGAAGGCACTCCGGGACGGTAGCCGCAACCAGCCCGCGGAGGCGCGCAAAACCAACCCCGTCACCGCAGCCGGATCCAAAGGCGGTGACTGTCAGGAAATTACCAGCTCTGAATATAGCATGTGAATATTCTGCTCAGTACATTTTGGGTTTTATTTCTTTAACCTAACAACACCAACTGGATTGAGGGGATTATGAAGTATATTCATTTTCCTAGCCTCAACCACGTCCAATCCTTGTGCCATTATTAACGACAACAAATTCCGACAATGATTAGCAACCAAAGAGTACAGCCTTTGCGCTTCATTTCCATACTCAAAGACCGGCTCAACAAAAACAATATCCGACTTGGAAATTCTAGCCATTCCAGACACGGCACGCGCCAATCCATCATTAATCTGTTCAAGCGCACAGATTGAGTAGACCACATCATAACTATTACTTTCAATGCCATTCATTTCAGTGGCATCAGCTACCGACAGCGTAGCGCTTCCCAGTCGCCGCCCCCAATACTCCGTTCCTCTTTTTATGCGCTCTGCTGAGATATCCACACCAGAAAGCTCAACGGCATCACCAAATGCACTATTAAGCAGCATTAGGTTGGTACCATTACCGCACCCGACCTCCAAGATACGGATTTTTCTATTTTCCAGGTTCGATTTTATATTTTCAGATATAACTCTATATACCGAATCCAGATAAGCATTACGAACTTCTGAAAAAGGTAGCTCCTGAAGATAACCATTAACTAACGCCCGACAATTTCCATGCTCAAACTGCATCATCTCTCGATCATCATATTGATCGTACTCATCCTTAGAACTGTAGAATTTTTTATTTTCTGAAACAAATTTAGCCGATAATATTTTATGCAACGACTTATTTAGTTTTGATTTTCTTTTCCGAAAATAAAAATATGTTTTAATTTCGTCAACTATCTTCATTTCTTAATTCCCTTCAAGATATTTGAAATAAAATCAAAATATCTTTTTCCAGAACCAGCCATACGGGAAAATTTTGAATTGTCCTCTACGTCTATTATGGATTTATTCTTTTTAACACTGAAGACAGAAGAAAAATAAGAATCACAAAAAGCTTCTGTTATCTTCTCAACCGTTTCAGCCCTGACATGACGAACATCGTCAACCCTGAAGCCTTCTCCGGACCACATCACAAACTCGTAGCTAGGCCAGTAATCAACATTATCAAACTCCTCTCGAATGACGTCGACCGCGGCGCGAAGAATAGATTTCCCTCGCATCGTCGCGGTCACAACATCCACATCTAAAAAAGTACGACTTAACGGTATTGGCGAGACGGTAAATACGAGCCTCTTTTCCCGAAAGTGATTTTCAAAAATTCTACAAATCCCCCTTAAAGCTTCAAGAACTTCTAAAAAACCTTTATTAGCAAAAGTCACCCTATCCGCATAAGCTCCATTATACTCAGATATATATCCACCATATTTGTTTAAACAAAACGCCTCCACAAGACCTAGCGTTATTACAATAATTTTCGATGTCTCTACTCCATATTTAATATTATCAAACATTATTTCCCTAACAGATAATACATCCTCCACGCTCCTTCCATATAAGGCCCTTCTATAAGGGTCCCAGAAGCGACGATCCCCATTTTTACAGGTTTCTATAATGGATTCAGGGACGGGGCGCCACAGCCCTACAGCCCCCTCCAAGTCCTGCAGCACCGAAAAAGGTGTATAGCATTGATAGTGAACACGCTCATCCCACCCCCCCCAACTGGGATTAATTTTTATCTCGGAAGGAAGTAAGCTGGATATTCTTTCATCGACTTTGGGGTGGACTAAAATATCACGCCGCTCCAAAACGGACCGAATTTCATTGGCAAAACACGATCCAATAGCAAATACTTCGGTTTCAATATCAAAATTTGATTTTTTTTCATAAGGAAGATGCCTCGAGTTAACGATTTTCCCCCAACTATTATACTTTCTGCTTTTAGATATATTTTCCGCTCTAACAAAGCTCAGACCCGAAAGCATTTTTAGAGCTCCCCAATACGAGAAATTAGATTTCTTAGATAACCAAACATTCCACGACATTTTTTCTCAGCATTGCCGCCATAATTCAAGCTGGTCCGTTTCCAAGCCGCCCCTCCGCCATAACGAGCTTCAATCTCTGGAAATCTTGGTATGGGATTAAAATAAAGTGAACTCGCATATTCTATTTGCAGCATCAATCGATAGCCGGAACGTACCGGTTCTCCTTTATGAAAGCCTCGAGTATTTTCAAAAATTATGGATCCTGCCGGCCCAATTATCTTCCTCACTCTACTTTTTTCATAACTATCATATACTTCATGATCCTCCAAACGCCGGACGGCCCCCCCTCCAGGTATACGACTTTCATAATCTTCTACTGAGCCCGTGACATAAACATGCGGACCATTTTCTTCATTTACGTCGTTTAGGTAAAAAAATATTTTTAAAAATTTGATAAATTCCTGATCTTGATGAAATTTTTGGGCGTTTCGATTTTGCGACGAGCTTTGCCTCTTGGCAGTATCGCTGTCCTTGAAGGTCCACCATGCATTAGTTTGAACATGGATGGGCGTAGCGCCGAGAAAACGCTGAGCGACGCCCAACAAGTATGGGTCAAAAGCGATGTCTTGAAGTATCCTCTCAGATGCAAATGAAGGCATATCTTTGAGCCACCACACTCCCGTAAGAGTGGAGATGTTTCTTTCTATTGAACCTCCATATTTTGATTTTTTCTGCATTTTATTGTAAAATTTATACTGCTTTAAAATATTCCTTACTTTTGAAATATACTCGGTTGGCAAATGAATATCGGATTCAAAAACCCCGTCCTCACGAAGAAAAGCCTCAGGGCGGAAGTTGCTTTTATCGAAATTTGGGAAAATTGAGGGAACGCCTGACAGATCCAACCTTTCATTAAACAATTTAGCTATAATATCATTTAATAGGCAGCTTCTATCATAGTTTAGAAAATCTTTCCATTTTAAAGAATCTGAGAAGTGATTTGTTTCAAAATAACCCTGTTTCAGTTCGGAATTTAGAACACTCAATGCCACAGCACAAAACTCTGCCCCCTCATTCATTGACCCCACTTTGGAAATCAGAGCGTCATCGAAAGAAAAATTTGGATTTATACTCTTAGCCACCGTCAATAGGTCTTGGATCGTCATGCTTCACCCTCGAAGAAAAACATACATACACAGAAAGCCCTGTTTGCCGATGCATAAAAGAGCCAACCAACGGGCCGCTTCAACATTGTTCCTGCGGCCGATATCCATTGAGCGGCTTATCAGAGATTATCACCTATCTTTTGCGAACAAGATACTCAACTAAGCTTAATTACCGCCGTCGCCGCCTTCAGCCACTCAAGCACCGGCCCCTCGTCGATCAGCGGGGAGATCTCGTTCCACACCCGGGCGTGATAGGCATTGATCCAGGCCCGCTCTTCCGGCAGCAGGATTTCGACAAGGATCAGCTCGCGGCTGATCGGGGCGAGCGTCAGGGTTTCGAAGGAGAAGAAGCGACGCTCGGCGCCCACCAGCGCCTGGCATTCTTCCACCGCCACCAGATTTTCGATGCGGATGCCATAGCGGCCGGTGCGGTAATAACCCGGCTCGTTGGAAAGGATCATGCCGGGCTGGAGCGCCACCGTGCTGGCGGCCTTGGAGATACGCGCCGGCCCCTCATGCACGCTCAGATAACTGCCGACGCCATGCCCGGTGCCATGGTCATAATCGAGGCCCTGCTGCCACAGGAACTGACGGGCAAAGGCGTCCAGCTGGCCGCCCACGGTGCCGGCGGGAAAACGCGCACGGGACAGCGCGATATGGCCGCGCAGCACGGCGGTGAAATGCGCCCGCATCTCTTCCGTCGGCACGCCGATGGCCACGGTGCGGGTAATGTCGGTAGTGCCGTCCTGGTACTGGGCGCCGCTATCGATGAGGAAAAGCTCGCCCAGCCCCAGCATGCGGTTGCTTTCCGCGCTTACCCGATAATGCACGATGGCGCCGTTGGGCCCGCTGCCGGAGATGCTGTCAAAGGAATTGCCACGAAAGAGCGGGTCTTCGGCACGGAAGGCATAGAGCCGGTCCACCACCGTCATCTCGTCAAGCCCGCCGCCGGCCGCCGTCTCTTCCAGCCAGTGGAGGAAGCGGGCCATTGCCGCACCATCGCGCCGGTGCGCCGCCCGGCAACCGGCCAGCTCCGCTGCATTCTTGCAGGCCTTGGGCAGGGAGATCGGGTCCATGCCGCGCTCAAGGGTCGCGCCAGCAGCCTTCAGCCGTTCGGCAAGCCACAGCGCGGTATTGGAAGGGTCAATGCGCACCTTGAGGGCCTGCGTGCCCAGATCGTCCAGCACGGCGCCCAGCGCGTCCGGCGCGCGCACGCTGACACGGTTGCCGAGCGTGGCCTTTACCGCCGGCGTCAGCTTGCCCTCGGCTACGAACCAGTCGACGCGCCCGTCGGCATGCAGCACGGCGAAAGAAAGCGGTAGCGGCGTGTTGGGCACATCGGCGCCGCGCACATTGAGAAGCCAGGCAATAGCGTCCGGCTGGGTCAGCAGCGCGGCGTGGATACCGTCAGCCCCGAGCGCCCCGCCGATGGCGGCGCATTTGTCCGCGGCTTCCTGCCCGGCATATTCGATGAGCTGCGGCACGATGGCGGCCATCGGCGGGGCAGGCTGGTCTTCCCAGATAAGATCGATCAGGTTCTCCGCCACCGGCACGGCGCTCACGCCCGCCCGCGCCAGCTCCGCCGTCATCCAGTCCACCTGGCTCACGGTGAAGAGCCACGGGTCAAAGCCAACCTTCGCCCCGGCCGGCAAGGTGGTGGCAAGCCAGCGGGCCGCCGGCTCCTCCACCAGGTGGTGGATTTCCCAATCCGCCGCATCCACCTGCTGGCCGGCCTGCAGGGTGTAGCGCCCATCCACGAACAGGGCCGCCCGGTCCATCAGGATGGCCGCGACACCGGCCGAGCCGGTAAAGCCGGAAATCCATTCCAGCCGCTCGGCTCGTGCCGGCACATACTCACCCTGATGTTCGTCAGCCTTGGGAACGAGAAAGGCCGCAAGCCCGCCGCTGGCCATCAGGGCACGCAGGCGGGAAAGGCGGATGCGGATCGTATCGGTCATCTCGGGGGCGGGTCCTGAAGCTCGGGCGGCGGGATGGAGGCTTGCCATCCCTCTTGCGCCGACCTTAAGTCAGAGCATGGGGCAAGCGCCACCCCGCCATCATCAGGGGCGCCAGATCAAAGCCCGAGGAAAGAGCTGGATGACGGCCCCGGTCGCATCGCTGAGTTTGAGGCCGCTGGGCCCTGCCGACGCCGGAGAAGTCCAGGCACTGACCAATCGCATCAGCGATGAAACCGGCATGCTGCTGCAAGCCCCCGGGGAGCGCCCGCCAATTGGCCCGATGACAGCATTGCTGGAACTGCTGGCGATCAGCCCTGAAAGCGGTATTGCCATCGGCGCCTGGCAGCAGGGCCGGCTTGCCGGCTACGGCATGGCATTGGCCGATAGCGGCAGTGGGCTTTCCGGCTTCTGGCATATCGCGCTTGCCGTGGATGCTCCGGCACGGGCGAAAGGGCTCGGCAAGGCGCTCATCGCCGGCCTTGCCGGTTGCGGCCGGGCCGCCGGAGCCCATCACCTCTTGCTTTCCGTACGCACCATCAACGCGCCGGCGATGGGGCTCTACCGCAGTGCCGGATTTGCCCGCCTCGGCCTTCTGGCTGGCAATCTCGAATGCGAGAGCGGCGGCAATGACGAGTGGATGATGGCCCTTCCCCTCGCCGGGAGCGATGCCGGCGCCGCGCGGCTCCCCGCCCTGCCCCCGCCGGCGGCGCCGGCACGCGCCCTGCCCGTTCGCCGGCTTGCCGTACTTGGCCCTTCCCTCGCCGCCAGCTGGCATGCGCTGGGGCCGGACGGAATTGCCGATACCGCCCTGTGGCCAACCTTCGAACTGGGGGAGGGGCAGTTTCTGGTCCAGCTTCAGCCCGGCGGCATGCAGCGCACCCGCCATGCCGCCCGGATTGCCCTTGCCACCCGGGCAGGCAGCCCGCCGGGCGCCCTGGCCGGCGCGGTGCAAAGCCTGCCCGGCCTGCGGGAGGGATTGCGCCGCCTGACCCTGCGGGTGCCGACGGACGGCATGATGGAGGCCGTTCTCGCCGGTGCCGGCTGGCAGCGCGAATATGTGCTGCCGGGCGGGTCCATCGCCGGCTGGGCCCTCATAGCCTGACGCCCGGAAGGCGGCCGAACAGGAAATCGCGGAAAACCGGCCCTTCTATCGGCTAGCCTATACGATAGTACGCTTGCCGACAGTCAGCCGATGTTCCAGCCTTTAACTGGGGAAGGCCCGGTTCCCGGGTGTTCGCGAGGGGAAGGAACTGCTGAAGAGCGATGAGCTTTCGCCTGCGCATATTGCTCGCCATCACGGCGGTGCTGTTGCTGGTGCTGGGGCTGCAAACCTGGCGTGCCATCTCGCTGGATGCCGAGGCCCGGATGACGGCGCTCGATGAAAAGCTGCGCCTGCTCACCTCCGTTTATGCCCGCTCTCTCGCAGGCCCGCTCTGGACGGTCGATAATAACCAGGCCGTCACCCAGATGGAGGCGCTGGGCACCGACCCGGACTTCTTCCGTGCCGAGGTGCTGGACGAGCAAGGCCGCCCGATGCTGGCCATCGGCGCCCCGCCGGCCGACGGCCTCGTGCATGCCTCAGCCCCCGTGGTCTGGCAGGGCACCACGATCAACCATTTTGTGCTCTATCTTTCCACCACCCGCTCGACGACCGAAATCCATCGCCTCGCCTTGCGCCAGGTGACGGACAATCTGGTGGTCTTCATCGTTCTGCTCTCGACCCTTGCCCTTGCCCTTGCCCTGCTGGGCCGCCCGCTTGCCCTGCTCACCCAGACCATGAATGTGCTGGCGCGCGGCGACCGGCTGACCCGCATTCCCTATACCGAACGCAAGGACGAGATGGGCGACATGGCGCGTGCCATCGCCGTTTTCCGCCATTATGCCGAAGAGCTGGACACCAAGACCGAGCTGGAAGAGCGTACGCGCGAACTGGCCGTCGCCCGCCAGTCCGCCGAGGCCGCCAACCGCGCCAAGTCCGAATTCCTCGCCAATATGAGTCATGAGCTGCGCACACCGCTCAACGCCATCATCGGCATCTCCGAGATGCTGCTGGAGGATGTCGAGGATAATGGCGACGAGGTCTATCGCGAGCCGCTGGAGCGCGTGGACCGCGCCGGGCGCCATCTCCTGCATCTCATCAACGAAATCCTCGACCTCTCCAAGATCGAGGCCGGCCGGGTGGAGCTGATCGTGGAGACCTTCTCCATCGCCTCCATGGTGGGCGACATCGTGGTGACGGTAACTCCGCTCGTTCGCAAGAACGGGTCGGACTTCAAGGTCACTTGCCCGCCCGAACTGGGCCTGATGATGAGCGATAGCACGCGCATCGGGCAGATCCTCATGAACCTGCTCTCCAACGCCGCCAAATTTACGCAAGGCGGAACCGTGTCGCTGACCGTCGAGCGCACGGGGCCCAATATCCGCTTCAAGGTCAGCGATACCGGCATCGGTATCAGCGCCGAGAACCTTGCCAAGCTCTTCCGCGACTTTACCCAGGCCGACAGCAGCACCTCGCGCAAATATGGCGGCAGCGGGCTCGGCCTTGCCATCAGCCGGCGCTTTGCCCGCATGCTGGGCGGCGACATCTCGGTGGCGAGCCACGAAGGCAAGGGCTCGACCTTCGTGCTGACCCTGCCGGCCTCGGTGCCGGAAAACGGCGCTTTTGCCCGCCGCGCCCCGACCATCAGCGAGAATGCCCTGTCAACTACCGGCGGCCGGCTCGAGGCACTGCGTTCCTGGCGCCCGGGTGTGCTGATGGTAGGCGATGCGGAGCAGGAATGCCCGGCCCTGCGTCAGGCGCTGGAAGGCGAAGGCGTGGCGATCCTCAATGCCCCCAACGGGCGTGAGGCGCTGGAGGTGGCGCGCCGCCATCCCGTCTCCGCCGTGCTCTACGATATTGCGGGGGAAGCCGGCGACCCCTTTGCCACCCTGCGCGAATTCCGCCGCGACCCGCTGCTGGCAACCATCCCCGTTGCCGCCCTCGCCCTGCCGACGCAGGAAGCTTCCGCCCGCGCTGCCGGTGCCTGGCAGGTGCTGCCGGAACATCCGCGCATCGAGGCCGTGCATGATTTTCTGGTCGAGGCCAGCGTGCTCGACCCCGAGCGGGCGCACACTCTCGCGCAGCCCTGAGGGGAGAGGGGCGACCGCTTACCCCAGTGCTGCCGGCAGGATATGCTTGCCCTCGGCATCCAGTCTCAGCTCATAGGCCGCGATAACCACCGGAAGCCTGAAGGTGCCGTAGAGATGGGGAAACATCTCGCCATCCGCGCCTTCAAACAGCACTTCATCTTCCAGTAGCCCGGCGTCAATTGCCACCAGCACCAGCCCTTCCTGCCCGGCGAAAAAGCGCGCGAGCGTACGCGGCACCTGGGGGCCGGTGGAAAGGTGAATGAACCCGTCCTTGAGATCGATGCCGGCACCGGTAAAAACGCCCTTCTCCTCCGCGGCTTCCCAGAGATCGGCAGGCACTATCTTGTAGAGGGTGGACATCTGGCTCTCCTTTTCCGGCTGGCTGCCCAGCTAGCATGCGCCCTCCCGCCGCGGCAAGTTAGCCCCGCTAAAACCGACAGCGATGCCACCTCGCAGGTGACGCGGGACGCCCGGCTTGTTATATAGCCGGCATGAGCAATGATCATGATCTGTTCTCGTTCGGCGAGCCTGCCCCGTCCGCCCCTGCCGCGCCGCAGCGCCGGGGCCGTGCAGAATATCTTGCTTCGCTGAACGAGGTTCAGCGCGCCGCGGTCGAAGCGCTGGATGGCCCGGTTCTGGTGCTGGCAGGCGCCGGCACCGGCAAGACGCGTGTGCTCACCACCCGCCTTGCCCATATCGTCACCACCGGCCGTGCCTGGCCCTCGCGCATCCTTGCCGTTACCTTTACCAACAAGGCGGCGCGCGAGATGAAGGAGCGCGTGGGCAAGCTCATTGGCGAGATGAACGAGGGCTGGTGGATGGGCACGTTCCATTCGCTTGCCGCCCGCATCCTGCGCCGCCATGCCGAGCTGCTGGAGCTCAAGCCCAACTTCACCATCCTCGACAGCGATGACCAGTTGCGCCTGATCAAGCAGCTGCTGGCGGCTGAAAATATCGACGACAAGAAGAACCCTGCCCGCTCCGTGCTCTCCATGATCGAGCGCTGGAAGGACAAGGGGTTGACGCCGGACAAGCTGAAGCCGGCCGATGGCGGCGATGTTGCCGGCGGGCGCGCGGTGCAGCTTTATGCCGATTATCAGGAGCGGCTGAAGACGCTGAATGCATGCGATTTCGGCGACCTTCTGCTCCACAACATCACGCTTTTCACCAAACACCCGGATATCCTGACCGAGTGGCAGGAGCGCTTCCGCTACATTCTGGTCGACGAATATCAGGATACCAACGTCGCCCAGTATCTGTGGCTGCGCCTGCTCGCCCAGAAGCACAAGAACCTCTGCTGCGTGGGCGATGATGACCAGTCGATCTATGGCTGGCGCGGCGCGGAAGTGGGCAACATCCTGCGCTTCGAGAGCGATTTCCCCGGCGCGCGCATCATCCGCCTTGAGCAGAATTACCGCTCCACCCCGCATATCCTTGCTGCTGCCGGCGGGCTCATCACCAAAAACCAGGGCCGCCTCGGCAAGACGCTGTGGACCGAGACCGATGCCGGCGAGAAGGTGCGCGTGCACGGGCTCTGGGACGGGCCGGAGGAAGCGCGCTGGGTCGGCGAGGAGATAGAGGCCTTCCAGCGCAAGAAAGTGCCGCTGAACCAGATCGCGGTGCTGGTGCGCGCCTCCTTCCAGATGCGCGCCTTTGAAGAGCGCTTCATCAATCTGGGCCTGCCCTACCGCGTCGTCGGTGGGCCGCGCTTTTATGAGCGTGCCGAAATCCGCGATGCGCTCGCCTATTTCCGCCTTGTGGTGCAGCCGGATGATGATCTGGCGCTGGAACGCATCATCAACCTGCCCAAGCGCGGCATCGGCGATACCACCGTGCGCGAGTTGCGCGGCCATGCCCGTCACTGGGGCGTCTCGCTGCATGAAGCGATCCTGCGCCTTGTCGAGACCGATGAGCTGAAAGCGCGCGTGCGCACACCGCTGAAGGCGCTGATGCTCGATTTTGCCCGCTGGCGCGAGCAGGTGGCGACGATGCGCCATACCGAGCTTGCCGGGGTTATCCTGGACGAGAGCGGCTATACCCGCATGTGGAAGGAAGACAAGTCACCGGACGCGCCGGGGCGCCTTGATAACCTCAAGGAACTCGTGGCCGGCATGGAAGAGTTCGAGAGCCTTTCCGGCTTCCTCGAGCATATCCAGCTGGTGATGGAAAACGACACCGCGCCGGAGGGCGAGAAGGCCACGCTCATGACGCTGCATGGCGCCAAGGGGCTGGAATTCGATGTCGTTTTCCTGCCTGGCTGGGAAGAAGGCGTGTTCCCCAACCAGCGCGCGATGGACGAGACCGGCATTGCCGGCCTTGAGGAAGAGCGCCGGCTTGCCTATGTCGGCCTGACGCGTGCGCGCAAGCGCGCCCTCGTCTCCTATGTTGCCAACCGGCAGATCCATGGCCTGTGGCAGGACGTGCTGCCCTCCCGCTTCATCTCCGAGCTGCCGACTGACCATGTCGAACACAGCGCCGATGGCGGCATGGCGAGCCATGGCGGATATGGCGGCGGTGGCGGCAACTTTGGCTCCGGCGGGCGTCAGGGCGGGTATTTCTCCTCCGGCAGCGTGTTTGACGACCAGCCGCAGCGCCACCGCACCGTCGATAACAGCGCCTTCAGCCGTTTCGAGCGGGCCCGGCGGACCAGCGGCGGTTTTGCCGCCGGCCGCGAAGCCCCGATCATCGATGGCAAGGCCTACCGCGTGCGCGAGCCGGCCAGCAGCAGCAAGTACGGCGAAGGCGAGCGTGTCTTCCACCGCAAGTTCGGCTACGGCACAGTAATGGCAGTGGAAGGCGACAAGCTGGATATCGAGTTCGATACCGCCGGCCGCAAGAAGGTGATCGACAGCTTCATCGTGCCGGAAGCCGAAGCAGATTGAGGGCTGATGCCAGATGAGGGTGGGGAGTGAAGGCCAGGCGCCGGCCCAGCCTGTCATGACAATCCTGCGACATTGTGAAGCGCTTCTCAGTCTCGCGGACCCTCTACGCGAAGGGCTCGCCGGGACCTTTTGTCTCGGTTATTGATAGAAAAAATTTCCCAACACGATACCGGCGGCGGCCCGAATGCCTCCGCCCGGCGCAAGGGTGCGAGGAACGCTGGCCGATACATTTCACCGCTCCAGCGGGTGAAGTGACGGCTGGCTTGTCTCCGTTTCCGGCAAATGTCTTCGAGAAAGCGACAGGTCCTTCATGAAAGCGAGCTTTGCCCGCCACGTCCTCGTTCTCGGCGCCCTCAGTACGCTGGGTCCGCTGGCGATCGACATGTATCTGCCGAGCTTTCCGGAAATTGCCAACGCCATGCACACGGACGAGGCGGTTATCCAGCTCAGCCTCTCCAGCTTCTTCATCGGCCTTGCGGTGGGTCAGCTTTTCTATGGCCCCATCTCCGACCGGCTCGGCCGTCGCGGGCCGATGCTGACCGGCCTCTTTCTCTTCATCCTCGCCTCCTTCGGCTGCGCGATGATGCATGATCCCTACTGGCTCATCGGCCTGCGCTTCGTGCAGGGCGTGGCCGGCTGCGTCGGCATCGTCATCACCCGCGCCGTCATTCGCGACACCTATCGCGGGCATCAGGCGGCGCGCGTGCTCTCCACCACCCTGCTGGTGCTCAGTGTCTCGCCCGTCGTGGCGCCGATGTTCGGCACCATTCTGGTGTCCTTCTTCGACTGGCCGGCAGTGTTCTGGGCGCTGGCGCTGTTCTCGCTCTTCTGCATCCTGCTGGTCATCACCCAGCTGCCGGAAAGCTGCCCGCCGGAAATGCGCCAGCGCGGCGGGCTGGGCAGCGTGTTCATCACCTATCTGCGCCTGCTGGGCGACCTGCGCTTCATGGCTACGGTCGGCGCCGGTGGTTTTGCGCAGGGCGGCCTCTTTGCCTATCTGGCCGGCTCCCCCTTCGTGTTCCTGACCTATCACGGCCTTGAGAGCTGGCAGTTCAGCGCGCTCTTTGCCAGCAACGCCATCGGCCTTATCGGTGCGGCGCAGTTCTCCCCCAACTTCATCCGCCGCTACGGGGCGGAGCCGGTGATCCGCGCCGGTGCGCTCGTCTTCAGCCTTGCTGCGATGAGCCTGCTGGTCACGGCGCTGATGGGCCATGAGACGCTGCCGCAGCTGATCGCCACGCTCTTCATCTGCCTGACCGCCATGGGTTTCGTCATGCCCGGTGCCTCCATGCTGGCGCTGGAGCCCCACGGCGCCAATGCCGGCGCGGCCGCCGCGCTGATGGGTGCACTGCAATTCACCATCGGCTCGCTGACCGGCGCGCTGGTCAGCGCCTTCTTCAACGGCACACCGGTGCCGCTGATCGCCGTCATCGCCGGCTGCGGCCTCATCTCGCTGGGTCTTTCCCAGGGGCTGATGCGCAACCGCCTGCAGCTCGCCTGAGGCCAGACACTCCGCCTGCCAGGGGAAAATTTTCCCGGCAGGCAGCCGCGTGTCTTTTGCAACCATTTGACATAAAATACACCCCTCCACTCGCTTTGGGGAGGGATGATGATGGCTGCTTCAACCTTTGGTCCGGCCCGCTTCGAGGGCCGGATTTCCTATATGTATCTTGATACCGCCGGCAACGTGACTGTCGGCATCGGCCACATGCTGCCTTCCGCGGCAGCAGCCAGCCGGCTGACTTTTCATCATACCGGCGAGGACCGGCCGGCATCGGCGGCAGAAAGCGCCGCCGGCTGGACAGCGGTCAAGGCCTGCCCTCACGGGCAGAGCATTCCGGCCACCCGTTTCAACCCGGCCCGACCGGCGACCGGCTGGCCGGCCCTGCCTCCGCTCCGGCTGGAGGACGATGAAATCGACGCCCTGTTTGCGGCCGATATCGCCGAGCATGCCCATCAGCTGGAAAAGGGCCTGCCGGATTTCGCGGGTCTTCCGGAGCCGGCACGCGAAGTGCTGCTCGACATGCATTTCAATCTTGGTGATGGCGGCCTCTGCAAGGCCCGCTGGCCAAGCCTGTTTCGCGCGGTCGAGGCCCGTGACTGGCAGACCGCCGCCGACCAGTGCCGCCGCAAGGGTATCCAGCAAGCCCGTAATGACTGGGCGCGCGAGACGCTGGCAAGCCTCGCCTGACCCGCCACAGGCAAGGCGGCTCAATAAAAAAGCGCCGGAGGAAATCCTCCGGCGCTTTTCTTTAAGGCGATGCTTTCAGCCCGTCAGGCGACTTCGGGATGAGCCTCGAAGTGGCCGGTCGGCTTGCTGCGATGCAGGACACCGTGCAGCACGGTGGCCACGACGCCGATGACGGTCGTGATCGCCACATAATGCGCCGGGCCCAGCGGATTGGCCTTCAGCATGAACTGCATGGCCAGCGGCGTGATGCCGCCGAAGATCGCGTAGGCGACATTGTAGGTGAAGGACACACCCGTGAAGCGCACGCTGCTGGGGAAGGAGCGCACCAGCTGCACCGGCACGAAGTTGATGATGCCGACGAAGAGGCCGGCGACCGTGTAGGCCGGGATCAGCATCGCCGGGTTGGAGGCGGTGCCGATATAGAGCCAGTAGGTGGAGGCGATGAGGCCGATGGAGCCCAGCGTGACCACCTTCAGCATGTTGAAGCGGTCCAGCAGCATGCCGGTACCGACCACGCCGATGGTGAGCGTGATGGTGGCGCAGACACTGCCGATGAGCGTGGTGACTGGCGGGATGTGATGCAGGCGCTGCATCAGCACCGGCGTGGAGAGAATGACCACGACGATGCCGGCGGTCAGCGTCCAGGTGGCGAGCATGCCCACCAGCACGGCCGGGGTATGGCCACGCAGCATCTGGCCGAGCGGCAGCCTGGAGACGAGGGACTGGCGCTTGCGCATTTCCTCGAACACCGGGGTCTCTTCCAGATAACGGCGCAGATACATGGCGATCACGCCGAACACGCCGCCGACGAGGAACGGAATACGCCAGCCGAAGGCCATGACCTCTTCAGGAGCGTAGATTGAGTTGATGGCGGTGGACATCAGCGAGCCCAGCAGGATGCCGCCGGTGAGACCACCGGTCAGCAGGCCGCAGGCAAGGCCGACGCGCTTGACCGACACATGCTCGGCCACGAACACCCAGGCGCCCGGCGCCTCGCCGCCGATGGCAGCGCCCTGGCACAGGCGCATGACCAGCAGCAGAACCGGCGCGGCATAACCGATGCTGGCAAAGGTCGGCATCGCGCCGATAAGCAGGGTCGGCAACGCCATCAGGAAGATGGAGAGGGTGAACATGCGCTTGCGGCCGGTCTTGTCGCCGAAATGCGCCATGATGATGCCGCCCAGCGGACGGGCAAGGTAACCGGCGGCGAAGATGCCGAAGGTGTTCAGCTGCTCAAGCCATTCCGGCATGTCTGCCGGGAAGAAGAGCTTGCCGACGACGCCGGCGAAAAACACGTAGATGATGAAATCGTAGAACTCCAGCGCACCGCCGAGAGAAGCGAGGGCGAGGGTTTTTGCGTCGCCGCGATTCAAGGGGCGGCTGGTGGCTTCCGACATTCTTGTTATGTCCTGTAACTGGTTCCTCGATGGCCCTGACTGTCAGGGCCCGCATTTTCTTTCTCCAGACCAGACACAATTGCAACACAATTTCGTTCCGGACGGTGCATTGATGCACTCTTTGCCGAAAAAATGTGTCACCCGCTGGTGCCGGGGAGGAAACCAGGAACATACCCGGCACCCTCGCGCCCCATACGATGGCACCACACGGGAATATGTGCGCAGGCTCCCGTCAAATATCTATAACTTGTACACACAAATACATATCTCCTTTGAATTTATAAGCTATTTCGCATAGGCCACCTTACAGCCCTGTGGACTACCGGGTTATTCGACGCCTAACATCCATCCGCTCCCCCCGATCTCTGCCCTTTCAAGGCCAGGAGAGGACCGATGCTGTCAAAAATCCGCATTCTCTATAAAATATTCCTGCTGATCGGCGTCATGAGCACCGTGACCATCACGCTGGCTGTCATTGCCTATCGCAGTATCGAAACCATGCATGCCGCCACAACCCGGGTGGATGCCGCCGGCTACCAGTCACTGACCGGCGCCCGCCTCGCCCTCGACATGGTTCGGCTTAACCGCAGTGAATTCCGCGTCGCCCTTTCCCCCACCGCTAAGGAAGTGGAGGCCGTGAGCGAGGTCAACAAGCCGTTCCTTAGCCGGATCGAAAGCGGTTATGCCGCCTTTCAGACCAGTGCGGACGGCAAGCAGAAAGAACTGCTGGACCAGCTGGGCACGGCCTACAAGACCTATCTGGACGGGATGTATGGCGTGCTGGAAAAGGCACGCTCCCTTGATGGCCAGGTCACACTCGGGGAGCAGCAAAGCGCGCTGCACGACCAGGTGATGGTCAGCCGGGCCAATTCACGCAAGCTGGAAGATCTGGCGCTCGCGCTCAATGAATATACCAGCCAGAAATCCGGCACGATGGTCGCCGAAGCCGAACATGACGCCCGCCGCATCCAGATGCTCATGCTGGTGATCGGCGTGGTTGGGGTAACCGGAGGCATCGCTATCGGTTTCCTCATCGGGCAGTTCGGCATCGCCCGGCCCATCGTGCGGGCAGTCGGCTCCCTGCGGTTGCTGGCTGCCGGCAATACCGAAGAAGCGATCTATGGTGTGGGCCGCGGCGACGAGATCGGCTCGGTTGCCGAGAGCATGCAGGTCTTCAAGGAAAACCTCATCCGCACGCGAGAGATGGATGCCGCCGCCAAGGCTCTGGAAGAGCGGCATGCCGAGGAAAAACGCCAGCAGATGAACCGGCTGGCGGACCAATTCGAGAATTCGGTGCTTGGCATCGTCAACAGTGTCTCCAGTGCCTCGCACCAGATGCAGGGCAATGCGGAGGCGATGGCCCGCATCGCCGAGGAGGCCAGCCGCCAGGCAACCGGCGTTTCTTCTGCGGCGGTTGAAACCTCCTCCAACGTGCAGACGGTAGCGACGGCGGCCGAGGAACTTTCTTCCTCCATCTCCGAGATCTCGCGCCAGCTGGCGGAGGCGACCGGTATCTCTGCAGATGCTGTCGAGCAGGCCAACCATACCGGCAACGTCGTGGCCGAGCTGGCCGAAGCCGCGACCAGGATCGGCGAGGTCGTAAACCTCATCACCGATATCGCCTCCCAGACCAACCTGCTGGCGCTCAACGCCACCATCGAGGCGGCCCGCGCTGGAGAAGCCGGCAAGGGTTTTGCCGTCGTCGCCAACGAGGTCAAGAACCTCGCCACCCAGACCGGCCGCGCGACGGAGGAAATCGCCACGCAGGTCGGGAGTGTGCAGGCCTCGACCGAAGAGGCGGTCAAGGCCATCAAGCTGATCTCCACGACCATCGGCAAGATCAACCAGATCTCGACGTCCATCGCCTCCGCGGTGGAAGAACAGGGCGCG
This sequence comes from Radicibacter daui, assembly GCA_030657355.1. Lineage (GTDB taxonomy): Bacteria > Pseudomonadota > Alphaproteobacteria > Radicibacterales > Radicibacteraceae > Radicibacter > Radicibacter daui. Next base: position 3,234,225 of record CP131056.1, read on the forward strand.
GCCACCGCCGAGATCGCCCGCAATGTCGAGCAGGCGGCCCGGGGCACGGAAGAAGTTACCGGCACTATCGGCGGTGTCAGTGCCGCGGCGGAAGAAGCCGGTCAGGTGGCAAGCCAGGTCGCCGGAGCGTCCAATGACCTCTCCGGGCAGGCGGGCGCCCTGCGCACAGCGGCTATCGGTTTCGCCGAACAGGTACGCGCCGCCTGATCCTGAAGATGCTCGTTCAATTCAGTCAGGCCGCTCCTACCTTTGCGTGGGAGCGGCCTTTTCCTTCATCAGGCCGTGCGGCATTCGGCACAAATCAATTAGTATTCTATCTAATAAAATGTCGTGGTAGCTTACCGGCATAACCAACAAATCACTCGACATTGAACAGGCACACCAGGCATGACCCCGGCCCAGATCGCCCTCGTCCAGTCCACCTTTCCGAAGATTTCTTCCGATCCGGACAAGGCGGCGAAGATTTTTTATGAGGAGCTGTTTGCTCTGGAGCCCGAATTCCGCGAGCTGTTCAAGGGCGATATGGAAGTACAGGGCCGCAAGCTGATGGACATGCTGGCCAAGCTGATCGGCGGGATGAACCGGCCGGAAAGCCTGTTGTTGCCGCTGTTCAACCTTGGCCGCAAACACAAGGGCACCGGCGTGAAGAAAGAGCATTTCCGCCCCTTCGGCACCGCCTATCTGAAGATGGTGGAAAAGATGGTGGGCCCGGCCGCTTTCACGCCCGAGCTGCACGATGCCTATCTCGATATCTACAAGCTCGCCGCCGGCGTGATGCGCAAGGCGATGTAAGACGCGGGCACCCTGACCTTCTCAGCCCTGCCCGGCCTTGATCGCGGCAGGGCGCGCGACGGTAGAGCCGCGCACGATCAGTTCCGTCCCCAATATGATGGGCTCGCCGCCGGGACGCAGGCCAAGGGCTATTTCGGCTGCCACCCGGCCTTTTTCCACATGCGGCTGCCGGATGGTGGTAAGCGGCGGCACGGCGATGGCAGCATAAGGGTTATCGTCAAACCCCACCACTGCCACCTGTGCCGGCACCGCGAGACCGGCGCCGCGCAGATGCTCAAGCGCGCCCAGTGCCAGCTCGTCGCTCATGCACAAAACCGCCGTCAGGTCCGGCATGCGGGCAAGCAATGCCGCCATGCCGTTACGGCCGCGCGAGCGCGTGTTGACGCGCTCTTCGATGACGACGTCTTCAAAACCGATACCGGCCCAGGAAAGTTCGCCCAGATACCCGGCGAAACGGTCGCGGGTGACAGAGAAGGTAGCGGCAGCAACCCGCCCGGCATCCACCGACCCCTCGTAATCGTCGCTGCGCGCCTCCAGCGCCAGAATGCCGATCCGGCGATGACCAAGCGCCAGCAGATGGCGGGCCGCCAGCGCCGAGCCGGCACGATCGTCGATGGTGACGCTGCCGGTAATGCCCTTCACGTCATTGTCGATGGAGACGACGGGCAGGCCGCGCTCCACCGCCAGTTCCACCAGCGGGGAATTGGTCTCGATACATTGCAGCACGAAACCGTCCACTGCAGCCTGGCGGATGCGCTGCTCGCCCTTCTCCGGGTTAAGGATGGAGATGAGCGTCAGGTCGACCCCGGCCGCCTCGCACGCCTCGGCAACACCGCGCACCGTGGCGATCGCCACCGGATCGCTGACGGTGTAGGACAGCGCGTCGTGGAAAACGAGGCCGAGCGAGCCCATCTTGCCGGTGCGCAGCATGCGCCCGACGGGATTTGGCCCCAGATAGCCGATGGAGCGTGCCGCTTCATGGATGCGCTCGCGCAGTTCCGGCCGCACCCGTTCAGGACGGGAAAAAGCGTTGGAGATGGTGGCACGGGAAACCCCGACCAGCCGGGCGACGTCAAGCAGGGTGGCGCCACGCGCCCGCGAACCTCGCAGTTCGCCATCCTCTCCCATCAGCCCTTGCCTCCCCCCGTCACCACCAGTTGTCCAATAACTTGTCCCGCAGTGCGCGCCGCTAATCAAGGGCCATGCTGTGGATCGATCAAAAGTCAGGGCAAAAGGAAGCCATGGAAGGAAGTGTGCAGAACTTCATGGATCTATTTTTAGATCGTTCTAAAGTGTTGATAACTTCCTTGTTCATCCTCCTCCTTTTTCAGGAACCCTGCACCATGCTTCCCCTCGGCACCCTTGGCGGCATGATGGACCTTCTCGGCCTTATGCCCGCTCCCAAACCGCGCCCGCCGGAGATGGATGCCCGCCAGTTGTTGCTGCGCGCCGTTACCCGGGCCCGCCGCCGCCGCAAGGGCGCGCCGCCGCTCCGGCTCTCGCCGGTTCAGACCGCCCGGCTGTTTTTTCTCGGCGCCCATGCCGCCAACGATAACAAACGCTCCAAGAGCGACGCTGGCACTTGCGCTTAAGGCAGGTTATGACGGCGGCATGAAAGTCCGGCACGCTACCCTGTAGGGCGCCGGTATCAACCCCGTCCTGACCGCCACAGCAAAGAAGCGCCGCCTGCCATGTCCGCCCCCTCCTATTCCGCAACGCCCTATGCCGGCTGGCGCCTTGAATTTATCGTGCCGGGCGGCTTCCAGGCCTTGTTCAGCGAAGCGCTGGAAGAGGATATGGAAGCGGTCTCCGCCTTCGAGGCGGTGCCGGATGGCAGCCTTTTCAATGTACAGGGATTTTCCCGCTCCAAGCCGGATGACGGTGCTATCGGCATACGCCTCAGCCTGCTGGCGGCAGCCCTCGGCCTTGAAGAGCCGGCCATCGAGCTGACGCGGATCGAGGATACCGACTGGCTGCGTGCCACCTACGAGGCGTTTCCACCCAAGACCATCGAGCGGTTCTGGATCCATGGCAGCCACGTGACCGAGGCGCTGCCTGCCGGCAAGACCGGCCTGCTGGTCGATGCCGCGACCGCTTTCGGCAGCGGTGACCATCCCTCCACGGAAGGCTGCCTGCGCGCCCTCGACAAGCTGGCCCGCCGCGTAAAGCCGTCGCGCGTGCTCGATATGGGCTGTGGCAGCGGCATTCTTGGCATGGCCGCCGCCAAGCTGTGGCGCCTGCCGACCGATGCCGTGGACATCGACCCCGAATCCGTGCGCGTGACACAGGAAAATGCCCGTCTCAATGGCGTGACCGCCTTCATGACGGCCGAGACCGGCCCCGGCTACAACACCCCGCTGGTGCGTGGGCGCCGGTACGACATCATTTTCGCCAACATCCTCGCCCGCCCGCTCTGCCGCATGGCCCCGCAGCTCTCTGCCCATCTGGCGCCGGGCGGACATGGCATCCTTGCCGGTCTGCTGACCATTCAGGTGCCGATGGTGCTGGCTGCCCACCGGGCTGCCGGGCTGCATCTGGCTTTTGCCGTACCGATGGGCGAGTGGACGACGCTGGTGGTGGCGAAGCGGGCGCGCTGAGCGCCCGCCTGCCCTGCTGGCAATATCAGGCCACCGGCGGCTCGCAGAAGCGGATACGGTTGCCAAACGGATCGACCACCTCCAGCGTGAGCCCCCAGGGCGCCTCCTCCAGCCCCGGCTTGTTATGCCGGTACTTGCGGGCGGAAAGCTCGGCATGGAAGGCGCGGATGCCGGTCATGGTCACGAAGACCGTGGAGCCGGGCGTGGCGTCGCCGTGATGGCCGCTGAGATGCAGCACCAGGCCGGCGCGCGACACCTGGGCATAAAGCGGGAAATTATCGCCGAAACGATGTTCCCAGTCGCGGCTGAAACCGAGAAAGCCCTGATAGAATTCGGCTGCCCGCTCTTCGTCAAAGATGCGCATGATGGGCGCTGTACGGCCGAAGGAAACCGTCGGCGGCGCGGGAAGCGGCCCGCTTTCGCCCTCGCCAGCAATCTTTGCCGCCATCTCGTTCCAGCCGGTGCAGCCAAACTGGCGGGCAACCAGCTCCAGCACCTCGCTGTGAGTGAGGGCGATGCCGCGGCTCTCAAACTCGGCACGCAGGGCACGCGCCATGGTCTTTGCGTCAAGGAAACTGCGCATAGGTCAGATGATCCTGATATCCGGCAGGCGGAGGCCGACAGGCGTCAGGGCTCGCATTGCTGACAGCTCCGCCCGGATTAACGGGATCAGATGCCGATAGCGCTCTGGCTCAAGGATGCGTTCACCATATCCCGGCAACCGGGATGCGAGCAGCAGGCCGCACCAGCCACGCGGGTTACGATAGAGCCGCCCGCGGTCTAAAGACAAGAACGATTCTCAAAAAGGATTGGAGCGGCGGAAATCCGTCTTGGTTTCCACCACCACCATGGTCTGCGCGCCCAGGGGGCGCGATGGCAGGTCGATAGTTACCTGCCCCTGCATGCCCTGCCGCAGCTTGACATGGACCAGCTGGCGGGCTTTCACGAAACCGATGCTCCGGCTCATCAGCCGTTCGGCATCATCCAGCGAGATCAGCACATCGCCCTCCACCGCCTCACGCGGCGGCGCCACCAGCACCAGCGTGATGGCCGCCCGGTTGGCGTGCACCAGAAGCGTCATGATGTAGGCGTCGACAAGGTTGTCGCGCGGCGGGTTGGCAAGCTCGTCCCCTTCCAGCTCCCGGACCGGCTGCGCGATGGCCGGTGCGGCAGGCAGCGCAAAAAAGCCGCCGATCCCGGCCATAAGCGCAACCAGGCGCAGCGCCCGCCTTGCTGCTGTCATCCGCATGCTGCGATCTCCCATTCCAGCCAGTCTTCGAACGCCCTTGTCGCCGGCCCACCGTCGGCAAGACGCACAGCAGCCGCGGCAATTACCGTACGGCGCTGCTGCCGCTGCATCTCCGGCGCTTCTACCAGCGCGGCAACCCGGCGCACATAATCATCCTCGTCCGCGGCGATGCCCTCTTCCAGCCCGGCAGCCTGCAGCACGGCCGCGGCATGGCGCTCGCGGGTGATGGAACCCGGCAGGGTTACGACGGGCAGGCCCGCCACCGTGGCCTCGCAGCTGGAATTGAAGCCCGACCAGCCGGGGCTGTCGAGGAACACGTCCGCCAGCTCAAGCAGACGCTGGAACCCTTCGCCGGACTGGCGGGCTACCCACAGGCAGTGCCGGCGCCAGTCGAGCCCGGCCTCGGCAAAGGCGGCTTCCAGCCGGGCCGAGAAAGCATCGGTTACCGCCTTGCTCTCATTTTTCAAAAATACCAGGGCCGCCTGCGGCAGCCGCCGGGCCAGCGCGACGAAGAGCCTGTCGTGGCGGGGCTGATGCTTGAAAAGCGACTGGCAGCTGAGCAGCAGCGGCCGCTCCTCCGGCAAGCCATAATCGGAACGGGCAAGCGCCAGGGCCGCACGGGCGGGCGGCACCCAGCTGCCGCCGATGCCGGGCAGCCGCACCAGCCTCTCGCTGAAGACGGCATCGGAGGCTGCTGTTTCCATAGCGGCAGGCGTCAGATAGTGGCCGATGCTGTCAAAACCGGTGGTCACCGGATGGCCTAGCCCGTAGGCCTGCACCGGCGCCAGAGGAAGTGCCGCAAGCCGTAGCGCCTGCGGCTCCATGCCGATTTCCGGATAAATCAGTGCATGCAGGCCGTCGCCCCGTATCTGGGCGACAGCAGCCGCAGCCCCGCCCGCCTCCCCTTCCGGCGGCAAATGCACAAAATGCTCGGCAAGCCCGCGCGCCTCATCGGTGATGGCATCGGTGCCAGCACCAAGATGATAGGCAAACACCTCGAATCGCGTGCGATCGAGACCGGCAAGCCAGCCGCGCAGCGGCAGTTTCCACACCGAATGATCGCGAAAGAAAGCGCTGGCAAAACCGATGCGCCAGCGTCCCTCCGCCCCGCGGGGCGGCATAGCCGGCGGGACTGCCGCCTCGGGAAAGCGCGCGCGCAGGATACGCTGGAGAAGCCCGGCATACCGCCTTTGCAGCGGCAGGTCCTCGCGGCCCTGATAATGGGCATAAAAGGGCTGCATGGACCCGGCAGCAAGGGTCCAGGCTTCGCGCTGCCACGGCGTCTCTAGCCGGATTGCCGCCCCCAGTTCCTCAAGCCCGGTTTCATAATCCGCTCGAGCCCGGCTTGCCGCCGTCTCGCTGGCGCTGATAACCGGCAGGCGGATGAAGCAACGCCCCCAGAGCGTGCGCGGCTCGGCCGGGCTTAGCGCCAGTGAGCGCTCCAGCGCCGCCACCCCGCCATCGGCGTCGTTGGTGTCGCGCCGGGCGATGGCAAGATTGTGCCAGTAGGCGGCCTGCCCGGGGATCGCCTCCACCGCCCGGCGAAAGGCCCCCAGCGCCGCTTCCGGCTGGCCGGAAAGCCGGGCGACAGAGCCGGTAATATCCTCGGCCATGCCGCGTGACGGCGCATCCAGCTCATCGCCACGCGCCAGCACCGCCAACGCCTGGGCACCGCTTTGCTGCAGACGGCCGGTCCGCAGCAGCGCCGCCGCCAGATTAAGCCGGCCGGGCACGGTATCCCCGCCCGGCAGCGCCAGAGCGGCCGTCAATATATCGGCAGCTTCCGCAGGCCGGCCGGCAGCCAGCAGAAAGGCCCCGCGCTCCTCTCGCGGCGGTGCCTGCTCCGGGGCCAGGGCAATCGCCCGCGTCGAGGCCTGATCGGCCCGTTTCCATGCCCGCATCCGCCGGTAGAGCTGTGCCAGTTCCAGCCAGACTTCGGGCACCATGGGAAAGGTCGTGCCATAACCGGCGCTTACCTGATCCAGCAGCTCACGCCGTCCGAGGCGCTCCAGCGCACGCAGATAATTGGCCCAGTGATGCCGCCCTTGCGGCAACAGCGTCACGGCCTTGCGCAGATGGGCAAGGCCCTGCTCGGCCACACCGCGCTCGATACAGAACCCGCCGATGGCACCATGCGCCTCGGCCCAATCGGGCCAACGGGTGACCAGCGCAATCATCTCGCTTGCCGCCGCGTCGAGCGCGCCCTGCCGCCAGAGCCGCAGCGCCGCTTCCAGCCGGGCGGGATCGCCGCTGCTCATCCGGCAAGCCCGGCAGCGGCCATCTGCGGCGAGGCCCCCTTGCGCTCGCTACCACCTGCCTCGGCCGCCCAGACCGTTACCGTCAACGGATCGCCGCTTACCGCCCGGCTGCCGGCCGGCGCCAGATGGGCGGCCTCAAACCAGCCGCGCACTTCGCGCTCATCAAAGCCGAGCCGGCGATGGGCATGGCTGGTGCGCAGCTCCTCCACATCATGGCGGGCAAAATCGACCAGCAGCAACAGACCGTCCGGCCGCAGCACCCGTGCCGCCTCCGCCACCACGGCGGCGGGATGTTCGGCAAAATGCAGGACCTGGTGGATGATGACGCAGTCGAACGCCGCATTGCCCACCGGCAGCGCATACATGTCCGCCTGCCGCACCGTACAGTTGGTAAAGCCCCCCTGCTCCAGCTTGGCGCGGGCAAGGGCAATCATCTCGCGCGACAGATCGACACCGGTTGCGCGGGCAACCCGGGGGGAGAAAATTTCCAGCATGCGGCCGGTGCCGGTGCCGATATCGAGCAGGTCGCCGATGCGCCGGTCCCCGGCAAGCGCCAGCACGGCGGCTTCAACCTCAGCATCCGCAGCATGCAGGCTGCGAATCTCATCCCACCGTGCCGCGTTGGCATCGAAATAGGCCTGCGCCGCCGAAGCCCGGGCCGCGCGGATCGCCCCCAGCCGTTCCCGGTCCAGCCGGCGCTGGGAATCGTCTTCGGGCAACATTCCCACCAGTTGGGCGGCGATGGTTGCCATCGCTCCGACGCTCGCCAGACCATAGAAGGCAAAGGTGCCTTCGCGGTAGCGTTCCAGCAGCCCACCTTCGACCAGCAACTTCAGGTGACGCGAGACACGCGGCTGGCTCTGGCCCAGAATCTGGGTGAGGTCCGTTACCGAAAGCTCACCTTCCGCGCACAGGGCGAGCAGGCGCAGGCGGGTGGGCTCGGCAGCTGCCTTCAGTGCCGCCAGTACCTGATTCATGCCCGTTTCCGCCAAAGACCGATGCCCCGCTATACAAACCGTGAGATCGAGAAATAAATATCTACATTTCTTTATGAAGGCTGGGCTGTTATCTGTAAACGGCAGCGACTGCTGGAAAATTCTGGCATTCCCCGGTCGAATGCGGCGAGAATGCCACAGTGATCAGTACCGCATGTTGCCCGTCGCCCTGCCGGGCTGGCGCCGCCCTATCCGTCCGTGCTACCGAAAGCGGAAGATTTTCAAGGCATAATCCCGTGATCAGGCCCACAGAAAAGGGCGGACCGGGGGCCTAAAAGACAGCAGAGAAGAAGACAAGACCGGCCCCGTACGCCCGTGCGAACAAGGCCTCCGTTCAAAAATGTCAGGGATAGCTGATGGTGTTGCAGCGTACGTTTCCGGTTCTGTTGGCTGCCTCGCTTCTGGCGAGCGCCTGTGCCTCCACTCCCAAGCCCGAGACTTCTGCCACCGCACCAATGGCGGACAGCAGCGAAGCCAGTGTCTATGACCCGCTCGAAGGCGTGAACCGTGCCGTCTTCGGCTTCAATGAAGTCGTGGACAAGGTGGTGATTGGGCCGGTCGCGCGCGGCTACGGCTACATTCCCTATCCGATTCGGGACCGCATCCGCGATTTCGCCCGCAACCTTGCCTCGCCGCTGGTCTTCATCCATGACCTCGCCCAGGGCGATGGCGACCGCGCGCTGGTTACGTTCGAGCGCTTCCTCGTCAACACCAGCATGGGCGGCCTCGGTCTCGTCGACATCGCGTCGCAGACGGGCCTGACCTATCACAGCGAGGATGCCGGCCAGACGCTCGGTCGTTATGGCGTCGGCAGCGGCCCCTACCTGGTCCTGCCGATCCTAGGCCCCTCCAATGCCCGCGATACCATCGGCAAGGTTGTCGACTGGTTCATAGACCCGGTGCCTTACGCGCTGGAAGATACCGACCTGCAGGATGTGCCGTTCGGCTCCAAGGTCGCGCTCGGGATCGATACCCGCCAGCGTTACGACAAGGCGATTCGCGATCTGAGGGCCAACAGCATCGATTTCTATGCCGCGACGCGCGATCTTTATGAACAGACTCGCCGCCGCGCCATCGCCAATGGCGACGACGCCGCATCGGGTGCCGGTGCCGTCGACATTCCGGATTATGACGCTGCCTCCCCGAATTGAACCAGATCGGGCGCAAAGCGTCTGATATGGAAAGAGCAGCATAAAGTCCGGACATCGGGGCGCAGGCATAACGCCCGCCCCGGTCCCGGCGCAGGATAAGAGGTCCAGGTAACGTGACGATGATCAACCGCAGGCTTTTCGCCCTGTTCGCAGCCGGTCTCCTGGCGCTTGGCCTCAATGCCGGCTCTGCCCGTGCCGAGGCCGGCGCCGACCAGGTGGCTGCTGCCCGCGACTTCATCGGCAGCTTCGCCGACAAGGCCCAGAAGGAACTGCTGGCCGACGACCTGTCGAAGGACGAGGCGGCCAAGCGCTTCGGCGACCTTCTGAATGAAGGCTTCGATATCGACACCATCGGCCGCTTCGTGCTCGGCACCTACTGGCGTCAGGCCAGCGACGAGCAGCAGAAGACCTATCTCGATCTCTTCGGCCGTTACCTGACCTCCGTCTATTCCTCGCGCCTTGCCGAATATCGCGATATCGGCTTCAGCCTTGGCGATGCCCGCCCCATCGGTAACAACGACGTTGCGGTTACCACCAACGTCAAGACCCCGCAGGGTCAGCCGGCCAAGGTGGAATGGCGTGTCCGCCAGAAGGGCAGCGCGTGGAAGATCGTCGATGTGGTGGTCGAGGGTGTGAGCATGGGCGCGAGCCAGCGCAGCGAGTTCGCCTCCGTCATCCAGCGCTCCGGCAAAGGTGTAGACGGTCTGATCGACGCCCTGCGCCAGCGCGTCGGCTAATCGCTTCCCTGCCATCCGCACAAAACAAAACGGCCGGGCGATTGCCCGGCCGTTTTGTTTTAGAGGCCCTTTGGCCCCACAAGGCCTCAGGCAACCCCGTTCTGGCTGAGCCAACCCAGCATGCGCCGCCAGCCGTCTGCAGCGGCCGCTGCATCGAAACTCGGCCGGTAATCCGCGTGAAAGGCGTGATCGGCTTCCGGATAGATCACCATCTCGACCGCCTTGCCCGCAGCCTTCGCAGCCGCTTCGAACTGGTGCGCTTCCTCCACCGGAATACCCTTGTCCTTGCCGCCATAAAGGCCAAGCACAGGGCAGTTGAGCTTACCGGCCACATCCATCGCCATGTCGGGCTGGATGTCCGTGCGCGGGCTGGTGAATTTGCCGTACCAGGCAATACCCGCCTTCACGTTCTTGCTGTGAGCGGCATAGAACAGGGTCGCCCGCCCGCCCCGGCAGAAGCCGGTGATGCCGGCCCGTGCTGCATCGCCCTTTGAGCTGGCAACTGCCCAGGCGAGCGTGGCGTCGATATCCGACATCACCTGCGCATCCGGCGTCTTCGAGATAAAATCGCGCAGCAGTACCTGCACATCGGTCACGGCGCCGATATCGCCAAGGCGCGCATAAAGCTCCGGCGCCACTGCACAGTAACCAAGCTTGGCAAGGCGCCGGCACACATCCTTGATGTATTCGTGCAGACCGAAGATCTCCTCGATCACCAGCACGACGGGAAAGGGCCCCGCCCCTTCCGGCATGGCGCGATAGGCCGGCAACCTGTCGCCGCCGGCCGGAATGCTGACATCCCCGGCAATCAGCCCGGCCGTATCGGTCTTGATGGCCTGACCGGGAAGAACTGTCGTCGCACCGGTATGTCCGCTCGCCGTGGTCATGAAAGGCAGCCCCTTGTTCCAGCATCCTGAAAGAGGCTGCCGATTGTCCACGAAGCCGCGGCGAGCGCCAGCCCTTTTGCCTGCTGACACTGCATAAGGGCCGCTATGCCGCAGCGGGCCTCAACTCGCCTCCGCCGGGCAGGCCGCAGCACCAAGAACGCGCCCCAGCGGCGCCTCCTGCGCAATGACGGCGCAGCGCTCCCCTGCTGCCGGCGGATCGATCCGGATCGCCTTGCCGTCCTGCCAGCCGGCAAGCTCGCGGGCGCCCGTTACCACATTGTGGTTGGCAAGCGCCCGGCCGTTATTCTCTCCGCGCAGCACCTTGGTCGCGGCGGTAGGCAGGTAGTTGACCTGCAACAGCGTAACCGGCCCCGTCGGCATGCCGGCGACGGTCAGGGAATATCCCCCGCCGCCCGAAAGCGGCTCAAGCGCCAGCGACACCGGCTTGGGCCGGGCAGTCGCGCTGGCAATCGCCGCTTCCGCACTGCCCCGGTCGGAGCCCACCAGTTCGGCGGCGCCATCCACCACCATCTGGGGCGTATAGACGCCCTGCCCGCGGATAACACCGTCATAGGCACGCTGGCGGGCCGTCGCCTCCGCGCTGGAGAACGGATCGACCCAGGCGCCGGCCGAGCCATAATTCAGCCGGTTCCAGTAATCGACATGCCATTCCAGCGCCAGCAGGTCCGGGCGCTTCACCAGCTCGCCCAGATAGGCTTCGGCCGGCGGGCAGGAGGAGCAGCTCTGCGAGGTAAAGAGCTCGACGACAACCGGTGGGGTTCCGTTCGCGGCCTCGGCATTGCCGGCGGCGAGCACCAGGCCGGCAGCAAAGGCAGCACGGCCGAAGGTTCGAAGAGTGATCATGGGCCTCTTCCCTCAAAGGCACCAGCCGCTGGCATCTCTTGCCCATGCTGCGGCGCTGGCGCCAGGGTTTCAAATTCGCCCGATGATGCTAACGCCGCCTTGCCCTCACGCGCCTCACACCTTCGCGTGAAGGGCGCGCGAGCAGAAGGCAGGACCAAAAGAAAAGACCCCGGCAGTTTCCCGCCGGGGTCTTTTCTTACTTCTGCACTGCGGCCGGCGCTCAGCGCGTCAGCGGCTTGTACTTGATGCGGTGCGGCTGGTCGGCATCGGCGCCAAGGCGGCGCTTCTTGTCGGCCTCGTAGTCTTCGTAATTGCCTTCGAACCACACCACCTGGCTGTCGCCCTCGAAGGCGAGGATATGGGTGGCAAGGCGGTCAAGGAACCAGCGATCATGGCTGATGACCACGGCGCAGCCGGGGAAATCTTCCAGCGCGTCTTCCAGCGCACGCAGCGTGTCGACGTCGAGGTCGTTGGTCGGTTCGTCAAGCAGCAGGACGTTGGCGCCGGACTTCAGCATCTTGGCAAGATGCACGCGGTTGCGCTCACCGCCAGACAGCTGGCCAACCTTCTTCTGCTGGTCAGCGCCCTTGAAGTTGAAGGCGCCGACATAGGCGCGGCTCGGCATGGTGCGCTTGCCAAGCTCGATGATGTCGGAACCGCCGGAAATTTCTTCCCAGATGTTCTTGTTGGCAGCAAGGCTGTCGCGGCTCTGGTCGACATAACCCAGATGCACCGTCTCGCCGATGGTCACGCTGCCGCTATCCGGCTGCTCTTGCCCGGTAATCAGGCGGAAGAGCGTGGTCTTACCGGCGCCGTTCGGGCCGATGACACCGACGATGCCGCCCGGCGGCAGCGAGAAGGTCAGGTTCTCGAACAGCAGCTTGTCGTTATAGGCCTTGGTGACGCCCTCGATCTCGATGACCTTGTTGCCAAGGCGCTCGGGCACCGGAATGACGATCTGCACCTTGCCCGGATCACGGTCGTTGGCGCGTGCCACCAGTTCATCATAGGCCTTGATACGGGCCTTGGACTTGGCCTGGCGGGCCTTCGGGCTCTGGCGGATCCACTCGCTTTCGCGCGCCAGTTCCTTCTGGCGGGCGTCTTCGGTGCGGCTTTCCTGCTCAAGGCGCTTCTGCTTCTGCTCGATCCAGCTCGAGTAGTTGCCTTCGTAGGGGATGCCCTGGCCACGGTCGAGTTCCAGGATCCAGCCGGTAACGGCATCGAGGAAGTAACGATCATGGGTAACCATCACCACGGTGCCGGCATATTCGGCAAGGTGGCGCTGCAGCCAGGCCGTGGTCTCGGCGTCAAGATGGTTGGTCGGCTCGTCAAGCAGCAGCAGGTCGGGCTTTTCCAGCAGCAGACGGCAGAGCGCCACACGGCGCTTTTCACCGCCGGAGAGCTTGTCCACGGCCCAGTCGCCCGGCGGGCAACGCAGCGCGTCCATGGCGATCTCGACGGTGCGGTCGAGGTCCCACGCGTCGGCGGCATCGATCTCTTCCTGCAGCTCGCCCATGCGCATGGAAAGCGCCATCATCTCATCATCGTCGGTGACCTCACCGAGCTTCATGGAGATGTCGTTGAACTCGTCGACCTTGGCCTTGATGGGGGCCAGCGCCTCCATCACGTTCTCGGACACGGTCTTGCTCTGGTCGAGCTGCGGCTCCTGCGGCAGGTAACCGACGCGCGCTTCCTTGGCGGCCCAGGCCTCGCCGGTGAACTCGCTGTCCATGCCGGCCATGATCTTCATCAGCGTGGACTTACCGGCGCCGTTCGGGCCGAGCACACCGATCTTCGCGCCGGGGAAGAAGGACAGGTAGACGTTGTCCAGAACCTTCTTGCCGCCCGGATAGACCTTGGTCAGGCCCTTCATCACGTAGGTATATTGATAGGAGGCCATGCCGTGCCCGCTCCTGAATCTTTTGCCGAAAGGCTATGTCGGAAATCTCTTGGCGCGGTTTGTAGCGCATGAGACGCCCGGCACGCAACAAGGGGGGCACAACAAGGGAGGTTCGGCAGCGGCCATACTCTCCTATTGAGCGCGCGACAGGCCTTGCGGCTGCGGTTAGTCTTGCCGCTGACTTTCCGGAAAAATGCCCCCACGGAAAGGACGGACACACCACTTCAAGAGGAAGAAGGGACGCCCGCCCTCATGGCCAACATCATCAACCGCGACGACGGCATCATCATCAGCTTTTCCGCCGGCGAAATGCTGGCCAGCGGCCCGCAGGTTCCCGTCGTGCTCACGGCGCCGGCGCGCGCGCTGACGGCAGAGACCAAACGCGCCAAGGGGCTTGCCATGGTCAACACCGCCCTGCCGGTCAGCGCCATCGATGCCGAAATCGCCGTCAGCCTCGGCCTCAAGCCGGTCGGCCAGGTGGAGTTCACCAACGGCCTCGACAGCAAGAAACAGGTCGCCGCCGGCTACAAGGTCTCCGTGTTTCTCAATAACGGCCACCACGTCCAGCTGGTGGTGCCCGCCCTGAGCCTCGCCCCGGTCACCATGGTGCTGGGGCGCGACTTCCTTTCCGACATCCGCTTTGAATATGACGGCCCGCAGGACCGCGCCCGTGTGCTGACCAAGGCGGAAAAGACCGCCGGCTAACAGCCCGCACCCAATAAAAACCCCGGCACGGGAGCGATCCCGGCCGGGGTTTTTTAGTGCCCGAACGGCAGCGGAGCGCTCAGCGCACGCCGCCGGTGCCGCGCTGGCGCTGCTTTTCAAGCTTCTGCTGCACCACGCGGGCCTGAAGCAGGTCGCGGCGGGCCACAAGGCCCACCAGCTTGCGGCTTTGCGGGTCGACCACCGGAATGCGGCCGACATCCACCGAGATCATCATCTCGACCACGCGGCCGAGATAATCATCCGGCGTCACCAGCGGCAGAGAGGCGTCGGAAAGGCGCCCGCCCAGCGTTGCCCCCGGCTCGTGGCTGGTCACCATCCATTGCAGCACATCGGCGCGCGAGACCATGCCAACCGGACGGCCATCGGTGTCCACTACCGGATAGGCGCGGTGCTTGGCGTCCTTCTCGAAGAAGATGCTCGCCTCTTCCAGCGTCATGCTGTCCGGCATGGTCTTCACATCCTTGGTCATGATTTGCGACACGCGCACCATGGCCAGCGGATCGACCCCCAGTTCAGCGACAATGTGCCGGCCGCGGCGGGCGATCTTCTCGGTCAGGATGGAGCGCCGGATGGCAAGGATGGTGAGGCCGTAGGCAGAGCCGGACGCTGCCAGCGCCAGCGGCAGGGCGCCCCAGGTGCCTGTCACCTCCACAGCAAACAGGGCGCCCATCAGCGGCGCGCGCATGGCGCCGCCCAGAACGCCGGCAATGCCGATCAGCGCCCAGAGCCCGGTTTCACCCGGCAGCACCAGCCCTTCGATCCCGCCGAGCGTCGCGCCCAGCATCACGAGGGGGGCCAGCACACCGCCGGACGTGCCGGAAGCCAGCGCGATGATCCAGATCGCGGATTTGACCAGCAGCAGCGAGAAGAGGCCGACCGGCGGCAACTCGCCATGCAGCACGGCATGGATGCTCTCATAACCGGTGCCCAGCGCGCGCGGCTCGATCACGCCGCCGATACCCACAGCAACAGCGCCCACCAGCGGCCACCACATCCAGTGGAAGGGCAGTTTGTGGAAGAGGTCCTCGACCTTGTAGAGCAAGGTGGAGAGACCGGCGGCCTGCAGGCCCGCCAGCAGGCCGACGCCCACGGCGGCGATCAGACCCAGCGGCGTCACCACCACATGCAGGTCGAGCGGGAACAACATGTTGCCGTCGATGAGGAACGGCCGCCAGGCAATCGCCGTCAGCGCCGAGACGACAACGGGGATGAAGCTGCGCGGCTTCCACTCGAAGAGCAGCACTTCCACGGCCAGCAGCACGGCGGCGATGGGCGTGCCGAAGATGCCGGTCATGCCGGCAGCGGCGCCCGCTACCAGCAGGGTCTTGCGCTCGGCGGCGCTGAGGCTGAAGCACTGGGCAAAGAGCGAGCCGACGGCGCCGCCGGTCATGATGATCGGGCCTTCGGCACCGAACGGGCCGCCCGTACCGAGCGAGATGGCCGACGAGATCGGCTTCAGCAGAGCCACGCGCCAGGACATGCGGCTTTCGCCGTAAAGTACGGCCTCGATGGCCTCGGGAATGCCGTGGCCGCGAATTTTCTCCGAACCGAAGCGGGCCATAAGACCGATGATGAGCGCGCCGATGAGCGGCACGGCCATGCCCCAGGGCTGGGTCACCGCCTCAAGGATGGTGCGGCCTTCGAAGGAGAACTCGCCGTACCAGAAGATATTGACGGCAAGGGCGATCAGTTTCAGCAGAACCAGTGCGGCAAAGGCGCCGCCCGTTCCCACCACAAGCGCCATCAGGCAGAGAAGCAGGACGCGCCGGTCGGTGGAAAAATCACCCAGGCGCGGGCCGGTCTGAAGCCCTGACGAGATGCCCCCACCTGGCAGGCCGGGACCACTGGCACTTGACACTTCGATCTCCTTTTCCGGAATGCTGCGCGTCTTTTAGGGCGCGCGCTTGAGGCGAGGCAACCGGTTATGCCCCCTCCTGATGCTTCTCAAGGGGGATGCGACATTTTGGCCCACCTTATTGAAGAAGACGACATTTTTCCCGCGTCGCGGCCCGCGCCTGCATCGCGGGGTCAAAAATGCCCTGTTCTGTCCGCTGCTCATCGCACCGCTTGCGCACGGAAAACAACGGACCTATGGTCTGCCTGCTGTCCGATATACGGCAGCCGTAAGCGTTCACGTCAACCAACGCGAAACCCGCAATGGATGGGCCTTTTTGCCCGCCTGCGGCTTTTCGCAAGGATTGTTGACGGTGTCGCTTTTCCCCCACCCCGCCCTTTTTCGCCACCTGCCGACAGCAGCGCGTGTCGGGCTGTTTCTGTTTTTTGTCGCCGGTTTTTCCGATGGCATGCTGATGCCCTTCTTTGCCCTCTGGGCCAGCAGGGAGGCCGGCATTCCAACTGGAGCGATCGGCCTGCTCCTTGGCTGTTATGCCGGCGGCGAACTTCTGGCCACGCCGCTGGTGGGCGGCATCGCGGACCGCATCGGCCGTCGCCCGGTACTCATCCTGTCAACCCTTGGCACCAGCCTCGGTTTCTTCTGCCTCTATTTTGTGAATGGCACCTTCGCGGCAGCCTTGTGCCTGATCACCATCGGGATCTTTGAAAGTGTGCTGCATCCCACGGCGGCCACGGTGATCGCCGATGTGGTGGCTCCGGAGAAGCTGCGAGAGACCTACGCCCTGCGGCGCGTCGTCTCCGGTATCGGCCATATCATCGGTCCCGCGCTGGGCAGCCTGCTCGCGATGACGGCACTGGGCCTTGTCTTTACGGGCGCGGCCGGGGCCCTACTGGCCGGCTGTATCGCCACCCTGTTTTTCCTGAAGGAGACCAGACCTGCCGCAGCCGGCAACCCGGAAGACGAGGAGGAAGAATGGGGCGCGCTGGGCACCGCTTTGCGCGACCGGCGCCTTGCCGCCCTGTTGCTGCCCGTGGCCGCCATCGGCATCGTTGCCAGCTGGATCGAGACCATACTGCCGCTTTATGCCACCACCACCGGCACTCTGGACCCGGCGGATATCGGCTGGCTCTTCAGCTATGCGGGACTGGTGGCGGTGCTTTTCCAGCTGCCGCTGACCCGGCTTTCCGGCCGGCTTGCCGGCAGCAGCCTCGTCTCGACGAGCGGGCTGGTACTGGCCCTTTCCTTTGCCCTGCTGCTGGCTGCACCCACCCTGCCGGGCCTCATCGTCGCGGTCACGCTGCTAACCCTGGCAGAGATGCTTTCGGGCCCGCTCACCCAGACAATCGCCTCCGAACTGGCCCCGGCACGAGCCCGGGCCACCTACATGGCTGCTTTCAGTACCGCCAATGATCTGGAAGATGCTGCCGGGCCGGCGCTCGGCACGTGGCTCTACGCAGTCTCGGCAAGCCTGCCCTGGCTGGTTGCACTGCCGGTGACACTGGCCGCAACAGCTGCGCTTGCAGCCGCGGCCCGGCGGCATGAGTCACGGCTGGAAAAGCCGCAGGACGAGGGTGCCGGCCCGGGCTGACAGGCCTCAGCCAAAAGGAGCCAGCTCTTCTTTCAGCCAATCCGCCACCGCCAGCGCCGCTGGCGGGGCGGTGCGGGCCAGACGCAGGATGTAGCCCGCCTCGCTCACCGCCACGCGGCCGGTCGCCGGCACAAGCAGGCCTGCATCCATAAGCCCGTCGACCAGCCCCAGCCAACCCAGCACCACGCCCTGCCCCGCCATCGCGGCCTCGATGGCAAGGGTAAAGGTGTTGACGTGCAGCCCCTCCACGCCCGGCCGCCAGGGCCACCCCACCGCCTGCATCCAGCTGGGCCAGGAAAACCAGCGCTCCGGCCCATCGAGATGAATGAGCGGCGCACGTGCCAATGCCGCCGGATCGTCGAGCGGCCCATGCGCGGCGAGAAAGCCGGGGCTGCACAGGGCAATCACCCGTTCCTGCAGCAGGCGCACCCCGCGCCCCCCCACTGGCAACTGGCCGAAACTGACGGAAAGGTCGATGCCCCGCCCCGCCGGCTCCACCTCTACCTGGCTTGCCGAGACACGCACATCGATATCCGGGTGCCGTTCCTTGAGCCTGCCGAGGCGCGGCAGCAGGATATAGGAGGCAAAGGCGAAGTCGGTAACGAGCCCGACGGTCGGGGCCGCACGGCGCCGGCGCAGGGTTGCCAGCGCGTCTTCCACCGTGCCCAGCGCCCGCTGCACGGCATCGCGCAGGATGCGCCCCTCTTCCGTCAGATCGACCCCGCGATGGCGCCGCTCGAACAGGCTGCACCCGAGCCCTTCTTCCAGCTGGCGGATTTGATAGCTGACCGACGGCTGGGTGAGACCGAGTTCACTCGCCGCCCGGGTGAGATTTCCAAGGCGGGCAACGACATCGAACAGGGAGAGTGCGGCGAGATCAGGTGGCCTTGCCATAGAAATTTTCTATTCCAGTTAACGAAATTCAACCTCTTCACACTGCGCTGCCGCGGGTCGTTCAATCAACCGTGTTTATCGCAAATGAAGGGACTACCGCCGGCCATGACCAAGCGACCGAACATCCTCATCATCATGGCCGATCAGCTTGCCGCGCAGTTCCTGCCCTTCTACGGGCACAAGGTGGTCAAGGCGCCGCATCTCTCCCGCCTTGCCGGCAGCGGCACCGTTTTCGAGAATTGCTATACTGGCAGCCCGCTCTGCGCGCCCTCGCGCTTCACCATGATGTCCGGCCGCCTCGCCTCCACCATCGAGGCCTATGACAACGCCGCCGATTTCCGCGCCGACACACCCACCTTCGCCCACGCCCTGCGGCGGGAGGGCTATCGCACCGTGCTGGCCGGCAAGATGCATTTCTGCGGGCCCGACCAGCTTCATGGTTTCGAGGAGCGGCTGACCACCGACATCTACCCGGCCGACTATGGCTGGACGCCGGACTGGGAGAAGCCGGACGTGCGGCCCAGCTGGTATCACGACATGCTCTCGGTCTCGAAGGCCGGTGCCTGCGCCCGCTCCAACCAGATCGATTTTGACGAGGAAGTCGGTTATTCCGCCCGCCGCCATCTCTATGACATCGCCCGCGGCCCCGACGATCGACCCTTCTGCATGCTGGTGTCCTTCACCCACCCGCACGACCCCTACGCCATCCTGCCCTATTATTTCGACAAGTACCGCGATGACGACATTGACCTGCCGGCCGTCGCCCGCCTGCCGAAGGAGCTGCAGGACCCGCACTCGCTGCGCGTGATGCATGTGTGCGAAACGGACGTCTACGAGCCGAGCGAGGAAGAAATCCGTCGCGCCCGCCGGGCCTATTACGGCGCTATCAGCTTCATCGACGATCAGGTCGGCATCCTGCTGCGCACGCTCAAGGAATGCGGCATGGACGAGGACACGGTGGTGGTCTTCACCGCCGACCACGGCGACATGCTGGGCGAGCGCGGCATGTGGTACAAAATGTCGTTCTTTGAGGCTGCCGCGCGCATTCCGCTGGTTATCCGCATGCCCGGCGGCAGCGACCAGCGGCGGGTAAAGAATACTGTTTCCCTCATGGATCTCTTCCCCACCCTCACCGGCATCGCCCGGGGCGGCGATGAGGATCTGGGTCAGCCGCTGGAAGGCAAAAGCCTGCTGCCGCATCTCTCCGGCGGCGGCCATGACGAGGCGCTGGGGGAATATCTCGGCGAAGGCGCGATAGCGCCCATCTTCATGATCCGGCGCGGACGCTACAAATTCGTCACCACCAGCACCGACCCGGACCAGCTTTTCGATCTTGAGGCCGACCCGCTGGAGCGCGCCAATCTGGCGGCAAACGGTGCCAGCGCGGCAGAAACCGCCCTGCTGGCCAGCCTGCGGGCAGAAGCGGCAACCCGCTGGGATGCATCCCGCGTGCATGAAGCCGTTATTGCCAGCCAGCGCCGCCGCCGCTTCGTGCATGAGGCGCTGATGCAGGGCCGCCACCGGCCCTGGGATTTCCAGCCCATGGTCGATGCCACCCGCGCCTATATGCGCAACACCATCGACCTGCCGGATCTTGAACGCCGCGCCCGCATGCCGGTGCGCGAGGTCGCGCCCGGTACCGGCAACCTGACTGACAGAAAACGCGCCTGACGCGCCAGAACCGGGCGAAACGACCCGGCGGGAGTGAAGTCACCAACAACAAGAAACCGCACCCGACCATAACGGACAGCCGAACAGGAGACATGACGGATGACGAGCGCCCATCGTAACCGGTTGACCCGCCCGCTGCTGGCAGCCGCTGCCCTTGCCGGGGCCGCCCTGCTGGCAGCCCCTTCCCCTGCCGCCGCGGCCGATGCCGCTTCCTGCAAGACGGTGAAGTTCTCCGATCCCGGCTGGACGGACATCACTTCCACCAACGCCCTTACCGGGGTGGTGCTGGAAGCGCTGGGGTATGAACAGAAGGTTGACCTGCTGGCCGTGCCGGTCACTTTCCAGGCCCTTGCCAACAAGCAGATCGATGTTTTCCTCGGCAACTGGATGCCGGCGCAGCAGCATTTCGTGACCGATGCCACCGCCAAGGGCGCCGTGATCGTCGGGCGTAATCTGGAAGGGGCAAAATTCACCCTCGCCGTACCGACCTATGTGTCCGCCGAAGGGGTCAGGGATTTTGCCGACCTCGCGAAGTTCGGCGACAAGTTCGACAAGAAGATCTACGGCATCGAGGCTGGCGCCCCGGCCAACCAGTCGCTGCAGAAGATGATCGCCGGCAATGATTTTGGCCTTGGCGGCTGGTCGCTGGAAGAAAGCGGCGAGCAGGCCATGCTGAAGCAGGTGGACAGGGCCAAGCGCGACAAGAGCTGGATCGTCTTTCTCGCCTGGGCGCCGCACCCGATGAACTCGAACAACGCCCTCACCTATCTTTCCGGCGGCGATAAATATTTTGGCCCCAACTATGGCGGCGCGGAGGTCTACACCATGGCCCGGGCCGGCTTCGCCGAAGATTGCCCGAACGCGGCCAAACTCGTCTCCAACATGAAGTTCACCGTCGAGCAGGAAAACCTGATGATGTCGATGATCCTCGACCAGAAGATGGAGGCGGGCGAGGCCGCCAAACTCTGGCTGCAGGGCAATAGCGGTACGCTGGATGCCTGGCTTGATGGCGTGACCACGCTGGACGGCAAACCCGGCCTTGCCGCGGTCAAGAGCGGCCTCGGCCTCTGAGGCAAACCAGCCTTCCCGGCAGCCGGCGAGCGGGGGCTAGCCGGCATGCCCGTTCAGGAAGGTTGGCTTCCGGCGGCCGGAGCGTTATCTCTGGCCGCCGGAACTCATTTCAGGAACGAACCGGCATCACCATGAGCGATACCCCTCCCGACCGCCTGTCCACCGATCCGCGCAGCCCCTTCTATGATGAAGCCGTGCTGGCGCGCGATGTCGGCATCCGCTTCAAGGGTGTCGAAAAGACCAATGTCGACGAATACTGCGTCAGCGAAGGCTGGATCCGCGTCAGCGCCGGCAAGACCCGCGACCGCCACGGCAATCCGCTGACCATCAAGCTGAAGGGCGAAGTCGAAGCCTATTTCCGCCCCGCCGCGGAGAGCAGCGAGGGCTGAGGCTGCTGGAGGCCGGAGGGGGTTTTTGAGTCATTACCCCCATCCGGCGCTTCGCACCACCTTCTCCATGTATGGGGAATGATAGGGTGCTGATATAAAAAACAAAAACTCCCCCATTCATGGGGAGGTGGGCCGCAGGCCCGGTGGGGGTAATCACTCCACCACAAACACTGGCCCCTCAGGTCAGTACAAACCGAACCGGCTTCAACGGTTCCGGCACATCCGGCGCACCGATTGCTTCCTTGAGGTCGATCTCGATCACCCGCACCAGCGCATCGAGCGCCAGGTCGTTGTGGGTGAGACCAAAGGGCTCTTCCAGCTCGTCACCCAGCGCATCCAGCCCGAAATAGGCATAAGCCAGCAGCGCGGTTGCCAGCGGCGTGGCGAAGCCCAGCGTCCCGACAAGGCCGAACGGTACCAGCAGGCAGAAGAGAATGGCCGTGCGGTGCAGGAGCAGCGAATAGGCAAAGGGGGTCGGCGTGCCGAGGATACGTTCGCACGCCGCCTGGATGCCGGAAAAAGCCGTCACCCGGTCATCCAGCACCTTGTAGAGGATATCGGTCAGCCGCCCCGCCCGCATCTCGGCGGCAAGCTCGGCGCTGATTGCCCGCAGTACCGCCTCGTTGGCGTTGCGGCATCCGGCCGGCAGAGTGAGGGCACCGTTTTCCGGCACCAGCCAGGGTTCGAGGGACGTCGCCACGTCGCGCCCGCGCAGACGGGCCGCCAGTCCATGGGCAAAACCGATCCCGCGAAAGACCAGCCGCCGCTGCAGGGGTGAAACCGCCTCTCCCTCGGAGAGCAGCACGAGCAGGGAACGTGCATAGCTGCGCATCTCCAGCACCAGCTGACCCCAGAGCTTTCGCCCCTCCCACCAGCGGTCGTAACAGACCGAGTTGCGAAAGCCGAGGAAGATGGAAAGCGCGATGCCCAGGAGCGCGAAGGGTGCCGTCGAAAAACCCGAAAGGGGCGCCGGGTACAGCCAGTCAAGCCAGGTGACGGCGCACGCAAAAGCGGTGACGAACAGCAGCCTCGGCAAGATGGTCAGCAGTACTGAACCACGCAGGATGAGGAACAGGGTAAAGGCGTTGGGCCGCGGGCGTATGATCATGATCGGCAGAGCATAAGCTCCGCCCGCTGGTCCGCCAGATCATTTCCGCCAGTCGCGGCAGCAAACCAGCCATGCGAGCGGCAGGGTTCACCCCGGACGCCGTACTGGCGTCGGAGGCTGAGCCGGCGTTGCATCGACAATCAGCGCCGACGCCCCGATCTCCAGCGCCAGCTTGCGCTGCATGGCGTCCTTGTAGGCCTTGTAGTCATTGGCAACGATGACGAAAGCCGAGGCCCCGCCGATAACGGCGTCGCGGTAATAACTCTCCAGATCCGGCTCTTCATTGACGATGGCGAGGCCGTTGATGCTGACGCCGCTTGCCACCAGCGCCTCGCGCGGCCCTTCCACATCCCGCCCGTCATTGGAGCGGCCATCGCCCGAAACATCGATCGTGTGGCGGTTCGCCGGCCAGGGCAGGCTCTGGAACTGGGCCCCGGCGAAGGTCAGCGCCCCGTTGATCGAGGTGCCGCCGGCATCGATAAGGCGCGGCATCTCCAGTACCTCCTGCGACAGCGCTTCCGCCGCCGCCTGCCCGTCGACCCGCCGCCAGCCGATGGCCAGTTGCTGGTTACCTTCTCCGCCCGAGGCCCACTGCAGGATACAGATGGCGATGGCGTGGTTAGGCCCGGCCGATATCGCCGCCAGAACTTCCGGGTCTTTCAGCGCCAGGGCAAGGCCGCGCGCCTCAAGATCAAACTCGTTCCAGTCGACGCTGGAGGAGGTATCGAGCGCCAGCACCAGCGCCAGATCGACAGCGCCGCCGCCCTCCTGAGCCGCGGCTACTTGCGGCGAGACCGCCCCGAGGCCAAGCAGGCATGAGAGCGCCAGCCACGGTTGGAGGCGTGGGGCAACAGGGCGGCGAAAAAGGAAAAAGGGTGCAGGGATCATCGGGGCCCGCACGCTAGAGGGCAATCGCGTCGCGATAAAGGCGCCGCGATTGCAACAGTGTAAACGCCGCTGCGCTACCCGCGCTACCCGATCAGGAAAAACCGGTCACGGCATGCGGCACATAAGGCGCCTCCAGCGCCGCGATCTCTTCTGCCGTCAGCTTCACGGCAAGGGCGGCCGCGGCATCTTCCAGATGCTGGACCTTGGTGGCACCAACAATGGGGCTGGTCACCCCGTCCTTCTGCAGCACCCAGGCAAGCGCCACCTGCGCTTTCGGGATGCCGCGGGCCTTTGCCACCGTGGCCACCGCCTCAACCACCTTGCGGTCCGCCTCCGCCGTCGCGGCGTAAAGCGTCTTGCCGAAGGCATCCGTCTCCGACCGGGCGCTGGCCTCGTCCCAGTCACGGGTCAGGCGGCCGCGGGCGAGCGGGCTCCACGGCATCACCGCAATCCCTTCCGCCCGGCACAGCGGCAGCATCTCGCGCTCTTCTTCCCGGTAGAGCAGGTTCACATAGTTCTGCATGGAGACGAAGCGGGCCCAGCCGTGCGTCTCGGAGAGATGCAGCGCCTTGGCGAACTGCCATGCATACATGGAAGAGGCGCCGATATAACGCGCCTTGCCGGCGCGCACGACATCATTCAGCGCCTCCAGCGTCTCCTCGATGGGGGTGGCATAGTCCCAGCGGTGGATCTGGTAGAGATCGACATAGTCGGTACCGAGGCGGGTCAGGCTCTTGTCGATTTCGCTGAGGATCGCCTTGCGCGACAGGCCGGCGCCATTCGGCCCGGCATGCATGCGGCCATTGACCTTGGTGGCGATGACGATCTCGTCGCGGCTGGCAAAATCCTTGAGCGCGCGGCCCACAATCTCTTCGCTCGTGCCGTCAGAATAGACATTGGCGGTGTCGAAGAAATTGATGCCGAGGTCGAGCGCCTTGCGGATGAAGGGGCGGCTTTCCGCTTCCGGCAGCGACCACGGGTGGGTGCCGCGTTCAGGCACGCCGTAGCTCATGCAGCCAAGGCAGATGCGCGAGACATCAAGCCCCGTACGGCCAAATTTGACGTAGTCCATCAGTTTCCCCCTCCGTTACGGATAATCAAGACCGGCAGGCGCCATCATGCCGGAGCGGCAAGGGCAGAACTGTTACGCCAGCTATATTCAGGCTCGTATCCCAGCAGCCGGCGCGCCTTTTCGATGGAAAGCAGCGTCTCGTTAGGCCCAACCGGGCGGCGCAGCGGCACATCGGGGAAACATTCCGCCAGCAGTTCGGCGTTCGGGCGGGTCATCACCGTATCGGCATTGGCGATGATGAACACCTCCATGCCCGGCTCCTTGTATTCCAGCGCCTTGCGAATGGCCTGCGCACCATCGCGCGCATCGATATAGCCCCAGAGGTTCCACTTCCTGAGCGAGGCATCCTCATCAAAGCCCGGGAACCGTCGATAGTCCTCCGGCTCCATGACGTTGGAAAAGCGCAGGCCAATCATCTTGAGCTTGGGGTCCCAGCGGCAAAACTGGCGCGCCACTTCCTCATCCACCAGCTTGCCGAGCGAATAGGCCGTCTCCGGCCGGCCGGCATAGTCCTCATCCACCGGCACATAGGGCGGCGGCGTTTCGAAGGGCAGGCCCAGCACGGTTTCGCTGGAAGCCCAGACAATATTGCGGATGCCTGCCTGCTTCGCCGCCTGAAACACGTTGTAGCTGGAGAGCACGTTGTTTTTGAAGATGGTGGCGTTGGGGCTGAGGCCCGGCGCCGGGATGGCGGCCAGATGCACCACCGCATCAACGCCTCGGTAGCGGTCATCAACCGCACTCAGCGCCCCGCTCACCTGACCGAAATCGGTCAGGTCCGTCTCGATCACCGGGCAGGGCGATGCGGAAGGGCGCACCTTGTCCAGCACCGCCACCTGCCAGCCATGGTCGATCAGATGGGTAACCGCCGCCCGTCCCAGCTTGCCGCTGCCACCGGTGACGACAACGCGCTTTGCCTGAGCCATTTCCCTGTCCCTTCCCATTGTCGGGGACGCCGGGCGCCCCCATCGTTGCCACCAGCTTAGAACGATCCAAGCGCATGGCAACCCACATGGAAACAGAACCCGTGGGCCGGCAATCAGGTTGCGAGAAAGTCGGGCAGCACGGTCACCAGACCGGATCAGACCAGATAGCGCGCCGCCACGAAGCCGCCGATGATGATCACCAGCGCCCCGAGCATCACCAGTTCCAGCCGCTTTTCGATGAAATTGCGCACCGGCTCGCCATAGATGCGCAGCAGCGCCGCCACGAGGAAGAACCGCGCGCCGCGGGTGATACAGCTGAGAAGGATGAAGAGCGGGAAGTTATAGGCAGCAAAACCGGAAGCGATGGTCACCAGCTTGTAGGGGATGGGGGTAAGGCCCTTCAGCAAGATGATCAGGGCGCCCCACTGGGCATAGGAGGCGCGAAAGGCCTCGAAATCCTGCCCGAGCCCGTAGACGCGGATCAGCCAGGTGCCGAGGCTCTCAAACAGGAGTGCACCGATGGCGTAACCCAGCATGCCGCCAATCACCGAGGCGACAGTGCACACTCCGGCAAACAGCCAGGCACGGCGGCGGTTGGCCAGCACCATCGGCACCAGCATCACATCGGGCGGGATGGGAAAAAACGAGCTTTCGGCGAAGGAAACGAGCGCGAGCGCCCAGGTGGCGTGGCGGCTGCCCGCCAGCGACATGACCCAATCGTAAAGACGGCGCAGCACTCGCGAGCGATCCTTCCATTCTTCCGACAGCCGGTCATGGCCGCCGCCCCGCCTGTCGGATAACCAGCAGGCCGCACGCGCGCAAGCAAAAGCGCCCAAAAGGGCGAAGGTGAGGCAGATGCGACACTGTGCCACCCAAAGCCGATAACAGCGGTGAAGACGTTAATTGACCTTTGGCCGGGAACGGCCTTCAACAACGGCAACGCCAGAACGGCCCTCGCGGAGCATTTCCAGCCCATGTCGGTTACCACAGCCCCGAGCGGAGCCACTCCGCCCGAAGAGGGTCAGCAAACCCAGCCCCACCGGCTGCTGCGCAACAGCAATTTTGTCCTTTTCGGCATTGTACGTGTCGCCTCCGCGCTCGCTTTCCAGGGCGCTTCGGTCGCTATTGGCTGGATGGTCTATGAAAAGACCGGCAGCGCCTACGATCTCGGGCTCGTCGGCCTCTTCCAGTTCCTGCCGATGATCGTCATGACCTTCATCGTCGGCAATGTGGCAGACCGCTATCACCGCGGGCGCATCGTCTTCTGGTGCCAGCTTGCCCAGGCGGCCATTCTCGCCTTCCTGCTTGCCGGGCTGCATGGCGCCTGGCTCAGCGTCAACATGATCTTCGGCGCCGTGGCGGTGCTGGGCGCTGCCCGCTCCTTCCAGCAGCCCACCATGTCGGCCCTGCTGCCCTCCATCGTGCCGACGGCAATCCTGCAGCGGGCGGTGGCGGCCTCCTCTTCCTTCATGCAGACGGCGACGATCATCGGCCCGTCGCTGGGCGGCGCGCTCTATGCCATCAGCCCCGACCTGTCGCTTGGCCTGTGTGCGGTCTTTCTGGTCGCGGGCGCCGTGTCGGTCGCGTTCATCAAGGGCCAGCACACGGTGGCCAACAAGGCACCGGTCACGCTGGCTTCCTTCTTCGGCGGCGTTTCCTTCATCCGCCGCCATCCGGTCATCCTCGGCACCATCTCCCTCGACCTGTTCGCGGTGCTGTTGGGCGGCGTCACGGCACTGCTGCCTATCTTTGCCAGCGACATCCTGCATACCGGCGCCTGGGGCCTCGGCATGCTGCGCTCGGCCCCTGCCCTTGGTGCGCTCTCCATGTCGCTGGTGCTGGCGCGCGTCTCGCTCGACAAGGGGGCGGGTTACAAGATGTTTGCCGCCGTGCTGCTCTTCGGCATCGCCACCGTCGTCTTTTCGCTCTCCACCAACCTGACCCTCTCGCTCTTCTGCCTCTTCGTGCTGGGTGCGGCGGATAATGTGAGCGTGGTGGTGCGCAGCTCGCTGGTTCAGCTGCAAACCCCGGACGACATGCGCGGACGCGTCAATGCCGTGAACTTTCTCTTCATCGGCGCCTCGAACCAGCTTGGCGAGTTCGAATCCGGCATGATGGCGGGCCTGCTCGGGGCCGTGCCGTCCGGCGTTATAGGCGGTATTGGCACCATCGTGGTCGCCCTGCTCTGGATGCGGCTATTCCCGCAATTGCGCCGGGTTGAGAGCCTTTCCGGCTAATGTGCCCAGCAGCCGTCCGTCAGGTCGACATGAGGATTTCGACCGTCATCTCCCTGAAGGTGCCGGTCAGGCCAATAAAACTGCCCCCAACCGGCATGACCTGCGCGATGTCGCGGCCGACCGCCAGCGGAATGAGGTTATGGCCCCCGACCCCGCCATTGGTCGGATCGAAGCTGATCCAGCCGGCGCCGGGCACAAAAACCTCCGCCCAGGCATGAGTCGACCCGCCGGCAAGCGTACCGTTCAGAAGACCCTGCGGATTATAAAGATAACCTGAGATGATCCGGGCGCCGAAACCGAGGCTGCGGGCAGCCTCCACAAACAGCACGGCAAGGTCGCGGCACGCTCCCCAACCGCGGTTGAGTGTCTGTGTCGGCGACTGTGTGCCCTCGTCCTCGCGCGACTGGTAGCAGATCCACTGCGACACCCCGGCATTCAGGTCCTTCAGCAGGCTCAGTGTGTTGGTCGGATTGCCAGCGACGAAACCATGCGCCCAGCTGCGCAGTTGACCCGCCGGGTCGGGGTAGTTCTGCAGCGTCAGCGCGCCCAGATCGCGCCAGTCATCGTCGGCGTACCGAAAGGGATAAAGCACGGCGTCGTCCGCGATGTCGAAGACCGGCCATGCCGCCGTGTCGAGCCGGAGCGATGCGACGGTCTCTATAACAAGATTGTCGGTCATGCCGGCAAAACTGGCCGTAGCAACCGAGTTGCCAAAGACATCCTGCGCCCAGCGGACCTGCGCCGCGGGATTGGTATAAAGCTCGAACGAGCCGAGCTTGATCTCACGGCTCTCGCGGGGGCGCAGCATCAGCCGGTGGAGGCCAAGATCCACCGGCTGGTAATAACTGTAGTGTGTGCTGTGACGGACGGTGAGCCACGTCATGGCCCGCCGGCCCCTGCCGGCCGGGTCAGAACCCCATCCCCTCCATCCCGCCCGGCATAGCCGGTGCGGAGGTTGCGAGCCCGTCGGCAACCGCCGCCTCGGTCATGATCAGCAAGCCGGCGACCGATGCCGCATCCTGCAGGGCGGAGCGGACAACCTTGGTCGGGTCGATCACCCCGGCCGCCACCAGATCCTCGTACACTTCCGTGCGGGCATTGAAGCCCATATTGTGGTTGTTGCCATCAACCAGCTTACTGGCGACCACCGCGCCATCATGGCCGGCGTTGCGCACGATCTGCCTCAGCGGGGCCTGAAGCGCCAGGCGAATGATGTTAACGCCATGGGCCTGATCGTCATTGGTGCCGGTAAGGCCGGCGAGCGCCCGGCTGGCATAAAGCAGGGCCGTCCCGCCGCCCGGCACGATGCCCTCCTCGACCGCCGCCCGGGTGGCATGAAGCGCATCGTCAACGCGGTCCTTGCGTTCCTTGACCTCGGTTTCGCTGGCGCCGCCGACCTTGATGATGGCAACCCCACCAGCAAGCCGCGCGATGCGCTCCTGCAGTTGTTCGCGCTCATAGTCGCTTGCGAGATTGACGAGTTGCGCCCTCAGGGCATCAACCCGCGCCGCTACCGCCTCTGGCGCGCCGGTTCCCTTCACGATCAGCGTATCGTCCTTGCTGATGCTGACGCGGCGCGCACCGCCCAAGGTGGCAAGCGTCACATCCTTGAGGCGGGTTCCCAGCTCATCGCTGATGATCTCCCCTCCGGCGAGGATCGCAATATCCTCCAGCATCGCCTTGCGGCGGTCGCCGAAGCCCGGCGCCTTGACCGCAGCGACATTCAGGCCACCGCGCAGCTTGTTGACCACCAGGGTCGCCAGCACCTCGCCCTCGATATCCTCCGCGATGATCAGCAGGGGTCGGCCGCTATGGGCAACGGCCTCCAGCACGGGCAGCAGCACCATGAGGTCGGTGAGCTTTTTCTCGTGAAGGAGGATATAGGGGTTTTCCATCTCGACCAATTGCTTGACGGCATCGGTCACGAAATAGGGCGAAAGATACCCCCGGTCGAACTGCATGCCATCGACGAGTTCAAGCTCGAATTCCAGCCCGCGCGCTTCCTCGATGGTAATGATGCCATCCTTGCCCACCTGCCGCATCGCCTCGGCAATCCTGCTGCCGACCACCACATCGCCATTGGCGGAAACGATGCCGATCTGGGCAATTTCCTCATTGCTTGAAACCGGGCGCGAACGCGCGCGCAGATCGTCAACCACCCGCGAGACGGCCAGGTCGATGCCGCGCTTCAGATCCATGGGGTTGATGCCGGCGGCAACCGACTTCATGCCCTCATGCAAAATGGCCTGCGCCAGCACGGTGGCCGTTGTGGTGCCATCGCCGGCATGGTCATGCGTGCGCGAGGCGACGGCCCGCAGCATCTGCGCGCCCATATTCTCGAACCGATCGGAAAACTCGATCTCCTTTGCCACCGTCACCCCGTCCTTCGTGATGCGCGGCGCCCCGTAACTTTTTTCGATCAGTACACTGCGTCCTTTAGGGCCCAGCGTTACCTTGACCGTATTGGCGAGAATGTTGACGCCGCGAAGGATGCCCTCGCGCGCATCCGTGCCGAACCTGATGTCCCTGACGGTCATGATACCGGACCTTTTGATAAGAGATTGGTGGAGGCAGGCGTAGACGACGGCCGATGGCCCGGAGGGGCTTCAGCCATCGTGCGGAATTTTTTCGTCGATCTCGGGACGTGCGCGTTGCGCGCGGCCTTCGCTCCGGAGCCAATGCACCGGGCGGCAACCAAGCCCCGAGAGGAAAGAAGCGGTATTTTCAAGGCTCCACCTGCTGGGTCGCGACGAGACCGTCGCTTTCACAAGCAGGGAGCCAGCGCTACCGATTTGCGAGCTGGCGCTGACGGGGCTCACGGGCCCGGCTGCACCACTGCTGAAGATGTGGGGTTGCAGCGCCCGCATTCAAGGCAGACTCAAAGATAACCGGGATCTAATTCATTAGCGTTGACTAATCTATTAGCCTGTACTAATGATTTCACCATGACAGACATGAACGCCATTGATGCTGTGATGCGCACCCTCGCCGACCCGACAAGACGGGCGGTGTTCGAGCGGATCGTGACGGCGGGGGAAATCACGGTGGCGGAACTCACCGCCGGCAGCGGCGTCACCCAGTCCGCGATCTCGCAGCATCTGCGCCTCCTGAAAGAGGCCGGGCTGATCCTCGACCGGCCGGAGGGGCGCAAGGTGCATTACCGCGCCGCACCGCACGGCCTCGCCCCGCTCGTCGACTGGATGGCGCTGTACGGCATCTTCTGGCGCGAGCGTTTCGCCAGCCTTCGCTCCCTGCTCAAGGACATCGACCCATGAACGACCTTTCCACCCCCTCCAAAACCGGCCAGATCCTTGTCGAGGAAGTGCTGCCGCATGCGCCGGAGGTCGTCTGGAGCGTGCTGACCGACGGTGACCGGGTCGGGCTGTGGCTGATGACGCCCACAGGCTTCAAGGCCGAAGTCGGCACGCGCTTTACCTTCCAGACCAAGCCGGCCGGCGCCTGGGATGGCACCATCCGCTGCGAAGTACTGGAAGTGGTGGAAAATCAGCGCCTCTCCTACGCCTGGCGCGGCGGGGACGACGCCAATGTCGGTTATGGCTCGCTGCTCGATACCATCGTCACCTTCACCCTCTCAGCAGTGCCGGGCGGCACGAAACTGCGGCTCGTCCATGCCGGCTTCGACTTGCCGCGCAATGAGAGCGCCATCACCACCATGGGGGAAGGCTGGAAGAAGGTGGTGCCCCGCATCGGCGAAGTGGCCGGCACGCAGAACTAAACGCACCAAAGCCCCCCAAATCAGGAGGAAACCATGGCAGAAGCCTATACCGGCGGCTGCGCCTGCGGCGCCGTGCGCTACCGGATTGCCGGCGAGCCGATCTTTTCCAACGATTGCCAATGCCGCGATTGTCAAAGCGAGAGCGGCACCGGGCACCTCTCGCACCTCACTTTCCCGCGGGACGCGGTCGAGCTAACCGGCACTGCCAAAGGCTGGGACATGGTAGCAGACAGCGGCAACGTCAAAACGCGCCACTTCTGTCCGGACTGTGGATCACCGGTCTACATGACCTTTGCCGCCATGCCGCAGTTCTTCACCATCCGCGCCGCCAGCCTTGACGATCCCGGACGCTACCAGCCGCAGGTGGTGACCTATACCTCCCGCGGCCACGCCTGGGACCGGCTGGACCCGGCCCTGCCGAAATTTGAAAAAATGCCGCCGATGTAAGAAGCGCTTTGAGCGCTTCAGCCTTTGTCCGCTACAGAAACCGGCGTGCTGACGATCGCCATCCGGTCGGCAATGTCGCCGACCCGGGCCAGGTAGTCGAGGAAGTGCGGCGTCTGGCGGTGGGCCGCAATGGCGGCCTCATCCACATAAAGCTCATCCAGAACATAACGGCCGGGCTGGGACTGATCCTGCCAGATGTCCCAGCGCAGGTTGCCGGGCTCGCTGCGGCAATGCGGCGCCATCGCCTCGATCAGGGCGAGCAGATCGCTCTCCTTGCCGGGTTTGGCCGTGAGGATGGCGGTGATCTTGGCGGGCGTCGGCATCGGGCATGAACTCCGGAGGGCGTCTCGGTGCCGGCAGGTGCGGCACCTTCGGAAAAGAGGTTTTATCGCTCTTTGCCGCTCAGGGAAGCAGCGGAAGTGGAGCCCCCTCTCCTTTTGCACCCACGGGCAGCCTTTCTTTGCCATTGAGATCAGCGCCCGACGCTCCATATGATGCATTCCTGATACCTGTTAGGCGCGCTGGCGGACCCCTCATGCATCTTTCCATGTACACAGACTATGCCCTGCGGGCGCTCGTCTTCGTGGCGCTGCGCCCGGAAGGTGAGCTTTCGACGATCAAGGAGATTTCGGACGCCTACCGCATCTCCAAAAATCACATGATGAAGATCGTGAACCAGCTGGCTGCGCAGGGGTTCGTCGAAAGCGTACGCGGTCGCACCGGCGGCATCCGCCTGTCGCGGCGACCGGAGGAGATCGTGGTTGGCGACGTGGTGCGCACCACTGAGGCCGAGTTCAAGATTGCCGAATGTTTTGCCCCGGACGGTGCCGCCGCTTGCTGCCTCACCCCGGCCTGCCTGCTGCGCCCGGCGCTGGCGGAAGCACTCAGCGCCTTCATGAGCGTGCTGGATGACTACACCCTGGCGGACGTCATCAAGCCGCGCCGCAGTCTGGCGGCGCTTCTCAACCTCCCCCTGCCGGCACCTGCGGTTCACACCGGCTGAACGGTAACGGCTTCGGGCGCGCTCGCTGCCGTCCCTTGGGAAGGGCGCGGGCGATGGAAATCGGCATAACACCAGGGCGGCTCATGCAGGCTCCAGAGCTCCGCCGGTTCGGCAAAACCCTTGAGGGCAAAATGGCCTGCCGCCCGCGACCGGTCCGCCGGCAGCAGGCCGGCAAAGCGCGATGACATCAGCAGCGGGTGGCCCGAGGCCCCGCAGGCGGTCTCGATACGGCTCAAGAGGTTGATGTCCGGCCCCACCAGCGTGAAATCCAGCCTCTGGCCCGAGCCGATATTGCCATAGCTCACGGCCCCGAAATGAAGGGCGATGCTGGCCTGCAGGGGATCCCCCTCCTTGCCCCGCATCCGGTCCAGTGCCCCGAGGCTGGAGAGTGCGCTGCGCAGCGCGGCCGCACAGGCCGCTACCGCCTGCTCGCGGTGGAAGAAGGCAAGCACGCCATCTCCCATGAATTTCAGCACCTCCCCGCCCTCAGCCGCGATGGCCGGCACCACCCGGTCATAATAACGGGAGAGCAGATCAAGCACCGCACCCGCCGGCAGCCGGTTGGAAAGTTCGGTAAAGCTGTGCAGGTCGCACAGCAGGAAGGCGGCTTCCAGCGTCTCCACCTCCCCCCGCCGAACCTTGCCGGCCAGAATGCGGCGAGCCGTCGCCGGACCAATATAGGTATCGAGCAAGGTCAGCTCCGTCTGCCGCAACGTTCGCAACTCACACACCGTGCGTAGCGCCGGCAGCATACGCTCCAGCGCCATACGCTCATTGTCGCTGAAGCCGCGGGGCCTTGCGGTGCAGAAGGCCGCCGCGCTCACCGGACCATCAAGGTTGCAGAGCGGCACTGCCATCATTTCCACCAGCCCTCGCCCGCGAAAGACGTCGATCGTCATCCACGGCTCTTCCGGCCCTTCATCGAACCGCACACCGAGGGTCTCGCGGCGCTCCATCACGGTGCGAAGCGGGCTGCCTGCAAAGGCGGCGGAAACATCCATGCCGTGCTCGCGGTCATGGATTTCCACCGGTTCGCCCGGCGACCAGGCGATCGAGCGGCCGAGTATCTCCGGATGAAGCGTGCGCAAATGCAGGGTCAGCCGGTCTATTGGCAACCCGGCCGCCTGCAGGCGCCGCCCGAGCCCCGCCACCAGTCCGGCATCGTCGAGCCCATGACATTCATCGCCGGCAAGCCACTCCACCACATCGAGGATGGCGTGCGGATCGATGCCGGCCGGGGCGGCTTCGGGGTTTCGGGTCATGGCACTTCCTCCACGAAAGGGGCTTGAAGGCTCTGTGAATACGACGGTTCGGTAGGGGCGACGGCGGAGCCTAATGCGCTCCGCCCCCGCCTATCGCACCGGACGGTTTTTTGAAGAAGAGCGAGGACACAAGAGCCACCAGCAGCGCCACACCCAGCAGATAGAAGGCATCGCTGAAGGCCATGATGTATGCCTGCTTGCGCACCACGGCGCCGATGGCAATCGCCGCCTTGTGCTGGGCAGCTGCCGGATCGGCCACGCCATGCGACAGGAAATAGGCGGTGAGCTTGTGCAGGCGCTCGCGGGTCGCTTCCTCGAACAGCGAGACTGACTGGGTCAGCACGTTGGAGTGATACTGCTCGCGCTTGGCGAGGAAGGTTTGCAGGAGGGCGATCCCCACTGCGCCGCCCAGATTGCGCATCATGTTGAAGAGCGAGGAGGCGGAACCCGCATTCTCCTTTTCGATGCCCGCTGTCGCGACCGCGGAGAGCGGGGCGAACATCAGCGCCTGACCGATGGCACGCACGATGTTGGGCATCAGCAGCTGGTCGGCCGCGTAAAAGGGCGTCATGCCGGTGTTGAGAAAGTTGCTGAGCGCAAAGAGCGCAAAGCCGAAGACGATCATGTGCCGTGGGTCGATGCGCTTCATGAGCTTCGGCACCAGCGGGATGAGGATCAGCTGCGGCAGGCCGGTCCAGGCCAGCACCCCGCCGATCTGCTCGGCGTTGTAGCCCTGAATGCGCGAGAGATACTGCGGCAGGATGAAGACCGAGCCATAGAGCGCAATGCCCAGCAGGAAGTTGGCAATCATGCCGAAGCCGAAATTGCGCCGAAGCAGAAGCCGCAGGTTGAGCAGCGGCTTCTTGGCCGTCAGCTCCCGCCACAGGAAGAGACCGAGCGCCACGGCGGCAATCGCCGACATGCGCTGGATGAAGGGCGAACCCAGCCAGTCGTCCTTGTTGCCTTCCTCCAGCACCGTCTGTAGCGCGCCAAGGCCGATGGCCATGGTGATGATGCCGGGCCAGTCGCCCTGGCGCAGCAGCGAGAGGCGCATCTGCCCCCGCTCCAGCGAGAACCACAGCATGGTGAGCATCAGCGCACCCGGCAGGAGGTTGACGTAGAAGATATATTCCCAGCCCCAGTTGTCGGTCAGATACCCGCCGATGGTGGGGCCGATGGCCGGGGCGAAGGTGGCCGACAGCGCAAAGAGCGCAAGGCCGATGGGCTGGCGCTGGCGTGGCAGCAGCGTGATGATGATGGTGAACGCCATCGGGATCAGCACGCCGCCGGAAAACCCCTGGATGGCACGCAGCACGATCATCTGCCCCAGATTCTGGGCGAAGGCGCAGGCCGCCGAGAAGATGAGGAACAGTACCGCGTTGGTCAGCAGATAAAGCCGGACGGAGAAAACCTGCGCCGCCCAGCCAGACAGCGGAATGGCGACGATCTCGGCGATCAGATAGGCGGTGGAAATCCAGCCACCATCATCGATGCCGGCGCCGATGGCGCCCTGGATATCGGCCAGCGAGGCATTGACGATCTGGATATTGAGCACGGCCATGAAGGCGCCGAGCGTCGAGCCGATAACGGCAATCCAGGTCTTGAGGCTGGTTTCCGGATGGCTGGCAGCGCTGGAAGCGGGGGCCGGCGCTGAACGCAGCGGGCCTTCGCCAGCAAGCACGGTGCTGGACATCACCTGACACTCCCTTGACGGAAGAGAAGAGTTGAAAAGCCGCTCAGCCAGCCGAAGCGGCGGCGCGCGTATCGATCACCGGCTCGACCGACATGCCGGAGCGCAGCAGGCCCTCGGCGGAATCGCTATCGAGCACGATCTTGACCGGGATACGCTGGACGATCTTGGTGAAGTTGCCGGTCGCGTTATCGGGCGGCAGCAGCGAGAATTCGAGCCCGCTGGCCGGCGACATGCTGTCAACATGGCCCTTGAGCTTCAAATCCGGCAGGGCGTCGACGGCAATCTCGACCGGCTGGCCGGCGCTGACATTGCCGAGCTGGGTTTCCTTGAAATTGGCCACGATGTAGGCCGCATGCAGGGGCACCACCGCCATCAACTGGGTGCCGGCCTGCACGAACTGGCCAACCCGAAGCGTGCGCGCGCCGACCGTGCCCTCTACCGGCGCCGTGATGGTGGTATAGGAAAGATTGAGCTCGGCCTGCTTTTCCTGCGCAGCAGCCTCGGCCAGCTGGGCATCAGCCTGTGCACGCTGGGTGCGCAGCACATCCACCTTCTTCTGCGCCGCCTCCAGATCGGCATTGCTGCCGGAAAGTGCCGCTTCCGCCTCGCGCAGGGCGGCATCGGACTGCTGGGCCTTCTGCACCGTGCCGGTGCCGGTCTTCATCAGGTCCCAGTAGCGTTTACGGTCCTGCCGGGCAAAGGCGAGCGTTGCCTGCCGGCTGGCCATCTGCGCATCGGCAGCGGCGATGACGGATTGCTGCAGGGCGATCTGCGCGTCGAGGTTATGAATGCCGGCTTCAATGGCGCTGCGCGCTGCCTGCGCCCTGGCAAGTGCGGTGAGGAAATCGCGA
Organism: Radicibacter daui; assembly: GCA_030657355.1. GTDB lineage: Bacteria > Pseudomonadota > Alphaproteobacteria > Radicibacterales > Radicibacteraceae > Radicibacter > Radicibacter daui. Next base: position 3,271,072 of record CP131056.1, read on the forward strand.
TCATCGATGCGGGCGAGCACGGTACCCGCCTTTACCGGCTGATTGTCGCTCACCAGCACGTCGGTAATGTAGCCGGAAACCTTGGGGGCAACCGTCGTATAATCCGCCTTCACATAGGCATCGTCGGTGCTCTCGAGGAAACGGCCGACAGTCCAGTACTCATAACCATAATAGACGGCAGCGGCCGCGCCGCCGAGCAGGACGAGTGCCAGCACACCGCGCTTCAGCAAGCGGCGCGCAGGAGCCGGGGCGGCTTCAAAATCGGCGGGGGTGGCAGTGGTGTTCGACATCTTCCGGTTCTCCTCTGACAGCTACCGCCAGGGCAGCTGTAACAGCATCACAGTTCGTTATCCGGGAAGATGCGCTTCCAAGCCTTGTGTGATAATCGCGGAAAAATCGGAAGGATCATCCACTGAGAGCGGATAATCAGCCCAATTGGGGAGAATAAGCCATGGACCGGCTGACCAGCCTGACCGTGTTTGCCCGGGTGGTGGAAACCGGCGGCTTTTCCGCGGCGGCCCGCCGTCTCAACATGTCAACGACGATGGTCAGCAACCATGTCGCCACGCTTGAGGAGCATCTGGGCGCGCGCCTGCTGAACCGTACGACCCGCAAGGTCAGCCTCACCGAGGTCGGCAAGGCTTATTACGAACGCACAACACAGATCCTTGCCGATCTGGAAGACGCCGACCGCATCGCCCATTCCCTGCAAACGACACCGCGCGGCACGCTCCGCCTCTATGCCGGCGGTGCCCTCGTGCGCTTCATCTCCCCCATCATCACCGAGTATCTGGCCACCTATCCGGACGTTACCATCGACATGCAGTTCGGCGAACGTCCGGTCGACCTCGTTGAGGAAGGGATAGATCTCGCGATCCGTACGTCCCTGCCCCCGGACTCAAGCCTCATCGTCCGGCATCTGGTGAGCTGGCGGCACATCCTCGTCTGCTCGCATGACTATCTGGCAAAACACGGGGCGCCGCGGCATCCGGGCGAGCTGGCACGCCACAATTGCCTGCGTTATCCCTTCTACCCTTTCGGCGACGAATGGCACTTCGTGGCGCCGGATGGCACCACCGTCACCGGCCGTGTCAGCGGCAATCTCCTGACCAACAGTGCAGAAACCCTGCGCCAGGCCTGCCTTGCCGGCAGCGGCCTGTTTCTCGCGCCCAGCTTTGTGGTGGGCGATGATGTAAGGGCCGGCCGGGTGGTCCGACTCATGGAGGATTATGAGCCCGTCGAATTCACTATCAATGCCGTCTACCCCCACCGGCTGCATCTCTCCAGCAAGGTGCGCAGTTTCATCGACCTGCTGGCCGAAGGCTTCGCCCGCCATCGCCACGCAATGAATTCATAAGGTTACCGGGACAGGCAGAACGGGAACCGGTTCGCCCTGGATCAGTTCGCATTCTTATTGATGTATTTTCATTGCATCTTTTATCCAATCACAATAGATGCATCGTTGATGCATGTTTTAGCATATCTGCTGCCGACTTCCCTGAAGCCGCATGCATCCAGCCCGCCGCTGCCCGCGAGGCATCTGGCGGCAACCAACCGGATCCTGCAGTCACCCAAGGGGAGCTAGAGTTTCAAATGACCACGTCGCTGAGCCCGCAAACCATCGCCATCGTCAAGGCATGCGTACCGGCCCTTGCCGATCACGGGCCGACCATCACTGCCACCATGTATCGCCGCCTGTTTGAGGACGCCCATATCCGCGCCCTTTTCAACGACGGACATCATGGCGATGGCGGCACCCAGGTGCAGGCGCTGGCAGGCGCCATCCTTGCCTATGCCCGCAACATCGAAAATCCGGGCGTTCTGATGGGTGCGCTGGAGCGCATTGCCCAGAAGCATATCGGCTACCACATCCTGCCGGAACATTACCCTTACGTGGCAGCCGCCTTGCTCGGCGCCATCAAGGAAGTGCTCGGAGAAGCCGCCACCGATGAGGTGCTGGCAGCTTGGGGCGAGGCCTACTGGTTCCTTGCCCATATCCTGATGGGCCGGGAGCAGGTGATCCGCGACACCATCATCGCCCGTGACGGCGGCTGGGAAGGCTGGCGCGATTTCGCGGTGGTGGCCAAGGTGCCGGAAAGCAGCACCATCACCTCCTTCGTGCTGCGGCCTGCCGATGGCGGCAAGGTGCTGCGCCACCGCGCCGGCCAGTATCTGACCTTCAGCTTCGAGGTTCCTGGCGCCGCGCAGCCCCTCAAGCGCAACTACTCCATCTCCTGCGCCCCGAACGGCGAAACCTACCGCATCTCCGTGAAGCGGGAAGCGCACGGCGCCGCCTCACGGTTCCTGCATGACCTGGTCGAGGTTGGCAGCACGCTCAAGGCCACTCCCCCGGCCGGTGACTTCCACCTCGCCGACGAGCCGCTGCGTCCGGTGGTGCTGCTGAGCGGCGGTGTGGGCCTGACCCCCATGGTCAGCATGATCGAGACCATTGCGGCCCGGCATCCCGAGCTGGAAGCCCACTTCATCCACGGCACGCTCGGCAGCCATACCCATGCCATGGACAAACATGTGCGCAGCCTTGCCGCCAGCCGCCCCGGCCTCTCGGTTGCCACCTTCTACAGCGAACCCGCAGAGGGCGACCGGGCGGGCGAGACCCATGATGTTGACGGCTTCATTACCGCCGGCTGGCTTGCCGCCAACACGCCAGTGGCCAATGCCGACTACTTCCTCTGCGGCCCGCGCCCATTCCTGAAGGCCATGGTGCCAGCGCTTGCCAGCGTCGGCGTGGCCGCGGATCGCATTCACTATGAGTTCTTCGGTCCGGCAGACGAGGTGATCGCCGCCTGAGGCCGGGAAATCATGCCCGGTTCTTCGAGAAGAGGAAGCCGGACATGAAAAACCCCCGCGAGACGGGCGCCTCGCGGGGGTTTTCTATTCCGCCCTTCAGTTGCCGAAAGCTTCGGAACAGTCGAAGGCTCCCATGCGGCCGCTGCGATAGGGAATATCCAGCAGGTCCTTGCAGCCCAGCGTTTCTTTCTTGTCGCGGTAGCGGATGATCGCAAGGCCGCCGGGATGTTCCTGCAACCAGCCTTTCAGCTGATTGGCGGGCACATCCTCAAGCGGGATTTCCAGCCGTCCAATGAAGCCGAACTCGGCATTGTAGTTGCTCACATAAGCCCAGGGCCGATCGTGATGCTCATGGATGAACTCCGCCAGCGGCTCCATCTTGTAGCGGTGCAGCAGCAGGTGCTTGGCGGCTCCCTGGCCAACGATGATCAGCGCGCCCATGGCAAGGGCCGTGATTACCAGCGTGCGGGTGGAGAGGCGCCCTAGGCACAGGGTCACGAAGATCGCCGCGCCCGGAACCAGTGGCAGCAGATAGTGGGGCTGTTTGCCGCTGATGAAGGTGAAGGCAAAGAACACCGGCACGATCCAGACGGCCAGAAACCGCGTCCCTTCCCCAAGGGCGGGGTCGTTCCAGGTTGTCCGGAGCGTGGTCGAAAAATTCCGCCACAGCTGGGGGAAGAAGATCCACGGGAGAAGCATGACCGGCAGGAGCTGCAGGTAGAACCAGATCGGACGGACATGCGCCGCCTGGAAATTGCCGGTGATGCGACCGGCCGTCTGGTTCCACAGCAGCCAGAAGGCAAAACCGCTGCTGGACTCGCGCAGGACCGGAATGAGCCAGAGCAGGATCGGTAGCAGCGAGATCAGCACCGCAGAGAGGCAGGACAGATACCAGCCCCTGAGATTGTCGAACTCGCGCGACCAGACCGGTGCACAGAGCAGCGGGAACCCGACATAGAGATAGGCCACCGGCCCCTTGGCGAGCACGCCGATGCCGAGCAGCAGCCCCAGCAGCCACACAAAGCGCGGGCGCCGGTCATGCCGGTATTTGTGGAGGGTGATGAGACAGCCGAGCACGATGAGTGCCACCAGCATGTCGAACATCATGAGCGTGCCATAGACCAGCACCGGCACACTGGCGATGGTCACCGCCCACACCCGCTCCGGGCGGGCGAAGGTGTCCGGATAAAGCTGCCGGGCAAGAATGCCGGTCAGATAGATGACGCCGGCGGAAACCAGCCCGACCGGCACCAGAGCCGCCCAGCGCGACACGCCAAAGACCGCCCAGGACAGGTTGATGAGCCAGAACAGCAAGGGCGGTTTGTGACTATAGGGCTGGAAATTCATCGTCAGCGGGTCGAACCAGCCCTGCTTCAGATGCATCTCCCAGGCGACGCTCATGTAGCGTGTCTCGTCGATCGGCAGCAGGGGCCTGAAGGCCAGCGCCGCAGCACAGAAGACGAGCATGGCGACGAGGGGCACAAGGCCCCTCAGCGCTTTGTTATCCAGCATGAAAACTCCGGAAGGTCAGGCCGGGGTGGCCGGGGACTTGCGGCGGATGAAGTAGAGATTGCGGGCGTAGATCAGCAGACCCGCCCCCTGCCCCATGATGAAAACGGGGTCCTGGCGCCAGAGCGCATAAAGGAACAGCACGAGCCCGCCGCCGAGGCTGAAATACCAGAAGGCATTCGGCACCACGCTGCGCCCGGCCTTTTCGGAAGCCAGCCACTGCACGAGGAAACGCATGAAAAAAAGCGTCTGACCGACAAAGCCAATGATGATGCCGAGGGTCGCCGCAGAGAGGGAGAGGAACATCGATCCTGGCCTTCAGTTCAGATCTTCGGAGACTTGCGGGAAGGCGAAGGGCCGCTTCTGCAGCCAGAGCACGCCCAGAAGATCGGAGATGCCAACAATCGCACGGCCCCAGGTGCCGTATTTGGAAACACCGCGCGTACGCGGACGGTGGGAGACATCGACATGCACGATCCTCACCTGCTCGCGCATCATCAGCGCCGGCAGGAAACGATGCATGTGATCGAAGTACGGCAGAGCCAGATAGTCCTTGCGGCGGAACATCTTGAGCGAGCAGCCGGTGTCGCGGGTGTTGTCCTGCAGCAGCGCCGAGCGCAGCTTGTTGGCAAAACGCGAGGAAAGACGGCGCACGAAGCTGTCGTTGCGCACCTTGCGCTGGCCAGCCACCATCACGCCCGTGCTGTTGGTCTCCGCCGCGCGATAAGCTTCATAAACCAGCGCGATATCTGCCGGATCATTCTGCCCGTCGCCATCCAGCGTCACGATGATGTCGTTGCCGGCAGCGCGCACGCCCGTCCACAGACCGGCGGACTGGCCGCTGCGCTTGCTGTGCTGAAGCACCCGCAGAGCCGAATACTGGGACTTCAGCGCCCGCAGCAACTCGCCGGTGCCATCGGTGCTGCCATCATCGACATAGATGATCTCGCTGACGGGAACCTTGCGCGCCACGGCGCTGATTTCCTCGAGAAGCGGAGCAACATTGTCCTTTTCATTCAGGACAGGAACGACAACTGAAATCACGGGCTCGTACCCTATAAGGTGGCGGCTGATCGTCTGATGAGCGGTTTCGCACCGCCTTCGACCGCGACCATGGGAAACGAAACTTAAGACAGACTTAAGAAACGCCCGGCCAGTGCAATTTTTGAAGGGTAAGAACGAAGCGCGTCCCCACCCCCCGATTGCCACCCAGCACCTCGATCCCGATGTCATGCAGGTCGGCGATGGCCTTCACGATGGAGAGGCCGAGCCCGGAACCCGAAGCCTCACTGCGGCCGATGCGAAAGAAACGGTCGAAAATGCGCAACCGGTCCTTCTCCGCAATGCCGATGCCGGTGTCGTTCACTTCCACGACAATCGTCTCTCCGGCATCGTGGGCGGACACCTCGACCCTTCCCTGCCCCGGCGTATAAAGGATGGCGTTGTTGACGAGGTTGCCGAACAACGTACCGAGCTGTTCAGCACTCCCGCGCACGCGCAAAGACCCAGGCGAAACGAGACTGAGGCTGATCTCCCGCGCTTCGGCCAACGGCCGGAGATGGTCGATACAATCCGCCAGCACATGGCCAAGATCGACGGGTTCGAAAGGCCGGCTCAGTGTCTCGGGCTCCTGACGTGCCAGCTCCAGTAACTGATCGGTAAGGCGGCCAAGCCGGGCCACCGCTTTTTCAAGGCCGGCCTGCGCATCCTTGCGCTCCTCCTCATTTCCAGCCCGGCGCAGGATATCCAGCTGCAATTGCACGGCCGTCAGGGGCGTGCGCAGCTCATGCGCCGCGTCGGCCGTGAAGTGGCGCTGGCTCTGAAAGGCAGCCCGCAGCCGGGCCAGTAGCTCATTGACCGGATCGACCAGCGGCAGCACTTCTACCGGCACGCCGCGCCGGCTGATCGGCTCGAGATAACTCGCCGAGCGCCGTTCGATCAGGCGGGAAACTCGGCTCAGCGCCGAAAACCCATATGTCAGCGACAGCCAGATAAGTACCGCCAGAATGGGAAACTGGATGAGGATCGGCCAGAGCAGCACATTGTAGATCTCGCGGATCACCCCGTGCCGCTTGTGCAGGTTCTGGGCAATCTGGATGACACCGCGCGGCGTGGTAAGCCGGTAAAAGTTCCAGCGCTGGCGGTTGAAGTAGGTGTAGCTGGAGCCATCAGCCGCCTGCATCGGGAATTTGACCGAAGCGTGCGACGAATAAGCCAGCGTGTCGCCACGCCAGATCTGGATCAGGAACTCGTCCTCTCCGGTAAAGCGGCCTCGCTTCGGCAGGGCATCGTTGAGATTCAGCTCATCATTGATACCGGTGCGGGCGATGGCGAGGGCAACCTGCTCCATGGTCTGGTCATAGAGCTCGTCCATCTCGCGGCGCACGCTGAAGAACATCGCTACCGCCAGAATAACGATGACGATGGCGAGCACCGACAGGATGGAGCCGAGCAGCCGGCGCCGGATCGAGATCATGTCTCCTCCGCGAGGCGGTAACCGACATTGCGGATGTTGCGGATGATATCGCTGCCCAGTTTCTTGCGCAGCTGGTGGATATGCACCTCGATAGCGTTGCTCGCCACTTCCTCGTTCCAGCCATAGACGCTGTCTTCAAGCTGGGACTTGGAGAGCACGGCTCCCGGCGCCTTGACGAAGGCATACATCAGCGCGAATTCGCGGCCGGAGAGCGCCACCTTGTGCCCGTTATAGAGCACCTCATGCGTGCGCTGGTTGAGCGCCAGATTGCCATGGCGCAGCCACAGCCCATCGGCAGCCTGCCCGGCCTGCCGGCGCAGCAGCGTGCGGATGCGCGCTTCCAGCTCCTCCAGCGCAAAAGGCTTCAGCAGATAATCATCCGCCCCGGCATCAAGCCCCGCCACCCGGTCGGAGACGGCATCGCGCGCCGTCAGGATCAGCACCGGCACCGCATTGCCGTGCTGGCGCAGTTCTGCCAGCAGCTCCAGCCCCGGCCGGTCGGGCAGGCCAAGATCGAGGATGACGAGTTCGTAGCTCTCATCGCGCAACGTTGCCGAGGCCGTCTCGCCGTCCCGCGCCCAGTTGACCGAAAAGCCGCTCTGGCGCAGCGCCTTCTGCAGGCCCTCGCCGATCAGCTCGTCATCTTCCACCAGCAACAGGCGCATGACTGCCCGCCCTCCCCGAGCCCTCAGGCGTACTGCACGCCCAGCGAGGCCAGTTCGTCCCAGTAGGCCGGATAGGTCTTGGCGACGCAACCGGGGTCAAGAATGGTAATGCCGCCGATCATCAGCCCGGCGAGCGCAAAGCTCATGGCGATGCGGTGATCGGCATAGGTTTCGATCCGCGTCGGCAGCGTCTGGCCGGCCAGTGCCGGATCGGAGGAGACGATCAGGTCGTCGCCTTCCTCATGGGCAAGGCCGGGCCGGATACGCGCCAGTTCCGTGGAAAGTGCCGCCACCCGGTCGCATTCCTTGACGCGCAGATTGGCAATGCCGGTAAAGCGCACCGGCGTGTTGTTGAAGGCGGCCAGCACGGCAAGCGTCGGCACTGCGTCCTGCATCTGGGAGCCATCGATGACGGCCGGCAGGTGCGGAAAGGCGGAGATGAGCTTGTAGGCCCGCGCATCCGGCTGGGTAAAGGCATCGGCCGGCGTGCCGAGATCGATGGCACCGCCGGTCAGCACCTGCGCCGCCCAAAGGTAGGTGGCGGCGGAGGCATCCGGCTCGATTACAAAATCGGTGGCCTTGTAGCCGGTCGGCTCGATGCGCCAGCTGCCCGCACCGGAGACGGCCACCCGGGCGCCGAAGGCTTCCATGGCCGCAATCGTAAGGTCCACATAACCGCGCGCGCCGATATCCGCACCGGTCAGCACCACCTCGACGGGGGCTGCCGCGCAGGCGCCCGCCATCAGCAGGGCCGAGACATACTGGCTGGAAAGCCCGCCATCGATCTCCACCCGGCCACCCGGAAAACCGCCTTTGCCGGTAATCGTCACCGGCGGGCAGCCGGTGGGTGCGGCTGCGTCGACACCGAGCGTGGTGAGGGCAGCCACCAGCGGCGCGATGGGGCGCTTGTGCATATGCTCGTCGCCATCCACCACCACCTCGCCATGCACCATGGCGGCAGCGGCGGTCAGGAAGCGGGTGGCAGTGCCGGCATTACCAAGGAACAGCGGCTTGCCCGGTGCAGCCAGATGGCCGGTGCCGGTCACGACAAAAGTGGTGTCATCCGGCTCTTCAACCGTCACGCCCATGTCGCGCAAGGCAGCGGCCATATAGCGGGTATCGTCGCTCTTGAGCGCGCCGGTCAGGCGGCTGGTGCCTTCGGCAAGTGCTGCCAGCAGCAGGACGCGGTTGGTAATGGATTTGGACCCCGGAGGCGCAACACGCCCCACCAGCGGACGGCCGGGCGGCACAATCGTCTTTTCGGTCTCGCGCATGGCAGTGGCCATCGGGTCGGGTCCCTTCAATCCCGGCCGCGCCTGCCAGGCACGGCCAGTTGATCGTTGATGCCTGCCGGCAACTGGCTAGCGGCAGTGCCCTGCTTATCCCCAATCGCAAGACGACACGCAAGGGTACGGCAGGGGCTTGACTCCCACTTGTACCGATTGGTATTTATCGTACCGTTCGGTACAAATACTTTTCCCATGGAGCCCGTGATGGAAATCCTCAAGCCCCCCTTTACCCGTGAAACCGCCCTTCGCAAGGTGCGCCTCGCTGAAAATGGCTGGAACAGCCGCAACCCGGAAAAAGTGGCGCTGGCCTATACGCCGGAGAGCGAATGGAGAAACCGCGGCGAGTTCGTGAACGGCCGCAGCCAGATCGTCACCTTCCTCACCCGCAAGTGGGCAAAGGAACTCGACTACCGCCTGATCAAGGAACTGTGGGCCTTCGCAGAAAACCGTATTGCCGTGCGCTACGCCTATGAATGGCATGATGACAGCGGCAACTGGTTTCGCTCCTACGGCAACGAAAACTGGGAGTATGACAGCGAGGGCTTGATGGCGCGGCGTTATGCCTCCATCAACGACCTGCCGATCCGCGAGGAAGACCGCAAGTTCCACTGGGATCGCAGCGCCTCGCGCCCCGAGGACCATCCCGGCCTCACCGATCTCGGCCTCTGAGCATTCCCGGCAACCGACTTAAAGGAGCCCCTCATGGCCCGCACCCTTCTGGAACGCGCCGATGCCATCCCCCTCCTGGGGGAGGCGTTCCGTACCTGGGGCTTTGAGGGGGCCAGCCTTGCCCGCATCACCGAAAAGACCGGCCTCGGCAAAGGCAGCCTCTACAACTTCTTTCCCGGTGGAAAGGAAGAGATGGCCGAGGCCGTCCTGGCCGAGATCGATGGCTGGTTCGAGACTCACGTCTTTACGCCGCTTGCCACGGCGGAGCCCAAAGCCGGCATTACCGGCATGCTGGCGGCAACCGGCGATTATTTCCGCTCCGGCAACCGCATCTGCCTTGTCGGCGCCTTTGCCCTCGACGAGACGCGCAGCCGTTTTGCCATCGCCATCAACAGCTATTTTTCCCGCTGGATAAACGCCCTCGCCGGCGCGCTGGAGCGGCGCGGCCATGCCCGCCCGGAAGCCACCGCTCTTGCGGAGGACGTCGTTCTGGCCATCCAGGGCGCGCTGGTGCTCGCCCGCGCTACCGATGACCCGGCCCTCTTCCAGCGCACCCTTGCCCGGCTCGCGCAACGCCTCGGCTGACCAGCCGGCCGACAAGAAACAGCCATTTCGATTTGAGGCCGGTTGCGATCCCGGCAAACCGGCAGGCTGAAACCGCCACCCTTTCCACCATTCGGCCCGCCCCTGAACAGCTTTCGCCTGCCTGCAGGCTTGCCGTGCTGCGCCCTTCGCGGGGAGCCGCCAACCGCCGGCTTGGTTCAATTTCGAAACGAACATTCCGTTTTCAACGACAAATGAAATGAATTCTTGATTTTCGGACCCTCCATAGTATTCTGGAATTGTTTGCTCCCCGCAGCAAATCAATCAAATCAATAGCTTGCCGGCTCCTGACGAGTCTTGAGCGGGCAAAGGGAGGACAAGATGAAATTCGGATTCAAGGCGCTCCTTGCCGGAGCGGCTGTTGCTGCTTCAATGCTGGTCTCGGGCGTTGCCGCCCAGGCCGCCGACCTCCACATCGTCGTGGTGTCGCATGGCCAGGCCAACGACCCGTTCTGGTCGGTGGTGAAGAACGGCGTCAGCGCCGCTGCCAAGGACATGAATGTCCAGGTGGATTACCGCGCGCCGGAAACCTTCGACATGGTGGCCATGAGCCAGCTGATCGACGCCGCCGTTAACCAGAAGCCCGACGGCCTCGTCGTTTCCATCCCCGACGCCTCGGCGCTCGGCCCATCCATCAAAAAGGCCGTCGCTGCCGGCATTCCCGTTATCTCGATGAACTCTGGCTCCGACGTTGCCAAGGAACTGGGCGCCCTGCTGCATGTCGGCCAGGATGAATACAGCGCCGGCAAGGCCGCCGGCGAGAAGCTGAAGTCCCTCGGCGGCAAGGTTGCCATCTGCGTCAACCAGGAAGTCGGCAACGTTTCCCTCGACCAGCGCTGCAAGGGCTTTGCTGACGGCTTCGGCGGCAAGAGCTCCGTGCTGCCCGTCTCGAACGACCCGACCGATGTTCGCGCCAAGGTCAAGGCTGCCCTCAGCTCCAACGGCGATATCGACACCGTGATGGCACTGGGTGCCGGTACGGCGGGCGAGCCCTCGGTTGAGGCGGTTGGCGATGTCGGCAAGGCCGGCAAGGTCCATGTCGCGACCTTCGACCTTTCGGCCGGCTTCCTGAAGGACGTGTCCGAAGGCAAGGCTGATTTCGCCATCGACCAGCAGCAGTTCCTGCAGGGTTACCTGCCGGTGGTCTTCCTGACCAACTATGCCAAGTACGGTCTGATCCCGGGCGGCGACGTTCCGTCGGGCCCGAACCTGATCACCAAGGACAAGGCCGCCCAGGTGGTGGAGCTGTCCGCCAAGGGTATCCGCTGATCCCTGCGTGAAATGTTGTGCCGTACCGCCGGCCCTTCCCCTCCAGGGGCGGGCCGGCGGGAGGCCACACTCCTCGACATCTCAAAACATGTGAAATTTCCGGGGTTGGCGCCGCTTCATGGCCGAACCCCGTCGGGAGGCATTATGGCTGACACCGGGCAAAAAGCTGCCGTTGCCCCTCGGCAAGATGAAAGGGTGCGCAAGGCAGGCCTCGTCACCCAGTTGATGCGCCGGCCGGAGCTGGGCGCCCTTGCCGGGCTTGTGCTGGTAGCCACCTTCTTCTTCATCACCGCCGATCGTTCGATGTTCTCGCTCGCCGGAGCGATGACCATCCTGGAGCCCGCCGCACAGCTCGGCATCCTCGCCATTGCCGCATCCTTGCTGATGATCGGCGGCGAGTTCGACCTGTCCATCGGCTCGATGGTCGCCTTTTCCGGCCTTATCTTCGGCGTCGCGCTGGTCAATCTCGGCCTGCCGCTGTGGGGCGCGATCATCGTGACCCTGATCGGTGCCGGCCTCATCGGCGCGATCAACGGCCAGATCGTCATCCGCACCCGGCTGCCTTCCTTCATCGTCACACTCGCCTTCCTCTTCATCCTGCGCGGCCTCACCCTTGTCGGCCTCAAATGGGCGACCGGCGGCTCCACCCAGCTGCGCGGCATTCATGATGTGGTTGCGGACAGCGCGCTCGCCGGCATGTTCTCGGGTGATGCGCTCGGCGGTCTTTTCACCTGGCTTGCCGAACATGACCTGATCGACAAGTTCGATAATGGCGTGCCCAAGGTCAGCGGCGTGCCTGTCTCCATCATCTGGTTCGTCATCGTCGCGCTGCTCGCCACCTGGGTGCTGCTGCGCACCCGCATCGGCAACTGGATCTTTGCGGCCGGTGGCGATCCCAACGCCGCGCGCAATTCCGGTGTGCCGGTGGACCGGGTGAAGACCGGCCTCTTCGTGCTCACCGCCTGCGCGGCCGCTCTCATCGCCATCATCACCGTGCTCGATGCCGGCTCCACCGACGCCCGCCGTGGCTTCCAGAAGGAGTTCGAGGCCATCATCGCCTCCGTCATCGGCGGCTGTCTGCTGACCGGCGGTTACGGCTCGGCCATCGGCGCCTTCTTCGGCGCCATCATCTTCGGCTTCGTCTCCATCGGCCTCACCTACACCCACTTCGACAGCGACTGGTTCCAGGTGTTTCTCGGCGCGATGCTGCTGCTGGCCGTGCTCTTCAACAACTTTATCCGCCGCAAGGTTACCGGGGAGCGTTGATCATGGCCGACACCAAGAACCATCAGGCGGCGCCGATCATCGAAGTGCGCGACATCGTCAAGCACTACGGCTCCGTCATCGCACTTTCCGGCGTCTCCATGCATGTCTCCAAGGGCGAGGTGCTTTGCCTGCTGGGAGATAACGGCGCCGGCAAATCTACCCTCATCAAGACGCTTTCCGGCGTGGTGCGCCCGACAAGCGGTGACTTCCGCGTCGATGGTGAGCCGGTCAACTTCGCCAGCCCGCGTGACGCACTCGATGCAGGCATTGCCACGGTCTACCAGGATCTGGCGATGATCCCGCTGATGTCGATCACGCGGAACTTCTTCATGGGCCGGGAGCCGGTGAAGGGCTTCCCGCCCTTCCGGCACATCGATTTCGAGCATTGCCACGAAGTCACGCGGGAGGAGATGCACAAGATCGGCATCGACATCCGCGACCCGCATCAGGCCGTCGGCACCCTTTCGGGCGGTGAGCGCCAGTGCGTTGCCATTGCCCGCGCGGTCTATTTCGGTGCCAAGGTGCTGATCCTCGACGAGCCGACGTCCGCGCTCGGCGTCGCCCAGACCTCCATGGTGCTCAAATATATCCACCAGGTGCAGCAGAAGGGCCTAGGGGTCATCTTCATCACCCACAATGTGCGCCATGCCTATGCCGTGGGAGATCGTTTCACCATCCTCAACCGCGGCAAGACACTCGGCACTTTCGCCAAGAGCGAGATTGCCATGGATGAGCTGCAGAACCTGATGGCCGGCGGCAAGGAACTGGAAGTGCTCTCCCACGAGTTGGGCGGCACGGTGTAGGCGCCAGCGCAACCACCCCTCCCGACACAGCTAAGAAACGGGGCGCTTCGGCGCCCCGTTGATCCATTCACCCAGAGCAGGAAGAACCGACGATGTCCGGTCCCTTTACCCTGGCGGTCTGCGCCGAAATGGTCTTTCGCCCCCTGCCGGTGATCGAGCGCATCCGCCGCATCACCGGCCTCGGTTTCGATGTCGAAATCTGGGACTGGACCAAACATGACATCAAGGCGCTCGCGGCCTCCGGCGCCCGTTTTTCCTCCATGACCGGCTACATCACCGGCACGCTGGCAGACGATGCCGGCGCCGACGAGTTGCTGCGCACCGCTGCCCTGTCGATCCCGGTAGCGAAGGAGCTCGGCTGCCCGCGCCTCAACCTCCACGGCACCGGCCTCGACGGTCAGGGCCTGCCCGTGGTGAAGAGCGAAAAAGTAACCGGCGCCATGTGGCTCAAGGCGCGGGATACGCTCGCCCGCATCGCCGACCTCGGAGCGCGCGAGGGCGTGACCTTCGTGCTGGAGAACCTCAACGAGGCCGTCGACCACCCGAAGACGCCGTTTGCAAAGGCGGAGGATACAATCGCCCTCGTCGCGTCGGTGAACCACCCGGCCCTGAAGCTCAATCTCGACCTCTATCACGCCCAGATCGGCGAGGGGAATTTGATCGAGCTGTGTCGCCAGGCCCTGCCGCATATCGGCGAAATCCAGGTGGCGGACGTGCCGGGACGGATGGAGCCGGGCACCGGCGAGATCAACTACCCCGCCATCGCGCGCGCACTGGCCGCCATGGGCTATGCCGGCACCATCGGGCTGGAGGCCTGGCCGTCAGGCGACGACGAAAAGGCGCTGGAGCGCTTCCGGGCCGCCTTCACCCTCTGAAGCCCTGGCACTTCCCTTTCTTCGCAAAATCCAGCAAGACGGCGCGCGGCAGGTTGGGGCACACTTGCCGCCAACAAAAACGGGCCGGGCCAAAAGCTGGTTGGGCAAGAAAGGGAAGCCGCGCGATGATGTGGTCGGTCAGCCTGCTTCAGGACTTTTTCCTCGCCTTCTCGGCCCTGTTTTCCATCGTCAACCCGTTCGGCGGCGCGCTGATCTTCAGTCAGGTAACGGCAGACCGCACCCATGGCGAACGGGTGCTGCTGTCACGCAAGATCGCCTTCTATGCCGCCATCGTCATGCTGACCTCGCTCTGGGTCGGCATCTATGTGCTGAACTTCTTCGGCATCAGCATTTCTGCGCTGCGCCTTGCCGGCGGCATGGTGGTGGCCGCCACTGCCTGGCAGATGCTTTCCGCGCCGGAAAAACACGAAGAGCGCAAGGAAAACCAGGCGAGCGAGGCCACCGGCAGCGACGAGATCGCTTTCTTTCCGCTCACCATGCCAGTCACCACCGGCCCCGGCACCATTTCCGTAGCTATCGCGCTCGGCGCCAGCCGCCCGGCCACAGACGCCGGCCTGCTGCGCTTCATCCTCGGCACCACCGGCGCCGTGATGGCCGTGGCGCTGCTAGTCTGGCTCTCCTATCTCTGGTCCGACCGGCTGCAGGGCTGGCTAGGCTCCAGCCGCACCCGCATCGTCGCCCGTCTCGCCGCCTTCCTGCTGCTGTGCATCGGCATCCAGATCAGCCTCACCGGCGCGCTCGATGCCCTTCGCTCCCTGCATTCGTGACATGCCGGACAAGGGCTACCTCACCGGCCGGCAAGCCGGTTATGGTCGCCCCGCCATGACGCTTCTGCGCCCCGCCCCTGTCTTGCCTGTGCCTGCCCTGCCCGCCGGAGCTTTCCGGTGAGCGTGCAGCGGCGCCTGCTCGTCTTCAGGGCGCATATCCGCCGCCAGCTGCGCGCCGCCCTTGCCATCGCACGGGACCGTATTTCATGGCCCGATGCGCTGGTGGCCGCCTGCATCAGTGCCCTGCCCGCCCTGCTGGCCCGCCCGCTCGGACTGCCGTTGCTCGGCTGGGCGGCCGTGGCCGCGTTCTGGACCTGCCTCAGCGATCCCGGCGGCCCGCCGGGCCGGCGCGCCTCCGTCATGGTCTGGGTCGGGGTGGGCGGCGCCTTTTTCTGCCTGCTGGCCGGGCTTTCGGCAGACTATCTCTGGCTCGCCGTGCCGATGACGTTCCTCTGCGCCACGCTCGCCGGCCTTGCGCGGGCGCTGGGGCCGGCGGGCACGCTGGTGGGCACCTTGCTGGCGGCGGACTTTGCCGTCTCCACCGCCTTGCCGGAGCGCAGCCTCGGCAACTCCGTCGAATATGGTCTTTATTTTCTGGCCGGCGGTCTGACCGCCATCCTGCTCACGCAGCTGGTGTGGCGCGGCCGCCCCTGGCGCCATGCCACCGGTGCGGTTGCCGGTGCCTATCGCGGCGTCTCGCGCATGGCCGGCGATATGGCCTCGCTCGCGCGCCGGCAAGGTGCCGACCGGCTGCGCCTCAGCCACCTTCTCGGCCATCACCGCATCCAGGTCCGCAGCCAGATCGAGGCCGCCCGGACCCGCCTTGCCGAACTTGCCGCCAGCCGCCATCCCGAACGTGCCGCCCCGCTCGGCCACCTTCTCCAGCATATCGAGCGCGAGTTTGCGACGCTGATCGCCCTTGCCGACCTGTTCGAGGTCGAGGAAGGCGCGGCGGACGCCGCCGGCAATGCCGCCCGTGCTACCCTGCTGCGCCAGCTCGGCACCTTCCACCGGTTGATGGGCCAGCAGATCGCCCGGCCCTACGCAGCCCGCCGCGCCGTGCTCGAGGCGCAGATCGCGGCTATCGACACAACGCTCGGCGAACTTGCCCAGCCGGCGGCCCATGTGCCGGCAACCCTGCTTCAGCTGGTGCGCCGCCAGCATGCGCGGCTTGCCGCCGGGCTGGAGCTGCTGGAGGCGCCACAAGCGGCAAGCCGGAACGCCCCGCCCGCCTCCACCAGCCTGTTGCAGGCGGTCGGCGAACGGAACCGCCAGCAGCTCAGGAATGTGATGGGTGAGTTGCGCCGCTCCTCCGGCATCCTGCGCCACGCCCTGCGCCTTGGCGTTGCGACGGCCCTGACCGTCGCGCTCTTCAAGGGCTTCAATATCGAACACGGGCACTGGATGGCGCTGACGCTGGTCTTCATCCTCCAGCCGACACTTTCCTCCACCTTTTCCCGCGCTCTGGAACGGGTTGTGGGCAGCGTCGCAGGGTCGGTCTGCGCAGCTCTCATCGGCATTCTCCTGCCGACGCCGGCCTTGCAGGCGCTTGCCATCCTGCCTGTGGCGATTGCCAGCTTTGCCGCCCGCCCCATCAGCTATGCGCTCTTTACCTTCTTCATCACCTCGCAGTTCGTTCTGGTGGCGGAGCTGCAGCAGCCGCTGGCGGCCACCGCTGAACTCGCGCTGGCGCGGGGGGTCAACAGCGTGGCCGGCGGCCTGCTCGCTGTGCTCATCGGCCTCGTGCTATGGCCGGAAAGCGAAAGCCGACGCACCGCGAGCGCCATCGCCAAGGCGCTGGAAAGTCACGGCAATTACCTTGCAGCGCTGCTCCATGCGATGGCGATGGGCGTTGCGGATGAAACCCGGCTCTCCGAGCTGCGGCAAATTTCCAGCGTGCATAACAACGATGCGAATGAGGGGCTTCAACGCCTGCTGAGCCGTCCCTTGCAGAAGCGCCGCACGCTGACGGCACAGCTCACGGCCGGCGTGACTATCGTCTCGGCCTTGCGCAGTGTTGCCGGCACTGCCACGTCGCTGGAGCTGGCCGGTTTTGCGCCGCTTACGCCTGGGCAGTCCGCTGCCCTGCACCGGCTGGCGGAAGAAATGCTGGCCGCCCTCTCCCAGGTCGCTCGCTGGATGCGCACCGGGGAGCCGCCGCTCATCGGCACCATCGAGCAGCCCGACACGCTGCCCGAAATAGACCGCGCCGGAACCGGGCGGCTTATCCAGCAGATAAACTTGATGCTTAAGCAGGCTACCGGAACGGATACCGCCCGGGCCTAACCCGATGTGTCCTTAGCGGGCCTGAAACTGAACCTCTGTGCTCCCGCCGACCGGCGACGGGTGTCCTATCATGGGCACATCGTTCGAATTATGCCGGCCCGGTCGATCCCGACCGCTCCTCTTCCGGCAAAGCAAAGGAAGAGCATCATCACCAGATGGCGGCACTTCGTCCGGCGCACCCTGCCGGCACTGATGGTCTCCGCCGGCTTGAGCGCAGGCGTGATGGCCTCTCTTGCCTGGTCGGCTCGCCAGACCGACACGGCATCCATTGCCCGGGAGACCCATCTCCTTTCCCTCGCCTTTACCGATCTGCCGGCCAAGATCGCGCAGGACGAGGAGAGCCTCGCCATTTCCGACGACATGGTCCGCGCGCTCAATGCCGGATATGTGGGTTGGGTAGACAGCCGCGTCAGCAGCTGGATGCGCGGCTATATCAACCTCGATGCCACCTTCATCCTCAGCCCGGAGGGTGAGCCGGTCTACGCTAACATCGACGAGAAAGTCGCCCCTCCGGCCACTTTCGAGGCCGTTCGGCAGGCCGCCACACCGCTTGAGCAAAAGCTTCGCGCCGCGATGGCCAGTACCGAAGCTCCGCAGGTCACCCCGCCCCTGCGCACCGTCGGAGAGTATGATTTCGCCGTGATCGATGGCCGGCCGGCCATCGTCAGTGTCAAACCCTTCATCACCGATGACGCAGCCGGCAGCGGCCGCCTGCTGCATGCCTTCATGCTGGTCGGCGTCGGATATCTCGATGACCGGTTCCTGGAGCGCATGGCGGAGCGCTACGAACTCGCAGGGCTCAGTTTTTCTTCTGCGCCCATGGAAAGCGACGAAGTTGCTTCACTCGTCCTGAAAAATGCCCGTGGCGATGCGCTGGGCCATTTCCACTGGAACCCGACCATGCCGGGGGCAACACAATACCGGATGCAACGGCCGGTACTGCTGACCCTTGTCCTGATCGGCAATGCGCTGGTCTTTTTCGGCATGTGCGCCTGGGGCCGCCTGCGGCGCAAACACTTCCAAAAGGAACAAAGGCTTCTTGCCGCCGCCACGCATGACGAACTGACCGGGCTGCTCAATCGCACCGGCATCAACCGGGTCATCGACACCCGCCTTGCCGAGACACTGGGCTCAGGCTTCAGCTTCGCCCTGGTAACCATCGATCTCGACCGCTTCAAGCAGGTAAACGACCTGCTTGGACATGCCGCGGGGGATGATCTGATCCGCAATTACGCAGCCCGGCTTCAGGGGCTGATACGCAGCGGCGACAGCCTCGCCCGCATTGGCGCCAACAGTTTTCTCATCTGCCTGGCGTCTGCGCGCCGCCCGCAGGATGCCGAGCAATTCTGCGAACGCGTACTTGCCGCCACGCGCAAGCCCTTCCGGATCGATGAGCGCGAGATATTTGCAACCGCCAGCGCCGGTTTCGTCATGGCGCCCTTGCACGGCACCGACCGCGACGAGCTGGCGCACCGGGGCGAAACAGCGCTGCTGCAGGCCAAATCGGAAGGGCGCGACCGCTATTGCGGCTTCAGCAATTCCATGGACCGCCGGGCACGCGAGCGTAGCCAGCTCGAAGCGGACCTGCGCATAGCACTCGCCAGTCCGGGCCAGATCAGCGTTCTCTACCAGCCTGTCTACAAGGCGTTATCGGGAGAAATTGCCGGCGCCGAAGCCCTTGCGCGCTGGACCCATCCCCAGCGCGGCGCCATCAGCCCGGAACTTTTCATCCCCATCGCCGAAGAAACCGGCCTCATCCATGAGCTGGGTGAGTTCGTGCTACTGGAGGCCTGCCGGGCCGCCCGACGCTGGCCGGGCAAGGTTATCGCCGTCAACGCCTCTGCCGCCGAGATCCGTTGCCCTTCCTACGCCCAGCGTGTGCTGGCCACACTCGCCATGACCGGGCTGGAGCCGCAGCAGCTCGAAATCGAGATCACCGAAACTGCGCTCTTCGATGAGACCGGCCAGTGCCAAAAGACTGTGGAAGCGTTGCGCGAGGCCGGCATCCATGTCGCCCTCGACGATTTTGGCACCGGTTTTTCCTCGCTTGGCCATCTGCAAAAATTCAAGGTCGACCGCATCAAGATCGACCGCCGTTTCATTTTCGGCGTCGACCGGCCCACCAACGATCAGGCCATCGTGGAGGCCATCGTGCGCCTGGCCCAGACCACCAACCTGAAGACCACGGCCGAAGGCGTGGAGACCGAGCAGCAGGCGGACTATTTGCGCGGCATCGGCTGCACGGACTTGCAGGGTTATCTGCTGGGCCGGCCCATCAGCGGGCCGGAGGTGGAATTGCTGGTGGCACTGGAACACGGACACGATTCACTGGACCGGCGCGCCCCTGACACCGGCGCCGCCTGACGTCACCCGATGCCCGGCAAGCGCTCCAGCAACATGACCGGCGCCTCTCCATAAACTGTCCGCCGCCATTCCCGAAAACCGAGGCCTGCTGCGATCCGCAAGGACGGCTGGTTATCCTGGGCGATCATCGTGATCGTACGCTCAATGCCGGTCGCGGCATCGAACCAGACCGCGACAGCCCTCATGGCCTCACTCGCCAGCCCCTGGCCCCGGCGGCCGGCAATCACTGTCCATGTCGCCTCTGCGGCGCCGTCGCAGTCAGGCCCGAGCCCACGCTCGAACCGCATGAAACCCGCCTCACCAACCAGCACGCCGGCCTGCCGATCAACAAGCATGAAGGGGCCGTAGCCAAAAACCTGCCAGTGACCGATGAAGCGCAACAGGCGTGCCCACACCTCCTCCCGGCTGCGGCGAGCGGGCGGTGCCGGGCTGTTCATCCAGACCTCCAGCATCCCCTCAAAATCCGCCACTCCCGGTGGTCGAAGCAGCAAACGGCCAGTGGTGATCAAGGGTTTGCTCCTTGCCAGAGAGAGGGCGGTCGGCGGCATCCACTCCTGCTTATGCCCGAGCCCGGACCGTGCCGTCTAACCACGATGCTCGCCCACGCCAATTTGCACCACAGCACTCGTCTTCATGCCCCGTTATGCAAACTGCTCACTTGGTACAGGTGGCCGGCTCCGGCCTCCTGACCCTATGCGCATTTGGCTGAAAGCCCCCTCACACGTCATTCTCCGGATGAGGGCAATAGTCCCTAAGGCGGAGCCATCTCGGGGCATTGTGGAATGCCCGCATCCGGGGAACAGCATTGATGCAGTCGGAAACCCGTGCCCTTTCAGCGCGTGTTTTTTTCCTCAACAGAAGCCTGCCGGCCCTGTTGATCATTGCTGCCATTGGCATCGCCGCACAACTCATCCTGCAAATCGCTGCCAGTGAGTCCGACCGTGTGGCTCTGGATCGTCAGACCCACCTTTTCACCATGGCGGTGGGCGATATCCGCGCCAGCATTGCTCACGATCAGGAAAGCGTGACCGTTTGGGACGATTCCGTCACCAATCTGCGCAAGGGCGACCTTGATTGGGTCGATATCAACCTCGGCAGCTGGATGCACAGCTATTTCGGCCACGATGCCGCCTTCGTGCTGTCTCCTGACGACACCCCGCTCTACGCCTTCGATGACGAGGCCCGGCAACCGCCGGAGGATTATGACCGGATCGCCGCCTGTGCCGACCCTCTGGTAGCCGGCCTGCATGAAAAACAGCGCGAGCAGGATAGCGACGGCCTTTCCGATCGCATCCTGACGCAGGGTGCCTCCGACTTCTGCATCGTGACCGGACGGCCTGCCGTCATCAGCGCCAAGCCTGTCGTAACCGACAGTGGCAAAGAGGAACTGGAGCAGGAGCCAGGGCGGGAATATACCCACATCGCCCTGCGGTTCGTGGACGGCGATTTCCTCACCATGGCCAGCCAGCGCTACATGATCCTAGAGCCGCGTTTTTCACCCACAGCCGCACAGGGATCGGGCGAGGCGTCGATTGCCCTGCAGACGGCTTCAGGCAACACGCTCGGTTATTTCGTGTGGCGCCCCTGGCGCCCGGGGCATGCCATCCTCGACCGGATGACCCTCGTTCTGGCAGCCCTGACGGCGCTGATCGCCATGGTCGTCGAGGCATTCCTCTATATCCTCAGCCGCCGGCTCGTCAGCCAGCAACGGGCCGAAGCCCGGGCAAGGCATCTGGCCTCGCACGACCTGCTGACGGGTCTGCCCAACCGCCTGCAGTTCCAGAAGGCAATAGACAGCCGGCTTGCAGACACCGGGCATGATCAGGCGCCCCTCTGCCTGCTGTACCTCGATATCGACCGCTTCAAGCAGGTCAACGAGATCTATGGCCATCTGGCCGGCGACAGCCTGATCAGCGCCGTCGGCGCACGGCTTGGTGCGCTTGTGCGGGATACCGACATCATTGCCCGCATCGCCGGCAACCAGTTCGGGCTTTTCATGTCCGGCGTTGCCGATGAAAACGAGGCGGAATGTTTCTGCAATCGCCTGTTTGATGCGTTGCGGGCTCCCTTCCTTGTCGAGGATGAGCCGATCACGGTTACCTTCAGTGCCGGCTTTACGCTCACCCCGGCAACCGAGGTAACCCGCGAGGAAATAGAACGCCAGGCCGAGATCGCCCTCGACTACGCCAAGACCACCGGGCGCAACCGCCATGTCGGCTTCAAGCCGCAGCAGGACGAACATCTGCGCGAGCGTCGGCAGCTTGAGGCGGAGCTGCGGCTTGCCCTTGCCGCCGAAGACCAGTTGGTGCCGCATTACCAGCCCGTTTTCAATGCCGCTGGCGACAGGATCACCGGCATGGAGGTGCTGCTGCGCTGGTTCCATCCGCAGCGCGGCCCCGTATCGCCGGCCTTCTTCATTCCCATTGCCGAGCAATGCGGGCTCATCGAGGAAATCGACGCCTATGTGCTGCGCCGCGCCTGTGCTGCGGCACGGCAGTGGCCGGACCTGATCATTTCCGTCAATGCCTCGGCGGTCGAACTGCGCCGCGCCGGTTATGCCGACCGGACCGCCGCGACCCTCGCCGAATACGGGCTTTCGCCGCGGAATTTCGAGATCGAGGTGACGGAAACGGCAATGATCGACCGCACCGGCGAGTGCAACCGCACCATCCGGACCCTGCGCGATCTGGGCTTCGGCATCGCCCTTGACGATTTCGGCACCGGCTTTTCATCCCTCGGCCATCTGCAGCAATTCAAGGTCGACCGCATCAAGATCGACCGCAGCTTCATCATGGGCCTGGATCGCCCCACGAACGGCCGCGCCATCGTCTCGGCCCTGATCCAGCTGGCCCAGGCGATGAATATCCGCACGACCGCCGAGGGTGTGGAAACTGCCGGCCAGCAGACCCTGCTGGCGGAAATGGGTTGCGACAGCCTGCAGGGCTACTACCTCTCCCGCCCGCTGAGTGAGGCTCAGATGCTGGAGCGCATCGCCCGGCAGCAGAATTTCGGCCTCGCCGTCTAGCTTCGGCAAACCGCCCGCTGCGGGCCGGCCTTTATTTTTTCCTTATGCGGCGCGGGCACCTTCCCCGTCGAACCCTGATTGCCCTCGCTCCTACTGTCGAAGCCGGACAGTTCAAGGAGGGCATCGCCCCATGACCGATCTTCTCTATCTGGCGCTGGGCCTCGGCCTCTTTGTCGCCATGGCGCTTTATGTGCGCCTTCTGGCACGGATGCAGCCGTGATCGCCGCGCTCTATGCGCTGGCGGCCCTCGCCATCGCCTTCTATCTCGTGGCCGCCCTGCTGCGGCCGGAGAAATTCTGAGGAAGCACGCCTGAAGCGCGGCTTCCCCTCCCGACATTTAGCGATCTTTCAAGGAGACCCTCGCCATGGATTTGCGAGGATGGGCCGAGATCGCCCTGACGCTGGGCCTCAGCGTCGGGGTGGCATGGCCATTGGGGCTTTATATGGCCCGCATCTGGGCCGGTGAGACCACCTGGCTGACGCCGGTGCTGAACCCGGTTGAACGCGGCATCTACCGGGTGTTGGGCGTCCGCCCGGAGCAGTCGCAGGGCTGGAAGGGCTACAGCTTTTCCGTCATCGCCTTTTCGGTCGCTGGCTTCGTGCTGCTTTATGCCCTGCTGCGCCTGCAGGGCTTCCTGCCGCTGAACCCGGCCGGGTTCGGTAACCTGGATCCGCATCTTGCCTTCAACGTTGCAGTCAGTTTCGTCACCAACACCAACTGGCAGTCCTATGGCGGCGAGACGACGATGAGCCTCCTCAGCCAGATGGCCGGTCTTGCAGTGCAGAATTTCACCTCCGCTGCCGCCGGCCTTGCCATTGCCGCCGCCGCCGCCCGCGCCTTTGCCGGCGACCGTGAGGTCGGCCTTGGCAATTTCTGGGTCGATCTGGTGCGCATCACCCTCTATGTGCTGCTGCCGCTTTCCATCGTGGTGGCACTGGCGCTGGTTGCAACCGGCGTACCACAGACACTGCACGCCGCCGTAACCGTCACCGGCCTTGAAGGCGCTCAGCAGACGCTCGCGCTGGGTCCCGTCGCCAGCCAGGAAGCCATCAAGCAGATCGGCACCAATGGCGGCGGTTTCTTCAACGCCAACTCCGCCCACCCGTTCGAGAACCCGAACCCGCTTTCCAACCTCATCGAGGCCGTCAGCATTACCGCGCTCGGTTTTGCCACCTTTATCGCCTTTGGCCGGATGGCCCGGGCACGCAAGGAAGCAGCCTCTCTGGTGATCGTCGCCTTCCTGCTGGTGGCAGCGGCGGCCGTCGCCATCTATGGGCTGGAAAACCAGACCGTGCCCGGCCTCCTCAAGGCCGGCGTGGAAGCCGGGCAGAACCTTGAAGGCAAGGAATATCGCTTCGGCACCGCCGCCTCGGCCCTGTGGTCGGCGCTCACCACAGGCGCCTCCAACGGCTCGGTCAACGCCATGCATGAAAGCTTCATGCCGCTTTCCGGCGGCATCCAGATGTTCCTCATCCAGCTGGGCGAAATCCTGCCGGGCGGCGTTGGCTCGGGCCTCTACGGCATGCTGGTCATGGCGCTGCTGGCCGTCTTCGTCGCTGGCCTGATGGTGGGCCGCACGCCGGAATATCTCGGCAAGAAGGTGGAAGCGGCGGAAATCCAGTACGCCATGCTGGCGGTGCTCATCCTGCCGCTTGCCATCCTGGGTTTCTCGGCCCTTGCCGCCGTGCTGCCGGCCGCACTTTCAAGCCTGCTCACGGACGGCCCGCATGGCCTTTCGGAGATCCTCTATGCCTACTCCTCGGCGGGCGGCAATAACGGCTCGGCCTTTGCCGGCCTGACGGCGGCAACCCCCTGGTGGGATACCACGCTCGGCATTGCCATGCTGCTCGGCCGCTTTGGCTATATCGTGCCCGTGATGGCCATTCTGGGATCGCTGGCGGCCAAGCCCCGCCTTGCCCCCACAGCGGGCACCCTGCCGGCGTCCGGCCGCCTTTTCAGCGGCTTGCTGCTCGGCGTCATCCTTGTGCTGGGTGGATTGCAGTTCTTCCCCGCTCTCGCCCTCGGCCCGCTTGCCGAGCACTTCCAGTTGCTCGCCAGCCTCAGGCCCTGACCGGCTTTTTCCCCAAGACGGGAACACACATCATCATGGCTCTTTCGAAAACGGCCCGGCTTGACCGTGGCCTCCTCACCCGCGCCGCGCTTGACGCGGGGCGCAAACTCAACCCCCGCTGCCTGCTCGCCAACCCGGTGATCCTGGTGACCGAAGGGGTGGCCGCTCTTGCCACACTGTCGGCCGCCGGACAGATCACCGCCGGCGAGCCTGCCGGTTTCGCCCTGCAGATCGCCGGCTGGCTTTGGGCCACTGTGCTGTTTGCCAATTTCGCCGAAAGCATCGCCGAAGGGCGGGGCAAGGCCGCCGCCGACAGTCTGCGCGCTTCCCGCGTCACCACCCGCGCCAAGGTCATCACCGACGACCAGATCATCTTCACCCCGGCCCATGAGCTGCAGCCCGGCATGGTGGTGCTGGTTGAAGCCGGTGACCTGATCCCCGCCGATGGCGAGATCGTCGAGGGTATCGCGTCCGTCAACGAGGCCGCCATCACCGGCGAGAGCGCGCCTGTCATCCGCGAGAGCGGCGGCGACCGCTCGGCGGTGACCGGCGGCACCACCGTGGTGTCGGACTGGCTGCGCGTGCGGGTCACGGCAGCAGCAGGCAGCAGCTTCCTCGACCGCATGATCGCGCTGGTGGAAGGTGCCGGCCGCCGCAAGACACCCAACGAGCTGGCGCTTGCCGTCCTGCTCGCCGGCCTGTCGCTGATCTTCCTCATCGCGGTGGTGACGCTGCTCGGCCTTGGCCGTTATTCCGGCGTTGCCATCCCGCTGGTCGTGCTGGGGGCCCTTTTTGTCACCCTCATCCCCACCACCATCGGCGGCCTGCTATCGGCCGTGGGCATTGCCGGCATGAACCGGCTCCTGAAATTCAACGTGCTGGCCCTCTCCGGCCGGGCCGTGGAGGCAGCGGGCGATATCGACACGCTGCTTCTCGACAAGACCGGCACCATCACCTTCGGCAACCGCATGGCAAGCGAGGTCATCCCCCTGCGCGGCATTGCCGCCGACACCGCGCTGCGGGCCGCCCTCATGTCCTCCCTCGGGGACGAGACGCCGGAGGGCCGCTCCATCGTCAGCTTTGCCGAAGGTCAGGGCATCTCCGCCGTCCGGCCGGACGGCGCCATCACCATCCCCTTCAGTGCCCAGACCCGCCTTTCCGGCCTTGAGGCGGGCCCCACGGTCTGGCGCAAGGGTGCGGTGGATGCGGTGCTAAAGCAGCTTGGCATCACCGAACGCGACACCCCGCGCGACTTCGCCGCCGCCGTCGACCGCATCGCCCGCTCCGGCGGCACCCCGCTTGCCGTCAGCGAGAATGACCGCCTTATCGGCGTCATTCACCTCAAGGACGTCATCAAACCGGGCGTGAAGGAGCGTTTTCAGGATCTCCGCCGAATGGGGGTGCGCACGGTGATGATTACCGGCGACAATTCGGTGACCGCCGCCGCCATCGCCTCGGAAGCCGGCGTCGATGATTTCCTTGCTGAAGCGACGCCGGAGGACAAGCTGCGGCTGATGCGCGCCGAGCAGGCCAAAGGCCGGCTGGTGGCCATGTGCGGCGACGGCGCCAACGATGCCCCTGCCCTTGCCCAGGCCGATGTGGGCGTTGCCATGCAGTCCGGCACCCAGGCCGCACGCGAGGCCGCCAACCTCATCGACCTCGACAGCGATCCAACCAAGCTCATCGAGATCGTGGAGGTCGGCAAGCAGATGCTGATCACGCGCGGCGCGCTCACCACCTTCTCCATCGCCAACGATGTCGCCAAATATTTCGCCATCGTGCCGGCGCTCTTCGTCGGCGCCCTGCCGGCGCTCGGCGCACTCAACGTCATGCAGCTGGCAAGCCCGCAAAGCGCCATCCTCTCCGCCGTCATCTTCAACGCCCTCATCATCGTCGCGCTGATCCCGCTGGCTCTCAAGGGCGTGCGCTACCGCCCGGTGGGGGCGGCAAGGCTGCTCTCGCGAAACCTGCTGGTCTATGGGCTCGGCGGGCTGGTTGCCCCCTTCATCGGCATCAAGCTCATCGACCTTCTCGTCTCCACCCTGGGCATCATCTAGGAGGCCCTCACACATGCGCACTTATATAAGACCCGCCCTTGGCAGCATGGTCCTCTTCACCCTGCTGCTCGGCCTCGCCTACCCGCTGGCGATCACCGGCATCGCCCAGACCCTGATGCCGGAAAAGGCAAATGGCAGCCTCGTGAGGGATCGTTCCGGCACGGCGGTCGGCTCCGCCCTCATCGGGCAGAATTTCAACTCCCCGGCCTATCTGCATCCGCGCCCCTCGGCACTTGCCGCCGCCTATGACGCCTCAACCTCCGGCGGCAGCAATCTCGGGCCGCTCAGCGACACCCTGGCGAGCCGTATCGCGGACGGCGCCGCAACCTTGCGCACGGAGCTGAACCTGCCGGCGGACTATCCGCTGCCCGCCGATGCCGTCACCACCTCAGCCTCCGGGCTCGACCCGGATATCAGCCCGGCCTACGCCCTTTTGCAGGTGCCGCGCATCGCCGCCGCACGCAACCTGCCGGTGGGCAAGGTCGATGCGGCCCTCAAGGCGGCCACCCGTGGACCGTTGCTCGGGTTTCTTGGCCAGACACGCGTCAACGTGCTGAAGGCCAATCTGCTGCTCGACAGTCTCTCTGGCGAGGCTCAATAGAGAAACCATGACCACCGGCGAGCCCCTGCGTCCCGATCCGGACGCACTGCTTGAAGAAGCCGCCCGCGCCAGTCGCGGGCGGCTCAAGGTGTTTCTCGGCATGGCCCCGGGCGTCGGCAAGACGTTCGAGATGCTGCGCTCGGCCCGGCGGGCCAAAGCCGCCGGGGAGGATGTGGTGGTGGGCGTGGTGGAAAGTCATGGCCGGCAGGAGACGCAGGCGCTCCTGCGCGGGCTGGAGGTGATGGCGCGCCAGCCGATGGAACACCGGGGCCGCAGCCTTCTGGAGTTCGACATCGACGGGGCGATAGCCCGCCGCCCGGCGCTCTTGCTGGTCGATGAATATGCCCATTCCAACGCCCCCGGCTCGCGCCATCCCAAACGCTGGCAGGATGTGGCGGAGCTGC
The DNA here is from genome assembly GCA_030657355.1 of Radicibacter daui. Taxonomy (GTDB): domain Bacteria; phylum Pseudomonadota; class Alphaproteobacteria; order Radicibacterales; family Radicibacteraceae; genus Radicibacter; species Radicibacter daui. The sequence continues at coordinate 3,298,901 of CP131056.1, forward strand.
TGGATGCCGGCATCAATGTCTGGACCACCCTCAACGTCCAGCATCTGGAAAGCCTCAATGACGTCGTGTGGAAGATCACCGGCGTGCGCCAGCTGGAAACGGTGCCCGACAACGCACTTTCGGCCGCCGACGAGATCGAGCTGATCGATCTGACGCCGGAGGAGCTGCGGCGCCGTCTTGCCGACGGCAAGGTTTACGTGCCGGAAACCGCCCGCCTCGCGTCGGAAAAATTCTTCCGCCTCGAAAACCTCACCGCCCTGCGCGAGCTTGCCCTGCGGCGCGCGGCACAGACGGTGGATGACCAACTGGTGGGCGCGATGAAGCGCGCCGGGGTCGAAGGGCCATGGGCGGCGGGCGAGCGTATCCTCGTGCTCATCGGCGCCGATGCCGCGTCTTCCTCCCTCGTCCGTGCCGGGCGGCGGCTTTCCGACATGATCGGCGATGCCCCCTGGACAGTCGCGCATGTTGAACGGCCGAGCCATCCGGTGCTGGATGAAGGGGCGCAGCAACATCTCGGCACAGCCCTCAAGCTGGCCGAACAGCTGGGGGCCGCCGCGCTGATCCTGTCGGGCGAAGACATCGTCATCAGCGTCAAGGCCTATGTCCGCCAGAACAACGTGACGCAGATTCTGGTCGGCAACCGGCGCTTCCAGCGGCGGCGGCCCTTCGGCCGCCCCTCGCTCACCGCGGCCCTGCTGGAGGACAGCACGGGCGCTGCCCTGCATGTGGTGACGGAGGCCCCGCAGGAGCAGGCCCCGGCCTTGCCCCGTCGCCCCCGGCTGGCCGCAGGGGTCAACTGGCGGCGCTATCTCTCCAGCGCCGGTTTCGTGGCCATCGCCACCGGCATTGCCTATCTCCTGCAGGCGCGATTTGCCGATGCCGATCTCAGCATGGTGTTTCTGACCGCCGTGCTGGCCAGCGGCGTGCTGCACGGCCTGCGCCCGGCCCTGCTGGCCGCCACGGCCTCCTTCCTCGCCTATAATTTTCTTTTCATCGAGCCGCTTTACACTTTCTGGATCGGCTCGCCGGCCAACCTGCTCGCCCTCTTCGCCTTCTGGGCGGTGGCGCTGGCAACCGGCGGGCTTGCCGGCCGGGTGCGCGACCAGGCAAGCGCCCTGTCGCGCCACACCGCCGCCATCACCTCGCTACTTGCCGTCAGCCGCCGCCTTTCGGCCGCCACGACCAAAGGCGAGGTCGCGCAGGCTATCGCCGACCATGTTTCGGCCGGCGTTGGCGGAGAGACGACGGTGCTGCTGCCCGAGGGCGGGGAAATCGCCGCCGTGGCCGGCACCCCCACCCTCACACCGCTCGGCACCTCGGCCATGACGGCGGCGCGCTGGGCGTGGGAGCGCGGCGAGGTAGCGGGCGCCGGCACCGGCACGCTGCCGCAGCTGCCGCGGACCTTCTATCCGCTGCAAGGCTCGCGCGTGCGGGCCGGCGTGGTGGGGGTAGAGCATAGCGCCGCGCTGACCCCGGAAGCCCAGCGTTACCTCACGGCACTGCTCGACCAGGGCGCCGTCGCACTGGAACGGGCGGAATTTGCCGCCGATGCGGCCGACGCCGAAGCGCTGCGCCGCAGCGACCGGCTGCGCGCCGCGCTGCTCAACTCCATCAGCCACGACCTGCGCACGCCGCTCTCCACCGTGCTCGGCTCGGCCACCACGCTGCTCGACTATGGACCGGTGCTGGAGCCCGACACGCGGCAAGACCTGCTGCTGAGCATCCGGGAAGAGGCCGAACGCCTCAGCCGCTATGTCGGCGACCTTCTGGACATGACGCGGCTGGAAGGCGGCGCGCTCGTCACCCGGCAGGAATGGACGGATATCCGCGACGTGCTGGCCGCCGCCATCGAGCGGGTACAGCGCCGGGCCGGCAACCGCCGCATCGACCGGGACTTCCCGGCCGACTTGTCCCTCATCCAGGCCGATCCGGGCCTTGCCGAACAGGCGGTGGTCAACATCCTGGAAAACGCCATAGCCTACAGCCCCGATGGCACCGCCATCGAAGTGGCCGCCTATGAGGACAGGCGGGGTATCGTCATCAGCATCGAGGATGAGGGGCGCGGCGTGCCGACGGCGGAGCTGGAGCGGGTGTTCGAGAAATTCCACCGGCTGGAGGAGCCAAGCGACCGCCACAAGGGCTCCGGCCTCGGCCTTGCCATCTCCAAGGGTTTTGTGGAAGCCATGGGCGGACAGATTGCCGCCGCCAGCCCCATTCATGACGGGCACGGCACCCGCGTACTGATCAGCCTGCCAAAACCCGCCACCCCGCCGGAAGCCGCCGCATGACCGCGCACAGCCCGCGTATCCTCATCATCGACGACGAACCGCAGATCCAGCGCTTCCTCCAGCCGGCGCTCGCTGCCAGCGGGTACGAGCCCGTCAAGGCGATGACCGGCCGCGAGGGCCTTGCCGAAATTGCCCGCCGGGCACCCGATGCCGTGGTGCTCGATCTCGGCCTGCCGGACATGGACGGCAAGGAGGTACTGACCCGCGCCCGCGCCTTTTATGACGGCCCGATCCTTATCCTCTCCGCCCGTGACCGCGAGACGGAAAAGATCGACGCGCTCGACCTCGGCGCCGACGATTATGTCGAAAAACCCTTCGGCGTCGGCGAACTGCTGGCCCGGCTGCGCGTCGCCCTGCGCCACAAGATCGAGCGGGCGGGCATAAAGCCCGTCATCGAGCGTGGCGGCTTCAAGCTGGATCTGACCCTGCGCCTTGTGACCCGCAATGGTGAGGCCGTGCGCCTCTCCCCCAAGGAATATGACCTGCTGGCCCTGCTGGCCGAAGGCGGCGGCAAGGTGCTGACGCACAAGCAGCTGCTGACCGCCGTCTGGGGGCCCGCCCATGCGGAGGACGTGCAGTACCTGCGCGTCTTCATCGGCCAGCTGCGCCAGAAACTGGAGGATGATCCGGCTACCCCGCGCCTCATCCTGACGGAGTCCGGGGTGGGGTACCGGTTCGGGGTAGAATAGTTATTGAACCTTAAACTTAATAACGCATTTCAGTATATTTGGAACATTCAGCGATCAAGTATCGGAACCTTTTATTTTCTCCATTAAATTCTCCAGCGATGGCGCACTAGATCTTCTCCATAATGAACGAACAAGCCACACAAAACAAATTACGCCAAAAACAAAAAAAACTGCCTGCCAAACTGATGGTTCAAATATAAATTTTTTAAAATCAGCCGTAACGAAGGTTACGACAATAGATATCAGAAATCCAAGCGGTAAAATCCATGCACTTCTCGCCTCCACATCCCTGATGTGATTCGTCAATATCAAAAGAAGCTTATCCTCAGTTATCTGTATAACCTCCTGGGACAAATTTCCATGAACCGCTTTAATAGGGGCGCTGGCAGGAACAAATCCGTCACTCATGCCGCCCACCCCAGAAAAAGGAGATCACTAGAAATTTAAACCCCTGCACATCATATCCGGAAAAATTTATTAGAATTTCCCTGCCATCTCTACTCCATATCAAAAATGGATTCATAGAAGACATAGGAAGATTACTATTTAAATTATATATAGTAAGAACACCATAACCTTCCGGAGAAGTAAATTCAAACCTCCCCCCGTCACTCCTATCATCAGTTGCAAATTTTACGTTTATTTTAATGTCAATTCCATCTACAGAAAATTCAACCCAAGCATCCTCACCAGAAGGGACTTGCAAAGTCGCAGTCTCTATCTGCCTTCTTCCACCAACAGTCACATTCATAATACACCAAAATAACTAATCATTTAGAAATAATACAGAAAGTGCGTGTTTACATCAATGCACGAGCGGCTCATCTTTTTCATAAAAATACAACACATGGGAATTAAGGGACTTTAAAAAGCAACCGTAAGTGAAGGCAAAGCGCCCCATGGATCTGCAGCTTAAAGACAAGGTCGCCGTCATCACCGGCGCTTCCAAGGGCATCGGCCTCGGTATCGCCCGGGCCTCATCCTGACGGAGTCCGGGGTGGGGTACCGGTTCAGAGGGGAATAGCGGCAGGCTTCACCCGATGCCGCGATGGCGGCCCCGGCGGGCGGCGATGAGCGCGGCAATATGGCGGGCGGCCCGATCCGCCTGCGCCACGATTTCACCGATGGCGGTGACTTCAAGCAAAGAGCCCTGACCGAGCGGGCCGAGGGCAAAGAGATCATCCGCCGGCGCTCCGATGGAATCACGCGCCCTGCCTGTGGCGTCGACATAAAAACCCAGATTATGCGGGTCGCGGCGCAGCAGCCCCTCGGCAACCATCTGCCTTTCGAGCACGCCGCCCGTGTCGGGGGCCGTACCACGACAATCGAAAACAGCGTCAAACCGCTCCTCGAACTCCAGCCGGGTGCTACGCGGACGATAGATCACCCCGAGCCCGCCTTCTGAAAGAGGGTGCGTGCGGGAGACCCGCCCCGCCACGAGACGCAGGGCGCCGCTACGGACTTCATCCTCCAGCTTCCGGCCGATCTGGGGCGGCACGCGGTGACGGTGGACATTCCAGTAGGCCCGCAAATGACGCAGGAACCGCGCCTGCTCGCGCCCGTCCAGTGCCTGCCACAGTCCGGCGATATGCGGGCGCAGCCCGTCGATGATGGATTGCCAGACCTCACCTTGCGCTTCGGCCTGCCGCGTCGCCTGGCGCAGCCGGTGCAGGATCGCGCTCATGGAGGCAACGCCCGCCAGATCGGGCACAAACCGGGTGGGTGCCGTGCGGGCATGCGGGCGAGGCAGCAGGCCCCGGCGGGAGATCGCGGTCACCGCCCCCTGGAAACCTTGCCGGCGAAGGGTCAGCAGACCATCGATCATCGAGAGGCCGGTACCAAGAAAAGCCACCGAGCCCTGCTGTGGCAGCCCCTCATAGGCACTCTCGTCATAAACATCGCCGCAATGCCCGCCGGCACTCCGGCGGGACCCGTAGCCGGTCGCGAGCATGACGATGTCGGCCGTAAAATGCGCTCCGGAGGCAAGCGTCAGATCGAAGCCCTCGGTCCGGTGGTGCACCGCTGTCACCGCTTCGGCGAACAGCCGCAGATCGAGATCGCCATGAGCGGCGACGCCTGTCAGCAACCGCTCATTCACGAATCGGCCAAAGGCCTCGCGCGGCACGAACGAGGCTTCCAGCGAACCGCCCCCGGCACTGGTGGCAGCTCCCTCCCAGTCATTGGCCAATAACCAGTCGATGAAGTCGCGCGGACGGGTCGGATCGAGCCCGACATTGAGCGCCCGACTGTTGAGTAGCTGGTGCGCGTTGGAGCGGCCATAGGCGAGCCCCTTGCCGAGTTGGCCAGAGGGTTCGAAGACCTGAAGGGTGAGCCCGGCCGAAACCGAGCGTGCCAGCGCGGCGATAACTGCCGCCGCCGTGAAGCCGCCGCCGACCACGGCAATGGATACTCCCTCGCCGCTGCGCCGCACAGGCCGGGGTAGTTCACCGGCCCGCCTCGCCTGTGTCCCAGGCAGATGCTCGTCCATCACTCGCTCCTTCCGGGTGTCGTGATCCGGGATGCCCAAGGCATCGCCCTGCGTTACACCTTAAACCCTATTGACTTGGTATAGTATAGGCAATAACGAATCAGGAAGTGAAATTTGACGCTCATATCGAATATTAAACAAACAGGAGACGTTAAATGTTTTCGCCCCGACACCTCCCTCTCGCGCTGGCCGCGGCGGCGGCGCTTGCAGTCACCTCCGCCCCGGCTCTGGCCGAAACAGCGCAGCTGCGTATTGCCCAGCAATTCGGTGTGGCGTACCTGCCGCTGCACGTCGCCAAGGAAAAGGGGCTCATTGAAGCCCACGCCAGGGCCCTGGGCATAACGCCGCCAAAAGTGGAATGGCTGCAAATTTCCGGCGCGGCCGGAATGAACGACGCCCTTATCTCCGGCGGGCTCGATTTTGCCTCTGCCGGCATCGCGCCGATGATTCTTACCTGGGGCAAAACCCGCGACACCGCGAAGATCACCGGCGTCGCCGCCCTTGGCTCCCTGCCGAACGTGCTGGTCACCAACCGGCCCGAGATCCGGACGATCAGGGATTTTACCGACAAGGACCGGATCGCCCTGCCGTCGGTCAAGGTCGGGTTCCAGCCCATCGTGCTGCAGATGGCCGCCGACCAGACCTTCGGCCAGTATGACAAGCTCGATCCCTTGACCGTCAGCGTGCCGCACCCGGACGCCGCCGCCGCGCTCATCGGCGGCAAATCGGAGATCACAGCGCATTTCACGTCCCCGCCCTTCATCCAGCAGGAACTGGCGGCGGGAAACACCCACGCCATTCTCAGCAGCTATGACGTCTTCGGCGGGCCGCACACCTTCAACGTGGTTTATTCCACCGAGCGTTTCATCAAGGACAATCCAAAGACCATCGAAGCCTTCATCGACGCGCTCGATGAAGCCAATGGCTGGATCAAGGCCAACCCGGCCGATGCTGCCGCGCTCTATATCAAGGTGGAGAACTCCAAACTCAATCCGGCGCTCATCCAGTCGATCATCACCGACAAGGATGTGAATTTCACCACCATTCCCCAGGGTGCGCAGAAGTTCGCCGACTTCGAGGCGCGGATCGGCCTCATCAAGCAGGCCCCGAAGTCCTGGACCGAGCTGTTCCCGGCGACGCTTGCCAGCAGGGCGGGAAGCTGACGCCATGAGTGGCCTCGTGCTGGAATTCGACAGCGGCCTGGCTGCGGCAAAAGCCGTCCCCCCGCTGCTATCGGTCACGGCCGTCACCGTGCGCTATCGCTCCGGCAGCCGCGACGTGACGGCCGTATCCGATGTCAGTCTCGATCTGGCTGCGGGAGAACGGCTGGTTTTGCTCGGCCCTTCGGGATGCGGCAAATCCACCCTGCTGCGCGCCATCGGCGGGTTCATCCGTCCGGCCACTGGCCATATTGAGCTGAAGGGCGAAGCCGTCCTTGGCCCCTCGCCTGAACGCATGACGGTGTTTCAGGAGTTCGACCAGCTTCTGCCGTGGAAAACGGTTGAGGAAAACGTGGCCTACGGCCTGCGCCGGGCCCGCGGCCTGCCGCGTGCCGAGGCAAGGGAAGTAGCGCGCAACTGGATTGGCCGGGTCGGCCTTGCCGATTTTGCCCATGCCCACCCGCACACGCTTTCCGGGGGGATGAAGCAAAGGGTGGCAATCGCCCGCGCCTTCGCCATCAAACCTCGCCTGCTGCTGCTGGACGAGCCCTTTGCCGCCCTGGATGCCCTCACCCGCCGGCGCATGCAGGATGAGCTGCTCGCCCTGTGCGAGGATACCCAGGTGACCGCCATCTTCGTAACGCACGGCATCGACGAGGCGATCCGCGTTGGCACCCGCATCCTCACCTTCAGCCCGCATCCGGGCCGCATCATCGCCAGCCACAAGGTCAGCGATGACGAACGCCGCCGCGGCAGCCGCGCCTTCGCCGGCCTTGAGGCCCGCCTGCAGGAAAAGCTTTTCGACGGAAGGGACAATGCCGATGTCTGAGCAGACCCTTGCGGCAGCTCCCGCCGGCACAGGCTTGCTGCCGCGCCTTGCCTGGCGGCGTCTGGCCGTTTTCACCGGCCTTCTTGGTCTGTGGCAAGCCTACGCCCTCTGGCTCGGCAATCCGCTGCTGCTACCAACAGTGGATACAACCTTCGCCGCCCTGTGGAGCGGCTTTGCCTCTGGCGAACTGGTGGACCGTACTCTTGCCTCGCTCCGCGTACTGCTGGTGGGTTACGCCGGCGGGGTGGCGGTTGCAGCGCTCTTGGCAAGTTTCGCCGCGCTCTCGCGCTGGGGGGACGACGCGCTGGGGGTGCTCACCTCGATGTTCAATCCACTGCCGGCGGTGGCGCTGCTGCCCATCGCCCTGCTGTGGTTCGGCATTGGCATGCCCAGCATCGTCTTCGTCATCATTCATTCCGTGGCCTGGCCACTGGCTGTGGCCGGCCATACCGGCTTCCGCTCCGTGGCGCCGACCCTGCGCATGGCGGCGCGGAACATGGGGCTCTCCGGCCCACGCTTCGTGGTGGAGATCCTTGTCCCGGCTGCTTTTCCGCAGATTCTCTCCGGCCTCAGGATCGGCTGGGCCTTTGCCTGGCGCACGCTGATTGCCGCCGAACTGGTGTTTGGCACCAGCTCCCAGTCCGGCGGCCTCGGCTGGTTCATCTACATCAACCGGGCCCAGCTGGAGACGCCCAGCGTCTTCGCCGGCCTTGCCGTCATCATTCTCATCGGCCTGCTGGTCGAGGGGCTGCTGTTCCGCAGCGTCTCGCGGCTGACCGTGCAACGTTGGGGACAGGAACAGTCATGACCCGCCGCTTCCAGATCAAGCCGCTGCCCGACATCCTCGGGGCGGAAATTACCGGTCTCGATCTTTCCACACCGCTGCCGGAAGCGGATTTCCTTGAAATCCGCAAGGCGCTGGCGGACCGGCAGGTGCTGGTCTTCCGCGACCAGGAAAAGCTGACGCCGGATGAGCAGATCGCGTTCAGCCGCCGTTTCGGCCCTCTGGACATTCACATCCAGCATCATTTCCATCTCGGCGGCCATCCGGAGATCCTCATCGTCTCCAATGTCATCGAAGACGGCAAACCCATCGGTCTGGTCGATGCCGGCAAGTACTGGCACTCGGACCTTTCCTATATGGCAGAGCCCAGCCTCGGCTCGCTGCTGCACTCCAAGGAGTGGCCGGCCAATGGCGGAGACACGATCTTCGTCAACATGGTCGCCGCCTATGAAGCACTGCCCGAAGGCGTGCGCCGCCGCATCGACCCCTTGAAGGCCGAGCACAGCTATGGCGCCCGTAACCGCAAGCAACAGGCGCTGAATGGCGCGCTCCGGCCCGGCCTTACGGCGGAGCAGGAAGCGCGGGTGCCGCCGGTGATCCATCCGGTGGTGCGCCTGCATCCCGAAAGCGGCAAACGCGCGCTCTTTGTCAGCGAAGGCTTTACCACCCGCATCGTCGGGCTGGAGGAGAAGGAGAGCGATGAGCTTCTCGCCTTCCTCTTCCATTTCTCGACGTCCGAGCTTTTCCAGTACCGCCATCGCTGGCAGCCGCATGACATGGTGTTCTGGGACAACCGCCAGACCCTGCATCTGGCCACCGGCTGCCCGCCGGAGCTGCGCCGCACGCTCTACCGCACCACGGTACGCGGCGAGGTCCCGCTGGCCGCGACCGCGGCCTGAAGGCAGGCGCTGCGGCCATCCGCCAATTTCCCCTCCGGCCGTGATAGTCTGAAGAAAAATCAGACCACGACCGGAGGGAGGAAACCATGGATCTGCAGCTGAAAGACAAGGTCGCCGTCATTACCGGCGCCTCCAAGGGCATCGGCCTCGGCATCGCCAGGGCCTTCGCGCAGGAAGGCTGCCATGTGGTGATGACCGCCCGCACCCAAGGCGAGGTCGATGCGGCGGCGATGGCCATCGAGCGGGAATTTCACGTCAAGGCCGCCACCGTCGCCTCCGACGTTTCAACAGCCGAAGGCTGCGAGGCGATCATCACCCACGCCGCGGGTCTAGGCGGGGCGGATATCTTCGTCTCCAACGCCGGCACCGGTTCCAACGAAACCGTGGCCGATGCGCCGGATGAAAAATGGATGGATTACTGGAACCTGCATGTCATGGCCGCGGTACGCCTCAGCCGGCGCCTTGCGGACCAGATGGAGAAGAAGGGCGGCGGCGCCATGCTGATGAATGCCAGCATCTGCGCCGTGCAGCCGCTCTGGTACGAGCCGATCTATAACGTGACCAAGGCGGCGCTTTTGATGTTCGGCAAGTGTCTGTCGAACGAAATGATCAAGCGCAATATCCGGGTCAACACCGTCAATCCCGGCCTTATCCGTACCGGAGACTGGGTAAAGACCGCCCGCGAGCTGCGCGGCGAGGCGTGGGAAAGTTACCTGCAGGAAGTCGCCGACGAACATGCCCCCATCCGCCGTTTCGCCACGGTGGAGGAGCTGGCCGATTTCTGCGTCTTCCTCTGCTCCCCCCGCGCCTCCTACAGCGTCGGCTCGGCCTATCATGTCGATGGCGGCATGCTGAAGACGGTGTGAGACGTGCCAGCCCTTACTTCGCGATCAGGATCTCGATGCCGCGCCGCTCGAACTCCTTGGCGTCGGCATCGCTGATGCCGTCGTCGGTGATGAAGGAGTGGATGACCTCCAGCGAGCCGAGGCGGGTGAGCGAGGCCTTGTTGATCTTGGTGGAATCCGCCACCAGATAAACGCGGCTCGCCGCCCGGATCATCGCTTCCTTCAGCTGGAGATCGGCAAAGCTGGGATAGGTAAGCCCCGCTTCAAGGCCGACGCCTGCGGTGGCGAGGAAGAGCTTGCCGGCAAAGATGTTGCGGAAATAATCCACCGACTTGTCGCCGGAGAGCGACAGCGTCGGCGCCTTGAACTGGCCGCCCGGCATATGCACGGCAAAACCCGGCACCGCGCCGAGGATGAGCGCGATGTTGAGCGCATTGGTGATGATGGTGAGGTTGCGGCGGGCAACGAGGCGCGTCGCCACCTCCGTCGTCGTGGTGCCGGCATCAAGGATCAGCGTTTCGCCGTCATGCACCAGCGAGGCGGCAAGCGCACCGATGCGGCGCTTCTTCTCCATATTGTCCTGATGGTGGAGCGTCATCGCCCCCACCTGCGCCGGCACGGTGTTGAGGAAGGCCCCGCCATGTTCGCGGGTGATCAGCCCCTCGCCTTCCAGCCGCTCCAGATCCTGGCGGATGGTGGCTTCCGACACCTGGAAGGCCGCCGCCAGCTCGCGCACGCGGGCCGAACCTTCTTCCTGAATCCAGTCCAGTATGCGCCGCCGCCGCGGCTCGGAGAGCAGGCCCGTCATCTCGCCGCGGGTTTCTACCGGTTTTGTCTCCATCGGGGCGGCGGTACCTTCTGTAATTCGCAAGCAAACATCTTCGAACGCACTCTATCCGATTGCGCTTTGCCGGCAAACAGCAACGGCGCGGCAGCCGGACGGGCAGCGGGGCGTCAGTGCCCCACTGCCGCCTGCTGCTGAAGCACCACCCGGGCATGCAGGCGCTGCTGGGCCTGGTCCACCACCACGGCGGCGATGATGACCACACCCTTGATGACCGTCTGCCAGAAGGAGGAGACGCCCATCATCACAAGGCCGTCCGACAGGATGCCGATAACGAAGGCACCGATGACGGTACCGCCCACCCGGCCGCGGCCACCGGACATCGAGGTGCCGCCCAGTACGGCGGCGGCAATGGCGTTGAGCTCGAAGGTCTCGCCGGTTGCCGGATGCGCCGCCTGCAGCTGCGAGGCGATGACGAGCCCCACCAGCGCCGCGCAGAAACCGGAGAACATATAGACGGCCATCTTGACCCGGTTGACCTTCACGCCGGACAGCGCCGCCCCGCGCTCGTTGCCGCCCACCGCATAGATGTGCCGGCCAAGCGGCGTGCGCTGGGAGGCATAGGCCGCCAGCAGCGCGACGATGACGAGCAGCCAGATCGAGACCGGAATGCCGGCAAGATTGCCCGCCCCCAGAAACCGGAACGTGTCGGAGCCATAATCCGGATTGCCGCCCAGATTGGGGAAGGTCGCACCGTTGGAGGAAAGCAGCGCCGCGCCTCGCGCTACATAAAGCGTGCCCAGCGTGGCGATGAAGGGCGCGACATTGAGGCGGGTGATGAGAAACCCGTTGATGACGCCGACACCGATGCCGACCAGGCAGACGATGAGGCAGATCTCGAGGGTGTTGAACTGGATGGACCAGCCATATCCCGGATCGATGCCGTAAAGCACCAGCCAGCCGGCTACCATGGCGCACAGGCCCACGATGGAGCCGACGGACAGATCGATGCCGCCGGTGATGATGACGAAAGTCATGCCGATGGCGAGAAACGCATTGAGCGCCACATGCTTGGACATGATGACGATGTTTTCCGCCGACAGGAAATTCGGCGCGGCATAGGCAAAGAAGGCAAAGACGAGAAACAGCGCCACGAAGGTACGCAGCCGCAGCAGCAGGAGAAGGGCGGAGGCGGAAGAAGCGGTCATGCTGCGGTTTCCTGGTGACGGTTCGGCGCCGCGGCGGCGGCGACTTCGGCGGGGGTGGTCGACGCGGCATCGAAAATGCCGGTCACGCGCCCCTGCGCCATGACGAGAATGCGATCAGAAAGAGCCATCACCTCATCGAGGTCGGAGGTGACGAAGATGATGCCGAGCCCCTCCCCGGCCAGATGGCGCATGGTGCGGAACACCTCTGCCTTGGCGCCGATATCGATGCCGCGCGACGGCTCGTCCATCAGCAACACCTTTGGCTTCGTCATCAGTGCCTTGCCGATGACGACCTTCTGCTGGTTGCCGCCGGAAAGGCTGGAGACGGGGTTGTCCGGGCTTGCCACCTTGATGGTAAGCCGCTTGATGAAAGCCAGCGCCCCGGCCGCCTCCGCCTTGAGGTTCAGATGGAACAGCCGGGTGAAATCCTTGAGCGAGGAGAGCGTGATGTTCTCGCGGATCGACATGATCTGCACGAGCCCGTCGCGCTTGCGGTCTTCCGGGATGAGGGCGATGCCGCGGCGGATGCGCCCGGTCACGTCCGGCTCCGTCAGCAGCCTGCCCTCGACATAGAGCTTGCCGCCCGAATGCGGGTGCTGCGCCATCACACATTCCAGAAACTCGGATCGCCCGGCCCCCATGAGGCCATAGACGCCGAGAATTTCACCGGCCCGCACCGATAGCGAGACATGGTCAACGGCAAAACCACCGCCAAGGCGCGGCAGGGTCACCTCCTCGGCGCGAAAAATCTCGTCGCCGAAAGCAGCGGTTTCCGTGCGCGGGAAATCCCTGGAGGCATCGCCGATCATGTTGCGCACGATCCAGGGGATATCGACCCCGTCCATCGGCCGGGCGCCGGTTATGACGCCGTCTCGCAGCACGGTGATGTAATCGCCGATGCGGATGAGTTCCGGCAGGCGGTGGGAGATATAGACGATGCCCACCCCGTGGGCCTTCAGATCCTCGATCACGCGGAACAGCACTTCCACCTCGTGGGCGGACAGCGCGGAGGTCGGCTCATCAAGGATGAGGATGCGCGCATCCTGCGCCAGCGACTTGGCGATCTCCACGATCTGCTGCTGGCCGATGCGCAGGTTGCCGACCGGCGTATCCGGGTCGATCTCCTGCTCCAGCCGCTGCATCAGCCGCCGCGTCGCCTCGCGCTGGGCAGCACGGTCGATATCGATGCCGCCGCGGGCGATCTCGCGGGCGATGAAGATGTTTTCGCTGACCGTCAGGTTGGCGAAGAGATTGAGCTCCTGGTTGACAATGCCGATGCCATGGGCAACCGCCTCCGCCTTGTCGCGGAAATGGACGGGCTTGCCCTCCATCAGCATCGTGCCTTCGGTCAGCTGCTCGATGCCGGCAATCACCTTCATCATGGTGGATTTGCCGGCGCCGTTTTCGCCCACCAGCACATTGACCGCGCCCATGCGCAGATCAAAATCCACCGCCTTCAGCGCGCGGGTACCGGGATAAATCTTGGTACCGCCCCGAATGCTGAGCCCGATGGGATACGCCTCCGCGCCTGCTGCACCGCTCATGGCCCCGCTCATGGCAGAACCGTCAGGCTGGTCGGCAGCACCAGAAGCGCCTCGCTCTGGCTGCGGATGGCAAGGGCGCCGGAGAAGTCGACTTTCCGGCCGACAAGATCGCCATCCGGCAGCTTGATGGCGCCGACGGCCTTGTCATTGAGCGCGCGGGCCAGCTTTGCGAACTCGATCTGGTCGCGAAAGGCGGTGAAGTCATAAAAGGGCGCAAAGTCGCGCAGCGCCGTGCCGCGAATGACCGGGCCAATCTGCAGCGTCACGTCGCCCTTGCCGTCGCCGTCGCTATCGACCTCCAGCTTCGCCGCCCGGCTGGCGCGGTCGGAGGAAACCACCGTGCCGGTACCCTTGATGGCAAAATTCCAGGCACCGCCGGCACCGCCGGCGCGCAGGCCATGCGCCTTGCCGGCTGCATCCAGCCCGGCGGCGATTTCCTTGCGCAGCTCCACGGCATCCACCGCCTTGTCGGCGATCAGCGGCAGCACCTGGCTGTCCCAGGTCTTGTCGACCAGGGCGGCCATTCGGGCTTCATCACCGGCGGGGTCATTGGCCGAAACCTCGCCGGCCGGCTTGGTCTTGACGATCTTGCAGGCGGCGAGCGGAGCGGTTGCCAGCAAAAGGGCAGCCGCCAGCACGGGCAGGGATTTCATGAGGACAAGTTCCGGCAAAGTAAAAAAGCCCGGTGCCGCTGGCGGGCCGGCGGCACCGGGAGCAGGAGGAGACGCCTTACTTGAGGGCGAAGGTCTCCAGCTTGGAGGCGTTGTCCGAATTGATGAGCACGCAATCCATCAGCTGCTTCTCATCAACACCGGTAGATCCGGAATGCAGGAACTTGTCGGCCTGGGTCACCGCCAGCTGGGCCTGCTGATAGGCCGGCTGCAGCACGGTTGCCTTGATGCCGCCCTTGAGGATGCTGTCGCGCACATCGTTGGAGCCATCAAAGCCCACCACGATCACATCCTTGCGGCCGGCGGCCTCCAGCGCGGCCCAGGCGCCCATGGCCATGGTGTCATTGCCGGAGATGACGCCCTTGATGCCTGGATTGGCCTGCAGCATCGTTTCCATCACCGAATAGGCTTCGGTCTGCGACCAGTTGGCCGACTGCTTGGCCACCTGCTTCAGGTCCGGATACTGCGAGATGACATCGTTGTAGCCGGAGGAGCGAATGCCGGCGTTGGTATCGGATTCCTTGCCCACCAGCTCGGCATATTCGCCCTTCTCGCCCATCAGCTTCACGAACTCCTCGGCCCCGAGCTGCGCGCCCTGGTAGTTGTTGGAGACGATCTGGCTGACGGCGACACCCGACTGGGTGATCTCGCGGTCGATGAGGAAGGAGGGGATGCCGGCATCCTTGGCCTTCTTCACCGCGGCGACCGAGGCATCGGCGCCGGCATTATCGAGGATGATGGCCTTCGCCTTGGCGGCGATGGCGCTGTCGAAAAGCTCGGACTGCTTGTTGGCATCGTCGTCATGCACGAGCACCAGCGTCTCGTAGCCCAGTTCCTTCGCCCTGGCGGCGGCACCTTCGGCCTCGGCCTTGAAGAAGGGGTTGTCGTGACTCGGCGTGATGATGGCGATGGTGCCGTTGCTGGCAGCCATGGCGGGGCTCACCCCGGCCAGACCGAGCGCAAAAGCGGACAGCAACAAGCGGCGCTTGATGTTCATTCCTTCCTCCCTTTGATTTCGAACCCTGTTTGGGTCCCGTTCTTCGCCGATTAGTGGAGTTTTGCTTTCGATTAATGTCAAGCCCTTTCTGATAATCCCGTTTGCCGCAGCTGATCGCCAGCGATGTCAGGACTACGGAAACCGTGTAAGATAACAACAAGCTAGCCCGATTTAACGCATTAACCTTGATTTACAGGCCATGCGACTGGAACCGGGTTGTCATCCCGGCCACCCGAAGAAGTGGATTGATCTCCGCCAAGGCCGGAGATATACAAAACTAATCGAAACTAAAGCGCAGCAAATGCGAACGACCGGAACAGCACACAGCCGACCGGCGATAATCGGGGAAACGATCCCCAGGAAACGGCCCAAGGAAACGGACATGGTGTTGCAAATCCGCCGGCAGGTGACCCTCGGCGTCGTCATCGGCAGCCGCGCCTTCTTCAACGGCGCCCCGTGCAAGGCGTCGCGCGACGAGACCCTCGCCCAGCTTGAAAAACTCGGCGTCCGCGCTCTGACCCTGCCTTTCGAGGCGACGGTCAATGGCGCCGTACAGTCGGTTGCCGACGCTGTGCTTTACGCTGACTTCTTTCGCAAACAGGCGGACGAGATCGACGGGCTGGTGATCGGCCTGCCGAATTTCGGCGACGAGATCGCGATTGCCGAGCTGGTGAACCGCGCGAAACTGAACGTGCCGATCCTGCTGCAGGCCAGCAATGACGAGGTCGACAAGGTTTCGGTCCATGAGCGGCGCGATGCCTTTTGCGGCAAGATCAGCGTCTCCAATAATTTCTGGCAGTACGGCGTCCCCTTTACCGAAACCACCTCCCACACCTGCGATACCGACAGCGCCGAATTCGGCGCCGATCTGGAGCGCTTTGCCCGCCTTTGCCGCACCGTGCGCGGCATGCGCGGCGCCCGGCTTGGCGCCATCGGCGCCCGCACCGGTGCCTTCCAGACCATGCGCTACAGCGAAAAGCTGCTTCAGGCCGGCGGCATCACCGTGGTGACGGTCGATCTTTCGGAAATGATGTCTGCTGCCGGCGCCATCTCCGACAGCGATCCGGACCTGCGCGCCAAGATGGAGCGCATCCGCTCTTACGGCACCATCCCCGCGCACATCACCGAGGCGCAGGTAACCCGCCAGGCCAAGTGGACACTCGCGGTCAATCGCTGGATCGAGGAAAACGGCTGCGATGCCAGCGCCATCCAGTGCTGGCGCTCGCTGCAGGATAATTTCGGCTGCGCCACCTGCGTGACCATGAGCATGATGGGCGAGGAGCTGATGCCGTCCGCCTGCGAGGTGGATGTGATGGGCGCGCTTTCCATGTACGCGCTGGCGCTTGCCTCCGGCGCCCCGCCCGCCATCCTGGACTGGAACAACAATTACGGACGGGAAGCCGACAAGTGCGTCTGCACCCATTGCGGCAACTACCCCAGGAGCTTTATCGGCGACACGCCGGAGATCGGCGAGCTCGACGTGCTGGGCGAGACCATCGGCCGCTCCAAATGTTTCGGCGCGGTGAAGGGCAAGGTGAAGCCCGGGCCGATGACCTATTTCCGCCTCTCCTCCGATGACCGGGCCGGCACGCTCAAATGTTATCTCGGCGAGGGTGAGTTTACCGACGACCCCTTCCCCATGGATGGCGGCATCGCGGTCACCAGAGTGCCGCGCCTGCGCGAGCTCATGCGCTTCGTCACGCAAAACGGCTTTGAGCACCATGTTGCAATGGTGCGCGGCAACCACGCCGATGTCGTGAACGAGGCCGTCACCCGTTATCTCGGCTGGCCGCTCTATGCCCACAACATCGAACAGGAACCCGCGCTCACCCTGCCGCGGCGGTTCTGACGCGCCCCTGCCTTCCCGGCACCGGCGCCTTCAGGCAAGGTTTTTAAGGAAACAGCGCATGTCGCACATCACACGGCCCGTTTCACATCCGGCAAACCCGCTGGACCTCATCCGCGAGAAGGCTCTGTGGATGCGTCGCCGGGCCTTCCGCATGGTTTATGAGGCGCAGCTTGGCCATCCGGGCGGGGATTTTTCCGCCATCGATGCCATCGCCACGCTTTATTTCGGCGTGCTGCGCTTCGACCCGCAGCAGCCGGACTGGCCGGAGCGCGACCGTTTCATCATGTCCAAGGGCCATGCCACCGGCGCGCTCTATACCGCGCTTTGTGCCGCCGGTTATTACCCGGAAGACTGGCTTGAGACCTATATGCAGCCCCTCTCCCGCCTCAACGGCCACCCCAACCGCAACTACCTGCCGGGGGTGGAAACCAACACCGGGCCGCTCGGCCACGGCCTGCCGGTCGGGCTTGGCATCGCAGTTGCCGGCCAGATCAGCGGTGCGAGCTACCGCACCTATGTGCTGACCGGCGATGGCGAGTTGCAGGAAGGCTCCAACTGGGAAGCGGCTGCCGTTGCCGGCCACCGCAAGCTGGCGAACCTGACCCTGATCGTGGACCGCAACCGCCTGCAGCAGGGTGCCCGCACCGAAGATACCGTGACCATGGACCCGCTGGACGAGCGCTTCCGTGCCTTCGGCTGGGAGGTGGCGGTGATTGACGGGCACGATCATGCCGCGCTCCTCAAGGCGCTCGGCAGCCCGGTGGCGCAGCGGCAGAAGCCGCTCTGCGTCATTGCCAACACCGTCAAGGGCAAGGGCGTCTCCTTCATGGAGAATGTCGCCGCCTGGCATCACGGCGTGCCCAACGCCGAACAGTTTGAAATCGCGATGAAGGAGCTTGTGTGATGGCCCACGCCGCCCCGAAGGCCGAAGGGCTTCACGATTGCCGCGAGGCCTGGGCCAGCACGCTGGAGACACTGGCCGCCGCCGATCCGCGCATCGTGGCCGTGGTCAATGATTCCGTCGGCTCCTCCAAGCTCGGCGGCTTCCAGAAAAAGTTTCCCGACCGGCTTGTCAATGTCGGCATCGCCGAGCAAACCATGGTCGGTGTCGGCGCCGGCCTTGCCAATGGCGGGCGCATCCCCTTCGTCTCCGCCGCTTCCTGCTTCCTCACCGGCCGCGCGCTGGAGCAGATCAAGGCCGATGTTGCCTATTCCAACTTCAACGTGAAACTGGTCGGCCAGTCCTCCGGCATCGCTTATGGCGAGCTGGGGCCGACGCATCATTCGATCGAGGATTTTGCCTGGCTGCGCGTGCTGCGCAACCTCACCCTCATCGTGCCGGCCGACCCGTGGGAGACGGCGGAGGCCGTGAAATGGGCCGCCGCGCATGACGGCCCGGTCTATATCCGGGTAAGCCGTATGCCGGTGCCGGACCTGGCCGTACCACACCGCGTCTTCCGCCCCGGCAAGGCCGAGCTGGTGCGCGAAGGCCACGACGTAACACTCATTGCCTGCGGCACCACCGTGCATCTCGCCGTCAGCGCTGCCGAGGCGCTGGCCGGCGAAGGCATTGCAGCGCGCGTGCTCAACATGGCGACCCTCAACCCGCTCGATGAAGAAGCCGTGCTGGAAGCCGCTGCTGCCACCGGCGCCCTCGTCACAGTGGAGGAAGCTTCCGTGCGCGGCGGTCTTGGCGGCGCCGTTGCCGAATATACCGCCCTGCATTTGCCGGTGCCGGTGGAGATGGTGGGTTTTCCCGGTTTTGTGCCCACCGGGTCGGTAGAATGGCTCTTCGATCATTTCGGGCTCACGGCAACCGGCATTGCCGCCGCCGCGCGCCGGGCACTGGCGCGGAAACACTGACTTGGCCGGTCCCCGCATCCTTGCCATCGACCAGGGCACGACCAATACCAAGGCCGTGCTGCTGGATTCCGGCGGCACGCTTCTGGCCCAGGCGAGCGCCCCGCTCACCTCCACCTATCCCAAAGCCGGCTGGGCCGAGCAGTCGGCAACCGCGCTCTGGCAATCGGTGCAGAAGGTTATCTCGCAGATCGTCACGCAGGCTGGCAGCGAGGATGTCGCCGGCATCGCCATTGCCAACCAGCGCGAGACGCTGGTGGTTTGGGATGCCGAAACCGGCAAGCCCGTCGCCCCCGCCATCCTCTGGCAGTGTCGCCGCACCGCTGACGCCTGCGCCCACCTGCATCAGGCCGGCGCCAACCCGGCAGTGGAGGCAGCAACCGGCCTTGCCATCAACCCGCTGTTTCCGGCCAGCAAACTCGGCTGGGTGATGCAGCAGGTGCCCGAGGCACGCCCGCTCGCCGAGGCAGGCCGCCTTCGTGCCGGCACGGTCGACAGCTGGCTGCTCTGGCAGCTGACCGGCGGCCGCTCCTTTGCGACCGACACCTCCAACGCCTCCCGCACCCAGCTTTTCAATACCGGCACCCTGACCTGGGACAAGGAGCTGGCGGCACTCTTTGGCGCACCAGTGGCTGCCCTGCCGGCAGTACAGCCTTCCGCCAGCAGCTTTGGCATCACGGCAGGCACCACCGCCCTGCCCGCCGGCATTCCCATCCTTGCCATGATGGGCGACAGCCACGCAGCCCTATACGGCCATGGCGTGCGCCAGCCCGGCGCCGTCAAGGCAACCTACGGCACCGGCTCCTCGCTGATGGCACTGACGCCGGAGCGCATCACCTCAAAAAGCGGCCTTTCCGGTACCATCGCCTGGTCGGCCGCCGAGGGCGTGGCCTATGCCATTGAAGGCAACATCACCGTCTCGGCGCAGGCCGCTTCCTTCATGGCCACCCTGCTCGGCCTGCCTTCCGCCCGTGCGCTCTCCGATCTGGCGCAGACGGTGGAAAGCTCGAACGGGGTCACCTTCGTGCCCGCCCTTGCCGGGCTGGGCGCCCCGCACTGGAAAGACAGCGCCACCGGCACGCTGGCCGGCATGACGCTCGCTGCCACCCCGGCCCATGCCGCCCGCGCCACCTTCGAGGCTATCGCGCTGCAAATCGCCGACGTGTTCCACGCCATGGAGCAGGATATCGGCACGCCGCTCACCGCACTTCATGCCGATGGCGGCGCCTCGGCCAATGACTTTCTCATGCAGCTGCAGGCCGATGTGCTGGGCTGCCCGGTGATACGCAGCGAGGTGGCCGAAGTCGGCGCGCTGGGCGTGGCGGCCATGGCCTTCGCCAGCCTTGGCATCGACCCGGAAGCCGTGCTCAGCCGCTCGGCTGACGGCACGCGCTTTGAGCCGAAAGCCGGCGCCGAGTGGCGCACGGCACTGCAGGCCGGCTGGAAGGCCGCGCTCGCCCCGATGCTTTCGGCCTGAGCTTTTGCCCCGAAAACAAAACGGCCCGGCGCAGGATGGGGCGCCGGGCCGCTTTCGTCTTTTAAAGGCTCACTGCCTCAGGCAAGGCGCAGCTTCGGCGCGCTCGTGCCGGCGGCATCGGCATCCAGCGTGGTGCTGAGGGCCAGCACCTGGCGCACAGCCTCGGCAGCCTCGGCGCCCTTCTTCACGAAATGCTCGCGATAGAAAGCCGTCAGCACTTCGACTGGCTGGTAATTGTGCGGGGTGAGCGAGACGGAGAAGACTGGCACGTTGGTGGCAAGCTGCGCCTGCATGAGGCCGGTGACGACCGCGCCGGCGACAAAATCATGCCGGTAAATACCGCCATCGACGACGAAGGCCGCGGCGACAACGGCATCAAACTTGCCGGTCTGCGCCAGACGCTGGGCCAGCAGCGGCATCTCGAACGCACCCGGCACATTGAAGGTCTCGATAGCCGCGCCCGGCAGCAGATCGGCGGCAGCGGCGACAAACCCCTCATGCGCACGGTCGACGATGTCGGCATGCCACTGGGCCTTGATAAAGGCGATACGCGGGGTGGAGGCAGAAGAGGTAGCAGTCATTGGAACCTTCCGTTTGAATACAAGCGAAGGTCCCAGAGCATGGGAACATAGGCGAGAATCCGGCTCCTGAAGGCACCGGCCCGCTTTTGTCCTCTTTCATCCGGACTATACCGTCGGCCCCGGAGTTTCACCGGATCTGCTGACCTTGCGCCTTGAGGGACACAAGCGCTCGCGGGCTATACCGCCGGTGGGGAATTGCACCCCGCCCTGAGAACAGAATGAGGGTTAGCGCCTTGGACAACCCCGTGCAAGGTGTCGCTTCACAAAACCCGATCTTGCCCTTGCGGCGGCCCCGCAAAGCGGGAACACTTGGGCACCTAACGAAGTGCAGCGGGGCCTTGATCCCGCACGAAAAAAATACCGCCCGGACAAGAGGCGGCCCGAGGGGGCGGGAAGACGGATGAAACCACATGACAACAGGGCGTGGCTGCTGCTGGCGCCTGCTGCTGCCATCCTCGCCTTCGTCGGCATCGTGCCGCTGATGACCGTCTTCAACTATTCCTTCCTCGACCTTTTCAGCATCAACGATCCGTTCTGGGTCGGCACGGAATGGTATGGCGATATCGTCTCCTCGCCGCGTTTTTATGCCAGCCTTGGCCGCAGCCTTCTGTTTTCCGCCCTTGTGCTGCTGGTGCAGATGCCGCTTGGCGTAGGCATCGCCCTGCTGCTTGCCAAGACCGGCCCCTGGCGCATCGCCGTGCTGATGCTGCTGGCCGTGCCGCTGGTCGTGCCGTGGAACATGATCCCCATCATCTGGCTGGGCCTCATCAATCCCCATACCGGACTGGTGGGTCAGGCGCTCGCCGCCCTCGGCATTGGCTTTGATTACAAGTTCAACCCGCTCCACACCTGGACGCTCCTGGTGGTGATGGATACCTGGCACTGGCTGGGGCTGGTGGTCGTGCTGGCCTATGCCGGGCTTTCCGGCATCCCTCACGCCTATTATCAGGCCGCCGCCATCGACGGCGCCTCGCGCCTGCAGGTGCTGCGATATATCCAGCTGCCGAAGATGGGCGGCGTGCTTTCCATGGCGCTGCTGCTGCGCTTCATGGACAGTTTCATGATCTATATCGAGGCCTTCCGCATCAATGCCGGCGGGCCGCAGGGGGCGACCACCTTCCTCTCCCTCGACCTTGGCGAGGAGATCAACGCCTATAATTACGGGCCGGCGGCAGCACGCTCGATGGTCTATTTCCTGACCGTGCTTACCGTCGCCTGGGCGTTCCGCACCCTGATGGATGCGCACCGCCGGCAGGAACAGCAGCAAGAGGTGGCGGCATGACAAGGCCCCGCTCCAGCCCCGGCGGCACCGGCATGACCGGCCTTGTCCTGCGGCTTGCCGTCTTTGCCGTCGTCGCCTTCTTCATCCTGCTGCCGCTGGCGCAGACGCTGCTGCTGAGCGTGACCGCCACGCTGGAACATGACGGCGTGGCGGAAGGGACTTACAGCCTTGTCAATTACCGCAACATCTTCCACTCCGGCCCGCTTACGGCCTCGATCTTCAACTCGGCGCTCTATGTGCTGCTCAATGTGGCGCTCTGCCTCGTTGCGGCGCTGCCGGCGGCCTATGCCTTCTCGCGCTTCAGCTTTGCCGGCGACCGGCATTTCTATTTCCTGCTGCTCACCTTCCGCATCACGCCGCCGGTGGTGCTGTCACTGCCGGTCTTTATCCTCTTTGCCCAGTTCGAGCTGGTGAACACGCCGGTCGGCATCGCGCTGGTGCACTGCCTCTTCAACATCCCCATCACCATCTGGATTCTGGAGAGCTTCATCTCCGCCCTGCCGCGGGAGTTTGACGAGACCGCCTTTCTCGACGGTTATTCGCTGCCGCGTTTCTTCCTCAAGCACCTCATCCCCGCCATCGCACCAGGCATCGGTGTCGCTGCCTTTTTCTGTTTCGTCTTTTCCTGGGTGGAGGTGGTGTTTGCCCGCATCCTGACCCTGACGGCCGGCAAACCCATCACCATGGCCATCAACGCCCTGTTCGGTTTTCAGACCGATATCGGGCTTGTCATGGCGATGACGGTGTTTTCCCTGCTGCCCGGCGTGGCGATGATCTGGTTCGTGCGCAACCACATCGCCAGCGGTTTCGTCATCCGGACTTAGGCGGCGGCTGTATGAGGATAGCGCGAAAGTCATTCACGTTGGTGAGCGTGGGGCCGGTGACTACCTGATCTCCCAGCCGGGCGAAAAAGCCATGGCTGTCATTGGCCTCCAGCGCGGCCACCGGGTCGACCTGCCGGCTCGCAGCCCGCGCCAATGTTCCGGGGCCGATCATCGCGCCCGCTACTTCCGCTGCGCCATCCACCCCGTCTGTATCGCAGGCGAGCGCCCAGATGCCGGCGGCGCCTTCAAGCGCGATGGCCAGGGCGAGACAATATTCGGCATTCGGCCCCCCGGTCCCTGCGCCGCGCCGGGTCACCGTGCATTCCCCGCCGGAAAGCAGCAGAACCGGCGCATCGCCCGGCCGCAACGTCCCGGCGAGCTCAAGAGCCTGCCCGGCATGGGCACGGGCAAGCTCGCGGGCCTCCCCCTCCAGCGCATCCCCCAGCATGTGGACGGTAAGCCCGGCCGCCAGCGCCCGGTCGGCCGCTGCTTCCAGCGACTGGGCCGGTGCGGCGATGACCCGGTTTTGCGTACGCGATAGCCGGGCATCTTCCGGCAGAACCGTCTGGCGCACGCCGGCCAGCACCGCTTCGACGGAAGCCGGCAGCGGGATGTGCCAGCGTTGCAGTATCTCCCGCGCCTCTTCGGCAAGGGAGATATCGCCTACCGTCGGACCGGACGCGATCATGGCCGGATCGTCACCGGGCACATCCGAGACGATCAGGGCCAGCACGGTTGCCGGATAGGCCGCCGCCGCCAGCCGCCCGCCCTTGGCGCCTGACAGATGCTTGCGCACGATATTCATGGCATTGATCGGCGCGCCGGAGGACAGCAGCGCTGCGGTCAGTGCCTGCTCCTCCTCCAGCGTGATCTCCCCCGCCGGGCAGGACAGCAGGGCGGAACCGCCGCCCGAAATCAGGGCGAGGACAAAATCCCCGTCCCCGCAGCCTTGCAGCAGCGCGAGCAGTCGCTTCGTCGCTAGAAGCCCGCGCCGGTCGGGGACCGGGTGTGAGGCCTCCAGTACCTCGATCCCCTGCAGAGGCCTTGCGTACCCGTCACGGGTGATCACCAGGCCCTCGCAGGGGCCCCAGCACAGCTCTACGGCCTCCGCCATCCGCGCGGCCGCTTTGCCCGCCCCGACCACGACCACCCGCGCTTCCGGCTTTGGCGGCAGCGCCCGCGGCACGCAGTGCAGCGGGTCCGCCCGCTCCACCGCGACCATGAACAGCTCCCGCAGGAACTGCCGCGGATCGGCCCAAGGGCGGGCTTCCCCTTCCGGGGCGTGTTTGTCTGGCAAGGCGGGCATCAACCGGTCTCTCGGCATACTGTCTGGAAGGGGTCAGGCGAGCGCGTCGGCAATCGCCTTGCCGCAGGCGACCGTATCGGCAGAGCCACCAAGATCGCGCGTGCGCAGCTTCGGCTCGGCAAGTACCCGCTCGATGGCGGAAACGATACCGGCCGCGGCTTCACGGTGGCCCAAATGTTCCAGCATCATCGCGCCGGCCCAGATCTGGCCGACCGGGTTGGCGATCCCCTTGCCGGCGATATCCGGCGCCGACCCGTGCACCGGCTCGAACAGCGAGGGGAAAAGCCGCTCCGGATTGATGTTGCCCGAGGGGGCAATGCCGATCGTGCCCGTGCAGGCTGGCCCGAGGTCGGAGAGGATGTCGCCAAAGAGATTGGAGGCGACCACCACATCAAACCGGTCGGGATTGAGCACGAAATGCGCGGTCAGGATGTCGATATGGTACTTGTCCCACACCACCTCGGGATACTGCCGGGCCATCGCCTCCACCCGCTCGTCCCAGTAGGGCATGGTGATGGAGATGCCGTTTGACTTGGTGGCCGAGGTCAGGCGCTTGCGGCCGCGCTTCTGAGCGAGCTCAAAGGCATAACGCAGCACCCGGTCGACGCCGATACGGCTCATCACCGTTTCCTGGATCACGATTTCCCGGTCGGTGTCCTGGTACATCTTGCCGCCAACCGAGGAATATTCGCCCTCGGTATTCTCCCGCACGATCCAGAAATCGATGTCGCCCGGCTTGCGGCCGGCAAGCGGGGAAGGGACCCCCGGCATCAGCCGCGCCGGACGCAGGCTGATATACTGGTCGAACTGGCGCCGGAACTGGATCAGCGAGCCCCAGAGCGAGACATGATCGGGCACGGTTTCCGGCCAGCCGACCGCGCCGAAGAAGATGGCGTCATGCCCGCCGATCTGCTCCTTCCAGTCATCGGGCATCATCTGCCCGTGCTTGAGGTAATAGTCGCAGGACGCGAAGTGAAACTCGTCAAAGCGCAGGTCCAGCTCATAACGCCGGGCCGCCGCCTCCACCACCCGCAGCCCCTCGGGCACCACTTCCTTGCCGATGCCGTCACCGGCGATCACGGCAACCCTCAACTGGTTCGTCTTCATTTTTGCCTCTGCCGCTGCTTCAGGAGTTATCGCCGCGAATGGTGGCGAGCATTGCGTCGGTCACTGCGCGGGTGGTTGCGCTGCCGCCAAGGTCCGGCGTGTGCAGGCTGGTATCGGCCGTCACCTTCTCGACCGCCTTCATCAGGCGCTCTGCCGCCGGCCGTTCGCCGAGATGTTCCAGCATCATTGCCGCCGTCCAGAAGGTGGCAACCGGATTGGCGATGCCCTTGCCAGTGATGTCGAAGGCCGACCCGTGGATGGGCTCGAACATCGAGGGCGTATCGCGCTCGGGGTTGAGATTTGCCGTCGGGGCAACACCGATGGAGCCGGCAAGGGCTGCTGCCAGATCGGAGAGAATGTCGGCATGCAGGTTGGTGGCGACGATGGTGTCCAGCGAAGCGGGCTTCATGGTCATGCGCACCGTCATGGCATCGACCAGCATCTTGTCCCAGCTCACATCCGGGAAATCGGCGGCCACCTCGGCGGCAATCTGGTCCCACAGCACCATGCCATGCCGCTGGGCGTTGGACTTGGTCACCACCGTCAGCAGCTTGCGCGGCCGTGAGCGGGCAAGGCTGAAGGCAAACCGCATGATCCGCTCGACCCCGGCCCGGGTATAGACCGAGACATCCGTTGCCACCTCCAGCGGCAGGCCCGGATGCGAGCGACCGCCCTGGCCTGCATATTCGCCTTCCGAGTTTTCACGCACGATTACCCAGTCGAGCTCACCGCCATTTACATGGCGCAGCGGGCTCTGGATGCCGGGCAAAACCCGGGTCGGGCGGACATTGGCATACTGGTCGAGCGGCTGGCAGATGGCGAGCCGCAGGCCCCAGAGCGTCAGATGGTCGGGCACGTCCGGCGCACCGACGGCACCGAAGAGGATGGCGTCGAACGCACGCAGCTGGTCCGCGCCATCCGCCGGCATGAAGGCGCCGGTGCGCCGGTAACGGTCGGTGCTCCAGTCAAAATGGCTCACCTCCAGCTCAAATCCGCCGTCACGCGCGGCAAGGGCGTGCAGCACCTCAAGCCCGGCCGCAACAACTTCCACGCCGATCCCGTCACCGGGGATGGCGGCAATCCTGTGGGTCCGCATTTTCTTCAACTCGCTGTTTTGAATGGATTTAGAGGAAAAGCCCTGCGGGGACCCGCAGCAGCAGGACATGGACCATGATCCACCAGAAACCGGTCACGATGGCCGCACCGGCAATGGCCCGGATGATCCAGGTTCGCGCGCTCGTGCGGCTGTAATCGGCGATGACCATCGTCACCGCAAAGGCCGCAAGGCTGGTGACCAGAAAGCCGGTAACGGAGAGCAAAAGCGCCCAGACCGGCAGCAGGGCCGCGATTGCGATACGGCGCAGCGTGCCACTGCCCAGCCCGGCTTCCGGTGCCCTGCCGGCTCCGCGGCGGCGCAGCAGCATGAAGCCAAGCACGAGCGAAAAGCCGATCATCGCGACCGCGATGGTGCCCGGAAACACGGCGCCCAGCGCAGAAGCCTTGCCGGTTCCCCAGAGCATCAGCGCGCCGAGGATGACAAAGCCACCGGCCGCAATAACGCCGCCGGTATCGCGGCCCTGCTGCACCGCGCCAGCCTTACCCTCGGTCTTTGCCTTATTGCGGGCCCGGAGCTGGCTGACCAGCGGGTACAGCAGGGTGGCAAGCGCGGCGAGGATGATGGCGATGCTGATCGGCCGGCCAAAGAACATCGTGCCGAGACTGCCGGAGGCATGGCCGATCAGATAGGTCTGCACGAACCCCTGTTCGGCGATCTGTCCGAGCACCAGGCCCAGCACGATCGGTGACGGGGCAAAGCCGTAACGCGAGAGCAGCCAGGAGATGAGACCCAGCCCGACCATGGTCTGCACGTCATCGACATTGGAGTGGATGGCAAAGGCGCCGATGACGGTCAGCAGCGCTACGGTCGCCGCCAGCAGCGGCTTGGGCACCTTGACGACGGAGGCGAAGGCATATCGCCCGATCAGCAGGCCGGCCGGCAGCATCAGCACGGTGGCAATCAGCAGGCCCCAGATGAAGGTATCGACAACGGCGCCCTGTGCGCTGAACAGCGCCGGGCCAATCTTGATACCCTGCACCAGGAGGGCGCCCAGGATGATGGCATCCGGCGGCGTACCGGGAATGCCGAGCACGAGTGTCGGGATAAAGCCACCGCCCACCGTGGCATTGTTGGCCGCCTCGGTCGCAATCACCCCGTTGGGATTGCCCTTGCCGAAGCTGTCCGGGTCCTTCGAGGCGCGCCGTGCCTCGGTATAGGAAACGAGCCCGGCGATGGAGCCCCCCGCCCCCGGCAGGATGCCGATCACCGTACCGATGACGGAAGAGCGCAGGACATTGAGCTTGTTGGCCCAGGCGAGCCGGAAGCCTTCGGCCAGCCGGAGCCCGCCGGTCTCCGCCGCCCTCAGATGCGGGTTGGGCGTGGCGACAAGGTCGAGGATAACCGGGATGCAATACAGCCCGATAATCGCCGAGGTGAGGTCAATACCGCCAAGGAAACGCTGCATGCCCAGCGTGTAGCGCACATCCCCGCCCACCACGGCCACGCCGATGGTGGAGAGAAAGAGCCCGAAACAGGCACCGATCAGGCCCTTCAGCGTATTGCCGACCGAGAGCGAGGCAATCAGCGTCAGGCCGAAGATGGCAAGCCAGAAATATTCCGTCGGCCCGAAGGCCAGCGCCACCCTGGCCAGAGGGGGTGCGAGCAGCAGCAGGCTGATCGCCCCCACAAGGCCGCCGACAACGGACGAAATCGTCGCCAGCGTGATGGCAAGCCCCCCATCGCCTTTGCGCGCCATCGGATAACCGTCAAAGGTCGTCGCGATGGAGGAAGGCGTGCCGGGCGTGTTGACAAGGATGGCGGCAAAGGCGCCGCCATAGATGGCGCCGGTATAGATCGCGCCAAGGGCGATAAGGCCCGAGGCGGGATCCATGGCGAAGGTGAAGGGAACCAGCACGGCCACGGCCATCGTCGCTGACAGCCCGGGCAGCGCGCCGACAATGGTGCCGAGCGATACCCCCGCAAGGGCCAGCAGGAGATTGTAGGGCGTCAGCGCTGCGACGAGGTAACCGAGAATCTGCATCTCTTCACCCGCGCCGGTCAGTTGCCGATACCAAGCGCTTTGGCGCCGGCTTCATATTCTTTGGTCTGGCGAACCATGAAATCCGGCATCTGCTTGTAGCCGATGTCGGTCAGCACGAAGCCGCCATCCTGCATGCGCTTGATGAAGTCCGGCTGCTGATTGATCTTCGTGACGATGTCGGAGACCTGCTGGCGCACGGCTTCAGGCGTCGAGGCCGGTACGGCAACGCCGCGATAGGCCCCGCCGACCAGATCGTAACCCAGCTCCTTGAAGGTCGGCACATCGGGGAAGGCCGGCATGCGTTCCTCCGCGGAGACGGCCAGCATGCGCATGGCATCACCCTGGTTCATGCCCGAGGTTACGTAGTTGAAGCCACCGGTGGTCTGCCCGCCCAGCACGGCGGTCACCGACGGGCCGGTACCCGAGAAGGGCACATAGGTGGTCTTGATGCCAGCAAGCTGGTCGAACTGCGCCTGCCCCAACTGGTTGGCGGAGTTGGAACCCGAACCGGCAAAGGTCACCATACCAGGATTGGCCTTGGCGTAGGTCACCAGCTCGGCCAGCGTCTTGTACGGGCTGTCCTTGGGGACGAAGATCGCGTTCGGCGTGTAGTGGAAGAAATTGACCGGCACCAGATCGGCCGTCTTGTAACCCACCGACCCCATCAGCGGCTGCAGCACGATGTGCGGCAGGTTGATGCCCATGATGGTGTAACCATCGCCGGCAATCTGGTTGAGCTGCGACCAGGCCTGCGCCCCGCCCGCACCGGGCTGGTACTGGATGATGACCGGCTGCCCAGAGACCTTTTCCCAGTCCGTCTGCTGGAAACGGGCCGAAATATCGGACTCGCCGCCGGCATCGAAGGGGATGATGTAGGTTATCGGCTTGGACGGGAAGCTCTCCGCCCGCACGGCAAATGGCGCTGCTGCCAGAAGGGCGGCAAGTACCGCCGTAACTGTCCTTATTTTCATGAGATCCTCCTCTTCGCGCCGAAACATTGGACGCAGGCAGCCATTGCCCGCGCGTTCGGCGTCGTTTCCCGTGGTCCGGGGGCGGTTACCCGCAATGGAAGAGGTCGCGCCGGATCGTATCGATCCGGTTCAGAAGTCCCTGACGTCTCCTCCACTCCCGGTTCTTTTCTGACGGTTCGAGCCGCCTGACCGTGGATGCCCTGCTCACTGAACAGGACGGAGGAATGCTAGACTTCTTCATGGAATTTTATAAATTCATAACCTGAACATCATTATTGCGTTTGAATCACAAATGATGGATGCAGATCTCGGCTTCTTCGTCCTGCTGGCGCGCAACGAAAGCTTCACGGCGACGGGGCGGGAACTTGGCCTGACGGCCTCTGCCGTCAGCCGCCGGCTGGCGCGGCTGGAAGACAGGCTGGGTGTGCGGCTTCTTAACCGCACCACCCGGCGCGTCAGCCTGACCGGCGAGGGCGAGGTTTATTTTGCCGAAGCCGTTCGCCTGCTGGCCGAGATCGAGGCGCTGGAACACAGCCTTGGCAAAACGCGGGACCTGCCGTCCGGCCTGCTGCGCATCAACGCCACGCTCGGTTTCGGTCGGGCCTATCTGGCGCCGGCAATTTCCAGCTTCCGGCGGCTTTATCCGGACGTCGAGATACAGCTGGTGCTGTCGGACGCCGCGCTGAACCTGGTGGAGGCCGGCATCGATCTCGGCATCCGCTTCGGCATACCGCCGGCCACGCGGATGGTCACCCGGCTGCTTCAGCGCAACCGCCGTTTCCTGTGCGCCGCCCCCGCCTATCTGGAGCAGCACGGCGTCCCCCGCGCCTTGGCCGACCTGCAACGGCACGACTGCATCGTGCTGCGCCAGGATTACGATGCCTATGATATCTGGCGCTTTGACGAGCTGGACGGCGAGCTGCCGCACAGCAAGGTGTCGGGCAATCTCAGCACCAATGACGGCGAGATCGCCCTTGGCTGGGCGCTTGACGGTCACGGCATCATGCTGCGCTCGGAATGGGATATTGCCCGCCATGTGCGTGACGGCCGGCTGAAGGTGGTGCTGCCGCATTATCTGCAGACCGCCAACATCGCGGCGGTCTATCCCGAGCGGCACAATCTTTCAGCCAAGGTGCGGGTGTTCGTGGATTATCTGGCAAACGAGATCAGACAAGCCGCCGCCATCACGCCGCTGCGGCTGACGGCAGCCCAGCTGCGCTAACCCGCCGCCCGGCGCGCCTCGCGGTTTTTCTTCTTGTCCTGATACATCAGCGTATCGGCGTCACGCAGGGCGTCTTCTGGCGTTGTTTCCGCCGGGTCGGCCTCGATCACGCCGAAGCTGGCGCCCTGATAATCGAAGGCCACGCCGCGCAGGGCATAGTGGCCGACCAGCAGAGGGGTGAGCCGGCGATGGGCCGCTTCCGCCGCCTGCCCCGGCCGCTCGCCCGGCGCAGTAAGGCCGATGATCACGAACTCGTCGCCCCCCAGCCGCCCGAGCGTGTCGCTGGCCCTGAGCCCGGCCGCAAGCCGCCGGCCAACCTCGACCAGAAACGCATCACCAACCTCATGGCCCCAGTTGTCATTGATCGCCTTGAAACCATCCAGATCGACAAAGGCGACCAGCACCTTCTGCCCGGCGCGGCCGGCAAGCAGGAACAGCCGCCGCAACTCATCGAAGATGAACCGGCGGTTGGGCAGCCCGGTCAGCATGTCGGTAACCGATGCCGCCTCAAGTGCACGGTTGGCGCTTTGAAGCTGCTCCAGCAACTGCTCGCGCTGAACCTGCTGGGCGATCAGGGTGGAAAACAGCGAGAGCACCTGCTGGCCGTCGGGCGACAAGGGCCGACGCTCGGAGCTTGCCGCGCACAACGTGCCATAAAGCGCCCCGCTTTCCAGATAGATGGGGGTGCTGGCATAGGTCTGGATGCCCAGTGCCCTGGCAGCCTCGCTCTCACCCCATCGGGCGGCAACATCGTCGGTATAGGCGCAGTTTTCATCGAGGGCGCGTTTGCAAAGGGTATCGCCCCACGGCACCGACAGCCCTTCGGGAATCACCATGGCGCGGCTGTTGTTGGAAAAGAGGATGCTCTGCACGCCCGCGCCTTCATCCACCTGGGTCAGATAGGCGCTGTCGAGCCCGGTGACCGCCTGCAGCAGACCGAGCAGGGGCCGTGTCAGTTCTTCCAGAGAGCGGGAGACAGATAGGGTCTCGAAAACCCGGTCGAGAAGCGCCGCAGAAATGATAACCCCCATTGCTGCTCAAATACTGGCAGCCAGCCGACAGCCGTTTCGTCCACCGCAGGGCGGTGGGCACAGTCCAGTTTGCATAAGAAGGAAATTATAACCAAGGCCCTTCAATGACACGGCATAGGACGCATCACATAGTTAATGGCCGGGAGGCGATCTGTTCTGATCGAGCTGCATCTCCCGCAACCAATACTCATAAAATTTTTCACAAAATTCAATTTATGCAGCAGGCATGCATGAAGTCCGCCGGAGCAGAAGGAGCGCCGGCGCAGACAATTGCGGGATTTGGGAAAGAAGTGCGCTGGTAGGCCGAGAGGGACTTGAACCCCCAACCAGACCGTTATGAGCGGTCGGCTCTAACCAGTTGAGCTATCGGCCCCCGAGCGCCGGCGCAATTTGGCGAAACCGGCCGACGATTGCAAGTTCATGACGCACCTGCGGCAGAAGAAAAACCTCGCGGCAGCGAAGCCGGAAGGCTGGACCCACAGGGGCCCCTCTTCAGGCGGCGCGGAAAATCAGCGACGTGTTGATGCCGCCAAAAGCGAAGTTGTTCGACATCCAGTGTTCTGCATCCACCTCACGAACCGAGCCGGCGATATAATCCAGTTCCGCACAGGCTGGATCGACCGCCTCGAGATTGGCGATCGGGATAACCATCTTCTCCCGGATCATCTCAATACCAAGCCAGGCTTCAATGGCGCCGCAGGCACCCAGGCTGTGTCCGAAATGGCCCTTCAGCGTATGAAGTGGCACTGCCCGCCCGAACACATCGCGCGTTGCATGGCTCTCGGCGACATCCCCGTGATCCGTTGCCGTGCCATGGCCGTTGACGAGTGCGATGTCATCGGCAGCAAGCCCGGCAGACGCCAGGGCCTGCTGCAGGGCGATCCGGATCGTGCCAGGCACGGGCTGGGTTACATGCGCGCCGTCGGAGTTGGAGGCAAACCCCACAATCTCCGCCAAAATGGTCGCACCGCGCGCCCTTGCATGTTCATATTCTTCAAGGATGAGCGTCGCCGCTCCCTCGCCGATCACAAGGCCGTCCCGGTTGCGGTCGAAAGGCCGCGGCGTCAGCTCCGGGTCATGATTGCGCACACTGGTGGCAAAAAGCGTATCAAACACCGCCACCATGGTCGGGCACAGCTCCTCTGCCCCGCCGGCAATCATCACATCCTGAAGGCCGAACCTGATGGCCTCATAGGCATAGCCGATACCCATGCTGCCGGAAGTGCAGGCCGTGGAAGTCGGGATGATGCGGCCGGAAATGCCATAGAGCAGGCCGATATTCACCGCTGCCGTATGGCTCATCATCTGGATATAGCTGGTTGCGGTAATGGTGTTGGAATTGCCGGTTTCCATCAGTCTGGCAAAGCCCACCACCGGCGCCGTGCTGCCGAAGGACGAGCCATAGGCAATACCCACCCGCCCGCCGCGCAGCAGGGCCTTTTCCTCCAGCAAGCCGGCCTCGCCGAGTGCCGCAGCCGTGGCGCTTGCCGCCATTTCGGCGACACGGCCCATTCCCCTTGCCTGCTTGCGGGTAAAGCGGGTGCCGGTTTCAAAGCTGCTTACCGGGGCGGCCAGCCGGGTGCGGAGGTCATACCGCCCTTCCCAGTCTTCCATCCGGCGAATACCGGTCTGCCCGGCCAGCATCTTTTCCTTGATGCCCGCCCAGTCATCCCCGAGCGCGGTGATGCCGGCCATGCCGGTTACGACGACACGCCGGTTCATAACATTCCCCCGTTCACGCTTATGACCTGCCGGGTGATGTAACCCGCCTCGTCCCCGCATAGGAAAGCGACAGCCGCAGCCACCTCGTCTGCCGTGCCGTAGCGCCGCATCGGAATGAGCGCTTCCAGATGTTCTGCCGGAAGCCCCTCGGTCATCTGTGTCTCGATGACGCCGGGAGCCACGGCATTGACTGTTATCTTCCGCTTGGCCAGTTCCAGCGCCAGCGCCTTGACCGCACCGATGATGCCGGCCTTGGACGCGGAGTAGTTGACCTGACCGCGATTTCCCGCGAGCCCGGCAATGGAGGTGAGCGCCACAATACGCCCTCCCTTGCGGGCCTGGATCATCGGCATCACCAGCGGCCGGGCAACATTGTAAAAGCCGTCAAGATTGGTACCGAGCACGGCATCCCAGTCCTCCCCCTCTAGGGCGGGAAACGGCGCATCACGGGCAATACCGGCATTCATCACCAGCCCGTAGGGCGCGCCATGGCTTGCC
Source organism: Radicibacter daui (assembly GCA_030657355.1). Lineage (GTDB taxonomy): Bacteria > Pseudomonadota > Alphaproteobacteria > Radicibacterales > Radicibacteraceae > Radicibacter > Radicibacter daui. Next base: position 3,332,915 of record CP131056.1, read on the forward strand.
ATGAAGGCTTCCAGCGCATCAGCGGTTGCCTGGCGGTCTGCCACATCGAACTGGAGGCGCAAGGCGGCCTGCCCGCAGGCTTCCACATCCCGCGCGACGGCGCCGGCGCCTTCCGCATCGGAATTATAGTGGATTGCAATGTCGAAGCCGTCCCGCGCCAGCCGGCGGGCAACGGCGGCGCCAATGCCCTTGCTGGCGCCCGTCACGAGAATGAGTCTAGCCAATTTCTTCGTTTTTCTGTGAAAAGTCCCGGAGATCATCCGGCTGATATACGTTGACCCTGGCGCTTACTACCAAACGCCCCTCGTTATGGACAGTCCCGTCAAAGACGGCCATCTGCCCGTCTTCAAAGATGCCTTCGACTGCCACATCAAGCTGCGAGCCCGGTACAAACCACGGCTCCAGAACCGACATGCGGCGTGTCCCGAGAAGGAAACCGACGCGGGGCTCTACCTTCTGCTGCGCCAGATGCTGGCGATACCCCGCGATGGCCGCGATGGTCTGGGCGATATATTCAATCCCCACATGGGACGGCACCCCCCGGCCCGGCCGGTAAAACAGGCTGGCCGCCGTGACCTGCACCTTCACCGTCATGCTGTTGGCGCTGGCCGCAGCAATCCGGTCAATCAGCAGCATGGGCGGCGCATGCGGCACCAGCGCCGCGACGGGCGGGAAGCCTGCGAGTTCGCTCATGCCGCACCGGCCCCGCGGGCCAGAATCACAGCCGCGTTGCTGCCACCAAAAGCAAACGAACTGCTCATCATGGCTATCCTGCCTTTCGGCACGAGGCGGGCGCCTGTCACCAGCGCCAGTTCCGGCAGGGCCGGATCGGCGGCGCCATCCCAGACATGGCGGGGCAGCGACATGCCCGGTACAGCCAGCAGCAGCCAGAGGATAGCCGCCTCGATGGCGCCGGCAGCCCCCAGCGTATGGCCCGTAAGGGGTTTGGTGGAACTGGCGGCGACGTGGTGGCCCAGCACCTCGACAACGGCGCGGGCTTCCATCTCGTCATTGAGCGGCGTTGCCGTGCCATGAAGGTTAAGATAGCTGATCTCGTCCGGGGTCAGGCCCGCTTCGGCCAGCGCCATGCGCATGGCGGCAATTGCGCCCTTGCCTTCCGGGTGCGGCGCGCTGGGGTGATGGGCATCGGAAGACTCCCCGACGCCAAGCAGGGCAACCGGCGCCTCTTCCCGCCCCATCAGGAAAAGGGCGGCGCCTTCGCCGATATTGATGCCATCGCGATTGGTACTCATGGGATTGCACAATGTCGCCGAGACCGAGCTCAACGCATCGAACCCGGCAACGGTAAAGCGGCAAAGCCCGTCAACGCCTCCCACCAGCACTGCGTCGCAAAGCCCCATACGCACAAGCCGGCGCCCGGCCGCCAGAACCTTGGCACTGGAGGAACAGGCGGTGGAAATGGTGTAGGCGGGCCCGGCCACGCCCAGCGCATCGCGCAGAAACTCCGCCGGCCCGCTCAACTCCTGCCGGCGATAGACAAAACCATCCGGAAGCCGCCCGTCCTGCAAATAATGGGCATAGGCCGCGGTGCCCTCCTCTATTCCGGAGGTGCTTGTTCCCAAAACGACGCCAATGCGCCCGGCGCCATACCGGCCAAGGGCAGCTTCTATCTCGGGCCGGATTTGCCGGGCTGCAGCCCATAAAAGCCGGTTCGTGCGGGTATCATGGGCGTCCATGCCGGCAGGCAAGGCCTCCAGCGTGCCTGGCACCTCGCCAACCACTACCTCGCGCTCCGGCAGATAGCCCGGCCGGGCCGCCATGCTGGAAGGTCGCAGCCCCTGCAACGCGGCAACGGTCTCGTCCTTGCCAATGCCGAGGGCGGAGACAATGCCCAGCGCCTGCAGATACAGCGCAGCTTCCTGCATGGCCTACTCCCCAAGCTTTCGGGATTGGATGGTCAGGCTGTAACCAAGATCAAGATTCGCAAGGCTGGCGGCGCCTTGCCATTGGTCCGGCTGCGGCCGGTTTATCTCGACAAGGGGTTTGCCGGTCTGGCGATCCAGAATGGCACGCCCCCCTTCAAGCTCAAGCAGTTCGGCTGTCTGCGGCAAGGCCTGCTTCAGCACGTCCTGCGGCCAGTAGACCAGGAGCACATCCGCCAGCGCGCGGCGGGGATCGACCTGTCGGGGCAGCCAGTCCGCAGCGTTCACCTCCAGTGACGAGGCAGTCCAGTGTGCGTCGATTGCCCGTCGTCCGAGGCCATCCAGCATGACGATATGCACATCGCCGGGCTTCATAGCCAGCCGGGCGGCAAACTCGTTGGTGCTGCCATCAGGGGCGGTCGCGACAATCTGCTGCTCGACATCAACAGTGCCGGCACTTGCCGGCCACGGCTCGCGCGGCAGCTCAAGGGCAAGGCCCGGCTGAAGCTCGATCCGTGTAGATACAGCCGTAGTGGCAGCGGGAACCGCAGTGGTTCCGCTTGCGGAAGGGTGGGAGGCAGCGCAGCCGCTCATCAGCAGCGCGGCAAGGATCAGGCAGGCGTAGTGGCGCATAACTCGTACAACATGTTGAGATAACGATCAGTCTGGGCGACCAGCTTGTTTTCACGGTTCCACGCATATCCGGCCAGAATTGAGACGATCATGCGCTTGAGCGGGGAATCTTCTTCGGGCTGGTTGAAAATGATGTCCTGCAAGCGGCCGTCATACCAGGCGCTGACATAGGAGCGGAACGTATCGACCCCCTGACCGAGCGGGCCCGCATAGGCCGCCTCCCAGTCAACCACCTCCCCGCGGCAGCGGCTGATGATCGCCCTGGCGGCAAGTTCGGCGGAATAAAGCGCGATGGTAACGCCGGAAGAAAAGATGGGGTCGAGGAACCCTGCCGAATTGCCGAGCAGCACATAACCGTCACCATGAAGCTCGTGGGCCCTGCTGGCATATCCGGCAAGGCTTGAAAGCTCGCGCACCGGCCGGGCGCCGGAGAGCAGGCGCGCCAGATCGGTGGCGGCGACCAACCGCCCGAAGGCTTCCCCGACACTGCCTGCCCCGGCGGCATCTTCCTCCGGGAACACCACACCGACAGACGCGCTGTTGTCTGAAAACGGGATCAGCCAGTACCAGATGTCCTGCCGGTCCGGATGAACGGTGATCAGTATCCTTTCCCGGTCAAAATCCGGCAGCCCCGGCTGCAGGGCAAAATGGCCGAAAATCGCCCGTCGCGGCATCAGCCTGCTGGCATCCGGCATATCCAGGAGGCGCGGCAGCACACGGCCAAAGCCGCTGGCATCCACGACAAAGCGGGATGAAAGCTGCCCGGCTCGTCCGGCTTCATCCACAAAGGAAAGGTGGCAGTCCCCCTCCCTCAGCCGGGCCGCCTCGACCTTGTGCCCGAAGCGCACCCTGGCGCCGGCCTTGGCGGCCTCTTCGGCCAGCAGGGCATCGAAGCGGGCGCGCTGCACCTGAAAGGTCGTTCCCCAGCCGGCACTCTCGAAATTCTCGCGAAAATCAATGGACCGCCGCATCTCGGCCCGCTGGAAAACCGCCCCGGTCTTGAACTGGAAGCCCGCCTTGCTGACCGCCTCAAGCAGGCCGCAGCGCTCAAGGATATTCATGCTGTTGGGCAGCAGGCTCTCGCCAATCATGAAGCGCGGAAAATGCTGGGCCTCCAGCACGGTGACGCAAAGACCTGCATCTGTCAGGAACTTGGCGGCTACGCTGCCGGCCGGCCCCGCGCCAATAATCGCCACATCACAATCATGCATTCTTCAACCCTCGCCGCCACGGGCAGTGTCACGGGCCATCAGCGGTGCCAGCAGCCAGGCCGCCACCAGACCAAGGGCGATCACACTGCCGATATCACTGACAAGCGGGACCGAGCTGGTGGCCAGCAAACCGAAACCGAAAAGGCTGCTTAAAAGGCAAAGGAAGACGGCAAGGCTGGTTCCGTGCCCTTCGGTCACCCCCCGGCTCTCGGCAATAAAAAGCACGTAATCGGCCCCCACTCCGAACACCAGAACGAGTGCCATCGTCGTAAAGAGATTGCTCGGCACACCCAGCAGGAGACTGCCCAGAAGCGCGGCCAGAACCGCCCCGCAAGGCGCCGCACAGACACAAAGCCCGGTAAACCAGCCATACCGCCAGGTCGCAATGGCAAGAGCGGCAAGAGCGGTCAGCGCCAGGGCGAAACCGGCCTTGTGCCGGTAATCCCCCAACTGGCGGGAGATCATCTCGACCGGATCAATCAGACGGGCATAGTCCGCCTGCCGGACCACCGCCTCCACCCGCGCCACATCGCTTACTCCCCGCAACTGCACCAGATCGCTGCCGTCGTCATAAGCAAGGGCAGCCAGTTCCGGCAGGGCGGCACGCACAGCTCCGTCAAAAGCAAGTCCCGCACTCGCCGGCCCGTTGACCGGCACGGGCAGGTTCTGCGCCAGCTTGTCGCCATAGGGCCCATAGAGGGCCTGCAAGGCCAGCGCCCGGTCCTGCTGCTGGCGCCTGAGCGAAGGGATAAAGTCGGCAGGGCTCAACAGCCCTTGAAGCGCCCCCTCTACGATCAGCGGCGCAAGCTTTGCCCGCAGTTCTTCTTCACGTTCAAGGCGCTGTTCGGCACTGGCTCCGCTTACCCGGATCACAAAGGGCCGGGCGCCAAGGGAGAGCACATTCGAGATGGTTGCCGCTTCATCGCGCAGGTCCGGGTCAACGCGCCCGAGCCGCCTTATGTCGTCGTCGCCCCGCACCAGCATCACGGCCAGCGCTGCCGCGGCAATCATGACCAGCAATGCCGCTATTCGGGCGCGCCGGCCAAGGCGCAGGCGCTCATAAAAGCGCTCGACTGCCGCAAGCGCAGGAGCCGCCAGCCAGAAGGGGCGCACAGGCCGCTGCGGCAGCACCGGGCCGACGAAAAAAACCGTCAGGAACGCCGCGATCAGCCCCGTGGCAGAAAAGACGGCGATCTGGAAAAGCAGCACGGCCGGAGTGATTGCCAGCGCGGCAAATCCCGCGACCGACGTGACGAGCCCAAGCAAAAGCCCCGGCAGGATACGCCGCAACCTTGCCTGCCCATCCCCGCCCGGCAAGGGCACCGTTGCCAGATGCAGCGCATAGTCAACGGCCATGCCGATCAGGCTGGTGCCGAAAACAAGCGCGATCACATGCACCGAGCTGAAGCAGAACAGTACGGATGCAAATCCGGCCAGCACGCCGCTGCCAACCGTCAAGAGGCCCAGCAGCAGTGGGACCCAGGAGCGGAAAACCAGCAGGAACATGGCAACAATAGCAAGGCTCGCCCAAAGGCCGATGCGCTGCACATCCAGCCGCGCCGAGACCTGCTGTGCCTGCGAGAAGAACACCTGGCCGGTGCGCCGGAGCGAAACACCGTCCGGCAGATCCAGCCCGGCCAATATCTGCGAAACACCGCTCACCCACTGTCCGGCAGCAAGGCCGGTTCCGTCCCTGAGGGCAACATAGACCGGCGCGTGGAACAGCCCGTCCTTTTCAACGATGCCCGAGCCGCCGCCCGCCTTTTCAGCCAGTTCCAGCAGGAAGGGTGGCAGCAGGAAGAAGGGATCAGCTGCCAGAGAACGGGCACTGACCGGCATTTCGGGAGAAAAAAGAGTCTGCAAGGCACGCTGGTAAAGCGCCTCGCCCTTGCCCTGCATCAGCGCCTGCCGGTCCTTTTCCGCCAGTAACCCGGGCTCATACAGGCCATAGAGCGCCATGAGCTTGCCCAGACGCTCCTGCTGGTTTGCAGGCGAGGTGACCCCTGCCGTCCCCGGCAGCGCAAGCAGCTTTTGCGCAAGATCGCCCGCTGCTGTGGTTACAACCCCACGATCCTTGCCGGAGAGCAGGAAGATTGCACGCCCTGCATCCTGCGCAACGATATGGCGCGCCGCCTCTACATCATCCGCCCCGCCTGATTGCGGGCTCGCCTCCGCCCCGACAAGGGAGAGAAAATCACCGCTGAAACTGCCGGTGCCGGTCTCCAGCCGCCAGACGGTTGCAGCCAGCACCGCCAGCAGGAGCGCACACCACAGGAAAGCCCGCACCCGTCAGTTGCTCCCCTTGCCGAGGAACTGCGCGGCCTCATCCGGCAGCGGCAAGGCGGCGACGGACTGGTTTTCAAGGGCAATCAGGTCAAAGTCACCACCGGGGCGCCCCACCTTTACCTGAGAGACAAACTGCCCTCCTTCGGCCTCAAGCTGGCTGACCGCGGCTGCCACCGGATTGCCGCTTGCCGGTGTCAGCACGGCGCTCCAGCGCCCGCCCTCCTGCTGCCGGGTGCTGATAGCAAAGCCGTCTTTAAGGGCCGCGATATCGCCGGCAAGCATGTCGGCAATCAGCCGGGCGATGGCCGCAAACTGGTCTCCGCTCGCGACATGAGAGCGGGCGCCGCCGGCATCAAGCCGGTCAATGCCGGACGGGGTCAGGATGGTCGTTCCGGCAAAAGGCTCCTGCGTCTGCCAGAGGAGGCCGGAAGCAGGCGCGACAACAAAATGCCCGCGTGAGGTCAGCGGCTTTTCAAAGCCTGCCAGATGGCGCTCCATCACGAAGTCACCCTGCAGATATTGATCTGCCCCCAGCCGGGGGCCGCCGGGCTGCGGGCTTTCAGCATGGGCCGCGTTCACACCGGCCACGACAATCAGCATCAGCAGAAGAAGACAGGCCAGATTACGCACCGAATGCCTCCACCAGAGTGATGAAGCAGTCCGGCGAGCGGAACTGCATTTCCCCGCTAACCTTCTCCACAGCAACCTGGATGGTGCTGGCCTTTGTCATCTTCTCGCCGGTGGCGGCATCCCGGATCAGATAATCCACGCACAGCCGGTTTTCGTATTCCTTGAGTGTCGTCTGGATATCCAGCACCTGACCGAACCGGCCGGGCCGGATATACTTCACCTTCATGTCGACGATCGGCCAGAAATAACCGGACTGGTCCATCTCCGGATAATTATAGCCAATCATCCCGAGAAGATCGGACCGCGCCGCCTCCATGAAGGCGATGTAGTTGCCGTGCCAGACCACCCCCATCGGGTCCAGATGGTTGAACTGCACCTTGATTGCTGTTCTGGCCGTTATCATTTCGCCAATGACCCTTCTTGCGGCGCCGCTTCAGGCCCGGCCGGTTGCTGATCAGGGCGGGCAGCCCAGAAGTCATAGAAATTGAACCACTGGCCCGGCGCGCGCAGAACCAGCCTTTCCAGCCAGCGCGCATAGTGCGCCGCGTTGGCAGCGATTGCCGCAGACCGCCTGGCCCGGGGCAGGATGATCCTGTCCGCCAGCTTGTCGCATGCCAGCCGGTATCCCTGATCTTCACGCCAGGCGGCGGCCATATAGACCGGCTTTTGCAAAAGATGGGCGAGGATATAGGGCCCTTGCGGGAATTCTGCCGCTTCGCCCAGAAAGGGTACGCTCACGCCGCGCCCCTCGCCGGAAGGGGGCAGCCGGTCGGCGGCGATAACCACCCATTCACCGCGCGCCACTTTCTCGCTGAGCGCCATGGCAGTGCCCGGCCCCATATCCTCGATCTCGATCAGGTCGACCTGTGAGCGGGCGGAGGCTTGCTGAAGAATGCGCGCAAACTTTGCCGCGTTTTTCTGGTGCAGCAGGACATTGACGCGGAAGTCCCGCTCCATGCTGGCAATCGCCCGGATCACCTCGATGTTCCCGAAATGGGAGACGAAGAGGATGATGGCCTCATCCTTCGGCAGGAAGGAAAAGAGACTGTCAGCCCCTGCCGGCAGGCGCACATCATCTGTCGTTATCTGGCCGCTCCAGGCCGCAATCTTGTCGAGGAGCGCACCGCCGAATTGCAAAAAATGCCCGAAGCTGCCGGGCACCAGCACACCGGCCGGGGTACCCACGCGCCGGACCCGGGCCAGGAACGCGCGGGAGGCATCCCGCGCCGTCCTGCCGCTGGCATAGAAATAGAAGATTACCGGCAGCATGGCCCAGGAGCACAGACGCCGCCCGAAAAGCGCGTGGACTGCGAACAGGAAACGAAGGCCCAAATACCCGCCCCGCTCCCCAAGGTTTGCCCAGTTCTGGCGCTCCGCCCCCCCTGCCGCTGACGGGCCGACAGCCGGACCGCGCGCCCAGCGCGCGCCCCGCGCCAGATAACCCGGCAGCCGCCGCACCATCCCGAAGAAAAGGCGCGTATGCATCCAGCTGATACGCACATTGTCCGCCAGCCCGCGGAAATTCGAGAGATTGCCGGCAGGGTATGTCACGCCGACAGGCAACTGCCGGACCGGAACGCCGCGCCAGAACAGCCGGACCATGATCTCGGTATCAAAATCCATACGCCGGCCAACCGGCTCCTCGCGCCATACGGCGAGGCTGGCTTCCACGGGATAGACCCGAAACCCGCACATGCTGTCGCGAATGACGAAGGAGAGTGTCTCCACCCATACCCAGAAATGCGTGATCCAACGCCCCAGCTTTCGCCCCAGCGGGATCGAGCGGTCATATTGCGGCACACCGGTTACCAGCGCCTGCGGCGCCTCCCGCGACAGGCGCATCATCTCGTCCAGCCGGGCCAGATCATGCTGCCCGTCGGCGTCGATCTGCGCGGCGTGGCTGAAGCCGGCGCGCGAGGCAAGCTCCAGCCCCTTGATGACGGCAGCGCCCTTGCCGGCATTGACCGGCAGCCGCTCGACATGAACTCCCCCGGCAGGATCGTTCAGTGCGGCAATGTGGATGGCTGCCTCCGCCCGCGAGCCATCATCGATGACGTACAGGGTAAGCCCGGCATCCCGCAGCCGCCGGACAATCTCCGGCAGGGCCTTGTAATGATTGCAGGTCGGAATGACTGCGCAGATTTTCATGGGGACCGGGCATCCCATTTCAGTACGCCGCTGGCGTGCTCCTCGCCGGCCACAAGATAGCGAAAGGCGATCCTCGGGCGCTGCGGGTCCTGCTCAAGCACCAGGTCCACCTCGGCTCCCGGCACCAGCGGACGGCGGAACTTGAGCGGCCCGACCTCAGAGAGATCGGCCGGCATTTCAAACAGGGTACGGGCAAGTTCTACGGCCCAGTCGAGCTGAACCACACCGGGCAGCAGCGCGAATTCGGCAAAATGCCCTTTGAAATAGAGCAGTTTTTCGTCAAGGCGCAGCCGCACCCGATAACACCGCTCGCTTTCCCTGATTTCCTCCAGCACGGGGATGCCCGCAGCCTCCGCCTCACCGGGCTCGAAAAGCGAGGCCAGCAGGTGATAGGGGCGCTTGCCCTGGCTGTCCGCCGGCATTTCTTCCACGAAGCGCCAGTGCTGCGGCAGAGCCGCAGCTTCTTCATACCGGGCGAGCTCGGCCCTCAGCAGGCGGCCAAACCGGAAAGTGCCCAGATCGGCAAGGCGCTCCGCGCCGGCTGCTGACGGCACAATTACCGCCGCCAGACGGGCTGCCCCGCTCCCGTCACCGGGAAACACAACGGCATCGCTCACCAACTCGTTTTGCAGCAACCGCCGCTCGACCGCGGAAATGGAAACGCGCCTGCCGGCTATCTTAACCACCCTGTCCGCCCGCCCCTTGAGTTCAAAGCGCCCGATCTGCGGCGCCATGACCGCAAGATCCTGGGTTTCAAACCAGCTCTGCCCAGCGACATAGACGGCCTTGACGGTCAGGCAACCGGCAGCGTTGCCGGCAACCTCCACCCCCGGCAACGCCGACCAGAGCAGTCCACCGGTCCCGGCAGCATCCTGCTGCTTCCAGGCAAGAGCCCCGGTTTCGGTGCTGCCATAGATTTCCGTGGGGAAAAAGCCAAGGCAACGCGCGGCCTCGTTTGCCGTTTCCGGCTCAAGGGGGCCGCCTGCGCTGAAAACCACGCCGGGCCCGGCGCCGGGCGCGGGCGCTGCGTGCAGGGAGCGCAGATGAGCCGGCGTGGCAATGAGGATATCCGCCGGAGCAAGGTCGGCGGCAACAGCCTCCCAGCGCTCGACCTGTTCAGCCTTGAAGGGCCGCCCGGCGATGACCGGCCATAACAGCCTGAAGACGAGGCCGTAGAGATGCTGGTGCGAAACGAAGCCGTATGTGCAGCCGGCAGCGTCCATCCCCGCGCCCCAGTGGCGCTCAAGCTCCGCCACCTCGCTCTCCAGCTGGGCGAGGGTCTTGGGAACCTCCTTCACCGCTCCGGTAGAGCCGGAGGTGAAAAACACCAGCCTGCATTCCTCCGGCGCCGGCAGCGGGACGGACGCGGTGTCGGCGTCACCGAGAGCCAGATAACCGGCAATTGCCGCATCATCCATCAGCTGGTCAAAGCTCTGCGCGATTTCAGCCAGATAACCGGGCCGGTCATTGGCAGGCAGCACCACTGTGCCGCCACTGCGCCAGATCGCTACCAGCGCCACAAGGAAAAGCCGGGCCGACCGGCAGCTGAGCGCGATACGCCGGGCACCCATGTGAGGCGCGAGCCGGTCGATCTGGCTGGAGATATCTGCGGCTGAAACACGGCGTCCGGCTTCAAGACACACGGTGCGAGACCGGTGTTCCGGCGCCAGCAGGGCATCAAACAGGCCGCTCACGAGGCCTGCCTTTCATGGCGGCGCCGGCAATAACGGCGCACGGGCCATTCGCCCACAAAAAGCGCGCCCACCAGCAGATAGGAAACAAGCCCGGTATAAAGCGCCCAGTATTCTGTCGGCCAGGCAAGCCCCGCCCAGGTACAAAGGCCCGCATTCAGGATAAAGAACACCACCCAGACCAGCGTCAGCCGCCGGGTGTACTGCACGCCATAGGCATCAAGATCGGGCTCGCGCAGCCGCGCCAGCCGCTCGATCAGGGACGGCGGAAAGACCAGCGTCGTGCCGAACACGGCGGCAAACACCAGATTGACCAGAACCGGATAAAGCCGGACCGCATCCAGCTGCCCCAACTGGTGAAAACCGGCCAGCGCCGCCGCGACACCAAGCGCAAGCACACCGGCAAGCCGCCGCCCCGAGGCAAAAAACAGCCCCGCTCGCAGCACGATCACCACCAGCAGCACAGCCAGCGACCAGCCGGCCGAGGCCATGCGTTCGGTGAAATAGACACTGAACGGATAACAGACCGTCACGACGATCAGGAGAGCGTCAAGCGCTCTCCTAGCTGCCGAGGAGGGCATGGATCTTGCCGACAACATCATCAACCGTCCGGACCGACTTGAACTCGGCCGGCGATATCTTCTTGCCGGTCAATTCCTGAAAACGAACCATCAGATCGACAGCGTCGATGCTGTCCAGCTCAAGATCCTCGAACAGCAGGGCATCGGGCTTTACGCGCTCTGCCGGCACATCAAACAGCTCGACCAGAAGCTCCTGCAGCTTCTGGTAAACATCCTCACGGCTACGCATTGGAAACGGCCTCCCTAGCCACCAGAAAAGCCGCGAGATCCCTGACCGAGGCGAAATGCGCCTTCACATCATCTTTCTTGGGATCGATCCGGACCTTGTATTTTTTCTGCAGCTCGACGCCCAGCTCAAGCGCATCGATTGAATCCAGCCCCAGCCCCTCGCCAAACAACGGCTCACTGCTGTCGATATCCTCGGGCTTCACATCTTCGAGATTAAGCGTCTCGATGATGAAGAGTTTCAGCTCATTTTCCAGCGACGTCATGCTGATAACCTGTCCATGAAATAATTATTTATAACGCCCGTCAGGGCACGGGCCCGCAGCGGCCTTGGCTGCTCGTTATCGTTTTCTCCCCCGAAAACCAGTGGCGTCCCGACCTCCAGAACGTAGTCGATACGCGACGCGGGTACGTCATACCATTTTGATCCTTTTTTCAGGGTGTCGTGGTTACACCGCACCACTACCGGGATCAATGGGGCGCCGGCCTCAATCGCAATATTGGCAGCGCCGCGTTGCAACGGCCCCAGCACCTGCCGCGGCGCGGTACGGGTGCCTTCCGGAAAGATCACGATGCTGGCGCCGGAGCGTAGCTGGCGTGCCGCCTCGTGGATCACATTCTCCGCATCCTCGCCGTTGCGGATATAGCCGGTCGCCCGCACCACCCCGCCCAGAAACGGGTTTCGCAGCAGGCTCTGCTTCACCACGCACTGGCAACGCTTCATCATGGCAAGAATGATCACGACATCCAGCAGGGTCGGGTGGTTGGCAATGATCACAGCCCCCGACGCCGCGCTCAGCCGTTCCGCACCCCTCACCTCAACGCTCGCCACGTCCATCCAGCGCAAGAGCAGGACGAACCCGCCAAAACTCCGGCACACCAGCCCCTGCGCCGCTGCCTGCCGTCGCTCCGGATTGCGGATGGCCAGCAACAGCAGCGGAAAAACCGTCGTCGCCAGCAAAAAGCCGCCAACGCCAAAGACGGTAAAAGAAGCCGCCGTCGCCAGTACCCGGCGCCATTTCGCAAGGCTTCTATACATTGCGCACCAGCCTCCATCCGGCGTTACGGCCTATCAACCCCGCCGACATCTGCCCGGCATCGAGTGCAAAGTCACAAAAGAGCCGGGCGTGCTGCCTGCAGCGATCGCCAACACCATCCCCCGGAACATAGCTGGCCGTGAAGCTCCCTTGCTCCAGCCCGGCATTTTCCAGCACCGTTGCAATAGCAACCGGTGCGGCATCCGGGTCGTCATGGGCGGCATATATCTCCGGCAACGGCAGATCGATATAGACCAGAACCACTGGCTGTGACGGGGCTTCGGCAAGCTGGCAGAAAGCCTCTGTCAGCGCGCAAACCACCGTATCCTCACCGGCTGCAATTGCGGTGTGGCTGGCAGTTATCCGCCAGTTGATGGAGGCAATGCCGGCGATAGCGTTGTGCACGGCCATGCTGAAATCAGCGGGCGACGCCGTGCCGTCGCTGGCAACCTGCTCGATCAGCCTGACGGTGCGCTCCATATCGCCGTGGCGCGAGGCGAACACGACGCGCGGATTTTCCAGTGTCTCCAGCGCATGGGTGAGCGTCTGGATCGATATCCGGCCAAATGGATTGAGCCGCCGCCGCCACATCGGCTGGACAGCCGTTGCCAGCGAGCCTGCCTCGCCGGCCGGCAGGCGCGCACCTTCCGGTTCGCTGATCTCGACCAGCGAGCCATCAAGTGCGCCCCAGAACCGGGTCCGGCGAAAACGGAGACTGAAAGCGGTCATCACAGAGAACGGTCAGGAGGCAGAAGCAACCTTCACCGAGACCCCGGAAAGGATGTCATGCTGAAGATTATTGACCCAGCGATTATAGTTCCGGTGAATTTCGGTACCGTCATAAAGGAGATTGACGCTGTCCACATAGCGGATCGAGAATTTCTTGAGATCGAAATCCACCTCGACCTTGGCTTCTACATCCCGCGGCGAATAGGTCAGCACCAGCTTGCCCGGAGCCGTCTCAGACACGATCCAGTCACGGCCGGCAGCCACCTGCACGATCACGCTCTTGATGTCGGCCATGCTCAGCTTTTCCGTACCTGCCGGAAATTCCGCATCGCTCACCTGATAGATCGGCGCCCGGCACGAAACCAGAAGGCACATGAAAAGGGCTGCTACAGCAAACCGGAAAACACGCATTGAAAACTCCCCCTTGCATATCAACGCATTCGTTTATGCATTTTATCGTCGGGATGGAACAGAAATCCCGACAGCACGACCATAAAGCTCAATCTGTTTCAGCAAGCTGACAAAATGCCGACAGAAAACAGCCTGGATACGATCCATGACAGCACCCCATTTTGGCGCTGGTGCTGGCTCGACGGGCAAGGCCACCATGAACGACCGGACCGCAGCCGCACCTCGCAAAGGGCGCAGGAGCTTCTCCTATCTCTGGCACGCGACACGTTGCCAGAGTGCGATATCTCCTTTCAAAAGGACAAGGGTGGACGCCCTTGGATAACAGCGAATGGCAAGCTGTACCACGCCAGCATCAGCCACAGCCGCCGGCTCATTGCCGTTGCCCTTAACCCTGCGGGGCCGGTGGGCATCGATGTCGAGTTTCGTGACCCTGGAAGGCGCATCGCTTCCCTCACGCGCTGGCTGACAGAGCAGGGTTATGAAGTGCCGGAGGGTGATTTTTACCGGGGCTGGTGTCGTTACGAGGCCAGCTTAAAGGCACTGGGCAAAACCCTGCCATCCCCCATGGCTCTGACCGTTAGCCGCTGTGGAGATTGGCCCGAATATGAAGGGGCACTGGCGTGGGGAAATGCGCCCCTGATGGCGCCAGAATAAAAGAACCCTTCCGGACGGGACCGGAAGGGTTCTTGTACTAACGGTTCTGAAACGCCCCTTCGGGAGATCAGGTATCGAGGAAGCTGCGCAGCTTGCGGCTGCGGCTCGGGTGCTTGAGCTTGCGCAGGGCCTTGGCTTCGATCTGGCGGATACGCTCGCGCGTCACCGAGAACTGCTGGCCAACTTCTTCCAGCGTGTGGTCGGTGTTCATGCCGATGCCGAAGCGCATGCGCAGCACACGCTCCTCGCGCGGGGTCAGGCTGGCGAGCACGCGGGTGCAGGTTTCGCGCAGGTTGGCCTGGATCGCGGCGTCGATCGGCTGGATGGCGTTCTTGTCCTCGATGAAATCGCCGAGGTGGCTGTCTTCCTCATCGCCAATCGGCGTTTCGAGGGAGATCGGCTCCTTGGCGATCTTGAGGACCTTGCGCACCTTCTCCAGCGGCATCATCAGACGTTCCGCCAGCTCTTCCGGGGTCGGCTCGCGGCCGATCTCGTGCAGCATCTGGCGGCTGGTGCGCACCAGCTTGTTGATCGTCTCGATCATGTGCACCGGGATACGGATGGTACGGGCCTGGTCCGCGATGGAGCGGGTGATGGCCTGACGGATCCACCAGGTGGCGTAGGTCGAGAACTTGTAGCCGCGGCGGTACTCGAACTTGTCGACCGCCTTCATGAGGCCGATGTTGCCTTCCTGGATGAGGTCCAGGAACTGCAGGCCGCGGTTGGTGTACTTCTTGGCGATGGAGATGACGAGGCGAAGGTTCGCCTCCACCATTTCCTTCTTGGCACGGCTGGCTTCCTTCTCGCCCTTCTGCACCGTCTGCACGATGCGGCGGAACTCACCCACCGGCAGGCGCACGGCCTCGCTCACTTCCTGGATGCGGCCGCGGATGGCGTTCACTTCATCCACGCGCAGGGCGAACTTCTGCCATGCCTTGGAGGTGGACTTGCCCACACGCTCCAGCCAGCCGGGATCAAGCTCGTGGCCATAATACTGGCCAAGGAAATCCTCGCGCTTGATGCGGCAGTCGAGCGCCACGCGCAGCAGGCGGCCTTCCAGCGCCAGCAGCGACTTGTTCTGGCCGTAGAGTTCCTCGACCAGCTGCTCGATGCGGTTGTTGTTGAGCCGCACCGTCTCCATCAGCTCGACCAGCTCCTGCTTGAGCTTGTCATAGCGCTTGTCGGACTGGGCGGTCGGCGCCTCGCCGCTGGTGAAAGCCTCCATGCGGCTTTCCTGCAGCTTGCGCAGCTTGTCGTAGGTGTCGGAAATCTTCTCGAAGGTCTCGATGACCTGCGGCTTCAGCGCCTCTTCCATGGCGGAGAGGGACATGCCGTTGTCCTCGCCCTCGCCGGCGGGGCCTTCACCGTCACTGCCCTCGCCGCCTTCAGCGGAGCCTTCGCCTTCGCTCTCGTTTTCCTCGTCGGACTCGGCACGCTCTTCCATGTCCGGGCCGTCTTCGCCCACTTCGCCGTCGGCGCCATCCGGGCCGGCGCCATAGGTGGCGTCGAGGTCGATGATGTCGCGCAGCAGAATTTTGCCTTCGCGCAGCGCGTCATGCCACTCGATGATGGCCTTGAGGGTCAGCGGGCTTTCGCAAATGCCGCCGATCATCATCTCGCGGCCGGCCTCGATGCGCTTGGCGATCGCGATCTCGCCTTCGCGCGACAGCAGCTCGACCGACCCCATCTCGCGCAGATACATGCGCACCGGGTCATCGGTACGGCCGATATCTTCATCGTCGATGTTGCCAGTGGCGCCCCGGGCTTCGCTCTCGCCATCCTCTTCGGTGGCGGCGCCTTCCTCGGCCTCGTCATTATCGACGACGTTGATGCCCATCTCGCTGAGGAGGGCCATCACGTCCTCGATCTGCTCGGAGGACATCTTTTCCGGGGGCAGGGTGGCGTTCAGCTCATCATAGGTGATGTAGCCGCGCTCCTTGCCCTTGGCGATCATCTTCTTGACGGCCTGCTGGGTGATATCCAGCATCGGGCCCTCGGCAGCCTCCTCGCGCGGCTCCTGGGCTTCGGCTGTCTGCGCTTTGCTAGCCATTCGCTACTCTCTCCACGGGCGGGCGGCGCCACGAAAATGGCCCGTCAGGGCTATTCCTTTGTCTCCCGGCGGACCTTGCCATCCGGCGGGGGGAATAGTTCTGCGGGCGAAAACCTCAACAATTCCGGTACGAAACGTCTCTTACCATGGGGTGAACTACCCTCCCGAGCCTGTCCAGGCGGCGGGCTGGTCGTCATCCTCCCCAAGGTTGTTCAGTGCTTGATCGAGATGTTCTATCTGGCGGTGCAGCTCGGCCACGCGTTCCTCCGCGAAGCTATCGGGCTTCAAAAGCCGCATGCGACCTGCTTCCTTCAGTTCATCCAGCAGATGGTCACGCTGCAGCGCCATGTGCTGCGCATTCCATCGGCTCAAGACCACACTATCCGGCACCCCACCCAGCGCATAACGGGCGTGGGAGGCTGCCATCTCCCTCAACTCGGCAACGATCCGGTCGTACCCGGAAAGACTGAGTTGGTTGCTGAGGGCCGCCGAGTCAAGATCCGGGGCCTCGGAGAGTGCACTTATGAGTTTCTGGCGGAAATTGTCAAGACGCCCATCCCCGCCATATTCAAGGTGCCCGAGCGGTTCGGCGACATGGTCGAAGATTCCGGGCCGCACCAGCACGATGGCCAGCAGCAGTTCTTTGGAAGACGGCATGCTCTGGCCAGGGCGCCTGCGCTGGATTTGCACCGGCGGCGGCCCGCCGCGGCGCCCGCCCCGCCCCTGAAAGCCTCCGCCCCCGCTCCAGCCGCCGGCGTTGCGCGGTTGCCAGCCTCCCTGCTGCCCTCCGGCAGCGGGGGCTTGCGCCGGGCGCTGGCGCTGCTCGTTGAAGAAGCGCTCCATCAGCCAGCTGCGATAGGCCTGCTGCACATCGCCGTTCTGGATGCCGGAGGCGCGGTCATTGAGGCGGGCCTTGAGGCCGGCCATTGATTCAGGCGTGGTGTCGGGTGTCGCCTCGCGCTCGATGGCATAGATGAGCGCGGCAAGATCACGCGCCTCCTCCAGCACGGTGCGCATGGCCGCCGGGCCGCTGCTCTTCAACAGCGAGTCCGGGTCTTCCCCTTCCGGCAGGAAGGCAACCCGCACCGAATGGTCCGGCTTCAGCATCGGCAGGATGCGGTCGGCAGCACGGGCAGCCGCACGGCGCCCGGCACCGTCGCCATCAAAACACAGGATCGGCAACCGCCGCCCGCCGGGCTGCAGCTTCCACAGCGCCTCAATCTGGCTTTCGGTGAGCGCGGTGCCGAGCGGCGCCACCGCCCCGTCCCAGCCGGCACGCACCAGCGCAATCACATCCATATAGCCTTCCACCACAATGAGCGGCTGGCCATCGGCGGCGGCCTTGCGGGCGCTTGCCATGTTGTAGAGCAGCTGGCCCTTGTGGAAGAGCGGGGTGTCGCCGGTATTGATGTATTTGGGTCCGTCGCCTTCCATCAGGCGGCCACCGAAGGCGACGATCCGGTCGCGCCGGTCGCCGACGGGAAACATCACCCGGTGGCGAAAGAAGCTGAACAGCCGCCCGTCATCGGCCCGGCGCACGAGCCCGGCCTCGATCATGTCGGCTTCTTCATACCCGTCGCGTTTCAGTGCGGCGATCAGGGCCTGCGCATCCTGCGGCGCGTAACCGAGGCGAAAGCGCGTGATCGCCTCGTCATCAAGGCCGCGGCGGCGGAAATAATCGAGCCCCTGCCGCCCGGCCGGCGCCCGCAGCTGCGCCTCGAAGAAGCGGGCAGCCGCATCGATCAGGTCATAGAGCGTCTTTTGCCGCTCGACCTTCTCGGCTTCCTCGCGCGTGGGCTTGGGCACATCAAGCCCGGCCTCGCCCGCCAGCAGCTCCACCGCTTCCATGAAAGCGAGATTGTCGTGCCGCATCACAAAGCTCAGCACGTCGCCATGCGCGCCGCAGCCGAAGCAGTGAAAAAAACCCTTCTGGTCATTGATGTAGAAGGAGGGTGTTTTTTCCCCGTGGAACGGGCAGCAGCCCTTGAACTCACGCCCGGCACGCGTGAGCTTCAGCCGCTTGGCGGCAACTTCCGAAACCGGAACGCGCGCGCGCAGCTCGTCAAGAAACTGGGGGGAAAGCGACATGGCGAAAACATTACCCCCTCATCGGGAGGCTTATCCATCAGGAAGCTGATTTTATGGCGATAACTGCGCCCGCAACAGGCCGGGAGCAGGAAAAGCCTGCCTGTCGCCAGAGAGGCAAACGGGCGCCCTTCCTGCCGGAAGGACGCCCGATCACATAGCAGGCAGAGAATCGGCGGCCGTAACCGGCGCCGGCTCAGCCCAGCTTCTGGCGAACGATGGCGCTGGCCTTGGTAAAGTCCATCTGGCCGGCAAAACGGGCTTTCAGTTCGGCCATGCAGCGGCCCATATCCTTGATACAGGTGGCTTCGCTGGCCTTGATCGCCTCGTCAATGGCCGCCGCAATCTCGGCATCATCCAGCTGGCGCGGCAGGAACCGCTCGATAACGGTAATTTCCTCGGCCTCACCGGCTGCCAGCTCCGGGCGGCCACCGGCCTCGTACTGGGTGATCGAGTCGCGGCGCTGCTTGATCATGGTCACCAGCAGCGACTGGATCTCGCCATCATCGAGCCCCTCCGGCTTGCCGTTGCCGCGTGCAGCGATATCGCGATCCTTGATGGCGGCCATGATGAGACGCACGGTGCGCAGCGTCACCTGGTCCTTGGCGCGCATCGCATCCTTCATCGCTTCGCTAAGGGTTTCACGCAACATGGGTTTTTTGGCTCCTGAGACTGATCCGGGCTCGGCGCAACCGGCGCCAGCCCCGAAAGGCGCGGACTCTATAGCAAGCCTCCAGAGACCGCCACCAAAAGCGGAAATCGCGCAAGTCATTGATTTTGCACGATTTTCATTTTCTCTAGGGGCTTGACTGCGACCCCGCGATTGCTTATGCAAACGGCGCATCATGCCTGTAAGCACTTAACAGACCGTTCACGGGGCCAGCCCGTGATAGGTTTGCCCGCGCCTGCCATCAGGCAAACGCCGTCACGCTGCCAGCGGCCGCCCCGTCTGGCGACAAGTTGAAGGACCTCGCGATCATGTCAGCCACCGCCGCGCCCGAAGGCGCCACCGCCGCTCTCGTCCTCGCCGATGGGACCGTGCTGTGGGGCCGAGGCATCGGCGCCGAGGGATCGGCCGTCGGCGAGGTCTGCTTCAACACCTCGCTCACCGGCTATCAGGAAATCCTGACCGACCCCAGCTATGCCGGGCAGATCATCACCTTCACCTTCCCGCATATCGGCAATGTAGGCACCAATCTTGACGATATGGAGACGGTGACGCCCGCCAGCCGCGGCCTCGTGCTGCGCGCGGATGTGACCGATCCTTCCAACTGGCGCGCCGAGAAGCATCTGGACGAGTGGCTGAAGCGCATCGGGCTTATCGGTATCTCCGGTGTCGATACCCGCCGCCTCACCCGCCTGGTGCGCGCCGCCGGCGCGCCCACCGGCGTCATCGCCCATGCGCCGGACGGCAAGTTCGACATTCCGGCCCTGGTGGCTAAGGCCAAGGCATGGCCCGGCCTTGACGGCATGGATCTCGCCAAGGAAGTCAGCTGCCGCCAGACCTACCACTGGAACGAGACGCGCTGGAGCCTCAAGGACGGTTACGGCAAGCTCGAGAACCCGCGTTTCAAGGTCGTGGCTGTCGATTACGGTGCCAAGCGCAACATCCTGCGCTGCCTCGCCTCTGTCGGCTGCGACGTGACGGTGGTGCCCGCCACGGCAAGCGCGGAGGAAATCCTGCGCCACGAGCCGGACGGCATCTTCCTGTCCAACGGCCCGGGCGACCCCGCCGCGACCGGCGAATATGCCGTGCCGACCATCAAGGCGCTGCTGGATACCGGCAAGCCGCTCTTCGGCATCTGCCTTGGCCACCAGCTGCTGGCGCTCGCCCTAGGCGGCAAGACCGGCAAGATGCATCAGGGCCATCGCGGCGGTAACCACCCGGTGCAGGACCTCACCACCGGCAAGGTGGAGATCACCAGCCAGAACCATGGCTTCATGGTGCTGGACGAGAGCCTGCCCGAAGGCGTCAAGCGCACCCACAGCTCGCTCTTCGACGGCACGCTGGAAGGCATCGCCGTTGACGGCAAGCCGGTGTTCTCGGTGCAGTACCACCCCGAAGCCTCCCCCGGCCCGCAGGACAGCCACTATCTGTTCGAGCGCTTCGCCGGGCTGATGGAGAAGGCGGCGAGCTAGGCTGCTCGCTGACATTCCGTTCTCGGCAATTTCAGGAACCCCGGAATCCTTGCATTCCGGGGTTCTTTTGTATGGCCGTTTATTTGCCCGGTGAACACAGATAGGCTTGCGGATAGACGGCTGAACAAGGGCGCAAATGCCGAAGCTACCGCTGGAACAGATGGAGCTGGCGCTCAGCGATCTGGCGCTGGCGTTGAAGGATATGACGCCGGCTGTTGTTCTCGTAGGCGACAGCGCCGTCGAGTTCTACACCGCCTAGGCAAGAGATCAAACGATGCGACCGGCTATAAAATTCTCAGAGTGGAAAGCGGAACGGATCGCCGTTATGGCGAATAATCCGGAAGCCCTTCGACGCCTGGAATCAGGCCCCGAGGCATTGCGTAACCGTCCGCGCCTTGAGAGCAAAAAGGCATTACTGACGGCTATGGCCGAACAGGCCCAAAGTCCGGACTGTACTCAGCCACTCACTTTTGTGCGTCGTTAATATACCTCGACCAGATAGCCTGACTCAGGGGATCCGCCCCCGCTCGGCCAGAAAGTCGAGCACGGCCCGCACGCGGGAGGGCAACGGGCCGCCCTGCCCGGCATAAACGGCGCTGAAGCTCTCGCGGTCGCCGGGGTTGAGCGCTTCCAGCACCGGCACCAGCCGGCCGGCAGCGATGTCGGCGGCAACGGTAAAGGCGGCGAGCCGGACGAGCCCGCTGCCGCCCAGCGCCAGCCGGCGCAGCGCCTCGCCGTCACTGGCCAACACCCGGCCGGCCGAGGAGAGGGTCACTACCTCCCCGGCTACTTTCAGGGGCCACCCGTCAATGGCCCGCACATAACCCGGCACGAGGCAGTTGTGACTAGCGAGATCCTCGACCGTCTGCGGCACCCCTGCATGGTCGAGATAGGCCGGGGAGCCGACGATCACCATGGCTGTGTCGCCCAGCTTGCGGGCGATGAGGGTGGAGCTTTTGAGCGGGCCGGCCCGCACCGCCACATCGGTACGCTCGGCCAGCAGATCGATCACCAGATCGGTCTGCACGATATCGAGGGTGATCTGCGGATACTGCGCCAGAAAGTCCGGCAGGACCGGCGCCAGAACATGGGAGGCATAGGAGGCGCTGGTATTGAGGCGCACCCGTCCGGCCGGCCGTTCCCCCGCTCCGGCTGAATTTTCGGCCTCCGCGATATCCGCCAGAATGCGCACGGCGCGCTCATAAAAGGCGCAGCCCTCCGGCGTCAGCTCCAGCCGCCGGGTGGAGCGGCTGAGAAGCCGCGTGCCAAGCCGCAGCTCCAGCCGGGCGATGAGCTTGCTGACGGCGGACGGGGTCATCCGGCACAGTCGGGCAGCGGCGGAAAACCCGCCCTGCTCCACTACCTGGACGAAGACTTCCATCTCGCCGGACCGGTTGATGTCAAAACGCGCCATCTGGTCCTTGAACTCATAAATCATGTGCCTGATGGCACTCTATATCACAGAAAGCCCCATACCTATCTCTCCTCCATCAGCCCGATGCCCCGGCATCCGGCCTCAGCAAGGATGAGACGTGATGGACTATCGCCCGCTTGGAAGATCCGGCCTCAAGGTGCCGGTTCTCAGTTTCGGGGCCGGCACCTTCGGCGGCTCCGGCCCGCTCTTCGGTGCCTGGGGCGCAACCGATGCCACCGAGGCGCGCCGCCTTGTCGACATCTGCCTCGAGGCCGGCGTTACCCTGTTCGATACCGCCGATGTCTATTCAAACGGCGCCTCGGAAGAGGTGCTGGGCGCCGCCATCAAGGGCCGCCGCGACGGCGTGCTGATCTCCACCAAGACCAGCCTGCCGACGGGCGATGGCCCCAACGATGCCGGCTCGTCCCGCCTGCGCCTTGTCCGCGCCGTCGAGGCTGCGCTCAAGCGGCTCGGCACCGATTATATCGATCTTTTGCAACTGCACGCCTTCGATGCCGGCACGCCGGTAGAAGAAGTACTCTCCACGCTCGATACGCTCATCCGTGCCGGCAAGCTGCGTTATGTCGGCGTCTCCAACTTTGCCGGCTGGCAGATCATGAAGTCGCTGGCTGTAGCGGAAAAACATGGGCTTCCGCGTTATGTCGCCAACCAGGTCTATTATTCGCTGATCGGCCGCGACTATGAGTGGGACCTGATGCCGCTCGGTGCCGATCAGGGGCTGGGCGCACTGGTGTGGAGCCCGCTTGGCTGGGGCAGGCTGACCGGCAAAATCCGGCGTGGCAGCCCGCTGCCAGAAGGAAGCCGCCTGCATGAGACCGCCAGCTTCGGCCCGCCCGTCGATGACGAGTTGCTGTTCCGTGTCGTGGATGTGCTGGAGGAGATTGCCGGGGAGACCGGCAAGACGATTCCGCAGATCGCGCTCAACTGGCTTACGCAGCGGCCAACCGTCTCTTCCGTCATCATCGGTGCGCGCAATGAAGCGCAGCTGCGCCAGAATCTGGGTGCCGTGGGCTGGGCGCTGACGGCGGACCAGATTGGCCGGCTGAATGCCGCAAGCGCCGTTGCCGCGCCCTATCCGCACTTTCCCTACCAGCGGCAGGAGGCTTTTGCTCGCCTCAATCCGCCGATGGTGTAACGCCCCTTCGTCCCGTCGCAGCCCCGGCCTTGCTGCCGGGGCCGTTGCCACGTTTCAGGGTTTCTCCACCGAGATGGCGTAACGGTGCTGCAGTCCCCGCGTAAGGCCCTTGAAGAAGCTGAAATTACGCCGCTGCGCCCTATGGATGCGGCGCAGGTTGCTGTCGACAAGGCGGGTGCGGAAGCCCGCTTCCTGCAGCATCGCCACCACCGCCTCCTGCCGCGCGCCGGCCGAGAAATAGACCCGTGAGAGAATGCTCTGGTGCGTCTCGGCCATGGCGGTGGGGGGATGCGGCACCGGCTCGGGCTTGACGAGCCCGAACCTTTCCGCCGCCGCAGCCAGCTTCTTCACCAGCCTTTCCCCAAAGCCGATAGTGACGAAGTCGCCATCGACGATCAGCAGCCGGCCGCCCGGTTTCAGCACCCGCAGCCATTCGGCAAAACAGGCTTTCGGATCGACCAGCGTCCAGACCAGATGGCGGGTGATGATGACGTCATAGGAAGCCTCCGGCTCGCGCGTCACTTCCGCATCGCCGAGGAAAAAGCGGATGGAGCGGCTGCGCTCCTTCGCCTTGGCCCGGGCGCGCTCCAGCATCGCTTCCGACCAGTCGAGCCCGGTCACCTGATAGCCCAGATCGTCCATCAGATGGGAGATCACGCCGGTGCCGCTGGCCAGATCAAGCGCCCGCCGCCCGGCGCCGGGGCCCAGATGGCGCAGGATCAGCGCCTGCCAGGCCCGCCTTTCATCGTCTGAAAAAATCTCGTGGCCCGGTGACTGGTCGAACGTTTCGGCACGCTGGGACCAGTAGGCCTTTATCTCGTCGCGCAGATCGTAATTGCTGCCGTAACCGGCCAGATCGTCCGTCATCACCGTTCTCTTTTTCGGCGGCACCCGCCCGGTTTTTATCATTACTCGGCGGCCCACTGCGATCCATTTGCAAAATGAATCTTGACTTGCCGGGGCCAAAAACTTATCGCCAGAGCAAGCTGCAACTGCGAGTAATTTTCATGCGCAATATAGGCAAGGCCGCCCTTCTGGCAATCGGCATTTTCGGGGCCGCGTTCCCCGCGCTGGCCGAAAAGATTTCGGTGACCGATGTCACCGGCCGCACCGTGGAGGTGAACGCCCCCGCCGAGCGCATGATCCTGGGTGAAGGCCGGCAGATTTACTTCCTTGCCGTGCTGGACAAGGACGCCCCCTTCCACCGCGTGGTCGGCTGGCGGGATGATCTGCCCAAGGCAGACCCGGAGAGCTACGCCGCCTATCTGGAAAAATACCCGCAGATCGCAAAGCTGCCGACCTTCGGCGGCATGAAGGATGGCACCTTCGACATCGAGCAGGCAGTGGCGCTGAAGCCCGACGTCATCCTGATGAATGTGGATGCCAAGACAGCGACGGAAGAGGCCGGTTACATCGAGAAGCTCGGCAAGGTCGGCATTCCGCTCGTCTATGTCGATTTCCGTGAAAAGCCGATGGAGAACACCGAGCCCAGCATGCGCCTTATCGGCAAGCTGGTGGGCAAGGAGGCGCTGGCCGAGGAATTCATCAAGTTCCGCGCCGATGCCATTGCCCGCGTGACCGACACGCTCGCCAAAGCCAATCCGCCGAGGCCCGTCGTCTTCATGGAACGTGCGGGTGGCTATTCGGATGATTGCTGCATGTCCTTCGGCAACGAGAATTTCGGCCGCATGGTCGAGATTGCCGGCGGCACCAATATGGCCAGGGGGATCATCCCCGGCACCTTCGGCACGGTTAACCCCGAGCAGATCATCGCCTCCAACCCCGACCAGGTCATCATCACCGGCGGCAAGTGGGAAGCCTATGTGCCGCATGGCAAATGGGTGGGCGTCGGTTATGGCGCCGATCTCCCCGAGGCGCGCCGCAAGCTGGAAGGGCTGACGCATCGCCCGGCCTTCACCGGCATCAAGGCGGTCAAGGACGGCAATGTCCACGCCATCTGGCACCAGTTCTACAACAACCCCTACCAGTTCGTGGCCATCCAGCAGATCGCCAAATGGCTGCATCCGGACCTCTTTGCCGATCTGGATCCGGAAGCAACGCTCAAGGAACTGCATGAACGTTTCCTGCCGCTGCCCTACAAGCCGGGTTATTTCGTCTCGCTGAAGGGCGAGTAAACGATGGCGAGCGTGGTCCTGGAGCCGGCACTGGCGGGGCGGATACGATACCGCGCACTTGCCCTGCGCCGTATCCTCGTGCTGGCCGGCCTCACGGTCGCGCTCGTCCTCAGTGTATGTGTCGACCTTGCCCTCGGGCCGGCGCGCTACACGCTGGCGCAGGTGATCTCCGCCCTCACCGATCCGGCGGCGGTAAGTGACCAGCTGCGGGTGGTCATCTGGGATATCCGTCTGCCCATCGCGCTGATCGCGGTAACGGTCGGCGCCTCGCTCTCCACGGCAGGCGCCCAGATGCAGACCATCCTCGCCAACCCGCTGGCAAGCCCCTTTACCCTCGGCATCTCGGCGGCGGCCAGTTTCGGCGCCGCGCTGGCGCTGGTGGCGGGCGTCGCGCTGTTTCCCGGGGCTGTCCAGTATGCGGTGCCGGTCAACGCCTTCCTGATGGCGGTTGCGGCCTCGCTCTTCATCTATTTTGCCTCCACCCTGCGCGGGGTCAGCGTGCAGACCATCGTGCTGCTGGGCATCGCGCTGGTCTTCACCTTCAATGCCGCGCTCTCGCTGCTGGAATATCTGGCCTCGGAGCAGGCGCTGGCCGCCGTCGTGTTCTGGACCATGGGCAGCCTCACCAAGGCAACCTGGGACAAGGTGGCGATCACGGCGCTCATCCTCGTCCTTACCCTGCCGCTGTTCATGAAGGATGCCTGGGCGCTTACCGCCCTGCGCCTGGGCGACGAGAAGGCCGAGAGCATGGGCGTCAATGTGCGTGCCTTGCGCCTCAAGACGCTGCTCCTCATCAGCCTGCTGGCCGCCATACCGGTGTCCTTTGTCGGCACCATCGGTTTCGTCGGCCTTGTCGGCCCGCACATCGCCCGCATGTGCGTGGGCGAGGACCAGCGCTTTTTCCTGCCCTGCTCGGTTATCTGCGGGGCGCTTCTGCTCTCCGTCACCTCCGTCGTCAGCAAGGTGCTGATCCCCGGCGCCATCCTGCCCATCGGCGTGATCACCGCGCTCGTGGGCGTACCCTTCTTCTTCGCCCTCATCTTCAGCAACCGGAGGCGTGCATGGTAGCCCTCGCACTCGATGGCATCGGCGCTGCTTATGGCCGCCATATCGTGCTGGCCGATGTCGGGATCGATGTTCTCAAGGCCGGCAGCCTTACCGCCGTCATCGGCCCCAACGCCGCCGGCAAATCCACCCTCTTCAAGCGCATCGCCGGCCTGATCAAGGGCCCCGGCCTCGTCGAGCTGTCGGACAGCGCGCGCGGCGAGCGCGCCATCTGCTACATGCCGCAGGATACCGGCGCCAATGCCGTGCTTACCGTCTATGAATCCGTGCTGCTCGCCGCCAAGCAGGGCAGCAGCTGGAAGGTGCATGACGGCGAACTGGTCGAGATCGACGAGACCCTGAAGGCCCTGCGCATCGAGGATCTGGCCTTTCGCGGCCTTGGCGAACTCTCCGGCGGGCAGCGCCAGCTTGTCTCCCTCGCGCAGGCGCTGGTACGCCGGCCCGAGGTGCTGCTGATGGACGAGCCGACCAGCGCGCTCGACCTGCATCGCCAGATCGAGGTGCTGGGCTTCGTTGCCAGCCTTGCCGAACGTACCGGCATGATCGTGCTGATCGCCCTGCACGACCTCAACCACGCGCTGCGCTACTGCGCCAATGCCATCGTCATCGCCAATGGCCAGATGGCCGTCAGCGGCGCCAGCGCGGAGGTCATCAACGAGGCCATGCTGCGCGACATCTACAAGGTGAATGCCCGCATCGAGCGCTGCTCGAAAGGCCGGCCGCTGGTCATCGTCGACAGCCCGTGCCTTGAAGCCCCTGCGGCGCAGCCGGCCCAGCCTGCGCAGAAGGTCCCCGCCCCGGTCTAGCCCGGCGCTACGACCTGACTTCGGGCACCAACCCCAATGCCAGCAGGCTGCGCCCGGTTTCGGCAATGGCCTCTTCAGCCGGGCGCGGTACCCAGCCGAGCAGGCGCTGCGCCTTGGCGGAGGAGGAGTTGCGCACCTTGCCGAGGTCCGGGAGCACCCGGCGGGCCTTCGGGTCCCACCAGGCCATGATTTTCAGCAGCCAGTCCGGCACCTGACGCTCCGGTGCGCGGCTGGCGGCGGGGCCAAGCGCCCGGTGCAGGGCATCCGCCACCTGCTGCAGGGAAAGACAGTTGCCGGAAACGGCCAGAAAGCGCTCGCCCTTCGCCTCCGGCCGGGTCATCGTCGCCAGATGCAGCGCTGCCGCATCGCGCACATCGATAACGCCGAAATAGAGCCGCGGGGTGCGCGGCATGCCGCCCGCCAGCATGGTGCGGATGATGAGCGTGGAAGCGGAAAGATCGCTGCCCAGCACTGGCCCGAAGATGCCGACCGGATTGACCACCGAAAACTCGGTGCCCGCTCCTTCCCGCGCCATGAAATCCCATGCTGCACGCTCGGCAATCGCCTTGGATTTCACATAGGCGCTGAGGCCGGGGGCTGACGGGTCCGTCCAGTCGGCTTCGGTAAAGGCATCGCGGCGCGGCGCCTGCCCGTACCCCACAGCCGCGAAGGACGAGGTCATCACCACCCGCCGCACACCGGCGGCCACTGCAAACCGCAGCACCCGGAGCGTGCCCTCCCGCGCCGGGAGGATCAGCTCATCCTCATGGGCCGGCACCCCGGCGGGAAAGGGGGAGGCGACATGCAGCACATAATCGCAGCCGGCCATGGCGCCGGCCCAGCCGTCATCCTGCATCAGGTCGGCCGCGAAGAAACCGAGCGGGGCGTCGGCGGCGACGCCGGCTGCGACCAGAGTGGCGCGTACCTCGCCCTCGCGGGCAAGGCTGCGCAGGCTGGCGCGCACGCTGTGCCCCTCGGCAAGCAATTGCAGGATGATGTGGCCGGCGAGAAACCCCGACCCGCCGGTAACCAGCACGGTTGCCATTTCAAGAGACTTTCAGTTGGCAGATAGCGCGTACGCACAGCGCCATGGAGCGGCGGAAAAGCTCGCGCTCGCGTGGCCTTTCTTTCCAGGTAAGCCCTACGGTAAACAACACCTCCGCCAGTTCGGCCGGCGTGCAGACATTGCCGCTGGCCGCAATTTCCGGCGCCTGAGCAAGGGCCGCTTCCAGCAGGGCGGTGAAGCGCTGCCGGTAGAATTCCGTCGATTGCGGAGAGATGCGGTCCCCGGCATCGATCACATCGATAAAGGCATTGGAGAAGGTCACCAGATGCCGGCCGAACCAGGCATCGAGAGCCGCCACAAGCCGCGCCTCCAGCCCCTCGCCCGGCAATGCCAGCACCTGCCGCGTCAGCTCCAGCCCGTCCTCAAGATAGAGCCTCAACGCTTCGGAGAAGATCTGGTCCTTGCCGGAGAAATGCAGATAGAGCCCTTGCTTGGAAAGGCCCGCCGCGGCAGCAAGATCATCAACCGAAGCCTTGCGAAACCCGTAATGCCCGAAGACCGGGATCACGGCCCGCAGGATAGCGTCGCGCCGGGTATCCGGCAGGGGATGGGAGATGCTCATGATACGAACTTGACCATATTGATCATTTTAGTCAAGTTCGTGTGGCCAGCCTTTCCCGACTGAAGTGCACCGGATCACAGGCGGGGCTGGAAACGCTGACGATAGTCCCCCGGAGTGAGCCCAACCAGCCGCTGGAAGAGTTTGCGGAAGGCCCCGGCATCCTCGTAGCCGCAGGCAAAGGCCACCTGCTCCACCGGACGGGCGGTTGCTTCCAGGAGGCCCCGCGCCCGCTCGATGCGCAGGCGTTGCAGATAATCCGTGGGGGTAAGGCCCGTTGCCCGGCTGAAACGGCGCAGGAAGGTGCGCTCGCCAAGCCCGGCTTCAGCCGCCATGCCGGCGATATCCAGCTTCTCGCCCCGGCGCGCTTCCAGCCAGCGCTGTACCTTCAGCACCGGCTCGTCGCCATGCTCATAGGCCGGGCGGAAGCTGGAATAGAAACTCTGCTCGCGGCCGGAAGGATCGATCAGGAAAAACCGCGCCACCTCCAGCATCAATGCCCGGCCCATGAAGCGCTCGACGAGCCGCAGGCCAAGATCGGTCCAGGCCATCACCCCGCCGGCGGTAATGAGCCCCGCTTCCTCCACCAGCAGCTTGCCGGCATTGACGCTCACCTTAGGGAAGCGCCGCGCCAGCTCATCCGCCAGCGCCCAGTGAGTGGTGGCCGCGCGGCCGTCAAGCAGCCCGGCTTCGGCCAGAAGAAAGGCCCCTGCGCAGACCGAACACATCAGCGCGCCGCTGCGGTGATAACCGGTCAGCCAATCCGTTATCGCCCGCCGCCCGGCACTATAGGCCTGCGAGCGGTCAAGGCTGGGCGGCAGGATGATCACATCGGGCGCAGACGGGGAGCCGGCGGGAAAAGCGGCGTCCGGAATTGGCGCCTCCGCCCCCTCACCCTCCGGCAGCCGCCACAGGGTAACGGTGAAGCACCGAAGGGGCGTTTCGCCGGCCTCCGTTTCCCGGACGAGCGCAAGGCGGCTTGCAACGGCAAACAGATCGGCAAGCCCGTGCACGGCTGCCGCCTGCGCTCCCGGATAGGCCAGAATGCCGATTGTTACCGGCCGCTCCGGATCCGCTTTGTTTGCCGCTTTTGCCATTTGTCAATTTTGGCCTTCATTGTGTCAGTTCCGCCAATCGGCAGACTGCACCCGGCGGGCTATACCGTCCAGCATCAACGAGCCCCCCACGATGGAGCCCTGCCATGAGCGACCGCGCCCTCATCCTCATCGATATCCAGAACGACTATTTCACCGGCGGCCGCTGGGAACTGGAGGGCCAGGAAGCAGCAGCCACCCGCGCCGGCGAGCTTCTGGCTGCCGCCCGTGCGGCCGGTGACCTTGTCATCCATGTGCATCATGAATTCGAAAGCACCGACGCACCCTTCTTCGTGCCCGGCACAGACGGTGCCCGCATACATGACAGCGTCGCTCCGCGGGCGGGCGAGATCACCGTGCTGAAGCACAAGGCCAATTCCTTTCGCGGCACCAACCTCAAGGAACTGCTGGAGAAGCACGGCATCCACCGCGTCACCCTTGCCGGCTCAATGAGCCATATGTGCATCGATGCCGGTGCCCGCGCTGCCGCCGATTACGGCTATGAGGTCACGGTGGTGGAAGATGCCTGCGCCACCCGCACGCAGGAATTCCTTGGCGTGACCGTTCCCGGCCCGCAGGTCCATGCCGTCTTCATGGCCGCGTTGCAGTTCGCCTATGCCCGCGTGGTGAACACCAGCGACTATCTGGCCGGGCTTCAGGCTGCCGCCTGAAGAGCTTGACGCAAAAAGGGCCGCCCGTTTCCAGACGGCCCTTTTTACTTTCTGGCCCCGGACCTGCCGCGCTTAAAGCGGCAGACCCTTGAGCTGGCTGACCGCCTGCATCACGCCGCGCAGCTCGGCAAGGCCCTTGAGGCGGCCGATGATGGGGTAACCCGGATGGGTGGGCTTGCCCACATCGTCCAGCAGTTCGTGGCCATGGTCCGGGCGCATCGGGATACGCCAGTTGTCATTGCCGGCATCGCGGCGGCGCTTCTGCTCTTCCAGCAGGGCAACCACCACGCCCACCATGTCATTGTCGCCGCCCAGATGGTCCGCTTCCATGAAGGAGCCGTCCGGGTCCTTGGTCACGTTGCGCAGATGGGCAAACTTGACGTGCGGCGCAAACTGGCGGGCCATCTCGGCCACCTTGTTATGCGCTCCCGCGCCCAGCGAGCCGGTGCAGAAGGTGATGCCATTGGCCGGCGACGGCACGGCCTTGACGATAAAGTCGAGGTCCTCCGCCGAGGAGACGATGCGCGGCAGGCCGAACAGCGAGCGGGGCGGATCGTCGGGATGCACGCACATGGCAACCCCCACCTCTTCCGCCGTCGGGATCACCTCGCGCAGGAAACGCGCAAAATTCTCGCGCAGCTCCTCGCGGGAAATCTCGCCATAGAGCGCCAGCATCTTGCGCAGGCCCGGCACGTCGTAGCGGTCATAGGCGCCCGGCAGGCCGGCCATGATGTTGGCGAGCAGTATGTTGCGGCTCTCTTCGGTCGAGGCCTTGTACCAGGCCCGAGCCTTCGCCATCACCTCGTCGCTGACGCCCTCTTCGGCGCCCGGCCGCTCCAGCATGAAGCAGTCGAAGGCGACATATTCGTGATAGTTGAAGCGCAGCGCCGTGCCGCCGCCCGGCAGGGCATAGGCCAGCTGCGTGCGCGTCCAGTCCAGCACCGGCATGAAGTTGTAGCAAACCGTGCGCACGCCGCATTTCGCGAGGTTGCGCAGCGAGGCCCGGTAGGTGTCGAACAGCGGGGCAAGATCCCCTTTTCCGATCTTGATGCTCTCATGGATCGGCAGGCTTTCCACCACACTCCACCTGAGCCCGAGCGAAGCGTCGGCCGAGATCAGCGCCTTGCGCTTCTCGATCTCTTCCACACTCCATTCCACGCCATAGGGAATGTGGTGAAGGGCGGTCACGATGCCGGTTGCGCCGGTCTGTCTGATCTGCGGCAGGCGGACATTGTCTTCCGGGCCGAACCAGCGCCAGGTCTGTTCCATGACGCTCTACTCCTTTTCTTTGTCCTGATTTCGCTTGGTTATTCTTGTTTGACTGTCAGCTCAGGCCGCCGCCCCGATCGCCGCCTTGACCCCGGCCTGCCGCAGCAGCGCCAGATGGCCGGCAATCGCCGAGGCAAACACCGCATCCCCGGCAAGGTCGCCGCCAAAGATGGCTTCCACGTCGAGGAAGGCACGCACCGTGTCGATAGGCCCGCCGCCGGCGGTGGCAAGTGCCATCAGCTCGGCCGCCATCGGGTCACGGATTTCATAGCCGCCGCCATTGTCGTCGCGCCCTGCGAGGTAATGCATCCAGGCGGCGATGACGAGGGCGATACGCCCGATGGGCGCGCCCTGCCGGCGGCGCTCGCGCACCGTGGCCAGCAGCCGCTGCGGCAGCTTCTGCGACCCGTCCATGGCAATCTGGATGGTCTTGTGGGCAATCGCCGGGTTGGCGAAGCGCTCCATGAGTTCAGCCGTGTAGGCGCCAAGGTCCATGCCCGGGGGCGGCGGCACGGCCGGTACGATCTCCTCGCGCCACAGCGCCTCGATAAAGGCCCTGAGCGCCGGATCGGCCACCGCCTCGCGCACGGTGCCAAGGCCGGCCAGCACGCCGAGATAGGCGATGGCCGAATGCGCGCCGTTGAGCAGGCGCAGCTTCATATGCTCGAACGGCGCCACATCGCTGACGAGCTGCGCCCCGGCGCTCTCCCAGGCCGGACGGCCGGCCGCGGCAAAGCGGTCCTCGATCACCCATTGGCGGAAGGGCTCATGCGCCACCGGCGCGGCGTCATAAAAGCCGGTCAGGCGTTCGGCAAGGGCGATATCGGCGTCGGTCGCCGCCGGCACGATGCGGTCGACCATGGTGGAGGGAAACGCCCCTTCCGCCGCAATCCAGGCCGCAAGCCTGTCGTCGCGCAGCGCGGCCATGTCGTGCACCAGCCGCGCTACCAGCGCGCCATTGCCCGGCAGGTTATCGCAGGTCAGCACCGTAAAGGGCGCCTGCCCGGCCTTGAAGCGGGCTTCCAGTGCCGCAACGATGAAACCCGGCGCCGTCTTCGGCATGCCCGGATGCTCCAGATCGTGCTTCACATCCGGATGGTCCGCCTTCAGGAGGCCGGTTGCCGGGTCGTGGCAATAACCCTTCTCCGTCACCGTCAGGCTAACGATGCGGGTGGAGGGGGCCGCCATCTGCGCCACGAGGCCGGCCGGGTCTTCCGGCGCCACCAGCACGCCCAGCAGGCAGCCGACCACCCGCGCCTCCGGCCCTTCCGGCCGGCGCTCGATCAGGGTGTAGTAACCATCCTGCGGGGCAAGGCGGTCGCGCTGGTCGGGCCGCTGCAGGCTTGCGCCCAGAATGCCCCAGTCAAGGCTGCCGGTGGCATCGGCCGCCAGCACATCCTCGGTGTAAGCGGCGCCATGGGCACGGAAGAAGGCACCCAGGCCCAGATGCACAATGGCCGGCCGCAGGCGCGAGCGGTCATAACGGGGGCGCGCCACGCCGGCGGGGAGCCGGTCGAGGCTGCCGGCGCTGCCGAGACGCGGCACGCCGTGGGGGTTGCTGCTGTCAGTCATGGACATCGTTGACGATCAGTTCCGGATGGTTGGCGGCAAGATTGTCGGTCACGGTCAGCACCTCGGAAAGGTGCCGGCGCATGGCGACTTCCGCTGCCGCGGGGTCACGTTGTTCAATGGCGGCAAGGATGGCCCGGTGCTGGGCCACCAGCACCGAAATGGGCGTGATGGCCGGCAGGGTCAGAAAACGGATGCGGTCGAACTGCACCTTTTCCCGCTCCACCACAAGCCACACGTCCCCAAGGCCGATGGCTTCGGCAAAATTACGGTGGAAGGCATCGTCCGCCTCGGTAAAGCGGCCGGGATCACCGGCGGCGGCTTCCTGCGCGGCGATATGGGCACGAGCGTTTTCCAGATACTGGCCGGCAAGGCCACGCTCGGCCGCCTCGCGGACGATGGCGATTTCCAGCGCCTGCCGTACGAAACGGGCCTGCCGCACGGCCTGCAACGAAATGCGGCGCACGAAGCTGCCACGCTGGGGCAACACCTCGATCAGGCCATCTTCCACCAGCCGGATCAGCGCCTCCCGTACGGGCGTACGGGAGATGCCGAACCGCTCGGCCAGCTCGTTCTCGGAAAGGCGGGCACCGGGGCGCAGCTGCAGGCGCACGATATCACGCCGCAGGGCGGCATAGATTTCTCGCACGGTCGGCGGCGTTCCCGCCCCCTCGCCCACAATGGTTGCTCCGCCCTTCATCCAGCCTCCCTCACTTGTAGAACAGGCCCGGCAGCCACAGCGATATCTGCGGCAGATACGAGACCAGCAACAGGATGATGATGTTACAGGCAAGGAAAGGCCAGATCGCCCGGCTGACCTGCGCCAGCGACACCTTGCCGATATTGCCCGCCACGAACAGGCACACGCCCACCGGCGGGGTGGTGAGGCCGATCATCAGGTTGAGCACGGCAAAGGTGGCGAAATGAATGGGGTTGATGCCCACCTGCGTTGCCACCGCGAGCAGCGGCGGAAACAGGATGATGAGGGCGGCAATCGTCTCCATGAAGGTACCGACGATGAGCAGCAGCACGTTGATCATCAGGATGATCACATACTTGTTGCTGCTGACCGACAGCATGGCATTGGCAATCGCCTGCGGGATCTGCTCGCTGGTGAGAATCCAGCCGAACACATTGGCCATGCCGACCAGCAGGATGAGCGCGCCGGAGCCGATGGCGCTCTCGATGATGATGCCCGGCACCTGGCGCAGCGTGATGCCCTTGTAGATGAAGAGCCCGACGATGAGGGCGTAGAGCGCCGAGACGATGGACGCCTCCGTCGGGGTGAAGAAACCGCCGACGATGCCGAAGAGGATGAGCGCCGTCATCAGGATGGCCCAGACGGCCCCGCGGCTGGAACGCAGGATCTCTCCGAAGCCGGCCCACTTGCCCTTGGGATAACCCCTCTTGGTGGCGATGATGTAGACGGTGAGCATCATGCCGAGCCCGAGCAGCAGGCCCGGGATCGCACCGGCCAGGAACATCTTGCCGACGGAAAGGCCGGTCAGCGTGCCGGCGATGATCATCGGCACCGAGGGCGGAATGATGGGGCCGACGGTGGAGGCCGCCGCCGTGACCGCCGCCGCGAACGGGGCGTCATAACCGGATTTGCGCATGGCCGGGATCATCACCGCGCCGATGGAGGCCGTCTCGGCCACTGCCGTGCCGGAGATGCCGGCGAAGATCATCGAGCCGGTAACGTTGGCAAGGCCAAGCCCGCCGCGGATATGGCCCACCAGCGCATTGCCGAAGCGTACGATCTGGTCGGTGATGCCGCCGCCATTCATGAGATTGCCGGCAAGCACGAAACCCGGGATGCAGAGCAGCACGAAACTGTCCATGCCCGCATACATAAACTGCGGCACCACGGCGAGATCGATGTCCGCGCCGATGAGATAGGCGGCCGAGGCGAGCCCCAGGGCGATGAGAACCGGCGCGCCGATCAGCAGCGCGAGCGCAAAGGTTCCGAAAAGCAGCGCAATGAGCATCAGACGAGTTCTCCGTGCGCGGCGGCATCGGCATCATGGGAGCGCCGGGCAAAGCCCATGAGGCGCGCGAGAGCAAAGAAGGCGAGTGACACCGGGATGATGAGCGCGACGGCATAAACCCAGATCATCGGCATCTCGACGGTGCGCGCCCGCTCGCCAAGGCTGCCGGTCACATAGGCCCAGGCGCCGGGAATGATCGCGAGCGAGAAGGCGACGATCAGCAGATCGACCAGCTTTGCAACCACCCGCGCCACCGGAGCCGGCAGCTTGGAGGTCACCAGGTCGACATTCACCAGCTCGCCGCGCAGCAGGGCCACACCACAGGAAAAGGCCACCACATAGACAAGGGCGAAACGGGCGATTTCTTCCGTCCAGGCCGGCGGCTGGATGCCGGGGATACGCCCGCTCACCTGGACGAGGACCGACCCGATAAGCACGAGCGATGACAGAAGAATGCCGAGGCGGCACAGCCTTTCGGCGACGCTTACCAGGGCGGCAAGGAAGGCACGCATTGCAAGGACCCCAGGGGTTCTGGCCACCGGACAGGGGCCGCTCCCGGCCAATTTACCCCGATTGGGGAAACACCGGCCGAAAGCGGCAACCTGTCCTGGGAGGATTACTTCGTGTCGAGGATCTGGTTATAGAGCGGCAGGATTTCCGGCTTAAGCGACTTCAGCACGGCTGCCTTGGCCGCGGCCGCAAAAGCTGCCTGATCGCTGTCGACAAATTCCATGCCGGCAGACTTCAGGTCGACTTCCAGCTGCTTTTCATCGGCCAGGAACAGCGGGCGCTCGTAATCATGCGCCACCTTGGCTGCTTCGCGCACGGCTTCCTGCTGCTCGGGCGACAGCTTCTTCATCGTCCGTTCGCCGGTCACCAGATAGATCCAGCTGCGCACATGCTCGGTACGGTTCACGTACTTCTGCACTTCGTTGAAGCTGGCCGACTTGATGAGCGCAAGCGGGTTTTCCTGGCCGTCGATGGTATTGCTCTGCAGCGCGGTGAACACTTCGGAGAAGGCCATCGGCACCGGGCTGGCGCCAAGGGCCTGCCACACATCGACGAACAGCGGCACGTTCGGCACGCGCATGCGGAAGCCATTGAGGTCCGCCGGCGTCTTGATCGGCCGGTTGGAGGTCAGGTTACGCGGGCCGCGCGCGAAGTAGGTCAGCGGAACAAGCTGGGTCTTGTCCTGGATTTCCTTGGCAATGGCCTCGCCCACCGGGCCGCCCACCACATGGTCGAGATGGTCAAGGTCGCGGATGGCATAGGGCACAGCCAGCAGGGCGGCAGACGGCGCCCAGTTCTGCAGCGTCTCACCGGTGATGGTGAAGTCGACGATACCGAGCTGGATGCCTTTGATGAGATCGGTTTCCTTGCCAAGCTGCTCGTTCGGGAAAACCTGGACCTCAACCTCGCCATTGGTGCGCTTGGAGACTTCCTCGGCAAACTTGAGCGCGGCCTTGTGCCAGACATTCTGTTCGTTGGCGAGGTGGCCAAGCTTCAGCACGGTCTTGGCTTCGGCGCTGGCAAAGCCCTGTGCGCCGAGGGCAACGGCAAGGCCAAAACCGGCGGCAAGCAGGCGCCGGGAAAAGCTGCGGGAAAAGGACATGATTGTTTGTTTCCTCTGTCTGGCTTGTTATCGAACGGACCCACGACCGGGGCCCTGACCTTCAGGAACAGTGAGGGGCCCCCGCCCCTCAGCTGGTAAAATCGAGCTGCACCTTCACCGTCCGCTCCGGATGGTTTTCAATCAGCTCGAAAGCTTCGGCCGCATCACTGGCGGCAAAACTCTGGGTAATCATCGCCTCCGGCTTCAGCTGGCCGGATGCCAGCCAGCCGATCACCTGCGGCAGCAGGCGGCGATTAAGGCGGGAGCCGACCAGCGTCAGCTCCTTCTTCACGATCTCCTGCTGGCTGATGTTGCAGGGCGCGGGCGAGAAGCCAAGCAGGCCGATACGGGCGGCCGGGCTCGCCACACGGCAGGCTTCCTCCAGCAGGGTCGGCACGCCGGCTCCGTCAATCACGAGGCTGGGGCCGAGCCCGTCATGTTCCTTGGCCACCACCTCGGGCACCGACTGCTTGCCCGACTGGATGACTTCATCCGCGCCAAAGGCGAGCGCCCGCTCCAGCCGCGCCGGATCGAGATCGGCGACGATGCAGCGCGCCCCGTGCAGCTTGGCAACCTGCAAGGCGGTGAGACCCACGGTGCCGGCACCATAGATAAGCGCCACATCCTCCGGCCCGACGCCGGTACGCAGCAGCACATTGGCCGCGATGGAGAAGGGTTCGGCCAGCGCGCCCAGCGCCATCGGCATATCCGCCGGCAGCTTCACCGCGTTGGCGGCGGGCACGTTGACGAGGTCGCGAAAACCACCATCCCGGTGCACGCCAAAAACTTCCAGCCGGGCGCAAACGTTCGAGCGCCCTACGCGGCAGGCGTAACACTTGCCGCAGGAGACGACGGGATCGACGACCACGGCATCGCCGGTAACAAACCCCTCCACGCCCTCGCCCACCGACACGACGCGGCCGGCAAATTCATGCCCGATGATCCGCGGATAAACGGCAAACGGGTTGGAGCCGTGAAGGATATGCATGTCCGAACCGCAGATGCCGGCGCGCTCGACGCGGATCTGCACTTCTCCTGCGCCCGGCAGGCCGGCAGCAGCGCCGCCGGCAACTGAAAGCTCGTGCGGCCGCAGGACGGTAATGGCGACCATATTCGACGTTCCTTGGTGGGATAGTGACCCTGACGGGATTTTGTTTTTAACATACTTGTATACTAGTACGGCGACGCTGCCAGAAGGCAAAGACGGCGTCAATGGCCATTACGTTATTGAACATACAACCGGGCCGGATTCGGCCCGCTATCCCGTTGCCCTGAAAGCAAAAAGCGGAAGCAGCATTTGTTGCTGCTCCCGCTTTTCAAAGGGCTGAACCCGGTGGAGTGCCGGGATTGGCCAGACCGTGAGTCGCGCCTCAGGCGCTGGCGAGAAAACTGCCAAGCCCGCCGGCAACCGAGCCGGAGGAGGAGCTGTCGTCACTGCCGGAGAGGATATCCAGTGCCGAGAACGGCTTCATCGCGGCAGCGATGCTGGAGCCGCCATACTGGGCATTGTTGATGAGATTCTCGATCGCACCGGCTTCGGCCGGGCGCTCGGCATCCTCGTCATCCCCCTGGCGGCCGGTCACGATGACCTTGCCATCGCTCGACATGCTGAAGGTAAAGGGCGGGTTGGTGTCGTATTCCATCTGCCCCAGCACGCTGTTCAGCACATCGGTGAGTGCGCCGAACTGATCGGCCACATCATCCAGCGAGGAGACCGTGTCCGGATCGGGCAACTGCTTGTTGAGCTCGGCGGCGGTGCTCGCAAGGCTGACCGCCTTGGAAGTCACGGCATCGAACTGGTCATAGACATACTGGTGGCGGGCAATGCGGCTCACATTGTCGAGCGTCAGCCCGTCTGCCCCGGCCTGCCGGGCAGCGGCAGAGAGATAGACCGCATCGCCTGATTTGCTCTTGGCAAGACTGGCTTCCGGGTCCAGCAGGTTGGCCGCCGTGCTGTCGGTGGTGGCGCTGGTATTGCCGGCCGAACTGTTGCTGCTGCTCTGCGCATCCATGAACAGCCGGGCCGCGATATTGCGTGCGCTGCTGAGTGCATCCATGACGACGCCCTTTCCCTCGGGAACATGTTCCGCGGATGCCCGGCACGAATTGCCGACCTGACCGCTCTTTACCCGTGAAAGAAGCAAGGACTGCGCCAGCAAAAGCGGCCCGGCGCATCCTCAACGCCAAGCTGCGGAAAACGCTGAAAAAGCCGTAACAGGCTCTCTTCCGCCACACCCCGGAAAAGCAAAAGGCCGCCCGGATCAGGGGCGGCCTTCGGCAGTTTTCTCCGGGTCGCAGGGGCCCGGCAGGCGGCCTTCAGACGAAGGAGACGCCCAGCACTTCATACATCTTGGAGCCCTTGGGGGTCGCCACCTCGACGGTGTCGCCCTGGCTCTTGCCGATGAGCGCGCGCGCCAGCGGCGAGGTCACCGACAGGCGGCCGGAGGCGATGTCCGCCTCGTCCACGCCCACGATCTGGAACTTGTGCTCCTCGTCGGTATCCTCGTCCACCACGGTCACGGTGACACCGAACTTGATGGTCGGCGGGCCGCTCAGCTTGGTCGGATCGATCACTTCGGCGCGGGAGAGCTTGTCCTCAAGCTCCATGATCCGGCCTTCGATAAAGCTCTGGCGTTCACGCGCGGCGGTATATTCGGCGTTTTCCGAAAGGTCGCCATGCTCGCGTGCCTCGGCAATCGCCTTGATGACGGCCGGGCGCTCTTCCATTTTCAACAGCTTCAGCTCCGCTTCGAGGCGGGCGAAACCGGTAACGGTCATCGGCACTTTTTCCATCGTGTCGATTGTCCTTCTTCAAGTTTGGCCCGGTCAGCGTCCTTCCCTTCATCGGGGCAGCGCTGCCGTGAGACAACTCACGCGGGGTTCCGCCTTCAGGCGGTCCGCCGGGGCTTCAAGGCCGCCCTGGCTCCATGGCAGGAGACCCCGGGCGGTATTGGTTTTACCTCCGGCGGGCCGCCGGAGAGGCTTGTTTTGCGAGGCTCCCGGGAATTCCTGCCGGAACCCCCAAGGGCCTTAAATACATCTGGCCGGCCCTTCATCAGGGCGCGGCCTGCCAATTCCTTCCTCCCGCGCCCGGCAAGGCGCGTCGGGTATGAGCGCAGTCTTGATGCGCTGATCGGGCCGGGCCGCCCCGGGGACGCTTCCGGACGAAGGTCCCCTGCCTTAAGGGTGCGGCCGGTCAGTAGGTTCCGCTGAGGTAGGACTGGAGCGGGGCAACATCAAGATTCTGCTCCCCACCCTTGCCCTGCCTCAGGGCTTCCAGCGCCCCGACCGTAGCCCGGCCGCCGGCGATGGTCGTCACATAAGGAATGTTATGGACGAGCGCGGCGCGCCGCAAGGAGTAGCTGTCGGAAACAGCCATCGCGCCTTCGCTGGTATTGAGGACGAGATTGACCTCGCCGTCAATCATCGCGTCGACGATGTGCGGCTGGCCCTGGCTTACCTTGTTGATCCGCTTGACCGGAACCCCTGCTTCTTCCAACGCCTTGGCGGTGCCCTGGGTTGCCAGCAGCGAGAAGCCAAGCGCCGTCAGGCGGCGGCCAAGGGTGATGGCGGTACCCTTGTCGCGGTCCTTGACCGAGACGAACACGGTACCGCCGGTCGGCAGCTTCACGCCCGCCCCCAGCTGCGCCTTGGCGAAGGCGAGGCCGAAATCGCGGTCGAGGCCCATCACCTCGCCGGTCGACTTCATCTCCGGGCCGAGCAACGTGTCGACGCCGGGGAAGCGGTTGAACGGGAACACGGCTTCCTTGACCGCCGTGTGGTTCGGGCTCGGGCCATTGAGGGTGAAGCCGGAAAGCTTCTCCCCGGCCATCACCCGCGCCGCGATCTTGGCGATGGGCGTGCCGGTGGCCTTGGCAACGAAGGGCACGGTGCGGCTTGCTCGCGGGTTCACCTCGAGGATGTAGATATCCTCGCCCTTGATGGCGAACTGCACATTCATGAGGCCGACAACGCCGAGGCCATGCGCCAGGATCTCGGCCTGACGGCCCAGCTCGTCGACGATGGATTTGGCGAGGCTGTAGGGCGGCAGCGAGCAGGCGCTGTCCCCCGAATGGATGCCGGCTTCCTCGATATGCTCCATGATGCCGGCGACATAGACCTGGGTCCCGTCGCACAGGGCATCGACGTCCACCTCGATGGCGTCCTGCAGGTAGCTGTCGATCAGCACCGGGTTCTTGCCCGATACCTTCACGGCATTGTTGATGTAGCGCTGCAGGCCGGCCATGTCGTGGACGATCTCCATCGCGCGGCCGCCCAGCACGTAGGACGGGCGGATGACGATGGGGAAGCCCACCTTCTGCGCTACCGCTTCGGCTTCTTCCAGCGAACGGGCAAGGCCGTTGTTCGGCTGGCGCAGGCCAAGCTTGTGCAGAAGCTGCTGGAAGCGCTCGCGGTCTTCGGCAAGGTCGATGGCATCCGGGCTGGTGCCCAGAATGGGGATGCCCGCTTCCTGGAGGCCGGCGGAAAGCTTCAGCGGCGTCTGGCCACCCAGCTGCACGATCACGCCCTTGAGCGTGCCCTTGCGCTGTTCCACGCGGCACAGCTCCACCACATCTTCCGCCGTCAGCGGCTCGAAATAGAGCCTGTCGGAGGTGTCATAGTCGGTGGAAACCGTCTCCGGGTTGCAGTTGACCATGATGGTCTCATAGCCGGCTTCCTTGAGGGCGTAGGCGGCGTGGACACAGCAATAGTCAAACTCGATACCCTGACCGATGCGGTTCGGACCGCCGCCGAGGATCACGACCTTCTCGCGCTCGCTCGGGTGGGCCTCGCACTCGCTGGGGCCGTTCCAGTCATGGTCGTAGCAGGAGTACATATAGGCGGTGGAGCTGTCGAACTCGGCCGCGCAGGTATCGATGCGCTTGAAGACCGGGGTCACGCCGAAACCGCGCCGCGCCTCTTCCACCTCGGCAAGGCTCTTGCCGGAAAGCTGGGCAAGGCGCGCATCGGAGAAGCCGCGGGACTTCACTTCCCACCAGCCGCGGGCATCCGTCGGCAGGCCGCCGGCGATGAGGCGCGCTTCCTCGGCCACGATCTCCTCGATCTGGCGCAGGTACCACAGGTCGATGCGGGTGGCCTGATGGATCGCTTCCAGCGTCAGGCCGACACGGAAGCCCTGCGCCACCAGCAGCAGGCGGTCCGGCACCGGCTTGGAGAGGCGCGCGAGCACGCCGTCCGGCGTGGCATCGGCCAGGGTCACCTCGTCAAAACCGGTCAGGCCGGTTTCCATCGAGCGCAGCGCCTTCTGGATCGATTCCTTGAAGTTGCGGCCGATGGACATCGCCTCACCCACCGACTTCATCGAAGTGGTGAGCAGCGCGTCGGCACCGGGGAACTTCTCGAAGGTGAAGCGCGGCATCTTGGTGACGACATAGTCGATGCTCGGCTCGAAGCTGGCCGGCGTCACGCGGGTGATGTCGTTCTTGAGTTCGTCGAGCGTGTAACCCACGGCCAGCTTGGCGGCCACCTTGGCGATGGGGAAACCCGTCGCCTTGGACGCAAGCGCCGAGGAGCGCGACACACGCGGGTTCATCTCGATGACGACCATGCGGCCGGTCGCCGGATCAACGGCGAACTGCACGTTGGAACCACCGGTCTCCACGCCGATCTCACGCAGCACCATGATCGAGGCGTCGCGCATGATCTGGTATTCCTTGTCGGTCAGCGTCAGGGCCGGAGCCACCGTCACGCTGTCACCGGTGTGAATACCCATCGGATCGATATTTTCGATGGAGCAGATGATGATGGCGTTGTCGGCGCGGTCGCGCACGACTTCCATCTCGTATTCCTTCCAGCCGAGCACCGATTCCTCGACCAGCACCTCGTGCACCGGGGAAGCCGCAAGGCCGCCCTCGACGATCTCCTGAAACTCGCGCTTGTTGTAGGCGATGCCGCCGCCCGAGCCACCAAGCGTGAAGGACGGGCGGATAATGGCGGGCAGGCCCACCATCTCCAGCGCCACATTGGCTTCCTTCATGCCGCGCACGACGGCCGATTTCGGGCTTTCAAGGCCGATACGGTCCATCGCCTCGCGGAAGAGCTTGCGGTCTTCGGCCTTGGCGATCGCGTCGCGGTTGGCGCCGATCAGCTCGATGCCAAGGCGCTCCAGCGTGCCGTTTTCGGCCAGCGCCAGCGCGGTGTTGAGCGCGGTCTGCCCGCCCATAGTCGGAAGCAGCGCGTCCGGGCGTTCTTTTTCAAGGATCTTGGCCACCACCGTCGGGGTGATCGGCTCGATATAGGTGGCGTCCGCCATGTCCGGGTCGGTCATGATCGTCGCCGGATTGGAATTCACCAGAACGACGCGGTAGCCCTCTTCGCGCAGCGCCTTGCAGGCCTGGGCGCCGGAGTAATCAAACTCGCAGGCTTGGCCGATAACAATGGGTCCAGCGCCGATGATGGCGATGGTCTTGATGTCTGTGCGCTTGGGCATGGGGCCTTGTCCGATCCGTCCGGTGGTCCAGCCGGCGCCGGCGGTACTGGCTCGTCAGTTTCGCGGAATACACGAAAAAGCGGCCGTCGCTGGCGCCAGATATGGCAAAGGCCGCCCCGCCGACGGTACCCCGGGGAACGGCCCGGGCGGAGGTCATAGCGCAGTGCGGGCAAAGGGGCAACCCGGAAGGCATCATCTGCCTGGATCGGACCCTCACAGCGCCTCTCCTCCTCTCCGGAAGGTTGGCCACCGTCTATGCCACTGGCGACAGTCATACGCCTAAAGAAGTATATGCTGTAACTTAAATTACTGAAATCAAAACGTAAATTCCCAGGCACATCCTTTTGCACACTTTTCAAATGAGTGAATTCGGCGGAACATCGCGCAACTTCAAGCCAACCGGCGCGGCGCACTCAGCCGGCAAGACAAGAGGCCTTCATGCTCCGTTCGCTCGGAATCGCCCAGAAGCTGGGTCTGATCGTCGCTCTCTTCATCATCCCCATCGGCTACATCATCTTTTCTTTCGTAACAGTGGAAGAGCAGGTGATCGCCTTTAGCGACAAGGAGCGTGTCGGCACCGCCTATCTGAGCGCGCTTGAGCCTGTAGACAAGGCGCTTGCCGCTGCCGCCATAACCGGCAAGGCCCCCGATGCTGCCGGCCTTGCAGACAAAATCGCTGCAGCCGAAGCCGCGTTCGGCTCCGACATGAACGCACAGAGCGAGGCTGGAGCCGCCGTCAAGGCCGTCCGCAGCGCCGGGGGCGGTATGGCTGCCAACGACGCCCGGGCAGCTGTGGGCACCCTGATTGCCCGTGTCGGCGACCAGTCCAACCTTATTCTCGATCCCGACCTCGACAGTTTCTATGTGATGGACCTGCTGCTCCTGAAGCTGCCGGAAGCCGTCAAGGATACCGTCGACGCCTCCCTCCTCATTGAAGATGTCAAGAGCGACAGCAAGATCGAGCAGGACGAACAAGTTTCCCTTATCGTCGCCTATGGCAATCTAGAAAAAATGGCCAGTGCGATGGAGGCCTCCCTGGCCTCGGCCTATAGCGGCAACGACGACGGCGCCGTCAAGCAGGCGCTGGACAAGATCGCCGGGGATGCAGCCGGCGCCGTGCGGTCCGTCAGCGCGGCCCTCAAGGCAGGAGAGGCCAGCCAGCAGCAGGTTCTGAGTGAACTGGAAACCCTCTCCAGCTATCGCACGGCCCTTGCCGCCGAGCTTAAGCGCCTGCTGGATGCCCGCATCCACTCCTTCAACTCGACGCTCCTCGTACATCTGCTGATTACGACGGCCCTGACGCTCGGCATTCTGCTGACCGTCATCCTCTTCCTGCGCAAGAGCGTCACCGGGCCAATCCGGCAACTGACCTCCGCCATGGAACACCTTGCCGATGGCAAGCTCGATGAAACCATTCCGGGAACCACCCGCGTTGACGAGCTTGGTGCGATGGCCAAGGCCACCGAAGTCTTCCAGCTGGCGGCACGCCAGAATGTAAAGCTGGAAGAGGAAAAGCGCGCCGAACAGGAATCCCGCGCCCGCCGCCAGGCCGGTCTCGAGGCGCTGGCCCGTGACTTCCAGGTCGCCACCGCCGACCAGCTGCGCGGCGTTGCTGCGGCCGCCACCGAGCTGCAGGCAACGGCCGCCGGCCTCAGCGAACAGGC
This sequence comes from Radicibacter daui, assembly GCA_030657355.1. Lineage (GTDB taxonomy): Bacteria > Pseudomonadota > Alphaproteobacteria > Radicibacterales > Radicibacteraceae > Radicibacter > Radicibacter daui. The sequence goes on from CP131056.1 coordinate 3,377,827, forward strand.
CGATGGTGCAGCCACCCGGGCGCAGGAAGCCGCGACCAGTGCCGAAGCGGCAAGCCACAATGCCCGCACCGTCTCCGGTGCGGCGGGTGAGCTTGCCAATACCAGCCGCGAAATCGATACCCAGCTGGGCCGTGCCCGCACCACCACGCAGGCCGCAGTCGCCGAAGCCGGCAATGCCCGCGCCATGGCCGATGAGCTGACGACCGTGGTCGCCGGCGTCGGGCAGATCGTCTCCTTCATCCAGGAGATCGCCAGCCAGACCAACCTCTTGGCCCTTAACGCCACCATCGAGGCGGCGCGCGCCGGTGAAGCCGGCAAGGGCTTTGCCGTGGTGGCGAACGAGGTCAAGAACCTTGCCGCCCAGACCGCCAAGGCTACCGAAGAAGTGCAGGCCAAGGTCGGCGCAGTGGGCGAGGCCGGGCGCAAGGTTGCCGATCTCGTCGAGCGGGTAACGGCCACCATCGCCGCCATCGACGACAGCTCCAACGCTATCGCCACCGCCGTCAGCGCCCAGAACGAGGCGACTTCCGGCATCACCCGCAACATCTCGGAGGCCGAAAGCCGCACAGGCGAGGCTTCCGCCAGCATCGCCGGCGTGCAGGAAGCAACCGAGTTCACCAAGGTTGCCTCGACCCAGCTGCTTGCTGCCGCCTCCGAACTTTCCACCCAGGCCGAAGGCCTGCGCACCGAGATGGAAAGTTTCCTCTCCCACATGTCCCGTGCCGGCGAACGGCGCGAGTATGAGCGCAAGGACATCGATGCCGAAGCCGTGCTCAAGACCCGCAGCGGCGACGTCAAGCTGCGCGCGGTCAACATTTCCGAGGGCGGCGTTGCCCTTTCCGGCAACGCTCCCTGCCGGTCGGGTGAGGAGGTCCAGATTTCCCTTGGCGGCGTCAGCATCGTGGGCCGGGTTGTCGAAAAGGACGGCAACGCCTTGCGCATCCAGTTCCACTTCGATGATGCCAGCCAGCAAAAGGCGGCCAGGCTGTTCCAAACCTATGCGGCCTGAAAAACCACTCACCTTCAGCAGCACCTGAAAACAAAACGGCCTCCCTTTACGGGGAGGCCGTTTTTGCTGTGCCCTTGGGGCAGCGCTTATTCCTTGTCGTCATCCTCGTCCGGCTCCGGTCCGGACTCGACATCGATCGGCACACCCGCTTCCTGCTTTGAGGCGCGGATGGCGAGAGAGGATTTGACATGCGCCACGTTCGGCGCCGCCGTCAGCTGGGTGGTGAGGAAACGCTGGTAGGCGTCCCAGTCCTCGGCCACCACCTTCAGCAGGAAATCGGTCTCACCGGCCAGCATGTGGCACTCACGCACCAGCGGCCAGGCTTCCACCATCTGTTCGAACTTGCGCAGGTCGGTCTCGGCCTGGCTGTTAAGGCCGACATGGGCAAAGACCGTAACCCCGAAGCCGAGCGCCTCCGGCGCCACATCGGCATGGTAGCCCCGGATATAGCCCGCTTCTTCCAGGGCACGCACACGCCGCAAACACGGCGGAGCGGAAATTCCGGCGCGGCGCGCCAGTTCCACATTGGTCATGCGCCCGTCGGCCTGCAGGTCACGCAGGATTCGTCGGTCTATCCGGTCCAGTTTTACCCTGCGCATCGGCTCTCCGCAGATTATCGAAACAGCCCCAAAATCGGGACATAAACAACACCCAGCACCCCTTGGGCGCAATGATATTACCCGAGCGGCCCGGCTCTGCCAAATGGTTCGCCGGCCCTGCCCGCACCCAAGTCTCTGATCAAGCCAAGAAAACAGCTTTCCCGCAGGCCGAGGCAGCGCTATGCCACCATCATGACCTCCCGGAATCTGCCTGACAGCTGGCCAAAGGCCCGGCCCACGACATGGATTGTGACCGATGGCAAGGCCGGAATGGTCAACCAGTGCCTCGGGCTGGCGGAACGTATCGGCCTTGCGCCAGAGGTCAAGCGGATAACGCTGCGCCCGCCCTTCCGGCAGCTGGTTCCCTATCTGCGTCTCGGCCTTTCCCATGCCTTTGCGCCGGGCAGCGATGCCCTCGCCCCGCCCTGGCCGGATGTCGCCATCGGCTGCGGGCGGGCCGCGATTGCCGCGCTTCTGGCCATCAAGCGCGGCTCGCGCGGGCGCAGTTTCATTATCTATACGCAGGATCCGCGCATCAGCCCGCGGCACTTCGACCTGCTGGTGGTACCCGAGCATGACCGGCTGGTGGGACAAAATGTCATCACCACCAAAGGCGCCTTGCACCGGGTGACGCCCGAGCGGCTGGAGGCGGAAAAGCCCCGCTGGGCGCAGCAGTTTGTTGCGCTGCCCGGACCGCGTGTCGCCGTCTCCATCGGCGGCACCAGCGCCGCCTATCCCTTCGGCCCGGCGGAAGCAGGCGAACTGGGCGCCAGCCTCGCCGCGCTGGCTCGCGGACGCAGTGCAGCGGGCGACGGCCAGCCGGTCTCGCTGATGGTCACCTGCTCGCGCCGCACCTCGCCCGAATGCCGCTCGATCCTTGAGGCGCATCTGGTGGGCCTGCCCAACTGCTATTTCTGGGACGGCAGCGGTGACAATCCCTATTTCGGCATGCTGGCCCATGCCGATGCCATCATCGTCACCTGCGACAGCGCCAACATGGTCTCCGAGGCCGCCTCGACCGGAAAGCCCGTGCTGGTGGCCGAACTGGAAGGCGGCAACGCCAAGTTCCGGCGCTTTCTGGACAGTCTTTATGCAAGCGGTGCCGCCCACCCCTTTTCCGGGGTTCTGGAGCTGTGGGAACCCCGGCCGCTGGATGAGACCGGCAAGGCCGCGGCAGCGGTGCGCGAGCGGCTGGCCGCCCGGGGGCTTTGGCCACAGCAGGCCTGAGCCGGACAAGCCCCGCGATTCGCTGCCATCAGGAGCGGCCACGCCGCTTGCCCCCTACAGAATGGGGTCGTTGTGCGCACACCCTACTACAAGATGAAGCTGGACTATTATGGCCCGCGCCAAGATTCATGCGGGCCTTGCCCCGCCCGGCCGGGCGGGGTGCTGTGGCGAGCTTAACAGTCCCTTTACCCCGCCCTGCCCACTTGCTCAGATAGGCCAACCGAGATTTCCAAGACCGCCTGACCCCCGTGCCCTGACCGGCGCGCGCCGGCGGCAAGCATAGAGCCTGTCAGATCATGTCCAATACGCACCGCAGCAAGGTTCTCATCATCGGCGGCGGCCCGGCCGGCTACACGGCGGCCATCTATGCCGCACGCGCCAACCTGAAGCCGGTGCTGGTTGAAGGCCTGCAGCCGGGCGGACAGCTGACCATCACCACCGATGTCGAGAACTATCCGGGTTTTGCCGAGGTGATCCAGGGCCCCTGGCTGATGGAGCAGATGCGCGCCCAGGCCGAGCATGTCGGCACCCAGATGGTGGCGGACATGATCACCGAGGTGGATTTCTCGCGCCGCCCCTTCATCGCCAAGGGTGATGGCGGCACCACCTATGTGGCCGATACCGTCATCATCGCCACCGGCGCCCAGGCCCGCTGGCTCGGCATCGAGAGCGAAAAGACCTTCCAGGGCTTTGGCGTCAGCGCCTGCGCCACCTGTGACGGCTTCTTCTATCGCGGCAAGCAGGTGATCGTGGTCGGCGGCGGCAACACGGCCGTCGAAGAGGCGCTCTACCTCACCAACCATGCCGAGAAGGTGGTGCTGGTGCATCGCCGCGACAGCCTGCGCGCCGAACCCATCCTGCAGGACCGCCTCTTCGCTCACCCGAAGATCGAGGTGGTGTGGAATGCGGCACTGGAAGAGATCGTCGGCGAAAGCCAGGGCATCATGAAGCAGGTGACGGGCGTCAAGCTGCGCGACACCCGCACCGGCGCGGTTACCGAACGCGCGATCGACGGTGTCTTCGTCGCCATCGGCCATGACCCGGCGACAAAGGTGTTCCGTGGCCATGTCGATATCGATGCGGACGGCTACATCCTCACCAAGGCGGGCCGTCCGGAAACCAACGTGCCCGGCGTGTTCGCCGCCGGCGACGTGACCGACCACATCTATCGCCAGGCGGTGACTGCCGCCGGCATGGGCTGCATGGCCGCGCTGGATGCCCAGCGCTTCATCGAGACCCATGGCGTGGCGGACGAGGCGGCAGCGGCCGAATAAGCCGCAGAAGCCTTACCGCACAAAAGACAAAGGGCGCCGGCAGCCCCCACCGCCGGCGCCCTTTTTGTCAGCTACGCCCGATCAGAAGCGGTAGCCGACACCCACGCCCACCAGCCACGGATCGAGATCCACGTCGGCCTTCACCGGTGCGGCAAGGCCGGCATCGATGGTGGCGGTGGTGCTGAGGAAGAGCTTCTTGACGTCGACATTGAGCGACCAGCGATCGTTGATCGCGTAGTCCATGCCAGCCTGGAACGCATAGCCGAAGCTGTCGTCATACTTGATGTGCTGCGCATCGCCATGATCGGCGTTGTAGAAGATGGTGTAGTTGATGCCGGCGCCGACATAGGGGCTGAAGGTGCCGTGCGGATTGAAATGGTACTGCGCCGTCAGCGTCGGCGGCAGCAGCCAGACAGAGCCGAGATCGAGATTGCCGAGCGGCGTGTTCTTGGCCGAGATGTCGTGCTTGCTGGTGCCGAGGATGAGTTCGGCGGCAAAATTATCGGTAAAGAAGTAGCTGATATCGAGTTCGGGGATGGTGTTGTTATCCGCATCGGCCGACCCGGAGATGTGCGAGCCGCCATTGCTGAGGCTGCTGTCGACATCCGGCGCCACCAGCACGGCACGGCCGCGCACCAGGATGTCGCCGGCCTGCTTCTCGGCATGGGCCGGCGCGGCGGCAAACAGGGCACCGGCAAGGGCAAGCGCGCTCACGGCCAGCAGCGGAGCCGGCAGCCTGCGGGCGTCGGCACGGTTCTTGTTGTTGTTCATGGTAAACTGCCCCCTTCAAGGCAAGTGATCTCCCTGGCCGCAAGGCACCCGCCCGGCGCACCCGGTTCCCGATCTCTGGATCATTGACAGGGGTAGTTGTGCGCCGCCGGGAAAGCCGGCGGCTCTGATCTGGATCAATTAGTCAGGGGCCTTGGACAAAGCGTCCGGCAGCCTGTGGCCGGCCCGCCTCACGGCAGGAGGCGCAGCAGATCCATCTTGGCGAGCCACAGCAGGCTGCGGTCGACGGCCTCGGGCGCGGCAGCTGCAAACCGTGCCCGTGCCCCGGCCACCTGCCGCACCTCACCCGCGGCCACGGCGGCCAGCAAGGCGGCCATTTCCACCGGCCTCAGCACCAGCGTCGCAGCCGGGGCGGTCAGCGGCTCGGTCAGCAGCGCCGGCAGCCAGTTGCCGGTGCCAAGCGCCGATCCGGCTTCGATCCGGCTTTCCGGCAGCAGGTGATGCGTCGGGTAATGGCTGAAGAGCTCGTAGGGCGAAAGCCGCGTCGGGCTGACGGCAGGGGGAATGTCAGCCGCCGCCTGCCGCCGTACGGCGAGTTCGGCCGTCAGCGCCTCGATCTGCGGAATGACCACCGACCAGTCATAGACCTGGCGCGCCCGCGCGACGCCAGCGGCGCCCATCCGCGCGCGCAGCGCCGGATCGCCGGCAAGCTGCAGCAGGGCGGCTGTGGCCCGGTCGACATCCACGGCTACATGCTGGGTGGTGCGCAGCAAATAGTCGCCATAAGGGTCGATATGGGCTTCCAGCCGGTTGGCGAGAGCCTCACCACTCTGCGCACTACCCATCCAGGTCGGGATCAGGAAGCCCTGTTCCCCGTCCTCCACACTTTCGCGGTAACCGTCCCAGTCGCTGACGATCACCGGCAGCCCCGCCGCCATCGCCTCGATGGGGGTAAGGCCGAAGGTTTCCTGGATGTTGTCCGGCAGGGAGACGAAGATATCGCCTGCCGCCCAGATGTCGCGCCGCACCTCCGCCTGCCGCCCGTCGAGCTTGTGCAGGGTTATGTTGGGGCACAGCGCCTGCGCCGCGCGGTCAAAGGCCGCTTCGGTCTGCGGGTCGGGAAACCAGCCGGCCTGGATCAGATGCCAGCGCCCGCTTCGTCCGGCGGCACGCGCCTCGGCCTCCGCACGCGCCAGCGCACGGTAAAGCGGCCAGGGGTTGGCCTTGTGGCGATGGCAGAGCCGCCCCAGTGAGAGGACGGCGATGTCGTCCCCGGATATGCCAAGCCGCTGCCGCCACAGCTCCCGGGTGCCGGGCCGCGGCGTGAAAGCCGCACAGTCTATACCGAGCGGGATGACCGGCAATTGCGGCAACACCGCCGGATCGGGCCGGCTGCCCAGCCGGTTTGCAAGCTGCCCGGCCCGCGCCTCCAGCACACGTTCCATCATCTGCCTGACCGACTGCGACGGGCAGATCACCGCGTCCCATGGATGCAGCGGCGCGGTCCAGAAATCAGCAATGCCCTCCATCGCGCTTTCGGTCGAGGTGGTATGCGTCATGCCCACAAGGCTGAAGCGGCTCGCCCCGGTCCGCGCCCGCCGCCAGCCGAGCCAGCCGATATCAGGCGCCGGGTAAAGCAGCGCCCCCACCCGCTGGAGCGGAGCAAGATCGCCGCCAAACGTCCAGCCGACCGGCAGCTGCGGCCGCTCCGCTGCTGCCAGCGTGGCGACCGCCGTTGCCGCGGACGGCCCCAGGGTCACCACATGGGCGGCATCGGCCCCGGTATGGCGCAGCCAGCCGCGCAGTAGCCCTTCATTGGCCACCTGCCGCCCCATCACGCCGCGCGGGTCCACCTGATAACCTTCGCCGACATAGAAGAAGGCAAGACGCGCCCGGGCCTGACGCTCGGGCGTTGCCCCATGGCCGTCGCTGAAGGCCGCTTCCGCGCCCGCCACATCGCCAAGGGCATAAAGCGCCAGTGCCGCGCCGGAGGCGGCTTCGCCCGTCCGTGGCGCGGCCGCCAATACCTGCCGCCAGAAGCCGAGCGCTTCTTCCCAGCGTTTCAGTGCGGCAAGGGCCCGTGCCGCGCCCAGCAAGGCCTCAAGGGCGCCCGGGCGCTGGGCGAGAATTTGCTGGTGGATGGCAAGTGCCCCTTGCGCATTGCCTGCGGCAAGGCGGTTTGCCGCTTCTGCAAGCGCGGCCTCCAGCGACATGCGCTTTTCTGCCGGCTCCGCTCCGGCCCCGGCGGCGTTCTGCTCAGCTGTCATCTGCAGGCGGCCCTTCCATCCCCGTTACACTCTGGCCCGTTCCACTCTGGCCCGTCCAACTCTGGCCCCGTCCAATTCTGGCCCCGTCCAATTCTTGTCTTTGTATCGTTCTACCCGTCCCCAGGGTGCCACCATGCCGGTCAGCGCGGCGATTAGGCAACACCGGGTGCCCGATTTGTCACTTTATGCCGCAAATTCCGCACGCCGCCTTCGCTCTGGATTGGACAACCCGGCTGTGGTCGCTATCATGGCATGCGCAGGACGCATAGCCGTCATGCAAAGGTTAATCGCACAGGACGGGCTGCCTTGGTTGGCGGCGTCATGTGTGGGCTATATCAAGGGCCTGCCTGAATGCGCTGGGGGGCTTGCGCATAAGGTAGTAGGAAACCGGAACTTCCGGGCGGGCCGGCATGGCCAGCGCCGGCAGATATCCGGTAACAGGGCGGCTGATATTCATGCCGCGATGCAGCATGCCGGCACCGGGCCGGCAGGTGACAAACCCGTCCGGGGGGCGGGAACAGATAATGAAAGGTCGGGGCCATGATGGACTGGGACAAGCTGCGGGTTTTTCATGCGGTGGCAGAAGCGGGCAGCTTCACCCATGCGGGAGACCGGCTCAATCTCAGCCAGTCAGCCGTCAGCCGGCAGATCAGTTCGCTGGAAGACAGCCTTAACGTCCCGCTCTTCCACCGTCATGCCCGCGGCCTCATCCTCACCGAGCAGGGCGAGCTGCTGCACCGCACTGCCACCGAGGTCTTCGCCAAACTGTCGCTGACCGAGGCGATGCTGACGGAATCGAAGGACAAGGCCAAGGGCCCGCTCACCGTCAACTGCACGCTCGCCTTCGGCACCACCTGGCTTGCCCCGCGCGTGAAGGAATTCCGCGAGATGTATCCGGAGGTCGAGCTCAGCATCGTGCTCTCCGATACCGAGCTTGACCTTGCGATGCGCGAGGCGGATGTCGCCATCCGCATGACGCCGCCCAAGCAGCCGGAACTCATCCAGCGCCACCTGATGACGGTGCATTTCCACCTCTATGCTTCGCGCGACTATATCGAGCGCCGCGGCATGCCGAAAAATGCGGCCGAGCTCAAGGACCACGACATCATCGCCTATAGCGGCGATCACCGTGCCCCCATCCCTTATGTCAACTGGGCGATGGAAGTGGGCAGCCCGGCCCCGGGCGAGCGTCGTCCGGCGCTGCGAATCAACAACCTTTATGCCATGTCGGTGGCCGTGCAGAGCGGCCTCGGCATCGCTTCCATCCCCGACTACATGATCACCGATCCCAATGTGGTCCGGGTGGCGACGGAAGATGAAAGCCCCAAGCTGGAAGCCTTCTTCGTCTATGCCGAGGAACTGCGCCAGAGCAAGCGCATCGCTGCCTTCCGCGACTTCCTGGTGCAGAAGCTGGCCGAGGCGGAAGACTTCCGCCAGCAATGACAGTTGCGTGACCATCTCATAGCCACGTAGTGACTAAGAGATAGGCACAAGCGCGCATTGCAGTTTCCCGAGGCAGAAATGGCGGTTTTTGTGGGGTTTTGCCCCAGAAAAGCCACCAGCCATGCGGCGCCTGCACGGCTGGGTCACGAAATCATGCCTTCAAATCGGGCACCATCACCGATACATATGTTTGTGACTGCTGCGGCGCAGCAGCCTTGTCGCCGGCGCCTGGCGCCCGCGACACAGGTTCCTTCGGGGACCTGGCGTCTCCCAGACGTGAAGCCTCCCTGTTCAACTCGCCGGACCTTTTGGTCCGGCGTTTTTTTTGCGCGCAATGGAGTTGGGAGCCACTCCGAATTTCGGCAGGCTTTTATTGGCCGTCGGCATACACTGACGCTGTTGCCCTGAGACGGTCGGCATAAAGATAAATGTCGTCAAGGACATCGATCTTTATTCTCTCTTCCGTACGCTCCGCATCAAATACCGAAAGGTACTTGACGCTCTTGCTGTTGAAATGCAGGCGTGCAAGAGGCCGCCTATTGTTATCGTCGATCAGAATGGCGCAATAGCTTTTTGCATCGCGCATGACGATGCGGCTCGACTTGATGTGACTGCGCACAATGGCTTTCACAATATGAAAGCCCTCTATCTCTTCCTCGGTAGTTACAATTTCGTCTGCGCCATCAGCACCGGCGGGGACGGCCGGGCTTTCGGCCGGCGGGAGGGTTGTAGCTGCAGCCACAACATTCCCGCCTCCGGTCACCTCAAGTGCCGATGTAAGCCGCTGGCTAACCATATCCCGGATAGCATCACGGAAAGCGCTGACGACAAGCGGCGCGAAATCTTCACGAACTTTCTGCGTATAACGACCGTCAAAGACCCGGCCAACCAGCAAACGCACTATATCGTCAGACGGCTCATCGAATTCCTTGAGCAATTCCGCCTTGATAGCATTGCTGTATTTTAGATTGTTAGCTGTAGAAAGAATAATGTCTACATTGAAAGCATCAAACGTGAACTTCTGCAATTCGACAAGATCACTAGGCCTGTAATCAAATATATTAAATCTGAAAAATGGCCTCTGGTCCATTTTGTTTGGAGCATCTAAATCTGTATAGAACCAATACTCAATACCATTTGTAAGCAGAGCGAACCGAGACTCTGTGACCGAAAAATATCTGTAAAGCTGCGACATATGGGCGGAAGCCAACGAGGCCCCACATCCTTTGCATTCAACCAGAATGCTAATTTTGCCATTCATCTTGATGGCGTAATCAACCTTCTCGCCCTTCTTGATTCCAACATCGGCCGTAAATTCCGGAACGACGATGCTCGGGTCGAAGACGTCGTAACCGAGGGCATTGAGAAACGGCATCACGAACGCATTCTTGCAGGCCTCTTCGGTGACCACGTTCTCGCGCTGTTTCTCCAAGCGGGAAGCCAGAGTTTTAATCTTGTCCGCAATATCCATTTTCCTCTCGCCCCCATCGATTGTTACCCGACGTCAGCGCGACAAGTTGAATCCGTTACTAATGACCGGGCTGCGTCAGGATTGAATCAATCTAGAGAACAAGTTATCTGCATATGCAACTATGATTCTTTCATAAATTAATGACACCCGTTCCAATCGTGTACAGCATACACCAAACGGAATAATCGTAGCAGACGATCGCAAAACTGCTCAATCTTCTGGCAAAAATCGCTCCTGCCCCCTTTACGCTCAGTTAACCAGTTCTATCCTATTATCCCATCGCTACTGGCGGGGAGCGCGTGCGATGCGGGGAGCATGGCGGATAGCTTTTCTCGCGGGCATGGCATCGGCCTTCTGGTTCGTGCCCGCGATCGCTTATGCGGATATCAATTTTATCCGGCAACAGATCGGCAATGCCGAACTGGTGGGCACCAGTCGACTGCACTATATGCTGTGGGACATCTATGACGCCGAGCTTTATGCCCCCGGCGGCAAATGGGATGACCGCGGGCCCTTTGCCCTGACCCTCACCTATCTGCACGACTTCAAGGGCAAGACGCTGGCCGAGTATTGCGTCAAGGAAATGCGCAAGGTCGGCTATGACGATGAAACCCGGCTGACGCGCTGGGAGACGAAGCTGGAGAGCTTCTTTCCCGACGTTCAAAAATATGACGAGCTGACCGGCGTGCGGGAAGCCAATGGCTGGACCCGCTTCTACAGCAACGGCAGGCCTATCGGCGCCATTGAGGATGCCGAATTCACCCGGCACTTCTTCGACATCTGGCTGTCGCCGCAAACTTCGGCGCCGCATTCGCGGGCCAAGCTGCTGGGGCTGGCATCGCAATAAAGGCCCCGCTCAGCCCCATCCGGATTGTCGCACCCGCTGCGCCACGGCATTTGCAGCGTAATCGGCGCATGCCGGTACAAACCCGCCCGCCGTCGTTTCTCTAGAATAACCCCCTCGGGATTCAACCGGCTGCGCGCCGCCTCGTGCGGCATGCTATGTTAGGCGCTCAAGGCCCGAAAGCAGGTACGAACGGTATTTGGCGAAGGGGGACAGGATGGAACTCAAGAAGGTGCTGCTCGGCAGCTCCGCGCTGGTTGCGGGCTCGCTGGGAGCGTTTCACGCTGAAGCGCAGCAGGTCACGACCAAAGCCACGTCGCTCTCCATCTCCGGCACGGCGGAAGCCTATGGCGCCTATGTCGACAGCGACGACCCGGATGCCACCCGCCATTTCGACATGATCAGCGTCGGCGACTTTACCTTCACGCCGCAATACAAGACCGATAATGGCCTGACGGTCACCGGCCGGCTGGACTTCAAGATTTCCGACACGCTCGGCACCGACGAGCTTTCCATCACCTTCGCCAGCGCCAGCTTCGGCACCATCCTGCTGGGGAATGATGACGGGCCGTCGGACGACTGGCAGCAATTCGCCCCCTTGTCCGGCGACGGCGCCTGGGATGGCGACGCCCCGGACTTTGCCTCCGGCATCGCGCCGGACGACCTGCTGAATGGCGGCGATACCAGCGATGCCACCAAGGTCTCCTACACCACCAAGGGGCTCGACCTTGCCGGCTTCGGCTTTGGTGTTTCCTATGCTCCCGATGGCCATGTGAATGATTTCGACAGCGGCGATCTGGCCAAGACCACCGGCGATAACGGGCTGGAGCTTGCCGGCGGGTGGAAGGGCAGCATCGGCGATGTCGGGGTCAAGACCGGTGCCGTCTATTATTCCGCCAGCGGCGGACCGGGCGGCGATGGCAGCCCGCGCAACGTCAATATCGGCGGCACCCTCACCCTGGCCGGCGTCTCCGTCGGCGGCGGCTATAACTGGATGAGCGATGTCGGCGGCACCAATGGCGACGGCTCCACCTGGAGTGCCGGCATCACCTACGAAAAGGACAACTGGTCCATCGGCACCGGCTATCTCAATGTGCGCTATGACGATGCGGTGCTGAGCGCCCCCTCCAATACGAGGGTGGAGGGCGACAATTATTATGTCGGCGGGAGCTACGACATTGTGCCCGGCGTCACGGCGCTTGCCGAAGTGAACCAGTATCGCAATGCAGAGAACAAGCTTGATGCCACCGTGGTGTTCTTCGGCACCAAGGTCGCGTTCTGAGGCAACCTCGCCCTAAAAAGCCTCCCTAATCCGGGGAGGCGGGCCCGGAGGGCCGGTGGGGGTAATGAGCGCGCGCCTGGCACCAGCCATCGACCGCTTCACCTCATTACCCCCATCCGCCGCTCGCGCGGCACCTTCCCCACAAGGCGGGGAAGGAAAGCTCAGCGGAAAAGCACCGTATCCGGCAGATTGAGCCCGCTATAGAGCGAAGCGACAGTATCGCCATAGCCGTTATAGATCCGGGTCGGGATGCTATCGCCGGTCTGCAGGTCGCGCTCCTGCGCCTGGCTCCAGCGCGGATGGGGCACATCGGGGTTCACATTGGCCCAGAAGCCATATTCCTGCGCCTGCAGCTCCTGCCAGAAATTCATCGGCTGCTTGCTGACGAACTCGAACTTCACGATCGACTTGATGGATTTGAAGCCATATTTCCACGGCGTGGCGAGGCGCAGCGGCGCGCCGTTCTGGGCCGGCAGCGGCTTGCCGTAGAGGCCGGTCACCATGAAGGTCAGCTCGTTGGTGGCCTCCGCCATCGTCAACCCCTCGACATAGGGCCACGGGTACCAGAACTGCCGCAGGCCCGGCCCCATTTCCGGGTCATTGAAGGTCGTCATCTTGACGAATTTGGCCGAGGAGAGCGGTTTGGCGAGTTCTACCAGATGGCTCAGCTGAAAACCCGTCCACGGCACGCACATCGACCAGGCTTCGACGCAGCGATGGCGATAGACGCGCTCTTCCAGCGGCATCTTCTTCAAAAGATCGTCGATATCGAGGGTAAGGGGCTTGTCGACCTCACCGGCAATCTCGACCTGCCACGGCCGGGTCTTCAGCCCCTTCTGCGCATCGCGCCAGATGCTCTTGTCGGTGCCGAATTCGTAGAAATTATTGTAGCGCGTCGCCTTGTCGAAATCGGTGAGCGTGCGGCCATCGCCCGGCGTATAGGCATCGTTATGCTGCGCCGGATAAAGCGCTGCACTGGGATCCTCCATTGTATCGGCGCCGGCAATTCCGGGATGGCCGAGCGAGGCGCCCGCCATCAGCGCGCCGCCGCCCAGCCCCATCGCCTTCAGCAGCGACCGGCGGGCAAGATAGGTAGCCTCGGAGGTTACGGCCGATTGCGGCAGCTCCCAGCTGCGTTTGCGTCTGATCACCATCTCGTCCTCGCTTGCCTTCTGCTCCGATGGCCGCCGGCGGCCGGTTGCTTTCCCATTCATGCGGCGGAACGGCGCCGGATGCATCACACCGCCAAACACCTTTTCGTGAACGGCAATCGCCAGCCGGGAGCATCATACGCTCCGGCGGATAAAAATGGATGGCCCGCGACGATAGGGCGAAGGGCAGGCATGCCAACAGGGCACGCAAAAGCGCCCCGTCGCTCAAGCGAAAGGTCAGCGAATTCTGGCACTGCCCCTTGTGTTCAGGCCTCGAGGTCGATCTCGTGCTCTTCAGCCGGCACCCAGTCCTCGACATGGTGACCCTGCTGCTGGCGCCGGCGACGGCGCTCTTCGTCCTTCTTGTCACGGATCGCCGTCGGGCCGCCGGGCACGCGTTCGGACTTCAGAGGTCTGCCGGCCATATCGGCGCCGGATACCGGTGGAGCCTGAGGGTTCCAGAATGCCATCGAAAATCTCCCTACCTGGATCAATACGCCCCACGCCTGGAGCACATCAGGACTGCTTGTCCGATTCAAATATTATGGGAAAGATGTTAAAAAAGCGATAGCGGACATAATATTTCTTTGGCGGCGCAATAAAAAAGCGGGGAGCGGCCATTCTCCGCTCCCCGCCCCGTCCTGCATCGCCGGAAAACCCGGTGTTATGCGGTGCTGCGCACCGTCTCGCCAAAGCGCTCCACATCATCGCTCATGCCGCGCGAGAGTTCCGCGAGGCGCCGCGCCGCTGCCAGCACATCGCTGGCCTTGCGCTGCGCACCGCCAGCCAGCGTGCCCATCTGGTCAAGCACGGTGACGATCTCGCCCGAGTTCTGCGCCGCCTCGTTGACGCTGCGGGCAATCTCGGAGGTCACCGCCCCCTGCTCCTCGATGGCGGCGGCAATCGCGGTCACGTTGTCGTCCACGCGTTCGATGATATCGACGATGCCCGCCACGGCCTGCTGGGCCGCACCGGTGCCGCCAACGATCGCACTGATGCGCTCGGCAATGCTGTCGGTCGCCCGGCCGGTCTGGCCGGCAAGGCTCTTCACTTCTTCCGCCACCACGGCAAAGCCCTTGCCCGCCTCGCCAGCCCGCGCCGCCTCGATGGTGGCGTTAAGGGCCAGCAGGTTGGTCTGCTCGGCGATATCGTTGATGAGAGTGACGATCTGGCTGATCTCGTCGCTCATGCTCTTCAGCGCATCGATCTTGCTGCGCGACAGCTGGGTAGCCTGCACGGCATCCCGCACCAGCGTGCGGCTGTCATCGACGCGGGCCGCCACTTCACGGATGCCGGCATCCAGCTCCTCGGTCGCACCGGCAATGCTCTGGGCATTCTGCTCGGCCACACGGGCCGAACCGGTAGCGTGCCCGGCCTGATTGCCGGTTTCATCCGCTGTGTGGTTCAGATCCTCGGCATTGCCGCGCAGCTGGTCGGCGGCGCTTGCCACCTCCGCCACCGCACTGCCGATACGCTCCTGGATATCGTCGGCCAGCTGCTCCAGCATCTGCCGGCGCATCTCCGCCGCCTCGACATCCTTGAGGCGCTGCGCCTCCTCAAGCCGCGCCCGCTCGGAGGCATTGGTCTTGAAGATGGCAAGCGCCGCCGCCATGGCACCGATCTCGTCCCGGCGGTTGCTGCCCGGCACTTCGGTCTCCAGCGAACCTTCGGCCAGAGACTTCATGGCGCCGGTGATCTTCAAAACCGGCAGGCTGACGCTGCGGCCGATGATCCAGGCCGCCGCCGCACCCAGCAGCAGGGAAAGGGCGATACCAGCCATCAGGCCATTGCGGGCATTGGTGGAAACCTCGCCGCCCTTGTCGCGGTTGATGTCACGCACCTGATCGGCGGCGATGGTCGCCCGGCCCAGCGCTTCGGTTGCCTGGGAAGCCGCCGCATATCGCGCCGCTTCAGCCGCAATCTGCTCTTCCATGCGGGCACGGAAATCGCCGAGCGCGTCGGAGGCCGCCTGGGCCGCCGCCGCCACGGAGCTGCCATTGGCTGCTTTCACCAGCGTGGCAGCAGCATCGCTGCTGCGCTTGAAGTCATCATCCAGCGGCGCGGCCTGGCCCATGGTGCGGGCCTGAAGCACCGCGCTGGAAGCCGCAAACACGGTCGCGTCCACGGAGGAGGCATAGGCTGCTGCCGCCCGCAACAGGTCCACGGCCTGCGTGGCCGTCTGCTGGCGGGTCTTGGCAATCTCGATCACGCCGTCGCGGCGCTTGCCGACACGGGTCGCCACATCCTGAATCTGCTCCAGCACACTGGAGGAGATCTCGGCCAGCTTGTTTTCGAGGTCGGGGATCTGCGGCTCCAGTTCCTGGCGCTCGGCTTCCAGCTTGGCGACGTCGCCGACACCGGTCTGCAGGGTTGCCGCGGCCTCCTCGAACAGCTTGGCAAGCTGCAGCGACGCCTTGTCGAAACCGCCTTCCAGCTGCTTCATCTGATCGACAACCTGGCCCAGAAGATCGACCGTCTTCGACACGCTGTCCGGGTCGGCCAGTGTCGCTGCATCGCCGGAGCGGAACAGCACGACCATCTGTTCGGCCTTGGAGCCCGTGCGGCTGATGGCGTTGATCCGGGCAAGGTCGGCCAGCAGACCGTCGATTGGCTGGCCATTCTGGCGCGCCGCTTCGACCCGCATCGCCGTATAGCTGATCAGGCCAAACATCGCGTTACGAAAGCCGGTGAAGGCACCGGAAAGAGCGGTCTGGGCATCCGCCCGGGTCCGCTCGTTAAGGCGCAGCGCACGCGAGGCATTGGCAAGGGCGTCAAAGCTCTCGCGATAGGTGGTCATCGAGTCCTTGATGTCGTCGATTTCCCACGCGCCGGTCAGCTCCTGCACCTTGGGCAGCAGGGCATCGAGCTCGTCGAGCTTCGCCTTCACGGCATTCTGGTCGCTGCGCTTGCCGGTGATGCGGTAGGTCGCCTCGGCAAGGCGGGTTTCCAGCGTGGTGCGCAGCACGTCATTGGCAGCCTGGGCGCCGGCATCGGCCTGCGAGCGCTGGTCGGCGGCCTGGGCAAGATCAGCGGAGGCAACCATATAGTCGCGCTGCTGGCGGCTCTCGAGATCGGCCACGGCATCCTGCAGCTTGGAGACAGCTTCCTGCTGCGCCTTGCCGGCCGTTTGCGAGGTTTCGGCAGCCGTGCGCAGCGCATCCAGCGCCTTGCGGGCATTATCGAGCCCGGCATTGGCCCGTTGCGCCACCTTCGCCACATCGCCGCCGGCCGCCAGGAACGAGGCCAGCCCCGCCGAGGCGGAGTCGATGGCCGTCTGGCCCTGCTGGATCAGCTCGGGGCGGGAAGATACGCGGAACTCAAGCTCGTTGAGGCGCGCATTGGCGGCGGTACGGGCGGCCTGCGTTGCCTGCAGTGCCGCGTCCGAGCCGCTGCGCAGGGATCGCAGTGCCCACAGGCCGACGGTGCCTACAATCACCGTCAGCACGAGCACGACGACGAACCCGCTCCACAGGCGAAGCCGAATGGTCATCTTTTCAGTAACTCCAGTCCTGAAGGCCCTCTGTGGGCCTTAAAGCAAATTCTCGATATTGAAGGTGGCGGTCAGCACCCCCAGCAACGCGCCGCTCGCCGGATCGACCACCGGAGCAGAGACGTTGGCGGTGAAAATGCGGCGAGCACTGTCATAGACGACATCCTGCACAGCCGGGTCGGTCGAACCGGCCCGCACCGGGGACAGGGCGTCTTCGTCGCCGCGCCAGTAATCAGAATCGAGTTTGGTGGTGGCTAGTACCTCACCCGGGGGGCCGAGCACAACCAGCCTGTCGAGCTTGACGCCCGCGCCGTCAGCCAGCGCCTTCAGCCGCTCGGCCAGCGCTCCGGTCGTGGCGGCCGTCGTCATGGGTCCGGACCCGGCCTCAAGCTCCGCCTGCCACACGCCCTCGCGGGCAGACAGGCCGGAGGGATCGTCCGGCGCGGGGATCGCCTTGAGCGCGGCGACAAGATCGCCATCCGTCAGCATTGGCTGCACCAGCGCGGAAAAATCGCGCTCCAGCTGCGGCCTGAATTCGTTGGCATCAGCGGCGCTGGCCATTCCGGCAGCGCCCAGAACGAGGCCCGCAGCCAGCACCACCGGGAGTGCCTGCCGGCACATCCCCGTTATCTGTCTTCTCATTCGCCCTCCAACCTGTCCATGGCGGCGGCAGAACCGAAAAAGCCCCTCTGCCGGGCTATCGGTCCTCCTGCTGGCAAAGTTTGATCATGCTTTAGGCAAAAAGCCAGTGCCGCCTTTTTTGCTTATGTTTTGTCCATCAGGCGAACTTTATGGTTATTCCGCTATTCCCGATGGCATCAGAAATTTTGCCACAAAAGGGGACAGCATCCACGGCAGAAGAAACCTTTTGGGCGCCTTTGTTGAAGTTTAATTATCAAGCTCCGTGGAAAATTCGGTATCGAAGCATCTGCGCAATATTTTATACGGAAACTCAGCCGGATGACTCCGACCGGCCAGTCGGGCGCGACACCGACCGGCCGGTCGGCAACGACCAGAATCACCACAAACGGGAAAAAAGAGGGGGAGCAGACGCTCCCCCAGTCTCCGATTCTCCCTGCCGCAGGGACGATGGGCCTTCAGCCCCGTCCGCGCCCGCCCTCCTCGGCGATGGTGTAGCGCAGGCAGGCATCGCCGCCCGCTTCCGCCATCAGCCGGGTCCAGACCGCACGCGCCGCCTCGTAGCTGAAGAATGGCCCCTCGGCCGCCGGACCGGCGGATTCCAGCCGGGTAAAGCCGGTATCCTCATAACGCCCGCCAATTACCCAGAAGCGGCGCCCTTCAGCCATCAGTGCCGGAGCCGCCACGGCAGCCGGGCCAACCAGGCGCGGCGTGCGGATCGCCGGTTCTTCCATCAGCCGCTCGGCCGTCATTCCATCGAACATGATTTCCTCCAGTTCCCGGCAATCGCCGGGCTTCTCGTCGTTTGATCGAAAAAGCGGGGGCCGCTCAGTGGAACTGGTCGGCTTCGGTGGAGCGATCCAGCGCCGTCGTCTCCGACTGGCCGGCACTGATCGCGAGCGAAACAGCGTCGAAATAGCCGGTGCCCACTTCACGCTGGTGCTTCACGGCGGTGAAGCCCTCGCCTGCTGCCGCGAATTCCAGCTGCTGCAGCTCGCTATAGGCCGCCATGCCGCGCTCCTTGTAGGCACGCGCCAGCTCGAAGGTCCGGTAGTTGGTATTGTGGAAGCTCGCCAGCGTCACGAACTGGAAGCGATAGCCCATCGCCCCCAGCTCACGCTGGAACTGCGCAATGGTCGCCTTGTCGAGCTTGGCCTGCCAGTTGAAGGAGGGCGAGCAGTTATAGGCCAGCAGCTTGCCCGGGAACTGGCGGTGGATCGCCTCGGCGAAACGACGGGCATCGGCCAGATCGGGCGTCGAGGTCTCCCACCACAGAAGGTCGGCATAAGGCGCATAGGCAAGGCCGCGGGCAATGCAGCGGTCGACGCCGCGCTCGTCGCTGTCCTTCAGGCGATAGAACCCCTCCGCCGTGCGGCCGGCGGCATGGTCGATAAAAGGCCGGTCGCGTTCGTCATGATCCGACGTGATGAGCTGGGCCGACTGCGCGTCGGTGCGAGCCACCACCAGGGTGGAGGTACCGCACACATCGGCGGCCAGACGCGCCGCATTCAGCGTGCGGATGAAGGTGCCCGTGGGCACCAGCACCTTGCCCCCCAGATGGCCGCACTTCTTCTCCGACGCCAGCTGGTCCTCGAAATGGACGCCGGCCGCCCCCGCCTCGATCATCGATTTCATCAGCTCGAAGGCATTGAGCGGGCCGCCGAAGCCGGCTTCGGCATCCGCCACGATGGGCGCCAGCCACCAGCTGCGCTGGTCGGTCTTGCCGTCCATGCGCTCCATCTGCTCGACCTGGTCGCAGCGGCGCAGCGTCTCGTTGATGCGCTTCACCACCGCCGGCACGGAATTGGCGGGATAAAGGCTCTGGTCCGGATACATCTGCCCGGCAAGGTTGGCATCGGCCGCCACCTGCCAGCCGGAGAGATAGATCGCCTCCAGCCCGGCCTTGACCATCTGCATGGCCTGGTTGCCGGTAAAGGTGCCCAGCGAATGCACATAGGGCCGTTTGTGCAGCAGCTCCCACAGGCGGCGCGCCGTCAGCTCGGCAATGCTGTGCTGCACAGGGATGGAGCCGCTGAGCCGTTCCACATCGCGGGGGCTGTAGTCGCGGCGGATACCGTCAAAGCGGCGCGCATGCAAGGCGCGGCTTTCCGCCTCGCCCAGACCTTCGAGCGCGGGCATCGCAGTGGGGGGCGGGGTGAAATGGGTATCGAGAGGGGCCATGGTGGTTTCCTTCCTTTTCATCCGGGCGGCCTTTTTGACCGTCCCGTTTGCGGCAGCGCAGTTATTGCGCCGCACCATGAAAGAAAGGATGGTTGACAATACTTGGAGCTGGCAACAACCATCTGAATGTATTGAAGTTATCATGTAAATCTTGAAACGCCTGAACTTGGAAAATCTGTAAAGTTTGTAAATATCCGCCCGGGAGGAAACCATGGCGCGCGACCAGAAGGCCATGCTGGGACACAGGATGCGGCGGCTCAGGCGCGAGCTGGGGCTGACGCAGGCGCAGATGGCGGAGGAGCTGGGCATCTCGGCCAGCTATCTCAATCTCGTCGAGCACAACCAGCGCCCGCTCACCGTGCCGCTGCTGCTGAAGCTCGGCCAGACCTACGATATCGACCTCACCAGCTTTGCCGAGGATGACGAGGCCCAGCTGGTGACAGGCCTGCGCGAGGTGTTCGGCGATCCGCTGCTGGCCGGGGCCGATATCAAGGCGCAGGATCTGCGCGACCTTGCCGCCGCCAGCCCGCAGGCCGCCCAGGCCATCCAGATTCTCTACCGTCATTACCGCGAGGGGCAGGACACGCTGCGCGCCCTGGGCGAAAAGCTGGAAGGGACCGGCGGGCAGGATGCCGTGGAGATGGAGGGTTTCCCCGTCGAGGCAGTGCGCGACTTCTTTGCCGCCGCCGGTAATCATTTCCCCGAGCTGGAAACGGCGGCCGAAGCGCTGTGGGCCGATGCCACGCTGGCAAGCGACAACCTGATGGCCGGCCTTACCGAGCATCTTGCCCGCGCCCACGGGCTCAAGGTGCAGGTCATGCCGCTGGAGGTGATGACACCGGCCCTGCGCCGGCTTGACCGCCACTCGCGCCGCGTGCTGCTGAGCGAAGTGCTGCCGCCACAGGCCCGCGCCTTCCATCTGGCAAGCCAGATCGCCCAGCTCGCACTGCCCGATGCGATGACGGAACTGGCACGAGCCGGAGGGCTGGCCGCCGAGCCGGCGCTGCGCCTTGCCCGGCTCAACCTCGCGGCCTATTTCGCCGCCGCCGTGCTGATGCCCTATGACCGGTTTGCCGCCGCCGCGCGCGCCTGCCGCCACGATCTTGATCTGCTGGCCGCCCGCTTCGGCACCAGCATCGAGCAGGTCAGCCATCGCCTCACCACCCTGCAGCGGCCCGGCAACAAGGGCGTGCCCTTTTTCATGCTGAGGCTGGACCGCGCCGGTAACGTGACCAAGCGCTTTGCCGCCGCCGGATTTCAGTTCGCCCGCTTCGGCGGCGCCTGCCCGCGCTGGCATGTGCATGACAGCTTCATGAGCCCCGGCGCCCCGCTGAGGCAGGTGGTGGCGATGCCGGACGGCACGCTCTACCTCTCCCTTGCCCGCGCCGCCAGCCGGCCGGGCGGCGCCCTGCCGCAAGCCATCGCCCTTGGCTGCGATATCCGCCATGCGGGCCAGGTGGCCTATGCCGACGGGCTCGATCTTGCCCGCGCGGCCGAATGGGCAACCGCTATCGGCCCGGGCTGTCGCCTGTGCGAGCGCACCGACTGCCCGGACCGCGCGCATCCGCCGCTCGGCCAGCGCATCGAGATTTACGAACACCATCGCGGCACCGTGCCCTTCAATGTCGAAGGGCCGGGCCTTTAACGGGTACAGCCTCAGGGGGACGCCGGATTATCCACCCTGCCGACCACGGCGCCATTATTATCCGTCACCACGCCGCCCCCGGTCGGGGTCAGGGTCATGGTGCCGGCCTCATCGCCATTTTCGTCGGTGAGGGTGTAGCTGTGATTCATGTTTTTCGGATCGTCCGAGCAGCCGGCAAGGCCGCCGGCGAGCAGGACCATCAGCGCCGAAGCACCCAGAACACAGGTTCGCATCATCTTCCTCCTGCAAGCCCTTCAAGGATTTGAAGACCTTCAGGAAAGAAACCCGGCCGGCGGCGCCGGTGTTGCGGACACAGCTGGGGCAATTTGCAGGCAAGGGCAGCACAGGCAGCCCGCGAAAGCTGCTCGCCCCCGGAGCGGCAGGATCAGCGCTGCTCGCCCCGGCGCATCAGCGCGCCCTCCAGCGTCTCGAAGGCATCATTGGTCAGGCTGGTAAAGCGCAGCACCGTCCCCCGCCCTTCGGATTCCAGGATTTCCGCCATGGCCATGCCGGAGCGGCCGGCCGCGCTGATCTCCACGCTCAGGCTGTCTCCGGGCTTGAGGCCCAGCAGCGAAGCATCCAGCCGCACGCCGCCCAGGCTCCAGTCAACGGCAGCAACCTCGACCCCGTCGATCAGCACTTCCAGCGGCCGGTGGCTGCGCTGGTTGCGGCGGCGGTTCGGTCGCTCCATCCGGATGATCTGGCCAAGCATCGGTTACTCCTCGCTAACAAAGGCATTATAGGCGGTTGCCATGCCTTGCGCAGCCAGTTCGATGAGGTCGGCGCCATGTTCCGGCCGGGCAAGGCTGGGGTCGGAGCCCATGCGCCCGTCGGGATGGCGGCGGCGGTAATCCCGCCAGTCGTGAAAGGCGCTGAAATCCGCCACCTGCGGATCGAGTACACGATGGTCGGCAGTCTCGGGGAACAGGGCCTGCGTCAGCGCTATCTCGCTTGGCGTGGCGTGCTGGCCCTCGCTGCGCCCGTAATGGCTGGCGGAGAACTCGCGTACCCGGCGCATGTCGTACCAGTTGAGCTGCTTGAGCCGCAGATCGGGCGCCTCCTTGCCCCATGCGAGACGCCCGGTGGCAAAGCATTCGGCAAAGGCCGCGCCCAGCGTGGCGACATTGCCGCCATGGCCGTTGACGAAGAGAATGCGGCGAAAGCCGTGCTCCACCAGCGAAGAGACCACATCGTCCACCAGTGCGATCAGGGTGGAGGGTCTGAGTGTGATGGTACCGGCAAAACCCATATGATGCTGGGCCATGCCGATATTAAGCGTCGGGGCCACCAGCGCCCCGGCGATTTCGCCAGCACGGAAAGCCACCGCCTCGGCGCAGAGGGCATCGGTGCCGATAAGGCCGGTAGGCCCATGCTGCTCGGTAGAGCCGATGGGCACCATGATCCCGGTGGAGGTCTGGAGATAGTCGGCCACAGCGGGCCAGGTCATGAGATCGAGACGCATGGGGCGAAGGATAGCCGTCGGCAGTTCAGGTCAGGAAATCTTGCAGGGCGGCACCATATCACCGCCGCCCCACCTGTCGCGCCGGATAATACGGCAGCGGGGGCCAATGCCGGTCGGCTGAAATCGCGAGAGCTGGGGGGCGCGGCATTCAGCCGCCGGGAATGCTCGCCACCGTCTGCATGCCTTCGTAGGACCAGCCCTGGTTTTTGAAATAGCCCTGCAATTGCCCGTCGATGCGATAACTCGTCTCGCCGATGCGTGCAGCCAGATCCTGATTGATGCCCAAGGCGATGCCGCCGCCGGTGGTCGCAAGATCAAAGGCGGCATTGACCGGGAACATCAGCCCGGCCACCGCCCCCGGCATGCTGCCGGTGGTACTGCGAGTCTGGAACCCCAGCAGTTGCCGGCCGGTGGCATCGTTCAGCGCAACGTCCACCTGCACCTGCGCCATACCGGCGTCATAACCGATCAGCAGCCGGAGTGCCTTGTTGCCGCTCTGCGCCGCAAGGATGCGGCAGTTCAGCACGAGGTCACTGACCTCCCCGGCCGGCACGACGGTAAAATCACGGCTCGCCAACATCTGCGAAAGCTGTCTGGCAAGCGCCGCCTGGGTACGGGCCACATCGCGGGAAGCGCCGCGCGGCGCGGTCACGACCACCGCAATACTGTGGGGTGGAGCGGCAAGGGTCGCCGGAGCCGGAGCAGTGCTGACAAGATTGTCGACCTTTGTGCCAGCACAGGCCGCAAGCAGGAGCGCGCCGCCCAAAGCGACGGCCCGCAGCACTCCCCCGATACACATTCGAGCAGTAAACAAAGCCGCCTCCGAACTGTGACCTTGTTCACTGATATCTCATATCACGGGTATGAATCCATTATTTTCATGCGGTTACAATAAATTCCTGAGTCCATTTTTCAGGAAAGGCGGCCAACCATCAATATGTAGTAGCGAAGTCGCCTGCCTGCCACATTCTGGCCGCCCTGCCTGCCGCAAGGGTCGAGGATCAGTTCAGCACTTCGAAGGCGAGGAACTGCGTGACCTCGTGCTTGTTGAAATTGTCGTCGGACACGAACACCAGCGTGTCATGCCCATTGGCAAGCTTCGGCCCGAAGGTTACCCCCTCGACATTGTCGAGCGGTTTGAGGCCGAGCGTATCGAGATTGAAGACCAGCTTCTTGGTCAGCGCCGTGTAGCTCTGGCCCTGAAGCCCGTTGATCCCGGAAACATCGCTGGCACCGGCAAGGTCCACCGCATAAAGCCGGATATGATCCGTCCAGGCGCCGCTGTCGTCCTCGATACCCGAGCGCTCCAGTGCCAGCAGTTGGCCCTCATTGACCGCCAGCACCTCCGGCATGCCGTTATCAGCGCTCTTGCCCTTGCCCGGTGTGCCGGGGATGGCGTCGAGCGGATAGGCAAACTGCGCCAGCATCTTGCCATCGAGCGCCAGATGGCTGATGCGCGTCACCGCCCCCGCCTCGGGCGTGGCTATCGGCCCGTCCTGATAGCGCGGCGCCTCCAGTCCGAGCCACAGGCTCTTGCCATCGGCAGCAAAGCTGAGGCCTTCGAAGGTCAGGTTGTCGCGCGGGCCGATCTCCTCATCCTTGTGGAAGGCGAACATCGGGTTCAGCGGCAGCTCACCCAGCATCGCTCCGTCCGGCGAGGCGTGGCGGATGAAAGGGTTGAAACCCAGCTTGCGATCCCCCTCGCTCGTGTACCAGATCGACCCGTCCGCGGGGTCGAAGCGGATCGATTCCGGGTCGGGTACCACCCCGCCTTTCTCGGCCACGTCCTTCTTGTTCGGATAGGCGGTGCCATCGGCCTGCAGCAGCGTAACCACCGACTTGACCGTCACGGCCTTGAAGCCATCCGCATCATACTCAAGCGCCAGCGTGTAGAAGCGGGCCGGCGACTGGTCCGACTTGTCGTCACTGATGGCGATCCACTCGCCGCTCCTGGGCGACCAGTCGATGCCGGAGAGCCCCCCGACGACGGTGCCCTTGAAGTCCATCTTGTGCTCAAGGCGCTGCTCGCCAATGAAGCGCAGCCCGGTAACCGGAGCATGCGTATCGGCGAGGGCCGGCAGGGCGCTGCCGGCCAGCAGGCTGAACACAAGGGCGGCCGGCACGGCAGCACGCAGGGCAGAACGGGAAGATGCGGGTTTCGACATCGGGCTGGCACTCCATTGGCGGGCCGCCCGGTATCCGTTAGGGGCGGCGTGGTGTCAGAGGATCACTCGACACCATGCCAGCTGGCCATTGCCGTCAAGTGACAGCGACCTCGCGGATCTGCGACACCTCGCCCTCCACCGTCTCCCGCACCGGCTTTTTCTCATGCAGGCTGAGCGCCGAGCGCACGAGCGACAGGTGGGAGAAGGCCTGCGGAAAGTTGCCAAGCTGCTGGCGCCCGGCCGTGTCATATTCCTCGCTGAGCAGCCCCAGGTCGTTAGAAAGGGCAAGCAGCCTGTCGATCAGGGCATTGGCCTTTTCCATGCGCCCCTGACGCAACCACGCATCCGCCAGCCAGAAGCTGCAGGCCAGGAAAACGCCCTCGCCCGGCTTGAGGCCGTCATTCGCCCCTTCCGTGCGATAGCGCAGCACGAAACCATCCACAAGCAGCCGGCGCTCGATGGCGGCTATGGTGCCTGCCACACGCGGATCCTCGATGGGCAGGAAACCCACATCCGCGATCAGCAGCAAACTGGCATCGAGCGCCTTGTCGCCATAACTCTGGGTAAAGCTGCCAAGCTCCGGGTCAAAGCCGTGCTGGCACACCTCGGCGTGAATCTCGCGGCGGATGGCGCGCCAGCGTGCGAGCGGTGCCTTGAGTCCGAATTTCTCCGCATCGCGGATGGAACGGTCAAAGGCAACCCAGGCCATGACCTTGGAGTGGGTGAAGTGGCGCGGCGGCCCCCGCATCTCCCACATGCCGGCATCCGGCTGCGGCCACAGCTCCTCCAGATGATCCATCAGCGCCAGTTGCAGGTCCCAGGCGGCAGGGGTCGGGGCAAGGCCGCTCTCGCGCGCCAGATGCATGGCATCCATCAACTCGCCCCAGATATCGAGCTGGTGCTGGCCGGAAGCAGCATTGCCGATACGCACCGGATGCGAGCCGCGATAACCGGCAAGCCAGGGCAGCTCCCACTCACTGAGGCGGCGCTCCCCGCCCGGCCCGTACATGATCTGCAGATCGGCCGGGTTGCCGGCGGCGGAGCGATGCAGCCAGGCCCGCCAGGCCCTGGCCTCGTCATAATAGCCCGCCCCCATCAGCGCGATCAGCGCCAGCGTGGCATCGCGTATCCAGCAATAACGATAGTCCCAGTTGCGCTCGCCGCCGATGAACTCGGGCAGGGAGGCTGTGGGCGCCGCCACCATGCCGCCGGTTTCCTCCAGCGTCAGCGCCTTGAGCGTCAGCAGGGAGCGCACCACCGCAGCGCGCCGGTGGCCGCGATAACTGCAGCGCCCGGCCCAGTCCTGCCAGTAGGCCTCGTTTTCCGCCAGAAGCCTGTCGGCATCCACCGGCGGCGGCGGCGGGCGATGCGACGGGCCCCAGCTCAGGGTAAAGGCAACCCGCTCCCCGTCAGCAACGTGGAAGCTGGCGCGCGTCGCCATATCCTTGCCCTTCACCGGCACCCCGGCTCGAAGCACGGCGAGGTTAGGCCCCGCCACGGCACACACACCCTGCCAACGGCCCTTCTCCTCCTCCGGCAGGCGGGTGACCCAGGGCACGGAGAGCCCGTAATCGAACCGCAGGCGAAGGCACATCTCGACCGAAGGCGAACCGCCGCGCCCTTCCACGATCCGGATCAGTGTCGGCGCTTCCGGGCCACGCGCCATGAAATCGATGACGGCAAAGCTGCCCTCTTCGGTCTCGAACAGCGTCTCCAGCACCATGGTATCGCCACGGTAGCGCCGGCTGGCGCGGCGGTGCGGCCCGTCTTCGCCGCCCGCCGGCCCGATGAACCAGGCGCCATTGCTCTCATCGCCCAGCAGCGCGGCAAAACAGGCATCGCTGTCAAAACGCGGCCAGCACAGCCAGTCGATCGCGCCATTACGCCCGACAAGCGCCGCACTGCGGCAATCGCCGATCAGGCCGTAATCGGCAATGGCAAGCGGCTTGCGCAGGTCATTCTCCCGCCCTGCGCCGCTCACGCTGCCAGCTCCAGCCAGTTCCTGCCGGTCTGCCGGATCAGCCGGTCCGCTCCCGCCGGTCCGGCGCTGCCCGCCGGATAGATTTCCGGCTCGCCGTCGCTCCAGGCCTGTAGCAGCGGTTCCACCGCCGCCCAGCCGGCCTCGATACCGCCAGCGCTCTGGAACAAGGCGGCGTCGCCGACAAGCGCGTCGTAGATCAGCGTCTCGTATCCGACATTGGCCGGCTCATGGAAAAAGTCGTCATAGTCAAAACCGGTCGCCACCGTCCCCGGGCGCATGCCCGGCCCAGGCCGTTTGACGGCAAAGTCCGTACGAACGCCCCGTACGGGGTCGAGCAGCAGCCGAAGCCTGTCGGGCTGGAGCGCCTGACCGGCCGCGCCGCGAAAGAGCTTTGCCTCCGGTAGCTTGAAACACACGGTTATCTCGGTGTGGCGGGCGGCAAGGCGCTTGCCGGTGCGCAGGAAAAACGGCACGCCCGCCCAGCGCGGATTATCGATCTCCAGCTCCAGCGCCGCGAAGGTCTCCGTACGGCTGGTTGCCGCCACGCCCTTTTCCTGCCGGTAGGCCGGCTTGCCCATGCCGGCGCCATATTGTCCGCGCACGGCCTTTTCAGGCTGCACCGGACGCAGCGCCTTCAGCAGGTTTTCTTTTTCCTTACGCACCGAGGCCGCGTCAAAGGTCGCCGGCGGCTCCATCGCCGTCATGCAAAAGAGCTGGAAGAGATGATTGGGCACCATGTCGCGCAGCGCGCCGGTGCCCTCGTAAAAGCGCCCGCGCGCTTCCACCCCCACCGTTTCGGCAGCGGTAATCTGCACATGGTCGATGTGGCGGCGGCTCCAGACGGATTCATAAAGGCGGTTGGCAAAACGCAGCGCCAGGATGCTCTGCACCGTGTCCTTGCCAAGGAAATGATCGATGCGGAAAAACTGCCCGTCCCGCCCTGCTGCGAGCAGTTGCCGGTTCAGCGCCCGGGAGGAGGCGAGGTCATGGCCGAAAGGTTTTTCGATCACCACCCGGCGAAAGGCCCCTTCCTGCTCCTGCAGCAGCCCGGCGGCAGCCAGTCTTTCAACAATGCCGGCAAAAAACCGCTCGCCGGTCGCCAGATAGAACAGGACACTACCCTTCAACCGGCGCTCCAGCCCCTCATAGAGGGCCGGGCTTTCAAAATCGCCCTGAAGATAGTCGAGCCGCTGCTCGACCCAGCGCCAGGCACGCGCATCGATACGCTCCGCATGGAACTCCGCCGCCGGATCGCGCGTGAAGGACTGCATGGCCGCGCCCAGATCGCGGCGCCAGCGCTCGGTCGAGCTCATGGAATGGTCGACGCCGATCACCGCAAATCCGGGATCGAGCAGACCGCTGCCGGCAAGATTATAGAGCGAGGGCACCAGCAGCCGGCGCGTCAGGTCGCCGCCGGCGCCAAAAATCACCAGGGTGGCAGCCGGCGCCGGGGCCGTGCCGCTTGCCGAGCGGCCATCGACGGTGATGGGCATGGCGTCGGCGCTCCCGGCCACATCGCCCTCGCAGGCTGGATCGAGCAGGGCGTCGGACATGGCTTGATGCTCCCTACCTTCGCATACTCCGGTAGAGAGAGAACGGACGGGGGCGGCCCGCCGTTCCATGCCAGATTGCCGCAATTTGCACTTCGGGCCGGCCCTGGCCGGCTTCCGGGTCTAAAGCCGGTGCTTCCTTACCCACTCATGGATGCGGCGGGCCGCCTCGGTGATGTCGGCCGTTGGCCCGGCAAAGGAGAAGCGCACCTTGTGCCGGCCGTTCTTCGGGTCGAAATCGAGCCCCGGGGTTGCGGCGATACCGGTATCGGCCAGCAGGCGCCGGCAGAAGGAGCCGCTGTCGTCATCGAGCCCGGCCAGATCGGCATAAAGGTAGAAGGCACCGTCGCAGGGCGCGATCTCGCGAAAACCGCAATGCACCAGCGCATCGCGCAGGATGCCGCGGTTGACGGCATAACGCTTCACATGCCCGTCCAGCTCGCCCGTCGCGTCGAAGGCGGCCACGGCGGCGATCTGCGAGAGCGTGGGCGGGGAGATGAAGAAGTTCTGCGCCAGCCGCTCCACCGGCTCCAGCAAATCATCCGGCACGACCATCCAGCCAAGCCGCCAGCCGGTCATCGAGAAGTATTTGGAGAAGCTGTTGATGACGACGGCATCGGGCGTGAAGGCCCTGGCCGTCACCTCGCTCACGTCGCCATAGGTGACGCCATGATAAATCTCGTCGGAGATCAGGCGCACATCATGGCGGCGGCACCAGCCGGCAAGCCCGACCATCGCCTCGGGCGAGAGCATGGTGCCGGCAGGGTTGGAGGGGCTGGCGACAATCAGGCCATGGATCGGCCCGTCCAGCTTGTCCAGAAGCTCCGGCGTCGGCTGATAGCGCTCGTCCGCGCCGGCCGGCACCTCCACCACCTCAACGCCCAGCGCGGTCAGGATATTGCGATAGGCCGGGTAACAGGGTAGCGCCATCGCCACCCGGTCGCCGGCATCGAAGGCAGCCAGGAAGGACAGCAGGAAACCACCCGATGATCCGGTAGTGACCACGATGTTGGCAGCCGGCACTTCCAGCCCGTAATGGCGCTGATAGTGACCGGCAATCGCCTGCCTGAGCTCGGGAATGCCAAGCGCCGTGGTGTAGCCGATGCGGTCGCCATGCAGCGCCTTTTCCGCCGCCGCGATCACTGTCGACGGCGCGCCGCTGCCGGGCTGGCCGACTTCAAGATGCAGGATCGCTTCGCCCGCAGCCTCACGTGCCTGCGCGGCGGACATCACCTGCATGACGATAAAGGGGTCGACATCTCCCCTGAGGGCACGCTTCAGAGCCATGATCTGCCGTCCTGCCTGCCGCCGTCAGCGTACAAACTGCTGGGCAAGCCCGTTGCCGGCCGGATCGGCGACCGCGGTGCAGCTGTCGATACCGGCAGGGCACAGCATCAGGTCGGTGAGCGACGGCGCCTTGGGCACCGAAGCCAGCAGGGCCGCCGGATCGCTGACGGTGCTCGCACGCAGGCTCTGGTCGAGCGCGGAGAGCGTGGCAGGCCCGCCCGTCGATGCCATGCCGGCAAGGAACCCTTCCCGGGAATTACGCACCGCCACGAGGCCGGCGACATCGCTGTCGGCAAAAGGCGCCGCGGCAAGAATACCCTGATCGGCAAGGCCGCGCCGGGCGCCGAACAGCTGCCCCATCGACAGGCGGCAGGCAACGGCACTGCCGCCGCCGTCACGCACCACGAACCCGGCCGAAGCCTCGCTGTCGCGCGCCGAAGCATCCATGCCATAGCTGCGCATCGCGTCGTCACTATAGGCAAGGCGCGCCGGCGTGAAAGCCGGGGCCGTACTGCTGATGCCGGCTTCCGTTTCGCCGGAAAGCGCCGCCAGCTTGGTGAGCGGACCGTTGAGATAGAAGAAACCGCCGCCACGCGCCCGGATCTGGCCCAGGAGGGTTGCCAGCTCAAGCTGCTGGACCACCGCCCCCTCATCCTTGGCCGTCTTGCCCTTCCAGCCGGAAAGCGGGAAGCCATTGGGGCCGAGGATGGAAAGATCCTGCGCTTCGGCGCGGGTCAGCCGGTGGCCGAAACGGGCAAGCCGCTCGGCCGGGGAGACGGTCGCCTCCCAGCGCAGCTGGCCACTTTCCTGCAAGAGGGTAAGGCCGCGCAGCAAGGCCGGCCGGCCGACACGGCCGGAGGCCGAGGCTTCGGCGGGGAAGGAAATCTGGCGCGCCGTACCGGCCTTGCCATCATAGATGAGGCAGGCGCCGCCGCCGGCAAGGCCAACACGCGAGGGCATGGTGACCGCCATGGTCAGCGCCATCGCCGTTGCCGCATCCGCCGCGTTGCCGCCATTGCGGATCACGTCGGTGCCAACCTGCGCCGCATAGGGGTCATCCGCCACCGCAACACCGCCAAGCTTGACGGTATTGGCGTAATCCTCCTGCCCTGCAATCGAGGTACAGCCGGAAAGGGCGCCGGCAGTGACAAGTCCGAGCCCCACAATCGCCACAAGACGTTGCCAGCTTGCGGCGGTTTGCCTGTAGACTGCGGAGCCTTGGGTCGGGAAAGAGGATACCGTGCGCGTCATTGCCTTGATCTTGTCGTTCGTCATGATGGCCGCGCCGGTGTTGCCGGCATTGGCACAGGGCCGTTCCAAAGGGCCATCAGTCATCCGGGATGCCGAAATCGAGCACACCCTGAGGACCTATGCCGAGCCCTTGCTGGATGCGGCAGGGCTTTCTTCGCAGGCGGTTCGCATCATCATCATTGATGACCGGGTTATCAATGCTTTCGTGTCTGGTGGGCAGAACCTTTTCTTCTATACCGGTCTCCTGAGAGCAACCGACACCGCCGGCCAGCTCTACGGCGTCATGGCACATGAAATTGGGCATATTGCGGGCGGACATCTGATTGCTGGCCAGGCGGCCATGGCCAACGCCTCGCGCCTTGCCATGATCACCGGCATCCTTGGCCTTGCCGCCGGTGTGGCAAGTGGTCACGCCGATGCCGGCATCGCCGCCACGCTGGGCGGCATGAGTTCGGCGCAAAGCAGCCTGATGGCCTTCACCCGCGAGCAGGAAGCCTCGGCCGATACCGCCGCGCTCAAATTCCTCGACGCCAACGGCCTTTCCGCCCAGGGCATGGCCGACTTCCTGGACAAGCTCCTGAAGATGGAAGGCACCTCCAGCGCTGACGATGCCTTCTGGCGCTCGCACCCGCTGACCTCCCAGCGCGTCAACCAAGTGCGCAGCCATGTATCCGACAGCCCCTATGCCAAGGTGCCGGATCCGCCCGAATGGGCCGAAAGCCATGCCCGCATGGTGGCCAAGCTCGACGGTTTCATCGATCCGGACCGGGCGCTCGTCAAATATACGGCGGCCGACAAGAGCTTTGCCGGCCGCTATGGCCGTGCCATCGCGCTCTACCGCACCGGCAAGATCGAGGATGCGCTGACCCTGCTGGACAGCCTCATCAAGCTGGAGCCGGACAATCCTTTCCTCTACGAGCTGCGCGGCCAGATCCTGTTCGAGAACGGGCGCGGCAAGGAAGCGCTCGCCCCTTACGCCAAAAGCGTGAGCCTGATGCCGGATTCGGACCTGTTGCAGCAGGGCTATGCCCATGCGCTGGTGGAAGATGGCGACCCGGCCAACCTGACCAGGGCGGTGGATGCGCTCAACCGGGCCGTCGCCATCGATGGCACCGAGCCCTTCACCTGGCACCTGATGGCGATTGCCGAAGGCCGCCTTGGCCATGATGGCCTCGCCGTGGTGGCGCTTGCCGAAGAATCCCTGCTCAATGGCAACCTCAAGGACGCCGAAGGGCAGGCCAAACGCGGCCTCGACCTGCTGCCGGCCGGCTCGCAGGGCGCGCTTCGCGCCGAGGACGTGCTGGCCGATGTCAGCCGCCAGAAGGCGCTCAAGAAGAATTGACCGCGACAAGCCCCGCAAATTCGTTACAGGGTCTTGTCCGCACCGCTCCGGGAGATCGATCGATGTTTACCCCCCGCCGCCGCCCGCTGCTCTCCGCAGCCCTGGCCATGGCGCTTGTTGCCGGCCCGCTGATGGCGCCCGTCGCCCGCGCCGATGATGCCGCCCCGCTCAGCCCCGCCCAGCAGGACGCCGTGCGTGCCCTGGTGCGCGAAACGCTGGTCAAGAACCCGGAAATCATCATGGAGGCGCTGCAGGAGCTGAAGAAGCAGCAGGTCGCCCAACAGGAAGCCAGCCAGAAGGGCATGATGGCCTCCAAGCAGCAGGCGCTCTATGGCGACGAGCGCGACCTTTCCGTGGGTAACCTCAAGGGCGACGTCACGCTGGTCGAGTTCATGGATTACCAGTGCGGCTACTGCAAGGCCGTCTACCAGGACCTGCAGGATGTGGTGAAGGCCGACGGCAATACCCGCCTCGTCTACAAGGAATATCCCATCCTCGGCCCCGGCTCGGTGCTGGCGGCGCAAGCGGCCCTCGCCTCAAAAAAGCAGGGCAAGTACGAGGAATTTCATGATGTGCTGATGCGCTATCGCGGCCGGATGGACGAGGAGACGGTGATGCGCCTCGCCAAATCCATCGACCTCGACACCGACCGGCTCAAGACCGACATGAAGAGCGCGGAAGTGACCGGCCAGTTGCAGGCCACCATGGATCTCGGCCGGGCGCTCGGCGTGGACGGCACCCCCGGCTTCGTCATCGGCGACAAGCTGGTGCCGGGCGCCATCAGCTCGGAAGAGCTGAAGGACCTCATCGACAAGAAGCGTGCGGAAGGCTGAGACAAGTGGACAAGGTTTTGACTGAAGGCACCGGCGGCATCCTGCACGGCGAAGGCACCCCGGACATCGTCGTCTTCGATATCGGCGGCGTGCTGCTGGACTGGGACCCGCGTTACCTCTATCGCCAGCTCATCCATGACGAGGACGAGCGCGAGCAGTTTCTCTCCACGGTCTGCACCATGGCCTGGAACGAGGAGCAGGATCGCGGCCGCAGCTTCGACCAGGCGGTGACCGACCTTGTGCTGGTGCACCCGGACAAGGCGGACCTTATCCACGCCTACAACACCCGTTGGCCGGAGATGATCAGCGGCCCCATCCTGCGCACGGTGGAACTGCTGGAGCAGCTGGACGAGGCGGGCGTGCCCATCTACGCGCTCACCAACTTCAACGACATCAAGTTCCAGCTTGCCCGCTCGCTCTTCCCCTTCCTCAACCGCTTCAAGGGCGTGGTGGTTTCGGCGGAAGAAAAGCTGATCAAGCCGGACCCGGCGATCTGGAAGGTGCTGTTCGAGCGCTACGAACTCGACCCGGCGCGCTGCCTCTATACCGACGACCGGCTGGATAACTGCCAGGTCGCGGCCAGCCTTGGCATGCATGCCGTGCATTTCACCGGCCCGGCGGCGCTGGAAAAGGCGCTGAAACAGTTCGGCCTGATGAAATAAAAACCGGGGCCCGCATGCGGGCCCCGGCCTCTTGCCTGTCGATGAGCGCAAAACAAGGGCGGCCTCAGCCGCCCTCGGGCCTTTCCGGCGGCGGACCGCGATCATCCATCGGGCCGCCCGGCATGTCCGGCGGTCCGGGGGGGCCATGTTCGGCGCGCCGTGCCATCAATTCGCGGCCTTCCGGCCCCACCTTGCCCGCCGTCTCCAGAATGCCGTCCTGGAACGAGGCACGGATTTTGGTATCGGATGCCGAGAGTTCATCCAGCGCCGCCTTGAGCGCCGCCGGATCGAAGGGATCGGCCCGCAGCGCCGCCGATACCTTTTGCCGTGCCGCCTTCATGTCCTGAAACAGCGGCCGGGCCTCATCGAAATTCTGTTTCCAGATATCCTTGACCTGATCGAAGATCTCGGGCGTCACCGCCCGCTCCGACAGGCCCAGCATTGCCATGGGCATCGGCATTCCCGGTCCGCCCATCGGGCCGGGCCCACGCCGGAAGTTGCCGTTCATCGCCCACGCGGTGAGAAACCCCACCAGAAACACATTGACCAGCACCGAAGTGCCGAGGGCGACTGCCGCCCATCTGCCCCGTGTCATTGACCCCATCCTTCCTGGCCGGTTGCCACCAGCCCGTAGCCGCTGCTGCCATAGGCAATGCTGGCGACGTCAACCGGCCGGTAGAGATCATCCTGATCATTATAAGCCGTACCGCCCGTTGCCCCGGTTGAAGGGGGTGGCACCAGGGTGCCGGCGACAAGGCCGATGACGGCGGCGGTGCAAAGCCCCGCAGCCGGTCTCAAGATGGCAGGACGCATCGCCTGGCGTAGCCAGACGGCAAGTCGCACCGCCATAAAGGGTTTGCGGGCTTCCGCCGCCCGCTGCTGCGGCCGGCTGTTCGTGAGCACGGCATTGAGGCGCTGCAGGTAACCCTGTGGCAAAGGCTCGTTCGCCACGGCCGCCAGCAGGCTGTCAAGCCCACGCTCATTTTCCAGCACGCCGGCAGGCGCGCTGCTTTCCAGCAGGGCAAGGGCATCGTCG
The DNA here is from genome assembly GCA_030657355.1 of Radicibacter daui. Taxonomy (GTDB): domain Bacteria; phylum Pseudomonadota; class Alphaproteobacteria; order Radicibacterales; family Radicibacteraceae; genus Radicibacter; species Radicibacter daui. The sequence continues at coordinate 3,412,647 of CP131056.1, forward strand.
CGTTCGGCGGCGGGCCAGCGCGCAGCATCGCTGCCATAGGCGGCAATGATTTCCAAAAGGCGCTTGTTATCCATCGTCGCGCTCCAGCAATTCCGCCCGCCTGTCTTCCAGCGTGGTGCGCAGCGTGCGCCGCGCCCGTGCCAGCAGGGATTCAAGGGCCTCGATGCTGACGTCCAGCACCGAGGCGGCTTCTGCCCCGCTCAACCCCTGAAAGTGGGTGAGCTGGACTGCCGTGCGTTGCCGCTCCGGCAAGGTTTGTAGTGCCTCGTTCACCACCGCCCGCCGCTGGACGGCGGCAAAGGCAGCCTCCGGCCCTGGGGACGGGTCCGGCATCGCCTCTGCCGCCTCCAGCCCCTCTTCCCGGCGGCGGCGCAGCCGGTCGAGGGCAAGGCGATAGATCACCTTGTGCAGCCAGGTGGAGATGCGGGCGAGCGGGCGCCAGTCCGGCGCCTGCTTCCACAACCGCACCATCGCCTCCTGGGCAATGTCCTCCGCCTCCTCGCTGTCGCGCAGCAACCGGAAGGCGAAGCGGTAGGCGGCAGGCCCCTGTTGTTCCACGACCACACGGCAAGCCTCCGGCTCCCCGCGCGCGACACCAAGCATCAGCGCGGCTTCGACGGCCAGCTCATCGGATCGTGTCAAAGGGGTTACCGCCTCCGGCTCATAGGCATTTCCACGTGTTGCTATACTCTTCACGGAGCCGAACCGGCATCATCACCCTCCGGTGCAGCATCCGGCGTTGCCGGGTCCATGACCGGCCCGGGAGCCGCCATCATGCCTGCAGGGCCATGATGCATCATCCCCGGACCGCCAAAACCACCCATGCCGAAACCGCCCGCATGGTGCATCGGCTCGCGATTGGCCGCCGCCAGCTCATCGCCGCTCAGCTGCCCGTCGCCATTGGTGTCGAACCGTGCGAGCAACATCGTCGCCTCGCGCGATCCGGCAATCTGGAAGTCGGCCGCATCCACAACACCGTCATGGTTGCGGTCCATCCGCTTCAGCATGAACTCGGCGCGGCGCTGCTGCTGCCAGGCAACCAGCTCGTCCGCACTCACCTTGCCGTCGCCATTGGCATCCATGGCCTTCAACTGGTCCGCCTGCGCTGCCTTGATCTCCTCGGCGGAAATGATGCCGTCGGCGTTGGTATCGAAACGCTGCAGCAACATCATGGCGCGGTTGGGCGCCTCACCCCCGACCGGCGGTTTGGCGGCTTCGGCCACGGCGCTGGCCAGCACTGCGATGGTACCCACGCTGCCGGCGAGGCCGGCGACCATCAGGAAAGAACGAAGTTTCATCTTGAGTAACCCTATGCGGGGGGCGGACCCGAGCGATGCGAGACCACCCGCTGTTACCCCTGCACAGGATCAAACGCCGCACCTGCGGCAATTCCGTCGCCGCTGGCGATAATATATTGGCAAGGCAATGGGTCGCCGGTCAGCCGGCGGGCGGCAGTGGCCAGGGCGCACGGGAAAGTTCGCCGATGAGCCCGGCAAGGCCGGCAGCGGCATGGTCGAGGATCGCCCGGCCAATATCGGCGCTGGCCAGCCGGGCATCGCCCGTCACCCCCTCCGGATTCAGATCTTCCGCTGCCCAGGCAAACCCCGCCGGCCCCTGCGGCGAGAAATGCTGCCAGCCCTCGGCCTTCAGCGCCGCGGTGCGCGAGGGGAAATCGCGTACCTCCCCCTGCCGCACCAACTCCGGCGCCAGATGCAGCAGCAGCGACGTTTCCACCGCCCCGCCATGGATGCCGAGCTTCATCTCCTGCGGCGGCAACACCCCTTCCGGCAGGCCGAAGCCAAACCAGTTGAGCGGAACGGCGCACATGCCCTCTTCCATGCGCAAGCGCCGGCAGACGATTTCGCTGACCTCCGGCTGGCCGCCATGACCGTTGAGGATCAGCAGCTTTTTAAAGCCCTGCCGGGCCAGCGGACGCACGATACCGCCCCAGAGATTTGCCAGTAAATCGGGCTCGGCGCTGAGCGTGCCGGCGAAATTCGCGTGCTCCGCGCTCCAGCCCACGGCCTGTGCCGGCAACACCACGGCCGGCACGTCGGCAGCAAGCCGGGTGAGCGCTGCCTCCACCACCGCCTCGGCAATGCGGGTATCGGTATCGAGCGGCAGATGCGGCCCGTGCTGCTCGGTCGCCCCTACCGGCAACACCAGCACGGTGCGCTCGCGGTCGAGAGCACCCGTTTCCGGCCCCGTCATCTGGCCCCAGCGCCGGATCTGGCTGATCGTCATTATGGTCTTCTCCGCCCCTGCCGGCTGCTTGACGTTCGCCCTCTGGCGAGGCGCACCAATAGTGGTTATGACCTCGAAGCCCCATTACGCAAGAGAGAGCGTCAGAGCATGCCCGCCCCCCTTCGCGACCATCGTGCCCCTGCCGGCGCCGAGCTGCCGCCTGCACAGGCCGCAGCGGCCCCCGGCAAATGGCCGGTTGTGGGCGAAAAGGAACCCGGCCCCGGCCCTGCCGACTGGACGCTGACGCTCGCCGGCCTTGCGGGCGGAGAGAAATGCTGGAGCCTTGCCGAGCTTCAGGCGCGCCCGCAGTCGACGCTGCTGACCGATATCCACTGCGTCACCCGCTGGTCGATGGTGGACCAGCGCTTTACCGGCATTTTCCTCGCCGATCTCATCGCCGAAGGCGGCGGGGTGGCCGAGGGCACGCGCTTTGCTGACTTCATCGCCCGTTCCCCGCGCCGGCACAGCACCTCGCTGCCGCTCGACGTGGCGCTGGCGGCAGACGCCCTCATCGCCTTTGCCCGCAATGGCGAGCCGCTGGAGCCCATCCATGGCGGGCCGGTACGCATGATTGTCCCGGGGCGCTATTTCTACAAAAGCGTCAAATGGATCGAGCGCATCGACTTTCTGGCCGAGGACCGGCTGGGATACTGGGAGGCGGAGGCTGGTTATCACAACGGCGCCGACCCGGCGCTGGAGGAACGTTACATCGCCGCCAATCTCGACCGCCGCACGGTGATGGCGCTGGTGGCGGCGCGCGACTTCTCCGGCCGCGACCTGCTGAGCCTTGTCGCCGAGGGAATGGAGCTGGCAAACCTCAAGGCTGAGGGCGCGCTGCTGCGCAATGCCGATTTCCGCCGCGCCATTCTCACGGGGGCCGATTTCACCCGCGCCAACCTGTCCAACGCCCGCCTTGCCGGGGCTGACCTTTCCGGCGCGGTTTTTACCGATGGCGATGTTGAAGGCGCTGACTTTTCCGCCGCCAACCTCGACGGGGCGGATTTTTCCGGTGCCAGCCTGTTCGGCGCCACCTTCTTTGCCGAGGCCGGCCCCGCCCGCGTCACCCGCGCCACACGCTTTACAGCCCTGCAACTGGAGGCACTGACGCCCTGCGAGCGCGAGGCTATCATCAAGGCCGGAGCCACAATCATATCCGCCACCAGCCGCTGACGGCCCGCCGGAAAGCTCCGCCTGCGTGAGCCCAGCCCCTCGGTATTGATCAGGCCATCATGCTGCTCTGTCAGATCTCCGATTTCCATTCCCGCGTTCCCGGCGAAAAGCTGCGTGACGGCACCGACCCCGTCGCCCGGCTGGAAGAGCTGGTTGCCTTCCTGCCCCGCCTGCCGGCGCGGCCCGATGCCATCCTCATCACCGGTGACCTTGCCGACGATGCCCGGCCCGAGCAGTACGAACCCGTACGCGCTGCCCTGGAGCGCATCGATATCCCCGTCTATGCCATCCCCGGCAACCATGACGACCGGGCGAGCCTGCGCCACCTCTTCCCGGAAGCCCCGTGGATGCCGGGTGCCGGCTATATCCAGTTCGGCGTCGATATCGGCGATGTACGGGTCATCGGGCTCGACAGCCTCGACGACGGCAAGGTTGACGGTGTGCTGTGCGGGGAGCGTCTGGCCTGGCTCAAGGACGAACTGGCCGACTGCGCCGGCCGCCCGGTGCTGATTGCCCTGCATCACCCGCCCATCGCCCTTGGCGGCAACAGCCTTGCCGTGCCGCTCGCCACCGGCGCCGACGCCCTTGCCGGGCTGGTCGCCGCCCATGACGGGCCCACGCTCGTGGTGGCCGGCCATGTGCACCGGCAGATCCACAGCCTGTTTGCCGGTGTGCCCTGCGTCACCGCGCCGGCCAGCAGCTCGCAATTCTCCCTGCCGCTCGATGGCAGCAACCCCGGGCCGCTTGCCGAGGCCAGTGCCCTGCTGCTGCATCTCTGGCAACCGGCGCTCGGTTTCACCACCCACCGCGTGCAAATCACCTGAGGCTGGCGCAGTATCGGCCCGGAGCGCAAAAAGCGCCCGACAAGAACAGTCCGGACAAGAACACCCGAGGAGGCGTTGATGACTTACAGCCGCGATTTCTGGCTCGACCGGGCCGAAACCTTGTCCCCCCGGACCGGCATGTTCATCAACGGCCGCCTCGCTCACGCCGCCGATGGCGATGTGTTCGAGGATTTAAGCCCGGTCGACGGGCGCGTGCTCGGGGCTGTCGCCTCCGGCAAGAGCGAGGATATCGACCGCGCGGTCAAGGCTGCGCGCAAGGCCTTTGACGGCGGCCACTGGTCGCGCCGGCATCCGCGCGAGCGCAAGAAGGTGATGCTCGCCTGGGCGGCTCTTATCGAGAAGCACGCCGAGGAACTGGCCCTGCTCGAGACGCTCGACATGGGCAAGCCCATCAGCGATGCGCTCGCCGTCGATGTGCCGGCCACTGTCGGCTGCATCCGCTGGTACGCCGAAGCCATCGACAAGGTTTACGGCGAGGTGGCGCCGACCGATCCGGAAAAATCGCTCGCGCTCATCCTGCGCGAGCCGATGGGCGTCATCGGCGTTGTGGTGCCGTGGAACTTCCCGATGATCATGTCGGCCTGGAAACTTGGCCCCGCCCTTGCCACCGGTAACAGCGTGGTGCTCAAGCCGGCCGAACAATCACCGCTGACCGCCATCCGTCTTGCCGAGCTTGCGGTCGAGGCCGGCATTCCGGAAGGCGTCTTCAACGTCGTGACCGGTTATGGCGAGACGGCGGGCCGCGCGCTTGGCCTGCACCCTGACGTGGACGCCATCGGCTTCACCGGCTCGACGGAGGTGGGAAAGCTCTTCCTCCAGTATAGCGGCCAGTCGAACATGAAGCGCGTCTATCTGGAGTGCGGCGGCAAGTCCCCCAACATCGTGCTGGCGGACTGCCCGGATGTGAAGGCCGCCGCGCGGGCTTCTGCCGGCAGCATGTTCTTCAATGGCGGCGAGATGTGCACCGCCCCCTCGCGCCTGCTGGTCCAGAAAGGCATCGAGGACGAGCTGATGGAGGAGGTGGCGAAGGTCGCGGCCGCGACCCGCCCCGGCCATCCGCTCGACCCCTCCACCAGCCTCGGCGCTCTCGTCTCCCCCGAGCATGCCGAACGGGTGATGAGCTATATCGAGATCGGCCGGCAGGACGGGGCGAAACTGATCGCCGGCGGCAAGCGCGTCGTGCCGGAAGGTATCGGCGCCAATGAGAGCCCCTGTTATGTCGAGCCCACCGTCTTTGCCGGCGCCACCAACTCCATGCGCATCGCGCAGGAGGAGATTTTTGGCCCGGTGCTGACGGCCATCCCCTTCAATGATGTCGATGACGCCATCCGGATCGCCAACGATACCCAGTACGGGCTTGCCGGTGCGGTGTGGACCCGCGACATCGACAAGGCGATCCGCGTCTCCCGCGCCGTGCGGTCGGGCATGGTGTACGTCAATAGTTACGATGCCGACGACATCACTGTACCCTTCGGGGGCTACAAGCAATCCGGCTTCGGACGCGACAAGTCCTTGCATGCGCTGGAAAAATACACCGACCTCAAGACGGTGTGGATTGCACTCGGCAGCTGACCGGCATCATGTCACCCTGACCGGGAGCACAGCTTGCGGCAGTTTGCCGCCTGACTGACACTTGCAGGGTTCGTTCTCGAGGGGCGCTGGCAGCCGTCAAGGCCGTCATTTCCCTTTACCTCACGCATGTCGGTGGCTCATCCAGGCATGGCAATACGCCGCTCCCTGCAACTCGTCCTGTGTCTTGCGCTTGGCCTTGCCGTTACCGCCGGCTGTTGGGGCGCCATTGTCTTTGAAGAGCGCGCCCATGTGCTGGGCGCCGCCCAGGAAAGGGTCAATGGCCTTGCCAGACTGCTTGAACAGCAGCTGGCCCGGGCAGCGCTGCCGCTCTCGGCCCTGCGGGCCCTCATCGTCATGCGCAACGGCTGGGTCAGCGAAGAGATCTTCGTCAGCTACATCCGCGCTCTTGCCATCACCAACCCTGCCGTTGAAGGGCTGGAGCTGGCGCCGGACGCCTTCCTTGATTTTGCCACCGCCCGGGATGGTTCGCCGGCCGACGGCAGCGGAGACCTGCTGGCCCAGACACCCAATCGAGGCCTGCTGCTTGAGGCCATCCGCAACCGCCAGTTTCTGGTCAGCGACACCACGGAGCTGGATGGCACCCGACGGCTGACACTGCGTGAAGCGGTGTTCCTGCCGGGTCGCGCCTCCCGCCTCGACATTCCGGATTTTTACGGCCTCGTCGGCGTCAGGCTGTCTTTCCAGGGCCTGATGCAACACAGCGGCATCGACCCCGCGCGCCATCTGCTGGCGCAGCCCGGTGCGGGCGACACGCTCTATCGGCTTTATGGCGACAGCGGCATTCCGGCAGGAACGACCGTCCAGAGCGATCTGGTTTTCCACGGGCATGCATGGCGGCTTTATGAGCGGGTCGATCCCACCCTCTGGTGGTTTTCCGCCGAAGCCCTTCTGGCAACCGTTGCCGGCTTTGTCGGAACGGCGGCGCTGGCTGTCGGATTTTGGCTGACCCAGCGCAGCGGGCGCCGGGCGCAATACATGGCAAACGAGATGGAAACGGTGCTCGGCCTCACCGGAACCGGCTGGATGCTGCTGTTTCCCTCCGGCACGCTCAGCCTTTCCAGCGCGGCGGCGCAGTTTCTCTCCCTGCCCTCCCACAGCTCGGCACAAGGGCTGCTGGCCGCCGTGGACGGGACAGAGGTAATGATGCTGCAACGTTTCCTGCTGGAGACCGGCAGCGGCGGCACTTCGCAGCTCACTGTCTCCCTGCGCCCCGACAAACAGGGGGTTGTCCGCCGCTTCCGGCTTCTTGCCGGCCCGCAGGATGCCGACCGCCGCACCCTCATCGTCTTGCAGCGGATGGAAGACTAACCTCCCGCAAATCCCCGTCAGCGCGGAGAAAACTCCATTCTCAGCTGGCCATAGCTCATGCCAAGTTGCTGCTCATAGATGGCGTCGATGGTGCCGTCGCTCATCATGGCGGCCAGCTCGGTATCGAGCGCACGCTGGCGCTCGGCATCATGGATTTCGAAGGCGGGATAGCCGTTCCATACCTGCACTGCCGGGCGCAGCGCGCGTAGCGGCAGGTGATTGCCCCGCACGATATAGGTCATGGCCGCATAGTCGGTGATCGCCGCGTCCACCCGCCCCAGTTCCAGCATGCGGGCAAGACTGAAGTCGCTCGGCGCCTGTTCGAAATGCACCGCCGGATTATCGGCCACAAGACTGTCGGTGATATAGCCGGCAACGATGCCGACGCTGTGGCCAGCGAGCATGGCATATCCGGTAGACCTGCCCGGAAATCTCCCGTCATCCCTGCGCACGAAGATGGTGCCAAGCAGCAGGGTCGGACTTGTCGGCCCCATCAGGAAACCCGGACGCGGCGCGCTATCAATGGCGACATCCATGCCGCTTTCCTGCACCTGTTGCAGGCAGCGCGCCCAGGGCAGTTCAGCGAAACTGGCGGCAAAGCCGGCCCGGCGCGAGGCTTCGGCGAGAATGCTGATGGAGATGCCCTCGGCCTGCCCGTTTACCGTGTCGGTATAAGGCGGAAAAATCGAATAACAGAAGGCGAGAGGGCCGCGATAGGGCTTGGCCGGAGCCGGAATACCGGTCTGGGCCCGGCTTCCGGCCGGCAGCAGCACCGCCAGAAAGCCTGCGAGAAAAAATAGAAAAAAAGACTTAGCGGCGCGCATTCCGTCACTGTGACGGCAGCGCCGGTTCGGGTCAATAAGGCTCCATACAATATTATGAGCCGCTTTTCAGGTCTCCGCCCTGCCCGAAAGAAAGTCCGCTTCATCCGGGCCAGGCCCGGGTCGTCTTCAGCTCGGCAGCATCGGCCGTCACGCCCGCACTGCCAGTGCGGCAGGAGACAGACAAAACAAAAGCGGCGCTTCCCGGTCAAGGAAGCGCCGCTTTTTGTCAGCGATGCCGAAGCTCGTATGCCCGATCAGGGCTCCGTGCCCGGCGCCAGCGTCACACGCAGGCCATCGAGCCCGTCATTGAAGATGATCTGGCAGGAAAGACGCGAGTTTTCCTCGACGTCGAACGCATCGTCGAGACGCTCGATTTCCTCGTCCGTCGGGTCGGGGATCTTCGCCAGCCAGTCCTGATCGACATAGACATGGCAGGTCGCGCACGCGCAGGCACCGCCGCACTCCGCCTTGATGGGCAGGCCATAGTCACGGATGATTTCCATCACGCGCCAGCCTTCCAGCGCCATCAGCTCATGCTCGTTGCCCTGCTGATCCGTCACATGGATCTTCGGCGCATTCTCTTCGTCGATATCGCTCATCTTGTCCTGTCGTCGAGGTCCGGTGCCGGCTTGTCATGGGCCGCGAAAGGCGCGGCCCATGAAAGGGGCCGGTCTTCAGGCCACCGCCAGCTTCTTCTGCAGGTCGGAGGAAGAGGTGGTGTACTGGAAGCGCAGCTTGCGGTCAGGATAGACATACTTGAACGCCTGCTGCGACATCAGCGCCGCCTCGTGGAAGCCCGAGAGAATAAGCTTGAGCTTGCCCGGATACCAGTTGATATCGCCGATGGCGAAGATGCCCTGCTCGCTGGTCTCGAACTTCTCGGTGTCGACCGGGATCAGGTTCTCATGCAGGTTGAGGCCGAAATTGGCGACCGGGCCCAGCTTCATGGTCAGGCCATAGAAGGGCAGCAGCGTGTCGCACGGCAGCAGCTGCTCGCCGCTGTCGGTCTTGAGGTTGACGCCCGAGAGCTGGCCGTCCGCACCTTCCAGCGTGGTGATCTGGCCGATATGCAGCTCGCCTTTGCCGTGGGCCACCAGCTCGCGCATCTTGTTGACGCTGTCCGGCGCGGCGCGGAAATCGTCGCGGCGATGCACGAGGCGGATGGAAGCGGCCAGCGGCTGCAGGTTGAGGAACCAGTCGAGCGCGCTGTCGCCGCCGCCGGCAATCACGATGTGACGGCCGCGGAACTGCTCCATCTTGCGCACGGCATAGAAGACGGACTTGTCTTCATAATCCTCGATGCCCTTGATCGGCGGCTTCTTGGGCATGAAGCTGCCACCGCCGGCGGCGATCACGACAACCGGCGCTTCCAGCACCTGGCCGCCATCGGTCGTCAGGCGCCAGCGGCCGCCCTCGATTTTCTCCAGCTTCTCGGCCATCTGGTTGAAGTGGAAGGTCGGGCCGAACGGCTCGATCTGCTGCATCAGATTGTCGGTGAGCTGCTGGCCGGTGACGATCGGCAGGGCCGGAATGTCATAGATCGGCTTTTCCGGATAAAGCTCCGCGCACTGCCCGCCGGGCTTGCCCAGGATGTCCACCAGATGCGCCTTCATGTCGAGCAGACCCAGCTCGAACACGGCAAAAAGCCCGACCGGGCCGGCGCCGACGATGATGACATCCGTGGAAATGGGCGTATCGCTCATGTGAAATCTCCAACCCGACTGGGTAATTTACCGCGCAAAGCTGCGGTGATTTAACGTGATTATGGTGAGCATTCAAGCCTGAAACAGGGGCGGACGGGAGATTCCGGCCGCCTTTTGCCTCAGGCCAGATTCTCCACCGCTACCGGTTCGAAGTCCCCTGCCGGGGTAAAGCCGAAGATTTGACCGAAGAAGCTGAGCTCAGCCTCGAAGGCCCGTTTTATCGCCTCGGCGCCGCGGAAACCATGGCCTTCGCCCGCGAAGGTGACATGCGCCACAGGCAACCCTTTGGCCCTCAGCGCCGCCACCATGGCCTCGGCCTGGTTGGGCGGCACTACCTTGTCATCGAGCCCCTGCAGGAAGATGGCCGGGCAGGCCAGCTTCTCGACATGATGAATTGGCGAACGCGCCTTGTAGATTGCCTCACCCGCCGGCCAGGGGGCGACGAGGCTGTCGAGATAGCGCCCCTCGAACTTGTGGGTATCGCGTGCCAGCGCCTCAAGGTCACCGATACCGTAGCGGCTGGAGCCGGCACGGAAGGTGCGGGTGAAGGTGAGTGCGCACAGCGTTGTGTACCCTCCGGCACTGCCGCCGGTGATGATGAGGCGTCTGGGATCGGCAAGGCCCTTGGCGGCCATCGCCTCCGCCCCGGCCACACAATCCTGCACGTCCACAAGGCCCCACTCGCCCTTCAGCGCATCGCGATAGGCGCGGCCATAACCGGTGCTGCCACCGTAATTCACATCCAGCACGGCAAAACCGCGGCTGGTCCAGAACTGCACCTTGAGCGATAGCGCCCCCGATGTCGCGCTGGTCGGCCCGCCATGGGACATGACGATGAGCGGCGGTTTTTCGTCCGCCGGGCCCACGAAGCGCGCACTGGTAGGCGCGTAATAATAGGCATGAGCCACCCGCCCCTCCGCGGACGCGAAGGAGACCGGTTCGGCCCGGGCGATATCCTCCACGGCCAACTGGCTTTGCGAGGCACGGCGCACCACCTCGCTCTTGCCGCTCACCGGATCGAGCAGCAGCAGCGCCCCGGCAGCATCGGCAAAGCCGGCCAGCAGGGCAAGGCGGTTGCCGATGGCCTCGATACGGCTTGCCTGCGCCACCTCGAAGGCGAGGGGAGACAGGCTGCCCTTCGCAATGTCGATCAGGCCGAGCCTGCGCTCGCCCGCCTCGCCCCAGCTCACCGCCACCTGCCCGCCGGGAAGCGGGGCCAGCGTACGCACGCCGAACTGCCACAGCGGCAGGCCGAACTCGCCGCCGACCGGCAGCGCTTCGTCCTTCAGCAGCGGGCGGGAGATGCCGCCGCGCCACAGGCAAGGCTGCCACCAGAGCCCGCCATCGCGGCCCGGCAGCTCGTCGATATAAAGCAGGGAGCCATCGGGCAGCCATACCGGCTGCTGGGCGCTGCGCCCGTCGCCGCCGGCCACCCGCTTTGCCGGGCCAAGGCGGCCGCCGGGCAGCACCTCGGCCACCTGGAGCGCGCTGGCATCCCACGGCATGTCCGGATGGCTCCAGCTGCAGAAGGCAAGCAGGCGCCCGTCGGGGCTAAGGCGCGGCTCGGCATAGAAATCCGCCCCTTCGGCCAGCACCGTTACGCTGCCATCGGCAAGCGAGATGGCGGCGAGAGCGTTTTTGGGCTCATGCCGGTCCGGCCCGGTGACGGAATGATCTTCCAGCACGGCATAAAGGCGGGATCCGTCCGGCGCCACCGCCAGATCGCCAAAGCGCCAGCCCTGCCCGTCCGCCGTCAGCGGGCGAATGCCGCCGGGGCCGATCTCGTAAATGCGCTGGTCCTTGAAGTTGACGAACCATATGCGTCCGCCGCGCGCCGCCAGCTCACCGCCGCCATATTCATGCACGCGCGAGGTCGCGCTGTAGGGCGCCGGCAGCAGCTCTTCCACCTCGCCATCCGCGCGCCGGCGCAGGATGACGGAGCGGCCGGCCTCGCTCGGCCGGCCTTCGGTCCAGATCAGGTCACCGCCATCCACCACGAAGGTGGAGAGCGACACCGCCTTGCCCGTCATCATCTCGGTGGTAACGGGGCTTTCCCAGGTGCCATACGGCCAGCTCAGGCGGGCGGACATGCAGCGCGACTTCCTTGCGAGATATTCTCAAATCAGGTCGCGGATCATAGAGGGCAAGTGCGCCCGGCGCAAAGCTTGAGGGTGATCAGCACGCTTCAAAACTCCGTGCCCGGCGCGTGAAGCCGGGCACGGGCCGCCCTGACCGGCTTGCCGCTTCAACCTTTCGCCTTCACCGGAAACCAGATTTCAAAGCCGCCAAGCCCGGTGCGGCCGTCAAATTCCGGCCCGTAGCGCTCGAACAGCGGCGCGTCGTCCACCTCGTAGCCCGATTGCGGCAGCCAGCTGTTCCAGATGGAGTGGAAGGTTTGCGGCGTTCCCGACACATGCCCTGAGTGGCGGAAGACGGCATAGCGGTTGGCCGGCACGCGCAGGCGCGCGAATTCGGCCGGCAGATCGTCGAAACTGCTGACCTCGACCCCGGCCATGTAGTCGAACGAGCCCGTATCATCGCCATTATAACAAGTGCCGTAGGCAACCGGCCCCATCGCACCGGTAATGCTGCCCTCCCAGGCATTGAAGCGTTGCCACAGCAGCGGAATGCCCGGGATGGTCGCCTCCTCAAACCGGCTGGCAAGGCCTGCCAGCAGCATCGGCCGGCCATCCTCGAAACGCGGCGGCTCCAGCACCGCCATGGGGTTCATGCTCACCTTGAAGGGCTCCATCAGGCTGAGGGGCGCAGTCGCACCGGCGGCACGTGCCTCTTCCGGCGTCAGGCCGAACTGGTCGCGAAAGGCCCGGGTAAACGCCTCGTGGGAGCCATAACCTGCCTCCAGCGCCACGCTCAGGATATCGGGCGCCCCGCCCATGAGCTGAAGCGCCGCCTCGGTAAGGCGCCGTCCGCGCAGGTAACGCATCACCGACAGGCCGGTAACGAGGTTGAAGGCCCGGGCAAGATGAAACCGGCTGACCCCGCTGTGGCGGGCAATCTCTTCCAGCGAAAGCTCGCGGGCGAGATGGCTTTCAATATACCAGATCGATCGGGCGACCGGGGTCATGGTGTTTCCCCTGAAGGCTTGCGGGCGAGGCTTGCCGGCGACAGCCGGCATCATGGCTCCCGCGGGGTCACTGGCAAGGGGCGGCGTATCCCCTTCCCTCCCGCTGGAGAGCTTCATGCCTGCTTTTGCGCAGGGCCATTTGATCGCGCTTGCTGGTCGCCCCTAACGGTCGAAAGAAACGCTCTTGATAAGGGCAAAGACCGGTTTGCCGACGGCAAGGCCAAGCTCGCCCAGCGCCTCACGGGTAATGCGGGCGCGCAAATGGGCGGCCGGCTCGCCCTCCCCCGGCGCAAGAGCCAGCAGCAGCTCGGCATAGGGGCCCGGCTCCTCCGCCACTTCCAGCACCGTTGCCGGCAGGATGTTGCGGATGGAAATCCCCTCGGGCGCGGCAAGCGCGAGAGAGACATCGCGCGCCAGTACGCGCAGGCGCACCTCTTCCCCCGGCCTCGGGCCGGTACCGGCAAAGCCGGCTGCCGGCAGGCGCAGCCGGTGGCCGCCGGCAAGGCGCAGCGTCAGCATGGCAAGCGCCCTGTCCTCGGCCTCCACCACCCCTTCCAGCAGGCTGCCCGCCTCGAAACGGCCGGTCAGCGGCTGCAAATCCAGCCGCTCCAGCATGCCGGCGGTCGGGCCGACAGCGGCAATGCGCCCCTCCCCCATCACCACCATCTGCCGGGCAAGGTGCGCCACCTCATCCAGCGCATGCGTCACATACAGCACCGGTACGCCGAAGCGGCGCGGCAGGGCGGCGATATAGGGCAGGATGGCGGACTTGCGGGCGAGGTCGAGCGCGGAGACCGGCTCGTCCATCAGCAGCAGCGACGGCCGTGCCAGCAGGGCACGGGCAATCGCCACCCGCTGGCGCTCGCCGCCGGAAAGTGTCACGACCCGGCGCGGCAGCAGCGGCGCAAGATCAAAGGCGGCGATGACATCGTCCCAGCGGATTTCCGGCGCCTCGCCGCCAGCCGGTGCGCGCCTTGCCGCATAACGCAGATTGCCCTCCACCCCGAGATGGTCGAAGAGCCGCGCTTCCTGAAACACAAGGCCGACGCCGCGCCGGTGCGGCGCGATGAAGGTGCCGGCGGCACTCTCCTGCCAGACGGCCCCGTTGAAGGCGATGCGCCCGGCCCCGCCAGCTTCCAGCCCGGCAACGAGGCGCAGCAGGCTGGTCTTGCCGCTGCCGCTGGGGCCGAACAGGGCGGTGATACCATCAAGCGCCAGGCTGGTCCGGACACACAGATCGAGCGCGCCACGCTTCAGCGTAAGGTCAAGATCAAGCCGCGCGGCGCTCATCTTTTTGCTCCCGGAAAACGCCGGTTGAGCAGGAAGACGGCGGCCAGCACGGCAAAACTCAGCACCAGCAGCAAGGCGGAGAGCAGATGCGCCCCGGCATAATCCAGCGTCTCCACATGCTCATAGATAGCGATGGAGACGAGGCGCGTGGCGCCGGGAATATTGCCGCCCACCATCAGCACCACGCCGAACTCGCCCATGGTGTGGGCAAAGGCGAGCACGATGCCGGTTACGTAACCGCGCAGGGCCAGCGGCAGGGCAACGGTAAAGAAACGGTCGAGCGGGCCAGCGCGCAGCATGGCCGCCGCCTCAAGGCTCGCCTTGCCCAGTGTCTCGAACGCGCCCTGCAGCGGCTGCACCATGAAGGGCAGCGAATAGAGCGCGGAGGAAACCAGCAGGCCGGTGAAGGAGAAGGTCAGCGTCGAGCCGGTAATATCGACCCAGAGCCCTCCGAGCCAGCCCTTCGGGCTCATGAGCAGCAGCAGATAAAAGCCGAGCACGGTGGGCGGCAGCACCAGCGGCAGCGCCACCACAGCCTCCACCAGCGCGCGGGCCCGCAGCCTTGTATGCGCCAGCCACCAGGCAAAAGGCGTGGCGATCACCACCAGCACGAGGGTGGTGAGCGCCGCCAGCTTCAATGTCAGCCAGAACGGGGCAAGCAGGCCCGGAAGGTCGCTCATGCCGCCCCGCGCCGGGTCATGTCAGCAACGCCAGGGATCAATCCCCGTCCCCATAACCGTAGGAGCGGATGACCTTGCGGGCCTCATCCCCCTTGAGCCAGGTGAGGAAGGCCCTGGCACCGGCATTATCTTTTGCACGGGTCAGCAGGATAGCATCCTGCTTGATCGGATCATAAAGATCGGCCGGCGGATCCCAGCGGCTGCCTTTGGAAGCCGCCCCCGGGCTCATCACCGAGGAGAGCGCCACGAAGCCCAGCTCGGCATTGCCGGTGGAAACCGTGGTGAAGGTCTGGCCGATATTCTCGGTCGTCACGATCTTGTCCTTGAGCGCCTCGGCCACGCCGAGCTTGGCCATCACCTGGCTTGCCGCCAGACCATAAGGGGCGAGTTTGGGGTTGGCGATGGCGATATGAAGGAATTTTCCGTCTTTCAGCGTCGCCGCACCATCGCTGCCTATCAGACCGGCATCGGCGCTCCACAGCGTCAGCGTGCCCAGCGCATAGGTAAAGCGTGTTCCTTTAACCCCGCCATCGGTCTCTTCCAGCTTCTGCGGACGTTCCTGGTCAGCGGAAAGGAAAACATCGAACGGCGCCCCCTGGCCGATCTGCGTCACCAGCTGGCCGGAGGAACCGGAAACGATGGTGATGTGATGGCCCTCGGCCTTCTCGAACAGCGGCGCCAGCGCCTTCAACGGCTCATTGAAATTGGCGGCAACGGCCACGGTAATGTCGTCGGCCTGCGCCGGATTGGATCCGGCGGAAAAAGCGAGCGTAGCGGCCGCGATCAGCAGCAGGCGCCTGGGTGTGAACATGGGCTTTGCCTCTGTCGGAAAGGAAGCAGGGCGCCGGCACCGGCCGGCACATCGAAATGCACCATGGTATATTTCGATGTGGTGAAGCAAGGGGCAAAGGCCCGGTTCTCATCAGCCCACTGTCTCAGCCGTCCGTGGGAGTATGCGCCTGCATCCAGGCCAGATCGGCAGCCACTGCCGCCTCGGCGGCCTGCTGCATGCGCCGGTACCGCTCCAGCACCTCGCGCCCCAGCGGCGTCAGTTCTGCGCTGCCGCCGCCGCCCTGCCCGCCCTTGCGGGTTTCCACCAGCGGGCCGTCGAAAAGGGTGTTGAGGTCATTGAGCAATGCCCAGCCGCGCCGATAGCTGAGCCCCATGGCTTTTGCCGCCGCCGTCAGCGAACGCTCGGTCGCGATATGCTCCAGAAGGTTCGCCTTGCCGGGGCCGAGAAAGCGCTCCGGCCCGAACACCACCCGAAGGCGCAGGCCCGGCCCGCTATGGCCGGGTTTGGGGGCGCTTGCCATCAAACTCTCCCTGTTTTCCCGAGGATTGGCCGCCGCCCCTGCCACTGCCCGGCGGCGGTTGACGTTATGTTTCAGAGTTGGTCCAAGCATAACAACAGCGTGGCCGGGCAGGCGAGCCTTCGCGAGAGGCGCAGGGCAGCGCGCCGGCAACCGTGCCGCAAGAACTGGGGAAGACGGGAAACCATGGCCGCAACCAATCTGGTGCTCATTCTCGGCACCGTGCTGCTGGCAGGCCTGTTCTTCCGGCCCCGGTTTCTCGCGAGCCGGCTGTGGCGGGCGACGGTCACGCCGCTCGCCTCCATCATCGGGTCCGGCTTTCTGGTGGCGGCCCCCATTCTGGCGCACAGCGCCGGCACTCTTGCCTGGGCCGCCATGGCCGGGCTCTGCGCCGTCGCCTGGCTGTTCGGCGCCGCCATTCGCTTCAATATAAGACAGGTGGAACCCCGGCTCACCAGCAGCCCGCCGCGCAGCATGCTGGTGCTGGAACGGCTGAGCGACGTCACCCTTTCCCTCGCCTACTTCGTCTCCGTTTCCTACTACCTCAACCTCTTTGCCGCCTTTGGCCTGCGCCTCGGTGCACTGACCGATCCGTTCTGGATCCGCATTGCCGCCACGAGCATCATTGCCGCCGTCGGCATCGTCGGCGGCATGGGCGGGCTCAAGGGACTGGAGCGGCTGGAGGTGGTGGCCGTGGGGCTGAAGCTCAGCCTCATCGGTGCGCTTTTTGCCGCACTTGCCCTTGCCCTGCTCTTCTCGCTCAAGGCGGGCAGCTTCACCTGGCAGGCACCTGTGCATGTGCGCGGCTGGCATGAGGCAAGCGTGCTGCTCGGCCTTGTCATTCTCGTGCAGGGCTTCGAGACCTCGCGATACCTCGGCGCCGAATACAGCGCCGAGGAGCGCGTGCGCACCATGCGCTGGGCCCAGCTGGGGGCAAGCGCCATCTATCTTGTCTTCATCCTGCTGGTGACGCCGTATTTCCTGGGGGCCGGCGCCCCGGGCGGGGAAGAGACAGCCATTCTCGACATGCTGGCACCGCTCGGCGCCGCCACCGGGCCGCTCATCATCATGGCGGCCCTTGCCTCCCAGCTTTCCGCCGCCGTTGCCGATATGAACGGCTCAGGCGGCCTTATCAGCGAAAGCACCCGCCGCAAGCTGCCGGTCAGGGCCGGCAACGTGGTCACCGCCCTTGCCGCCATCGCCATCACCTGGTCCGCCAATATCTACGAGATCATCACCTGGGCCTCGAAGATGTTCGTGGCCTATTACGCACTGCAATCGGCGCAGGCCACGCTGGCGGCCTGGCGCGGCGGGCAACGCGCCCTTGCCGTGCTTTTTGCCGCCGCCGTCCTGCTGGGGGTGATCATCGTGCTGTTTGCGGTGCCGGCCGGTGCCTGAGACGGGCGGGCCTTTCACCGGGCGGGGCTTGCCTGCCCGGCGAGAATGGGCAAGGGTGGCACCGGGCCTTAAGCCAAGAAACTGCAAAACATAAGGGAGGCAACCGGGGCCAGATGCAGGACGACACCACTGTACTCATCCTCAACGGACCAAACCTCAACATGCTGGGCGTGCGCGAACCCGCCATCTATGGCAGCGACACACTGGCCGATATCGAGGCGGCCTGCGCCGACCGCGCCGCCGATCACGGCCTTTCGGTCGATTTTCGCCAGTCCAACATCGAGGGCGAGCTCGTTACCTGGATTCAGCAGGCCCGCGCCCAGCATGATGGCATCATCATCAATCCCGGCGCCTACTCGCATACTTCCGTGGCCATCCTCGATGCGCTGCAGATCGCAGAACTGCCTGTAATCGAAGTACATTTAACGAATATCCACAAGCGCGAAGCCTTCCGTCACCACTCCTATGTCTCGAAGGTGGCAACCGGCGTGATCGCGGGTCTGGGCGCTCACGGATATCTTCTGGCGCTAGATGCTATGGCAAGACTGATCGATAAGGATTAAAAAGGCCCCGGAACGGCCCGGCGCCGGCAGTCAGAACCGGCTGCCCGGCAAAGGGTCCCTTTTAGTTTCACCCGTCCTTTTGACGAACAACGAAAGAACGCGGAACCCCATGTCCGACTTCGACATCAACGGCGAAATCATTCGCAAGCTTGCCGACCTGCTCTCCGAAAAGGATTTGACGGAGATCGAGTTCCAGTCCGGTGAGAAGCGCCTGCGCATCGCCCGTCAGGTGACGGTTGCAGCCCCCGCCTACGCCGCAGCCCCGGTTGCCGCCGTAGCGGCTGCTCCTGTTGCCGCTGCCGCCCCGGCCGTGGAAGATCTGAGCAAGCACCCCGGCGCCATCACCTCCCCGATGGTCGGTACCGCCTACCTGTCGCCGGAACCCGGTGCGGCTTCGTTCGCGCCCGTCGGTTCCGCGGTCAAGGCCGGCGATACCGTCTGCATCATCGAGGCCATGAAGGTCTTCAACCCGATCAAGGCGACCAAGGGCGGCACGGTTACCCGTGTGCTCGTCGAACCGGGCCAGCCGGTCGAATTCGGCCAGCCGCTGCTCATCATTGAGTGACCGGATGTTTGAAAAGATCCTGATCGCCAATCGCGGCGAAATCGCGCTGCGCATCCATCGCGCCTGCCGCGAGATGGGCATCAAGACTGTCGCCGTGCACTCCACGATCGACGCCGATGCCATGCATGTGCGCCTGGCTGACGAAAGCGTCTGCATCGGCCCCGCGCCGGCGCGCGACAGCTATCTCAACATCCATGCGCTGCTCTCCGCCGCGACGATCACCGGCGCGGATGCCATCCATCCCGGCATCGGCTTTCTCTCCGAGAACGCCAATTTCGCCGAGATGGTGGAAGAGCATGGCTTCGCCTTCATCGGCCCGACCGCGGATCATATCCGCGTCATGGGCGACAAGGTGGCTGCCAAGCGTGCGGTGACCGGCGCGGGCCTGCCCGTGGTGCCCGGCTCCGACGGCGCGGTGGCGACGGTCGAGGAAGCCCGGGCGCTTGTGCAGCGCATCGGCTGCCCGGTGCTGATCAAGGCCACCGCCGGCGGCGGCGGCAAGGGTATGAAGGTCGTCAACCATATCGACGAGGTTGACGAGCAGTACCGTCTTGCCCGCTCCGAGGCCAAGGCCGCCTTCGGCAATGACGAAGTCTATATGGAGAAGTACCTCGCCCGTCCGCGGCATATCGAGGTGCAGCTCCTGGCCGATACCCACGGCAATGTGGTGCATTTCGGCGAGCGTGACTGCTCGATCCAGCGCCGCCACCAGAAGGTGGTGGAAGAGGCCCCCTCCCCCGCGCTCAACAAGCAGGAGCGCGAGAAGGTGGGCATGCTGGCCTCGCGCACTGCCAAGCTGCTGGGCTATCGCGGCGTCGGCACCATGGAGTTCCTCTATGAAGACGGGAACTTCTACTTCATCGAGATGAACACCCGCCTGCAGGTGGAGCATCCGATCACCGAAGCCATCACCGGCATCGACCTCGTGCGTGAGCAGATCCGCGTCGCCACCGGCGCCCCGCTCGGCTACACGCAGGAAGACATCACCTTCGAAGGCCATGCCATCGAATGCCGCGTGAATGCCGAGGACCCGGATACCTTCGCCCCGTCGCCGGGCAAGGTCGTGGCCTACCATCCGGCCGGCGGTCTGGGTGTGCGTGTCGATACCGCGCTTTATGCCGGTTATTCGGTGCCGCCGACCTATGACAGCCTCGTGGCCAAGCTCATCGTCTACGGGGCAACCCGTAACGAGTGCCTGATGCGTCTGCGCCGCTCGATCGAAGAGTTCGTCATCGACGGCATCAAGACGACGCTGCCGCTGCATCAGCGCATCATCTCGCAGAACGAGTTCATCGACGGCCAGTACGATATCCGCTGGCTGGAGAACAAGCTGAAGGATGGTTCCCTCTAGGAGCTGCCGCTTCAGCGCTGCGTTTCAGGCCCCCGCCTGCCTTCCGGCCGGCGGGGGTTTGTTTTTGCCTGACGCCTCTGCGCCGCCCCTACCCGGCGTCCCTGCCATGGGATAGCTTCTTCCCATGAGCCTCGAAATCACCCCGGAACTGCTGATCAAGGCCTATGCCATCGGCGTCTTTCCGATGGCCGAAGATGCCACCGCGACCGAGCTTTTATGGTTCGATCCGCTGATGCGCGGCGTGCTGCCGCTGGATGGCCTGCATATTCCCCGCTCGCTCAGAAAGACGGTGCGCCAGCAGGTTTTCGATGTCTCGGTCGACCGGGATTTCGACGGGCTCATCCGCCTGTGCGCCGAAAGTGCGCCCGACCGGCCGCGCACCTGGATCAACGCCCAGATTCTCGATCTCTTCGGCACGCTGCACCGGCAGGGTTATGCCCATTCGGTGGAAGTGCGGCTGGAAGGCCAGCTGGTGGGCGGGCTTTATGGCGTCGCGCTTGGCGGGGCCTTCTATGGCGAGAGCATGGTGAGCCGGGTGGCGGACGCCAGCAAGGTGGCGCTGGTGCATCTGGTGGCACGCCTTCGTGCCGGCGGCTTCACCCTGCTCGACACCCAGTTCGTGACCGATCACCTGAGCCGCCTCGGCGCCATCGAGATCCCGCGCGAGGAATACAAGGCCCGGCTTGCCGAGGCCCTGCGCCACCGGGCCGATTTTTACTGTGCCGGGGTCGAGGAGGAGCTGGCGTCCTTGCTCACGCAGTCGAGCACCCACACGTCATAGGTCGGCAGCTCCATCGCCGCCAGCGCGGGGGAGGAGGCGAACATCCAGCCGCCATAGACCTGCGTCACCGGCCCGTCCGGCCGCTGGTCGCTGATCTCCAGGAAAGCCGCTGCCTCCGGCGTATCTTCCGGGGCGGACTTGCGGCAGGCGCGCACGGTAATGGTGAGCGTGCCGAACACGGTCGGCGTATCCACCGGCACCACGAGGCGCGAGACACGCGCGGTAATCTTGTCGAGCCCCTGCAGGATGGCGACGGGCATATCCGTCATCACCCGCGGCGGGGCCGCTTCCACCGGCGGCGGGGCTGGCTTGTAGGGGGCGGGGGCGCTGCCATCGGGCGCGATAGCCGCAGGGTTCTGCAGTTCCACGTCACCGCCGGTGCCATCAGGCGAGAGCGGAGCAACGGTGGGCGGGGCATCATCCTCGGGCGCATCGGTCTGTGCCAATGCGGGGGCCGCAGCCATCAGCGCCGCGCCGAGGGCCAGCACCGCTGTGCCGCTTGCTGCCTTGCCCTGCATCAGCCTCAGGATGCTCATGCCCGTCTCGCCCATCTTTATGTCGCAGAAAATTGCCGGAAAACCAGATGCCCCGGCCGCCGGTGGGGGCCGGAACAGAAAAGGAAGGGCCGCACTCTGCTGACAAACCATGGCGCTTTACGGGCGGCCCTTCTCCTCAATAAGCCATAACGGGGCGTGCGGGTTCCCGCAGCTTGTGCCCCATCCGGTCAGTTGGCCGGTGGCGTCGGCTCGTCCAGCAGGCCGCCCTTGACCGGGCCGGCCTTGCCGCCAAGGTCATCGGCGTCATTGTCCTCGCCCGCCGCGCCATCCTTGCCTTCTTCGCTATCCTTCTTGCCGGACTGCGAGAAGATGAACTGGCCGATCAGCTGCTCAAGGCCCGGGGTTGACTGGGTATATTCAAGCGTACCGCCGGAGGGGATCATCTCGCTGTCCGCACCCGGCTGCAGCGCCATGTAGCGCCCGCCGAGCAGGCTTTCGCTGGAGACGACGGCAACGGTATCGACCGGCAGCTGGATTGACGGGTCGATCGACATATGCACCACGGCCAGATAGCTCTTGGGGTCCAGTTCCTGGCTCGTCACGCTGCCGACCTTGACGCCGGAGATGCGCACGTCGGAACCGTTATTGAGCCCGTCCACACGGTCGAACTTGCCGCTGATCTCGTACCCCGTGCTGGTGCTGAAATGGGTCGAGGAATAGGCAAAGCCCAGAAACAGCGCCGCGATCAGCAGCACCACCGCCCCGATCACCGTCTCGAACACACTGCGGCTCATTGGCATCAACTCCAGAGAAAGCCCGGATCAGGCAACATCACATCAAGGCAAAACCCCGAACGACAGGGAAGCAGGCATCAGCCGCAGGCTGTCTTTCGGGGTTTTTGAAAACGTCCGGTCACGGGGCAACCAGGCAAAGGCCGGAGCTTATTCCGGAACCCAGGCTTCATAATCACCGGTCGCGGCATCACGATGGCCGCCGCGATAAGCGTGGCCCGGCGGCAGATAGGCGCCTTCGGTGCCGGTCAGGTTCTGCTGCGGAGCAATCTGCCAGCTGCGGCGCAGCGGGTTGTCGGCGGCGGGAACCGTATTGGTCTGGTGATGCAGCCAGGCATGCCACTCGGGCGGCACCTTGCTGGCTTCCGGCTCGCCGGCATAGATCACCCAGCGGCCTTCCTTGTACATGCGCGCATCGAAAGCGCGCGGGGAATTGCCGCGCTTGTCGCGGAAATAGCGGTTGCCGAGGCTGTCGGTGCCCACCAGAACGCCGTAGCGGCGCGTGAAGATGTTGGTGGCGACCTGCGCAAGGCGCGAGAAGAGACTGGCTTTGTCAGACATCGGTCCGGTTTTCACGACCTGTGGCTTGAAGTTGCGGGCAATATGGCACCCGCATTGCCCAACGTCCAGCATCAAGCCCGCCGCAGCCCCGGGGGACTGTGAAGGGCGCCAAAGCGCCGCGGTGCGGGCGGCCAGGAGGCGGCGATCTTCGGCCCGGCCATCGGCCAAGCCCATCAAAAACAAGAGCAAGTGCGCTGCACCATCCCGATTCTGCCCTGAATCGGCGCTTCCCTCGCCGCCACTTCCCGGAATCCGGCTTCCCGGCCGCCGAGGTTAAAAATTCCTTATCGCAGGCGACTCGTTGCACTCGCAGGGAGTCGCAGGATCAGGCCCTGTTTGGGCCCGCGCGTTCGCATTGCAGCCACTGCATCTTGTGTCAGATTGACCTGTCATCACTATAACTATTGGCTCCTACCAGCCATAGGTTATGGCAAGCGACCAGCCCCAAGGGGCTGCCAGGGGACTGACAGAACAGTCGAGTATCGAACCGGCAGGAACCGCAGCGGGGAGCTGATTCCGGACCGGGCATTCGGGGGGCATTTGAAGATGCGGATCAACCGGCATTTTACCGCCAGCAAGGGCAGCGCCTATGCGGGGATGGAATTTGTCTGCCGTATCGACACCGGCGACGATGACGGCCCGCTGAGCTTCGAGCTGCCTGCCGGCTGGAGTGGTTTTGGTGCCGAGCTGCTGGCTGGCCGCCTTGCCCTTTCCGGCGGGGTGCCCGCGCGCCGGGTGCGCCGCGACGAGGAAGGCGTGCCGGAATGGCTGCTGCCGTGGCAAGCCGATGCCGGCGCGCTGGAGAGCATGCCGGAAGAGCTGCGTTACGGCCCGGAGCTGAGCGCGGCTGCGGTTTTTGACCGTATTGCCGGCGCCTGGACCTACTGGGGCTGGATCAGCGGCGCCTTTGCCGATGAAGAAGACGCCCTCGCTTTTCATGACGAAATCCGCTTCATGCTGGCGACCCGCCGCGTGGCGCCGGCCGCCCCGCTCTGGGTCGAGACCGGGCGCTGGTGGGCCTATGGCCTCGAGCCGGGCCATGAGGGCGTTGCCGTCTCCCCCAGTCTGCGCGGCCATAACGATCCGCGCCTGACCCGCACCGTCAGCGAGATAGTGCGCCGCTCGGGCGCACTGCCGCAGGCGCTGCTGGCCTCCCAGCTGGAAGCAACGCGCCTTGGCCTTGCCAGCGCCAGCGACCTGTCCGGCCTGCCGCTGGATGGCCCCGGCCAGCCCGGCCTCATGCACTGGCTTGCCGCTGCCGACAGCAGCGCTGCGGCCACGCAGCCGGTCTCCGGCCTTGCTTCCGGCCCGGTGGCCGCCGGCCAGCCGCGCCACCGCGTAACCATCGCCGCCGACCATCCGTCTATCGAAAGCGTGCTCGCCTGGCAGGAGCGCGAGGAGCGCAAGGCCGCCGCGCTTGCCTGCGGCTCGCAGGTCTGCGCCCGCCATCTCAAGGCCGTCATGGCCGCGACCACCGACTATTCGCTCGGCGATCGCCGCTGCGACCCGCAGCATAATGACGATCTGGGCCGCGCCGTGCGCGCCGCGCGTGAAGCGCTGGTGCCGGATGCCTATATCGCCAAGGTGCTGGATTTCACCCGCCAGGGCTTCACCGATATCGAGTTCCCCGAATTCGATACCGAGTGGGACAGCGAGATTTACGCGACCGTCTCCGGCCGCGGCATGACGCTGACCCTGCGCCTCGATGGCCGCCTGCTCGATGCCGCCGATGCCGATGCCGAGTGGGATCTGCTGCCGCGCGGGGAAGAAGACGTCACCCCGCGCCCGGTTTCCGCCCGCGACCTGTTTGACCGGCTGGTGCTGGCGCAGTGGAGCCAGGGCGAACCGCAGCTGATGTTCGCCGATACGGTAGAAGGCTGGAACACTACTCCTGCCAGCGGTGCCATCACCACCCCGTCTGCCGATGGCGGCTCGCTGCTGCCGGGTGGCGGCGCGGCCCCTGCGGCCACACTGAACCTGACGGCCTTCCTCGACAGCGAAGGCCGCGTCGATATTACCGACCTAGTCCATGCCGTGCGCCTGTGGGTGCTGGCGCTGGATATCGCGCTCTCCCAGTCCGCCGCGCCGGATGTGGAGACCGCCGATGCCATCGCCCAGCATCGCGCCATCCGCATCGGCTTTACCGGCCTTGCCGATGTGCTGATGGCCTATGGCGTTGCCTATGACAGCGCCGAGGGCCGGGCCCTTGCCGCCGCCATCTCCGCGATCATCACCGGCCATGCCTATGGCGCTTCGGCCGAACTGGCCGGCCGCCTTGGCGCCTTCCCGGCCTGGCGCGGCAACCGCGACGCCATGATGCGCGTCATCCGCAACCATCGCCGCGCCGCTCATGGCCACCGCGACGGTTATGAGGATCTGACGGTTGCCCCGCAGCCTTTCGAGGTCAATCGCTGCCCGGATACGGCGCTCGCCGAAGCCGCCCGCGCTATCTGGGATGCGCTGCCGGGCCTTGCCCAGCAGTCGGGCTTCCGCAATGCCCAGGTGACCGGCATCGGCCAGGGCAGCGCCTCGCATCTGCTGCTCGGCGCCCCTTCCAGCGGCATTGACCCCGCCACCGTCCAGGTTCTGCTGGAAGCGGGCGAAGATGGCCTCACCCGTCGCCTGCACCCGGGCATCCTGCACGGCCTTGCCCATCTCGGGCATGATGAAGGCGCGCGCGAGCGTATCGCCGGCCACGCGGCTGGCCACGGCACCCTCGCCGCCAGCCCGGCGATCGACCACGAAGCCCTGCTCTCCATCGGCATCCTCAAGGAAGATATCGAGGCGGTGGAGGAGCGGCTTGCCGAAGTGGGCGATGTGCGCCACGCCTTCGATTGCTGGACCATCAGCGAAGACAGCCTGATGCGCTGCCTCGGCTCCACCGACGATCTGATCGACGAGGAGGATGGCTCGGCCGACCTGCTGCCGATGTTCGGTTTTTCGGAAGAAGAGATCGACGCCGCCAACCTCCATGTCTACGGCACCGGGACGCTGGAAGGTGCCGAGGATCTGGTGGGGGAAGAAACGTCCATCTTCGCCACCGCCCGCCTTGGCGGCCTGATGGAAACCACCACCAGCCATGGCCATGTCGGCGCGGCAGCGATGCTGCGTATGGCGGCGGCGGTGCAGCCCTTCCTCAGTGGTGGCATCGGCGCCGTTGTCCCGCTTGCGACCCAGACGCGTTTTGCCGAGATCGAGGGGCTGACCCTGCTCGGGCACCGGCTCGGCCTCAAGTCGCTGGCGCTTTATCGCCAGGGCTGCCGCCTCAGCGAAACCCGCCTGCTGCCGCTCATCGCCCCGCAGGAGGCGGAAGAGCTGCGCGTGCAGCCGGTGCCGCAGCAGGCCGAAGCGATTGCCACCCGCATCGTGGAGAAGGTCGTCGAGCGTATCGTGCGCAAGAACGAGCGCGAGCAGCTGCCGCCACGCCGCAAGGGCTATACCCAGAAGGCCTCTGTCGGCGGCCACAAGGTCTACCTGCGCACCGGCGAATATGAAGATGGGCGCCTCGGTGAGATCTTCATCGACATGCACAAGGAAGGCGCCTCGTTCCGCAGCCTCATCAACAACTTCGCCGTCGCCGTCTCGCTCGGCCTGCAATATGGCGTGCCGCTTGAGGAATATGTGGAGGCCTTCTGCTTTACCCGCTTCGAGCCGGCTGGCGCGGTGCAGGGCAACGAGGCCATCAAGATGGCAACCTCGGTGCTGGACTATGTCTTCCGCGAAGTGGCGATCAGCTATCTCGGCCGCGCCGACCTCGCCCACGCCACCCCGGCCGACCTGCTGCCCGATGCCCTTGGCACCGGCGAGGCCCAGAGCGAGCTGGACGGCATGACGCCAACGGCCGTCCCCGCCGCCGCCTCCACCGGCTATGTGCGCGGCGGCCTCAGGGTGGTGGGCGCCGAGGACTGATGCCCCTGCCGTTTTGACAAGGAAAAGCCCCGGAGAGTTTGACCTCTCCGGGGCTTTTTTATGCCATGGCAGTACGCGTGCATCCGCATGCTTTGCTCAGCCGTGGAACGTCCGGAAAGCCATCAGGACCAGGACCGCGTAGGTCAGCAACCCGGGAATCATGACTAGGGCGGAAGATTTGGATATTCGCGAATTGCGCTGCTCAACCTCGCTGAGTGCCGGGTTGGCCCGATGGACCGCCAGAACGATTGGCAGGGCACCCAGCGTACTCACCACGACAAGCCCCACCGAAATGAGTCCCGCGACAATTCCCGCCTCCGTCGGCTCAGCCGTCGGCCACGAGCTCAAAAGACCCGCCAGCAACTGGGCGACCACGCTTACGCCGCAGCCGGCCAATCCCATTCCCCACCATATCTGCCGGCCCTCAATGCGGCGGTTCGCGTCCCTGAACAGCGAATAAAGCCACAGGGGATAGAACAACATCCTCGGACTGACCCAGATCTTTCGCCCATTCAGGTCACGCATCCACAAGAAGCACTTCCACACCCAGAAGAACTGGAACCATCCAAGGGTAGCGATGTTCATGATCACGAATTTCTTGATAGAAACCGGATAATAAAAGCCGGCCCGACAATATTCCCGATCAGAGCCAAGGGCCCTTACCAGCCAGCGGCATAGCAGGATACCGCTGCACGCCAGCGCGACAACAAGCCAGAACGTATTGCTGTTCAACTGCGAAACCTGGGTTACGGGCGGTTTGTCATCGATTTTTGCAGCCTTTTCAGGGGCCGTCTCCACCGGCTTCACCACCTGAGGCAGCATCGGGTAAAGAGCCTCGAGGCCATATGACCACCACAGCGCATCCTTGAGACTTCGCACGTCGCGCAGATAGCTGCGCATGTCATCGACCCTCGCCGTGGGCTGGAGAATCTTCAGTTCCCAATCCACGTCGAACGATCCGTCCTCAGCCCTGGAATCAAGCTTGAAGGTGAAATAGGCATTCTCGAGCGTCTGGCTTTCCAGCGCATCCATCCTGACGTGCGGACCGCGGATCATTGTGGTCTGGCGCCGATACATCGGTGCATCCAACGCCACCGGAAAGCGTCGCCCATGAAGCGCCGGAACCGGCAGAAAGCCGTCGAGAAAATCCCCATCGATATGGAAGCGACCGCCGGGAGAGACAAATTTCAGATCGTCGCGATCCAGGAAGAACTTGTTGGTAATGACAATTCGATTGGCATCGCGATCATCCGCCACTGTCATCTCTTCCTGGCGGTAAGCACCCGGATAACTGCGCCCATAGCGATCGTCGTAGCCGCGCTGAATGGAAGCGGTAGAACTGGCGGAAAGCCGGTAGCGCATCCGCTCCGCCTCCCAGGCACCATAAGTGGCCGTCACCGTCAGGGCGATAGGAGCATCAGGTTTCTCTGGGACTTCAAACAGTTCGACAAGGGCTGCATCCGGCTCCTTGGGATCGTAGGCCGGCATATGTAGTAAGTTCTCGGTGCCTGCGGCAATCGGCAGTGCGTAACCATAACTGGCTTGAATGACATCGCTGCCGGCTCCGCCTTGCTGTGACAGGGTCGCGTCGAGCCAGTAGGTTTTCCCGTCGACGACGGCCTCCACGATGGCATGATCGAAGCGATAGGGAGACGGCAGATCGCCGGCAAGTGCCTCCCCCCGGTTGGAATTCACCAACGCAACATGCGCTTCAATACCAAGGCGCCTGAGGGCCGTTGCCAGCAATAGCGCCTTGTCCTTGCAGTCCCCGTAACCGGTGGAAACAACCTCTTCCGGACGGCGAGGCAGAAAGGAGCCCGTTCCGATCTCGATGCCGACATAGCGGATCGTATCCTGGACCAATCGCAGCGCTGCACCCATACGCGCCGTCGGCTCGGCATATCGTTGGCCAATCTCGTCAACCTGACGCAGGAAATCTGCGGGGAGATCGGAAGGGGCCGCCTCATACGCGGGGAGCAGCTCCTTCACCAGGGCAGACCAGCTGGGCATTGAAGAAAGTTGGACATAGGGCCACTGATCTATCCAGCCGGGAACCGCCTCTTCGGCAAGCTGCGGCTCGGGATTGACCACCAGCCGTTCATAGACAACCGATTTCCCGAGCTGCCCCGTCCGGTTCAGCGTGATGCCATCATCGGCCTTTTGATAAAGCGAGGTTCCCATCGGGACCAGCAGGCGAAAGCGCAGGAGACCGACAGGCTCGGATGAGGCCGCCTTGAATGTCCCCGAATAATAATCGTGCGCGACCAGCGCCCTGCTATTGATTGTATAGGCATAGTCGACGATGTCGCCGACACGGATGTCATCCAGCTCGGCGTGAAGCGTCAATTCACCGGTCAGCAGACCGCTTTGAAGGTCCCGCTCCTGCCGGATCGTCGTAAAGGACGTGGTCCCTGAGATATCTTTCGCAACACCGTCCCGGATGACCTTCAGGTGATGGAAAAGGATGGTTTCATGGCTGGGGTCATAGGTCTCTGCGACCGAGGCCGCCCACTCAAGTCCCTCCCGCCCCTGCACCTGATAAGCAATCCGGTAATAGGTGTCCTTTTCTCCGGGGTGCCAGTTTTCCTGCCGGTCCGCCAACAGCATATAAACGCCGCCGACCGTCTGGTTCGCGCGGGATGGATCGATGCCCGGAAGCCAGCTCGGACTGACCCAGTCCGGCCGGGGGCCAAAGGTTTCCGGTGCAGCTCTCGCCGGCGCTTGCGGCACAAAAGACAACGCCAGCACCAAACCGAAGAAGAATAAATATGCCGCAAGCGATGGGATACGACGAACCAAACGGAGCCTCATATTGCTGGGCAAAACTCTCTTTGAGGGAATAGCCCAGCAATATGAGGCTCCGAAATAGAAAACTTCTCAACCCCGCAACCATTCAAGTAGTTGCAGTCAGGCAAGAATATCCAAAGCGCCGCCAGAAGTCCGGTCTCAGGCTTCCCGCACCGACCTAGCGAACCGGTGCACCTGCTCGTCGAGAGCCCTTACCTTTTCCGCCAGTTCGCCTGCCGCAGAGTGCACCTGGGTGCTCTGGTCGGCGGAGAGGGTAATGACATTGCCAACCGCGTGAATGTTGGTGCTGACGACGCGCGTGCCGTCAGCGGCCCGGTTGACGTTGGCGGAAATCTCCCGGGTTGCCGCGCCCTGCTGCTCCACAGCGGAGGCGATGCTGGCGGCCAGCTCGCGCGCCTGCAGCGCCACCTTGGTGATGGCCTGGATTTCTTCGACAGCCAGCGCGGTTGCCTTTTGCGTCGCCTCGATCTTTTCGTTGATCTCGCTGGTGGCCTTGGCCGTCTGCGTAGCGAGGGACTTCACCTCATTGGCGACCACGGCAAAGCCCTTGCCCGCCTCGCCTGCCCGCGCCGCCTCGATAGTGGCGTTGAGCGCCAGCAGGTTGGTCTGGCTGGCGATATCGTTGATGAGGCTGACGATGGTGCCGACGCTCTCGGCCTGAACCGCCAGTTCAGCGATGGTTTTCGACACCGCCGTCGCACCATCCGCCGTCCGGGTCGCGATCTGGGCACTCTCGGTTACCCGGGTTGAGATCTCGTCAATGGAGGCCGAAAGCTCCTCCGTTGCCGCCGCCACCGTCTGCACGCTGGCGCTGGTGCTGTCGGTTGCCTCGATCACCGTGTCGCTGCTGCGTTGCACCTCGCCGATGCCGGCACGCAGTTGCTCGGCCATGGTGCCCATCTGCTGTGTGGAGGTGGAAACCTGCCCCAGCACGCTGCTGACATCGCGTTCGAAATTGGCGGCAAGGCGCTCCAGCAACTGGTGACGGCTGAGTTCGGACGCCTTGCGCATTTCCTCCTGCTCGCGGCCAAGGCGCTGCACCTCCTCGGCATGGCCGCGAAATACCTCAAGCGCCGCCGCCATCGCGCCCAGTTCGTCGCGACGCTCCAGCCCCGGCACCGTGATATCTAGCGCGCCGGCACTCAGCTTCGTCATCGCTCCGGTCATGCGCATGATCGGCGTTGCCACCTGCCGCATGATGAGCAGGCCCAGCAGCGGCAGCACGACCGCGACGGCCACGACGATCGAGATAATGATGACCGTTGCCAGCGTGCGCAGCGGCGCAAACATCTTTGCCCGGTCCAGCGAAACACCAACATACCAGTGCACCGAGGGCAAGCCCGTGATCGGATAGAAGCGCACCAGCGCCTCGTCGCTATCCGCCACCACCCCGTCACCGGGCGTCGTGCCATAGGGCTTCATCACCTTGTCGGCCTCCGGGTGCACCAGCGTGGTGCCATCGGCATCGACAAGGAAGACAAAGCCCTTTCCACCAAGAGTGAAGCTGGACAGGAAGCTCTTGACCGCCTCGAGGTCGAGATCGGCGCCGGCAACGCCAGCAAGCTTGCCGCTCTTCGTCACCGGACTCGCAATGGTCAGTACCAGACCGCCAGTAGAGGCGCTGACATAGGGCTTGGTGATGATGGTCTGCTGCTCGCCCTTGGCCTGACCGTACCAGGGCCGTTTGCGCGGGTCGTAATCTGCCGCCATTTCCTTGGCCGGCTCCCGCACAAAAACGCCGGCTTCATCGCCGTAATAAACCGGGGAGAAGGTCTTGCCGAGGGTCGCGGTACTGATGAGATTGCGCACATCCGCATCGTCGTGGCGGGCGATCTCCTCACCGAGGGTACCCACCAGCAGCACACGGCCATCCAGCCATTTCTGCACGCCGCTGGCCGCCGAACTGCCAGCCTCCCGCGTCTCCCCCTCGATCTGGGTCGCGAGCGTATCGCCCGACACCTTGTAGATCCAGAAGCCCAGGGCGCTGAACGCAATGGCGATGAGCGCGCCGGCGGCTATCAGGATCTGGACGATAAAACGGCGGTCATACTTGTTCCGGTCGGTAGCAACGGTCATCGAAGCACCTGTTGGGCAAGGGAGAGGGAAAATATGCGTTGGCGCAATCCTGCCGCCCCGCAGGGAACGAGACTGCTGAATGCCCGCCACCTGGGGCCGCAAGTTACATACAGTGGTTTGCGGAAATTTCTGTTACGGCGCTGGAGCCTGAAGCCGCTGAAAGCATAGCATAATATTCGCTCCGCGCCAGAAGCCCGCAGCTAGACCGTCGCCACCTGCCGGAAGCCCGTCTGCCCCGGCTCATCGCCCTCGCGCCGGTCGATGCCGGTAACGCGGGCCTCCGGCGGGCCGGAGAGACAGCGCAGCAGCATTTCATTCACCTTGTCCGCCGGTCCGGCAAACAGCGCTTCGACGCTGCCATCGCTGCGGTTGCGCACCCAGCCGTCGAGGCAAAGAGCGGTCGCGGTCTCCACCGTCCAGCCGCGATACCACACGCCCTGAACCTGGCCGCGAATAAAGGCGTGGATGACGAGGCGCGGGCTGCTGCTCATGGGCGGTTATCCGGCATCAAGGGATCAGGGCGCGGTGGAGTTTTTGTCGCTTGCCTCCGCCTCACCAGCCCGGCGGGGCGGAATTTCGGCGATTACCTCGGCTTCCGGGAAGCGGGAGCCGATTTGCGCCGGTTCGGACGGGGCCGGCGGCTGTGCAGCTGATGGATGGCCCTTGCGCCGGGCAGCAGGGCCATATTGCGACCACAGCTTCTGCGCCTTTTCAGCGTTGCGCGCCTCCCACTCCGGCGAGAGCCACGGCACCAGGCCGGAAGCGTGCAGGGCGTGGGCGCCCAGAATAACGGCGAGCGCAAAGAAGACCGGCAGCGACCACCAGGTGCCGCGCCCGATGGCAAGGTTCATCGCCAGCAGGATAAGGCCAAGACTGAGCGACAGGATGACATGCAGCAGGAAGGGACGGCGCACCGGCTTCAGGCGCCGCCCGCCGGGCCGTGCTCCCGCACGCACCTTGCCCTCCGCCGCCGGCTCGCCCGCGGCGTCCCGGCGCCGGGTCTTCTTGCCCTGGTTCTTGTCCTGGCCGACCATGTCCCCTCTTCAGGCGGTAAGCGCGTCGAAATAGCGGCGCGTGGCGGCAACATCTTCCAGCAGCGCAGCATGGCGGACGCTCGCCTCCGCATCCTCGCCCCACTGCTCGATCTGGAAGAGCGCATCAAGTTCGGCAGCCGCAAACGCCTGCTCCGGCGTCAGCCGCCCTTCCATCAGCGCAAGGCCGATGACGAGCGAGCCAAGCGCCCCCACGGCGTTCTGCAGGCCGGAAAGGCGGAAATCATCCGCCGCTTCCACCACCGCACGCAGTCGCACGAGCGATGCTTCCGGCTGGGCGGCATGCATCAGCCCGTCCGTTACCATCAGCGGCGCCTCATAAGTCGCCGCAGCCCAGTCAACCAGCGGCGCCCAGGCAGCATTCTGCCGCCGCGCCAGCTCTTCCGGATGGTTCACCCGGTAACAGACAAGGTCGCTGCCGCCATAGGCCGCAACGGCATCAATGATGGCAGAGCGCTGCGGCCCCACCTGATCAAGCGCGGTTGCGGCAAGGCGCATCAGCGGCATGGTCTCCGGGTCAATTTCATCCCGCTGGCCATCCCATTCGGCGGCAATGGCCTCAGCCAGCGCCTTGGCCGGCAGCACCAGTGCGCGCCGGCCCGGCGTCTTCACCACGCGCCCGTCGAGGGTTACCGCAAACCCGTCAGCCTCCGGCATCACGCCGGCTTCCTTGTAAAAGCGCTTCATCTGTCTCTTCGGTCCACTATCCCTCAACCCACCAAGCGCGCAGCGGCGGCAGGCAGTTCATCATAACGGTCGATCACAACATGCGCGCCGGCATCGTGCAGCAGGTCGCGGTCGTGATAGCCCCAGGTAACGCCGATAGCCCAGGCCCCGGCATTGCGCGCCATCGCCATGTCGAAACTGGTGTCGCCGATGACCACCGCCGCTTTCGGGTCCAGCCCGCCGGCTTCCAGCAGGGCGCGCTGCACCATCTCCGGATCCGGCTTGCTGCGGCACACATCCGCCGTTTGCAGGGTCACGAAATGGCTGGCGATATCGTGGCGGGCAAGAATGGCGTCGAGCCCGCGCCGGCCCTTGCCGGTGGCCACCCCCATCAGCCAGCCCGTGCCGCCCAGTGCGGCCAGAGCCTCCCGCGTGCCGTCAAACAGCGGTTCATGCAGGTTCTCGCGCTGGCGCTGCAGAGTGAAGAAGGCCTTGTAGCCCGCCACCAGCTCGTCATGCAGCACGGCCTCGGCTTCCGGCAGCAGGCGCTGCACGGAATGCAGCAACGAGAGGCCGATGGTGGCCCGCACCGCAGCCAGTTCCGGCGCCACCAGCCCGGCGCTCATGAAGGCATGGCTCATCGCCTCGTGTATGGAGTGCTGGCTGTCCACCAGCGTGCCGTCGCAATCGAAGATCGCGAGACGAAGGGCGGATGAAGAGAGAGTGCTGGGCATGGTCCGTGCTGTCCTGGCCGCGCTGAAGGCAGCGCCTTTCCTGATGTCGCGGACTTTAGAGCATGCCGGCCCGCCCGCGACAACCGGCTGGCGCTCCCGGCAAGGCCCTTGGCAAGGAGCGTCAGCTCGCCGGCCCGTCGGGGGCGAAGCGCAGCTGAATGAGCAGCGTGCGCTGGATCGGCATGAAGTTGTTGTCGCTCATAATGAAGATATCGCTGCCGTGCCCGCTTGCGGATGGCCGCACGGCAAGCGCCTCGCAATTATCCGCCAGGGCGCCGCGGGTGATCTCCATCAGCCGTTCGCCCGTCAGCGTCTCGCCCGCCTCAGCCTTGTTCCGCCAGCCGGCAGTCAGATGTACGAGCCGGCAACCAAAGCCTTCGAGCGGAGAAAAGCGCCGCTCCAGCACCAGCAGGCTGCCATCCGGCAGCGGCCGGGCATCGGTGGGCCACAGTTCGGCCAGCAGCCCTGCCTTGCCGGTACCGTTGTAGCGGAACGGGCGCCAGTTGCCGGGCTTGCCCACCCAGGCCAGATGGCTGCCCCCGGTCGGCGCCTCGCCGATGAAGACCAGCGCGCCATCGGCAAGTCGCGTCAGGCTTTCCAGACCGCCATTGGGCGGCAGCGAGCGCACGCCCCCGGGAATATCCAGATGTTGTAGCCACTTGCCCGGCAGGCCATCGGCGCCAATGGCATAGCGATCGATGCGGTGGTCGCGCTCATAGCCCATCAACCAACTGTCGCCGTCGCGTGTCAGCGATTCGCTGTCGCTCGCCGCCCCGTCGAGCGGCTTGCCATCACTGCCGGTGACGTCCTGTGTCGCCTTGAGCGTAACGGCATCAACCCTGCCATCGGCCGCAAAACCAAGGCTCAGCCGGAAGGAGGCGCCCCGGTCGCTGATGGCCAGCAGATCGTCCCCGTCCATCACCATGCTGGAGACCCCGCCGAAACGGGCCTCCTCGGGAAATTCGACGGTGCGCGCCGCCACCAGATGCGTTCTGGCTTCCAGCCAGATCTCGCCGTCTACCGGCGCCGGCAAAGGCCCGCCGGCGGCGCAGGCCGCCGTCGCCATGGAGGCGGCAAACGCCGCCAGCACTGCCGTCAGGCGCGCGCTCAAGCTTCTTCCAGGAACAGGTCGTCGACGTCGCCGTCATCGAAGCCGAAATAGTCGAGCGTCGAGCGGAAATAGTCCGGCAGCGGCGCCTTGACCGAAATGGGGATGCTGGTGCGCGGATGCGGCACCACCACCTGCCGTGCGTGCAGATGCATCTGCCGGGGAAGGTCGCTACCCTCCATAAAGGCAGCCTCCCCGCCATATTTGCCGTCACCCAGAATGGGCGTGCCCAGCACGTCGCTGCAATGGACACGCAGCTGGTGCGTGCGCCCGGTCTGCGGCCATAGCGCCACGAAAGCGGCGCTGCTGCCCACCGATTCCAGCACACGGTAAAGCGTGCGGGCGGAATCGCCGCGCTCCTCATTCACCATCATGCGCTCGCCGTCCGGCCCCTCGCCCTTGATGAGTGGCGCCACGATGCGGCCTGCGTTCGGCTCCGGCGTGCCCACCGTCACCGCCCAGTAGATCTTGCGCACGGTGCGGCCCTTGAGCGCTGCGGTCAGCGCCCGGGCAGCCTGCGCATTGCGCGCCAGCATCAGGACACCGGACGTGTCCTTGTCCAGCCGGTGTACGAGGCGCGGTGGCTCCTCGGCATCGAACTGCAGGGCCGGCAGCATGCCGTCAACATGGCGGGTGATCTTGGTGCCGCCTTGCGTGGCAAGCCCCGCCGGCTTGTTGATGACGATCACGTCATCATCCTTGTAAAGCACAAGGCTGCGGATCATCGCCGCGTCGCGGTCTGTCACCGCCGGGCGGGGCGGGCGATCATCGAAAGCGGGATCAGCGGCGCCGCTCGCCTGCGGCGGAACACGCACGATCTGGCCGGGCTGCACGCGGGTGTCCGGCTTGGCGCGTTTGCCATCGATGCGAACCTGGCCGGTACGCAGCAGCTTTTGCAGCGGCACATGGCCCAGCGCCGGATAGTGGCGCTTGAACCAGCGATCGATGCGCATGTCCGCTTCGTCATTGCTGACGGTCTTTTGCTCAACACCGCTCATGCCAGCACCGCCCGCGTTGCAGCCATGCCGGCAAAGATCGCCAGCAGGGAAATACCGACCGAACCCACCAGATAAAGCGCCGCGGTGGAGGTCTGCCCACGCTCCATCAGCGTAGCGAAATCGAGCGAGAAGGAACTGAAGGTGGTGAAGCCACCCAGAACGCCAACGGCCAAGAAGGCCCTCAGGCCCTGACTGGAACTGCCCAGCAGCGCCAGCGCCGTCACCAGCGCGCCCATGACGAAGCTGCCAATGATGTTGACGCCCAGCGTACCCCAGGGGAAATCGGCGCCGAGCGCCCGTGTGGCGGCAACGCCGAACAGATAGCGCAGCATGGAGCCGACGGCTCCTCCGGCGGCGACAGGAAGAAGAAGCGAAAACTGCATGGACCCGGAAGCGCCGGAAGCCGGCGACCTATATCGATGTTGACGGGAAAAACGGGGGCCGGCGCGGCATACATGCCGGGGCCTGGTTGCCTACCCCTAACCCGGCGCGCCTGCCTTGTAAACTTCAAGCCCCTTCTGCCCTCTGGCCGGCCCTGCTTTTCAGCGCTAAAAGCCGCGACATCCCGTTTTTCCTGCCCCTTTTCCTGCCGGCCGAACCAACCGAGGCGAGCCATGTCCGACAAGCGCAACAAGATGCTGGGCGAAAAAGCGCTCATCCACGGTTCAGCCACTGTCTTTTCCAGCAAGCTCGGCCCCTATACGGAGGTCGGCCCCCGCAGCATGCTGCTGGAAAGCCAGCTTGGCGCCTATTCCTACCTCACCAACGACTGCAACATCATCTACAGCCGCATCGGCAAGTTCTGCGCGATTGCGGCGCAGACCCGGCTCAATCCCGGGGCGCACCCGATGGAACGGGCAACCCAGCATCATTTCACCTACCGCTCGGCCCGTTTCGGCTGGGGGCCGGATGACGACAGCTTCTTCCGCTGGCGCAAGGAGCAACCGGTGACCCTTGGCCATGATGTATGGGTGGGCCACGGTGTCACCATCATGGCAGGCGTCACCATCGGCACCGGCGCCGTGATCGGCGCAGGCGCGGTCGTCACCAAGGATGTCGCGCCCTACACCATCGTTGCCGGTGTGGCGGCCAAACCGCTGCGCATGCGCTTTTCCGAAGAGATTGCCGCCGATCTGCTGGATATCGCCTGGTGGGACTGGCCGCACGAGGTTATCGGCGCGGCAATCGATGATTTCCGCCGCCTGCCGATTGAAGAATTCGTTGCCCGATATCGCGGCGCCAAACCGTCCGCCCCGGCGGAAAACGACGAATAAAACCGGCTCCGGCCTTGACAATCGGGGGCACCTTATTTACCGTAATAAGCACGGTGATCAGAGCATCACCTAAAGCATACGCAAGTTGCTTTAGCGGCAAACGCCGCCTTTCAGGCCCTCTTCGACAGGGCATTGCCTCAGGGTTGACCAACTGCGCGCAACTGGCCACCCGGACAAAGAGTGCAAAGAAAATACCGGGCCGGCCTACGCCGGCCCGGTTTTCATTTAAGGGCGTTCCATTGTCCGGCAGCACGTTCCGCAGATGAGTGACAGCCTGCTCCTGCGGGCCGGGCATTGTGGCGTGGCCAACAGCTTCTCTCAGCGGCTGGCTTGAAATACGGCCGCGCGAATTCAATACTCTGGGGCCTTTCGGCCGGATCGTCCCCGATCCTCCGAGACTCCCGACTGAACGCTCCAGCAAGGCCTGCCCCGTGCCCAACGCCAATTATTCCGAAAACGCCCGCCTGTCCCTGCCGAAAGACCGGATCAAGGTGCTCCTGCTGGAAGGCGTCAACGACAGCGCCGTCAGCACATTGCGCCAGAGCGGCTACGCCAACGTAACCCGCTTGCCCAAGGCACTGGATGGCGATGCCCTGACCGAAGCGCTGCGCGGCGTGCATCTGCTGGGCATCCGCTCCCGGACCCAGCTTACCGCCGAGGTGCTCGAGGCCGCCGACCGCCTGATTGCGGTGGGCTGCTTCAGCGTCGGCACCAACCAGGTTGACATCGACGCCGCCTGCCGGCTGGGCATCCCGGTCTTCAATGCGCCTTTCTCGAACACGCGCAGCGTGGCGGAACTGGTGATGGGCGAGATCGTCATGCTGCTGCGCCGCGTGCCGGACCGCTCCCGCGGCGCCCATGAGGGCCTGTGGGACAAGTCCGCCAACGACAGCCACGAAGTGCGCGGCAAAACGCTCGGCATCGTGGGGTACGGCAACATCGGGACGCAGCTGTCCAATCTGGCCGAGGGCATGGGCATGCGGGTGATCTATTTCGATCACATCGACAAGCTGCGCCACGGCCAGGCAACGCCGGTGGGCAGCCTCAAGGAACTGCTCGCGGAAAGCGACGTGGTGAGCCTGCATGTGCCCGAAACCGCGGCCACCAACAGCATGATGGGCCGCTCGGAAATTGCCGCGATGAAGCCGGGCGCCTACCTCATCAACAACAGCCGCGGCACCGTGGTTGATCTCGACGCGCTCGCCGAAGCGGTGCGCGAGGGCAGGCTGCGGGGCGCGGCCGTGGATGTGTTCCCCAAGGAGCCGTCCTCCAACAACGAGCGCTTCGTCTCGCCGCTTCAGGGGCTGCCCAATGTGATCCTGACGCCGCATATCGGCGCCTCGACCGTGGAAGCCCAGGAGCAGATCGGATCGGAAGTCGCCCGCAAGCTGGTGGATTACAGCGATACCGGCGCCACGCTCGGCGCGGTAAACTTCCCGCTGGTGCAGCTTTCAACGCGGCCCAAGGGCACCCGCCTCATCCAGGTGCATCGCAATGTCGCCGGCATGCTTGGCCGCCTCAACGAGCTTCTGGCCCGGCATCAGATCAACATCGCCGCCCAGTATCTGGAGACCAATGGCGACATCGGGTACGTGGTGCTTGATGCCGAAATGTCGCTGGAGCGCAGCCAGCAGGTCCTTGAAGATATCAGGGCGCTTGAGGGCACCATCCGCGCCCGGGTTCTTTACGAAAGCCGGTAAACCGGCTCTCTCCTGCGGGCTTGTTCTGATTGGCGATCGGCGCTCGCGCACCCCGTGAACTCCAGGGTGCGCGAGCGTTAATGATGGTCTCAGGCGGCCTTCGCCTCGTCTTCCCCCGACGGGTCCGGCGGCAGGTCGGGCCCGGCGGGCGGCGTCCCGTCCGGATCGCCTTCGTCGGGGGCCTCCATATCGCCGGGACCGCGCGGATCGAGCAGCGCGCCTTGCGGAGAAATGGCGCCATCCGTCACACGGAACGGATCCTTCGCTTCCACCGGCGGCGCGGCGCGCATACGCATGCGCAAAAGCACGAAGCCAATAAAAAGCAGGTGAACCAGCGCGGTATAATAAAAAAGCGCCCCGTCCCCGAGGCGGCTCATGGCTTCGGCCGCCAGCAGCGGCCCGATGATCGCCCCGAAGCCGTAGACCATCAGCAACGCACTGGACGCTTCGACAAAATCCTCCGGCGACAGGAAATCGTTGGTATGGGCAACCGCAAGCCCGTAGAGCGGAAAGATCGCCATGCCATAGAGAAGGATGGCACCGATGAGTGCATAGCCGGTGAGAAAGGGCAGGCTGCCAACTGTCAGTGCCACCGCGATGGCGGCGATGCAGGCACCGATCATCACCCGGCGCCGGTCGATACGGTCGGAAAGGCGGCCGACCGGTAACTGCGAGATCGCGCCGCCCATCACGGCAGCAGACATGACCAGCGCGACATGCCCGGCTTCCAATCCGCGCGCATGGGCGAAGATGGGGCCAAGCCCGCCCCAGGCGCCATTCGCCAGCCCGACGGTAAAGGCCCCCACCAGCCCGACCGGAGAAATGCGGTAAAGCCGCACAAGGCGGATGCTCACCTGCTGCACCGGCTGCGGCGCGGCAAAACGCGTAAGGCTGATCGGCACCAGCGACAGGGCAATGGCGATGCCGGCAATGACGAAGAGCCGGAACCCTTCCGGCTCCGAGGTGGCGAGCAGCAGCTGGCCACCCGTCACGGCGGAGAGATTCACCACCATGTAGACGGAAAAGACGAGGCCGCGATTGGCGTTCGTCGCCCGCTCGTTAAGCCAGCTTTCGATCACCATCATCAGCCCGGCAAGGCAAAGCCCGGCAACCATGCGCAGGATAATCCAGGCCGGCGCCGAAATGACGAGAAGCTGCAGCAGGATGATCGAGGCTGCCATTGCCGCCATGACGCCGAAGGTGCGGATATGCCCGACCCGGCGCACCATGCGCGGTGTGATGAAGCAGCCGGCCACGTAACCGACGGAATAGGCCGAAGCCAGGAGACCGATGGAGAAGGTGGCAAACCCCTCCATCTGGCCGCGCACCGGCAAGAGGACACCTTGCAGGCCCGCGCCCACCAGCAGGATGGCAGCGGCGCCGAGCACGGCAAAAAGCGGCAGGAAAGTCGAACGCATGTCTCCGTCCCGAAAAGGCCGACAAAAAGGGCGCAGGCCGGGGCGGATCGCCCCGTTTGGCAGGGCCGGCTTCCCCGTCAGGCGGGGACCGGCTTCTCAGGCAGCTAAGGTAACCCGGCCTCCCAACGCTTCAAGGGGCAAGTCGCCCCCGCTTCGTCCGGGCTGTTGCAGTGCCCAACGCACCGGTCCCGAGTCGCATCCGGCGACCGGCCATCTGCCGGCCTGAACAGACATCACGGGGTAGGATTCTGCCGCCAACTTGCCGTAACTCCCCGGAAAAAGGCGTAAAAACGCAACAGGCAGAACGGATGGAACGCAATTCCCCCTCCAGCCGTTCCAAGAGTCATGGGCGGCGCTCGACAGGATGAGGGCGTGGGCCTTATAGCTTGCCCATCGCAGGCGCGAAGAAACCTCCGCCGGTCAAATCAGGGAGGGGACTTTCGCCGGCGCGACGGGGCAATTCCGGCAAGTTTCACCCGTCTTTCAAAATGTTCCGGCCAAAATTTACTGCTCGATAATCATCATACGCGAAGATGACCGTGAATTTGCCTTTATTCCGGGATCAATTGGGCAGCGTGCTTATTACGTCCCGCTTTCCGGCCAGGGCCGGGCGGGGTGTTTTGGCCTGCGCTCACCAAAAGGCGCATTACCGAGTGACCCCGGGCCCTCAGTCCGGCTCGGGGCAAAGTGTCGTTTGTCTGTTTCTGGAGAAAGCCTGATCGATGATCGGCAAGGTTACGTCCGCCAAATCCCCCCGGCTGCCTTCCCTTTCCCGGCGCTCGCTTCTGGCGACGGTAGCTTCCTTTTCCGCAGCAGCCGGCCTTGGCGGCATCTCCAGCGCCTTCGCCCAGCCCTCGCCGGGCCTTGACGATCCCAACCACCCGTTCGGGCGCAGCGACGTGCTGGCGCTGGCGCGGCGGCTGGCCAAGGATCCCTACCAGGCGCCGTCGACCGACCTGCCCGAGCCATTCAACTCGCTGACCTACGAGCAGTATCAGGACATTCACTTCCGCCCCGAGCGCTCTGTCTGGGCGGACCAGAAGCTGCCCTTCCAGCTGCAGATGCTGATGCGCAGCGCGCCCTATAACCGCGCGCTCACCTCGCTGTCGGTGATCGAGGACGGGCACCAGCTGCCCATCACCTATGCGCCCGACCAGTTCGATTTCGGCTCCGCCATTCCCTCCCCGATACCGGAGGGCGATATCGGCTTTTCCGGTTTCCGCATCCATTACCCGCTGAACGCCCCGGACCGGCTGGATAGTGTCGTCTCCTTCCAGGGCAACAGCTATTTCCACGCCCGTGCCAAGGGCCAGACCATCGGCCTTTCCGGCCGGGCGCTGGCCATCCGCACCGCCTCGCCGGATGGCGAGGAGTTTCCGGTCTTCCGCCAGTTCTGGGTGGAAAAGCCGCGCCAGAATGGATCGGTCGTCGTTGTGCACGCGCTGCTGGACAGCAAGAGCGTGACCGGCGCTTATCGCTTCACCATCCGCCCCGGCGCCGAGACGGTGATGGATGTGGAGATGACGCTGTTTCCGCGCGTCGATCTCAAGGAAGTGGGCCTTGCCCCCTCCTCCTCGATGTATTTCTTCGGCGAGCTTGCGCATGAGGATGTGGACGATTACCGCCCGGCGGTGAGCGACAGCGACGGCCTCCTGATGCTCAACGGCCTCGGCGAGGTTCTCTGGCGCCCGCTTTCCAACCCGCGCGACCTGCAGATCAGCGCTTTCCAGGACCAGGGCCCGCGCGGCTTTGGCCTCATGCAGCGCAACCGCCGCTTCAGCCATTACCAGGATCTCGAGCAGCATTATGAAAGCCGGCCGAGCCTGTGGATCGAGCCGATCGGTGACTGGTCCTCGGGCACTGTGACGCTGGTGGAAATTCCGTCCAGCAGCGAGTTCAACGACAATATCGTCGCCTTCTGGCGCCCCAGCACCCCGCTGCCGGCAGGCACCGAAGCCTCGTTCTCCTACCGCCTGCGCTGGTGCGACGATTTCAAGACCGACCGCGCCCGCGTCATCGCCAGCCGCTCGGGCCTGACGCGCGAGGGCAAGTCGCGCCTCTTCGTCATCGATTACGAGCCGCTGCCGGGCGATAACGACAACGCGCCGGAAATCGGGCTGACGACGAGCGCCGGCAAGATTTCCAACGGCCGCGTCCAGCGTAATTCCGACACCAATGGCTGGCGTGTATCCTTCGAACTCAATCTGAACGGCGTCGACATGGCCGAACTGCGCTGCGACCTCAAGCGCGGCGACACGCCGGTCGGCGAATCCTGGCTTTATCGATGGACACCGCCCAAGTGAACCTTACCGATCTGGCAGCAGAACCGGTTCCCGCCCCGCAACCGCCTGCGGGCCTGTGGTCCAGCGCTGCCGGTGTTGTCGTACGCCCGGCCGAAAGCCACCGGCCGATGCCGGTTCAGGATCTGTCGAAGGCCCCGTCCACCGAAGGGCGCGAGAAGCTGCCGAGCCCGTGGTTCGTGCGCTCTTTCGTGCTGTGGGGTGCCATCGCGGTTGCCGGCATCTCCATCTATGAGATGGAAGAAGTGCTGGCGCTCGGCGGGCTTACCACCGTCGAGCTGGTGGTGCTGGTGCTGTTTGCCATCAACATCAGCTGGATCAGCCTGTCCTTTACCAGCGCCCTAGTCGGCTTCTTCCAGCTGAGCGCACGGCATCTGGGCCTGCTGCGCTCCACCCCGGCGGAGATTGAAGGGCCGCTTCAGGGCCGTACCGCTATCCTGATGCCGACCTATAACGAGGCGCCGGACCGGGTCTACGCCGCGCTCGAAGTCATGCGCGCTTCCATTGCCGAGACCGGCGATGGCGATGCCTTCGATTTCTTCATCCTTTCCGACACCACCGACCCTGCGGCCGCGCTGGCGGAGGAGACTGCCTATCTGGCCCTGATGCGCCGCCTCGGCACCGATGCACGGGTCTATTACCGCCGCCGCTGGCGCAACACCGCCCGCAAGGCCGGTAACATCGCCGATTTCTGCACCCGCTGGGGCGGGGCCTATGACTACATGCTGGTGCTGGACGCCGACAGCCTGATGGATGGCGCCACCATCTCCACCATGGCCCGGCGGCTGGAGGCCGATCCGAAGCTCGGCCTCTTGCAAACCGTCCCCATGCTCATCAACCGCTCTTCGCTGTTCGCGCGCCTGCAGCAGTTCGCCGGCCGCGTCTATGGCCCGGTGATCGCCACCGGCCTTGCGCGCTGGAGCGGGTATGACTGCAACTACTGGGGCCACAACGCGATTATCCGCACCAAGGCCTTTACCGAGGCGGCGGGCCTGCCCGATCTGCCCGGCAAGGCGCCCTTCGGCGGCCATATCCTCAGCCACGATTTCGTCGAGGCCGCGCTGATGCGCCGGGCCGGCTGGGGCGTGCGGCTTGACGCCGATCTTGGCGGCAGTTTCGAGGAAAGCCCGCCTTCCCTCATCGATATCGCCATCCGCGACCGGCGCTGGTGTCAGGGCAACCTGCAACACGCGCTAGTGCTGCCGACGCGCGGCCTGCACTGGATGAGCCGCCTGCACATGACGACGGGCATCCTCTCCTATCTGGCCTCGCCCTTCTGGCTGCTGCTCATCCTCGCCGGTTTGCTGCTGAGCTTGCAGGCGCATTTCATCCGCCCGGAATATTTCCCGGATGCCTTCGCCCTCTTCCCCACCTGGCCGCTGATCGACAGCGAGCGGGCGCTCAGGCTTTTCTTCGGCACCATCGCGGTGCTGTTCACCCCCAAGCTGCTCGGCCTCATCACCTTCCTGATCGACCCGCGGCGCGAGACCTACGGCCCCGGTGCCCTGTCGGTGCTGGCGAGCGTGGTGTTCGAGATCATCCTCTCCGCCCTGCTCGCGCCCATCCTGATGCTGCTGCAAACCGCCGCCGTGCTCGACATCCTGCTCGGCCGCGACAGCGGCTGGAAGCCGCAGCAGCGCGAGGATGGCAGTGTGCCGCTCGGCCAGATCGCCCGCCGCCATGTCGGCCATGTG
The DNA here is from genome assembly GCA_030657355.1 of Radicibacter daui. GTDB lineage: Bacteria > Pseudomonadota > Alphaproteobacteria > Radicibacterales > Radicibacteraceae > Radicibacter > Radicibacter daui. Next base: position 3,456,943 of record CP131056.1, read on the forward strand.
GTGTTCGGCATCGTACTGGGTGTGGCGGCCTATCTCGTCTCCCCGGCACAGCTTGCCTGGCTCTCCCCGGCCCTTGTCGGCCTTGCCCTTGCCATTCCGCTCTCCGCCCTCACCGCCTCCAGCGCCGTGGGCCGGGCAATGCGCGCCATGGGTTTTCTGATAACGCCGGAGGAGCAGTATCCGCCGCAGGTCGCAACCCGCACCGACGCGGTGGAGCCGCTTTATACCGAAGCGCTGGCAGAAGTGCCGCGTTTTGCCGAGGTGGTGAGCGATCCTGACAAGCTGGAGACGCATCTGCGCCTGCTTGATCCGGCACCGGTGCCGGCGCGCGGCCAGATCGACACCATTACCGCCTGCGCCGATGCGCGCATCCGCTCGGTGCTGAGCCAGGCGGAGGCGGTTGCCGCCTTTACCCGGCAGGAGCTGACGGCCGTAATGGCAAATCCGCGCCTTCTGCGCGACCTCGCGGCGCTGCCAGCAGTCAACCCGCCGGTCGCCGTGGTGGATTTCAGCGAACCGCGCCGCGCCGGCGCCGCCGAATAAGCCTTAAAAAGCCCGGTCGCCGGCGGACGTTATTCTGCCGGCGGTTCGCGCGAAGCGAGGAAATCCGGGCCCACCGGTATCTTGCCGCTGCCGCCGGGCGGGTCCCACACGTAGGTGGGCTGGGCAAGGCCCGAAAGGCGGCCGCGCAAGGCCCGCATCAGCGCCTGGCCTTCCGCGAGCGTGATGCGGAAATGGCTGGTGCCCGGCGCCAGATCGGGGTGGTGCAGATAGTAGGGTTTGACCCTTAGCGTCACCAGTGTACGGAAGAGCTTTTCCAGCACCGCCACGTCATCGTTGATGCCCTTCAGCAGTACGCTTTGCGAGACGAGCGCGATGCCGGCATTGGCGAGATCGCCGATGGCGCGGCGCGCATCGCCCACCAGCTCATCGGCATGATTGGTGTGGACGGCGAGCCAGACGGCAAGCGTGTCGCGCGGTCTCAGCGCCTGCAGAAGCGCTCCGTTCACCCGCTCCGGATCGACAACCGGCACGCGGGTGTGAAGCCGCACCGATCCCACATGCTCCATCCCCGCCAGCGCATCGAGGATCAGCGCCAGCCGGCGCGGGGAGAGCATGAGCGGGTCGCCCCCGGTCATCACCACCTCCCACACCTCTTCATGGGTGCGGATATAATCGAGCGCAGCATCGAGTTCGCTGTTGCTGAGGCCCTCGCCCCCCGGCCCCACCATCTCGCGGCGGAAGCAGAAGCGGCAATAGACCGGGCAGGCATGCAGCGCCTTCAGGAGCACCCGGTCGGGGTAGCGGTGCACGATGCCCTTCACCGGGCTCATCGGCTCGTCGGAGATCGGGTCATCCAGCTCTTCCGGCAACCGGTAGAGCTCGCGCGCATCGGGCACGAACTGAAGCGCCACCGGCCCTTCCGGCTTCGCCAGTGCCAGCGCCGCCACATGCGGCGTCACCGCCACGGCATAACGCGCGGCCACCGGCTCCAGGGCCGGCGCCTCTTCGGCGGAAAGGAGGCCTGCCGCCTCCAGGGCGGCAAGCGAGGTGAGCGTCGACCGGGTCATGACCTGCTTTCCGGGGCAAGGGCACCTCCCCTGCCCTGACGGGGCACAGGCGGGGCCTCAGGCCGGGAGAGATGTTTGCGTAAGGGCCAGGGGAGCGGACCGGGCGGCGTCAGCTGATGCCGTACCCTTCCAGCTCCCACATCATCTGGGCCTTGCTTATCGGATATTGCGTGCCGCCACGCAAATTCATTACCTCGCGGGGAGGTATGCGCGCGATCTTGAGCTGGATGCTGTGGGCAAGGCGGGCGCTGAGCCCGGCTTTCCAGCACAGGCCCATGATGACCTTGCCGTTGGAGGAGCCGACAATATCCTCCACCGTCTTGTCCGGGCACTGCGCCAGCGCGGCAAGTCCGGCGAGCAGGAAGGGCCGGTCGCCGCGCTCCAGTGCCGCCACCATCTCCAGCTCGGTCAGCTTGTTTTCCTGGGCCAGCTTGCGCGCCTTGGCCGAGCCGCCCACCTCCTCGGCCACACCCTTGGGCTCCGCCACCAGTCGGCGCTTGACCGTCTCCCCCAGCGCGGCGACCGTATCCGCATCCACATCCGGGCGCTCCTGCAGCACCTTGACGAGCGAGGTGGAAACGAACTCGGCAAGCCGCCGCACCGCACGCAGCGGCAGCGAGGGGCGGCGCACCAGCGGGGCGTGCCAGGGCTCATGTTCCGGCGCCCGTTCGATGATCTGGTCCAGCGTTTGTTCGCGGATCTGGGCCTTGGGGTTGGCAAGCAGCGTGGCAATCGCCTGCTCGTCATCGCTGCTGGCGATGGCATCGGCCACCGCGCCGGTTACCGAGCCACGGCGCGCGATGGCAGAGAGCGCGCCCTTGGCCGGGCTTTGCGAGATGATCTCGACCAGATCGTCGTCCGACAGCACCGGCGAATGTTCCAGCACCGGCGTTGCGACGGCGGCGGCAGCATCGCGGGCAAGGCGCTTTACGATGCCGTTCGGCGCTTCCGGCATATGCTGCAGCGCCTCGGAGATGACGGCGCGCACCCGCTCTACCTGGTCCTGTGCCAGCTTCTCCAGCACCTGCAGCGTCATGGCGGTCAGCTGGTCCTGCTGGTCGGCCGGCAGGGTAGGCACCAGACGGGCGATCTTGCCGGCCAGCGCCGCGCGCACGCCATCATCCTTGTCGCCAGACAGCATCACGTCGGCATGGCGCGGCGTCGCCTCGTTGCCGGCCACAAGGCCGCGCACATAAGCCTCGACATCGGAGGCAAGGAAATAGAGGAGCTCGGGCCGGATGTCCGCGCGGGCCGCCAGCTCCCCGCGCACCCGCGGGTTGGGATCGCTCGCCATCTGCTTGGAGCGCTCGTAATCCATCTTCAGCCACGCCCCCTGGCAGCGCCCCGGGCCCGGACGCCGCAGATTTCAGGAACATTCGAAGGGTGCGGCATTCGCAAGCTGGCTCAACCTGTTACGGACGCCGTCTCTTCTCCGGCAAAGGAATAGCGGTTCTTGCCGCCCTTCTTGGCGACATACATGCCATCGTCCGCCTTGACGATCAATTGCTCGCCGCTCTGTTCTTCACCGGGGGCGTGCAGCCCGATGCCGATGGAAAGCCCCACCGGCTTTTCCGGCGAGGAGGAGAAGGGGCGCATCTTCTCGATGCCCTCGCGGATGAGCCGCTCGGACAGCATGGCGGCACGGTCGCGGTCGGTATTATCAAGCCAGACCAGAAACTCGTCGCCGCCAAGGCGCGCCGGCAGGTCGCCGCGCGAGGCGATATCCTGCAGCATGCCGGCCAGCGTCAGCAGCACCTGATCGCCCATCTGGTGGCCATGGGTGTCGTTGACGGCCTTGAAGTTGTCGAGGTCGATATAAAGCAGCGCCGACGGGCGATCGCCGCCTTCGGCAAGGTTCTTGTCCAGCCGCTCCATGAAGGTGCGGCGGTTATAAAGCCCGGTCATGCCGTCGCGCTCGGATTGCCAGCGCAGCTGTTCCTGATAGTCGGCATGGGCGTGGGCGATGCCGATCTGGTTGGCAATCGCCCCCATCAGCGAAATCTCGTCCGGCGTATAATCCGGCGCCTCTTCCTCCCGCCACACATAGACCGAGCCGTTGAGCTGGCCGTGGTGGGAGCTGCGGGCACCCAGCACCCGCGTACCCAGCGCCCCGGTCAGCACCGCCGGCGACCCGTCCGCCGGCAGGCGCGCGGTAATCACGCCGAGATCAAGCTGGGAAAGCGGCGGGCCGAACTGCGCCACCACCTGCAGACCGCGCCGGTCCGTGGATTTGACGATGCGGCAGCCATCCGCCGTCAGCGCCATGGCGGTTGCCCGCGCCGCGCCGGCATAGGCGCGCTCGGGGTCGATCTCGTCTCGGATGGCCACCACGATGCGGGTCAGCGCACGCTCACGCTCTCGGGCATGAGCGAGTTCCGCCTCGCGCTGGCGCTCGACCGTCACGTCGCGGGCCACGCCCCGCGCGCCGGCGGGAAAACCATCGCGCCCGATGATGGGCAGGCCGGAGCCCATCAGGCACACCTGCCGGCCAAGCGCATCCGTCAGCCAAGCCTCGCGCTGGGTATAGGGCTCGCGCGGGTCAAACAGTTCCACCACGTCGGATGGCTCGCCAATCCCGAGGTCCAGCGGCCGGCGGTCGATCAGCTGCTCGGGCGTGAAGCCCAGCGCACCATGCTGCGAGACGAAGGCAAAACGTCCGTCCGCGCCGGTCTCCCAGGCGAAGTCGGCACTGACTTCCACCAGATCCTTGAAGCGCTCGCGCGATTCCGTCAGCACCTGGCGCAGATTGCGCTCCAGTGTCGCCTCGCGCCCTTCCACCACCAGCCAGCCATCCCGGAGCACGACGGACTGCCATTCGAAAACACGCAGCCCCTCCTGCACCGGCAGCGGCACCGACAGTGTCGGCTCCTGGCCGTTGAGGACCACCGGGCGCCACTGCTTCAGCGCCTCCAGGCAGTCAGGATGGGTTTCGAACAGGGCACTGGCCGGCGCGTTGATCTGGGCGATCTCGCCGCTCGGGGCAAAGGTCACCAGAGGGCTCGGCCACAGTTCCAGCAGCTGTTGCGGGAACGGTAGCGCCAGTTCTCCATCTGAGAGCGACGAATGCGTCATATCGATCATGTATGCCAAACTAGCCTTGCCCGGGCTCACAGGTCACGCCATTTTGCGGGGCATGATGAACCATAATCACACACTCGCCGATCTCGATACCTGGGTCTTCGATCTCGACAACACCCTTTACCCCGCCTCGACCCGTCTTTTTGACCAGGTCGACCGGCGTATCGGTGAGTTTGTGGCCCATGCGCTGGGCATAAACGCCACCGAAGCACGGCTTGTCCAGAAGTCTTATTTTCGGGAACACGGTACCACGCTGCGCGGCATGATGCTTAACCACGCGACCGATCCCAAGCACTTCATGGATTATGTCCACGATATTGATCTGGGACAGGTGGTCTCGGATACGGCGCTGGACGAGGCGCTGGCAACCCTGCCCGGCCGCAAGATCATCTACACCAATGCCTCCGCCACCCATGCCGAGCGCGTGATGGACAAGCTCGGCATCTCGCGCCACTTCTCCGGCATCTTCGATATTACCGAGGCCGGTTATGTGCCCAAGCCCGAGACGGCCGGTTATGCCACCGTCATCGAGCGTTTCAGCATAGCCCCCGGCAGGGCCGCGATGGTGGAGGATATGGCCCGCAACCTGCTGCCGGCCAAGCAGCTCGGCATGACAACGCTGTGGGTGCGCACGGATGACGATCATGCCCAGCCGCTCGACGGCGATACCCATATCGACCATGTGACGGACGATCTGGCCGGCTGGCTGAAAGCCATCGTCTGAAGCCCGTCATAAGGGCCGGGCAGCAGTTGACACCTCTGCCGCTTCCGGCCTTTATCCCAATCCCTCCTCATTTCATAAAATTCCGCCAGGGAAGAGCCTTTCCATGAGCACCGATCTCGAAGCCGCCATCGACGCCGCCTGGGAGCGCCGCGCCGAACTTTCCACCACGACGCAAGGCGCCGAGCGCGAAGCGGTCGAAGAGGCGCTGCAGGCGCTCGACAGCGGCAAACGCCGCGTGGCCGAAAAGGTGGATGGCAGCTGGAAGATCAACCAGTGGCTCAAGAAGGCGGTGCTGCTTTCCTTCCGCCTCAATGACAACAGCGTTCAGGGCGGCGGCCCGGGCGAGGCCACCTGGTGGGACAAGGTGCCCTCCAAGTTCGACGGCTGGGGCGAGAACCGCTGGCGCGATGCCGGCTTCCGCGCCGTGCCGAACGCTGTGGTGCGCCGCTCCGCCTATATCGCCCCGGGCGTCGTGCTGATGCCGAGCTTCGTCAATGTCGGCGCCTATGTCGATAGCGGCACCATGGTCGATACCTGGGCCACCGTCGGCTCCTGCGCCCAGATCGGCAAGAACGTGCACATCTCCGGCGGCACCGGCATCGGCGGCGTGCTCGAGCCGCTGCAGGCCGGCCCGGTCATCATTGAAGACAATTGCTTCATCGGCGCCCGCTCGGAAGTGGCCGAAGGTGTGGTGGTGGAAACCGGCGCCGTCATCTCCATGGGCGTCTTCCTCGGCCAGTCGACCAAGATCATCGACCGGGCGACCGGCGAAGTGATGTATGGCCGCGTGCCGGCCTACAGCGTCGTCGTGCCCGGCACCCTGCCCGGCAAGCCGCTGCCGGATGGCACCCCGGGCCCGGGCCTTGCCTGCGCCGTGATCGTCAAGCGCGTTGATGAGAAGACCCGCTCCAAGGTCTCCATCAACGATCTGCTGCGCGACTGATCATAGCCCCGAAAGCCTGAAGACGATGACCACCGGAAGCCTGGACCCCGTTGCCCTGCTGCAGGGTCTCATCCGTTGCCCGAGCGTAACGCCTGCCGAAGGGGGCGCACTAGCGCTGCTGGAGACGGAACTGGGCAAACTGGGCTTCCGGTGCCATCGCCTGCGCTTTGAAGAACCGGGTTTTGCCCCGGTGGAAAACCTCTATGCCCGCTTCGGCACCGCGGGGCCGAACTTCTGTTTTGCCGGCCACACCGATGTGGTGCCGGTGGGCGATCCCGCCGGCTGGACGGTCGATCCGTTTGGCGGCGAAATCGCGGCCGGCAACATTTACGGGCGCGGCGCGGCGGACATGAAGGGCGGCGTTGCTGCTTTCGTGGCGGCGGCGGCCCGCGTCGTGGCGGCCCTCAGGCACGGCTCCATCAGCCTGCTCATCACCGGTGATGAGGAAGGCGATGCCGTCAACGGCACCGTCAAGGTGCTGGAGTGGCTGGCCGCCAATGGCGAAAAGCTCGATGCCTGCCTGGTTGGGGAACCGACGAACCCGAACCGCCTCGGCGACATGGTCAAGATCGGCCGCCGTGGCTCGATGACCGGCACGCTCAAGGTGTCCGGCACGCAAGGCCACGCCGCTTATCCGCATCTGGCCGATAATCCGCTGCCGCGCCTCGCCGCCATGTGCGAGCGGCTGGCGAACACCCCGCTCGATACCGGCAGCGACCACTTCCCCGCCACCACGCTGGCGCTCACCACCATCGATGTCGGCAACCCGGCCAGCAATGTCATCCCGGCAGAAGGCCGTGCGGTTTTCAACATCCGCTTCAACGACCTGCACACATCAGACAGCATCAAGCGCTGGGCCGACCAGATTTGTGCGGGCGTCGGCGGACGTTACGAGCTCAGCTGGCGTGTTTCCGGCGAAAGTTTCCTGACGCCGCCGGGCCAGTTGAGCACGCTGGTGGCCGGCGCCATCGAAGCCGAAACCGGCATCGCCCCCGAGCTTTCCACCACCGGCGGCACCTCGGATGCCCGCTTCATCCGCTCCTACTGCCCGGTCGTGGAATTCGGCCTCGTCGGCCAGACCATGCACAAGGTGGACGAGCATGTGGCCGTGGCCGATGTCGTGAAGCTCACCGCCATCTATGAGCGGGTGCTCAGGAGCTACTTCAGGTTCGGATAAAATTCCTTCCCCGCTCGCGGGGAAGGTGCTGCGAAGCAGCGGAAGGGGATGTTGACGGCGTCATTAAGTCCCTGCGCAGACAAGTCCTTCCGCCTACACCCCCATCCGGCCTGCGGCCACCTTCCCCATAAATGGGGAAGGAAATTAGTCATACATCGCTTCCATGAAATAGAGCCCGTCCGGTGGGGCGGTTTCGCCGGCCTTGCGGCGGTCGCCGGTTTCCAGCGCCGCGCGCACATCATCCGAGCTCAGCTTGCCGATACCCACATCGCGCAGCGTGCCGGCGATGATGCGCACCTGATTGTGGAGGAAGGAACGCGCGGCCACATGCAGGCGGATTTCCTCCCCCACCCGTTCCACATCCACCCGGCCCATGGTCTTGACCGGGCTGTCGGCCTGGCACTCGGCGGAGCGGAAGGCGGAGAAATCATGCCGGCCTTCCAGCACCTTGCCGGCCGCCGCCATCGCCTTTTCATCCATCGGCCGCCCCCACAGCCAGGCCCGCCCGGCCTCCAGCGCCAGCGGCGCCCGGCGGTTGACATAGCGATACATGTAGCGGCGCCCGATGCAGGAGAAGCGGGCGTGGAAATCATCCGCCGCACGCTCTGCCGAGAGCACCGAAATCGGCGCGGGGCGCAGATGCGCATTCAGCGCCTTCATCACCTCGCGCGGGTCTTTTTCAGCCACCAGTTCGAAGGAGGCAGCCATACCCAGCGCATGCACGCCAGCATCGGTGCGGCCGGCACCGAACACATTGATCTGCTCGCCGCAATAACGTTCCACCGCCTCTTCCAGCGATTGCTGGATAGAAGGAACGCCATCCTGACGCTGCCAGCCGGCAAAGGGCCGCCCGTCCCATTCGAGAAGGAGTTTGTATCGTGCCATGGCCGGGGTTTTAGCCGGGATAGGCGGGAAGCGGAAGCTCAGTAGACTTCCAGATCCCCGAGTTCCTCGTGAATTTGCGCAATCAGCTCGCTGCGGCGAACGGCATTGCGGCCAAGCTGCGCCTCGACCCGGTCGATCAGCAGCTGCAGCACCGAGACGATGGCCGTCAGGGAGGGCGACTGGCGCGCCGGTCCCAGATGGCAGGGCAGCACGATGGCCCCGTTCTGCATCGCCCGGGACGCATTGACCGGATCGGTAATCTCCACCACCCGGGCGCGCGCCGCCGCCAGGAAATCGGCGATCTGCCGCACGGTGGCATCGCGCGGACGGCCGGAGATGATGAGCGCTGCATCATGCGGCGCCACCATCGCCATATCCTCTGCCAGCGTCGTCGGCGCTGCGCCCAGCACCCAGACTTCCGGGCGGATGCGCGCCAGCAGCTGGCGGGCGTGGGAGCCAAGGCCGGAAAGCCCGCCCTGCCCGACGATCCACAGCCTGGGCGCGGTGGCGAGCGCATCGACGGCCCGCTCCACCACTTCGGTACTGAGCCCCTCCAGCGTGCGGATCACATTGGCGATCTCGCCGCGCAGGTGGTTTTCAATGCTGCCGGGCGTGCCGGTTGCCGCCTGGCCGCCCGTCGCCACGATGTGCTGGACCGGGCCGGTGCGGTTACGTTCCTCGCGCGCCTGCAGGCGCACCTCATTGAAATCGGTATAGCCGAGCGTGCGGAAGAAACGGGCCGCCGTGGATTTCGACACTCCCGCCATGGCCGAAAGCTCGGTCGCCGAAAAACTCAGCATGTCGTCCGGCCCTTCGAGGATCAGCTCGGCCAGCCGCCTCTCCCCCGGTGTCAGCCGGTCGAAGCAGGACTGGATACGGAGGGCAAGGCGCGTCGACATGGTTTTTAGTCCATACAGCCTGTTTCAGAATTTCACCAGCATGAAACAGCCGGCGCCCAAAAAGGCACCAACCGGCCCATTTTATGCGCAAAACCGCCATGAAACGCCGACTGTTTCAGGAGCAATGGCGCACTGAAACAGAAGTTTCACTGTTTCATGACCATGGCACACGGTTTGCAAAATCTCCTGCATCCGATTACCGAGGCCCTGCTCATGAACAAGACAACCCTGGTTCGCCAGCGCATCTGGTCCCGCCTGAAGGATGTGGCGCTGCCGGACTCCCGTTTTCATCTGAATTTCGCCGAGGTCATCCCCGACTTCCAGAATTCCGGTGCTGCGATCGCGCACATCCTGGCCCTGCCGCAGATGCAGCAGGCAAACTATGTGTTCGTCACGCCTGACAATTGCCTCGCGGAACTGCGCCACCGCCTGCTGGAAGCCGGCAAGACGCTGGTGGTCTCCACCTATGGCATCTATCGCGGCTTCTTCCTGCTCGACCCCAAGGCCATTCCGCCGGAACAGACCCGCTTTGCCGGCTGGCTCGACGGGCTGGAATATTTCGGCAGCCCCATCTCGCTGGCCGAGATCGGGGAGCGCGGCGCCTTTGACCTGATGATTACCGGCGCCTCCGCCGTCTCCACCGACGGCGTGCGCTTCGGCAAGGGCCACGGTTTCTTCGATCTGGAATGGGGCATGTTCACCGATATCGGCGTCGCCACCGACACCACGCCGGTCATCGCCGTCGTCCATGACGTTCAGGTGGTCGAGGACAAGCTGACACCAAGCCCCACCGACATCATCGTCGACATGATCGCGACGCCCACGCGCCTTATCGAGGTGCAGCGCGGATATCGCCGCCCGCACGGCATCCGCTGGGAGTTGCTGACGCCGGAAGCCATCGAGGCAACGCCGCCGCTTCAGGAGCTTCAGCGCGCCCGCGGCCTGCTGCCGGCCTGACCCCGGCCTCCACCCCCGTTTCCCTTCCTTGCCCCCGCCCGCCCCACGGCCCCGCCCGAAAAGGAGTTACCAGATGCAGCACGCCCTTACCCGCCGCACCCTGCTCAAATCCGCCGCCGCGGCCGGCGCCATCGGCCTTGGCGGGGCCTTTACCGGGCGCCGCGCCTTTGCCGGCACACCTTTCACCATGCAGTCGTCCTGGGTGAACGATGCCGAGTTCACCGGCTATTTCACTGCCATCGACAAGGGCTTCTATGCCGCCGAGGGGCTGGACCTCACCTACCAGTCCGGCGGGCCGGATGTGATCCCGGAAAGCACGCTGCTCTCCGGCACGCCGCTGGCGCTCACGTCCCCCGACACTACCATCGTGGCCATCGCCCAGCAGGGCGCCCCGTTCAAGATCATCGCAACCCAGTACCAGAAGAACCCGCTCGGCGTGGTCAGCCTTGCCAGCAACCCGATCCATGAGCCGAAGGACCTGATCGGCAAGACCCTTGCCGTGCCGCCGGTCAACGCCGTGTCGGTGGAAGCGCTGCTGCGCCTCAATGGCATCGATGCCTCCAGGGTGCGCATCGTGCCCTATGAGTATGATCCGACCCCGCTGATCAAGGGCGAGATCGACGCCTCGGTCGATTTCACCACCAACGTGCCCTACACCATCGAGCAGGCCGGCAAGAAAGCGACCTCCTTCCTGCTCTATGATTTCGGCGTGACCATCTACAATGACACCGTCGTGGTGACGGAAGAGACGCTGAAGAACGACCGCGCTTCGCTGGTCAAATGGCTGCGCGCCAGCCGCAAGGGCTGGGCGGAAAACTACAAGGACCCGGCCGTCTATCCGCCGAAATTTGCTGACAGCTGGTTCAAGGGCAATGGCCGCACCACCGAGAACGAACTTTACTTCAACAAGGCGCAGCAGGCGCTGATGGAGCATCCCAAGGGCTTCTTCACCATGGACGAGGCGGGCATCGCCGCGAACATCGAGGCCCTGGGACAGATCGGCATCAAGGCAACCCGCGACATGTTCGACACCAGCGTGCTGGAGGAAGTGTGAACGCGACCGGCCCCGGCCCGCTCGGCGCCCCCGATCCCGGTACCACCCGGCCCGGCGCTGCCGGGCTGGAGCTGACCGGGCTCAGCAAGAGCTTCCCCGCGGCAGCGGGGGAGCGCCTTGTGCTGGACGCTGTCTCGCTGTCCTGCGCCCCGGGCTCCTTCACCGCGCTCATCGGCCCTTCCGGCTGCGGCAAGTCCACCTTGCTGCGGCTGGTGGCCGGTCTTGAGCGGCCAAGCGGCGGGCAGATCGGCATCGGCGGGCTGTCACCGGACCAGATGCGCACCAGCGGCAGGCTGGGCATCGCCTTTCAGGACGCCGCCCTCCTGCCCTGGCGCAGCGTGGTGGACAATGTCGCCCTGCCGCTGGAGGTGCTGGGCAAGCGCCAGCGCGGGCAGGATGCCCATGTGCAGGAGCTTGTCCGGCTGGTGGGGCTTTCGGGATACGAAAAGGCCCGCCCCCGCCAGCTTTCGGGCGGCATGCGCCAGCGTGTGGCCATCGCCCGCGCCCTCGTCACCCGGCCCGACATGCTGCTGCTGGATGAGCCCTTCGGCGCGCTTGACCAGATTTTGCGCCGGGCAATGAATCTGGAACTCCAGCGCATCTGGATGGCGGACCGGCCGACGACGCTGCTGGTAACCCACGGCATCGACGAAGCGGTTTTCCTCGCCGACGAGGTCGTTGTGCTCGGCGCCAATCCCGGGCGCATCGTCGCGCGCATCCCCATCGACCTGCCGCGCCCGCGTACACCGGAGATGATCTACTCCGTCTATTTCCAGACCCTGCAGGGCCAGATCTCCCGCGCCCTTGAGCAGGGAACCGGCCGATGAGCTGGCGAGCCTCGACCCACCGGGCCCTTGCCGGCCGGGAGTGGTTCTGGCCGCTCCTGCTGCTGATGCTGTGGGAAATTGCCGGCCGCTACGATCTGGTGGCCCAGGGGGCCTTGCCGTCACCGGGCGAGATCCTCACCCAGTTCTGGCACGACCGCGCCGATTATCCGCCCCATCTGGCCGTCACCGCGCGCACGGCAACACTCGGCTTTCTCCTCGGCAATCTGGCCGCGATCCTGGCGGCGGCGGCCTTTGCCGTCGCCCCGCGGCTGGAGCGGCTTGCCCGCGGCATCACCATCACGCTTTTTGCCATCCCGCCCATCGCGCTGGTGCCAATTCTGGTCATCGCGCTGAAGGGAGAGGCGCCGCGCATTGCGCTGGCTGCCATTACCGTCTTTTTTCCCACCATGGTTTCCACGCTCCTCGGCCTGCGCACCATCGATCCGCGGCTCAGCGATGTCGTGCACACCTATGGTGGCGGGGCGTTGAAACTCCTGCTCAAGGTGCGCCTGCCCTCCGCCCTGCCCGGCATGATGGCAGGCTTGCAGGTTGCGGCACCCGGCGCGGTGCTGGGCGCCATCCTCGCCGAGTTCGGCAGCGGCTCGCGCTGGGGCCTCGGCGCCTATCTTCTGGGCTCGCTCGGCCAGGCAAACCCTGCCCGCCTCTGGGGCATCGGGCTTTCGGCCACCTTGATGGCAGGCGGCGCCTACGCGCTTTTTGCCCTCCTTGGCCGCCGGCTCAATGTCGACACCGCCGCGGTGACGCTCGCCAGCAACAGCGCGCCCGATCTGATCGGCACTCCCGGCAGCAACAGCCTGGCCGGCCGGCTGTTCTGGATCGCAGCGGCCTGGATTGTCGGCCTTGCCGCCTGGTGGCTGATCATCGCCTGGCTCAACCTCTCCCCCATCATCGCCTACGGGCCGCAGGATGTGATGCGCTATCTCATCACTGGCCCCCGGGCAGCGCAGAACTGGCAGCGGTTGCTGCCGGCTTTCGGCGAGACGGTGCCGCTGGCCATTCTGGGGCTTTTCTGCGGCCTCGCCTTTGCGCTCGTCCTTGCCCTCATTTGCCGGCTGAAGCCCGCCCTCGGCGCCATGATCTTGCCGGCCGCGCTGGTGACCCAGACCATGCCGCTGGTGGCGCTGACGCCGCTTATCGTGCTGCTGCTGGGGCGTACGCTGGCGGCAACGCTCGCCATCACCATCTCCGTCAGCTTCTTTCCCGCCTTCGTCGTGCTGACGCAGGGCCTCGCCGCCGTACCGGCGTCAGCCCGCGAGGTGGTGGCCGTTTATGGCGCCGGCCGCTTCAAAACCTTGCTGCTGATCGACCTGCCCGCCAGCCTGCCGCATCTGCTGACCGCCGCCCGGCTCGGGGCGCCCCGGGCGCTTCTCGGCGTCATGATTGCGGAGTGGCTCGCCACCGGCTACGGGCTCGGCAATCTGCTCAACCGGTCCCGCGGCATGCTGGACTACGGGATGATCTGGTCCGTCGCGCTTTTGTCGGTGCTGGTGGCAATCGCGCTGTACCAGCTGTTTGCCGCGATAGAGCACCTCGTGCTGTCCCGCACCGGCTAGGGCCTGACGCTCACACTCCGCCGGCTACCCGGTTGCGCCCGGCATGCTTGGCCTCGTAGAGCGAACTGTCGGCGCGGGCAAGCAGCAGATCCGGCCCTTCGCTGCGCTCGCGCGCGGCAGCAACGCCAATGCTGACGGTGATCTGCCGCGGTGGCAGGTCTGCTGCCAGGACAATCGGCGGCAGGGCGGCGACGGCGCTCCGGATACGCTCGGCCACCCGCAGTGCACCGCCGATATCGGCCTCCACCAGCATGACGGCAAATTCCTCGCCGCCGATGCGGCCCAGCAGGTCGCCGGTGCGCAGCTGGCCGGCGGTTGCGCGCGCCACATCCTTCAGCACCTCGTCACCCGCCCGGTGGCCGAGGGCATCGTTGATCTGCTTGAAATGGTCGATATCCAGCACCAGCACGGCCATGCGGCTGCCATAGCGCTCATAACGGCCCACCTCGGCCGCCAGCCGCTTCATGAACTCGCGCCGGTTGGCAACGCCGGTCAGATCGTCGGTGGAGGCCAGCAGTGCCAGTTCCTCGCGCGCGGCCCGCAGCATGCGCAGGTCGCGCTCACGCGCCAGTTCATTGCCGATCCAGTCGGCAAAAAGCCTCAGCACCTCAAGTTCGGTCGCCGAGAACGGGTCCTGCCGCGCCGCCGAGGCAAAGAATTGCAGCGGCCCGTAAGGCTCGCCATCCACGCTCACCATGCAGGCAAGATAGGCGCCGACACCGTAGCGGTCGAAGGGGTCGCAGCCCGCCAGCGCACTGCCGGCGACATCATGCACCGCCACCGGTTCGCCGCCCGGCAGCAGGGCGTGGAAGCAGAAACTCTGCTCCAGAGCCACCTCCCGGCCCACCACGTCAGGCCGGTCGATCCCGTGGGCGGCCATGATCATATAACGCTCGCCCTCGATCCGCCCGATGGTGGCCGCCGGCAGGCCGAAATGTTCCGCCCCCAGCGCCATCAGCCGTCCGATCTTGTCGTCATGCGAATGCCGGTAGGAGGAGGCGATCTGGTAGAGCTGCGAGAGCGTGCGCTCCAGCTGGCGGCGCGGGGTCACGTTCTGCGAAAGCACGATGACGGAGCCGATGCCGCCATCCTCCGACCGGCGCGGCACAAAGCTGACTTCCACGTCGCGCAGGCTGGCATCGGGATGCTGGTGCTGGATCGCTACCAGCTGCGCCTTGCCCGTTGCCAGCGCATCGACAAAGCCCTGCCGGACAGGGCCATGGAAAATGTCGGCGGCGACGATGTCGGCGGAGCGGCCCACCATCTGCTCGCGCTTCAGCGCATACCAGGTTTCGGCAACCTGATTGACGAGCAGAATGGTGGCGTCGGGCGCAAGTTCGGCGATCATCGCCGGCATGCTGTCGATAAGGGCCTGGAGGCGCGAGGCCTGTATTTCCGCAAGGCGCTGCACCGCCTTGAGGCTGGTAATCTCGGTATAGACGCTGACCACGCCGCTATCGCGGGTGCGCGTTTCCGACAGCAGCACATGCTGGCCGTCACGCAGCGACAGCTCGATGGGGCCAGCCGGGTTGCGGTGCCTGTCGACCCGCTGCTGCAGCCATTGCGCCTCGTCGGCGGGTCCAAGGTCGTAGGTGCTGAGGGAAAGCCCGTTCTTCACCAGCTCGGCAAAGGAGGCGCCGGGCTTAATGCCCCAGCCGCCATAGAAGATATCGGCAAATCGCTGGTTATAGAGCTGCAGCCGGTCGTCCTCGTCATAATAGGCAAAGCCGACATCGAGCGCGTTGATCGCATCCTCGAACCGCTGGTTCACCCGGCGCAGCGCGCTTTCAGCGGCCAGCTTCTCGCTGATATCGCGCAGGGTGACGACAAAGCCGTCCCGCGTGCCGTCTGCCAGCAGGATGGGGCCGGCCGCCACTTCCATCGGAATGGCCCCCCCGCTCTTGTGCCGGTAGATCGAGATATAGGGCGGCAGCACATCGCGCAGTTCGGCATTGAAGCGCAGCTTGCCTTGCAGGACGAATTCTTCCGGGTTGGCGTAGAGCATGGCCGCGCTCTGGCCCAGCAACTCGCTCTCGCTGTACCCCAGCAGCCGCTCAACGCTGTGATTGCAGAAACGGATGACCCGGTCATTGTCGACAATGATCACACCGTCCGCGACCGCCCTCAGGACGGAACGCGCAACCTGCGAGTCCCTGAAGTAATTCTCTAACGGCAAACGCCGGCTCCTGCCCTTTCCCGGCGATCGCCGCCGGGCCCGGGAATATTAGCAATGTTATGAATACTATAACACACACGACGCGCTTGCTGCGTCCATGTGTGATCGGTTGCAACATTCCTGCAATGCCGCTGGTGCAGAACGGCCCCTTGCACACTCCGGCCCTGTACGATTGGGCCGGCATCCTGACGCCCGGCTTTCACCGCGCCGCTCCGGCTGCAAACGGCCAGACCGGCCGCTCAGTCACAGCCAATAAGTGTGCCCTTACTCGGGATTTCTAAAATTTTCCATATTCATCAAGCCTTTCCCGGTCTACAAAGCAAATCTCAAGACCGGAAATAATATTCGGCGCCTAAATTTGTTTCTCGATCCACCTTTCAGAAGGTGCAGCCATGAAACTTAACGTCTCCATCAAGATCATGTTGCCGATCCTCTTTGGATCTCTCGCTACCTTTGCCGTCTCCTATTACGGGGCGAGCTCCATTGACCTGCTGCGTCAGGCACAGGACAGCGGCGTTGACCAGTATCTTCAGGCCTCAAAAGCGCAGGATGCCTCAGCCATTGGCTTTCGCGCCTATGACGTCATCGCCGACTCCGAGATAAATCGCGACCTCACCCAGACCCGTGCGGACTGGAAAGAGATAAAACAGATCCTTGAAGAAACGGCGCGCAACATTTCGGCCATGCCACTCAACGACAAGGGCAAGGCTGCGGCCCGGCAAGGTGCTGACGCGATAGAGGCGCTGATCGCCACCTTCGAGCAGGAAATGCTGCCGGCGGTCGAAAAGCAGAACGACGGCGCCCTGACCCCGGAAATCAAGGCGATAGACGACAAGATCGACGGCGAAAAACAAAAAATCCGGGAAGCGTATCTGGCGCTCTACAGCGACAAATACGCCGAAGCACAGAAGTCGGACGAACTGTTCGATCTTACCGGCAACCGCATCACGCAGCGGCAACTGCTGATCTCGATAACGGCGAGCCTCATCAGCATTCTCATCAGCTTCCTGATCGCCCGCTCGATCACCGGCCCGCTCAAATCCCTGACCGGCTGCATGGAAAAACTCGGCAAACAGGAACTTGCCGTTGAGGTTCCCGCAACGGACCGCAGCGACGAGCTGGGCCTGATGGCCAGAATGGTCGAGATCTTCAAGGCCAACGCCCTGCGCGTGCAGGCAATGGAACGCGAGCAGGAGGAGCTGGAGCGCCGGGCCGAGGAAGAGCGCCTTGCCGCGCGCATGCACCTTGCCGACAATTTCGAGGCTTCCGCCGGCTCCGTCATCAAGGGCATCGGGTCTGAAATAGCGTCCGTCTATTCCGCCGCGCTTGGTATCAGCAATGGCGCCAGCGAAGCGGCGAAGCAGGCTGCTACCGTTGCCGCCGCGGCCCAGCGCTCCTCCTCCAGCGTGCAGACGGTTGCCTCGGCTTCAGAGCAGCTTGCGGCCTCCATCTCGGAGATCTCCCGCCAGGTTGCGGAAGCCTCCCGGGCCTCATCGGAGGCCGCCGACAAGGCTGAGGATACCAACCGCACCATCCAGGGCCTCGCCCGCGCTGCCGAGCAGATCAACGCCGTGGTCAGCCTCATCAACGACATTGCCAGCCAGACCAATCTCCTGGCGCTCAACGCCACCATCGAAGCGGCGCGGGCGGGTGAAGCCGGCAAGGGCTTTGCGGTCGTCGCCGGGGAGGTCAAGAACCTCGCCAGCCAGACGGCCCGGGCAACGGAGGAGATCTCCGGCCAGATCGCCACGGTGCAGGAGGAGACGCGCAAGGCCGTGGAGGCCATCGCCGGCATTCTGGAAGTGATCCAGTCCGTACGCAGCATCTCGCTTGGCATTTCCTCGGCAGTCGAACAGCAAGGTGCCGCCACCCACGAAATCGCCCGCAATGTTCAGGAAGTGGCGCGCGGGACCGAGGATGTCACCACGAGCATAGAGCATATCTCGAAATCGTCGAACGCCTCGGTCGATGCGTCCGGCCGGATCGTCAACGCGACCGGCAGCCTCAAGCAGAATGCCGAGACCATGAGCGGAGAGGTCGGGCACTTCCTCAGCAACCTGCGATCGGCAAGCTGAGGCGGCAGGCTTCTGTGGCAACAAAAAACCCGCCGGTTCTCACCGGCGGGTTTTCTTTTTTCAAATGGCAGCCTCAGGCGATCACGCAGCCTTCATCAGGTTGCGCAGCACGAAGTGCAGGATGCCGCCATTCTTGTAGTACTCGACCTCATCCAGCGTATCGATGCGCACCAGAAGCTTCACTTCCTCGGTGCTGCCATCGGCGCGGTGGATGGTCATGGTCGCATCCTGGCGCGGCTTGATCTCGTCCACGCCGGTGATGTCGATCACTTCCGTGCCATCAAGGCCCAGCGACTTGCGGGTCATGCCGTCCTTGAACTGCAGCGGCAGCACGCCCATGCCGACGAGGTTTGAGCGGTGGATACGCTCGAAGCTCTCGACGATGACCGCCTTGACGCCCAGCAGGTTGGTGCCCTTGGCCGCCCAGTCGCGACTGGAGCCAGTGCCATATTCCTTGCCGGCGAAGATGACGAGCGGCGTGCCCTCGGCCTGGTAGGCCATGGCGGCGTCGTAGATCGACATCTGCTTGCCGGTCGGGATGTGCTTGGTCAAACCGCCTTCCACACCCGGGATCATCTCGTTGCGGATGCGGATGTTGGCGAAGGTACCGCGCATCATGACTTCATGGTTGCCACGGCGCGAGCCGTAGGAATTGAAGTCCTGGGCGGGGATTTGATAGCTCGACAGATATTCGCCGGCCGGAGCCGACTTCTTGATCGAACCGGCCGGGGAGATGTGGTCGGTCGTCACGCTGTCGCCGAGGATGGCGAGCGGCCGGGCACCGGTGATGTTGGTGATCGGCTTGGGCTCGGCACCCATGTCGTCGAAATAGGGCGGGTTGGCGACATAGGTCGAGGTCGGGTCCCAGTCATAGACGTCGCTCTCGGTGACCTTGATCCCCTGCCATTCCTTGTCGCCCTTGAAGACATCGGCATAACGCTTGCGGAACATCTCCGGCGTCAGCGACTTCATCAGCGTGTCCTGAATTTCGACAGATGTCGGCCAGATATCGGAGAGATAGACGTCCTTGCCGTCCTTGCTCTTGCCGATCGGGTCCTTCGTGATGTCGATCTTCATGCTGCCGGCAATGGCGTAGGCCACGACCAGCGGCGGAGAAGCCAGATAGTTGGCGCGGGTCTGCGGGCTGACGCGGCCTTCGAAGTTGCGATTGCCCGACAGCACGGCGCAGGCAACCAGCTGGTTGTCGTCGATGGCCCTGGCAATCGGCTCGGCCAGCGGGCCGGAATTGCCGATGCAGGTGGTGCAGCCATAGCCCACGAGGTTGAAGCCGATGGCATCCAGATCCTCCTGCACGCCGGCGGCGGCAAGATAATCCGTCACCACCTGGCTGCCCGGAGCCAGCGAGGTCTTGACCCACGGCTTGGAGGTAAGGCCGAGCGCCCGCGCCTTGCGGGCAACGAGACCGGCGGCCAGCATGACCGACGGGTTGGAAGTGTTGGTGCAGGAGGTGATCGCCGCGATCACCACATCACCCTGGGTCAGGCTGTAGTTCGCACCCTCAACCTTGACCGATTTTGAAGTATCGCTCGCGGCAACACCGAACTGCTCGGTCATCGCCTTGACGAATTCCGGCGCGGCGGTCTTGAGCGCCACGCGGTCCTGCGGGCGCTTCGGACCGGCGAGCGACGGCTCGACGCTCGACATGTCGAGCTCAAGCGTGTCGGTAAAGACCGGCTCGTGGCCCGGCTGGCGCCACATGCCCTGCTCCTTGGCATAGGCTTCCACCAGCTGGGCGCGGGCTTCGTCACGGCCGGAGAAACGCAGATACTTGATGGTCTCGGCGTCGATGGGGAAGAAGCCGCAGGTCGCGCCATATTCCGGCGCCATGTTGCCGATGGTGGCACGGTCGGCGAGGGAGAGATGGTCAAGGCCGTCGCCATAGAATTCGACGAACTTGTTCACCACGCCCTTCTTGCGCAGCATGTTGGTGACGGTGAGCACCAGGTCGGTGGCGGTCGCGCCTTCCGGCAGCTTGCCGCTCAGCTTGAAGCCGATGACTTCGGGGATGAGCATCGAGACCGGCTGGCCCAGC
The DNA here is from genome assembly GCA_030657355.1 of Radicibacter daui. Lineage (GTDB taxonomy): Bacteria > Pseudomonadota > Alphaproteobacteria > Radicibacterales > Radicibacteraceae > Radicibacter > Radicibacter daui. The sequence continues at coordinate 3,476,936 of CP131056.1, forward strand.
ATCGCGGCCTCGGCCTCGATACCGCCCACGCCCCAGCCCAGCACGGCCAGACCGTTGACCATGGTGGTATGGCTGTCAGTGCCGACCAGCGTGTCCGGGAAGGCCACCATGCGCTCGCCATCCTTGCGCAGCCAGACGACCTGGGCGAGGTATTCGAGGTTCACCTGATGGCAGATGCCGGTGCCGGGCGGCACCACGCGGAAGTTGTTGAACGCGGTCTGACCCCAGCGCAGGAACTCATAACGCTCGCGGTTGCGCTCGAACTCCACGGCAACGTTCTTCTGGAACGCATCGCCGGTGCCGAAAAAATCCACCATCACCGAGTGGTCGATGACGAGATCGACTTCCGAGAGCGGGTTGATCTTCTGGCCATCGCCGCCCATGCGGACAACGGCCTCGCGCATGGCGGCAAGGTCGACCACGCCGGGCACACCGGTGAAATCCTGCATCAGCACACGCGCCGGGCGGTAGGCGATCTCGTGCTCGCTCTTGCCCTTGGTGCCGAGCCAGTCGACGACGGCCTTCGCATCGCCGGTGGTAACGGAGCGGCCATCCTCGTAGCGCAGCATGTTCTCAAGGAGAACCTTGAGACTGTAAGGCAGGCGGGAGGTATCGCCGATAGCGGCCTCGGCGGCCTTCAGGGAGAAGTAATCATATTCCGCGCCGCCCACCTTCAGCGTGCGGCGGGTCTTCAGCGTGTCGTGGCCAACAGTGCTCATCGTCTTTCGAGGGCTCCCTTTTGGCCCACCCGACGCGAAGGGCTTCGCGAGAGAGCGGGGCTTTGACCCGATTTTCTTGGGCCGGATTGGGGTTAAGCTTCATGTAGTGCAAGCACCCATGGCTCGCCAGCCATCATGAACAGATTTCAGGGCGCATTAATTTCCCTCATGCGCATGTCATCCGGATGACAAAGGACGGCCCAGTGTCGCCCGCCAAGGGAAACCGGCCTTGAACAACCATGCCCGAAAAGAGCGGGGGCCGCGCGAAACACTCCGGCGGCCCCCTCAGCATTCTCCAGCCTTATCGCTGGTTGAAGAGAACTTTCTTTTCCTCGTCCGTCATCGGCTTGGGCGTATTGATCGTCGCTGCCAGCTCATAGGCGCGCTTTGTCGCCGGCCGCGCGGCAATCGCCTCGAACCAGCGCTTGAGGTTGGGGAAATCTTCCAGCTTCTGGCCCTGGCGCTCATAGGGCACCACCCACGGGTAGCTCGCCATGTCGGCGATGGAATAGTCACCGGCGATGAAGTCGCGGCCTTCCAGCTGGGTGTTGAGCACGCGGTAAAGCCGCGCCGTCTCATTCACATAGCGGTCGATGGCGTAAGGGATCTTCTCCGGCGCATAACCGGAGAAGTGATGGTTCTGCCCGGCCATCGGACCAAGGCCGCCCATCTGCCAGAAGAGCCACTGCAGGGTCTCCCAGCGCTTGCGCAAATCGGCGGAGAGGAACTTGCCGGTCTTTTCTGCGAGGTACTGCAGGATGGCGCCGGATTCAAACATCGGGATGGGTGCACCGCCATCGGCGGGCTTCTGGTCCACGATGGCCGGAATGCGGTTGTTCGGCGCGATCTTCAGGAAATCGGGCTGGAACTGGTCACCCTTGCCGATATTGATCGGGATGATCCGGTACTCAAGACCGGCCTCCTCCAGGAACATCGTGATCTTGTGGCCGTTCGGCGTCGTCCAGTAATAAAGGTCGATCATGGTGGCTCCGGCTGGTTTCGGGGCGCGGCCCTGTTTTTGGCAAGGCGCCACTCTAACGCCGCCCCGCCGCCGCTGGCCAGACGGGGCGCCCTGCCGCGCCCTTTCGCGTGGCGCTCCTCACAGTGGGGACCGGCGCCGCCCTCTCCCCTTGAAGCTATGACTCGCCTTGGCCGGATGAAGCCGGTATTATGACGAGCCCGTTTTCTGCCGTTGGCCGAAGCGGGCGACAGCCAGTTGGCATAAAAACTGCTTGGCTGTCAGCAGGATAGGCAAAAGGAACCGTACCATGGATGTCGCAGGCGCCAGCGCCGCCATTCAGGCCTTTCAGCAGGCTCCGCGTGTGCAAGGGGTGGATGCCCCGAACAGCGCGCAGGCCAATGTGAGCCGTGACGACGAGTCGTCGGAGAACGAGAGCGCCAATTCCGCGCCCCCGCCCTCTTCCGCCTCCGGTCGCGGCCGGCTGATCGATATCACCGTCTGATCGCTCCGGCGGGTGACGGCGCGCCCTTTTTGCGCGCCGGCCAGCCGTTATGGCAGCATAAAATCCGGCCCCTCACGGGAAGCCGCCCTGAGGCCCCCCGCCTTGTCACGCGACGCGGGGGTTTTGTTTTGCCGGGAGATAGGCAAACAATGCCGGGAAAGGCCGGCCACCCAAGAGCCGGCAGGAGCCCCGAGGAAACCCCGTCATTCGCCCCGTGCCGCAAAATGCCAGCTGCCCGCTGACCGCGCCCGAGATCAGCGAGCGCGCCCGCTCCGCCACGCCGGCCCGGCTGCCGCGCGTGCAAAGCCGGGGCGCGCTTCTGGTGGCCGATCCGGCAACCCGCCGGCTGACCGCAGCCAGCGAAAACGCCCTGCCCCTGCTGGGCATGGCGGGGGCGGGCGGATTTGGCCTCCGGCTCCTGGGCGAGCTGATTGCCGAGCGCCAGAGCCCGGCGGGCCGCCTTGCCCCCGCTGCCCTCACCCCCGCCGGCCTGCCCTACCTGATCGACCCCTTTCCCATCCGCAGCGCCCTTGACGGGCGCGAGCTGGAAGCGATCTGCCTCAATCATGACGGCCGGCTGCTGGTGGAGCTGCTGCCCGCCCGGGCCGAGGAAGAACGCGATGCCGCCGGACTGCAGCGCGCCCTGCAGCATGCCGCCTCCACCTTTGCCCGCATCAGCCGCATCGACGAGTTGCTGCAGGCCGGCGCCGAGGCCATGCAGGCGCTGAGCGGCTTCGAGCGCACGGTGCTCTACCGCTTCGAGCGCGAGTGGCACGGTTATGTCGCTGCCGAGGCCACCTCCGCCGGGGTCAATCGCCGCTTCGAGGGGCTGCACATCCCGGCAAGCGATATCCCCGAGAGTACCCGCCGGCTCTATGGCGCCACCTTCATCCGCTCCATCGCCGATGTGGAAGCCCCGCCCTCGCCGCTGCTGGGCCCTGACGGCGCGCCACTTACGGAAGCGGTCGACCTTTCCTTCAGCCTGCTGCGCCCCATCTCCGAACGGCACGCCACCTTCCTGAAGGCACTGGAAGTGCGCGCTGCCCTATGGCTGCCGCTCCGGGTGGCGGAGGGTCTGTGGGGCGTTGCCGTCTGCCATGACAGCCGCCCCCGTGCCCTGCCGGCTTACCTGCAGGCTGCCTGCTGCCTGCTCTCACAGCTGCTCGCCGGCCGTATCGGACAGATTCTCCAACGCGGCGAAAATGAAAAACGCGAGCGGGTGCGCACGCTGACCGACCGGCTGCGTGCCGAAGTCCATGACGGCCAGTCGGTGGCAGATGCCGTCCGGGCCAACGAGAAAGGTCTGCTGGGCCTTTTTGAGGCGGATGCGCTGGTCGGCCGGATCGATGGCCATCCGGTCAGCGCCGGCGCGCTGTCGCCGGAGAGCGCCTGCCTGCCTGCGGCGACCGCCGCCATCCACCCGCCGGCAACCGCCACCAACGGGGTGCACATTACCGCCGCCCTGCCCCCCGGCCTGCTGGGCAGCGCGCCGCTCCAGCTGGCCGATGGCAGCCCGCTTACCGGCGGCGTCGTGCTCGCCCTCTCCGACAATGGCGAGGACTGGCTGGCCCTGCTGCGGCGGGCGAGCGAGCGCACCCTCATCTGGGCACATGATCCGGACCGGCCGGAGGAGCGCGACCCACGCCGGCCGGTGAGCCTGTTCCGCCAGCGCGTCAGCGACAACAGCGCCCCCTTCGAGCCGGCGCTCGGCGCCTGCGCCTACATTCTGCGCGCCGCCCTGCTGGAAGATCTCATCTTCCAGCGCCGGCGCCAGACCGAGGCCACCCTTGCCCGCATGGTGGAGGAGCGCACCGCCGAGCTGCTGCGCACCCAGGCCGTCTTCAGCACCATCATGGACGCGACGGACGAGCTCGTCGGCATGGTGGACGCCGAAGGCCGGCTGATCGCGCTCAACCGCCGGGCCTATGCCACCACCGGCATTACCCCGGATACGCTCTCGCGCCACACGCTCGATGCGCTCTGGCCCACCAGCGCGCCGCCCACCCGGCTCGACCGGCTGCATGAGGCGACACGCACCCGGCGCATGCTGCGTTTTGAAGAACGCATCGCCGGCCGCGACTTCGTCATCACCATCACCCCGGTGATCGAACCGGACGGCTCGATCCAGCGCTTTGCCTGTTTCAGCCGCGATGTGACGGATGAGCGCGAAACAGCGCGCGAACTGGAAGCAGCACGCGATGCGGCAGAGGCCGCCAACCGCGCCAAGTCGGAATTTCTGGCCGCCATCAGCCACGAGCTGCGCACCCCGATGACGGGGGTGCTGGCAACCGTGCGCCTTCTCGCTGGCACCAGCCTCACGCCCGACCAGCAGCGGTTCATCGACATCATCCGCGGCTCCGCCCACACGCTGCTCAGCGTGCTGGGAGACCTCCTGGACATCTCGCGCATCGAGGCCGGGGCGCTCCGGCTGGAGGCGGTGCCGGTCGATATCAGCGCGGTGATCGACGCGGTCGCCGGCCTGCTCGAACCGCAGGCGGCCGAGCGCAAGGTTACCCTTTCCTGCGAGCTCCCCAAAGGGCCGGGCCGGCGCGTGCTGGGCGATCCTGCCCGCCTGCAGCAAATCGCCTTCAACCTCGTCGGCAACGCCATCAAATTTTCCGCCGGCGGCGAAGTGGCGGTATCGCTGACCGCGGAGACGGCAGGCAAACAGGCCGTCGCGCTGACACTGACGGTCAGCGATACCGGGATTGGCATGGACGACGCGTTGCTGGCACGCCTCTTCCAGCCCTTCACCCAGGCTGACGCCTCCACCAGCCGGCGCTTCGGCGGTACCGGTCTCGGCCTTTCCATCACCAAGCGCCTTGTCGATGCCATGGGCGGCAGCATCATCGTGGCCAGCAAACCCGGAGCCGGCAGCCGCTTTACCGTCAGCCTGACCTTGCCGCTGGCGGGCCTTTCGAGCCGCGCGCGCGGGAAAACGGACGGCGCTCTTCCCACACTGCGCCCGCTCAGCCTGCTGCTGGTCGACGACAATCCGGTCAATCTCGATCTGGTGCGCCTGTTGCTGGCGGCCGACGGCCATAGGGTCAAAAGCTGCCAGAACGGGCCGGAAGCGCTGGCCTGGCTGGCGGACCATCATTGCGATGCCGTGCTGCTTGACCTGCACATGCCGGAGATGGACGGCTTTACCGTTGCCCGCACAATCCGCAATTCCGCCGGGCCGCACCGCGATGTTATCATTCTGGCGCTCAGTGCCGACGGGATGGACACCACCCGCCAGCGCGCCCGCGAAGCCGGCTTCGACGCACTCCTGCCCAAACCTTTCGAGCCAGAGGACCTGACCCAGCTCATGATCGATCTCGGCCTCAACAACAGCCCCGACGATAACGAAGGTCCGGAAAAGGCCGATTTCACCGCCGTTCCCGTCATCGACCCCTCGCGCCTTGCCCGGCTGACCCGCGCCGCCGGCGCTGACGAGGCGCGCGCCGTGCTCGGCCGTTATCTGGAAACGGCAACCCAGGGGCTGGAAGGCATGCGGGAAGCCTTCGCCACCGGCGACGGCACCTCCCTGCGCGAGATCGCCCATGACATGCGCGGTGCCATGGCCAATATCGGCCTCACCCGCCTCAGTGAAATCGCCTCCGCCCTGCATGACGAGGTGGGCGGCAGCGAACTGGCCGAGGCGCTGATTGCCGAATTCGCCAGTGCCCTTGCCGAAAGCGAAGCGGCGACAGCCAAGCTCGGCTGAAAAAATCGCCATCCCGGCAAATTTTTTGGAACCAAATCACATTCCCGGTTGTTCCTGTGGGTCAAGTTCTGTCCTGCCACCGTCCGGCAGCGCCCTCCCTTTGTTGAACCCGAGGAAAAGACGTCCGTGTTCAAGGCTTTCCGACTGCCGCGACAGCTTATTCTGCTGACGGTCGGTTTCGTTACCCTTGTGGTCTCCAGCCTCGTGACGGTGTGGCTGGTGCAGGAGAACCGCCGCCAGGCCGAAGAAGTCGCGCGTACACTCGATATCGAGAACGATATCAATGAGCTGAAGGTCATCTTCCGCCGCGCCGAAAGCACGCAGCGCGGTTTCCTGCTGACCGAGGACGACCAGTATCTCGCCTTCTTCGACCGGCTGTTGACCGCCCTGCCCCGGCGCACCGACGAGCTGAAGGCCAAACTCGGCGACCTGCCCGAACACAAGGCCGCGTTTGAGACACTGGTTCCCATCGTCGCCGCCAAGGTTGACGAGATGCGCAAGACGGTGGAACTGCAGCAGGCTGGCCGCCATGCCGAGGCGCTCGCCGTCGTGAACACCGATGCCGGCCTCAAGCTCGCCGACCAGTTCACCCAGATTACCAACAACATACGCGACATCGAGCAGCAGCGTTTCGAGGCGCTGTCGCTCAAGGCCCAGCAGACCGGTTATCTGCTGCTCTTCATCGGCCTTTCCGGCTCGCTGCTGATCTGCGCGCTCGCCGGACTTTCTTTCTATGAAACGCGGCGCAATTACCGGGCGCTGGCGATGGCGCATGATGCCCTCGCCGCGATGAATGCGGGCCTTGAGGAGAGGGTGAAGGAGCGCACGGCGGAGCTGCAGGAGGCCAACGAGGAAATCCAGCGCTTCGCCTACATCGTCAGCCACGATCTGCGCTCGCCGCTCGTCAATATCATGGGCTTTACCAGCGAGCTGGAGGCACTGAAGGGCGATCTTCTGGCCTGGGCGCAGGAAACCCGCGGCCAGCCCCAGGGCGAGACCGCCATGGTTGCCGCGGGAGAAACCGGAGAGCTTGATCCGCGCGGCACCAGCCTGGCCCGCGATTTCGATGACTCGCTCGGCTTCATCAAATCCGCCATCGCCAAGATGGACCGTCTCATCAACGCCATCCTCAAGCTGTCGCGCGCCGGTCGCCGCGAGTTCCGGCCCGAGCCGATCGATCTGGACGAGACGCTGCGCACCATCCTCTCCGCGGCCACCCACCAGATCGAGGAAGCCGGCGCCACCGTGATTGCCGGGGCCCTGCCCAAGCTCACCAGCGACCGGCTGGCCATCGAACAGATCTTCTCCAATCTCGTCGACAACGCGCTCAAATACATGCGCGCCGGCGTGCCGGGCGAAGTTTCCATCCGCTCCACCCAGCGCTCCGGCTATGCCATCATCGAAGTGGCCGACAACGGCCGCGGCATTGCCGCGAAGGACCGCGAGCGCATCTTCGAGCTCTTCCGCCGCTCCGGCGTGCAGGACCGCCCCGGCGAAGGCATCGGCCTTGCCCATGTGCGTACGCTGGTGCGCGGCCTCGGCGGGCGCATCAGCGTCGACAGCGAACTAGGCAAAGGCAGCACCTTTACCGTTACCCTGCCCCTTTCGTGGAAAGGGGCCTGACCCATGGAGCCAATCAAGTGAACCAGCAAACCGTCACGATCATCATGATCGAGGATGACGAAGGCCACGCCCACCTCATTGAAAAGAACATCCGCCGGGCGGGCGTGAACAACGAGATCCTTGCCTTCACCAACGGCACCAGCGCCATGGACTTCCTCTTCGGCGCCGATGGCAGCGGCACGGTCAGCGAAGGCCGCGCTCTGCTGATCCTGCTCGATCTCAACCTGCCGGACATGACCGGCGTCGAGATCCTGCAGAAGGTGAAGGAGAACCCGCATCTCAAGGGCACGCCGGTGGTGGTGCTGACCACGACCGACGACAAGCTGGAGATCAAGCGGTGTTACGATCTCGGCTGCAACGTCTACATCACCAAGCCGGTGAATTACGAAAATTTCGCCAATGCCATCCGGCAGCTTGGCCTGTTCTTCTCCGTGATCCAGGTTCCGGAGGCCTAAGGCAATTGGACAGCGTGCGCCCGCGGGTCCTTTACATCGATGACGATCCCGGCCTTGCCCGGCTGGTCCAGCGCGACCTTGGCCGCGCCGGTTATGAGGTCGAGACGGTCGGCAACGGCCGGGCGGGGCTGGAACGCCTTGCCCGCCGCGGCATCGATGTCATCGCCCTCGACCATTACATGCCGGAGCTGGACGGGCTGGAGACTCTGGCGGAAATCCGCAAGCTGCCGGACCCGCCACCGGTCATCTATGTAACCGGCACGTCTGAAGGGCGCGTGGCGGTGTCCGCGCTCAAGGCCGGCGCGGTAGATTACGTGATCAAGGAAGTGGATGGCGAGTTCCTGCCGCTGCTACGTGCCGCCGTCGGCGCCGCACTGAACGGCCAGGAGATGCGCCGCGCCAAGGAGCGGGCGGAGGCCGAGCTGCGTGCCCAGCGCGACCGGTTCGAGGCGCTTGCCAACGAGCGTGCGCTGCTGATGAGCGAGATGAACCACCGTGTCGGCAACAGCCTGCAACTGGTGGTCTCCCTGCTCAGCATGCAGGCCCACGCCTCCCAGGACGACGTGCTGCGCGAAGCGCTGCGCTCGGTCATCAAGCGCCTCAGCGCCATCGCCCACGTCCATCGCCGGCTCTATGGTGGCGGGGACGTACAGAGCATCTGCCTGCGCAGCTATCTCGGCTCGCTGGTGGAGGATGTCAGCGTTACCCTTTCCGGTGACCAGACCAGCCACAAGATCGAGCTGATGGCCGAGCCGGTCTCAACCTCGCCCGACAGCGCGGTGGCCATCGGCGTCATCGTGACCGAGCTTCTTATCAACGCGATGAAGTACGCCTACCCCGGCGGTCAAGGCGGCCCCATCCGCGTGCGGCTTTATCGCCGCGGCGACAGGGCCGAAGCCCTGCTGATCGTGGAGGATGACGGCATCGGCTCTTCCGGCACCGCGCAGCAAGCCCCGAAGGGCATGTCCGCCGGCCTTGGCCAGAAGATCATCGCAGCGATGGCCTCCAAGCTGGAGGCCGAGCTGGAGCGGGATGAAAGCCATGCCGGAACCCGCGTTCTGGTGCGGTTTCCACTGACGGAAGCCGACACCGGCATGGTGGAGGCTGAAGCTGAGGCCGAGAGGGCCGGCGCTGCCTGAGCCCTCCTTCGCCACCGCCTGGCTGACCGCCGCGAACTCCACTCACACCACATCGAAGGCAAGCGCCAGCTCGTCTCCATGCTGGCCCCGGCGCATCCAGTTTGCTGACGGTGCCTCGATCAGCACGATCTCGATATCGGCGGCGCCAATACCGGTCGCCGCTTCCACCGCATCGCTCAGAGCGCGCGTCAGGCGCTTGCGGAGCGCGGCGGGATGGCCGGTCATGAGCTGCACTTCAACAATCAGGTAGTTTTCGCTGCGGTCGGCGGGGAAGATGAAGCTTTCATCATCCAGCGGCAGGAAGCGCTGCAGGCGCGGGCCGGCTTCTTCTTCCAGCACACCCACCAGGGCGGCATGCACGGCATCGGAGAGAGCGGTGCGATGGCGCGCCAGCACGGGAGCAAGCGCGTAGATCTTTGTCTGTGTCATGGCCTTCGGGCCTCCTTTTCGCGGGCGATTGCCGCGTTTGTCAGGAGTGCCGCCATGAAGTCAGTTTCGGGAAAGTGAACCCCACCTTTGTCCCGCCGCCGCTTCCTGGCGGCACCGGTGGGAGTTTCTTGTCAGGAAAACACCACGTAAGCCGCTCACCGAAAGGCGAGATGCCACGTAAAATAATAGTTCGGGACAAGGCGTGCGTTTTCCATGGACCGGATGATGTCGCGCCCGGCGAGCGGCGTCAACGCTGTTAATGCCGCGGGGCCGCAAGAGCGCGGACTGGCACCGACGGTCAGCGGCGCGGATCGTCGCTTTTGTCGAGGAAGCGGTCGAGCGCCTGCAGCAGCTCGGTGCAACCATCCAGCTCAAGCATCAATTTTTGCGTCCGGTTTACCTGGCCGCCATCGGCAAGATCATCCATGGCGATGTGACGCAAACGCTGGACTCGTGCCCGGATACGCTGGACGAGCATGTGGCCCTGGGTGGCCGACAGCTCCGGCTTGTGGGTTTCATTCGCCGTTTTCGCCATCAATCCGGCAAGGATTGGTGTTGCTATATCGTTTTCTGGCATTATCCGCGCCCGGTTCGTTGCCATTTTTCGTATAACAAGTGTGGTTCAACATCACTCAAAAAGGGAATGTAGTAATTTTACTATACACAAAAAGTTCATTCTTTCCGTAAGCAGTTGATTCATTACGGAAATCCATCACTCGCGAGTATGCAACTTTTCCCAGACAATCTCTCCCCGTGGACTCAAATCTTGCGGGAGAAAATCCATGCAGACCTTACTGACCGTATCATTGGTAACAACCGTCACCGACCTGATGGCAGCGCTGGAGCTGCGGCGACAGGTCTTCGTGATAGAAAAGGGGCGCGCCGCCAAGAATGATGGAAACGATCTGCTGTGCGCGCATCTGCTGGCCCGCCAGGGAGACATGGTTGTCGGCACCTGCCGCCTCAGGCCCTTCGGTTGGGGATGTTATCTTGAGCAACTCTGCATCACGCCGGATGCCCGGCGCGGCATCCGCGTCCTGCGGGCGCTTACCGACGAGGCGATCCGCTACGCGGCCCTCAAGGGGCATCAGGCAATCTATGGTGAGGTACATCCGGACCTTGACCAGTTCTGGACCCGGCGCGGCGCCTCACCCGACGGCTTCGCCATCGAGGGGGACGGCGTGCTCTATCGCCGCTATCGCCTGCCCCTGCCCCATCTGCAGGAAGCCGATCAGCTGTTCGGCGATCTCGCCAGTCTTGAGCAGTGCGAGGCGTCATGGCTGAGTACCTTCCCGGCGGCAACATCCCAAACAGCCGCCGCGTAATTGCCGCTCTTACCCGATGGGCTGAAGGTGTCGGGGCCTTTGCCATCGCCCTTCAGGCCTATCGGGCACGCAGCACCAGCGTCTGGGATGGCTTTCCGGCCGGTTTCTGGGAAGGGTACTCCCTTGGCCAGCAGGACATGGACCGTGTCTGTGCTGTCGCCAACGCCATGCGCATCGGCTGGACCAGTTACGCCTGGCAGGAAGCCTGGGGGGCGCTGGCCGGCAGCGGATCGCCGCTGGAAGCGCGGCGCTATTTTGAATCCTACGGCATGAGGGACGGGCTTACCTTCGTCATCAGCCGTGCCCGCTCCCGCATCGGCCTCTATATGGCCTTTGCCGAACCGGTGGATGATGCCCGGCGCGCCGCCATAGAAAAGCGGGCCTTTGCGCGTCTTTTAAGAGTGCAGGAAGAAGATCTGGGCCCGCCCAGCTTTACCTTCGCGACCAATCTCGGCCGCCTGTCGGAGGCGGAGCAACGATTGATGATCCGCCAGATCCTGGAACCGGAGGCCGACGACCATCAGCTGGGAACCGGCCTCGGCATCTCGCTGCGCACCGTGCAGGCAACCAAAAGCCGGGCCTTCAAACGGCTCAATTGCCGCTCCTGGGCGGAAGCCGTCATGCTGTGTCGCATGGGCTGGCGCGCGGGGTGAGAATGTTCCAGGGGGTCTTTTCTACAAATGCCAAGAGAACCGCTCTCAGCGGCAGCCCCCGGGCAAAACAATAGTCCAGATGAATGCGGTACTGCGCACCAAAATAACACCTAGGCCAGCATAGACAACACAACCTAAAGCCAAAAAAAAGACATCAAAATAAAAACATTGATATATCGACAAAACATATTTTAAAATAAAAATCACCTCCTAAATATCGGCTCTACCCAATCACCCTCCTCCTCTTCTTCTTTTTCAAAACTCAATAGAGTCATTCTGAATTTATTATTTTGGGAAAGCGTTTGTTCATACACAGTATATCCTCTAGAGCGCTCCAGCCACACATGGCCCGGCACCTCTTCCCACCCAGTTACCTTACCTATTTTAGCGGGATAAGTGACCGAAAGAGAGGCCAATGGCAACCTATCCCCTCCCCAAACACTAATCTTGGGGGCGTCCTCGCTGCTTTTTACATAACGTATGACGCCATCGTGTGAAAACAGGATCACAATGGGCTCTTCGGAAAAATCTACAAAACGCCGAGCAGCCGCCTCCCGGCTAACATCAAATCGATCAGATATTCCAAGTATTTGGCCGATATCTGCTCCGCTTTTCCCCTTTAAAAAATGCTTCAGTTGGGCGATCGGCATAAGGAGCTCCGCCGCAAATTCATTAGCCTCCACTTCCATTTGGGCGAATGGGTCGTTTTTTTTATACCTATCCAGCCGCATGTCGCTCGACCGGCACCGAAACCCCTCCGGACTGCTCGCTTTGTGCCATGGATTTACGTAATGCCCAATTTCATGGGCAATTGTATACCGTTTACGCCGTTCTGGTCGGTCGCTACGAACAAGAATAGCGCCCTCTGACTTGTCCTCGGCAACTATTAACCCCCCTTCAAGGCCGTCTAACACAGCTTCTTTTATTTCATAAATATCAATGGCCTCTGCTATTTCCCGAACCGGTATAGCCCCAGACGTTTCGGGCAATTGCTTGATGATAGATGCAGCTAATTTTCGCGGATTTCCTCCAACGTCATCAATTTCCATACGATCAATTTTGAGAGCCATTATCAGATCGCCTTCGACGTAATGATTGGATCATATCGTCAAGAATATCTCGGTCCGCTTCAGTCAAATCACCAACCTGCCGAAACATTCTAACTAATTTTTCATCTGAAGAGTTCTCCAGGTCCTCCCCAACCAAGGAGCGGATCGTAACTCCAAAATAGTCCGACAGCTTCGTGAGCATTTCTAGTGACGGGTTTTCGGCACGCCCCTTTTCGAGCTCCCACACATGAGTTTTCGATACGCCAATAGCTTCGGCAACCTCCTGCAAGGACCTTCCCTTTTTCATCCGTAGGTCGCGAAGTCTTGCGGCAACAGACACTTAATACCTCCTAGAGTCAAAGCGGCGCACCCCTTCGAAGTGCGCCGTTCGTTTTTCTGATACGAATTTATACCAAATCGTTGACAACCACCAACGTCAGATATATTGATACGAATGTGGCCTTTAGACCGAACAACCACATCCATACGGAGATTAAAATGCTCAAGATGGCGACTCGTGCTCCACTAGGCACAACCGCACGAACCGGAGAAATCTGCCCCGAAAGCGGGGTATGGAAAGTCGATGACTTTCCCTCCACCACCGCACCAATAGCTAAAGGAAACAGGATGCCCCCATATTCCGGACGGGCGGTGACCTGGAAACTCATCCAGTACGCCTAACAGAAAACGAGGAAAAAATGCCTAAGAACGAACAAACGTCGAAAGCCGTGGCATCGAAAGCTGCCAAGCTGCTATCGAATCCCAAATCGTCAAAAGCTGTTAAAAGCGTGTCAGGATCGGCATTGACGCAGGCGCCCAATCGGAGCAAGGCAAAAGCCAAGTAATGCCTAGCCACGAAGGGTCGGATTAAAAGGGGGTCAGCAAATGCTGGCCTCCTTTTTTCGCTCGGCATCAATATTGAGCCGCATAAAGCTCGATCGGCTTCCGCTCAGCAGGCAAACACCAAACACCCGCGGCCCTGCTTGCAGCCTCAACATTATGGTGCCGGTGAAGAGACTCGAACTCCCGACCCACGCATTACGAATGCGTTGCTCTACCAACTGAGCTACACCGGCGGCCCTTTCAGGCGGCGCGGAACATAGTCGCAAACAGCCAGCCATGGCAAGAGGCTTTCAAAGGCCTTTTGCGGGGTCGCCGCGGGAGGTTGCCGCCGCGCATCAAAGCCCCCTGCCGCATCGACACTGTTGCACCCGCCGGGCAGCGGGGCCATTGTTCAGCATTGGTTTGTCAAAGCCTTATCCTCATAACGGCACGCTGCCACACCATCTTCCCGGGAGCCTCCGCGCCATGACCGCCCTTGCCGAAACCGAGCCGCTTGCCGTGCTCTCCCGCAGCCAGCGGGCGGCCTGGGAACGCGACGGCTTTCTGGTGCTGGAAGATTTTGTGCCGGAGGCCGCCTGCGACAGCCTGATCCACCGTTCGGTGGAATTGCTGGACGCCTTCGATCCCGGCAGTGTGCAGTCGGTCTTCTCCACGAAGAACCAGAGCCGCACCACCGACAGCTACTTCCTCGGCTCGGGCTACGACATCCGCTTCTTCTTCGAGGAAGAGGCCTTCGATGAGGCCGGCAGGCTGAAGCAGGACAAGGCGCTATCGATCAACAAGTTCGGCCATGCCCAGCATGATCTGGATCCGGTCTTCTCCGCCTTCTCGCGCCAGCCGCGCCTTGCGGCACTGGCGCATGACCTTGGGCTCGCAGACCCGCGCCTCATGCAGTCCATGTATATCTTCAAGCAGCCCTTCATCGGCGGCGAGGTGGTGTGCCACCAGGACAGCACCTTTCTCTATACCGAGCCGATGACGGTGACCGGCTTCTGGTTTGCCCTGCAGGATGCCACGCTGGAAAATGGCTGCCTGTGGGCGCTGCCCGGCGGGCACAGGCTGGGCCTCAAGAAGCTGTTCCGGCGCCAGGGCGATACGGTGCGCATGGATATACTGGATGAGACGCCGTTCCCGGAATTCACCGGCACCGCGCCTTATGTCCCGCTGGAAGTGAAGAAAGGGACGTTGGTCGTATTGCACGGCCTCCTGCCGCATCTGAGCGGCCCCAACCGCTCCCCCCGCAGCCGCCATGCCTACACCCTGCATGTGGTGGATGGTACGGCCGACTATCCTGCGGATAACTGGCTGCAGCGACCGGATGCCCATCCGGCGCGCGGCTTCGACTGAGCGTGGGGACGCGCGGACCGGCCATGACTGAGCCCGTGCCCACAGACACGCAAGGCGGCATCGCCGCTTCGTCCCTCGGACAGCGTAGTTCCGCGCTGCCCGTGATCATCACCTTCGTCGTGTTTGCTGCACTGGCGCTGCTCAACATCGCCATGGTCGTGCGCCTCGTGCTCGATCTCGCCGCCCATGATGACGACATCGTCACCAATTTCACCGAACTCCCCCTGTTGATCGGCAGCATGGTCGGCCTTCTGGGCGTCGGGCTCATCCTCACCGTCATGCTCTATGAGCGCTCGCAGAGCGAACGCAGCGCTTACCGCCAGGCCGAAGCCGCCCAGGCCCGCCTGAAGGAGGCACTGGAGGCGATTGACGACGGCTTTGCCATCTATGGCGCCGACGGCCGCCTCATCCTCTGCAATGCCCGTTACCGGGCGATGCGTGTGGGTGGCAGCGACATTATCCGCCCCGGCGTCAGCTTCGAGGATCTCGTCCGCGACGGTGTGGAAAAAGGCATTTTCCCGCAGGCCAAAGTCGATCCGGAAGGCTGGATCCGGCGCCGTCTGGAGGCGTTCAACAGCGGCACCTCCACCACCGAACAGCGCACCCGCGACGGACGCTGGGTGGTGGTTTCGGAGCGGCGCATGCAGGATGGCTGCACCGTTACCCTGCGCTCGGACATTACCGAGATCCGCCATGCCAACGGCATTCTCGGCGCCGTCTCCCACGCCGCCCAGCAATTTCTCCTGCAGGGCGACTGGCGCTCCTGCATCGAAGAGGTTCTGGCGCGGCTCGGGGAGGCGGCTGATGTCAGTGCCGTTATTACGACCCGCCTCGGCCAGGATGAAGAAGGCCGCCCCATCAAATGGACTACCCACGCCTGGGTCAGTCCTGATCTGGAAGGGCAGGTGAAGCGGGCTGACCTGTTCGAACGGGTGGACCTCAGCCCGGACTGGCTGCGCCAGATATCTCCCTTCCTCGACCAGGGCGAGGTGGTGGAAGTGGACCCGACGGCCTTGAATGGCCAGATGCGCGAGTGGATGCAAAGGCTGGGGGCCGCAACACTGCTGCTGGTTCCCATCTTTGTTGGCAAGGTTCGCTGGGGCTCGCTGGCGGTGCTGCAGACCGGGCACGGCCGACGCTGGCAGCCGCGCGAGATAGAGGCGATCAAGGCCGCCACCGCCATGATCGGCAGCGCCATCGGCCGCGACGAACTGGATGCCGCCATGCGCAGCGCGCGCGAGGAAGCGGAGGCCGCCAACGCCGCCAAATCCGAGTTCCTCGCCATGATGAGCCATGAGCTGCGCACGCCGATGAACGGCCTGCTCGGCATGGTCAAGCTGCTGCAGGACAGCGGGCTCGACAGCGAGCAGGCGCATTTTGCCGAAGTGGCGGTCGATAGCGGCGAGGCGCTGCTTACCGTCATCAACGATATTCTGGACTTCTCGCGCCTTGAGGCCGGGCGGCTGGAACTGGTGCAAACCGGCGTCAACCTGCGCGGCCTCGTGGAAAGCGTGCTCGACCTCATGGCGGTCTCCGCCGCCGAACGTGGACTGGAGGTCGTCGGCACCATTGCACCGGATATCCCGCCCCGCATCCTTGGCGATAGCGGGCGGCTGCGGCAGATCCTGCTCAACCTCATCGGCAATGCCGTCAAATTTACCGAGGCAGGCGGCTTTGCCGTGCGCGTGCACCGGCTGGGACCCGGCGGCAATACCGTCGAAATCATGGTCGAGGACAGCGGCGTCGGCATCAGCGAGACGGTGCAGCCCCACCTCTTCAACGCCTTCATGCAAGGCGAAAGCACCATTGTGCGCCGTTTCGGCGGCACCGGTCTTGGCCTTGCCATCTGCAAGCGCCTGACCGACCTGATGGGCGGCAACATCCGGGTGGAGAGCCGTTCGGGCGAAGGCAGCCGGTTCTACGTCACCCTGCCACTACGCCTGCCGGCGCGCGCGGCCGCGGAGCCGCTTGAGGTGCCGCACGCTCTTGCCGGCCGCCGTGTCGCGCTTTTCCTGCAGGAGCGGTTGACCCGCAGCGCGCTGGAAGCCGGGCTGATCAGCCATGGCGCCAGCATCGTGCAGATTTCCACCCCGCAGGAGGCCGTAGCCGCCATGGCCGGCGATGCTTCCCTGCTGCTCGTCATCGATGGCGGCCTGTGGCCGGCCGGCGGTATTGCCGGCGCCGAAGCCTGGCTCAGCCGTATCGTCACCCTGACCGGCATGCTGACCGCCACCGATCATCCGGGCCTGCCCCAGGGCATGACGCTGGTGCCGCGCCCGCTCACCGACCGCCGCATTATCGACGCGCTGGAGGGCCGCGCCCGCCGCCAGGCCAGCGCCCCGGTGGCCGACAGCCAGCGCGAGCGCCTTTCTTCGGTGCGCGTTCTGCTGGCAGAGGACAGCCGCACCAACCAGCTGGTGGTCAGCGCCATGCTGGAAGGAGTGGCCAGCACGGTAGAAGTGGTGGCGAGTGGCGAAGCGGCGCTGGAAAAGCTGGCCGAAGGCGGCATCGATGTCGTCCTCATGGATATGCTGATGCCGGGCATGGATGGCGCCGCCACCGCCCGCGCCATTCGCAGCCTGCCCGATCCGCTCGGTCAGGTGCCGATCATCGGTCTTACCGGCAACCTGCTGTCCAGCGATGGCGAGCGGGCGATAGAGGCTGGCATGAACGCCTACCTCTCCAAACCGGTCGAGCGCGATCTGCTGCTGCAAACCATCCTCGACCATATCGATGGCAGCGAGGCGGCACCCCGTGTCGCCCGCCGCATCAGCCGCACGCTGGAGCTGGGCGGGCGCGATCTGCCGCTGGTCGATGCCCGCCTCTTCGACGAACTCGCCGGCCAGGTGGAGCGCGAGGCCTTCCCCGCGCTGGTGCGCTCCTTCATCAACGAGATCCGCACCCGCGGCGACGGCCTTGCCGAAGCCGCCGGGCTCGGCGATATCGACCGCACCGATATCGAGGCCCATACGCTACGCTCCAGCGCCCGCACCTTCGGCGCCGTGGCGCTGGCGGAACTGGCAACCGAGATCGAGACGGCTGTGGCGGAAGAAAAAATGGCCATCGCGCTGAAGCTCGCCAAACGCGCACCGGAGATCGCCGCCCTCACCATCGAGGCCATGCACCTGCTGCCCTCGATGCCTCGCCTCGGCGGCGCGGTCTCCTCGGCCCAACCTTCCTGACCGCGCGCGCCTTCTCCACCGGCTCTCCCCACTCTCTTTTCGTTACACGAAGCCTTTAGCGATGAAGCACATCCTTTCCATCCAGTCCCATGTCGTCTTCGGCCATGTCGGCAACGCCTCGGCAGTCTTGCCGCTGCAAAGGCTGGGACATGAAGTGTGGCCCATCCACACGGTGCAATTCTCCAACCATACCGGCTATGGCGAGTGGACCGGCATGGTGCTGCCGCCGGACCATGTGCTCTCGCTGATGGAGGGGCTGAAGGCGCGCGGGGCGCTTGGGCGCTGCGATGCGCTGCTCACCGGTTATCTCGGCTCGGCCGCGCTTGCCGATGCCGCGCTTACTGCCCTTGCCGGCATCCGCGCCGAACGGCCGGGCGCGCTTTATTGCTGCGACCCGGTGATGGGGGATGACGGACGCGACCTTTTCCTGCCGCAGCCGGTGGCCGAACTGCTGCGCGACCGCGCCGTACCCGCCGCCGATATCCTGACCCCCAATCGCTTCGAGCTTTCCTGGCTCACCGGCTTGCCCGCCACCACGCTGGAAGAGGTGAAGCAGGCAGCCGCCGCCCTCATCGCTCGCGGCCCGCGCCTCATCCTCGTCACCAGCCTGCCGCTGACGGATGGAGAGATCGGCATGCTGCTGGCAAGCCGTGAGGGCTGCTGGATGATCGCCACCCCCATGCTGCCGCTGGCGCGCCCGCTGAACGGCGCCGGGGACCTGACGGCCGCGCTCTTCCTTGGTACCCTGCTTGCCGGCGAGGCCCCGCCCGAGGCGCTGGCCCACACCGCCAATGCCGTCTTCAGCGTCATCGAAGCAACGCACAAGAGCGGGGAGCGTGAGCTTGCCCTTGTTGCGGCGCAGGATGTTCTCGCCGCACCGCCCGGCCGGTTCCGCCCGGAAAACGTCTGAACTTCTTCTGCTGGTTCGCCCGTGGCGGAAGCCGCCGCCCCCCCAAGCCGCCGGAGCCGCCAGAGGCGCCACTGTGAAGTGCCCCACGAAAAGCGGGGCGCTGTCACGCAAACTCACTTCCCGCTTCATCCTTCTGACCCATTTGTGCGTTAGAGATGCGCCCAACGCTTCCCGGGCAGGAGCTGCCTCTAAAAAGCCTCTTGCGGCAGGGAGTTAGTTTTGAGATTAATTCTCAATATCAATTGTAACATGCCTTTTAAGTGCCCTCCGGGGCCCGGCAGGAGAACGAGCGATGTATGGAGGCGAAGCCCCGCCGCGCGAACTGACGCTGGATGAAATGCTGGCCGATCCGATCGTGCGGATCATGATGAACCGGGATCGTGTAAGCGAAGAAGATGTGCGGGAAGCCATCCGCGATGCCTCCCGCCGCAAACCGGCCACCCTGCGCCGGCCGAACTGAGGGTAGCTGACCAAGGTCAACGGACCGGGGGGCTAACTCTGGCCGCCGACGCGCGGCGTCCCTTCTGCCGTAGAGGCCTGCACCACCGGCAACTCCACCCAGAACGCCACTTCCCCGTCTTCCTCGCTGTATCCCACGCCGCCACCGGCCTCTTCGGCCAGCGTACGAACGATGGAAAGCCCAAGCCCGAAGCCGATTGACCCATCCTTGCGTGTTGCCGGCAGCGGTACGGTGGAGAACAGCCGCCCCTCCATCAGGGCGGGTAACTGGCCGGGATTGCTGACACAGAAACGGGCCTTGTCGCCCTCCTTCCTGAGCGTCAGCTTCACGATGGCGCCGGACGGCGCATGGCGCAGCGCATTATCGACAAGATTCATCACCATCTGCCGCAGCCGTGCCTCGTCGTAATCGATGAGGGCACTGCCCAGCGAGGCCGAGACGGTAACGTTGCGCATGCGCGCCAGCGGCCGCAGCATTGTCATGCAATTGCCAATGACGGTATCGAGCGCTACCGGCCCATGGCCTTGCAGCCGCGCTTCCGGATGCGCAATTTCGGTGCCGAGCGCTGTCAGGGCCATGCCGGCAATATCGACGATGGAGCGGGCCGCCTGGCGGATATGGCCGGAAAATTCCCGCACCTGCCCGGCATCGATCTCGCCCTCCTCCGCCAGCATGTCGAGCAGCTGGCTGAAGCCGATGGCAGCATGGGAGGGGGAGCGCACATCATGGGCCAGCATGCGCAGCTGCCCGGCCAGCGCCTCGCTATATTGCTCCAGCGCCTTGCGGGAGCGCAAAATCTCGCCCAGCACCAGCCTCAATTCCAGCTCGCGCTCCACGGTAGAGGCGAAATGGGTCAGCAGCTCGCGCTCGGTGGCGCCCATCGGCGCCCGCGCCTCGCGGTCGAACACGCACAGCGTGCCTACCGGCTCGCCATCGGGCGCGCGGATCGGAATGCCGGCATAATATCGAAGCGCCATCTCGCCGGTGACAAACGGATTATCGGCAAAACGCGGATCGGCGCTGAGGTCGGGTATCTCCAGGATCTCGCTTTGCAGGAGCGTCCACGAGCAGAAGGAAAACCGTGGGTCGAGGGAAGCGATGTCAAAGCCGATGCGGGCCTTGAACCACTGGCGCTCGCTGTCGATGAAGGAAACACCGCCCATTTGCGCCTTGAGCAGTGCGGCGGTCAGGCGGGCGGCTTCGTCAAAGGCAGGTTCGGGGCTGGTATCGAGAATATTGAGGGCACGCAGGGCCGCAAGGCGGGTTGCTTCGCCGGAGCTGGTCGGGCTTGTGTCGGCCTTGGCCGGTAGCTCTGCCATCCGTTCCCCACTTTCACGGGCTTCCTGCCACCGCGCTGTAGGCCGGCAAGTCTCATGCCCGCCGGCAGCGCCCTAGCATGATAGGCTGCGCGTGGAGGAGAACACAATCTCGACTTCCACTAATATTGCTTGCGTTCCTGGGCCAGAGGGATGAGGCGGGTTTTCCCGGCGGCCATAAACAAACCGGCCCGCCTTTTAAGGGGCGGGCCGGTCTTCATTCACATCCTGAAAGCCTTGAGGGCGATCAGGCCGCCTTCTTGGCCAGAGCACCCCGGCGATGCAGCTCTTCTGCGATCTGCACGGCATTGAGCGCCGCGCCCTTGCGCAGATTGTCCGCCACCACCCAGATGTTGAGACCGTTTTCGATCGTCGCATCCTCGCGGATACGGGAGATGAACACGGAATCCTCACCGGCGCTTTCCAGCGGCGTCACATAGCCTTCGTCGGCACGGTGATCGACGACGGAGATGCCCGGTGCCTTGCGAAGGGCATTACGGGCTTCTTCAGCCGTGACCGGGCGCTCGAACTCGATGTTCACAGCCTCGCTGTGGCCGATGAACACCGGCACGCGCACCGCGGTCGCCGTCACC
This sequence comes from Radicibacter daui, assembly GCA_030657355.1. Classification (GTDB taxonomy): domain Bacteria; phylum Pseudomonadota; class Alphaproteobacteria; order Radicibacterales; family Radicibacteraceae; genus Radicibacter; species Radicibacter daui. Next base: position 3,498,151 of record CP131056.1, read on the forward strand.
TTGATGGCCGGGTCGAGAATCTTCTTGGTCTCGACCACCATCTTCCACTCTTCCTTCGTGTAGCCATCCTCCATGAACACATCGATATGGGGGATGACGTTGAAGGCGATCTGCTTGGTGAACTTGGTACGCTCGACAGCGTCGTTCACATAGATGCCGCGCGTCTGGGTAAAGAGCTCATCCATGCCTTCCTTGCCAGCACCGGAAACGGACTGGTAGGTCGACACAACCACGCGCTTGATCCTGGCCAGATCATGCAGCGGCTTCAGCGCCACCACCATCTGGATGGTCGAGCAGTTCGGGTTGGCGATAATGTTCTTCTTGTGGGCCCAGTCGAGATCCTGCGGGTTCACCTCCGGCACGACCAGCGGAACATCCGGGTCCATGCGCCAGTAGGAGGTGTTGTCGATGACGATGGCACCGGCAGCGGCGGCCTTCGGGCTGAATTCCTTCGACACCGAGGCGCCCGGCGACGACAGGACAATGTCGGTGCCGGTGAAATCGAATTTAGTGAGATCCTGGACTTTAAGGGTGGTTTTCTCGCCAAAAGAAATCGTGCTGCCAGCAGAACGATGCGAAGCGAGCGCTACAACCTCGCGGACGGGGAAGTTGCGCTCGGCGAGAATCTGGAGCATCTCGCGACCGACGTTACCCGTCGCGCCGACGACAGCCACCTTGTAGCCCATGATCGGGTTCCTTCTCAAAACGAGCCAGTTTGCACCTCGGCCGCCGCAGATGGGCGGCATCAAAAGGTGCGGGTTTCACCAGTTCCGGGCGCAGGCCACTTTTCTGGCAAACGCCCGGACGGTGTGAGTTAGGCCCCCTTTTTGTCGAACGCAAGCCCCCGATTGGCTTCCGCACGCGCCGGAACGTCAGAAAATGTCCGCCGCGGCATCAAGGACACGGGCAGGAAGGACGGAAGCACGCCGCTGCACGAAACAAACCGTCCGCCTGTTTGGATTTGCTATTTTATTAAAATTTTACGAAAATACATTTCTTGTCGGGCAAGATGCCCGCGCCAGCGGCCGCTCCGGCGGGCCGCCCTTTCAGGTAGAGGATGCCCGTCATGAAGGACGACACCACCCGCCGATACGCCCTGCCCACGACCCGCAAGCCGTCCCAGCCCGGCCGCGCTGCCGGCCTGCCCTCCAGCCTTGGCGGCGGCCTTTCCATCGAGCGCAGCCCCGGTGCCCGCCAGCAGGCCACCACCCGCATGGTCGACAGCCTGCGCCGCCAGATCGACCGCCCCGGCGGGGCGGAAAAGATGGCGATGATGATCCGCGCCATGCTGCAGCAGACGGAATAAGCCGCAGCGCAAACTATGTGACAGAGCAGGTCGGCATCAGTGGCCGGGGGACTGGAGGGCCAGCCTAACGGCTGCCGAACGGCATTGCCCCGATGATCGTCGCTAGTGCTACCGGCAAAGACAGCATGAACAACCCGGCGGCGTCCTTCTCATCGATAATCCCGCGGGAAACGAGGAAGTCAAACAGGCTGCGCAGTATGAAGAAGGCAATGCCCGCCGCCACCGCCAGATAAAGGCATTGGCGCAGCCGCCCTGCCGGGGCCGGTTCCGATGGTGGTACGATCCGCTTGCGGTGCAACCTCATTGCCGGTTCCCCCGCCTGCCAAAGCGGCGCCGCAAGCCTCCCCAGTCAAGGCTTAGCAGCCCGAAAGTCACCACCGGCGCCGCAATGACGATGCCGACGAAGAAATGCTGTTCGTCGACAAGATCACCGGCAGCAACCAGAAGATAGAAGGCAAATCCGACCGCGAGCAAAAGAACGGTCACGATCAGGGCGAACCCCTGCCAGCGTGGTCTGGCCGGCGCCTTTCGGAAAAGCTGCGGACGGAAAGCGGCATCCTGCGGGGGTGGCGTGAGCGGTTTCATTCCCGTTTCCTCCCGGAACTTGCACCATCTGGAACAGCAGCGCCCGGATGGGGCGAAGGGTACGTGCCTCCTTGCCGACGGATCTTGCCGCCTGTAATATAAATCAATCAAACGAATATAATTTCGCTTTAATATAAAGAATATTGCTCGATGGATATCGACGTCGCCCGTACCTTCCTGGAGATCGTCAAGACTGGCAGCTTCGTGGCAGCCGCAGCCAATCTCAACCTGACACAGACCGCCGTCAGCGCCCGCATCCGGACCCTGGAAAGCCGCCTCGACCGACCCGTCTTCATCCGCAACAAGGCGGGCGCGAAACTCACCCCGGCGGGCGAACAGTTCCTGCGTTTTGCGACCACGCTGGTGCAGGTGTGGGACCGGGCGCGTCAGTCGGTCGCCCTGCCGCCCGGCCGGGAGACAGTGGTTACCATCGGTGCCGAGCTCAGCCTGTGGAATCCGCTGCTGCGACACTGGCTGCTCTGGATGCGGCGGGAATGTCCGCAAATCGCCATCGACACCCGGATCGACAGCTCCGAGCGGCTGATGGAACGCGTGCAGGATGGCTCGCTCGACGTCGCCGTGCTTTACGCCTCCCCCCGCCGACCCGGAATAATCGCCGAACTGCTGTTCGAGGAAAAACTCGTCCACGCCCGCACCCCGCCTACCGATGAACCGCTTGCCGCGGAAGATCATGTACAGATCGATTGGGGGGATGAGTTCGCCGCCAGCTATCAGGCCGCCTTTCCCGACCAGCCGCCAGCCGTGGTTTCCGTCAGCTACGGCCCGCTGGCTCTCGATTACATCCTGGCTGCGGGCGGGAGCGGCTATTTTCGCAAGGGCTTTATCCGTTCTCATCTTGAGGAGGGACGGCTGGTGCTGGTGCCGGAAAGTCCTGAATTTTCCTATTCCGCCCATGTCGTCCACTCCACCAAGGCCGACCCTGGGCTGATGGCGCGCATCCGCAGCGGGCTGCGCGCCGCCGCGGCCATTGCACTGTGAGTGAAAAGCCCGCCTCTCCCGTCTGTTACCTTGCCGAAGCCGGCGACCTTTATGCCGGCTTTGCCGGCAGGAACGAGCTCATCGCCGCACTCATCCGCACCGCCGCAGACCTCGCCGCCATTTCCCGCGCGGCTCACGGGCTGATTGCGCAGACAGCCGATCCGGCGCTGAAAGCCCGCGCCCGGCAGGTGCGTGATACCGGGCTGCGCCAGCGCCTGCCCCTGCGGCGGATATTGCGGCAGCTCGGTGCCGTCCTGCCCCCTGCCGGGCAGGGCGGCTTGCCCGCTGAGGACTCCGCCCCCGGGCCGGCCGCCGCGCGCCTCACCAAACTGGACCAGGCGCAGGCAGCGCAAGCCGCCGGGCTGGCGCAGCTTGCCGCGCGCATCCGCGACGACACGCTCTGCCGTACCGTGCTTGCTGTCGCCCGGCATCTGGCGGCGGCCCGCTGATCGCCAGGTTTCAAAGCAATATTTTTTCTGCCAATGCACAATAATATGCATTTGTCTTGCCTTCCGGGAACGCCCAATTTCGCGCGGCATCGGGCAGCGCGCCGCCTTGCCCCCCGCTCTGCCGACCAACCGGAACTGTCCCCATGACCCGTAAAGCCGCCAACAGCGCCGAAGGCCACCAGCTCGGCGACCATACTGCCGACCTGCGCATGGTCATGCTGGCCGCAATGGCGCTTGTGGTCGGCGCCGGCGGCACCCTCGGCGCCTGGGCGCTGCTGAAGCTGATTGCCCTTGCCACAAATCTCTTCTGGTATGGGCGCCTGTCAGCCCAAGCGGCGGAAATTTCCGGTGCGCCGGCCGTCGTCCTCATACTGCTCGTGCCGCTGATTGGCAGCCTCACCGTCGGGCTCATGGCACGTTATGGTTCGGAGAAAATCCGCGGCCACGGCATTCCGGAAGCCATCGAAACCATTCTCTTCGGCGAAAGCCGGCTCTCGCTGAAGGTCGCCATTCTCAAACCCGTTTCTTCCGCTATTTCCATCGGCAGCGGCGGCCCCTTCGGGGCGGAAGGGCCGATCATCATGACCGGGGGCGCCATCGGCTCCCTCTTCGCACAGTGTTTCCGGCTGAGCGCAGCTGAACGCAAGGCGCTGCTCGTCTCCGGCGCCGGCGCCGGCATGACCGCCATCTTCGGCACCCCGCTGGCAGCCATCCTGCTGGCCGTCGAGGTGCTGCTATTTGAGTGGAAACCCCGCAGTTTCGTGCCGGTGGTGGTCGCGGTGCTGGTCGCCCATGTGCTGCGGCCGACCCTCATTGATGCCGGGCCAATGTTTGCCGTGGATTTCACGGTTCCGGGCGGCGCGCTTCCTGTGCTGCTGGCCGCCGGTCTCGGGCTGGTGATGGGCCTTGAATCGGCCGTGCTGTCCGGTGCGCTTTATCGACTGGAAGACCTTTTCCACCGCCTGCCGCTGCACTGGATGTGGTGGCCGCTGATCGGCTCGGTGGCGGTGGCTCTAGGCGGGCTGGTCGATATCCATGCCCTCGGCCCGGGTTATGCCAGCATCCGCGACATGCTGAGTGGCAGCATGGGCTGGCATGCCGTTCTGCTGTTGCTGGTGGTCAAGGCCGTCATCTGGCTGGTGGCGCTGAGTTCGGGTACCAGCGGCGGCGTGCTTGCGCCGCTGCTGATCCTTGGCGGTGCGCTCGGTGCCGTGGCCGGCCACTTCCTCCCCGGGCCGGCCGGCATGTGGGCCATGATCGGCATGGCCGGCATCATGAGCGGCGGCATGCGCGCGCCCATCACCGGCGCACTCTTTGCCGCCGAGCTTACAGGCCATTTCGAAGCGCTGCCGCTGACCGTTGCCGCGGCCGCCGGTGCCTACGGGGTGAGCGTGCTGCTGATGCGGCGCTCCATTCTCACCGAAAAGATCGCCCGTCGCGGCCGCCATATCCTGCAGGAGTACAGCGTGGACATGCTGGAGTTCCTGCAGGCCCGCCAGTTGATGACGCCCGCTCCCGACACCCTGCCCGGCTCGATGCGGATCGGCGAGGCGCTTGATTTTTTTGCCGGCGAGGCAACACATCGCAGCTATCCGGTGGTAACGGCCGAGGGCCAGCTGCTCGGCCTCCTCTCCCGCAGCGATGCGCTGCGCTGGCAGGTCGAGGGGGCATCGCCGGAGGTCGCGCTTGCCGAAACCCTGTCGGACGCTTCCCAGCCCGTCGCCTATCCCGACAGCCCCAGCGCCTTCGTCGCCGATCTGATGGTCAAGTCCGGCATCGGCCGCATCCCCATCATCGAACGTGACAGCCGCAAGGTCGTCGGCATCCTCTCGCGCCATGACCTGCTGAAGGCGCGTCGCACCTTGCAACAGGGAGAAACCAGCCGCTCCCGTTTCGTAAACTGGCTCGCACGCTAGGCAGACACTCTGGCGACGAGTCCACGCTGTCCAGCTTTTGTGGCATTGTTCCGCGCCCCGCGCGCACCAAATCGCAAGATCGGTCGAGCATGTCCTGCCGGCCCGGGTTTAGCTGATGCCGCCACGAAGGATGGAACGATGAACGCGGCGCTTCGGAACTATCAGGCACGGATGCAGCGGGCGCTGGATCATATCGACCGGCATCTGGACGGCGAACTGGATCTGGAAACGGTGAGCACTGTCGCTGCCTTCTCCAGATTTCACTTCCACCGCCAGTTCACGGCAACCTTCGGGCTGTCCGTGCACCGCTATATCCAGCTTGCCCGGATGAAGCGCGCCTCATACCGGCTCGCGTACCGGCAGGAGGAGCGCGTGACCGACATCGCCTTCGATGCCGGTTACGACGCACCGGATGCCTTTGCCCGCGCCTTCCGGCAACGGTTCGGGCAATCGCCCTCCGCGTTCCGCAAAGCTCCCGACTGGGAGCCGTGGCTTGCGGCCTTCGGGCCTCTCGATACTGCGAGGAGCAAGCTCATGCAGAAGCTGTTTACCCCCGGTGACGTGATGATCCGCGAGGTGCCGGCCACAAGGGTCGCGATCATGGAGCATCGCGGCGTCCCGGCAACACTCGGCGCCACCATCCAGCGTTTCATCGCCTGGCGCCGGGCCGCCGGCCTTCACCCCCGGACCAGTGCCACCTTCAATGTCTGGCGTTCGGAGCCGCGGCCGGCTTCCCCGGCGGATTACAGCGTCGACCTTTGCGCCGGCACCGACCGGCCGGTCGAGACCTTCGGCGAAGATGTCAGGGCCGGTGAAATTCCGGGCGGGCGCTGCGCGGTCCTGCGCGTTGTCGGCAATACCGACAATCTTGAGCCCGCCGCCCTCTTTCTTTACCGCGACTGGCTGCCGGCAAGTGGCGATGAGACCCGGGACTTCCCGCTCTATTGCCAGCGCCTCAGCTTCTTTCCGGAAGTGCCCGAGCATGAGGCCGTCGCCGAGCTGTATTTGCCGCTGAAATAACAGCCTCCGATAGGCCTTGGGGGCCAATCGGCCTTGCGATAGGGTGTCGCCTCCTTTTGCGCCAACCTGCGGGTCTTTCCCCCATGGACATCATCTTCAGCCCCGACCAGCTTGCCCATCATGCCGCTGCGGAGTTCAACCGCGGCAAGCTCGGGCCCAGCTTCGAGCATCCCGGCCGCGCCGAAACTATCCTTGCCGCGGTGGCGGCCAGCGAAGGGGGGAATGTCAGCCCGCCGGAAGATTTCGGCATCGGCCCCATCCTCGCCGTGCATGATCGCGACTATGTCGAGTTTCTGAGAGGAGTGTGGGACCGCTGGCAGGCTGCGGGGCGTCCGGGCGATGCCATGCCGCTCGCCTGGCCGCAGCCGGAACTCATGCGTGTGCGCCCGCGCAGCATCGATGGTGAGCTGGGGCTTTATTGCGCCGATATCGGCACCCCCATCACTGCCGGCACCTGGCGCGCCGCCTATGCCTCCGCTCAGGTCGCCCTTACTGCCGCGCGGCGCGTGCATGAAGGCGCACGTTACTGCTTCGGCCTCTGCCGCCCGCCGGGACACCATGCCGGCAAGCAGATGTATATGGGCTACAGCTTCCTCAACAACGCAGCCATCGCCGCCGAGTGGCTGATTGCCAGCGGCCATCGCCGGATCACCGTGCTGGATGTCGATTATCATCACGGCAACGGCACCCAGGCCATCTTCTATGACCGTGCGGATGTGCAGTACGTCTCCCTGCATGCCGACCCGGAAGATGCCTTCCCGTTCTTCCTCGGCCGCGCGGACGAAACCGGCACCGGCGCCGGGGCGGACACCAACCTCAACCTGCCGCTGCCCGAAGGCACCGACTGGCAAGCCTATTCCGCGGCGCTGGACACGGCGCTCGATGCTATCCGCGCCTTCGGGCCGAGCGTCGTCGTGCTCTCTCTCGGGGTCGATACTTTCGAAGAGGATCCCATCAGCCGCTTCCGCTTCAAGGCGCAGGATTTTGTCACCCTGGGCCGCCAGCTGGCCAGCCTCGACCTGCCGATGCCGGTGATCATGGAAGGCGGGTATGCGGTGGCTGCCCTCGGGGCAAATGTCGCCTCTGTTCTCAAGGGGCTGCAGCAGGGCGCTTAAGCCTGCAACACCCGGGCTGAAAAATCCGTTTAGTCCGGGAGATGTTCCGGAAAAGGGTGGGCGGCGGCTGTCCTGCGCCTGTATGCTCTTGTGACTATGCTTCCGGCCAGCTTAACGGCGCACCGGAGAGGTGGTCTATTAGTCCTGCGGGCAGGGTACGGCTCATGTCGCATCACCCCGGGGGAACAGGACGAACCCCCTCCCCGGTTTGCCCGGCAGCTATTGTTGAACCTTTTGTTTTCAAGGCGGGCCACATCATGCGCTGGTGCTTTACGGATCGGGGGGTCCGTCTGGCAGGGGTTATCGCCGTGGCGACAGTTGTCGCCATCGGGGCCGGGGTTGCGGGAGCGCAGCAGACCGGCAATGCGAACGCGGGCAACGAGCCGCTTGGCCTGCGAATCGGCACGGGAACCACCAGCGGCACCTACTTTCCTCTCGGAAGCCTGATCGCCAATGCATTGTCGCGCCCGCCTGGCGCGCGGCCGTGTGACCGTGGCGGCAGCTGCGGTGTCGATAATCTTCTGGCGGTTGCGCAGGCAACCGACGGCTCCGTCGAGAATGTCGACCGCCTGCAGAAGGGCGACCTTGATGCCGCGCTGGCGCAGGCCAATGTGGCCTACTGGGCCCGTACCTCCTCCGGCCCCTATGGCGGCAAACCGCCGGCCGATCAGTTGAGCCTGATTGCCAGCCTCTATACCGAAACCGTGCATGTCGTGGTGCGCGAGGACAGCCCGCTGAAATCGGTCAGCGAGCTCAAGGGCAAACGCGTCTCGCTGGGGCCGGATGGTTCCGGCACACTTACCGATGCCCGCAACGTGCTGGCCGCCTACGGGCTCGGCGAAAAGTCACTGAAGCCGGTTTATGAGCGCCCGGCCCGGTCCGGTGACATGCTGGCCGATGGCGAGATCGATGCCATGTTCGTAACCGGCGGCGACCCGATGCCGGTACTGGTAGACCTTGCCCGTGCCCTCGACATCCGCTTCCTGCCGCTGAACGGCACGCCGGCCGAGGATATGGTCGAACGCCAGCCCTTCCTGACCCATGCGGAAATTCCCGCCGATATCTATCCCGGCGTCGATGAAGGAACCTCGACCGTGGGCATGGGCGCCCTGCTGCTCATCCGCAAGGACGAGCCGGAGGATCTGGTGTTCGAGATCACCCGGGCGCTGTGGAACCCGGCCACCCTTGCCGTGCTGGCCGACCCGCGCCGGCCGACCCCGATCACGCTTGACCCCACGAACACGCTGACGACGCTCGCCGTGCCGCTGCACCCGGGCGCCCGGCGCTATTACGAGGAAGCCCACCTGCTGGAAGGCGCCCAGCCGGAACTGGCAGCCCCGCCAGCTGCCGGCGGCGCCCCCGGCGCAGCTCCGGTTCCAGCCCCGGCGCCGCGTTCCTGACCGCCCGCTGTCCGGCGGCGCTCCAGAAACAAAACCCCCGGCGCAAAGACCGGGGGTTTCCTTTTGGGGCGTCAGGTTGCCGGCGATATCAGGGCGCAGCCGCTTCTGCCTTGCCCGCCGCATCCCAGGCTTGCATGCCCGGATGGGCGAGCATCGCCGCCATATAATCCTCAACCACCTTCGGCAGGCCGCGCACATAGGAGCGGAAACGGAAGATCACCGGGGCAAACATGCAGTCTGCAATGCTGAAGCTGCCGAAGAGATAAGGCCCCCCGGCACCATAGGTCCCGCGCAGCTCGCTCCACAGCGCTACGATCCGGTCGATATCGGCCCGGCATTCCGGCGTCTCGCCCTCACCCGGCGCAATTGCAGCCACATCCATCGACATGTTGGAGCGCAACGCCTGGTAGCCGCTGTGCATCTCTGCCGCGGCGGAACGCGCAACCGCGCGCGCAACAGGGTCGGCCGGCCACAGCGCGGCGGCGGGATAGGCCTCTGCCACCCATTCACAGACGGCAAGGCTGTCCCAGACCAGCGCGCCGCCCTCAAGGCGCAGCGCCGGGATCTTGCCGCTGGGAGAAACCTTCAGCACTTCCTCGCGGGTATTGGGCTGCCGCAGCTTGATCGCCACTTCGGTGAACTCGGCACCGGCATGCACCAGCGCCAGCCACGGCCGCAGCGACCAGCTGGAAAAACGCTTGTCGCCGATGATGAGTTGAAGCCCGCTCATGAGAATTTCCTTCCGGAATAAATAGGGGTCAGAGGCTGACGCGAGCGACGTTGGCCGAGCGCAGGGGCCCGGTCAACAGCGGCAAGGGCCGGCGGGCAAACGTGCCCGCGAATTGCCGCTTGGCCTGCCGGTGCCGGCTGAGGCAGTCTTGGCGCTGGTTAGCCCGTGCCGGCGCCTTCCGGGGCGCGCCGGGTTTCCCTGCCAAATTCTCCTTGGCCGGATTCTCCTTGGCCAGAGTCTCCCTGAACGACATTCAAGAAAGATTGCGTCTCCCGTGTCCACGCTCCTTTCCTCCGGCTCTGCCGAGGCTGCCTCCGCCCTCTCCCTGACCCTCATCCTGGCGAGCGAGGTTGATGCCTGGCGCGCGGGCCAAAGCCCGGCGACGCTCGACTGGCTCGCCTCCAGCGGTTTCACCGGCAAGGCCGGCAGCCTCGCGCTCCTGCCCGGAGAGACCGGCGGCAAGGCAGCAGCCGTTTATGTCGCCGCCTCGCTGGAAGATCCCTTCGCCCTTGCCGACCTGCCCAAGCGGCTACCGGCCAGCCTGTGGAAGGCCGCCGGGCCGGGTGGCGCTCTCTCCGCGACGGCTGCCAATGCCCTCGCGCTCGGCTGGGGCCTCGGTTCCTATGCCTTTGACCTCTACAAGGCAGAAAAGGCGCCGGCGACCGCCCGCCTCGTCTGGCCGGAAGCGGCCAACGAGACACGCACCGGCGCGGTCATCAGCTCCGTCCTGCTCTGCCGCGATCTCGTCAACACCCCCGCAAACCATCTGGGCCCGATGGAACTCGCGGCAGCGGCAAAGGCCGTGGCCGAGGAGTTCGGTGCTTCCTATGCCGAGATCGTCGGCGATGATCTGCTGGCGCAAAACTACCCGGCCATCCATGCCGTCGGTCGGGGCAGCGACCGCGCGCCGCGCCTTGTCGATCTGCGCTGGGGCAAGGAAGACGCACCGCGTGTCACCCTGGTGGGCAAGGGCGTGGTGTTCGACACCGGCGGCTATGACCTCAAGCCTTCCAGCGGCATGCTCCTGATGAAGAAGGATATGGGCGGCGCCGCCCATGCACTGGGTGTCGCCCGCATCGTCATGGCGCTCGGCCTGCCGGTGCGCCTGCGTGTGCTGCTGCCGATTGTCGAGAACAGCGTCTCCGGTAACGCCTTCCGTCCGCTCGATGTGCTGGCCTCGCGCAAGGGCCTTACCATCGAGGTTGGCAATACCGATGCCGAAGGCCGCGTCATCCTGTCCGACGCGCTGGCCGAAGCGTCCAGCGAAAAACCGGAATTGCTGGTAGACTTCGCCACGCTCACCGGCGCTGCCCGTGTCGCGCTCGGCCCGGACCTGCCGGCCCTGTTCGCCCGCGAAGATGCTACCGCTGAAGCCTTGCTTGCCGCCGGCAAGGGCGCGGCCGATCCGATGTGGCGCCTGCCGCTCTGGGACGGCTACCGTAAATCGATTCGTGGCAAGGTCGGCGACATCAACAACTCCGGCGACATGCCGATGGCCGGCGCCATCACGGCGGCGCTTTTCCTTGATGCCTTCGTCGATGCCGGCATCGACTGGGTGCATATCGACACCTTTGCCTGGAACAGCGGCAATCGCCCCGGCCGCCCGGAAGGCGGGGAGGCTCTGGGCCTGCGCGCCGTCGCCGCGTTCATCGAAAAGCGTTTCGGCGTCAAGGCCTAAGCAGGGGGCATAAGGCTAGCCGGCCTTTTCCAAAAAAACTGCCCGAGGGGGAGGTTTCACGGCCTTCCCCTCATTGCGCTGCCGAAACAGCCCTGTATGATGCCTTTCAGCAAGAGGCTTCCGTCCCGCCAGCCGGGCAGGAGGCACACGGGAGCCAAAGGTGATCAATGGCGCGGGACTTAAAGCCCCTTGAAGTGTGGTGCGGTGCGCTGACGGAATCGGTGCGCCGGGATACGCCGGACCTTTCCGCCAGACAGTTCGCCGTCATGCTCATCGTCTATATCGAGCCGCCGCCCCATACGGTGCGCGGTCTCGCGGCGAAGCTCAACGTCTCCAAACCCGCCATCACCCGCGCGCTCGACCGTCTGAGCCAGCTAGGTTTCCTCAAGCGCAAGCGCGATGAGGAAGACCGCCGCAACGTCCTCGTCCAGCGCACCGTCAAGGGCTCGGTCTATCTCAGTGATTTCGCCGACATGGTGGTGAAGGCCGAGCTTGACCTCGCTGCCCGCAAGGCCGAGATGGGTACGCAGGCGGCCCAGTAAGGCCGCTCCCTCTCTTATCCATCGGGTTTGCCCAGCATGTCCGCACTTGCCGCTTCTCCCGCTGCCGCCCTGCCGGATGCGCGCTGCAATCCTTACCGCGCCGACCTGGCCGCTGACTATCTGCGCGGCACCGTTGAGGCCGCGCGCTATGTGGTGCCGGAGCGTGCCCATGTCAGCGCCCTTTCCGCCCCCCTGCTGGTGCGCCCGGATGCCGCCGCCCCCACTGGCAGCGAACTGCTGCTGAACGAGCGCGTCGACATTCTGGAGACGAAGGACGGTTTTGCCTGGGTGCAGAGCATGGTCGACGGTTATGTCGGTTATGTGCGCGCCGATGCGCTTGCCGCTGGCGAGCCGCCGGTTGCCACCCACCGCATCGCCGTTTGCCGCTCGCTGGTTTTCGCCGGCCCCAGCGTCAAGACCGCCGTTCTCGGCACCCTCGGCCTGTCGCTCGGCGTAACGGTGCTGGAAGAAGAGGGCAAATATGCCCGCCTTGCCGGCGCCGGCTGGGTCTACCGCCCGCACCTCATCGGCGCAGCGGAAAACATGGACGATCTGGTCAGTGTCGCCGAACTCTTCCTCGGTGTGCCCTATCTCTGGGGCGGCCGTTCCGGCGTCGGGCTCGATTGTTCCGGCCTTGCCCAGATCTGCCTTGCCGCCATCGGCCGCACCGCACCGCGCGATGCCGACATGCAGCAGGCCGTGGTCGGCACCCTCATCGGGACCGGGTGGGAGAAGGTCGAGGCAAAGCGCGGCGATCTTCTGTTCTTCCCCGGCCATGTCGGCATCGCCATTGATGCCACCACCATGATCCATGCCAACCAGCACCGGATGATGGTCACCATCGACCCCATCGTCGATGTCATCGGCCGCTCCGGCGGCTTCAACGCCCTGCGCCGGCTTTAGATTTCAATTTGCCGCGAATAGGCTAGCCTCCCGGAAAAGACCATTCCGGGAGACGCCCTCATGTCCGCTGCCGATCCGCTGCCCGAACAGGGCGCCCGCTGTCGCTGCGGCGCCGTATCGCTGGAGATTACCGCCGCCCCGGTCCAGGTGAATGCCTGCGCCTGCGACAGCTGCCGCCGGGCAACCGGCAGTGCCTTCAGCTACACCGCTTTTTATCCCGAGGCCGGCGTACGCAAGCTCGGCGGTGAATTGCGGGTCAAGGCCCTGCCGCGGCCGGAGGGCCGGCGGGAATTCGCCCATGTCTGCACGGCCTGTGACTGCACAATCTATGTCGTGCTCGACGCCATGCCGGGCAGCATCGGGGTGATGGGCGGCTGCCTCACCAACCCCGATATCGCACCGCCCGATACCTTCTACTTCACCAGCACCAAACCCAAATGGGTGGAGCTGACCGAAGGCATTCGCCTGCGCCGCGAGCTGATGGAATAAGGCGCGGCTTACTTGCCCTTGGCGGTGCGGAAGGGCGCCGCCGGGAAGCAGCCCATGACCTTGATCGATTCCGCGAAGAACTCGAGCTCTTCCATGGCGATCTTCATCGCCGGATCGTCGATATGCCCTTCGACCTCGGCATAGAAACGCGCCTGCGAGAAATGCTCGTCCACATAGGATTCGAGCTTGGTCATGTTGATGCCGGTGGTGGCAAAACCGCCCAGCGCCTTGAAGAGCGCGGCCGGCACCTGCCGCACCTGGAAAATGAAGGAGGTCATCGCCGTGCCGCTGCCCAGTTTCGGCACCTGCGGCTCGCGCGACAGGATGATGAAGCGCGTGGTGTTGTGCGCCGTATCCTCAATGCCCTCGCGCAGCACGTCGAGCCCGTAGATCTCGGCGGCAAGGCGGTTGGCGATCGCCGCCTTGGAGCGATCCCCCCACTGGGCGATGTCCCGCGCCGCGCCGGCGGTGTCGGCAGCAACCATGGGCTTCAGGCCGAGGGCGCGGATGCCTGCACGGCACTGGCCGAGCGCCTGCACATGGCTGTGCACCTCGGCAAGGTCGTCCAGCTTGGTACCCGGCAGGGCGAGCAGGCTGTGCACCACACGGTGGAAATATTCCCCGATGATGTGCAGCCCGCCTTCCGGCAGCAGGTGATGGATGTCCGCCACGCGGCCGGCGATGGAATTTTCCACCGGGATCATGGCAAGCCGGGCCCGGCCTTCATGCACCGCCGCAAACGCGCCCTCAAAATCCTCGCACGGCAGTGTATCCATCTCGGGAAACACCACGCGGCACGCCATATCCGAATTGGCGCCCGGGGCACCCTGGAAGGAGATGGTGTTGGCGGGATTGGACTGCTGGGTAGCGGACATGGTCGGCAAAAGCTCCGGTGTCGCGGTTGAAGTGAAGGTTAATGGTTGAGGGGAAAGGTTCAGCGCACCGCCAGCAAGGTACGGGCGCGGATAAGATCCGCCGGCGTGTCGACGCCAAAGGGCACGCCCTCGACAACGGCCGCATCGATGCGCATGCCATCGGCCAGCGCGCGCAGCTGCTCAAGACTCTCGCGCTTCTCGATGGTGGCCGGCTCCAGCGAGACGAAGCGGCGAAGGGCCGCGCGGCGGAAGCCGTAAAGGCCGATATGGTGCCACATCGGCCCCTCGCCATGCGGGGCGGGGTTGCGGGTGAAATAGAGTGCGCGGCCCACCTTCTGGCCCGGCGCGATATTCAGCACGGCCTTTACCACGCTCGGATTGGCGCGCTCGGCCGGGTCATCGATCACGGTGGCGAGGGTGGCGATATCCACTGCCGGATTGGCCATCGGCTCAAACACGGCACGGATCAGCGCCGGGTCGATCGTCGGCAGATCGCCCTGCACATTGATGACAACATCGAACCGGCCTTCCGGGTCGAAGCGCTCGGCTGCCTGATACACACGGTCAGAGCCCGACGGCAGTGCCGGGTCGGTCAGCACCGCTTCGCCGCCGGCCGCAATCACCGCATCGGCAATTTCCTTTTCGGCCGCCGCCACCAGCACAGGGCCGATACCGGCTTCCATCGCCCGGCGCCATACCTGCACAATCATCGGCACGCCGTGAATATCGGCGAGCGGCTTGCCCGGCAGGCGGGTGGAGGCCATGCGGGCGGGGATGACGATAAGGGCTTCCTGGTTCATGACGGCACCGGTGGCTGCTTTATGGTTATGGCACCCTCGTTACAGGGGGCGGAGTGCCCTGAGCCGGATGCGACAGTTACCGTCAGGGGTCAAGTGCGAAAGCGATGCGGCGGCGCATCACATCCTGCCGCTCATGCTGCTTTCCGGGCTTTCAGGACAGGTGGCAAAGCCGGGCTCGCTTGCAACCGCTCCGGCCTTGTGGTTTACCTGTAAGCAGCCGCCGCCATTATAGAAAAGACCAAGGTCGAGGAAACAAAGGGCGGCAATAATAACGAGACGACTTGCTGGACGGGTGGGCCGACTGACGCCCCCGCAAGCATGAAAGGCGCAGGCTTATGGGGAATCTGGAATTTAACAAGATTTTTGCGGCCCTGCTGGTAGCCGGGCTGATTGCGATGGTCGCGGGCATCCTCGCCCGGGCGCTGGTGCATCCCGAGCACCTGGCCGAGAACGTCATCAAGGTCGATACCTCGGTGCTCGGCAATGCCTCGGCCGCCGCGCCGGAAGAAGACGCACCGCTGCCACCCATCGCGCCGCTGCTGGCCAGCGCCGATCCGGCCGCCGGCGAGGCCGTCTCCAAGAAATGCGCTGCCTGCCACAACTTCGCGGAAGGTGCCGGCACCAAGGTCGGCCCCGATCTCTACAACGTCATCGGCCGCGAGCGCGCCAGCATGGACTTCGCCTATTCCGACGCGATGGCCGCGCACAAGGGCGAGAAGTGGGATTACGAGACGCTGAACGCCTTCCTGCATAATCCCAAGAAGGTGATCCCCGGCACCAAGATGAATTTCGCCGGCCTCGCCAAGGATACCGACCGCGCCAACCTGCTGGCCTGGCTGCGTCAGCAGTCGCCGAACCCGGTGCCGCTGCCGACGCCCTGAGGGCCGGCTGCCACCTGAAGAACCCGAGACCCCCGCCGCTTGCCCGGCGGGGGTTTTGTTTTGCCTTTCAGGCAAGGGCGTTTTCGGGCATCAACTCATTACCCCCATCCGCCGCTGCGCGGCACCTTCCCCTGAATGGGGAAGGAGAAACCGCCCCCTTAGCGGGGAGATGGCCCGGAGGGCCGGTGGGGGTAACGACTGAATTGTCCCGCGCCAGCCCCAAAAGGTGCCCTCATGACCTCCGCCCCGCTTGCTGCCGTTCCGGCCGATCTCATCGCCCTCGCCCACAAGCTGGCCGATGCCTCCGGCGAGGTCATCCGCCCCTTTTTCCGCAGCGGCGTGGAGATTACCGACAAGGATGACGCCAGCCCCGTGACCGTCGCGGATCGCGGCGCGGAAGAGAAAATCCGCGAGCTGCTGAACAAGGTGGTGCCGGACCACGGCATCATCGGCGAGGAATTTGGCCGCGAGCGCACCGACGCGGAACTCGTCTGGGTCATCGATCCCATCGACGGCACCAAGTCCTTCATCACCGGCCGACCTACCTTCGCCACGCTGATCGCCCTGCTCCACAACGGCGTGCCGGTCATGGGTGTCATCAACCAGCCGATCAGCGGCGAGCGCTGGGTTGGTGCCACTGGCCAGCAGACCACGCATAACGGCAAGCCGGTCAAGGTCATGCCGGCCTCCACCCTATCCCGCGCCCGCCTTGGCACCACCGGCCCGCAATATTTCAGCGCTACTGGCAAGGCGCATTTCGATGCGCTCGCCACCTCGGTGCTCTTCACCCTTTATGGCGGTGATTGTTACTCCTACGGCCAGCTCGCCCTCGGCGGGCTCGACCTCGTCGTGGAGATGGGCCTCAAGGTTTATGATTATGCCGCTCTCGTGCCCGTCGTCACCGGCGCCGGCGGCATCATGACCGACTGGACGGGCGCCCAGCTCAATGTCGGCAGCGAAGGCAAGGTGGTGGCCGCCGCCTCCCCGGCCCTGCACCGGGCCGCCCTGCAGAAGCTCGCGGGCGGCTGAACTTCCGACAGAAGCCGGCTCCCCATGAAACCTGCTTCAGAATAGCGGGTTTCCTTTCCAGGGCCGGGCTTTAAGCTGGGGCCTGACGACGTCCCCCCGCAACGGAGGTTTCCTTGCCAAGAGCCGCGCTCGCCTTTTCCCGGACCATGATCGGCGCCCTGGGCTTCGCCGGTACGCTAGCGATGGGAGCGGTGCCGGCGGCCCAAGCGGTGGAGATGCACAAGGCGACGGCGCTCGCCGAATATGGCGAGCCGCTTTACGGCCCGGACATCAAGCACTTCCCCTATGCCAATCCCGATGCGCCCAAGGGCGGCGACCTGACGCTGCGCGGCCTTGGCACCTTCGATACGCTGAATTACTGGATCCTGCAGGGCGACTATCCCCGTGATATCGCCCTGACGCAGGGCGCGCTGATGGTGAATTCGGAAGACGAGCTCTCCAGTGCCTATCCCCAGATCGCCGAAAGCGTGGAGGTGGCCGATGACCTGTCGGAGGCCGTTTTCCACCTGAACGCCAAAGCGGTCTATTCCGACGGTCACCCGATCACGGCCGGCGATTTTGTCTTCATGCTGGAGACGATCAAGACGGTAGGGCACCCGTTCCTGCGCTCGGTCTATCAGGATGTCGCTTCCGCCGAAGCCATCGATGACCACACGCTGAAGGTTACGCTTGGCGCCCATACCCGCAAGGCGCTGATCACCGCAGCCGGCCTCTCCCCCCTGCCGCGGTACTGGTGGGATGGCAGCCAGGGCAAGGACCCGGCGCACAGCACGCTGACCCCCTATCCGAGTTCCGGCCCCTACAAGATCAAATCCGTCGATCCCGGCCGCTCCATCACCTATGAGCGGGTGAAGGACTGGTGGGCCGCAGACCTGCCGACCGCCGTCGGCCAGAACAACTTCGACACCATCAAGGACATCTTCTTCCAGGACCTCGATGTGAGTTTCGAAGCCTTCAAGGGCGGCTCCTACGACTATATCGACGTCAACAGCTCGCGCGACTGGGCCACCGGCTTTGATGTGCCGGCCGTCAAGGATGGCCGCATCCAGAAGGTGGAGTTTCCCAACCATGTGCCGGGCGGCATGCAGGGTTTCTATCTCAACACCCGCCGTCCGCCGCTGAACGATATCCATGTGCGCCAGGCACTCTCGATGCTGTTCGACTTCGAGTGGATCAACAAGAACCTGATGTACGGTTTGTACACCCGTACGGACAGCTTCTTCCGCAACAGCGACTTCGCCGCCCGTGGCCTGCCGGAAGGTGATGAAAAGGCGCTGCTGGAGAAGTACAAAGACCAGCTGCCGCCTGATCTCTTCACCCAACCTGTGCCGGTCAGCAAGACCGATGGCAGCGGCAACGTCCGCGGCGACATGCGCAAGGCGCTCGACCTCTTGAAGGAGGCCGGCTGGACACTGAAGGACGGCAAACTCATCAACGCTGCCGGCGACCCGCTGCGCTTTACCGTGATGATCGACAGCCCGGCGATGGAACGTGTTACCCAGCCCTGGGTGCAGAACCTGCGCCGCATCGGCATCGAGGCGAACATCCAGTCCATACCGGACAGTGCCACCTATCAGCGCCGGATGGACAAGTTCGATTTTGACGCAACCGTCGTCAACGCCACCTTCTTCCCCCCGCCGGGACCGGAACTCGTCTCCCGCTTCAAGAGCAGCGAAGCGACCGTGGACGGCACCGGCAACTGGTCCGGCATCCAGAGCCCGGTGGTCGATGCCCTGCTCGATGAGGTGCTGAAGGCACAGGGTGATCTGCCGCGCCTCACCACCGCCACGCGGGCACTTGATCGTGTGCTGATGTGGGGCTTCTACGTTGTGCCGCACTGGTACAATTCGAAGATCCGTGTCGCCTACTGGAACCGCTTTGCCCACCCGGACCAGCTGCCAACCTATGGCGACGGTTTCCCGGAGCTCTGGTGGCAGACGGCCCCGCAGGCAAAGCCGGCCCCGTAAAGCTTCAGCCACCGCCCTGAATTTGAGGAGAGCGACGATGACCGATGCCCGCCGCCCCCCACTCCGCTGGCGCGCCCTTCCTGGTGCGCTTCTCGCAGCCTGCCTTCTTGCCGTCCCGACGCTGGCGCAGGACCTGCCCACGGGCCCGCAGGCGGCCATCTCTACCTATGGCGAAGCGCCGAAATATGCGCCCGGCTTCACACATTATGACTATGTGAACCCGGATGCACCGAAGGGCGGCACACTGCGCCTTTCGGCCTTCGGCACCTTCGACAGCCTTAATGACATGATCGTCAAGGGCAACCCGGCCGTGGGGCTGGGGCTCCTATATGACAGCCTGCTGTCCGGCAATTCCGACGAGCTCACCACCTATTACTGCGTGGTGTGCGAAACCATCGAGGTCGCGCCCGACCGCTCCTGGTCACTGTTCAAAATGCGACGCGACGCGAAATTCCACGATGGCGTGCCCATCACCGCGCATGACGTGGTCTTTACCTTCAATGCCCTGATGGAAAAGGGCGCCCCGCGTTTTCGCGCCCGCTTCGGCAGCATCACCAAGGCCGAGGCGCTTGATGATTATACGGTGAAGTTCACCATCGCCCCGGACAACACTGTGCCGGAGATGCCCATCCTCGCCGGCATCTTCCCCATCCTGCCGGAGCATTACTGGAAGACCCGCGACTTCACCGCCATCACCCTGGAGCCGCCGCTCGGCTCCAGCGCCTACCGGGTCAAGAGCATCGATGCCGGCCGCTCCATCACCTATGAGCGGGTGCCGGATTTCTGGGGCAAGGACCTGCCCTTTTACAGCGGCCTGCAGAACTGGGGCGAAATCCGCTACGACTATTACCGCGATCCGTCGGTGATGCAGGAAGCGCTGAAGGGTGGCCTGATCGACTATCAGCAGATCACCAGCTCGGCCGACTGGTCGAGCGGCTTTGACATTCCCGCGGTACGCGATGGCCGGCTGAAGCTGGAGGCGATCCCCAACAAGGACCCGGCCGGGTTTGTGGGTTTCTGGATGAATACCCGCCACAAGCCGTTTGACGATGTGCGGGTACGCGAGGGGCTGACCCAGCTTTATGATTTCGAGACCGCGCGCAAGACCATCCACTACAATCTCTACCAGCGCATCACCTCCTACTTCCCCAATTCCGACTGGGCCGCGACCGGCCTGCCGGAGGGCAAGGAGCTTGAGCTGTTGGAACCCTTCAAGGACCGGCTGCCGCCAGAAGTCTTCACCAAACCCTTCACGCTGCCGGTAACCAGGGGCGACGGAAACATCCGCACCAATCTGCGGCGCGCGCTTGATCTGTTTGCCGAGGCCGGCTGGCAGGTGAAGGATGGCAAGCTGGTGAGTAGCGCCGGCGAGCAGATGCATTTCGAGATCATGTTCGTGTCGCCGAACCTCGAGAAGGTCATCAACGCCTTTGCCGTCAACCTGAAGCGCGCCGGCATTGATGCGACCGTACGGCTCATGGATACGCCGGGTTATGTGCGCCGCATGGATGCCCATGACTATGACATGGTCTATCTCGGCATCCGCTCGATGGTGCCGGCCGGCGTGCCGATGCTGAGCCTCTGGAGTTCGGCCACCGCCGACACCGAGGGCGAAGAGAATTTCGTCGGCTCGAAAAACCCGGTCATCGACGCCCTGCTGGAAGATGCCGTCGGCGCAAGGACACTTGAAGACAACCAGGCCGCGGCAAAGGCGCTCGACCGCGTTCTGCTCTACAGTTACTTCGTCATTCCGACATATTTTGACGACACTTATCGGATCGCTTACTGGAACAGGCTGGGCCGACCGGCCACCCCGCCCCGTTATGGCCTGCCCGTGATGGATACCTGGTGGGTGGACCCGGCGCTCGACGCCGCCCTCAAACGCTGACGGAACCCGCCGCCTTATGCTCGCCTATATCGTCCGGCGCCTTCTGCTCATCATCCCGACCCTGTTCGGCATCATGGCGCTCAACTTCCTGATCGTGCAGCTCGCCCCCGGCGGGCCTATCGAGCAGGTGATCGCCAAGGTTCAGGGCATGGGGGCGGACCCCACCTCCCGCATCGGCGGCGGGGGCGGCGATTTCCAGTCGGCGCAGGACGCGACGGCCGCCCAGGGCGAGCTTAACGGTGTCGGCTCCAGCCGCTATCCCGGTGCCCGCGGCCTCCCGCCGGAATTCATCAAGGAGCTGGAAAAGCAGTTCGGCTTCGACAAGCCGCTGCATGAGCGCTTCTTCCTGATGATCCGGGATTATCTGCACCTCGATTTCGGCAAGAGCTTCTTCCGCGATACCAGCGTTATCGACCTCATCATCTCCAAGATGCCGGTCTCCATCTCGCTGGGTCTGTGGACCACGCTCATCTCCTATCTCGTCTCCATCCCGCTTGGCATTCGCAAGGCGGTAAGGGACGGCTCACGCTTCGATATGTGGACGAGCGGGGTGATCGTGGTGGGTTATGCCATCCCGAGTTTTCTTTTCGCCGTGCTGCTGATCGTCATCTTTGCCGGCGGGCGTTATCTCGACTGGTTCCCGCTGCGCGGACTTCTCTCCGACAACTGGCGCGAGCTCTCCTGGCCAGCACTGATAGGCGATTATTTCTGGCACCTTGCCCTGCCGCTCACCGCCCTCATCGTCTCCAGCTTCGCCACGCTGACGATGCTGACCAAGAATTCCTTCCTCGACGAGATCAGCAAGCAGTACGTCATCACCGCACGCGCCAAGGGCCTTACCGAAAGCCGCGTGCTGTATGGCCATGTCTTCCGCAATGCCATGCTCATCGTGATTGCCGGCATGCCGGGGGCGCTCATCAGCATCCTCTTCACCGGCGCCATGCTGATCGAGGTCATCTTCTCGCTCGACGGGCTGGGACTGCTGGGCTACGAGGCGGCTCTGACGCGGGATTATCCCGTCATCTTCGGCACGCTTTTCATCTTCACCTTCCTCGGCCTGATCCTGAACCTCATCGGCGACCTCACCTATGTGCTGGTCGACCCGCGCATCGATTTTGAGGCGCGCACAGTATGAAGCTCCTTTCCTCCCTCTCCCCGATGAACCAGCGCCGCTGGGCCCAGTTCAAGGCCAACCGCCGCGGATATTGGTCGCTCTGGATCTTCCTGGTCCTGTTCCTCGTCAGCCTGTGCGCGGAATTCGTCGCCAACGACAAGCCGCTGCTGATCCGCTTTGACGGGCAGTTCTATACCCCCATCTTCCATGCCTATCCGGAGACGGATTTCGGCGGCGAGTTCGCGACCGAGGCGGATTACCGCGACCCCTATGTTGCCGACCTCATCAAGGAAAAGGGCTGGATGGTGTGGCCGCTCATCCCCTTCTCCTACCGCACCATCAATTACGACCTGCCGGTGCCCGCCCCCGCACCGCCCTCAGCGGTCAACTGGCTGGGCACGGATGATCAGGGGCGCGATGTCGTCGCCCGCCTGCTCTATGGCTTCCGCATTTCTGTCCTTTTCGGCCTGGTGCTCACCGCAGCTTCCTCCGTCATCGGCGTGCTGGCCGGGGCGGTGCAGGGATTCTTCGGCGGCTGGGTTGATCTTGCCTTCCAGCGTTTCATCGAAATCTGGTCGGGCATGCCCACGCTCTACCTCATCATCATCATGTCCAGCTTCATCCAGCCCAACTTCCTGTGGCTGTTGCTCCTGATGTTGCTGTTTTCCTGGATGTCGCTGGTGGGCGTGGTGCGCGCCGAGTTCCTGCGCGCCCGTAACCTTGATTATGTGCGGGCGGCCCGCGCGCTTGGCGTCTCCAACGCCAAGATCATGTTCCGCCACATGCTGCCCAACGCCATGGTGGCAACGCTCACCTTCCTGCCCTTCATCCTCAATGGTTCGATCACCACGCTCACCTCGCTGGATTTTCTCGGCTTCGGCCTGCCGCCCGGCTCGCCCTCGCTGGGGGAGTTGCTGGCGCAGGGCAAATCCAACCTGCAGGCGCCATGGCTCGGCATCACTGCTTTCATGAGCCTTGCGATCATGCTCTCGCTGCTCATCTTCGTCGGCGAGGCGGTGCGCGATGCCTTCGATCCGCGCAAGACCACCGGCGGCCCCGCCCCTGGCACCATCGCGCCGGTTACGAGCGAAGCCGCGACCGCCCTTCCCCCGGCAGGAGGGTCCGGCCAGTGAGCACGCCCATGTCAAAGCATCCGCTGCTCGCCGTCAGCCATCTCGGTGTCGATTTTGCCGGCACCGGCGCTGTCGTTCATGCCGTGCGCAATGTCTCCTTCACGCTGGAGCGCGGGCAGACGTTGGCGCTGGTGGGGGAGAGCGGATCGGGCAAGTCAGTTACCGCCGCCTCCATCCTGCAATTGCTGCCCTATCCGGCGGCCCGGCACACGGCCGGCAGTTCGGTGAAGTTCTCGGGTCAGGAGATGATCGGCGCCGCTGCGAAGGAGCTCCGGCGCATCCGTGGCGGCCGTATCGCCATGATCTTCCAGGAGCCGATGACCAGCCTCAATCCGCTCCACACGATTGAGAAGCAGGTGACGGAAACGCTGCGGCTGCACAAGGGCCTTGGCCGCACGGCGGCACGCGCCCGCACGCTGGAGCTTTTGCATCTTGTCGGCATCCCGGAGCCGGAGCGCCGACTTGGCAGTTACCCGCATGAGCTTTCCGGCGGCCAGCGCCAGCGCGTGATGATCGCCATGGCGCTCGCCAATGAGCCGGACCTGCTGATCGCCGACGAGCCGACCACCGCGCTCGATGTCACCATCCAGGCCCAGATCCTCGCCCTGCTCAAGGAGCTGCAAGGCCGCCTCGGCATGGCGCTGCTGCTTATCACCCACGATCTCGGCATTGTGCGCAAGGTGGCTGATAGTGTGTGCGTCATGAACCGGGGCGAGATCGTTGAGCAGGGCGCTGTCGCCTCCGTCTTCGACGCCCCGCAGCATGCCTATACAAGCCACCTGCTGGCGGCGGAACCCAGGGGGGCCGTCGCCCCGGCCAATGACGCCGCACCGCTTCTGGTGGAGACGACCGACCTCAAGGTGCACTTCCCCATCAAAACCGGGCTCATGCGCCGGGTGACCGATCATGTGAAGGCGGTGGATGGTGTTTCCCTTGCCATCCCCGCCGGTACCACGCTCGGCGTGGTGGGGGAAAGCGGGTCGGGCAAATCCACCCTCGGTTTTGCGCTACTGCGCCTGCTGCGCTCCGAAGGGGCCATCCGGTTTGACGGGCAGGATATCCAGGGCTGGCAGTTCAATCAGATGCGCCCGCTGCGCCGGCAGATGCAGCTGGTTTTCCAGGACCCGTTCGGCAGCCTTTCCCCGCGTTTTTCCGTGGCGGACATCATTGCCGAGGGGCTGGAGGTGCACGAACCCGGCCTCACCCGCATCGAGCGGGAGGCCCGCGTTGCCACCGCGCTTGAGGAAGTCGGTCTGACGCCCGAGATGCGCCACCGCTACCCGCATGAATTCTCCGGCGGCCAGCGCCAGCGCATCGCCATTGCCCGCGCGCTCGTCCTGAAGCCCCGCTTCATCGTGCTGGACGAGCCAACCAGCGCACTCGACATGTCGGTGCAGGCGCAGATCGTCGATCTGCTGCGCGGCCTGCAGCAGCGCCACAATCTCACTTATCTTTTCATCAGCCATGATTTGCGCGTGGTACGCGCCATGAGCCATCAGGTGCTGGTGATGAAGGATGGCAAGGTGATGGAACGCGGCAGTGCCGAGCACATCTTCGAGGAGCCGCAGACGCCCTATACCCGCGCCCTGCTGGCAGCAGCCTTCAATCTGGAAGTGCGCGAGGCGGCAGCGGTCGGGATGTAGGAAGGCCGGTCGCGGCCTGCCGCGATGTGTCTTTTTCAGCGGAGTTGTGAGTGTTCGCTGCTGCAAACAAAGTGAGCGGCAACGAAATTTCCTAAAATCTGCATAAAAATCCTTACACTTTTGTTCAGCTTTTCGTCACCATTTGGCGTCATATCTTTTCTCGAGACCCAGGCAGGGTCACCTTGGCAAGGGAAGGGGCGATGGCAGCCCGCGGGGATGTGCGCGATTTCGTGAAGGCTCTGGAGCAGCAGTCACTCGACTGTCTTCAGGCCATTCAGACCCGGCGCGACGATCTGACCGGCGGCTTCCCCTATGCCGAGTACCGACACATCAAGACACGTATCCAGAATTTCTCGGCCCTTTATGACCGCATGGACGAGAAGCTGATCGACGTGGCGCCGGATCGACGCCTGCGCCTGCGCGAACGTTTCCAGAAGCTCGATGCCCGCATCACCGCGCTCTTCGTCGATCAGGCGGTGCGCTTTCTCTGCTCCCTCACCACAAGGCCGGATCTGCCGCTTGGCATCTACGAAACCTGCCAGCGGGAGCTGAACCTCATGCATCACTATATCCAGCGCCTGCGCCTTCTGGAGGCAGACCGCTATCTGGAGCGGTCGGACCCGCTTTTCCTCGACGCGCTCGATGACATCGTGCGTGAGATCGGCCAACGGGTGCCGCCGCTGGAAGATTTCAAGGATGCCCCGCCCATGCCGGCGCGTGAACGCCCCGCCCCCGACTGGCGGCTGGGATAAAAAAGGCGAGCCATTCTGCGGCTCGCGCACCCCTTGCCGCATTTCTCCAAAATCGGGGCTTGCCCCTACCACCCCCCGTTCTGATATATGGACGCGGGAGGTTGGCTTTGGGCGGATCCCTCGCCAACCCGGTCAGGTCCGGAAGGAAGCAGCCGTAACGAGTTTCGATTCGGGTCGATGTCCAGCCTCCCACTTCTGTTTTGCCAGCGCGCATGCCGCCGCAGCAGGGCAGAAGACAAGGGAAAGCAGCACTGACTTGTCGAGGCGATTGGGGGCGCTAGGTGACGGACGCAGCATCTCAATCCACGCCTGCTGACGTGAGTGCCGGCACGCCCTACCGGGTTCTGGCCCGCAAGTACCGCCCCCGCACCTTCAAGGACATGATCGGTCAGGAAGCGCTCGTGCGCACGCTGACCAACGCCATCCGCTCCGGCCGGCTTGCCCATGCCTTCATGCTGACGGGCGTGCGCGGCATCGGCAAGACGACCTCCGCCCGCATCATTGCCCGCGCGCTCAACTGCGTCGGCCCCGATGGCACTGGCGGCCCGACGCCCGAGCCCTGCGGCGAGTGCGTACATTGCCGCTCCATCCTTGAAGACCGGCATGTCGATGTCATCGAGATGGACGCCGCCTCCCATACCGGCGTGGACGATATCCGCGAGATCATCGATGCCGTGCGCTACCCGCCGGCAATGGCACGCTTCAAGATCTACATCATCGACGAAGTCCACATGCTGTCGAAGAACGCGTTCAACGCGCTTCTGAAGACGCTCGAAGAGCCGCCCGAGCATGTGAAGTTCCTCTTCGCCACCACCGAAATCCGCAAGGTGCCGGTCACGGTGCTGTCGCGCTGCCAGCGCTTTGACCTGCGCCGCATCGATGCCGCCACCCTTGCCGCTTATTTCACCCAGCTGGTGGAGCGCGAGGGCGTAAAGGCCGAACCTTCCGCCATCGCCCTCATCTCCCGCGCGGCCGACGGCTCGGCGCGTGACGGCCTCTCCCTGCTCGATCAGGCGATCGCCCTTTCCGACGGCACGGTGCTGACGGAAACAGTGCGCGACATGCTCGGCCTTGCCGACCGCACGCGCGTCGTCACGCTGTTTGAAACCCTGATGCAGGGCAAGGCCACCGACGTTCTGGACCAGCTGGCCGAGCTGCACGCCGCCGGCGCCGATCCGGAAGTGGTGCTGCAGGACCTGCTGGAGGTCGCGCACACCGTCACCCGCATCAAGGTAAGCCCGGCCACCGCCCTCGCCCCCTCCCTGCCGGAGGCGGAGCGCGAGGTGGGAACGCGCCTCGCCAGGAGCCTTTCCATGCCGGTGCTGACGCGCGCCTGGCAGATGCTGCTGAAGGGCCTTGAAGAGGTGCAGCGCGCCCCGCTGCCGCAGCAGGCCGCCGAAATGGCGCTTATCCGCCTGTGTTTTGCCGCCGAGCTGCCGCCGCCGGGCGACCTTGCCAAGGCATTTCTCGCGGCCCGAGACCAGCAGGGCGGCCCCGGCCAGGGCGCCCCGCAGGGCGGTGGCGGCGCGCCGGGCGGCGGTGGCCCGCACGCCCAGCTGCGCCCTGCCCTCAGCCTTGTTCACGGCAACGCCGCTCTCGCCATGCCGACGCCGGTCGATGCGGTGCCGATGGAAGCTGCCGTCGCTTTCGAGCGGTTTGAGGCAGCGGACGCCGAGCCGCCCTCCTGGAGCGTCGAGGTCATCGATGGCGGTGAGGCTGCCGGCCTTGCCGCGCTGGAAGAGGCGGATGCCGGCGGCCTGCCGGCCAGCGATTTTGCCCCGACCGGCGAGATGGAGCTGGACGGCGCCGAAGCCGGCGAAGGCATGCTGCACCCGATGCCGGCGGATTTTCCTGCCATGGTGCGGCTGTTCGAGACCGGGCGCGAGCGCCTGCTGGCTGCGCAAATCCGCAATACCGGCCACCTCATCTCCTATGATTCCGGCCGCGTGGTGCTGCGCCCTGCCGCCACCGCCCCCAAGGACATGCTGCGCCGCATGGGCCAGCTTCTCGAAAAATGGACCGGCGAGCCCTGGGCCATCGAACCTTCGTCCGAACAGGGCGAACCCACGCTCTATGAACAGGAACAGGCTGCCTTCAAGGCCGCGCTTGATGCCGCGGCAGCCAATCCTGTAGTCAAGGCAGCGCTGGCCGCCTTTCCCGGCGCGACCATTCAGAAACTGATCGAAAAGACCTCGGAGACTCCCGAGCCATGATGAAAAATCTCGGCAACATGATGAAGCAGGCCCAGCAGATGCAGGCCCGCATGGAAGAGATGCAGGCGAGCCTCGCCAACATCGAGGTCAGCGGCCAGTCCGGTGCCGGCATGGTCAGCGTTACGCTCACCGGCAAGGGCGATGTGCGCTCGGTGAAGCTCGACCCGAAGGTGGTCGACCCGAGCGACACCGAAATGCTGGAAGACCTGCTGGTTGCCGCGTTCAACGATGCGCGCGGCAAGGTGGATGCCGCCGTGCAGGCGGAAACACAGAAGATCATGGGCGGTCTCGGCCTGCCGCCGGGCTTCAAGCTGCCCTTCTGATCCGCAACCTTTCCACCCGGCCAATCGATGAGCGCGCCCGAAATTGATCGCATGATGCAGCTTCTGGCGCGCCTGCCGGGGCTTGGCCCCCGTTCGGCCCGCCGGGCGGCGCTGCATCTCATGAAGCGGCGCGACGCGCTGCTGCGCCCGCTGGCCGAAGCCCTTGGCGAAGCGGCCGAAAAGGTCGCCACCTGCTCCGTCTGCGGCAATCTTGATGCGCAGGACCCTTGCGCCATCTGCCGTGACCCGAAGCGCGAGGCGACAAGCCTCTGCGTGGTTGAGGATGTGGGCGACCTCTGGGCGCTGGAGCGTACCGGCGCCTTTGCCGGCAAATATCATGTGCTGGGCGGCACGCTCTCGGCCATGGACGGGGTGACGCCGGAAGATCTCGGCCTCGACCGCCTGGCGGACCGTGTGCGCCGTGATGGCATCACCGAAGTCATCATAGCGCTCAATGCCACCGTCGAGGGCCAGACCACCGCCCATTTCATCGCCGACCAACTGACCGGCAGCGGTGCCCGCATTACCCGCCTTGCCCATGGCGTGCCGGTGGGGGGCGATCTCGATTATCTCGATGACGGCACACTCACGGCCGCGCTGCGCGCCCGCCGCGACGTCTGAGATTTTTTGCTAGGCTCAGGTCTTCATGCATGAGACCCGCCCCTAAAAATATCGGTCACTGGTGAAGGTTCGCCTTCAGGCGAAATACGGGTCGTCGGCGTTTTTCAGCTCACAAACATTGCCGTCGGGATCGACGAAGCTTCCCGTCACACCCCAGCTATGTTGCTCGATATCGACAACAATACCCTGCGCTTCCAGACTGCGGGCCGCCTCGGGCACATTGGCGACATTGAAGCGCAGGATAGTTGGATTCTCTGCGGGCGTTTTCCGGGCAGCCTTGCCGACGCCTTCCCGCTCGATCATCAGATAGCCGGCGCCAAAACGAAGGCAGCAAAGCCCTTCTTTTTCATACCAGAAGGGCAGACCGAGCCTGTTCCGATAGAACTCGACGCACGCGTCATAGCGCTCGGTCAGCAATATCACGCCATAACAGGCGACATGTGCCGAGAGCTTTGCAGCAGAATAAGCCGGCTCCTGCTTCTCATCCGTCATTGAAGCAATTCCCGATTGCCGCGAAAACGGCCCCGGCCAGTTCGCTTCCGGTCGCACAGGGCCAACACAGCGGGGCGGATGTCCGTTATTCCGGCAGCCGCCGTTACCGCGGCCGGGTCATCGGCTTGACCGCAGCCGGCTTCGGCGCCACGCGGCGCGTGCGCAGCACATCGCCCGGCACCTGCGGCGGCGGGGTCATCACGCGCTGCGGACGGGCCGCGTTTTCTTCGGCGCGGCTGGTGGCCGCCAGCTTGCGGTCCACACGCTCCACCACATCGCGCGCCTTCACCTCGGCCTGATGGCCAACCTGCCGGCGCAGCTTGGGAGAAAGCCGGGCAAATTCGCGCTGCGCCTCGGTAAGATCGGTGCCGTCAGTGGTAAACATGGCGCGGCGTGTTGCCCGCTCGACTGCGGAAAACGGCCCGAGCACCTTGCCAATGGCATCCAGAAAAATACCGAGCACTGCAAAATTATCCGGCTGCCCGCGCATGAATGGCCAACTCCTGCCGATCTCTGTCGCTACCGGCTAACAATAGGCGGGTGCTTGCGAATTTGCGAGTCCACGCGCAGTCTGGCCTGAAGAGCAAAGGGAGTAGACGACCATGGCAGGACGCTTGGCCGGAATATCGGATGCGGAAAACGGGGCCGCAAAGGCTGCCTTCCTGCGGCGCAGCACGGTTACCCTTGCGCTGCTTGCGGGGGGAGCCGCCCTTGTGGCTACCGCCCTGTTCACCCCCGGCGCCGAGGCTCAAACCACCCCGTTGACCGCGCCGATGGCCAATCCTCTTGAAGGCCGGGCCGGCGCACGCTGCTTCCAGATTCGCAACCATGCCCCCTATACCGTCTACGGCCATGCTGCGACGGCAGACGATCACCGCGCCAATTTCCACCTCAAGACCGGCGAGGGGGTCGAGGTGTGTGTCACCGGCCCTTATTACCCCGGCGGCAAAATCGAGGTGACTACCAAGACACTCATTCCCACCTTTTCATGCCTCACCGTGCCGGAAGGCGTGGTGACAATTGACGGGCAATTCGTAGAAGGTGGCGGAACAAAGACACGCGTTAATTGCCATTGACCCAAGATGGCAACCTGTTGCGTGGTCCAGCACTAAAAAGTTGAAATATATACATTCGCTGTCTAACCTGTATGCTGAGTGACAATCAATTAAGGCGCGGCCTTCCTTCAGTGCCGGTAGAGAGCCCAAGCCCATGCATCTGCTGATTCTTGACGATCACGCCCTGTTCCGCGCCGGTGTCCGACTTCTGCTCGGAAAATGGCGTCAGGACATCGTAATTGATGAAGCGGATACACTTTCCGCCGCCATAGATCTCATCAAGACGGGACGCACTCCCGACCTCGTGCTGGTCGATCTGATGCTCGGGGCCGAACCCGACATGGATGTGATCACCAAGGTGCGCGAGGCAGCACCCGGCGCTACCGTCGTCGTCGTTTCCATGGCCGACGAACGCAACTTCGTGCGTCAGGCGCTGGAGCGCGGGGCCCGCGGCTTCATCAGCAAGGCGCAGAGCGGCGACAAACTGCTGGCGGCGCTCGATACCGTGCTTTCCGGCGGCCTGCCGCTGCCCACCTCCGCCTGGCGACAGGATGAGGAAGACAATCTGGGCCTCAGCCCGCGCCAGCGCGAGGTCCTGCGCCTTGTTGCCAGCGGCCTTTCCAACCGCGAGATCTCGCTGCGCCTCGACATCGCCGAGCCGACGGTCAAGGTGCATGTGCACAAGATCCTGAAGCTGCTGAACGTCACGAGCCGGGCCAAGGCCATGGTCATCGCCCGCGAAAACGGTTTGCTGTAACCGGTCTCCCGAACCTCTGCCGGGACTGAAACGCCGCCCCTCACCCGGGTGGCGTTTTGTTTTCCAGTGATCGTTGCAGCCAGCGTCCGAAGGCCTCGATGCCCCCGTCGAGCCGGCTGTGCTGGGGCGAGCGCAGATAATAATAGGCGCCCGGCGCCGGCACCTCGATATCGAACAGCCGGACCAGCCGGCCCACCGCGATTGCATCCTCCACCAGCACACTGCGCGCCAGCGCCACCCCGTCCCCCGCCACCGCCGCATCCAGCACATGGCCGGCATCGTCCCAGGCCGGGGCGGCCATCGGCTCACCCATATCCAGCCCTGCCGCCCGTAGCCACAACGACCACGGCACCCAGCTGTGGCGCAGCAACTGGCAGCGTTTCAGATCGTCCGGCACCCGGATGTCGAGCCGGCGCTGATAGTCGGGCGCACAAACGGGATAAAGCACCTCCGATACCAGCCGTTCGGCGCTCACCCCCGGCCACTCGCCCTGGCCGAAACGGATAGCCGCATCAACGCCGCCCCTGCCCACCGTCACCAGCTCCAGCCGTGCATCGAGGGTGATGGCGATGTTGGGCTGTTCCTCGCGGAAAAACTTGAGGCGCGGGATCAGCCAGTAGGCCGCGAAGGATGGCAGCACCCCGATCTTGAGCGTAATGCGCTCGCGCGGCCCCTGATCCGGAAACAGGCTCTCCAGCAGATCGAAGGCCTGCCGGAGGGCCGGCAGCATGCGCCGGGCAGCATTGGTCGGCAGCATGTTGTTGCCGGAACGCTCGAACAGTACTTCCCCCGTGCGCGCTTCCAGCTCGCGGATACGGTGGCTGATGGCGCCGTGGGTCAGGCCCAGTTCATCCGCTGCGCGCGAATAACTCTGATGGCGCACGGCCGCTTCGAAGGCACGCAGGGTTTGCAGGGAGGGAAGATGGGCCATGATGACCCAGATGTTACTTCTGCTCACATCCCTGAACAAGAATGCTCGTTGGCCAGTCCGCCGCCCCCGCGCTTACCGTGGCGCCCGGTTGAAGCTGAGGATCAAGGAGACGGGTGATGGACGAACTTTCCCTGCTGCGGGATGCCGATACGCGCGCCGGACGCTATCTGGCATCCGTTACCACCCGCCGTGTCTTTCCCGATCCCGCCGCGCTTGCCGACCTCGCGATGTTCGACGAGCCGCTGCCGGATGAAGGCACACCGGCCGGGGAGGTGCTGGACCGGCTCGACCGTTACGGCTCTCCCGCCACCGTCACCACCAACGGCCCCCACTATTTCGGCTTCGTCGTCGGCGCGGCGCTGCCAGCCGCCAGTGCCGCCGAACGGCTGATGGTCAGCTGGGACCAGTGCGCTTCCTCCTTCGACAACTCCCCCGTCGCCGCCACGCTGGAGCGCATCGCCGGCAACTGGATCCTGGAAGCGCTCGATCTGCCACGCGAAAGCGCTGTCGGTTTCGGCACCTCGGCCACGGCCTGCGGCCTTGCCTGCCTTGCCGCCGCCCGCCGCGTGCTGCTGGCCCGCGCCGGCTGGGATTTTGACGCCGATGGCCTCATCGGCGCCCCGGAAATCCGCGTTATCGTCTCTGCCACCGCTCACATCACCCTGCGCAAGGCGCTGCGCGTGCTGGGATTCGGCCTGAACCGGCTGATCATCGCCCCGGTCGACGATCACGGACGCATCGATCCGGCCCAACTGCCGGCGCTTGATGACCGCACCATTCTCTGCCTGCAGGCGGGGGAGGTGAACACCGGGGAGAGCGACCCCTTCCTTGATATCATCCCCCGGGCCCGCACTGCCGGCGCCTGGGTGCATGTCGATGGCGCCTTCGGCCTCTGGGCCCGCGCCTCGCGCACGGCGTCAGCGATGGTGGACGGGGTGGAGCTTGCCGACAGCTGGACCACCGATGGCCACAAATGGCTCAACACCCCCTATGATGGCGCCATGGCCATCTGCCGCGACCGGGAGGCGCTGGCTGCCGCGATGAACAGCGATGCCGCCTACTCCACCGCTTCGGCCGATGCGCAGAAGAACCTGACGCTGGAATTCTCCCGCCGTGCCCGCGGCGTGCCGGTATGGGCGGCCTTGCGCTCGCTCGGCCGCCAGGGCGTGGAAGCGATGATCGACCGCCACCGCCGCCAGGCCCGCCGCCTTGCAGATCTGCTGGCAGCAGCCGGCATCACCGTGCTCAACCGCGTGCCGCTCAACCAGGTACTGATCCGTCTTAGCAGCGATGCGGAAACGCTGGCGCTGCAAAAGGCGGCCGCCGCCACCGGCAAGGCCTGGTTCGGCACCACGTTGTGGCAGGGCAAACCCGCCCTGCGCCTCAGCGTCTCATCCTGGCGCACGCGTGATGAAGATATCGATGCGGTCGCCGCCCTGATTGCCGGTTGCCTCAAGGTTGCCGCCTGACCCTTGGTCCCGTTCTGCCCCGGAAGGAGACAGCCCATGTTGCCCGCCACCCCGCTCAATCTCGCCGCCGCCTTCGACCGGGTCGGAGAATATTTCTCCCCCAAGGTTGTCGGGCAGGTGAATGACCAGCTGCTGAAGGTCGCCAAGCTCAAGGGCGAGTTCGTCTGGCACGCCCATGATGGCGAGGACGAGCTGTTCTACATCGTGAAGGGCAAGCTGGAGATCGCCTTCGAGGCTGGCACCGTCATCCTCGGCGAAGGGGATTTCATGACCGTGCCGCGCGGCGTGCGCCACAAGCCGCATGCCGCCGAGGAATGCTGGGTATTGCTGATCGAACCGGCCTCGACAAAACATACGGGCGATGAAGTCACCCCGATGACCCGCAGCCTTGAAGAGCAGATGTCTTAAGTAAGGTCTCTCACGCGCTCCCGTCGCCACCGGGCCGGCGGGAGCGCAGCGTGAAGCGCAAATGACGCCCTGACCGGCTGCGCTGGTCGAGCCGCAGGCAGAGCCCGGCTTCCGGCGCGGCTGCAACCAGCTCTGCGGCCCACAATGCCCAGGGCCGGGCTGCAGGGCGCTCCGCCCCCGCCACCATCAGCACAAAACGGCCATCCGCCGCCGCTGCCAGCCCGGCGCGGCTCGGGGTAATCGCAGCAAAGGCGATCTGCAGCGCCGCTTCCAGCGCACCGGCATCCACCCCGGCCAGCTCGCCAACCTCCTCCGGCACGGCAAGGCGGGACAGCCAGCCGCCATTGGCCTCCACCAGCGTCACCACATCGGCCAGCGCCATGGCAGCCGGCTCGGGCCGCGACAGGTGGCTGGCAAGGCGCGACAGGCGGCTTACCTGGTCGAAACCGGTGGTCATTTCCTCCAGCGCCGCCGCCAGCGTTCTGCCGGCAAGCTCGGGATCGGCGCCGATGATGCCGCTGTCGCTCACAAGACCCAGCGCCTGCACCGGCTGGCGCATGCGGTGATGCAACTGGGAGAGATGGCCGGCGAGGGCACGCAGCTCCAGCGCCGGTTCGGCGGCTGCGGCAGGCACGGTGCCCGGGGGAAGTTTGCTCATGGTCGGTCCTTTCGGTTCCTGCCTGCAAGGCTTCCACGAAGATTGCTTGCACTTGCGCCCCACACCGGCCAATTGTGGCAGCGAGGCAGCGACCTTGCCATCAACTTTCCACGAGCAGCTCATAAGCCTGTCTGCAACCGGGCCCGTGTTCGGCACGTTCCCTTATGCGTAAAACAACCGGAGTATAGCGTCATGACCCGTAGCGATACCGCGCCGAAGCTTGGCCGCCGTTCGCTGATTGCCGGCGCTGCCGCCGCGGCCACGCTGCTGCCCGGCATTCGCCCGGCCTTCGCCAGCCGCGAAGGCGCGCAGGACACCGTCAATTCCGCCGTCACCATGGTGGAACGCATGACCCGCGGTGGCCGCGGCAAGGCCATCAAGGGCATCCTCAGCCGTTCGGCCGGCGTCATGCTGTTCCCCAGCCTCATCAAGGCCGGCCTCATCGTCGGCGGCGAAGGCGGCACCGGCGTTATCCTTGGCCGCAGCGACAATGGCGTGTGGAGCGCCCCGGCTTTCTACACCGCCGGCTCCGGCAGCTTCGGCTTCCAGATCGGCGCGCAGGAAACCCAGCTCATGCTCATCGTCATGCGCGACACCGTGCTGAAGAAGTTCGTGGATGGCGGCGGCAAGATCGGCATCGACGCCAGCGCGGCAGCCATCGATGACGGCATCGATGCCGAGATTTCCACCAACAACCTGCAGGACATCTATTTCTTCGCCAACACCGTGCAGGGCCTTTATGCCGGCGTCAGCGTCGAAGGCACCGGCATCGCGCCGCGCACCGGCCTTAACAAGGATCTCTATGGTCGCAACTATTCCGGCCGCCAGATCATTCTCGAAGGCCTCGCCACCCCGACGCCGGAAGGCCAGAGGCTCATCGGCGCCCTGATGGCGTAACAAAGGTCAGGGGCGCCGGCGCAAACCGCACCTCATTACCCCCCTCCACCCCGCTCTCGCGGGGTACCTCCCCCGTCCAGAAACGGGGGAGGATGGGGTATGGCATTGATATACCGTTAAAATCAGCCTCCCCTCCCGGGGAGGCGGCCCGAAGGCGGTGGGGGTAATGAGGCAGCCTCAAGGCGCCAGCCTCCCCTACTCCGCCGCTTCACGCCGCCTTGCATAGGCTGTCGGCGGCTCGCCGGTGTGGCGGGTGAAAGCGACGCTGAAGCTGCTGGCGGAGCCATAGCCCACCCGTTCGGCAACTTCCGCCAGCCCGCAGGCCCGGCGGCGCAGCAGATCCCTGGCCAGCGCCATGCGCCAGTGCAGCAGATATTCCATCGGCGCCAGCCCCACCTCGCGGCGAAAGCGTTCGAAGAACACGGTGCGGGAGAGCGCCGCCCGACCGGCGAGTTCCGCGACCGTCCAGGCCCGGGCCGGCTCGCCATGCATCAGCCGCAGCGCCTGCGCCAGCCGCTCGTCGGCAAGGCCGCGCAGCAGGCCCGGCGAGGCCGCCGCCCCGCCCGTTGCCCGCAGCGCCTCGATGAACATAACCTCGATGAGCCGCTCCAGAATGACCTCGCGCGCCGGCCGGGCCGCCCGCGCCTCGTCGGCCACCAGTTGCAGCAGGGTGGTGAGCCGCTCCTGCCCGCGCACATGCACGATCTGCGGCAGCAACGAAACCAGCAGCGCCGCATCCGGCGAGCCGAAATTGCAGTGCCCGATCAGCAGTCGCACTTCCGCATCCCCCTCCGGATCGCCGAGGCGAACCCGGCCGGGGCTGAATTCCATGCGCGTTGCGTCATGGGTGGTGCCCGGCGGCAGGCGCAAGCTGGAATTGGTGTAGTCAAAGGCGGCAGGGATCAGCACAAAATCCCCGGCCCGCAACAGGATCGGCTCCTGTCCGCGCACGCTCAGCCGGCAGCCGCCCTCCAGCACCGCCCCGTAGAACGGCCGGCCGGTCTCGCTGCGCCTGACGGACCAGAGCCCCGCTGCCTCCACCAGTTTGGAGACCGAGGGCGTCAATTGCAGCAGCCGCACCATCTCGGCCAGTGGATCGGCCATTTCCGGACTCTTGCTGATGAAAACAGGATTTCTACCGGTAGCACGTCCGGAAGGCGGCGCCTAGCCTTGGCTCCTGAGCCCCGTTCCCCGTGACGCTCCCCTAAAAGGAAATCCCCCAAGTGAAGACCATTCTCATCACCGGCTGCTCGTCCGGCTTTGGCCTTGAAGCCGCCCGTTATTTCCTGAAGCAGGGCTGGCGGGTGGTTGCCACCATGCGTACGCCCGATGCCGATATCCTGCCGGCTTCGCCAAACCTTTCCGTGCTGCAGCTGGATGTGACCGATGCGGCCAGCATCGAAGCCGCCATTGCAGCGGCCGGGCCCATCGATGTTCTGGTCAACAATGCCGGTATCGGCCTGCTCAACGCACTGGAAGGCGTTTCGATGGCCAATGTGCGCGAGACCTTCGAGACCAATACCTTCGGCACCATGGCGATGACGCAGGCGGTGCTGCCGCAGATGCGCGAGCGCCGCTCCGGCACCATCATCAACGTCACCTCCTCGGTCACGCTCAAGCCCCTGCATCTGCTCTCGGTCTATACCGCCAGCAAGGCGGCGGTGAATGCCTTCTCCAGCTCGCTTGCGCTGGAACTTGCGCCCTTCAACATCAAGGTGCGCGTTATCGCCCCCGGCCGCGCCCCAACGACAAAGTTCGGCGAAAACGCGCGCGCCCGTGTCGGCTTCAACATCCCGGACGCCTATACCGCCATAGCGGGGGAGGTTTTTGCGAACTGGCAGCAGGATACGCTGGTGACACAGTCGGACGAAATTGCCGAAGCCCTGTGGCGTGCCGCCACCGACCCGGAATGCCCGGACTTCCTGCCTGCCGGCGCGGACGCAGTGGCGTTGGCAGCACAAATTTAACCGGGCTTAAAAATATAATACCCGGTCTAAATTAGCCTCCCCATGAAAGGGGAGGCGGCCCGGAGGGTGGTGGGGGTGTGGGCCTGCCGTTCTTCGCCGACAGCGGCAAGCGGCTGCGCCAACAGCCTCATCCGGCGCTTCGCGCCACCTTCCCCACTTTCGTGGCGAAGGGAAGCTCTCGGGCCCATCACAACCGCTTATGCCCAGCATCAAAACAATCGATTTGCCGTAAAGGCTCGCCACTGCAACCTTCCCCGTCCGCGATAAAAAGGGGAACAGAAGCCATGCGCCTTTACGGATATAACCTCTCCGGCAACTGCCTGAAGATCTGGTGGACCGCCCGGCATCTGGGCAAGCCGGTGGAATGGATCGAAACCGATCTGCTGAAGGGCGAACATCGCACCCCTGAATTCCTCGCCAGGAACCCCGCCGGCCAGGTGCCGCTGGTAGAGTTTGACGATGGCCGGATGCTCTCGCAGTCCAATGCCGTCTGCCTTTATCTGGCGGAAGGCAGCGCGCTGATCCCGGCGGATGCGTTCGAGCGGGCGCAGATGATGCAGTGGCTGTTCTGGGA
The DNA here is from genome assembly GCA_030657355.1 of Radicibacter daui. GTDB lineage: Bacteria > Pseudomonadota > Alphaproteobacteria > Radicibacterales > Radicibacteraceae > Radicibacter > Radicibacter daui. Next base: position 3,535,730 of record CP131056.1, read on the forward strand.
ACAGTACAGCCACGAGCCGGCGCTGGCGGTTGCCCGGGGCAACATCATCCTGCGCGGCGCCACGATCGAAACGCTCGATCCGGCCCTGATCCAGCGCTGCAACGGCGTGCTTGACCTGATGGAGCACGAGCTTTCCAGCCGGCCGTTCTTTGTCGGCAATACCCCCACCCTCGCCGACCTTTCCATCGTCGCCTACACCCGGCTTTGCCCGGATGCCGGTTTCCGGCTGGAAAACTGGCCGGCGGTCAGCCGCTGGATCGCGCGGGTGGAGGACAGCTTCGATCTTTCTGGCCCTTGAAGGGTGCCCGCATCGGCGGCGATCCGCTCAAGACAGAAAAAGGGCAGCGCCCGGCTAAAGGCGCTGCCCCCTTTATTTCACCGTTCGTCAGCCCGCGAACGGGCAGCCTTCAGCTCTGGCTACCGAGGGCCGTAACGCATCCGCTGGCGCCAGCGCTGTTGGGGGTGGTTTCACCAGGCATGGTCGCCCAGCCACCGGCCTCGACGAACTGACGCTGTGCGTAACCGCTGGAAATCGCCTTGAATTCCATGAGTTTTGCCGCGGCATCCGGTGCAGCGTTGAACCTTTCAACACAAATCGCCGATGCCAGCTGCCCGCGGGCCGTCTCGCCTGCCGCGATGACCGCAGCACGGCTGCTGCCGCCGGTGACCCAGCCCCCCCAGCTGAAGCCAACGACAATGGTGGCAATGGCCACCACGACGCAGGACCAGAACAAGACGGTTTTCGACGGTTGATAGCCCTCGATACGCCGGGAGAGTGTCGGTTTTGCTGCAACCTGGTCTGACATGATTTCAATCCTTTCCGGTCGATGATCCGATTGCCCGTTCTGCGCGGAAAGGCAGGACGCCTGCCGATGGCTCTGCAGGGACATCCCCCGGGCCAGAACCAACGTGTCACGTGCCGGACCGATATCGTGCGGGGGGCGCTTTCAGGGCCGCAACGCCCAGGCTGGCACTGGTTTCAGCGCGCATGACCCGGACAATCTCGCGGGGCGGGGTCGGACTTTTCCCGTCGAAAAGCAATTCACCCCACCTTCGAAAAATTATGATACCAAAGAATCAGAAATTATCCCTTTAAATATTAATAATTCGTTCCATTTTTAAAAAATTTATTTACGTTATGGTGATGTTTTTAAAATTATAATGTTTAATATCAGCGCCTTAAGTATAATTATTACGTTAGAAATTCAGCACTGAAAGTCATAAATAAAATTCGTCTACTTGCTTTTTTCTTTTCACCTGCCAGATAATCAGTTTCGGTGATTTGATCAGGAGCGCCGCCCTCCCGCAGCCATCCCCTTGCCGGAGTGGACAAACAGGCGCCCGAGCTTCGACCGCACCTTATCCATCGCCTGCCGCGACACCGGGGGACCGCCCCCCCCCCCCCGCAAAGCGGCACCCCGCAGGAGAGCCGCGCAATAACCGGCGCAGGGCCCGCCCGGCGGCGATCATTTCCACCCGCACGAGGAAGGAAACTCCCCATGTCATCCCCGAAGACGACCAGAAAAACCGCGCCCGGAACGGCTAAGGCCAAAGGCCGCGCCGCTCCCGGGGATCCGTTCCGGCATCTCTACGCCATCGGCCAGACCGTGCGGCTCAGATATGATTTTCGCCACCCGGCCAGCTACGCCGAGGTCTACCGCATCACCGCGACGCTTCCGCCCGAAGGCGGCGCGCCGCAATACCGGCTGCGCAATGAGGACGAGAACTTCGAGCGTGTGGCCCGGCAGGATGTGCTGGAGCCGATGCGTCCGACGGCGGCCGACAGGCAGGATGCCCTTATCGCCCGCACTTTCGGCAGCGGCCCGCAGGCCCGATAGGCCGCCTTCCATAGTCTTGCTTGCCCAACCATCTGGCAGAGGTAACCCGGCGACGATGCTGATCCGCTACGGCTATGAAATCACCCTTACTTTCCCCCAGCCGACAGCGCTGGTCTGCCTGCTGTCGGTTCACGAACAGCACGCGCCCGGCATCCGGATACCGGAGACCACCTTCACCAACCCGCCTGTGCCGACATCGACCTATATCGATCTTTTCGGCAATCTGTGCCGGCGTTTTGCCGTTCCGGCCGGGGATGTAACGATCTGGGGCGATGCCACCATCGAGGATGACGGCCTGCCGGACCCGGTCTGCCCGCAGGCCCGAGAACTACCGGTTCCGGAACTGCCGGATGATTGCCTCGCCTACCTCGTGGGCAGCCGCTATTGCGAGACGGACCATCTGAGTCAGACCGCCTGGGATCTCTTCGGCAACATTCCGCCCGGCTGGGGACGCGTGCAGGCCATCTGCGACTTCGTCCATAACCACATCCATTTCGACTATATGCAGGCGCGCGCTACCCGCACCGCGCTGGAGGCCTACCGGGAAGGCGTGGGTGTGTGCCGGGATTTCGCCCATCTGGCCGTCACCTTCTGCCGCTGCCTCAACATTCCGGCGCGCTACGTCAACGGCCATCTCGGCGACTTCGGCGTGCCCGTCGCGGGCCCGATGGATTTTGCTGCCTGGATCGAGGTTTTCCTCGATGGCGTCTGGCACACCTTCGATCCGCGCAACAATGTGCCGCGTATCGGCCGCATCGTCGTTGCCCGGGGCCGCGACGCCGCGGATATCCCGCTCATCAACTCCTTCGGCCCGCATGTGCTGAAGGAGTTCCGGGTGTGGACCTATGAAGTGGACGCCCTGCCGCAAGTGGCGCCTGCCCCCTCGTCAGCCTGACCCCCAAAAAAAGACCCCCGCCCGGCGACGCTTCCAAGATGAGTTCAGGAAGCGGCGCCGAAGGCGGGGGCAAGGGGGCCTGTTATCGGGGTCGGCAGTGCCTCGTCAGCAGTGCCGCCCCAGGTTTGTTACGGGCGTTTCCTCCGGTTTCTTCTTGCTTTTGAACCTGTTATTCGGCAGCCGCGGCCAGCACCGTCCGCGGGGCCTTGAGGCTTGCCTGCGCTGCCGCAAGGCGGGCCACCGGCACGCGGTAGGGCGAGCATGAGACATAATCGAGCCCGGCGCCGTGGCAGAAGGCGATCGAGGCCGGATCGCCGCCATGCTCACCGCAGATGCCGGTCTTGAGACCCGCGCGTTTCGCCCGGCCACGGGCAACGCCGATGGCCACCAGATCGCCCACACCATCGGTATCGAGGCTGGCGAAGGGGTCGTGGGCCAGGAGGCCGCGCTCGCGGTAGGCCGGCACGAACTTGCCGGCATCATCCCGGCTGAAGCCGAAGGTGAACTGCGTCAGGTCGTTGGTGCCGAAGCTGAAGAACTCGGCGCTGGCCGCAATCTCCCCGGCCCGCAGGCAGGCCCGCGGCAGCTCGATCATCGTGCCCACCTTGATGGCGAGGGTGTGGCCGGTCTCGGCTTCCACCTTTGCCGCCTCGTCGCGCACCACGTCGGCCAGGGCATTGAACTCGCCCTCAAGGCCAACCAGCGGCACCATCACCTCGACAGCCGTCTCGACGCCTTCCGCGGCCAGCTGCGAGGCTGCCTCGGTGATGGCACGGGCCTGCATGCGGGCAATTTCCGGATAGGTGATCATCAGGCGGCAGCCGCGATGGCCCATCATCGGGTTGGCTTCATGCAGGGCATGCAGCCGGTCCTTGAGGCGCTCGACCGGAACCTTGAGGTCACCGGCAAGTTCCGCAATCGCCCCCTCGCCCTGCGGCAGGAACTCATGCAGCGGCGGGTCGAGCAGGCGGATGGTGACGGGCAGGCCCGCCATTTCCTTGAGGATGCCGGCGAAATCGGCCCGCTGGTAGGGCAGCAGCCGGTCCAGCGCAGCGATGCGGCCGGCCTCATCCTCGGCCAGGATCATCTCCCGCATGGCGCGGATGCGCTCCGGGGCGAAGAACATGTGCTCGGTGCGGCAAAGGCCGATGCCTTCGGCGCCGAAATCGCGGGCACGGGCGGCATCTTCCGGCGTGTCGGCATTGGCGCGCACCTTCATCTCGCGCACCGCGTCCGCCCAGGCCAGCAGCTGGCGCACATCCTCGCCCAGTTCCGGCAGCACGGTTTCCACCGCGCCCAGCATCACTTCGCCGGTGCCGCCATCAAGGGTGATGAGATCGCCCGCCTTCACCACCGTGCCGTCCGGCGCGGTGATGGTTTCGGCCGCTTCGTTGATGATCAGCGTGCCCGCACCGGTCACGCAGCACTTGCCCATGCCGCGAGCCACCACGGCGGCGTGGCTGGTCATGCCGCCGGTCGCCGTCAGCACGCCTTGTGCGGCATGCATGCCGTGCACATCCTCCGGGCTCGTCTCGCGACGCACCAGGATGACCTTGTCGCCGCGCGCCGCCGCAGCCTCGGCCGCATCGGCACAGAACACGACGGCGCCTGCCGCCGCGCCGGGGCTTGCCGGCAGGCCGCGGGCCAGCACGGTGCGTTTGGCATCCGGTGCAATGGTCGGGTGCAGCAACTGGTCAAGGCTCATGGCATCGACCCGCAGCAGCGCCTCTTCCCGCGTCAGCACACCCTCGGCCACCAGATCGGTGGCGATACGCACCGCCGCCCGGGCACTGCGCTTGCCGCCCCGCGTCTGCAGGAGGAAGAGCTTGCCCTGCTCGATGGTGAACTCGATGTCCTGCATGTCGCGGTAGTGGGCTTCCAGCTTGTCCGACAGCGCGGTCAGCTCGTCATAGAGGCCCGGCATACGCTCCTTCAGCACGGCCACCGGCTCCGGCGTGCGGATGCCGGCCACGACATCTTCACCCTGCGCGTTGGCCAGGAACTCGCCATAAAGTTCGCGCTCGCCCGTTACCGGATTGCGCGAGAAGACGACGCCGGTGCCGCTTTCGCCGGCCCGGTTGCCGAACACCATCGCCTGGATGGTAACAGCCGTGCCGGCAAGGCCGGTAATGCCCTCGATGCGGCGATAGGTGCGGGCGCGCTGGCTCTCCCAGCTCATGAACACGGCGCGGATGGCCTTCATGAGCTGCACTTCCGGCTCCTGCGGGAACTCGGCGCCCGTCGCCTGCCGGACAATCAGCTTGTAGCGGTCAACAAGGCGGGTGAGATCGACCGGGGTCAGCCCGGTATCTTCCGCAACGCCGCGCTCGGCGCGCGCCTCAGCCAAAGCTTCTTCGAACAGCGCATGGTCGATGCCCAGCACCACATCGCCGAACATCTGGATGAAACGGCGGTAGGCATCCCAGGCGAAGCGCACATCGCCGCTCTTGCGGGCAAGGCCGGCAACCGCCCGGTCATTGAGGCCAAGGTTCAGCACCGTGTCCATCATGCCCGGCATCGAGATGGCAGCGCCCGAGCGGACCGATACCAGCAGCGGGTCCTCGGCATCGCCCAGCTTGCGGCCGCTCTGCGCTTCCAGCGCGGCAAGCGCCTTGTCGACCTGCAGCTGAAGGTCGGCGGGAAACCGCTGGCCGAGCGTGTTGAAGTCGCGGCAGGTCTCGGTGGTGATGACGAAGCCCGGTGGCACCGGAATGCCGAGGCGGGCCATTTCGGCCACATTGGCACCCTTGCCACCCAGGAGTTCGCGCATCTCGGCGCGGCCCTCGCTGAAGGCATAGACGCGCTTGCCGGCCACCGGGGCGGGCGTGCTCAGGCAAAGATCGGGCGTTACCGCCACCGGCGGTTTCGTCTGCTTGACCATTTTCCATGTCTCCGTCGAGGCCTGCGTCAGAGCCGGTGGCTTGTTTTGGTGCCTGCCGTTTCCGTGCCGCAGATGTTGCTCACCAGGGCGTTTGCGTTCCTTGATGAAACGAAACTGACGCAGGCTGGTTTCACTGCGCAAGGGACTATTTTGTGACCGGAGCTTCCAGGCTCAAAAGCGCAGTTTCCGTGTCGACAAGCCTCTGAAAGCGTCTAAAAACGGTCAATTTTTCTGCTAAACCGGTTAAGCGAAAATTTTGCTTTCGAAATTTCCGACAGAACAAAAAGCCATCGAAAGATATTTACGATCCCCGGATTTCTGCTTTCGAAAATGCAAAGCCGCACTTTCGAAATGCGGTGCGGCATTTTTCTTCTGCCGGCACCCCATCTGTCACAAAATGGCAACAGGACGAAACCGCTTTCAGCCGGTTTCCGGGCCAATTTCGCCGGTTTTGGCCATGCCGCGCCGCAGCAGCGTTCGCCGACTCATTCACGGATAACCGCCCCGGCGACTTACGCTTCGCCCTCGCCCGCAAACAGCGGCGCCAAAGCGGCCTCAATCGAAAGCGGATGGGCTTATTTCAAAAGTTCCGGCGCGGCATTGGGGTCGTAACCCGAGGTACTGGGCAGGTCGGTCAGCAGCACCATGGTAATGCGCCGGTTGCGCGGATTGGTGGGGTCGGCCGGCAGGGCCGGGTCGGTGCTGGCAAGGCCAACCACCTGGGCAATGCGGTCTTCGGGAATGCCTGCCTGCATCAGCACCTGCCGCGCCGCATTGGCGCGGTCCACCGACAGGTCCCAGTTGCCATAGCCATTCACCCCGTTGAAGGGCACGCTGTCGGTATGCCCCTCGATCTTGATGCGGTTGGGCAGAACGGAAATCACCCTGGCCACCGCCTGCAGGATAGCGCGTGTCTGGTCATAAAGCGCGTTGCTGCCGGTCGGGAACATCGAGAAACGGTCCTGGTCCAGGAGCTGGATGCGCAGCCCCTCCGGCGTGCGGTCAATCTTGAGGCTGTCTTTCAGGGCGTTCAGCAGCGGGTTCTGCTGGATGGCGGCGTTCAGCCGGCGCTCGGCGGTCTCGAAGCGCTGTTCCTCGCGTTTGGCGAGTTCCTTGCGCATGTCCTCCGGGCTCAGCTTGTCCACCTCCGGCGCGTTGGGGTCGGTGGTGCCGTCCTTGTTCTCCATTTTGGGGTCGGCAATCTTGGGCGGCTTCACCGTCGCGCCGGTCGGCGCATTGCCGGCAACGTCATCGGGGCTGGTTGCCATGGTGTCGCCCTCGATGGGCTTCTTCGTCTGGATCAGCCCTTCATCCTCGCCGCCGAATTCATCGTCCCCCGGCGGGTCCACTTCCACCGGCAGCGGCGTCGCGATGATGGAAGGTGCCGGGGCATTGATGCCGCCCTTGGTCAGCGCATCGCCGCCGAAGATACCGGCGGAGCCCGAGGTGGAGCGCGTGGCGCTCACCGGGGCAAAATAGTCGGCAACACCTTCGATCTTGGGATGTTCAACGGCATTCAGCAGCCAGAGCAGCAGGAAGAAGGCCATCATCGCGGTCACAAAGTCGGCATAGGCCACCTTCCAGGCGCCGCCATGCGCGGCCCCGCCGACTTTCTTGATCCTGACGATCACCGGTTGTTTCAGGCCGTCATCAGCCATAGCCCGGGCTCGGTTCCATCCTGTTGCACCGCCGCAAGCACTGCCATCTACCTGAAATAGCTGCCCTGCCTGTTCAGCTTAGCAGCTTTGCAAAGCGGGGGAACTGTGGCAAGACCAAGCAGGAATAAGGATCAGACCGCCAGTTGCAGGATGCATGCTGGCAGGGGTTACAACATGCGCTCAGTTACCGCTCACGAACCGCCCTTCAAGCGTGAAGAAGATCTGGAGCGCATCATCGAAATCTGCAGCCGCGGCAACGCCTATATTCTCGTCATCAATATGGGCGAGATGGCCGGCTGCGGGCAGATTTTCGTCAAGAACGGTGTCGGTAACGACTTTACCTCCGCCGGCATCATTGCCCTTGAGCTGATGCGCAGCATCGTGCGCCACCCGCGTTTTTACCGCGACGGCGCCAATGCCATGCGCTGGCGCCTGAGCCCGCCCGGCTGATGGCTGCGGGGCGACGGGCCACCGGCCGGCTCCTGCCGGCAATGGCGGCCCTTGCCGGCCTCTTGCTGCTGGCCGCCTGCGGGCCAACGGATCAGCCTGCCCCGGCTCAAGCCAGCATTGCCTCCCCGGCCGCACTGACTTCGCCACTGCCGGCGCCCCCGGTAACCCTGGGCGGCGCCACCGGCCGCGCTTTTGCCGGGGAGCCTGCCTTTGGCCTGCCGGCCGCCAATCTCGCTCCCGGCGATCTGCGCGACTTTGTGGCCGGCAACCGCATCTTCAATACCGACTGGCGGCCCCTCGATCCGGCACGGCCCGAAGCGCCCTTCAGCGGCCTTGGCCCCTATTTTGAAGAAAGCTCCTGCACCGCCTGCCATCATCGCGACGGGCGCGGTGACCGGGAAACGCTACTGCTGCATCTCTCCATCGCCGGCTCCCCGGCTGAAGCGCCGCACCCGCTTTTCGGCACCCAGCTCCAGCGCAAGGTCCTGCCCGGCCTTGAGCCGCTGCCCTATCCTGCCCTCGTCTGGCAGCAAAGCCGTGCCTCCCTTGCCGGCGGCGAAACGGTAACACTGGAAAAACCCGTCTGGCGCTGGGCCGGGCCGCCGCCGGAAATGGCCGTCAGCGCCCGCCTCGCCCCCCCGATGATCGGCCTTGGCCTGCTGGCCGCCGTGCCGGAAAATGAAATCGCCGCCCTGGCCGACGCGGACGATAAGGATGGCGATGGCATCAGTGGCCGCATGAACCGGGTGACGGACAGCGTAACCGGCAAGGAAAGTCTCGGCCGCTTCGGCTGGAAGGCCAGCGTGGCAAGCCTGCTGGAGCAGGTGATGATTGCGACCCACCGGGATTTCGGCCTCACCTCCGCCGCCTTCCCCGCCCCGGATTGCCCGGGCGGCGAACGTCAGGCTGCCTGCCGCGCCGCCGCCGGCAGCAACCCTACCGAACTGCCCGCCCGTTTTGCCGATCAGCTGACCGTCTATAGCCACCTGCTGTCGGTGCCGGAGCGGCGCGGCGGCGGTGACCCGCAAATCGCCCGCGGCTTTGCCCTCTTCCGCTCGCTCGGCTGCGCCGCCTGTCACCAGGAGACGCTGACGACCGGCAGCAGCCCCTTTGCCGAACTGGCAAACCAGACCATCCACCCCTTCACCGACCTGCTTCTGCACGATATGGGCGACGGGCTTGCCGATGGCGTGCCGCAGGGCGGGGCCACCGGCACCGAATGGCGCACCGCCCCGCTCTGGGGCCTTGGCCTTGCCGAAACCGTCGCCAGCAAACCGCCCGTCTATCTGCATGACGGCCGCGCCCGCACCCTTACCGAAGCCATTCTCTGGCATGGCGGGGAAGCGCAAAAGGCGCGGGACGGTTTTGCGCAATTGGGCGCGGACGAGCGGGCTGCGGTTCTGACGTTCCTCGCGGCGCTTTAGGTGAGATCTGCCGGCAGAAGGCTTGCCGGCACATTCTGATAACTGACAGGCCGCAGAAACCGCCGGATGGCCAGCGTCCCTACCGAAGTCGCGCCAAAATTGGTCGAGGCCGGATAGGGGCCGCCATGGACCATGGCACTGCAAACCTCAACTCCGGTCGGGAAGCCATTCACCAGCACGCGACCGGCCTTGCGCTCCAGCACGGGGAGCAGTTGCGCAGCCAGCGGATGGTCACCCTCATCCATATGCAAGGTGGCCGTAAGCTGGCCTTCAAGGCTGCGGGCAACGGCCATCATTTCCGCCTCGTCCGCGACCACGACGGCGATCCCCACCGGCCCGAAGACTTCGTGTGCCAATTCAGGGTTCGCCATCCAGACCTTGCCGCTGGTCCGGAGCAGGCACGGCGCACCGTAACGGCCTTCGGCCTCCACCTTCAGGACTGTTTCCACTCCAGCAACAGCCTGCAGCCGGTCAGCACCCTGCCGGCAAGCTCCGGCAATCCCGTCTGTCAGCATTAGCTGCGGCGCCGGCTCCGCAAGTGCGGTTCGGGTGGCCGCAACCAGCGGCCCCGCCTGCCCCGCCGGCAGGATGGCGACACCAGGATTGGTACAAAACTGGCCGGCCCCCATAGCCAACGACCCGGCCCAACCGCGTCCGATCGCCTCACTGCGGGCCGCGAGTGCCGCCGGCAGCAGGAACATCGGATTGATCGAGCCCAGCTCCCCAAAGAACGGAATGGGTTGCGGCCGCGCGGCGCAAAGATCGAATAACGCCCGGCCGGCCGCAAGCGACCCGGTAAAACCAACCGCCCCAATCAACGGATGCCGGACGAGCGCGTGCCCCACCGCAGCCGTGTTGCCCTGGACAAGGCTGAATGTGCCCGCTGGCACGCCGGTGGCGTCTATTGCGGCCAGGATAGCTTCGGCTACCAGCTCGCTGGTGCCGGGATGGGCCGGATGACCCTTTACCACCACCGGGCATCCCGCCGCCAGCGCCGAGGCGGTATCTCCTCCGGCAACCGAAAAGGCGAGCGGAAAATTGGAGGCGCCGAACACAGCCACCGGCCCGATCGGCCGCTGCATCATCCTGATATCCGGGCGCGGCAGCGGCTGACGCTCCGGCAGCGCACCATCGTGCCGCCGGTCAAGATAATCCCCGGCGCGAATATGGGCGGCAAACAGCCTGAGCTGTCCCGCCGTGCGCCCCCGCTCGCCCTCAAGGCGAGCCGGCGGCAGTCCGCTCTCCCGGCAGGCGATCTCCGTTATCTGCTCGCCCCGGGCCTCGATCTCACCGGCAATTGCCTCCAGAAAGGTTGCCCGCTGCTCGCGCGGCAGCCAGCCATAAACGCCAAATGCCTCTTCCGCCGCCCGTACTGCCCGGTCGATCTGATCGGCACTGGCAACGCCGAAACTCTCGACCGTACCGCGCACCGGGGCCGAAAAGAACCGCTCTTCGCTCGCCACCCAGTCACCGGCGATCAGATGCTTGCCCTGGGGTTTGAAAGTCACGTCAAGCTCCGACAGCCTGCAGGGCCGCTGCGATATAGCCGTATGAAAAAGCGAAGGCAGCCCCTTCCGGGTCCCGTGCATCAATCGCGGGAACATGATCGGGCATGACCATGTACTGATAGCCAACCTCTTTCAGCACACGCAGGGCGGCGATCATGTCCACGTCGCCCTCATCCAGGAACACCTCGGTAAAACCGAGTTTGCGGCCCTTGATGTTGCGGAAATGGATATTGTGCAGTTTGCCCCGTGTGCCGAACCAGCGGATCACGTCATCCATTTCACGCGCCGGATCTTCCAGATTTTCCGCGACGGTGCCGATGCAGAAGTTAAGCCCGTGGAACGGGCTGTCATGCAGGCCGACAAACTGCTTCATCCCTTCGACCGTGCCCAGGATACGGGTTACGCCGCGATAACCCGGCGGGGTCCAGGGATCGTGCGGATGGCAGGCAAGCCGCACACCGGCCTGTTCCGCTACCGGCACCACGCGGGCGAGGAAATAATCGGCCCGTGACCATATCTCGTCTTCACTCAGCGGCGAGCAGGGCGGCGCAGCGTCAGGATCCATCTTTTCCCAGCGAAAGGATGAATTGCGGGAGCCACCACGGCCGATCTCGTCTTCGCTGCGCGGAATGCCAATATAGTTGAAGTTATATTTTGCCGCCGGGATGCCGGCGGCGCCGCAGTCCTCGATCAGCTTGCATACCGCCGCAATCTGCGCATCGCGCTCCGGACCGCCCAGCAAGATGTCGGCGCAAGGCGCCCTGTCGACCGGCACTGACGGTAACGGCAACTGGATCATGTCCAGCACAAGCCCGCGCCGCTCCACGTCTGCCCGATGCGCCTTTAGCGCATCCAGCGACCAGCCCCTCCAGTTGCCGGGCGGATCAAGGCAGATATGTCGGATGCCAAACTGCGCCAGCATGGCAAAATCGGCGTCGTCCCGCGGCTCTTTCTGGGTCCCGATATACATTCATTCCCTCCAGTCATACGTATTGACCTATGTCATAGTATGATTCTTGAAGGATGCAAGCCCCTCCCTGCCGACGGCGTCACTCCGGCGCCGCGGCGGACGCCACCATTGGCCCGGCATGAACGGCCAGCGCCACCGCCCTGTAGCGTTTTTGCGAATTCTCCAGATGCGTGCGCATGGCACTGCGGGCGGCCTCGACATCCTGCCGCGATATGGCGTCGGCAATCGCCCCATGCTCGGCAAGAATTGTCTGCAGATAATCGGCCGATTGCACCTCGGTCAGGCTGGGCAGGGTACTGCGTGGAATCGCAGACGGTCCGAACCGTGACAGTGCGTCGACGAAGAATGCGTTGTTGGAGGCGCGGGCGATGGCCATGTGAAATTCGAAATCGGCTTCAGCCGTCCCGCGCGCCGCCAGCGCCACCTGCCGCATCTCAAAGTTTTTCTCAGATATTTCATAATCTTGAGCACTTGATCGTCGGGCAGCAGCCAGGCCAGCAGCTTCCACCTCGATGCCACAGCGAAACTCCAGCATCTCTATCGTGCGCGGGATGGATCGCTTCTCGTCTGCTGACAGCATGCTTGATGCCGGCGGCAACCGTTCCGCGACGAAAACGCCTTTTCCCTGGGCCGGATATACCAGCCCCGCAGCGCGCAATTCGGCAAATGCTTCACGGATAACCGTCCGGCTGACGCCAAAGCGCTCCATCAGAACCGGCTCGGTCGGCAACTGCGATCCGGGTGCGAGTACACCTTGCGTCACCTCGGCACGGATCGCCTCAACAACACCGTCGGCAAGCCTCGCCTTTCCTTTTGTGGACGCTGGCGCGTTCATCGATCCACCATTGCCTTTCCGATTATGTCGTACTATGAGTCGTCATATGTCATCTGCCAATACATGCTGTGACAGCGTATGAGTATTCGCATTGTGTGATCGAGATCAAGGGCGATCAAGGCCGAGAGGGAGGGATTGCGTGGATAGAAACCAGATCAAGGCGGCACTGGGCGGAGGGCTGCTTTCCTTTCCCGTCACCCCGTTTGACAAAGACGGCGCCTTCAATGCCAAAGCCTATCAGGCCCATATCGGCTGGCTCTCTGGCTTCGAGGCCTCGGTCCTGTTTGCTGCAGGGGGCACAGGCGAGATGTTTTCGCTGCGCCCGGACGAAATCCCCACCATTGTGCGTACGGCCAAGGAAGCCGCAAACGGCACTCCGATTATCAGCGGATGCGGCTGGGGCACTGCCGTTGCGGTCAAGCTGGCCCGTGAGATCGAGGAGGCCGGCGGAGACGGCATCCTGCTGCTGCCGCACTACCTCATCGATGCACCCCAGGAAGGCCTCTACGCCCATGTAAAGGCCGTATGCGCGGCCACCGGCCTCGGCGTCACCGTCTACAACCGCGACAACAGCGTTCTGGGTGTCGAAACGCTCCAGCGTCTGGCCGACGCGTGCCCCAATCTTATCGGCTTCAAGGATGGCACAGGAGATATCGGCCACGTCCGGCACATCACCGCAAAGCTGGGAGACCGCCTTGCCTATGTCGGCGGCATGCCAACGGCCGAGCTGTTCGCCGAAGCCTATCTCGGCGCCGGCTTCACCACCTATTCCTCGGCGGTCTTCAACTTCGTCCCCGCACTCTCGGTCAGCTTCTACAAGGCACTGCGAGCAGGCGAGCGAGAGACGTGCGAGCGCATCCTCAACGAATTCTTCTTCCCGTTCATGGCGATCCGCAACCGCCGCAAGGGCTACGCGGTTGCCGCCATCAAGGCCGGCGTGCGGCTGCAGGGTTTTGCCGTCGGTACAGTACGCCCTCCCCTGGTTGACCTGACCGGGGAAGAGGAGGAGATGCTCCAGGATCTGATCCGTCCCTGGAGGAAAGCAGCAGCCTGACTTCGTCATTCCAAACCCGGGGGCACGGCTCCCCGGGGGTAAAATAAAAAAACTCCAAGGAGGAAACAGATGGCCACCCGGACCGCGAAATCCGCGTTTGTACGCAACTGCCTGGCGACAACCGTTCTGGCAACCATGGCAGCTCTTGCGGCGGCCAGCCCGGCTGCGGCAAAGACCCCGGCAGATACGCTCGTCTACGGCACCTCGCTGGCACAGGTCATTTCGCTCGACCCTCATCAGGGGCAGGAATCGACCGCCCTCGAAGTCATGGCCAACCTCTATGACCGGCTGGTGTCATCCGACGCTTCCGGCAAGCTGAGCCCACAGCTCGCCGAAAAATGGGATATCGACGACAAGGGCATCACCTTTCACCTGAAGGATGCGACCTTCAACGGCTCCGGCAATCCGGTGACAGCCGAGGATATGGTCTGGTCGATCCGCCGGGTCATCAAGCTCAGCCAGGCTCCGGCTGCCAAGCTCGGCTCTGTTGGCTACAACGCCGGCAACATCGACAGCCTGACCAGGGCCATCGACGACAAGACCTTCTGGATAGGTCTAACCGGCAAGGTCGCGGCCGACTTTCTCCTTTATCGCCTGTCCGAGGTTGCCGCTTCAGTTATCGACAGCAAGACGGTCATGGCCCACGCAAAGGACAGTGATTTCGGCAATGACTGGCTTCGCACCCACTCCGCCGGGTCGGGACCGTTCGACCTGCAGCGCTGGGCGCCCAACGACATCATCATCCTGTCAGCAGCGAAGAACTACTGGGGTCCGGCCGCCAGGATGAAGCGGGTGGTGATGCGCCACGTTCCGGAAAGCCAGGCCGAACGCCTGATGCTGGAACAGGGTGACATCGACATCGCCGGCTCGCTCTCGCCGGCCGACATCGCCTATTTCGCCGACAAGAAGGAGGTGAAGGTCGAGAAGGTGCCCACGGGCGGCTTCTACGTCATGGCTATGAACGTCACCGCCGAACCGCTCTCCAAACCAAAGGTTCGCGAAGCAATCCTCCACGCCATCGATTTCGATGGCATCCAGAAGAGCATCATGGGGCCCTATGGCGTAAAACGGCTGGTGCCGGTGCCGGCCGATTATGAGGGCGCCATCCCGGACCCGGACGTGAAATACGACCCCGCGCTCGCCCGCAAGCTGCTGGCCGAGGCAGGTTATCCCGACGGTTTTTCGACCACCATCAAGACGATCGCCCAGACCCCGCGCGTTGAGCTGGCAACAGCAATCCAGGCTTCCCTCGCCGATATCGGCATTCAGGCCCAGGTCCTGCAGGGCAGTGGGGCCGATATCGTCGGCGATCACCGGGCCCGCAAATTCGATATCCTGATCCCTCAGACAGGCGCCTACATGCCCAATGCCATGGGAGCGATGGAACAGTTCACCTCGAACCCCGACAATTCTCTGGCAGCCAACAATGCCGGGAACTTCGTCTGGCGATCCGGCTGGGACATCCCGGAACTGACGGCGCTTACGGCAAAGATCATGACGGAAAATGACGCATCGAAGCGTGTCGGCATGTATGAGCAGTTGCAGCACATGTTTGTGGACGCCGTGCCTGCGGTCCAGCCGATGTTCGAGCGCTACCTGCCGATTGCCATCGCCGCGGATGTGCACGGCTACAAAGGCCACCCCCAGCAGGTGACCCGCGTCGATCAGGTGACGAAGTCGGAGTAAACCATGGCTCAGCCGATCATGAAGCAGCTTGCAGCCATGAGGCTGGACAAGCGCCTTGTGCAACTTGTCCTCAGTCTGTTGGCGCTGGTCGCGATCACCTTCGTGATCGGCCGGATGCTTCCCACCGACCCGGTGGGAAGCATCGTCGGAGAGCTGGCGGACCCCAGGGCCTATGCCGCAATGCGCGAACGCCTGGGACTGGACAAGCCGGTCGCGGAACAGTTCCTCCTTTATTTCTGGCACCTGCTGCAGGGCGATCTCGGTGTCGCGGCGCTGACCGGCAACTCCGTGTCGGACGATCTTTGGCACGCCTTTCCCGCCACACTGGAGCTAGCCACTCTGGCGATTGTTCTCTCTGTGATAGTCGGGGTTCCGCTGGGGCTGCTGGCCGCCCTTAAACGGGATAGCTGGGTCGACCAGCTTATCCGCGTAATCTCCTTGGTCGGCCACTCTGTGCCCGTCTTCTGGCTCGGCATGATCGGGTTGCTCGTCTTCTATGCCGGACTACAGCTGGTCGGCGGTCCGGGGCGGATCGACGTCTTCTACGAAGGGCTGGTCCCGCCGGTCACCGGCATGATCCTGATCGACAGCTTGCTGGCCGGGGATATGGAGATCTTCCAGAACGCCCTTACCCACATCATCCTGCCGGCCTCCATGCTGGCCTATTCGGCCATGGCCTACATCACGCGCATGACACGCAGCTTCACGCTCGAGCAACTGTCGC
The DNA here is from genome assembly GCA_030657355.1 of Radicibacter daui. GTDB lineage: Bacteria > Pseudomonadota > Alphaproteobacteria > Radicibacterales > Radicibacteraceae > Radicibacter > Radicibacter daui. The sequence continues at coordinate 3,551,653 of CP131056.1, forward strand.
AGGACTATGTCACCGCTGCCCGAGCCAAGGGCGTCAGCCCGGCCGGCACGCTTTATCGCCATGTCCTGCCCAACATTGCCGTCCAGCTCATCACGGTCATCGCCATCTCCTATGGCGGACTGCTGGAAGGCGCCGTGGTCACGGAGATCGTGTTCTCCTGGCCCGGTATCGGCCAGTACATGACCAGTGCCCTGCTGATCGGCGACATCAATGCCGTGGTGGCAGCGACGATCGTCATCGGCATCGCCTTCATGCTGCTGAATTTCCTGTCGGACATCGCCTACCAGCTTCTCGACCCCCGGACCCGGGAGGCCAACTGAGATGGACATGACAAAAGCTGATCTGACCGGCGCTCGGCGGCCTTCGTTGCTGCATCGCTTCCTGACACTTCCCTTCTGGTCCGCGCTGCGGCGCGAGCCTCTGGGCTTTGCCGGGGTTATCGTCCTGGCGTTGTTGGTGCTTGTTGCCCTCAGCGCTCCGCTGCTTGCCCCCTATGATCCGAACCGGCAGGTACTGGACAGCTCCCTCCTGTCGCCTTCATCCTCACACTGGGCCGGAACGGACGAATTCGGTCGCGACATCTTCAGCCGGCTGGTCTGGGGAGCCAGGCTTACATTGCGCACCGTCTTTTCGGTCTCCGCCATCGTCGGCCCCATCGGCCTCATTATCGGTGTTGTCGCCGGCTATTTCGGCGGCCGGGTCGATGCGGTGCTGATGCGTCTCACCGACATTGTGCTCTCTTTCCCTTCTCTGGTGCTGGCGCTTGCTTTTGCCGCGGCGATCGGCCCCGGCCTCAACACCGCCATTGTCGCCATCTCGCTCACCTCATGGCCGCCCATCGCCCGCCTCGCCCGGGCCGAGGCTCTTGTCGTGCGAAACTCCGACTATGTGTCAGCCGCACGGATGTATGACGCCTCGAACCTGCGCCTGCTCACGCTCTACATCGCCCCGATGTGCATTCCCTCGGTCGTGGTTCGTCTTACACTCAATATGGCAACCATCACTCTGACGGCAGCATCGCTGGGTTTCCTGGGTCTCGGCGCCCAGCCGCCGGCCCCCGAATGGGGCGCAATGATCTCGGCAGGCCGCAAATACATGATCGACTACTGGTGGGTCGCGGTGATGCCGGGCCTCGCCATCCTGCTCACCAGCCTTGCCTTTAACGTCGTCGGCGACACCCTTCGCGATATCCTGGATCCTCGCCATGAACGCGGCTGAACCCACACTCGATATCCGAAACCTGCGCGTCACCTACGCCCGCGGCATCGTCGCGGCCGTTGACGGCATCGACCTGCAACTGGCGGGCGGGCGGCTGGGCATTGTCGGCGAAAGTGGCTCCGGCAAATCCACGGTCGGCCGCGCCATCATGCGGCTGCTCTCCAGTTCAGCCCGGGTCGAGGCCGATCGCATGATGTTTGCCGGAATGGACCTGGCCCGGCTGGGCGAACGGGCACTCCGGCAACTGCGCGGCAAACAGATGGCGCTCATCATGCAGGACCCGCGTTATTCGCTGAACCCGGTCCTGACTATTGGCGCCCAGGTGGCAGAGGCCGCACATCTGCATCTGGGGCTCCGGGGCAAGGCGGCACAGCAAGCCGGTGCCGAAATGCTCGCCCGGGTGCGCATCCAGAATGTCGCCCGGGTGACGGGCCTTTACCCGCACCAGATTTCCGGGGGGATGGGCCAGCGGGTGATGATCGCCATGATGCTGATCGCCCGCCCCCGCCTGGTGATCGCTGACGAGCCGACATCGGCGCTTGACGTCAGCGTACGGGCGGAGGTGCTGGAGCTTCTTGACAGCCTGGTGCGCGAACAGGGCTCCAGTCTCATCCTCATCAGCCACGATATCCGCATGGTCGCCGCCTTTTGCGACGAGGTTGCCGTCATGTATCGCGGGCGCGTGGTGGAGAAGCTGGCTCAACTCGAAAATGCCGCCCACCCCTATACCCGTGGGCTGCTCGCGGCACTGCCGGATCCCAAACATCCCGTGGCACGGCTGGCAACACTCGATCGTGCCCTGCTGTCGCAACTGGAGACCAGCCGATGAACGTGATCGAAGTGCGTGGCCTCGACGTCAGCTATGGCAAGAACGAGAGCACCAATCATGTCGTGCGCTCGCTTGATTTTGACGTGAGAGCGGGGGAAACCCTCGGCATCGTCGGCGAAAGTGGCTGCGGCAAGTCTACCGTCCTGCGCTGCCTTGCCGGGCTGGAATCAGGTTGGGGCGGCTCGATCCATGTTGATGGAAAGCCTGTCTCCTGGCGCCGGACGCGGGACGAACTGCGCCGGATGCAGCTGGTATTCCAGGACCCGTTCGGCTCGTTGCACCCGCGCCACCGCATCGGGCGCACCATTGCGGAGCCGCTACGCTGCATGGGTCAGGAAGCCAGTGACCAGACAGTGCGTGCCGCCCTCATCCAGGTTGGCCTGCCGGCGGAGTTTGCCCATCGTTTCCCGCATGAGCTTTCCGGCGGGCAGCGCCAGCGCGTGGCCATCGCGCGCGCGCTCATCCTCGCACCGGAAATCCTGCTGCTCGACGAACCGACATCTGCGCTCGACGTCTCGGTCCAGGCCGAGGTCCTCAACCTGCTGGCGGACAAGAAAGCCGAGGAAAAGCTGACTTATGTTCTGGTCAGCCACGACCTTTCGGTCATCTCCCATATGTGCGACCGCATTCTGGTCATGAAGGACGGCATTTTCGTCGACGAGTTTGCACCAGGCGTCATTGCAACCGGCGCTGCCCATCACAACTATGCCCGGCATTTGATAGAGGCGAGTTTCTTTTAGCCTCGGGGCACGAAAGAGACGACCAGCACGTCTCGAGGCCCGCCGGACCGCTTATCCCCGCCCCGCCGTCAGCTCCGCCCAGGCTGGCAGCGATACGGTCACGGTGGTGCCGGTGCCCTTGCGGCTTTCAATGCTGAAATCGCCGCCCTGCAACCGGGTGAGGGCGCTGGCGATGGAGAGCCCGAGCCCGCCGCCCCCGTCGCCGGCAAGGCTCGCCAGACGGCCCTGCCGCACGAACGGGTCCTGCACCAGCTGCAGCTTTTCCTCATCAAGGCCGGCGCCGGTATCGCGCACCATGAAGGTCCGGCGCGGACCGCTGGCCCTCGCCCCGACCTCCACCAGCCCGCCACGCGGGGTAAACTGCACCGCACTGGAGACGAGGTTCAGCAATATCTGCTTGGTGGCCCGCCGGTCGGCCCGTACCGGGCCAGGGGATCGCTGCGGTAGCTGACGGCGCAGCTCGATGCCGGCATGGCTCGCCGTGCCGCTCATGCGCTCGACGATATCATCCACCATCTCGCCGCAATCCTGGGCCGTGAGCGCGATGGGAAAACGCCCCTCCTCGATCTCCGCCAGCGCCAGCAGGTCGGTGACGAGGTCCAGCAGGTGGGTGCCGCTGGTAGAGATGTGATGCAGGTAGGAGGTCAGCTGCTCGGGCGTGCGCGCCATGGCAGGCAGTTGCAGCATGTCGGCAAAGCCGATGATGGCGTTGAGCGGCGTGCGCAGCTCGTGGCTCATATTGGCGAGAAACACGGATTTCGCCCGATTGGCCTTCAGCGCCTCGTCACGCGCCGCCTCCAGCTCGCCATAGAGCGCCACATTGGTCAACGCCACCGCCGCGCCATTGGCAACCGTGGCCACCAGCTCTTCTTCCTTCGCCGTGGCGAGATGCTTGTCCGCCCAATAGACGCCGATGGCTCCCACCGGATCTTCTGTGCGTACCGGCACCATCATCATGCTTTTGACGAAGGTGGGCCGATAGGCATCGTGCGGCACCCGCGGGTCGAGATAGATGTCGGGAATGAGGATCGGCCTCTGCTCCAGCATGGCGTGGCCGGAAATGCAGGTCTGCAGCGGGAAGCGCTGGCCCTTCCACAGCGGGCTGATCGCGTCCTCGTCGGCATAGTGGCAAAAGCCTCCCTCGCGCAGCACAAAGGTCACCCCGTCGCTGCCGACCAGGGCCCGCACGCCGCTGCGCACCACGGCCATGATCTCGTCGCGCCCGCGCGCCATGGAAAGCTGTAGCAACAGCGCGGGGAGAGAGGGGGAGGCTGGCGTCGAAGAACCCATGGGCAGGGCCGCCTTTCCTGGCGCCGGGACATATCCACCCGGTAGCGGATAGATTACCGGGATAATTCGATAACCTTGCCGCCGGGCAGAGCAAGGCGTTTGCGCAACCCTCTGGCAAGCGCTTCTTTCAATTCACTTTATACGTAAGCAGCACTCCCGCTCGTGCGCCCTCCGCACACAGCCACAGGCTGAAAAACATGCGACTCGACTTTACCCGAGGTACTGAAACCCGCAGCCAAGCCGATTTTCAGATCTCGATGATCGCCTTGATGAGCCCGCTCTTGGTCTCCGCCCAGCGTGGCAAATCCTCCACCGCGCCTTCCAGCGTGGTGCGGTGGGTGGCGAGCAGGTCAAGCGGCACGAGGCCGGCGGCGATACTCGCCGTTACATGCCCGAAATCCACCTTCGTGGCATTGCGGCTGCCGATCAGCATCATCTCGCGCTTGTGGAATTCGGGATCGGCAAAGCTGATCTCATCCTTCACCACACTGATCAGCACATAGGCCCCGCCATGGGCCACGAACCGGAAGCCGTTCATGATCGCCCCGGCATTGCCGGTGGCATCGAACACCACCTCATAACCCTCGCCGCCCGTGCGGCGCATCAGCTCCTCATTGCTGCCGGCGCCGAGTTCCACCGACTGGCCAAAGCCCAATTTGTCTGCCGCAAACTCCAGCCGCTCGGCGCTGGCATCCAGCAGCGTCACCTCAAACCCGGCGATGCGGGCAAAAAGTGCGGCGCCAAGGCCGATGGGGCCGATGCCCACCACCAGCGCCCGGGCGCCCTTCGGCGCAAGCGAACGGCGCACGGCATGGGCGCCGATGGCCAGAAACTCCACCATCGCCGCATCGCGCAGGTTGAGCGCACCGGCCGGATAAAGGTTCCTTTCCGGCACCACCAGCTGCCCGCACATGCCACCATCCCGGTGCACGCCGAGTACGCTGATGGCCGTGCAGCAATTGGCCTTGCCGGCGCGGCAGGCAATGCAGCTTCCGCAGGAAATGTAGGGGTTGACGATCACGCCGGTGCCAACGGCAAGGCTGGTGCCTTCCCCGCCCTGCCGCACGGTGGCGGAAAGCTCATGCCCCATTACCCGGGGATAGGCCAGGAACGGATGTTTGCCGCCCCAGATGTGATAGTCGGTGCCGCAGATGCCGATATGGCTGATATCGATCAGCACCTCGCCGGGCCCCGGCGCCAATCCCGCCGATAGTGGCGCCGGGCGCTCCTGCAGCTCAAGCCGGCCCGGCTCCAGACAGACGAGTGCCTTCATCGGGTCATCTCCCACCCTTGTTTTTTGAGTTTCAGTCGCCTTAGAGCGTCGGCCCCAGGCGCCAGGGCACGAACTCGTTGTCGCCGTAGCCGAAGAGCTCGCTTTTGCTCGGTTTGCCGGAGGCGGTGTCGACGATCAGGTCGAAGATGCGGTGCCCCAGCTCCTCAATCGTCGCTTCGCCGCTGGCAATGGTGCCGCAGTCAAAATCCATGTCCTCTTCCATGCGGCGATAAAGATCGCTGTTGGAGGTAAATTTGAGCGACGGCGTCGGCCGGCAGCCAAAGCAGGACCCGCGGCCGGTGGTAAAGGCGATGATATTGGCGCCGCCCGCCACCTGCCCCGTGGCGGAAACCGGGTCGTAACCGGGCGTATCCATATAGACGAGCCCGTGCGCCTCCACCTTCTCGGCATAACGGTATACGGCCTTGAGGTCCGTCTGCCCGGCCTTGGCCACCGCGCCCAGCGACTTTTCAAGAATGGTCGTCAGGCCGCCGCGCTTGTTGCCCGGCGAGGGGTTGTTGTCGAGCGAGGCGCTGAAGATCTCGACATGGCGCTCCCACCATTTGATCAGCTCATCGAGTTTGGCCGCCACTTCCGGGGTGGCACGCGAGGTCAGCAGATGTTCGGCGCCATAAATCTCCGGCGTTTCGGAGAGGATGGCGGTGCCGCCCGCCTGCACCAGAATATCCACCGCCGCGCCCAGCGCCGGATTGGCCGTGACGCCCGACATGCCATCGGAGCCGCCGCATTGCAGGCCGACGATGATCTCGCTGACCGGGATATCCACACGGGTCTGGCGGCTGGCGGCAGCGGCCACCGCGTCCAGCTGGGTGAGCGCCTGAGCGACGGCGTGGCGGGAGCCACCGACATCCTGGATATTGAAGCTGGAGCGCAGGGACTTTTCCTTGTCCATGCCATAAAGCGCCAGCTGGTTCACCTCGCAGCCAAGCCCCACCATCAACACACCGCCGAAATTGGCGTGGCGGGCATAACCATTCACCGTCCGGTGCAGCACCTGCATGCCCTCGGCGGTGCCGCCGCTCATGCCGCAGCCCTGGTCATGGATGATGGGCACGAACCCATCGATGCCGGGATATTTCGGCAAAAGGTCGCGGTTGGCGGCATCGGCAATTGCCCGGCACACGGTGGTGGAGCAATTGACGCTCGCCACCACGCCGATGAAGTTGCGCGTCGCCGCCCGCCCGTCGGCCCGGCGATAACCCTTGAAGGTGCGCGCCAGCTCGTCTTCCCGCGCCTTGACCGGCGCCGGATGGCCGCCGGCGGAAAGGCGGGCATTGTCGAAGGCCAGATTATGCGAGTGGATGAACTCGCCCGGCGCCACCGCCTTTGTGGTACGGCCTATCACCTGGCCGTATTTCACCACCGGCGCACCGGCTTCAAGCGCGGTGAGCGCCACCTTGTGTCCGCGGTCAATCGCCTCGGCGGTTGCGGCGCCGCCCGGCAGCGGGGCGCCTTTTTCGAGCGTTGTGACGGCAATGGCGACATTGTCGGCCGGGGAGAGCTTGAGGGCGCGCGGCGCGTCCAGAACAGCGGTTGTCATCTTGGGGTCAAAACTCCGGAAAGGCTCAGGCGGCGGCGCGGGCCGCGACAAGCGCTGAAAGTCGGGGTTGGTTCAGGGGGCTACGCTCGCCTTTGCCAGCACTTTTGCCTGTATTGCACCAGGCCAGAAAATCGCCGATCCGCCGGGCCACCTTGCTCACATGGTTCTGCGCAATATCGCTCACCAGATGGTCGAGGAACGGGTTTTCAAAACGTTCCAGCGTGGTGGCCACATAAGCATCTGCCTCCCGGGCAAGGCCATGGCGGGCAAAACCGGGCAGCACTTCCTCGCGGTAGATTGTCTCCAGCCAGCCGCGAATACCGGCATCGGCCAGCATCTCGCGCACGGTGACGCCCGGCGTGGCACCCGCCTGCAACCAGCGCTCGGCCAGCAGCGTGTGGCCCAGATTGAGGATATGCAGTTTCAGCCGCTCATAGGGCTCCAGATCCGCCACCACACGGATCGCCTCATGCTTGCAGGGCGGCACAAAACCCGGCTGGTCCTCGATGGCCCAGAGCGCATAAGGCTCGGCCACCGCGCCTGCCGGCTCCAGCGGCGCGGAGACGATACGGTCCACAAGGCTGCTGACCCACAGGCACTCATCCTCCAGCCAGCGCACCAGCGAGGCGGCGGCCCCGCTGCGATGGGCAAGGCCCAGCACCAGTTCCCGCAGCCGGTCGCCATTACGGGCCACCAGCTCGCAGGGCAGCAGGGTCAGCCCCGGCTGGCCGGCGCGGTGGCGGGCAGCCAGCAGCGCCAGCAGCTTGGCGATGAAGCTGCCGGGTGCTGCTTCCGGCGTCACCGTCAGGTCCAGCCGCTCATCCTCCGGCACGGCAAAACCGGCATCGCTGGTGTTGGAGACGATCCAGCGCGCCTCGTCGGTCACGATGCGCACCAGCTCGGCCCAGTCATCAAGGGCGGAAAGGCCGCGCGCCACGCTCACCACCCGCACCTCGCGGTCCACCACCGCGCCCTTTTCACGCCCGCGCACGATGACCGGAAAACCTTCTGGCGCGGAAAAGGCGGCAAGCCGCCCGGCGCGTCCTGCCGCGCCGGTGGTCTGCACGATGGTAATCTGCGCGCGGCCGCCGGCCTCGCTTACAAACAGGTCGGCATGGGCCTGCAGAAACCGGCTGGTGCCGAACTGCACGATGGGTGTTGCTGTGCTCAAAGGTAGCGTCCAGTCGGCTTGGCGTTTCCGGGGTCGGGCTCTTTTTTGGGGCGGCGTCGGCTCAGCGGCCGCGCCCCGCCCTTTTTCTGTCCCTTATTCACAAGAGACAACAGGAGCGCGTCAAGGTTTTTTATGGACAAAAAACCAAATGGACACCAGCCTTGCGGTCGTGGGAGAGAAAAGCCCTCCCTTCCCCTCAAGGACCGGAACCGGCCCCGCCTTAATGACCAAGCCGCGCACTCTTTTCAAGGAAGCCTACAACAACTGCCTTCGCTTGCTGGAGGCGGATGACAGCCTGCCCTCCGAGCCGGAGCTGGCAGCGCGCCTTGGCATCAGCCGCACCACCGTGCGCTCCATCCTCACCGGCCTGTCAGAAGCCGGCATCATCGTGTGGAACAAGCGCGACAAGCAGCTGCTGCGCCGGCCGGTGGCCAAAGACTTTTACCCCGAGGACGAGACCAGCAGCCTCTCCTCGATCATCGAGCGCAGCTTCATGCAGCGCATCCTTGCCGGCGGTGCCCGGGCGGGCGACCAGATCAGCGAGCTGGAGCTGGCGCGCCAGATCGGCGTCGGCACCTCGGCCCTGCGCGAATTCCTCATCCGCTTCAGCCGCTTTGGCCTCATCGAAAAACGCCGCAACAGCCAATGGGTGCTGAAGGGCTTCACGCTGGACTTCGCGCTGGAACTGGCGGATGTGCGCGAGATGTTCGAGCTGCGCTCGGCCCGCGCCTTCGCTGAGCTGCCGCCGGGCCATCCGGCCTGGACGCAGCTGGCGGAGATGGAAGCCGAACATCACCAGCTGGCCGCGCAGATCGACGCGCGTTACGCCGACTTCTCGGCGCTGGACGAGCGTTTCCACCGCATGGTGCTGGAAGCCTCGCGCAACCGCTTCATCATCGATTTCTACGACGTGATCGCCATGGTCTTCCACTATCACTACCAGTGGAACAAGGCCTCGGAGAAGGAGCGCAACAAGGTCGCGCTCGGCGAACATCTCGACTACATCCGCGCCCTCAAGGCCGGTGATGTGGCGGCCGTGGATGCGGCCTGCCGCAAGCATCTGGCCTCGGCGCGGGCGACATTGTTGATGTCGGTGCCGGAGAGTGAGGCGGCGGGGGAGCTGCCAACGCCTAACGCCGAAAGACAGTTAAGTGCACTGTCACCGTAACTTTAAGTGCACTGTCACCGTAACTTCGTGAGGCGGCCAGTGCCTGACACAGCGGGATGGTTTAGTGCACCGTCACCGTAACTTCGTCACCGTAACTTCCTGTAACTTCACAAAGTAAGTTTTGTTAGGAGGTGAAAATGAGCACCGATGGAGATGAAGAAAATAAAGTAAATAAAATTTATAGAACGTCAATCTTGAAAAGATCTCTTCTTGATTATGAACTAATGTTGGATTCCGAGACTCATAGGGGCTTCTTTTTAAATAAAGATACTTTAAAATCACTTTTTTCCGAGCAAAAAGAATTAATAAAAAAGTTAAACATTACTTATTTGGTAACCGCTGTCGGCGCTTCCATAGTTTTTTTAGGACCGTTTCCTGCTGATGTTAAAGTCAGTGCGGGATCGTTTGAGGCGCCCGTCAATATTATACCTCAACAGATATTTTCTCTAGTTACGTCGATATTTTTTGGGCAACTCTTAGTGTACATGGCATCTTTTATAATATTAAACACCATGATAACAAAAATTTTACAGAAGGAAGGCGTAGAGGCTTGGCATTTCTTTTACGGAGGTTTTGATGCGACACATTTATGGACTACGTTGGTGGCTCCAAGAAATGTTGGGTATAAATCACCAAAAAGGCACTGGGCCCTTGTGGTTTTAGTTCTTCTCACAACCTTTATATCAATTCTAACCTGTTCTGCCGTTGTCCTGATTTCTGCCTTTCTATCTTTTAAATCGGCACTGAATTCAGACATTTTTTACTTAAAGTTTTTTGGATTTGTTGGACTATTTGTTGATATTGTATCGATTTTTTGTTTTTTGTTTATGATCATCATCCCGATTCCGTTCAGGTTGTCGAAGAATAGTGAAAAGAGCTGAGCGTAAGACTATGATTTTTATTGCTTATTCAGATAGGGAGATTCGGTAATACTGCATTATATATAGGTTCTTGAAATGGCCAGCACCTAAAACGACGTCTCGGTGAGACCGACCACCGATTGTGGATCGACAAGCCACCCAATATAGGCTAAAAATCCTAATGTCACCCAAAAGCGGAAGGAAAAGGACAAAATGCCTGTCTCCTTCCTTTTAAAGCTCGCACCTCGCGCCCACGAGCAATGCCTCCGGAATTCGGTGACACTGCACTAAATTAGAATTTCGGTGATGAGTTGTTCGACACCCTCATCATGGCACAGCGATGCCGATACAGCGGCCGCCCCCGTCATCGAATTGGGTATTCCGTGCATGTAATCGCGATTATCGCACGCTGTGGCGCTGGATAATGTGTTTTAGGGTTATGCGATGAGCAACGAGAAGCAGTTAGTAGGTAATACCGGAGTCTATCATGTTGCCCGCGAGCTTTCGCGGCATGGATGGAATGTCATGCTGACGGTTCGAAATGCGCGCGGAGCTGACCTCTATGCCGTGTCTGGTTGCGAGAGCATCGCGCATCCTATCCAGATTAAGGCGCATAGCGGGAAACCTAACGACGTGCGCATGGGCCTAACGCCGGAAACCCTTGTCACTCCTTGGTGGGTGTTTGTCGCTCATGCCCTTTCCGATGCGCCAAAGTGCTACGTTGTTTCCATCGACGACATTCGGGAACGAATGACCCGTGATCCTGGCACACGGTCAGGTAAACCGGAGCATGAACGGGCATATTGGTTTGACCGGCGATATTTCACTCCAGGCAGCGACCGCGAATTGGTCGATGCCTGCGAGGCTTGGCGCCGGCTGGGCGATCCGAACCGCTAAGCGGGCCCCAAAAAGATCGGTGGCAGTGCACTAAATTCCAAATTCCTGCCGCAAACGAGAAATACCGGCCTTAGCCGCCGGCCAGTTCTTCCCGCTTCATTTCCAGCTCAAGCCAGCGCTCTTCGGCGGCAGCATGTTCGCCATGGGCCGCCGTCAGCCGGGCGGTGGCGGCATTAAAGCCGGCAGGGTCGCGGGTATAAAAATCGGCGCCCGCCAGTTTCTTTTCCAGCGCGGCGATTTCCGCCGTCAGCTTTTCCATCTGCACCGGCAACTGGTCGAGCTCGCGCTGCTCCTTGAAGGAGAGTTTGCCGGAGGGTTTGCTGGCCGGTTTGGCCTTTGCCGCGCCACTGCTGCCGGAGGCCGGCGGCGCCACCGAGCCCACGCGGGTGTCGGACGCAAAACCATCCGTACCACGCCCGGCGATGCGCTGGTGGCGGGCATCGGTAAAGCCGCCGGCATATTCCATCGCTTCGCCCTCCTCCACCCAGATGGTGCTGCTCACCACACGGTCGAGGAAGTCGCGGTCATGGCTCACCAGCAAGAGCGTGCCGTCATAATCGCTCAGCACTTCTTCCAGGAGGTCCAGCGTCTCCATGTCGAGATCGTTGGTCGGCTCGTCGAGGATCAGCAGGTTGGAGGGGCTGGCGAGCGCCTTTGCCAGCAGCAGGCGGTTGCGCTCGCCGCCGGAGAGCGAACCCACCGGCTGCCTCGCCTGCTTTTCATCAAACAGGAAGTCGCGCAGGTAAGAGACGACATGGCGCGGCTTGCCGCGCACCATCACCTGGTCACCGCCGCCGCCAATCTCGCTGTGCACCAGCGCATCCCACAGCGTCTGGGTCGGGTCGAGCGTCTCGCGCTTCTGATCGAGATAAACCGGCGTCAGGTTGGTGCCGAGCTTCACCTTGCCGTGGTCCGGCGCCAGATGGCCGGTCAGCATGCGCAAAAGCGTGGTCTTGCCGGCACCATTGGGGCCGACGATGCCCACCGCATCCCCGCGCTGGATACGGGTGGAGAAACTGCGGATGATCGTGCGGCCTTCATAATCCTTGCCGATGGCCTCAGCTTCCACCACCAGCTTGCCGGAGACGGCGCCGGTCTCGATCTCCAGCGCGGCGGTACCGGCACGGGAAATCTGCGCCGCGCGCTGCTCGCGCAGGTCCCCCAGCGCGCGAAGGCGCCCCTGGTTGCGCTTGCGCCGCGCGGGGATGCCGCGCTTGGCCCATTCGGTTTCCTGCGCAATCAGCTTGTCGAGCTTGGCGCGCTCCACCTCTTCCTGCGCCCAGATGCCCTCCTGCCAGTCGGCAAAGCCGTGGAAGGGGCCATCCATGCGCCGCAGCACGCCGCGGTCGAGCCACAGTACGCCATTGGTCACGCGCTCCAGAAAAGCGCGGTCATGGCTGATGACGACCATCGCACCGCGAAAACCGGAAAGCTCCTCTTCCAGCCACTGGATGGCCGGCAGGTCGAGATGGTTGGTCGGCTCGTCCAGCAGCAGGATATCGGGCTCACCCACCAGCGTGCGGGCCAGCGCCGCGCGGCGCGCCTCGCCGCCCGAAAGCCCGTCCGTGCCGCGGGTCGGCTCAAGGCCGAGCGCATGCAGCAGCGCTTCGGCGCGGTAGGTCTCGTCCGCTTCCGCCTCCGGCAGGCCGCCGGCGGCATAATCAAGCACGGTTTTGTAGGCCGAAAGGTCCGGCTCCTGCGGCAAGTAAGCGGCGCGCATGCCGCCCTGCTGCACCCGCTCGCCCCGGTCCGGTTCGATCAGGCCGGCAACAACCTTCAGAAGCGTGGATTTGCCCGACCCGTTGCGGCCGACCAGCGCCATGCGGTCGCCGGCGGCAATGCCGAGATCGAAACCATCAAAGAGGGTCGTCTCGCCGAAACCGAGCGAGAGATCCTTGAGCGTGAGAAGCGGGTTGGCCATGGCCAGCGTCTATGGCCCAACGCCCGCCTGCGCGCAAGGGGCGCCACATGCGGATCAGCCCTGTCCGCCCCGCTCTCAGGGCCCGGCCCCGACCGCCGCGATGAAGCCGGTATAGTTGGCGATGCTGGAAGCGGCAAAGGAAGGCCCGATGGTCGAGGGCGGTGCGACGAAGCCTGTCAGGGCCTGCGCCTCGGCAGTCGTGCGGGTGGAAGCCTGCAGCGTGGCAAGATTGTCGAGCGCCGCCGACAGCACCATTGCCTGCTGCTGGACGGGCGTAGCGGCAAAGAAGGTCGGCGCCAGCCAGGCCTGCCAGTTGTTGGTCCTGACAGCCAGCAGCTCCAGCCCGCCATCGCCAGTATAGAACGGCGCCGCCGTCGCGTCCGCCGCGCAGGTGACGGTCAGATAATTGGGGCTGGAGAGGAAATTGACCTGCAGCAGGTTGAGGTTGACCGTTACCTCGGTCCAAGGCCCCGGCGCGTAGCTGCCGAACCAGGTCTGGTACGGCGCCCAGCTGTTGGTCAGAATGGCCTGTTTGTTGGCGCCGATCTGGACGTTCGTGAGGTTGATCGCCGTATCGAGCGCGGTGAACAGGGAGGTCAGCGCCGTGAGCTGCTGGGCGGTGCAAGGGACTGCTGCGAATGGGTTGGGAACGATCTGCTGAGCATCGGCCGGGCGGGTCAGCAGGAACAGGCCCGTTACAATCAAGGCCACAAGGCGCATGAGAACCTCCCTCTCCGGGGCAGGAACATCGACAGGAACAGGCCCGCACGGACGGAACGGCAGACAAGCCGCCCCGTCCGGCACCGGCCTCAGTTGATGTCTTCGTTGAAGAACTCGTAGTTGTCGGCGTTTACCACGGCGAAGGCCGGGTTGTTGGTCGCAAGCCACTGGGCTTGCTGGGTGCCGTATTCAAGATCATCCGTGCCGCCGACGGCGTGGGAGAATTCGTGAATAACGGTCCCGGCCTGCGTATCGTATCCAGCCGACGGCGGCAGGGTGAAGAAAGTGGTGCAGAACCACATTTCCACGTCACCATCCTGATCCAGCACGGTTGCCGCGATGTCCCCGATCTCGTCGCAGGGCGGCGTGCCGTCCGCCGGGCAATTGACCACCAGATTGGCGCTGGAGGTCAGCTTCGTGGAAATGCTGCCCATGACGTTGTTCACGCGTGTCAGCCGCCCGGCATCATAAGCACCGAACCATGTCGTGTATGGCGCCCAGCTGTTGGTCAGAATGGCGGCGGTGTTCGTTGCGATATTGTTGATGGTGTTGCCGGCCCAGGTGGTCGCGGTTGTTGCGGCGTTGCCGATGGTGGTGGCCTGTGCCCCCGAACAACCGCTGGCGACCACAATCTGCATGTTCGCGGTGGCGGTTCCGGCAATCCCAACGATGGAGGCGATAAGGGAAAGGGCAATAAGATAACGGCGCATGAGGGTGCTCCCTTGAGACATAAAAAAGGAGCTGGCCGCACCGTGCGTGTCCGGAACGAGGCCCGGCCAGCACGTAAAGGTTTTTTCTTGAGATATAATTTGCAATTTTAATCAGAGCGCAGGAATAGAAGCCTGCGTGCGCCCCTTTCGCGGCGGCACCGTTGCTATCTGTTGTCACAGATCAAGTCGGGGAGGCGGCGGCGGGTGTATTCTGTACGGCGACTCAGGCGGCGCCGGACCGAAGCCGGCGGCAGTTGCTGCGACCCGTCAGCCAATCCGCCTTGCAGGCCGTAGCGTCATCGGGAATGATGACGCAAAATCCAACGATACAAAGCCTTTGAGGAACGCACCCCATGTCGGACAGCCCCCAGCTCATCAAGGTCAAGGACAGCATCGCCAAGGGCGCCAAGGTCACCAAGGCGCAGTACGAGACGATGTACAAGCGCTCCATCGACGATCCGGACGGCTTCTGGGGCGAGATGGGCAAACGGCTCGACTGGATGAAGCCCTACACGGAAGTGAAGGACGTCCTTTATTCGAAGGACGATGTGCGCATCCGCTGGTATGGCGACGGCACGCTCAATGTGGCGTGGAATTGCATCGACCGGCACCTGCCCAAACGCGCGCAGCAGACGGCGCTGCTGTGGGAAGGCGATGACCCCAACGTTTCGAAGCACATCACCTATGCCGAGCTGCATGAGAAGGTCTGCCGCCTCGCCAATGTGCTGAAGGCCCATGGTGTCAAGAAGGGCGACCGGGTCTGCATCTACATGCCGATGATCCCGGAGGCCGCCTATGCCATGCTGGCCTCGGCCCGCATCGGCGCCGTGCATTCCATCGTTTTTGGCGGGTTTTCGCCCGACAGCCTGAAGGACCGCCTGATCGATTGCGGCGCCACCGTGCTGATCACCGCGGATGAAGGCCTGCGCGGCGGGCGCGGCGTGCCGCTCAAGATCAATGCCGATGTCGCGCTCAAAAGCGCACCGGACGTCAAGACCTGCATCACCGTGCGCCACACCGGCGGCAAGGTTGACTGGGTCGAGGGCCGCGATGTCTGGTACCATGAGGAAATCGCAAAGGTTTCCGCCGACTGCCCGGCGGAGGAGATGAATGCGGAAGACCCGCTTTTCATCCTCTACACCTCCGGCTCGACCGGCAAACCCAAGGGCGTGCTGCACACCACCGGCGGGTATCTCGTCTACGCCTCGATGACGCATGAATACGTCTTCGATTACCGCGAGGGCGATGTTTACTGGTGCACGGCGGATGTGGGCTGGGTTACCGGCCATAGCTACATCGTCTATGGCCCGCTCGCCAACGGCGCCACCTCGCTGATGTTCGAAGGCGTGCCGACCTGGCCGGATGCCGGCCGCTTCTGGCAGGTGATCGAGAAGCACAAGGTCAACATCTTCTATACCGCCCCCACCGCCATCCGCGCGCTGATGCGGCTGGGCGAGGATCCGGTCAAGAAACATGACCGCTCGTCCCTGCGGGTGCTCGGCTCGGTGGGCGAGCCGATCAATCCGGAAGCCTGGCTCTGGTATTACCGCGTGGTGGGCGAGGAGCGCTGCCCGGTGGTGGATACCTGGTGGCAGACGGAGACCGGCGGCATCCTCATCACCCCGCTACCCGGCGCCACCGATCTCAAGCCCGGCTCGGCCACCCTGCCCTTCTTCGGGGTGAAGCCGCTGCTGGTCGATAATGACGGCAAGCCGCTGGAAGGCGCGACGGAAGGAAATCTCTGCATTGCCGACAGCTGGCCCGGCCAGATGCGCACCGTCTATGGCGATCACCAGCGCTTCATCGCCACCTATTTCCAGCATTTCCCCGGCCTCTATTTCTCCGGCGATGGCTGCCGGCGCGATGAGGACGGGTATTACTGGATCACCGGCCGCGTGGATGACGTGCTGAACGTCTCCGGTCACCGCATGGGCACGGCCGAGATCGAAAGCGCGCTCGTCGCCCACCCCAAAGTGGCTGAGGCCGCGGTGGTGGGCTATCCGCACGAGATCAAGGGCCAGGGCATCTATGCCTATGTCACGCTCAATGTCGGCATCGATCCGACGGAAGAGCTGCGCAAGGAACTGGTGCAGTGGGTACGCAAGGAAATCGGCCCCATCGCCAGCCCGGACCTCATCCAGTGGGCGCCCGGCCTGCCCAAGACCCGGTCGGGCAAGATCATGCGCCGCATCCTGCGCAAGATTGCCGCCAACGAGCATGACAGCCTCGGCGACACCTCCACCCTCGCCGATCCCGGCGTGGTGGGTGAGCTGGTGGATAACCGCATGAACCGCTGACCCTTCAGCACCGGAAGCAAAAAGCCCCGCGGCTCATGGCTGCGGGGCTTTTCTTTGACTGGTCCTGAAGGGCGCTCAGCTTGCTTGCCGCAGCCCGGCCCGCGCCTGGATTTCCGGCATGCGGATATCCACTTCCTGCCCGTGCAGATCGGCTGCGGCCATGCTGCACAGCCAGCAGATGAGTTCCGCCGGCGCTTCAGGCGGGAAATGGTCGGCCGGCGTCATGCGCGAGACGCGGTTATCGATGCCGGAGGCACGGATCTGCTGCTGCATGCGCGTCTCCACCGTGCCGGGGCGCAGGCCGATGATGCGGATGGCGCTGCCGTCCACCTCCTGCGCGGCGGCGCGGGTCAGCATGGCGGCGCCGGCCTTACCGGTGCAGTAGGCGGCCCAGCCTTCCATCGGGTTATGGGCCGCACCGGAGCTGATATTGATGATGGCGCCGCCATTGCCCTGCGCCTGCAGCACTGGCAGTGCGGCGCGGATGCCGTGATATGGGCCCAGCAGGTTGATCTTCAGCGCCCGCGCCCAGTCCGCCGGTTCGCTGGCCGCGATGCTGCCCATCGGGTCGATGGTGCCGGCATTGTTGATGAGGAAATCGAGCCGGCCGAACCGGTCGAGCGTGGCGGCCACCGCCGTTTCCACCTGCGTATAATCCCCCACATCGCAGCTGATCGCCCGCGCCTGCCCCCGTGCGCCCTTCGGCGCGCCGGCCGCCGCCGCGTTGATCTCGTCCACCAGTTCCAGCAGTGACCCCATATTGCGGGCGGCAAGCACCACATTGGTGCCACGGTCGGCAAAAGCCCTTGCAGTCGCCGCACCGATTCCCCGGCTGGCGCCCGTTACCAATGCCACCTTGCCCGCGTAGTCCTGCATCTGGCTGCCCTTTCCTGGCGATGGTTGTTAACGAGGTCTTAACACCATCGCCCGCGCGCATACCAGAGTGTCAGGACGGCAAGAGCCGTCCCCGCCGGCCAAACCGCGAGGCAAATATCTGGAATAGCTTCTTAAAAAAAATTTCAGCCGAAATGCATGAAGGTCATCACCGCCAGCGCGCCCAGAATGATGGCGAACACGGCGATGATGGCATGCTCCACAAGGCTGCGGCGCTCCTGCTTTTCGCGCTGGCGCTGCTCGACACGGTGCTGGCGCTCCTGGCTGCTGCGTGTGCGCCGCAGCGCCTTTTGCAGGTTGTCGCCAAGGGCAAAGGGCTTGCCGTTGCGATAGGCAATGCGAATCCCCTCGCCTCGCTCGAACAGCAGCAGATCGCGCTCCAGCATCACGCAACTGGTGCCCCCGTCGCGGCTCTGCATCTGCGCCGTTTCGGCGGCCGCCTGCAGCGTGTCGAAGCGCTTGGCCGGCACCAGCCGGTTCTCCAGTACCTGGCACACGACAAAGAGATCGGCATCGGCATCCTGCTGCGCCTCATCCGACCACAAGCTGGTATCCACGGCACTATGGCGTGTTGCAGGACCCTGCCGTGCGGCCCCCCGGACCGGCTGCGCTGACGTTCGGACGGGATTGGTGATGCCGGCCATGCTCGTACCCCTGCCATGCCTTGATTGCCGGCCTTGTCGAGGGGTCTTGGCGCCACCTGATACCGGTTAGCGGGCAGATATAACGCGGGGCATTTTAGACAAAAGCGAGAATCGTATTTTTCATATAATCGTAGTCAAAATTCTATCCGACATAAACCTGGGGCGTAGTGCTGCAACCGCTAAAACCTAACGCTGTATGATGCGGCAGCCGGTCGCAGGCGAATCATATCCGGCCACGCCGGCCGGCCCTTTTTATGCCGCTGCGGGGCGCTGGTGCAGGCAGCGCCCGCCTGCCCAGGTGGCCACGACATTGCGCTCGTCGCCCAGCGTCATCAGTACGAACAGCTGGTCTTCCACGCTCTCGCACTGCTCCATGCGAAACTTCATGAGCGGCGTCGCGCCCGGATCGATCACGCAGAAATCAGCTTCGCTGCCGGCATCGAGCGATCCGATATCCGCCTCCAGCCCCAGTGCCCGCGCACCGCCCAGCGTGGCGAGGTAGAAGGCACGAAGTGCCGAGAGCACATGGCCTTGCAGCTGCATGACCTTGTAGCTTTCCCCCAGCGTCTTGAAGATCGAGAAGCTGGTGCCGCCGCCCACATCGGTACCGATGGCAAGCTTGACCGGCCGGCCGGCTTTCTGGACCGCATTGAGGTCCAGCAGGCCCGACCCGATGAAGGTGTTGGAGGTCGGGCAGTGGGCGATGATGGCGCCGGCCTCATGGAACTGGCGCAGTTCCTCCTCATCCAGCCACACCCCATGAGCGTAGACGGCCCGCTCGCGCAGAAGGCCGTAATGGGCATAAACCTCGGTGTAGCTGCGATGCTGCGGGAACAGGCGCCTCACCGTCTCGATCTCGGCGCGGTTTTCCGACACATGGCTCTGGATGAAGGTATCCGGCGCCTCTCTGGCCAGTGCCCCCGCCAGCTCCAGCTGCTCCTCGGTAGAGGTGATGGCAAAACGCGGGGTGATGCCATAGAGGAGCCGCCCCTTGCCGTGCCAGCGGTCGATGAGCGCCTTTGACTCGTCATAGCCCCCCTGCGCCGTATCGCGCAGGCTCGCCGGGGCATTGCGGTCCATCAGCACCTTGCCGGCGATCATGCGCAGGCCAAGGCCGTCCGCCGCGGCAAAGAACTGGTCCACCGAGACCGGTGAGGATGTGCAGAAGACGCCGGCCGTCGTCACCCCGTTCTCCAGCAACTGGCCGAGGAAAAGTTCCGCAATCAGCCTGGCATGGGCGGGGTCGGAGAATTTCTGCTCGGCGGGAAAGGTGTATTTTTCCAGCCATTCGAGCAACTGGGTGCCGAAAGCGGCAATCACTTCCATCTGCGCATAGTGAACATGGGCATCGATGAAGCCTGGCAGGATGAGATGGCCGCTGTAATCGGTGATCTGAGCCCCTGCCGGCAGCGTAGCACTGACATCCCTCCAGTCCCCGATCGAGGTAATGCGCCCTTCCTCGATCACCATGCCGCCGTCAGGCCAGTAATGCCGGCTTGCCTCGGCCCCGACCAGAAAAGGATCGTCGGCAAAGCTCAGCAGTGCGCCCCTCACGGCGGTCACGGTCATTTCATCTGGCTCCGGCAGGTGACGGGGAGTACTGGTGCGAGGCACTTCACGTTCGCGAGTGCGTGAAGCGCAACACAGCGTCGTGAGTTTTCAGGCTCACCGGCGCCGGCGTCAACGTGATAGGGTGCGTGCCTTTCCGGAAGTAAGCCCTATCTCACTGGGTGGAACAACCGGCAGCAAGAGCTTTCAAGAGAACGACCACCATGGCCGAGCAGAAGAAGATCATCGCCGCCCCGCTCAGCGTCGCCACCCCGGCCGCGCCCGAAGCCGACGTCACCCGTGAAGAAGCGATGGATGCCGTGCGCACGCTGCTGCGCTGGGCCGGCGACAATCCTGTGCGCGAAGGCCTTGCCGACACCCCCAAGCGTGTGGTCGAGGCGTTTGGCGAATGGTTCGGCGGTTATGATGTCGACCCGCGCGCGTTGCTCGCGCGCACTTTCTCCGAGACCGATGGCTATGACGAGATCGTTGCCCTGCGCGGCGTGCGGTTCTCCAGCCATTGCGAGCACCACCTCGCCCCCATCATCGGCAAGGTGCATATCGGCTACCTGCCGCGTCGCCGCGTTGTCGGTATTTCCAAGCTTGCCCGCGT
Organism: Radicibacter daui; assembly: GCA_030657355.1. Lineage (GTDB taxonomy): Bacteria > Pseudomonadota > Alphaproteobacteria > Radicibacterales > Radicibacteraceae > Radicibacter > Radicibacter daui. The sequence goes on from CP131056.1 coordinate 3,572,007, forward strand.
GGTCGAGGCCTTCGCCAAGCGCCTGCAGATCCAGGAGCGGCTGACGAGCCAGATCGCCGACACCATCCAGGACGTGCTGGATCCGCTCGGCGTTGCCGTGGTGGTTGAAGCACAGCATCACTGCATGACGACCCGCGGCGTGCACAAGCCGGGCGTGGTGATGACCACCAGCCGCATGCTGGGGTCCTTCCGCTCCAACCCGGATACAAGGCGCGAGTTCCTCTCCATGATCGAACCGGACCGGCTCAAGGCGGAATAACCCCGCTGCCGGGCACTTTGCGACGCCGACCCTAACCCGGCGTGCCGGTGCCCCATACGATTGGGGCACTTGGCGCATAAGGCATCGCGCGTTAATCTCATCCGGAAGATATATCAGGAACCCTGCCCAGCCCGTTGGGCTGCCGACAACCGAGGCGGACCGCATCCCCCATGCTGAACACGTCTGAAGAGCGCCAGAAGGAACGCGAGAAGACCATCGTGAATGGCATGCTCGCAACGCTCGACGGCGACGTCTCGGCGATCAATGTGCTCGCCGAGACCGAAGAGATAACCAAGTTCCACCGCTACAAGGAAGTGCGCCACATCTACAAGCAGATCCAGCAGCTCATCGAGCAGTTGCTGGCGCGTGTGCGCGAGAAGCCTGATCTGGTGCCGGAAGGTACCGAAAATGTGGTGATGAAGCAGAAGATCGCGGCGCTCAAATCCTTCACCGCGCTGTGCGTCTATTTCTTCCGCAATGCTCCGCCGACGGTGACCCGCGCTATCGGTGCGCGCGAACTGCTGATCGACGAGCAGCGCAACTTCACCAACGCGCATGAATATTTCGACATGATGCTGTTTGAAGCCGGCATCGACGACAAGACGGCCGACGCGCTGGAAGAAACGCGCACCCAGATCGAAGAGATCATGGGCCTCGTCGCCACCCTGCTCGAGAAAAGCCCCGCCAGCCTTGAAGAATTCTGATCCCGCACCGCATGTCGCGGTGATTGGCGGCGGCCCGGCCGGGCTGATGGCCGCCGAAGTGCTTTTGCGCCAGGGCATCGCCGTTACCATTTTCGATGCGATGCCGACTTTCGGCCGCAAGCTGCTGATGGCCGGACGCGGGGGCCTCAACCTCACGCACAGCGAGCCGCTGGAAGATTTTCTCGGGCGCTATGCCGGCGCGCGCAGCTGGCTTGCCCCGCTCGTGGAAAAATTCTCTCCCGATGTCCTGCGCAGCTGGGCGGCCGGGCTCGGCATCGAGACTTATGTCGGCAGCTCCGGCCGGGTATTCCCCACCGAAATGAAGGCAGCCCCGCTGCTGCGCGCCTGGCTTGGCCGCCTGTCGGCGGGCGGCGCCACCTTCAGGCCGCGCCACCGCTGGCTGGGTTGGGGGGCGGACGGCACCAGCCTGCGCTTCCAGGGGCCGGCGAGCCCCTTCGAACAACATTTTGACGCAACGCTGCTGGCCCTTGGCGGTGGCAGCTGGCGGCGGCTTGGGTCGGACGGCAGCTGGGCACCGCTGCTGAAGGAGCGCGGCGTTGGCACCACGCGCTTTCGCCCCAGCAATTGCGGCTTTTCCGTCGGCTGGAGCCAGCATCTGCGCGAGCGTTTTGCCGGAGCGCCCCTCAAGCCGCTGGGGCTCAGTTTCGGCGGCCGCAGCCTTGTGGGCGAGGCTGTCATTACCAGCGAGGGCATCGAGGGCGGAGCCATCTACGCCCTCTCGGCTGCGCTGCGTGACAGCCTGGAGCAGACGGGCGAGGCAACCCTGATGCTCGACCTTGTGCCAGGCCGCAGTGTCGGGCAGTTGACCGAAGCCCTTGCCAAACCGCGCGGCGCCAAATCGCTTTCCAATCACCTGCGCCGTGTCGCCGGTATCGAAGGCATCAAGACGGCGCTGCTTTATGAGCTGCTGGAGCCCGAGATTCTGAACCGGCCCACCGCTCTTGCCGCCGCCCTGAAGGCCTTGCCGCTCGGCCTCGCCGCCCCGCGACCGATTGACGAAGCCATCAGCACGGCCGGTGGCGTGAGCCTAGACGCGATAGATGCCCGGCTGATGCTGCGCGCCTTGCCCGGCATCTTCTGTGCCGGTGAGATGCTGGACTGGGAAGCGCCGACGGGCGGCTATCTGCTGACGGCCTGCCTTGCCACCGGCCTTGCCGCGGGCGAAGGTGTCGCCGCATGGATCAAGGCAACGAAAGAAGCGGCTTGATGCCCGAGCTCTATATCGACGGCGATGCCTGCCCGGTGAAGGAGGAGGCGCTGAAGGTGGCCCTGCGCCACAATATGCGCACCCATCTCGTCTCCAACCAGTGGCTGCGCGTCACCGAAATCCCGACACTGAACCGGGTCGTGGTGACGGATGGCTTCGATGCCGCCGACAACTGGATTGCCGAGAACATCAAGGCCGGTGACATCGCCATCACCTCCGATATTCCGCTGGCGGCGCGCTGCCTGGAAAAGGACGCCACCGTGCTCGGCCCCACCGGCAAGCCTTTCCACAAGGAAGGTATCGGCATGGCGCTTGCCATGCGCGACCTGATGAGCCACCTGCGCGATACCGGCGAAGTCAGCGGCCACAATGCCAGCTTCACCAAACAGGACCGCTCGCGCTTCCTGTCGGCCCTGGAAACAGCGGTGCAGCAGGCCAAACGCCGCTAAGACGGCGTTCAGCCCGCCTCTGCGAAGCCGCCGGTCTGCCGGTCCCACAGGCGCGCATAAAGCCCACCGGCCGCCACCAGTTCGGCGTGGCTGCCCATCTCGGCAATACGGCCCTTGTCCATCACCACCAGCCGGTCCATGCGGGCGATGGTGGAGAGGCGGTGGGCAATGGCAATCACCGTCTTGCCCCGCATCAGGTTTTCCAGCTGCTCCTGGATGGCGGCTTCCGCTTCGCTGTCGAGCGCGGAAGTTGCCTCGTCCAGCACCAGGATCGGCGCGTCCTTCAGCAACACGCGGGCGATGGCGATACGCTGGCGCTGGCCGCCGGAAAGTTTGACGCCACGCTCGCCGACATAGGCGTCGTAGCCGGTGCGGTCACGATTGTCGGAAAGGGTCGGCACAAAGTCATGCGCCCGCGCCTGCCGGGCTGCGGCCACCATCTGCTCCTCACTCGCGCCGGGGCGGCCATAGAGCAGGTTGTCGCGGATGGAGCGGTGCAGCAGCGAGGTATCCTGCGTTACCACGCCAATCTGGGCGCGCAGGCTTTCCTGCGACATCAGCGCGATGTCCTGCCCGTCGATAAGGATACGCCCGCCTTCAAGGTCATAAAGGCGCAGCAGCAGGTTCACGAGGGTGGACTTGCCGGCGCCCGAGGGGCCGACAAGGCCGATCTTCTCGCCGGCGCGGATGTTGAGGTCCAGCCCCTCGATCACCCCGCCTTCCTTGCCATAGTGGAAGCGGATGTTTTCGAAGCGGATAGCACCCTCGCGGATGGCAAGGCCGCGCGCTTGCGGCGCATCCAGCACATGGCGCGGCTGCGAGATGGTCTCGATGCCATCCTGCACGGTGCCGACATTTTCAAAGATGCTCGTCACCGTCCACATGATCCAGCCGGCCATGTTGTTGATGCGGATGACAAGCGTGCTCGCGAGCGTGATGTCCCCCACCGTGATCGCGCCGCGATCCCACAGGAAGAGCGCCAGACCGGACGTCACCACAATCAGCAGGCTGCTGGAGATGGTGATGAGGGTCTCCAGCAGCGTGATGAGGCGGGTGGCTGCCCGGTGCTTTTCCGTCTGCTCCAGCATCGCCTCGCGCGCATAGTCCTGCTCGAAGGAAAAGCGCGCGAAAAGCTTCAGCGTCATGATGTTGGTGTAACCGTCGACGATGCGACCCATGAGCTTGGAACGCGCTTCGGACTGTACCCAGGAGCGGTGACGGATGCGCGGCACGAAGAGGCGCAGCAGCCATACATAGGCAATGACCCACAGCACAAGCGGCACCGCGAGCCACTTGTCTGCCTGCATGAAGAGATAGATGGCGCCGCCGGTATAGGTGATGACGAACCAGACAGCGTCGATCACCTGCAGGGTGGATTCCCTGAGCGCCCCGCCCGTCTGCATGATGCGGTTGGCGATACGGCCGGCAAAGTCGTTCTGGAACCAGCCGATGGACTGGCCCATCACATAACGATGGTTCTGCCAGCGCACGAAATTGGTGAGCGACGGCGCAATGGTCTGGCGCACCAGAAGCCCATGCAGCGCAAACACCACCGGCCGGAACAGCAGCGTCACCACCGCCATCCAGAGCAGTTCCCGCCCATGCAGGGCGAAGAATTGCCCGTTCGGCGCCTCGCGCACCATATCGATGATCGAGCCGATATAGCGGAAGAGCAGCACGTCGAGCACGGCCGCCGCAAGGCCGATAACCAGCAGCGCCGCCAGCGCCCGCCAGGCCTGCTTCAGGAAATGATGATAGAAGCGCCAGACATTGACCGGCGGCTGCACGTCTGCACCCGGCAGAAACGGATCGATGAGATTTTCGAACCAGCGAAAGATCATGGCCGCCTTGTCCCCAACTCTCCGGCCGGCGCCCCCCGGCTGCCGGTAAAAGGGGTGGGACTATAACGCCAAAGTAAGCGGCCAATGGTGGCGCGCTTCACGGCGCCCTGCGATTGCGGGCAGTCTGTGCCCCGGGGGCAACGGCGTTCAAAACAAAGCGGCGGCTTCCCTACGAAAGCCGCCGCGGTGCAGGAGTTCGGTCCCGGAGAGTTAGATGATGCCCTGCTCGCGCAAATAGGCAATCACCTCATTCGACAATGTTTCCGGGTCCTTGGCACAGGTATCGAGCACGATTTCCGCATTTTCCGGCGGCTCGTACTTGGAATCGAGCCCGGTGAAGTGGGGCAGATCGCCGGCGCGCGCCTTGGCATAAAGCCCTTTCGGGTCGCGCTTTTCGCACTCGCTCTGCGGTGTGCTTACATAAACCTCGACGAACTCGCCCGGCGCCACCAGTCCCCGGGCCATCTGCCGCTCGCTGCGGAACGGCGAGATGAAGCTCACCAGCACGATCATGCCGGCGTCAACGAAGAGGCGCGCGGCTTCTGCCGCCCGGCGGATATTCTCCACCCGGTCTTCGTCGGTGAAGCCGAGATCGCGGCTGAGGCCATGGCGGATATTATCGCCATCCAGCACATAGGCATGGCGCCCGAGGCTGAAGAGCTTCTTTTCCACAAGGCTGGCGACAGTGGACTTGCCGGCGCCAGAAAGACCGGTGAACCAGAGCATCGCCGGTTTCTGGCCCTTGATGGCGGCGCGCTGCTGCTTGTCGACTTCCAGCTGCTGCCAATGCACGTTGGCGTCACGGCGCAGGGCGAAGTCCAGCGTCCCGCAGCCGACCGTGGCGTTGGTCAGCCGGTCCACGATGATGAAGCCGCCCATCATCCGGTTCTGGGAATAGGGGTCGAAGACCAGCGGCCGGTCGAGCGTCAGATTGCAGACACCAAGCTCGTTGAGCTCCAGCCTCTTGGCCGCCAGCTTCTCCAGCGAATTGACGTTGATCTTGTGCTTGATCTCGGAGATCTGCACACCCGCCGACTGGCTGTGGAGGCGCAGTTCATAAAACCGGCCCGGCAACATGGGTTCAGGCGCCATCCACAAGATATGGGCGGCTGCCTGTTCGGCAACAACCGGGACCGCCCCGGAAGCAATCACGCTGCCGCGGCTGACATCGATCTCGTGGGCAAGCGTCAGGGTAACGGCCTCACCGGCCCCGGCGACTTCCAGTTCGCCATCCTGGGTGACAATGCTGGTGACCTGGCTGGTGCGACCACCCGGCAGCACGGTAACCGTATCCCCCTTGCGCACCAGACCGGCAGCAATGGTGCCCGAATACCCGCGGAAATCGAGATTGGGGCGGTTCACCCATTGCACGGGAAAACGCAGGCCAAGGCTGTCTTCCGGCCGCTCGATACGAACCGTCTCCAGGAAGGGCAGCAGCGCCTCGCCCTTGTACCAGGGCGTGTTTTCACTGGCGCCGGTGATGTTATCGCCGTTGCGGGCGGACATGGGGATGGCCGTCACATGGCGGATGCCCAGCCCCTGCGCGAACTGGCGATAGTCGGCAACGATGGTGTCGAAAACCTTCTGGTCGAAATCGACCAGATCCATCTTGTTGATGGCCAGCACGACGTCACGGATGCCCATCAAGGAGACGATGAAGCTGTGCCGGCGCGTCTGCTCCAGCACCCCCTTGCGGGCGTCGATCAGCAGAACGGCGAGGTCGGCGGTAGACGCTCCGGTCGCCATGTTGCGCGTGTACTGCTCATGGCCCGGCGTATCGGCAACGATGAACTTGCGCTTGTCGGTGGCGAAGAAGCGGTAGGCCACGTCAATGGTGATGCCCTGTTCGCGCTCGGCGGCAAGACCGTCCACCAGCAGCGAGAAGTCGAGCCCGCCATCGCTCACCGAGCCGGAGTGGGTGCTGTCCTTCTCCAGCGCCGAGAGCTGGTCGTCGAACAGCTGCCGGCTGTCATAGAGCAGGCGGCCGATAAGGGTCGACTTGCCATCATCCACGCTGCCGCAGGTGATGAAGCGCAGGAGATCCTTGTTCTCGTTGCGGTGCAGATAGGCCTCGAAGTCTTCCGCGGGCGGGAGCTTCATGTCGTTGCCGGCAATATCGGGCATCAGAAATAGCCTTCCTGCTTCTTCTTTTCCATCGAGGCCGACTGATCATGGTCGATCACGCGGCCTTGCCGTTCAGAGGTACGTGCCAGCAGCATCTCGCGCACGATCTCGGGCAGGGTTTCCGCTTCGCTCTCAACGGCCCCCGTCAGCGGATAGCAGCCGAGGGTACGGAAACGCACCGTACGCATCTGCGGAGCCTCACCCGGCTTCAGCGGCATGCGTTCATCATCCACCATGATGAGCGCGCCGTCACGTTCCACAACCGGGCGCGGCTTGGCAAAGTACAGCGGCACCACGGGAATATTCTCCTGCATGATGTACTGCCAGATGTCGAGTTCGGTCCAGTTGGAGAGCGGGAAGACGCGGATGCTCTCTCCCTTGTTGATACGGCCGTTGTAGACGTTCCACAGCTCCGGGCGCTGCATCTTGGGGTCCCAGCGATGAGCGGCCGAGCGGAAGGAAAAAACACGCTCCTTGGCCCGCGACTTTTCCTCGTCGCGCCGCGCCCCGCCGATGGCGGCATCGAAGCCATATTTGTCGAGAGCCTGCTTGAGCGCCTGCGTCTTCATCACATCGGTATGGACCGTCGCCCCGTGCGTAAACGGGCCGATGCCGCGCTCCACGCCATCCTGGTTGATATGGACCAGCAGATCGATGCCGAGATCCTTCGCGCGCTGATCGCGGAAGGCAATCATCTCCCGGAACTTCCAGGTCGTGTCGACATGCAGCAGCGGGAAAGGCGGCTTGGAGGGATAAAAGGCCTTCATCAGCAGATGCAGCAGCACGGCGCTGTCCTTGCCGATGGAATAAAGCATGACCGGCCGCTCGAACTGCGCCGCCACCTCGCGCAGGATGTGAATGCTCTCGGCCTCCAGAAGGGCGAGGTGCGTAAGCTTCTTATCGATGACGGACATTTCCGGAAGACACTTTCACTGAAGAGACCGGGTGATTGATCATGATTTAACAACCCACCATTCGGCTCACAATGAAAAAACACACACTGACGGTAAAATTCGCTTCTTATTTAACACTAAAAAATTGCTTTAATCAAAACCTGGCTTCGTTGAACGCATGGCCTTGGTTGCGGAACGTTTGCTTTTTCCCTCGAGCCGCCGCTGTTTGGAGCCCAGCGTCGGACGGGTCGCCCGGCGCAGCTGGGGGCGCACGGCGGCCTGCCTGATGAGTTCAACGAGCCGGTCCCGTGCTTCCTGCCGGTTGCGCTCCTGCGTGCGATGATTTTGGGCGATGATGATCAGCACCCCCTCCTGCGTCAGCCGCCTCCCTGCCAGTTTGACAAGCCTTTCCCGTACATCTTCCGGCAAAGAGGGTGAGTTGGCGACGTCGAAACGCAACTGCACCGCGGTTGAGACCTTGTTGACATTCTGCCCGCCAGGGCCGGAAGAGCGCACGAAGCTCTCCTCGATCTCGTCGTCCTCAAGACGGATCCGGTGGGTCACGAAAATCATCTCACAATACTCCGCTGGCGGTCCGCTATCCTCACCGCCATCATGGTCGCTGTCATCTGCGGTCTATCCGATTGATCTTGGCGAATGGCCTCTCCTGCCATATCACATCCGTTCCATAGCCACATCTTGCGAGGTCGGCCCGCGTTGAGCCGGTACAGTGCAACATCGGGGCTCGTTCCCGGATTTCGCCTTCTGCCGCTGACGGCAACCCTGCTTGCTGCCGGTCTGCTCGCTGCCTGTGCAGGCGGCACGCCGGAAGACCGGCCGCTGCCCGCCGTTACGGACAGCGCAGCCCCTCCGGCACCCGCCGCCCGTCCGGCGCCACCAGTCCCGGCCCCTTCGCCAGCCACGTCGCCCCTCGCCAACAGTTCCTGGACTTTCGTGGAAATCATGCACCGGCCGCTGCCCGCCGGGGTGACGGCTGCACTTGCCTTTCACCAGCCGGCGGACGGGGCAGAACAGATTTCGGGCAGCACGGGCTGCAATCGTTTTACCGGGACGGCCAACAGCAAACCGGGTGAACTGCATTTTGGCGTGCTGGCCCTGACGCGCATGGCCTGCGTCGGCGCTCATCAGTCGACGGAAAACGCCGTGCTCGATGTCTTCCAGCAGACGGCAGCTTATACACGCAGCGGGCCGTCGCTGACACTGCGTGATGCCGGGGGCAATATCCTTGCCCGGCTGCAGCGCGCCTCATGATACGGCTGCCGTCAAAGCTCGTCCCGGCAGCCTTCAGCTTTCTGGCGCTTGCCCTTGCGGCTTGTGCCACGCCCCAGGTCTACGTGCCCCCCCAGGGCGGCACTGGCATTGGCCCGCAAGATAGAGCCCCGACTACACCGGACAAGGCCGGTCCCACCCCTGTTGAAACGGGCGATGCGGCAAGCGACGGCAGCGAGAAGGAGCCCCCCGCTGCGGGGCCGGAAGGACCGCTGGTGCCGCTGCTGGACAGCGACTGGATCGTGACCGAGCTCTCTGGCGCCCCGGTGCCTGACAGCATCAATATGACGCTCAGCTTCTATATCGACCGGACCATCGCCGGCATCTCCGGCTGCAATCGTTATTCCGGTGCGGCAGATATGGATTACGAGACGCTGCGGATCACCGCCCTGGTTTCAACGGGGGTCAACTGCCCGGCAAAATCGGGCACCCTGGAGCGCGATTTCCTGCACGCCCTTGGCGATAGTGCCAGTTACCGCATCGACGGACCGGCGCTGCAGATCATGGGCCGCGATGGTCAGGTTCTGGCCAAACTGCGGACCGCGGGCTAGGCACGCACTCTGGCCTAACAGCCGGAGTGCCCGAGCCCCCGGCAGATCGCTGCTGCGGCAGTTTCACCATCGGGCCGTGCTGGCGACGGGCTGCCCGGCGGCGCCTGCTCAATGGAATAGAGCATCACCCCTCCAAGCCGTTCTCCGCGCTGGCTGCCGGCATAGTGGCTGAGGACGGGCAGGGTATATTCAAGCCCGCCGCTGCCATCGGGCGGTACCATCGCCCCCAGCAGGAGCGGTCCTTGCCAGACCGCCCTGTAAGCGGCCAGTGCCCGCTCCGGATCGAAATTCGGCCCGGCTTCATAGGCCATGACCGAGACAAGGTCGATTTCCCGGGCAGCAGGCTCCCGTCCAAGCCAGAGCATGGAACCGGTATAACGACCGGCGGGCTGGTCGGCGGCAAAGGTCCCGGCGCCATAGGCGCCAATGCTCCATCCCGGCACGGTCAGCAGCGCAGGGCGGGGCAACACGGCCCTGGTGCGAACCACAAGGTCGCTCCAGCGGGCATCGCTCTGGCAGCGGACCGACGGCGCGCCGGCAATCTCCGCCGGTTCGCAGCCCGGCCAGGCCGGCTCATAATCAAGATCAACGCCATCCAGCCCCAGGGCTTTGACGAGGCCGGCGATGGCCGACGGATTATAACGATCCCAAAGGGAGGCGTAGGCGGACCCGCCGATAGCCAGCAGCACCCGCATTGACGGATGGCGCTCGTGCAGCGCCGCTACGGCCCCTGCCAGTACCCGCCCGCCATAGGGTGCCTGCAAGCCCGTCAATGAAAGATCATCCGGCCTCAGCGGATCAAACTGCGCATCGGGCCGGGCGAAGCCCAGCACGACGATGTCCAGATAGGAAGGGAGAGCGGCAATCCGCGTTGCCTGCGGAATTTCGGCCGGTTGTTCCGCCCAGCTGCCGAAATAGGCCATCAGCAACGGCCCCGGCGGCAGCGCATTCGCCGCCCGCGCGGGTTGAGGAATGAGCAGCAGACAGGAAAGGCAGGCCACCGCGCAACAAACAACCCGGCCCCAACCCATTATGCCTGCCCCTTCACTAAAAGACGTTGCGCCCCCAAAGGCCCGCGAACAGCGTGCGCGCCATAATCACGATGTCGAGCCAGGGTGACCAGCTGGAAATATAGTCCAGATCCAGTTCAACGCTGCGCCGGGCGCGTTCCTCCGTATGGATGCCGCCACGCATGCCGCTGATCTGGGCAAGGCCGGTTATGCCCGGCTTCACCCGGTGCCGGGCGGTATATTCCACCACAGCCTCGTAATAGACCTGATTGCCAACCAGCATGTTGGGCACATGTGCGCGCGGGCCGACAACCGACATCTCTCCGCGCAGCACGTTGAAGAGCTGCGGCAACTCATCGATGCTGTACTTGCGGATAAACCGGCCTACCCGCGTGATACGCGGGTCATCCTCACTCGTTCCGCGCGCGCCATCGTCGTAAGGGTCGATGCGCATCGAGCGGAATTTGAAGATATCGAATTCGCGATTGTTGAAGCCGATGCGCCGCTGCCGGAAGAGGACGGGCCCGCCGCCTTCAAATTTGAGGGCAACGGCCGTGGCAATCATGATCGGCGAGGTCAGGATCACGCCGATGGTCGCGACGATATAATCCTCGATCACCTTGATGAGGGCGCGCGAGCCCACCAGCGGACGCCGGGCCACCTGCAGGAAGGAATAACCGTCGACATCGCGCAGTTTTACCTCCTTCACATTCAGCCAGTTCATCTCCATCAATAGTAGAATATCTGCCGGAATTGAATTCAACTTTTGCAACATTGAGGCAATCCGCTCGCGCGCCAGCAGCGGCAGCGCGACGACGATCACGTCAACGCGGTTCCGGCGGGAGAATTCGATCAGCGCATCAATACCCTGCGTCACCTCAATGCCATTGAGGTTCTGCTGGCGCCGTGCTGCCCGGTCATCGAAAATGCCGACGATTTCATAGGCATTGCCACTCAGCCGGTCGCTCTGCAGCAGGCGCACGACGGCCTCGCCTTCGTCCGAAGCGCCGATGATCGCAACGCGGTGGGTCAGCACCTTGCGGGCCTGCATGACGCGGACAAGAAGCCGGATGCTGAGACGCAGCGCACCGGTGCACAGAAGGGCCGTCACGCTCCAATGCGTCAGCCAGGGTGTCGTCACTGTGCCATCGTGAAACACCCGCAGGAAAAGCCAGGCAACAAGACTGGCCGCAACCAGTCCGATCAGCAGGTCTGCCAGTTCCCGTGCCAGCGACTGATAATGGTCCCAGCGGTAGACCCGGCGATTGCCGCTGACGGTGCGAAACGGATAAAGCGCCACCAGCGAAATCAGCAGCGACTGAAGCAGGGTTACCGATGTCGGCGCCGTACTGGCAACGATCCCTGCCGCACACAGGCAGAGAATGTCGCCAAGCTTGACGGCGTTGTTGATCAGGCCATGCGACAGAAGCGAGCGCTGGCGCATCATCTGCTCCAGCGCAGCCGTGCTGCGGGCGAATTCAACCGGATCGGGCATCGGGCATTAACCTGTAAAATAGGAACGCAGCTTCAGCGGCATAGAGGGGGCGAGGAACGGGGCGGCCTCAGGCACCAGCAGCCGTGCCACAGCCGCCGTGCCAATTCCGCCCTGCGCCGTGCACACGGCCGTGGCGATGGCCGCGCCCATGGCGCCAAAGACCGGGATCAGCACAAGGCCCAGCAACGAGATGACGCTGAACTGGACGATGTTGAGCAGGCGCAGGGCCGGTCCATGCCCGGTCATTGCCAGGAGCACATCCTGCCCACTGTAGAGGGCGTTCACCATCTGCCCAGATGCCATAACGACTAATACCAAAGAACCATCGGCAAACCCCTGCCCCAGCAACGAGAGTAGGGGAAAGGCGGCAACGGCCAGAATGAGGCTGAGACCGCCGCCGATCACTGCGCCGGCAAGCTGGATACGATGGTTGAGAGCCTTCAGATCATCCGTGAGCCGTTTGCGGTGCAATCCGGCGTACCGCGGAGCCGCCATGGTGCCAAGGCTGATGAGCACGACAAGCACCAGCATCGAGGCACGCGAGGCCACTGAAAAAATACTGACCGCGCCGGCATCGGCAAACATGCCAAGGATCAGAACGGGTAAAGAGGCGATGGAGACTTGAACCAGTTCGACGACATAGAGCGGCGCCGCCGTCGCCCGCATTCCCGGCAGCAGCCCGGCATCCGGCGGAAGCGGTTCGTCCGCCGCAAGGCTGCGGCGGTCCGCCAGCAGGGCGGCGAGACCGCAGGCAACAGTCAGCAGCATGGTGACGGCAAGTGTGGCAATCAGCCCTTCGGCCTCTCGCTGCCCCATCAGCAGACCGGCCAGAAGCCCCGCCGGCCAGAAGACATTTTGCAGCAACTGGGCGCTTACCGTGCGCCCCAGCCCCGTCATGATGCCTGTGATGGTGAAAGCGAGTGCCATTCCCGGAATGACGAGACCGCTCATGCGCAAGGCCGGGCCGGCTGCTGCATCATGAAACAGAAGATCGGCAGCAAGGGGGGCCGCAACCATCGTTGCCCCGCCGAGTACCAGCCCGGCCGCAAGCACCACAAGGGCCCCGCGGATGGCCAGATGGCGCGCCTTGAGGCCCTGGCCGATAGCAAGTTCTGCGGCAACCAGCCGCGTCAGGGCCTTTTCCACCCCCAGCCGGCTGCAGGTGGCCGCCAGATGTCCCCAGGTCATGGCCAGAAACAGAAAGCCGCTCTCCGCCTTGCCAAGCAGATGGGCCGCCAGCATGTAGAGCAGGAATTTGCAGCCGACCTCGAGCCCGCGCACGGCAAATCCACCCAGGGCATGGCGCAGCACGGAACCACGCCCGGTGGTTCCACGCGACACGACACCCTCAGGAGATTCCACTGCCGACGGTCGGACCTTTCCGGCGCCCATTCACACTACCAGGTTAATCTTGATGCCTGTATTGTTTATGGCCGATGGATTAACACTCAGTGAACATATGGGATTATTCGAAAAAATTTACGCCGAACGTTAACTACCTCCATTAACGGTTTGCTAAATATGCAGAATTAGATTTCAGCCCGCGAACGCTCGTGTAGAGTGCCACCAACCTCACCCGCCCAGATCGACGGTTAAGACCGAATGCAGCTGCCCATTTTCGGGTACCAGACCATCAGGCCCGGCCAGACCATCGCCGCCTCCGGAAGATCGCGGAGGCGATAAGCTTTTGTCGTTGATGGGAGAACAGACGCCGGCCGAGCCGATTGCCCCACATCGCGTAGCAGGAACGCTACGCGATCTCGTTGTCGTCGCCTTTTACCACAAGCGCATCATCGTCTCCGTAATCCTGCTCGCCCTGGCTGCGGCAGCAGGGGTGTGGGCTGTTACACCCGTTCGTTTTCTGGCCAAGGCCCAGCTGCTTGTTCTGACCGGCCGCGACAGCAGTGAGGCACAGGCGCTGGGCGGGCTCACATCGCTTCTCTCGATCGACGCCGGAAGCGCCACGCAGTCCGAAGCCGAATTTCTGAGGGACCGCGCCGTCGTGCGCGCGATGGTGGAGCAGATCGGCCCGGAAGTGATCGATCCGGAGATTGCCAAACGCCGCCTCTTCGGCCTCATCCCGCCCCGCCCGCCAGAGGAGCGGCTGGAGGCAGCGGTCGACTTTGCCGAGAAGTGGCTAAGCGTCAACGTCCCCCCCGGCTCCAACATCATCGTCGTGACCTTCACGCACGAAAACCGGGAGCTGGCACTGGAAGCAACCGATACGCTGGTCGAAGGGTACCTGAAGCGCCGTTCGGCGCTTTATCGCAGCCTGCATTCGCCCTTCCTGCGGGAAAGGGCCAGCGCCTACGCCGACCAGCTCAAGGAGATCGAGGACAAGCTGGAGGCCGCGCGCAGAAAATACAACGTGCTCGACATCAAGCAGGAGGTCCTGCTGGCACTCAATCAGGTCGACACGCTCGAGCAGCGCCAGCAGCAACAGACCCAGCGCCAGAAGGAAATCGCCGCCGAGACCAGCACGACACAGGAAATCATCGGCCAGCTCAAACCAACGATCTTCGACTTCACCGAAACCGGCAGCCACGTCTCTACCGACGAGGCTGCCGACCTCCTGGCTAAGCTGCATCTCGAGCAGGATAATCTGAGCCACAATTACACGGCCGATTTCCCACGGCTTGCCGAGGTCAACCGCCAGATCAAGCTGCTGGACGACCTGCGCAAGGAAAACCAGAGTCAGTTGCCGACGACGCGCGAGGTCCGCAACCCGACGCTCGACATCATGAACAATCATCTGAGCCAGCTCAAAACCGAGGCGGCCGCGGTGGAAAGTTCGCTGACCGAGCTGGACCGGCAGGAAACCGAGGCCCGCAAGCGGGTGGACGAACTGCGCGATGCCGAGCGCGCCATCGGCGAACTCCAGCGCTCGCAGACCATCGTCGAGCAGCTTTACAAGGAAACCAACCAGAAGGCCGAAGCCGCCCGGCTTGAGGAGGCCTCCACCGCCTCGCAGACCGATAATATCCAGGTCATCGACAAGGCCGACGCCTCCCTGCGCGGCATCAGCAGCCGGACCAACCTGGCCCTTGCCGTGCTGGTAGGCGGCTTCATGGCTGCCGGCGCGCTGACGCTGATGGCGGCCTGGAACCGGCGCATCCTGCTGCTGCCTGAAGAAGTGGGCCGCGACCTCAAGCTGCCTCTGCTCGCCACCTTCAACGAAGGCGACCGCTTCGACAGCTCCAGCGCCCAGGCCCAGATCATCTATCTCGCCGGCCAGCTCGCCTTTACCCGCAAGCAGGCCGCCCGTAGCGAGAAAGTTCAGGTCATCTCCTCCGGGCGCGCCGAACAACGCTCTGTTTTCGCCGCCGCGCTCGCCATCGAGCTTGCTCAGGGCCAAAGCCAACGCACGCTGCTGCTCGATCTGGTGGGTGACGGCAACGACCATGCCGAACGTTTCAACAGCACTGACGCCAAGCCGCACCGGAACAGCAGCATCAATATCGCCTCCACGCCGGTGCCGGGGCTGCATGTCAGTGTCGGAGCGTCCGCCGGTGAGGTGAACTGGCTGCGCGCCAACGGCGATGCCTTCAGCACTCTCTTCAATGCGCTTGGCGACGATTATGACATGATCCTGATTGACGCCCCGGCAGCGCGCGACAGTCTGGTCGGGCTCAGGCTTGCCTCGGTCGTCGATGGTTCCATCCTTGTGCTGCGCGCCGAACATACGCGCATCCCTGTGGTCGAACATCTGTGCGGCCAGATCCTGGGTGCCGGCGGCGACCTCTTCGGCGCCGTCGTAACCGGGCGCCAGTTCCACGTACCCAAGGCGATCTACCGATGGCTTTAAAAGGCTCTCCCGCTCGCCCCGCATTGCGCCGGCCCCTGATGGCCGCAGCGCTTGGCCTCGCCGCCCTGCTCGCCGGCTGCGAAACCGGCCAGCACATCGAACCCGTCGGCGCCCGGGGGCCCACACCGGAAGAAGCCCCGCTCTCCGCCCGCTTTGCCCCGTGGCAGAATTACGAGCCACCCTATCACATCGGTGAAGGCGACAAGCTGAAGCTGCTCTTCATCCGCACGCCCGAACTGAACCAGGACGCTCTGGTCAGGCCGGATGGCATGATTACCGTGCCCTCCGCCGGCGAGGTGGAGGTGGCGGGCATGAAACCGATCGATGCGGCCGCTGAGCTTGAGAAAAAATCCGAACGTTTCCTGCGCGATCCGCGCATCACGCTGGAAGTGGTCGATCCGGTTTCCGCCAAGATCTATATCGGTGGCGAAGTGCATGATCCCGGCCCCTACCGCATTCTCGGCCCCATGGACCCGATTGCCGCCCTGCAATTGGCCGGCGGCGCACTCGATACCGGCAAGATCAACGAAGTGATCCTGATCCGCCGTGGCCCGGATGACCGGGCGATGCTGCGCCTGCTGGATGTGCGCGGCCTGCTGGAAGGGCGCGCACCGGGCGATGTGCGTATCGTGCCCAGTGACATCCTCTATGTGCCGCGCACCCGCGTTGCCGAAGCCGGCCTCTGGGTCGACCAGTTCATTAACAAGATCGTGCCGTTCCAGCGCAGCTTCAGCTACTCGAAGAGCGCAGACCAGAACACCAGCAACTAACCCAGCCCTCCAGCCGCGAGCCACCCCATGCCCCCGGTCTCCCCTGCCCTCGATGCCACCCTCAAGCGCATGGAGCACTACCATCGCAAACTGGCGCGGTCCGTCTCCGGCTGGCTGGCGCCGGAGAGCGCAGAGGTTGTCACCCATATCGCCGGCCAGCAGATCACGGCGGGCCTCAAGGGCGGCGTCGGCGAAATCGGCATTCATCACGGCAAGCTCTTCCTGCTGCTCTACCTCTCGCTGCAGGAGGATGAGCGCTCCTTCGCCCTCGACGTATTCGAAGACCAGCAGTTCAATATCGATGCCTCCGGCCTTGGTGACCGGGGTATCTTCATGGCGAACCTTGCCAGGGTGGGGGGCGACGAGCGCCGCGTCAGCGTCTTTGCGCAGGATTCCTGTTCAGTCACCGCCGCAGACCTTGCCGTGGCAACCGGCCCGCTGCGCCTGATGAGCGTGGATGGCGGCCACACCGAGGAGATCACCCACAACGACATGCGCCTTGGCGAAGAGTTGCTGCTTGATGACGGCGTGCTGGTGCTGGACGACGTCTATCAGGAGCGCTGGCCCGCTGTTGCTGCCGGCGCCTTCCGTTTCGTGCTCGAGCCCGGCCGCCAGCTTCGCCCCTTCGCCATCAGTCCGAACAAGACCTACTTCTGCAAAAGCCCCTCGGCTGCCGCCCGCTATCGCGGCGCACTTGCCGAAGCCTTTCCGGAACTGCGCCTCGGCGAGGTCACCATGTTCGGCAGCGAGGTGCTGATCCTGGGGCGGCGCACACTCGTCAACCGCGTGCGCAATCACCCGCTGGTCAAGGACAATCCGGCACTTTACCGCCGGCTTTCGGCCCTGCTGCACAAGCTGCGCTAACGGCCGGGGCGCCACCAGCGCCGGTTGAGATACAGCAGGAGCGCCGTCACCATGGACATCTCGCCGGGCGTGAAGACCGGCGAGTAGACCGCCGTTACCACCAGAAGGTAAATGCCATAGGCATGCAGCGCGCCATAGAGCGCCGTCTGCCTGAGCGCCTCTTCTGTCTCCACACTCTCCGGCACCTTGAGCCGCAGCGGCTGGCGGATGGCGGTGACATAAAGCAGCAGCAGCAGCAGGCCGCCAAAAACACCATATTCGAACAACACGCCCGCCCAGCCGAGGTCAGCGAGGTAAAAATCCTTGCGACCAATGATGTCTGCCATGGTGACGGAGCCAAAGCGGGTGGTACCGCCGGCACCGAAGATCCAGCGCACCGGCTCATCCAGCAGAAATTCCGTCAGCAGCCGCATCGATGTCTGGCGGATGGAGAGCGAGGCACCAAGCGAGTTCGAAACGCCCTGGGAATGGTGCATCAGCAGGATGGCGCCGCCGACGGCACCGACGCCGGCAAGCGCCAGAGCGACGGTGCGCAGCGCCTTGGGCAGATTGATCAGCACGATCCAGCCCACCATCAGCACGGTTGCTGCAATGGCAAGCCGCTGCTTGTAGATCATCAGCATGCTGATGATGCCGAACGGCGCCAGCAGCAGATGCCACATCGCCGGGCGCTGCAGCATCCGGTGGGTACAGTAGAAGACAAGGATGATGGTGAAAGTTTCCGGCAGATAGATGCGATAGCCGCGCTCATACTCGAACAGGAAGAGCTTGCTGACCGTCGGATCCATCGCATAGTGGCTGCGCGGCACGATGATCCACAGCCCCCACAGCACGGCAAGGCTGACGAGCCCCAGGATGAGCAGTGCCTGCCTCAGCAGTGCCGGAGAGGGCTTCAGGAAGGCCAGCACCGCCAGCATGCTGAAATAATAGCAGAGCGGCCAGACCTTGATCGTGGTGCCCATGGCATCCACGAAGCCGTTCCCCAGCCAGTAGATGGAGAGTGCCGGCGTGATCGCCAGCACATAGATCAGACAGGCAATGTAGAGATTGTGGTGGGGTGTGCGCAGCGCCACCAGCGCATAGACCGCCAGCGGCAGGGTCAGGAACGGCCAGGCTTTGGAGAGGTAATAGAAGGGCCCGGCATCCACCATGTAGTGGAAGAACTCGCCGAAGAGCGGCAGCATCAGGATAAAGCCGACAAGCAGCGAGCTTCCGGCCTGTCGCACTGCGGCGCCCGTCCTGGCTCCGCTAGGATCAGCAGAGGGGGTTATGTCGCGCACCCGCCCGGCGTGGCTCCCACCAAACACCCGAACCCGCCCGCGGCGCAGCTGATCCGACCGTACCTGGCCCTGTATTTTCATCCGCCCCGGTTCCTCAACACACCGCGCCCTGCCGTCCGCAGGACCGTGCGAACGGCAATGGTCGAAGTTTGTGAAGAGATCATAACCGCTCGTCTTATCCGGCGGCAGCCCCGTCGGCAGAACAAAGCGCCATGCGGCGCGGGGTCATCATGATCGCGTTGAGGTTCCGGGTTACCTGGGGGCGGAATTGCCCGTTCTCCAGCGCCACTTCCTGATATCCGAGTTCGCCAAGAAGCTTCGGCACCCGCTCATCACCCCAGAATTTCTCGATCATGATTACGGGCTCATGCCGGCGTACCGTCTCCAGCCCGCCCATCAGCACGTCATACTCAAAACCTTCCACGTCGATCTTCATGAAGGTCGGCGCAAGATCGAGCTCGTCGAGACGTTTCAGGTGGCAGCTCATTTCACTGACGCTGCGGTGTTTCTCGTTGAAGAAATAGAGCGTCCGGTCACTGAGGTAATTCTCGGCATTTTCCCGCGAGAAGGTGGAAATGCCGTCATAGACGAAACCCCGGTAGCTCGGCGTGAACAGCGGCAGCGTCGCCTCCTGCTGGGCGAGGCCATAATTGCGCACCTCAAGCCGGGGATCCTTGCCGAAACGCCGCACAATCTCGTCATACAGATAAGGGTTCGGCTCGAAGGAGATGATCTTCATGTCCTGGCGGAAGATGCGCATGGACAGGATGCTCTGGCCGTGATTGCCGCCGACATCGAGATAGAGGTCATTCTCAAGGCGCGGCAGCAATTTGAGCACTGCAAACTCGCGCTCGTGAGGAATGCGCAGATATTTGCGGCTGTAATAGTAAAAATCGTTCTTCAGACCTTCCAGCCCCGGGAAGTAGTTCTGCAACGTACGGATCGCCTTGCGAAAGTCAGGCATGTTTACTGGCCCCGGGGATGGTTGTCGCTGTTCGCCGCGGCGTCGCCGGCAGCCGGCAGAATGCGGGCCTTGCCGATGCGCGCGGCGAGAATGATGCCGAGGATCGGCATGGATTCCACGAACACACGCTTGAAGTGGGATTTCGGCCGCTGAAGCAGCCGGAAGAGGCCTTCAAGGCCGGCCTGCTGCACCCATTTAGGCGCCCGGCGAACAAGACCCGTCGAGAACAGGAGCGAGCCGCCGATACACATGGCAACTCCAGTGACGCCCTCCCGTTCCGTCAGCATGCGGGCAAGGATCTCCGACTGCGGAGAGCCGACGGCAAGGAAGATGTAGCGGGCCGGGTGCCGGGCGATGAAATCCACACAGGCGGCAACCGCCTTGGGATCGCGGATGAACCCGAAGGGCGGGTCGTAAAGGGCAAGGCCGCGAAGGCCGAACTTTTCCGTGAGCGCCTTTTCCAGCCGCTCTCCACCGCCAATGACGGTCACGCTGTCATCAGGCTGGATATAGTGGGTCAGCAGCGTGTGGGTCAGATCGCTGCCGGAGGCGTGCGGCAACCGGGCACCGAGAACCCAGCGCGCAAAACGCTGCACCACCCGCCCGTCGGCCAGTACCAGCCAGGCGCGCGAATAGGCGCTGCGCCAGGCACCGTCACCGCGGGCAAGGCGCACCATGTGCTGGGCATTGGGGGTTACGACATAGGCAAGGGGGGCCGAGGCATCACGCCCGGCAACGAGCATCGCTGCTTCCTGGGTGCCGATGTCGCTTATCGGCAGGCCAAGAAAATCAATGACGGGAACCTGCTGCTGGGACAAGAGGCTGAACCTTTTGAACACATTAACCGTTTCGCGACCGCCGCGCCCGGGCGCACATAACATGGCATGCGCCCAGCGGTAACGATCAAAGATTGATATCCGGTGAATGCGCCCCGGCAACGGGCAGCAGCGAGCCTGATATTGTTGCCCAAAAATACGGGTCCCGGGGGCTGGTGTCCCCGACAGGATTCGAACCTGTGGCCTTCGGATTAGGAATCCGACGCTCTATCCTACTGAGCTACGGGGACGGCGCGCGGGAGAATAGCACGCCGTCCCGGTATGAAAAGCCTTATGAGGCGGCTTTTCCGTCCTCGCCACTATCGGGCGTCTGCATGCGGCCAAATTCGCGCCGCAACTCCGCCTCGCCGCTGGTCACACTGTCCTCCATGTGGCCGGCCCGCTCCTCAAGGTCGCGGAATTTCGCTCTCAGAGTGGCAAAACTCAGCTCCGGTGGCAGGTCCCTGCCGGCGCCCGGCCCCGTACCGACGTTTGCATCGGCACTTTGGCGTGCTTCCCGCTCCTCCTGGCGACGTTCCCGCCGTCCGCGACGACGGCCTCGCGCTTCGTCTGCACGCTCGCGCATCTGTTCGGCCCGCTCGTTCCAGCGCTCGGCCGCTTCGGCATGGGCAGCGGCTCGCGCCGCGGCATAGGGGGCATCCTCACCGGCGATATCTTCCGGGCCGCCTTCCACGCCTTCCGCCTCATCACCCGGCAGACGCCAGCTGTCGCGCGGAATGATCCAGGTCGCGGCAACATAGGCAATGACGGTAAGCGGGGCGTTGACGAAGAAGCCGATGACCGTCGCCAGCCGCACAAGGCGAAGGCTGATGCCGGTGTAGCGGGAGATACCGGCGCAAACACCGGTCATCATGCCCCGCAGCGTGTCGCGCCGCAGGTCCTCCGGCAACAGGCCGCGCAGCCAGCTGCGCGGACCACCCTGGCGGTGGGGACCAAAACCGCAGAACGGCCCCCAGCCCCGCCCGTAATGACGCCCGAAGCCGCCCCGGCCGGGCCTTCTTTCCTCTCGGGTCATGACGATCTGCCTCTCCAGCCCGGCGCCTCGGCGTCGAGCAGCTTCTCCAGTGTGGCGACACGCTGTTCCAGCCGGTGGGCCAGCGTCCACATGTCGGCAAGCGCACTCTCCTCGATACGGGCAGCGCGCTTCTGCTGCTTCCACACGGTCACATAGTGAAAGATGAGCCACAGGATGAGGGGCACAAACAGGAAGTGAAGAAGATCGTTGAGATCGAAGTGCATGGTCCCCTGCCCCGTTTCATCGGCTTTTGCGCGCCCCGGCCCTGGCCTGCCTTGCAGGTGATTGGCCGGGGCCGGTCATGGTGATGTTACCGGCGATGGTAACAGTCACCCGGCGCTTTCTCATTGCCCGTTTGCACCGGTATCGTCTTTTCCCGACACCTTGCGCTTGAGGGCGTCCAGCTCGTCATCCAGCCCGCTCTGGGCCTGCAGATCGGCAAATTCCTGCTCGAGCGAGCGGCCCTTGCCCATCTCGAAGGCCTCCGCCTCGCCTTCCAGTTCGTCGATACGACGATGCAGCAGATCGTAACGGGCGAGCGCTTCGTCAATACGCCCGTCATGCAACGTGCGCTTGATCTGCACCCGCTTCTGCGCGGTCTGCATGCGGATGGCGAGCGCCTTCTGCTTGGCCTTGGCTTCCTCAAGCTTGGCCTGCAGGCGGGCGAGATCGGCATCATGCTTGCCCAGCGCCTCTTCGGCGGCGGCCAGCTCGGTGCCCAGCACTTCGCCGCTTTCCGCCAGCTTGCGCCGGGCCATCAGGGCGCCACGTGCCAGATCGTCCCGCCCTTTGGAAACTGCAAATTCCGCCTTTGCCGCCCAGTCGCGCTGCGCGTCTTCCAGCTGGCCCAGCCGGCGCACGATTTCCTTGCGGTCCGCAATGGCCCGAACGGCAGCCGAACGCACCTCGACGACCGTATCTTCCATCTCCTGGATCATCAGCCGGATCATCTTTTCAGGATCCTCGGCCCGGTCCAGCAGCGAATTGATGTTGGCATTCACGATATCGGTCAGCCGCGAAAAGATACCCATGGTTCTCACTCACTCCTGCTCATCGGACCGGTGGCTCTTGCCGCCGGCTCCGCCATTACACCCGCGGGCTTCGCGGACCTTTCGGTCCCCTGCCCCTGAAACGCGCTAAAGCAACACTCCGCCGGCCAGAGCCGCGGCAAACAGCAACAGCCAGTCGATCACCGCCAGCCGCGAGAAATAACCAAGGAGCGTCGGCCATTCCCGCTCGTCCTCGCTCTTTTCCCCGCGCTGCCAGAAGCGCGACCGCCATCCCTCATCACCGCTCATTTTCTCCTCCTTGCCCCGGCGGCATCTCTGCGTTTGAGGTAAGGATGGCAAGAGGCGTGCCACAGAAGATTTCCTTGAAATTCAAGGCATTATAAAATTCGATAAAATTTCCAAAACTAAAATCGATAGCGATAATCGCTAATACAGACTAAAATCGCCACATGACGAATCTCGATTTCGCCACCTCGCCCGAACCGCCCCAACTCCTGGGGACAGACCCGGCCTTCCTGCAGATGCTGGAGCAGGTCTCGCGCCTCGCGCCGCTGGAACGCCCGGCGCTCGTCATCGGCGAGCGTGGCACCGGCAAGGAGCTGATTGCCGCGCGGCTGCATTTTCTCTCGCGCCGCTGGGATATGCCCTTCATCAAGCTGAACTGCGCCGCCCTGCCGGAAAACCTGCTGGAGAGCGAACTTTTCGGCCATGAGGCCGGAGCCTTCACCGGTGCGCGCAGCCGCCACAAGGGGCGGTTCGAAAGAGCCCATGGCGGCACGCTTTTTCTCGACGAGATCGCCACGGCTTCACAGCGCGTGCAGGAGCAGATTCTGCGCGTGGTCGAGTATGGCGAAATGGAGCGGCTGGGCGGAGAAGCCCCGCTTCATGTCGACGTGCGTATCATCGCCGCCACCAACGTGGATTTGCCGGCGCTCGCAGCGGAAGGAAAGTTTCGCGCCGACCTGCTCGACCGGCTTTCCTTCGACGTGGTTACGGTTCCACCCCTGCGTGCCCGGCCGGCCGACATTCTGCTGCTCGCCGAGGCTTTTGGCCTCAGCATGGCCAAGACGCTCGGCCATGACCTGTTTGCCGGCTTTTCAGCCGCTGCCGAGCAGGCTCTCCTGAACCATCCCTGGCCCGGCAATGTGCGCGAGCTGCGCAATGTCGTGGAGCGGGCCCTCTATCTGACCGGGCCGCAGGACGAACCGCTGGAGATGCTGCGTTTCGACCCGTTTGACAGCCCCTGGCGCCCTGGCACTGCGCTTCAGGCAGTCCCCCGGCCAGATGAAACATCGCTTCGCCTGCCTGAGCAGGGCTTTGCCGGTGCGGTTGCCGACTTCGAGCGCGGGCTTCTCGATCGGGCAATGGAACAAAGCGGCGGCAGCCAGCAGCGCGCCGCCGAGGCGCTGAAGCTGGGGTACCACCAGTTACGGCGCCTGCTGGGCAAATACCGCTCCTGAAAAGCGGCGGATCGGGCCTCAGGCCGGCACGATCTCGATAAAAACCGGCCCGGCGAGCAGATGGGTTCCGCTGAGGCGCGTGTCGCTCGTCTCGATGCGCAGCAGCAATCCGGCATCCGGCGCCACCGGCTCCGGCAGGAAGGCCAGCGCGCCATCTTCCATCCGCACCTCAAGCCGCCGGCCGCTTACTTCCAGACCAGCGCCGAAAATGCGGCGCAGTTGCAGAAATCCGGCGGCCAAATCCGATATGGTGACGGTGGCGCTGGCAATTGAGGCTGTGCGCTCTGCGTTGCCGGCACTACCCCTGCCCTTCATCCGGCGGGCATCATGCTCCTGGAGCGGGCGGACCGAGACGCTACTGCCAGGCAGCGGCGGCGTCCTTACGGTTTTCCATGGCTCCGGACGGCTCAGCAATCCCATGAAGCGGCGGACCACCGGTTGCTGCACCGCCGGCAACCGGCCACCGTCCGCAAGCCCCCGGCGCGCCTCTTCAAACCCCTCGGCCATCGCCACATGAAGCTCGACAGGATGATCGGCAGAAGTGTCGTGCGGAACGAAATCGATATGCGAAGCCCCGATCCCCGCCCGCAGCCCGCCGCCCGGCAGGCGCGAGAGCCGGGCCAGTGCATCGAACCCTGCCGCTTCCATATCGCGTCGCAGCGCCGGCCAGGCCACTACGGCCACCGGGATGATCACGTGATGAAGACGCATCCTTCCTCCCCTGCCCTGGCACCTGCCGGCCCCGCCTGGTTCAGCCCGGCGCACCGAGCGGATAATCGGCCAGCGGCTGATAGTCTGGCCCGGTGCTGCCCCGCTGGCTGCGCATCAGGGCGAAACTCCCCACCGGAATATCCGGCACCCTGAAACCGCCTGCCTGCTCCAGCCATTGTGCAAGCCGCCCGCCCGGGCGCCGCCCGCGGCTGGCTGCCGGACGGCCGAGCGTGACATGCGGCGTATAGCGCTGCCGTTCTGGCTCCAGCCCTGCCGCCATGACGGCTCGCTCCACCTTCGCTTGCAGGTGCATCAGCGCCGCCGAACCCTCCACCCCTGCCCAAAGCACCCGCGGGCGTTCCACCGTACCGAAAATGCCAACCCCGGACAGGCCCAGATCAAAGCCCGGCTCCGCAATGCCGGCGAGCGCTGCATCGATATCTGCCGCCACCGGCTCCTCCACCTCGCCGATGAAGCGCAGGGTCAGATGCAGGTTCTCCGGCCGCGTCCAGGCAACACCCTCTATCCCGCCCTGCAAGAGCCGCAGGCGCTCACGCACGACCTCCGGGAACCGGATGGCAACAAAGAGCCTCAGCATATCTTCCCCTGGCACCTCTCGCCCGGGAGCCCACCTCCGTCAGGGGCAGGGGTTCGGGATTTCGCGATGTACCGCTTCGATTTCCGCCAGCACGTCCGCCGACAAAACGAGTTCGGCGCTGTCAATGTTCGACTTCAGCTGCTCAAGCGACGTCGCCCCGATGATGTTGGCGGTCACGAAGGGCTGCCGGGTCACGAAGGCCAGCGCCATCTGCGCCGGATCGAGCCCATGACGGCGGGCGATCGAGACATAATGTTCCGAAGCTTTCCAGCCCAGCGGCTTCTGGTAGCGCTGGAAACGCTCGAACAGGGCAAGGCGCGTATTGGGCGGGAAAACCCGCCCGCCCTCGAACTTGCCGGAAAGAACGCCCATAGCAAGCGGCGAATAGGCCAGCAGGCCGCACTGCTCGCGGATGGAAACCTCCGCCATACCGATCTCGTAGCTGCGGTTAAGCAGGCTGTAAGGGTTTTGCACCGACTGGACACGCGGCAGGCCATGACGTTCGGCCTCACGCAGGAAGCTCATGGTACCCCAGGGCGTCTCGTTGCTGAGGCCGACGAAACGTACCTTGCCCGCCTTCACGACCTCTTCCAGCGCCCGCAAGGTTTCCTCGATCGGGGTCGCCTGCTCGGCCGGATCATATTCGAAGCCAAGCTTGCCGAAGAAATTGGCGCGGCGGTCGGGCCAGTGCAGCTGATAGAGGTCGATATAGTCCGTCTGCAGGCGGCGCAGATTGTCCTCCACTGCGGCGATGATGTTCGCCCGGTCAAACCGGGTCTTGCCGCCCCGCACCCAGGTGTTGCTGGCTTCCGGGCCGATGATCTTCGTCGCCATGACGATGTCGGCGCGCTTGCCGGTCTTCTTGAACCAGCTGCCGATATAACGCTCGGTCAGGCCCTGCGTCTCCGCGCGGGGCGGAACCGGATACATTTCCGCCGCATCGAAGAAGTTGATCCCGCGCTCGACCGCCATATCCATCTGGGCGTGGGCTTCAGCTTCGGTGTTCTGCTCACCCCAGGTCATGGTGCCGAGGCAGATTTCGCTGACGGAAAGGCCGGAGACGCCGAGAGGACGGTACTTCATGGGAGGATCGCTGCCCTGATTCTTGCGGACGGGAATGACGAAAAGGGGGCGATCATAAAAGGATAATTCGGCTGCGAACAGAGTTCTGCGTTATTCACAGCCTGCGCCAGTCCACCGCAGCCGCCCGGCAGGTAATTTGCCGCTGTTCGTTAACGACCGCTTAATTGTTCCTGAGGCAGGATGCCGGGGTCAGGCCCCCGCCTGCAAATCCACGTAAAATTTTCACAAAACACTCGATACCGGCGCGGCCCCGTTCTACGGAAATGGCGGGACGCCGCAATCTTCGGTATAGCCGTTGGGCAACGAACGTTTCAGTTAGAGACAACAGACCCGCAGCCATGAAATATTAACTCGTGGACAGCGGAGCAATGGACAGGCCTTGAAATAATGCAGCAACCACGCAGCCGTTCAGCCAGCGGGTGGGGCCGCCCACCGGCAGAGCGCAGTGCCGGCGCTCCCCGCGACGACGCCCCGACCATCCAGGACGGCGGCTCCGAGGGCGGCATTGTTGAGTACGACAACCAGAAGCTCCTGAAATTACTGCAATCCGCCAAGGGCGAATTGCAGGGCCTGCGCCTCGTCCATCTGCACCTCTCCCTCCTGGAAAATTCAGGTTATTCCGCACCGTTCGTCGTCAAGAACGTGTTGCAGGAAGTTGCCCAGAAGGCTTCGTTTTTCCAGACCTTCAACATGTCGAATGGCGACATTCTGCTGCTCTACAAGGGCCTGAAACTCTCGGCGATCACCGAGGTCTGCCAGCGTATCGAGCAGCTGTTCCTGTCCAAGAGCGCCATGGTGCGGCCCAATCCGTACAAGGAATGGTCGCTCTATTCGATCATGGAGCTGTCGCTCAATTTCGTTAACGTCATGCGGTTCATTGAATCGCTCGACATCAACGCCAACACCTCCGAGCGCCAGACCAAGCCCCCGATCACGCTGGAAGAACTCGCCAAGCTCGAACGCTCGATGCAGATGTTCGACCTGTCGCCCTTCCTGCTGAACCAGCAGGTTGTCGACCTTTCGGCCGACAAGGAAGATTCGCAGGTCTATTTCGAGCTCTTCATCTCGGTGAAGGCGCTGGAAGATCGCCTCAGCCCGGAATTCGATCTGACGGCCAACAAGTGGCTGTTCCAGTACTTTACCGCCGGCCTCGATCGTTCGGTGCTGAAAAGCCTGAACTACGGCATGGATTTCATGGCCGGCAAGCGCATCGGCATCAACATCAACCTCTCGACCGTCATCTCCTCCGCCTTCGTCAAGTTCGACGAGACGCTGCCGGCCAACTACCGCGGCAATGTGGTGCTGGAGATCAACAAGGTCGACATGATCGAAAATCTCGGCCTCTACCGCGAAGTCGTCGATTTCGCGCAGGAGCGTGGCTACAAGATCTGCATCGACGCGCTGAACCCGTTCTGGCTCACGCATCTGGATGTCGAATTCCTCGATTGCGATTTCGCCAAGATTTTCTGGACGCCCGACATCCGCGACATGGATGACGAGCTGGCCCGCGTGTTCCGCGAGCGCTGCAACCAGCAGGACAATTGCCGCCTGATCCTGGCACGTGCCGAAACGGTGGACAGCCTTGTCTTCGCCAAGGGCTGCGGCATCAACCTTGTGCAGGGCCGGGCCGTCGACAACATCACCCGCAAGGGTGTTTCCGTCGTCGATGCGGTCAAGGCCGCCGCTGACATGGATGAAGCCTTCTGACGGTTCGCCTGACATAAGGCGATTGGAAACCCGGCCTTGCGAAAGCGGCCGGGTTTTTCTTTACCTCAGGCCCCCGAGCCTCAGCGGCCCCACCAGATTGGCCAGCTCCACCGCATTGCTGACCCCCATCTTCTCGAAGACGCGCGAGCGATGCACCTCGACCGTGCGCATGGAAACACCGAGTTGATCGGCGATCTGCTTGTTGAGCTTGCCGGCCAGCAGCAGTTCCATGACCTCGTTTTCGCGCTGGGTCAGGCTGGCAAGCTGGCCGCCGACCAGATCACGCCCCTTGAGGGCCTGGTGGCGTTCTTCAGCCTCGATCAGCGCTGCGACGATACGGTCCACCAGGGCATTGTCATTGAAGGGCTTTTCAACGAAATCGAAGGCGCCCTTCTTGAGCGCGTCGACGGCGATCGGCACATCGGCGTGGCCGGTCAGAAAGAGCACTGGCAGGCGCACGCCCTTGTGATGCAACGCATCGAGCGTGGCAAGCCCGTCCATCCCGCTCATGCGCATGTCCAGCACAACGCAGGCAACCGGCGAGCTTTCCTCGGCCGATATGCCGGACAGAAACGCCTCGCCCCCCTCCCACTGGCGGCTGGCAATGCCGCGGGACTTCAAAAGCCAGGCAAGGCTGTCGCGGATGGCAAGATCGTCATCCACGATATGCACAAGCGCCCCTGCCGGGGCGATACGACTGGTCTCGGCGCTGGCACTCATGCCGCCTCCACGCCGGTTTCGACCGGCAATGTCACGGTAAAGATGGTGCCACCGCCCGGACGCGGGGCGTGGGTCAGCCGGCCGTGATGCAATTCGACGATGGAGCGGCAGATATTGAGGCCGATGCCCATGCCCTCGGCTTTTGTGGAGACAAAGGCATCGAACAGGCGCCCATCCACACTGGCATCGATCCCGCCGCCGCGGTCAGCAACATTGAGGCGGATTTCGCCGCCCTCCCGCTCGGCACTGACGACCAGCACCCGCTCACGCTGACTGAGGGCCCGCGGGGCCGCCACCATCGCTTCCAGCCCGTTGCGCACCAGATTGAGCAGCACCTGTTCCAGCAGCACCCGATCGGCCGTCACCCCCGGCAAGTCGGGCGCGATCATCGTCTCCACCCGGATGCCCGCGTTGCGCGCTTCCGGGTCGGCAAAGGCCACGGCCTGCTCCACCACGCTGGCAACCGCTACCGGGCCGAATGTGGGCTCGCGCTTGCGCACGATATCCTGTACGCCGCTTATGATGCGGCCGGCGCGCTCGGCCTGACGGGCGAGTTTCTCCAGCGCCCCCACCACCTCGGCCGTCTCGAACGCACCGCCCTGCATCATGTTGAGCGAGCCTGCTGCGTAGGAGGCGATTGCCGCCAGCGGCTGGTTCAACTCATGCGCCAGGGTGGAAGCCATCTCCCCCAGCGTCACCAGCCGCCCGGTGCGTTGAAGGGTCTCTGCCTGCCGGCGTGCCAGTTCGGCCGCCATCTTGCGGTCGGTGATATCGATGATCGATCCCATCCAGCCATGGGCCACACCATCGGCATCCACCAGGGGCGCTTCATAGAGCAGGGCATCGAACACGCTGCCGTCGCGACGGCGAAAACGCGTCTCCCAGCTCTTGGGCTTGAGCTCGCCCTTGATCTGGGCATCGTGGCGGGCACGGGTTTCCTCGATCTGGTCGGGCAGCCAGTAGGGCATGGGCGGCTTCTTGCCCACCAGCTCCCCGGCCTGAAAACCGACCATGCGGCAGAAGGCCGAATTCACATAGATGATGCCGCCATCAAGGTCGCGCGCCCGCATGCCGATGGTCAGGCTGTTTTCCATCGCGCGGCGGAACACGGTTTCGGTCCTGAGGCGCTCTTCCACCCGGCGCCGGCGCAGCACGTCGCGCTGCAAGGCGGCCAGCGATACCAGTGCCAGCAAGGCCAACCCGATGATCGCCGCCACCAGCAGGCGCGGCCGCCCCGTAGCCGGCAACCGGTAAGGCGCGATGGAAAGGAAGGTGCCCGGGATGGGCGGGTCGAAGGCGATGCGGTGCACGAGAGACGGGTCCAGCGGTTCGACCCGGTTCTTTTCCGCCAGCACCTCGCCAGCGCTGTTTTCCAGCCTGACGGCATATTTTTCGGCAATCCACCACGGGATCTGCCGCGCCACCAGCGTGGTCAGGGAAACCGTTGCCACCACGGCGCCGGCCTGCGCTTCTTCGCCGGGCACCGGCACGGCGACATCCACCACCAGTGCGCCGTCGGGCATGCGGCGCAGATCGCCATAGACGGGTCGGGCGGAAAACTGCGCCATGTGTTTGGCGCGCATGATTTCCGGCGGTACCGCCGTATCCGCCAATGGCGGCACTGCTGCCACCGGATGCCCATCGGCCTTGAGCCAGGCAATGGCGATCAGCTCGGGATTGTTGCCGAGCATGACCCGCACACGATCGAGGAAAACACCCACTTCCGGATCGGGCCGGCCGGCATCGAGCGCGAGGCGGGCCAGCGTGTCTTCATCCATACCCAGCTGGAAACGCAGTGTCTGTTCGACCCAGAGCGCATCGCTGATCAGCGTCGTATGGGCGACATCGCGCTCGTCGCGGCGCAGGATCCAGAGCAGGAGGCCGATCAGCACGACCAGAAGCACGATGGCACAGACCGGCATGACGGCCAGCAGCGCTTCGCGGCGCTGACGCTCACGGCCCGGCGTTACCACCGGCAGACTGGTCGATGACGGCGTTTCCTGCGGCACTGTCCCTTCCCTGTCCCACCTTGTCCGGCGGGACTTGTGCTTTGTCTTTTCTGGTCGTCCCAAGGGGCACAGCTATAGCCGCCGACACAATCCCGCCCCATTTCGGAAATCCACAATAGCGGAGGGCCGGCAGGCCGGGCTAGTCATCTGGGTGATAAGCGGTCCCGAGCGGGAAGCCGCAGGACAAAACCTCATAAGCTCCAACAGGGGAGGAGTTCCAGATGAAGTCGACCCGTCGCACCCTTATGGTGGCCGGTGCCCTCGCCGGCGTTTGCGCCCTCGGTCTTTCCATGACCGCCGGCAGCGCTTCTGCCGCTGACAAGATTGTCATTCATTTCAGCCACGTGGTGGCTCCCGACACGCCCAAGGGCAAGGCCGCGGACAAGTTCAAGGAACTTGCCGAGAAATACACCAACGGCCGTGTCGAAGTTCAGGTGTTCCCGAACTCGCAGCTCTACAAGGACAAGGAAGAGCTTGAGGCCCTGCAGCTCGGCGCCGTCGAGATGCTGGCTCCGTCGCTCGCCAAGTTCGGTCCGCTCGGCATCAAGCAGTTCGAAGCCTTCGACCTGCCGTTCCTGTTCCCGGACTACGACACCCTGCACAAGGTGACCCAGGGCCCGGTCGGCAAGGAGATGCTCGGCCTTCTGGAAAGCAAGGGCATCGAAGGCCTTGCCTACTGGGACAACGGCTTCAAGATCATGAGCGCCAACAGCCCGCTGCATAAGCCGGATGATTTCCTTGGCCTCAAGATGCGCATCCAGTCCTCCAAGGTGCTGGAAGCCGAGATGAACGCGCTTGGCGCCGTGCCGCTCGTGATGGCCTTCTCCGAGGTCTATCAGGGCCTGCAGACCGGCGTGGTCGACGGCACCGAAAACCCGCCGTCGAACATGTACACGCAGAAGATGCACGAAGTGCAGAAGTACGCGACCCTCTCCAACCATGGTTATCTGGGCTACGCCGTCATCGTGAACAAGAAGTTCTGGGACGGCCTGCCGGATGACGTGCGCGGCGAACTCGACAAGGCGATGAAGGAAGCCACCGACTACGGCAACGGCATCGCCAAGGAAGAGAACGACAAGGCGCTCGCCGCCATGAAGGCTGCCGGCACCACCGAGTTCAGCGAGCTGACCCCGGATGAGCGCAAGGCCTGGGTCAAGGCCCTGACGCCGGTCCGCGCCCAGATGGCCGACCGTATCGGCGCTGACACGATCAAGAAGATCGAGGACGCCGTCGGCACCAACTAAACCGCCTGAAGCAAAAAGGGGGCGGGTGAGCCGTTGAAAGCCCGCCCGCCCCCTTTTTCTTTAAAAGCCTTTCGCGCCCGCCCCGACAGCAGAAAGCCGCCCCCGAATGCTGCGCCTTCTCGACCGCCTCGAGGAGATCCTGATCTCCTTGCTGATAGCGCTGGCGACGCTGATCACCTTCGTGTCGGTAGCCCAGCGTTACACGCTGAGCCTGCTGGCCGACTTTGTCACCTTCTCCCGCGCCCACCAGATCACCTGGTTCTATGACGTCTCGAAGGCGACCTACTTCTTCGTGCGCTCGCTAAACCTGGTCTGGTCGCAGGAAGTCTGCATCATCTTCTTCGTCTGGATGGCGAAGTTCGGCGCGGCCTACGGCGTGCGCA
Organism: Radicibacter daui; assembly: GCA_030657355.1. Taxonomy (GTDB): domain Bacteria; phylum Pseudomonadota; class Alphaproteobacteria; order Radicibacterales; family Radicibacteraceae; genus Radicibacter; species Radicibacter daui. Next base: position 3,604,310 of record CP131056.1, read on the forward strand.
CCGGCATCCATGTCGGCATCGATGTGCTGATCAACAAGCTCGACCCGCAGCGGCGCAAGCTCTTCATCTTCATCGGCCTTGCCGCCGGCGCCTTCTTCACCGCCGTCATCGGAACGCTGGGCGCCAACTTTGTGGCCCACATGTATCACACCGGCTCCACGGCAACCGACGTCGACGTCCCGATGTGGATCGTCTATCTCGCCGTGCCGCTCGGCTCCTTCCTCATGTGCTTCCGCTTCCTGCAGGTGGCTTTCAACTTCGCCCGGTCGGGTGAACTACCGCACCACGATCACGGCCATGTCGACGGCATGGAGGAGGAAGATGCCTCTGCCCAGGCCATCGCTGCCAGCCCGCTGACGCCGAAGGAGCACTGATCCCATGGACGCCCTGCTCATTTTCGGTGGCCTCATCGCCCTCATGCTCACCGGCATGCCGATTTCCATCGCACTCGGCCTGACGGTGCTCGGTTTCCTCTTCACCATGACGACGGTGCCTATCGACACCGTTGCCCTCAAGCTTTTCACCGGTATCGAGAAGTTCGAGATCATGGCGATCCCGTTCTTTATCCTCGCCGGCAATTTCCTGACGCATGGCGGCGTGGCTCGCCGCATGATCAACTTCGCCACGGCGATGGTCGGGCACTGGCATGGCGGCCTCGGCCTCGCCGGCGTCATCGCCTGCGCCCTCTTCGCTGCCGTCTCCGGCTCCTCGCCGGCAACTGTGGTGGCCATCGGCACCATCATCCTGCCGGCCATGGTCAAGCAGGGCTTCCCCGAGCGTTTCGGTGCCGGCGTCATCACCACCTCGGGCGCGCTCGGCATCCTCATCCCGCCCTCGATCGTGATGGTCATGTACGCCGTCGCGACCTCCGGCATGCAGGTCACCGGCCCTAACGGTGAGATCGTCTCTTCCGCTTCGGTCGGCCAGCTCTTCATTGCCGGCGTCGTGCCCGGCCTCTTGCTGGCAACGCTGCTCGGCCTCACCACCTGGTGGCGTGCCCGCAAGCACAACTACCCGCGCCAGCCCAGGGCCAGCTGGCAGGAGCGCTGGATTGCCTTCCGCAAGGCGATCTGGGGCCTCTTGCTGATCATCATCGTCATCGGCGGCATCTACACGGGTGTCTTCACCCCCACCGAAGCAGCGGCGATGAGCGCGGTCTATGCCTTCGTCATCGCGGTCTGGGTCTACAAGGACCTCAAACTCTCCGACGTGCCCAAGGTGCTGCTCTCCTCGGCCAACATGTCGGCGATGCTGCTCTACATCATCACCAACGCCGTGCTGTTCTCCTTCCTCATGACCCATGAGGAAATCCCGCAGGCGCTGGGGGCGTGGATGGTCTCGACCGGGCTTTCCTGGTGGATGTTCCTGATCGCGGTCAACATCATCCTGCTGGCCGCCGGCAACTTCATGGAGCCGAGCTCCATCGTGCTGATCATGGCCCCCATCCTGTTCCCGGTGGCGGTCAAGCTCGGCATCGATCCGGTGCATTTCGGCATCATGATCGTCGTCAACATGGAAGTCGGCATGTGCCATCCGCCGGTCGGCCTCAACCTCTATGTCGCCTCCGGCATTACCAAGATGGGCATTACGGAACTCACCATCGCCGTCATGCCGTGGCTGCTGACGATGCTGGGCTTCCTGCTGCTGATCACCTACGTGCCGCAGGTAACGCTGTTCCTGCCGAGACTGCTGGGGATGATGTAGCCCCAGCTCAAAAACGCATAAAAGCCCGCAGCCCAACCGCTGCGGGCTTTTTTGTTTCAGCCGGATCCGGCCGAGCCACCTCGCTCACCTTCTTGTCCCGATACGTAGACGTTATTACATTGGTAATAACATCGTGGAGAGGATCATGGTCGAACTCAAGCTGCGCAAGGTTGGCAACTCCCTCGGTGTGGTGTTGCCCAAGGAAGTCGTCTCTCGCCTGAATGTCCAGGACGGCGAGACGCTCTATCTCGCCGAGGCGCCGGATGGCGGCTATCGCCTGCTCCCCTTCGATCCCAGTTTCGAAAAGAAGATGTCGAAGGCGGAAGACATCATCAAACGCTACCGCAATACCCTGCATGTGCTGGCGAAGTGAAAGAGCCGCTCTGGATCGATGAGCGAGACGCGCTGATCCTGCATGAGCGATTGCTTTCGCTCCATGGCGGCGCCCCCGGTATGCGCGATCCGGGCCTGCTCGCCTCCGCGCTGGCGCGCCCGAGGCAGCATCTGGTTTATGCAGGCACCGCCGACATCGTAAATCTGTGCGCGATATACACCGCCGGGATCCTGCAAAATCATCCGTTCATCGACGGAAACAAGAGAACGGGCTTCATCGTCGGCATCCTCTTCCTTGAACTCAATGGCTACCGCTTCACCGCCACTGAGGAAGATGCCGCCGAAATTATCCTCGCGATGGCTGCCGGACACATCGATGAAAGCGGATATGCTGCCTTCCTGCGAGACAACATTTCTGTGGAAGGTCCGGCAGAAGGTTAACCGCCGGAGGCGAGCAGCTTCTCCACAGCCGGCAACATCTTGCCGACGATCACGGCCACACCGTCCTTGTTCGGGTGAATGCCGTCGGCCTGATTGAGTTTCGGGTCAGCCGCCACACCGTCGAGATAAAACGGGTAAAAATCGAGCCCGTATTTTTTTGCGAGGTCAGGATAGAGCCCATTGAAGGCCTGCTGATAGTCCGGCCCCAGGCTGGGCGTTGCCATCATGCCCACCAGCAGCGTCTTGACCCCGGCCTTCTGCAGGCCGGCCAGAATGGCATCGATATTCTCCCGGGTTTTGGCGGGGTCGAGCCCGCGCAGCATGTCGTTGGCGCCGATATTGACGATGGCGTAGCCGGGATTATCGGCAAGCGCCCAGTCCAGCCGCTCGCGGGCGCCGAGGCTGGTATCGGCGGAAACACCGCCATTGATGATACGCACATCCTCCCCGTCCGCTTTCAGCGCTGCCTCCAGCTGCGGCACGAAGCCCTGCCCTTCCGGCAGGCCGTAACCGGCGGTCAGGCTGTCGCCCAGCGCCAGGATCACCTTTGTTCCGGCAGCCATTGCTGGGGAGGCGGCGAGCACCAGAACCGCAAGGGCCACCATCACCAGCGCCGCTGCCTGAGCCCGCGCCACGCGGAAAGGAAAAGTGACCCGCTTCATAGCCGGGGCATGCTGCATTGAAATGCCATTACGCTGGGCCATATGCCTGTTGATACCTTCTCTTTTCTGGCTTTCCTCCGGCCGACCGCCTTACGGCAAAAGGCCGTGTGATCGCTCTTTCCCCCGCGGCCGATGGCCAGCAAACCGATGCCCCCTGACGGAAGGACACCCCGCTGCCCATGCCCGCTTCCCCGTCCCCCGCCGCTCAAAACCCGGTCGTCCGGGTCAGCGACCTGCATGTTACCCTCGCCAGTGCCGCCGGTCCGGTCAACATCCTGCGCGGGATCGACCTTGAAGTCGAAGCGGGCGAAACGGTCAGCATCGTCGGGCCCTCCGGGTCGGGTAAATCCACGCTCATGATGGTCATCGGCGGGCTGGAACGGGCTTCTTCCGGCAGTATCGAGATTGCCGGCCAGCCGCTCGGCGGACTGGGTGAAGACGCTCTCGCACTGCTGCGCAGGGATCATATCGGCATCGTCTTCCAGGATTTCCACCTCGTGCCGACAATGACGGCGCTGGAAAACGTCGCCCTGCCGCTGGAACTGGCCGGCGCGGATGATGCCTTTGCCCGGGCGGAGGCAGAGCTGAAGGCCGTCGGCCTCGGCCACCGGCTGACGCATTACCCGGCCCAGCTTTCCGGCGGCGAGCAGCAGCGTGTTGCCCTTGCCCGCGCCGCCGCCCCGCGCCCCTCCCTGCTGCTGGCGGACGAGCCGACGGGCAACCTTGATGGCTCAACCGGCCACATCATCATCGAGCTGCTGTTCGAGCGTGCCCGCTCCAGCGGCTCCACGCTGGTGCTCATCACCCACGACCCGCAACTGGCCGAGCGCTGCGGACGGCAGATCGCCATGCGCGACGGCATTGTCGAGAAGGACAGCCGGGCCGGGAGCGCCGCAGCGTGAGCGCCGCGAGCTGGAAACAAAGCCTCAAACTCTCCCTCACCATTGCCCGGCGCGAACTGCGCGGCGGCCTGACTGGCTTTCGCCTGTTCATGGCCTGCCTTGCCCTCGGCGTCGGCGCCATCGCCGCAGTGCAGTCGCTCTCCCTTAGCGTGCTCGCCGGCATGCAGCGCGACGGGCGCGCCATCCTGGGCGGTGATGCGTCGGTACAGATGATCTACAACGAAGCCCCGCCGGCCATGCGGCAGTTCTTTGAGCAAAGCGGCCGCACCTCGCTGGTGGCGGAGCTGCGATCAATGGCGCGTCGCCTCGACGTCAATGACGAGACGGCGGAGAGCGAAGAGAAGGCAGGCCATCTCGGCGCCGTACTGGCCGAGGTAAAGGGTGTCGACAGCGCCTATCCTCTCGCTGGCAGAATGAAACTTGCCGATGGCAAAGACTTTGCCGACGCGATTGCCCGCCAGAGCGACGGTCTCTGGGGGGCGGTGGTCGAGCCCGGGCTTCTTGCCCGCCTCGGGCTTGCCGTGGGCGACCAGATTTCGCTCGGCGACATCCATCTGCGCCTGACGGCCGCCATCGATCATGAGCCCGACAGACTTTCCGGGCAGGGTTTTTCCATCGGCCCACGTGTGCTGCTCTCGCTGAACGCCCTCAAGGAAAGCGGCCTGATCCAGCCGGGCAGCCTTGTTTACTGGCGCTACCGGATCGATCTCGGCAACAACGCGGCCCCTGCCGCCTGGCAGCAGAAGGCGGAAGCCGCTTTCCCCGATGCCGGCTGGCGTATCCGCCTTTCCAACGATGCGGCACCGCGCGTGGCCCGCTTCATCGACCGGCTCGGCCAGTTCCTCACCCTCGTCGGCCTCACCTCGCTGCTGGTGGGCGGCATCGGCGCTTCGAACGCCGTCACCGCTTATCTGGATGGGCGCCTTGCGACCATCGCCACCCTCAAGGGCATCGGCGCGTCGGCACGCATCATCTTCAGCGCCTACCTCATCCAGATTCTGGTGCTGACCGCGGGCGCCATCGTGCTTGGCCTGCTGGCCGGCGCCCTGCTGCCCATGCTGGCCATCCTGGGGCTCAACAAGCTCCTGCCGGTGGAAGGGGTGATCGGGCTTTACCCCGGCGCCCTTGGCCTTGCCGCCCTCTTCGGCTTGCTCACCTCGCTCACCTTCTCGCTGGTGCCGCTCGCCCGGGCGCAGGCAACCCAGGCGGCGGCTCTTTTCCGCGGGGCACTGGGGGCACGGCAGCCCTTGCCGCCAAGGGCCTGGATCGCCACCGGCATCAGCGGCGCCCTGCTGGCCGCGCTTGCCATCGCGAGCGCGGACAACAAGCTCTTCGCCCTCGGTTTTGTCGGCGGGGCGGCGCTGTCGCTCGGCCTCTTCCGCCTTGCCGCCCAGGGCGCCGTTGCCCTTGCCGCACGCCTGCCGCGTCCGCGCCGGGCCTCGCTACGGTTGGCGCTTGCCAATCTGCACCGGCCGGGAAATCCCACCGCCACCATCGTGCAGTCCCTTGGCATTGGCCTTACGGTGCTGGTTGCCATTGCCCTCATCCAGGGCAATTTCAGCAAGCAGGTCGCCGAAGGGCTGCCGGAAGATGCGCCCTCCTTCTTCTTCCTCGACGTACAATCCTCTGACGCTGCGCGTTTCAACGACGCGCTGAAGGGGTTGCCGGGCGTCGAGAGTGTGGAAGAAACGCCGATGCTGCGCGGCAATCTCATCGCCATCAACGGCGTGCCGGCCGATCAGGCGCATCTGCCCGGCGCGCCGGACTGGCTGCTGGAAGGCGACCGCGGCGTCACCTACGCCGCCGGCCCGCCGGCAAAGACAAATGTCGTGGCCGGCACCTGGTGGCCAACGGATTATCAGGGCGAGCAGCTCGTCTCCGTCTCCCAGGATTTTGTCGAGCAGTTTGGCATCAAGGTCGGCGACGAGCTGACGGTGCGGGTGCTGGGGCGCGAGATCAAGGCACGCATCGCCTCCATCCGCGATATCGACTGGTCCACCATGGCGATGAATTTCGCCATGGTCTTTTCCCCCGGCATTCTGGCGAAGGCGCCCCATACCGTGCTGGCAAGTGCCCGCACCAGCGAAGTGGCGGAACTGCCAGTGATGACCGCTGTGGGCCGGGATTTCCCCAATGTCTCGACCATCCGCCTGCGGGAAGCGCTGGCCGAGGTAAACCGCCTGATCGGCAACATCGGCATTGCGGTGCGGGTAACGGCCGCCGTCACCCTCATTTCCGGCACGCTGGTGCTGGCGGGCGCCATTGCCGCCGGTCATCGCCGCCGCGTCTATGACGCTGTAGTGCTGAAGGTGCTGGGGGCAACACGGCGCGATCTTATGAAGGCCTTCCTGACCGAATTCGGCCTCATCGGGCTACTGACGGCCTCCATCGCCGCCGTCATCGGCACGGCGGCGGCCTGGGCGGTCATGCGCTGGATCATGCCGATACCCTGGCAGTTCCTGCCGCTGCCGGTCATCGCGACGGCCCTGATTGCCGCCGCCATCACCCTTGTTGCCGGTTTTGCCGGCACTTGGATTGCCCTGGGTCAGAAGGCCGCGCCCCTGCTCAGAAATGAGTAAGGGAGAAGGCATAATTTCGCCATCAGTCCAAAGCATATTGAAAACTTGTCGCACGTCTCCAATATGACGGGCAAAGGATCAACTGCGATAGATGAGGAAATGCCATGGCCACCGGCCCTGATTTTCGGATGAACCCGAGCTACACCGGGTCCGTTGACCGGGCGAGCTATGACGCCGGTCTGCGCTCCCACATGATGCGCGTGTATAATTACATGTGCGGCGGTCTGGTGCTGAGCGGGCTGATTGCCTACTTCACCGCCAATACGCCGGCCCTGCTGCAGGCCATCTTCGGCAGCCCGCTGGGCATCGTGGTGATGCTCGCGCCGCTCGGTCTCATCTTCTTCGCCAGCATGCGCCTGCACGCCATCAAGGCCAGCACGCTGCAGACCATCTACTGGGTGTTCTGCGGCCTCATGGGCCTGTCGCTTGCCAGCGTGTTCGTGATCTACACCGGCACCTCCGTGGCGCGGGTGTTCTTCATCACCGCCGGCATGTTCCTCGGCACCAGCCTTTATGGCTACACCACACGCCGCAATCTTGATGGCATCGGCTCCTTCCTGGTGATGGGCCTCATCGGCATCCTGATCGCCGGCCTCGTGAACATCTTCGTCGGTTCCTCGGCGCTGCAGTTCGCGATCTCCGTGATCGGCGTGCTGGTCTTCACCGGCCTCACCGCCTGGGACACCCAGCGCATCAAGGAAACCTATGCCGAGGGCCTTGGCCAGGAGACCTCCACCAAGATGGCCGTCTTCGGCGCCCTGCAGCTCTATCTGGACTTCATCAACCTGTTCCAGTTCCTGCTCGCGCTGATGGGTAACCGCCGCAGCTGATCGCTGACGGACAGGCACGACCAAAGAAAAACCGCCCGGTGTTTCCACCGGGCGGTTTTTTGTTGCCTGCGAGAGACGGCGCAGGGCGTTCAGCCGGCACCGGCCTAGAAGGCAAAGAGATCGCGCTCCACACCGGTGGCCTTGAAGATCCGGTCCCGGCTTGCCTCGATCTCCCGCGTCAGGCGCGGGATATCGAAGCCCAGCAACTGGCCCTGCCATTTCCTGATTTTGCCGGCCACCATCACCGTGTCGACATTGGAGCGCTCCATCAGCGTTACCACCGCACCCGGCGCGTTGTTGAGCGGGGCGACATTGAGAGCGCCGGCATCGAGCAGGATGATGTCGGCGGCTTTGCCCGGCGTCAGGCTGCCCGTCACCTTGTCGAGCCTCAGCCCCCTCGCCCCCTCGATGGTGGCGTGCCGCAGCGCATCGGCGCACTGCATCAGATCCGGATAGTTCGGGGCACCGCCCAGCGCCTTTTCATTCACCGCCATGCGCTGCAGCGTCATCAGCGCCCGCATCTGGGTAAACATGTCGGCCGTCATGGTGCATTCCACGTCTGACGACAGCGACAGCCCCATGCCAAGATCGAGCGCCTTCTGGATCGGCGGGGTGCCATGGCGCATATGCATCTCGATTGGCACGGCCAGCGACACGTGCGCCCCGGCATCGGCAGCATATTTCCAGCCCGCGTCCGACATGCCGGTCATGTGGATAAAGATATTGTCCGGCCCGAAGAGCCCGGCGGCACCAAGCTCATCGAAGGTCGGCTGCATGCCGAAAGTGCCGACGACATGCAGGGCAATCGGCAGCCCCAGCTCGCGCCCCACCTTCCAGGCTTCTTCATATCCCGGCAGGTAGATTTCGCCGCCCATCACCATGGTCAGCATCTGGTCGGCGGAGGAGAAGTATTGTTGCTTCAGCCTTCTGGCATCGCCGGGATAGCGCGCCCGGTCGCCCCAGCCTTCAAAATACCCGAAGACGCCGCGCCGGCCGGCATCCCGCAAGCCTTCGACGGCGGCGTCGGAATGCTCCGGGCTGTGGTGGATCTGGCTGACATCCATCACCGTCGTCACGCCGGCATCGAGCTGCGCGATACCGCCGAAAAGCTCATTGATATAAACATCGTCCGGCGTGTAGCCGAGCGAGAGCTTCTGCAGCACGGTTTCATAATAATTGCTGGCATTAACCGGCCTGCCGTCATTGATGAGGATGGCGTGGGCCAGCTGGCTGCGCAGCGCGGTTTCGAACTGGTGGTGATGGGTGTCGATGAAGCCGGGCATGACGATCTTGCCGGTCGCATCGATCACCGCCGCCTCCGGCGCCTCGATCCGGGCGGCGACGGCAGATATCCGCCCGTCCTCGACCAGCACATCCCCGACGGGGAAATTGCCGACCGCGTCATCGATGGGCAGCACGATGCCGCCCTTGATCAGAAGCGGGCGCTTGCCGTCCTTCACACCCGCCGGCAGCGCGGCCTCGGCCATGGCCTGCCGCGCCTCGATCAGCGATGCCACCTCACCGGACAGATAGCTGCGGGTTATCGGGCAGGGCACCTCGGGGTGCCCTGGGTCACAAAGCCTGCACATCTTGTCCTCCCCGAAAATTCTTGTTTTGGAAACGGAGCCTGCCTCAGGCCCGAAGTACCGTGGCAAGCAGGGGGTAACGCATCATGTGATGGGCAATCCGCGAGGCGGTGATCCTGAGTTCCGGCAGCCGCTCCTCCACCAGCGCCTCCGGCGTCACCATGCCGGTGTAGCCGGAGCTGTTGAGGGCGGCGACGGTGTTGCCCTCGGCATCGCGCACCGGCACGGCAATGGCGGTAATGCCGTAATCGAGCTGATCGACGGTGGTGGCATAACCTTCCTCGCGCACCCGCCGCACTTCTTCACGCAGCGCCGCCTTGTCCGTGCAGGTCTTGGCGGTCAGGGCTTCCGGCTCCAGCGCCGCAAGCCAGCTCTCGAAGGCCGCCTCTTTCATGCCCGCCAGCAGCACCCTGCCCATCGAGGTGGCAAAGGCCGGGTAGCGAGCGCCCACCACAGCGGCGGCACGGCGGGCACGCTGCTGGGAATAGTGGGCGATATAGATGACATGGTGTCCCTCAAGGGAGGCCACTGACGAGGCATCGCCAAAGCGCTCCACCAGGGCGCGCAGGTCGGGCTGCAGTACTTCCTCAATCCGGGCGGAGAAGTAGAAGGAAGCGCCGAGCCCCATGATCTTGGGCTTGAGGTGAAAACGTTTGCCCTCCTGCCCGACATAACCCAGCGCCTTGAGCGTCAGCAGGCTGCGGCGGGCGGCGGCCGGCGACAGACCCACCAGCCGCGCCACCTCGCTCAGCGTCATCTCGGGATGCACGGCATCAAACGCTTCCAGGATCGCAAGCCCCTTGGCCAGGGCCTCTACGAATTCCCGGTCCTTTTCCTCTTCAGCCGCCACGGCGTCATCCTTGCGGTGCGAGCACAAAGTCGAACTCGAACATCGCATCGGGCCGATGGTCGAGCTCGAAATCGAACGTGTCGGACGCCTTTACCGGCTTTACCTTGGCGATCAGCGACTTGCGCACCCCGAAGACGGCATCGTTTTCGATATATTCGCCGTTCTCGAAGAACACTTCAGTCGTGATGCTGCGCATGCCCGGAGACCGGACGATGAAATGCAGGTGGGCAGCCCGCCAGGCATGGCGGTCACCGGCCCGCAAAAGCTTTCCGACCGGACCGTCATAAGGAACGGTATAGGGCTTGGGCAACACTGTCGTGTAGCGGTAGCGGCCCTGATCGTCGCAGGTGAACTTGCCACGCAGGTCATACTTGTCCTGCCCGTGCTCCTGTTCCTGGATCGGATAGGTGCCGCTGGAATCGGCCTGCCAGGTATCGACGATCGCCCCCGGCAGCGGCTTGTGCAGGATGTCGGTCACCTTGCCCTGCACCAGCACGGTCACGCCCTCGCGCCCGTCGGCCAGATGGGCGCCGAGTTGTTTTTCCGGCGCATTGTCGAGATAGAACGGGCCGAGATTGGACCCCTCGGTACCGCCGCCGCGCGTGTTGATCATGTCCACAAGGGCGGAAAAGCCCAGCACATCCGACAACAGGATGAATTCCTGCCGCTCCGGCGTGGAGATCTTGCCGCACTCGTAAAGGAAGGTCAGCACCCCCATCCACTCCTCGTGGGTGAGGTTCATCTCGCGCGTGTAGTCGTGCAGATGGTCGATCAGCCCCTGCAGCAGCTTCTCGAAACGGCTGCCCGGCACGGTCCGGAAAGAATCCTTCACCGCCTGGGTGATGCTAAACTGGTTGATATCCCTCATTTTTTCCTCCGCTGAGCATCTTCTGAGGCCTGCTGCGCCGGCCCGGGCTGTTCCCGCCCTCATCAAACTGGTCCCGCTTTGGGGTTGCCTAAATCTACGATTATATTTATTTTCTACAAGCGAAAATATTTTCGCATATCGAAAAGAGTTTATAATGCGTATCGGGAAACAGGGAAACGCCTACACGGCCATCGCCACCTCCGACGCGGACAGCATTACCGTGCGTGGAGAGGACCTTTGCCGGGACCTCATCGGCAAGATCAACTTCACGGACTATTTCTGGCTTCTGGTGCTGGGCAGCCGCCCCACGGATATCCAGCGCCAGATGATGGATGCGTGCCTTGTGGCCATTGCCGAGCATGGGCTGGTCCCCTCCGTGCAGGCAGCACGCATGACCCTTGCGGCCGGCCCCGACGCCTGGCAGGGCGCCATGGCCGCCGGCCTTCTGGGCATGGGCAGCGTGGTTGCCGGCAGTTCCGAATCCGCCGGGCGTTATCTGGCCGGATTGCTTGCCGAAGCCGATGCCGGAAACGGCGACCTTGAAGCAGCCGCCATCTCCAGCCTCCAGGACCTCAAGGCCCGCCGCGAGAAGGTGCCCGGCCTCGGCCATCCGCAGCACAGCGGCGGTGACCCGCGGGCGGACCGGCTGCTTGCCATTGCTGACGAACTGGGGGTTTCAGGCCGTTACATCGGGGCGCTGCGCACCCTTGCCCGGCACGCCCCGGGCATCATCGAGCGCCCGTTGCCGATCAATGTTTCCGGTGCCATTCCCGCCTGCATCCTCGACGCGGGCTGGCCACTGGAAGCGCTGAAGGCAGTGCCGCTGCTGGCGCGCGCCGCCGGCCTTTCCGCCCATCTCTACGAGGAAGCGCAGCGGCCGATCGGCTTCATCATGTCCCACAAGGCCGATCTGGCGATCTCGTATGACGGCGCGCCCTCGAGCGCCGCGGCCGACAAGAAACCCGAGTGAAGGGGCAAAGATGGTCAAGATTCTGAAGGATATCCGGGTCGTCGAACTCGGCACCTACATCACCGGCCCCGCTGCCGGCATGCATCTGGCCGACCTTGGCGCCGATGTCATCAAGGTCGAGCGGCCGGATGGCGGCGACCCGTTCCGCGCCTTCAAGGGCGGGCTCTACTCCCCGCATTACCAGACCTATAACCGCAACAAGCGCTCCATCGCGCTCGATACCCGCGACCCGGCTGACCTTGCCGTCCTGCAGGAACTGGTCGCCACCGCGGATGTCTTTATCCAGAACTTCCGCCCCGGCGTGGCCGAAAAGCTGGGTGCCGGGGAAGAAGCGCTGCGCAGGATCAACCCCGGTCTTATCTACTGCGCCATTTCCGGCTTCGGCATTTCCGGCCCGGCACGGGACCGGCCGGTGTTCGATTCCGTTGCGCAGGCTGCCAGCGGTTATCTGCGCCTGCTGACCCCGCCCTCCAATCCGCGTGTCATCGGCCCGGCGATTGCCGATGCCGTGACCGGACAATATGCCGCCATGGCCGTGCTGGCCGCGCTGCTTGAACGGCAGAAGAGTGGCAAGGGCCGCCGCGTCGACATCTCGATGCTGGAGGCGATGGCCCACTTCAATCTCGACAGCTTCACCCACTATTTCTCGGTCGGCGAAGTGATGGGCCCGCTCTCCCGCCCGGTCGTCTCGCAGTCCTACACCTTCGAATGCGCCGACGGTAAATGGGTCGCCTTTCACCTCTCCTCCCCCGTCAAGTTCTGGGAGGGGCTTCTGGAAGCCACCGGCCAGCAGCAGCTCGCCGCCGACCCGCGCTTTGCCGAGCGCCCGGGCCGCATCGCCCATCAGGACGAGCTCATCGACATCTTCACGCCTGTTTTCAAACAGCAGCCGCGTGACGAATGGTGCCGCCGACTGGAAGCGGCCGAGGTGCCCTATTCCCCTGCCTACGATTCCAGCGAGGCGCTGGAAGACCCGCAGGCCCGGCATCTGCACATCAAGGTCAGCGCCGAGCACGCCGAGATGGGCACCTTCACCACGGTGCGCCCGCCATACAGCTTCGATGGCGAACCCGACCTCAGCGTGCTGCCGCCGCCGACCCTCAATGAACATGGCGACGAAATCCGCCGGGAACTGGCCCGCAGAAAGGCCGGCTGAAACAGCAAAAACAAAACAGGGAGGATGAAAATGGGCGACAGCGAGAACCCGCAATCCGTACCGGCCGCCGCCGTGCGCGAGGCCGGCAAGGGCATGCTGCAAAAGCAGCTCTACGCCATCTTCACCACACCGACGAACGGGCTGGGGCCCGTCTTCGCCAACATTGAAGAACATCTGAAATTTCAGGTCGGGCTGGAAAAGCAGGGCGTCATGTTTGCCGCCGGCCCGCTCTGGACCGATGACGGCGAGGCCTGGGAGGGCGAAGGCCTCGTCATCGTGCGCGCCGCCTCGAAGGACGAGGCACGGGCGATTGCCGAGCGCGACCCCATGCATGTCAGCGGCGCACGCAGGTTCCGTATCCGCCCGTGGATGATCAACGAGGGGTCGCTCACCGTCCGCCTCGATTTCTCGACGCAGAGTTTCGTCATTTCCTGATCGCTTCAAAAAACAAGACAACAGGGAGGAAAGAATGAAAGCACTGTTCGGACTGGTAACGGCCGGCCTTCTGGCCCTGCCCGGCACCCTCCTCGCCCAGGAAAGCATCAAACTGACGGTGGCCTCCAGCCACCCGACGGTCGTGCCCTGGGTCGGCATGATCAAGACCCATTTCATGGCCCGGACCGACGAGATTCTCGCCAAATCCGGCCATTACAAGATCGACTGGACCGAGGCTTTCGGCGGCCAGATCTATCAGGCCAACGCCACCCTCTCCTCGGTCGAGGAAGGCATCACCGATATCGGCTGGGTGTTCTCCTTCCTGGAGCCGGCGCAGCTTCCGCTGAGCCAGGTTTCCACCAACACCCCGTTCAGCACCACCAACGTGCCGGTGCTGCTGGAAGTGATGCAAAACCTGCTGGAGACCAACACCGCCTTCCGCAAGGAATGGGAAAGCCACAATCTCAAGGTGCTCGGCCTTACCGCCACCGACCTTTACGACATCTACACCAAGAAGCCGCTCACCGGCATTGACGACATCAAGGGCATGAAGCTCTCCGCCCCCGGCGTGCTCGGCAACTGGCTGCGCGGCACCGGCGCCAATGCCGTCGATGGCGCGCTGACAACCTTCTACACCAACGTGCAGACCGGCGTTTCCGACGGCGTGCTGTCGCTGGCGCTCGGCGCGCTGCCGATCAAGCTTTACGAGGTTGCGCCCTACATCAACCGCTTCGATGCGGCGGCGGCCTTCTCCGGCGCCATCGCCATCAACAAGGATAGCTGGGACCGGCTGCCGGCAGAGGTGCAGGAGGCCATGATCGAGGCCGGCAAGTACTACACCAAGAGCCACGGCGAGGACATGGTGAACGGCCATGAAGCCGCCTTGCAGAAGATGGTCACGCTGGGGGCGAACCAGAACCCCAAGGTCACCATCGTGCCCATGCCTGCCGCCGAGCGTCAGAAGTGGGTGGCAAAGCTGCCGAACCTTGCCGGTGAGTGGGCGACCCCGCTGGAAGCGAAGGGCATTCCGGCCAAGGAATTCCTGAAGGACTACATGGAAGCCCTCAGGGCACGCGGCGAACAGCCGATCCGTGTCTGGGACCAGGAACTCTGAGCCCGGCAGCGATCCCCGTGACAAACCCCACCCCAAGCGCCGCCCCCTCCGGGGGGCGGCCCGCCACCGTGATCGGGCGCGGCTGGGCCGTCATCGTCGACGGCCTCGCCGCCCTCGGCACCGTGCTCATCGGCATCCTGATGCTCATCATCTGCGCCGACATCGTGGCGCGGAACATCTTCGGCTCCTCGCTTCCGCTGGTGTCGGAAAGCGGCGCACTGCTGGTGGTGCTGATCGTCGCCCTTCAGCTGGCCAGCACCATCCGCGCCGGACGACTGGCCTTCGTCGAGCTTTTCATCGGCGAGGTCACGGACCGGTTTCCACGTTTCGGCGCCGTGCTGAAAGCCAGCTTCTGTCTTGCCGGCGCGGCGATGCTGGGCATCGTCGCCTGGGCATCGGCCGGCATCTTCAGCAAGGACCTGGCCGCCGGCGAGTTCATCGGCGTGACCGGCATGGGCACCCTGCCGACCTGGCCGTTCCGGGCGCTCATCATGCTCGGCATGGCGGCTGCGGCCCTTCAATTCGTCGATCTTGCCCTGCGGGAGCTCGGCAAACTGTTCCCGTCCCGGAGGAACCCGTCATGAGCCCGGTCGAAATCGGATGGATCGCCATCGCCGCGCTCATCCTGCTCATCTTCCTCTCCATGCCCATCGGCGTGGCAATGCTGCTCGTTTCCTTCGGTGCCGTCTCCTTCATCCGCGGCGAACCGGTGGCTGTGCGCATGCTGGGCGCCGTCGCCAATGACAGCCTTGAGGAATATCTCTACGCGGTCGTGCCGCTCTTCGTGCTGATGGGGCTCCTGGTCACCATCTCCGGGGTCGGCAGGGATACGTTCGATGTTTTTCAGCGCGCCCTGCACCGGGTCACGGCCGGGCTCGGCATCGCCACTGTGTTTGCCAACGCGGTCTTTGCCGCCATCACCGGCATCTCCATCGCTTCGGCCACCGTCTTCAGCCGCATCGCGGTGCCGGAGATGCAACGCCATGGCTATACGCGCAAATTCGCCACCGGCGTCGTTGCCGGCTCCTCCGTGCTGGGCATGCTCATCCCGCCCTCGCTGCTCTTCATCATCTATGCGGTGCTGGCGGAAGAGTCGGTCGGGCGCATGTTCCTGGCGGGCATCGGCCCCGGCATCCTGCTCACCGTCATCTTTACCCTGACGATTCTGTTGCTGGCAAAGCGCCGTCCGGACTTCGTTTTCTCTGCCACGGAAAACAAGGAAAGCGCCGAGGCGTTCAGCACCCTCATCCTCGTGCGCAAATTCACGCCCATCCTCGTGCTGATGCTACTGGTGCTGGGCGGGCTGTATGGCGGCTTTTTCAACCCGACCGAGGCCGGGGCTGCAGGGGCGGCAGGAGCGTTGGTCATAGCCCTGCTCAGAAAGTCCCTCGATGGCAGGGCCTTCTGGCGAATTCTGGTGCAGACCGGACAGATCACCGTGTCGGTGCTGTTCCTTATCCTGGCCGCGAGTTTCTTCAGCCGCATGCTGGCGCTCTCCGGCATGCCACGGGAGCTGGCTTCCTATTTTCTGGACAGCGCCGTCGGACCGGTCGGGTTCCTGTGTTTCTACCTGATCCTGATCATTCTGCTTGGCTGCCTGATCGACAGCATCTCGATCATGCTGATTCTGCTGCCGATTGCCCTGCCGGTCGCCCATTCCGCCGGGTTCGACCCGATCTGGTTTGGCGTGCTGACGGTAATTGCCATCGAAACCGGGCTGTTGACGCCGCCCTTCGGGCTTTCTGTCTACACCATCAAATCGGCGATGGATGATCCCGGCCTGACCGTTGGCGAGATCTTCCGCGGGGCCTTCCCCTTCGTCATCGCCATGCTGGTCGCGCTGGTCATCATCGCCTTATGCCCCCCCATCGCCACCTGGCTCGCCCGCTTCTAGGGCTCACCATCCGCAAAGTGGGAAAACCATGCCGAGTTTACTGTTTCTTGTGGGAAGCCTGCGCCAGGCCTCGTCGGCAAAAGCGACCGCCCGGGCGATGATCCATCGGCTGGACCCGGCGGTTGAGGTGCAGATGGCCGATATCGGCGCCCTGCCCCATTATAATGCCGATATTACCGACAATGGCGCTGTCGCAGCCTTCCTGCACCAGATCGCGGCAGCGGACGGGCTGGTCTTCGTGACGCCGGAATATAATTACGGCGTACCCGGCGTGCTCAAGAACGCCATCGATTGGGCGTCCCGTCCTGCCTATGAGTCAGTGCTCAAGGACAAACCCTGTTTCATCGTCTCGACGTCTGGCGGAGCCCTTGGCGGTGTACGGGCTCAGGCGCAGCTCAAATATACGCTGAACGGGGTCCTCGCCCGCGTCTTCATCGGCAAGGAAATCGTGGTGCCTTTCGCCAATACCAAGGTCGAGGCCGGATTGCTGGTGGACGACGCCATTCTGGCCTTTGCCGGGGAGAGCCTGACGGCCTTTGTTGCCGGCCTTGCCGCGCGCTGACGGCAATCCCTGCCGCTCCTGAATACCGGGAGACTCAATCGGGTTGGCAGATCGTGGCTGCCCCTATATGGTAACTCATCACATTCCGGCCATAATCCGCGTGCTTGCCCCTGGTTGGCACGCTGCGTGCTTGGATCGGGAAAGGTGAATTGCCGCATGTAGCAGCACGAAGGATAAGCCGAATGCCCCAAGGCGCGTCGAACGGCTTTGGCCGACTTTTCCGCTCCCTTTCCTCAGAAGCCGCCCTTCGTCGCTGGCTGACAACAACCTCTATTCTGGCAGCCGGTGCCGGGCTTGCCGCCTGCGCCGGCCCCGGCGGCCAAAGCGGCCTGACCACCGGCGCTACTCCCGACGCCACGCCGGCCAAACCGGCCTCTCAGCCCGGGATTCTGCCCGAAATCAAGCAGGACGCACCGAAGACGCTGAGCGTCGAGGCGTCCCCGGCAGCCACCACCGGCACGGCGGCTTCCGTTGCCATGGCGCCGAGTGCTGAGGCCGCGGCCACTGCCGTCGATATCGCCACCAGCCATGCCGACGCCGCCCAGGCTGTTGCGACCACGACCGTTGCCAATGCCAACCGCAAGCCCGACGCGAGCACGCCTGCCGCGACCGAAACGGTCGCTGCGGCAACCCCGCCGGATACCAGCAGCAAGGACGGCTGGAACATCGTCGGCAAGACAGTGCTGGTTGATGCTGAAACCGCGGCACGAGGACCCGCCAACATCCTGCTGGTGCATGATGCCGAACTGCTGGGCATGCAGCTGGAAGCCCGCATCGCCTATCGCCGCGAGATGCTGGATGGCCTGCGCCGTGTGCTGGATGATGGCACGCTGGCCAAACCCGGTAGCGACCGCGACTTTACCGTCGGCAACTATGCCTTCGTGACCCGCGAGGCGCCGACCACCTTCCTCGCCCGCCTCAAGGCACCGGAAGGAAGCGCGGCGGCGACGGCTGTCGCCAGTATGGTGCCACAGCCACGCCCGGCCACCGCAATGCCGGAAGAAAAGCCGGCGGCGCATATGGCCGCAGCGCTCCCTGCCGTCCCGCCCGCTCCGGCTGCCGCAAATCAAGACAAACCGGCAACGCTCGCTGAAGCGCCGGTTGCCGCCACGCCCGCCGTCGTTCCGCCCGCTGCCGAAGCTGAAATTGCCGAGGCTGCCGCTCCGGCTGCCAGCCAGCCTGACGTGCAAAAGCCTGCGGCCGTTGTCGAGGCCGCGCCGAAGGTAGCTGCCAAGACGCCGGCTCCGGTCGCCGCTGCTGTGGTGCCGCCGGCCGCCCTCGTGCGTGCGCTGCCCGCCATTGCCGTGACAGCCGACACCGCCCCGGCAAATGACAATGACGCGGCCATGCCCGTCTCGCTGCGCGGCGCCCTGCCGACACCGCAGCTCGATATCGACCAGGCGGATGCCGTCCAGGGCCCGCAGCACATCGCGACCCTGATCGCCGACGAATACAAGTCGGCCTTCGGCAAGGACCTGCCGGTTATCAACTGGCACTGGCTGATCAATACCGAGACCGGCACCGTCTATACCGACGGCAATGCCCGCATCGCCGCGCGCGCCGGCCGCCACCTGCTGGCCCGCAGCGCCGAGGAATTCGAGTGGCTGAAGCGCAATGCCAGCCAGCGGGCCATTGCCATTGCCGATCCGGAGATGCGCCGCGTTTCCGAAGCGCTGGAGCGGGAATATTCCCCGGTGCTGGACGCCGAGGAAGAAGAGATCGCCATACGTCTCGCCCAGCGGGACGATCTGTGGGACGCCACCCGCCTGTTCGTAACCGGCCTGCCAGGCAAGGAAGGCCAGCTGCTGCGCCGGGTGGAGCGCCATGCGCTGATCCTGCCCGATGCCAAGCAGCGCATCTATGCGCGCTATGCCGTCGAGCTGTGCGACCGCACCGAGGCCCGGCCCGTTGCCCAGCGCCTGCGCAAGACGCGTTTTCCCGATGATGTAGCAACCGCCATGCAGGCCATCGGCCAGCAGGCGGGCCTGAAGCTCACGCCGGCCAACTACCAGATCGCGTTGCAGGATATCGAGACTGACCTCATCTCCTATGCCGATCTGCTGCGTCTCAGCCCCGAGGTAGCGGCTGCGCGCCTCATCAGCGACAAGGGTGCCGTCGGCCCCAATCAGGTCATCGGCGCCTGGATGCAGGACCGCAAGGCGGAAGGGATGTCCATCCACTTCGTCTCCGATGTGGATACGCTGCGCAAGAAGGTCGAGGCCAGCGTGGCCGAAGCCCGGCTCAAGGCCAGCAAAGGCCTCAGCACTGCGGCGGCCGGACGCTGGCTGGAACGCACGCTCATCGGCCTTGATGACCGGTTCGACCGCGACCGCATGTCGGTCATGACGACGCGCCAGTTCGTCGAGACCTATCACGCCCTCGACGGTTTCGGCCTTGCGGCGGATTCCCAGCTGCATTTCGCCATGGAAGCCTATCTGCGCGGCCTCGGCAGCGCGCAGCGCCTCGCCCGGCAATATGTCGGCCAGGGCCTGCAGGCGGAGATGGACCCGGAGACCTTCCTGCGCGACCGCCGCATCCGCGACGGGTACGCCGCCAAGAAGCTGGCGCATCTCAAGATGATGTCGGTGCAGGACCAGATGCGCGAGACGCTGGTGGCCGAAGCGCGCGCTGCCGGCCAGCCCGCCGTGCAGATGGCCGATGCCCCGCCGACCGTTATTCTACCGCCGCAACCGGCCGTTCAGGTCGCCGCGCTGCCGCCTGCGGCGGATGATGCCGCCACTGCCGCCAGCCGCGAGCAGGAAACTCTGCCCGATACTGCCGCTGTCGAAACCGCACCGCAGATCATCCTGCCGCCGCCCGTCGAGCCGGTGGAAGAAACGGTAATCATCCCGGCGCCGACCGAACCGGCCCCTGCCCCGCATGCCGAAGCCGGCACCATCCCGGACGGGCTGCAGACCGTGGCCGAGATCGTCCCCGTGCCGGTTCCCGCCGCCGCGGCCCGCCGCGCGGCGGAAAGCCAGCTGCGTTTGCAGGCCGATATCCTGCCCGGGACAAATCCCAACTGGCAGGCGGAGATCACACTGGTCTCGGCTGTCGATCCCGGCAATGCCGAGATCATGCGGGCGCTGGCGCACAATGCGCGCGTCAGCTGGGGCGAGGCATTGCAGAACCGGCGCGAGCGCGAGGCGCGTAACCGCGAGCTTACCCGCCTGCTGGCGGCCATGGCCCAGCGCCTTGCCGGGATGCCGGCTGCCGAGCGAGCGCGTTATGCCCCGCAGCTGATGGAACTGGTGGGTCTGGCACAGCAGGCACTCACGGCGACGGCCTGAGGCTTGACACCGCCCCTGCCGCAGCCTTTCCTGCCGGCATGAGCGACCTGCCCGAAACCGCCCAGAGCGGCGCCGCCCCTGCCGATGCCGGCCCGACCACGCTTTACCTCGTGGACGGCTCAGGCTTCATCTTCCGTGCCTTCCACAGCCTGCCGCCGATGACACGGCCGGACGGCACGCCGGTGAACGCCGTCTATGGCTTCACCAACATGCTGATGAAGCTGCTGCGGGACCACCACGCCCATCATCTGGCGGTGATCTTCGACGCCAAGCGCGAGAATTTCCGCAACGAGTTCTATCCGGACTACAAGGCCCACCGCCCGCCGGCGCCGGAAGAACTGGTGCCGCAGTTCCCGATTATCCACGAATGCGTGCGCGCCTTTGACCTGCCCTGCATCGAGATGGAAGGTTATGAGGCCGACGACCTGATTGCCACCTATGCCCGCCTTGCACGCGAGCGCGGCTGGCATGTGACGGTCGTCTCCTCCGACAAGGACCTGATGCAGCTGGTTCGCGACGGCGTCGACCTGTTCGACCCGATGAAGAACAAGGCCATCGGCCCGGACGAAGTGTTCGAGAAATTCGGCGTCGCGCCGGACCGGGTGGTCGATGTGCAGTCGCTGGCCGGCGACAGCGTCGACAACGTACCCGGCGTGCCCGGCATCGGCCTCAAGACCGCCGCCCAGCTCATTACCGAATATGGCGATCTCGATGCCCTGCTGGAGCGTGCCGGCGAGATCAAGCAGCCCAAGCGCCGCGAAAGCCTGATCGAGCATGCCGAGATGGCCCGCATCTCCCGCCGCCTCGTCCAGCTCGATGCTCATGCCCCGGTGACCGAGGGGCTGGACGAGCTGACGGCAAAGCTGAAGTCCGACGGCAAGCTGGTCTCCTTCCTGGAAGAGCAGGGCTTCAGATCCATCGTCTCCAAGCTCGGCGTCGATGGTACCGCCCAGCGCGCCAGTGCACCAAAGCCGATGCCTGCAGCCGGCAAGAGCGCCGGAAACATGGCCGGGGCAGAAGAGCAGAAGCTTGCTGGCCCGCACGCCACCATCACCGCCACGCCCGACCGCTCGGCTTACGAGCTGGTGCAGGATGAGGAGGCGCTCGCCCGCTGGGTTACGCTGGCAACGAAGCAGGGCCGTGTGGCCGTCGACACCGAAACCGACAGTCTGCGGGCCTCCACCGCCCGGCTTGTTGGCGTGTCGCTGGCGCTCGCCCCCGGCAAGGCCTGCTACATTCCTCTCGGCCATGCCGCCGCGCCGGAAGGCGGGCTCGATTTCAGCGCCGACAAGCCGAAGCAGATCGAGATGGGGCGGGCGATTGCCCTGCTGAAGCCGCTGCTGGAGGACCCGGGCGTCCTCAAGATCGGCCATAACCTCAAATATGACTGGCAGGTGCTGGCCCAGCACGGCATCGATATCGCCCCCTGGGACGACACGATGCTGATGCATTACTGTGTCTCCGGGCGCGGGCGCGGCAACTCGCTGGACGATGTCTCCGAAGCGCTGCTCGGTCACACCACCATCAAGTTCGAAGACGTATGCGGCAAGGGCAAGGGCCAGATCGGCTTTGCGCAGGTGCCGCTGGAAGCGGCGCGTGACTACGCCGCCGAGGATGCGGACGTGACCTGGTGCCTGTGGGAGCACCTGACCCAGAAGCTGCTGACCTCCGGCAAGAAGGCGCTTTATGAAACGGTGGAGCGCCCGCTCACCCGTGTCGTCGCCCGCATGGAAACGGCAGGCATCCTTGTCGACCGCGAACACCTGAAGCGCCTGTCGCAAAGCTATGGCGAGCGCATGGTGGCGCTGGAGGGCGAGGTGCACAAACTCGCCGGCGAGCCGTTCAATCTCGGTTCCCCCAAGCAGCTCGGCGATATCCTCTTCGGCAAACTGGGCTTGCAGGGCGGGCGCAAGGGCAAGACCGGCGCCTACTCCACCGACGTGTCCGTGCTGGAGCCGCTGGCACTGGAGCATGAGGTGGTGGCCAGGCTCCTTGAATGGCGCCATGTCGCCAAGCTCAAGAGCACCTACACCGACGCTTTGCA
Source organism: Radicibacter daui (assembly GCA_030657355.1). GTDB lineage: Bacteria > Pseudomonadota > Alphaproteobacteria > Radicibacterales > Radicibacteraceae > Radicibacter > Radicibacter daui. The sequence goes on from CP131056.1 coordinate 3,626,530, forward strand.
GGAAGAGATCGAGCAGGCCACGGGCCGCGTGCACACTTCCTTTGCCATCACGGCAACCAGCACAGGCCGCTTCTCCTCCACCGACCCGAATCTTCAGAACATCCCGACCCGTGACGAGGAAGGAAAGCGCATCCGCCGCGCCTTCATCGCCCCGGAAGGCATGAAACTGCTGTCGGTCGACTATTCGCAGATCGAACTGCGCCTTGCCGCCGAGATGGCGGGCGTGGAAGCGCTCAAACAGGCCTTCCGCGACAAGGTCGACATTCACGCCCTGACGGCGAGCCAGGTCTTCAATGTTCCGATGGCGGAGATGACGTCCGAAATCCGCCGCCGCGCCAAGGCGATCAATTTCGGCATTATCTACGGCATCTCCGGCTTCGGCCTCGGCCAGCAGCTGGGCATCGGCACCGGCGAGGCACAGAGCTTCATCACTGCCTATTTCGCCCGCTTCCCGGAAATCCGCGATTTCATGGAAGAGACCAAGACCTTCGCCCGCGCCAACGGCTATGTGACGACGCTCTTTGGCCGGCGCTGCGAGATTGACGGCATCCAGGACAAGAACCCCGCCCGCCGCAGCGGCGCGGAACGTCAGGCCATCAACGCCCCCATTCAGGGCAGCGCCGCCGACCTGCTGAAGCGCGCCATGGCCCGCGTGCCCGGCGCGCTGGAAAAGGCCGGCCTTGCCGCCCGCATGCTGCTGACGGTGCATGACGAACTGGTGTTCGAGGTGCCGGACGCAGAGCTGGAAGCCACTTCCGCACTGGTGCGGCAGGTGATGGAAGGGGCAGCCGCCCCGGCACTGACCTTGTCGGTGCCGCTGGTGGCCGAGGCAGGGGCGGGCACCAGCTGGGCTGATGCCCACTGACGCCATGCTTATCCGGCGGCGCGCTCTCGCCGCCGCCGGTTTTGGCCTGCGCGCTTAGGCTCCTTCCCCCTGCCGGATGCTATGGGATTCCCAGCGGCGCCAAGCTGATCTATCCTGCACCCTGTTGACGGGCCTTGCTTTTGCCTGAGGCCCGCCTCCACCCGTAGAGCTTCGGCCTCCCGCAAGGACGCCAGAGGAGAAGCGATGGCGCAGGCCAGGGAAGGATATCAGGCACTGCTCCTGGAAATGCTGGGCCCGCCTGCCGAGGAGCGTATCGACGCCGACCGGCTGGAGCGGCTGCGCCAGGGTTTGCAGGAACGGGGCACGCTCTGGGTCGATGAAGTCACCATGGGCGAGGTGCTGGCGCTTCAGCGCGAACAGCAGCGCCCGATGCTGACCGTCACCTGGTTTCCTCCGGCAGACCCGCTGGCCCAGCGTGGCCAACGCGCCTTTATCGAAGCTTTTGAAAACAAGATTCACGGACAGTTTCCGCTGCTCATCGTCGATGACAGCCGCCTGATCGGCGAGGCCTCGCTGAAACCCGGTGAAGTCCGCCTTGCCGCGCTGCGGGCCGGCAATGTCATCCGGCAGGAACTGTTGCAGGCAGACCGGGCAACGGAAGCCAGCGATGGCCGCCAGAAAGCGATGACTGCCCTCGTCTGGCTGCTTGACGCCGAACCTCCCCAGCAACCCCGGGGGCCGCAGAATGTGGAGGCCCGGCAGGCGCTGGAAGCGGAAGCCGCCAGCTCCGGTGCCAGCCCCGAGGTCAAGGCGATCACCCGCTCGCTGCTGTGGGAAAAGTTCTTCATGCTCCAGCGCAGCACGCAGGCGCAGGTCAACGAACTGATCATCACCTGCAAATATCCGCTGATGGTGGTGGAGTTCGAAGCCAACGAAACCCCGCCGCTGATGCATGCCTTCCTGCGCTCGGCACTCAAGGAGTTTCGCGGCAAGCCGCTGCTGCTGGCGATCAACTGGACGGAAAATACCGGCACCTACAAGGGCCAACCGGGCACCGTCACCATCGTCTATTACGACAAGGGCCAGCCCCGGCATCGCGACGTCATCTCGGGCTTTGGCACCAAGAGTGCGGGCGACCTCAAGAACCTGCTGGCGAGTTACCTGCCCTGGCGCGAGGACGGCAAGGCAGACCAGGACATCTGAATCTGCGGCGGCCTACTCCCGCACGAAATCATGGTCGATGTCCTGCACATAGACCTCGCAGCGCAGATAACCGTCCCAGCCCCCGTCGTGGAAAAAATAATAGATCTGGTTACGCGTGGCGTAGCCATTGGGGTCGGAGAGAATGGCCGGGTTCATCCACGCCACGCCGACCTGATAAATCTCGGCAAAGCGTGCGCGATACAGCATCAGGTAACGTTGGTTGAACTGCCGGTCCCGGCAGGCCTGGGTCAGCGCGGTATCGAGCCGCAGCCTGTCGCGCATATGGGTAGGCGAGTCCCAGATAATGAGGTGCCGCACTTCCTGCAGCGTTTCCGCCGCGGCGGTGCGTTTGCCGGCATCGCCGCCTGCTCCCTGCGTCCGCGCAGTACCGGCAGCCCCACCACCTGCTGACTGGGCGCTCGCAGGCGCCGGCAGGCTGCTCCCGGCCAGCCCGGCGAGCAGCAAAACCTGCATAATCCGGCGGACCTTTCGCCACGGCGCACCTCCCGAAGCCGGTGTGCCAGCCTCCCCGCTGAATACCTTCGCAACCCGGACCTTCAAGCGGCTCGACCTCCCGTTGTGCCGTGGTTTCGCCTGTGGCAGGCTGCCTTGAGCAGCCGCGACATCACACTGATAACATCGCGCCGCCAGGGAGAAAAACGCACCATGGCCTCCGACATGCCTCTGGGGCAATTGCCCCGTCATACCCTCGCTCTCGTCCTGGCCGGAGGCCGCGGCAGTCGCCTCAAGCAGCTGACTGACCGCCGCGCCAAGCCGAGCGTCTATTTCGGCGGCAAGTATCGCATCATCGATTTCGTGCTGTCGAACTGCATCAATTCCGGCTTCCGCCGCATTGCCGTGCTGACCCAGTACAAGGCTCACAGCCTGATGCGCCACCTGCAGCAGGGCTGGAGTTTCCTGCGCGCCGACCTCAACGAGTTCGTCGAGGTCTGGCCGGCACAGCAGCGCATTTCCGAGGAGATGTGGTACCGCGGCACGGCCGACGCCGTGTACCAGAACCTCGACATCATCCAGTCGCTGGCCCCGCGCCATATCGTCATCCTGGCCGGCGATCATATCTACAAGCAGGACTACAGCCTGATGCTGGAGGACCATGTGCGGCGCGGCGCGGCGGTTACCGTCGGCTGCGTGGAAGTGCCGCGCATGGAAGCGACCGAGTTCGGCGTCATGCATGTGGACGAGAACGACCACATCATCAGCTTTGTGGAGAAACCCAAGGACCCGCCAGCCATTCCGGGCCAGCCGGACAAGGCGCTGGCCTCCATGGGCATCTACATCTTCAATGCCGACGCACTTTATTCCGAACTGAATGAAGACGCCCTCGGCGCCGCCACGGATCATGATTTCGGCAAGAACATCATTCCGAGCCTGGTGGCGAAGGGCGCCCCCATATTCGCCCACCGCCTCTCCTACTCCTGCGTTTCCCAGCAGCCGGGCCACGATCCCTACTGGCGCGATGTCGGCACGCTCGATGCCTATCACGAAGCCCATATGGACCTGTGCTCGGTCACGCCGTCGCTCGATCTTTACGATCCCAGCTGGCCGATCTGGACGCTCGCCCAGCAGGCCCCGCCCGCCAAGTTCGTCCATGATGACCTGAACCGGCGTGGCGAGGCGGTCAGCAGCCTCGTTTCCGGCGGCTGCATCATCTCCGGCTCTTCCATCCGGCGTTCCATCATCTCCTACGGCTCGCGCTGCAACTCCTTCAGCTGGCTGGATGAGTGCGTCATCCTGCCCGAGGTGGACGTGGCCCGGCATGCCCGACTCACGCGCTGCGTGGTTGATCGCGGCGTCCATATTCCCGAAGGGCTGGTGGTCGGCGAGGACGCTGAACTGGACGCAAAACGCTTCTACCGCACCGCAGGGGGCATAACCCTCATCACCCAGGAGATGCTGGACGCACTTGGAAAGGCATAATTCATCAAGTGCTTGAGGGCAGTACCGGTTTAAGGGTACCGCTTAGAGGCCCGGTCGGATATCCGGCCGGGCCTTTTCGCTCCCGCCCCATCCACTTGCCGGATGCCTGCCGATGCGCGTTCTCTTCGTCACGTCCGAGGTTCACCCGCTGATCAAGACCGGGGGCCTTGCCGATGTGAGTGGAGCGCTGCCGCCGGCGCTTGAAAAGCTGGGCCTCTCGGTCAAGGTGCTGCTACCCGGCTACCCCGCCGTGATGCAGAAGATCGCCCGCAGCGAGATCGGCACTCCCATCGACATTCCCGGCCCGCTCGGCACCACCAGCGCCCGCCTGCTGCCAGTGCGCTACGGCGCGCTCGACCTCCTCGTGCTGGATGCGCCGGACCTCTTTACCCGGCCAGGCGGCCCCTACAACGCCCCCGGCGGACAGGACTGGCCGGATAACCAGTTCCGCTTCGGCGCCCTCTGCCACGCCGCCGCCTGGCTGTCGCTCTCCGACACGCCGCTCGGCTGGCGCCCGGATATCCTGCACGGGCATGACTGGCAGGCCGGCCTTGCCGTTGCCTACTGCCACCTCTGGGGCCAGCATGGCCGCCCGCGCACCGTCTTTACCGTGCACAACCTCGCCTATCAGGGCCAGTTTGCCGCGGAAAACGTGCCCCACCTGCGCCTGCCATGGGAGGCCTACCGCCATGACGGGCTGGAGTTCTGGGGCGGCATGAGCTTCCTCAAGGCCGGGCTCTGGTATGCTGACCAGCTGACGACCGTCAGCCCCACCTACGCACGCGAAATCCAGACGCCCGAGCTGGGCTGCGGCCTCGACGGGCTGCTTTCCATGCGCTCGTCAAACCTCGCCGGCATCCTCAACGGCATTGACGATACCGAATGGAACCCCGGAATCGACCCCTTCATGCCGGCGACCTTCAGCGACAGCAAGATGGCGGGCAAGGCAACGGTCAAGCGGGCACTCCAGGTCGCCTCGGCCCTTACCCCTGACCCGCAGACCCCGCTTTTCTGCGTGGTAAGCCGCCTCACGCACCAGAAGGGCCTCGACCTGCTGGCCGACTGCCTGCCCGACCTCGTGGGACGCGGCGCACAGTTCGTGCTGGTGGGCACCGGCGACCCGGCACTGGAACATCGTTACCGCATGCTGGCAGCCGCCTACCCCGGCCGCATCAGCGCCCAGCTCAAATATGACGAGGGCTTCTCCCATCTTGTTATCGGCGGGTCTGACGCCATCATCGTGCCCTCGCGCTTCGAGCCTTGCGGCCTCACCCAGATGTACGGGCTGCGCTATGGCACGCTGCCGGTCGTGCGCCGCACCGGCGGCCTTGCCGATACGGTCACGGATGCCACGCCAGCCGCCATCGAGAATGGCAGCGCCACCGGCTTCACCTTCGACCATGCCGATGCCGCCGGACTTTCCTGGGCACTCAGCCGGGCGCTCGACCTGTGGAAACACCCGAAGCTGTGGAAGCAGGTGATGCGCAGTGCCATGACGCACGACAACAGCTGGGACAAGGCTGCGCTCGACTATCAGGCGCTTTACGAAGGGCTGCTGGCAAAGCCGCTCTGAAAGCGGGCATGGACAAGGCGGCAAACTGCGGTTATTCCGGGCGCATCTTTCGCCCCGCCGATTGCCGGGGATGATGCGGGGTATCCACCTCCCCGCGCCAAATCGCCAGAAAACAGAAGGGCCACCTTCATGACCTTTACCCCCGCCGCCAGCCCCGCCGTGCTCGCGGAGAATGATTTTGCACGCCGTGCCGCCCGTATCCTGATCGAGACCGAGGCCGTGCTCTTCCGCCCGGACGAGCCCTTCATTTTCACCTCCGGCCGCGCCAGCCCGGTTTATGTCGACTGCCGCCGCCTGATCGGCTTCCCGCGCGCCCGCGCCCAGCTGATGGATATGGGCGTCGCCCAGCTTGACCGCGCCGTGGGCGTCGAGGCTTTCGACTGCGTGGCCGGCGGCGAGACCGCAGGCATTCCCTTTGCTGCCTTCATCGCCGAGCGCATGGGCCTGCCGATGGTCTATGTGCGCAAGAAGCCCAAGGGCTTTGGCCGCAACGCCCAGATCGAAGGCCTGCTGCCGGAAGGCGCGCGCACCTTGCTGGTGGAAGATCTGGCAACCGATGGCGGCTCCAAGATCAATTTCGTCAACGCCCTGCGCACCGCCGGCGCGCGCGTTCACCACACCTTCGTCATTTTCCACTACGGCATCTTCCCGGAAGGCATTGCCAAGCTGAAGGAAGAGGGCGTGGACCTGCATGGCCTTGCCACCTGGCATGACGTGGTGGCCGAGGCTGATGCGCAGGGTTACTTCACCGGCGACCAGCTGGAGGCGGTCAAGGCCTTCCTCGCCGCGCCGGTGGAATGGTCCCGTGCCCATGGCGGCAAGGAAGACTGAGCACCTTAAGAAACAAGGGCCGCCCGGAAGAGGCGGCCCTTGTTGTATCCGGGAGATGAAGCGCCATGTCCGCAACAGGTTTTGCCCTCGATCCACGCCTTGAGGCTGACTGGCTGCCTGTGGGGGAATTCCCGCTCTCGCGCCTGATGATCAAGCGCGACTGCCGCCTGCCCTGGTTCATTCTGGTGCCCCGCCGGGCGGGCGCGGTGGAAATCCACCGGCTGAGTGCGGACGACCAGCGGCAGCTCTTCAAAGAGACCATGCAAGTGGCCGAAATGATCGAAGCCACTTTCCCCTGCGACAAGCTCAACATCGGCGCCCTTGGCAACATCGTCTCCCAGCTGCATGTACATCTGGTGGCCCGCCGGGTGGGCGATTTCGCCTGGCCGGGCGCCATCTGGGGGGTGGGCACCGCCGAGCCATGGCAGGAAGCTGCGCTGGAAGCAACGCTGGCACGCGTGCGCGCCGCGCTGCCCGCTTTGACGGCTCCGGCCCTACGCGGTTAGGCTGTTTAAAAGCCTCCCGATCCGCTCCCAGGTGCCCCGATGCCCGACCGTCTGCCGCATGGTGAAACCCACTTTATCAGCCGCATTGGCTGGCTGCGCGCGGCCGTGCTGGGCGCCAATGACGGCATTGTTTCGACAGCCAGCCTCGTGGTCGGTGTTTCCGCCGCTGCCGCCTCACAGCAGGAAGTGCTGCTGGCCGGCATCGCCGGCATGGTAGCCGGAGCGATGTCGATGGCGGCGGGTGAATATGTCTCCGTCAGCTCGCAGGCAGACACCGAAGCTGCGGACCTTGCCCGCGAAGAGCAGGAATTGCGGGACGAGCCGGAGTTCGAGCTGCACGAACTGACGGAGATTTATGTCGAGCGCGGCCTTAGCCGCGAACTTGCCGGCGAAGTTGCCCGGCAACTGACGGCCCGGGATCCGCTGGCTGCCCATGCCCGGGACGAACTCGGCATATCTGAAATTTCCACCGCCCGCCCCATCCAGGCTGCCCTCGCCTCGGCAGCCTCCTTTGCTATCGGTGCGGCTTTGCCGCTTGTCGTCGCCGCGCTGTCGCCGCTCACCCTCCAGGCCTGGTCGGTTTCGCTCGCCTCCCTCCTCTGCCTTGCCATCCTCGGTGCCCTCGGAGCACGGGCCGGCGGCGCCAGCCCGTGGCGGGCCGCCACCCGGGTGACGCTCTGGGGAGCACTTGCCATGCTGGTCACCTACGGCATCGGCCATCTGGTCGGCGCCGTAATCTAGCCCGGCAGTTCGAGAAAAAGCGCCCGCCCCGCCGGGCCTCGTCCGTTGTAAGCAGCAGCCGGGTTGCCATGGCAGGCTCCCGGCCGGCAGCTCTCCAGCGGGCAGGAGGCCCCGATGCTCTACACCGACAAGTTCGTCTGGCTGCATTTCGGCAAAACCGGCGGCACCACCACCTGCGACATCCTCATCACCCTCTTTCCGCAGATCGAGGGGGTGCGGGAGCCCTATAATGTGCTCCAGCATGAATCGCTCTCGGCGCTGAAGACCCGCACCGGCATCGATCTCAGTGACCGGGATGTCTTTCTCGGCTTCCGCCGCCTTGCCGGCTGGGCCGTCTCGCACCTTCATCATCAATTCGGGCAGGAAGTCCCGCGGGAGATGATCGAGCGCACGGCAGCGGGCGAACTTGTGTTCGCGGACGAGTCCGCCGCCCGAAAAATCGGCCTCTTCGAGGGCATCACCACACTGGACGGCATCCTCGGCTATTTCCTTGAGAAGGAGCCCCGCCACTATCTGCGGCTCGAACATCTGGGGCAGGACCTCTACGCAGCCGTGAAGGACCATGTAAAGGTGCGGCCGGAGCAGGTGCAGGGCATGGCCGGCGGCGCGCTCAATCGCGGCAAATATAACCGCCGCGTACCGACACTGACCGAAGGCGAGATTACAGAGCTCTACCGCAACTGCCCGCGCTGGGCCGGGCTGGAAGCACGCCTCTATGATCCGGCAGAGGCGCGCGGCGCCGCCTGACAGCTGAAGACAGAAAAAGAAAAGGCCCGCCCCGGAGCTCCGGGGCGGGCCTTTTGTCTGTTAACGCCGGGCCTCAGGAAACGAGGCGACGCCACCAGCCGCCACGGCGGGGCTGGTTACCATCCTTGTTGCCGCCTTCCACCTCGATCACCGTGGTGTGGGACGGGGTGGCCGCAGTGTCCTCGGCTGCCGGTGCTTCCGGTTCCGGGGCGGGTGCGGCTTTGGTTTCAACCTTCACTTCAGCAGCGGGCTGCGGTGCGGGCTCGGCCACGGCTTCCGCTGCAGGCGCGGCCTCGGCCGGTGCTTCGGCAGCAGCGGTCTTGGCGGACTTGCGAGGAGCAGCGCGGCGACGGCGCGGCTTGGCTTCTGCTTCGACCGGAGCCTCGGCAGCAGCTTCCGGCGCGGCTTCCGCAGCAGGCTCTGCGGTTTCGGCAGCCGGGGCCTCTTCCGTTGCCGCGGTCTTGCGGCGGCGCACGGTACGGCGCGGCTTGGCAGCCGGCTTTTCCCCGGTTGCTTCGGCAGTCACCTCGGCCACGGGTTCGGAGACCACCTCGGCAACGCTCACCGCCACTTCGGCGGCTTCAGCGATCACCGGCTGGGCGCCATCCTCATCGGAGGCATCGCCCTCGTCATCGCTTTCGCCCTCGCCACCTTCGGCGGCCATTCCCTCTTCACCATCCTCACGGCGGCGAGCGGAACGGCGGCGGCCACCCCGGCGGCCACGGCGGCGGCGGCGGCGCTGGCCGTCGGCATCGGTGTCATCACCTTCGCCGCGCGGCGCGGCCTCGGCCTCACCCTCTTCGTCATCGCCCTCTTCACCGGCGTCCTCATCGGAAGCGGCGGCATCGGCGGACTGCTGACCGTCCTCGGCGCCCTCGCCTTCGGCGCCGCCACGACGGCGACGGCGACGGCGCTTGCGACGACGGCCATTGCCACCATCCTCTTCACCGCGGGCGGTGGAGGTGGTTTCGGCTTCGGCCTCTTCGTCCTCGATCAGATCCTCTTCCTCTTCCGGCTCGTTGACCGGAGCGAGGGCGGGCGGCGGCTCGTTCTGGCGATACTGGATCGCCGGCGGCTGCTCGTCCGCCGCACGCGCCTTGACGCGCTCGATGCGGAAGATCGGGTTAACCAGCGTTTCGTCGCTTTCCAGCGACACGCGCATGCCATAGCGCTGCTCGATGGAGAGCAGGGCGTCACGCTTGTGGTTGAGGATATAGAGCGCGATGACCGCCGGGGTATAGACGATCACCTCGGAAGCGCGGTGGCGCAGGCCCTCTTCCTCCACACCGCGCAGCACATGAAGCGCCGCGCTGTCGGTGGTGCGAATGAGGCCGGTACCGGCGCAATGCGGGCACTCGACATAGGTGGTTTCGGTCAGGCTCGGGCGCAGGCGCTGACGCGACAGCTCCAGCAGGCCAAACGGGCTGATGCGGCCAACCTGGATGCGGGCGCGGTCGGACTTCATCGCCTCTTTCAGGCGCCGCTCCACCGCATGGTCGTGCCGGTGCTCGTCCATATCGATGAAGTCGATGACGATGAGGCCGGCAAGGTCGCGCAGGCGCAGCTGGCGGGCCACCTCGTCGGCGGCCTCCAGATTGGTCTTGAGCGCCGTCTCCTCGATGTTCCGCTCGCGGGTGGAACGGCCGGAGTTGACGTCGATGGCAACCAGCGCCTCGGCCTGGTCGATAACGATGTAGCCGCCCGACTTCAGCTGCACGATCGGGCTGTGCATGCTGTCGATCTGCTGCTCGATCTGGTAGCGCTGGAACAGCGGGATCGCCGCGTCCCGGTAGGGCTGGACCCGGCGCGCATGGCTCGGCATGAGCATGCGCATGAAGTCCTTGGCGATGCGGTAGCCCTCTTCGCCCTCGACCTGGATTTCGTCGATGTCACGGGTATAGAGGTCGCGGATGGCGCGGCGGATAAGGCTCGCTTCCTCGAAGATCAGCGAGGGTGCCATCGAGGAGAGCGTGCGCTCGCGGATATCGTCCCACAGGCGCAGGAGATAGTCGGCGTCGCGCTTGATCTCGGCCTTGGTGCGCTCCATGCCTGCGGTGCGCAGAATGACGGACATGCCCTGCGGCAGTTCCAGCGCCTCGATGATGCTCTTGAGACGCTTGCGGTCCTGCACGTTGGTGATCTTGCGGGAGACACCGCCACCGCGACCGGTGTTGGGCATCAGCACGCAATAACGACCGGCCAGCGACATGTAGGTGGTCAGCGCCGCGCCCTTGTTGCCGCGCTCTTCCTTGACCACCTGCACCAGCATCACCTGCCGGCGCTTGATCACTTCCTGGATCTTGTAGCGCTGCTGGATGCGCACCCGGCGGCGCTCGGCCTGAACCTCGACGTCGCCGCCCAGCTCCTCGACCTTGGGCTTGCGGGGAGCCTGGGCCGGTTCGGCAGCGGCAGCCTCGTCACCGGCGCTCTCGCCGGCTTCTTCGCTCACGCTGTGGACAGCCTCGTCCTCACCCTCGACCGGGGCCGCCATGGCGCCAACAGTCTCGATCTCTTCAACGGGAGCAGCAGCTTCCGGCGCCGCAACTTCGGCGACGGGCTCTTCCTGCTCGTCTTCGTCTTCGTCCTCTTCCTCCTCGGCTTCGGCAAGAGCGCGCTCACGCTCCAGCGCCTGCCGGTCTGCATAGGGGATCTGGTAATAGTCGGGGTGGATTTCGGCGAAGGGCAGGAAGCCATGGCGGTTGCCGCCATACTCCACGAACGCCGCCTGGAGCGAAGGCTCCACGCGCGTTACCCGCGCCAGATAGATGTTACCCTTGAGCTGCTTCTTGGAAGCGACCTCGAAGTCGAAGTCTTCCAGGCGATTGCCGTCGACCACGGCCACCCGGGTTTCCTCCGGGTGGGTGGCGTCGAGGAGCATACGTGTTGCCATTGAGTGAAATCCTTGCAACGCGCCCGGGGCCCGCCGTGCGACAAGGGCAGGCCGGCGCGTCTGAATTTGATGCGAGGGGCATATCGGCAGCTACGGGGTTATCGGCTGGGACGGACGCGCCACGCAGGGCAACAGCGCCGCAAAACGGCCGCGTGCCCTCCAAGCGCATGTCCTGTCCGAACCTGACCAATCGGCCCATCCCCATCCCTGCTCGACCCCACGTATGAAAGGAGGGTCAAGTACCAAGCCAGCACGCGCCCCATGAGCCCCGTCCAACAACCCGCCTGTTTTCCCGTTTGAAAGGCGTTTTTCGCCATCGGGAAGGCAGGTCAAACTCTTGAGTGACGGGACCCAACCACACAGTCTCACGAAGGTGTTCGTCGATGGCTGGGGCCGCGACTGGTATGTCGCATTTGGCACCATAAACACCCGCACGGGCTTAAACAAGAAACAATGCGCGCGGGGTGCAGCGATTGGCACCAGCGCAGCCCTGCCCTGCGGCCCCCGCCCCTTGCCCAACCGCCAAAGAACGCGTAACAGCAGGCGTTTGCAGTTGATTAGACCGATTCGCTCAGATAAAAACTGAGAAGGATCACCCTTTTACTCCAGGATCGATCGACCTTCGCACCAAGCCCAAGGTCCTGAAACTGAAGCCCATGCGCGTTGCGCCCCTCCTGCGCCCCAGATTGTGGCTTATGGCCCTGCTGGCGGCACTCGTGGCGACGGTATGCCTTGACGGCATTCCGGCGGATGCTGCCACGCGCGCCATGGAAATGCGTGTCGGTCAGCATGCCGACTATACGCGCTTCGTGATCGAGCTGGGCGCACGCCTGCCCTTCAAGGCGACCGCGCTTGCCAAACCCGACCGTATTGCCATCGATTTTCCGGCACTTGACTGGCAGGCCGGCCCCGCCGTCGGCCGGCTCGATCGCGGTGTGGTGTGGGGCTACCGGCTCATTCAGGTGCGCCCCAACGTCACCCGCATCGAGCTGACGCTGGCGCGCCCCGGCCGCATCCTGGCCGCCACCGTGCTGCCGCCACAGGATGGATTCGGCCCGCGTTTCGTGCTCGATGTCGCCGCTGCGCCGAACGGCACGGTCAACGCCGTCGCCACGCCGGCTGACTGGTCGTGGAATGCCGATATCGACCTGCCCGGCGGCTCCGCCATCGATACGCAGAGCACCGCCCTGCTGGTGCCGCCCCCGGCGCCGGACGTACAGCCGCTGACGCCTGCCGACAACAATGCTGCGGTACGCCTTACCCCGCCACCGCCGCGGGCCGTCGGTGCCGGTGCGGGTAGCGCCGTGACCACCGATCTCAGCGCCCTGCCGGCCGCCGTCCCGACGCCGCCGGCGAGCGCACCAGCCGAGCCACCGCCCGCCGCACTCGAAACCGCCAGTCTGCTGCCGCCCTTGCCGGCGCCGGCACCCGGACGTGGCACGCCAGTCATCCCGCGCCATATCGTCGTCATCGATGCCGGCCATGGCGGGCAGGATCCGGGCGCCATCGGCCTTGGCGGTGTCTATGAAAAAAACATCACCCTCGCCACCGCCCTGTTGCTGCGCGACGAGCTGAACAAGCTTGGCGGTTATGAGGTGCACATGACACGCAGCACCGACGTGTTCCTGCCGCTACGCGACCGCGTCGATGTGGCCCGCCACGTCAACGCCGACCTCTTCATCTCCCTGCACGCCGATTCCATCCCGGGCCGCGCGATCCGGGGCGCCAGCATCTACACCCTCTCCAACAAGGCATCCGACAAGGAAGCCGAATTGCTGGCCCAGAGCGAAAACCGCGCCGACATCATCAATGGCGAGGATCTGTCGGGTTACGACAACAACCTTGCCAACATCCTCATCGACCTCGCCCAGGAAAGCACCATGCGCCTGTCCCGGCGCTTCGCCAGCCTGGTGGTGACGGAGGTGCGGGACGGGCAGGGCATCCGCATGCTGGAAAATCCGCAGCGTCAGGCCGGCTTTGTTGTCCTGAAGGCGCCGGACGTGCCCTCCGTGCTGATCGAGATGGGTTTCCTTTCCAGCGATGCCGATCTCAAGCGCCTGACGGATGACACCCAGCGCGACCGCCTTGCCGCCGCCATCGCCACGGCCGTGCAGGGTTATTTCACCCAGGTCGCCCGCCTGCAGGAAGGCTGAGCCCAAACGGCTCCCGCGCCCCACCGCAACTCTTCGCACTCCACAAGCGTTGCCGTCAGGTCGGGCGCGCACACTCCGTCATGCCGGCTTCGCCTGCCAGCTTTGCTCGGCATAACGTGGCGTTCCTGATACAGTCGCGGCAAAGTTGATGGCGGCGCCGAGCGCGACGTCGAAACCGCGCCACATTTGCGCTCTAAGCAGGGCCGCAAACTTTCTGGTCGCTTCGATAGCGGAGAGGCCGGTCAGTGATCCGGCCCCGGCTGGCTGAAGCAACCCCGAGCAAGAGCCGGAGCCCGGCAACGGACCCCAAGAGCCTAGATGAGCGATACCCCTCCCTTCTCCGCCCCGCGCCGCCCTGCCAACCCCGCCTCGGACAAAACCCCGTCCCTCAGGACCGGTGGTGCCATTTCCGCCGGCGGCGACGGGCGGCTGGCGCCAAGCCTCGGCCCGGATACCGCGTCGTCGGCGGCTGGCCCGTCGCGGCCGGCGCCACTAGCTGCCGGCGGCGGCCTTTTGGGCGACCATGCCGGCACGCCCGCCGGTGGCGGGGACCAGGGCGGCAAGGGCGGCGGGAATAACGGCGGCAATGGCGGGGGCGATGGCAGCTCCGGCCCGGAAAAGGACGGCAAGCCCGGGGCCAAAAAAGCTGTCGCCGCACGCAAACGCTCCACCAGCTCGCCGATCGGCTGGCTCTACACGCTCGGCTCGCTCGCCTACACCGGCGCCATTGCCGGTTTTGCTACCGCTGTCGGTGTAACCGCCTACTTCACGGCCGACCTGCCGAGCTACGACTGGCTCGCCACCTACGAGCCGGCGCTGGTTACCCGCGTGCATGCCGCCGATGGCCGCCTGATGGGCGAGTTCGCCACCGAACGGCGCGTTTTCGTGCCCATCGCCTCCATCCCCAAGCATGTGGCCGACGCCTTCCTCGCCGCCGAGGATAAGAATTTCTACGACCATCCGGGCATCGACGTGACCGGCATTGGCCGCGCCATCGTCGTCAACCTGGAAAACTTCGCCCATGGCGGCCACCGCCTTGTCGGTGCCTCCACCATCACCCAGCAGGTCGCGCGCAACCTCTTGCTGACGCTCGACCAGCGCTTCGATCGCAAGATCAAGGAAATCATCCTTTCCCTGCGCATCGAGCAGATCCTGCCCAAGGACCGCATCCTCGAGCTTTATCTCAACGAAATTTACCTCGGCCAGCGCTCCTATGGCGTGGCGGCGGCAGCGCTCAGCTATTTCGACAAGTCGCTCGATAACCTGACGATTGCCGAAGCCGCCTATCTCGCCGCCCTGCCCAAGGGCCCGAACAACTACAATCCGGTGACGCGCCGCCAGGCCGCCCTGGATCGCCGCAACTGGGTGATCGGGCGCATGTTCGAGGACGGGCGCATCACCCACGAGCAGGCCGAGGCCGCTCTGGCAGAACCCTTCAATGCCGGCCTGCCGCGCGACACCGAGACGGTGCAAGCCGGTTATTTCGCCGAGGAAGTGCGCCGCGAACTCATCGACAAATATGGCCGCGACGCGCTCTACGAGCAGGGCTATTCGGTGCGCACGACCATGGACCCGCGCCTGCAGGAGATCGCCCGCCGGTCGCTGCGCGACGGCCTCGTGGAGTTCGACCGGCGCGAGGGCTATCGCGGGCCGATCACGCACTTCGCCAGCATGGATGACTGGAAGAAGCAGCTGACCGAAGTGTCGACCACGCCGGGGGATGATGACTGGCGCCTCGCCGTCGTGCTCGAGGTCAGCCGCGACAAGGCCACCATAGGCTTTTCCGACGGCTCGCACGGCACCATCAAGCGCGAATGGATCACCTGGGCCCGCCGCTTCATCACCTATAACCAGCAAGGCCCGGCCGTGGGCGGCGCCGATGATGTGCTGAAGGTCGGCGACGTCATCTACGCCATGCCGATGGAAACGCTGGATGGCAAGAAGCTGCCGGAAGGCAGTTTCGCGCTGCGCCAGATCCCCAAGGTTGAAGGCGGCATGGTCGCCATGGACCCGCACACGGGGCGCGTGCTCGCGCTGGTCGGCGGCTTCTCCTACAACATCAGTCAGTATAACCGCGCCACCCAGGCCATGCGGCAAACGGGGTCGGCCTTCAAGCCCTTCGTCTATCTGGCGGCGCTGGAGCGCGGTTTCACCCCGTCTACCATCATCGATGACGATTACATCGAGCTGGAGCAGGGCCCCGGCCTGCCGCTGTGGACACCCGGCAACTATCATGGCGAGAGCCTTGGCCCCACCACCTTCCGTGAGGGAGTGGAGAAGTCCAAGAACATGATGACGGTGCGCCTTGCCGCCTATATCGGCATGCAGCCGATCAGCGATGTGGGCGAGCGCTTCGGCATCTATGACAAGATGCCGCCCTATCTCTCCTATGCCCTTGGCGCCGGCGAGACGACGGTTCTGCGCCTGACCAACGCCTATGCCATGCTGGTCAATGGCGGCAAACGCATCCAACCGACGCTGATCGACCGCATCCAGGACCGGTATGGCCACACCATCTATCGGCATGACGAGCGGCCCTGCACGGCTTGCGAGAATGTGACCTTCGACCCGTCCCAGCCGGTGCCGAACCCGCCGGATGAGCGCGAGCAGGTGGTCGATCCGCGCTACGCCTACCAGATGGTCAGCATCATGGAAGGCGTCATCCAGCGCGGTACCGGCGTGCGCATCGCCTCCCTCGGCCGGCCGCTTGCTGGCAAGACCGGTACCTCCAACGACAGCAAGGACACCTGGTTCGTCGGCTTCTCGCCTGACCTTGCCGTGGGTGTCTATGTCGGTTACGACCAGCCGGCCTCGCTGGGTAAAAGCGAGACCGGCTCCTCCGTCGCCGCGCCGATCTGGAAGGAATTCATGGGCGATGCCCTGAAGGACACGCCAGCCATCCCCTTCCGCGTGCCGCCCGGCCTCGTCATGACGCGTGTCAATGTCGATACCGGACAGCCGCCGGAGCTGGGCGATCCCGCCCGCAAGGTGATCTGGGAAGCCTTCCTCCCCGGCAGCGAGCCGGAGCCGGGCGCCCCGGTGCAGATGCTGGATTCCATCCCCGGCGACGAACATCACCGCGTCGGCTTCGTGCCGCTGCACGGCGGCACCGGGGTCTATGTCCCGGTCTCGCAAGGCGGCCCGGATGCTGCGCGTCCCAATGCCGTCCCTCAGGAGCCGGTGGGGCAGACCCCGCTGCCGCTGCTCAACTCCGGCACCGGCGGCATCTACTAAGGTTCCCGAAAGGCAGGCCCCATGACAGCGGGCGGATGCATCATCACCCCGCTGTCGGGGCCGGACGATCCCGGTTTTGCCGCGCTGCTTGCCGATTGCACAGCAGACGGCAACCGCATCGCCACGCGCTTTGCCGAGAACTGGCGCAGCGGCGCCAACCGGTTCGACCGGCCGGGGGAGCTGCTGCTTTCTGCGCATCTGGGCGGAAGACTGGCCGGTTTCTGCGGCCGCAATATTGACCCTTATGCCGGCGACCCGTCAGCAGGCCGTGTCCGGCACCTCTATGTCAGTTCGGCCAACCGCCGTCACGGCATCGGGTCAGCGCTGGTAAGGGCTGTCATAGACGGTGCCGAGCGGTATTTCCGCCACCTCAACACCCGGGCGCCAGATACGGCGTTTGCGTTCTATGAGGCGCTGGGGTTCCAGCCTGTGGCCGGCGAGGAAACCGTCACCCACCGGTTGATGCTGTAAGCCCGACGCCGAAGATCCACCCCTCGCAACGCCGTGCCAGATCATCAAGCGCCGGCGGTTGCCAGACGCCTTTGATGCCCGACAGCCAGCGCAGCCCGACGGCGGAGACCAGCGCATCGGCATCATTGTCGTCCAGCGCCTCCGGCAAGCTCTCCGGCACCCCGGCCCCCATGGCAGCCAGCACAGCCGCAAGCTGCTGCGGGCTGCGAACCTTGGCGCCGCCATGGCCGAAGCGGCGCAGGAACAGGCGCGGATAGATTTCCACCGCCAGGGACGGCGCATCCGTCCCGTCAAAGGGCCACACCCCCAGCCTGCTGCCCGAACGAACGCGCAGGCGGTGCAAAAGGCGCATGCCGGCAAGGCCGCCCATGCCCACCTGTTTCGCCCCGATGAGCTTGTAGGGACTTTCCGGCGCCCCCAGCCCGTCCGCCCGGCAGGCCATCTCCGTGGCCCGGTGCGGTTCAAGATAACCTTCAGGTCGCGGGCCGGAGCGCCAGTAGTCGTTGGCATAGTCGAGGTGGCTGACAAAGCCATGGCCGGAAAGGTCATCGCTTTCTCCGCCCAGCGCATCGATACGCGCCCAGAGGGCCGGCGCGTCCGGCAGGCCATAATGGCCGGCCCGCTCCCACGGCAGCGAAAAAGCACAGTCGATGCCGATCAGTACCCGCTCTGCGGTGACAAGCCCGGCGAGGTAGTCCAGCACCTCGCCTCGCGACCAGTGTTTGTCCGCAGGTTTCACCAGCCGGGGGGCACCGTTGCCCGGAACGGCTTCGGCAAGCGCGATGCCCCGGGCCACCCGGGCGCCTGACCAGTCGATGGCAACGAACCGGTCAAAGCGCCCGGCAGGGCTCACGAGCAGGTCTTGTAGGCGAGGGTGCCCAGAAAACTGCCGCCGATGGCGACATTCTCGCTGGCCCAGCAGGCACCGGTCGGCACGGTCGAGCCCACCGGCACGAGGATGACCTCGGCCTCGCCCGGTAGCGGCTCGGTGCCGGCGGCATGCAGGGAGGCCTTGCCGTCCCCGCCCAGCGAGCCGACACAGTCGACCTTGGCGCCGTTGGAAGCAGCGATACGCATGCCGGCGGAGCCGTGATTCATCGGCCAGGCCTTGAGGATGATGGGTGCAGGCCCCACCGGCTGGGCAAGGCAGGCGCTGATGGCAGGCTTGAGATCGGGCAGGAATTTGGCCCAGCCGGGATAGGAGGACGCACCGCCGCTGCCGGCGGCATCGCCGCCACCCGTCGTGGCACAGGCCGAAAGGGCAAGGGCCGTTACCGCAAGCAGTGCAGCAAGCCGCCGGCCCGGCGCCTTACTGGCCGCCCCCGTGCCGCTGGCCGCGCAGCCGTGCCCAATAGGCAAGCCGCTTGCTGATCTCACGTTCGAAGCCACGTTCCACAGGCTCATAAAATCGCTCCCGCTCCATCCCGTCCGGGAAGTAGTTCTGCCCCGAAAAACCATCCGGCGCATCATGGTCATAGGCGTACCCCGCACCATACCCCATATCCTTCATCATGCCGGTCGGCGCGTTAAGGATGTGTTTGGGCGGGGGCACACTGCCCGACTTTTTGGCCGAAACAGTGGCTGCCTTGTAGGCGACGTAGCCGGCGTTCGATTTCGGCGCCGTCGCCAGATATATGACGCACTGGGCGAGCGCGAGTTCCCCTTCCGGTGAGCCGAGACGTTCATAAGTGTCCCACGCCGCATTGGCGACCAGCATCGCCTGCGGATCGGCAAGGCCGATATCCTCCACTGCCATGCGCACAAGGCGCCGGGCGAGATAGGTCGGATCCTCACCGCCGGCCAGCATGCGCGCCATCCAGTAAAGCGCGGCGTCGCAGTCCGATCCGCGCACGGATTTGTGCAGGGCGGAGATGAGATTGTAGTGACTGTCCTGCTTCTTGTCGTAGACGGGCATGCGCCGCTGGATGGCGCCGGACAGGCGCTTTTCGTCCAGCAGCGGTTCGGCCGGCAGCTGGAACAGGGCTTCGGCCATGTTGAGCATGTAGCGCCCGTCACCATCCGCCATCGCCTTCAGCGCCTCGCGCGCCTCCGGCGTCAGCGGCAGCACCCGGCCCATCTCGGCTTCAGCGCGGTCCAGCAACTGGTTGAGCGCGCTATCGGTCAGCCGGTTAAGGACGAAGACCTGGCTGCGCGACAGAAGCGCGGCATTCAGCTCGAAGCTCGGATTTTCCGTCGTCGCGCCGACGAGCACGATGGTGCCGTCCTCGACATAGGGCAGAAAACCGTCCTGCTGGGATTTGTTGAAACGGTGGATCTCGTCGACGAAAAGCAGCGTGCCCTGCCCCATCGCGCGCCGTCCCCGCGCCGCCTCGAACACGCGCTTGAGGTCCGCCACGCCGGAGAAGATGGCGGAGAGCGGCTCGAAATAAAGATCGGTGGCATCGGCGAGCAGCCGCGCCATCGTCGTCTTGCCGCAACCGGGCGGGCCCCAGAGGATCATCGAGATCATGTGGCCGGTGCGCACCATGCGCCCGATCGGCCCATCCGGGCCCAGCAGGTGCCCCTGCCCCACCACTTCGGCCAGCGTACGCGGCCTCAGCCGATCAGCCAGCGGGCGCGGCGCGCCGGCATCGAAGAGGCCGACACCGCTCATCGCGTAAAGCTCATGCTGCGCATCTGCCCGTCACGGCGGATGGCGATCTGCCAGCGCCCGCCGGCCGCCGACAACGCGCGGACGAGCTGGCTGACGCTGGTGATGCGCTGGTCATTGAGGCTCACGACCATATCGCCTTCGGCAAAGCCCAGACGCCCGGCCTGGCTGCCGTCCGGCACCTCCACCAGCACCACGCCGCTGCCATCGGCATAACCCTTCTCCTGCGCCAGCGCCGGGTTGAGGTTGGCCGCGGTCGCGCCCTGCAGCGGCGTTGCGTCCTTCATCACCGTGGTGTCGCGCGGCGGGTTCTCCGGCGGGGCCTCCAGTGCCACCGCCACATCGCGCGCCTTGCCGCCCCGCAGCACATGCAGGCTCACCTGCCCGCCTATAGGCTTGGTGGCGAGGCGGAATTTCAGCGCCTGCGGATCGTCCACCGGCTTGCCATCCACTTCGGTAATCACATCGCCCTGCTGGATGCCCGCGCGCGCCGCCGGACTGCCAACGGTCACGGTATCGATGATGACGCCGGCCGGCCGGTCGATGCGCGCGGCCTCCGCCATCTCGGCGGTCACCGCCTCACCCTCCGCACCGAACCAGGGCAAGAGCAGCGGGCCGCCCTTTTCGGCCGCATGCAGCATGGTCAGCACCATTTCCGACGGGATGGCAAAGCCGATACCGAGCGAGCCGCCATCGCGGCTGTAGATGGCGCTGTTGATGCCCACCAGCTGCCCGTCCATGCCGATGAGCGCGCCGCCGGAATTGCCCGGATTTACCGCCGCATCGGTCTGGATGAAGAAGTTGAAGTCATTGACGCCCACCGTGGTGCGGGCGAGCGCGGAGACGATGCCGCTGGTGACCGTCTGCCCGACGCCGAACGGATTGCCGATGGCGAGCACCAGATCGCCCACTTCCAGACTGTCGGAGGGGCGGATAGCCAGGGTGGGGAACTTGCGCCCGCCGGTATCGAGCAGCCTCAGCACCGCAAGGTCCATATGCTTGTCGGAGCGCAGCACCTCGGCCTTGTATTCGCGCCTGTCATTCAGCACGACGCGGATTTCGTCCGCCCCGTCGATAACATGGTGGTTGGTCACCACCAGCCCGTCCTCGCGCAGGATGACGCCGGAGCCGAGCGACTGGGCCACACGCTCGCGCACGCCACCCGGAAAAGCATCGCCGAAGAAACGGCGGAAGAACGGATCGGCGGCAAAGGGGCTCGCCACCCGTTCCTTCACCGTTTTGCGGGAGAAGACATTGACCACCGCCGGGGCGGCCTTGCGCACCAGCGGCGCGAAGGAGAGCGTGATCTGCTCCCGGCTTTGCGGCACCTGGCTATTGTCTTCGGCAACGGCAGGCACGGCATGGCCCGAGACGAACAACAAGGCAGCGGCAAGGATGGCCAGCACCAGCCTTGTTCGCCCGAAACCCACCGCCGTCATTGCCCTTGCCCGAAGCTCAGCCATTGTCTCCCACCACACGGATATGCGGCGCCGGGTGGTCCCGATCCGGCGCGCCCTGATGTTCATTGCCCCACTGCCACCAGCCGGGACGGCCGTGCCGGGCGAACATTTCCAGATAGGGGCCGGGGCTGCAGCGCTCCACCACCTCATAGAACTCGTCCGGCTTGCGGCTGTGTTCGCGTTTGACGGTGGCGAGCAGGTTGGGCTCGCGCCGGCCGGCTTCCTTGGTGCGGGCATTCTTGCCGCGGGTGCCGAACAGCACGATCTCCGTCACGTTGCGGAAGTAAAAGCCCACCCCGCGCCGGTCCGGCCCGCCATCCTTGCGCACCTTGTACCAGATGTAATTGGTCTTGTAGGTGAAGCCCCAGCGTCGCATCACCTCCAGCCCCTCTGCCAGCAGGGCGTTGGGCACCCACAGATAAAGGTGGGACGTCGGCTGCGCGATCTGCGCCACCGGCAGCTCCATGATCTCGTCCATGGTCATGGTGCCATAGCGCGACAGGCGGTGGTGCTCGGGCGCCATCTTTCCCGTGCGGTTGGAAAAGCGCCAGGGCGGATCGGCCAGGATGGTGGCGAAGCGCTGCGTGCCGGCGAGCCGCAGAAGGTCGTCGCCAGCGGAAATTTCATCTGACGGCGGCAGCGGGGAAGTCATCGGCAAACCATCCTGACCAACAAGAACGACACAAAAGAACAAAAAGAGAACATAAGCTATTTCCTCCCCGCCGCAAGGCCCTGCGGCGGGAAGCTTTCACCCCTTACTCAGGCATCAACATAAACAGCCTCGCGGATGCCGAACACCGCAATGGGGCATCCGCCGCCGCCGCCGCCTTCGATGCGGGGCACCAGCTTGGACATATGGGTGGTGGAGGAGCCGTAACTGCCGCCCTTGCCCAGCCGGTCGAACAGCGACTGCAACTCGTCGCAGCGGGTGATAATCACCCCGGCATCTATGGCGCGCAGTTCGAACAGCAGGCGGAAGTTGTTGAGATCGCGGTCGAAGAACGGATCCTTGTTGTTCCACTCCACCTCAAGGGCGATGCGGTTCTTGTAACAATCCACCTTGTGGGTCGGCGTGACATGGGCCTGCCCGTCCACCACGATGCGGGTATCGAAGCCTTTTTCGACCCAGCCCAGCTGGAGGAAATGGCGGTCGAAACGGTCGGCGATAGAAGACTTGTTCTTGCCCGGCGCTTCCACCTCGGAGCGGTGCAGGCGGAAGGTACGCAGGACGGTCTGGATATCCATCCACTCACGCGGATAGGCCGCGCTCAGCACGGCAAAAGCATTGCGCCACTCGTAAACCTCGTACATTTCCGCAAGATCGCGCGGCACGAGCGGGCTGACCGAATCGCGGTAGAACAAATCCATTGGCTGGCAGGGTCCTGATATTCAAGCAAGAACGGGATTTGGAGCGGTCAGCCACAGCCCCGCCCCGTTGCGCCACCATAGACGCGCGGCGTCATGCTTCAAGTGGCGCTCGCTCCGGTGCTCGGATACTCTTGGCATCGACCTCGCCCTTTTCGCACGCCGGCGGCCCTTGCGCCTCGCCCGGCCATCCAGCGGAGCTTCATGTCGCAGGGAATATTCCATCCGGCCGGCGCCACCATCACAGCCGTGATCGAGCGGCTGGAAGAAAACTATGCCGAACTGTTCGGCCAGAGGGATGACGGCCCCATTGCCATTCTGGGGGCGGTTGCCCGCAACGCCCTTTTCGCCATCGCCGATACCAACTGCGCCTATCACGATCTCAGCCACACCATCATGGTGACCGAGGTGGGGCAGGAGATCCTGCGCTGCCGCCAGCTGTCTGGCGCGCGCGTGACCAGCGATGACTGGTTGCACATGGTCTGCGCCATGCTGTGCCATGATGTGGGTTATGTGCGCGGCATCTGCCGCGGCGACCGCGACAACACCTATGTCACCGGCACCGGCGGCGAGACCGTGACCCTGCTGCCGACAGCCACCGACGCCGCGCTCACCCCCTGGCATGTCGACCGCGGCAAGATCTTCGTTCATGAGCGCCTTGCCGCCTACAGCCCGCTCGATATCGACCGCATTGCCGCTGCCATCGAGCGCACGCGTTTTCCCGTACCGCCGGGCAGCAGCCATGCCCCGACGGACGATCTGCCGGGCATGGTGCGCGCCGCCGACCTGATCGGCCAGTTGGCGGACCTTGATTACCTGCACAAGATCGAGGGCCTGTTCCGCGAGTTCGAGGAGACGGGCACCAACCGCGCCAAGGGCAACCGCAATGCTTCCGAGCTGCGCCGCGCCTATCCCGCTTTCTTCTGGAACACGGCGCTGCCGCTGATCGAGCCGGCACTGGAGCTGCTGCCCGCCACCCGCGAGGGGCGACAGTGGATTGCCAACCTCTATGCCAATGTCTTTGCCATCGAGCATGACATGCCGGGCCTAGGCCCCACGCACTGAACTGCCATGACCGATATCCCGACCCCGGCGGAAATCGCCGCCGCCGATGATGGCAGCATCGTCAAACATTCGGTCAACATCGCCGGGCACCGCACCAGCATTTCGCTGGAAGCGCCGTTCTGGGCGGCGCTGCGCGCGATTGCCGATGCCGATGGTACCAGCATCGCCGCCATCATCACCGAGATCGACGCCAACCGGCGCGGCAACCTTTCCAGCGCGCTCCGGGTCTATGTGCTGGCGCGGGTGCAGCTTGGCTTGCCGGCGGACGAGACGGCTTAGCCGCCCGTCCCGCCGCCCAGCGATTTCAGGATGTCGTTGATGAATTGCTGCGTGCTCGGCTGCTGCTGACGTGCCTTTTCAGCGGCCGCTTTTTCTGCCGCAGCCTTGTCTGCAGCTGCCTTGTCGGCTGCGGCTTTCTCCGCCGCCGCTTTCTCGGCCGCGGCCTTTTCTGCGGCGGCCTTCTCGGCGGCCGCTTTCTCCGCAGCAGCCTTCTCTGCCGCGGCCTGGGCGGCAGCCGCATCCGCCGCTGCCTTTTCTGCTGCCGCTTTTTCGGCGGCGGCCTTTTCCGCTGCTGCCTGCTCCGCCGCGGCTTTCTCCGCAGCAGCCTTCTCGGCAGCCGCTTTGTCTGCCGCCGCCTTCTCCGCCGCTGCACGGGCGGCGGCATCGGCATTGGCGCGGCTCACGATGTCGGAGACATCGACCGCCGGCAGCAGATTGTCGAGCGGGCCGGAAACCCCGATCCGGGCCGGCGGCACCGCGGCATTGGTGATGCTGAACGGCCCGGCCAGCACCACCTGCCATTGTGGCAGGTTGACCGTGCCGGTGAGCTTGCCGCTGCCGGCAGGCAGGCTGAGCGCTACATCGTCAAGGCGGGCAACCCCGCCCTCAAGCGTGAAGCTGCCCTTGAAGCTGGAGAAGGGCGTCTTGCCGCCGGCCTGAGCCGCCTTGGCCAGTGCCTCCGGCCCGCCGGGATTGCCGATCTTCACCGCCGCTGCGGCCACGGCATTCAGGTCGATGCCGGCGAGCTGGCCGCTGGTCAGGGCGAAATCACCGCTGCCGGTGAGGGAGGAGATCAGCGCATTTCGGCTTGCCCCGCTGGCGCTCACATCGAAGGAATAATCGAGCAGACCTTCACCCACCGGGGTGATCTTGCCATCCTCCAGCACCGCGCCGAGACCGCCGCCCTTGAGCGTCAGCGCTGCTTTTACCTCACCGCCCTGCCCGCCCGGCGCTGCCGTCACCCGGCCGGAGCCGGAGAGTTTGCCGCGGAAGGCATCGCCATTCAGCGAGGACACGGTCAGCGCGCCATCTTCCAGCGCCGCCTCCACCGTGGCATTGCCAAGATCGAATGCGCCCCAGGTAAGGCCGCGCAGCTTGAGTTTGAAGGTGCCGTCGATCGCGTGCAGCAGGGACCAGTCGAGCGCGGCGTCCGACCATGCGGCGCTGCCGCCGGGCAGCGGCAAGGCGGCGACCCTGGGCGGGCCGGCGAGGAAACGGTCGACCAGAATATCGCCGGTCTGCAGATCGGCAGTTACCACCGGCCGGTCCTTGTTGGTGTCGACCGCAAGGTTGCCGACGACGGGAATGCCGCCCACCTGCCCCTGGATGCCGGAGAGCTGCAACTTGCCGTCGCCGCCCTTGCCCTCGGCATAAAGATCGAGGTCCCCCAGATCGTCCGGCAGGCGGGTTGCCGGCAGCAGCAATGCCAGCGCATTGGCAAAGGAGGCCTGCTTGACCCGGGCCTTGAAGGCATAGGCGGGGCGTGAGGAGAGATTGCTCACGCTGCCGGCGGCCTCGGCGGAAAAACCGCCGCCATGGCCGGAAAGGCCAAGCTGCAGGGCATCGTGCTCACCCGCCACCGTCAGCTTCGCATCCACATCGGCAAAAGCCCGCGACTTGGCGCCGGGATCGAAACCAAAGCTGCGCAGCAACGGCGCGGCATCGGCCGCCTTGACGGCAAGGGTGAGATCGAGCCCGGAAAGCGGCTTCAGCCCCCCGACCCGGCCCGCCAGCGTCAGCGCACTGCCGGAAACATCGGACGCAGAGAAATCGCGCAGCGCCAGAGCGCCCTGGCTCAGTGTGGCATCCAGATGCACGCCGTCATAATTGACGCCGCCCGCTGCCAGCTCGCCGATGCGGGCGGAGACATTCATGTCGGCAAGGCCGGCAAGATCGCCAAGGCGCTGCGGCAGTACCAGCAGGGCACTGCCCTTCGCCTCCCCGGCAGGAACCGGAAAATAGGCATCGAGATTGATCCGGTCGGCATCAAGGCGCGCGCCGATACCGGGGCGCCCGCCCTCGCCGGCCGCGGCGGCATAGGTGAGCGCGCCGGTGAGCCGTCCGGTATCGAGGCCGAGATTGATGTCGCCGGCGGTGAAGTGATCCGGCGTGCCGGTGAGGTGTGTGGAAAGATCAAGCTTGCGCAGCCGGTCGGCCGGCACTGCGCCCGCATCGTAACCAAGCCAGGTGAGCGTGGTGCGCAGATCATCGGCGTTGGCGGTCAGCTGCAAATCGCCCTGAAGCCCGTCCCCGCCGGGCTTCACAGTACCCGCCAGCTGGAACTGGGCGCCGCCCGGCAGCAGCGCGCTTGCCCGCTCAACGGCGAGCGAGCCATCAGCGGCGAAGGAGGCGCCGAAATGCACATCGCGCATCGGCGCATCGCGCCACTCCGCCGCTTCCACGGAAAGATCGAGGCTGCCGGTCAGGCCGGAGGGCAGCGGCACCCCGCTCTTCCAGTCCAGCCAGGGCGCCACCTCCACCCGGCTCAGCGCCAGCGCCACATCAAGGCGCGGCACATCGCCGAAACCGTAGGAAACTGCACCGGTCGCCCGCATGGCATCGCCGAGGCTGAACTCGACATTGTTGGTTTCGATACCGCTGGCGGTCACCGCCAGCTGGCCGCGGCCCTGAAAGTTTCCGGCAACCGGCGCCGGCAGATCCTCTGCGCCGGTAAGCGCCAGCAGATCGGCAAGGCTGCCGCCCTGGCCGCGCAGTTCGCCCTGCAGCAGCGTATCGCCCTTGGGGAAAAACAGGCCCTGATAGGAAAAGTCGCCGGCGATATTGCCCTGCTCATCCTTCACCTGCGTGCGCAGCCGGATGGGCCAGACGCCGGTGGTGGCGCGGTGGGCGGCGCCCATATCCACCAGCAGGTCCAGCGGATGCGGGGTCACGCCATAGGCCGTCATGGTGCCCTTGGCGGTCAGCGGCCCCTCCAGCGACTGGGCCGCGATACGCATGTTGATCTTTTCCAGCCGGCGCTCGACGCCCTGGCGCTGGTCGCGCCAGATGAGCGTGCCGTTGCTGATGGTCACGTCGCGGATCTGCATGCCCGGCAGCGAACGCTGGCCCATCTGCCAGCTCACCTGTCCATCGGCCAGCACCTCCAGCACCAGACGCGGGGATACCAGCGTCACGCTCTCCACCTCGATACGGCCGGAGAAGAGCGGCGCCATCGCCAGCTTTACCTCAAGCGTGTCGAGGCTGAGGAAATCCTGCTCGGCCGCCCCTTCGGGATTGGCGATGTGGGCATTGCTGACATAAAGCACCGGGGACGGCAGGAAAGAAAATCTGAGTTCGCCATCAAGGCTCACCTGCCGGCCCGTCGCAGCGCTCAGTTGCTGGGCCAGCGTGTCGCGGTAACTCGACCAGTCGACAAAACCGGGAATGATCAGGGCGGCACCCAGTGCCAGCGCGATCAACACCACAAAGGCAAGCAGCAGGTTCTTGATCACGCGCGCACTTCCGTTGCCGTCGTCAGGTTCTTCCCCTTGCGGGCGACCCCGGGCCCCCTCAGGCCTCGTTGCCGCAGGGGTGATTTTGAGAACCACCCCCGGCCGGTATTTTCCATTTGTAGCGAAGGCGTTGCTGCCATGCAAAGCGCTATGCGAAAGGCTATGAGACGTGACTAGGAGAGGCGTGTCATGCTGGGCTACACTGTTGTGACAGCCGGTGATGCACCGGGCTTGTTAGGGAGCGGGCTATGGGAGACGTGGTCAACCTGAACCAGTTCCGCAAGGAACGCGAACGCCGCCGCAAGATTGCGCAGGCCTCCATGAACCGTGAGAAATTTGGCCGCACCAAGGCTGAAAAACAGGCCGACCGCGAGGAACAGACCCGCACGGAACGCAGCCTGGATGGTGCCAAGCTTACCACGCCGGAAGACGAAACCGCGCGGTAGGACAGCCCTTTTCAAAGGGTGTCGCGGGCGAGGCGGCCAGGCGCCCCGCCCGGCCCTTAGCCTTCAACTTCCAGCGCCGTTCCTTCCACCCCGTCTGCGGCGATCGACCGCGGCGTGGCCAGTTCGTGGCCCAGCCAGCGCAGCACGGCAAGCGTCAATACCAGCGAGAGAACGGTGGCGATGGCGCCGAAGAGAAACGGCACCCCGGCCAGCAGTGTGCCCGCCGCCCCCACGGTGTAGCGGGCAAAAAGCGGCGAGCCGATGAAGGGGGAGATTGCAAAGACAAGGCTCTGGAGCCCCATGAGCGCTCCCATGATCGCCCCCTGCTGCCCGGCGGCGGCGCTACGCGAGATGATGCTTTGCAGCGTCGGCCCCGCAACCCCGCCCAGCCCGAACGGGATGAGGCTGAGCGCAAAGGGCAGGCTTGCCGGCGAAAAGGCAAAACCGAAATAGGCCAGCGCCGTCAGCACGCCGCCCAGCACCATCGTGCGCGCCTCCCCCAGCCATCTGACCGACGGACCAACCAGCGCGCCCTGCGCAATCGCCACCAGAAGCCCGATGGCGGCCAGAGACAGGCCGTTGGCCGTGGCGGTCCAGCCGAACCGCTCGCCGGTATAAAGCACCCAGATTGCCTGCAGCACGCCCATGCCGAACACGCCCAGCATGGAGCCCATGGCAAGGCCCAGCGTCAGCCGGCGCTGGAACAGTACCGCAAATGCCGCCAGCGGATTGCACGAGCGCCAGGAAAAGGGTTGCCGTGCGG
The DNA here is from genome assembly GCA_030657355.1 of Radicibacter daui. Lineage (GTDB taxonomy): Bacteria > Pseudomonadota > Alphaproteobacteria > Radicibacterales > Radicibacteraceae > Radicibacter > Radicibacter daui. The sequence goes on from CP131056.1 coordinate 3,655,084, forward strand.
CCCGCGGCAGCGATTCCGGCAGGACGAAGAGGCCATAGATCAGATTGAGGCCGGCCAACACGGCGCCGACCACGAAAGGCAGGCGCAGGCCATAATCCCCAAGCGGACCGCCGATTGCCGGGCCGATGATGAAGCTGATGCCGAAGGCCGCGCCGATGAGGCCGAAATTGCGCGCCCGCCGCTCCGGCGGCGTGATGTCCGCCATATAGGCGCTCGCGGTAGCAAAATTCGCCGCGCAGAAACCGGCAACGAGCCGGCCGGCCAGATACCAGAAAAGTGACGGCGCAAAGACCAGCGCCAGCTGGTTGATGCCGAGCCCGAAGACGGACAGCAGGATGATCGGCCGCCGCCCGAACCGGTCGCTGAGCGCACCCAGAAAAGGTGCGCCGACGAACTGGAGCAGCGAAAACCCGCTAAAGGAAAAGCCCACCCACCAGGCTGCCGAAGCCACATCGCCGCCGGTGAACTGCTTGACCAGCTCCGGCATTACTGGCGCGGAGATGCCCATCACCAGCATGTCGAGAAAGACGGTCACGAGGATGAAAGGCAGCGCCGCCGCCGGGCGGCCACGGCCTTTTTGTGGGGAAGAAAGCGGGCTGGAAGGGCCGGACATCGGCGCACCTTTTTATACGGGTATTAATGCAAAAGTGAGATGCACCAGAAACTTGCCCGGATCCACTTTTTCAATTTTACCCGTATAAAATATCTGAAAACTGTTGCCGGACCACCACAGACATCAAGAGCCGCTAGGCTGCCGCCGACGCCACCAGATAACGGCCGAGAGCCCCGACCGCAGGGCGGGCGAGCGCCGCCTCGCTTGCCACCAGCGCGTAACTCGCGCCGGTTTTCCAGCCCGTGCCCGGCAGCAATTCCAGCAGTGCCCCGGCAGCCAGCTCTGCTGCCACGATCAACCGGGGCAGAAGCCCGACACCGAGACCTGCCTTGGCCGCCTCCATCACCATGAAGAAATGCTCCAGCCGCAATTGTGCCGGCCTCGCGATGGCTGCGCGCCGCCGCTCCGGTGCCACGCCCTGCCTCTCCGCCCAGCCGGCCCACGCCCCGGCGCGGGTAGTGTGCTCGATCCGCGGCAGTGCCAGCAACGCTTCGGCGTCGGCAGGTGGCCCCTTCGCCACCAGAGCCGGGGCGGCAACCGCTACCAGCTCTTCCAGCGCCAGCGTGGTCGCCGTCAGGCCGCGCCAGCCGCCATGCCCCCAGGTGATGACGAGGTCGAGCGCGGCAGGATCCCAGCGCACCGGGTCCTTGTGTGCGGCAGTAAAATCCGCATCGATCGTTACCAGCTCCACCGCCACTTCCGGGTGGGCGGCCAGAAAACCACCGAGCCGCGGGGCCAGCCAGAAGGCGCCGACCGACGGCAGCGCCCCCACCCGCACCACGCCCTGCGCCCGCCCGCCCAGCGCATGCCGCGCCCCTTCTACAAGGCCAAGGGCAGCCCGCGCCGTCGCCGCCAGCCGCTCCCCGGCTGCCGTAATCACCAGCCGGCGCCCCTGGCGGGAAAACAGCACCGTCCCCAGCCCCTGTTCCAGATGCTGGATACGGCGCGAAAGGGCACTTTGCGTCAGGCCCAGCTCGCGGGCAGCCGCCGTCAGGTTGCCATGTCGGGCCGCCGCCTCGAACAGCGGCAAGGCCGAGAGCAGCTGGGCATCCGGCAGGCTGCCGGCGTTGAAGTCAGGATCGGGCATGGTTCAGGACGGCCGTTTCAAAGGACATTTCCATGAGTTTAACTCATGTATGATTGCGCCGTCACCGGCTGGGCGTGGCACTGCGGTCAGCTTATGATCCGGTTTCGCGAAATTTCGCCCCCGCTTTCTGGAGCTTTCCCCATGTCCGGCACCCGCCCGTTCCATCTTGCCTTTCCGGTGACCGACCTTGACGAGACCCGCCAGTTCTATGGCGAGACGCTTGGCTGCCAGATCGGCCGCGAGAGCCCGGGCCACTGGGTGGATTTTTCGCTCTACGGGCATCAACTCTCCGCCCATCTGCGCCCGCAAAGCACCGTGCAGGCCGCAAGCCTCGGCCAGGTGGATGGCGACGCAGTGCCGATCCCGCATTTCGGCGTCATCGTGACCATGGAGCAGTGGAAAGACCTCGCCGCCCGGCTGGAAGCGAACCCGGAAACGCGCTGGGGCATGAAGCCCAAGACCCGTTTTGTCGGCGAGCCCGGCGAGCAGGCGACGCTGTTCTTCTTCGACCCCTCGGGCAATGCGCTGGAATTCAAGGCTTTTGCCGACGACAGCGGTATCTTCCAGACCGCCTGACCTGAGAGCAAAGCCCATAAAAGCGGAAGAAACACCCATGGACATTATCACCGCCGCCCCGGCGAGCGACATCCGGCCGGAAGACAGGCTGACCCTTGCCATGGTGCAGATGGCGCCGGTGTGGCTGAAGCGGGAAGCGACGCTCGACAAGATGATCGCCGCCCTGCGTCAGGCCGCCGATGCCGGGGCTGAACTGGTGTGTTTCGGCGAGGCGCTGGTGCCGGGTTACCCGTTCTGGATCGAGCGCACCGACGGCGCCCGCTTTAACGATCCGAAGCAGAAGGCGATCTATGCCCGTTACCTCGATCAGGGCGTGATGATCGAGCGCGGCGATCTGGACGGGATTTGTGCTGCCGCGCGTGAGCGGGGCGTTGCGGTTTATCTCGGCTGTATGGAGCGGGCGCCTGACCGCGGCGGCCACAGCCTTTATTGCACGCTCGTCTATATTGACCGGCAGGGCACCATCGGCTCCGTGCACCGCAAGCTGCACCCGACCTATGAGGAGCGGCTTGCCTGGGCCACCGGCGACGGGCACGGGCTCAAGGTGCATGAGCTGGGGCCGTTCCGCGTCGGCGGGCTCAACTGCTACGAAAACTGGATGCCGCTTTCCCGCGCCGCGCTTTATGCGCAGGGCGAGAGCCTGCATGTCTCCGTCTGGCCCGGCGGCCTGCACAACACCGAAGACCTGCCGCGTTTCATTGCCAAAGAAGCCCGCAGTTATGTTGTTGCCGTCTGCGGCCTGATGCGACCGGAAGACTTCCCCGAGGACACGCTGGAACTGGCCGAAATCCTGGCAAGCAGCGGCCCGTTCCTCGCCAATGGCGGCAGCGCCCTGACGGCGCCGGACGGCAGCTGGGTGGTGGAGCCGGTGGTGGGCAAGGAAGCCATCCTCCTGGCCACGCTCGATGCCGGCAAGGTGCGCGGCGAACGCCAGAACCTCGACTTTGCCGGCCACTACGCCCGGCCGGATGTCACCCGCCTGGTGGTGGACCGCCGCCGGCAGGGCATTGCCGAATTCATCGACTGACGGCGAAGGCCGGGTCTTTCAGAAGCCCGGCCAGCGTCCCGGCAAACCGCTCCGCCAGAGCGGGGGTGACAGCGCCAAAGCCGATCAGCAGGCCGGGCACGCTGGGGCCGAGATAATAGGCGGAAAGGGCGGGCACACTGTAGCCCCTGGCGGCCAGCGCCCGCGACAGGGCAAAATCATCCGTGCCGGCTGGCAGGTTGAGGGCAATCTGCAATCCGCCGGTCGGCGGCTCAATCCCGGCACCCGGGCCCAGATGGCGCCCCAGCGCCGCCACCAGCATCTGGCAGCGCTCCTCATAAGAGCGGGCGATGCGGCGCAGATGGGCGCGGTAATGCCCGGCATCGATAAAATCGGCGAGCGCGGCCTGCGCATGCACATTGGCAAGCGCCCCGAGGTTACGCAGCGCAAGGCGCAGCGGCCCGGCCAGCGGCCCCGGCACGGCCATATAGGCAAGGCGCAGGCCCGGCAGCAGGCTCTTGGCACTGGTGGCGAGATAGATCACCTCCCCCGCCTGCCCCAGCCCCTGCAAGGCGGCCAGCGGCCGCCCGCGCCACAGAAACTCGCTGTCATAATCATCTTCCACTACCACCGCGCCCAGCCGCCGTGCTGCCTCAAGCAGGGCGAGCCGGCGCGGCAGCGTCATGCGCACGCCGGTGGGATATTGATGCGAGGGGGTGAGGTAGATGAGGCGCGGCGGCGCTTCCCGCCCCTCGGCAACAGCCGCTTCCAGCGCGGCAGGATTGGCGCCTTCACTATCGACGGGCAGGGGCCGCAGGGTGAGCCCGGCGGCGGTAAAGGCAGCGCGGGCGCCGAGATAACCCGGCTCCTCCATCCACACCGTCTCGCCCGGCTCGGCCAGCGACAGGGCGATCAGCGCCAGCGCGGCCTGCGAGCTGCCGGTAACGATGATCTGCCCTTCCTCAGCCACCACGCCGCGCTCGGCCGCCAGATAGCGCGCCAGCACCTGCCGCAGCACCGGCAAACCTTCAAAATGATCATAGACCGCCTGCCGCCCCACCACGCTGCGGGCCGCCCGGCGCAGTGACCGCGCCCAGAGATCACGCGGAAACAGCGCCTCATCCGGCACGCCCGGTTGCAACAGCCCGTCGGGGCGGGAATAGGCGGCGGCGCGGACATTGGCGGAGAGGGCAAGGCCCCGCGTAGACAACAGCGGCGCCTTTCCGGTTGCCGGTGGCGGCACACCCACCGCCTTCTGTGGCTCCCCCGTGCCCGGCAGGATGGCCGGCGCCGCCCCGGCTTTGACCGACACCACCCCCTCCGCCCGCAACAGCTCATAAGCGGCGTTGACGGTGTTGCGCGAAACCTCCAGTTCCGCCGCCAGTGCGCGGGAGGATGGCAGCCGGCCCGCCTTGCCAAAATGGCCGGAACGGATGGCGCCCAGCAGCTGGCGGTAAATCTGCTCCGGCAGCGGGGCCGCACCGTCCCTCTCCAGCTGCAGATAACTGGGCATCAACTGGTACTCCAGAATTTTCAAAAGCTGATCTTCTATGAGGCCAGATGAGACGGCAGAGTGCGGGCAACAGCAAGCCCCTTTGTTCGCCGGACCTTAAGCCATGAAGCCCAGCCGCCCCGACCTGCCCGCCTTCGCCATTGCCCGCCAGGGCAAGCGCGCCGCCTATGACGCGGCCACCATCCACGCCATCCTCGACCAGGCACTGGTCGGGCATGTGGGGTTTGTGAGTGAAGGCCGTCCGATGGTGATCCCCATGGCTTTCGCCCGCGATCCGCAGGCCGAAGGTGGCCGGCTCTATATCCACGGCGCCAGCACCACCCGCATCGTCAAAGGCTTCAAGGAAGGCGATCCGGTGTGCCTGACGGTCACGCTGGTGGATGGCATCGTCGCCGCCCGCTCCGCCTTCCACCACTCGGTCAATTACCGCTCCGCCGTGGTGCATGGCAGCGCCCGGCTGGTGACGGATGCCGACGAACATGCCCATGCCCTGACCCTCATCACCGAGCATCTGCTGCCCGGCCGCTGGGACGAGGTGCGCCCGATGCTGGCCAAGGAAGAAAAGGCCACCGGCGTGCTGGCGCTGGAGATCGAGGCAGCTTCCGCCAAGATACGCCAGGGCCCGCCGGTGGATGATGACGAGGATTACGCCCTGCCGATCTGGGCGGGCGTGGTGCCCGTCACCACCGCCCTCGGCCTGCCCGTCGGCGATGGCCGCACGCCGGGCGAAGTGCCGCCTCCGGCGTCAATCCTCAAGGCTCGGCAGAAGTTTGCCTGACCCATCCTCCCCTGCCGAGAGGCGGGGGAGGTGCCCGCATCGCGGGCGGAGGGGGATGTGGGCCGGCGATCACGCTCCGACAGTGCCTGATGGAGAAGCCCACACCCTCACCCGGCCCTTCGGGCCACCCTCTCCCCTCCGGTGGAGAGGGAAGACTATCCCCAGATCAGCGACCGGTGCGCACAAACCCCTGCAAAAGCCCCGGCCGCCGCGGCCAGCGGCGCGCTGTGCATTGTCTGCGCGATATCACCGGCCGCAAAGACGCCCGGTATGCTGGTCTCCTTCATCTCGTTGACCCGGAGATAAGGCCCCATCGGCGCCTCGTCGAAGACGCAGCCGAGCTGCTCCGCCAACGGCGAGGCCGGGCTTACCTGCGGGGCGACGAACAGACCGCCCAGCGCCGCCACCCGACCGTCCGCAAGCCGCACAGCCTCCAGCCCCGGCGCCGGGCCCAGCAACTCCACCACCGGGGAGCGCTCGACGCTCACGCCGCGCGCCGCAAACAGGGCCGCGCTTTCTGCGTCCGGCTCCACCTTGCCTTGCGTGAAGAAGGTGGCCGGCCCCCAGTCTGCTGCCAGAACGGCCCCGTGCAGCGAATGCACGCCCACACCCAGCACGCCGAGTGGCCCGGGCGGGAGTTCGTAACCGTGGCAGTAAGGGCAATGCACGACAGACTGGCCCCAGCGTTCGGCAAGGCCCGGCAGCCCGGGCAGCGTGTCCTTCACGCCGGTTGCCAGCACCAGCCGGCGGGCCGTGACTTCGCTGCCGTCCGCCAGGGCAATGGTGAAGGCGTCCTTCTGTCCGCTCGTCCGCACTGCCTCTCCTTTAAAGAGGGTTGCCGTGGGGTAGAGCATGAACTGGCGCTGCGCCTCTTCCATCGCGTCCAGCGGCGCCTTGCCGTCATGCCCGTAAAAATTATGCGCCCCGTGGGAGAAGCGGTTGCGCGGTTTGCCCGCATCCACCATCAGCACCCGCCGCCGTGCCCGGGCCAGCGGCAGCGCCGCCGACACCCCGGCGAAATTGCCGCCAATCACCACCACGTCGAATTTTTCACCCATGCCCTCTCCTCTGGCGCCACAGCACCACCACGTATCATTGATAGTTACATGATGGGATGTAAAAGCACATCACGCAACTAACGTTGTTACAGATGGGAAACTGCCCTAGGGTGAAGGCTCCCTGACCCCTTGCCGGAGCCCCGACAGCCGATGCGCCGCGACAGCCGCCTTTCCCGCATGCTGCATGTGCTGATCCATATGAGCCGCCATAACGGCCCGGCGACGTCGGAGCAGATATCCCGCATGCTGGCCACCAATCCGGTGGTGGTGCGGCGCACGATGGCAGGCCTGCGCGACAAGGGTTATGTGCGCTCGGAAAAGGGCCATGGCGGCGGCTGGGTGCTGGACCTTCCGCTCACGGAAATCACCCTGCTCGATATCCACAAGGCACTCGGGGAGCCCACGCTCTTTGCCGTCGGCCCGGCCAGCGACAATCCGGACTGCCTTGTCGAGCAGGCCGTCAATGCCGCGCTGGGACAGGCCTTTGCCGACGCCGAAGCGCAGCTTCTCGCCCGCTTCGGTGCCGTGACCCTTGCCGATCTTGCCGCCGATTTCGATGCCCGCTACCGCGCCCTCGGCTCCCCACCCTGGCCCCACGAGCATTACCCGGCGGAGGACTAACCTTCTCCCCGCTTTCGCGCGGAGAGGGATTTGCCTTAGTCGTGGATCGGGGCCAGCCGGTCGATATCCGGCAGTTCCTTGTCATGGATCGCGGCTTCGAAGCTGCGCAGACGCTTGTAGATGGACAGCAGCTCCACGATCGTCACCCACGAGGTGATCAGGTACTGGAAGCTGGAGCGCACCTGATCGAAGGCATTCAGGATCTGGTTCATAATGCCCAGCGTGATACGGCCGGCAACGATGGTCGGCCCCAGCACGATGTAGGCGAAGATGTTGTCCGTCTGCAGATAGAGAATGCGGGCGACGTTAAAATACATGTAGTGGAAATAGAGGCGGAAATAGTTGCGTCGCACATTGTTGAAGAGCTCGATGACCGTCGCCGGGCGGGCCCGGCCTTCGTCATCTTCGCCATAGACCAGTTCCTTGCGGTAGGCAGCCTCGACCCGCTGGTTGCGGAATTCAAGGCCCGGCAGCTTGATGCCGACCAGCGCGAGGAAGAGCGTACCGAACGCCGACCAGATGATGGCGACCCACACCAGCGCCATCGGCACATGGCCGACAAGCGGCAGTTCGGTGATGTCGGCGGACAGGTGCAGCAGCACCGGCAGGAAGGCGATCAGCGTCATGATGCTGTTGATGAAGTTGGATCCCAGCGCTTCCAGCGTGGATGAAAAGCGCATGGTGTCTTCCTGCACACGCTGGCTGGCACCTTCGATGAGGCGCAGCTTGGGCCAGTAGGACATGTAGTAGTCGTTCATCGCCGTGCGCCAGCGGAAGATATAATGGCTGGTGAAGAAGGCGGAGATCACATAGAGCGCAACGGCGACTGACAGCAGATAGAAGATGGTGAAGAGCTGGCCGTAGAACTCGGCCGCCGTCACTTCGCCCGGCTTGGAGAGCGCCTTCTGGATCATGTCATAGAAGGGGCCGTACCAGTCATTGACCGCGACGCTGACCTGGACCTGATAATAGGTGGAAAACAGGATGAGCGAGGAGCCGAGGATGGACCAGCGCATCCAGGGATGCGGCGCCAGAATGCGCCAGGCGCCATAGAAGAGCGCTGTCGCCACCACGTAGTAGATGTAGAACCACAGGAATTCCGGGGACCAGAAGGTGGAGATGCCGATGATCGGCTCCGCCCGGTCCGGCCGCGCCAGCCCGATGTAAGCCCCCAGCTGGTCACCGCCCGCATACCAGGACGCCATGACCAGCGCGATCCACGCCACCACGGTCCAGAAGAAGATCTTCGGCTTGGGGAAGAACGAGACGAACAAGGACGGGATCCTTCCGGGCTCTTAAAGCGGAACTTCAAAGCCCGCATAAAATCAGAGCTTTCCCGGCAAGGCACATGAATTCTTGTTCATGTGAATGTGAACGACGGCCTCGCTCGCCTGATAAAACTCCTCCCCTCCCGGGGAGGTGGCCCGCAAGGGCCGGTGGGGGTAATGAGCGAGCCAACGAACAAAAGTCTTCGAAGACTTTCACTCATTACCCCCATCCGCGGCTGCGCCGCACCTTCCCCGCCTGACGGCAGGGAAGGATATGGCGCCTGCTGTCTTAGACCTTCCCGTAACCGCCGCCACCCGGCGTTTCCACCGTAATGGCTTCGCCGGCGGCCAGTTCCACGCGTTCGGTCGAGGCGAGGACCTGGATGGTGCCGTCCTTGCGGCGCACCGAGGTACGGCCGACGGCGCCGGTTTCGCCGCCGTTGAGGCCGAACGGGGCGACAAGGCGGTGGTTGGCGAGGGTGTCAGCCGTCATCGGCTCGAGGAAGCGCCGCTTATGGATGCCGCCACGACCGGGATCACTCGGCTTACCCAGACAATGCGGTTCCATCTTTGCCTACAGGGCGCCAGTCAGTATCAAGCGTTCCATCAGAAGCTTGAATCATGTTCAAGCCGGATTGGGAATCCTTAATCTCAATAAGCCATAGCACCGCTTCTTAAGCGGCACTCTCAACTTGAATTATGGACAGCTGAATATACCGTTTCTTAATCAGATTTTGCATAACTATATAAACATCTACCGGGAGCACAGAGATGGTAAGCACCACCACAAAGAATACTCAAAAAGATGGATTTTCTTTCTTTTTTGATGCGATTTTAGAACTCCTTAGTGATGATGTTTTTGATAGTTATCGAGTGCCAGCCATGTCGATGCCTTTCCGCTTCAATGAAGCGGCAATGGTCTCCACAACCGCGTCAAAAAATATCGCTGATCGGAAAATCCTGATACCCATTATAGAAGAAATTGAATACTTTTCAAAAGAAGACTTTTTACTCAAAGACGATGATTTTTTTAAATCCTCGATAGAAAATTTAAAGGAAATACATTCTAAAGGAGATCTAAGATTACTTAACAGCATGAGCATGGTGCTGTTTAAGTATTGTAGAGATTTCTATAATAATAATTTATTTAAGAAAATAAAATACACCTGTCTAGATGGAAAGAATAAATATAACGCCTATGATTTAGCAAAGTCCCTATGTTCATACCTAACAAACTGTGGTTATTCTAGGAGGTACATAATAGAATGCGCAAAGGAATCAAAAAATAATATAGATTTATTTGAAAAAATGTTAAATTTTGAACGAAACAATTACACCGTGATAATCCCATGCGAATCATTAGTTGCCACGATACTCAACGAATTAGGTGAAGATAAATACAAAATAATAGAAAGAGATCAAATTTGCGACGACCAAATAAAATACATGGAATTTAAAACATCTCATGATAAAGAAATTAAATACGTACAAATCAACGTAAACAATCAAAACGATCAATACAGGGCTTATTCTACTGCACAGAAGATGGTAAATTCTATTATATCGATAACACGCACAGCACATATCGATGTGGAATTTGACATTGGGTCAAAAATTATCGTAAAAAAACAAGAAGAAAAAGAAAAAATTAGCGAAAATATATACAAAATAGATGAAGAAATGTCGCCCATAAAAAGAAGAAAGACAAAAAATGAAATAGAAAATATTAGAAAAGCAATTTCCAGAAAATACGATTTACTTCAAAATGAAGAAACCAATAAAAGTGTTTATGTCCACTTTCAAAGAAGTATATTTCTTTTTTTAAACGCCTATGAAGCAAAATTTCCAGAAACCCAAATAATAAACTTATGGTCTGCCTTTGAGGCCTTATTACCAGAACCGACAACAAAGCCAAGGATTTCTTTTTTTCTCTCTCTTTGCAAGCCTGCCATAGGTTTACACTATCTGGAACGGCGTATTTCTGCGGCCTATGATGACGTAAGGACCATCATGGGAAACCAACTGCCGGCAACTCTTGGAGCGACAACAGACGATGAAGCACTTGAGCGATTTGTTCGATTGTTAACTGGAGAGCACCAAGATAAAGAAAAAATAAATGCGATATGCGACTACATGTCAAAAGTAGATCTAAAAATGAATTCGCTCTGGAAGCTTTCAGAAGTCCTAAGAAGCCCAAAACAATCTTTAGAAAGAATAGAAACTCACGAAAAGATCGTTTCTTGGCAGTTAAACAGAATATACAGATTAAGAAATAGCCTCTCCCATGCCGGATTTTCTTGGCCGTTCATCGAAGTGGCAACAATGAATATGCAAGAATATTATGATAACACGGTAGAAGAAATTCACTTATTTTCCCAAAGGCGGGATCTATCAATGATGGAGATATTCAACACAATTTCCTCTTACAACACTGCGCGAAAATCAATGCTCAAAAGAAACGAAAGTGTTTCAAGAGTCATTGACATGAATTACCTACATTTACATAGAAGTATACTCCCTTCTTAGGAACGTGGCGAGGCAGCTGTTTAAACAGCTGCCTCGCACCAACAAATTTTACGCCTTCCCGTAACCGCCGCCACCCGGCGTTTCCACCGTGATGGCTTCGCCGGCGGCCAGTTCCACACGCTCGGTCGAGGCGAGGACCTGGATGGTGCCGTCCTTGCGGCGCACCGAGGTGCGGCCGACGGCGCCGGTTTCGCCGCCATTGAGGCCGAACGGGGCGACAAGGCGGTGGTTGGCGAGGATGGCAGCCGTCATCGGCTCGAGGAAGCGTAGCGTTCTCACGGTGCCATCCCCGCCCTTCCAGCGGCCCCTCCCGCCGGAACCCGAACGCAGGGCAAAACTCTCCAGCAGCACCGGATAGCGCCATTCCAGCACTTCCGGATCGGTGAGGCGGCTGTTGGTCATGTGCGTGTGCACACCCGACGTGCCGTCAAAGCCGTTGCCGGCACTGTCCACGCCGGCACCGGCGCCGCCGCAGATCGTCTCGTAATACTGGTAGGTGGCGTTGCCGAAGGTCAGGTTGTTCATGGTGCCCTGCGCCGCGGCCATCACGCCGAGCGCACCATAAAGCGCGTCGGTCACGCACTGGCTGGTCTCGACATTGCCGGCCACGACCGCCGCCGGGGCAACCGGGCTCAGCATGGAGCCGGCCGGCACGGTGATGCGGATGGGCTTGAGGCAGCCTTCATTCATCGGGATGCTGTCATCCACCAGCGTGCGGAAGACATACATCACCGCCGCCCGCGTGACCGGACGCGGCGCGTTGAAGTTGTTGTCGAGCTGGGCAGAGGTGCCGGTGAAATCCACCACCGCCTCGCGCGCCTTCTTGTCCACCGTCACCTTCACGCGGATGACGGCACCATTGTCGAGCGGCCAGTCGAACTGGCCATCGGCAAGCCGGTCGATGACCCGGCGCACCTGCTCCTCGGCATTGTCCTGCACGTGGCCCATATAGGCCGTCACCACATCGAGGCCGAACTGGCCGACCATGCGGGCCAGTTCCTGCGCGCCCTTTTCGTTGGCGGCGATCTGGGCCTTAAGGTCACCGATGTTCTGCTCGACATTGCGCGCCGGGTAGGTGCCGCTGGCAAAAAGCGCCCGCACGGCGGCGTCGCGGAAGCTGCCATCTTCCACCAGCACGAAATTGTCGATCAGCACACCCTCCTCCTCCAGCACCTTTGAGTGCGGGGGCATGGAGCCGGGGGTGAGGCCGCCGATATCGGCATGGTGGCCGCGCGAGGCAGTGAAGAAGAGCAGCTTTTTGCCCGCCTCGTCGAACACCGGGGTGATAACGGTGATGTCCGGCAGGTGGGTGCCCCCGTTATAGGGGTCGTTCAGCATATAGACCCAGCCGGGGCGGAAGGTGCCGGCACGCTGGTTAATGAGATGGCGCACGCTCTCGCCCATCGAGCCCAGATGCACCGGCATGTGGGGCGCGTTGGCGATCAGGTTGCCTTCGGCATCAAAGAGCGCGCAGGAGAAATCGAGCCGTTCCTTGATGTTGACGGAATAGGCCGTCTTTTCCAGCGTCAGGCCCATCTGCTCGGCAATGTGCATGAAGAGGTTGTTGAACACCTCCAGCATCACCGGGTCCGCCTCGGTGCCGATGGCATACTGGCCTTCGCGCGCCTTGTAGCGGGTGAGCACGATGTCGCCGATATCGGTCATCTCGGCGCGCCAGCCCTCTTCCACCACGGTGGTGGAGGTCGGCTCGCGCAGGATGGCAGGGCCATCCACCGTCTCGCCGGCCAGCATCTCACCGCGGTCATAAACCTTCCAGCCAAGGCTGGCGGCCAGCGGGGTCAAGAGGCCCGGGCGATAATGCGGATCGGTGACGGCCACGCCCTGCTCGGAGCGGTGGGACACCTCGACCGACACGCTGTCGATGGCGAGCGGCTTGTCCGGCAGCACGAAACCATAGAGCTGGCGATGGGCTGCCTCGAAGCGGGCCTTCACTTCCTCAAGCGCGCTGTTTTCCACTTCCAGCGCGGCGTCGGTGCCCTGGTATTTCAGCAGCAGCTTGCGGCTGACGGCCAGTTCGGCACCGGCAATGCCCTGCTGGGAAAGCTCTGCCCGCGCCTCGGCCTCCAGTTCGGCAAACACGCTGGCTGCGGCGGCAAGGCCGGTGGCAAGGGGGGCTTCCACCGTCTTCTGGCGCAGGGCGCGGGTGTCGGCCAGACCAATGCCGAGGGCGGACAGAACGCCGGCATGCGGGTGCAGATGCACCGTCTTGATGCCAAGCGCATCGGCAACGAGGCAGGCATGCTGGCCGCCCGCGCCGCCGAAGCAGGAAAGGGCGTAACGCGTCACGTCATAACCGCGCTGCACCGAGATGTGCTTGATGGCGTTCGCCATGTTTTCCACGGCGATCTTCAGGAAACCTTCGGCGATCTCCTCCGGCGTGCGCTCCACGCCCAGCGACTTCTTCACCTCGGCAGCAAGCTCGGTGAACTTGCGGCGCACCACCTCGGCGTCGAGCGGCAGGTTGCCCTCGGGACCGAACACGGCGGGGAAGAATTCGGGCTGCAGCTTGCCGAGCATGACGTTGCAGTCGGTCACCGTCAGCGGGCCGCCGCGGCGATAACAGGCCGGGCCCGGATTGGCACCGGCGCTCTCCGGGCCAACGCGGAACTTGGCGCCGTCGAAGAAGCAGATGGAGCCGCCGCCGGCCGCCACGGTGTGGATCATCATCATCGGCACGCGCATGCGCACGCCGGCCACTTCGGTTTCGAAGGCGCGCTCATATTCGCCGTCGAAATGCGACACGTCGGTGGAGGTGCCACCCATGTCGAAGCCGATGAGCTTGCGGAAACCCGCCGCCTCGCCGGTGCGCACCGCACCCACCACGCCGCCGGCCGGGCCGGAGAGGATGGCGCCGCGGCCCTGGAACAGCGCCGCATCGGTGAGGCCGCCGTTGGACTGCATGAACATGAGCCGGGCATCGTCCGGAATCTCGGCCGCCACCTGGTCCACATACCGGCGCAGAATGGGGGAGAGATAGGCATCGACCACGGTGGTATCGCCGCGGCCCACCAGCTTCATGAGCGGGCTCACCTCATGGCTGACCGACACCTGGGTAAAGCCGATCTCGCGGGCAATTTCCGCAAGGCGGGCTTCATGTTCGGTGAAGCGATAGCCATGCATCAGCACGATAGCGCAGGCACGGATACCGTCATCATAGGCAGCCTGAAGGCCAGTACGGGCGCTGTCTTCAACCAGCTTCTTTTCCACGGTGCCGTCGGCGCGCACACGCTCGTCGATCTCGACAACGCTGGAATAGACCTGCTCGGGCAGGATGATCTGGCGGGCGAAGATATGCGGACGGGCCTGGTAGCCCAGCCGCAGCGCATCGCGGAAGCCTTTGGTGATCGCCAGCACCGTGCGGTCGCCCTTGCGCTCCAGCAGGGCGTTGGTGGCAACCGTAGTGCCCATCTTCACCGCTTCGACAAGGCCGGTGGGGATCGGCTGGCCGGCCGGCACGCCCAGCAGGTCGCGGATGCCCTGGATGGCGGCGTCGCGGTAGCGCTCCGGATTTTCCGACAGCATCTTGTGGGTCACAAGGCGGCCGTCCGGCTTGCGGGCGACGATATCGGTAAAGGTGCCGCCGCGATCGATCCAGAACTGCCACTTGCCGGTGGCGGCGGGATTGGAGGTGCTCGGGGTGGTCATGGCGCGGATCTCCTGCGCTACGGGCCGAATGTCGGGCCGGCCCGTCTGGTCGAGAGTATAAGGAAGGGGGGCGAGGAAAGGGGCGCTTAACTGGCTGTCATGGTCAGCGGCAACCAGGTTGCGATGCCCGGGAAGGCCACCAGCAGGCAGACCATCAGGCAGAGGACGAGGAAGAAGGGAATGGCGGCCCGTGCGATCGAGAAGATGTCACGCCCGGCAAGCCCTTGCAGGACAAAGAGATTGAAGCCGACAGGCGGGGTGATCTGGCTCATCTCCACCACGATGACGAGATAGATGCCGAACCACATGAGGTCGATGCCTGCAGCCTGCACCATCGGCAGCACCACGGAGGTGGTGAGCACAACGATGGAGATGCCGTCGAGGAAACAGCCCGCCAGGATGAAGAACAGGGTGAGCGCGAAGATGAGCGCCACCGGGGCCAGATGCAGCGACTGGATCCAGGCGGCAAGGTCGCTCGGCAGGTTGGTAAAGCCCATCGCGGCGGTCAGGAACGCAGCGCCCACCAGAATGAAGCCGATCATGCAGGTGGTGCGCGTTGCCCCCATCAGGCTCTCCTTGAAGGAGGCGAAGGAGAGCGAACCGGTGACGAGCGAAAGCAGCAGCGCGCCGACCACACCGATGGCAGCCGCCTCGGTCGGGGTGGCGATGCCGACATAGATGGAGCCGATGACGGCAACGATGAGGGCGATGACCGGGAAGAGGCGCGAGCTGGCGCGAACCTTCTCCATGAAGGGCATCGGGGCTTCGGCGGCCGGCATGCGGTGGCGGTTCAGCAGCGACCAGACCATGATGTAGCCCATGAAGAGGGCGATCAGCACGATCCCCGGCACCACGCCGGCCATGAACAGGCGGGCAATGGAAACATCCGCGCTCACGCCATAGACGATCATGATGAGCGAGGGCGGGATGAGGAAACCGAGCGTGGCGGAACCTGCCAGAGTGCCCAGCACCATGTCGTCGTCGTAACCGCGCTTGCGCAGTTCCGGCACGGTCATGCGGCCGATGGTGGCTGCCGTTGCGGCGGAAGAGCCCGAGACGGCGGCGAAGATGCCGCAGCCCAGCACGTTGGCGTGCAGCAGGCGGCCCGGCAGACGGCCGACCCAGGGGGCAAGGCCGGTGAACATGTCCTGGCTGAGACGGGTGCGGAACAGGATCTCGCCCATCCAGATGAAGAGCGGCAGCGGAGCGAGCGACCAGCTGGCGATACCGTCCCAGACCGCGCCGCCGAAGACGCGGCCGACCGGCAGGCTGGTAAAGCCCTCAAGGGCGACAAGGCCGATTCCGGCGAGCGAGAAGGCGACCCACACGCCGCTGCCGAGCAGCACGACAAGGGTGACGACGACGGCAAGGCCGAGAAATACGAGGCTCATGGCTCAGACCTCACCCGGGACACCGGCTTCATCCGGCGCACCTTCATAAGGGGCAGCCTCACCGCGAATGACGCTGACAAGGCAATCGAGAAGGCAGATCACGAAGATGGCGGCGCCCAGCACCATGACCATCTGCGGGATCCAGAGCGGCACGCCCAGCAGGCCCGGCGACAGGCTGTGGCGGGCAATCGACTTCACCGCCATGCCCCACAGATTCCAGGCGAGGAAAGCGGCAAGGCCGGTTCCGACGGCAAGGCACCAGATCTCGATGCCGCGGTTAAAGCTGGTGGGCAGCGCGCGGATCAGCAGGCTTACCCGGATGTGTCCGCCAGCCCGGAAAGTGGGGGCGAGTGCCAGGAAGGTTGTGGCCGCTACAAGGTAACCGGAAATTTCAGCGCCCGAGGGCACCACCACGCCGAGGGGGCGCAGTATCGTTTGCGAGAGGATGACGAGCGCGATGAGCAGGAGCGATATCGCCGCCGCCGCCGCACTCAGGGCATAGAGCCCGTCGAGGATACGTCGCATGGAAGCCACCTTGCGCGAGCCGTTGTCGCCATCCCTTTCCTTCAAGTCAGGCAAAGGGTGGGCCGGAAGGCCAGTATGCGGGAGACCAGAGAAAGTGGGGAGGATGCTGCCCGCCGACTTGGAGGCATCGGGCGGGCAGCATCCGCCGCCGGAAGGCGCGTCAGGGAAGACCGCCCCTTCCGGCTGAACACCTTACTTGGAGTAGGCGTCGATCACCTGCTTGCCGGCATCGCCTGCCTTGGCCAGCCATTCGCCGGTCATGGTCTTGCCGATATCGGCAAGAGAAGCCTTCAGCGCATCGCTCGGCTCGGCAACGGCAATGCCGTGGTCGGCGAGCTGCTGGGTGAGCGTGCCCTTGGACTCTTCAGAGGTCTTCCAGCCGCGTTCCTCGGCCTTGGCTGCCGCATCCAGAACGGCCTTCTGGTCGTCCTTGGACAGGGCGTCGAAAGCCTCCTGGCTCACGAACACCATGTTCTTCGGCACCCAGGCCTGCACGTCGGTGTAGTTCTTCACGAAGTCCCAGGCCTGGCTGGAAACACCGGTCGCCGGGGAGGTAACCATGGCGTCGACGAGGCCGGTGGCGAAAGCCTGCGGAATGTCCGGGGTCTCGATCTGGGCCGGCACGGCCTTCAGCAGCTGGGCAAGGCGTGCGGAAGCGGCGTTATAAGTGCGGAACTTCTTGCCGGCGAGATCTTCGGCCTTGGTCACCGGGCTCTTGGTGTAGAGGCCCTGCGGCTGCCATGGCACGGCGAAGAGAAGCTTGAGGCCGTCGCCGGCGAGCTTCTGCTCGATCACCGGGCGCGATGCCTTCCACAGCTTGGCGGCATCGCCATAGGAGGTGGCGAGGAACGGTACGGCATCGACGCCGTAGATCGGGTCTTCGTTCTCCAGCAGCGACATCAGCACTTCGCCGGCCTGAACGACGCCGTCCTGCACGGATTCCTTAATGGACGGGTGCTTGATGAGCGAGCCGCCGGAATAGACGTTTATGTTGAGGTCGCCCTTGGTCGCCGCCTTAACGTCGTCGGCAAACTGGCGAATGTTCTGGGTGTGGAAAACGGTGTCGCCGTAGGGCGTGGCCATGCTCCAGTCGGCGGCATGGGCGCCGGTGACGGCAAGGGTGCAAAGGGCACTACCGGCGGCGAAAGCCGCGATCAACTGCTTACGCATCGAAGTCTCCTGTTCAGGGAAGGTGCCTGTTCAAACTGGCGGGTCTTGACGCCCGCATTGCGATAACACGGGCAAGCCTCTCACCCTTTCCGTCACCTTGTCAACAAATTGTCGATAAAATGTCTCTATCGATGAAAAAGCCGTTTTCGGGGCCGGAAAACCTCTCCCTAAAGTGAGCTTGCCGCTCGAGCCGCCTGGTCGTAATGGCCGGAAAGGGCACGGATGCGCCGCGCCATCGAGGCCAGATCGTCAAGGCTGATTCCGCCCAGCGCATCCAGCGTCTCGACAAGGCAGGCCTGCCGCACCTCGCGGTAACGCGCACAGGCTTCCTGCCCCTTGGGGGAGGTGCGATAGGTCACTTCCTTGCCCGAGCGGGTAGACTCCACAAGGCCCATATTCCGCAGCTTTTTCAGCGCGTAATTGACGAGGTGCGTATCCTCGATATTGAGCGTGAAGCAGATTTCGCTGAGGCGCTTGTCGCGGGCGCGGTGGTTGACATTGTGCAGCACCAGCACTTCCAGCGACGAAAGTTCCGATGTTCCCGCAGCCGACATGCAGCGTACCATCCAGCGATTGAAGGCGTTGTGGCAGGTGATGAGCGCGAACTCATATTCGCTGAGCCCTTCCGACCCTTCGGCAAGATGGGCGGAAGAGACGATGGCGGTGCCCTTGGACATGGGTAAACTTCCCTTTTTATCGCTCCGGCGGTCTGCAGAACGGGATCTGGCGGCTTTATGAGCGAATCATTGTCAACGAAACGTCGATAAATTGTAGCGTGAATTTCCGGTTTTTACCCGATAAGGGTGAAAGCAGGGCGGCAGGAGGAAAATCAGGCCGATGATCGACAGGCTGCTGCGAGGCCTCCGCGACGAGAGGCCTGAGGAAGACGAGGTCGCCGGCTGGATCGAGGATGGCCGGCTTGCCGAAGCGCCCGGCCTTGTTTTTGCTGCCACCGGCACCGGATGGGCCGAGCTGCTGTTGCGCTATCGGGCCGAAGGCGCCGCCTTTGCACTCGAGCGCTACAGCGCGCGGCTCGGCCGTGACGGGCAGGTTGAGGCCATCGACAGCCTGCATGAACCGCCCGTGCTGATCAGCGGCCATGCCCTTGCCCGGCTGGAGCAGCGCGCCCCGCATCTGACGCCGGCCGACATCGCGCATCTGCTCTGGCGCCTGTCGGACAGTCTTCTTGCCATCGAGGCGTGGGAGGCCTTGCCGCTTGCCAGCCCGCTGGACCTGCGCGTGCCCGGCGGCCTCATCGCCGCCAGCGTGGAGGAAGAAGGGGTGGTGATCGCCACCTATATCGATGAAAAGCAGCTGCGCCCCGCCCAGCGCGACATGCCCCTGCCCCCGCCGCCGGAAAGCGCCCTGCCCCCCGGCCCCCGCCGCCTGTGGCTGGCGGGGCTCGCGATTACCGCCGGTGCCTGATCAGCCGGCGCGCTCCAGCACATAAAAGCCGCCGATCACCGGTACATTGCGGTCAACCCTGAGCGTCTCGAAGCGCTCCAGCCGGATGGCGAGGCCGGCAGCTTCCGCGACCTGGCGCAGATAGACTGGGCTATGGGCAAAACGCCGGCTTTCCTGGAAGGTGAAGTCCATCGGTGCCGCACCTTCGCCCCCCTCCAGCCGCTCGATGGTCAGGGCAAACAGCCCTTCGGGGGCGAGCTTGCCGGCCACGGCCGTAAAAAGCGGCTCCAGCGCGCCGATATAGTTAAGCACATCGCAGGCAACCACGAGGTCCCAGCCCTCGCCCGTCGCCCCGCCCGGCCGGCGCTCTACCGCCTTCACCACATCCTCGGCGGCAAGGCTCTTGTAGATGCCGCGCCCGGCGGCTTCCTCCAGCATGCGCTCGGAAAGATCGACGCCGTGCAGCTCGCCCGCCAGATCGGCCAGCACCTCACCGGAAAGGCCGGTACCGCAGCCAAGATCGAACACGGACCAGCCGCGCCCGACGAGCGGTTCTCCAACCGCCTCTTCCAACGCGGCGCGCAGCAGCGCCGGCCCGCGATAACCCAGCTTCTCGACCAGATGTTTGCTGAAGCGGTGGGCGTACTGGTCGAAGAGCGAGCGCACAAAAGCCGCCGGCAAGGTCTCCGGCCGGCCTTCGCTGAGGGCGGCCATGCGCTCTGCCGCGCCCAGCGTATTTTCAGGATCGCGCGCCAGGCACGCGCGGTAGGCATCGGCGGCCTTTTGCTGCTCGCAGGCTTCTTCCAGCGCGCGCGCCAGCCAGAAACGCAGGGCAGCTTCATCGGGCCAGCGGCGGATGGCGGCATAGGCTTCCTTGAGCGCCAGCTCAAGGCGGCTTGCCCCCACAAGGCATTCCACGAAACCGGCCACATCGCCCGGCGCATCGAGCGGACGTTCGGAGGCCAGCGCTTCATAAAGCGGCAGCGCGACGTCAAAACGCCCCTGCCGGCGCTCTGCTTCGGCCAGCAGCGCCATCAGCTGGCGATTTGCCGGCCGATATTGCCGGGCTTCATGCAGCGCAAGCGCGGCCTCCCCGGCACGGTTGCCGGCAAAAAGCGCATCCACCAGCGCCAGCAGCGACCACAGATCTTCCCGGTCTGCCGCCACGATGGTGCGCCAGAGCGCAATCGCCCCTTCAACATCACCGGCAGCGAAACGGGCGTCGGCCTCTTCCTGCGGGCTCAGCGCCGCTTCGGGGCTGAGCAGCGGAGTCGACCCGGCAGGCACAGCGGCAGCGAGGCCAGTCAGCGCCCCTTCGGGGGCAACAAGCGGAAGCACGGGGTCAAGCACGGGGTTGGGCACGGGGTTTGCTGCCGGGGCGACTTGCGCCTCCTGCCCATGCGGAGCCTCGGGCGACGGAATACGCCGCACCATGGATGAGCCTCACTGAAGCCTGAAACCCGGCCTTACATGCGGGATTATTCCTCCGCATGTCCGGGCGCAGCGGATCTAGTGCCGGCTCGCCTTTTTGGCAAGCCTGACCTTTTGAATGTGATCAATCCTCCCCTCTCGGGGAGGTGCCCGCAAAGCGGGCGGAAGGGGCAATGAGCTAATCAACAGGCAAAGGCCTCCGGTCAACCCTGCCTCATTACCCCCATCCGCCGCTTTCGCGGCACCTTCCCCCCGCTGCCGCGCGGGGAAGGATGACAGCTAGGTGAGGCACCTCACACAGCAGGCACCCGGTTGTGAGCGCCTTCACCGACGCCGGACCCCACCGGTCCTAACTATGATTGCAGGGGCGTGACACAGCTTCTCCCCCAGGCGACCTTCTCCCCCCTCCCGGCGCCTGGCTCCCCCCAAGCCTGTGTCACCCCCACTTTTCTCCCGCTGCCGGCCCTTTCCCCCGAAAGATGGCGCATTCCCCCAACTCCTGCCCCAAACGGTCAAGAAGCAACCACGCAGCAGACCCATAGTCCCTGTCACATGCAGGCATAGCGGCCCCGAAAGGCCGCACGGCCCCGGAATAAGGAGATCCCGCCATGAAAGGACCCTTCCGCTCCCCCAAGGCACTGGTCGCTACCGTGCTTGCCATCTGGGTTGGCGCCGCCTGGGCCATGGTCTCTGCCAGCACCACCCGCCAGCAGGCCGAGCCTCCCGCCACCACCAGCGTGATGAACGGCCCGGAAGCCGGCTGACCCCTAAAGGGCCGTGCCGAACCGCTCCACCACAAAATCGATGAAGCTGCGCAGCTTGGGCGACATCAGCCGGTCGCGTAGATAGACGATGTGCAGCGGCCTTGGCGGAAAGGCATAGTCCGGCAATACCCGGACGAGATCACCGGCAGCCACCTCGCGGGCGGTAAAAACCTCCGACAGCATGGCGATGCCCATGCCGGCCATCACCGCTTCCAGCGAGGCACGCGAATTATCCAGCATCAGCCGCGGCCGGATGGTGACGACATGTTCGCCATCCGGCCCGCGCAGTGGCCATTCCGTGCGCGCCAGATACCATTCCGACCGGGCACCGAAACTGAAGCCCAGGCAATCATGCTGCGCGAGATCACGCGGGTGCCGGGGCAAACCGCGCCGGGCGATATAGTCCGGGCTTGCGCACAGCACCAGCCGGTAAGGCCCGAGCTGCCGGGCAACCAGACTGCTGTCCGGCAGAACGCCAAGGCGGATTGCCGCCTCGAACCCGCCTTCCACCAGATCCTGCACCTGGTCGGAAAAGACGATATCCAGCTCCACTTCCGGGAAGCGGTCCATATAGTCCGCCAGCGCCGGCACCAGCCGCGCCGTGCCGAAGGAGGTGGGCGCGGTAATGCGCAGGCGTCCGCGCGGAGTGGCCACCGCCTCCTGCGCCATGGCGTTGGCCTCGGCCACGCTCAGCAGGATGTCCTGACAGCGCCCGTAATAGAGATGGCCGAATTCCGTCAGGCTCTGGCGGCGGGTGGTGCGCTGTACCAGCCGCGCGCCCAGCTTTTCTTCCAGCGCCTGCAGGTGATTGCCAACCATGGTCGCGGAGATACCAAGATCGTTTGCCGCCGCCGTCAGGCTGCCGGCATCCGCCACCTTCACGAACACTTCCATCGCCCGCAGCATGTCCATGCGCGCACCATTCCCAAACAAAACTTTTGAGTGACCCAAGATAGCGCGGCTTTATCAAGCAACATAAGGCAATCATATAGCCAGCCTGTGCCCGTCGCCCTTGCCGGCCCCGGCGCCCTTCCCAAGGCCACTTTTGCAATGACCGCTTCTTTCGATACCGCCGCCACTGCGACAACCAAACGTCAACAGACCATGACGCTGGCCGCCACCTCGCTCGGCTTCTGCCTCATCATCCTCGATGTAACGGTGGTAAATGTGGCGCTGGAGCGGGTGCAGGCAGACCTCGCCATGACGCTCTCCGGCCTGCAATGGGTGGCCAATGCCTATACCCTCGTCTTCGCCTCGCTGCTGCTGACCGGCGGCGCGCTGGGGGACAAGCTGGGAGCCAAGCAGGTTTTTATCGGCGGTTCGGCACTCTTTACCCTCGCGTCCCTCACCTGCGGCCTTGCGCCCGATGCCACCACGCTGGTGGCAAGCCGCCTGATGCAGGGCATTGGCGCCGCGCTCTGCCTGCCAACCGCGCTCGCCCTGCTCAACATCGCCTTTCCCGATGCCGGCGGCCGGGCGCGTGCCGTCGGCATCTGGGCGGGCATGGGCGGGCTGGCGCTGGCTGCCGGGCCGGTGGTGGGCGGCGTGCTGGTGGAGATGATCGGCTGGCGCAGCATCTTCCTCATCAACCTGCCGCTTGGTGCCCTTGCCATCTGGGCCGCCGCAAAGGAGGCGCCGGCCGCGCCGCGCCACACCGGTCGCGGCATCGACCTGCCCGGCCAGCTGCTCGGCATCCTTGCCCTCGGCGGCCTCACCATCGCGCTCATCGAGGGGCATGAACTGGGCTGGCAGCACCCGCTGGTGCTGGGGGGCTTTGTACTGGCGCTGGTAGCAGGCGGCTTCTTTATTGTTGTCGAGGCGCGCAGTGCCAACCCGATGCTGCCGCTTTCCCTCTTTGCCAACCGTACCGTCGCCGCCGGCAGCCTTGTCGGCCTCCTCAACAATTTCGGCTATTACGGGCTGCTCTTTATCCTCAGCCTGTTTTTCCAGACGGCCAAGGGTTACTCCCCGCTGATGACGGGCCTTGCCTTCCTGCCGATGACAGCCTCCGTCACCCTGATCAATCTTGCCGCCGGGCGCCTGACGGCCCGCTTCGGCGCCCGCCCGCCGATGGTGATCGGCCAGGCCATCGCCGCTGCCGCCTATCTCAGCATGACGGGTATTGATGCCGGCACCCCTTACTGGATGATGGCCATTCCCCTGCTGATCGCGGCCAGCGGCACTGCGCTTTCCGTGCCGGCCATGACAGCCGCCGTGCTGGGTGCAGCGGACCGCAAACGCTCCGGCATTGCCGCCGGTGCCTTCAACGCGGCGCGGCAGGTGGGCGGCATGATTGGCGTGAGTGTCGTTGGCGCCCTCGCCGCAGCCGGCGGCGCGGAACTGGGCGCCAATATCAGCCTCGCCTTCATTCTCGCCGGCGGTGCCTCGCTGGCGGCCAGCCTGCTGAGCCTCATCGGTATTCGCGAACCGTCCCGTGCCCTCAGCGCTACAGAACTGGCGGAAGAAAGCGCGGTCTGACGCCAGGGCCCTATCCGGCGGCGCGCGACAGACACCAGCCGGCCGCTTCCGCCACCACCGGATCAGGATCAGCCATCAGCGGGCGGGCCTTCTCGATAAGGTTGGCCTGCCCGCTATTGCCGAGCGCGATCAGCACATTGCGCAGAAAGCGGCTTCGGCCGATGCGCTTGATCGGCGAGCCGGAAAAGAACGCCCGAAAATCCGCATCGGTGAAATCCAGAAAATCGGCAAGGCGCGGCGCCGTCAGCTCCGCCCGGGGAATGAAGGCCAGCTCCCGCGTAGCGCTGGCAAACTTGTTCCACGGGCACACGGCAAGGCAATCGTCGCAGCCATAGATGCGGTTGCCCATCGCGGCGCGAAACTCTTCCGGGATCGGCCCGTCATGCTCGATGGTGAGATAGGAAAGGCAGCGCCTCGGGTCGAGCGTGTAGGGTTTGGGAAAGGCATTGGTCGGGCACGCCGTCTGGCAGGCGGTGCAGCGCCCGCAATGGTCCGCCTCCGGCCCGTCCGGCTCAAGCTCCAGCGTGGTGAAGATTTCGCCAAGAAAAAGCCAGCTGCCGAACTGGCGCGAGACGAGGTTGGTGTGCTTGCCCTGCCAGCCGAGCGCCGAACGCGCGGCAAGCGCCTTTTCCATCACCGGCGCGGTATCGACAAACACCTTCACATCGCCGCCCGCCTCGGCAATCAGCCAGCGGGCCAGCTGTTTCAGGCGCTTCTTGACGATGTCATGATAATCCTTGTTACGGGCATAGACGGAGATGTTGGCCCGCTCGGGATGCTCCAGCAGCGAGAGTGCCGGCTGCCTTGGCCCGTAATTGGCGCCGAGCACAATGACGCTGCGCACCGCGCCCCACAGCGCCTTCGGGTCACGCCGCTCATCGGCGCGCGCCGCCAGCCAGCCCATGGTGCCGTATTCGCCGCGCTCGATCAGCTCATCAAGGCGCGCCTGCTCGCGCGGGCCCACCGATGCCTCGGCAAAACCCACCGCGTCAAAGCCGATCTCGCGCGCATAGGCGGCAAGCCGCTCCTTGAGATCTGCCAATATTGAACTCCGCTGATGCCGGGGAAGCTCGCCCTGAGCCCCGCCGGCGTTCTAACATGAAGCAAAGCCGCCCGGCGACCCTCGCCCGCGGCGCAAGCAAGAGCCAGATCAGGAACAGGCCCGATGCAGGAAACGCCGGTCAGCGCCATAACCAGCTATCACGCCCACATCTATTTCCGCGACGATGCGGAGCGGAAAGTGGCGATGGAAATCCGGCAGGCCATCGGCGAATGTTTTGCCGTCGCCCTTGGCCGCGTGCATGACCGGCTGGTGGGCCCCCACACGGCGCCGATGTATCAGGTGGCCTTCAATGTGGAGGATTTTCCCAGCCTCGTGCCCTGGTTGATGCTGAACCGGGGCGGGCTTTCCATCCTTCTCCACCCCAATACCCGCTTCCAGAAGGAAGACCACCTCACCACCTCCTTCTGGCTGGGTGACAGGCTGCCGCTCATCAATACTGACCAGCTGGAAGACGAGGCGGAGCCGGAAGGCCGGGTGGTACCGAACACGGTGCCGACGCGGGAGGCCTGAGAGGGCCGCCGGCCCGGCCGCTCACCGGCCGGAAATCAGAGCCAGCGCCTTCGCCCGGACCTCTGCCAGCTCGCTCTGCGTCAGATGACCCTTGAGGCTGGCCTTGCGGGCTCGCCAGTCGAGGCTCTTGACCTGGTCCGCCAGCACCACGCTGCCCCGAGCGCCGGAAATAGCGACTTCGAACGGATACCCTTTGACCCGCGTGGTCATCGGGCAGCACAGCATCAGCCCAATGCGGTTATAGGCCGCCGGGCTCAGGACGGCGGCCGGCCGATGGCCCGCCTGTTCATGACCGGCCTGGGGTGTGAACTGGAGCCAGACGATATCGCCCGCTTCAGGCACATACTCCGTCACAGCGCCTCCAACCCCTGCGGCTCACCGGAATCGACCCCGTCATGCCGGTTGTCCGGCGTGATGCCCTCCAGCAGGCTGGCCAGATCATAAGCGGGCTCACGCGCCGGCGTGAGGATAAGGCGCCCCTCTTCCTCCCGGATATCCACCGCCATGTCCGGCTCCAGCCGAGCCGCCTGCATAAGGGTGGCAGGGATACGCACCGAGGCGCTGTTGCCCCATTTTTTGATCAGCACACGCATTTTCAGGCCGTCGATACAATGTAGAAACATTCCGAAATTACGCTGATCTCCAGAGACCCGCAACCGGATTATCGAAATATCACCTTGCCCCCTGCGGCAAAGCGCCGCTATTTTATATTCTAGAAAGTCAAAAAGTTAATCTCGCTCAAGTAGAACGAGGACCTGTCCATGACGGACATGAGCGTCAGCGCCGCAAGCACGGCGCAGGCCGCCGCGGCCTATGCCGCCGGTCAGGTGGCAAATGCGGCGACAGACCCGGCGGAAGCACCCGCCTCGTCTAACAGCGACAACCAGATTGTCGCTGGCCAGAATTCCATGCCAGAGGACATCGTCGAGCTTTCCGACGAAGCGCTCGCAGCCGCTTTTGACCTTGCCTATACGCAATGGGTCATGGGCTGGCTCTACACAGACGACACCGTTGCCGGCACCGGCACTCCCCTCACAAAAATTGAAACCGAAAAAGTCGAAGGGGACCCCGTTCCGGGCGACATCAAGGTAGGCGATGATTATTTCCGGATCATAGATCGAAACCCCGGCAATCCGGGCGACGCAACGGCTTACCAGACGTTGCAAAAACAAATCTGGGGCGGCGACTCCTTCCGTCCCATCTTTCTGGAACTGGAGGCCTTCGACAAACATAAGCAGTGGGAACGCGAAGCCTTCCGCCACGACAAGGCATTGGTCGACGCGCTATATTTCGGACAGTCGGACAGCGACGCCTACAAAGAGGCTCTTCAAGCCGTTTACAAAAAATACGGCCGCGACGAAGACGGCAACCAGATCGTCGATCCGGTACGCCAGGCCATTATTGGCCTCTATGGCGGCTCAGACGACAAGGCGGCTCTGAATGGCGCTATCGACATCGCTCTCGGCCAGCGCGGCATCAAGCGCAATGAGATTGCCAACATCGATATCGGCCACGTCGCCCTTAACGGCAAGGTCCAGCTGACCTTCAAGGATGGCCGTGACCCGCTCGATCTGGATGAAGATTACGTTACGCTATTTGCCATCAACGTGTTGCAGGACGAGCGCGCCGAACGGAAAAAGACTGTCGAAACAGAGTTAAACGCTCATTACGGCCAGCTCATCAAGGATCTGGGAGTCAACTGGATCGACATCGAAGGCTGGTCAGTGACGAAGGATGGAAAATTCCACCTCTTCACCTCCAGGAGGGATGATGGCGGTGAGCAGCTGATCGATCATGTCATCGACGATCCGGCGCTGGCCGCGGTTGCCACCGACTACAACCAGATGTCCCTTGAGGACATGCGCATCAGCCATGAGTCGTTCAACGCGCGCCAGATGATGTGGGCTCGCATAAGCGGATACGAGCCCCCGCCGGACGGCCCGCCGACCTATGACGATCCCCCGATAGACTGGAGCGATGTCCAGGCCCTGCAGAAGGCCAATTTCGAAAAGCAGATGGCCGCAGCGCCGGCACAGCCCGCAGATAATGCGAACGGGTCAGAGGCTTCGGCCACAAATAGCGACGAGCCGGAAGAAACCGAAGCAGAAAAAGAAGCCGCCCGCGCCCGCCGCAAACTGCTGCTGTCCATGGGCATCCGCGCCGAGAGCAACCCGGACGACAACAAGCCCGGCTGGATGAGCAGCGGCGAGATCGCCCGCCTCAATGCCCGTTATGCCGACGCCATGAGCGCCCGTGACCGTATGCTCCAGCGCTTTACCCGCAAGGGCGAGTTGGAGGGGATCACCGACGGCATCACCAAGGAAGCGCCGAAAGAAATCGCAGACCGGGCAAGTCCGTTATCTCAAGAATCTTGAGACACCCCTTCGAAGCAGTGATTAAGTCTGATTAAAACCAGACAATCGATCTCGATAATGGTGGGGCAGAAAGAAATCCGGCGGCGACCGACGCGGAAGGTGCCGGCTCCAGATCAACTATTCAATCCAGCCCCGTTCATCCGCCGGACCAGTCGTGATAGGGTAATTCCTGTAGCAAGCGACAACCGGAGGCGCCTCTATGAGCCCGCCACGCCCCACCGAAGTCCTGACTGTACACGCCCCTAAAGAAACGCTGGATGAGATCGACGCGCTTGCCGCGGCGACGGATCAGTCGCGCGATCACATCGTCAACCTGGCCTTGCGCCAATATGTAGAAACCAACAACTGGCAGATCAGTCGTATTCGCGAGGGTCTGGCAGCAGCGAACGAAGGCCGCGTAACCTCAGCCGACAAGGTTTTTGCCGGCATAGTGACAAAACACGGCTGGGATCGTTGATGCGTCTACTGTTTGCGGATCCCGCCGCAAATGATCTTGCCGATATCATTGACGACATCGCACTCGACAATCCGCCTGCCGCCGAACGAATCTTTCGTGCTATTTCCGATACCGCACAACGGCTAATCCGGTTTCCCGACAGCGGTCGGCCCGGCCGCCTTGCCGGTACCCGAGAAATCCCGGTCCCGGACCTGCCCTATCTTGTTGTCTATCAAGCCATCGAAGACACGGTCACGGTCCTTGCTGTTTTTCACGGCGCCCGCGATCTGGCCAAAGCTCTCGATGAACGGCGGCAAGAGCTGAAGCGGTAACAGCCACCTTCTGTCTTCCCGCCTCTCAAACCCGCTCGATATCCCCCAGTGCCCGCATCGCGTCGAACTCACGCTGGAACTCGGCGAAGCGACCCTCGGCAATCGCCGCGCGGATACCGGCCATCAGCTCCTGGTAATAATGCAGGTTATGCCAGGTGAGCAGCATCGCCCCCAGCATCTCCTTGGCGCGGATCAGGTGGTTGAGATAGGCGCGGGAATAGTTGCGGCAGGCCGGGCAGCCGCACTGCTCGTCAAGCGGGCGCGGATCGTCCGTATGGCGGGCGTTCTGCAGATTGACGGTGCCGCGGCGGGTGAAGGCCTGCGCGTTACGGCCGGAACGGGTGGGCAGCACGCAGTCGAACATGTCGATGCCGCGCGCCACCGCGCCCACAATATCGTCCGGCTTGCCGACGCCCATCAGGTAACGCGGCTTGTGGGTCGGCATCATCGGCATGGTGAAATCGAGCGTGGAGAACATCAGCTCCTGCCCCTCGCCCACCGCAAGGCCGCCCACCGCATAACCATGGCAGTCGAGCGGCACCAGCGCGTCCACGCTCTCCTGCCGCAAATCCTGATGCACGCTGCCCTGCACGATGCCGAACAGGCCATAACCGGGGCGCGTATCGTCAAAAGCATCGCGGCTGCGTTTGGCCCAGCGCATGGAAAGGCGCATGGAGGCCGCCGCTTCTTCCTTGCTGCAGGGGTACGGCGTGCATTCGTCAAACGCCATGGTGATGTCGCTGTCCAGCATCTTCTGGATGGCGATGGAGCGCTCCGGCGTCAGATGTTCGGTGTGGCCATCGATATGGCTCTTGAAGGTCACCCCATCCTCGCTCATGCGGCGCAGCTTGGTCAGCGACATCACCTGATAACCGCCGCTATCGGTGAGGATCGGGCCCGGCCAGTTCATGAACTTGTGCAGGCCGCCCAGCTTCTCGATGCGTTCCGCCGTCGGGCGCAGCATGAGGTGATAGGTGTTGCCGAGGATGATCTCGGCGCCCGTCGCCTTTACATCGCCCGGATGCATGCCCTTGACCGTTGCCGCCGTGCCCACCGGCATGAAGGCCGGGGTTTCGATGGTGCCGTGCGCCGTCGTCACGCGGCCGCGCCGGGCGGCGCCGTCAGTGCCCAGCAGGGAGAAGGAAAAGGCATCGGTCATCGGTTCTTGCTTTCGCAGGAAAGAAGGCAGGCATCGCCATAGGAAAAGAAGCGATAACCGGCCGAAATGGCATGGGCATAAGCCGCCTGCATGCGCTCGAGCCCGGAAAAGGCCGAGACCAGCATGAAAAGCGTGGATTTCGGCAGGTGGAAATTGGTGAGCAGCACGTCCACGGCGCGGAATCGGTAACCGGGCGTGATGAAGATATCGGTATCGCCCGCCCATTCCGGCACGGTGCCGTCGGTAGAGCCGGCCGCCCCGGCAGCCGCTTCCAGCGTGCGCAGGGTGGTGGTGCCAACGGCAATGATGCGCCCGCCCGCCGACCTCGTTTCGGCGATCAGTTTCGCCGTTTCGGCCGGCACGCTGCCCCACTCGCTGTGCATCTTGTGATCGTCCGTATCCTCCACCTTCACCGGCAAAAAGGTGCCAGCGCCAACATGGAGGGTAACGGTGGCGCGCTTTACGCCGCGCGCGGCAAGGGCATCCAGCAGGCGCGGGGTGAAATGCAGGCCCGCCGTGGGCGCCGCCACCGCACCTTTGTTGCGGGCGAAGATGGTCTGGTAATCCTCGGCATCGCGCGCATCGGAGCCGCCGTCGCGCTCGATATAGGGCGGCAGCGGCATCTCGCCGAATTCTTCCAGCGCGGCCACCAGATCGGCCCCGGCGCGGGAGAAACGCAGCAGCACCTCGCCGCCCTCGCCCTTCTCCATCACCTCGGCCTCGAAGCCGGGCGCGAAGGTGATGACACTGCCCAGCTTCAGGCGTTTGCCCGGCCGGGCGAAGGCGCGCCAGCTGTCGAGGCTTTCCTGCTTGTGCAGCGTTGCCTCGATACGCGCTTCTCCCTTCGTGCCGCGCAGGCGGGCGGGGATGACGCGGGTGTCGTTGGAAATCATCAGGTCGCCAGGCTGGAGCAGGTCCGGCAAATCAATCACGCCCCGGTCGGCAAAAGCGGCCCCGGTGAGATCGAGCAGGCGTGCGGCATCCCTCGGCTCGGCGGGCCGGTTGGCGATGCGCTCACGCGGCAGGTCGAAATCGAAGAGCTCGAGCTTCATGGGGCCAGTATCGAAAAGAGAAAATCGGTCAGGAAAAGAGCCGCGCCCCGCCAGTTAAAGGAAAGCGGGGGCGCGGCTCCTTATTCAGGCATCGGGCCTTCAGGCCATCGCCGGCTGCGGCACCGGGCGGATGACGTTCATCAACGCGCGATAAGGCGCCAGGAACAGGATGGCCATGGTGATCTTGGCGGCAAAATCGCCCAGCGCCCACTGGCCCCAGGGCAGGCCCGTGGCGGCAAAAGCGATGGAGAAGAACACGCTGGTATCGACGATGGAGCCCAGCATGGTGCCGATGAAGGGGGCCTTCCACCAGCTCATGCGGCGCAGCCAGTTGAAGACGGTCACGTCCAGCAGCTGGCCGAAGAGGAAGGCGGTGCCGGAAGCCAGCGCAATGCGCGGGGTGGCGAGCAGCAGGGACAGCACAACACCGACGGCAAAACCGGCATAAACCACGCGGCGGGTGAGCGCGACGCCAAAGGCGCGGTTGGTGAGATCGGTCACCAGGAAGGCCGCCGGATAGGTAAAGGCGCCCCAGGTCAGCCAGTCGGCAAGGTTGATGCCGGCAAGGGTGCCATCCAGCGGATACTGGACGAGGAAATTGGACGAGACGACAACGCCGACCATCGCGAGGACGGGCAGAAGAAGCTTGCGCATGATTTTTTAAACTCCGCTCAGCGGGAACAGCCGCAGGCAATGACAAAAAACGGCCAGCAGGAGAGCCCGCCGCCGTATGGCCCGCGAATAGCCTCGGGGGCGGCTTATGTCAATGCTGCGGGCGGCGCCAGCCTCCCCTGCCGAAGGCGGGGGAGGTGCCCGCGAACGCGGGCGGAGGGGGATGTTGGCGGTTCAACCTGACTCCGTCACTGCGAAACTGAAAAGTCCATACCCTCACCCGGCCCTCACGGGCCACCCTCTCCCCGCTGGCGCGCGGAGAGGGAACATGATCCCGATTTTGTCACAGGCTTCTGTGTGCCCCGGCATGGACTTGGGGGGCGCTTCAGGCATAATCCATGCATGGTTTGAAGGCGGCAGACCCTCTGCCACCAACCAACCATGACGGGGGCGGCCAGCCGGCCGGCAGGGCATGAGCGACGCAAAGAGCAAGTTGCTGGAGCAATACCGGGCACTTCGGGCCAAGATTGACCCCAAGGTGCTGGAGCGTCTGCGCAAGGCCGCCACCGGCGAAAAGGAAAAAGGCCCCGCCTATCCCGGCCATGCGGCGGTCGCGCTGTTCCTCGAGCAGCAGCAGAACCCGGAATTTCGCGAAAAGCTGCTGGAGAAGGTGCGCGAGCATGACCGCCAGCTGGGCATCGAGCCCAGGGCGGGCGATGCCGTGATCAATACGGTGACGCCGGCCGCCGCCAGCGACCATGCCCGCACTGATGGCGAGGGTGCCACCCCGCGCACCCCCGGCGTCCTTACCCAGGACCCGCCGCGCCGGGGCTTCAGCGTCATCCGCAAGCGACGCTGACGGGATCTGCGCCGGGCGCAACCCACTTTTCTTGCCTTTCGCAGGTGCAGCGGTATCATCCGCGCATTACATAGCCCCATGCCGTCCGTGGGAGAGATCAGCATCTCTGCGCTTCATCCTGAAAGCCGCAGAAAAGCTGGCGCCGAAGGAGCAACCGCCCGGTAAACTCTCAGGCAGAAGGACCGCGAAATGGCAGGGCACTCTGGAAAGCGGAGTCGGGTTTGTTCTCAAGCCATGTCGACTTCCACCGACGGGGTAAGCCGGTCGCCGCCAGCGCTTCCACCATGGACACGCGGCCGCCGGTCAATCTCTCAGGTTCATGACAGAGCGGGCGCAACCACCCTGGCCAGTAATGGCGGGGTTTGACGCCAGCCTTGTCATGGAGCCGACCGAGACGTGACCGATACCGCCAACCCGACCTCTTTGCGCACCACCCCGCTTGATGCCCTGCACCGCGAACTCGGCGGCCGCATGGTGGAATTTGCCGGTTATGCCCTGCCCGTGCAGTACCCGGCTGGCATCATGAAGGAACATCTGCACACCCGCGCTGCCGCCGGCCTGTTTGATGTCAGCCATATGGGCCAGCTGCGCCTTGATGGCGCGCCGCAAGAGATCATCGCCGCCGCGCTGGAGAGCATCGTCCCGGGTGCCGTCACCACGCTGAAGCCGGGCCGCCAGCGCTACAGCATGCTGACGACGGAAGAAGGCGGCATCATCGACGACCTGATGATCACCAATGCCGGCGATCATTTTTATGTCGTGGTGAATGGCGCCACCAAGGCCGGCGACATCGCCCATATGCGCCCGCTGCTGGCAAAACATGGCGTCACCCTCACCGAGCTGACGGACCGCGCCCTCATCGCCCTGCAGGGCCCCGCTGCCGTTACCGTGATGGCGCGCCTTGCCCCTGGCACCGAAGAGCTGGCCTTCATGTCGGGCGGTGCTTTTGCCATCGACGGCGTGCCGCTCTGGGTCAGCCGCTCCGGTTACACCGGCGAGGATGGTTACGAGATCTCCATCCCGGCCGACAAGGCACAGGCCATTACCCGCCGCCTGCTGGCCGAGAGCGAGGTGGAGCCCGCCGGTCTTGGTGCGCGCGACAGCCTGCGCCTTGAAGCCGGCCTCTGCCTCTATGGCCATGATATCGACACCACCACCAGCCCCATCGAGGCCGGCCTCATCTGGTCCATCGCCAAGCGCCGGCGCGAGGAAGGCGGTTTTCCCGGTGCCGCTATCCTCCAGAAGCAGATTGCTGAAGGCACCAGCCGCCAGCTTGCCGGCTTCAAGGTTGAAGGCCGCGCCCCGGTGCGCGAAGGCGCGACCCTGCACAGCGCCGATGGCACCGAGATCGGCAAGGTCACGTCCGGTGGTTTCGGCCCCAGCTTCGATGGCCCTGTTGGCATGGGTTATGTGGCCAGCGCCTTTGCGGCTGCCGGCACCAGCCTGATTGCCCGCCAGCGCGGCAAGGACATCCCCGTTTCCATCATCGCCATGCCGGCCGTGCCGCATGGTTATGACAAGGTGAAGAAGGCCTGATCCGTCAGGCCGTTTTATTTTTCAAAAGCGCAAAAGCCCTATCAAGACAAAGGACGAGGCAAATAATGGCGACCCTCAAATTCTCCAAGGACCATGAGTGGATTTCCGTCGAGGGCACCACGGCCCGTGTCGGCATCACCCATTTCGCGCAGGAGCAGCTGGGCGATGTGGTGTTTGTGGACCTGCCGGCCGTCGGCACCGCGCTGACCGAAGGCGGCGATGCGGCAGTGGTTGAATCCGTGAAGGCCGCCAGCGACGTCTACGCCCCGGTTGACGGCGAAGTGACCGCCGCCAACGCCGACCTCGCCGACACGCCGGACCTCGTGAACACCGACCCGATGGGCAAGGGCTGGTTCTTCGAGATGACGCTCTCCAACCCCGCCCAGCTCGACGGGCTGATGGACGAGGCCCAGTACAAGGCGATGATCGGCGAATAAGCGCCGGCCTTCCGCCGCCCCAATTCCCTTCAAGCCCTGCGAGGCGGGCCGGGTTCACCCCTCTTCCCGGCCCCGGCCCGCTTCAGAGATGACGACGATGACCCTCTCCCTCCACGACCGTGACCGTTTTGAAAACCGCCATATCGGCCCCGACGCTGCCGAAACGGCCGAGATGCTGGCCGTGCTCGGCGTTGCCGATCTCGACACGCTGGTGCGACAGGTGGTGCCCGGCTCCATCATCGATACCCAGGCCCTGCCCCTGCCGGCCGCGCTGACGGAGACGGCGGCCACCGCCGCGCTTCGTGGTTTTGCTTCCGGCAACAAGGTGCTCAAATCCTTCATCGGGCAGGGTTATTACGGCACGGTCACGCCGCCGGTCATCCGCCGCAACATCCTTGAAAATCCGGCCTGGTACACCGCCTATACCCCCTACCAGCCGGAAATCAGCCAGGGCCGCCTGGAAGCCATCCTCAATTTCCAGACCATGGTTGCCGAGCTTACCGGGCTCGACATGGCCAACGCCTCGCTGCTCGATGAGGGAACGGCAGCGGCAGAAGCCATGACGGTTGCCCACCGCTCCTCCAAGACGAAATCTGATCGTTTCTTCGTCAGCGCCGATATCCACCCACAGACGCTCGCCGTGGTGATGACCCGGGCCGAGCCGCTGGGGATCGAGGTGGTGACGGGTGACCTTGGCGCCGGCCTCGACGCCGCGCTGGCAGGCGGCCTGTTTGGCGCCCTGCTGCAATATCCGGGCACCGACGGCCATGTGATCGATCTCGCCCCCGCCATCGCAAAACTCAAGGCTGCCGGCGTGCTGGTCACGGTTGCCGCCGATCCGCTCGCCCTCGTGCTGCTGACGCCGCCGGGTGAGCTGGGCGCCGATATGGCGGTGGGCACCACCCAGCGCTTTGGCGTGCCGATGGCCTTCGGCGGCCCCCATGCCGGTTATTTTGCCTGCAAGGACGAGCTGAAGCGCGTTATCCCCGGCCGTATCGTCGGTGTTTCCATCGATGCCAAGGGTCGCCGCGCATACCGCCTGTCTTTGCAGACGCGCGAGCAGCATATCCGCCGCGAGAAGGCGACCAGCAACATCTGCACCGCGCAGGTCCTGCTTGCCGTCATCTCCGCCATGTATGCCACGTATCACGGGCCGGAAGGGCTGAAGCGCATTGCCCTTGGCGTGCATTCCCATGCCGCCGTGCTGGCCGCCGGCCTCAGGAAGCTGGGCGTCAAGGTTCTGGGCGATGCCTTCTTCGACACCGTGCTGATCGAGGCGGGTGACAAGGCGGGCGAGATCATGACCCGCACCTGCCGCGCCGGGTATAACCTGCGCAATTTCGGCGATGGCCGCCTTGCCATTGCCTTCGACGAGACGGCAAACGCCAGCGACATCGACGCGCTGTGGGAAGCCATCACCGGCACCCGTGCCGGCTTCACCGCCGATGAGCTGGCCGCCAGCACCGATGTTGCCATTCCGGCAGCGCTCGCTCGCAAGGGCGCGTGCGTCAGCCACCCGATCTTCTCGCAGTTCCACAGCGAAACCCAGCTGCTGCGCTACATGCGCAAGCTGGCCGACAAGGATCTGGCGCTTGACCGCACCATGATCCCGCTCGGCTCCTGCACCATGAAGCTCAATGCCACCACGGAGATGGAGCCCATCACCTGGGCCGAGTTTGCCAACCTGCACCCGTTTGCCCCGGCCGATCAGGTCGCCGGCATCCTGGCGCTGACCCATAGCCTCGAAAACCAGCTGCGCGCGGCAACCGGCTTCGATGCCGTCTCCCTGCAGCCGAACTCCGGCGCGCAGGGCGAATATGCCGGTCTGCTGGCGATCCGTGGCTGGCACCGCAGCCAAGGCAACGAAGGCCGCACCGTCTGCCTCATCCCCTCTTCCGCCCATGGCACCAACCCCGCCAGCGCCGCGCTTGCCGGCATGTCGGTTGTTGTTGTCGGCTGCGACGAGAACGGCAATGTCGATGTGGCCGACCTCAAGGCCAAGGCCGAGCAGCACAAGGACAAGCTCGCCGCCCTCATGGTCACCTACCCCTCCACGCATGGCGTGTTTGAGGAGGCGATCAAGGAGATCTGCGAGATCGTGCACGCCAATGGCGGGCAGGTTTACATGGATGGCGCCAACTTCAACGCCCTGGTGGGTGTCGCCCGCCCGGCGGCGATCGGCGCCGACGTCATGCACATGAACCTGCACAAGACCTTCTGCATTCCCCATGGCGGCGGCGGCCCCGGTGTCGGCCCCATCGGCGTCAAGTCGCACCTTGCCCCGTTCCTGCCGGGTGCGGGCGCGGTGGGGGCGGTCAGCGCCGCTCCGTTCGGCAGCGCCGGCATTCTGGCCATCTCCTGGGCCTATATCGCCATGATGGGCGCGGAAGGCCTCAAGCGGGCAACCGCCATGGCCATCCTGAATGCCAACTACATCGCCGAGCGGCTAAAGGATCACTATCCGGTGCTCTACAAGGGCCGCAGCGGCCGTGTGGCGCATGAGTGCATTCTCGACACCCGCCCGCTGAAGGACGAGGCCGGCATCAGCGTGGACGATATCGCCAAGCGCCTGATGGATTTCGGCTTCCACGCCCCGACCATGTCCTTCCCGGTGGCCGGCACGCTGATGGTCGAACCGACCGAGAGCGAGGACAAGGGCGAGATCGACCGTTTCATCGACGCGATGATCGCCATCCGCGAGGAAATCCGCGCGGTTGCCTCCGGCGCCCTGGACGCCAACGACAACCCGCTGAAGAACTCCCCGCACACGGCGGCTGACCTGCTGGCCGACACCTGGCAGCACAGCTACAGCCGCGAGCAGGCCGCCTATCCGGCGGGCGTGGCACGCGATGCCAAGTACTGGCCGGCGGTTGGCCGCATCGACAATGTCTATGGCGACCGCAATCTGGTCTGCTCCTGCCCGCCCATCGAGGCTTATGCCGCCGAATAAGCAGGCCGGATAACACTGACGAACAAGGCCTCCTTCCCTTACCGGAAGGGGGCCTTTCCTTTTTACGCCGCCGCACGACTCCATTTTGCACGGCGCGTCACCGGCAACCGGCCTTCCGGAAACTCGCGCAACAAAAACATGGGGGTACGCAGAAACAGTGCAACAAAAAGAGGGCGCAAACGCAGGTCCGGGTAATTTTCACCCGCGCTGGAAAAGCAGAAAAATCCGGTCCATAAGCCGAATTGAAAGAACAGAGCCGGCCGGGTGCGAAAGCACCAGAAAAGGCCGGACGGGAATGCCGCCAGTTTCGGATTTAAGCTTCAACAGCCACGGGAAACGACATGGTCCTGCCCAATCCGTCCGGCATTCCGCACAGCAAGCTTGAAGATGCCATTGCCATTATCATGGGCACGCTCTTTGTCGGGCTGGGCATCGGCCTCTTCCAGAATGTCGGCATGGCCTTCGGCGGCACCGCCGGCATGGCGATCCTTATCCATTACCTGACCGGCATTTCCTTCGGCGTGCTGTTCTTCGTCGTTAATCTGCCCTTCTACATCTTCGGCCTGCGCGCGATGGGCCTGCCCTTCACGCTCAAGACCTTTGCCGCCGTTGCCATGCTGGCCGGCTGCAGCGCCCTTCTGCCCAAAGTCATGCCACTCGGCGTGGTCCATCCGCTCTTTGCAGCCATCGCCGGCGGTTTCCTCGTCGGCATGGGCATTCTGGCGCTTGCCCGCCACAATTCCAGCCTCGGCGGCATCGGCATCCTGGCGCTTTACCTGCAGAAGAAACATGGCATGCGCGCCGGCAAGGTGCAGATGGCCTGCGACTGCGCCATCGTCATCGCCGCCTTCTTCGTCATCTCGCCGGTAATGCTGGCCTACTCGGTACTCGGCGCGGTGGTCATGAACCTCGTGGTGGCCATCAACCACAAGCCCGGGCGGTATATGGGGTCGTAAGAGGCGGCGCGTCCTCGCACCGCTATCAGGCAGAGGGTGCCTTGATCTTCTGCACCAGTCCCGTCGTCGAATACCCATCCACAAACGGGATCGCGAGCGACCGGCCGCCCCAGCTCTCCACCAGCCGGGTTTCCTCCAGCGTGGCCATGTCGTAGTCGCCGCCCTTCACGTAGATGTCGGGGCGCACGCGGGCCATGAGTTCGACGGGGGTGCGCTCGTTGAAGAAGAGCACGAGGTCGATGGAGGCGAGGCCGGCCAGCACCAGGGCGCGGTCCATCTCCTTGTTGAGCGGACGGTCCGGCCCCTTGCCCAGCATACGAGCCGAGGCATCGCTGTTGAGGCCCAGCACCAGGCAGGCACCGAGTTTGCGCGCCTCATGCAGATAGGCGACATGGCCGCGATGCAGGATATCGAACACGCCGTTGGTAAACACCATCGGGCGCGGCAGTCTGGCCAGAAACGGCGCCGGGTCGGCGCCCGGCGGCACGATCTTGTCCATAAGGTCCGGCTGGGCGGCGGGCGCGGGGGCCATGGGCTTCAGTTTCCGGCGCCGGAGAGCCAGCGCACATAGCGGCTGACGCCCTCGGCCACATCGGTGAAGCGGTGGTTGCAGCCCACGGCACGCAGGGCGGTCAGGTCAGCCTCGGTAAAACACTGGTATTTGCCCACCAGCGCCTCCGGGAAGGGGATGTATTCCACAAGCCCGGCGGCCACCAGCTCCGCCAGCGGCAGCGGCGCTTCGCCCTTGAGGCTGCGGGTGGTGTTGACGCTGGCCAGCGCCACATCGTTGAAGGGCTGCGCCCGGCCGGTGCCGAGATTGAAGATGCCGCGCGCTTCCGGATGTTCCAGGAACCACAGATTGACGGCAACAACATCATCCACATAAACGAAGTCGCGGCTCTGCTGGCCCGGCCCGTAACCGCCATAATCGGCAAACAGGCGCACCCGTCCGTTTTCATTCAGCTGGTTGAAATGGTGGAAGGCGACCGACGCCATGCGTCCCTTGTGCTGCTCATAGGGGCCATAGACGTTGAAGTAGCGGAAGCCGGCCACCTGCTGCGGCGCGTCCTTGATCATCCGGCGCACGACATTGTCGAACAGCAGCTTGGAATAACCATAGACGTTGAGCGGCTTTTCGAACTCCAGCACCTCGCGGAAGGTATCGCTGCCGCCATAGGTGGCGGCGGAGGAGGCATAAAGCAGGCGCGTGCCCTGCGCCATGCAGGCATCAAGCAGCGTCTTGGAGCAGCGGTAGTTCATCTCCAGCATGAACTGGCCATTATGCTCCATGGTGTCGGAGCAGGCGCCTTCATGGAAAACGGCGTCCACATGGCCAAGCTTGCCGGCGGCAAACAGGTCGTAGAATTCGGACTTGTCGAAATAGTCGGAAATGCCGGCATCCACGAGGTTTCGGTACTTCTGGCCATCCGTCAGGTCATCCACGGCGATGACATCGTCGATGCCAAGGCGGTTGAGCCCGCGCACCAGATTGGCGCCGATGAAGCCCGCCGCGCCGGTAACCACTACCTTCATTGAGAAAGCTCCTCGAAACTCACACTGGCGGTGCCGAACTTGCCGACCACGATGCCGCCCGCCTTGTTGGCAACCGGCACGGCTTCGCGCAGGCCAAGGCCGCAGCCCAGCATGGCCGCCATCACGGCAATCACCGTATCGCCCGCCCCCGTCACGTCGAACACCTCGCGCGCTTCGGCCGGCACGTCGAAGCGGCCGGTCTCGCCGCTGCCGTCAAACAGGGTCATGCCCTCTTCGGAGCGGGTCAGCAGCACGGCATCGATGCCGGTTTCCGCGCGCAGGCGGGTAACCCGCGCCTCAAGATCGGCTTCGTCGCGCCAGGCGCCCACCACCTGCATCAGTTCCGCCCGGTTGGGGGTCACCAGGCTGGCGCCGGCGTAGCGCGTATAATCATTGCCCTTGGGGTCCACCAGCACCGGCTTGCCGGCCTTGCGGGCAAGCTCGATCATCAGCGGAATATGGGTAAGGCCGCCCTTGCCATAGTCGCTGAAGAGCACCGCATCCGCGCCCGCCAGCGCCCGCTCGAAATCGGCGAGCATGCGGGCCAGCACTTCATGATCGGGGGCGCTTTCGAAATCGAGCCGCAGCAACTGCTGCGAGCGGCCGATAACCCTGAGCTTGACGATGGTGGTGAGCTTGTCGTCGCTGCCCAGGAGCGCCGAAATGCCTTCGGCCTCCAGGAGGTGCCTGAGGCGCCCGCCGGCATCGTCATTACCCACCACAGTCAGCAGCTGGCTGCCGGCCCCGAGGCGCTTGATGTTGAGCGCCACATTGGCGGCGCCGCCCAGCCGGTCTTCCTCGCGCTTTACATGCACCACCGGCACCGGCGCTTCGGGCGATATGCGGTCAACCGAGCCGAAGAGGTAACGGTCAAGCATGGCGTCGCCCACCACCAGCACGGTGCTGGCGGCCAATTTCTCCCGCGACGGCAGTTTCAGGTCAGCGCTCATAGCCGTCACGCCCCTTCACCCGGAACGAGGCCAAGCTGCTGCTCGGCAGCGCCGCAGATGGTATGGCCGATGAGGATATGGGCTTCCTGGATGCGGGCGGTGACGTCGGAAGGCACAATGATGGCTTCATCGCACAGGGCGGCCAGTTTGCCCCCATCGCGGCCGAGCAGGCCGATGCTGCGCACGCCCAGCTCCCGCGCCGCTTCCACAGCGCGGATGACATTGGCGGAATTGCCGGAGGTAGAAATGCCGATCAGGCAATCCCCGGCTCGTGCCAGCGCCACCAGCTGGCGGGCGAACACATCGGCAAAGCTGTAATCATTGCTGATGCAGGTGAGCGCGGAGCTATCCGTGGACAGCGCGATGGCTGCCAGCGGCTTGCGGTCCTTGATGAAACGGCCGGTAAATTCCGCCGCAATATGCTGGCTGTCCGCCGCCGATCCGCCATTGCCGCACAGCATCAGCTTGCCGCCGGTGCGCAGGGTGTCGGCGACCGTGGAGGCGGCCTGCATCACCGCCCCCTCAAGGGCATCAAGGCGGCTCATCAGCTCGACATGCTGGCTGAGGTTACGCGCAAAAAGAGAGGTCATGCTCACCCGGGTGAGGAGTGGTGGCCAGGGGGGCAGACCGGCCGGCGCCCCCTTCAAAGGCCGGGTGCCTATCGGATAGTCCGCCAGCGGCCCCGGCGCAAGCCCTGCCCGGCTCTCACGCCCCCTCACCCCATGGGCGGCGCGTGGCGGGCAAGGATGGAGGTTATATCCGCCCCGTGCGGCAAGGTGCCGAAGCTGAAGCCGCCCTCGCCGGCAAGGCGGGTGGCGATGAAGGCATCGGCAACCGGCCCCGGCGCGTGGCGGATGAGGAGCGCACCCTGCAGCACCAGGGCAAGACTCTCGGCCATCAGCCGGGCTTCCGCCTCGCCGGGCAGGCCGTGCAGCAACCGGTTCTTGACGGCATTGGCCGCGGCATCGAAGCGCCCGTCCTGGCCCATCACGCCGGAGACCTCGGCGAAATAAGCGCTGGCAGCCGCCTCTTCCTTCGCCAGCGTGCGCAGGATATCGAGCGCGATGACATTGCCCGAGCCCTCCCAGATCGCGTTCAGCGGGGCCTCGCGGTAATAACGCGGCAGCGGCCCCTCTTCCACGTAACCGGCGCCGCCATGGCACTCCATGCATTCATAGACAAAATTGGCTGAGCGTTTGGTGAGCCAATATTTGGCAAGGGCCACGGCAAGGCGGGCAAAAGCCCTGCCTTCTTCATCCTCAGCATCGAACGCATGGGCCACGCGGCAGACCAGATGCACGGCCGCCTCATACTCCACCGCGAGGTCGGCAATCACCGCGCTCATCGCCGGCTGGTCGATCAGCGCCTTCTGGAAGGCGCGGCGGTAGCGCACATGATGGATGGCCTCGGCCAGCGCCCGGCGCATGATGCCCAGCGTGGCGGCAATGGTGCCAAGGCGGGTGTGGTGCACCATCTCGATGATGGTGTTGATGCCGCGCCCCTCCTCCCCCACCAGGAGCGCCTCGGCGCCATGATACTCGATCTCTGACGAGGCGTTGGAGCGGTTGCCAAGCTTGTCTTTCAGCCGCATGACGTGGATGGCATTACGTTCCCCGGCGCCCGTGATGCGGGGCACAAGAAAGCAGGAAAGCCCGCCGGCGGCATAAGCCAGCGTCAGGAAACCGTCGCTCATCGGGGCGGAGCAGAACCATTTATGCCCCGTGAGCCGGTATAGCCCCGCCGCCTCGTCCAGATGTTCGGCGCGGGTTTCATTGGCGCGCACATCGCTGCCACCCTGTTTTTCCGTCATCGCCATGCCGAGCGTGATGCCGCGTTTTTCGGCGATGGGGCGCAGCGGGGCGTCATAGGCGCCGCCGAGCAGCCGGCCGAGCCAGGCTTGCGTGCGCTCGCGGCTTTTGCGCAGCGCCGGCACGCTGGCATAGGTCATGTTGACGGGGCACATCACCCCGGCCTCGGCCTGGGTAAAGAGCGCCAGCAGCACCGCATGGGCCACATGGCCGCCGGGGCGCAGTGCCGTCCACGCCACATCATGGATGTGGTGCTCCATGGCAAGGCCCATCAGCCGGTGATAGGCGGGGTGAAACTCCACCTCATCCAGCCGTTGGCCGTAACGGTCAAAGCTCCTCAGCTCCGGCGGGTGGCGGTTGGCGTCCGCGCCCAGCGCCAGCACCTCCTCCGACCCGCACACAGCCCCCAGCGCGCTGGCCTGTGCCTCCAGCCAGGCCCCGCCTTCCCGCAGCGCCGCTTCCTTCAGCGCCGGATCAATCTCGAACAGGTTGAAACCGGCAAAGGGCGGCGGCTGGTTGAAGACCTCGTGCGTCTCCAGGCGGATGGCGGGCGAAAAAGGCGGCATGACACCCCCGTTGGCGGCTGAACGCGGCGCCCGGCAGCGGGCCTCGCAGGGTCAGCGGGAAGGGTATATTATCGTAAAGGAAGCCGCGCGGGCGAGTGCCGCGCACCATCTGAAGCCCGTGGGAAAGCTTTTGGTTCCCGGCGTCATAAGGGCTTGTGCTGCGACAATCGGGGTCGAATTTTCCATCAGAATCCATTTGCAAAGAATTCTCATTCGCAGCATCATCCCGACCAGAGGCTAAACCCGTCAGAAGGGGAGAGCAGGATCATGGTGGCGCAAATGTTCGGCTTACGGGGACTGGTCCAGGCCATGGCGGCGGAACGCAGCCGCGACCGGCTGATCGATATCTTTGACCTGATGGGCTATGGCGGCCTTGAGGATCTGCCGGCCGAGCCGGATTTCCTTACCAACTCGCGCAGCCCGGTGATGGCAGAGGCCGAACGACGGGCGCGCTGAGGCCACTGTCTCCTTCAAGACAAGATTGCCAGCAAAAAGGCCGGCCTCCTTTTCAGGAGAGCCGGCCTTTGCAGTTCCAGGCCGTGGCGGACAAGCTGCCCAGGCTTTAGCTGTGAACGCGGCGGGCAAAGGCCGTCAGCGCGCCGGCGCCGATCAGCAGTGCCGCTCCGGTCCGGTTCATGCCCTTGAGGATGCCGGGCCGCGTCACGCGGCTGCGCAGCTCGCCCGCCAGCATGGACCAGCAGGTGACGGAGATGGCGGCGATGATGACGAAGCTTGCCACGAG
Source organism: Radicibacter daui (assembly GCA_030657355.1). Taxonomy (GTDB): domain Bacteria; phylum Pseudomonadota; class Alphaproteobacteria; order Radicibacterales; family Radicibacteraceae; genus Radicibacter; species Radicibacter daui. The sequence goes on from CP131056.1 coordinate 3,698,814, forward strand.
AATGGCGAACTGCGGCAGCACCGGTGCTTCCGGCGAGACGAACTGCGGCACAAAGGCGATGAAGAAAACGATGCCCTTGGGGTTCAGCACCGTCACGGTGAAAGCGCGCCAGAACAGCGTTGCCATACTGTCCTTGCTGCCGGTGGCGGCCGCTTCCATAACCGCCAGCGAGCCTTCCGCCCGCCAGAGCTTGACGCCGAGCCAGACGAGATAAGCCGCACCGGCCAGCTTGAGCGCGGTGAAGAGGGTGGCGGAAGCAGACAGGATGGCGCCGGCACCGGCCAGCGATACCGACATGGCGATGAGATCCGCCAGCATCACGCCCGGCACGGTAACCAGGATGCTGCGCCGGCCATGGGCGAGCGCATGGCTGATGGTCATGATGATGGTCGGACCGGGAATGGCGACCAGCGCGGCACTTGCCAGCACAAAGGCAAACCAGAGATGAAGGGACATGGGAGCGGCTCCTCTGGGTATCTACGGAGTGCTGGCTTTCCAGCATTCTAAGGGAGCAAGCCCAAAACCCGTCCGTGCTGTCAACCGTAGTGCTGTCCGTCCCCGCTCAAGGACAACAATCGGCGCCGGCCAGATCCTCAAGGATCGGGCATTCTGGCCGGTTATCGCCATGGCACCGGTCGATAAGGTGGCCGAGCGTGGCGCGCATCTCCTCCAGTTCGGCGATCTTGCGCTCGATATCGCTCACGCGCTGGCGCGCCATCTCGCGCACATCGGCCGATGCGCGGTTGCGGTCGCGGTAGAGGTCGAGCAGCGCCGTGCACTCCTCCACCGAAAAACCGAGCGAGCGGGAGCGCTGCACGAAACGCAGCATGGAAACATCGTTTGCCGAATAATCCCGATAGCCGGCGTCCGTGCGGGCGGACGGGCGCACGAGGCCAATCTCGTCATAATAACGCAGAGTCTTGACCGGCAGGCCCGACTGGCGGGCGGCTTCACCCACATTCATCTGTCATTCCCCTTTCAAGGCCGGCGCCTTCCAGCGCGTCAGCAGCAGGGCGTTGCCCACAACGGTCAGGGAGGAAAGCGCCATGGCCGCGCCGGCGATGGCCGGCGTCAGCAGGCCAAAGGCGGCCAGCGGCAGCGCCACCACATTGTAGGCAAAGGCCCAGAACAGGTTCTGGGAGATCTTGCGGCGCGTGGCACCGGCGACCTTCAGCGCCGCAACGACGAGCGAGGGCAGCGGGCGCAGCAGCACAAGGCCCGCCGTCTCCACGGCAACGTCCGAGCCACCGCCAATGGCGATGCCAAGCGAAGCCTTGGCGAGCGCGGGTGCATCATTGACACCGTCGCCCACCATGGCGACATGGCGCCCTTCGGCCGCAAGGGCGGCCACATGCTCCGCCTTGTCGCCCGGCAACACCCCGGCTTTCACCTCGGTGATGCCCAGGCGGCCTGCAACGGCTCCGGCAGCAGCCGGGCTGTCGCCCGTCAACATCACCACGCGGATGCCTTCGGCCTTGAGAGCAGCCACCGCCCCGGCGGCATCGCCGCGCGGGCTGTCGGCCAGGGCAAAGAGTGCGGCCAGTTTTCCATCCCGTGCCAGATAAAGCACCGTTGCGCCTTTGGCTTCCCACTCCCCTGCTATCCCGGCGGAGGCAGAGATATCGACGCCTTCTTCCTGCATCAGGGCGGGGTTGCCCATCAGCAGGCTCGCGCCTTCCAGCGTGCCGCGAATGCCGCGGCCGGTCAGGGCCTGCACATCGCTGGCCGCAGCCGGAACTGCAAGCCCCCGCTCCTTTGCCGCTTCCAGCAGCGCGCGGGCGAGCGGATGCTCGCTGCCCTGCTGGAGCGCGGCAACAAGGGCAAGTGCGCTATCGTCACCCTCTGCCCCCGGCGCCTTCATGGCGGTAAGGCGCGGTTTGCCTTCGGTCAGCGTACCGGTCTTGTCGAAGACCACGGTATCGATACGGCGGGCGCGCTCGAGCACATCCACATCCCGCACCAGAATGCCAGCACGGGCAGCGGCGCCGGTGCCGGCCACGATGGCAGTCGGCGTGGCAAGGCCGAGCGCGCAGGGGCAGGCGATGACCAGCACGGAAACGCCGGCCACCACAGCATGGTCAAGCCCGGCGCCAGCCAGCAGCCAGCCGACGAAGGCGACCAGCGATATCGCCACCACGATGGGCACGAAGATGGCGGAGATACGGTCCACCAGCCGCTGCACGGCGGCCTTGCCGCTCTGCGCCTCGCGCACCAGCGCCACGATGCGGGCAAGGGTCGTGTCCTCCCCCACCGCCGTTGCCTCGACGGTCAGCACGCCGCCGCCATTGATGGCACCGCCGGTAACCTTGTCGCCCACGCCGCGCGCCACCGGCAGGCTCTCGCCGGTAATCAGGCTTTCATCCAGCTCGCTGCGGCCTTCAAGGATGGTGGCATCCACCGGCACGGCTTCACCCGGCCGCACCTGCAGCCGGTCGCCCACCCCCACTTCCTCAATGCCGATCTCCTCGATGCCGCCGTCGGCGCCGAAGCGCCGGGCACGGCGGGGGCGCAGCGCCATCAGGCTGCGCAGGGCGGCCGTGGTGCCGCGCTTGGCGCGTGCTTCCATCCATTTGCCGAGCAACACCAGGGTGATGACGGCGGCAGCACCTTCAAAATAAAGCTCTCCGCCCACCGGGCCGAACCCCAGCATCACGGCAAGGCTGTAGCCCCAGGCGGCACTGCTGCCGAGGGCCACCAGCACATCCATATTGGCGCTGCGGAACTTGAGTGCCGACCAGGCCCCGCGATAAAAGCGCGCTCCGGCGATGAACTGCACCGGCGTTGCCAGCACCAGCTGCCAGAGGGGCGAGACCATCACCGCATGGCTGCCAAAGGCCATCAGCACCATCGGCAGCACCAGCGGAAAGGTCAGCACCGCACTTGCCACCAGCATGAAACCTTCGGAGCGCAGCAGGGCGGCGATACCGTCGCCTCCCGTCTCTCCGGCAGCATCAGACTGCCCGTCAAACCGGGCGTGATAACCGGCCTCGGCCACCGCCGCGGCAAGGCGCTGGCGCCCCACCTCGCCGGCTAGCTGCACCACGGCCTCGTCGGTCGCCACATTCACCTCGGCCTTGAGCACGCCGGGCACGGCTGACAGCGCCTTTTCCACCTTGGCGGCGCAGCCGGTACAGGTCATACCCTCCACGGCAAAACGCTCGGTGGTCACAGGCACGCCATAACCCACTTCGGACACGCGGCCCGTCAGGGCCGCCAGCGTTGCCGGCGTGCCGTCAAATTCCAGCCGCGCCGTCTCGGTGGCATAACTGACGGAAGCGTCCGTTACGCCCGGCACGCCCTTCAGAGCCTTTTCAACCCGGAGCGCGCAGTTGGCGCAGGTCATGCCCGAGATCGGCAGGGAAAGGCTGGTGGCTGGTTTTACGATCTGGTTCATCTCTTCCATCCCTTGGCTTCCGGGTCATGGCGAACAGGCGCCACCGGGTTAAGCGGGGTCTGGTTAAAAGAGATAAGGTCTCCAGTAACTGGAAGGTCAAGGGGCGAACTTGCGGACTGCAGCAGGACGCACAAATCAAAAGGGCGCGGCATCGGCCACGCCCTTTTTAGCAGTTCCCTTGCAGCCCAAAGGGCTGGCTCAATTAAGCCAGCCGCTGCGCATCCAGGCGGAGATGATGCGCTCGGCCGCCAGCTTGCTGTGCTCGGGGTGATGCCAGCGGAAGATGGTCATCGCCGCTTCAAAGCAGATGCTGTCCGGCTGGTTGTCGCCACGCAGACGGCCAACCGCCCGCTTGACGGCATTTTCGCACACGCAGGTATCCGCCGGGCCGCCGCAGCCGGGGGCCTCGGCGCGCGGATCGTCCATCACCCTGTCTTCGCGCGCCTGCCAGGCAGGCGCACCACTTTCGTCACGCCGTGCCATGATGGAGTTATTTGCCCCCCTTGAGGCGGCGGCCATAGAGCTCGAGGCGATGGCTCACCAGCTCGAAACCGAGCTCGCGGGCAATACGCTCCTTGAGGAGCTCCAGCTCGTCGTTGGTGAATTCCACCACATCGCCGGAATCGAGGTCGATCATGTGGTGGTGATGTTCCTGGCGGGACTCTTCGTACCGCGCACGGCCATCGCCAAAATCGAGACGCTCGATAACCTCGAGATCCTCGAACAGCTTCATGGTGCGATAGACGGTGGCGAGGCTGATGTTCGGATCGACGCTCTGGGCGCGGCGATAAACCTGCTCGACATCGGGATGGTCGGAAGATTCTGTCAGCACGCGCGAGATCACGCGGCGCTGCTCGGTCATCTTCAGCCCCTTTTCGATACAGCGCTTTTCAAGCGTCGTCAGGGCACTGCCTTCTGCCGGGTAAGGGGCATGGGTCTGGGTCATGGCGCTCGCCTCCTTAAGAATTTCTCATGGATCCATCGGGACCCAAGGGGAAGATCGTAAAGAGCTGGGCGAGCGCCCGGCCGGGGCTCAGGCCGGCTCCAGCTCCGGCTGCCGATGGTGGTGCGCGCGCACCATATCGGCGATCTCACCCACACATTTGCCACAACGCGGCGAGCAATCCAAGTCACGGTAGACCTCGGCGCACCGGCGCGCGCCGCTGCACACCGTCTCGCGGATCTGACTGTCAGTCAGGGCATTGCAGATGCACACATACATGGATGGGTCCCGTGCGGCAGTAGCGCCGCGAAATTTCAACTGGTGGCGGGACGTTAGTGAGAATGAGAATGCGTGTCAATATGTCCGCAAGGAAGGCCTGACCTGCACGGCAAACAGCGCACAAAAGCAGGCTTTTGCGCGCTTCCTGAAAGGCGGCCGGCGGGCGGTCAGCCCTTCCCGGCCTCGTTTTTACGGATAAAGGATTCGAAGAGGGCGAGCGTCTCGTCGCTCACATGATGCTCCATGCCCTCGCTGTCGATATCCGCCTGGGCCGGGCTGACGCCGAGCGCCAGCAGGAAACGCAGCACGATGTCATGCTTGCGCTTGGATTCCTCGGCGATGCGACGACCTGCCTCGGTCAGGAAGATGGAGCGGTAGGGCTGCGAATTGACGAGCCCCTCACGCTTCAGCCGTCCGATGATCTTGATGACGGTGGCGTGCGAGACGCCCATGCGGCGCGACAGGTCGGTTGCCCGCGCTTCACCCGATTCGTCGATCAGGTCGGCAATCAGCTCCAGATAATCCTCGGTCAGCTCCGCCCGGCGCGCTGCCCGCACCTGCTCGAACGGCATGGCCTTGCCACCGCCCTCGTCGGCAAGCGCAAGCTCCGCCTCGTCGGCCTCACGGGCGGGGCCGGGCGGCAGGGCCTGCGAAGGGATGGGTTTGTCCTGCGTCACGGGCCGGATTTCCTGCTTTTTAATCAATGGGTGGGGCGAGCCCGCGAGACCGACCACTAAATAATGTGGCAAGGATAGTGGTCGCGCGGGATTTTGCAAACGGATCATAAGGATGTTGCCAAGGCTACATCATGATCCATTGGCGGAGAATGGCTTGACGCAAGGCTTTTATGCCACCATGCTTATGGAATGGAGATCGGCCGGGCACTGATTTGGCCCGCCTTCCAGACCGGAGAAACGCGCTTCCATGTGGATTGCCTCATTCAGCCTCAAGCTGCTGGCGGATGCCGACCGGGAGGCCGCACGCCTTGCCGCCGCACGCCGTCGCCGCGCCGCAGAGGCGCACAAGGCAGGCGAGGACAAGAGCACTCCGGCCGCGACTTCCACGCCGCGCCAGCCCTGAAACTTTCCTTTTCCTGATTGATTGTTTGCCGCCGGTGTCCGTTGCCGGCGTCAGGCACTGTGGCGCCGGATGCGGTGATCGAGCCGGGCATCGTCGATACCCGCCGGCTCCGGATGCACGATGACTTCGGCAAGCGGGAAAGCATCCATCACCGCCGCTTCCACCGCATCCATCACCTCATGCACCACATCGAGTGTCGGGTTACCATCGATTTCCAGGTGGAACTCGATGAACTCGACAGCGCCGGAAGAGCGCGTGCGCAGATCGTGCAACCCGTGCACATGGGCCTCAGCCAGCACCACGCGTTTCACCTCATCGCGGTAATCCTGCGGCATCTCGCGGTCCATCAGCGTATCGATGGCGGCAAGGGCAATGCGCGCGGCATTGATGAAGAGATAGATGGCCACCGCCATCGCCATCACCGGATCGACCCACTGCCAGCCGGTGAAGTGGATGATGCCGAGGCTGAGCGACACGGCAAGGATGGTCGCAAGGTCACCCGTATAATTGAGATTGTCGGCCGCAATCGCCTGCGAGGCGGTGGAGCGGATGACATGGCGCTGATAGACAACCAGCGCGCCGGTCAGCACCAGCGAGATCGCCATGGCGACAAGGCCGGCCGACAGGGTTTCCACCGGCTGCGGCACGATGAGGCGGCGCACACTGTCCACAGCGATGAAGAGGCCCGAGCCGCCAACGAAGGCCACCTGACCGAGAGCCGCCAGTGCTTCCGCCTTGCCATGGCCGAAGCGATGGGTGCGGTCAGCCGGCTTGGAGGCCTCGCGCACGCTGAGCAGCGTGATGCCGGACGCCGCGATATCCGCTGCACTGTCGAGCAGCAGCGACAGCACCGCCGCCGACCCGGTGATCAGCACGGCCACCAGCTTTACCAGCAGCAGGGTGACAGCAACGCTCACGCTGGCAATGGCCGCGCGGCGCCGCAGGGTCTGGGTGCGGCTGAAAGCCGTCTCGGAGAATGTGGTCTCACTCATGATGGCGCCTGCAATGGCATGGCCGCCGCACAAAGAAAACCCCTTGTAGCCCCGGCTACAAGGATATGCCGAGGCCGGGATTTCAAGCCGCGGGCCAAGACTTTCTGCGGGCTTTCAGCGCCGGCTGGCCTGCAGCGAGAAGGAAAGCGGCAGGCGGGGATGCCCCTCCGGCAGTTTATAGAGGCCGACCTCCGCTGCCGGCTCCATATTGGCAAAGAGCCGGTAGGGCAGCCGCTCATGTTCATGGAACCAGTCGAGCGCGAGCCCCGCCGCCATCAGGTTGCCGAGGATGGCGGAGAGCGGATGAATCCATTCATAGGTGCGGGTACTGGCAAGCTGCCGGGTGCTGCCGGTATAGGTCGTCGCAATATCCTGCACGATGGGCGTGCCGGCGGCGGTGGCGAAATCGAACCAGGGGCGGATCACCCCCTCCACGCTTTCAAAGGCAAGGATGGTCGGGTGGCTCTCCAGCAGGTAAAGCCTGCCACCCGGCGCCAGCAGCCGTGCGACCGCCCGCGCCCAGCCGGCGATATCCGGCAGCCAGTTGAGAGCACCCCAGGTGACATAGACGTGGTCGAACGCCGCTTCGCCCATCAGGTCCGGCGCGTCATAGACATTGCCCTCGACAAAACGCGCAGCAAGGCCGGCCTCGGCAGCAAGCTCACGCGCCTTTGCGATGGCGACGGGCGAAAAATCAAGGCCGGTAACCTCGGCGCCGCGCCGGGCAAGGCGCAGTGTATCGAGCCCGAAATGGCATTGCAGATGGGCAACCCTGAGGCCCCGCACCTCGCCGACTTCGCCGGCCTCTATCGCCATAAGGTCGTCCCGGCCGGCCAGAAAGGCCGGGATATCGTAAAAGCCGGTGCCGTCACTGGCATGCAGCGCCGCGCGCTCGTCCCAGTTCCGGCGATTGGCGTCGAAATAGCCCTGCTGCGTCGCATCCATCGTCCGGGCCTATCCTGAATATCCGCAACTTCGGCCCGCAGAATTGACATGGACCCTTCCGGCAAATCAAGCCGAGCCTATAGTGTGGCAAAGCCGTTGTGAATGAGATGCCAGATCAGGGAGAACCGGCACCATGCTAGACACCGACATCAGCCTCTTTGTCGCCACGCCCAGCACTTCGGGCGCCGTAAGCGACATTTACCTGCAGTCGATGCTGACACTGCAATCCACCTGCTCGGCCAATGATGTATTGCTGGCGGTGTTGACCATCGGGCAGGAAGCCCATGCCGTCGGCGCCCGCAACCTCGCGGTCAGCGAATATCTCAGCAACACCGATTTCTCTCACCTCCTGCTGGTTGACCCTTCCGTCGGTTTCAATCCGGAAACGGTGGTGCGCTGGCTCACCTTCGACCGCGACATCGTCATCGGCGCGCTGCCCCAGGGCAATATCGACTGGGAAAAGATCGGCCGCCTGCCGGAAGAAGCGGCCGCCCGCAACCTGCAGGGCGCGGCGCTGCGTTACGAGCTTGCTTTCCCGGACCCCGACCATATCGAGGTGACGAGCGGCTTTGCCCAGGTGCTGCATGCGCCGCTCGGCTTCTCGCTCATTCGCCGCGGCGCGCTGGAAAAGCTGGTCGCCGCCCATCAGGACCGCACCTTTACCGTGCCGGAGGGCGGTTACCTGCGCGCCAATGGCAGCATGGTCAGCCTGTTCGAGCGTGCCATCGACCCGGAAACGAAACTGGCACAGAGCGAGGATATGGTGTTCTGCCGCCGCGCGCGGGAAGCCGGCTTCGATCTCTGGCTCGATACCCAGTCCCGCGTCGTCAGCACCTCGACCTATTATTTCCGCGGCGATGTCTCCACCCAGTTCCTGCCGGCCGACGAGCGCCGGGGCGAACGCCGCCCGACCACCGCGAAACTGGGTGCCTGAGCGACCCCGCGCGCCCCGTTGCCAAGCCTGGAGTTAGACCTTTGAGTGACAAGAAGATTCTGAGCGAGGAAGAACTTGATCGCGTTGCCGAGAAAGAGTTCCTCGACGAGGCGCGCGACATCATCAACGGGCTGGAACTCGTGCTGCAGAACTGCCGCATCGGCTCGGTGGAAGCAGAAGATGCCGCAGCCACGCTGAGGCGCGAGGCCAGCAACCTGCATCTGCGGGCCCGTGCCTGCCGGCAGGCCACGCTCTCGGTGCTGGCCCAGCGCTTTGACGATTACGCCGCCAGCCTCAAGACGCTGGTGCCGGCCCAGATCGACGATGTGCAGCGTTATCTCGACCGCATCGGCGCCGCGCTCGATGGCGATGTGGTGGAAGTGGAAAAGGTGCGCACCATCGTGCGCGAGCTGCCGCGCAGCCAGGGCTTCGACGTCAAGGATGTCGAAGTCATGGAGGTCGAGATCATGCTGGTGATGCCGCAGCGCTCCGCTGCCCGCATCGTCGAGCGTGAGCTGGTGCAGTGCGGTTACCGTGTCATGAAGGTGCTCGACGAGTTCGAGGCCATCCCGATGGCGGTGCGTGTGCGCCCGGACCTCATTCTGGTCGCCGGCGTGCTCAAGGAAATCTCGGGCGTCGACCTTTTGAGCGCTCTTTCCGCCATGCCGACGACGGCGGCAATTCCCTCCGCCGTGCTCACAAGCCTTGCGCCCAACCATCCGGATCTGGCACGGCTACCGCTGCGGTGCGGCCTCATCCGCCGTGGCAGCCATTTCGCCGACGATCTGGCCCAGGTACTGCACCGCTTCGACATCACCTGACGGATGGCGGCCTTCCCCATGGGGAGGCCCTTTCCCGGCCAGCAGAAGCAAGCGCAAGACATGAGCGAGACCGAAGGCCCCCTTCCCCTCTATCGCCGGAAACTGGCCGAAGGGGCGATCCGTCACGACCCGATGCAGGCGCTGGCGGCGGAAAAGCTGGAGGGGCTCTGGCACCGGCTGAAACACTACCAGCCCACGCCGCCGCGTCCGCAGCAGGGCGGCCTTCTGCGCTCGCTGTTCCAGCGCCGGCAGGAGGCGCCGCCCACCCTGCGGGTCAGCGACACACCGCAGGGGCTCTACCTCTATGGCGGGGTCGGCCGCGGCAAATCCATGCTGATGGATCTGTTCTTCTCCACCGTGCCGCTGGAGAAGAAACGCCGGGTGCATTTCAACGCCTTTATGCTGGAGTGCCACGCCCGCCTGCATGAGTGGCGCACGGCCAAACGCGACGGAAAGCTGCCGGCGAGTGCCGGGGACGACCCGATCCGCCCGCTCGCCCGTCGCATTGCCGATGAAGCCTGGCTTTTGTGCTTCGACGAGTTTCATGTCACCGACATTGCCGATGCGATGATTCTCGGCCGCCTGTTCCTGGCCCTGGATGAATGCGGCGTGGTCATCGTCGCCACCAGCAACTGGCCGCCGGACGATCTCTACAAGGACGGGCTCCAGCGCGACCTCTTCGTGCCCTTTATCGGCTGGCTGAAGCGCCGCTTCGATGTGCTGCACCTCGATAGCCCCAACGACTATCGCCTTGGCCGCATGGAAGGCCGCCCGGTCTATTTCCACCCGCTGGGATCAGAGACCGACACCGCGCTGGAAGAATGGTTCGAGTTGCTGACCGAGGGGCTGACACCGGCGCCGGAAGTACTGGCCGTCGGCACCCGCACCCTCGCCGTGCCACGCTCGGCCGGTGACACCGGCTGGTTTACCTTCGAGGCGCTGTGCACCGAGGCACTGGGGGCGGCCGACTATCTCGTCATCGCCGCGCGCTACCGCAACGTCATCCTGGCGGGCGTGCCGAAGCTGTCTTCCCAGCAGAACAATGAGACCAAGCGCCTGCAGCTTCTCATCGACAGCCTCTATGAAAACCGCGTGCGCCTCATCATCGGCGCGGATACCCCGCCCGAAAAAATCTACGCCGAAGGCCGCCTTGCCTTCGAGTTCGAGCGCACGGTCAGCCGCCTGATGGAGATGCAGGCCGAGGATTATCTGGACCGGGATTAGCCCTGCTCCCTCCTCCCCTCTTGGGAAGGTGCCCGCAAAGCGGGCGGAGGGGTAATGAGCCGCGTTGAGCAAAGGCCTTTGCCTGAGGGCAATTCATTACCCCCATCCGGCCTGCGGCCACCTTCCCCACGCTGACGCGCAGGGAAGGAACATTCTCCCCCGGCACGGGGGAGATGCCGCAAAGCGGCAGTAGGGGATGTGGGCGGAACGGCTTGTCTAAGTCAGTGCCCCGCAGCACCGTCAACACCCCCATCCGGGCTCACGCCCACCTTCCCCATTCTGGGGAAGGAACAAGCGCCGGGGGCCCAAAAGCAAAACGCCCGCCGGTTTCCCGGCGGGCGTCTTTCTTCTTCTCGCGTGAGCGGGAGGAAGATTACTCGAGGATCTTGCCAACAACGCCGGCGCCGACGGTGCGGCCGCCTTCGCGGATAGCGAAGCGCAGGCCTTCATCCATGGCGATCGGGGCGATCAGCTTGACGACCAGGGACACGTTGTCGCCCGGCATCACCATCTCCGTGCCTTCCGGCAGCTCGACCGTACCGGTCACGTCGGTGGTACGGAAGTAGAACTGCGGACGGTAGTTGGCGAAGAACGGGGTGTGACGGCCGCCTTCTTCCTTGGTCAGAACGTAGATCTCGGAGGAGAACTTCGTGTGCGGCGTGATGGAGCCCGGCTTGGCCAGAACCTGGCCACGCTCGACGTCTTCACGCTTGGTGCCACGCAGCAGCGCACCGATGTTGTCGCCGGCCTCACCGCTGTCCAGCAGCTTGCGGAACATTTCAACGCCGGTAACGGTCGTCTTGGTGGTCGGACGGATACCGACGATCTCGACTTCCTCACCAACCTTGACGATGCCGCGCTCGACACGACCGGTCACAACGGTGCCGCGGCCGGAGATCGAGAACACGTCTTCGATCGGCATCAGGAACGGACGATCCTTCGGACGCTCCGGAAGCGCGACGTAGCTGTCGACGGCCTTCATGAGCTCGACGATCTTTTCCTTGCCGATGGCATCGTCACGGCCTTCAAGAGCGGCCAGAGCCGAACCCTTGATGATCGGAATGTCATCGCCCGGGAAGTCGTAGGAGGACAGAAGCTCGCGAACTTCCATCTCGACGAGCTCGAGCAGCTCTTCGTCGTCGACCATGTCGACCTTGTTCATGAACACGACCAGAGCCGGAACGCCGACCTGACGGGCGAGCAGGATGTGCTCGCGGGTCTGCGGCATCGGGCCGTCGGCAGCGGAAACGACGAGAATGCCGCCGTCCATCTGCGCAGCGCCGGTGATCATGTTCTTCACATAGTCGGCGTGGCCCGGGCAGTCGACGTGCGCATAGTGGCGCGCATCCGTCTCGTACTCGACGTGCGCGGTCGAGATCGTGATGCCACGAGCCTTCTCTTCCGGCGCCTTGTCGATCATGTCGAACGCAACAGCCGCACCGCCGTAAACCTCCGACATCACCTTCGTGATCGCAGCGGTCAGCGTCGTCTTGCCGTGGTCAACGTGGCCGATCGTGCCGATGTTGACGTGCGGCTTGTTGCGGGAAAACTTTTCCTTCGCCATGGCCAGTCCAACTTCCTTTGTCGCCCCGGATGAGCCCGGGAACCGGTGAAAACGAAACGGCGGCAAAGCCGCCGATTGCTTAAAACAGCTCGGTGCCCAGGCCGAAGCGGATGGGCCGGCCCGACCCTTGCAAATTTGCGCTTGATCCAGGTGATCCAGGGGCTCGGTGGAGCGGGTGACGGGAATCGAACCCGCACAGCCAGCTTGGAAGGCTGGAACTCTACCATTGAGCTACACCCGCGGGTCCGAGGCTCCGTAGCATGGTGGAGGGGGCTGGATTCGAACCAGCGTACGCTATGCGGGCAGATTTACAGTCTGCTGCCTTTAACCACTCGGCCACCCCTCCGCCCTGCTCGGAACTCCGTAACACCGAAGTGTCCGGTCCGAGCCAAAGCGCGGGCGGATTTGTAGAAAACTCAGCGGTAATGTCAATGACAAAAGAAGCATGAGATTGCATCTTTGCTGAAAGCCCGCAGAGCGCCTAAGAAGGCGCCTCTTTTCAATTACCGGAATATCCCGCCATGCCCCAGCCCCCGCGTCCGAAAAGCTGGAAACCCCGTCCCGATGCCCGCCGCACCGGCGGCGCTTCGCGTCCCGGCCAGTACCAGCCCCGGCGCCCGGCCCATGCCACCCCGGCTCCGATAGGAGATGGCCGGGTGTGGCTTTTCGGCCTGCATGCGGTGCGCGCGGCCTGGGAAAATGAAGAGCGGGTAATCCACCGCCTGCTGGCGACGGAAAACGCCCTCCAGAGCTTTGGCCCGCCGGCCGCGCCGGAAGGTGTGGAGCGCCCGGCCGCCCAGCTCGCCGAACGCGGCCAGATCGACAAGCTGCTGCCGGAAGGCGCGGTGCATCAGGGCCTCGCTATCGAGGTTGACCCGCTGCCGGAAGTCGATCTCAGCGACCTTCTGGTAGAGGTGCAACTGGCCGGCGATGCCGATCCTGCCCTTCTGGTGGTGCTCGATCAGGTCACCGACCCGCATAATGTCGGCGCCGTGCTGCGCTCGGCCGCCGCCTTCGGTGCCCGTGCGGTGATTCTCGCCCGCCGTTACGCCCCGGAAGCTACCGGCACGCTCGCCAAGAGCGCCTCGGGCGCGCTCGATGTCGTGCCGCTCGTGCGCGTGACCAATCTTTCCGCCGCGATTGAAGAGCTGCAATCCGTCGGCGTCTTCTGCGCCGGCTTTGCCGAAGCGGGCGATGCCATGGAGGGCAATGCCCGCTTCGCCGGCCCCACCGCGCTCGTCTTTGGCGCCGAGGGCAAGGGCCTGCGGGAAAAGACCATGGCCACTTGCGACGTACTGCTGCGCCTGCCCACGCAGGGCGCCATCGGCAGCCTCAACGTCTCCAACGCGGCGGCAGTCGCCCTTTATGAGGCCCGCCGCCAGCGCCTCGTGCGCTGATCCCGGGATTATCGGGTCGGGGGCAATAGTGATTCGAAAGCCGCACGCTTCGGCTCTTGCAGCCGGAGCGTGCTGGCATTAGGGTGCGCACCGCTTCGCAAGAGGACCCTGCCCCGCAGGGTCCAGCGCATCGGCGCCGGATTAGCTCAGCTGGTAGAGCAGCGGTTTTGTAAACCGAAGGTCGCGGGTTCGATCCCTGCATCCGGCACCATCCCTTCCCGGTTATTTCCCTGCTCCTCGAACGGCCACTGTGCGCGCATCCACAGCGGCGGCGCGTGAGCCGGCGTCCCTGACACAACCTTTTCGAATTGACCCCGAGCTTGCCTTAATCGGGACAAGTTATGCCACGACTGCGCGCTTTTATGGGTTCCTGAGAGTTTTGCCACCGGCCTCCGGGCTGGCGTTTGCAAGACGGAAAAGGAGAACACCCATGCGCAAGAAGACGCTTTCAATCGCCGCCGCAGCAGCCCTTGCCATTGTCGGCGTTGCCGCCAGCGCCTCTGCCCGCCCGGGATATGTCGGGCCCTCCATGAATTTGCGTGCCGGCCCCGGCACCGATTTCCCCGCCGCCGCCCTGATCGCCGCCGGCGCTGCCGTCGAGATTTATGGCTGCCTTTCCGGCTGGGGCTGGTGCGAGGTTGGCTACAATGGCAATCACGGCTGGGTGTCGGGTCAGTATCTGCAGGTGCCGCAGTATGGGCCGGTCGTCCAGTACGGGCCGCAGGTCGGTATCTCGATCACGGTCTTCAACCAGCCGGATTACTGGGATCGCTACTATCGTGGCCGTCCCTTCTACCATCAGTGGGAGCAGCGTGGCCGTCCGCCCCACCATGTTGTCTATGCGCCGCCGCGTCCGGCCCCGCACCAGCCAGCCCACCCGGCCAACGTTCATTATGACAACCACAACAACTGGCACGGTAACGGCCCTAACAATGGCCACGGCAACAACCAGGGCAACTGGCAAGGCAATAACGGCTATGGCAATGGCCATGGCCCGCAGCCCTGCCCCCCGGGCAACCGTTGCGGCCCCTGAGGCAGCACACGGCTAAAAAAGAAGGGCGCCCGTATATCGGGCGCCCTTCTTTTTTCCTCGCTTCTGGAACGCATCGCCTTCAGAAGATCTGGCAGGCCTCGTCAAAATCGAGCCGCGGGTTACGCGGGAAAGCCTTGCTCTCGTCGCCGTAACCAAGATTGCAGACGAAGGCGACCTTGTATTTGCCATCGGCAAAGAACTCGCGGTTGATCGCCTCGGCATCGAAGCCGCCCATCGGGCCGCAGTCGAGCCCGAGTGAGCGGGCAGCCAGCATCATGTAAGCGCCCTGCAGCCCGACATTAAGCTTGCCGACATGCTCGATGGCCGCCGGCTTGCCGGCAAACCAGGAGCGGGCATCGGCATGGGGCATCAGCTTGGGAAGCTTTTCGTAGAACTCTGTATCCCATGCCACGATGACGTTGACCGGGGCCGTGCGGGTCTTGTCCTTGTTGCCGTCGGACATGGCGGGCAGCAGCCTGGCCTTGCCGGCCTCGCTGGTCACGAAGATGAAACGCGTCGGGCCGCTGTTGGCCGTGGTCGGCCCCCATTTGGCCAGATCGTAGAGCTCGCGCAGCACGGCTTCGGGCACCGGCTTGTCGAGCCAGGCATAATGCGTATGCGCCTTGCGGAAGAGCTGGTCGAGTGCGGCATCCGCCAGCACATCCCTTGCCGGCTGCCCGGCATCGCCTTTCGTCACCACATTCATCGTTACCGCCCCATCCATCGGTTACAAAAACAATGATAGTTCCGAAAAGGAACTGTCAGGGTCGATGGTAGGAAGACAGCAGTGGTGCGGCTAGGAAGCGGATCACAGTCCGGCGGGCGGCCAGAACCGGCAGGAAAGGCCTTACCAGTCGTCGTCATCGCCTGCCGGCTTGACCGGCGGCGGCAGGTCTGCGGGTTTGGCGGATGCCTTGCCCGCTGCAGCAATGCCGGTTTCTCCGACCTGCGCCTCACGCTGCGCGACGGGGCTCGCGGCATTGCCCGCCAGCCCCCGTTCGGCCTTCAGCGTCTCCAGCTCCTGGGTGAGGCGGCGCTGGGAGGCGACGAGCATGCGCATGAGCCCGGCAATGAACGGGTCCACCCCCTTCATCTTTTCGCGCAGCATCGGTTCGGGGATCACCAGCACGGCGGTATCGACGAGCGCCGAGGCATGGGCCATACGTGGCTTCTGGTCGATGAGTGCCATCTCGCCGAAGATGCCGCCTGGCTCGATATATCCAAGGATGCGCCGGTTCTCGGCCTCACCCTGCCAGATCTGCACACGGCCACGCTCGACATAATACATCACGTGGCCCGGGTCCCCTTGCGAGAAGATACGGGTACCGGCCTGGAAGACGCGACGGGAAAAGGCGGACTGGATGCTCATGATTACCTGATTAGGCAATGCCCTGGCCCCGGTGTCGAGACCACGGCCAGTCTGGCGCATACCCATGAACCGGGCAAGACTGGCAACCTATTCCAATGCACCTCATGGTGGCCGCTAATCGCCTTTGA
The DNA here is from genome assembly GCA_030657355.1 of Radicibacter daui. Lineage (GTDB taxonomy): Bacteria > Pseudomonadota > Alphaproteobacteria > Radicibacterales > Radicibacteraceae > Radicibacter > Radicibacter daui. The sequence continues at coordinate 3,714,917 of CP131056.1, forward strand.
CCACTGACCTTTTACCTACCATCATACCTTCCTCGCACAACCGTAAGACGCCACGACATCCATGGATTATTCAATCGATTCCGCCGGCGAGAAGACGGTCATCGCCCTCAAGGGCCGGCTGACCTTTACCGATCACGCCTCCTTCCGGGACCTGATCAAGAAGATGCTGGACGCGCCGCACAGCGATCAGGTGATCGATCTCTCCGCCCTGGATTTCGTCGATTCAGCCGGGCTTGGCATGCTGCTGATCGCCCGCGAGGAATTGCACGGGCGTGATGCGCACCTCTCCCTCGCCCACCCGCACGGGCAGGTCCGCCAGGTGCTGAACGTGGCTCATCTCTCAAAGATCATCGAGATCGTCGAGTGACAGGGCCGGGCCGGCCCAGAGCCTGCCTGCAACAGGATGACATGATGAAGAGATCAGCCATCCTCCGGCCCGCCCGGCAGACGGCCTTTCTCGGGGAGTGGCTCCTTCCGTGAGCAATGCCTGGCCAAGACCGGTTTCCGCTGACCTGCCCGCGAGCCTCCTCGCCGGGCTGGCACCGGCTGCGGGCAGCAGGCCGGCGGGAGCGGAACTCACGCTCTTTCGCTCGGTTGCCACGCTCGACATCGCTGCCGCGCTGCGCGCTCCCGGCATGGGCGCCATAGAATGGACGGCAGGTCTGCCGGCCCAGTCGGTTGGCGCCCTGCTGGAACGGGCGGCGCACTACCAGCTCTATCTCAACATCTCCACCAATGCCGCCGCGCAGTTTGATCTGGCCCGCCCTCTTGCCGATGCGCTTGCCGCGCGCGGGCTGCTCTCCATGCGGGCCTATGCCGACACCGAGCTGGCACTGCACGAGGCAATCAGCAACGCGCTGATGCATGGCAATCTGGCTGTCGACAGCCTGGGGGCACTCTCTCTTGCCGAACTCAGCCGCTTTTCGAGCCAGATGAACAGCCGCCTTGCCGACCCGCGCCACGCGGAACGGCCGCTGGAAATCACTGCCGGGCACGAGGAGGGCGTCACCTTCGTGGAAATTCGCGATGAGGGTGCCGGCTACGACAGCGCAGCTAACGCCGCCCGCCACACCACCACGGCCGGCGGCTCGCCGCCCTCCGGGCGCGGCATGACGCTGATCGCCGACCTCACCGCAGGTTATGAGATTTTCGATGGCGGCCGCGGCATCAGGCTGAGGCTGAAACCGTGACTCTGGCCGGCGCCGCTGCCGTCAGCGCCACTGAATTTGCTGCCCTGCCCGACGCGCTGAAGGGCAGCACCATTCTGGTGGTGGACGATAACAGCTTCAACCGCACCATGATCGGCGCCCTTCTGGGCAAGGCCGGCTTCAACCGCCTTCATTATGCCGCCAGCGGCATTGAAGCGCTGCAGCAGGCCGCACACCTCAGGCCCGATCTCATCATTCTCGACATCATGATGCCGGGCATGGACGGTACCGAAGTGCTGCGCCGCCTGCGCGCCGAAGGCGAAGAGCGCGACGTACCGGTGCTGGTACAGACCGGCCTTACCGGCAGCCGCGAGCGCGGCGAGATTTTCGAGAACGGCGCGACCGACCTCATCAACAAGCCGATCAACCCGCAGGAGTTGGTCTCCCGCGTCGCGATCCATCTGCAAAACCGCCTGCTCATCAACGATCTGCGCGCCTACCGGCAGCGGCTCGAAACCGAGTTGATGCTGGCCCGCTCCGTCTTCGAGCATCTGATGCCGCCCGAGCGCGTGATCGCCGGCATTACCGAGGCCAGCGGGTGCCGCCTCTTCGGCCGCACCGAAGCCTCGCAGGATCTGGGCGGCGACCTTTGGGGCGCGCTGCCGCTGGAAGAGGGCAAGTTTGCGCTGTTCGTGGCCGATGTGGCCGGGCGCGGCATCACCGCCGCACTCGTCGCCCTGCGCCTCCATACCGTGCTGCGCACCGTGGCCATGCGCTCGCCCCCCGGCACCAGCCCCGGCGAATTTCTGACCGGCGTAAACGCGGATTTTGCCGCCCTGCTCGACCCAGGCCAGTACGCCACGGTCATCGCCGGCATTTATGACCCGCGTGACGGCTTTTTCTATTACGCGCTTGCCGGTGCCAACGCGCCGCTCACTTATGGCGATGCGGGGTCCACCCCGGACGTGCTGCCGGGCATGGCGCTCGGCCTTGCACCAGAGACACGGTATGAAACCCACCGTATCGCGGTGCCGCCGGGCGGGTTGCTGCTGCTCTATTCCAACGCCCTGGCTGATCTTCTGGCGAGCCCGGCACCGGAAGCCGAACGGCATGAAAATGGCGAACGCGATATCCTGAACCTGCTTGCCTCCGTCGCCGAACCCGACGGCCATGTGCGGGCGGCCACGCTGATGGAGCGCATCGGCCAGTTGCGCACCCACCAGCGGCTGGAGGATGACCTGACCATCGTCTGTGTCGAGCGGCCCGCCGACGCGCAAACAGGGGGCCCGGCATGACAGGCGCCCCGGCAATGCCGCAGGAAGAGGGCGGGCTTGGCCTCAACTACTCCAATGCCCGCATCATGGTTGTCGATGACAACCAGCTCAACATCACCCTCATCAGCGCGCTGTTGCGCAAAAGCGGCCTGCGCAACATCGAAACCGCAGCCAACAGCGAGGAGGCACTGCACCGCATCGAGGCGGCACCGCCCGACCTGCTGCTACTCGATATCATGATGCCGGGACTGAGCGGCTTCGACGTCTGCGCGCTTTTGCGCAAGGACCCGCGTTTTGCCACCCTGCCCATCATCATGCAGACGGCGCTCAACCGGCCGGAAGACCGGGCGCATGCCTTCTCCGTCGGCGCGACCGACTATATCGTCAAGCCGCTGAACCCGGCCGAGCTGCTGGCGCGCGTGCGCATTCACCTGGAAAATCAGGCGCTGATCCGTGACCTGTCGCTCTATCGCCGCCGCACCAGCCGCGAGCTGGAAATGGCCCGCTCGATGCAAATCCGCATGTTGCCGAGCCTTGGCGAACGACAGGTGATGGCCGAGCGCTGCGGCCTTTCCGTCTCCGCCCGCTTCGAACCATCTTCGGAGCTTGGCGGCGATTTCTGGGGCATGCAGCCGCTCGATGACGGCCGGGCGCTCGTCTATCTCATGGACTTTTCCGGCCATGGGCTTAATGCGGCACTCAACACCTTTCGGGTGCACGCCATGCTGCGCAACTGGGATTTCCAGGGAAAGACACCGGCAGGCGCGCTCAGCGAACTGAATGATGCGCTCTGCCCGCTACTGCCCTCCGGCCAGTTCGCCACCATGCTGCTCGGCTATTTCGATCCGGAAAGCGGCGGTTTTTCCTATGCCTCGGCCGCTGGCACCGCCCCCATCGCCCTCGGCCCCACCCTGAAGCCCACCTGCGGCCCCAATGCCGGCCTGCCGCTCGGCATCGTGCCGAACGTCACTTATGACGATCACCGGCTGGAGCTGCCGCCGGGCAGCTGCCTGCTGCTCTACAGCGATGCCGCCATCGAGACCGAGGTGGATGGCACGCTCTGGGGTGAAGAAGGGCTGCTGGACTTCACCATCGGGGAATGCGAGCGGCAGATGGCGCTCGGCAGCCACGATCCGGAAGAGTTCCTGACCCGGCTCAGCCGGCGCCTGCACGGACCGCGTGCCCAGCCGCTGACCGATGACCTGACGGCGCTGATGCTGACCCGCAACATCGACGTGGCCCATTAACCGCCGCCACAGGGCGAGCCGATGGGCCGAGAGCGGCAGCCTTTGGCAGGAAGCCATGGAAATGACTGGAAAAAACGGCGTGGCGGGCGCTAACTCTGCAGCATGACAGCGCTTGTTCTCGGCATCATGTGCGGTGCCAGCCTCTATTCCCTCGCCCTTGTCCGCTGGCCGAGCCTGGCGCGCAGCTTTCTGGGCGCCATTGCCGGCTTTCTCTTCGCGAGCGCCATCGGCGCCGGCATCGCCTGGCTGATCGCTTCGGCAATTGGTTGAGCTTGAAAAACCGGGAGAGGTGGTGCCCGCGGCCGGACTTGAACCGGCATGGCTAAAAGCCGAGCGATTTTAAGTCGCTTGCGTCTACCGATTTCGCCACGCGGGCGCCCGTAAGTCAGGGCTTCACCGCCGCCGAAACTAGAGGAGCACTCTCTCCCCTGCAAGCGGGAAGGACGACCGCCGGAACACTTCCGGCATCCGGCCGGTCTCAGCTCTCCAGCGGCCTGGTGTAACGGGCGGCCACCATCAGGGCCGCCTGGCCGATCACCCCACCCGCCGTCAGCACCAAAGCCGCGGCCAAAGCCGGGTTATGGCCAAAGCCGGCAAGCCAGGTGCAGAGCGCCCCCACAGCCATCTGTCCGGCGCCGTAAAGCCCGGCCGCGGCACCGATGGCAGCCGGGTCCACGCTGACCGCCCGCGTCAGCGCCATCGGGCTCGCAAGGCCGGCACCGACGGTAAAGATGAACATCGGCACCATCACCGTCAGCACGGTGAGATGCCCCGTTGCCGCAGCCACCAGAAACAGGGCAGCGCCCGCTGCGCCAAAGAGCGTGCCGAAGCGCAGCAGCGCATCGATGGAAAAGAGCCGTGACAGCCGGTTGATGATGATGCTGCCGAGCGACACACCGAAGATCAGCACCAGATAATAATAACCGACCTCATGCGCCGGCCGGTGCACCTGATCCACGAACACGAAGGCCGAAACGGCAAAGAAGCCGTACATGCTGCTGGTGGCGCAAGCGCCGGCGAGGGAATAACCCAGAAAGGCCGGCTGCCGCAAAAGCCGACGGTAACTGGCCAGCAGGCCAGGCCGCGACCCTCCCGCCGGCGGGGCCACCGCAGCGCGTCCGCGTGTTTCCGGCAGCAGACGGAAGGTGAGCAGGATCGTCACCAGCCCCATGACCACCAGCAACGCAAAAATGGCGCGCCAGCCGGCAAAGGTAGTGATCCAGCCGCCGATGACCGGAGCAATGCCCGGCGAGACGGTGAGCACCAGATTAAGCAGGGCCAGCCGGGCGGCTGCCTCTTTTGGCCCGGCCATGTCACGGACGATGGCCCGCCCCAGCACAAGGCCGGAGCAGCCACCGATGGCCTGGATGAAGCGAGCGGGCAGCAGCAGCCCAAGGCCGGGCGCCAGCCCGCAGGCCGCCCCGGCAAGGGCGGACAGCGCAAGGCCGGCCATCAGCACGGGCCGGCGGCCAAAACGGTCGGAGAGCGGGCCATAGATGAGCTGACCGAGCGACAGTCCGATCAGATAGAGCGTGACACTCTGCTGCGTTGCCGCCGGGCTCACCCCCAGTTCTGCCGCCATCTCAGGCAGAGAGGGAATGAGGATGTGCATACCGACAGTGCCGGAGGCGGTGATAAGCCCCAGCAGCCAGAGCGGCGGAACCCGCAGGGCGGACCGCGTCTTGCCGGCCAGTTCCGGTGAAACCGGCGTTCCCTGGGAGATCTCGCTCATCGCCCGTCCTCCGGGGCGCCCTGGTGGGCGAAAGCTGGCCGCAAATCGGGCAATGGCCGCGCCTTCAGGAACAGTGCGATGGCAGCGGCGATCCGCTGATCCATATCCGCCGGGCTCAGGGCCGGCAGGCAATAGGTCGCCCGGCGCAGCGGTTCGGCGATGATCATGTCAAAGAGGAAGCTGGCATTGAGGCCTTCATCCCGGGGCGCTTCCCCGCGGGCAACAGCCATGGCGGAAAGCAGCAGCGCAAGACGCGGGCGCATGCCCTGGGCAGTGCGCTCCTCCATCAGGGCCGCGAGTTCGGGAAACCGCATCGCCTCGGCAATCACCACCCGGCGCAGGCCGATGAAGACGGGGTTGAGAGCTACCGCCAGCATCAGCCGCGCGACTTTTTCCAGGGTCTCTGCAGCTGGCGCGGCCGGATCATGGCCCCGGCTGATTTCCTGGCCCCCGGCAAGGACACGGCGGATGACGGCCTCGAACAGGGCCCGCTTGTCGCCCACCTTCACATAGAGCGTGCGTTTGGTGGCCCCGGCGCGCGTTGCAATCATCTGCATGCTGGTGGCTGCGTAGCCATGCTCAATGAATAGCGCCTCCGCAACATCAAGGATGAGCGCGGGCAGCTCATCCGCCACGTCGCGCGGCGGGCGGCCGCTGCGCGGGACGGCAGAGATCAGGTTACGAAGGCAGGCAGCCATGGCGGGCAATCATGCAGGAGGAGTTAATGATACGTTCCGGTATCATTAAAGGCAAAAGCCGGTCGCCGCCGCAAGAGGCACCGCTGTGAGGCGGCCCACTTTCAGGCACTGCGGCGGATTATGCCGGCCGGTCAGAAATCGGAGATATCGCCGCTTTCGCGCTCATGCACTTTTGGCTCGGCACCAAGGGCACGCGCCAATGCCATCACCTCCGCGGCAGCGGCATCGAGCGCTGCCTCATCGGCGCTGCGCAGCACGATGGAGGCCCCGAAACGCCCGCCACGGATATAGGGATAGGAGCCCATTTCCATGTCCGGGAACAGCTGCTGAATGCGCTGGAAGCCTTCGGAAATGGCGCTTTCGGCCAGCGCCATGGTGATGGTGCGGGCCTTGAGCGGCTTGCCGCCGGCGAGGCGGTGTTTGAAGCCATGGAAGATCGCCTGCAAGATGCTCGGCACCCCCGGCAGCACGAAGATGTTCTCGACCTGGAAACCCGGCGCGCGGGAGATCGGGTTTTCCAGCAGCACCGAGCCTTCCGGCGTATTGGCCATGCGCAGCCGCGCATCATTCAGTTGGTCGCCATAATGCTCTTCCAGAATGCGCGTCGCGCCCGGATGGCGGATCAGCGGCCGACCGACCGCCACGGCAATGGAAGCGGCCGTAATGTCATCATGCGTCGGCCCGATGCCGCCAGTGGTGAAGACATAATCATGGCGAGCACGCAGCGTGTTGACCGCCTCGACGATCTCTTCCTCGATATCTGGGATGATGCGCGCTTCGCGCAGGCGAATGCCGAGCGCCTTCAGCTCATTGGCCAGAAACGGCACATTGGCATCCGTAACCCGGCCGGACAGCACCTCGTTGCCGATGATGACGGCGGCAGCCGTATATTCCTTTTCCGGCATCTGGCCGGCACTCCCGACTATTTCCTCCGCTCCATTCTCATCACCCGGCGGCCACGCCGCAAGGGGGCGCCGATGCGCCCCACCCCGACACGGCGAATGGCAAGCTGTTTTCGCCGGGCCCGGGATGGGGTTATTCTGGTAACAATCAGGGTGGCCGCGGGGATATGCCTCCTTGCGTTCCGCCCATGACCTGACTATTTGCTGGGGCAGACCATAATCGCGCCTTTCATTGCGCGGGGCCTCGCCCCGGCAACAGACACAAGGGCGCCCAAGCGACAGCATTCGATGAAAGTGGATCGTGCCATGGATGCCTTTGCCGGCATCGAGACCGAGTTTTACAACACCAGCGCCGGCCGCATCCGGCTCTATCGCCCCGAGCATTTCGAGGGCATGCGCAAGGCCGGACGCCTTGTCGCCGAGATTCTGGATGCGATCACCGATCACGTCGTTCCCGGCATTACCACCGGGGAGCTGGATGCTCTCATCGACCGCATGATCGACGATGCCGGTGCCATCTGCGCGACCAAGGGCTATCGCGGCTACCAGCATGCCAGCTGCATTTCGCTGAACCATGTCATCTGCCATGGCATTCCCGGCGAAAAGAAGCTGGCAGAAGGCGACATCCTCAATATCGACGTCACCGTCATCGTCGATGGCTGGTTCGGCGACTCAAGCCGCATGTACTATGCCGGCGACAAGATATCGGTGAAGGCGCGCAAGCTGACCGAAATCACATATGACTGCCTGATGGCCGGCATTGCCGCCACCAAACCGGGCAACACCCTTGGTGACATCGGCCACGCCATCCAGACGATTGCTGAACGCAACCGATTTTCCGTGGTGCGCGATTTCTGTGGCCATGGCGTGGGGCGTGTGTTCCACGACAGCCCCAACGTCGTGCATTACGGCCGCCCCGGCAGCGGGCCGGAGCTGAAGCCCGGCATGTTCTTCACCATCGAGCCGATGATCAATGCCGGCAAACCGGAGAGCAAGATCCTCTCCGACGGCTGGACGGCGGTGACGCGCGACCGCAGCCTGTCGGCCCAGTTCGAGCACATGATCGGCGTGACGGACGAAGGCTGCGAGATCTTCACCCTCTCGCCGCGCGGCTACACCCGGCCGCCCTATGGCACCAGCGAAGCGGGGAGCGGTGGCGGAGAAGGCTGAGAAGAATAAAGGAACCGAGGCTGAGCAACCAAAGCATTCCGGCCATCGGAAACGGCTGCGTGAACGCTACGCAGGCGCCGGTCCTGACGCTTTTGCGGACTACGAGTTGTTGGAGCTTATTCTTTTCTCTTCATTCCCTCGGCAAGACACCAAGCCGCTTGCAAAAACGCTGATTAAACAGTTTGGGAATTTTGCCGGTGTAGTGTCAGCCGGCATCCCGGCTCTCATGACTGCCGGGCTTTCTCTAAATGCAGCTGTTACATTGACATCTGTCAGGGATGCTGCACTGCGGCTTGCCCGGCAAGAGGTCCTGAATCGACCGGTTATCGCTAGCTGGCAAAAGCTGCTCGATTACGTCAACGCCGCGATGATGCACGAAAAGACCGAACATTTCCGGCTGCTCTTTCTGGACAAGAAAAACGCCCTTATCGCTGACGAGGTACAGCAACAAGGAACTGTCGACAGTGCGCCAGTTTACCCGCGCGAGGTTGTGAAGCGTGCACTGGAACTGAGCGCCACCGCTCTTATCCTTGTCCACAATCACCCTTCCGGTGATCCCACGCCAAGTCGGGCTGATATCGAGATGACAAGGGCTATTGCAGACGCGGCCCGGGCAGTGAACATCGTAGTACACGATCATCTGATCGTCGCCCGAGCCTCGACCGCCAGCTTCAAGTCACTAGGATTGCTCTAACCCTTCGGCGCTCATCGCCGGTCCAGCTCGCGGATCAGATCGATAAACGCTCTCAGCCCCGCCGGCACATGGCGGCGCCCCGGGTAATAGAGGCAAAGACTGGGGGAAGAGATGGCCCAGTCCTCCAGCATCGTTAGCAACCGGCCGGCGACGATGTGCTCGCGGATGGGCAATTCCCAGAGATAGGCGATACCCGCTCCGGCAAGCGCTGCCCGGATCATCAGCGTGTGCTCGTCGAGCGTGATCCGGCCCGGCACATCGAGGGTGAAAGCCTCTGCCCCCCGCACGAACTCCCAGCGATAGAGCCCGCCGCTCGGCCAGCGGGCACGAATGCAGTCATGCACCATCAGGTCGCCGGGCCTTTCCGGCTTAGACCGGCCGGTGAGATAAGCCGGAGAGGCGACGATGCTGTAGTGAAGATCTCCGCCGAACGGCACGGCGATCATGTCCGCCGGCACGGCATCCATCAGGCGGATGCCGGCATCGAATCCTTCGGCCACCACATCCACCAGCCGGTCTTCGGTGGTAATCTCCACCTTCATCTCCGGATAACGCCGCAGGAACTCGATCACGAACGGGTCCAGCAATTCTCCGGCAGCACCGACACTACTGTTGATGCGCAGTGTGCCGACCGGACGTTCCCGGTGGCTGTTTACCCCCTCGAACGCGCCCTGAATTTCAGCAAGGGCCGGTGCCACCCGCGCAAGAAACTGCTCCCCCGCTTCGGTCAGCGACACGCTGCGTGTCGTGCGGTTGAAGAGCCGGACACCCAGCCGCTTTTCGAGCCCCGCAACCGCTGCGCCCAACGAAGTGGGTGACATGCCAAGCTCGATGGCGGCGGCGCGGAAACTGCCCCGGCGCGCAACCGCCGCCACCGCCTCCAGCTCCGTCAGGCCGCTTTTGAACATTGTATGGAATTTCCGGATAAGGCATGGCGATTTGCATCGCTTATCAGCCCAATCATGGCACGCCATATCGGGATTACCAAGCCGGCAACACCTCCTCCCCTCTGATTGCCGCCCCCCGTTATCTGGAGCGTTCCCATGCGCAGCATCGACAAAATCTATCTCGACGGCGCCTTCCGCACCCCGCACGGCACCGAAACCTTCACCCTGATGAACCCGTCAACCGCAACGCCAATCGGCAGCGTCACCCTGGCGGATGAAGAAGACGCAAAAGCCGCCATCGCCGCGGCAAAGCGGGCCTTTACCACTCACTCCCGCACCGGCAAGGCTGAACGCATCGAGATGCTGGAAGCGCTCGGCGCTGCCGTCAGCCGCCGGGTTGGCGACATCAAGGAAGCGATGATGGAGGAATATGGCGCCCCGCAACTTTTTGCCGGCTGGAGCGCCCAGCATGCCGCCGACTGCTTTGCCAATACGGTCAGGACGCTGAAGGATTATGAATTCACCCGCCGCATCAACACCACCGATGTGCTGATGACGCCACTCGGTGTCGTGGCCCTGATTACCCCGTGGAATGCCAATGCCGGCTTCATCTGCTCCAAGCTGGCCACCGCTCTGGCCGCCGGCTGTACCGCCGTGCTGAAACCCAGCGAGATGAGCGCGATCCAGACCCAGGTGGTGACGGACGCTTTGCACGAAGCCGGCCTGCCGGCGGGGCTCTTCAATATCGTGACAGGGCGCGGCGATGTTGTGGGCTCGGTGCTCACCAGCCATCCGGACATCGCCAAGGTGTCCTTCACCGGCTCCACCGCCGTCGGCAAGGGTATCGTGCGGGCAAGCGCCGATACGCTGAAACGCGTGACGCTGGAACTCGGCGGCAAGTCCCCCACCCTCATTCTCGACGATGCGGACCTTGCTGCCGCCATCCCGATGGCGCTTCAGGCCGGCTTCATGAATAGCGGCCAGGCCTGCATCGCCGGCACCCGCATCCTTGTGCCCGAAAGCCGGCTGGAGGAAGCAAAGGCCATCGCCCGCAAGGCCGCCAATGCCATGACGGTTGGCAGCCCGGCCGACCCGGAAAGCCGCGTCGGCCCGATGGTCAGCCAGAAGCAGTGGGACCGGGTGCAGGGCTATATCCGTCTTGGCCTTGAAGAAGGCGCCGAACTGGTGGCCGGCGGCGAAGGCAAACCCGAAGGGCTGGACGGCTATTTCGTAAAGCCCACGGTTTTTGCCAATGTCACCAACGACCAGCGCATTGCCCGCGAGGAGATCTTCGGCCCCGTCGTCTGCCTGATCGGCTACCGCGATGAGGAAGACGCGATCGCCATCGCCAATGACAGCCTCTATGGCCTGCAATCCTACATCCTGTCGGGTGACCTTGTGCGGGCCCGCCGCATCGCCGCCCGGCTGGAGACGGGGCGCGTGATCATCAACGGCGCCCCGCATGAGCCGCTGGCTCCCTTCGGCGGCTTCAAGCAATCCGGCATCGGCCGCGAGTTCGGCACCTTCGGACTTGAAGCCTATCTGGAGCCGAAATCGGTGCTGGCGCCGGCCGCCTGAGCAGCATCCATTCCCTGCTTGCCGCACGCGGCGAGCAGGGCCTTGAGGTCCGGCCAGCTGACCCGGCATTCCGGCACCATCGCACCGCCGAAGGAAAACTCGCCGATGGGCTGCGTCATCCCGCCGAGGCGGTCATAAAAGGCGCGCGCAGCAAGGTTGCCCTCCAGCACCGTCAGGGACAGGGTGTGGCATCCGGCTGCCATCGCATGGAGCGCTGCTGCTGCCATCAACCTGCGGCCGATGCCCCGCCCCTTGAGCATCGGCGCGGCATGCAGATTGTCGACATAGGCATGCCCTTCGGGCTGGCCTGCCACCATGACATAGACGAATCCGGCCAGCATGCTCGCCTGCGGGTCCTCCGCCAGCATCACCAGATCTTCCGCCGGCAGCGTTGCCATGCGCACCAGCCAATGGGCAAGGCGGCCTTCCTCCAGCCCCTCATCCAGAAATCCATCACTCACCAGGCCGCGATAGGCGAGCTTCCAGCTCGCCGCATGGAGGGCTGCGATGGCCGAAGTATCGGCGGTCCCGGCAGGCCGGAGCGCGATTGATGAAAGAACGGTGCTCATAAACAGGTCCGATGGCGACGGGAACGAGAGGCAGCAGCTAACCGGCCTGACGAAGCAAACGCAAGACACCCAAAGATTGCGACCTATGCGTCATTTATTTTGAGATTAATTCTCCATTTACGACGCCCCGTTATAATTAACGGAATCAAATTCCGTAGCCCGGAGGGAGGGGTAAACTGATGAACCTGCCGCTACAGCAGTCTCCCGATATTGCCACCTTCTGGGTCTCACCGTCCGGTGACGATAACGGCCCCGGCACACGCGACGCTCCTTTCCGGACATTGGCTCACACCCATTCGCAACTTTGCCGCCGCGCCGAAGCCGCTCCGCCTGAAAGTGCGATCACGGTCATCCTCGAGGACGGGACTTATCCGGTTTCCGCTCCTCTGGTCTTTGACCCCGGGCTGTTTGGGCCGACCGGCCCGAAAGTGCGTTTTACTGCCGCGGATGAGGCCGCCCCAACAATCTCGGGCGGGCGACGGATCACCGGCTGGACGCTCCATGATGCTGCCCGCAACATCTACACCGCCCCGGCCCAGGGCCTGCGTACGCGCCAGCTCTACATCAACGGCCAGCGCGCCACGAGAGCCGCCACATCGATACCGGAGGGTGGCATTCCCGCCGGCTTCCGCCCCACCCCCATCCTCCCGGACCCGCCACCGACACGTGATGATCCCTATGTGATCGGGGGCGGCATCGATTTTCTTCCCACCGACATCAACCCTGCCGGCTGGCGCGACCCGGCCAGCTGGTGCCGCCCTGCACAGGTGGAAGCGGTCATCGAGACACAATGGAAGATGATGCGCCTTCCCGTTCGCTCGATCACCGCGGCGAACGGCACCACGCCCGGAACTATTGAGCTGGCCCAACCTGCCTGGACCAACGCCAATCTGGCGTTCACAAGTTCCAGCCCCCAGAACGGCGCCCCGCCCGTCGAAGCGCCCGGCATCTGGAGTTTCTGGCAGGTCACCCGCTTTGAAAATGACTACAGCTTCCTCGATCAGCCGGGCGAATGGGTACTGGATACCGAAGCAGATGCCCTGTTCTACATCCCGCGACCGGGCGAGGACCTGTCGATTGCCGAGGTCATCGCCCCGGCGATCGAGCTCCTGATAAAGGCCATCGGGCATGAAGACCGGCCTGTCTGCGGACTTTCCTTCGAGGGCATCGGCTTTTCCCATGCGACCTGGAACGCCCCGAGTGACGATGACGGGTACGTTGTAGACCAGAGCGGATTTCACCTGCGGGGAAACCGGCATCGCCCGAACCTCACCGGGCATTCGCGATATGTCGACCGCACACCCGGCAATCTGCGGTTTGCCTATGCACAAGGCATAAACTTCAACCGTTGCCGTTTCGAGCATCTGGGTGCCGTCGCGCTCGATTTCGACACCGGCAGCCAGGGGTGCCGGATTACCCGGTGCAGCTTTGACGATATCGCCTCCGCCGCAATTCAGGTCGGCGGCATCGCAGCCTGCGATGTCAGCCCGACGCCGGCGGGGCATACCCGCGACACCGTGATCACCGACAACAGGATCCGGCGCACCGGCCGTGACTATGTCGACACTGCCGCGATCTATCTCGGCTTCACCACCCGCAGCACGGTAACCAATAACACCATCAGCGAGGTCCCCTGGTCCGGCATCGCGCTCGGTTGGGGGTGGGGCCTGCTCGATCCGGGCAGTTACCCCGGCATTCCCAACGCCAAATCCGGGATGTGGGGCGTTCATACCGGTCCAACGGTCAATTGCGGCAACCAGGTTTCACGCAATCACATCTCCCGTTTCCTCGAAACATTGTGGGATGGCGGCGCGATCTATTGCTGCGGCTGGCAGGGAAACTCCTTCGACGATGCGCTGCGGATCGAAGGCAATGTTGCCTGCGACAAACGTCCGGGGGCCGGCGGCAATGTCCTCTATACCGATGGCGGCAGCCGCTATGTCATCGTCCGCGGCAACGCCCTGTTCGATAACCCCATTGGCCACGTCTATCTCGGGCCGCCGCCGCATCCGGGCGATCCGCTCAGCTATAACAGCCTGCCGAGCACGCTCAACGGCGTGCCTTATGGCGGCGATATCGGCGGCTGCCGCACCTATGGTGATATCCGCTACGAAGATAATTACTGGGCAACCGGACTTCAGCCGGCTGAGGAAGTCGCGATTGATGTAGTCGAGGAGATCATCAGCACACTCTTCACCGGAACCAGCTTCGATACCTATTCTCCGGAGGGCTTTTTCGACATTTGCCCCTATTCGGCGAATGGCACCTCCTTCCCCACTGGTCTCGTCTTCACCGGAAATCACGCGCTCCCGCTCGGTCGGCTTCAGGTTCCACAATCCATCCTGCAGAACGCGGGGGTGCGCAGCGACAATGACGCGGCCGCCAACTATGTGGCAACCGGTACCGGACCGCAGGGAGGCGGAGCCTCCTTTCCGCCGCGTTATCCGGGGCCGAGTTGGTCGGTACCACGCGTATCGCTGCCAGGGCTCTTTGGCATGCAGCCGCAATATGCCCAGGAGTGGTGGTATTATGTCGGGGTCATAGAAACCAGCCTCGGCGAGCTGTTCAGCCTTCACATCCAGATCGGGCGGTTCGATGTCGGCCTGCAACTAGGGCTGGGGCTCACCGGCATCGGTTGGCGGGACGAGAGGCACGGCTCCTGCTATCTCAGTGGCGAAGGGGTTGGTTTCGGCGTCTCCAGTTCTCCCTGGCTGCCCGCGGCCGGGGTAATCCCGCCGGTAAGCGATACCGCCTACAGCGCCTCCCTGCGCCCCTTGCTTGAAGTTGTCGGACGGTCCCCGGATCTGGCCCGTGACCTCCACCTCAACCTGCCCTGGATCGGCTCCTCGCAGGGCTGGCAGTTCGAGTATGATGTGAGCGCCTCGGATGGCGCGCCGGTTGGCCTGCCCGGCTCGCGTTACACGCTTTCTGCCCAGGGGCAGGGGCTGATTGCGACCGCCGACACGGCCACTACCCGCCGGGCTGGATATGCAGTGACGCTCGACGTCACCGATTTTCGCGGAACGGTGATGGAGGGACTGTCGGCTTATGTCGGCCCGGAAATGTTCGCGGATGGCGGCATCGGGCTTTCCTCCTATGAATGCGCGCAGCCGGTACTGCGCATTGCTACAGGAACGCTTGCCATCGATGGCGAGGAGCATCTGATCGCTGGCGGCACGCTCTGGCTCGATCGCCAGATGCTCGCCAAGAGTGTCGCAAACAGCACTGCTTCCGATCAGGGCACGGACGGAACCCGGCGCCAGCCGGGCAAAGGCTGGGTTGCCGCACTGCGCGGCAACACGCCAAGCTCTCGCCCGCTCTATCTCGGCGACTGGATCGCCGTCACGCTTGATGACGGGCATTCGCTTGCCCTGGCCGAGTTCTGGCAGCCCTCCACGCCGCAATGGATCACCGGCACGGGTGTCGGCAAGCCGCCGAAACATGGTTTCGGCAATCTCTATTACCCGCTCGACCGGAGGGTGCCGCAAGGCAATGGCGGCCTTGCCCTTACGGCAAGGACCGCACAATCCGGAGAGGATTGGGACTTCGACCTCAACATACTCACCCCCGCAGACCCGGCTCACTCGCCGCACTGGAGATCGCCGGCATCGGGCAAGACCTATGCAACGGCCTGGCGAATTGATTTCGCCCCCCGCGCCCAACGTCATGGTCTGCCCCCGGCGCTTTACCTGCGCACGATCAGCGAGAACTGCGAAATCATCCCGGCCACGCCCGACGGAGGATTTTTCGAGGGAGCGGCACTCGTCTATGCCGACAGCGCTTTCGAGCACCGTCTCGGCCATGCCTTTGTCGAGCAGATGGGTTTTAACTGAGCTGTAGAAGCCAATGGTTCGGTGCGAGCAGCAGGCAGGAACAACACAGCCAGTCCGGCCCGGTGGCAAGAATGCCATAACAGCGGCGCCACGAGGGTTTCCTCCCCCGTCTGCCGCTGCTAAAAGACCCGCGAATTCTCCAGCCCTGCTCCTCCCCGCCAGCGCCGAGGCCGCCGATGATCCCGCGTTATTCCCGTCCGCAGATGACCACCATCTGGGAACCCGAGAACAAGTTCCGTATCTGGTTCGAGATCGAGGCGCATGCCTGCGACGCGCAGGCCGAGCTCGGCGTCATCCCGAAGGAGGCCGCCAGGGCGGTCTGGGAACGCGGCCAGTGGGAAATCGAGCGCATCGACGAGATCGAGCGGGAGGTGAAGCACGACGTCATCGCCTTCCTCACCAACCTTTCCGAATATGTCGGCCCGGAAGCGCGCTTCGTCCATCAGGGCATGACCTCGTCCGACGTGCTGGATACCTGCCTTGCCGTACAGCTGAAGCAGGCCTCCGACCTGCTGCTGCAGGACATGGACGAGCTGCTGGCCGCCCTGAAGCGCCGCGCGCTCGAGCACAAGATGACGGTCACCATGGGCCGCAGCCACGGCATCCATGCCGAGCCGACCACCTTCGGCCTCAAGCTGCTCGGCCACTATGCCGCCTTCGAGCGCTGCAAGACGCGCCTCATCGCCGCACGGGAAGAGATCGCCACCTGCATGATCTCCGGCGCCGTCGGCACCTATGCCCATATCGACCCGTTCGTGGAAAAGTGGGTGGCGGACAAGCTGGGCCTGAAGCCGGAGCCGGTTTCCACCCAGGTCATCCCGCGTGACCGCCACGCTGCCTTCTTCGCCACGCTCGGCGTCATCGCCTCGTCGATCGAGAATCTGGCCACCGAAATTCGCCATCTGCAGCGCACCGAAGTGCGCGAGGCGGAGGAGTATTTCTCCCCCGGCCAGAAGGGCAGCTCGGCCATGCCGCACAAGCGCAACCCGGTGCTGACCGAGAACCTCACCGGCCTTGCCCGCGTCGTGCGTGCCGCCGTGACCCCGGCACTGGAGAACGTCGCCCTCTGGCATGAGCGCGACATCTCCCACAGCTCGGTCGAGCGCATGTTCGGCCCCGATGCCACCGTTACCCTCGACTTCGCCCTCGCCCGCCTGACCGGCGTCATCGACAAGCTGGTGGTCTATCCGGATGCGATGATGAAGAACCTGGAGAGCATGGGCGGCCTCATATTCTCCCAGCGTGTGCTGCTGGCTCTCACCCAGGCCGGTGTCAGCCGCGAGGACAGCTACCGCCTCGTGCAGCGCAACGCCATGAAGGTTTGGGGCGGCGAGAGCTCGCTGCTCGACCTCCTGAAGGCTGACGCCGACGTTGTGCTGTCTGATGAAAAGCTGGATGAGCTGTTTGATCTCTCCTTCCACACCAAGCGCGTGGACGAGATCTTCAAGCGCGTACTGGGCGAATAACCCGCCCGACGCACCGTCAGGGCTTACGCCATATCAAGCTCCATCTGCCCCGGCAGGTGGAGCTTTTTTCATGTTTCGGCCCTGGATGGGACAGGACGCTGCTCAAATGCAGCTGTGAGAACTATGTCACAGCATCGGGCAAGCATCAGGAGGCAGAGCGGACAGGATGATCCAGATCAATTCCCGTTCTGCGTGTTGTCCCTATTGGTAACGCCTTGCACCATCGTCTGTTCACTCCAAGATGCCGACCGAGCACCCAAGGCCCCATGCTTTCGCCCGCCCGACTTCAGGATCGCTCGCGTTGAAGATCGACGCGGCAGCGATCATGGCCGTATCGCAAACGGCCATCGTGGCCATGCGGGCGAACGGCAGCATCTGCGCCTGGAACCCGGCGGCAGAGGCGCTTTTCGGCTGGAGCGAGGCGGAGGCTCTTGGCCGGCCGGTAACCCTGCTGATGCCCAGCCTGATGGCCCAGCAGCACGACCGCTATGTGCAGGACTACCTGACCAGCCACAAACCCCACATCATCGGCCAGGGCCGCGAGCTGAGCGCCCGCCGCAAGGACGGCACGCTGCTGCCGATCTTTCTGACAGTGACGGAATACCAGCAGGGCGGTGAAAAGCTCTTCGTCGCCAACATGCTCGATCTCAGCGCCGTCAAACATGCTGCGGCGCGCGAGCTGGCGGCCGAGAGCAGTTACGAAGCGCTGTTCGAAACCCGCTCGCTCTCCCGCCTGCTGCTCTCCGCCTCCGATATGCGGGTGCTGCAGGCCAATGGCCGCGCGGCGGATTATTTCGCGCACCCGATCGGGGAGCTGATCGGCCGTCCCTTCCCCGAGCTGCTGGCCGGCAACCGGCAGGAGGTTACGAACCGGCTGACGGCGCTCACAACGCATGAGGCCGACGCAATACCGCTGCGCCGGCGCTTCCGCGTGCGCGGACCTGAGCGCTGGCTCGATGCCTATGTAACCCACGCCCCGTTCAATGGCGCGGTCAGGCTGCTCGTCGAATGCATCGACGTGACCGAGCAGGAGCTGGATCGCCAGCGCATCGCCGAACTCGCCTTCGTCGATCAGGAAACCGGCCTGCCCAGCCGGGCTGCCCTGCTGGATGAACTGGCGCGCACCATGCCGGAAAAAGGCGAGTTCACCCTGCTGCTGGCCCGCGTAGGGAACTTCGGCCGCCTTGCCCTTTCTTTCGGCCATGACGAGGCGCTGGGGGTACTGCGCACGCTGGCCAACCGCATGCTCTATGGCCGGCCTGGAACCCGCTTTGCCGCCCGTACCCGCGAGAACGAGCTTGGCTTCATCATCGAGGGCCGGGTGCCGCCGCTGGAAGAATCGCGTGTCGTTACCGAGCTTGCCGCCGATCTCCGCAACGCCAGGGGCATCATGCACCCGATGGTGCGCATCGGCGCCGTCGGTAGCTGGTCGCTGGCGCCGGGAGCGCATAACGGTCCGGCACGCCTGCTGGGTTACGCGCTGACGGCGCTGGAGCGCTCCCACCTCAAGGAGGGGCTGGCCTACGACCATTATGACAGCGCCTTCGAAGAGCAAATCCGGCATCACACACGCCTTATCGGCCTGCTGTCCGACGCCATCGGCCAGGGCGAGATGAGCATCGCCTACCAGCCGGTCGTCCTCGCGGCTACCGGTAAACGTGCCGGCTATGAAGCGCTGCTGCGCTGGAACAGTGCGGAGCTGGGGCCGGTTTCCCCGGCGGTTTTTGTGCCGGTCGCGGAATCGAGCGGACAGATTCTGGAACTGGGCGAATGGGCGCTGCGCGCTGCGCTGACGGGCGCGCTTGCCAGCGGCCTTGCCGAAGACGAGCACATCGCCGTCAATGTCTCAGCCGTGCAGTTGGAGCGCAGCGACCTGCCGGCACTCGTGGCCGGAATTTTGAGTGAAACCGGTTTTCCCGCCAGCCGGCTTGAGCTGGAAGTCACCGAAACCGTCGCGCTCAACCCCGGCCAGCTGGTGCTGGACCGCCTTGCCGCCCTGCGCGATATGGGCGTGCGCATCGCGCTTGATGATTTCGGCTCGGGCTACACTTCCCTCACCCAGCTGACCCAGACGCCTTTCGACACCATCAAGCTGGATCGCTCCATGGTGCTGCGGGCGATGGAAGGCCAGCATTACTTCAATGTCTGCCGCGGCATCGTGCAACTGGTGCAAGGCCTCGGCAAACGGGTGGTGTGCGAAGGGGTGGAGACCGGGGAGATGATGGAGCGCATCACCGCGATGGGGGCCGACTATGCCCAGGGTTATCTCCTCGGCAAACCCGGCCCGCTCCCCGCGATACAAGAAGGCAAGGCTCCGGGCGCCCCCGATCAGGCGCCCAGCGTCTCTTCCACCAGCGCCGCCCAATAGCTGGCGCCCAGCGGCAGCAGGGCGTCGTTGAAATCATATTTCGGGTTATGGACGTTGCAGGCCGACGGTCCGCCCGCCTGGCCGAGCCAGATATAGTTGCCCGGCTTTGCTTCCAGCATGAAGGCAAAATCCTCCCCGCCCATGCTGGGGGCGAGGTCACGCAGCACATTCTCCTCGCCCACCACACGCGTCGCCGCCCGGGCGGCCGTTTCGGTCGCCAGCTTTTCATTGATGGTGGGTGGGTAGTTGCGGCGATATTCCACTTCGGCGCTCGCGCCAAAGGCCATCGCCACATTCTCCGCTACACGGCGAATGCCGGCTTCCATCGCATCGCGGGTGGCCGGCTTGAAGGTGCGTACCGTGCCGCCCAGCACGGCATTGTCGGCAATCACATTATGCGCGCTGCCGGCATTGAGCTTGGTGACGGAAATCACCGCGCTGTCGAGCGGGTCGGTCGTGCGGCTGACCAGTGTCTGCAAGGCGGTGACGATATGGCTCGCCACCACCACCGGGTCGATCCCCAGATGCGGCATGGCCGCGTGGGCACCCGTGCCGCGCACGGTGATGTTGATAAGATCGGCAGCGGCCATGATCGGCCCGTCAATGATGCCGGCCGTGCCGAACGGCATCTGCGGCCAATTGTGCATACCGTAGACCTGATCGCAGGGGAAACGGTCGAAGAGCCCTTCTTCCACCATGCGGCGCCCGCCGCCGCCGCCTTCTTCAGCCGGCTGGAAGATCACCACCACGGAGCCGCGGAAATTGCGCGTCTCGGCAAGGTAGCGCGCCGCTCCAAGCAGCATGGTGGTGTGCCCGTCATGGCCGCAGCCATGCATCTTTCCGGGATTGAGGGACTTGTGGCCGAACTCGTTTTCTTCCTGCATCGGCAGCGCGTCCATGTCGGCGCGCAGGCCGATGGTCGGTCCATCACCCCGGTTGCCCCGGATCACGCCGACCACGCCGGTGGTGGCAATGCCGGTATGGGTCTCGATGCCCCAGCCCTTCAGCTTCTCCGCCACGATGCCGGAGGTGCGAACCTCCTCGAACCCCAGTTCCGGGTGCATGTGAAAATCCCGGCGCCAGGCCGTCATCTCGTCGTGGAAATCGGCAATGCGGTTAAGAACGGGCATCTGAAACCTTTGGGCAAAACAGGCTCATCTCCGGCGGCCGGAAAGGCGGCCCGCCAGCATCAAACCAGCAGTTCGGAGACCAACAGCTAAAGATATCGGCCTTTCACCCCTGCCCTGTCACGCCTTTTAAGCAGGGCAAGCCATGCTCAGAGCGGGGTTGCCGCCGGCACTCCGGCCAGCTTCGCATCCACATCGGCAGCGCGCGGCAGTGCTTCCTGCGCTCCCACCGCGGTGCAGGCGAGAGAGCCCGCAACCGAGGCCCGCCGTAGCGCTTCTTCCGGCGCAAGGCCGGCATCGAGTGCAGCGGCAAAGTTGCCGACGAAGGCATCCCCGGCCCCGGTGGTATCCACCACCTCGACCTTGAGCGGCTGGACACGCCAGCCCCCCTCTGCCGTCACCAGTGCGGCCCCGCGCGCGCCCAGCGTCACCACACAGGCCAGATTATAGCGGCGGGCAAGCGCGGCAGCGGCGCTCAGCGGCTCCGCCTCCATGATGCCAAGCGCACGGGCGACCTGCACCGCCTCGATCTCGTTGACGGCCAGGAAGTCGACATCGCCAAGCGCGGCTTCCGGCACGGCAGCAGCCGGCGCAACATTGAGCAGGGTTCGCGCACCGGCAGCTTTGGCACGGGCCAGCAGCGCCCAGTTTTCCGCATGTGGCACTTCCATCTGCAGCACCACCAGCGTGCCGCTCCCCAGCTTCTCCTGCGGGATGGCGGCCTGGTTTGCCGTCAGGTTGGCGCCGCCGGCCACAACGATGAAGTTCTCGCCGGCGGCATCGATGGCAATCGGGGCGCAGCCGGTCGGCGCCTCCCCGCGGGCGATCAGCGAAATGTCGATGCCTTCGCCCTGCTGGCGCGCGGCAAGGCTGTCGCCAAAACCGTCGCGCCCCAGCGCGCCGGCCATCGCCACCTTTGCTCCCGCCCGCGCGGCAGCCACGGCCTGGTTGTTGCCCTTGCCGCCAGCCTTCAGCACGTATCCCGGGCAGATCACCGTCTCGCCCGGCTGCGGCAGATGCTCCATCTGCATCACGAGGTCCATGTTCAGCGAGCCGAAGACCAGAATCATTTTCGCCTGCAATCCCTTGAGTGCCCGGCCGCTCATTGATGCGGCAGCCGGCTGATGAATGGCGGCCCTGCGCGACACGCGCCCTTCCGGGCGTTGTATCCGCGCCTGCCTCTGCCCATCTCATGCTCCAGAAGCGCCCCTTGCCGCAAGGCCAAGCGGGCATGTGCCCACCGCAAGAGACCCTCCGCCATGCCGCCAGGCTTTGCCCAGCCCGTCCGTGCCCCCGAAATCAACCGGCCCGGCCTTACCTGGTTCAACACTGCCGGGCCTCTCACGCTCAAGGCGCTCGCTGGCAAGCTGGTCATCCTCGATTTCTGGACCTTCTGCTGCATCAACTGCATGCACATCATCCCCACGCTCCGGCGGATTGAAGAAACCTTTCCGGACGAGGTGGTGGTTATCGGCGTGCATTCGCCGAAGTTCCCGGCCGAGCGGCAGGGCGAGAATGTGCGCCGGGCCATCGCCCGCTACGACATCCGCCACCCGGTCGTGCATGATCCGGACTTTCAGCTCTGGAAGCAGTATGCCGTGCGCGCCTGGCCAACCCTGGTCTTTGTCGGCCCCGATGGTCATCTGGTCGGCCAGCTTTCCGGCGAGCCAGATCCCGACCGGCTGCTGGAAGCGGTGGCGCAGACACTTGCCAACTGCAAGGCGGAAGGCCTGCTGGCCCCGGCACCGCTTGACCTTGCGCCGGTGGAAGAGCCGGGCGAGGGGCTTTTGCGCTTCCCCGGCAAGATCAAGCCGCTCAGCACCCGCCCGGAAGAGCCGCAGGGCTGGGCGGTTGCCGATGCCGGCCATCACCAGATCGTGCTCTTCGATGCCGCAGGCCGTGAACGCCGGCGGTTTGGCAGCGGCAGCGCCGGCTTTGAGGATGGCCCCGCCGGTGAAGCCAGCTTCCGGTCGCCGGAAGGGCTGGTGGCCGGACGCGACGCGCTTTACGTCGCCGATACCGGCAATCATGCCATCCGCCGCATCGATCTCGCGACGGGACATGTGCTGACGCTTGCCGGCACCGGCAGGCGCGGCGGGGTTGTCGACCGCGATCTGCCGGGGCTGAAGGCGCCGCTTGCCTCCCCATGGGATCTTGCGCTCTCACCGGATGAGGCGACGCTCTATATCGCCAATGCCGGCACCCACCAGTTACTGACACTTGCGACGTCCACCAGCCTCATTGAGCCTCTTGCGGGCGCAGGGCCGGAAGGGCTGCGCGACGGGCTTGGCCTTGCCGCACATCTCGCCCAGCCGAGCGGCCTCGTCCTTGCCCCCGATGGCAGCGTGCTGTGGTTTGCCGACAGCGAAACCTCAGCCATCCGCGCCGTCTGGCTGGAGCGGGAAGGAAACCCGGTGGAAACGCTGGTGGGCAGCGGCCTTTTCGATTTCGGCCACCGCAATGGCAATTTTGCCGACACGCTGCTGCAGCACGCCCTCGGGCTGTCGCTGGCGCCGGATGGCGCGCTGATGGTGGCGGACAGCTATAATGCAACGCTGCGCCGGCTCGACCCGTTGACGCGCATGACCAGCGACTGGGGAACCCGCTTCGACTGTACGGACAACCTCTGCCTGCCGCTGGCGGAGCCGGCCGGCCTCTGGTGCGCGAAAGACGGCACGGTGCTGGTGAGCGACACCAACAATCACCGTATCCTCGCTTACGAGCCCGAAAAGGGCCGCTACAGCACCTGGGCGGCCTGACCGGCCACCGTTTCGGCCCCTATCCCGATAACCCGCAGGGTGGGCGGTTTGACCACTTGCCCCTCACGATACTCCCGTGCCCAAGTGCGAAAGACCCAGCAATTCGCGGCGCCTTGACGCAAATCAAGGACTCGCGGGGCGGGCAAGCATCATTTAACCTCAACAGAACAACACAGAAGACACTCGACAAGACGATAGCCGCCACCCGGGCAAAACTTCCCTCATCGGCCATCCGCAAGGACCGAGCCGGCAAAGACAAGGGAAAGACGCCCGCAAAGAGTGCCTTGCCGCCAAGCCGAAGCTACTGACTGGACCGCCCCCATGGATTATCAGCGCCTGTTTGCAGAGCGTATTGCCGACCTCAAGAGCGAGGGCCGCTACCGCGTCTTCGCCGATCTGGAACGCAAGGCCGGCAAGTTTCCGCAAGCGCTGCGCCACCGGGCCGATGGCACCACGCAGGACGTGACCGTCTGGTGCTCCAACGATTATCTAGGCATGGGCCAGCATCCCGAGGTGATGGCCGCCATGCATGAGGCAATCGACCGCTGCGGCGCCGGCGCCGGCGGCACCCGCAACATCTCCGGCACCAACCACGCCCACATCCTGCTGGAGCGCGAGCTGGCCGACCTGCACGGCACCGAAGCCGCGCTGATCTTTTCCACCGGTTATGTCGCCAACCAGGCCGCGCTCTCCACGCTGGGGCGCGAGATCAATGACGTCGTCATCCTGTCCGATGCCTTCAATCACAACTCGATGATCGAAGGCATCCGCCACAGCCGGGCCGAACGGCACATCTGGCGGCATAATGATCTCGTGCATCTGGAAGATCTGCTGCGCGCCCAGCCGCTTGGCCGGCCGAAGCTGATTGCCTTCGAGTCCGTCTATTCCATGGATGGCGATATCGCCCCCATCCGCGAGATTTGCGACCTGGCCGACAAGTACGGCGCCATGACCTACCTCGACGAAGTGCATGCCGTCGGCATGTATGGCGCGCGGGGCGGCGGCGTTGCCGAACGTGACGGACAGATGCACCGCATCACCTGCATCAACGGCACCCTTGGCAAGGCTTTTGGCGTGCATGGCGGTTACATCGCGGGCTCTGCCGCGCTGATCGACCTGGTGCGCTCCTTCGCCCATGGCTTCATCTTCTCGACCGCCCTTACCCCGGCGGTAGCCGCAGGCGCCCGCGCCTCCATCCGCTGGCTGAAGCAGCACCCGGAAGTGCGGCTTGCCCATCAGGAACGAGCCGCCCGCCTAAAGCAGCTGATGCGCGATGCCGGCCTGCCGGTGCTGAATTCGCAAAGCCACATCGTGCCGGTGATGGTGGGCGATGCCGTGCTGTGCAAGCGCGCCAGCGACGAGCTTCTGGAGCGGCACGGCATCTATGTGCAGCCCATCAACTACCCCACCGTGCCGCGCGGTACCGAGCGGCTGCGCTTCACCCCCACGCCGATGCACACCGATGCGCAGATGGACGTGCTGACGGATGCGCTGCTGGATGTGTGGGGCCGGCTCGGCCTTCGCCTCACGCGGCGTGCCGCCTGAGGGGCTCTATCCAGTACGATAGAATTTGAGAGAAGGCCCGGAACGACCTCAGACGTCGGCCGGGCCTTTCTTGTCGCTGACGTCCGCGTCATGGTCGCCGCGGCCGAAATCAGGTGCATCGGGCAGGTCATGCACCCCGCCCGGGGCCGCGGCAGCCTTGCCGCGACGCCGGCGCGCCAGCCGCGCTTTCAAGTCCGTCGTCACCTGCGCCAGCTCGCGCCGGTTATAGGGAATGACCACTCGCCGCTCGGGCGCCGGGTCAACGGCAAGTCCCACATCGGCGATGTGGCCTTCCTCATCCACGGCACGCACGATGAGCTCCACCGCACCAAGGCGCACCCGGTCGCCCGTCTCCGGCCGGCCATGCACGGCCTTGCTAAGATAACCGGCAACCGTCGCATCGCCCACATCCGCCGGCACTTCAAGACCGTACAGCAGGGCAACCGTGGTCAGGGGCGCGTCCGGCTCGAGTGCAAAATCGCCATAAAAAGCGGCTTCCTGCTCAAGATCGCCCTCCGCCCGGGCGGCAAACAGCCGGTCCATCAGCGCCACCCGGCTGTGGGCGGCGAAGATATAGACATAGTCGCCCGCCTGTGGCCGGCCGGCACGCTCCGGCAGCAGGCTCTTGCCCTCGCGCACGATCAGGGAAGGGCGGGCCCAGCGGGGAATGCGTTCGCCCTGCGCCACCGGGCAATCATCGGCAACGCGATAGGTCAGCAGCTCATAGTCGCCGGGGGCACCGGGCAGTTCGAGTTCGGAGCGATCAAGCGGGCCGATGGCCGGCGGCACCACAAGGCCGAGGCGGCGGGCTACCGGCCGCAGCGTCCAGCCCTGCACCACCAGAGAGACGAAGACGACGATGAAGGCGAGATTGAACAGCAGGCGCCCGCTTTCGAGCCCCGACAGCACCGGCACCAGCGCCAGCAGGATGGAAACCGCGCCTCGCAGGCCGACCCAGCCGATAAAGAGCGTTTCCTTGCGGC
The DNA here is from genome assembly GCA_030657355.1 of Radicibacter daui. Lineage (GTDB taxonomy): Bacteria > Pseudomonadota > Alphaproteobacteria > Radicibacterales > Radicibacteraceae > Radicibacter > Radicibacter daui. The sequence goes on from CP131056.1 coordinate 3,740,897, forward strand.
TGAAACCGAAGGGCAGCAGGCAAATCCAGACGGCCAGCGGACGGGCGACGAAGATCAGCAGCAGCGCAAGCGCAAGACCGGCCGGGGCCAGCGAGATGAACTGCGTGGGCGTTGCCAGCAGGCCCAGCGTCAGGAACATGGTTATCTGGGCAAGCCAGGTCATGCCCTCCTGGAACCGGCCCAGGCTGCCGGCGGCATGCACCCGGGAATTGCCGGCAATCACACCGGCGATATAGATGGCAAGAAAGCCGCTGCCGCCCAGCGCATTGACCACCGTTGCCAGTAACACCGCCGCCGCCAGGGCAACGATGGGATAAAGCCCCGGGTCGAGGCGGATGCGGTTGAGGCCCTGAACCAGCAGCCAGCCGCCGGCAAGCCCGCCCACCAGACCAAAGCCCATCTGGCGCAGGAATTCCACCACCAGCATCTGCCAGAGCCCGCCATGGCTCTCGATGCCGCCGAGGGTCGCCATGCTGGCAAGCGACAGGGTGAGAAAGATCGCCATCGGGTCATTGCTGCCACTCTCCACTTCCAGCGTGGAGCGCACACGGTCGCGCAGCGTGATGCCGCCGACGCGCAGCAGGAAGAACACGGCCGCCGCATCGGTTGAGCTGACAATGGCGCCCAGGAGCAGAGCCGACAGCCAGTCCAGATCCAGCAGCATGGCGCCAAAGAGCGCGATCATGCCGGCGGTAATGAGCACACCCACCGTTGCCAGCATTCCGGCTGGCCCCGCCGCCAGCGCAAGGCTGCGCCAGCGGGTGGTAAAGCCGCTGTCGAACAGGATGATGGCGATGGCAACCGAGCCGACGGCATAGGCAAAGGAGGTATCGTCGAACGGGATGCCAAGCCCGTCTTCACCGAAGACAAGGCCAAGCAGCAGGAAGATCAGCAGCAGCGGGGCGCCGAAGCGGAACGCAATTACGCTGGAAAGCACGCTGGAGACCACCAGCGCGGCCCCCAGCATGATGGCGAGGTTAAGCGCCTCGATGGTCATCGCCGCGCCCCCTCTTCTTCATCGTCATCGCTGTCCCGCCTCCAACCCGGCGGCGGCTCGCTCAGCAAGGCTGTCATCGCAGCATTCGTCGCCCGGCCGAGCAGCCACAGCACGCCCAACGGTACCAGCACGATGAGGAACAGATAGGCAGCCGCCAGCCGCACCAGGCTCTCGACAATACGGTCCGCGCCGGAGAGCAGCGCATCGACCGTGTGCTGAAGTTTCTCGCGTACCGCCGCCATGTCGGAGAGGGTGGAAAAAAAGCCCTGATCGGCACCCGGCGCCGGTATCAGCGTGCTGTCCTCCTGATGCAGGGCCCGAAGGTCCGCCTCGGCCTTTTCGATCTGCGGCTGGATCACCCCGTGGGAGAGCTGTTCCGCCCCGACGAAGGCGAGCGGCACGAGGAAGCGGCCAAGCAACCCCAGCATCAGGAACGCCCATGCCGTACGGCGCGCCACCATGGCGGCACTGCCCCCGCCCAGCAGAACCGAAACCGCGGCCGCCAGAAGGCCGATCGGCACCAGCAGCTTGAGGCCCCATTCCTGCCCGATATCGATCAGCAGCCGCTCGCCGCCCAGCGCCACCGTGGCCGTGAGCAGCACGGAGCCTGCCTGTTCCAGTACGTCATTCAGCGGGTCGAGCAGCTCGCCGACTTCAAGCGAACCGCTGACGCCAACGCCAACGGAAACGCTGGCCGTCTGCGCGGCCGAAACCACGGCATCAATACCCCGTACGGTGGCAAAGACGCCGAGCGCCGTACGGAGCATGCGTTCAACCGCTGTACTGCCGGCAACCGCCGGCTCGGCACCGCCCAGCACGGTCAGCGCACGATCCCCCGCGCCTGCCGCACAAAAGGCGGCAAGCATCACACATAAAAGGGAAATGACGATGCGGCGTGACATGCCCCAAGGCTGAAGGAGCCGTGGGGCAGAGTCAAATGCGTATGCGGGAAGGACGCCCTGTTACGGTGGCAGACCAACTGCCACCGTACGGACATAATGCTGAAATCAGGCGCCGACGGCGGGCTGCTGCTGGGTGATGCAGTGAATGCCGCCGCCGCCATTGACGATGCCCATCGCGGGCAACTGCACCACCTTGCGGTCCGGGAACAGCTCGGCCAGCAGGCCGCGCGCCGGCTCATCCTCGGGTACGCCGAAAGCCGGCATGAGAACAAAGCCGTTGCCGATGAGGAAGTTGAGATAGGAAAGCGTCAGACGTACGCCATCCTTCTCCCGCCGCTCTGCCGGCTGCTCGATAGTCACCACATCCAGCTTGCGGCCTTTGGCATCCGTTGCCTGCCGCAGGACGGCGAGATTGGCGGCAAAGGCCGCATGATTGGGGTCGTTCGGGTTGGAGCAGTTGAGGTGCAGCACCTGGCCTGGGCGGGTGAAGCAGGCAACCTCATCCACATGGCCGTCGGTCTCGTCCTCTTCATAGATGCCCGGCAGCCAGATGGTCTTGCTGGCCCCCAGCATCAGCTCGAAATGCCCTTCCACCTTCTCGCGCGTGATGTGCGGATTGCGGTTGGCATTGAGCGGCACATTGTCGGTGGTGATCAGCGTGCCCTCGCCATCCACCGTAATGGCCCCACCCTCGAAGAACATGTCCACCGGCAGATGCACGGCCCCGACCCGCTCGGCGATGCGGCCGGCCAGATGGGTATCGTCTTCATGGCCGGGATAATTGCCGCCCCAGGCGTTGAAGCGCCAGTCAACCGCGCCCAGCTCGCCCGCTTCGGAGATGACGAAGGTCGGCCCGGTATCGCGGATCCAGCTGTCGGAAATCGGCAGCTCGATGATCTCGATGCTGCCATCCAGCCGCCGGCGTGCCTCCGGAGCAAATTCGGGATGGCACACCATCGAGAGCGGCTCGAAACCGGCAATAGTGTTGGCAACGCTGGCATAGGCATCGAAAGCCACATCCATCGGCGCCCCGCTGAAGGTCTCCGGCCGGCAGGGCCAGGCCATCCAGCAGCGCGACTGCGGGGCCCACTCGGCCGGCATCAGCCAGCGGGGATGAACGGAGGAAGGATGGGTCATGATGATCGGCCGCTTCTGACAACGGGAAGGCCGGGTGCGGTCTGCAGCACCCGGCCTGTTTCAGGGCATTTGAGCCTGCAAGGCAGGGCAAGGCGAAAGACGCCTTACACCATGCCGGTATTTTCCTTCTCGCCCTCGGCATAGGCCATGCGCTCTTCGAGCTCGCGGCGCTTTTCCGAGCGTACCATATACCAGCCGCCGCTGATGACGCCGACGGTGACGATCAGCACGATGATGGTGGCAAGGGCGTTGATGTCCGGCGACACACCAAGGCGCACCTTGGAGAAGATGACCATCGGCAGCGTCGAGGCACCCGGGCCGGTCACGAAGCTGGAGGAGACCAGATCGTCCACCGACAGGGTGAAGGACAGCAGCCAACCCGACACCAGCGCCGGGGCGATGATGGGCAGGGTGATGCGCATGAAGACGCGCGTCGGCCGTGCCCCCAGATCCATCGCCGCTTCCTCGATGGAAGCATCAAGGCTGACGAGACGCGACTGCACAATCACCGAGACGTAAGCCGCCGAGATGGTGATGTGGGTCAGGATGATCGTCAGCATGCCGCGGCCCTTCGGCCAGCCCACGAGTTGCTCCATGGAAACGAACAGCAGCAGCATGGAAAGGCCGGAGATGACCTCGGGCATGACGAGCGGCGCAGAGATGAGGCCGGAGAACATCACGCGGCCCCGGAAGACCGGAAACCGCGAGAGCGTCACGCCGGCAAGCGTGCCCAGCACCACCGCGCCGCAGGCACTGATGACGGCGATCTCCAGCGAGAGCAGCGCCGCATCCAGCACCTGGCCGTTATGCATCAGCTCGCCATACCAGCGGGTGGAGAAACCGCCCCACACCGCCACCAGCTTGCTGTCGTTGAAAGAGTAGAAGATGAGCGTGACGATGGGCAGGTAGAGGAAAACCAGCCCCGCCCACAGCCACAGGAAAACCAGACCAAGTCCACGCGCGTTCATCGCTTCTCGGCCTCCTGCTGCTTGGCCTGCACATGCTGGAAGATCATGATCGGGATGACCAGCAGCAGCAGCAGTGCGATGGCGACGGCGGACGCCACCGGCCAGTCGCGGTTGCTGAAGAATTCCTGCCACAGCACCTTGCCGATCATCAGCGTGTCCGGGCCGCCCAGCAGCTCGGGGATGACGAACTCGCCCACTGCCGGAATGAAGACCAGCAGGCAGCCGGCGATGATGCCCGGTAGCGAAAGCGGCAGCGTGATGCGCCAGAAGGCCTTGAACGGCCGGCAGCCCAGATCTTCCGCCGCTTCCAGCAGGGAGAGGTCCATCTTCTCCAGCGTGGAATAGAGCGGCAGGATCATGAAGGGCAGGTAGGAATAGACGATGCCGAGGAACACCGCGAAATCGGTGTTGAGGATACGGATCGGGCTGTCGATGATGCCGATATTCATCAGCACCGAATTGACCAGACCGTTGTCCTGCAGCAGCGACATCCACGCATAGACGCGGATGAGGAACGAGGTCCAGAACGGCAGGATGACGAGCATCAGCAGCGGCGCCCGCCAGGACCGTTCGGCCCGCGCGATGGCGTAGGCCATCGGATAACCGACCAGCAGCGTCAGCAGCGTGGAGATTGCCGCGATGCGCACCGAGTTGAGATAGGCGGTGACATAGAGGCTATCGGAGAAGATGTAGTCGAAATTGGCGAGGTTGAGCGTGATCTTCAGCGCCCCCTCGGCCCACTCGGTCAGATCGGTGAAGGGCGGCACGCTGTAGGCGGCCTCCGACAGCGCGATCTTCAGCACGAAGACGAACGGGATAAGGAAGAACAGCAGGTACCAGAAATAGGGAATGCCGATCACCAGCCCGCGCCCGCGCAGGCCAAGGCGGTTCAGCCACTGGGTGACGACATGCATGGCGGCCGCATCGGAAAGACCTTCGATGCCGCCGCTGCGCGCAAGCCCGAACGGCTTGTGATGGTCACGCCCGCTCATGTGTAGAGCACCACGCCGGCATCGGCATTCCAATGCACCCAGACCTCATCGCCCCAGGTGATGGAATCGACCGAGTAGCGGCTGACATTCGGCGCCGTGACGCGGATGTTCTTTCCGCTCTTGAGCGTGACGTGGAAGATCGAGATGTCGCCGAGATAGGCGATCTCGATCACCTTGCCGCTCAGGAGGTTATATTCATTCTCCAGCGCCGGCACGGCCTTGGAGATCTTCATCTTCTCCGGCCGCACGCCGACCCATACACGGCTGCCGACGGTGCCGGTGATGCCGTGGCTGATCATGATCTGGCAGCCGGCTTCCGGCGCCTCGATCACCGCATGGTCAGCCTCGTCGATGACCATGTGGCCTTCGAAGAGATTGATCGAGCCGATGAATTCGGCCGAGAAGCGGGTGTTGGGATATTCGTAGACTTCGGCCGGCGTGCCGGTCTGCACGATCTTGCCGGCATTCATCACCGAGAAGCGCGTCGACATCGTCATCGCTTCTTCCTGGTCATGGGTCACCATGACGAAGGTGATGCCGACCTCTTCCTGGATATTCACCAGCTCGAACTGGGTCTTTTCGCGCAGCTTGCGGTCAAGTGCGCCGAGCGGCTCGTCCAGCAGCAGCAGCTTGGGGCGTTTGACGAGCGCACGGGCGAGCGCCACGCGCTGGCGCTGGCCGCCGGAGAGCTGGTGGGGACGGCGCTTGCGGAAGGAGACGAGCTGTACCAGCTCCAGGACTTCCGTCACTCGGCGGTCGATCTCGTCCTTGGGCACGCGGTCCTGATGCAGGCCGAAGGCGACATTGGCTTCCACCGTCATATGCGGAAAGAGCGCATAGGACTGGAACATCATGTTCACCGGCCGCTCATAGGGCGGGATGTTCGACATGTCGACGCCGTCGATATAGATCTTCCCCGACGTCGGCTGCTCGAACCCGGCGAGCATGCGAAGCAGCGTGGTCTTGCCGCAGCCCGAACCGCCCAGCAGCGAGAACAGCTCACCGCGGTAGATATCGAGGCTGACATTGTCGACCGCGACGAAGTCACCGAAATGCTTGGAAACATTTTCGATGCGCACATAAGGCGTGGCCTGTGGATCGAGCCACGGCTCCTTGGCATCGGGTTTCTTGGGCTGTTGCCGGACTTGCTGCGCGGTCTGAACCATGCGGACCACCTGCCTGCTTTTGCTGTTTGGAAAGGTAACAGACCAAACGCCCCGGCTTCACTGCTGAAGCCGGGGCGCTGGCGGTGCCGGTTCTTACTCGCCGGTGCGCATCTTCGTCCACACCCGCGTCATTTCACGGGTGAAGCGCGGCGAATAGAGCGTGCCGGGGAAGAGCTTGGCCTGTACCTCGGCCGGCGGGAAGATGGACGGATTGTTGACGATATCCTGATCCATCAGCTTGAGCGACGCCGGCACGGCATTGGCGTAGGAGACATAGTCGGAAATACCGGCCATGACCTTCGGCTGCAGCGCAAAGTTAATGAACTTGTAGGCGTTGTCGGCATTCGGAGCACCGGCCGGAATGGCCATGGTGTCAAACCAGATCAGCGCGCCTTCCTTCGGGATCACATATTCGATGCTGACGCCGTTCTTGGCTTCCTCGGCGCGGGACTGCGCCTGGAAGATGTCACCCGAGAAACCGATGGAAACGCACACTTCGCCGTTGGCGAGGTCGGTAATGTACTTGGAGGAGTGGAAGTAGCGCACCGACGGACGCACCGCGAGCAGCACCTTCTCGGCCGCGGCCAAGGCCTTGGCATCTTCGGCATTCGGGTTGAAGCCGGCATAGTTCATCGCCAGCGGAATGACTTCTTCCGGGCTGTCGAGCATGGTGATGCCGCAGTCAGCCAGCTTGGCGGCGACTTCCGGCTTGAACACCAGGTCCCAGCTGTCGATCGGGTAATCGGCGCCGAGGCGCTCCTTCACCTTGTCGACATTGTAGCCGATGCCGTTGGTGCCCCACTGCCAGATGGCGGCATAGTCGAGGTTCGGGTCAGCGCTCTTCACGCGCTCCATCAGCTTCGGGTCGAGATTCTTGAGGTTCGGGATCTTCGACTTGTCGAGCTTCTGCACGGCGCCGGCCTGGATCAGGCGGGCAAGGCCGGGCATCGCCGTCGGCACGATGAGGTCATAACCGGAATTGCCGGCCAGCATCTTGGCTTCCAGCACATCCATGCTGTCATAGACGTCGTAGTTGACCTTGACGCCGCTGTCCTTCTCGAAATCGTCGATGGTGGTTTCGCCGATGTAATCGGACCAGTTGTAGAAGTTGAGCGTGCCGTCTGCATGCGCTGCACCGGCCAGCATGGCGGTGGCGAGAACGACGCCGGAAACCCCGGTACGGACAGATTTAAGCATGACCCCTGCCTCTCCTGCTATTTTGGTCTGGAGATCAGGGCACGGCCCCCGCCGCACCCCCGCCTCTTGAAAAACATATTGCAGAGCCGAAGGCGCGACCGACAAGCGGATTTTTCTGTCTGTTTTCAATCGTTGAGAGTTCGGCACACGGCTCTGCCAGCCCTGTTTCCGGCACAAATGCGCACGCCCGGCGCAGCGACCTGATGCCGCACCGGCCCGTCAGACTTGTCATGGCCGCCGGAACGGCGTGCCGTCAGCCGGCAAAAAAGCCGGTCGCCTGCGCAACAAACTCGCCCGGATTATCCGCATGCACCCAATGCCCGGCGCCTTCGATGGCGTGAAAGCGGGCGGCGGGAAACAGGGCGCGGATCGCCGGGTGGGACGCCTCTTTGACATAGGAAGAGCGCGCGCCCGAAAGGAAGAAGGCGGGCCCTTGATACTGCTTGCCGGCAAGCGCCCCGGCCGGCCAGTCGAGGATGGACGCCATGTTGGTGCGCAGCGCTTCCAGATTGGGCTGCCAGGAAAACCCCTCCGGCCCGCGGGCGAGGTTGGAAAGCAGGAAAGCGCGAATGGCCTCTTCCGGCGCCGCCTCCATCAAGGCGTCGCCGATATCGCTGCGCCGCTCGGTCTCCAGATTGGCCGCCTGCATCGCCTCGATATAACGGATGAAGTCGCCATGGTTATAGGCAACCGGCGCCACATCCAGCACCAGCAGGCGCCGAACCAGTTCCGGCCGGGTCAGCGCCAGCACCATCGACGCCTTGCCGCCCATGGAATGGCCCAGCACATCGGCCTTGCCGCCCAGCTTCGTCTCGATGAGCCGGGCAAGGTCGGCCGCCATCAGCTGATAGTCATGCTCGTCCGTCCAGGGCGAGCGGCCATGATTGCGCAGATCGACCGCCAGAACCCGGCGCCCCTGGCCGAAGCGGCGGGACAGCGAGCCCCAGTTGCGCCCCTGCCCCAGCAGGCCGTGAAGAATAACGAGCGGCACCTGGCCTTCTGCCTGTTCCCCCGTCTCGTCATAGACCAGTTCCACGGTCATCAACCTGTCCTCGCTTGCATGCCACCTTTTGCGCCGCCCCGATGCCGCTTCCAGCCGGCAGCGCTTTCCTACCCTGCTATGTGCTTGCTTTCACGGGCTTTTGAAGTGCCCTTTTCGCATGGCTGCCCCATGGAGCCTTGCACAATCGTCGGTCGACATTGGGGTTGGATCCTTCTTTGATGAAAGCCATCTGAAGAAGAGAATGACAAGCCGGTCCATCTTCCCCGTTCAAGGGCCGGCATCGACAGCCCGGAGGGTCTCACTCGTGACGGACACTGCCCAACTGACTTCGCTCTTCCCGCTGGAAAGCGAGATTCCCGCCGAACACCGGCTTGCCGGCGAGATCGACCAGCGCGTAACGCTGGTGAGCGGCGAGTTGAAGAAATGGGAGGGCCCGGTACAGGCTGTGGTCTCCCCCGTGCATATCCGCACCGCCGACGGCAGCCTCAAGGCGCTGAAGCTCGGCAGCGTGCCGACCGGCGGCATTCCAGAAGCAGAAGAGGCGCTGGACGCCGCCGTTGCCGCCTATGACAGCGGCCGTGGTGTATGGCCGACCATGACGGTCGCCGAGCGCATTGCCTGCATGCAGACCTTCACCAAGGAAATGGTGGCCCGCCGCACCGAGATCGTGCGCCTCATCATGTGGGAAATCGCCAAGAGCCTGCCGGATTCGGAAAAGGAATTCGACCGTACCGTCGACTACATCCGCGCCACCATCGACGCGCTGCGCGATCTCGACAACAGCGCCTCGCGCTTCACCATCGTGGAAGGCACCATCGGCCAGATCCGCCGCACGCCGCTTGGCGTGGTGCTGTGCATGGGCCCCTATAACTATCCGCTCAACGAAACCTTCGCGACGCTGATCCCGGCACTCTTGATGGGCAACACGCTGGTCTTCAAGCCGCCGCGTTTCGGCTCGCTCTTGTTTTACCCGCTGCTGGAAGCCTTCCGCGCCGCCTTCCCGAAGGGCGTCATCAACACCGTCTACGGCAAGGGTTCGGAAATCGTCCCCTACATGCTGGAAAGCGGCAAGGTGAATGCCCTGACGCTGATCGGCTCCAGCAAGGTCGCCGACCATCTCAAGAAGCTGCACCCCAAGACCAACCGCCTGCGTGCCATCCTCGGCCTCGATGCCAAGAACGCCGCCATCGTGCTGGCGGATGCCGACATCGAGCTGGCGGTCAAGGAGTGCATCACCGGTTCGCTGTCCTTCAACGGCCAGCGCTGCACCGCGCTCAAGATGCTGCTGGTGCACAAGTCGGTCGCCGACCAGTTCACCAAGCGCTACGTGGAAGAACTGGCCAAGCTCAAGATCGGCATGCCGTGGGACAAGGGCGTTGCCATCACCCCGCTGCCCTCGGGCAAGGCGGAATACATGGCCGAGCTGGTGGAGGACGCCAGGTCCAAGGGCGCGAAGGTCATCAACCCCGATGGCGGCGTGGCGAGCGCCAGCCTCTTCTACCCGGCGGTGCTCTATCCGGTCGCCGAGGGCATGAAGATCTATCGCGAGGAGCAGTTCGGCCCGGTGGTCCCCGTCGTCCCGTTCGAGGATGTGGAAACCGCGCTCGAATATGTCATCACCTCCGAGCATGGCCAGCAGGTCTCGATCTTCTCGTCGAGCCCGGACGATATCGGCCATCTGGTCGACCCGCTGGTCAACCAGGTCTGCCGCGTCAACATCAACTGCCAGTGCCAGCGCGGGCCGGACGTGTTCCCCTTCACCGGCCGCAAGGATTCGGCGGAAGGTACGCTGTCGGTCAGCGACGCGCTGCGTTCCTTCTCCATCCGCTCGATGATTGCCGCCAAGCAGACCGATGCCAGCAAGAAGCTGCTGGACGACATCGTGCGCGGCAACAAGTCCAACTTTATCAACACCAACTTCATCTTCTGAAGACGGGTTGATCGCTCGAAAGTGCCTCCCCCACCTTATGTGGGGGAGGTGCCGCGCAGCGGCGGAGGGGGTGTTGCCGGTGCGTCCGGGCAGCGTAAGCGCCTGCTTCACCGTCCACACCCTCATCCGGCGCTGCGCGCCACCTTCTCCACAAGTGGAGAAGGATATTTTCTTCACATCGCGCCGATGCCCCGGGCGGTATCGTCCAGCACGTGGCGGATCTTCTCTTCCAGCTCGGCGATGTTGTCATGGCTGAAGGTCAGCGGCGGGGCGAGGATCATGGTGTCGCCTACTGCGCGCATCACCAGATTGTTGAGGAAGCAGATATCGCGGCACAGCGTGCCGACCTTGCCGTCGCCCGGGTAACGCTCACGCGTCTTTTTGTTCCGGACGATTTCAAGCGCGGCCACCAGCCCGTCGCTGCGCACCTCGCCGACGATCGGATGATCGGCGAACTGCTGCAGCATGCGGCCGAGCGCCGGGCCGGTATCGTTTCTCACCTGCTCCACCAGCCCCTCGCGGCGGATGATGTCGAGGTTTTCCAGCGCCACGGCACAGGCCACCGGATGACCGGAATAGGTGTAGCCGTGATAGAACTCGCCGCCCTTTTCCATGATCTCGGAAACCACCCGCTCGCCCACCAGCACGGCGGATAGCGGCAGGTAACCCGAGGTGATGCCCTTGGCGACCGTCATCAGGTCCGGCGTAAAGCCGAAGCGCTGGCTGCCGAACCAGTGGCCGGTGCGGCCAAAGCCGGTGATGACCTCGTCCGCCACCAGCAGCACATCATATTTGCGGCAGATGCGCTCCACTTCCGGCCAGTAGGTCTCCGGCGGGATGCGCACGCCGCCCGCACCCATGATCGGCTCGCCGATCACCGCGGCCACCTTGTCCGCGCCCAGCTCCAGAATGCGCTCCTCAATGGCGCGCGCGGCGCGCAAACCGAACTCCTCCTGGCTTTCCCCCTCCAGCGCCTCGCCATACCAGTAGGGTGGCATGACGTGGGAGAAGCCCGGCAGGGTAATGCCGATCTGCTTGTGCACAGCGGACATGCCGCCCATCGAGGCCGAGGCGATGGTGGAGCCGTGATAGGCATCCTTGCGCGCGATGATGATGTTGCGCTCCGGCTGACCCTTCAGCTTCCAGTAATGGCGCACGAGACGAATGACGGTGTCGTTCGATTCAGAACCGGAAGAGGCATAGAAGACGTTGCTGATGCCTTTGGGCGCGAGATCCACAAGCTGCTTGGCGAGCTCGACGGGCGGCACCGTCGCCGATTTGAAGAAGCTGTTATAGTAGGGCAGCTCCATCATCTGCCGGGCGGCGGCATCCGCCAGCTCCTTGCGGCCGTAACCGACATTGACGCACCAGAGCCCGGCCATGCCGTCGAGGATCTTGTGACCCGCAGCGTCCCACACATGCACGCCGTCGGCGCGGGTGATGAGGCGCGCACCCTTTTCGCGCAGCGCCTTGTGGTCGGTGAAGGGATGCAGATAGTGCGCATTGTCGAGCGCCACGAGGGCCTCGGCACCGGGATAAGCCATCTTCATGAAGGTAAAGCTCCGCCTGTTCGGGATTTTTTATCGGGTAGTGCTCAGCCGATCCCGATCAAAGGCGGGTTGAAGCCGATGCGGGCGCACATCAGCAACAGATCTTCACGCCGGGTTCTGAGACGTGTGTAGCGGTCCATGCCGGAAAGCCTAGCCGAGGAGACCGGCCACCAGCAAGCCACCACCGGCGCTCCGGCAGGTGAGGCGATTTTCCAAAGGATTAGCTAACCTTCGGGGGCAGGGAAGAGAGGCCGCTTTTATGCAAGAATGCCCCCTCACGCCCTCACCGCAGAAAGGGCGCCTGCACGCTGGCAGGAACCGCCCGGAAACGCGACACGATGAGACACCCCCTCCCAACAGTGCTTCTGGCCTCGGCCCTTGCATCGGCAAGTCTGCCGGCGCTGCATTCCGCCGCCGCAGCACAGCAGAACAAGTATGACACCGTTATCCGTGCCTTTGCCGAAAACACGGTGCGGCAATGGATTGCCGACCCCCGTATCATCGCTGCCCTGCGCGAACAGAATGCCCATAACCGCCACATCACCCGGATGGCAATCGACACGCTGGATGCACAATGGCGCGCCGAACTGACCTCCACCAGCCATCCCCTTATCGATACCGTGCTCGCCAAGCCGGCCTCCCGCCTGCTGCTTGCCGATGAAAAAACGACCGACGGGCTGGTCACCGAAATCATTCTCATGGATGAACACGGCCTCAATGTCGCGCAAAGCGACGTCACCACCGACTACTGGCAGGGGGACGAAGCCAAATGGCAGAAGAGCTTCGGTGCCGGCGCCGGGGCGATTTTCATCGACCGGCCGGAGCGCGATGAATCGACCCAGACCTTCCAGTCCCAGCTCAGCATGACCGTCAGCGATCCGGATACCGGCAGGGCCATCGGCGCCATTACCGTCGGCATCAGCATCGAGAGGATGCAACCCTGAAAATCGATACTACCCAAAGGAGGTTCTGCATCCCAAAGGGTTAGCTATCCGATCGCCAGCGCGATTATCCCTTCATGTTATGGCAATAACAAAACCACGAGATGCCCTCGCCGGCCGAGGGCTACCGCCAACGACATATTAGGGAAGCGCCCCATGAAGTCCCCCTGCCCCCGCGCCACTCTTCTGGCTGTTGCCTGCGCCGCAGGCCTCACCCTGCTGGTCGGCACCCCGGCCATCGCCGACAACGCCTATGAAGCGCCGATGCGCGAGTTTGCGGAAAAGACCGTAAAGCAGTGGGTCAGCGATCCTGCGGTTATCGAGGCGATCAATGCCCAGAATGCGAAGAACGCCGGCCTGACCCAGGCGGATGTCGATGCGCTCGACAAGAAGTGGCGCGCGGAAGTAACGGCGGCCAGCCACCCGATGATCGACGGCGTGCTGGGCACGGCGGTCTCCAAAAAGCTGGCGGATGCCGAGCAGGCGGCCGGCGGGCTGGTCACCGAGATTTTCATTATGGATGACAAGGGCCTCAACGTCGCCCAGAGCGAAATCACCTCCGACTACTGGCAGGGTGATGAAGCCAAGTGGCAGAAGACCTACAGCGTCGGGCCCGATGCCATCTTCATCGACGATGTCGAGCAGGACGAGTCCACGCAGACCTTCCAGTCGCAGCTCAGCATGACCATCAGCGACCCTGCGACCGGCAAGGCCATCGGTGCCATCACCGTGGGCATCAATGTCGACAAGCTGTGAGTTTTAGCTGACAGGGCGGGCCATGCTTCGGGCCCGGCCTGCCCTCCAGCCTGGACACAACCCGTCCCGCTGTTCCCGAGCGACGGAGAACCGATATGACGACCGCTTCGAAGAGCGGCGCCGCCGCGCCGCGCCTGACCGTTACCCGCAAACTCGCCCTTCTCGTCACCCTGGCCATCACCCTGTGCCTTGCGGCGACGGTTGCGGTCTCCACCTTCAGCGCCCGCAAGGCGTTGACGGAAGACGGGCGCTCGTCCTTTGTCGACCTCGCCACCCTGCTGGCCGGCAACGTCGCCGGCGGGTTGAAGTGGAACAAGGTGGACGCGGTGGAGGGCGCCTATTCCACCATGGTGCAGGCGCCGGGCTCGCTGGTTGCCAGCCTCATGACCTTCAACAAGGCCGGCGAAAAGGTAACGCAGTATGATGCGCCCAATCTCCCGCATGTCGACCTGTCGCAGGCCGTTTCCTGGCGCAGCAGCGCGGGGAGCGGGGTCTATGTCCGGCAGGTTGGCGACCACATCATCACGGTCGTACCGGCGGGCGTGGACAAGGATGGCAGCCCGATAGGCACGCTTGCCATCGGCTGGAGCCTTTCGCGGGTTGAAAGCAAGGTGACCGACGCTGCTATCGGCCAGGGGCTGACGGCGTTGATCGCCGGCGCCATCCTCATCCTTGTCCTCATCCTGGCCGCCCGCGCCATGGTCGGCCGCCCGCTGGAACAGCTTTGTTCGGTCATGCGGCACCTTGCCGAAGGCAATCACGACGTAAGCGTGCCCGCGACCACCAAACGCGATGACATCGGCGCCATGGCCCGCGCGGTTGAGGTCTTCAAGCTCAATGCCGTCGAGATGGAGCGGATGCGCGCGCAGCAGCAGCAGGCCGCCGAAACCGCAGAGATCGACAAGCGCCGCGCCATGACGGAACTGGCCGACAGTTTCGAGCGGCGCGTTCGCTCCGTGGTCAATGGCGTTTCCGCCGCCGCTACCCAGATGCAGAGTGTTGCCCGCTCGATGTCGGACGTCGCCGACCGAACGAGCCAGCAGGCCCAGCGTGCCGATGAAGCCGCCCAGGGCGCCGCCGGCAATGTCGCCTCCGTCAGCCACGCAACGGACGAACTTGGCTCGTCACGCGACAAGATTACCCAGCATGTCACCCGCTCGGTCGAGATCGTGCGTACCGCAGCCCGCCAGGCGCTCAGCACCAACGAACAGGTAAGCGGTCTTGTCTCTGCATCCGAGCGTGTGGGCGAGGTGGTGAAGCTCATCAACGATATTGCCGACCAGACCAATCTGCTGGCCCTCAACGCTACCATCGAGGCGGCGCGTGCCGGTGAAGCCGGCAAGGGTTTTGCGGTGGTGGCGCAGGAGGTCAAAAGCCTCGCCACCCAGACGGCCCGCGCCACCGAAGAGATCGCCCAGCAGATCGGCAGCATTCAGCAGGCGACCGGCGAGGCCGCCAGCGCCATCCGCGAGATTGCCACCACCATCGATGAGGTGCGGCGCCTGTCGGACGCTGTCGGCACGGCGGTGGATGAGCAGGGACGGGTTGCCCACACCATTTCCGGCAATGCCCGCGCGGCTGCCGGCGGGGCAGACAGCGTTTCCGCTGCCATCGCCGATGTGACGAACGGAGCCCGCCAGACCGGCAAATCCTCGCAGGAAGTGCTGGGTGCAGCAGCCGAGCTTGCCCGCCAGGCTGAAACCCTGCGCGACGAGGTGGATGCTTTCCTCGGCCAGGTGCGCGGCGCCTGACCGACCGCTCCTTGCCTTACCGCCAGAAAGAAAAAGCCCGGAGGATGCCCTCCGGGCTTTTTCTGTCTTCAGGCACTACGCCCTCTCAGACATTGAGCAGCAGGTTCTCCCGCTCCCAGGCCGAGATCACGGAGTTGTAGAGCCAGTATTCCTCTTCCTTCACCACTTCGACCGCCTCGCAGAAACGCTCGCCGAGGATTTCACGCAGCGGGCGGGCGCTGTGGAAGCGGGCCAGCGATTCCTGCAGCGTCTGCGGCAGGCGGTGCGCCAGCTTGTAGGCCGACCCGGTGATGGGGTCGGACGGCTCCAGCTTCTGCTGGATGCCAAGCCAGCCGCAGGCAAGCGTTGCCGCCAGCGCCAGATAGGGGTTTGCGTCGGCGCCCGGGATGCGGTTTTCCACCCGGCGGGCGGCCGGGCTGCTGTCCGGCACGCGGAAGCTGGTGGTGCGGTTGTCACGGCCCCAATGCACATTGATGGGCGCATCGGCATGCGGCACCAGGCGCTTGTAGGAATTGACGTTGGGCGCCACCAGCGGCATGGCGGCAGGCATGAATTTCTGCAGGCCGCCGACGAAATATTTCAGGAGGTCGCTGTCCGAGCCATCGGGATTGGCAAAGACATTGCGGCCGGTCTCGATATCCAGCACCGACTGGTGGATGTGCATGGCGCTGCCAGGCTGATACTGCATCGGCTTGGCCATGAAGGTGGCATAGATGTTCTTGCGCAGCGCGGCCTGACGCACCGTGCGCTTGAAGATGAACACCTGGTCGGCAAGGTCGAGCGCCTTGCCGTGGTTGAAGTTGATCTCGATCTGCCCGGCGCCGGCCTCATGGGTCAGCGTGTCGATATCGAGGCCCTGCGCATCGCAATAGTCGTAGATATCCTCGCAGACCGGGTCGAACTCGTTGACCGCGTCGATACCATAGGCCTGCCGGCCGCTTTCCTCGCGGCCATTGAGGCCGACGGCGGGACGCAGCGGATAGTCGGGGTCCTTGTTGATGGCAACGAGGAAAAATTCCAGCTCCGGTGCCACGATGGGCATCCAGCCTTTTTCCTCATAAAGCTTCAGCACGCGGCGCAGCACGTAACGGGCGGAAATATCCACCGGCGCGCCATCATGCTCCACCAGGTCGCATACCACCTGGCAGGTCGGCTCCTTGTACCAGGGCACCATGAACACGGCATTTTCATCGGGTTCCATGACGATATCGCCCGCAGCCGCGTCGATAATTCCTTCGTCATGCTCGGCAAAGCGCCCGGTAACCATCTGCACGCAGACGGCTTCGGGCAGGCGCAGGCCGCGCCCCTCAAAGGTCTGGATAAATTTGGTGGCGGGCAAAATCTTGCCGCGCGGAATGCCGGACATATCCGGCACAAGACACTCAACCTCGGTAATACGGTTCTCGCGGATGAAATTCTGGAGGCGAGACATGAAACCCTGCTGCGGTTGCCAACGATGCCTCAAGACTACGCTGCCGCCCCCGCGGCGGTCCATCCGTTATCCGGTTTTATGTCATGCGCGCTTTCGGAAACCGGTATCCGAAAGTGAACCGGCTTCAATTTGCCTAAAAAGTAAGCGCTATGCGTTCGCGCATGGGAGCCATGCGAAGATGTGTCTTTTATTAAGGCACCTCGGACGGCACATTCGGGTTGTCCCATTTACATGGGCGTTTCCTCCCTAGACTTGGGCCGCGATCTACTGGTCGCGGCCTCTTTTCTTTTCTGGGGCAGGCTTCCCGAAAACCGAGCTTTTCCGCCAATTTCGGCCGCCCGTCAATCCCGTGGCGCCGGCCCGCGATAACGTGCGCGCGGCCTGATGAGTCCCCCTTCGGCATATTGCTCCAGCGCATGCGCGCTCCAGCCTGCCATGCGCCCCAGCGCAAACAGGATGACGGGCGCTTCCTCCGGCAATCCCAGCGCCGTGGACAGCAGGCAAAGCGCCATGTCGAGCGAGGGCTTGGCCCCGGTCATATGCTCGCTCGCCCCGGCAATCCGCAGCATCTGCGGCCAGCGCTCCAGCTTTGCGCGGCCGGCCAGGCGGGCAATGGCAAACCAGCGTGGATCGCCCGCCGGATAAAGCGGATGGCCAAAGCCCGGCAGTTCCTCCCCGCGCTTCACCCGCGCCGCCATCGGCACCCGCGGATCGGTGGCCGCCAGCCACTCCGGCAGGCATGCCATGATGCGCCCGGTCATGCCGCCATGGCGGGGCCCCTGCAGGGCGGCGAACCCCGCCGTCAGCGCCGCCGCCAGCGGCGCGCCGGTCGCCGCCACCACGCGCACGGCAAAGGCGGAGGCGTTAAGCTCATGATCCGCGCTTAGAACCAGCGCCGCCCGCAGCAGCTCTTCATCCCGCCCTTCAAGCCCCCAGGCCATCGCCAGTTGCCGGTGCAGCGGCTCCGCCCCCGGCGGGCGCCGTGTGTCGGTCATGATCGCCGCCGCCCAGCGCATCAGGCGAGCGGCCGTGCGCATGACCGGCACCGGGGCCGTGTTGGCCGCCGCCAGTTCCTCCCCCGCCGCCAGCGCCAGCAGCGACTGGCACCGCTCCAGCGGACTGAGGCCGGCAGTGGCGGCGCGCGCGCCGGCAAGAGCGCTGCCCGTCGGCACGGCAGCCGCAAAAGGATCGTTCGCCCCGCTGGCCTCCGCTTGCCAGAGCAGCCGCGCCACCTCTTCCAGCGAGGCCCGCTCGGCCAGCCGGGCGGCATCATGGCCACGGTAATAGAGCCTGCCGTCCTGAATGGCGGTGAGCGCACTGTCCAACACCGGCTCGCCCCAGCTGAAACCGCTGGCGGAGCGCTCCTCCCGCGCGGCGCCCTGCGTGCGCGCCAGCAGCGCTTCCACATCGCCAGCCAGATACCAGCGCCGCCGGCTGGCATCGCGGGCATGAGAGAGGATGAGGCCGCGGCTCACATAGGCATAAAGGCTGGCGACACTTACCCCCAGCCGGTCCGCCGCCTCCTTCGCCGTCAGATAAAGCTCGTTTGCCATCGCCGCCCTTTCCCCGGCCTTGTTTGCCGGAAAGCTTCAACTTGATTGTTATTATCATGATTGATCAATGTTGATGACAAGCGCCTGCTTCCTTCCGCGATCCCCGTTGATGGAGGAGAAGAAAATGAGCGCCCTTTCCGCAGAACCCGATCTGCTGTCGCTCCAACGCCCGGGCCCGGAAGCACCCAAGCCGGTGATGCTGAACGGCACCGAGGCCGCCTTCGGCAAGACGGCCAGCGACTACGGCAAACACCGCGCCGGCTTCCCGCCCGCTTTCTTTGACAGGCTTGCCGCCAGCGGGCTCGTCCGCCCCGGCGAGCGGGCGCTCGATATCGGCACCGGTACCGGCACGGTGGCACGCGGCCTTGCCAGACTGGGGCTTGATGTGACCGGCATGGACCCGGCGGAGCCACTGCTGGCCGAAGCCCGCCGCCTCAGCCGCGAGGCACATCTGGCCGTCGGTTATCTGGCCGGCAAGGCGGAGGCGACGGGGCTTGCCGCCGGCGGCTTCGACCTCATCACCGCCGGCCAGTGCTGGCACTGGTTCGACCGGCCTGCTGCGGCTGCGGAGATGGCCCGGCTGCTGAAACCCGGCGGGCGCCTGATCATTTGCCATTTCGACTGGCTGCCGCTGCCCGGCAATGTGGTGGCGGCAACGGAAGCGCTGATCCGCACCCATAACCCGGACTGGAACATGGGCGGCGGGGCCGGCATCTATCCGCGCTGGTTTGCCGATCTTTCAGGCGCCGGCTTCAGCGGTTTGGAGAGTGCCAGCTTCGATATCGGCCAGCCCTACACCCATGAGGCCTGGCGAGGGCGCATCCGCGCATCGGCCGGCATCAGCGCCAGCCTGCCGCCGCAAACGGTGGAAGCCTTTGACCGGGAGCATGGCGAGATGCTGGCACGGGATTTCCCGGCCGACCCGCTGATCGTCCCGCACCGGGTGTGGTGGGTGAGCGGGGTGAAGGCTGAGTGAGGCCGATGGCAGGCCGCTCCTCATTACCCCCACCCGGCCTGCGGCCGACCTCCCCATGAATGGGGAGGTTTTATCTCACCATATCAGAACCTTATCCTTCCCCATTCATGGGGAAGGTGCCCCCGAAGGGGCGGATGGGGGTAATGAGTCGACCCCGACACCAGCCCCTCAAAGCATATCCCGCAGCCGGTACCACAACATCGCCAGCACCAGCGTCGGCGTCCGCAGCGGGCCGCCGGGGAACGGGCGGTGCGGAATGCGGGCGAACACGTCAAACCGTTCTGCCGTGCCGGCAATGGCCTCCGCCATCAGCCGGCCGGCAAGGCCGGTCAGCGCCACGCCATGGCCGGAGAAGCCCTGCGCAAAGAAGGTGTTGGGGCCTAGGCGGCCCAGATGCGGCAGCCGGTTCATCGAGATATCGACATAACCGCCCCAGCAATGCTCGATCTCCAGATCATCGAGCTGCGGGAAATAATGCAGCATGGTGCGGCGCATGGCCTGCCTGAGCCCCGGCGCATCCATGCCGGAATAACTCACCCGCCCGCCGAACAGCATGCGGTTATCCGGCGACAGGCGATAATAATTGAGCACGAAGTTGATGTCCGCCACCGCCATGCGGTCCCTGATCAGCTTCTCGGCCCGCTCCGCCGCCATCGGCGTGGTGGAGACGATATAGGTGCCGACCGGCATGATGCGGGAGGCCATCTGCGGCACCTGGCGGAACAGCGCATTGCCGCCCAGCACCATATATTTGCCGCGCACCGTGCCGCGATCCGTCACCGCGGCCGGGCTGGCCCCGGTCTCGACGCGGGTAACTTCCGTCTGTTCATAGATGCGCACACCCGCCGCCAGCGCCGCGCGGGCAAGGCCGAGGCAGTAGTTGAGCGGATGGATCTGGCCGGCGGTGGGATCATACATGCCGGAGGTGTAGCGCTCGCTCTCCACCCAGCTGCCAATCTCCAGCTTGTCGAGATAACGCACGCCGGTAGCGCCATAGGCGTGCAGCTCTTCCTCATGCTCGCGCAGGGCGCGGTCATGCCGGGCCTTCACGCCGGCCAGCAGATAACCCCAGCGCAGGTCGCAATCGATGGCGTAACGCTCGACATTGTCGCGAACGATGCCCTTGGCCTCTTCGGCCATTTCCCACAGCGACATCGCCATGTCATGGCCGAACCAGCGTACCAGCGTGCCCATCTCGGGATTGTAGCCGGAGCAGATCTGCCCGCCATTGCGTCCGGAAGCGCCGTTGCCCACGCGGTCGCCTTCCAGCACCACGCAGGAATAACCGCGCGCCGTCAGCTCCAGCGCGGTGGTGAGGCCGGTAAAACCGCCGCCCAGGATCACGACATCGCAGCTCATATCCCCGTCAAGGGGCGGCAACTCGGGAAAGTCTGTCGCGGTCGTCTGGTACCAGGAGGGGGCTTTGGCGAGCGTGGAAATACCGTCTTTCAAGAAAGCGCCTCCTGGCACCGGATCATCTGGCTAGGGGGAGTGCGGATCAGCCGCCGGGCGTGACGCCCAGCTGGCGCTGGATCTGGGCCGCAAGCTGCGCAGCCGCCTGCGGATCGATGGCGAAGGTGAAGACCTCGTCCACCGTGCTCTGCATCTGGATCAGCACCACATTGCCGTCATTGGCAAGCTGGCTGCCAAGCTGCTTGACGATGATGGCCTCGATGCCGTCTCCGGGGTTCTGATCGCTCACGGGCAGGTCGCCTCTTTAAAAAAATGGGTCATTCCCTTGAAGATACTGCCAAAAGGACGCGACAAGAGGCACCCGGATGACAGTGGCTTGCCCTATCTCACACGCCCTGCCCCCCTTTGTCGACCCCGCCATGCCGCGCCGCTGCCCGCCGCCTCTTCGCCGGCGCAGGGCGGCCATGCGCAAAGCAGGGCGCAAAAGGCCCTTGATCTCCGCTGCCCCCTCCGCTAAATGATCCGCCACCGCAAGCGACGGCCCGGCCAGATGGCCCCTGCCCGCTGCGCCGGTAACGCGCCCTTCGTCTAGAGGCCTAGGACGCCGCCCTCTCACGGCGGCAACACGGGTTCGAATCCCGTAGGGCGTACCAACTTCTCCAGAACTGAAATTCTGCATCTGGTTCCGAATGGGCCCGGGCCGTTTCGGCTGCCCGCTCCCGGCATGCCGGATACCGAAAACGAAAGCGGCGACACCGCGCAAGCAGTGCCGCCGCCAGAGATCGTGGGCGCTGCCTTAGACCCCCGCAATCCGCCTCAGATCGTCAATTGCCCCCGGCGCCGCCGCCAGAACGACAGAGCCTTTGGTCAGGCTTTCGCCTTCGGTCGGGAACGGGTGGAACCAGCCGCCGGCCTCGCGCACGAGGCAGTAGCCGCCAAGACAATCCCAGGCGTGCATGTAGGGCTCGTAATAGCCAACCAGCCGGCCGGCCGCGACATAGGCCAGCATCATGGCGCCCGAGCCGTTGCGGATGAAGCTGGCGCCGGCTTCCAAAAGCTTTTCCACCATCTGGCCGACGAATTGCGGGGTGACGAAATTATTGGCGCCGAAGCCGGTGGGCATGTTGCGCAGGGTGCGGGCCGGGTCGAGCGTCAGGCGTTTGCCGTTGAGCGTCGCCCCCATGCCGGCAGCAGCGGCATAAAGCTCGTCCTGGCAGGGCGCCGAGATCACGCCGATCACCGGCTCCCCGCCCTGCAGCAGGGCGATGGAGACGCACCAGTTGGGCATGCCGTTGACGAAGGGCGCGGTGCCATCGATAGGGTCCACCACCCAGGTGAAGGCGGAAGTGCCGCGCTCCAGCCCGTATTCCTCGCCCAGAAACCCGTCATCCGGATAGGCCCCAAGCAGGCGTTCTCGCACCAGTTTTTCAACATTGCGGTCGGCGATGGAGACAACATCCTGCGGGTCGCGCTTGGTCTCGATCACCAGCGTTTCGCGGCGGCGGAAATAATCGAGCGCCAGTTCCCCCGCCTCGCGGGCCACAGCCTCGGCAAGGGCAAGGCGGGCATCAAGGCCGGGGATGGAAGAAGCGGTCATGGCAGTCCTTCAGAGGAGCGGGACAAGAAAGAAAGAGGTACCGGCGGTCAGCCGGCGATGAGGGCGATGCCGCGCTCACGCAAGCCCACCGCCACCTCCGAGCGGGGCGGCAGCGCAATGGCGGCGGAAGCATCGGTGACGAAGAGCGTGGCACCGGCCACCTCCACCTCATATTCCACATGGCCGCCCAGATAGGCGGCCGAGGTGATGCGCCCCTTGAGCGGGGCATCGCCGGCAAGCGGCGAGAGGGTAATGGCGCCGGGGCGGATGGCGAGCCGCGCCGGGCCGGGCCGGGCGGCACGCGCCGGCAGGCTTTGCACGAGGCCGGCATAATTGATGGTCGCCCTGCCCGCCTCCACGCTTTCCACCACGCAGTCCACCACATTCGCCTCGCCGATAAAGTCGGCGATGAAGGGGCTGGCGGGGGATTCGTAAAGCTCATGCGGCGCGCCCTGCTGGGCAATCACCCCTTCCTTCATCACCACGATGCGGTCGGAGACGGCCAGCGCCTCCTCCTGGTCATGCGTCACATAAACGGCGGTGAAACCGAGGCGCTGCTGCAGGTCGCGGATTTCGGAGCGCACACGGCGGCGCAGGCGCGCATCAAGGTTGGAGAGCGGCTCGTCCAGCAGCAGCACCTGCGGCTCCAGCACCAGCGCGCGGGCGACGGCCACACGCTGCTGCTGGCCGCCGGAAAGTTCGGCCGGCAGGCGCGCGCCCATGCCGGCAAGGCCGACAAGGGCAAGCCCGTCTTCCGCCTTCTCCCGCGCTTCCTTGCGTTTGAGGCCGGAGGATTCAAGGCCGTAGGCCACATTGTCCAGCGCGCTCATATGCGGGAAGAGCGCGTAGGACTGGAAGACCATGGAGACGTCGCGCTCGTTGGCGGGCAGCAGCGTCACGTCCTTGCCGCCGATGAGAATGCGGCCGGAGGTGGGGTGCTCAAGGCCCGCCAGCATGCGCAGCGTGGTGGTCTTGCCGCAGCCGGAAGGGCCCAGCAGCGTCACCAGCGTTCCCGGCTCGATGGTGAAGGAGAGATCGGGAATGGCGGTAAAGACGCCGAAGCTCTTGCGCACATTCTCGAAGATCACGGAGCCGGGCTGGTTGAGGGCGGGGCTTGCCGGGTTCATACGGGTTTCTCCTGACCGGGAAGCGCAGGCGAAGCCGGGCGCGATTGCACCCGGTTTTCGCGGCGCAGGCGCCGTTCACCCACCAGCAGCTGGAAGGCGGCGATGACGGTCACCATGATGACGATGAGGGCGGAGGAGTAGGCGATGGCAACGCCATATTCGCCATTCTCCACCAGGCCGACGATGTAGGCGGTGGACATGTTGTATTGCGCGCTGACGAGGAAGATGACGGCGCTGATCGAGGTGATGGCGCGCACGAAGGAATAGACGAGCGCGGCGGTAATGGCAGGCCGCAGCAGCGGCGCCACCACCCGGCGCACGGTGCGGAAGCTGTCGGCCCTGAGCGTCAGCGAGGCTTCATCAAGGCTCTTGTCGATCTGGCTCATCGCTGCCACACCGCCGCGCACACCCACCGGCATGTTGCGGAAGACGAAGCACATGACGAGGATGAGGGCCGTACCCGTCATCTCCAGCGGCGGCAGGTTGAAGGCCATGATGTAGCTGATGCCGATGACAGTGCCGGGGATGGCAAAGCTCATCATCAGCGCAAACTCGAAAAGCCCGCGCCCGGCAAATTTCTGCCGCACGATGATATAGGCGGTAAGCAGGCCGACGACGGCCGTGAGCGGCGCGGAGATGAGCGCGATTTCCATCGTGGTCCAGAAGCTGTCCCACGCCACGCCGCTCCAGGCGATACCGCCATTATCGCGCAGGCCAATGGAAAAGGCCTTCACGTAGTGCTCGACGGTCAGCGTGTTATCGAGCCCCCAGGTGCGCACAAAACCGCCAAAGAGGATCATGACGTAGACGACAAGGGTAAAGATGCCCCACGGGATAACCAGTCCGTGTACGGCAAAGGAGAGGCCACGCGGCAGGGCGGCATGGGCCCCGCTGTCGCCCTTGCCGGTAACGGTCGCGAAGTTCTTGCCCGAGAGCCACAGCCGCTGCGCGATGAAAGCCGTCATGGTGAAGACGAGCAGGATCATCGCCAGCACGGCGGCGCGGGCGGGATCGTTCTGCGAGCCGACAACGGCAAAGAAGATTTCGGTCGAAAGCACGCCATGGCTGCCGCCCAGCACCATCGGGTTGCCGAAATCAGCCATGCTTTCGATGAAGGCGATGAGGAAGGCGTTGGCGAGGCCGGGCGCCATCAGCGGCAGCGATACACGGCGAAAGGTGCGCCAGCGGTCCGCCCGCAAGGTCTGTGAGGCTTCTTCCATCGAGGGGCTCACCCCCTCCACCACGCCGATGAGGACGAGGAAGGAGATGGGGGTGAAGGAGAGCACCTGCGCGATCCAGATGCCGGTCATGCCGTAGAGCCAGCGCCCCGGCTCGATGCCCAGCAGATCAGAGACCAGCTGCGTCACCACACCCGAGCGGCCGAACAACAGGATAAGCGCAAGGCCGATGACGAAGGGCGGGGTGATGATGGGCAGGATGGTGAGCAGGCGCAGCCCCTTCTTGAAGGGAAAGCGCGTGCGTGTGGCAACGAGCGCGAAGCTGAGGCCGAGGAGCGTGGCGCCGCTTGCCGTCAGGATGGCGAGCCACAATGTGCGCCAGGCAACGCCGCAGCGCCCGGCGCCAATCACGCAGTCGAGGCTCCAGATCGAGGGGTCGGCGATGTTGTGGAAGAAGCCGTCCGGCTTGAAGGAGCCGTCAAAATCCTGGAACGCCCCGGCAAACATGCTGAGCACGGGATAAAAGACGAAGATCGTAACCAAGGCGATGAGCGTGGCGATGGAGCCGACGATAAAGGCATCGCCCTTCATCGCGCCGCGTTCGGCAAGGCCGAAGGACAGCAGCAGGATGAAGGTGAAGCCGGTGACGACGGCGCCGGCACCCATGGAGGGCTGGCCATCGCCAAGGCTGCCGAAAAGCCGCTCCAGCACACCCCAGCTCCAGCCGGAAAAGCCGATGGCGAGCCCCTCGAAAGTCAGGAAAACCAGGCCGAGAACGCCGGAGAGAATGAGCAGGCGGGCACGCCGCGACGGCTCCCGCGTAAAACGCGCGGCAAGGCCGATCCCCATGAGGGCAGCGGCAATCGCCAGCCACCAGCGGCCATGCTGAAACACCTGCAGGATAGCGGGCGCACTGGCTGGCTTGCCGGGATAACCCTGAAGCCAGCCAAAGCCATAAAAGCCGCCGTCGATCCGGTACCAGGGCAAAAGAAGAAGAGCGGCAAAACCGGCAACCAGCGCGATGTTCAGCCTGCGGTCAGTACCCGTCATGAAGTCCCCGTCTGCCTCGTGCGGACAGCACGTCACTCAAAAAAGGCGGGGCCGGCGCCAGGCCGGCCCCAGGGAGGACAATCAGTTGGCCTGAGAGCCAATTTCCTCATCCCAGCGGCTGAGCAGATGCTTGCGCACGTCGGGATCGCCAAAGAGTGCGAAATTGTAGTCAATCAGCTTGATGTCCTCGAACTTCGGCGCTTCCTTGGGCACCTCGGCCGACTTGTTGGACGGCAGCTGATAGGACTTGGCGTCCTTCATGTGGGACTGCGCCTCGGCGGAAAGCGCCCAGTCGTACCACTTCTTGGCGTTTTCCATGTTCTTGGCGCCCTTGACGATCGACATGGAGCCGATCTCGTAACCGGTGCCTTCACACGGGGCGACGACCTTGATGGGGAAGCCTTCAACCGTCTGCGCCACCGCATCATGCATGAAGACGATGCCGATGGTCGCCTCGCCGCGGGCCGCCGCCTTCACCGGAGCGGAGCCGGACTTGGTATATTGCGAGATGTTGGCGTTGAGCTTCTTCAGATACTCGAACGCCCCGTCCTCGCCCTTCAGCTGCACCAGCGTGGCGAGCGTGTTGTAGGACGTGCCCGAGGAGTTGGGGTTGGCGATCTGGATTTCGCCCTTGTAGGACGGGTCCAGCAGATCGTCCCAGCACTTGGGCTCCTTGAGGCCCTTCTTGGCCAGAAGCTCGGTGTTGTAGCCCCAGCCGAGTGCACCGGCATAAACGCCGACGGTGCGGTAGTTGGCGGCCTCGGCCTGCTTTTTCGCCCAGTCCTGCAACTGGTCGAAGAGCGGGGATTTATATTCTTCCGTCAGCACCTCGGCAGCGGCCTGCAGATGCGGATCGCCAGTGCCGGCCCACCAGATATCGGTCTTGGGATTGCGGGCTTCGGCGCGGATCTTGGCGTAGGTCTCGCCGGCCGACAGACGCACCATGTTCACGGTGATGTCGGACTGCTGCTCGAACAGGCCCTTCATCAATTCGCACACGGCCGGATCGGCGGAGCAGATCACGTTCAGCTCGCCGGCCGCACGGGCCGAATAGGCGGATAATGCAAGGCCTGCAGCCAGCACGGCTGCGGCCATCGTGGCAGAACGCATGGGTTTCCTCCCGGTATGCGGTGCTTTGGCGCACCTTTCTTGCAATGCTGTGCAACGGTGTCATACCGGGAAAAAGCCTGTCAACCTGATTGTCACAAAACTTTCATATTTTCCTTTTGAACAGTTTGTTGCACGCCCGTGCAAACCAGTGCAAAGCTGCCTCGCGAAGGAAGGGGACGATGGTGGCAAAAGTGTTTGTCAGCGCGCAGGAAGTGGCTGATCGGGCGGGGGTTTCACGCTCGGCGGTCTCGCGTACCTTTACCCCCGGCGCCAGCGTTTCACCGGAAACCAGAGCCCGGGTGATGGAGGCGGCGGACGCGCTTGGCTATCACGTCAACCATCTCGCCCGCGGGCTGATGCGCAATGAAAGCGGCATCATCTGCCTGATCGCCTCCGATGTAGCGACTCCCTATCGCTCCGCCCTGCTGCGCGAGTTGACCCTGCAGTTGCAACAGGGCGGCAAGGTCGCCATGCTCATCAATACCGACCGGTCGGACGGCAGCGTGGACCGCGCACTGCGCCAGGCGATCCGCTACCGGGCCGATGCCTCCATCATCCTTTCCGGCCTGCCCGACAAATCCATTGCCCAGCTTTGCCTGCGCAGCGGCCAGCGGCTGGTGCTGATCAACCGCGACGATGACCAGCCCGGCCCGCTGCGCATCAATCTCGACGATCACGAAGCGGCCGGCCGCGTCGCCACCGCCTTCGTGCGCGCCGGTTGCCGCAGGCTGGCCTTTGCCAATTCCGAAGCCGGCACCCCCAGCCTGATGGCGCGCGAGGAAGGCTTCGTTGCCGCCGCCACGGCGCTTGGCCTCGCGGTGACGGTGGAGCGCTTCGGCTGGACGGGATATGAGGCCGGCAAAGTGCTGGCCCAGCGGCTGCTGACGCGGCGGGAGCGGCCGGATGCCGTCTTCTGCGCTACCGACCTTCTGGCCTGCGGCTTCATGGATGCCGCGCGCCAGCAATTTTCCCTCACCATTCCGGACCAGCTCTGCATCGCCGGCTTTGACGATATCGAACAGGCCAGCTGGTCTTCCTACAACCTCACCACCTTCTCCCAGCCGATCCGGGAAATCGCCTCCCGCGCGGTGGAATGGCTGGGAGCGCCGATACCGGAAGACCATTCTCCCCGCCGCGACTCCCTGCGCCTCAAGGCCGATCTGGTCTGGCGGGGATCGATCCGGGGCGGCTGAGGCTCAGCGCCTATCCTGTCCGAACACCTGGGTCAGGATATTGATGATCGCCCGTTCGGCGTAGGAAAGCTCGCGCTCGGCCGAGAAGATGACGGAGAGCGTGCCGGAGATTTCCTCCGGGTTGATCTGCACGGCAATGAGCCGGCCCGCTTCCAGATCCTGCCGCACGGACGAGGCCGGCAGCACGGTGCAGAGGCGCGCCCGGCGCACCATGGCAATGGCAAGCGCCAGCGATCCCACTTCCACCGCCGGCTGGATATGCACATGGCGGGCATTGGCCGCCGCGATAAAGCTCTGATGGATGCTGAGATGGCGTGAGCCCAGCACCAGCGGCAGCTCGCTGACATCCGCCATGTTCACCATCTGCCGCCCGCCGAAATCGAGGGCGGGGTTGGCGACGACGGAGAGCGGCTCGCTCGGCCCCAGCAGCACGCGGGCGAACTGCGGCTGCACCACGCCCACGATGGCAAGGTTGAGATCGCCGGAGCGCACGCGCTCATGCAGCAGGCCGTTCGACCCTTCGCTGATCTGGAGATTGAGCAGCGGGTGCTGCTGGCTAATGGCGGTCATCGCCTCCGCCACTTTTTCCGTCAGCGCACTGTCATGGCCGGAGGAGGGAAGCGTGCCGATGGCAACCTTGTCCTGGGTGTGGGCGGCAATATCGCGCGACTGGCGCAGGATGAGGTTCTGCCGCCGCTCCATCTCCAGCGTCAGCGGCAATAGCCCGACGCCGGCAGGGGAGAGCACCACCCCGTTGCTACGCCGCTCGAACAGCGGCGCGCCCAGCACCTCTTCCATCGCATGGATCTGCGCCGAGACGGAGGACTGGGCGATGTTGGCAACCCGCGCCGCTGCCGAGATGCCGCCGCAGCGATGGGAAAGATTGAAATAATGCAGCTGGCGGGCAGAGAGCTGCGGGGCAAAGACGATGTTCTCATCCCCGCCCGCGATGTTGCGGCCGAGCAGATCGGCAAACAGCCGGGCCTTTTCCGCCAGCTCACCGGAAATGCGCATGCCCACCATCGAGGAGAGCGGCGGCGCCATATCCTCGCGGTGGATGCGGCTGAGCCCAAGCCGGTTCGCCACCATGCTGGCCGGCAGCAGGAAGCGCATATGCGGAAAGTCCGCCAGCAGCCGGCCCAGTTCCGCCGGCTCCTCCTCGATCAGCTTCAGCTGCGGGCCGAGCCCGTTCTTGTCGGCATAGTCGATGGCCGCCCGCATCAGCGGCGGCGCCATCTTCATCAGCGCCAGCACATCCGTGCCCGCGCTCATGCGCTGGTCAACATCGGCGGAACGAACGACGATCCACGGATCGTCGTAAAGCGGCGTCACCCCGCCGCCGCGCCGCGCTTCCTCGGGGCTGAAACAGCCGATCTCGATGCTGGCGCTGCGCTCGGGCGGAATATGGTCAAGCCCTTCGCCGGAAAAACCGGCCCCCGCCTGCCCGCCTGCCCCAAGGAACCGGCAGGCCACCATCACCTCGGGATGCAGCGCCCCCATCTGCTGGATGGCGCGGCTGATCGCCTTGGAAAGCCTGCCGATGGCGAAGGTGAGGTTGACACGCACCTGCAGCTTTTCCACCTGCCCCGGCGGCAGCGCGGCGGCGCGCAGGGCATAGTCTTCCAGATGCAGCAGGGCGCAGGCGTTGCGGTAGAGCCAGAAGGCGGAAGGCAGCAGGCCGAGATACCGCCCGCTGCGCATGAAGAGCTTCATCTGCACGCGCTCTTCCAGCCCGTGCAGGGCGGTGCTGAGCGCGGACGGGGCAATGCCAAGCTGCCGCGCCGTGCGCGACAGGCTCGGATCCTGGCAGGCCAGGACGAACTTCGACAGGAGCCTCAGCTCTATCCCGGTATGTTCCATGCGCGCCAGCATAGGGCCGGCACGCCGCTCTCTCAAGGCAGCGCCGGCCTTGCCGGCAGGCATGCGGGCGGGCATTCGGATGGATGGGGAGGCAGCCGCCCCGGCTCCCTCCCCTGCCCCGGCCCCACTGATCCGGCGCATCGCAGCCGGATCAGTTCAGCGCGCCGATTGCGCCTTCCGCAGCAGCCAGCACGGCACCCGAGCGCACCATTTCGAGTGCCGGACGGGTCTGGTTGGGCATGTAGCTGTCCTCTTCGGTGAAGGGGACATTCTTTGCCAGCGCGTCATAAAGCGCCTGGCTGCCCTTGCCGAGCTTGTACTCGGCCAACACACCGCGGGTGAGGAAGATGGCGCGGGCGGCCAGCAGGCATTCCACGCCAAGGATCTTCGGCATGTTGTCCAGCACCTGCTGCGCCTTGCGGCAGGACCAGGCGGCCATGGACACATGGTCTTCCTGGCTGCTCTTGGTCGGAATGGTGTCGGCCACCGACGGGAAGGCCAGCGTCTTGTTCTCCGAGGCCACGGCGGCGGCAGCGGTGGAGATGATGCCGTAACCGTAATTAAGACCGATGGGTTTGCCGGCAAGGTTGGGCGGCAAGCCATAGTTCAGCGTGGTGTCGCACAGGGCAAACAGGCGCCGCTCGGAGATGTTGCCGATCTCGATCAGCGCGATGGCGAGGATATCCATGGCAAAGCCGATCGGCTCGCAATGGAAGTTGCCGCCGGAGAGGAATTCCAGCGCGCCATTGTCGTTCCAGAACACCAGCGGATTGTCGGTGGCGGCGTTCAGCTCGCGGGTGATGAGCTGGCGGGCATGCAGCAGCTGGTCACGGCAGGAGCCATGCACCTGCGGCAAGCAGCGGAAGGAATACTGGTCCTGCACACGCGGATTATAGGTCGGGTGCAGGATGTCATCTTCCAGATGGACGGCGCGCGACCCTTCAGAGGTACGGCGCGAGCCCTCGATCAGGCGGCGGATGTTCTCGGCAGCGGCAATCTGGCCCGGCTGCTTGCGCACGGCGTGGATGCGGGCATCGAAGGCCGCCTGCTCGCCGCGGATCGCCTCAAGGCTGAGGGCGCCGGCGGCGTCCGCCGTCTTCATGATCATCTCGGCATCGAAGAGCGTGAGCGCGGCCATGCCGGCGCACAGGCTGTTGCCGTTGATGAGGGCAAGGCAGTCCTTGGCCTTGAGGTCGAAGGCAACCGGCGAGATGCCGGCCTTGGCGAGCGCTTCCGGTGCGCTCATGCGCTTGCCCTGGTAGAAGGCTTCGGCCTGCTCGTAGCCGATCAGCACCGAGACCATGTGGGCGAGCGGAGCAAGATCGCCCGACGCGCCGACGGAGCCCTGGATCGGCACCACCGGATGCACGCCGCTGTTCAGCATCTGCACGAGGCGGTCCACCACTTCCATGCGCAGGCCCGACACACCGACACAGAAGGCGTTGATACGCACGGCCATCATGGCACGCACGATCTGCTCGCTCGCCGGCTCGCCGATGCCCGAGCAGTGCGACAGCACGATGTTGCGCTGGAAGCGCTCGTTATCGGCCTGGCTGATCTTGTAGTCCTTGAGCTTGCCCACGCCGGTATTGAAGCCGTAGGTGGCGGGCGCGTTCTCGGTCAGCCAGTTTTCCTCGATATATTCGCGCTTGCGGATGATCTCCGCCCGGGAGGCCGGGGCGATTTCCACCTGCGCGCCGTCGCGGGCAATACGCACAACCTGCTCGATGGTCAGGCTGTCGCCGTCCAGAATGATCGTTTCCATGTCGGGTTCCTCAACTCTTCAAAAGGTTCGGTTTGGGTCAGCAGGCAGCTCAGCCCCGGCCAGCGTCATGGCGCTGGCGGTCGAGCTGCATCAGCGTGAGGGCGAGGACATCCGCCGCGCGGGCGAGGTCCTCCGGTTCGGTCCATTCTTCGGGGCAGTGGCTCCTGCCCTCATGCGAAGGGGCGAAAATCATGGCGGAGCGGGTGATGCGGGCGAGAAATGCCGCGTCATGCCCGGCGCCGGAAGCAAGAGGCAGGCTGGCGTGCCCGAGCGCCCGTGCCGCCTCGGCGATCACCGCCTGAAGGGCCGGATCGCAGGGGGTGGCGCGGGTACGGCTCAGCTGCTGCAGGCGGGTGAGCCGGCAACTCTCCGCATCGGCGGCGCTCTGGGCCAGCACGGCAAGCTGCGTCAGGTAGGCGGTCATCGCGGCGTCGCTTTCCGCCCGGATATCGACGGTAATCTCGGCAGCGCCGGGCACCACATTGGCGCCGCCCGGCTCTATCTGCCAGACCCCGGCCGTGGCGGTGAAAAGGCCGGTTGCCTGCTGGTCTCGCGTGGCGTTGCGCAGGCCAAGGGCAAACCTCGCTGCCGCCAGCGAGGCATCGGCCCGCATGTCCATCGGTGCGGTGCCGGCATGGGCAGGCACACCCTCGAACCGCACCTTCAGCCGGCAGATGCCCGCAATACCGCTGACGATGCCAACCGGCACGCCGCGCGCTTCCAGCACCGGCCCCTGCTCGATATGCAGCTCAACAAAGGCCGCGACATCACTGCGCCTGGCGGCGGCGATCTGCGCGCTGTCGCCGCCGATGCGGGTGATGGCATGCGCCAACGTTTCGCCGCCCGGTCCGGCAAGCGCCAGCTCCCCATCGCCCAGCGCCCCGGCCATGCCGCGGCTGCCGATGCAGGAAAGGCCCCACTCGCTTGGCTCCTCGGCCAGAAAATCGACCAGTTCCAGCGGATGGTGCAGCCCATGGCCGGCAGCCTTCAGTGCCCGGATGGCGGCAAGACCGCACAGGATGCCGGCAATACCGTCAAAGCGCCCGCCACCGGGCACCGTGTCGCTGTGGGAGCCGGTCATGATGACCGGAGCTGCCGGGTTCGCCCCCTCCAGCCGGCCGATAAGATTGCCGGCGGTATCGAGCCGCACGGTCAGCCCTTCCTCGGCAAAGCGCGCCTTCAGGAACTCGCGCCCTTCAAGAAAGAGCGGGGAGAAGGAGCGCCGCGTCCACGGCTTGTGCGGCTCGGTAATAGCGGCCAGCGCCTCGAAATCGGCCGCCAGCTGCTGGCGATCAACACCCGGCAGGACTGTGGACGCTTCGGGGGAGAGAACGATGTTCATGCCGCCCTCCCCACCGCGCCCAGCCGGCCAAGACGGCTCGGCTTCAGGAAACGGCCGGTGCCCGGCTCGGCCAGCACGTTCGTGCCGTCGAACACGGCCTTGCCGCGCAGGAAGGTGGCGACCGGCGCATGGCGGATGCGGCGCCCTTCATAGGGGCTCCAGCCGACGACATTGTGCCCGCTGGCGGCAGCGTCATAGAGGCGTGGACGTTCGGCGAAGACCGCGATATCGGCATCGAGCCCGATGGCGAGCGATCCCTTGCGGTCCCCGAGATGGAAGAGGCCGGCCGGGTTGCGGGCCAGCAACTGCGCAGCATGGGTCAGCGGCAGGCCACGTTCGGTGAGCCCGTCCAGCAGCAGGCAGCCCATCACTTCCAGCCCCGGCATGCCGGAGGCATTTTCCAGCATCACGCTGGAGGATTTGGAGGCGAGCTTCCAGGACACATGATCGGTGGAGACGATGGTGATGTTGCCGGCGGCAAGATGCTTCCACAGCGCCTCGCGCTCGGCCGCGCCGCGCACCGGCGGGTTGCATTTGGCCCGACCGAGAAGGCGGGAGACATCTTCCTCCTCGCTCAGCACCAGATAATGGATGCAGGCCTCGATGGTGGCGGCGACACCCTGCTGGCGATAGGCCCTGGCGAGCGTGTAACCCCGGCCAACCGAGCAATGGACGATATGGGCAGGGCAGCCCGTCGCCTCGGCGATCTCATAGACCTCGGCAATGGCGAGCGTTTCGGCAATCGGCGGGCGGGAGGCGCCATGGGTCAGGTAATCGGTGCGGCCGCTCGCCTTGACGACGGCGCTCCATTCCTTGACGCACTCGTCGTTCTCGTTATGCACGCCGGCGATGAGGCCGGTCTTCGCCACCTCGGCAAAAGCGGCATAGAGCAGCGGCGTCGGAATACGCGGGAAGCGGTTGGGATCGGTCTCAAAGGTGGAAAACTTGAAACCGGCGGCCCCGGCCTCCGCCATGCCCGCGATGTGCTTTACCCCGTCGGAGGGGCGAATGGTGCCATACAGGGCAAAATCGACCCGCGCCTGCTCCGCGGCGCTCGCCGCCTTTTCGGCAATCGCCTCGGGCGTGCAGATCAGCGTGCCGGCATCATAGGGCATGTCGACGATGGTGGTGACGCCGCCGGCGGCCGCCGAACGGGTGGACCAGATGAAATCCTCCTGGTCCTTCTGCGAGCGGGAATGCACCTGGCCGTCGATGAGGCCGGGCATCACCAGCGCGGTACCGAAATCATGGACCTCACGGGCAGCAGGCGGCGCGCCGGTGCCCAGTGCCGCGATCTTGCCATCCCGCACCGCCACGAAGCCGCCTTTGGTAATCCCGTCATGATTGACGAGAGTGCCGCGGATCACCGTATCGAAATCGCTCATGCTGCTGGTCTTTCTGGGGGTGTTGGATGGCAGGGGTCAGGCGGCAGCGGCCTTGAGCCCGGGAGCCGGCTCGTCATGCGGGTGATGGCAGGCCACCAGTTGCCCGCCCGGAGCCGGCGATAGCAGCGGCTCGCGCTCGGCGCATTTGTCGCTGGCCCGCGGGCAGCGGGTGCGGAAGGCACAGCCCGAGGGCGGACGCATGCGGGAGGGTTTGAGCGAGCGTTCGCGCTCCGGCACCAGCTTGCGGCTGGCATCCACCACCGGCACCGCCTCAAGCAGGGTGCGGGTATAGGGGTGAGCCGGCCGGTCATAGATCTGCGCGCCGGTGCCGACCTCGACGATCTTGCCCATATAGAGCACGGCCACCTTGTCGCTCACATTCTTCACCACCGCGAGATCATGCGAGATGAAGATGAGCCCCAGCTTGCGGTCGGCGCGGATGTCCTGAAGCAGGTTGATGATATGCGCCTGCACCGAGACATCGAGTGAGGCGACCGGCTCGTCGCAAACGATGAGATCGGGCTCGACCGCCAGGGCCCGTGCAATGGCGATGCGCTGGCACTGCCCGCCGGAGAACTGGTGCGGACGCCGGCCGGCCACGAGAGCCCGGTTGAACCCCACCGCCGCCAGCGCCGCCTCGATACGCTCGGCCCGCTCCGCCTTCGGGAAGCCCTGGATATCGAGCCCTTCGGCC
Source organism: Radicibacter daui (assembly GCA_030657355.1). Taxonomy (GTDB): domain Bacteria; phylum Pseudomonadota; class Alphaproteobacteria; order Radicibacterales; family Radicibacteraceae; genus Radicibacter; species Radicibacter daui. The sequence goes on from CP131056.1 coordinate 3,775,862, forward strand.
ACGATATCCTCCACCTTGCGGCGCGGGTTGAAGGAGGAAACCGGGTCCTGGAAGATCATCTGCAGGCGGCCGCGCAGCTTGCGCATCTCGGCCCGGGAAAGCGCCGAGAGATCCCGCCCGCGATAGAGCACCTGCCCGTCGATGCTGGTGCCGGCCGAGGTCAGCAGGCGCAGGAGCGCCCGGCCGATGGTGGTCTTGCCGCTGCCGGATTCCCCCACGAGGCCCAGCGTCTCCCCGGCCTCGACCGAGAAGAATACATTGTCGACGGCGCGGAATTCCTTGCCCGACCGGGTGAAGGTAACGGAAAGGCCGCGCACCTCCAGCACGGGATCGGCCTTCAGCGGGCCTGCGGCGGGCATCTTGTTCTGGCTCATGGTGCGGCCTCCGCCCCGGCGGCGACCGGAAAATGGCAGGCAAAACGATGCCGCCCGTCCGCGCTCACCGTCATGACGGGCATGGTTTCATGGCAGTCGGCTGTCGCCACCGGGCAGCGCGGCGCGAAGGGGCAGCCCTTCGGCGCGTTCGCCAGATTGGGCGGCTGGCCGGGAATGGTGGCAAGGCGGGTATGGGCCGGCTGGTCCAGCTGCGGCATGGCCGATAGCAGGGCCGCGGTATAGCGGTGGCGCGGGGTGGCGAAGACACGGTCCGTCGGGCCGTGCTCCACGACATGGCCGCCATACAGCACCAGCACCTCGTCCGTGCGGCCGGCGACAATGCCCAGATTGTGCGTCACCAGGATCATCGCCATCTGGCGCTCCTCCTGGATGACCTGGAGCAGGTCGAGGATTTCCTTCTGCACCGTCACATCGAGCGCGGTGGTCGCCTCGTCGGCGATCAGCAGATCAGGCTCGCAGGCAAGCGCCGTCGCGATCATGATGCGCTGCTTCATGCCGCCGGAAAAATGGTGCGGATAGAAGCTGTAGCATTCCTCCGGGTCGGCGATGCCGACGACACGCAGCAGCTCGATGGCCCGCTCTTTCGCCTCACGGCGGCTGAGGCCCAGATGGTACCGCGCATGTTCCTCGATCTGCCGGCCCACCCGCACGAACGGATTGAGCGACGTCATCGGGTTCTGGAACACGATGCCGACCTTGCGGCCGATCACGGCATTGCGCTTCTTTTCGGCAAGGCTGGCGACATCCGTGCCGTCCAGCCGGACGGTGCCGGTGATCCGCGCCGTCGGGTTGAGACCCATGATGGTCTTGATGAGCATCGACTTGCCGGCACCGGACTCGCCGACAATGCCGAGCGAGGTGCGGCGGCTCACCGAGAAGCTGATGCCGTGCAGGACCTGCACCGGGCGCGGCTCTGCCGGCAAGTGGCAGCAGATACCCTCGCAGGCAAGGACGGTGGTGGGTTCAGGAGATGCAGCCATCTCAGCCCTGCCTTTCACGGCTGCTGAGCCGGCGCGCGAAATAGTCACCCACGGTGTTGAGGGCATAGACGGTGATCACGATGGCCAGCACCGGGCCGAAGATGAGCAGCGGATAACGGCTGAGCAGATCGGTGGAGCTGGCGATCATGCCGCCCCAGCTGGGCGCCGGCGCCGGAATGCCGTAACCGAGGAAACTCAGCGATCCTTCGGTGATGATGAGACCGGCCATCAGCGTGGGCACGATGGCGGTCAGCGCCGGCACGAGGTTGGGCAGGATTTCCTTCAGCAGCAGCCGGGCATCGCTGGCGCCCATGGCGCGGGCGGCAAGGATATAGTCGCGGTTGCTCTGCGAGATGACGCCGCCCTTGGCCACGCGGGCATAGGTGCCGATATCGAGGATGCCGAGCGCCACGGTGATGGTGAAGACCGAACTGCCGGTGGAAGCCACCAGCGCCAGGATGACGAGGATGGGCGGCAGCGAGGCCATGGTGTTGGCGTAAAGATCGACTGCCCGCTCGACGCTCCCGCGATAAAAGCCCGCCACCATGCCGAACAGCAGGCCGAAACCCAGCGAGATGAGCGTGGCGAAGAACACGATGGAGATGGACGTGCGGGCACCATAGAGCACGCGCGACAGGATGCTGCGGCCGATGGCGTCGGTACCGAGAATGCCGTTGAGCGTCAGATCCGGCGGCTGCGAAAAATCGCCGTAGGGAAAGTTGGGGCTGGCAAGACCGGGGATGAAATCCACGAACAGCGCCAGCAGCACCAGCAGGAGGAGAAAGGCGGCGCAGACGGCTTCCACCGGGGTACCGCCGGGAAGGCGCAGCCGGCTGAGGCGCGGCCTTGCGGCGGCCACGGCCTCGCTCAGCGACTGCGGATCGGCAACGGGCTTGCCGGCGGGTTTGCGGGAACGGGCACCGGTCATGATACGTCTACCCGCGGATCGATGAGCGTGTAGCCGAGATCGACCAGAATGAAGATGACGACGAAGATGGCGACCGTCAGCGACAGGATGGCCTGCACCACAGGGAAATCGTGGCTGTTGACGGCGCTGAGAATGGTCCAGCCGATGCCGGGCACGGCGAAATAGCTCTCCACGATGAAGGAGCCGCCGAGCAGATAGGTCATCGACAGGCCCAGCACGGTCAGCACCTGCGGCAGCGACGGGCGCAGCACATGGCGCAGCAGGATGTAGGACAGCGGCATGCCCTTGGCGCGGGCCACGGTGACGAAATCTTCCTGCAGCGTGGCGAGAAACTCACCGCGCGCCACCCGGTAGAGATAGGCGGTCTGGTGCGGGGCAAGGCACAGCACCGGCAGCGTCACGTACCAGAGGTTGGCAAGCGGATCGTCGCTGAAATTCTCCCAGCCGGTGGCCGGCAACCAGCGCAGCACGATGGCGAAGATATAGGCCAGCAGAACCACGGTGACGAAGGTGGGCACCGACAGCAGGACCGAGGCGATGGAACGCAGCACCGTGTCCAGCAGCTTGCCCGGATGGCTTGCCGTATAAAGCGCCAGCGGCACCGCGATGATGAAGGAGACGAACATGGCGAGAAAGGCGATCTCGAACGTTACCGCCGCGCGGTCGACCAGCAGCTTGGCCACCGATTGCTGGCTGAAGAGCGTGCGGCCGAAATCGCCCTGCACCACCCCGCCCAGCCATTTGAAATAACGTTCCCAGACCGGCAGGTCGTACCCGTAGGCGGCATTGAGCTCGGCAATCTGCTGCGAGGAGGCATTCTCGCCCAGGATGAGCTGGGCTGCGGAACCCGGCGCCAGACTGGAGAGGGCCGTGGCGGCAAAGGTCACCAGGATGAAGACCGGAATACCGGCCAGCAACCTCGTGCTGATCGCCTTCAGATAGGGCAGAGCACCCGCGCTCACTTTATCGCCTCGCTTGCTTGGCTGCGGCCATGGCCGACAAGGGTTTCCCGGCTTGGGGATACCCGCCTGTTTTCAAAAGCCCCGGGGTGGGGCGAATGGCGGCAAGCCCCCCGGCCTCTGCCATCCGCCCCTCCCGCCGGCACCGATCAGAGCTTCTTCCACTCTTCCTCGGCGTCGAGCCAACCCGTATCGCGCTCCAGCAATTCGCGCTGCTGCTCCTTGGTATAGCCACCCATGTCATGCTCATCGGAATAGCGGGTGCTGCGGTCGGCAAAGACCCGGCGGCCGAAATCCATCATCCCGTACATGGAGCCGCGCTCCAGGTAGTGCATGGTGACGAGGTTGAAGCCGAGTGCAGCGATCTCATCCAGTTCGACGAAGGGCTTGCCGTTGACGGTCGCCACATCGCCGAACATCTTCCAGCCGGGCAGAGCCTTGGCGACCTTGCGGCATTCCTCGATGGTGCGCAGGCCGTGCACATAGGTCATCTCCGCGCCCAGCTGCTCGGCCCGCACGCAGCGCTCGATGGCGTCATCGAGGCCGAGTTCCAGCTTGCTTTCGGTGCGGGCGATGACCACGCAGTCGGTGCCTTCGCAGGCATCGAGCGCGGCCTTGATCTTGGCGAGCCACAGCTCCTGCGACACCACCTCATGGCGCACATTGCCATCGACCTTGCCGGCCAGCGTGGCGGCTTCCATCGCCCGGCCGAAACGGGCGTAACCGCGCTCGTTGGGGGTATCTTCCAGCAGGATGGCGGCGGCGCCCGCCTTGGCAAGGCGGCGGCAGGTCCGGTAGGCCTGCGCCACATCGCCGAAGCAGTCATCGGCATCAATGATGAGCGGCAGCGGCGAATAATCAGCGATCCGGTCCGTCGCCCACACCAGTTCTTCCTGGTTATGCAGCCCCAGGTCCGGCACGCCCGACATGCTGAAACCCAGCGAGGCGCCGCTCAGCAGGATGGCCTGGAAACCGGCCATTTCCGCCGCCTTGGCGGAATAGCAGTCCCAGACGCAAGGGGTGAAGACCTGCCCGCGGGAAAACAGCTCGCGGAAGGTGGTACGGGGGCGCTTGTCGAACATCGGATCGGGCTTTCTTGAAAAAGGACCGGCTTTTTAGGTTGGCAGAGACTTAAGGTTGGTAGCGACCGGAGGAGACACCTTGCGGGCGCCCCTCCGGTCATGCGCCGGAAGAACAGCCTGCCCCGGGGGCTTCAGGAGCAGGCTGCGTTGCTCTTCCGGTTATTTGTCCTTGCACGCCCCCTTGCAGACATAGAGGTACTGCTTCTGCAGGATGCCGCCGTTGGAGGGCACCACGCCGCCGGTATCGTCACGCAGCAGCAGGAAGCGGGTCTCCGAGCCAAAGATGTAGAGCGGCAGATCCCTGGCGACGAGTTCCTGAACCTTGCCGTAGGCAGCGTTCACGGCCGTGTCGTCCATGGTGGTGCTGGCGGCCTTGAGGGCGGCATCCATTTCCGGGTTGCTGTACTGGCCCCAGTTGAAGCCGCCGCCGGTGCCGAGGTGCGAGGTGACCATCGGCTCGGGGCCGTTGGCGACCAGCACGCCGCCATCGACGCACAGGTCAAAATTCATCTGCTCCTTGCAGGTCGGCGGCAGCTGCGCCTGGTCGACCTCGGTGATGGAGACCTTCACATTCTCATAGGCGCTCAGCACCTGCTGCACATAGGCGGCCAGACGCTTGAGGTCAGAGTTGTTGTAGGTCACGAGCTTCATGTTGAACGGCTTGCCGTCCTTGGCCAGCGCGTTGAACAGCTCCTGCGCATGCTTGGGGTTGTAGGTCGGCAGCACGTCCTTGGTCTCGTAATAGGGCGAGCCCTTTACGAAATAATTGGTCGGCGGCACATAACCCGGCATCTGGGTATAGGCCTGCATCAGGCGCGCACGGTCGATCGCCTCATAGAAGGCTTCGCGGGCACGCACATCGGTAAAGGGGCCGCTCTTCTGGTTGAAGAAGGCGCGGTAGAGGCCGGCGATCTTGATCTCGTGCGTGGTCACCCCCGGCGCCGTGGCGTTGGAGCCGAACTGGTAGGGATAACCCGCCATCATGGTGGCGCCGCCCTGGACGACGGTGGAGATGCGGCTGTTGGTCTCCGGAATGACCTTGAACTTCAGCGTATCCAGATAGGGGCGCGGCTTGTCCCAGTAGTTGGGGTTGCGCTTCAGCGTCATGGAGACGCCCTGGTTCCAGTCTTCCAGCAGGAAGGCGCCGGCGCCGACCGGCTTGATGTCGGTCTTGCTCTTGGCGGCCTTGAGAGCGGCCGGAGACGCGACGAAGGGCGAGAGCTGGGCAATCTGCGAGGCGAAATTACGGTTCGCGTCCGGCAGGGTGATCTCGATCGTCAGCGGATCGACGATCTTGATGCCCTTGTTCCAGGAGGCAACGAAGGCCTGCACCGGGGAGAGGGTGGCCGGGTCGGCAGCGCGGTCCCAGTTGAACTTCACCGCCTCGGCATCATAGGGGGTGCCATCGGTAAAGGTGATGCCCGGGCGCAGCTTCAGCGTCCACACCCTGGCATCCTGGCTGGTCAGGCTCTCGGCCATGCCGCCCTGGATGTTACCGTCGACATCCAGATAGACGAGGAAGCCGTAGACGGCATCCAGCATGTCCATCGGGCCGCCCGGGAAGGTGGCGTTGGTGACCGCCGGGTCCCAGCTCTTGATGTCGGAGCCGTTGATGATGGTCATCTCGCCGCCGCTAATCGGCTCGGCAAGGGCGGCAGTTGTGGCAAGCGCGGTGCCGGCACCGAGCAGGGAAAGGGCAAGGGCGGCAGCACGGGCTTTCTTGCCCGCCCGCAAAGGTCCGATACCAGAAATTCCAAGCATGAAGACTTCTCCTGTTAGCCCCGGCCGTGCCGGCCGCGCATTGTTGTTTATTGTGGAGGAAGCACATCGCCCGGGCGGCGCGGCGCTGCCTCCGGCAGTGCTTAAGCTGGCTCTCCCCGGCTCCACCGCTTCACGGCGGGATGATCGATCCCGAACAGATCGAGCGCCCGTCCTGCGGTTTGATTTATGATGTCGTCGATGGTCTTGGGTGCGGTGTAGAAGCCCGGCACCGGCGGCATGATGATGGCGCCTGCCCGCGTCGCCAGATCCATGAGCGCGATGTGGCCGGCATGCAGCGGCGTCTCGCGCAGCATCAGCACCACGCGGCGGCGCTCCTTGAGGCACACATCCGCCGCCCGCACGGTCAGGTCATCGGCATAACAATGGGCAATGCCGCTCAGCGTCTTGACCGAGCAGGGCGCCACCAGCATGCCCTCGGCCTTGAATGAGCCGGAGGCGATGGAAGCGCCGATATCCTTGTGGCTGTGCACCCGGTCGGCAAGAGCCCGGATCTCGTCCGCGCTCATGCCCACCTCCTCTTCCGCCGCCGTGCGCAGGGCCGCCGGGGAGAGGATGAGATGGGTTTCCACATCCGCAATCTCGCGCAGCATCTGCAGCGCGCGGATGCCGTAGATCGTCCCGGAAGCTCCGGTTATGGCGACGATCAGCCGGCGCATCAGACGAAATCCGGCCGGGTTTTGGCCAGCAAGGCCCGCATGCGCTCATAGGAAGCCGCCGGCGGCAGCGCCTTGTCGAAACCTTCCTTGCGGTCGCCGGCCTTGCAGGTTGCGTCATAACCCACCTTGGCCACCACGCCGCCCGCCTCCTGCGGTTCGGAGCGGTCAGCCGGCAGGTCGGTCACGATCAGGATGTCGCGCTCTGCCCGCATGCGGGTGGCCTTGGCCAGCTCCACCGCCGCCAGATCCCACGGGTCGACATCGCTGTCGACGATGGTCACGTTCTTGATGATGCTGACGGCGCCCCAGCAGATGGCCATGGCGCGCCTTGCCTGCCCGGGCCGCGGCTTGTCGATCTGCACCACCACATTGTTGCGCCCGCTGCCGGAAGCGGTGACGGCAACTTCCCCCACATTCAGCATGCTGCGGGAAAGCTGGGCCTTGAGGCTCGCCGCGATGGCGACGCCGCCCAGATAGATATGCTCGGCGTGGTAACCGGGCTCGATCACCTGGAACATCGCATCCTTGCGCATGGTCAGGCAGTCGAAGCTTGCCCGCACGCCGGTGCCGTAATCCTCATACATGCCGTGATATTCCGACACGAGGCCTTCGAGGATGACATCGTCGGCATGGATCTCGCCTTCGATGACGATCTCGGCTTCCGCCGGCACCAGCAGGTCCATGGTCTTGCAGCAGGTAACCCGCACCGCCTCGCCCAGCAGCGCGCCGGCGCAGTGCAGCTCATCATCGCCAAGGCCGAGATAAAGGCAGGCAGCAAGCTGGATGGCCGGGTGCGCGCCCAGAACCACGGCAAAGCGCAGGTTGCTGCCACGGGCGGCAGCCTTGCGCGCCATGATCGCCAGATGATGGTTGGGGGCGATGCCGATCAGCGCCTCGTTCGGGCCCAACACCTTCAGGCGGGCATAGGAGGCATTGCCGAGCCCGGTTTCGGGATCGACGGCAACCATCATGCCGGCGGAGATGTAGGGGCCGGTTTCCTTGTCGAAGAAGGTCGGCACCGGCAGGCGGGCGAGCACGTTGTCGCGGATGACCACCTGCTGCACCGGGGCCTCTTCCACCAGCACCGGGGCGATGGGCTTGTGAACGGAGGCAAGCAGCGTCTTCTGGATATCGGCCTTCGGCACATCCAGCGCCATCGCCACCCGGTCGAGGCTGGAGAGGAAGTTGCCGAAGATCGGCATGTCATAGCCCTTGATGCGCGAGAGCTTGACCGCCGCCTTTTCATCGACGAGCGAAAACATCGCCGAGACATCGAACACCGGATCGACCGGATCCTCGATCACCACCAGCTCGCCCTGGCGGGCCAGGGCATCCATCATTCCGCGGCAGGACTGGTCGCGCAGCGCCTCAGACATCGGCCCGTCCTCCGGCAAGGGCAGTGCCGGCCCACAGGCTCATTCGTATCCGGAGATCGAGAAACGCCACGGAAAACCCCTTCCCTCGCCACCAAACCAGTCTCGTGAGGGGCATAATGAGAAGGGCGTACAGGCTTGAGTAGCCCGTGAAAATGAAAACCAGCCATAGGTTTTTTAGAACGATTGCCCGCCATAACATTTGCGGCACAACCGATGGCATGGACCGGAGGAGCGAGTGACCAGCCTGCCGCGCCAACCGGCATCACAGATGCCAATCAGGAACAATTTATAAATATATCAATTAATTAATCAGAAACAGCGACCAGAAAATCGATCTTTCCAGCGCCTACATCCATCAAAGGAAAACATCCCTTCAATTGCGAGATAGCGCCTTCCCCTCACGCATCGGGATACTCTGGCGATGGCACAGCCATCGGTCCGATAGCCCGTCATGAGCATTAGCGAGGCCGGCCGCCCTCAGTTTTCCGGCGTCACCCGGATGAGCGCCCCATCGGCCTCATCGGTCAGCAGCATCACCGCCCCGTCCCTGGCCACCGCCACATCGCGCACGCGGCCGATGCCGTGGAGATACCGCGCCTCCCCGGTCACCTTGCCGTCTTTCAGCGTCAGGCGGACGAGATATTGGCTGCCAAGGCCACCGATGAGAGCGCTGCCGTTCCAGCCGGGGAAAAGATCGCCCTCATAGAAAACAAGGCCGCTAGGGGCGATCACCGGGTCCCAGTAATAAACCGGCTGCTCCATCCCGGCTTTGGCGGTAATGCCGTCGCCGATGGGCCGGCCGCTATAGTCGATGCCGTAGGTGATGACGGGCCAGCCGTAATTCTTGCCGGATTCCGGGTGGTTCAGCTCATCCCCGCCACGCGGGCCATGCTCCACCGTCCAGAGGCGTCCTTCCGGATCAAGCGCGGCGCCCTGCAGGTTGCGGTGGCCCCAGGACCAGATTTCCGGCAGCGCGCCCGCGATCTTCGGATTGTCCTTTGCCGGCCCGCCTTCCGGGTCGATACGCACCACCTTGCCGAGATCGGTGGTGATGTCCTGCGCCAGCTGGCGCGGCTGCGGCAACATGCGCTCCCCCAGCGTCACGAAGAGCGCACCCTTGCCGTCAAAGACAAGGCGGGAGCCAAAATGCCCGCGTGAAGCCCAGCCGGGTTGCTGGCGGAAGATGACCTTCACGCCGGTCAGCGCCGCGCCATCCGGCGACAGGGTGCCGGTGGCAACGGCGGTGCCGTTCTTGCCGTCCTCGCGCGGCTCGGCATAGGTCCACCACACCCGCCTTGTAGCGGCAAAATCCCCCCGCACAGCCACATCCAGAAGCCCGCCCTGCCCCTCGGCCATCACGGCAGGCACGCCCTTGACCGGTGCCGACAGCCGGCCATCCGCCGCGACAAGACGCAGGCGGCCTGGCCGTTCCGTCACCAGCCAGCTCCCATCCGGCAGTTCGGCCATGCCCCAGGGACGCTCAAGCCCACTGGCGACCACCGCCGTTTTGAGCTTCACCCCATCCGTAATCTCCGGCGCCCGGGTCTGCCCGGGAAAAGCCGGCGTCTGGCCTTTGGCGTTGGGCGGGGCGGCGTTGAAATCCTGCGCCACCACCGGCCCGGCCAGCAAGGTGCCGATGCACAACAGGGCCAGAGCGAGGCGGGCGCGGGCCCGGCTGGCGGCATGCTCCAGGCTCTGCGATGTGAGGACGGACATTGGAGGACGCTCCTTTTGCTTGTGGGCAGAAGGCCGGGTTCCGGCAGGCGTCCGGACAGGAGAGCGGGAGTTTTCTGTCAGCCTTATGGCAACTTGCCGCCGAGATAATCCTCGTCGCTCACCTGCTCCAGCCAGGTGACGGGCGAGCCGTTCACCGCTTCGGCGATGGCGACATGGGTGACGGAGGTGGTGTCGGTGGCGCCGTGCCAGTGCTTTTCATCAGGGGCGAACCACACCACATCGCCGGGGCGGATTTCTTCCACCGGGCCGCCCAGCGTCTGCGCCCAGCCAAGGCCGGAGGTGACGACCAGAAGCTGGCCCAGCGGATGGGTGTGCCAGGCCGTGCGGGCGCCGGGCTCGAAGGTCACGATGGCGCCGCCGGTGCGGGCCGGCTCCGCCGCCTTGAAGGGCGTGTCGATGCGCACCGCGCCGGTGAAATAGTCGGCGGGGCCCTTGACGGAAGGGCTGGTGCCGTTGCGCTTGATATCCATTGTTCAGTCTCCAGTCTTGCCCTGCCACCGCCCAGGCGGCGGCAGCCAGCGAAAAATTCAAAAGCTCAGGCTGCCGGCTGCTTCAGCGAAGCCATGTCGATCACGAAGCGGTAGCGCACATCGGATTTTTCCATGCGCTCGAAGGCATGGTTGATCTCTTCCATGCGGATGATCTCGCACTCCGGCAGGATGTTCATGCGCCCGCAGAAATCGAGCACCTCCTGCGTTTCGCGGATGCCGCCGATGACGGAGCCGGCAATACGGCGGCGACCGAGGATCATCGGCACGGTGGTGAATTCCGGCATTCCGCCAACCTGACCGACAAGGCAGAGGGTGCCGTCGATGTCGAGCAGCGGCAGGTAGGGGTTGATGTCGTGCTTGACCGGCACGGTATCGATGATGAGATCGAAGCCATTGGCGGCAGCCGCCATGGCCGCCGTATCGGAGGAGACGAGAAAACCGTCCGCCCCCAGTTCGCGCGCATCATGTTCCTTGCCCGGCGAGCGGCTGATGACCGTCACATGCGCCCCCATGCCGGCGGCAAGCTTGATCGCCATATGGCCAAGCCCGCCCATGCCCACCACGCCGACCCGGCTGCCGGGGCCGACATTCCAGGTGCGCAGCGGCGAGTAAGTGGTGACGCCGGCGCACAGCAGTGGGGCCACGCGGGCGAGATGCAGGTTGGACGGCACGCGCAGCACAAACTCCTCGCGCACCACCAGATGCTTGGCATAACCGCCCAGCGTGTTTTCCCCGCTGATGCGGTCCGGCGCGTTGTAGGTGCCGGTCATGCCTTCACGGCAATATTGCTCCTCGCCGGCATGGCACTGGTCGCAATGCTGGCAGCTGTCGACCATGCAGCCGACGGCAACATGGTCGCCCACCTTGTATTTCGTGACGCCGGAGCCAATCTCGGTCACGCGGCCGACGATCTCATGGCCGGGAACGGCGGGATAAACCGTCCAGCCCCAGTCATTGCGGGCGGTGTGCAGGTCGCTGTGGCAGACGCCGCAATAAAGGATCTCCATCGCCACATCATTGGCGCGCAGGTCGCGCCGCTCGAAGGAGAAGGGCGCCAGCGGGGCGGTGGGGCTTTCGGCGGCATAGCCAATCGTCTTCATCGAGGGGGCTTTCTGCAGGTGTGAAACAGGGATGGAGGGGCCGGCTATGCTGCCGCCCCTCGCCTTGCCCCGGACTCTATGCCTTGCCCGCCCTGCCGATTAGCCCGCATAATCGGCATGAACTAATATCGGATATTCATGAATGAAGCGCGACGAGCTGGGCGATCTCGCGGCCTTTCTGGCAGTGGTGGAGGATGGCAGCTTTACGAAAGCCGCCGCCCGGATCGGCACCTCGCAATCCGCCCTCAGCCATACGCTGCGCCGGCTGGAGGAGCGGCTGGGAGTGCGGCTTTTAACCCGCACCACCCGCAGGGTGGCGCCGACACAGGCCGGCGAACAACTCGCCAGCACCCTGCGCCCGGCCTTTGACGATATCGGCGCGCGGCTGCAATCGCTGACCGCCCTGCGCCAGCAGCCGGCCGGCACTATACGCCTCACCTCCAGCAAGTTTGCCGCCGACCGGATCGTCTTTCCCGCCGCCGCGGCGCTGATGGCGGACTATCCGGAAATCCGCATCGAGATTTCCATCGACCAGCGCCTGACCGACATCGTGGCCGAGCGTTTCGATGCCGGCGTGCGGCTGGGCGACCAGGTGCAGAAAGACATGATCGCCGTGCCCATCGGCCCGCCGATCCGCATGGTAGTGGCCGGCTCTCCCGCTTATTTCGCCGCTCACGGCAAACCGGAAAGCCCGCAGGCCCTTGCCCGGCACAACTGCCTCAACCTGCGCCTGCCCACCCTCGGCGGGCTTTATCCCTGGGAATTCGAGCGCGACGGCCGGCCGGTCAATGTGCGGGTGGAAGGCCAGTTTACCTGCAACGACCCGGCCATCCTGATAAGCGCCGCCATCAGAGGGCTCGGCCTCATCTGCCTGCCCGACGATCATCTGGGCCCACTGGTCGAGGAGGGAAAGCTGGAAGCGGCGCTGGAGGACTGGAGCGCCCCGTTTGCCGGTTACCACCTTTATTATCCCAGCCGCCGCCAGCAGACCCCGGCCTTCGAACTGCTGGTGCAGCGGCTGCGCTATCGCCCCGATGTCGGTCAGGTCAGTTAAGCCGGGCGCCGCGCGATAAAGTCGATCTCCACCAGCGCATCATAGGCAAGGCCGGTCACGCCCACGCAGGTGCGCGCCGGCAGGCGACCTTCGGCGAAGTAGCTGCGATACGTCTCGTTGAAAGCGGCATAGTCCTGCTTGAATTCGGTGAGGAAGGCACGCGCCACCACCACATGCTCAAGGCCGAGGCCAATGCCGGCCAGCACGGTCTTGAGATTTTCCATCACATTGCGCGTCTGCGCCACGATGCCTTCCGGCAGCACGCCCGGCGTCGCCGGTGTATCGGGCATCTGCCCGGTCACGAACACCCAGCCGTCGGCTTCCGTGGCGTGGCTGAAGGGCGCGACCGGCTTCGGCCCGCCGGTGATCATATGAAAGGCAATTCCCGCGTCGGACACTGGCCCTGCTCCCTGGTTGTGGCGCCGCAGCATGAAGCGCCCGGCGCCACAATGGCAAGGTTTCTTGACCCGCATGAATCGGGTGGTTGCGCTGCCCCAGCCCCTCTTATCTGGCCCTCCATGACCAACCGGAGGACACGGATATGCCTATGCTCGCAAACAGGATTGCCCTTATCACCGGCGCCTCGTCGGGGATCGGGCGCGCGACCGCCCTGCTCTTTGCCCGGGAAGGGGCGAAGCTGGTGCTGAATGCGCGCGGCGCGCGGTCGCTTGCCGGGGTCGTCACCGAGATCGAAGCCGGGGGCGGAACCGCGCTCGCCATCTCCGGCGACGCTACAGTGCCACAGACGCATGAGGCGATGGTGGAGGCAGCGCTTGGCCATTTCGGCCGGCTGGATATCGCCATCAACAATGCCGGCAGTGTCGGCGCAATGAAGCCGGCAGCGGAGATCACGGCTACAGAATGGCGGGAGACGCTGGAGACCAACCTCACCTCGGCCTTCCTCGGCGCCCGCGCCCAGATACCGGCGCTGCTGGCAACCGGCGGCGGCGCGCTGGTCTTTACCTCCAGCTTCGTGGGCACCAGCGTCGGCATTCCGGGCATGAGCGCCTATGCGGCGGCCAAGGCAGGGCTGATGGGGCTCGTCAAAGGCATTACCGCCGATTATGGCGCCGCCGGCATCCGGGCCAATGCGCTGCTGCCCGGCGGCACGGACACACCGGCGGCTGGCAGCGACGCCAACAAGGAATGGGCAGCGGGACTGCACGCGATGAAGCGCATTGCCCGGCCAGAGGAAATCGCCGCCGCCGCGCTGTTCCTTGCCAGCGACATGGCAAGCTTCGTTGCCGGCAGCGCGCTTTTTGCCGACGGGGGCAATGCTGCCGTTAAATAACCGGCAGAACGAGAGGGAGCGGGGCTGCGCGCAGCCCCGTTCTTACGCCTTGTTGCCCGGCAGGGTGCAGAGGGTGGAGCGGGTGAGGAAACGGCGCTCACGCCCGTTATCGAGCGAGAACATGCCGCCCCGCCCGGGCACGACATCAATGATGAGATCGGTGTGTTTCCACATCTCGTACTGGTCGGCGCCGATATAGAAGGGCGCACCGCCAATCTCGCCCAGCAGCACGTCACGGTCACCGACGATGAAGTCGCTGGCCGGATAACACATGGGGGACGATCCGTCGCAGCAGCCGCCGGACTGATGGAAGAGAATCTCGCCGTGATCGGCGCGAATTTCCGCGATCAGCCTCAAGGCTTCCGGCGTTGCGCTTACCTTGGTGATGGAAGGCAGATCGGCAACCGGCGCGCCGCCGCCAAGGGCTGCGGTTGCGGCAGCGGCCGAGGCAATACCGTGAAGCGGAATGATTTCAGCCATCTTTTTCCTCCCGGGCCGGATGTGTTTCAGGCCAATGACCGGCCCGCTTCCTTCCAGAGTAACCCCGATTGCTCTCCGGGCGTTCCCGCAAAAAGACCGGCCCGGCCTTATCCGCTTTCCTTTGGGGGAAAGGGACAAGGCCGGGCCGGCTGCTGCCGGCGGGAGGAGAAGCCGGCCCGGATCGCTTCCGTCAGGGACTGGCGACCCTTAGAAGAACCCCAGCTTCTTGGGGCTGTAGCTCACCAGCATGTTCTTGGTCTGCTGGTAGTGGTCGAGCATCATCTTGTGCGTCTCGCGCCCGATGCCGGACTGCTTGTACCCGCCAAAGGCCGCATGGGCCGGATAGGCATGGTAGCAGTTGGTCCACACACGTCCGGCCTGGATGGCGCGGCCAAAACGGTAGAGCGTATTGGCATCGCGGCTCCAGATGCCGGCACCGAGGCCATAGAGCGTGTCGTTGGCGATGGCGAGGGCTTCTTCCGGCGTCTTGAAGGTCGTGACCGACACGACGGGGCCGAAGATCTCTTCCTGGAACACGCGCATGCGGTTGTGGCCGCGCAGCACGGTGGGCTTGACGTAATAACCTTCCGACAGCTCGCCGGAAAGCACGTTACGCTCGCCGCCGATCAGCACCTCGGCCCCTTCCTGGCGGCCGATATCGAAGTAGCTGAGGATCTTTTCCAGCTGCTCGCTGGAGGCCTGGGCACCGATCATGGTCGCCATATCGGTGGGGTCGCCCTGCTTGATGGCGGCCACGCGCTTCAGCGCGCGCTCCATGAAGCGGTCATAGATATCTTCCTGGATCAGCGCGCGGCTGGGGCAGGTGCAAACCTCGCCCTGATTGAGCGCGAACATGACGAAACCTTCGATCGCCTTGTCGAAGAAGTCGTCATCTTCCGCCAGCACATCCTTGAAGAAGATATTGGGGGACTTGCCGCCCAGCTCCAGCGTCACCGGAATGAGGTTCTGGCTGGCATACTGCATGATCAGGCGGCCGGTCGTCGTCTCGCCGGTAAAAGCGATCTTGGCGATGCGGTTGGAAGAGGCGAGCGGCTTGCCCGCCTCGAGCCCGAAGCCGTTGACGATGTTGAGCACGCCCGGCGGCAGCAGGTCGCCGATCAGCTCGGCCCACAGCATGATGGTGGCGGGCGTCTGCTCGGCCGGCTTGAGGACGACGCAGTTGCCCGCGGCCAGCGCCGGGGCCAGCTTCCAGCACGCCATCAGGAGCGGGAAGTTCCACGGGATGATCTGGCCGACGACGCCCAGCGGCTCATGAAAATGATAGGCGACGGTGTCGTCATCGATCTCGGAGATCGAACCTTCCTGCGCGCGCAGGACGCCGGCGAAATAGCGAAAATGGTCGATGGCGAGCGGCAGATCGGCGGCCGTGGTCTCGCGGATCGGCTTGCCGTTGTCCCAGGTTTCGGCCAGCGCCAGCAGATCGAGATTGGCCTCCATCCGGTCGGCGATGCGGTTCAGGATCAGCGCGCGTTCGGCCGGGGCGGTGCGGCCCCATTTATCCTTGGCGGCATGGGCGGCATCGAGCGCCAGCTCGATATCGGCAGCCTCGGAGCGTGCCACTTCGCACAGGGTGCGACCATTGACGGGAGAGGTGTTGGTGAAATAGCGCCCGGATTTCGGCGCGACCCACTTGCCGCCAATGAAATTTCCATAGCGCTCGGTGAAGGGGGACTTGCGGGTGCGCAGGGCATCAATCTTGTTCATGTGTTTCCTCCTGTTATGGGCGCCGTCGCCTTGTCCGGCCCTCCCCGGTCGGGGGAGCCGGTGCGGCACCTTCAGGAAGAAACGCTACGCCCGCCGCCGGGCACGCGGCAGTCCCCCGCCCACGCTTGCGCACCCGGTCTGTCGCAGTTCTGAGACAGTTCGGCGAATAAAATGAAAGCGGGCAAAAAACTCAGCGCGCGCGGCCGATACCAAGGCGCGCCAGCTTGCGGTGCAGCGTCGCCCGGCTGATGCCAAGGGTGCTTGCCGCAGCGGAAACATTGCCGCCGGCCCGGGCAAGGGCCCGCTGTAGCGCCGCCCGCTCCGCACTCTCCAGCACCGCGCCCTCCTGCCCTTCACCGGTCAGGTCGGCGGCCGGCAGCGGGCGCTTCAGCCGCTGGTCGGTGATGCCAAGGGCAAGGCGGGCGCTGCGGGTTGCCCCGACCACCAGATCGTCGCGGTCGATGGCGATGAGCGCGGCCGAAGAGCGGCCCGGCACCAGCTGGATACGCGCGCCGGGAAAGGCACGGCGGAAATTCTCCGCCTCGATGCGCATGGCAGCATCGGCCACCGCCATCGCCGTCAACTGGGCAAAACCCTCGGTAAAATCCGCCCGGCAGGAAGACACATCGAGTGCTGCCACCAGCCGGCCTTCATGATCGTGAATCGGTGCCGTGGTGCAGCTGAGGCCGGTATTGCGGGTGAAAAAATGCTGGTCGCGGTGGATCAGCACCGGCCGCTGCTCGACAAGGCAGGTGCCGATGCCGTTGGTGCCCTCGCTCTCCTCGCTCCAGATCGCGCCCGGCCACAGGCCCCAGGCCCGGAAATTGGCATCATCCACGCTTGAACCGCGCCGCTCCACCGGCACACCGTCGCTATCGGCCAGCAGCACGCAGCAGCCCGAGCCGCCGACGGCCTGATAGAGCCGGTCGAGGCAGGGCTGCGCTACGGCAATCAGTGGCTCCAGCCGCCCACGCGCCTGCGAGAGTTCGCGCTCGCCCAGGCGGGTCGGGTCGGTGTCGGCAGACGGATCGAGATGATGCAGGTTGCTGCATCTTGTCCATGAAGCTACCAGAGCGGAGGTCGCCGCCGCATCGGAAGATACGGCAGCTTCGATCACCGCCGCGTGGCGCACGCCGCTCGGCTCTTTCATCGCGCGTTTCTCTCCCCAGCCGAAGTTGCCCCTCGGAGGTCAGCCGGTGCCGCAAGGCTTTTTGATGCGCCCGTCTCTTGTGGACCCTGCCCGTCCGACATCCCGGGGGACAGGGCGGCCTTTCCGCTGACGGGCAGCAGTGTAGACCATGTTATCGCAAAGGGCGACAGTGCCCGGGGCCGGATATCCGTCCGCAAGGGTGCGGCAAATTTCAGGCTGAGGCCAAGTTACTGGCCCGTCTCCGATATTTCGGCACGGCACGAAGCCCTGCGTCGCACGGCGACGATGTATGACATTTTTCAAATCCTCTGGTATTTTAGTCGAATGATGGAAGAGACCAGCTCCCCCACCGTTTCCGAGACCACCTACCGGCAGATCCGCACCGACATTATTTTCGGGCGGCTGGAGCCGGCGGAAAAGCTGAAGCTCGACCAGTTGCGCGAGCGTTACGGTGCCAGCATCTCGACCTTGCGCGAAATCCTGAACCGCCTTGCCTCCGACGGGCTGGTGGTGGCCGAAGGGCAGCGCGGCTTTGAGGTCGCGCCTGTCTCCCGCGACAATCTTTTTGAAATCGCGGCGCTGCGCCAGCTGCTGGAATGTTACGCGCTCGACCTTTCCTTCGCCGCCGGCGACATGGACTGGGAAGGCCGGGTGGTGGCCGCCCACCACAAGCTGAGCCAGATGGAAAAGCGCATGATGGCCGGCGACCGCACCGTGACCGCCGAGTGGAAGCGGTATGACTGGGAGTTCCATCAGGCGCTCATTTCCGCCTGCGGCTCGCGCACGCTGATGGAAACTCACGCCGCCATCTTCGACAAATATCTGCGCTACCAGATGCTGTCGCTCACCTTCCGCGGCGAGATTGCCGCCATCGAGCACAAGCAGATGCTGGACTGCGCGCTGAAGCGGGATGCAGCAACGGCGCAGGAAATCCTGCGCCGCCATGTGGCTGCCGGCGTCGACCATGCCCTCGCCGCAGAAAAGAAACCATCAGAGCGCACCCGCCAGCGCTGACGCGCTTACACCAGCCGGACCAGACCGCCCCCGGCTGCCGCCCGCTTGACGGCATCGATCACCTTGAGTGTCGCCAGCCCCTCCTGTCCGCTGACCAGTGGCTGCGCCTTGCCGAGCGCAACCTCGGCAAAATGGCGCATCTGCAAGGCGAGTGGATCGTCGGCGGCAAAAAGCGGGGTGCGGCGCTCCAGCGGTGCCCACCAGTCCGGCTCCCCCGGTTGCGACCAGAGTTCGGCCGTTGGCAGGCTAAGCGAGCCGCGTGTGCCGCCGATGAGGTAACAGGCCTCGCCGCTTCGGGGATAGGCCGGGTTTTCCGCCGAGGTCAGCTCCCAGCTCCAGGGCGCAACGATGGTATCCGACACGTTGACGGTGCCGAGAGCCCCGCCGGCGAAATGCAGGATGATGGCGGCACTGTCTTCCACGGCAAAATCCCGGATGGCCGCTGAGTCCGCCGCCTGCACGGCTACCACCTCGCCGGCCAGATGCCGCATCAGATCGATATCGTGGATGAGGTTGAGGAAAACCGGCCCGGCGCCCGGCTGGCGCCGCCAGTCAGCCTTGAAATAATAGTCCGGCTTGTAGAACCAGCAGGTCGCGTGCACGGCAACAATCTGGCCGAGCGATCCCGCGACGATCTCCTCCTTCGCTTTTGCGATCAGCGGGTTATGCCGGCGATGGTGTCCGACGAGGATGGGCACGCCAACCGCCTCTGCCGCCTCGACCAGCCGGGTGGCGGCGGCCACATCATCGGCAATCGGCTTTTCCACCAGCAGCGGCAGCCGCGCCTCGACGCAGGCAAGCCCGTGCTCGACATGCAGCTGGTTTGGGGTGGCGATGACGACGCCGTCCACATCGTCCCGCCGGCCGTCGGCCAGCAGATCCGCAAGCGTGGCAAAGTGCGGCACACCGTGGGCACGTGCCAGTTTGGCTGCCTCCGGCGCCGGGTCGATGATGGCGGCAAGCTGCGCTTCGCGCACCGCCTGCTCCACATGACGCCGGCCGATCAGCCCGGCCCCCATGACGGCGATCCGGGCGCCGTTTGTCCCGGCGCCTCCCCCGACAGTGCCCATCCTTTTCCTCCCCAGACGGCCCTTTCCGGGCCTTGTTTTGCGCTCTGTCAGCAACCCGATGATCGGGCCGCCGATTGCAGGGCATCTAAATTCATATGATAAAATCAGAAATCTATGATGAACCAGAATCTGTTGGTTGAAAAGATATGGTAAACATGCGACGCTCTACGGACTGATGACCTGCGACCACGCAGGCTTCCAGGGACATGCGATCTAGGGAGGAATAGAGCATGACCACGACGTTCGACCGCCGGAGCCTTCTGGCGGCAACCGGCATTGCCATTGCTACCGGCGCCACTCTTGGCCTTCGTTCCCGCCGCGCGCTTGCGGACGAGAAGGTCACCGTGCGCCTTTCCGCGCCGGCGACCCCCACCGACCAGCGCGCCGTCGCGCTGACGGAAGTGTTTGCGCCCGCCGTGGCCGATTACATCAATTTCGAGCCGCACTGGAATGCGGAGCTCTTCAAGCAGGGCACCGAGCTGGAAGCGATTGCCCGCGGCAACCTCGAAATGTCGATCACCTCCGCCCAGGAGCTGGCGACCCTCATTCCCGAATTCTCCATCTTCACCGCCGGTTATCTGCACCGCGATGCCGACCACCAGAAGCGCGTCTTTGCCGCCGACTTCATGGACCCCATGAAGAAGAAGGTGGAAGACACGCTGGGCGTGAAGCTGCTGACGGTCATGTATCTGGGCCGTCGCCAGCTCAACCTGCGCACCGAAAAGAAGGTGATGGTTCCAGCCGATCTTGCCGGCGTGAAGTTGCGCATGCCGGGCACCGATGCCTGGCAGTTCCTGGGCAAGGCGCTGGGCGCCAACCCGGTCCCGGTCGCCTTTACCGAAGTCTACACCGCGCTGCAGACCGGCGCCATCGACGGGCAGGACAATCCGCTGCCGACCGACAAGGACAGCAAGTTCTACGAGGTCACCAAGCAGATCGTGCTGACGAGCCACCTCGTCGACCTCAACTACCTCGCCTTCTCCAAGAAGGTCTGGGACAAGCTGTCGCCGGGCCAGCAGGCCGCCATCCAGCTTGCCGCGGATGACTGCGCTGAGTCTGCGCGCCAGAAGCAGCTGACCCTCGAAGCCCAGCTGGAGCAATTCTTCAAGGAACAGGGGCTGCAGGTCTACACACCGGATGTGGAAGCCTTCCGTACCCAGGTGCAGAAGGCCTATCTCGCCTCCGACCTCGCCAAGGACTGGCCGGCCGGCATGGTCGACAAGATCAACGCGATCTGACGGGCTGAAACTTTCATGCAGGCAACCTTACGCTGGTTGCAGGCACGGGCGGACAACGTGGCGGTGGCTTTGCTCACCGCCATGTTTGCCGCCTTCATCCTGCAAATTGTCTCGCGCTATGTGGTCAACGCCCCCATCGGCTGGACGCTGGAAGCGTGCCTTACCACCTGGCTGTGGCTGGTGTTCTGGTCTTCCGCCTTCGTGCTGGGCGACAAGGACCATGTCACCTTCGACCTGTGTTACCTCGCCGCCAACCGCAAGCTGAAGCGCGTTTTCGCCATCGTCACAGCGGCGGCTCTGCTGGCCGGCTTCCTCGCCGCCCTGCCCGCCACCTTCGACTACATCACCTTCTACAAGATCAAGAAGAGTGCCACGCTGCGCATCCGCCTCGATGTGGTGTTCAGCGTCTACGGGCTCTTTGCCATCGCCGTCATCTTGCGCTCGGGCGCCCGGCTTCTCGCGCTGCTGCGCGGCGGCCCGCTGCCTGAAGGCGCGCATGGCGAAGATATTCATGCCGGGGACGAGGCCGCCACCCGATGACACTCGCCTTTATCACCTGCCTTCTCGCTCTGTTCGTGCTCGCCGCCATCGGCGCCCCTATTGCCCTTTCCATGATTGTCTCCGCCATCGTCTATCTGGCGGTGAAGGGGCAGGATCTGGGTCTGGCGGCCGAGCAGATCATCCAGGGCCTCTACGACAGCTTCATCATCCTGGCCGTGCCGCTCTTCATCGTGGCCGCCAATATCATGAATGCCGGCACCATCAGCGAAAGGCTGCTGGGCTTCTGCATCGCCGTCGTCGGGCGCCTGCGCGGCGGCCTTGGTCATGTGAACGTGGTGGCCAGCCTCATCTTCTCCGGCATGTCGGGCTCCGCCGTGGCCGATGCCGCCGGCATTGGCAAGATCATCATCGAGATGATGCGCAAGGAGGGACGGTATCCGGCCGGATACGCCGCCGCCATCACGGCTGCCGCCTCCACCATCGGGCCTATCATCCCGCCCTCGATCCCGATGGTGATGTATGCGCTCGTCTCCGATGCTTCCATCGGCTACCTCTTCCTCGGCGGCATCCTGCCGGGCCTGCTGATGGGCGTGGTGCTGATGGGCCTCAATGCCTGGATCGCCCGCCGCCGCAACTTCGCGATGGAAGAACCGGTGCCGCTGCGCAAGCTGCCCCGGATCACCGCCAATGCCTTCCCGGCGCTGCTCATGCCCGCCATCCTGCTCTATGGCATCTATGGCGGCGTGACAACGCCGACAGAAGCTGCTGCCGTGGCGGCAGCCTATGCGCTGATCCTTGCCGGCCTTTTCTACCGGGCACTGACCTGGAAGAACCTTTATTCCATCATGTCGGAGAGTGCCCGCGCCTCCGCCTCGGTTGGCCTCGTGATCGGCGCGGCACTGATCTTCAACTACATCGTGGCAAGCGAGAATATTCCGGCGCATCTGGCCGGGTATCTCGACGGTCTCAGCATGAGCCCGCTCGCCTTCCTGCTGCTGATCAACATCGTGCTGCTCGGTCTCGGCTGCCTGCTTGATGCCACAACCATCATTCTCGTCATCGTGCCGCTCTTCATCCCCGCCTGCCGCACGCTCGGCATCGACCTCGTGCATTTCGGCGTGGTGGTGGTGGTCAATTGCATGATCGGGCTCATCACCCCGCCCTACGGCATCCTGCTCTTCGTCATCAATGCCACCACCGGCATTCCGCTGCGCGAGATCATCCGGGAAATCTGGCTCTTCATCGCTGTGCTCGTCTTTGCGCTGGCGCTGATGATCTTCATCCCCGGCATCGTGCTGTGGCTGCCGCGCCAGTTCGGATATCCGGGATGAGTGCCCCCACCCCGACCTCTGGCGCCGGCAACGGGCGTTTTCGCCTCGGGCTCATCGGCGACAATATCTTCGCGTCCCGCTCGCCGGATCTGCACCGCATCGCCGGCGAGCTTTCGGGGCTGGATGTCAGCTACGACCTGCTGGTGCCGCACACCGAGGGGCTGGATTTTCCCGCCCTCTTCGAGCGCTGCCGGGAGGGCGGTTATGCCGGGCTCAACATCACCTATCCCTATAAGGAAAAGGTGGTGGCGATGGTGCATGTGCCAGAGCCGGCGGTTGCCCGGCTCGGCTCCGTCAACACCGTGGTCTTCGCCGAAGGCGGGCCGCTCGGCTACAATACCGACCATAGCGGCTTTATCGCCGGCTACCGGCTGCGTTATGCTGGGGCCCCGCCGGGCCGGGTCATGATGGTGGGGGCCGGCGGCGTCGGCAGGGCCGTTGCCTTCGGGCTGGTTGCACTCGGGGCGGAGGAGCTGACGATCCTCGACGCCGACATTGCCAAGGCGGAGCGCCTTGCCGGGGAACTTGCCGGGGCCGGCATCAGCTCTGTCACCGCCGCCAGCATGGGCAAGGTTGCCGATGTGGCGGGCCGTGTGGAGGGCATCGTCAACTGCACGCCCGTGGGCATGGTCGGGTACGAAGGCACGCCGGTAGAGGCGCGCCTGCTGGGCCCCCAGCGCTGGGCTTTCGACGCCGTCTACACCCCCGTCGACACCCGCTTCAAGCAGGAGGCCGAGGCCGCCGGCATTGCCGTTCTCAGCGGATACGAACTGTTTTTCCACCAGGGCATTGATGCCTTCCGCCTCTTTACCGGCCGCCTGCCGGACGACCTCGGCGAACTGCGCCGCCGTCTCGGCGGGCCGGCGCCGGTTGTGGCGTAAGGCCATCCCGTTTCACACGAGAGGTCAGGTTTCATGCTGCCTTTGCAATCGCACCCCATGCGGCAGAAGATCGGTGTCAGCGCTGCGCTGACCACCCCCTTCGATCGTGCCGGGCGCATCGACTGGGCGCGATTTACCGCCCATGCCAAAAAGCTGACCGAGGATGGCATCGGCCTCGTCACCGCCTTCGGCACCACCGGCGAGGGCGCCTCCCTCAGCGTGGAGGAGAAGGCCCCGCTTTATGACGAGATGGCCAAAAGCGGCCCCGGCGCCACCCGGCTGGTGGAATGCATCTATGGCCCGCCCAGCGATACCGCCGGCCGCCTCACCGGCCGCGCTCTCAAGGCCGGGGCTGCCGGCATCCTGCTGACACCGCCCTATTATTTCCGCGGCGTGCCGGATGAAGGCATCTATCGCTGGTACAGCGAAGTGATCGAGCGGGCGGGCGCCGACTGCCGCGACATTATCCTTTACAACATCCCGCAGGTGACCGGCGTGACCATCGGTCCCGATCTCGTCTCCCGCCTGCGCGAGGCTTTTGCCGGCATCATCGCCGGCGTGAAAGACAGCAGCGGCGACTGGCAGCAGACCGAGGCAATGCTGGCCCAGCACCGCGACCTTGCCATCCTCGTCGGCAACGAAGCCCACCTTGCCCGCGCCGTGCAGCGCGGGGCGAGCGGCGCCATCAGCGGCGTTGCCAACCTCTCCCCCTCCCTCGTCGCCGGACTGGTGCGCGGGGAGGAGAACCCGATGATCGTGCCGCTGCTCGAAAAGCTGCTGGCCCTGCCGCTCATCCCGGCGATCAAGGCGGTGCTGGCGCTCATCCGCGGCGATGCCGCCTGGGCGCATGTGCGGGCCCCGCACCTGCAGATCGAGGATCAGGCCCTGCTCGCCGAATGTGCCGGCATCGCCGGAATGCTGCGCAAGGCCGGGTGAACCAGCAAGGGAGGCCCCCGATGAAAACCTCCATCGCCACCGTCTCCATCGCCGGAGACTTCAAGGAGAAACTCGCCGCCATCGCGGCGGCGGGTTTCGACGGTATCGAGATCTTCGAGAATGATTTTCTCGCCTTCGATGCCTCCCCGCGCGAGGTGGGGCAGATGGTGCGCGATGCAGGCCTCGTCATCACCCTCTTCCAGCCTTTCCGCGACTTCGAGGGCCTGCCGGAGCCGCAGCGTGCCCGTGCCTTTGACCGGGCCGAGCGCAAGTTCGACCTGATGGGGGAGCTGGGCACCGACCT
This sequence comes from Radicibacter daui, assembly GCA_030657355.1. Classification (GTDB taxonomy): domain Bacteria; phylum Pseudomonadota; class Alphaproteobacteria; order Radicibacterales; family Radicibacteraceae; genus Radicibacter; species Radicibacter daui. Next base: position 3,800,323 of record CP131056.1, read on the forward strand.
GATGCTGGTATGCTCCAGCGTCTCCTCCGCCTCTCTGGGCGGCATAGACCGGGCGGCGGCAGACTTCCATGAGTTGGGAGAGCGGGCGGCAAAGCGTGGCCTCAAGGTGGGCTATGAAGCGCTCGCCTGGGGCCGGCACGTAAACGACCACCGCGACGCCTGGGAGGTCGTGCGCCGGGCGGACCATCCGAATATCGGCCTCATCCTCGACAGCTTCCACACCCTTGCCCGCAAGATCGATGTCGCCTCCATCCGCGCCATCCCGGCTGACCGCATCTTCATCGTCCAGCTGGCCGATGCGCCGCTGATCGATATGGATTTGCTCTACTGGAGCCGCCATTTCCGCAACATGCCGGGCGAAGGCGGGCTGCCGGTACGCGAGTTCATGCAGGCTGTCGCCGCCACCGGCTATGACGGCTACTGGTCGCTGGAAATCTTCAACGACCAGTTCCGGGGCGGCTCCCCCGGCTCCATCTCCGTCGATGGCCACCGCTCGCTCATCTACATGATGGACCAGGTGCGCCGGGCCGCGCCGGCGCTGCCGGTCGCCCTCCCGCCGATGCCGGACCGGGTGGGCGTCAGCGGTGTCGCCTTTGTGGAATTCACCGCCGACGAGGACGGGGCGGTCGCCCTCGACCGCCTGTTCCACAGCTTCGGTTTCCGCAAGACCGGCCAGCACGTCTCCAAGAAGGTGACGCGTTATCAGCAGGGCGACATCAACCTCGTCATCAACCGCGAGAAGGAAGGTTTCGCCCATTCCGCCTATGTGATGCATGGCACCAGCGTATGCGCCATCGGTCTGGCGGTGGAGGATGCGGCAACCACGGTGGAGCGGGCGCAGGCGATGGGGGCAGAGCCCTTCTCGCAGGCTGTAGGCCCTGGAGAACTTACCATCCCGGCCATTCGCGGCGTGGGCGGCGGCGTCATCCATTTCCTTGATGAAAAATCCGATCTGGCGAAGGTCTGGGAGATCGAGTTCCGCCCGGTGGAGGATGAAGCGCCGCCCCTTAAAAGTGCCGGCCTCACCCGCATCGACCATATCGGGCAAACGATGAATTCAGAGGAGATGCTGACCTGGCTTCTCTTCTACACCGCCATCTTCCGCACGCGCAGAACGCCGATGGTGGATGTGATCGACCCGGCCGGCATCATCCGCAGCCAGGTGATCGAAAGCCTGAACGGGGAGGCGCCCAGCGGTTTTCGCCTGACGCTGAACGGCGCGGAGAACCGCCGCACGCTCGCCGGCCGCTTCATCTCCGACAGCTTCGGCTCCAGCGTGCAGCATCTGGCCTTTGCCACCGACGATATCTTTGCCGCGGCCGAAAACCTCGCCGCCAATGGCTTCGAGGCGCTCGCCCTCTCCCGCAACTATTACGACGATGTGGAAGCGCGCTTCGGCCTCGACCCGGCGCTCGCCGACCGGCTGCGCGCCGCCAACATCCTTTATGACCGCGACGAGGATGGCGAATATTTCCAGCTCTACGCCCCGGCCTGGGGCGAAGGCTTCATCTTCGAGATCATCGAGCGGCGCGGGCGCTACAACGGTTATGGCGCCCCCAATGCCCCCTTCCGCATCGCCGCGCAAAAACGCCACCAGCGCCCGGCGGGTGTGCCCCGGGCGTAATCCCGAGCTGGCGCCGCCCGCGTTATTGGGACGGCGCCAGGTTTGATGGGGCGAACGGGCTGGCGGGGGCTGGCTGTTGGCCAGCCGGGGCCGGTGCTTCACTGGACGGTGCAAGCCCCGAGGGAGCAAACGCCCCGTTCGCCGGTGCCTGCGCCGGAGCAGGAGCAGGTTCAGGTGCCGGGCTTGAGAACAGGTTGGACGGCGCAAAGACGCTGCTTGCCGGTGCCTGAACCGGCGCGGTCGTTGCGGCGGGAGGCGGCGAGGCCGGGGCCTGCTGCTGCATGAATTGCTGCTGCAGTGCCCGCTTGTTTTCCATGATCTGCGCTTCGCACGCGCTGGAATCATGCCGGCTGCCGGCCCAGATACTGCCTCCGACCACGACCGCCAGCATTGCGCCCACGAAGGCCGGGTGCGTCAGACGCCGCACGGGTGCCAGCCAGAGATCAGCCGGGGCGGCAGGAACCCGCCTGCCCGCCGGCAGGAGCCGCCGCGCCTTGTCGCGCCGCCAGCTTTCATAAAGGATCGCCGCCACCAGCGTTGCGCCGATGATAATAACGGCAACGGCGGAGATGGAGGGGTCGAGCCCGTAGCGCACCTTGGAGGCCAGCACGGTGGTGAAGGTGCTGCCGGAAACGATGGTGAAAACAGTGGTGTTGTAATTTTCCAGCGAGGCCAGAAATGCCAGCACCGTTGCCGAGCCGATGGCGGGCGCCATGAAAGGCAGCAGCACCTTGCAGAAGGCCTGCGTCGGCGTTGCCCCCATATCGAGCGCCGCCTCCGTCAGCGTCGGGTCGAAGCGCTGGATGCGGGAGAGAAAGACCAGCATCGAATAGGCGGCGATGAAGGTGACCTGACCGAGAATGGTCAGGAAGGTGCCGTCATAAAGAAAGCTCTTGTAGGAAAGACCAAGGAAACCCGCGATCCGGCCCCAGAAGATGAGCGTCGACAGGCCGATCACCACGCCCGGCACCAGAATGGGGGCGATGAAGATGGTGTAGAGCGCCGAGCGCAGGCGCGGCCCCACCTGCGAAAGCAGGATGGCCGCCGCAAGTCCGACGGGAATGGCGACGGCGATAACGCCGATGCCGATCACCAGCGAACTGCCGATGCCCGCCAGCAGCTTGTCGTCCGCCGCCAGTTTGGCAAACCAGCCGGTGGTGAAACACTCCCACGGGCGGATGCGCGGAAACTGCGAGGAGTTGAAGGCCGTGATCACCATGATGATCAGCGGGCCGAAGAGATAGGCGAAGAAGAGAAGGAGATAGAGGCCGGGAATGAGGCCGGTGCCTGTCTTGCGTGTCATCGTCCGCCCCTCATCGCCCTATAGCCCCGATGGAGACCTTGAAGAGCCGCATCGTCAGAAGGACGAAGGCGATGCACACGACCAGCAGGATCATGGCGTAGGCGGATCCGCGCGGCCAGTTGCCGCCGGAATTGAACCATTGATAGACGATCTGCGTGAACCAGAGGTTGGACGGGCCCCCGAGTATCTCCGGCGCTGCCAGTGCGCCCGCCGTCAGCATGAACACCATCGTTGAGCCCGAGGCGATGCCCGGCTTGGCATAGGGGATCACCACCTTGGTGTGCACCTGAAGGCGCGTCGCCCCCATGTCCCGCGCCGCCTCAAGCTGGTTGATGTCGAGGCTTTCGATGGCGTTATAGAGCGGGAAGATCATGAGCAGGATGTAGGCGTAGGCAAGCCCGGCATAGAGCGCCACATCCTCACGGATGAAATCGATGGGCGAGCCCCAGAGACCGACCGCCATGCCGAATTCATTGATGACGCCGCTGGAGCCGAAGAGGATGCGGAAGGCAAAGGCCCGCAGGATTTCGTTGATCCAGTAAGGCACGATGAGCGCGAGAACCATCAGCCGCGCCCGCCCGGCCGAGGAAGATTTGGCGAGCATGAAGGCGACCGGATAGCAGATCACCAGATCGAAGACGGTGACGAAGATGGCGGCGACGAGTGTGCGCACCAGCACGCTCATATCCAGCACGTTATAGGCCGAGCCATTGCCCGAGCCGCGCAGGAAGTAGCGGTAATGCTCCAGCGTATAGACATCTTCCGGCCCGCCCACCTTGGCCGGCGGCAGGTTGTGATGGAAGGAATAGTCGAACATGGTGAGCTGCGGCAGGATGATCAGCAGGAATATCCAGATGCCGACAGCCGCAGTGAGATAGAGCGAGACGGCAAGCCCGTTGCGCTCTACGAGGCCGGCGAAGAACCGCCTGATGCCGAGAAAATCCTTCATGCGCTGGCCAGCAGGCCGAGTGGCAGGGCCACGGCAAGCTCGGGCACAAAACCGACGGTGAGGCGTCCGTCCGCCCCGGCGACGCTGCCGCCAAGGCCGTTATTGACCAGCGACATGCGCAGCTGATGTTCGCCCGCCTGCAGCAGCAGGTGGCGCATATGGCCCTCGAACTCCTCCTTCACCAGCCGGGCCTCGAAGCTGTTGGGGCTGCCGGACGTCATTGGCACCAGCGCTTCCGGCCGGATGAAGAGATGGCACGGCTCACCAACCGCCGGGGTCACGCCACTGTCGGCGCGCAGGGCCGCGACAAGCGGCACGCCAAGGCCGGCATCGATTGTTATCCCCTGCCCGTCCTTTGCCAGCACGGTGCCGGCAAAAGCGTTGTTCTCGCCCACGAAGGAGGCGACGAAGCTGGTTGCGGGCCGGTCATAGATGGTGCGGCTGTCGGCCACCTGCTGGATCTTGCCCCGGCTCATCACCGCCACCCGGTCCGACATGGTCAGGGCCTCGCCCTGATCGTGGGTGATGTAGATGAAGGTAAGCCCCACCTGCTTCTGGATAGCCCGCAGTTCGGTGCGCATATGCTGGCGCAGCTTGAGATCAAGCGCGGAGAGCGGTTCGTCCAGCAGCAGGATATCGGGTTTGACGGCAAGGGCACGGGCAATCGCCACGCGCTGCTTCTGGCCGCCGGAAAGTTCGTCGATGCGCTTGTCGCCCTGGCCCGGCAGGGCAATCATCTCCAGAAGCTCGTCGGCGCGCCGGCGCCGCTCGCGTTTCTCCACCCCGCGCACCTCCAGCGGAAAAGCGATATTGTCCGCCACCGAGCGCAAGGGAAACAGGGCGAGGTTCTGGAAGATAAGCGCGGTTGGCCGCCGGTTGGGGCCAACACCCTTCATGTCGTGATTGCCGATACGGATGCGCCCGAGCGTCGGCTCCTGAAAGCCGGAGATACAGCGCAGCAGTGTCGTCTTTCCGCAGCCCGAGGGCCCAAGGAAGGAAAAGAACTCCCCGCCCGCGATGGTCAGGTTGGCGTCTTCAACCGCCACGAAATTTTCAAACTCGACCCAGACATGATCGAGCGAGACTTCCTTGGTCATTAAGGGCTCCGGCAATCGTGCTCGCGGCAAACATCGGTTTCCCCGCGCCCCTGCCGGGAGGGACAGGAACGCGAGGCTGGTCCGGTGAAAGCGCCCGTGACCGACTCCCTTGCGCTACCCCGTCAAAAGGCAGGAAAGGATGCCGGCCCGGCACGCGTCGGCGCCCGTCAGGCGCTGGTCAGCTTGTTGGCGTATTCGGTGCGGATGTCGGCATACCATTGCGGCTCCGGCGGCCACGGATTGAGCTTGGCCAGCGCATCGCCCGGATAGGCATCGGCAAAATTCTTCGCATAGGTGGCGGAGGCGAACTTGTCCGCGCCCGTCACCGGCGAATTGTAGCCGTGATGGTCAATGGCCTCGCCGGCATATTTCGCCTCGTAGGCGAATTTGATGAAGGCATAGACCTGCTCGATGTTTTCCGCCCCGGTCGGCAGCGCCATGCCGTCCACCCAGGCCATCGCGCCTTCCTTGGGGGCGCGATACATGACCGGCTCGCCCTGGGTCTTGAGCGCCAGCGGCGGGCCGTCCCAAGTCTGGCCGACGATGACACCTTCGTTCATCAGGCCGTTCTTCTGCGTGTCGGCGTCGTTCCAGAACAGCTTGACGTTGCCCTTGCGCGCGATGCACCAGGCGGTGACCTTGTCCCACACCGGCCGCATCTCGGCTTCGGAGGTATAGGCCTTCCACATCGAGCCCGGCGCCAGTTCGCCGATGGTCTCCATATAAAGGCCGGCACCCAGCATCATCGAGTGCGGGCGGCCCATGGTTTTGCCGGCATTGGCCTTGTCCCACACATCGCCATAGCTCGGCGTACCGCCGGCCGGGGTAAAGGCGTCGGTGCGCCAGGCCATGCCTTCAGTGCCCCAGATATGCGGCAGCCAGTAGGTCTTGCCTTCGGCAAAGGCCCAGTCGGTATTGCCGATCTTGGCCATCGCCGGATTGACCTTGTCGATCGCCACCTTGCTCATGTCGAACGGCTGCAGGAGCTCAAGCGGCTTCCACTGCAAGGAACGGTTATTGGTCGGCGAAACGATGTCGAAGCCACGGCCGTTGGTGGCCTTCAGCTTGTTGATGATCTCTTCGTTGGAGCCGATTCCGGTGTAGTTGATCTTGATCCCGGTCTCTTTTTCGAAGGCCGAGATGAAGGTGTCCGGCAGGTAGTCGGACCACATGAGGATGTTGACTTCACCGGAGGAGGCCAGCGCCCGCGAGCTGATGATCGCGGGCATGGCGACGGAAGCGCCTACGGTAGCAGAGGTCTTCAGCAGCGTGCGGCGGCTGAAGGACGGACCGGACCTGAACTTTGCCATCCTGTTCTCCAATTTTTCTTGGGAGCTGCCGCTCGGGCGCCCCTCGTTGATAAATTGCCGTCTTGCGTCCCTTGCGTACGTTTCTGGTGCATGCGTTTCTGGTTGTTGTCTCCCCGCGCCCTGCCCCGGTGCCGGAGCAGGCCTCCCTCGCGTCCGCAAAAAGGCTATTTCGGCAGGAGGACCGGCCCATAGACCCAGAGGCCGAAACTTATGGTGCCAGAGCGTTTTGCACTGCACACTGGCCGGGCCGCTCTGCCAGACTTTGCGGCGCCGACCGGCCTCTGCCAGCAAAAGCGCCCGCCCCGATGCTCACCCTCGAACTCCAGGACCCGGCAGTCAGCGGCTACACCCTGCAGCAGCAGCTGCATCAGGGGCTGATCGACGCCATTCTGGGCGGCACCCTGCCGCTGCACGATCCGCTGCCCTCCACCCGTGATCTGGCGGCAGCGCTGGGGATTTCACGCAATACGGTGGTGCTGACCTATCAGCGGCTGATGGATGACGGCTATCTGACGCCGGTGCGCCGGCGGGGCCATTTTGTCAACGAGCAGTATATCCGCCAGCAGCTGCGCCTGCGGCTCGATACCCGCACCGCCTCCCTCTTCGCGCCCGAGCGCGACCCCGGCCTGTGGGACAAAAGGCTGCGCCAGCGGCCTACGCGGCAGCGCAACATCATCAAGCCTTCCAACTGGCGGGAGTTTCCGTATCCCTTCATCTACGGGCAGGTCGCGACCGACAAGATTTCCATCGCCCGCTGGCGCGACTGCATGCGCCTGGCCGGCAGCGGCGTGCACGCCACCAGTTGGATCGGCGACCAGATGGATGCCGACGATCCCATGCTGCTCGACCAGATCATCACCCGCGTGCTGCCGCACCGGGGCCTGCGCGCGCACCGTGACCAGTTGCTGGTCACCATGGGGGCGCAGAACGCGCTCTACATGATCGGCCAGTTACTCGGCGGGCCCGGCCGGCGCATCGGGGTGGAAAATCCGGGCTATGTCGATGCCAACAACATCTTTGCCGCAACCGGAGCGGAGCTGGTGCCGCTGCCGGTGGATGCGAACGGGCTGATGCTGTCAGACACGCTGGGAGGCTGCGACGTCATCTACACAACGCCCTCTCACCAGTGCCCGACCAGCGTCACCCTGTCGCTGCCCCGCCGGATGCGGCTGGTGGAGCAGGTGCAGCAGGACGACCTCATCCTCATCGAGGATGATTACGAGCATGAGCTGAATTTCCTCGGCCAGCAGCATGCCGCCATCAAGAGCTACGACAATGCCGGCCGCGTCATCTATGTCGGGAGCCTGACCAAGCTGGTGTTTCCCGGGGTGCGCATCGGCTTCGTGCTTGCCGATGCCGAGCTGATCCAGGAATTGCGAGCGCTCCGGCGGCTGGTCTACCGCCACCCCTCGGCGCAAAACCAGCGCGCCATGGCGATCTTCATCGCCGAAGGGCATCTCGATGCCCATATCCGCCGCACGCGCGACCGGCTTTCCGCCAAATGGCACATCCTCCAGCGCGAGATCGCCCGGCAGATGCCAGATGTGCATGTGACCGCTACCACCGGCGGATCGGCCCTGTGGCTAAGGCTGCCGGACGGTATCGACACCTGGGCCGTGCACCGCGAATGCGCCCGGCGCGGCGTGCTGATCGAGCCGGGCGACGTGCACTATTTTGGCCCCGACGCCCCGCGCAATCGCATGCGCCTTGGTTTTGCCGCCGTCAGCGAAGACCGGATCGCCGCCGGCATCACGCTGCTGGCGGAGGCGGTGGAAGCCGTCCGCCAGAGCGCCGCCCCGGCCGAATAATCACGCTCAGGCGTCGGTGCGGCCCAGCACCGATTGCAGGATGGCCACCATGTCGGTGATCTCCTGCTCGCTCGCCACCAGCGCCGGGGCGAAGATCAGCGCATCGCCGGTTGCCTTGACATGCAACCCCTGACGGAAGAGCTCGCGCTGCGCCCAGCTACCCTTGGCACCGGGCGTCGCGCCCGGCGTCAGCTGGATGCCGGCCAGCATGCCGTAACCGCGCAGATCGCTGACCTGAGCGAGATTGCGCAGCCCGAAAACCGCATCGAGGAAGAAGGGCGACAGCGCCTTGCCACGGGCAAAGAGCCCTTCCTTTTCATAGATGCCCAGCGCCGCAATGCCGGCCGCGCAAGCAACCGGGTGGGCGGAATAGGTATAGCCGTGGAAGAACTCCGGCCTGTCCCCCTTGGCAGCCTCGAACAGGGCGTCCTGGATGGCAGCACTGGTGGCAACCGCGCTCATCGGGATGGCGCCGTTGGTCAGCGCCTTGGCCATCGTCATCACATCCGGGCGCACGCCGAATTCCTGCGCGGCAAAAGCAGAGCCCGTGCGGCCAAAGCCGGTGATCACCTCGTCCAGCACCAGGAGGATGCCATACTTGTCGCAGATCGAGCGCAGGCGCTGCAGATACCCCACCGGCGGCACGATGGTGCCGACGGAACCGGCAATCGGCTCCACGAACACGGCGGCGATGGTCTCCCCGCCATAGGTGCGGCAAATCTCTTCCAGATCATCCGCCAGCTCCGCGCCGGTCAGCGGCTGGCCGCGCGAATAACGCTGCTCTTCCGTCCAGGTCTGGCGCATATGCACCACGTCGCAGGTCACGCCGGAGAAATCGCGCCGGTTATTGACCATGCCGGCCAGCGACGTGCCGCCGAGATTAACGCCGTGATAGCCCCAGTTGCGCGAGACGAACCGTGTGCGCTGCCCCTGGCCGCAGGCCCGGTGATAGGCAAGGCAGAGCTTCATGGCGGTATCCACCGCCTCGGAGCCCGAACCGGCAAAGAACACCCGGTCCATCCCCTCCGGCAAAATCTCCACCAGCCTGCCGGCAAACTCGAAGGAAATCGGCGCTGCACGCTGGAAATGCGGCGTGAAATCCAGCTTGCGCAGCTGGGCGTAGACCGCCTCGGCAATCTCGCTGCGGCCATGGCCGGCCGCACAGCAGAAGAGGCCTGAAGCACCGTCGAGGATCTCCTGCCCGTCCGGCGTCCAGTACTTCACCCCCTCCGCCCGTTCGAAAAGCTGCGGCTCTTCGTGGAACAGGCGGTTGTTGGTGAAGGGCAACCAGTGATGGGTCATGTCGAGGGCGGCGATGTTCATGGTGGCTCCTGCTGGCGAAGTCTCTCCTTCGGCCAGTAGCGCGATTTGCCGCCCCTCCGTTAGGTCCACAGCCGCATGAGACGTGGAGCCAGATGGCATCGTGGTTCCATAGAATATCGGTTCTGGATCTAGCCGCCCCGTCGGGGCCCGGCTAATGCAGAGGCTGCAAGACCGCGCCGTTTTTCGGGGAAAGGGCCGTTGTTGATGGAAATGCTCTGGCTGGGCATCGTGGTAACAGGAGCGGCCTTCTTTCGCGGCGTGACCGGATATGGTTTCGCCCTGCTGGCGGCGCTGGGGCTGACCCTGATGTTGCCACCGCAAACGGCAACCCCGCTGATCGTCCTTGTCGATCTTTTCATCACCGCGCTCATCCTGCGCACCTTCAAGGCCAGCGATATCGACTGGAAGGCCTCGTCCATCCTGCTGGGTTTCGGGCTTGTTGGTGCCGTCTTCGGCCCCTTTGCTTCCGAGCATATGTCGGCTGGCATGGCGCAGCTTGCTACCAGCGCCACCGTCGGCATCGCCGCGCTGATCGCCATGGTGCGCCATCCCCCGCGCTGGGCCGGCAGCACCGTTACCGGCGCGCTTGCCGCCTTCGTAACCGGCATGGTGGTTACCGCCTTTGCCGTCGGCGGACCGCTGGCGGCGGTGTGGCTACTGGCCGGCGGCACGCGGGAGGACAAGGTGCGCTCCACCCTCGCCCTCTTCTTCGGCGCCATCGACCTGACCGGCCTTGTCATGCGTTACCAGCTCGGCATCCTGCCGCCGGGCTTCCTCACCTGGGTGCTGCCCTGCCTCGTGCTGGCCCTGATCGGCTATCTGCCGGGCGAGCGCCTTTACCGCCGCCTCGCGCCGCTCACCTGGCGGCGCTTCAGTGCTGCCGGGCTTGTCGCCATCGCGGTTGCCGGCGGCATCCAGACCACCGCGCTGCTGATCTTCGGCCAGGCCGCAGCAGCCTCGAGCGAACAGGAAACTGCCCCATGATCCGTACCGCCCTCATCACCGGCGCCACCGCCGGTTTTGGCGCGGCCATCGCCCGCCGCCTTGTTGCCGATGGCTGGCGCATCATCATTACCGGCCGCCGTGCCGAGCGGCTGGAGGCCCTTGCGGCAGAACTGGGCGGCGCGGCCATCTGCCACCCGCTGGCCTTCGACATCCGTGATGAAGAAGCATTGCGCACGGCCCTTGCCAGCCTGCCGTCCGACTTTTCCGGCATCGACATGCTGGTCAACAATGCCGGCCTTGCGCTCGGCACCGCCGCTGCCCAGCACACGAAGCTGGAAGACTGGCATACGATGATCGAGACCAACATCACCGGCCTCGTCACCATCACCCGCCTGCTGCTGGACCGGCTCATCGAGCGGCGCGGGCTCATCGTCAATATGAGTTCGATTGCCGCCAACTGGCCCTATCCGGGCGGCAATGTCTACGCCGCCACCAAGGCCTTCGTGCAGCAATTCTCGCTCGGCCTGCGCTCGGACCTGCAGGGCACCGGCGTGCGTGTGACGGCCATCGGCCCCGGCCTTTCGGAGAGCGAGTTCACGCTGGTACGCACAGCCGGCAACCAGGACGCCTATGACAAACTCTACAAGGGCGCGGACCCGCTACAGCCGGAAGATATCGCCGAGACGGTGACCTGGGTTGCCGCCCTGCCACCGCACATGAACATCAACACGCTGGAAGTGATGCCGGTGAGCCAGTCCTGGTCCCCTTTCAGCATTCACCGCAAGCCGGCCTGACAATCCCGCCCTCAGGGCGTGATCGCCACCTTCAGCACGCCGTCGCGCTGATGGGAAAAGAGGTCATAGGCGTCCTCGATATTGTCGAGGCTGAAGCGATGCGTGACCAGCGGGCGCGTATCGAGCCGGCCGGAGGCAATCACTTCCATCAGGCGCCGCATACGCTCCTTGCCGCCGGGGCAGAGGGTGGTGACGATCTTGTTGTCGCCCAGCCCCGCGCGGAACGCGTCGAGCGGAATGGTAAGGTCACTGGAATAGACGCCCAGCGACGACAGCGTGCCGCCCGGCCGGATTACCCGGAGCGCGGCCTCGAAGGTTGCCTGCCGGCCAAGCGCCTCGATGGCGACATCGACGCCGCGGCCATCCGTCAGATCCATGATCTGCTGGACGACGTCGCCCTTGTTGAAATCCACCACCTCGTCCGCCCCCATGCGGCGGGAAATTTCCATGCGCGCCGGCACGGCCTCAACGGCGATGATGCGGGTAGCCCCCATCAGCCGGGCGCCGGCCGTGGCGCAAAGCCCGATCGGGCCCTGGGCAAAGACGGCAACGGTATCGCCGATTTTGATGCCGCCGCTCTCGGCCCCGGAAAAGCCGGTGGACATGATGTCCGGGCACATCAGGACCTGCTCGTCGGTCAGCCCGTCCGGGATCGGCGCCAGATTGGTCATTGCATCCGGCACCAGCAGATATTCCGCCTGCGCCCCGTCGATGGTGTTGCCGAAGCGCCAGCCGCCCAGCGGCTTGAAGCCATGGCGCGTGCCGGCACCGTCCTGCGAGTGGCAGCCGCACAGGCAGGCCGCGCTGTGGCCGGAGGGCGTGATGGCGCCGGCGATCACCCGCTGGCCCTCATGATATCCCCGCACCGCCGAGCCCAGCTTCTCGATCACGCCTACCGGCTCGTGACCGATGGTCAGGCCGGTTGCCACCGGATATTCGCCCTTGAGGATGTGGACATCCGTGCCGCAGATGGTCGTGGTGGTTACGCGGATCAGCGCGTCCAGCGGGCCGACATCCGGCACCGGCTTTTCGCCCAGCACGATACGGCCCGGCTCGATAAAGATCGCGGCCTTCATTTTCTGCGCCATGGTCCCTCACTCCCTGCTTGATGCCGGCGCCTTGATCTGCCGGAACAGGAAGGAGGCTACGCCTTTGGTAAAGGGCGGGCGTTGATCAAGGTCAGTTCTGCCCCCTGCCCCGTGCTTGCCGCCCTGAATTGCCGCGTTGCCCAGTCAATAAAGACCCGCACACGCGGACTGAGCTGCCGGTTTTGCGGATAAAGCAGTGAAACCGGGCTGGGCGCCGGGCAATAGCCGGGCAGCAATTCCACCAGTTTCCCCTCTGCAATATCGCGCTCCAGATGGTAGCGCGGTGCCTGGATGATCCCGAGCCCGAGCCGGCAGGCTTCGCTGTAACTCTGGGCTCCATTGACGCTGAAGGTCGCCGGCAGGCTGATGCTGCAAGGCTTGCCATCCGGCAGGCGAAATTCCAGCGGCATCAGCACCCCGGTCACGGAGGAGCGAAACCCCACCATCCGGTGACCGCCCGCTTCCAGCTCCGCCGGTGTCTGCGGCAGGCCGTGGCGAGCAAGATAGGCCGGGGCCGCGCAGGTCACTTCCTCCAGATCGGCGATATGGCGGGCAACCATGTCGCTGTCCCGTGGCTGTCCAACCCGCAGGACACAATCCACGCCTTCGCGCAGCAGGTCCACCAGCCGGTCCCCCTCGCCCATGAACAGCTCGATATCCGGATATTCCGCCAGAAAGGCCGGCAAGGACGGCAGGAGAAAATACCGCGCCAGTGTGCCCTGCACATCGATGCGCAGCAGCCCCTTGGGCTTTACCCCGGAAAAGGCGCCCTCCGCGTCCTCGACATCGGCAAGGATGGCAAGGCAGCGGCGATAATAGGCCTCGCCGTCCAGCGTCGGGCTGACATGGCGGGTGGTGCGCTGCAGGAGACGCACTCCCAGCCGGGCCTCCAGCTGCTTGACCGCATCCGTCACCGTCGAGCGCGGCAAACCCAGATCGCTGGCGGCTTCGGTAAAGCTGCGCTGCTCGACGATGCGGGTGAAGACACGCATGGCTTCCAGCCTGTCCATCGGCTCAGCGACCCCATCTGTTCGCAAAATTCGGATAGTGATGCCAGTTTACGGGTAATTATCCGCCAAATCCATTGCCCTATCTCTTGGCTTATCGGGAGCGGCAACGCCGTGGCCCTTCAGTTTCCCCGAAACCCAAGGAGAACTTCCATGACCCAGCAGACGAACAAGGTCGCCCTCGTTACCGGCGCTTCGCGCGGCATCGGTGCCGCCATCGCCGAGCGGCTGGCCGCGGATGGTTTTACCGTCGTCGTCAATTACGCCGGCAGCCAGGCCGCTGCCGAAGCGCTGGTGCGCAAGATCGAGGACAAGGGTGGCAAGGCGATTGCCGCCCGGGCCGATATCGCCGACCCGGCCGCCGTCGCCCGCCTGTTCGATACCGCCGAGGCAGCCTTTGGCAGTGTGGATGTGCTGGTCAACAATGCCGGCATCATGGCGCTGTCGCCGGTCGGCGATACCGATGATGAGAACTTTGACCGTCAGGTCTCCATCAACCTCAAGGGCAGCTTCAACACCCTGCGCGAAGCCGCCCGCCGGATGCGCGACGGCGGCCGCATTATCAATCTCTCCTCCAGCGTCGTTGGCCTGTTGCAGCCGGGTTATGGTGTCTATGCCGCGACCAAGGCCGCCATCGAGGCACTGACCAGCGTGATGGCCAAGGAGATGCGCGGCCGCCACATCACCGTCAACGCCGTGGCGCCCGGCCCGGTGGGAACCGAGCTGTTCCTGAACGGCAAGCCGCAGGAACTGGTGGAGCGCATCGCCAAGGCCGCCCCGCTGGAGCGCCTCGGCGAGCCGGATGATATCGCGGCGACTGTGGCCTTCCTTGCCGGGCCTGACGGCGCCTGGATCAACGGCCAGACGCTGCGCTCCAACGGCGGCATCATCTGAGCCCGCCGGTTCCCCAAGCCACCCATCCCTCACTGACCAGCAACCGGGCGCCCGCTCCAGGCGCCCGGCAGGAGAAGGAGTGTTTGCCATGAGCAAAGAGATCATCCTCGTGACCGGCGCCTCCAGCGGTTTCGGCGCCATGACGGCCCGCGCGCTCGCCCATGCCGGCCATACCGTCTATGCCTCCATGCGGGAGACGACGGGCCGCAATGCCCTGCGTGTTGCGGAACTTGCGCACTATGCCGCCGAGCACAATGTCAACCTGCGCGCCGTGGAACTGGACGTGACCAGCGATGCTTCCGTTGCCGCCGGCATCGAGAAGATCGTCGCCGATACCGGCCGCATCGATGTGGTGGTGCACAATGCCGGTCACATGTCCTTCGGCCCGGCGGAAGCCTTCACGCCCGAACAATATGCCGAGCTTTACGACATCAACGTGCTGAGCACCCAGCGCGTGAACCGGGCAGCCCTGCCGGCGATGCGTCAGCAGGGCAAGGGCCTCGTGGTCTGGGTTTCCTCTTCCTCCGCCCGCGGTGGCACCCCGCCCTTTCTTGCGCCCTATTTCGCCGCCAAGGCCGCGATGGACGCGCTGGCGGTGAGTTATGCCGGCGAGCTGGCGCTCTGGGGCATCGAAACTTCGATCATCGTGCCGGGCGCCTTCACCAAAGGCACCAATCACTTCGTCCATTCCGGCAGCCCGGCCGACAAGGCCGTGGCGGACGCCTATGAAAACGGCCCCTATGCCGGCATCGCCGACAGGGCACTGAAGGGGCTTGCCGCGCTGGAGCCGGCAGATGCCGATGCCGGCGAGGTGGCCGTTGCCATAACCGACGTGGTGGGCCGCCCGCATGGCAAGCGCCCCTTCCGGGTTCATATCGACCCATCCAAGGATGGCGCGGAGATCGTCAATGCCATGGCCGACCGTGTGCGGGCCGAACTACTGCGCCGGATCGGGCTGGGCGACTTGCTGGCACCACGGCAAGGCTGAGGCACCTGTTATTATTCAAAATGCCTTCTGCGCCCCCACGGCGCAGAAGGCATTTTGCTGGCACCATGTTTGCCCCTGTTCAAACCGGCTCCGCCCGCTGCACTCTGGCTCTCGACACTTTCGCAAGCGAGACCAGAATGAGCGAGACTTTCCAGCCGGTTGATGCGTTCCTTGTGCCCCGTTTTGCGGGCATCGCCACCTTCATGCGCCTGCCGCTGGTCCCCTCTCCCGCCGGGCTCGATATCGCGCTCTATGGCATTCCCTGGGATGGTGGCACTACCAACCGGGCCGGTGCCCGCCATGGTCCCCGTGAGGTGCGCAGCCAGTCGAGCCTGATGCGCCGCGTGCACCATGTCTCCGGCATCGAACCCTTCACGCTCGCCAATGTGGCGGATGTCGGCGACGTATCGGTCAATCCGATCAACCTTCTCGATGGCCTTGCCCGGATCGAGAAGGGCGTGGCGGCCATAGTGGACGCCGGTGCCCTGCCGCTTGGTGTGGGCGGCGACCATCTGACGACGCTGCCGGTGCTGCGTGCGGTGGCAAAGAAGCGGCCGGTCGGACTCATCCATTTCGATGCGCATTCCGATACCAACGACACCTATTTCGGCGATAACCCCTACACCCACGGCACCCCTTTCCGCCGCGGCATCGAGGAAGGGCTCATCGACCCGAAGCGCTTCGTGCAGATCGGGCTGCGCGGCTCGATCTATGAGACCGACGACCACGCCTGGGCACGCTCGCAGGGCATCCGCCTGATCTATATCGAAGAGTTCATGGAGCGCGGCGTGAAGGCCGTGATGGAGGAAGCGCGGGCGATTGCCGGCACCGGCCCCACCTATGTGACCTTCGATATCGACAGCATCGACCCTTCCATGGCGCCGGGAACCGGCACGCCGGAGGTAGGCGGGTTTACCACCCGCGAGGCGCAGCAGATGATCCGCCTGCTGGAAGGGCTCGATATCGTGGGCGCCGACGTGGTGGAAGTGGCGCCGCCCTTCGATATCGGCGGCATGACCGCCCTTGCCGGCGCGACCATGATGTTCGAGCTGCTGTGCGTGATGGCCAGGGGCGTCGCTGCACGGCGTGCCTGAGAAAAAACCTCTCCCGCCCATGGGGCAGGAGAGGTTTTTTGAGCGGGTAGAAGCAATTGGATCCCGGGAAAATATCCCGGTTCTAATGCACCTTGAGCGCCGCGCCCTCATCCTTGTGGACGGCAAAGCGGTCGATCATCGTGGAGCTCGCCTCATTAAGGCCGATGATCTCCACCTGCTTGCCGGCGGCGCGCAGCTTCAGCACCACCTTGTCCAGCGCGGCGATGGCCGAGATGTCCCAGAAATGGGCATGGCTGACGTCGATCGCCACGGCAGCGGCCGCGTCGCGGAAATCGAAGCCGGCGATGAAACGGTCGGTTGAGGCAAAGAAGATCTGCCCCAGCACCGTGTAGCGGCGCTTGTCCGAGGCTTCGTCATAGCTGTCGGACACCGAGACGATCTTCGCCACCTTGGCGGCAAAGAAGATGCCGGACAGCAGCACGCCCACCAGCACGCCCTTGGAGAGGTCATGCGTGGCAACCACGGTCACCACCGTTGCCACCATCACCACCGAGGAGGGCGGCGGATTGCGCTTGAGGTCCAGCAGCGAGCGCCAGGAGAAGGTGTTGATGGAGACCATGACCATGACGGCCACCAGCGCGGCCATCGGCACCAGCTTCACATAGTCGCCCACCACCACAAGCAGGAAGAGCAGGAAGCCGCCGGCCACGAAGGTGGAAAGCCGCCCGCGCCCGCCGGAAGAAACATTGATGACCGACTGACCGATCATCGCGCAGCCGCCCATGCCGCCAAAGAAGGCCGAGACGATGTTGCCGGCGCCCTGACCGAAACACTCACGATCCTTGCTGGAGGTGGTATCGGTCATGTCATCGACGATCTGCGCCGTCATCAGCGATTCCAGCAGGCCCACCGCCGCCAGCGTCAGCGAATAGGGGAAGATGATCTTCAGCGTTTCCCAGGTCAGCGGGATCTGCGGGATCGAGAAGACCGGCAGGGCCGAGGGCAGCTCGCCGAGATCGCCTACGGTGCGCAGATGCAGGCCGAAGCCCAGCGACACCGCCGTCAGCACGGCAATTGCCACCAGCGGCGACGGGATGGCGCGGGTTATCCGCGGGAAGAGATAGATGATGGCAAGGCCGGCAGCGACCAGCGGATAGGTCAGCGTCGGCACGCCGATCAGCTCGGGCAGCTGCGCCATGAAGATGAGAATGGCGAGCGCATTGACGAAACCCGTCATCACCGAACGGGAGACGAAGCGCATGAGCCCCGCCACCTTCGTCACGCTTGCCACCATCTGGATGAGGCCCATCAGGATGGTTGCGGCGAAGAGATAGGGCAGACCGTGCTGCTTGACGAGGCTGACCATCAGCACCGCCGTTGCCGCCGTGGCGGCAGAGATCATGCCCGGCCGGCCGCCGGTGAAGGCGCTGACGATGGCAATGGCAACGGAAGCATAAAGGCCGACCTTCGGATCGACGCCGGCGATGGCGGAAAAACCGATGGCTTCGGGGATCAGGGCAAGGGCGACAACGATGCCGGCCAGAACATCGGCACGGATGTTGGAAAACCACTCCTGCCGGTAGCGGGTAAGGCTGGTCATGAAAAGGCAGTGTCCATAAAAGAGCGACGGCTTCGCCCCGCAGGCATCCCTCGATCAGGGGCAGACGGGCGGCGAAATCAGGAAAGGTCGATCTTGAATGTTGTCCGGGGGATAGGCGCCCGGAGTAGCCACCCGGGATCACACCGGGTCCATGCGAATGACCCGTTATTGCCGAAGGGCTTGCATGCTGCAAGCGCACAATCCGCATGGCCCGGCAGACAAAACGGGCAGCTGGCGGCCACGACTTCCAGGCCGCCCCATAAAAACAGCCTCCCCACTCTTGGGGAGGCGGGCCCGGAGGGCCGGTGGGGGTGTGGGCTTCTCCATCAAGCGCCTGCGGAGCGTGAGAGCACCGTCAACATCCCCCTCCGCCCGCTTTCGCGGGCACCTCCCCCGCCTTAAGGCAGGGGAGGATTATCAGAGACTTACTTATCCGGCTTTGCCCACGGCGGCATCGATCAGCAGCGCTGCCGCTGCCGGAAGGTTCGCGCCCGGGGTCTCTTCGCCAAAGATCTGGCCGGTGATGTAGGTGCCTTCCAGAAGCAGCAGCAGCCCGTCCCCCAGGAGATCGGGATCGGCGGCACCCATCTGGCGCGCCATCTCGCGCAGCCGTGCCCGCAGCACATGCTTGTTGTTTTCACTCACCAGCCGGGCCGGATGGCCGCCATGGGGATATTCCACTGCCGCGTTGCTGAGGCCGCAGCCGCGATAACCGCCGAAGGCCGAGCGCGTCGAAAGGCCGGTGAAATAGTCGAGTATCTGCGCGCGGGCATCGCCGGGATGGGCCGTGACCGAAACCTCGAATCGCTCCCAGAATTCGGCCTCATAGTCACGCAGATAGGCGGCGGCAAGTTCGTCCTTGCTGGCAAAACTGCGATAGAGACTGGGTTTGGTAACGCCGGCCTGGCTGACGATCTCATCCACACCGATGGCGCGGATACCCTCGCGGTAAAAGAGCTTGCGCGCGGCCTGGCGGATGCGGTCTGCGGCCCGCAAAGGCGCTGATTTCTGCGGTTTGTCAGGATCGGCGGCAAGGATGTTGGCGTTGGTGCTATCAGTCATCGGCTTCTGGGAATTCCGGGTCGCCGGCAATAAAGCGGCTTGACGATGTTACTGACCGGTACGTACATTCAGGCAATCTTCAATACGTACCGGTCAGTAACATGAGCATAGCAGCCACCCGGCCCTTTGGCCAGAAGTACGCATTCGTCGTGGTCGGCGCCATCTTCGTCGCCCTGCTGATCTCGGCCGGCCTGCGCTCCTCGCCGGGCGTGATGATCCTGCCGATGGAAAGCGAGTTTGGCTGGGGCCGCGATACCATCTCGCTCTCCGCCGCCATCGGCATCTTCTTCTATGGTCTGGCCGGCCCGTTCTCCGCCGCCGCCATGCAGAATTTCGGCCTCAAGCGCACCGTCGTGATCGCGCTGTTGCTGATGGCCGCCTCCACCAGCCTCAGCCTGCTGATGACCAAGCCCTGGCATCTGGTGCTGACCTGGGGTGTGGCTTCCGGCATGGCGTCGGGCGCCGTCGCTCCCGTGCTGGGGGCCACCATCGTCAACCGCTGGTTCGTCAAGAGCCGCGGACTTGTGATGGGCATCCTCACCGCCAGCACCGCAACCGGCACGCTCATCTTTCTGCCGGTGCTTGCGGCACTGGCTGAAAGCGGCGGCTGGCGCCCGGTGGCGATTGCCGTCGCCATTGCCACGCTGGTGCTGGCGCCGGTGATCTGGCTGCTGGTGCCGGAGCGTCCCTCCAGCATCGGCCACCTGCCCTGGGGCGCCGATCCGGACCATATCGACCAGACCGCCCATCGCCATTCCAGCATCCTTGCCGCCACCTTCGGCTCGCTCGCCCGGGCCGTGAAGACGCGTACCTTCTGGTTCCTCTTCGCCACCTTCTATATCTGCGGCTTCACCACCAACGGACTCATCGGCACCCATCTCATCGCCTTCTGCGGCGATGTGGGCATCCCCGAGGTAAAGGCGTCCGGTCTGCTTGCCACCATGGGCATCTTCGACCTGATCGGCACCACGCTCTCGGGCTGGCTGACCGACCGTTTCGACAGCCGCAAGCTGCTGTTTACCTATTATGCCCTGCGCGGCCTGTCGCTCATCTACCTGCCCTTCTCGGACTTCAACTTCTACAGCCTGTCGCTGTTTGCAGTGTTCTACGGGCTGGACTGGATTGCCACCGTGCCGCCGACCCTGCGCCTTGCCACCGAAGCCTTCGGTGATCGCGAAGCGCCACTGGTCTTCGGCTGGGTTGTCGTCGGCCACCAGATCGGCGCAGCGTCGGCTGCCTACATGGCCGGCCTGCTGCGCCAGATCCAGGGCAACTATTTCGATGCCTTCATCATCGCCGGCTGCACCGGCGTGGTGGCGGCGTTCCTTGCCCTGATGATCAACAGCCGGGCCAGCCGTCCGCGGGCAACCGCTGCCGCCTGAAGTACACTGACTGCAAAAGCAGAAACGGCCCGGCTGATCCAGCCGGGCCGTTTTCATTTGGCTCTCTTCACTTGAATTCGGAGAGCAGGATGCTGGTCTCCGAATGGGTGATGGCGCGGATGGCGCGAATTTCCGTCAGCACCTGATCAAGCGAGGTGAGATCGGGCGTGGTGATCTCCACCACCAGGTCCCAGCGCCCGTTGGTGGAATAGATACGCCCCACATCCGGCATCTTGCGGCAGGCGGCAATCACCGCGCGGGTATCGGCGGAGCGTACCTCCAGCGAGCAGATGGCCCGCACCTGCCCGCCCTCGGCATCGCTGCGCAGCCGCACGGTAAAACCCAGCAGCACACCCGCTCCCATCAGCCGGTCCAGCCGGTTCTGCACCGTACCGCGCGACACCCCGAGCTGCGCCGCCAGCGTGGAGGTTGGCAGCCGCGCATTGTCGCGCAGCAAACTGATCAGGCCACGATCGATCTCGTCCAGCGTTTCCAAGAAAGAGCCCTCACCGCGCCCCTGCGGACGCCACTGACATAACGTCAGCCATCTATGACATTTTGATTACCAGAATGGCAATTTATATCATTTCGCTGACTTTTTGTTAGCATGGGCAGGAGGGATAATCGGGCATGGCAGCCCCGGCTGCGGCGCCCAGAGCAAGGGAGACCCTGGACGACATGGAACATAACCCGCGCAAGGCACAGAGCGTTTCGCTGCTTGGCATCCCGCTTGAGCAGGGAGCCGGCGTTCCCGGTGCCCTGATGGGCCCTGACGCCCTGCGTACCGCCGGCCTGCCGGCTGTGCTGAAGAACCTCGGCCATAGTGTGCGCGATCACGGCAATCTGGCCGTGCCGGCCGATGTCGAGGTGGCGCTGGCTCCGGAAGATGCCGCCCGCTGCCGCAATCTCGGCGCCATCGGCGCGTGGACGCAGCTGATCCATGACCGCGCCTTCGAGGTGCTGGGCAATGGCGACATGCCGATTTTCCTTGGCGGCGACCACAGCCTTTCCATGGGCACCGTCAGCGCCGTGGCGCGCCATTGCGCCGCCGCCGGCAAGGAACTGGCCGTGCTGTGGATCGACGCCCATGCCGATTTCAACACCCCGGCCACCACCCCGTCGGGCAACATGCATGGCATGTCCATCGCCTTCCTGACCGGTGAGCCCTCGCTGCGCCCGCTGCTGGGCGGCCGCCCCTTCACCCCCGTGAAGCCGGCGGATGTCCACATCATCGGCCTGCGCTCGGTTGACCCGGAAGAAAGCGACCGACTGATCGAATACGGCGTCGATTGTGCCGACATGCGCATGATCGACGAGTTCGGCGTTTCCGTACTCGTGCGCCGGATGGTCGAGGAGCTGGAAGGCCGCAACGTGCATCTGCATGTGAGCCTCGATGTCGACAGCATCGACCCGGCGCTTGCCCCCGGCGTCGGCACCACGGTGCCCGGCGGCATCACCTACCGCGAAGCGCATCTCATCATGGAGATGCTGCATGACAGCGGCATGGTGGGCTCGCTCGATATCGTGGAACTCAATCCCTTCCTCGATGAACGCGGCAAGAGCGCGATGCTGCTCGCCGAACTGACCGCCAGCCTCTTTGGCCGCACCGTGCTTGACCGGCGCCCCGGCCAGCTGCGGGCTGCCTGACATATAAAACAAGGAAACGTCCCATGACCCTCGACACGCATGACTTCATCGCCATCGAAAGCCGGCTGGGCGCGCATAACTACAAGCCGCTGGATGTCGTGCTCACCCGCGGAGAAGGCGTGTGGGTCTATGATATCGAGGGCAATCGCTACCTCGACTGCCTTGCCGCCTACTCCGCCGTCAACCAGGGCCATTGCCACCCGAAGATCCTGGCGGCGATGGTGGAGCAGGCCGGCAAGCTGACGCTCACCTCCCGCGCCTTCCGCAACGACCAGCTCGCCCTGCTTTATGAAGAGCTGGCGGCGCTCACCAACTCCCACAAGGTGCTGCCGATGAACAGCGGCGCCGAGGCGGTGGAGACGGCGATCAAGGCCGTGCGCAAGTGGGGTTATGAGGTCAAGGGCGTGCCGGATGGCCAGGCCGAGATCATCGTCTGCGCCGACAATTTCCATGGCCGTACGCTCGGCATCATCTCCTTCTCGACCGATCCGGATGCCCGCGGGGGCTTCGGCCCCTTCGCGCCCGGCTTCAGGATCATCCCCTTCGGCGATGCCGAGGCGCTGGAAGCGGCGATCACGCCCAATACCGTGGGTTTTCTCGTCGAGCCGATCCAGGGCGAGGCCGGCGTCAACATTCCGCCGTCCGGCTATTTCAAGCGCGTGCGCGAGATCTGCACCGCCCACAACGTCACCCTCATCCTGGATGAAATCCAGACCGGCCTCGGCCGTACCGGCAAGCTGCTGGCGGAAGAACATGAAGGCATCGTTGCCGACGTGACCCTCATCGGCAAGGCGCTCGGCGGCGGCTTCTATCCCGTCTCCGCCGTACTCTCCAACACCGAGGTGCTGGGCACACTGAAGCCCGGCCAGCATGGCAGCACCTTTGGCGGCAACCCGCTGGCCTGCGCCGTGGCGCGCGCCGCGCTCAAGGTGCTGGTGGAAGAAGGCATGGTCGAGAATTCAGCAAGGCTCGGCGCCTATTTCCTCGAACGGCTCAAGGCCATGCGCTCCAACCTCATCCGCGATGTGCGCGGCCGCGGCCTGATGCTGGCGGTGGAACTGCATCCGGAAGTGGGCGGTGCGCGTCCCTTCGTGGAAGCGCTGCGCGGCAAGGGCATCCTCGCCAAGGACACCCACGACCACACCATCCGTTTCGCCCCGCCGCTGGTCATCACCCGCGAGGAGATTGACTGGGCCATGGAGCGCATCGAGCCGGTGTTTACGGCGAGTGCGGCTTGAGGACGGGGCCTAACGGTCAGGCCCACATCTCCATCCGCCCTTCGGGCACCTTCCCCATGCTGGGGAAGGATTTTCTTCCATTTCAACAGCTTCCTTCCCCATTTTGGGGAAGGTGCGGCGCAGCCGCGGATGGGGGTGTGGGCGCTTCCGCCTTCGCCTTAGACCGTCATCTCTCCTGCCAGCGACCGCCCGAATGCCGCCTTCACCGCCTGCGGCGCGAGCCCCTGCGCGAAGAGATGGTGCAACTTGGTAAAAGCCGCCTCGAAGGTCAGGTCCCCGGCCGGTACCGCGCCCGCCCTGAGCAGCCACGATCCGGCGGCATATTCGCCAAGCCCGACGCCGCCCCTATCGGTCTGCGTCAACACCGCGATAACCACGCCTGCCGCTGAAGCCTGCGTCAGCAAGGCCTCCAGCCCCACCATGGCATCCGGCGCGTTACCGAGACCGTAAGCCTCCAGCAGCAGGGCGTGGGGTTTCAGCGCCAGCAGGGCGTCGAGTGCCGCCAGCGGCATCCCCGGGGCGAAACGGAAGGAGAGCACCCGGCCGGCTTCATAATCGGCAAGCTCAAAGGCCTCGGCATCCGCAAGGCGCTCTTCCCCGATCGCCACCACCACATCGCCTGCAACATCGATATGGGCAAGCGGCGGCAGCTCCGGACTGTCGAAGGCCGCCATCGCCCGGCTATCCACCTTGCGCGCCCGGTTGCCACGATAGAGCTTGCCGGCAAAGGCAAGACCGACACCGCACAGCTCGGGAATGGCGGCAAAGCGCAGGGCGTCCCGCACATTGCCCGTCGCATCCGACTCCGGTTCGCCGAAAGGGATCTGCGAGCCGGTGATCACCACCGGCACGGCGATGCCGGCAAGCATGAAGGACAGCGCCGAGGCCGTGTAGGCCATGGTGTCCGTGCCATGCAGCACGACAAAGCCGTCATACTCCGCCCGCCGCGCGGCAATATCGCGGGCAATCATCTGCCAGTCGGCCGGGGTGGCGTTGGAGCTGTCGATCAGGCGGGCATATTCGACGAGCTCGAAGGTCGGCAGGCCAACTTCTCCGGCAAGAGCCTCGCGCAGCTTGTCGCCAAGCTTCGGCATCGGGGCGAATCCCGCGGGCGTTTTGCCCATGCCGATGGTCCCGCCCGTGTAGATTATGCACAGATGCATGCCGCTCATCGTTCCCATCCCGCCTTGTTGCCGGTCCCGCAGTCCATTTCCGTCGGTCCGGAGACAAAAAAACTTCACCAACCGGTCAAGTTTTCGCCAAAACAGCCGTCGCTTCGGCACAAAACCCCTATCCGGACACGACATCCGGAAGAGGGGCAACGGCCCCCGATTGTCTCCATACTTTCAAATCCGCCTTGCGAACGGCAATGAACCACACGGCCAAACCCCTCTCTGCGCAAGGAAGTGGCACCGCTTTCACCGCCATTGACAGACGAATAACCGTTAGAGCTAATGGGCGCTCGGTCCGGTTATCTACAAGCCGCCGGCGTGACTTCCAAGGGTCTCGCTGTCGACGGCCGGAGCGCCGGAAAAGGGGACTGCGATTGCGCAAGAAACCCGCCGGATGACTGCAAAACAAATATCAGGGAACAGGAGAGTGACGATGAAGCACACAGTGCTGGGTTCGGCGCTGGCTCTGGCGCTTATGGCGGCGGTCAGCCCCGTGGCGGCCAAGACGCTGGTTTATTGCTCTGAGGGCAGCCCCGAGAACTTCAACCCGCAGGTTAACACCACGGGTACCAGCTTCGACGCATCCCGCCCGGTCTACAGCCACCTCGTCCAGTTCGAGCCCGGCACCACCAAGGTCGTTCCCGACCTCGCCGAATCCTGGGACGTGTCTGAAGACGGCCTGAGCTACACCTTCCACCTGCGCAAGGGTGTGAAGTGGCACTCCAGCAAGACGTACAAGCCGACGCGCGAGTTCACTGCTGACGACGTGCTGTTCAGCTTCAACCGTATGTGGAAGACTGACAACCCGTTCCACGGTGTGTCCGGCGGCGCCTACGACTACTTCAACGACATGAGCATGCCCGACCTGCTCGCTTCCATCGACAAGGTGGACGATCACACGGTCAAGATCACGCTCAAGTCCCCGGAAGCCCCGTTCATCGCCAATCTGGCCATGGACTTCGCGGTTATCCAGTCTGACGAATATGCCCAGTCGCTGCTGAAGGCCGGCAAGCCGGAACTGCTCGACCAGGAGCCGATCGGCACCGGTCCGTTCACCTTCGTGAACTACCAGAAAGACGCGCAGATCCGCTACAAGGCCAACCCGGACTACTATGCCGGCAAGGCCAAGATCGACAACCTCGTGTTCGCGATCACCCCGGACGCTGCCGTTCGCTATGCCAAGCTGAAGGCCGGCGAATGCCAGATCATGCCGTATCCGGCTCCGGCTGACCTCGAAGCCATGCTGAAGGATCCGGCCCTGACCGTGATGCAGCAGCCGGGCCTCAATGTCGGCTACCTCGCCTTCAACACCCAGAAGAAGCCGTTCGACGACGTTCGCGTCCGTCAGGCTCTCAGCATGGCCATCGACAAGAAGGCCATCGTTGACGCGGTGTACCAGGGCGCCGGTACCCCGGCCAAGAACCCGCTGCCGCCGACCATCTGGGGCTACAACGACAGCATCGAGGACTACAAGTTCGACCCCGCTGCCGCCAAGAAGCTGCTGGCTGATGCCGGCTACCCGGATGGCTTCTCCACCGACCTGTGGGCCATGCCGGTCCAGCGTCCGTACAACCCCAACGCCCAGCGCGTTGCCGAGCTGATGCAGTCCGACCTCGCCAAGGTGGGCGTCAAGGCTGAGATCAAGAGCTTCGAATGGGGTGAGTACCGCAAGCGCGCCCAGGCCGGCGAGCACCAGATGGCCCAGCTCGGCTGGACCGGTGACAATGGCGACCCCGACAACTTCCTCTATGTGCTGCTGAGCTGCAACTCTGCCCGCGAAGGCGGCCAGAACATTGCGAAGTGGTGCAACAAGGACTTCACCGACCTGCTCGAGAAGGCCAAGAAGATCTCGAACCAGGACGAGCGCGCCAAGCTCTACGAGCAGGCCCAGGTCATCTTCCACAAGGATGCCCCCTGGTTCCCGATCGCTCACTCGGTGGTCTACATGCCGATGCTCAAGGGCGTGACCGGTTACAAGGTCAGCCCGCTGGGTTCGCATGACTTCTACGGTGTCGACATCGCCGAATAATCGGTAAGGCACTGAAAACAAAAAGAACTAAAGGACGGGGGAGCCAGTCTCCCCCGTCCTCATTTCTCGACCTGAACAATTTGCTGCCTTAAGGACCGGCCCTGCCGGCCCCCGCATATCCGGACCCCCCGCCGATGTTAAGATTCCTGCTGACACGCATCGGGCTGGTGATACCGACCTTTTTCGGCATCACTTTCCTGAGCTTCATTCTTATCCGCCTCGTTCCCGGCGACCCGATCGAGGTTCGCGTCGGTGAGCGTGGCATCGCGCCGGCTCGCCTTGCGCAGCTGAGGCACGAGATGGGGCTGGACCAGCCCTTGTGGAAGCAGTTCTTCGACTACATCGCGCAGGTCCTGCATGGAGATCTCGGCGTTTCGGTCGTCACGCAGAAGTCGGTGCTGACCGAGTTCCTGACGCTGTTCCCGGCCACGCTGGAGCTTTCCATCGCCGCCATCCTCTTCGCCGTCATCCTGGGCCTGCCCTTCGGCATTCTCGCCGCGCTGAAACGCGGCAGCTGGGTCGACCATACGGTGATGGGTGTCAGCCTCTCCGGCTTCTCGATGCCCATCTTCTGGTGGGGCCTGCTGCTTATCCTGCTCTTCTCGGTGACACTGGGCTGGACGCCGGTCTCGGGCCGCATCTCGGCGATGTATTACATCGAGCCGACCACCGGCTTCCTGCTGATCGACAGCCTGTTCTTCTCCGATGACAGCGGCGCCTTCGGCTCCGTGGTGCGCTACATGATCCTGCCCACCATCGTGCTGGGCACGGTGCCACTGGCGGTGATCGCGCGCATGACGCGTTCGGCCATGCTGGAAGTGCTGGGCGAGGATTACATCCGTACCGCCCGCGCCAAGGGCCTGTCCGCCTACCGCGTCATCTTCATCCACGCGCTGCGCAACGCGCTGATCCCGGTCGTCACCGTCATCGGCCTGCAGGTTGGCACGCTGATGGGCGGCGCCATCCTCACCGAGACGATCTTCTCCTGGCCGGGCATCGGCAAGTGGCTGGTTGAGTCCATCAACCGCCGCGACTATCCGGCCCTGCAGGGCGGCGTGCTGCTGATCGCCAGCCTCGTCATCCTCGTCAATTTCCTCGTCGACGTGCTCTACGGCACCCTGAACCCGCGGATCCGTCATGGCCGATAACGCTCTTCAAACCCCGGCCCAGACCGCTACCGCGGCACCCGCGGCCGCTCCCTCCCTGTTCGCGGAGTTCTGGTATCATTTCCGCCAGAACCGGGGCGCCGTCTGGGGCCTCTACATCATCGTCTTCATGGCGCTGGTCGCGATCTTCGCCAATTTCGTCGCGCCGCACTCGCCCATCGAGCAATACCGCGACCATCTGCTGACGCCGCCGGCCTGGGCCGAAGGCGGCAGCCTGCAATTCATCCTCGGCACCGATGATATCGGCCGCGACATCCTCTCCCGCCTCATCTATGGCGCGCGGCTGTCGCTCTTCATCGGCTGCATCGTGGTGACGATCTCGCTCGCCATCGGCGTGGCGCTGGGCCTGATCGCCGGGTTCTTCCCCGGTGTCATCGGCATCATCATCATGCGCGTCATGGACATCCTGCTGGCGCTGCCGAGCCTGCTGCTTGCCGTGGTGGTGGCCGCCATCCTGGGCCCGGGCCTGCTCAACGCCATCCTCGCCGTGGCGATCACGGTGGTGCCGCACTATACGCGCCTGACCCGCGCGGCGGTGATGAGCGAGTTGCCGAAGGACTATGTCACGGCCTCGCGCGTTGCCGGTGCCGGCGTCGTGCGCCAGATGCTCATCAACGTGCTGCCCAACTGTGCCGCCCCGCTCATCGTACAGGCGACGCTCGGTTTCTCCTCGGCCATCCTTGATGCCGCGGCCCTGGGCTTCCTCGGCCTTGGCGCCCAGCCGCCGACCCCGGAATGGGGCACGATGCTGGCCGCTGCGCGCGAATATATCAGCCGAGCCTGGTGGGTCGTCACTTTCCCCGGTGTCGCCATCCTCATCACGGTTCTTGCCTTCAACCTTCTGGGCGACGGGCTGCGCGATGCGCTGGACCCGAAGCTGAAGCGCTGATCCCATGCCTTTGCTTGATATCCGAAACCTCTCGATCGACTTCTCCACCCGAACCGGCGTGTTCCGCGCCGTGGACGGGGTCAACCTCAGCGTTGAAGAAGGCGAAATCCTCGGCATCGTCGGCGAAAGCGGCTCCGGCAAGAGCGTCTCGTCGCTGGCTGTGATGGGTCTCTTGGCCGGCAACGGCACGGTCACCGCCGACCATATGTCCTTCGACGGGCGCGACCTGCGCAAGATGAGCCGGCGCGAGCGCCGGAGCTTCGCCGGCAAGGACGTGGCGATGATCTTCCAGGAGCCGATGACCTCGCTCAACCCGTGCTTCACGGTCGGCTTCCAGATCATGGAAGCGATCAAGGTGCATGAGGGCGGAAGCCGCAAGGAGCTGAAGCGCCGCGCCATCGAGCTGCTGGAGCAGGTCGGCATTCCGGCGCCGGAAAGCCGCCTTGGCACCTATCCGCACCAGCTCTCGGGCGGCATGAGCCAGCGCGTGATGATCGCCATGGCAATTGCCTGCAACCCGCGCCTCCTGATTGCCGACGAGCCGACCACCGCGCTCGACGTGACGATCCAGAAGCAGATCCTCGACCTTCTGGTGAGCCTGCAGAAGGAACGCGGGATGGCGCTCATCCTCATCACGCACGACATGGGCGTGGTGGCGGAGACGGCAAGCCGCGTGCAGGTGATGTATGCCGGCCAGGTGGTGGAAAGCCGCCCGGCGGCAGAGCTCTTCAAGAGCCCGCGCCATCCCTATACCGCTGCCCTGCTCGACGCGCTGCCCGAACGGGCGGAAGGCCGCAAGCGCCTGCCGACCATCCCCGGCATGGTGCCCGGCATCGCCGACCGGCCGCTTGGCTGCCTGTTCAATCCGCGCTGCCGTTTTGCCGACGAAAACTGCCGCGCCGCCCCGCCGGCCGTGGCCAGCGATGCCACCGGCACCGTGCGCTGTATCCACCCGCTGAACTACGGCGCCTCCCCGGGCACCTCCCCGGAAGGAGCCGCAGCATGAGCGCGACGGAAACCAAATCCATGACCAAGCGTGAAACCGGCACCGTTGTCCTCGAGGCGACCGGCCTCAAGCGCCACTACCCCGTCGCCCGCGGCCTGCTGCGGGCCCCGGCGATGGTCAAGGCGCTCGACGGCGCCTCCTTCACCGTCAAGGCCGGCCAGACCCTCGCCGTTGTCGGCGAGAGCGGCTGCGGCAAGTCCACCCTCGCGCGCCTCGTCTCCCTGATCGAGGAGCCGACCGAGGGCGAGCTGGTGATCGACGGCATCGATACCGGCAATCTGGGCGAGCACGGCAAGCGCGAGCTGCGCTGCACCGTGCAGATGGTGTTCCAGAACCCCTATGGCTCGCTCAACCCGCGCAAGAAGGTGGGCGACATTCTGGAAGAGCCGCTCATCGTCAACACCTCGCTGCCCGCTGCCGAGCGGCGCGCCCGCGTGGCGGAGGTGATGGCCAAGGTGGGTCTGCGGCCGGACCATTATGCGCGGTATCCGCACATGTTCTCCGGCGGCCAGCGCCAGCGTATCGCCATTGCGCGCGCGCTGATGCTCAACCCCTCCATCGTGGTGGCGGACGAGCCGGTTTCCGCGCTCGACATCTCCATCCAGGCCCAGGTCCTCAACCTGATGATGGACCTGCAGGATGAGCTGGGCGTCGCCTATCTCTTCATCAGCCACGACCTCGGTGTGGTGCGCCACATCGCGACCGACGTGATGGTGATGTATCTGGGCAAACCGGTGGAATCCGGCCCGAAGGATGTGATCTTCGAGGCCCCGCTGCATCCCTATACCCAGGCGCTGATGGCCGCGACCCCGCAGGTGGAAGCCGAGCACCGGGCCGAGCGCAAGCCGCTGACCGGCGAGCTGCCCTCCCCGCTCAATCCGCCGCCGGGCTGCACCTTCCACAAGCGCTGCCCGATTGCCCAGCCGCGCTGCTCGGCCGAAGTACCGCAGCTGCGTCCGCTCGCCGGCCGGCATGTGGCCTGCCACTTCGCGGAACAGAACCTCAGCTGAGCGCCAGGGCTCGGGCATGAAACAAAACGGGCGGCTCGCAGGGGCCGCCCGTTTTGTTTTGATGCCGGAAGTCGCTTAGCGTCGCCGCAGCCGCCCTTGCGGGGAGACCAGCGCATCGAGCCAGCGGGCGACGCGAGCCTTGTCAGTGGCAAGCAGGCGCGGGCCGAAGGGGAAGTCGGAATAGATGGCGAGGCTTGAAGTCGCCGCCGGCTCTTCCAGATCGTTGGTGCCGTCTGGCTCCGGCTCCATCAGGCCGGGATAGATCTGCGCCACGATGACATCCGGCAGGCGCAGGAACCGCGAGCGGTGCACGAAATGCAGCTGCACGCCGCCATCGACCAGCCACTCGCCGGTGAGCCAGGTATCCGGGTCAGCCTGCGCAATGTCGCGCAGCTGGCGGGCAAGCTCGGCGACGGAGCGGTAATAGACTCGCGGGCTGCCAATCGCCTCGTCCCCGCAATGCTCTGCGGGGCAGACGATAATGCGGTCTTTCTTCGAGGAGGTGGCGATCTCGGTGAAGTTTATCTGCTTCACCGTCGGCAGCACGAAGACCCGGTCGAGCATCTGCTCGGGACCGACAATGAAGCCGATGATCGCCACTGCCAGGAAGGCGGTCGCGAGGGCGGCGGCAAGGTTGCGCAGAATGAACACTAATCTCTCAAGCCTTGCCGCCGGTTCCTGTCATGTCAGTCGACTGCCTTGATGGCCGCCGACAGGACGCCATGCAGCTCATCCATCTGGTTTTCATCGATGATGAGCGGCGGGGAAAGGGCGATGATGTCGCCGGTCATGCGCACCAGCGCGCCGGTCTCGTAGCACTTGGTATGCACGTCGAGCGCGCGGCGGCCCGGCGCATCCTTGCGCGGGGCAAGCTCCACGGCACCGATAAGGCCGATGGCGCGGGTGTCGATGACGTTCGGCAGGCCTTTGAAGGAATGGATCATCTCCGCCCACTTCGCTTCCATCTTGGCAGCGCGGGTCAGGAGACCTTCTTCCTTGTAGACGTCGAGCGTGGCGATACCCGCCGCGCAGGCCAGCGGATGACCGGAGTAGGTGTAACCATGGTAGAACTCCATGGCGTATTCCGGCCCGGTCATGAAGGCGTTGTGCACCTTGTCCTGCACCAGCACGGCGCCGCACGGCACGGTGCCGTTGGTGATGCCCTTGGCGGTGGTGATGAGATCCGGCAGCACATCGAAGCGCTGGCTGGCAAACGGCGCGCCGATACGGCCGAAGCCGGTGATGACTTCGTCGAATATCAGCAGCACGCCGTGCTTGTCGCAAATCTCGCGCAGGCGCTTGAGATAACCCTTGGGCGGCAGCAGCACGCCAGCGGAACCGGCCACCGGCTCCACGATCACCGCAGCGACGTTGGAAGCGTCATGCAGGGCGATGACCTTCTCCAGCTCGTCGGCCAGATGGGCGCCCCATTCCGGCTCGCCGGTGGTGTGCGCCTGATGCTCGAGGCTGTAGGTGGCGGAGATATGGTCGACAGCCGGCAGCAGTTGGCCGAAGGCCTTGCGGTTGGCCGGCAGGCCGCCGATGGAGATGCCGCCGAAACCGACGCCATGATAACCGCGCTCACGGCCGATGATGACGCGGCGGGTGCCCTCGCCGCGGGCGCGGTGATAGGCGAGCGCGATCTTCAGCGCGGTATCGACGGATTCAGAACCGGAATTGGTGAAGAAGACGTGGCCAAAACCTTCCGGGGTGATCTCGGTCAGGCGGTTCGCGAATTCGAACGGCAGCGGATGGCCGAACTGGAAGGTCGGCGCGAAATCCATTTCGGCGACCTGGGCCTGCACCGCCTCGACGATCTTCTTGCGGCCATGGCCGGCATTGACGCACCACAGGCCGGCAAGGCCGTCGATGATCTTGCGGCCATCGGGCGTCCAGTAATACATGCCCTCGGCCTTTACCACCATGCGCGGTGCCTTCTTGAAGGCACGGTTCATGGTAAAGGGCATCCAGAAGGCTTCCAGATCGTTCGGCGCTCTTGTGCTGTCCATGGGACGCAACCCCTGTTCTTCAGTGATATGCCCGCGAGGCTAGCACGGAGCCGGGGAGGCGAGACAAGCGCCTTTCCTGTCTCCATACAAGCATACGGGGCAGCACCCGGCCTGTCGGCTAGGTGCTCTCACATACCCATGGGTAAGCCCGGAAATTGAGGCCAAAGTGCGGCCACTATGCATAAGGGCTGGTTCAGGGCGCCCTTTAAGCCGCGACAACCGGCAGGCGCGTGCGCAGCAGGCTGAGGCCGCCGGAGACCAGCGCCAGCAGGCAGCCAACTCCCAGCGCCACGGGCGGCGCCGCTTCCGCCGCCAGCGAAAAGAAACTGGCCGCCGCTGCGGCACCCAGCGCCTGGCCGAACACACGGGCGCTCGACTGCATGCCACCGGCCGCGCCGCTGCGCTTCTTGGGAGTGGAAAGCAGCATGTTGCGGTTATTGGGGGACAGGAAGAAGCCGAAGCCCACCCCGCCAAAGATCATGAACAGGATGAGCGGCAGCACGCTGCCCTGCAGCGGCCAGACGGCTGCCAGACCGGTGCCCAGCGCCATCAGCACGCCGCCGATGGCACAGAGAATGCCGTTGGGCATACGGTCGGCAAGGCGCCCGGCAATCGGGGCGGTAACCGCTGCTGCCAGCGGCCAGGGCGTCATTAACAGGCCGGTGGTAAAGGCACTCTCACCAAGACCGCTCTGGAGATAAAAGGGCAGCGCCACAAAGGCCAGCATCTGCGCCGAAAAACAACAGACCGAGGCGATGACCGACAGGCGGATGGTGGGGTTGCGCAGGAGATCGAGCGGGATAAGCGGGGCTTCCAGCGGCGCCTCACGCCTGACCAGCAGGGTAAAGAAGACAAGTCCGCCCGCCAGCATGGCGCCGGCCAGCGCCGGCTCGGAGCCGATACGGTCCACCCCGAGGATGAAGAGCGCCATGCCGCAACCATTGAGCACCACGCTCAGCACATCGATGGCGCGCTTGTGCAGCGCGACGCTCGGCAAGGCCGGCGTCATGGCCAGCACGATGATGCCGACCGGCAGGTTGATGAGGAAGAGCCACGGCCAGCTGGAAATCGCCAGCACGCTGGCGCCGAGCGTCGGGCCGAGGGCGGAGGAAAGCGCCACCGCCAGCGCATTGATGCCGATGGCCCGCCCCAGCATGCGGTGCGGATAGACGAAGCGCAGCAGGCCGACAAAAAGGCTCATCACCGCCGCGCCGCCAAAGCCCTGCAGCACGCGCGCTGCCACCAGCACCTCCAGCGACGGCGCCAGTGCACACAGCGCCGAGGCGAGGGTGAAAACGGCAACGCCGGAGGTGAAGACCAGACGAAAACCCTTGATCTCCCCCAGTGCCGCAAAGGGCAGGATGGAGATTACGAGCGCGAGCTGATAACCGCTGACAACCCAGACGGAAGCAGCCGGCGTCACCTGCAGATCCAGCACGATGGAGGGCAGCGCGATATTGGCAATCGCCCCGTCGATCACCACCAGCACGATGGCCGCCAGCAACGCGGCGATGGCGAAATAACGCCGGGGTGTCGGCAGCCCGTCCTGCTCTTCGTGATGCGGGGCCGCCGGCCGTGGATCGTCGGAGGCGGAAGTCGGGGCGGCTGCGGGCTGCGTCATGATCGGGCGGAAGATCCGGAAAGGAAAATCAGGGAAACTGTGTCGTATGCCGGCTCAGGCGCTGGCGGCGTCCAGCTCGGCCGCCTTGTCATCAAGGTCAAGCCAAGTGGAGGCGATCAGGCTTTCAAGCTGGGCGATGCTGGTGGCACTGGCAATCGGGGCCGCGATGGTTGGCCGGCCGGCAAGCCAGGCCACCGCCACTTCCGCCGGGGTAGCGCCAAAGGCGCTCGCCACGGTGTCGAGCGCCCCGAGGATGCGATGGCCGCGCTCATTGAGGTACTTGCCCATGCCCCCGCCGCGCGCGCTCTTGGAGAAATCGGCCTCCGAACGGTACTTGCCGGTCAGGAAGCCGGCAGCCAGCGCGTAATAGGGGATGACGCTCACCTGCTCCGCTTCACAAAGCGGCATCAGGGCGGCCTCGAAGGTTTCGCGGTCATAGAGGTTATAGAGCGGCTGCAAGGTCTCGTAGCGCGGCAGCCCCTGGCTGGCGCTCAGATCGAGAGCCTGTTTCAGCCGCTCGGGCTTGAAGTTGGAGGCGCCGATGATGCGTATCTTGCCCTCGTCAATCAACTCCTGGTAGACGCCGAGCGTTTCTTCCATTGCCACCGTCTCGTCATCGCGGTGCGACTGGTAAAGGTCGATATAGTCGGTCTGCAGACGCTTCAGCGAGGCTTCCACCGCCGAGCGGATATAGCTGCGGGAAAGGCCTTTCTTGCCCTCCCCCATCTCCGACCCGACCTTGGTGGCGATAACCAGCCTGTCGCGCCCGCCGCGCACCTTGAGCCAGCGCCCGATGATGGCCTCTGACTCGCCGCCGACATGGCCGGGCGCCCAGCGCGAATAGACATCCGCCGTATCGATGAAATCGAAGCCCGCCTCCACGAACCGGTCGAGCAGCGCGAACGACGTCGCTTCATCGACGGTCCAGCCGAAGACATTGCCGCCAAAGCAGAGCGGCGTGACGAAAATGCCGGATTTACCAAGCTGGCGTCGGGTCATCACAGGGCGGATCCTTCCGGGAACACGGCAGGGGCGCGGGATCGGGAGGCGGGAAAGCAAAAGGGAGCCCCTGCCCCAAAGCAGGAACTCCCTTGCCTATACGCCCGTTGCATCAGGCCCGACAATGAACTGCACCACCGAGGCACCGCTCGTCCTTGTCGCATCCCCATCATGCGATCGGCCTTGCAGGAAAGGACCGTCTCAGGGCACTGCTCGCAGATTGTTGGGCCCTGCGGGAGAGATTTTGATGCGCATGTTCCAGGTCGACGCCTTCTCGGACCGACCCTTTACCGGAAATCCCGCCGCCGTCCTTATTGTGAAAGACTGGCTGCCGGATGAGACGATGCTGGCCATCGCCGGGGAGAACAATCTGGCTGAAACTGCGTTCGCCCGGGCGCGGGCAGAAGGTGGCTGGGACCTGCGATGGTTCGCGCCGGCACAGGAAGTCGATTTCTGCGGCCATGCCACGCTCGCCACGGCCCATGTGCTGTTGACGGAGTTCGCAGCTGCCGCTCCGCTCTCTTTCCACACCCGTGTCGGGGAACTGCGTGTATCCAAGGCACCGAAGGGCTACCGGCTGGACCTGCCCTGCCTGCCGCCGGAACCACTGGCGACATTACCGGATGATATCTCCGGCATTTTCCCAACGTCGCCTGTCGGCATCTTTCGCAATTTCGAGAATATCTTTGCGGTTCTGGACGGCGCCGACAGAGTACGAACCTTCGTTCCTGACCTGATGAGCATTTCGCGCCTCGGGCCTGTCGGACTGGTCGTCACCGGCAAGGAGGCTCCCGGCCTGAAGGCCGATTTTGTCTCGCGCTACTTTGCGCCGGGCGCCGGAATACCGGAGGACCCGGTCACCGGTTCGATCCATTCGACGCTGGTGCCCTATTGGGCGGAACAGCTCGGAAAGAACAGAATGACTGCCTTTCAGGCTTCCTCGCGCGGAGGATGGCTGGAATGCGAACTCGCAGGGGATCGTGTGTTTTTGACCGGCAACGCCGTCACCTTCATGGAGGCGAGGATCTTTGTTCCAGGTTATCCGGCAGCAGGCTGACATTTTTCGCTGTTTTAGCGGAACGGTAGCCGGAAGCCCTCTGCTAGAGAGCTTCCGGCACCAGCATCAGAATGCCGCGTCGTCGAGCGCCATCATCGCGGCCTTGCCGGCCATCACCTTCTTGAAGGCGCCGTCGCCTTCCGGCAGCACGCGGTGGAAGAAGAAGCGCGCCGTGGCGAGCTTGTTCCTGTAAAAGTCCTCGCGGCCATCTGCCCGCTTCAGGCCTTCAAGCGCGGCCTTGGACATCAGGAGCCACATATAGCCAACGGCTACCAGCGCGAAGAGGCGCAGATAGTCGGTGGCGGCAGCACCTGCCTCTTCCGGGTCCTTCAGGGCACGGCCGCCAACGGTGGCGGTCGCCGTCTGCAGCTTGCCGAAGCTCTTGGCGAGCAGGCCGACAAACTCCTGAAGGTCGGGATTATCTTTCTCCGCCTGCAGCATGGCGCCGACAGGGTGGAAGAAACGGCGCAGGTAGCGGCCCATATGGGCACCCATCTTGCGGCCGACGAGGTCGAGCGCCTGGATACCATTGGTGCCTTCGTAGATCTGCGCAATGCGGGCATCGCGCACGAACTGCTCCATGCCCCACTCGCGGATATAGCCGTGGCCGCCATAGACCTGCTGCGCCTTGACCGCCCCTTCCATGCCATGGTCGGTGAAGTAGGCCTTCACAATCGGCGTCATGAGTGCCACCAGATCCTCGGCCGCCTCACGGGCAGCCGCGTCCGGGTGCTTGGTCATGATGTCGAGCTGGATGGCGATCCAGTGCGCCATCGCGCGGATGCCCTCGTTGACCGAGCGCACTTCCAGCAGCATGCGCCGCACGTCCGGATGCACGATGATCGGGTCAGCGGCCTTTTCCGGATATTTGGTACCGGCCAGCGAACGGCCCTGCAGGCGGTCCTTGGCGTAGGCAACACCGTTCTGGTAGGCGACCTCGGCAATGCCGAGCCCCTGCAGACCGACGGCCAGACGCTCCTGGTTCATCATCACGAACATGGCCTTGAGGCCTTCGTGCGGCTTGCCGACCAGCCAGCCAATGGCATCGTCGAACTGCATGACGCAGGTGGCGGAGGCCTTGATGCCCATCTTGTGCTCGATGGAAGCGCAGACGGCGCCGTTACGCGCACCCGGCGTGCCATCATCCTTGGGCAGGAACTTCGGCACGACAAAGAGCGAAATGCCCTTGGTGCCCGGCGGCGCATCAGGCAGCTTGGCCAGCACCAGATGAATGATGTTCTCGGTGAGGTCATGCTCACCGGCGGAGATGAAGATCTTCTGTCCGCTGATGCGGTAGCTGCCATCCTCGGCAGGAACCGCCCTGGTGCGGATCTGGCCAAGATCGGTGCCGCAATGCGGCTCGGTCAGGCACATGGTGCCCGACCATTCGCCGGTCACCATCTTGGGCAGGTAAAGATCCTTCAGCTCGTCGGAGGCATAGGCCTCCATCGCCGTCGTCGCGCCATGCGTCAGGCCCGGATAAAGGCCGAAGCTGAGATTGGCGGAGCAGATCATCTCCTCCATGACCGAACCCAGATATTTGGGCAGGCCCTGGCCGCCATAGGCGGGATCGCCCGTCAGCGCGTTCCAGCCCATTTCGCAGAAGGCCTTGTACGCTTCCGGGAAACCCTTGGGCGTACGGACGACACCGTTTTCGTACGTACAGCCTTCGGCATCGCCGGACTGGTTCAGCGGGAACAGCTCGTTCTCGCAGAACTTGGCGGCTTCCTCGAGGATCTGGTCGACGAGATCAGGGGTAGCTTCCTCGTAACCGGGAAGCTCGGTCAGCTTTTCGACCTTGAAGACCTCGTGCAGCACGAAGCGCAGGTCGTCGATGGGTGCTTTGTAAACCGGCATGGTGTTTCCTCCCGGCTCCCTTAATTGCGCAGCGGCTTGCCGGTGGTGAGCATGTGCTCCATCCGGGCAAGCGTCGGCTCGGAGGACACAAGGCGCATGAAGGCCTCGCGCTCCAGCTTCATGATGTCTTCCTCGCCCAGCTCATCGACAAAGTCGGTGTCGCCACCGGAGAGGATGAAAGCGAGTTCCTTCGTCACTGTCACATCGTGCGGCGTGGCCTTGCCGGACTTGGCAAGATCGGCCACCGCCATCTCCAGCGCAGCGCGGGCAGCAGGGCCCGGCAGGCGGTAGACAGGCGGCTCAGGCGGGGCGTAATCCGCTGCCAGTTCCAGCGCTTTGGCCTTGGCATCCGCCAGCACGCGGTCGCGGTTCATGGTCACGCCGTCGCTATCGCGCAGGATGAACATGTCACGCGCTTCCAGCGCCGACTTGGCCACCTGGGCGGTACCGATCTGCTCGAAGGCCTTGCGGATGGCGGGCATCGGCCCGCGACCGCCGGTGCGCTTCGGATCGGCATAACCGCGCGCCAGCATCTCCTTGCAGCCGCCCCAGCCGGGGATAAGGCCGACACCAACCTCGACAAGGCCGGCATAGGTCTCGGCATGGGCCTGCACATGGGCGCTGTGCAGCAGGATCTCGCATCCGCCACCAAGCGCCATGCCCGAGGGGGCAGCCACCACCGGGAAGGGGGCGTATTTGAGCGCCAGATAGGCCCGCTGCCCGCCCTCGACCAGCTCGCCGATCTGCGGGAAAAGGCCGATATTGGCGGCAAACAGGGCAAGGCCCAGATTGGCGCCGACGGAAAAGTTGGTGCCCTCGTTATGGATGACGAGCGCCTTCAGATCATCCGACATCGCGATCATGGTCACCGCCGTGCCGATCATCTCCATGATCTTGTCGTCGAGCGCGTTCATCTTGGAGGTGAACTCAAGACAGACGACGCCGTCGCCAATATCCCACAGCGCTGCCGACCCGTTCTTCTTGAGCGGCTTTGACGTGCGCTTGATATCGGAGAGTAACAGCACCCCTTCCGGACGGGTGACGGGCTTGTAGCTGCCATCGACCGCCAGATAGGTCTCCTGCCCGTTTTCTTCCAGCCTGTAGAAGCTGCGGCCCGCGGCCTTCGTCACCAGTTCCGGCACGGCGATGCCATCGGCCTTGAGGGCCTCGGCAAAAGCATCGACACCGATCTGGTCGATCAGGCGGAAAGGCCCGCTCTTCCAGTTGTAGCCAAGCTCCATCGCGCGATCGATGGCGGTTACATCGCCGGCAATCTCGGGGATGAGGCTGGCGGAATAGGCGAGCGTCTGCAGCAGAACAGTGCGGGCATATTTACCGGCACGGTCCGGGCTGGCGATGACGGCGGCAAGACCGGCCTTGCCGGCACGGGCGGCATCGGGGTCCGCCTTTTGCGCCGGGCGGTATTCGCCGGTCTTCAGATCACGGGCGAGCTTCACCCGCTTGCCACCGGCGCCCTTGTCGAGCGCGTAGAAACCGCCCTTGCCCTTGCGGCCGGTATAGCCCTCCTCGATCATCTTCCGGATTTCGGGGAAATCGCGGTAGATCGCGCGGTAGGCATCGCCCTCCGGCAGGGTCTTCAAGAGGCTGTCCGCCAGGAGCGGCATCAGGTCGATGCCAACAAGGTCGATCAGGCCGAAGACGCCGGTCTTGGGAATACCCACGGGCCTCGACATCACGGCGTCCGCCTCTTCCACCGGCACATCCAGATCGAAGGCGGCGTTAACGGCAGCCTGCAGCCAGAAGGTACCGATGCGGTTGGCGATGAAGCCCGGCGTGTCGTTACAGGGCACCACACCCTTACCGAGCGTGCGGTCGCAGAAATCGGCGATGGCGTCGCCAAGGCCGGCACGGGTTTCAGGACCGGTTACCAGCTCCAGCAGGCGCATGTAGCGCGGCGGGTTGAAGAAGTGGGTGATGAGGAAGTCCTGCCGGAAACGCTCGGGCAGGCCCTCGGTCAGAAGCTGCAGCGGAATGGTGGAGGTGTTGGAACTCACCACCGAACCCGCCTTGCGCACGCCTTCCAGCTTTTCATAGAGGGCGCGCTTGTGCTTCGGGTTCTCGATGATCGCTTCAACAATCCAGTCGGCATCGGCCAGGAGGCCGAGATCGTCTTCCAGATTGCCCGCCGTCACCAGTTTGGCGCAGCTCTTGTGCATGAAAGGCGCGGGGTCGGCCTTCAGCAGGCGCTCGACGGCCCCCTTGGCGAGCTTCGAGCGGTCTTCAGCCCCTTCGGGCACGATGTCCAGCAGCACGACGGGGATGCCGGCATTGGCGAAATGGGCGGCAATGCCGCTGCCCATGACGCCGGAGCCGATCACCGCCGCGCGGCGGATCTCCAGCTTGGCAGTCTTGGCCATCACACAGCCTCCAGGATGGTGGCGATGCCCTGGCCGCCACCGATGCACTGAGTGGCAAGCGCGTACTTCTTGCCCTCGCGCTTCAGGAGCGAGGCCGCCTTGCCGACGATACGCGCACCGGTGGCGCCCAGCGGATGGCCGATGGCAATCGCACCACCATCAAGGTTGATCTTCGCCCAGTCGAGGCCGAGGTCACGCGCGCTGGCAATCGCCTGCGAGGCGAAGGCTTCGTTGAGCTCGACGATATCCAGATCTTCGGACTTGAGGCCGGCACGGGTCAGCGCCTTGCGGCTGGCATTGATGGGGCCAAGGCCCATCACTTCCGGCTGGCAACCGGCAACGGCAACGGACTTGATACGGGCAAGGATCGGCAGCTTGTTGGCAAGCGCGTACTCTTCGCTCACCACCAGCACGCCGGCGGCGCCGTCGGTCAGCGGGGAGGAGGTGCCGGCCGTCACGGTGCCTTCGGTATCGAAAGCGGGCTTGAGGCCGGCAAGACCCTCGGCCGTCGTCTCCGGGCGCAGGGTGCCATCGGTGCTCACGCCGGCAATCGGCACGATCTCGTCGGCAAACTTGCCGGCGGCAGCGGCTGCGGCGGCGCGGCGCTGGCTTTCAACGGCCACGGCTTCCTGCTCGGTGCGGCTGATCTGGTACTTGCGGGCCACATTCTCCGCCGTCTCGCCCATCGACATGTAGGCGCCGGGCATTTCCCTGGCGAGCGCAGCATTCGGCAGCGGGTTGAAGCCGCCCATCGGCACGCGGGTCATGCTTTCAACACCCACGCACAGGAAAGCTTCGCCCGCGCCCATCTGGATGGCGCCCGCCGCCATGTGGACGGACGTCATGGAGGAGCCGCAGAAACGGTTGACCGTGGTACCGGCAACCGAGAGCGGCAGATGGGCGATGAGGCCGATGAGGCGGGCGACGTTGAAGCCCTGCTCCCCTTCCGGGAAGGCGTTGCCGACAATCAGGTCCTCGATATCTTCCGGCTTGATGCCCGTGCGCTCGATGAGCGCCGTGACGACGGCAGCCGCCATATCATCCGGCCGCACACGGGTGAGAGCACCCTTGTTGGCGAAGTGGAAAGGCGTGCGGGCGTATCCCGCGATAACCACGTTCCTGTTCATGATGGCGGCTCCAGCCCTCTTGTCTGTGATCGGTTTTCCGTCTTCAGTTTTTTATCAGCCGGCTGTTTCAGTCCGGCTAATCACTCTCGCCGCCGATGGCGGCAATCTCGGTGTCGCTGATGCCATTGCGGCGCAGCTGGTCGATGACGGCATTTTCCATGCCCTCCAGCTCGGCAAGCGTCAGCTTCACATCTTCAAGCTGCTTCACCAGCGCTTCCCGGCGGTTGCGGGCAACGCGCAGCATGAAGCGCATCTGCTCGATCTGGCCGGAGGCCGGATCGTAAAGTTCTATGAATTCCTTGATCTCCGCGATGGAGAAGCCCAGCCTTTTTCCCCGACAGATCAGCACGAGGCGCGCCCGGTCGCGGCGGGAATAGATGCGGTTCTGCCCGGCGCGCGTGGGGGAGATGAGCCCCTGGTCCTCGTAAAAGCGGATGGTGCGCGGCGTCAGGCCGAATTCGGCGGAAAGCTGGCTGATGGTGAAACTCTGCTCACGCACGTCTCCGGCACTTTCGGCAATGGTGGCCACAGGGGCGGCCATTGGGGCGGACATCGGCAGCGATCCAATCTAACGTTTACGTAAACGTAAACTTATGCCGCGACGGAAGGCTCGTCAAGGCCGCAGCATCTGCTATCAATGACGTCAAACCGTCACACAGCGTTGTTATTTTGCTGCGCTTGATGCCGGCAAACCCAAAAGAACAGGGACTTTACTCATGGCTATGTTCAAGGCCTGGCTGACCGACAGCAACACCGGCGGCAGCGCGCGCTACGAGTTCGAGGCGGATGCCGACCTGTTCAAGAAGGGCGCCAACAAGATCGTCAAGCGCTTCATGGATCATGTGGAAAAGCAGGTCCTGCCCAAGAAGCATGTCGATTACGATCTGAACGCCTGCTTCAAGAACAAGGAAAAGCGCGTCGTCACCGCCATCGGCACGCTGCATGTGGATGACGATCCCGACGTCGCCTTCATGCTGATGATCTCCCCGCTCTAAAAGCGGGGCTTTCCCCTCACAGGAAGCTGTAGGGGTCGATATCGACCTGCAGCCGCACGTTTGATGGTACGTCGAGCGCGCCCAGCCAGTCGCGCAGCAGCGGCTGCAGCGCAAAGCCCTTGGCTGCCTTTATGAGGAAGCGCCGCCGGTGCCGTCCGCGCAGGAGCGCCATCGGCGCCGGTGCCGGCCCCAGCACCCGCACTTCCGCTATCTGCGGCGCCGAGCGGGCGATGCGCCGGCAAAGATTATCCACCGCATCGGCATCCGGGCCGGAGATGATGAGTGCGGCAAGGCGCCCATATGGCGGCATACCCGCCTGCTGGCGCTCCTGAAGCTCGCGCTCCACGAACTCGTCGCGCTCGCCATCGGCCAGCGCCTGCATCACCGGATGGTCGGCCTGCCAGGTCTGGATCAGCACCCGGCCGGGCTTGTGGGCGCGGCCGGCACGGCCCGCCACCTGATGCAGCATCTGATAGGTGCGCTCCGCCGCGCGCAGATCGCCGCCGCCAAGCCCCACATCGCCATCCACCACCCCCACCAGCGTCAGGTGCGGGAAATGATGGCCCTTGGCCACCAACTGGGTGCCGATGATGACATCCGTCTCCTGCCGACGGATG
Organism: Radicibacter daui; assembly: GCA_030657355.1. Taxonomy (GTDB): domain Bacteria; phylum Pseudomonadota; class Alphaproteobacteria; order Radicibacterales; family Radicibacteraceae; genus Radicibacter; species Radicibacter daui. Next base: position 3,843,369 of record CP131056.1, read on the forward strand.
CGCCCTACCGCCTCGGCAATCGCCGTCGGCCCGGTCATGGTGTCGGAGGACATCTCCAACACCCGCGCTTCAGGAAGCAGGGCCGCCACCTCCTCCGCCACCCGCTCCACACCGGGCCCACAGGCAACAAGGCTGTCCGCTTCCCCGCAGGAGGGGCAATGTTCCGGCAGCGGGGTGGAATAGCCGCAATGATGGCATTGCAGGCGCTTGCGGAAGCGGTGCTCCACCAGCCAGGCCGTGCAATGCGGGCACTGGATACGGTGACCGCAGGCCCGGCACAGGGTAAGCGGCGCATAACCCCGGCGATTGAGGAACAGCATGGCCTGATCGCCGGCGGCCACCGTTTCCTTCAAGGCATCCCTGAGCGCGGTGGAGAGAAACTGGTGGCGCTCCGGCTTGTCGGCGCGCAGATCGACAAGGCTGATCTCGGGCAGCTCCGCCCCGCCATGACGCTCCGGCAGGTGAACCCGCGCATACCGCCCGCCATCGGCATTGACCACGCTTTCCAGCGACGGCGTGGCGGAGACAAGCACCACCGGTATGGCGCCAAGATGCGCGCGCACCACCGCCATGTCGCGCCCGTTATAGGCAACGCCATCCTCCTGCTTGAAGGAGGCTTCGTGCTCTTCATCCACGATGATGAGGCGCAGATCGGCAAAGGGCAGGAAGAGCGCCGAGCGTGCACCGACGACAACGCGGCTGCGCCCCTCCGCCACCGAGCGCCAGCCGGTGCGGCGCTGCGCCTGGGTAAGCTCGGAATGCCAGATGAGCGGCGCGGCGCCGAAACGGCGGGAGAAACGCTCCGTCATCTGAGGGGTCAGGGCAATTTCCGGCACCAGCACCAGCACCTGCCCCTCACCCTCCAGCACCTCGGCGACGGCTTCCAGATAGACCTCGGTCTTGCCGGAGCCGGTCACGCCATCAAGCACCGTGGCGGAATAGGCATGGGCCGCAACAGCCCGCCGCAGCAGTTTTGCCGCCGCCTGCTGGTCAGGAGAAAAGCCGGGCGTCGTAAAGGTCGGGTCGAGCCGGCCCCCAAGGGCACGCGGCGAGAGCTCCACCGGCTGCAGCAATCTTGCATCGATAAGGCCGCGCACCACACCGGCCGACACCCCGGCCTCGCGGGCGATCTCGGCCGGGGTCAGCGGCGGCATGCCTTCCAGAGTCCGCAGAACCCGTGCCCGCGCCGGGGTAAGGCGCGGCAAGCTTTCAAAATCCATACCCTCGACCGGCAGGTATGCCGTTACCGTCTTCGGCTCTTCCAGTGCGGCAGGCACGGAAAGCGCCATGCGCAGCACGGCCCCCGGCGCCGAGAGGGTATAGGCCGCAACCCAGTCTACAAACCGGCGCAGCACCTCGCCCATCGGCGGTACCGGCATCAGCCCGAGAACGGATTTGAGCTTCGTTCCCTGCGGCGGCTCCCCACCAAGGCTCCACACCACGCCGATGAGGCGGCGTTGGCCGAGCGGCACCTCGACGATATCGCCGGGCGCCAGATCCAGCCCCTCCGGCACGCTGTAATGATAGGGGCCGGCAAGCGGCAGCGGCAGCAACACGGCGGCAAGGCGCACCGCATCCTTCTGCGCCAGTTCGGGCAGCAGCAGGCTTTGGGCGGCATCTTGCGGGGTGTTGCGGCTCGGCATCCGGTCTCCTTGGGCTGGCCCCTTTTCTACTGCCAGTGCAGCGGCGATGGCAAAAGCCGCCCTTGGCCCAACGAGAGATTGATCGTGCTGGCGTGAGCGCCTAGTTTTGGCCGCTAAGGCGCCCCCGACGACAGCAGCGCCCCCGTTTCAACAATCAGGATCGCGCCTCCCCTCGTCGAAGGAGGCGGCAAGCCCGCGCCGGATGCGCCACCACCCGACCCCCGTGCCGCGGCTTTTGACCAGCGAAGGAATGCACCCGATGAAGTTCTTTGTCGATACCGGCGACCTCAATGAGATCAAGGATCTCGCTGCCACCGGCCTGCTCGACGGCGTGACCACCAACCCGTCCCTGATTGCCAAGTCGGGCCGCAATTTCATCGAGCTGATCGGCGAGATTTGCGAAGTGGTCGACGGTCCGGTCAGCGCCGAAGTGGCCGCGACCGACTATGAGACCATGCTGGCTGAAGGCCGCTACCTCGCCAAGATCGCCCCGAATGTGTGCGTGAAGGTTCCGCTCACCGTCGACGGCCTCAAGGTCTGCAAGCAGCTTTCCGATGCCGGCACCCAGGTCAACGTTACGCTGTGCTTCTCGCCGGCGCAGGCGCTGCTGGCTGCAAAGGCCGGCGCGACCTTCATCTCCCCGTTCGTCGGCCGTCTCGACGATATCGGGCAGGACGGCCTGAACCTGATCAGCGACATCGTCGAGATCTACGCCGCCTACGATCACATCAAGACCGAGGTTCTGGTGGCTTCCATCCGCCACCCGATCCACCTGATCGAATCGGCCAAGATGGGCGCCCATGTCGCCACCATGCCGCCGTCGGTGATCCGTCAGCTCTATAGCCATCCGCTGACCGACAAGGGTCTGGCGGCGTTTGTGTCCGATTGGGCCAAAACCGGCCAGACCATCCTTGGCAACGCCAAGGCTGCCGAGTAAGACCGGGGGCAACCAGGCCTCAGGTTATCAGGAGTGACGATGAAGGAACGTCCGGAAACCGGATCCAAGGGAAAGAAGCCAGCGGGCGGCCTTTCGGCCGATGCGCTGGATGCGGAGCAGGTGGCAGGCTGGCTTGCCGCCCATCCGGAATTCCTGCAGGACCGCCCGGAACTCATCGCCGCCTCCGATCTGCCGGATAGCGGCGGGGGCGTCGTGGATTTCCGCGGCGCCCTCATCGCCCGCCAGCGCGACCAGGTTGCCGCACTGGAAAACCAGCTTGAGACGGTGATCGAGACGGCGCGCGCCAATCAGGAAGCGCAAGCCCGCCTGTTTGCCGCCCTTCTGCGTCTGATCGACAGCAGCACCGCCGATGCCCTTGCCCGCGCGCTGACGCAGGATCTGCCGACGATGCTCGATGTCGACAGCATCGTGCTGGCCGCCGAGCCCGGCCCCGGCGACAAGGTGATTTCCGGTGCCCGCGTGGTGCCCGAAGGCAGTGTTGAGGCCCGCGTCGGCACCCGCCCGCTGCATCTGGCCCCCGACAGCGAGGCCGATCCGCTGATTTTTGGCGAAGGAGCCGGCTCGATCCGCTCCCACGCCCTTGCCCGGCTTGATCTCGGGCCCGGCTTCCCGCTGGCGCTGGTGGCGCTCGGCAGCCGCGACCCGCTGGCCTTCCACCCCACGATGGCCACCGACCAGTTGCGTTTCTTCATCAAGGTGGTCGAGCGGCTGATTGCCGGTGCGCAGAAAGATGGCGCCGGCTGAGGCGCCCGACAGCGCGGCCAGCGGCGAAGCGGTCTGGTGGCCGCAAGCCGCCGCCGATCTGCGCGATGCCCTTGCCCGCTGGCGCCAATGGCTGACCATCGAGCGCAATGCCTCTACGCACACGCTGCGCGCCTATCAGGGCGATATCGAACAGTTCCTGACTTTTCTGGCCGGCCACAAGGGCGAGGCGATCAGCCTGAATGCCCTTTCCGATACGGCCCTTTCCGATTTTCGCGCCTGGCTCTCCCGCCGGGCGATGGAGGGCGCCGGTGTTGCCAGCCGTGCCCGCAACCTGTCCGGCGTGCGTAACTTCTTTCGCTGGCTGGACCGGCAGGGGTTGATGCACAACCCTTCGGCCACGCTGGTGCGCAACCCCAGGCGGCCGCAAAAGCTCCCCCGCCCCCTCACCCAGGCCGACGCGCTGGCAACGGTCGACATAGCCGCCGACATGCCGGAAGAGCGCTGGATCGGCCTGCGCGACCGGGCGCTGATGGCGCTTCTCTACGGTTGCGGCCTGCGCATCTCCGAAGCGCTCTCCGTTACCGTCGGCCAGTTCCCGCGGGGAGAAGAAGGGCTGAGGGTCGATGGCAAGGGCCGCAAGCAGCGTCTTGTGCCGGTCATCGAGCCGGTGCGGCAGGCCGTTGCCCGTTATCTGGAAGCGCGCCCCTTTGCCGTGACGCCGGAGAGCCCGCTCTTTGTCGGCGCCCGCGGCGGGCGGCTTTCAAGCGGCGTGGCCGAACGGCAGATGCGTGTGCTGCGCGGGGCGCTCGGCCTGCCGGAGACGGCAACGCCCCACGCCCTGCGGCACTCCTTTGCCACCCACCTGCTCTCTGCCGGGGCCGATCTGCGCAGCATTCAGGACCTGCTGGGCCATGCCTCGCTCAACAGCACCCAGCGCTATACCGATGTGGATGCCGAGCAGTTGCTGCGCATCTACCAGAACGCCCATCCTCGCGCCCGTTGATGCTCCTTGCCCCGCTGCGTGCCGGTTGGCGCCTTGTTCCGGCGATTGCCGAGGCCGGCGCTTTCGCTGCCGGGCTCTGGTGCCTCGCCCGGAGCGGCATCGCCGGGGCCGGTTTCCAGCCAGCCTTCCTGCAACTGCTTTTCGGCCTTCTGTTTCTGCTGCCGTTGGCCGCACTTTTCTACCGGTTCGATCATCTGCGCACCGCGCGCCTTCGGCAGCATGCCGCCACTGCAGTGCTCGGCACGGTCTCTCTCGCCTGCCTGTACGCCGGCCTGCAACCCCTTGGAATGCCGGTCAGCCTCGGCCTTGCAGCGGGGAGCTATGCCGCCCTCACCCTTGCCGGCGCGCGCCGACGGCCCGAGGCGCTGGCAAGCGCCGCGGGGCTCCTCATCCTGATGCTTGCCCTGACGCTGAAGGGACTGCCGGCAGCAGCCATGGCACTCACGCTCCTGCCGCTGGCGGCGGGTGCACTGCGGGCCCTTGCCGAAGCTTACGCCCTGCGGCATCTGGCGGCGGAGCCGGCTGGCGCCCGGCTCTTTTACGGGCTCATCCTGCCCCTGCCCCTTGGAGCCCTGCCGGCGCTTTTGAGCTGGCAGCCGGTAACCCCCACCGCCTGGCCCTGGGTGCTTGCGTCGGGCCTTGCCCTTGCTCTCGGGCACCTGCTGGCCCGCCTTGCCCGCCGCCATTCAAGCGGCCTTCCCCTGCCAGCTCCGGGCCCCCTTGCCCTTTTGTGGAATCTTTCACTCCTGCCCCTTCTGCAGGCAGGGGCTCCACCTCTGGACAGGTTGACCCTTGCCGGGCTCGTCACCATCGTACTGGTGACAGGAATACCCTTGTCATCAGGCCGCCCGGCAGGCAAAAGCCCGCGGACCTGACGACCGGTCAGTGCCTGCGGCCCGTTTAAGGTCTGGAGCCACAACCTGAGAGAAAGAATTCGGACCCCGAGAAATGCCGAGCAGTCTGCCCCCAGACCTGCCCTACCTGATCGTGGCGGACACCGACCGCCGCGAGCTGAGCCGTATCGAGGATATCTTCCGCTACGACTTCCAGGTGGTGTGGATGCGCGATGCGATGAGCATCGCCACGCTGAAGCTGCCGGAAGGCCGCATCGGCGTGGCGCTGGTCAGCGATACCATGCCGCGCGCCGGTGCCGATTTTGTCGAGGCCCTGCGCAATAACCCAGGCGTTGCCAACACACCGGTCGTGCTGATGGTGCAGAATACCGGCCGCCAGGGCGACCAGCGCTTCAGCGAATTTGCCCCGGAAGCCATGCTGACGCGCCCGCTGCTGCCCACGGTGCTGCGCGCAACCGTCCAGCGCCTGATGCGACGGCATGTGCAACTCGGCTGGCAGGCGCTCTCCGCCACGCAGCAGGAGTTGCTGGCCACCACGCTGCGCCTGTTCTATTCGCTGAAACCCGGCGAGGGTGGCATGCTCGACCTTGCTGACCTGCAGCATGGCGCCGCCCTTCTCGTCGATGCCTGTGCCAATGGCGATATCGCCGGCCTGCTCAATGCCCTGCGGCTTCACGACGATTACACCTGGGTCCACTCGGTGCGGGTTGCGGCGCAGATGGTGATGTTTGGCCGGCAGGCCGGCCTTAACGATGCCGACCTTGCGCGGCTGGCCGAAGCCGGGCTGGTGCACGACATCGGCAAGCTGAAACTCTCGCCCAGCCTGCTCAACAAGCAGGGAACGCTGACCGCCGGCGAACGCGCGGCAATGGAATCCCATGTCAGCCACGGCGTGCGCCTGCTGGAGGCGATCCGGGGCGTCAGCATCGAAGCCATCAATGTCACCGCCCGCCATCATGAAAGGCTGGATGGCAGCGGTTATCCCTTTGGTCTCAAGGGGGCAGAGATCGATGAGGCCAGCCTGCTGGGCGCGACCTGCGACATCTATATCGCCCTGACCGACCGCCGCTGCCACAAGCCGATGCTGACCAAAGAGCAGGCCATCGTCCGCATGCGCGAGATGTCCGCATCCGGCCAGCTCGATGGCAAGCTGGTGGAGCGCCTCGCGGAAGTCGCCCTCTGAGCCACCCGCTGCGCTCCATCCGGATCACCGGGACGGCAAAGCGGATACTGCCCTCCATCCTTCCTGTCAGGGTGGGCTCCCCCTCCGGTCAGATTGACCCTTCAGGCTCCTGCCCGCATCGTTCGGGCGCCGGGACCCTGACATCCTTGCCGGGCGAAACCAGCCCGCAATCGATGGTCGACACATCGATGGCACCGGCGCGCGCGCAGACAGAGCGCCTGTTTCTGGAACGACACCGGACCCTGGAATCCATGGCGCATTGCCCATCCTCAGATCTGCCCTATCTCGTCGTCGCGGATATTGACCGGCGCGAGTTCAACCGCATCGAGGATATCTTCCGTTACGATTTCCAGACGGTCTGGATGCGCGACGCCATGAGCATCACCAACCTCGTCCTGCCGGAGGGGCGGGTTGGCGTGGTTCTGGTCAGCGACAACCTGCCAAGAGCCGGCGCTGATTTTGTCGAGGCCCTGCGGCTCAACCCGGCCACTGCCGCCTCCCCTGTGGTGCTGATGGTGCAGAGCGCCCTGCGCCCGGGCGGAGAGCGTTTCAGCGAATTTGCCCCCGAAGCCATGCTGACCCGCCCGCTGCTGCCGACGGTTTTGCGGGCGACCGTCCAGCGGCTGATGCGCCGGAGCGTCCAGAAAAGCTGGCAGTCCCTCCGCCCCCGGCACCGGGAATTACTGGCCACCACGCTCAAGCTGTTTTCCGCCTTCGGGTCCGGCGCGGCCGGCGTGGTGGAGCTTGAGGTGCTGCGTCATGGCTCGCGGCTTCTGGTCGATGCCTGCTCCGACGGCCATGTCTCTGCCCTGCTGGACGCGCTGCGCCAGCATGACGACTACACCTGGGTTCACTCGACCCGGGTGGCCGCCCAGATGGTCATGTTCGGGCGCTATGTAGGCATGAGCCGGGGCGACCTCGAGCTGCTCGCCGAAGCCGGGCTGGTGCATGATATCGGCAAGCTCAAGGTGCCGCTCGCGGTCTTGAACAAGCAGGGCCCGCTCACCCCCGGCGAACGCGCCTCGATGGAAACGCATGTCGGCAGCGGAATGCGCCTCCTGGAGGCCCTGCCCGGCATCAGCCGGGAGGCCTCCCAGGTCACCGCGCGCCACCATGAAAGGCTGGACGGTACCGGCTATCCCTTCGGGCTGAAGGGCAGCGAGATCGACGAGGCGAGCCTGCTGGCAGCCCCTTGCGATGTCTATGTCGCGCTGACAGACCGGCGCTGTTACAAGCCCGCCTTCAGCAAGGATCAAGCCCTCTCGCACATGCGCGAAAGGGCGGGATCCCATTTTGACGGCAAATTGCTCGACCGGTTTGCCGAAGTCGCGCTTTGAGGCGCAGCCGCTCACCGGATACCGGGAGACAGGCCGGCACTCTCAGGCGGTCTGGAACTTGGCGATGGCCTGCTGCAAGGCCTTGACCAGCGCCTGGCCGATCTCACCGCCATCGCCGGTGATGTTCTGCAGCAGCACCACGCGGATGGCGTCGCAATGCGCCTTGATGACGAGCAGGCGCTCGTCGCTGATGGCGCTTTCATTCTCGGTGAAGCGGAAGAGCGAGCTGGCAAAGCTGGTAACCAGCGGATAACCGAAGGTACCCCCCTGTCCACGCAGCTCATGCGCGATGCGGCTGATCTTGCGCACAGCTTCCTGGCGCACGTCGCCGGCACCGGCCGACGCCTCGCGGTAGAACTCCAGCAGCTCATCCAGCGTGGTACGCGCCCATTCCGCATAACGCGCTGCAGCTTCAGCCAGCTCGGCTTCGGCCTTCTCCAGCGCCGCGCGCGAAAAACCACCTTCCTCGCCCGGCGGCAAGGGAGACTGGCCGGCGGTGACCTTGGCCTTCAGCTTGTTGCGCGGCTTGAAAATGCGCGTCTTGGCCTGCGGCTTGGCCGGCGGCTGGCCCTGCTTGTCGTCACTCATAAACCACCTCGCAGTCTGCTTCCGTCTGCTCGCGCCGTTCGGGGCCATTATACCCCGCCAGCCTTGTGCGACGGCGGTCCGGGCCAAAATAGGTTTCCGACCGGATGAAGGGGCGCGGGCGCTCGATCACCGCTTCGATCTTCTTGGCAACGGAACTGACCGAGAAGGGCTTGGCCAGGAACTCCGTCACCCCCAGATCGCGGGCCCGCGCCAGCGCGTCGCGGTCGACAAATCCGGAAATCATGATAACCGGCAGGAACCGGTCCGGTGAATCCTTGCTCATGCGGATCCATTTGAGCAGGCCGAACCCGTCCACCGGCTCCATCAGCATGTCGGTAATGACAAAATCCACGCCCAGCGCGCCGGCGCGCTCGGGCGACATGCTCATCAGTTGCAGGTAATCGACCGCTTCCTTGCCGTCCTTGAACTTGGAGACCTTGCCGCATCCCAGCGACTGCAGCACCCCGAACAGCACTGATCGAATGTAGTCGTTATCTTCCACCACCATCACCGAGACGGCTGAGAAGTCATACCTGAAAGCCGCCATGCGACACAGTTCCCCCGCTGTCACCCAGGGCGAGTGAGCTACCTTCCAGCCAGCGCCTCAATCGACACGATACCGGCACAATGGATCGCACATAATTGGCATAACTGCCTTAAAAAAAAGAAACCCTGCGCGAGCAAATGCTCGCGCAGGGTTTCTTTTGACTGCCGGTTGATCGCCCCGGCAGCACCGATCAGTAGCGGTAGTGATCCGGCTTGAACGGGCCGGCGCTTTCCACACCGATGTAGTCAGCCTGCTCCTTGGAGAGGGTGCTCAGCTTCACGCCCAGCTTGGCGAGGTGCAGCTTGGCAACCTTCTCGTCCAGGTGCTTCGGCAGCACATAGACCTGACGGTCATACTTGGCATGGTTCAGCCACAGCTCGATCTGGGCCAGCACCTGGTTGGTGAAGCTGGCGGACATCACGAAGCTCGGGTGGCCGGTGGCGCAGCCGAGATTCACGAGGCGGCCTTCGGCGAGCAGGATGATGCGCTTGCCATCGGCAAACTCGACCTCGTCCACCTGCGGCTTGACGTTGTGCCACTTGAGGTTACGCAGCGCGCCAACCTGGATTTCGCTGTCGAAGTGACCGATGTTGCAGACGATCGCACGGTCCTTCATCTGGCGCATGTGATCGACGGTGATGACATCGATGTTGCCGGTGCAGGTGACGAAGATGTCGCCGAGCGGAGCGGCCTCTTCCATGGTCACGACCTGATAGCCTTCCATCGCCGCCTGCAGTGCGCAGATCGGGTCGATTTCGGTGACCATCACGCGGGCGCCCTGGCTGCGCAGGCTCTCGGCCGAGCCCTTGCCCACATCGCCATAACCGGCAATGACGGCAACCTTGCCGGCCAGCATCACGTCGGTGGCGCGCTTGATGCCGTCAACGAGGCTTTCGCGGCAGCCATAGAGGTTGTCGAACTTCGACTTGGTGACGCTGTCATTGACGTTGATGGCCGGCACCTTGAGCGTGCCCTTCTTGGCCATCTCGTAGAGACGGTGCACACCCGTGGTGGTCTCTTCGGAGATGCCCTTGATGTCGTCGAGCAGCTTGGGGAACTTGTCGTGCATGACCTGGGTCAGGTCACCGCCATCATCGAGGATCATGTTCGGAACCCAGCCGTTCGGGCCCTCGATGGTCTTCTCGATGCACCACCAGAACTCTTCCTCGCTCATGCCCTTCCAGGCGAAGACGGGGATGCCGGCAGCGGCAATCGCTGCGGCAGCCTGGTCCTGGGTCGAGAAGATGTTGCAGGAGGACCAGCGCACTTCAGCACCCAGCGCCGTCAGCGTCTCGATGAGAACGGCGGTCTGGATGGTCATGTGCAAGCTGCCGGCGATGCGGGCGCCCTTCAGCGGCTGGGACTTGCCGAACTCCGCACGCAGCGCCATGAGGCCCGGCATTTCGGTTTCGGCGATGGTGATCTCCTTGCGACCCCAGTCGGCAAGCGAGAGATCCTTGACCTTGAAATCCTCGGCCATGGCTTGAACTCCGGTAACAATGTGGAATGGGCGAATTTATCTGACGCCGGGTTTATCAGCCCGGCCGGCCCGTTTCAAGCATAAAGATATCTTTATATATCAGATCTGCTTCTATGCGGCAGGCTGCAACCCCTTGAGCGCCCGCTCGCGCCACAAGGTGCGATAGCCCTCAAGACCGGCGAGCGCAGAAGGGGCATAACGCGTGCCGTCTTCACGTGCCGGCCGATGGTCGAGACCGAGCGCAAGCAGTGCCGCGCCGGCCGTGGTGCCGGTGGAGCCCGGCAGTGCCTGCACCTCCCGCCCGCACAAGGCGGCAAGCACGGTGCAGAACCAGGCATTGCGCGCCAGCGGCCCTTCAACCAGCACCGGCCCGCCCGCCCCTGTCAGGTTCAGGCACTCATCGGCGCTAAGCGCCAGCGACAAGGCCGCCGCCGCCGTCCGCTCGGCTGAGGAAAGACTGGAGACCGGCTGGCTCCACCCGCCCCTGGCGGCCGGAAAAGGCCCGACGCCCGGCGCAAAGCCGGCAAAAGCCATCACCCCACGTGCGATCATCGCCGTCAGCACAGCGTCATCGAAAGGTGCCGGTTCGGCGCCGGCCATCATCGCATCCCATTCCCGCCCCGCCATGAAGCGGGCACAGGGAACCGCGCGGCCAAGCGCATCGACATTGGCAAGGCAGTCGCGTGTACGCTCCAGCGTCGCCAGGCTGCCGCCGACGGAAAACAGCACCGCCCAGGTGCCGGTCGAAAAGACGGCAAAGGGTGCAGGGCGGCTCAGCACATGCGGCAACAGCGTGGCGTTGCTGTCATGGATGCCGCAGACAATCCGGCAATCCGCCGGCAGGCCGCAGCGCCGGGCAATCTCCGGCAGGACCGGGCCCAGCGTATCTGCCGCCGGCCTTACCGGCGGCAACAGATGCTCCCAGCCCATCTTGCGCACCAGTGAGGAAGGCTCGCCGCTGCGCAGATCCCAGAGGTCGGTGTGGCAGCCAAGCGAGGTCACCTCGCTCGCCATCACCCCCGACAGGCGCCAGGCCCAGTATTGCGGATAGGCAAGAAAGGCTGTTGCCCGGGAAAAGGCTTCCGGCCAAAGCCGCTGCTGCCAGTAAAGCTGGCGCGCAAGATTGAGGCCCGAGGGCAGGCGCGCGGCATAGGTCTCGGCAAAGTCCGGCCGGATCGCCTCATAGTCGGCAGCAAACTCATCCGGCCCGTCATGCTCGTAATCGAGCACGGGCAGCACCGGCCCCGCCGCATCCACCAGCACGCCCGAGGCGCCATGGGTGGTGACGCTGATGGCACCGATCTGCGCATCGCGCGCAAGCTGGGCTAGGCCATCCAGCAGCCAGTTCCACAGGCCTTCCACATCAAAATGCGGATAGGGGCCGGTGCCAACCGGCTGGTTGGGACGGGTCAGCAGACGGCGCTCGGCGAGCGTTGCGGCATCGACCAGCGCCAGCTTGACGTTGGTCTTGCCGATATCGAGCACGGCAATGGCACGGGTCATCAACAGGGCCGTTCAGCGCATGTGGAAGACGGGCACAAGCGGCGTTGCCACCGGCTCGTTATCGCCATGGGTCAGCATGATATCCGCCATGTGCGCCCACCAGCGTTTCATCACCGCCGTCTCCGGCAGCGCGGCCATGGTGTGATCGAGCCGCCGCCACAGCACACCGATGAGCGCATTGCTCGCCTCATCCAGAAAGATCGAATAGTCGGTGACCCCGGCGCCGTGCAGCAGATCGACCAGTTCCGGCCAGATCTCGTCATGCCGACGGCGATATTCCTCAAGGCAGCCGGGGTTCAGCTGCATGCGGAAGGCATATTTCTCGCGGCCATTTTCGATGATGACAGTCATCGCTTCGCCCTGCCCGATACGCCCTGCCAGCGCCGCGCCAGCTTGCGAATGCCGATCGGCAGCGCGATGACGCCGATGAGCAGCAGCCCGACGAAGATGGACATGACGATGCCCGGAACGTTGAGCAGGCCGAAGCCGAAGGTCACAAGCCCCATGACAAAGGCGGCGATAACGACGCCAACAATGGTGCCCGAACCGCCCATGATGCTGACACCGCCCAGCACCACCATCGTGACCACCTCAAGCTCCCACCCCAGCGCGATGGAAGGCCGGGTGGAGCCGACACGGGCCGTCAGCAGGATGGAAGCAATGCCGCTGGCAAGCCCCGTCAGCAGAAAGAGCGAGAAACGTACCTTCTGCACCCGCACGCCGGAAAAGAGCGCCGCCACCGGATTGTTGCCGACAGCAAAGATCTGCCGGCCAAAGACCGTCTTGTGCAAGAGAAGGCCGAACAGGAAGGCCAGCACGGCAAACAGCGCCAGCTCGAACGAGAACACCCACCACACATATCCCTGGCCGAACCAGGCAAAGCTGGAGGGGTAATTGCGATAGACCCCGTCACCGAGCGCGATGTAGCAGATGCCGCGAAAGAGGCTCATCGTACCGATGGTGACGACGATGCTGGGCAGCTGGAAACGGGTGATGAGAAAGCCGTTGAAAGCGCCCGCCGCAAGGCCGGTCAACAGGCCCACCGCCACCAGCCCCGGCGTGCCGACACCGGCCTCGGCCGCGGCCCCCATGGTCACAGAGGCAAGCGCAATGATCGAGGCGACGGACAGGTCGATATCGCCGGCGATGATCAAGAGCGCCATGGCGAGCGCGATGATCGCCTTTTCGGTGAAGTTGAAGGTGGCGTCGCTCAGGTTCCACGGATCGAGGAAATAGGGCGAAGCGAAGGAGTTGATGAGGAAGATGCCGATGGCGACCGCCAGCAGCAGCACCTCCCAGCGCATCCAGCGCCGCCAGCCGAGATCGAGCCGGTCCGGCAGGGTGCCGGGCGACCCGGCCAGGGTATCGAGCGTATGGTCGGTCATGACTGGGCCTGTGCTTCGCGCAGGATAAGGCGTCCACGGCGGCGACCGCTGCGGGCATTGATGATGACGGCGGCGATGATGACCCCGCCGGAAATAGCCATCTGCCAGAAGGGCGAGACGCCGATGACCGGCAGCGCATTCTTGGTGATGCCGAGGAAGAGAGCGCCCAGAACAGCGCCCCCCACGGTGCCAATGCCCCCGGCAATGCTGACACCGCCGATGACGCAGGCCGCAATCACATCAAGCTCGAAGCCGCCGGCGATATCGACATAGGCAACAGCATAGCGCGACACCCAAAGGTAACCGCAGAGCCCGGCCAGAAGGCCGCTCATCACATAAGCGGCAAACTGCGTGCGCCCGACATCGAGCCCGGCATAGACCGCCGCCGTCGGATTGCCGCCCACGGCATAGAAGGCACGGCCAAGCCGGGTCCAGGCGATGGCGGCCGCCACCAGCAGGACGATCACGATTGCCGTCCAGGCAAGGAGCGGCAGACCGAGAAACTCGACACGCGGCAGGCCGATGAAGGCCGGGCTCATCTGATGGGCATTGATCCACGCCCCGCCGGAAAGCAGGAAGATGGTGCCGCGATAGATGGAAAGCGTGCCGAGCGTCACCACGATGGAGGGGATGCCGACACGCCAGACCAGCAGACCGTTGACGACGCCGAGCGCGCCGCCGACCACCAGTGTCAGCAGCAACAGAACCGGCATCGGGATGGCAGGATTGGCGGCATTGACCATCGCCACCACCATGCCCGAGAGGGCAAGGTTGGCAGCAACGGAAAGGTCGATACAGCGCGTCATGATGACGGCCATCTGCCCCAGCGCCAGCATCATCAGGATGGAGGTATCGGTAAAGACCTGGGCGAGGTTGCCCGGCGTCACGAACTCCGGCGCACGCAGGCCGATGAGCGCGATGAGCGCGATGACGACCAGCGCCAGCAGGAATTCGCGGTTACGGATGAGGGGCTGCATGAGCCTGCTCCTGACTGGCAGTACCGGAGGTGGAAGCCGCGCCTTCGTTGCCGGTCGCCGCACGCACCAGCGTTTCGGCATCGAGGCCGCCGCGCTCGAAAGCGCCGACGATGCGACCTTCGCGCATCACCATCACCCGGTCGGACATGCCGAGAATTTCGGGAATTTCAGAGGAAACCATGATGACGCTGAGCCCCTGGGCCGCCAGCTCGCTCATGAAACCATGGATCGCGGCCTTGGAGCCGACATCGACACCCTTGGTCGGCTCATCGAGGATGATGACGCGCGGCCCCATGGCGAGCCACTTGCCGATCACCACCTTCTGCTGGTTGCCGCCGGAAAGCGTGCCCACTTCCTGCGACAGGCTGTGGGCTTTGAGCTGCAGGCGCCGTGCGTAGCCGCGCGCAAGATCGAACTGCTCGGCCATGCGCACGAAGCCGGAATGCGAGATTCGGCCAAGCGACGGGAGCGCGATATTCTCGAACACCGGCAATTGCAGCACGACGCCCTGCCGCCCGCGCTCCTCCGGCACATAGACAAGGCCGGCTTCCAGCGCCTCGCGCGGGTGCGTGCAACGATAAGGCTGACCGCCCAGCGTCACCGACCCGCTGCTCGTGGCCGTTATGCCAAAAAGCGCCTGCATCACCTCGCTGCGCCCGGCACCGACAAGGCCGTAGAAGCCGAGAATTTCGCCCTTGCGCAGAGTGAAGGAGATATCTGCAAACTCGGTGGGGTGGCAGAGGCCTTCCACCGCCAGCACCGCCTCGCCGGGTTCGGTCTCGATCTTGGGGAAAACCTGATCGACGGTGCGGCCCACCATCAGACGGATGAGATGGTTGGTATCGGCATTGGCCATCAGGCCAAAGCCGACCGACTTGCCGTCGCGGAACACGGTGTAGCGGTCAGCGACGCGGAAGACTTCCTCGAACTTGTGGCTGATGAAGAGGATCGCCTTGCCTTCGGCCTTCAGCGTATCGACGATGGCGTAAAGCTCCTCCACCTCCTTGTGGGAGAGCGAAGCCGTCGGCTCGTCCATGATGACGATCTTGGCATCCACCGACAGGGCGCGGGCAATCGCCACCAGATGCTTGCGGGCAATGCCAAGGTCGCGCAGGCGCGTATCGGGATGGATATCGGTTTCGAGCCGCGCGAAGATTTCACGCGTGCGCTCGCGCATCAGCTTCCAGTCCACGAAGCCCCAGCGCGTGCGCGGCTGCTGGCCCATGAAGATGTTCTCGGCCACCGTCAGTTCGTCGAACAGCACCGTTTCCTGATGGATGGCGGTGATGCCGCGGCGCATGGCGTCTTCGGCGCCATCGAAGGTAACGGCCTCGCCTTCCAGCAGGATCTGCCCTTCATCGGGCTGATAGATGCCGGTGAGCGTTTTGACGAGGGTAGATTTTCCGGCGCCGTTTTCGCCGATGAGCGCGGTCACCTGCCCCGGATAAAGGGCAAGGTCCACACCGTCGAGCGCCCGCACGCCTGGAAAGGATTTGGCGATGCCCCGCATGAAAAGGAGCGGCGCCGGCTCTCCCGGCATCACCGGAAAAGGCTGTGACGCCTGGGCCTCGCCTGGCCCCTCGCCGGAGGGCTTCTGAGCGGAAACAGTCACCATGAAACGACACCAGAAATCGCTTGAAAGCGCTACGGCCACCCGGGTTTGCCGGAGCCGGCGGAAGCCGGGCGCAGCAGAGTGGGGCAAGGGCCGCAGAGGGCACTGGCCGGAAGGCGGACACTCCCCCTTCCGGCAGCACCGACATTTGAAAGGGGCGGCCCCGAAGGGCCGCTCCGGTCAGGATCAGAAGATCTTGGCAAACTCGTCGACGTTCTTGGCGTCGTAGACGAACGGGTCGGCCATGGCGCCGGTGCTGTCTTCATCCAGCGTCACTTCGCCCATGCGGCCCATCGGGATGGAAGCGCCGGGCTTCGCCTCGGCCTTACCCTTGACGAGGTTGTAGGCGATCATCGTGGCCGAGTAGCCAAGATCGATCGGGTTCCAGATGGCGAAGCTCTTGACCGAGCCGGCCTTCACATGGCCCGCCAGTTCGGACGGCAGGCCAAGGCCGGTCACATAGACCTTGCCGACGAGGCCCTGATCTTCAACGGCCTGCGCAGCCGCCACGATGCCGACGGAAGTCGGTGCGACGATGGCCTTGACGCCCGGGTTGCTCTTCAAGAGACCCAGCGTCTCGCGGTAGCTCTTGTCGGCGAGGTCATCGCCATAAACGGTGGAGACGAGGTTCATACCCGGATGCTGCGGCAGGACCTTCTTCATCTCCTCGATCCAGGTGTTCTGGTTGGTCGAGGTCGGGGTGGCGGAAAGGATGGCGAAATCGCCCTTGCCTTCCGGCAGCACCTTCTCGGCCAGCAGCACGCACATGTTGCCGATGAGCGGGTTGCTGGAGGGGTTGAGGTGCATCAGGCGGCCTTCCTTGGCCACACCGCTATCCCAGGAGATGACCTTGATGCCGCGATCCATCGCCTTCTTGAGCGCCGGGACCAGCGCATCGGTGTCATTGGCGGAAACGGCGATCGCATCCACCTTCTGGGCGATGAGGGAGTTGATCACCTCAATCTGGCCTTCGGCGGTGGTGGTGGTCGGGCCGGTGTAGATCACCTCGGCATCGCCCACTTCCTTGGCGGCTTCCTGCGCACCCTTGTTGGCGGCTTCGAAGAAGCCGATGCCCAAAGCCTTGACGACGAGGCCGATGCGCACCGGGGCAGCTTCGGCCTGAACCACGCTGAGGGTGGCCACGACGGCAGCCGTCGCGGCAAGAATCTTCAAGAGTTTCATGTTTCCCTTTCCTCCCCATGAACTTGAGGGATTTGGCCTGTTTTTTCTGTTATGGCCGCACCCGGTATCCTTCCCCTGCCCCGGCTTCTTGCGGCCATGGGGCAGAGGGTCAGGCAACCGATGTTCCGGCCCCCTTTGCCCGCGTTTCCCGCGGCGCCACGATCAGGCGGACCCCCGCCTGCTCCACCATCTTCGCGTCCCGGGTATTGATCCGGTCGTCGGTGATGATCGTCGAAACCCGTGTGAGCGGGCACAGGATGAGGCTGGAGCGCTGGTCGAACTTGCTGGCATCCACCAGCACGATCAGCTCGTCCGCCTGGTCGATCAGCTTCTGCTCTGCCTGGATCAGCAGCGGATCGGCCTCCATGATGCCGAGCGGCCCCACGGCCTGCGCGCCCATGAACATCTTGGACGCGTAGAAATTGGTGGTCACATCGTTGCCGAACGGGCTGAGGATAATGTTCTGCTCGCGATAGATCGCGCCGCCCGGCACCGTGATGGTGTTCTTGGAATGCTTGAGCAGATGCTCGGCAATCGGAAACGAGTTGGTCAGTACCTGCATCCGGCGCGCGGCCAGGAAATGCACCATCTGGTGGGTCGTGGTGCCGCCATTGATGATGATGGAGTCCCCGTCTGCGCACAGTTCCACCGCAGCGCGCGCAATTGCGCGTTTATGATCGGAATTGACGGTTTCGTTGACAGAGAAGGGGCGGCCGACAATGGCCGCCTGCTGCGGAGGATGCAGCGCTTCCGCCCCGCCGCGCACCTTGCGGACGCGACCCTGGACGTGAAGTGCCGTAATATCGCGGCGTATCGTGGCTTCTGAAGCGCCGGTGAGATCGACAAGCTGGGCAATGGTCACCACAGCCCGGTCGTTCACCGCACTCAAAATCACTCTATGGCGCTCGATTTCGTGCATCAATTGCTCCCTGATGGCGCTGATCATCCTGCATATAAGAGCGCTGTCAATCATATTTGATCTTTTATGATCATTTTTGCGCCGCAAAAGATCAATGTTGCGACGCAAAATGAAATATTTTGATCAAACTTGATTGACCACGCTCGGATGGCGGCTCTAGGATCGCTCCAGCTCGAAGACGGACCTTTTGCCAAATGGGGCCGCAAGACCCGAGGCCGTTCGAGAGGAACGCCTGAAACCAGACGCCGCCAGACAAAGCCGCGGCGCGCCCGGCCAGCCAAGCCGCCGATCAAGAGGACGCCACCTGATGACGATCATTACCGGAACGGCCCCAACCAGCGCCACCGCTCCGATCCCCTCGAAATGGGATGCTGCCGCGGCGGCCGGCAAGAGCGAGCCGGAACTGCTGCTTTACCGGTCGAACCTGCTGGGTTCGGACAAGCGCATCACCAATTTTGGTGGCGGCAACACCTCGGCCAAGGTGATGCAGAAGGACCCGCTGACCGGCGCAATGGTCGAGGTGCTGTGGGTCAAGGGATCGGGCGGCGATGTCGGCTCCATGAAGCTCGACGGCTTTTCCACTCTTTATATGGAGAAGCTGCGCGCCTTGAAGGGCATCTATCGTGGCCCCGAGCATGAAGACGAGATGGTGGGCTACCTGCCCCACTGTACCTTCAACCTCAATCCGCGTGCGGCCTCCATCGATACCCCGCTGCACGCCTATGTGCCGTTCCCGCATGTTGACCACATGCACCCGGACGCCGTGATCGCCATTGCCGCCTCGAAGAACAGCAAGGCGCTGACGAAGGAAATCTTCGGCGAGGATATCGGCTGGCTGCCCTGGCGGCGCCCGGGCTACCAGCTTGGCCTGTGGCTGGAAAAGTTTGTGCTCGAGAATCCGAAGGCGCGCGGCGTGGTGCTGGAAAGCCACGGCCTCTTCACCTGGGGCAAGACGGCGCATGAATGCTACGAGATCACGCTGGAGATCATCAACAAGGCCAGCAGCTGGTTTGCCGGGCAGAGCGCCGGCAAGCCGGCCTTTGGCGGAGCAAAACACACGGCCCTGCCGGTGGAAAAGCGCCGCGCCGTCGCCGCGAAGCTGATGCCAGCCCTGCGCGGCCTCATCGGCCAGGAAGAGCGCAAGGTCGGCCATTTTGATGATCAGGCCGCCGTGCTGGAATTTGTCGGCGCGAATGACATGCCGGCACTCGCCGCGCTCGGCACCTCCTGCCCTGATCATTTCCTGCGCACCAAGATCCGCCCGCTGGTCGTCGCCTACGATCCCGCCGCCGACAATCTTGATGCCGTGCTGGCGGGCCTGCCCGAGGCGGTGGCTGCCTATCGCGGCGACTATGCCGGCTATTATGAGCGCTGCAAGCACGCCAACAGCCCGGCGATGCGAGACGCCAATGCCGTGGTCTATCTGGTGCCGGGCGTTGGCATGATCACCTTCGCCAAGGACAAGGCAACGGCGCGCATTGCCGGCGAGTTCTACGTCAATGCCATCAATGTGATGCGCGGCGCCTCGACGGTCAGCGAGTATGTCGGCCTTTCCGAGCAGGAAGCCTTCGATATCGAATACTGGCTGCTTGAGGAAGCCAAGCTGCAGCGCATGCCCAAACCCAAGAGCCTTGCTGGCCGTGTTGCGCTGGTGACCGGCGGTGCCGGGGGCATCGGCCGCGCGACCGCGGAGCGCCTGCTGGGCGAAGGGGCCTGCGTGGTGCTGGCCGATATCGACGAGGCCGCGCTCGCCGCCACCTCGGCAGAACTCGGCCGCCGCTTTACCGGCGACAATGTGCGCACCGCCCTCGTCAATGTGACGCAGGAAAATGCCGTCATCGCCGCCTTCGCAGAGGCTGCCGTGGAATATGGCGGTCTCGACATTCTGGTCTCCAATGCCGGCATCTCCTCTTCGGCGCCGATAGAAGACACGCCGCTGGAGATGTGGAACCGCAATATCGACATCCTCGCCACCGGCTATTTCCTTGTCTCGCGCGAAGCCTTCCGCCTGTTCAAGAAGCAGAAGCTGGGCGGCGCGGTGGCCTTCGTCGCCTCCAAGAACGGCCTTGCCGCCTCTCCGAACGCGGCGGCCTATTGCACGGCCAAGGCCGCAGAAATCCATCTGGCCCGCTGCCTTGCGCTGGAAGGCGCCGGTGATGGTATCCGCGTCAATGTGGTGAACCCGGACGCGGTGCTGCGCGGCTCCAAGATCTGGACCGGCGAATGGCGCGAGCAGCGTGCGGCCGCCTACAACATGAAGCCGGATGAGCTGGAAGAGCATTACCGCCAGCGCTCGATGCTGAAGCGCAACGTGCTGCCGGAAGATATCGCCGAGGCGATCTACTTCCTCGTCTCCGACATGTCGGCCAAATCCACCGGCAACATCATGAACGTCGACGCCGGTAACGCCCAATCTTTCACGCGCTGACGGCATTCACCCGCTGACGGCCGGATGGCAGACTGAAGCCCGACCGGAAGACGCGAAGAATAACAACGGCGCCGGTCTCAGACCGGCGCCGCCAAGGAAGAAACGCCCATGACCGAGCTGCTGATCAGCGCCGCGATCCTCACGGCGGAAAATGAAAAGCGCCAGCGCACGCTGGACGAAGACTATCAGGCGCTGGGAAGCCAGCTTGCCCGCCGCGGCATCGATATCGAGAAGATTGCGGCCGAGGTTGCCCGTTTCGCTGTTGCCATCCCCTCCTGGGGTGTCGGCACCGGCGGCACCCGCTTTGCGCGTTTTCCCGGCAAGGGCGAGCCGCGCGGCATTGAGGAGAAACTGGATGACTGCTCCGTCATCCAGCAGTTGACGCGCTCCACCCCGACGGTGTCGCTGCACATCCCCTGGGACAGGCCGAAGGATGCAAAGGCGCTGAAGGCCCATGCCGCCGCGCGCGGGCTTGGCTTCGACGCCATGAACTCCAACACCTTCCAGGACCAGAAGGGTCAGGCGCTCTCCTATAAATATGGTAGCCTCAGCCATACCGATGCCGCCACACGGCAACAGGCGGTGGATCACAATATAGAGTGCATCGAGATCGGCGAGGCGCTCGGGTCGAAGGCGCTGTCGGTGTGGATCGGCGACGGTTCCAATTTCCCCGGCCAGCAGCATTTCACCCGCGCCTTTGAGCGCTATCTTGAAGCCTGCGGCAAAATCTACAAACGCCTGCCGGACGACTGGCGCCTGATGCTCGAACACAAGATGTTCGAGCCGGCCTTCTATTCCACCGTCATCCAGGACTGGGGCAGCAACTATCTGGCGGCACAGGAACTGGGGCCGAAGGCCTGGTGCCTCGTCGATCTCGGCCACCATGCGCCCAACACCAATATCGAGATGATCGTGGCGCGCCTCATCCAGTTCAAAAAACTGGGCGGCTTCCACTTCAATGATTCCAAATATGGTGATGACGACCTCGATACCGGCGCCATCAACCCCTACCAGCTCTTTCTGGTTTTCAACGAACTGGTGGATGCGGCCAGCCGCAAGGCGCCCGGCTTCGAGCCCGGCTACATGCTCGACCAGTCGCACAATGTAACCGACCCGATCGAAAGCCTGATGACGAGCGCCATGGAAGTGGTGCGCGCCTATGCGCAGGCCCTCCTCATCGACCGCAAGGCGCTGGAGGGATACCAGCAGGAGAATGATGCGCTGATGGCAGCCCAGACGCTGAAGCGCGCCTACACCACCGATGTCGCCCCGCTGCTGGCCATGGTGCGCCAGCGTGCCGGCGGCGCCATAGATCCGGTGGCGACCTATCGTGCCGCCGGCTATCGCGCCCAAGTGGCCGAGGCCCGGCCGGCCGACCCCAATGCCGGCGGCTCCGGCATCGTGTGATCCGGCCCTGTTTTCGAGGACTACTCCCGAGGCAGCTTTCTGCCCGACTGGCCCGGCCCGCTTCCCGCGGCGCCGGGCTTTTTCATGGCCGCTGCGGCGAGAGACGCCGGCCTGCTGAAAAGAGCCCCAAAAGCAAAAACCCCC
Organism: Radicibacter daui; assembly: GCA_030657355.1. Lineage (GTDB taxonomy): Bacteria > Pseudomonadota > Alphaproteobacteria > Radicibacterales > Radicibacteraceae > Radicibacter > Radicibacter daui. Next base: position 3,865,224 of record CP131056.1, read on the forward strand.
GAATTTCCGTGAGGAAATTCAAGGGGCTTTAGAATGGCGCGCTCGGAAGGACTCGAACCTCCAGCCTTCTGATTCGTAGTCAGATGCTCTATCCAATTGAGCTACGAGCGCATGGCTGTTTCCGACCGGTTTTGCGCCGCTTTCGAAGCGCCGTCCGTTTCGGTGGCGCGGAACCTAGACAAACAGTTCGGGCCTTGCAAGGGCTTTTTTGGGGGCCGGCCATGCATAATTTCCTCGGCTCCTCAACGGCATCGCCGGGGCTCCCTTAGATATCGTCCTTGTCCGGGGCTGCACCCCCGCGTAATATCCCAGCCAAATTGCCAAAAGAGTCAAAGACTCCAAAACAATGGTAGTAGGGAATTGATCGCCTTGGACCACTGTCCGGACTGACGACAGCCACTGTCGCCGGCCCCCGTGACGGATGGCCCTTGGAAAAACCGGAAACCTTCGCCATAGGTGCAGTGCACGGCACCTTGGACCCTGCGAGATAAAAAGCCAGGGTGGCGGGGCAGCAGATTTGAGGGGGATAGGCGCGGGGATGGCTCGGCTACGGCATAACGGCACGATTGTAACTGCGCTGATAGCGGCCTCTATGGCGCTGGCCGGATGCAGTGGCGGATATAACGGTATCCTTGGTTCGCTGTCCGGCGAGAAGCCCGAAGGCGGCACCAGGACCGAAATCGCTCCCAGCAAGGCGGAAATGCAGGCAACACCGGTCAGCGCGACCGTGATGACCAATGCAGACGCCTTTACCACCGTTCCCCTGCCGGGCTTTACCGAGAGCGGCACGGAAGTGGGGCGCAAGGCAGCCCAGCTCCATGACGAGCTTGGCCAGCTGAACGGCAAGGTCCAGTCCGAAGCCTCCGATCTGGATGGCATCCTGGCCGCCAACACGGCGATCGCGCAGAATTATCACGGCATCGTCGCCGCGATTAATGCCCGCCTGCAGGTGGGCACCACGCCGGGCAACCCGATCCTGGTTTCCCAGTGGAACGAGGCTCAGGCCCAGCTCGACCAGATTTCCCAGCAGATCGGCAAGCTCAACAAGCTGAGCAACGACGTGGCGGCCTCCTCCACCGTCGGCGCCTATCTGCTTGATTCGGTACGCGCCACGCTCGGCCTGTCCGGCGCCGTGGAAGAAGATCACCGCCAGCTCTCCGTGCTGGAAGATCGCACCAACCAGACTGTAGTGCTGATCCAGCGCCTGCTGACGCAGACCACTGACGAGATGCAGCGCTCGACCGACTATGTGTCCGCCGAACGGCGTGACCTGCAGTCGCTCTCGCTCGCCATCAGCAAGGGCGAAGCCTTCGGCTCCAGCCTTGCCAACCGCGCCTATTTCCGTGCCCAGGAAGTGAGCGCCACCGGCGCCGCGCCGATGGCCGCCGCTCCGCTTGCCGGTGCTGCGCAGGATGACAGCCGCCGTCCGCTGGTGGTCATCCGCTTCGAGCGCGATGATGTCGATTACGAGCAGGCCGTCTACCAGGCCGTGAGCAAGGCACTCGAGCGCAAGCCCGATGCCCGCTTCGATGTGGTGGCCGTCAGCCCGTCCAACGGCAGCCCGGCCGATATCGCCCTCACCTCCACCAGCGCCAAGCGGAACGCCGAAGGCGTGATGCGCTCGCTGGTGCGCCTTGGCCTGCCGGCCGAGCGCATCACGCTCTCGGCCCGCTCGTCGGCGCAGGCGCAGACCAGCGAGGTTCATATCTACGTACGTTGATCCCGACAGGGTCAACGCGATATCGGGATGAATCGAGAGTGGCGGCCCTGGGCCGCCACTCTTCTTTTGGCCGGCTTTCATGCCCGCCCTTTTTGATGCAGGCAGCCCCGGAAGATGAGCGCGACAGCCGACCCCGCCCGCCCGATGCCCGCCCTGCTGCGCGCCGGCCTGTGGATGGGGCTTTCCCTCTTCTGCATCTCCGGCATGGCGATTTCCGGCCGCATGCTGTCGGGCCACTACTCCACCTGGCAGATTCTGTTCTATCGCGGCCTTGTCGGGCTGGTGGTGATCGGCGCGCTTGCCCCGCGCCTTGGCTTCTGGCGGCTGAAGTCACGGCAACTGCCGCTACATTTCGCCCGCGCTGTCATTCATTTCAGCGGCCAGTATGGCTGGTTCGTCGCGATCACGGTGCTGCCGCTGGCCGAAGTGTTCGCGCTGGAATTCACCACACCGATCTGGACCACCCTACTCGCCCCGCTGCTGCTGGGCGAAAGGTTGACGGGGCGCAAGCTGACCGCCGTCTTCATCGGTTTTGCCGGCATTCTGGTGCTGCTGCGACCAGGCCTTGCCCTCGTCAACCTCATGTCGCTGGTGATGATCGGCGCGGCGATCACCTTTGCCATTACCCATATCTGCACCAAGAGAATCACCCGCACGGATGATTCCCTCTCGGTCGTCTTCTACATGCTGCTGTTCCAGACCCCGCTGGCGCTCGTCGGCGCCCTGCCGCACTGGCAATGGCCGACGCTGGCGACACTGCCCTGGATCGTGGCCGTCGGCCTGACGGCGCTGACCGCACACTACGCCATCAGCAAGGCGCTGACGGCAGCCGATGCCTCCGTCGTCGTTCCGATGGATTTCCTGCGCCTGCCGCTGATCGCCGTCGTCGGCTGGGCGCTTTATGGCGAGGAGCTGAGCTTCTGGCTCGTTATCGGCGCCGCGCTCATCTGCCTTGGCACCTGGATCAATACGCGCCCGGCGCGTGCTGCGGACCCCGAGCCCGCAGCAGCAACTGCCGTCAACGGCCCGGACGGCTGAAGGCGGCCGGAGGCGTAAACAAAACGGGCCGGCGGAATGATCGCCGGCCCGTTTTGTGTTTCAGCACGCCGCAGAAGCGCCGTCAGTCCTGACGGGCATAATGCAGGATGAAGGGCAACTGGCCGGAGAGGTCGTAACCGGCGGCCGCCGTCGTCTCCAGCACGTCTTCCACCGCTTCGCTGCGGCGACCGACGGCGTCGATGGACCACAGGATGGAGCAGCGCGTGCCGGAGCGGCAATGCGCCAGCACCGGGCCCGGCATCTCTTCCAGCGCGTCGCCGAAATCGCTGACGGTGGCGGCCGTCAGGCTGGCCGCCGTCATCGGCAGATGGCGGTACTCAAGGCCGTATTTGGCGGCCCAGACCGCCTCTTCCTCGGTGCCCGGCGCGCCATCCTCGCCATCGGGGCGATTGTTGATGACGCTGCGAAAACCCAGACGGGCGAATTCGGCGAAATCGGCCTCGGTCGGCTGGCCGGCAACGCTCACGCCATCATCAAGCTTGCGAATCTCTACCACGGGAACAGTTCCTTTCGGGTGCGTGCCGCCCGTCCCGCCGGGAAGGGAGCAACCTGCGTTGCACGAACCGACCACAGGACGCCGCCGCCCGCAAGAGGGGGCAAGACTGAGAGGCGCCATGCCTCACAAACCGATGCTGTCGGCCGCCTGCCGCAGGATGGTCGCGCTGCGGGCCAGCGCATGTTCTTCCGCGCTGTCGAGCGAGGGCATCAAGGTGTCGGCAACGCCATTTGCCCCCACGATGCGCGGCAGGGAGAGGCAGACCTTCTCGACCCCAGCCACCGACGGCGTGAAGCAGGAGACGGTAAGCGCCGCCTGCTCGTCATGAATGATCGCCTCGGCAAGCCGGGCGATGCCGGCGCCGATGCCGTAATAGGTTGCGCCCTTGCCGGCAATGATGGTGCCGGCGGCACCGCGCGTGCCGGCATCGATCTCCTCCTTGAGTTCCGCCGTAAGCGGCTTGCCCATCTGGTGGGCGACGGAGGCCAGCGGCAGGGTACCCACCATGGCAGAAGACCAGCACAGCACCTCGCTGTCGCCATGCTCCCCCAGCACATAGGCATGAACCGAGCTGGGGGCGACACCGAGATGGCTACCGATCAGCGCGCGGTAACGGGCGCTGTCCAGCATGGTGCCGGAGCCGATCACCCGTTCCGGCGGCAGCCGTGAAATCCTGAGTGCTGCATGCGTCATGATGTCGACCGGGTTGGTTGCCACCACCAGCAGAGCGCCCGGTGCATAGGTCATGATCTCGGCAATCACCGCCTCGAAGACGGAATAGTTGCGCTGCAGCAGATCGAGACGCGATTCGCCCGGCTTCTGGTTGACGCCGGCGCTGATGACCACAAGGCTGGCCCCGGCAAGATCGGCATAACCGCCCGCCCGCACCCGGACCGGAGACGCAAAGGGGGTGGCGTGGCGGATATCTTGCGCCTCTGCCTCGGCGCGGGCCCGGGACAGGTCCACAAGCACCAGCTCGCTGCCGATACCGCGCATAACCATGGCATAGGCAGCCGTACTGCCGACGAAACCTGCGCCCACAATGCCGATCTTCAAGGGTTCGTCCTCCTTGTTGCCCCGATTGTCCCCCCTTATGCGTCAAGGGATGATAAAGCCGTTGGACCGATTGTCTCACCCGCGGCGCACTTCCCTGTTCGCGCATTGATGGATATACCGCACGGCCGTTACCATTCGGCGAGCCTGCCCTAACTGACCGAGCCAGACCAGCCCATGTCCAGGACTTCCCGCCTCATCATCATTGCCGTCGTGCTGGTGCTCGCTGTCGCCTTGTGCGCGCTGATCCTCAACTGGCAGCTGGGCGGGCGGATCGCGTCCGGCAACGGCCCTTCCATTGCCACCACCGGCGGCATTGGCGGCGATTTCTCGCTGACCGATCAGAATGGCAAACCGGTGACGCAGAAGGACTATGCCGGCTCCTTCGAGCTCATCTATTTCGGCTACACGTTCTGCCCGGACGTGTGCCCGACGGAGCTACTGACCATCGCGCAGACGCTGGACAGTCTGCCCAAGGCAACCGCCGACAGCATCCAGCCGGTCTTCATCACTATCGACCCGGAGCGCGATACGCAGAAGGTCATGGCCGATTACGTGCCGCTCTTTTACCCGCGCCTTGTCGGCCTGACCGGCACGACCGACCAGATTGCCGCCGTCGCCCGGGAATTTCGCGTCTACTACAACAAGGTTCCCGCCAAGGATGGCGATGCCAGCGCCTATCTGATGGATCACAGCTCTTTCATCTATGTCATGGGCAAGCAGGGCGAATTCCTCGACGTCATCCCCTATGGCACGACCAAGGAAGACATGGCGGTGAAGATCGAGCAGCTGATCCAGAAGTACGGTGCATGAGGCCGCTAGCCCTGCCGGTGCTCGCCACCTGCCTGATAGTGGCTGGCTGCGCCACCCCGGCCGACCGGGCACAAAAGGCGCAGCAGGCCCTCCTCGGCCTCAGCCAGCAGCAGCTCGTCGATTGCGCCGGGCCGCCCGATGCCAGTAACGGCAATCTCTTCGTCTGGAAGAAAGAAGAGACCCGGTATGTGGGTGGCAGCACGCTCGGTCTCGGGCCGGTCGAACTCTCCACCCCGTTCGGCCGGCAGTCGGTCGAACGCATGTGCCGCACGAGCATCCGTATGGATGCAGGCGGCCATGCCTCGAACGTGCTTTTCGACGGCTATGGCGCCCCTGGAGAGGGCACGCCGACACAGCTTTGCATAGACCGGATGTCCGCCTGTCCGGGGCTTTGAAGGCGGCGGAAAAGCTGGCCACTCAAGGTCGCATTTATGCCCAACCCAAGGCTGCAAGATGCCATCGCTTCGCCGCTTTCAAACGACTACAGTAGTACCGGTTGAACCATGCCGGGGCATCTGGCGTTAGGTTCTGGAAGATGAATTCTTGCCGGAGGGTAGCTGACTATGAAGAAGCTCGTTTTGTCCGCCTGTATCGCCGCTGCCGTCGGGCTCGGCTCTGCCGCCGTCATGGCGCAGTCCGCCCCCATGATCCCCGACACGCCGACAGGCAAGTACACCTACTATCGCAGCGCCGTTCAGATGAAGATCAAGTGCGCGATGGCCAACCCGACGCAGGCCCAGCAGGACGCGATCAACGAGAAGCTTGAAGCTCTCACCGATCCGAATGGCGAGCTGAGCCCGGGTGCCAAGCTCAAGATCATCGACGACGTGAAGTGGTCGACTGCCTCTGTTGCCTGCACCTCGCCGGCAGGCAAGGCCTATCTCGACTCCTACCAGAATCAGATCGACGTTCCGCTCTGATCCATCTGTCGGTTTCGGCCGGCTGAAACAAAAGAGGGCGCTTCCCGAACCGGGGGGCGCCCTCTTTTCTTTTTCTATAGATCTGCTGGATGGGCGGAATACAGCAAACGGGCAGGGGGCTACTTCTTTTGCACCGGAAAATTGCCCCGCCTTTTGGCTGCCCCCTCATCGCTTTGCCTGCTAACATCCCGGCACAAGATCGCCCGCGTGGTGACGGGCAACCAACAGACGGGATGAATTGACGGTGGCCAGCTCCTCCTCCGCTTCCGGTGCCCCTCTTTCCGGCGATCAGATCGCAGCCCTGGCTGAGGCACTGGCCACGGCGCTGAAACCGCAGCTGCAGCAGATGGTGGCGGAAGCCGTGTCGGTGGAAGTGGCCCGTGTCGAGGATGCCATCAACCTGCGCATCGCCACGCTGGGTGACGAGGTCGGTGGCCATGTCTCCACCATCAATGCCGTTGCCGACCGTGCAGCCGAAACCAGCCAGCTCATCGACACCTCGATGAACGAGCTCGCCAACAAGCTGGAAATGGCCAAGGTCGAACTGGCTGGTATTCGCCATCCGCGCGCCAATGAAGACCAGCTGGCGCTCGCGATGTTCGAGCTGGACGAGATCATCAGCGCCACCCAGGGCGCCACGGCCGGCATCCTGTCAGCGGCAGAAAAGATCATGGATGTCGTGTCGCGCGGGCCGGACGCGCGCATTTCTCCCGAGGAGGCGGAAGATCTCATCAACGAGATCACCCGCATTTTCGAGGCCTGCAATTTCCAGGACCTGACCGGCCAGCGCGTGACCAAGGTGGTCGATACGTTCCTCAAGATCGAGGACCACATGAACGCCATCATCCGCAACCTGGGCAAGGACAGCTTCGACCACATTCCGGTGGGTGAAGAGCGCCACGCCTCGCGCGATGGCACCGTACTGACCGGCCCGGCGGCGGAAAAACACGGGACCAGCCAGAACGAGATCGACGCCCTGTTCGACTAACGGCGCTCTCCCCCTACATCTCCGGCCCTGCCGCTTCTACCGGCTCGCCCGCTTCGGCATTGGTGCGGCGGCGCAGCGCCTGCTCGGCCTCGCTCCACTGGCGGATATCGGCCGGCAGCTCGGGCGAATCCATACATTCGCCGGCCGCCCCCATCACCTCCCGCACCGCCACGGCACCGTGGCGACCGCGGAACGCGCCCTTGACCAGCGCGACGGCACATAACCGCCCCCGGCGGTCGAGAAAACGCTGCTCGATGAAGAACCAGCGATCTTCCCAGGCGACGAGCCGCGTGGTGAGGCGATAGCGCTCGAACGGGGCGAGCGAGCGGCGCCAGCGCACCTGCGCGGAAGCGATCACCGGCATCCAGCGCTCGCGCCAGATAACGGGCACCATGCGCATGCGCAGGATCATGTCGAGCCGGCCCAGATCCATCACCGACAGGTACCGGCCGTTATTCATGTGCAGATTGGTGTCGAGGTCGGTCGGCCAGACGCGGAACCACAGCTCAAAATCGTCGGTAAAATGCCTGCGGGGCGAAAACAGCGTGCCCAGGATGACGCCCAGCACCCGCAACCAGAGATTCATGAAGCGTCCCCACTCGTTTCCGCGGAGCGCTCTTCCTCCGCGGTTTCATTGTTCGTGTTTCGGGGCGGCTCCGCCCCCCTTTGGTACCCAAGCTATCACCGCGCCTGTGCCCTTGTCGCACCCGCTCGTCGCATCCCATATAGTCAGGTGCCGGAAGCACGATACTGCAATCCCGGCAGCGCCCAGGGGCCTATCGAAAAGACGGGATACACCGCCCCATCCCTGACCCATAAGAACAGGAACCCGCCATGTCGCATCACGCCCATATCGTCTCCAATGACGGCCTGCGCCAGACCATTACCAGCGGCCGGCACACCCTCACCGCCGACGAGCCGGTGGATGCCGGCGGCGCCGATGCCGGGCCTGCTCCATTCGATTTCCTGTGCATGGGCCTTGGCGCCTGCACCTCGATGACGGTGCGGCTTTATGCCGACCGCAAGCAGTGGCCGCTGGAGGGCGTCGAGGTGGATGTAAGCCACGCCCGCGTGCCGGCGGAAGGCGGCGGGGTTATCGAACAATTCACCCGCCTCATCACCTTCAAGGGCCCGCTGGATGACGAGCAGCGCACAAGGCTGATGGAGATTGCCGGCAAATGCCCGGTGCATCGGGCGCTGGAGGGCGATATACGGATCGTGAGCCAGCTCGACCCGGCCCGCTGATCCGGGAGCGGCGGGCGGACGTATCGGCAACGAGCACAGCGACCGCCCGCCTTCAGGGCAAGGCAGCCAGCCAAAGGGAGAAAGAGCCGACATGGCCGAGATTCGCCGCAAGAACGTGCTTGTGACCGGCGCCGCAAAACGCATGGGCGCCGCCATCGCGCAGGCCCTTGCGGATGATGGCTGGTCGGTCGCCGTGCACTACAACCACTCGCGCGACGATGCCGAGGCGCTGGTGCGGCGGCTGGAGTTGCAGGGCAAGCGCGCTGTCGCTCTGCAGGCCGACCTTGCCAACGAGGCGGAGGTGGAAACGCTGGTCTCCCGCGCCCGGGAAGAGCTGGGGCCGCTGACCGCCCTAGTCAACAATGCCAGCCTGTTCAAGCGCGACGAGGCGCTGACGGTGACGCGGGAGAGCTGGTACGCCCATATGGACGTCAACCTGCGGGCGCCCTTCATCCTGTCGCAGGAATTTGCCCTGCAGGTGCCGGAAGCAACCGGCGGCGCCATCGTCAACATCGTCGACCAGCGCGTGCTGAATCTCGCGCCAAGCTTCTTCTCCTACACCCTCTCCAAGGCCGGGCTCTGGACCATGACGCAGACCCTCGCCATGGCGCTGGCGCCGGGCGTACGCGTCAACGCCGTCGGCCCCGGCCCCACCATCCAGAACGAACGCCAGAGCGATCAGCATTTCCGTGCCCAGTGGGAAAGCACGGCGCTTGAGCGCAAGGTGGAGCCGGAAGAGGTGTGCGCGGCGGTGCGCTATCTGCTCTCCGCCCCCTCCGTCACCGGCCAGATGATCGCCGTCGATTCAGGCGAGCATCTGGGTTACGCCCAGCCGAAGGCCGGTTTCATCGCGACGGAATAAGGGCCGGACAGGCCGCACACAATGCTAAGCGTCTGGAGATTATTGGGTCTTTGATCTGATTCCGTAAAAGCGCCGGCGGCGGGGAAACGCCCCCGATGTTTTACACAAAAGCCGGAGATCTTTTTGCGCAGGAGCTGTTGCCAAGGCTGAAATCCTGTGCCTAGCCGCCAAAATCGCCTCAAAACCCTATTAAATTGTTATTTATCAATGACTTATAAATCTGCACAAGAAATAGCCAATCTAGAGGGGGCCGCAGACTCCCAGCGATTCGCGCTGCATGTCCCGGATTCTTCCACACACTTATCCACAGATTCCGTGGAGAACTATGACCGAAAGAATAGGCGGATACTGATAAGTGGATATGGTTCCCGTCTTGTTCATTTCAATCCGGCTATAACGGGGCCGGAAACCCCAGCGGGAATAGCATGGTGAGCGGCAGGAAGGACCGGCGCGTAGCCGGTGACAAGCTGAGCGAAACGGCACCGGCCGGCGTGGAGACGCCGGATGAGGCTGTGCATGCCCAGGCCCGCAGCCCTGCCGCCCGTACCCGCGCCGCAAGGCCGCGCGCCTCGCTGGAGGAGGGGGTGGCCATCATCCGCGCCCATCTGGCAACGCTGCCGACGGCGCCCGGCGTTTACCGCATGATCGCGGAGACCGGCGATGCCCTTTATGTAGGCAAGGCGCGCGACCTCAAGCGCCGCGTTACCAACTATACACAGATCCAGCGCCTGCCCATCCGCCTGCAGCGCATGGTGGCCGAGACGCGCAGCATGGAGTTCGTGCGCACCCACACCGAGGTGGAAGCGCTGCTGCTCGAAAGCAACATGATCAAGCGGCTGATGCCGCGCTACAACGTGCTGCTGCGCGACGACAAGAGCTTTCCCTATATCCACCTGACGGGGGATCACGACTTCCCCCAGTTGCTGAAGCATCGCGGCAGCCGCACCCGGCCGGGGGATTATTTCGGACCGTTCGCTTCCGCCGGCGCTGTCGCGCGCACGCTGATTGCCCTGCAAAAGGCCTTCATGATCCGCAACTGTTCGGACAGCGTGTTTGCCACCCGCACCCGGCCTTGCCTGCAATTCCACATCAAGCGCTGCACCGCCCCCTGCGTCGACAAGGTGAGCAAGGGGGCCTACGCCCACCAGATTGCCCAGGCGCGCGAGTTCCTGTCCGGCAAGAGCAACGAGGTTCAGAGCGAACTGGCCGGCGAGATGCAGCAGGCTTCCGAAAAGCTGGATTTCGAAACCGCCGCCCAGCTGCGCGACCGCATCCGCGCCCTCACCGCCATCCAGGGCCATCAGGACATCAACGTCCAGGGCGTGGAGGATGCCGATATCGTTGCCGCGCATGAGATGGGCGGCCAGGTCGGACTTCAGGTTTTCTTCGTGCGCGGCGGCTACAATTACGGCAACCGCGCCTATTTCCCCAGCCACGACAAGGCCGAGACGGCGGCCGAGGTGCTGGCCGCCTTCCTTGCCCAGTTCTACGACAACAAGCAGCCGCCGCGTCAGGTGCTGGTCAATCTGATGCCGGAAGAATCAGGGCTTCTGGAAGAAGCGCTGACCATGAAAGCCGGCTATCGCGTCGAGCTCCTGGAGCCGCAGCGCGGCGAGAAGAAGCGCCTGATCGACATGGCCGCCGCCAATGCGCGCGAGGCGCTGGCCCGGCGCATGGCCGAAGGCAGCGCGCAGGCGAAGCTGCTCGCCGGTGTTGCCGAGCTCTTCGGCCTCGACAGCCCGCCCGAACGCATCGAGATCTACGATAACAGCCACATCCAGGGCACCAATGCCGTCGGCGGCATGGTGGTGGCGGGGCCGGAAGGCTTCATGAAGACGGCTTACCGCATCTTCAACATCAAGAACCCCGACCTGGAGCCGGGGGACGATTTCGGCATGATGCGCGAGGTGATGACCCGCCGCTTCGGCCGCGCCATCAAGGAAGACCCCGACCGCAGCGCAGGCCAGTGGCCCGACCTTGTGCTGATCGATGGCGGCCTTGGCCAGCTCAATGCCGTGATGGGCGTGATCGAGGAGATGGGCATTACCGACCTGCCACTGGTCTCCATCGCCAAGGGACCGGACCGCAATGCCGGGCGCGAGCAGTTTTTCCTGCCCGGGCGCGACCCGTTTCAGCTGCCGATCAACGATCCGGTGCTCTATTACCTGCAGCGCCTGCGCGACGAAGCCCACCGCTGGGCCATCGGCGGGCACCGCGCCAAACGCCAGCGCCAGATCAGCGCCTCCCCGCTCGACGACATCCCCGGCGTCGGCCCCACGCGCAAGAAGGCCCTGCTGCACCATTTTGGCTCGGCCAAGGCGGTCGCCCGTGCCGGCCTTGCCGATCTGGAAGCCGCCCCCGGCATCAGCACCGCCATGGCCCGCAGCATCTACGAACATTTCCACGGCGAGAGCTGAATGTCCGCTGGCCGCCCTGTTCATTTACCAAAATAACGACTAGAACAATCAGACTAAACTTAGTCCGGTCATTCTTATGCCCACCATCAACATTCATGCTGCCAAAACCCACCTCTCCCGGCTTGTGGATGAAGCCGCGAGCGGTACGGAAATTGTGATCGCACGGGCAGGAAAGCCGGTTGCGCGGCTGGTTGCGCTGGCAGAGGCAACGGCCAAACCGCGGCGCAAACTCGGCCAGCTAAGCGGAAAGATCAGCGTGAGCGGCGACTTCGACGCCCCCTTGCCGGACGATATCCTTGCGGGCTTCGAGCGCCCCTGATGCGTCTGTTGCTCGATACCCACATACTGATCTGGGCTCTGAACGATCCGTCCCGGCTGTCCCCGGCCACGCGCGACCTGTTGGAAGACACCGGCAATGATATTTTCTTCAGCGCCGCCAGCATCTGGGAAATCGCCATCAAGGTCAGGCTTGGACGGGTAAGTTTCGATCATCGCCCCGGGCATGTGACCCGCACGGCACTGGCCACCGGCTTTGAAGCACTGCCGATCCGCAGCGACGCTGCCGAAAAGGTGGAGGAGCTTCCACTCCTCCACCGGGATCCCTTCGACCGGTTGCTGGTTGCTCAGGCCCTTTGTGGGCCGTTGCGCCTCGTAACGGCCGATACCCAGATCGTTCCCTACACCGATCTGGTGATGCTGGTTTCGTAACCGGATTTCATCACGACGCCAGTTTCTGACCGATATAGGCGCGCCAGCCGCCCAGCTGGGTGATCTCACGCGCGCCTACCACGGCGTGGCTTTCGCAAAGGAAGCCGCTGACGATGCTGCCATCATCAAGCGTCAGCTTGCCGATGCCCAGCGGTGCCGGAATGGCGGCAACGAAGGCGCCGAAAGCGGCGGCCGGCAGGGACCAGACCTCGACGGCGATCCCCTCCCCGGCAAAACCGGGCTCGCGCACGAGGCCGGGTTTGGCCGGCACGGTGTCCGGCAGTACATAAAGCCGGTAGTCCGGGGCCGTGCGGCAGCTGCGCTTCAGGAAACCGCCCCCATCCGTCAGCTGGTGATTGAGCGGCATGCCGGTGAGGTGCGCCCCCACCACGGCCACCTCGATACGCCCGTCCGCCGGTCGCGCCAGACGGGAAGCCATCGGCAGTACCGCCGATGTCTCGGCGCCCATGCCCTGAGGGCTGCACCGGTGCAAGCGGTCTGCCAGCGCGGCAAGCGCATCGTCGGCAAAGGCAGGGGCCACCAGCGTCACGCCGCCGCCCACCCCGTCCCGTCCAAAACCGGCGGGAATGGCAACGGCGCTGCAATCGAGCAAGTTCACGAAGTTGGTATAGCGGCCGAGATTGCTGTTGAGGGTGATGGGATCGGCCAGCATCTCAGCCACCTTGTAGGCGGTCGGGGCCGTGGGCAGCAGCAGCACATCCATCTTTGCCCATTCCAGCGCGGTCAGCTGGCGCAGCTCTTCCAACCGGTAGGCGCCGCGGAAGGCGGAGACGGCGTCATAGTTGCGCGCGCCCTCCACGATGGCGCGCACTGTCGGGTCCATCTCCGCGGCATGGGCATCGGCAAAGGCCTCGATTGCCGCCAGCCGCTCCGCCACCCACGGGCCGCCATAAAGCAGCTGGGCGCAATCGCGGAAGGGCCTGTAGTCGATCTCCACCTTGCGGCCTCCCAGCGCCTCGGCCCGGGCGATGGCGGCGTCATAAAGCGCTTCCATCTGGCTATCGCCAAAAAACTCCCGCTCGGCCTTGCCCAGTACACCGAAGCGCCAGCCTTCCGCCGGCAACGGCGCCGGGGTCATGGGGCGGGAATAGGCATCCTGCCCGTCAAAGCCCTGCATGGTCCGGCGCACCAGATCGCCGTCCCCAGCATTGCCGGCCAGCACGGTAATGCAATCAAGGCTGCGGCAGGCCGGCACGAGGCCGGTTGAGGAGACGAGGCCGCGCGTGGGCTTGATGCCGACAAGGTTGTTGAAGGCAGCGGGAATGCGACCCGAACCTGCCGTGTCGGTGCCAAGTGCGAAGCTCACCTGCCCGCTGGCAACCGCGACGGCGGAGCCGGAGCTGGAGCCGCCGGAGACATAGTCGGCATTAAAGACAGCGCGCGGCGCGCCATGGGGCGAACGGCTGCCATTAAGGCCGGTGGCGAACTGGTCGAGATTGGTCTTGCCGATGACGAGCGCACCCGCCGCCTTCAGCCGTGCGATGACGAAGGCATCTTGCGCCGGCTGATAGGCAAAGGCCGGGCAGGCCGCCGTGGTGGCAAGGCCTGCCACATCGATATTGTCCTTCACCGCGAAGGGAATGCCCCAGAGCGGCTGGTCCGCACCGGGCGGGCCGGCAAGCTCCAGCGCCCGGGCTGCGGCGCGCAAGGCGGCATCGTCAAAACGGCTGATCCATACCGCCTTGTCCGGATGGGTCGTGATGCGGGCGATCACCACCTCGATCACATCCGTCGGGGTAAAGCGCCCGGCCCGGTAACCTTCGCTGAGGGTGGAGATGTCGAGAAAGGCCGGCAGCATCAGGCAGCTCCCTTGATAATGGCAAGAACATCGCCGGCACGCACGGTGCGGCCCGGCTGGCAACGAAGCCCCGTCACCCGGCCACTGACCGGAGCGGGAATGGACATTTCCATCTTCATGGATTCAACGATCACGACCGGCTGGCCGGCCTCGACACTGGCACCTTCTTCCACCAGCACCTTCCACACATTGCCGGTAACCGGTGCGGCAAGCGCGCTTGCCCCTTCCGGCACTGCCAGTGCGTCGGTTTCGGCGGGTGTGCCTTCATCGCTGACGAAACTATCGAGCCCGCGCGCCTTCCAGTCCGCTCGCTCCGCCTCGAAGGCGGCCTGCCGGGTGGCGTTGAAGGCAGCGATGCCGGCAGCCTCACGGGTGAGCGAAGCGGCGTAATCACCATAGGAAAAGGGCGTGTCCTCAATGCGGATCGGATAGCGACCGTGCGGAAACGCCTCCCGCGCCTCCGCCAGTTCCTGCCCGTCCACCGGGAAGAAACGGATACGGTCGAAGAAACGCAGCAGCCACGGATGGCCGGGAGTGAATTCCGGCGTGGTGCGCCAGCTGTTCCACATCTGCACGGTGCGGCCAAAGAGCTGGTACCCGCCCGGCCCCTCCATGCCATAGACGCAGAGATAGGCCCCGCCGATGCCGACGGCATTTTCCGGCGTCCACGTGCGGGCGGGATTGTATTTGGTGGTGACCAGCCGATGGCGCGGGTCGATGGGCGTTGCCACCGGCGCGCCGAGATAGACATCCCCCAGCCCCAGCACCAGATACTCGGCATCGAAGACGATGCGCTTCACATCCTGCGCCGAGCCAAGGCCGTTAATGCGGCGGATAAACTCGATATTGTCCGGGCACCAGGGGGCATCCGGCCGCACCAGCTCCTGATATTTGCGCATTGCCAGCTGCACGGAAGGATCATTCCAGGACAGCGGCAGCCAGACGGTACGGCCCGGCACCGTGACATCCTCCGCCCGGCCGAGCCCCGCTTCCATTTCCTGAAGCGCCGCCAGAAGGCGCGCCCCGGAGAGGACCGAGCTGTCGAAATGGATTTGCAGCGAGCGGATACCCGGCGTGAGGTCGATGAGGCCCGGCAGGCCTGCCTGCTGCACGGCATCTGCCAGCAGATGCACGCGCAGGCGCAGCGCGATGTCGAGCGCCATCGGGCCATATTCCACCAGCAGGTAGTCATCGCCGGCCCGCCGGTAGGCGACAGGTACCGGCCCTGCCGTGCTGCGGGTAAGCACCGGGTCCTGCACCCCGCCTGCGCTCCGGTTGATCCGCGGCGCAGCCGGGGCGGCATAACCTTCCGCCTCGACAAACCGCACCCCGTCACCGGGGCGTAGCTGGCCCATCTTCCACAGCTCATCCCGCGCGATCACCGCCGGGCAGACAAAGCCGCCAAGGCTGGGGCCATCCGGGCCAAGGATGATCGGCATGTCGCCGGTAAAATCGACGGCGCCGATGGCGTAGGCATTGTCATGCAGGTTGGAGGGGTGCAGCCCCGCCTCCCCGCCATCGGGCCGCGCCCATTCAGGCTGCGGGCCGATGAGCCGCACGCCGGTGCGTGCACTGTTGAAATGCACCTCGTAACGGCTGGAAAAGAAGGTTTCGATATCGGCGTTGGTAAAGAAGTCGGGCGCGCCGTGCGGGCCGGAGCGCACCGTGATCTGCCAGTCCTTCACCAATTCCGGCTGGTCGTCCGGCGCAATGGCGACAGGCTCGGCGACCGGCGCGGACAGTGCCACTTTCAGCACATCACCCGCCCGGAGCGTACCGGTGGCATGGCCGCCGAACCGCCCGAGGCTGAAATTGGCCCGTGCGCCCAGAAAAAGCGGCGCATCAATCCCGCCGCGCACCGCCAGATAGGTGCGCTGCCCCGGCCCGATAATGGCCCCCAGTGCCAGCACCTGACCGGCCGCTACCGCCACCGGCTGGTACCAGGGCACCGGCGCCCCGTCGAGGGTTGCCGCCATCACCGCACCGGCAAGGGCGATCACCGCATCGGTGTGAAAACGCAGCGTCGGTCCGGTCATGGTGCATTCAAGGGCCGCCGCCCCTTCCGGGTTGCCGACTGCCCGGTTGGCAAGCTTGTGAGAACGCTCGTCCATCGGGCCTGAAGGCGGCACGCCGACATGCCAGAGGCCGAGCCGGCCCGGCCAGTCCTGCACGCTGGTCTGTGCGCCCGGCACCAGCACCTCGATGGCGCGCGGGGTGAAGGCAAAATCACGCAGGAAGCCGGTTGAAACTTCCCCGGCGGCAAAAGCCGGCGCCGCGACGATGGCGCCGAGATAATCGAGATTGGTCTCGATGCCATGAAGCGCGGTTGACTGCAGGGCGCTGCGCAGCTTCGCCAGCGCCTCGCCCCGGTCCTTGCCGGCAACGATCAGCTTGGCCAGCATAGGGTCGTAGTTGGCGGTAACGTCGGTGCCGGTTTCCACCCAGCCATCGACCCGCACGCCTTGCGGCCACGACACCTCCGTTAGCAGGCCCGTTGACGGGCGGAAATCGGCCTGCGGATTTTCGGCATAAAGGCGCACCTCCATGGCGGCGCCCTTGGGCTTCAGCGCCGCCTGCTCCGGCAGCACCAGCTCGCCGGCGGCCTGCCGGATCATCCACTCGACCAGATCGACGCCGAAAACGGCTTCGGTTACCGGATGCTCCACCTGCAGGCGGGTATTCACCTCCAGGAAAGAAAAATCCTGCCGGGCAACGTCGTAGATGAACTCCACCGTGCCGGCGGATTCGTACGAAACCGCCTCACCCAGCGCGATAGCGGCCTGATGCAGGCGCTGGCGCACGGCATCGGGCAATTGCGGGGCTGGCGTTTCTTCCACGACCTTCTGGTTGCGGCGCTGGAGCGAGCAGTCGCGCTCTCCCAGCGCCACCACCCGGCCCTTGCCGTCGCCGAAAATCTGCACCTCGACATGGCGCGCCACCGCCACGAAGCGCTCCAGATAAACCCGCGCATCGCCGAAGCTGGCGCCGGCCATGCGCTGCACTGCCTCGAATTTGGCGGTGAGGTCGGCCTCGTCATGGCAAAGCTGCATGCCGATACCGCCGCCGCCCGCTGTGCTTTTCAGCATCACCGGATAACCGATGCTGCGGGCGGCGCTGACGGCCTCTGCCGCGCTGGCCAGAAGGCCGCTGCCCGGCAGCAGAGGCACGCCGGAGCGCTCGGCAATCTCGCGCGCAGTGTGCTTCAGGCCAAAATCGCGCAGATGTTCCGGACGCGGGCCGATGAAGCGAATGCCCTCCGCCGCCAGCCTTTCGGCAAAAGCGGCATTTTCGGAGAGGAAGCCATAACCCGGATGCACCGCCTCGGCGCCGCTGGCATGGCAGGCCTCGATGATGGCGCCGATGTTGAGATAGCTCTCCCGCGCGGCGGCGGGCCCGATGTAGTGGGCCTCGTCCGCCGCCAGTACGGGAGCGGTGAAACGATCGGCTTCGGAATAAACCGCGACCGACCCGATGCCGAGCCGCCGGAGCGTGCGGATCACACGCCCGGCGATCTCGCCGCGATTGGCGATAAGGACCTTGCGGAACATGGAATGACCGGTCCTTCGCTCACGCCGCTTCCGGCTGGAAGATGGTGACGCGCACCGGCGTGGGGTTGAAGCCGTTGCACGGGTTGTTCACCTGCGGGCAGTTGGAGATGACGCAGAGGATGTCCATCTCCGCCCGGATATCCACATGGTCCCCCGGCGCCGACACGCCATCGACGATGGCCAGCTTTCCATCCGGCTCTATCGGCACATTCATGAAGAAATTGATGTTCGGTACGACATCGCGCTTGGTCATGCCATGGCGGCCAACCTCGAGGATGAAGTTCTCCCGGCAGGCATGCATGTAGCGGGTGTGGTGACCGAAGCGTACGGTGTTGGCCTCGCACGAGCAGGCACCGGCGGAGGTGTCATGCCGCCCGCAGCTGTCGGCAACGACGGTTGCCATCACCCGGCCGGTATTGGCGACCAGCTCGGTGCCAGTCGAGACATAGGGGGCGCCCTGCGCCGCGATGGTGTCCTGCGCGCTATAACGCTCGCTGGTATCGGCGGCGGCGTAGAACAGCGTATCGACGGCCTGCTGGCCTTCCATATCGATGATGCGCAGCACCTGCCCGGCACGCACAAGGCCGGACCACGGGCGATTGGCGGGAATGGTGAAATCGTAAACCTGCTTCATGGTCGCTTCCCCCTTTAGCCGCGCAGATAAAGCGCGTTGTTCTCGAAGCCGCGCACGGCCTCGGCACTGGCCGTGCGGCACGCATCATCCGCTGCCGCTTCGGGCAGCGTGTGGATGAGCACTTCCACCGGGCGGGGCGCAAAACTGCCGCCCGGCGCCAGCGGATGCGGGCAGTTTGAAAGGGCAACGATGAGGTCGAGTTCGGCCCGCAGGCCGACCATGTCGCCGGGCTTCACCACACCGTCACGCCAGCCAAGCTTGCCCTCCGCGCCAACGCTGACCGGGGCGAAGAAGGTGATGACGGGGGCAAGATCGCGTACCCCGAGCCCGTGCTTGCCGGCGGCCAGCAGCAGGTTTTCCCGCGTCGAACGCAAGGCGGCATCGCCATAACGGCGCTGGTTCGATTGCGGGGTGGAGCCGCCGACGATGGTGTCATGGGCGCCGCAGCTATCCTCGACGAGCGAGAACATGATCCGCCCCATGTCGGAGAACAGCACCCGCCCCCGGCGGATCTCGGCCGTCCACTGCACCTTCACCGTATCGGCGCTGTTGTAGCGCTCGCTGGTATCGGCAGCGTTCCAGCAGAAGAGCGAGACGCCCGGCGTGGCGTCGGTATTGATGAGGGTGAGCCCCTGCCCGCGCTTCAGATGCGCCGTCCAGTACCAGCCGCCGGGGATGATCTCGCGGTGGAGAATGTCCGCGGCCTTCGGCAGGCCGGCGCCAGGTGCCGTCAGTGGCGGCAGGGCGCGCGGCGCCATGTTGTCACCGGCGGCCTTCAGCTGTTCGTAGCGGCGGCGCAGTTCCTCGATTGCCGCCTTTGTGTCCTGAGCGCTCATGCCCGAACTCCCTGCAAGGCCAGGTCGTCCCGGCTGGTGCCCGCCACAGGGGCCGGGTCGTCCCGGCCGGGGCTTTCAAACAAACCTGTCACCTGTCCGGCCACGCGCGGCGGCCAGACGGGGATATCCTGCGTAATGGTGGCGCCGTAGCGCCCGCCATCGCTCGGCTCGTTACGCCGGCGCTCGAAGGCGATGACGCGGGTGGCAAGGGTAAAGGCCTCGCTCATGTCGTGCGTCACCATCACCACTGTCAGCGGGCGTTCGTGCCATAGCCGCTTCATGAGCTGGTGAATCTCGGCCCGGATGCCGGGATCGAGCGCCCCGAAGGGTTCATCCAGCAGCAGCACGCGCGGCTTTGTTGCCAGTGCCTGCGCCAGGGCCAGGCGCTGCTGCATGCCACCGGAAAGCTGGGCCGGATATTTGTCCGTCGCCTCGGCAAGGCCGACGGCTTCCAGCAGGGCGCGCGCCTCTTCGGCCGCCGCCCGGCGCCGCGCGCCCCACAGCTTGCCCCAGAAACGCGAGGCGCCGATTTCCAACCCCAGCATGACATTGCCGAGCGCCGTCAGATGCGGAAAGACCGAGTAACGCTGGAAAACCACACCGCGCCCGGCCTCGGGTTCGGCAGCCAGCGGGGCGCCATCCAGCAGGATGCTGCCCCGGCTCGGCCGCTCTTCCGACAGCAGCATCTTGAGGAAGGTGGATTTGCCGCAGCCCGACGGGCCGACCAGCGCCACGAAGGAGCGTTCGGCGATTTCGAGGCTGATGCCCTCGAGCACGACATGCTCGCCATATTCCTTCCAGACATCCGCGATGCTGAGGACGCTCATGCCGTGGCCCTCGCGCCGGCAAACCAGGGGAAGGCCCGCGCCTGCAACAGCACCAGCAGCCGGTCCATGAGGAAGGCGAGCAGCGTGATCCAGATGACGTAGGGAATAATGACATCCATCGCCAGATAGCGCCGTACCAGAAAGATGCGGAAACCGAGCCCGCTTTCAGAAGCAATCGCCTCCGCCGCGATGAGGAAGAGCCAGGCCGGCCCCAGCGAGAGCCGGAGCCCGTCGATCAGGCGCGGCAAAAGCTGCGGCAGCACCACACGCAGCACGAGCTGCCAGCTGGAGGCACCCAGCGTCTGCGCCTTGATGATCTGCTGCGGTGGCAGCTCGCTGACACGCAGCGCCAGATCGCGCGTCATGAACGGCGCGATACCGATGACGATGAGCGCGATCTTGGAGGTTTCCCCGAGCCCGAGCACGATGAAGAGAATGGGCAGCAGCGCCAGCGGCGGCACCACGGAGATGACGGCGACAAACCCGCCCGCCAGCGAGCGCAGATAGGGCAAAAGACCGATGGCGATGCCCAGCACGAGGCTGATGGCGGTGGCAATGGCCAGCGCCGCCAGGATGCGGCCGAGACTTGCCGAAGTATCGACCCAGAGCAGGAAATCGCCGGTACGCTTGTCCGCCTCAAAGGCCATGCGGGTGACCGCTGCCATCATGCTGGCGGGCGACGGCAACAGCTTGTCTGCCGGGTTTTCGGCAAGGCGCGCGGCCGAGGCGATGAGATAGGTCAGCACCACCAGCACGAATGGCACGATCATCAGCAGCCGGCCGAAACCGGCCTCTGGACGGCGGTTGATGAGACGCATGGGGTGGGGTTCTCCTGGGCCTCAGGGTTCAGGAACCGGCCGGACGGGAGGCTTCCCCCGCCCGGCCCGGTATCCGGCTCAGAGCTTTCCGGCAGCCGCAGCAGCCATGTAGGTGTCGGTGAAGCGGAACTTCACGTTCGCCTTGTCACCCAGCACCTTGCCGTCGGCGAGTTCGATGCCGACGACATCGGCCGAAGCTGCACCATCGCCCATCAGCCCGTGGTCGAAGAGGAAGGTGCGCACATGGTCCATGGTCGCCCCGATCTCCGCACTTTTGGCGAAGCTGGCGGCTTCGTCCGGCTTGTAGAACATGCGGGTCGCGGCAAGCTGCGCCTCGTAACCTGCAAGGTCGGTGCCCGAGGCCTTGCCCATCGCCTCGCGCGCCGCGGCGCCATCGGGCGTCTTGGCGGACATTGCGGCCATGGTTTCGTACCAGATGCCGGCAAGCGCCTTGCCGAAATCCGGATTGTCCTTGAGCGTCTCGGTATTGGCGACGGTGAGGTCGATGATCTCACCCGGGATCTGCGAGCTGTCGAACACCTTGTTCGCAGCCGGCGTGCCCATGATCTCGGCGACGATGGGATTCCAGGTCACGACCGACGTCACGTCCGGCGTTGCCCAGGCGGCCACCATATCGGCATCGGAGGTGTTGACGACATCGACATCCTTTTCGGAGCTGCCGATGCTCTCCAGCGCACGCGCAAGCAGATAGTGCGAGACCGAGAACTGGACCAGGTTTACCTTCTGGCCCTTGATGTCGGTGAGTGCCTTCTTGTCCTTGAGGATCACGGCGTCATTGCCGTTGGAGAAGTCGCCGACGATCACGGCCGTGGTATCCACCCCGCCGACAGAGGGGATGGAGAGCGTATCCATGTTGGTCGCCGTCAGGGCATCGAAGCCGCCGGCGGTGAACTGGTTGATGGATTCCACATAGTCGTTGAACTGCACGACATCGATCTTGATGCCGTACTTCTTCGCCCATTTGTCGACGATGCCGTGATCGGCCGCCCACTGCCAGGGCATCCAGCCGACATAGATCGACCAGGCGAGCTTGAATTCCTTCTTGGGCGCCGCTTCGGCCGGCGCATGCCAGACCAGAAGCGCCGCCGCGGCGGCTACGAGGGTGCGAGTGAGATGCTTCGAGACTGTCATTGCCTGCTCCCGTCCTGACATATGCAATCGGACCAGGAGGGCATGAAAACCTGAGCGCCACTTTTCCTGGCCACTGAGGTCTCCCGGGGTTTTATCCCGCCGTGCCCCTTGCGGATGTCTCCCGCAAGGGCGGCAGCTCTCGGACCAGCACCCCGCCTCCCCTCGGGAGCAACGGAGCCGGAACCCTAGCCGCCAACTCAACGCCTTCTTACCAGCAGGTTCCGTGCCAGACAATAATGCATGCAATCCTGCGGTTTCGGAAAAGCATGAGGTCAATTTTCAGGCAAATCATGCCCAATGCTGCACCGCAGTGCGCATAAATTACCCATAAAACGGGAAAGCCGCCCCGATCAGTTCTGCGGAAAGGCCGTCGTCGTTCTGTGCAAGGTGCGGGGATAAGCCGGCTCGGTGTGTCCACCGCGATGAACCAGCCCGAGGCTGTCAAAAACCAGAAAATCACCGGCTTCCCACTTATGGTGGTACCGGTATTTTTCCTGCAGGCAGTGCTGGGTGATGCTGGTGATCAGCGTGGCACTTTCCCCCTCATCCAGCCCTTTGATGGACTTCATGGTGAGGTCGCTCAGATAGAGGGCCTTCTTGCCATCCATTTCCCAGACCAGCGGATGCTCGACATCGGCGATCTCTTCCTTGCGGGGCTCCCCGCGCAGGGTCAGCAATTCCCCGAAGCGGAAATTGAAGGAATGGATGGCCGTCAAATTCTCGAGATAGGCCCGCTCCTCATCAGGAAGGTCCCGCAGCGCCATGTCCGTATTGGCAAACTGCGTCTCGCCATATTTTTCCGGCGCCAGCGTGCAGTACAGAAAAGTGTAGCGGGTCGGATATTCCAGAAAGGAGGTGTCGGTGTGCCAGTAGCGCACCGTACTCATCATCCTTTCCCGGGTGTAGTGATATTTGCCGCCGTTATAGGTGTTGGAAATCACCTGCACATTGTCGTTTGATTCGTGCCGGTTCCGGTTGTCCCATGCCAGTTCCGGGGATCCGAAAAGCCGCGTGAAATTCACCTGGTCTTCGTTGGATATATTCTGGTTTTTAAACAGCAAAATCCCGCTGGAACTCAAAAGCCGTTTGATGAAACCGGCATCTTCGGCGCCCAGGCTGGCGCAATCAAAGCCATCGACCCTCAAACCAAATGACGAATTTTTCAGACCGGAAATCTTCACCGCGCCCTCCACTCTTCCTGAACGAGCGAAACACCCAGGGGCGGACTATATAATATTGGAAATTCAGGCGCCTGAATAAAAATAGCGCCAGTTATAAATTCATAAAATCAAAGGTTGTTGTCTGGATTAAAATTCATTTACGCCCCCCCCCCGCTCATGCAAACGGCCCTCCGGAAAACCGAAGGGCCGCCTGCCGGAAATCCGAATTCTGCTTCAGAACATACCGGCGAGAAGGCCGACGCCCGCTGCCGCGGCAATGCCGCCCGCTGCACGCACTACCGCTGCGCCACGGCGCTCTCCCGCCTTGCCAACGGTTATGCCGAGGCCAAGACCGGCTGCGTGAAGCAGCGCCGTCGCCAGCATGAAGCCCATGCCGTAAGCAACACCGGCAGCATCTTCCGGCATTTCAGCGCCGTGGGCATGGCCGTGGAACAGCGCAAACAGACCAACTACGGCCATGGCAACCGCCGTCGGCGCCTTGAGGCCAAGCGCAACCACGCCCCCCAGCACGATGACGGAAAGAGCAATGCCAACCTCGACATAGGGCACGGCGATGCCGGCCATGCCAAGCCCGCCGCCAAGGCCCATCACCGCCACGAAGACCATCGGCACCAGCCACAGGGCACGGCCGCCAAGCTGCCAGGCGAACACGCCGACCATCACCATCGCCAGCACATGATCGAGCCCCGTGATCGGGTGCGCGAAGCCCTGGCCAAAGCCGCTGGCCTGCCCGACACCGGTATGGGCAAAGGCGGCGGCAGGCAGCAGCCCGGCGACCAGCGAAGCAATGCCCAGAGCGGATTTGAGTTTCATCTGTCGTCCCCGTTCGGTGATTTTCTTGTAAGACCGCTGCCACGACATTCAACGGCGGAAAGGAAGCCGGCTGCCCGCAGCAAAGGCGCCTGTCTGCCGCACTATTGGGCAGAAAGCGCTCAAACGCTCGCCAGAAAACCGCACCCTTCCGGCAAAACGCCGGGTTCCATCACACCGTTACAATAACCGGGCCAGAACGCCCTGCACCGCCTCAAACTGTCAGGTACTGGCGCACCTCTTCGGCGGAATGCTCACCGCGCTTGCCGGCCAGCACGGCCTTGCCGCGCTCCAGCACCACAAGATTGTCTGCCAGGGCATGGGCGAAGTCGAAATACTGCTCCACCAGCACGATTGCCATGTCGCCCCGGCGGGCAAGTTCGGCAATCACCTCGCCGATCTGTTTGATGATGGAAGGCTGGATGCCCTCAGTCGGCTCGTCCAGCACCAGCAGGCGCGGCCGCGTGACCAGCGCCCGGCCGATGGCGAGCTGCTGCTGCTGGCCACCTGAAAGATCGCCGCCCCGGCGGCGCAGCATCTGTCGCAGCACCGGAAACAGGTCGAAGATCTCGTCCGGGATAAAGCGCTGGCTGCGCGGCAGGGCAGCAAAGCCGGTCTTCAGGTTTTCCTCCACCGTCAGCAGCGGAAAAATCTCCCGCCCCTGCGGCACCACCGCCATGCCCCGCGAGGCATGCTCGTAGGAAGCAAGGTGGGTAACGTTCTTGCCCTCCCAGACAATCTCGCCCTCGCTTACCGGGTGCTGGCCGAGAATGGCCTTCAACAGGCTGGTCTTGCCCACGCCGTTGCGCCCGAGAACGCAGGTCACCGCCCCCGGCACCGCTTCCAGATCCACGCCGCGCAGGGCCTGGCTGGCGCCGTAATGCAGATGCACATTCCTGACTGACAGCATCGCTGGTTCCCCGTCTGCTCATGGCCGGTCAGCGGCCGAGATAAACCTCGATCACCTTGGGATCGGCCTGCACATAGTCGATGGAGCCTTCCGCCAGTACCGAGCCTTCATGCAGCACGGTGACCTTCACGCCGAGCGCGCGGATGAACTCCATATCGTGCTCCACCACCACCACCGACTGCTTGCCGGCAATGCGGCGCAGCAGGATGGCGGTCTGCTCGGTTTCGGCATCCGTCATGCCGGCAACCGGCTCGTCGAGGAACAGCAGCTCCGGGTCCTGCACCAGCAGCATGCCGATCTCCAGCCATTGCTTCTGCCCGTGCGAGAGCGCGCCGGCGAGCATGGTGCGCCGGTCGGAAAGGCCCACGATCTCCAAGATCTCGTCGATACGTGCCTTCTCGGCCGTGCCTGGCCGCCAGAACAGAGAGGTGAAGACCGAGCGGTTGCCCGCCAGCGCCAGCTCGATATTGGTCTCGACCGTATGGGTCTCGAACACCGTCGGCTTCTGGAACTTGCGGCCGATGCCGAGCTGGGTGATGGCGGCCTCGTCCATCTTCGTCAGGTCGGTCGTGCCGCGGAAAAGGACCGTGCCCTTGTCAGGTTTGGTCTTGCCGGTCACGCAATCCATGAAGGTGGTCTTGCCGGCGCCGTTGGGCCCGATGACCGCGCGCATCTCGCCCGGTGCCACCACGAAGGAGAGGTTATTGAGGGCCCGGAAGCCGTCAAAGCTGACGGTCACGCCATCCACATAGAGGATGGTATCGGCGAAGGTCTGGGAGGCCCCGGCAACGGGGGCCCGCTCAAGGCCGCTCATCGTGCATCCTCCTTCGGCCGCCGCCAGAGACCGGAAATAAGCCCGACCAGCCCGCCATCGAAACGCTTGAAGAGCCTGGGCACCACGCCGGCGATCCCGCGCGGCAGGAAGAGCGTGGTGCAGATGAAGAGCGCGCCCAGCAGATAGAGCCACACTTCCGGCAGCGCGCCGGTAAACCAGGATTTGGCGAAGTTGACGACGAGCGCGCCCAGCGCCGCGCCATAAAGCGTGCCGCGCCCGCCGACCGCCACCCAGATCACCGCCTCGATGGAATTGGCCGGGGAGAATTCGCTCGGGTTGATGATGCCGACCTGCGGCACATAAAGCGCCCCGGCAAGGCCCGCCATCATGGCGGAGACCACAAAGGCCAGCAGCTTGTAATGCTCCACCCGGTAGCCGAGGAACCGTGCCCGGCTTTCCGCATCCCGGATGGAAACCAGCACCCGGCCGAACTTGGAGGTCACCAGCAGACGGCAGATGACATATCCCAGCGCCAGCGACAGGGCGCTGGACGCAAACAGGGTGCGGCGCACCCCGTCGCTCTGGATATCGAAGCCGATGATGTCCTTGAAATCGGTGAGGCCGTTATTGCCGCCAAAGCCCATATCGTTGCGGAAGAAGGCCAGCAGCAGCGCATAGGTCAGCGCCTGCGTGATGATGGAAAGGTAAACACCCGTCACGCGGCTCCTGAAGGCAAACCAGCCGAAGACCAGCGCCAGCACGCCCGGCACCAGCAGCACCATGAGCATGGCAAACCAGAAATGCTCGAAGCCGTACCAGTACCAGGGCAGTTCCTTCCAGTTTAGGAACACCATGAAGTCCGGCAGTTCGGCATTGCCATAGACACCGCGCGTGCCGATCTGGCGCATGAGATACATGCCCATGGCATAGCCGCCGAGCGCGAAGAAGGCGCCGTGACCCAGGCTGAGAATGCCGCAGAAACCCCAGACCAGATCGAGTGCCAGCGCCAGCAGCGCATAACACAGATATTTGCCGAGCAGCGACAGCACCCAGGTCGGGATCTGGAAGGCTGAGGAGGCCGGCAGCCAGGCATTGGACATCGGCACCAGGAAGGCCGCGGCAATACTGAGCACCAGCAGGATGCGTCCGCCCGTATCCATGCGGGCGACGAAGGAGCGCGGCGTGCCCAGAGTGGAGGCCGGCACCGGGGAGGAGGAGGTTTCAGTCAAGGATCAGGCCTCCACCGAGCGGCCCTTGAGGGCAAACAGCCCGCGCGGACGCTTCTGGATAAAGAGGATGATGGCCACCAGCACCAGGATCTTGCCCAGCACCGCGCCGGCAAAAGGCTCCAGCAGCTTGTTGACGATGCCGAGCGAAAGCGCGCCCGCCACCGTGCCCCAGAGATTGCCGACCCCGCCGAAGACCACGACCATGAAGCTGTCAACGATGTAACCCTGCCCCAGATTGGGGCTCACATTGTCGATCTGGCTGAGCGCCACGCCGGCAAGCCCGGCAATGCCGGAACCAAGGCCGAAGGTGAAGGCATCGACCCGGGCGGTGGGAATGCCCATGGCCGCGGCCATACGGCGGTTCTGCGTCACCGCCCGCATCTGCAGGCCAAGCGGGGTTCGCTGCAGCACCATGAACAGTGCCGCCAGCACCACGACGGCAAAGGCGATGATGTAGAGGCGGTTGTAGGTGAGCGTGATGCCGACGCTGGTTTCGATGGCGCCCTGCATGAAATCGGGAGTTACCACCGCGCGGTTGCTGGGGCCGAAGAGCGAGCGTACCGCCTGTTGCAGCACAAGGCTGACGCCCCAGGTGGCAAGCAGCGTTTCCAGCGGCCGGCCATAGAGGAATCGGATGATGCCGCGCTCTATGACGATGCCGACGATGGCAGAGACGAGGAAGGCGGTCGGCAGGGCGATGGCCAGTGACCACTGGAACAGCCAGGGGGCATGCGCGGCAATCACCTGCTGCACCACGAAGGTGGAATAGGCGCCGAGCATGATCATCTCGCCATGCGCCATGTTGATGACGCCCATGACACCGAAGGTAACGGCAAGGCCGATGGCGGCCAGCAGCAGCACGGCGCCCAGCGACAGGCCCTGATAGAGACTGCCGACGATGTTCCACAGCTGCAGCGTCAGGTTGATATGCGAGAGCGTGCTGTCGATGAGGGTGCGCACCTCCTCATCCGGTTCGGCCGGCTTGCCGTTGGTCTCGACAAGGCGGGAGAGCAGCAGCGCCCTCACCTGCTGGTCCGGCGAATTGGCCAGTTCCTTCACCGCGGCCAAACGCTTGGCCGGGTCCGGGTCACCGATATTGATGGAAGCAAGCGAGCGGCGCATTGCGGCGGCAACACCCTTGTCCTTTTCCTTCTCCAGCGCCGTGGTCAGACGCCCGGCCTGGCTGGCATCGCTGGTACCGAAGAGACCGGCAGCGGCCGCCTTGCGCTTTGCCGGGTCCTTGCCCAGCAGCGCCAGCCCGCCGGCAAGCTCGTCGAGCGCACGGCGAACCTTGTTGTTGACGCGGATTTTCTCGTAGTCGCTTTCAGAAACCGCGCCCAAATCCTGACCGGAGACCGGATCGGTCAGCAGCGCCTGACCCGACGGAGCGCCGTCGCGGCCAACGAAGATCGCACCATCGGATTTGCGGACATAAAGATTGCCGGCGGAGAAGGCCTTCACCACATCGCCGGCACGATCATCCCCCGTCGCCACCAGGGCGGAAGCAGCGGCGATCTTGTCGTCATAGCTGCCTTTGGCGAGAGCCGGCAGCCCGTCGGAAAACTCGTCGGCACGGGAAGGGTGCGCCGTCAGAAGGAGCGCGGCCTGAAAGAAAAGGACCGCCAGAATAACCAGAAATCGCCGGCCATGCCGGGGCACGCCGCCGCGCGGGGAAGTCAGGCGCATCGATCCGCTGCTCCGCATCAGTGTGTCAGGTGCCGGGCCCGCCCGGCGAAGGGGCAGGCCCCGCACCCGGCCGAAGCCGGAGGCGGAGCCTGCCGTCAGCTGTTACTGAAGCACCGGATATTTCGGCTTCTCGCAGTTGCCGCAGACCCACGGATAGGTCCAGTCGGCAGTCAGCTTGGCGCTTTCCGGCAGGAAGTCGGACCAGGCGTCGCCCTTGACCACGCCGTCGGTCTTCCACACCACGTCGAACTGGCCATCGGCCTGGATTTCGCCGATGAGCACCGGCTTGGAGAGGTGATGGTTCGTGTTCATCACCGCAACGCCGCCGGTCAGGTTCTTGACCTTCTGGCCATACATCGCCTGACGCACCGCATCGACATCGGTGGTGCCGGCCTGCTCGACCGCCTGAGCCCACATGTTGAAGCCGATATAGTGGGCTTCCATCGGATCGTTGGTCACGCGCTTGTCGCTCTTGATGAACTTGTGCCACTCGTCGATGAACGCCTTGTTCTCGGGCGTATCGACCGACATGAAGTAGTTCCAGGCGGCGAGGTGGCCGACCAGCGGTTTGGTGTCGATACCGGCGAGTTCTTCTTCACCCACGGAGAAGGCGACCACCGGCAGGTCCTTGGCGGAGACGCCCTGGTTGGCCAGTTCCTTGTAGAAGGGAACGTTGGCATCGCCGTTGATGGTGGAAACGACAGCCGTCGGCTTGCCCTGCGAGGCGAATTCCTTCACCTGGCTGACGATGGTCTGCCAGTCGCTCTGGCCGAACGGGGTGTAGTTCTCGAAGATGTCGGCATCGGAGATGCCCTTCGAGTTGAGGTAGGCGCGCAGGATCTTGTTGGTCGTGCGCGGATAGACATAGTCGGTGCCGAGCAGAGCAATGCGCTTGGCGCCGCCGCCATCATCGCTCAGCAGATAGTCGACAGCCGGGATCGCCTGCTGGTTCGGCGCGGCACCGGTGTAGAACACGTTGCGCGAGCTTTCCTCGCCCTCATACTGCACCGGATAGAACAGAAGGCCGTTCAGCTCTTCGAACACCGGCAGCACCGACTTGCGACTGACCGACGTCCAGCAGCCGAAAACCGCTGCCACCTTGTCCTTCTCCAGAAGTTCACGCGCCTTTTCGGCGAACAGCGGCCAGTTGGAGGCCGGGTCGACAACGACCGGCTCCAGCTTCTTGCCAAGGAGACCACCCTTCTTGTTCTGCTCGTCGATGAGCATGAGCATGACGTCCTTCAGCGTGGTTTCGCTGATGGCCATGGTGCCGGAGAGAGAGTGGAGAATGCCGACCTTGATGGTGTCTTCGGCAAGGGCCTGACCGCCGGTCGCGGCGGAGACGGCAACTGCTGCGGCAGCCGCCCAGCCCTTGAGCGCCTTCATGCTGAACATCGAGTGCAAATCCCCTGTTTTGCGTGAAACCTGCGCTGGCCGGCTGTTCTTTTTACGCGTTCGCGGGAACCCGGTTTTCAATGCGTGGCTTTGATTGCACGGCGCCTGCTACCGGGCCGCTGCCTCCAGCAAGGGATATGCACCGCAACGGGCGTGCCAGTTTCCGGAATATGTCTGCATACAAACAAATTCAGCGAGTCGGCTGCACGCAATCCGCCTGCGGGCACTTCGCTTGTGCACAATTTCTGACCAAGCGATGCCGCATCGCACAATTGTTAAACAAATAATCCATAAAGTTTATGCACCACTTCACGCTTCTGTGGCCCATAGGCAACTGGCGCAAGACCGTGTGGCTCGCTACTCTGGCGCCGCAACGCCCCTACCCCGTCAGCCGGGGCCGCGCCCTTCAAGGCCGTGACGAAGCCCCTTTTGAGAAAAGCGTTTTTCGCCGTGCGCATGTCCCTGCCCAACATCCTGACGCTGGCCCGTATCGTGGCCATTCCGGTTGTCGTTGCCCTGCTCTATGTGCCCGGCATGGCGGCGGCCTGGGTGGCGCTGGCGGTCTATGCCGCCGCCGGCATTACCGACTGGGTCGATGGCTGGCTTGCCCGCCGCATGGGCGAGACCAGCGCTTTTGGCCAGGCGCTTGACCCGATTGCCGACAAACTGCTGGTGGGCGCGGTGCTGCTGGTGCTGGTGGGCAATGGCGCAATTCCGGGCATTCACGTCATCCCTGCGCTTATCATCCTGCTGCGGGAAATCCTCGTCTCGGGCCTGCGCGAGTTTCTGGCCGGCACCCGTGTAAGCCTGCCGGTGACCCGCCTTGCCAAGTGGAAGACGACGATCCAGATGGTGGCCCTGGGCGTGCTGATTGTTGGCGACCGGGGTGTTGCCGGCCTTCCTTATGGCCTCGCCATGCTGCCCGTAGGTATCATCGGCTGGGTTGGGCTGTGGGCGGCCGGGCTGCTGACGCTCAAGACCGGTTTCGATTATACCCGCGCCGGGCTTGCCCATATCCGCCAGATGGATGCCTCCTAAAGCGCCGGGCGGCATCCGATCCGACCAGTCAGGGCCCCGATATGAAGCTGCTTTATTTTGCCTGGATGAAAGCCGCCATCGGCCATGGCGAAGAAATCGTGGACCTGCCCGAGGGCATCGCCACCGTGGGCCAGCTCGTGGAGTGGCTGGTCGCCCGTGGCGACGGCTATGCCAGGGCCTTCCGCAACATCAAGGTGGTGCGCGCAGCCATCAACCAGCAGTTCGTGACGCTGGAAGCCCCGCTTGCCGGCGCCACGGAAATCGCCTTTTTCCCGCCGGTGACGGGCGGCTGAGGCGATGACGGTCCGCGTTCAGGAAGCCCCGTTCGATGCCGGGGCGGAAACCGCCGCCCTTACCGCCAGCCGCACCGATATCGGCGGCATCGCCAGCTTCGTCGGCCTTGTGCGTGGCGAAGGCGACGCGGTCCGCGCGCTGACGCTGGAACATTATCCCGGCATGACCGAGCGGCGCCTTGCCGAGATCGAGGCCGAAGCCCGCTCCCGCTGGGAACTTCTGGATTGCCTGATCATCCACCGTGTCGGCCGCATGCTGCCGGGCGAACCCATCGTGCTGGTGCTCTGCGCCTCGGCCCATCGCGGCGATGCCTTTGCCGCCTGCCAGTTCCTGATGGACTGGCTCAAGACCGACGCCCCGTTCTGGAAGCAGGAAGAAACCCCCGACGGCACCCGCTGGGTCGACGCCAAAGAGAGCGACGATGCGGCGGCGGCGAAGTGGAAATAGGCGGGGCCGGAGCCCTTTTCCAATTCATTACCCCCATCCGCGGCTCCGCCGCACCTTCCCCATGAATGGGGAAGGTGCCCGAAGGGCGGATGGGGGTAATGAGTAGCGACTAAGCCCCGCCCTCACGCAGCCGCCGAAACCGGCGGCTTGCGCACGGCGGCGGCGTAGTCGTCCATCATCAGCTTGCAGATGGCGCCCGGCGTGAAGCTGAACTCGCCGATCTCGCGCACGGGCGTTACTTCCGCCGCAGAACCGGTGAGGAACACTTCGCTCGCCCCGGCCAGTTCCTCCGGCTTGATGTGGCGCTCGACCACTTCCAGCCCGCGGGCCTGCGCAAGGCCTATGACGGTGCGGCGGGTGATGCCGTTGAGGAAACAATCCGCCTTGGGCGTGTGCAGCTTGCCATCCATCACGAAGAAGATGTTGGCGCCGGTCGCCTCCGCCACGAAACCGCGATAATCCAGCATCATGGCGTCGTCATAACCGCGGTTCTCTGCATTATGCTTGCTCATGGTGCAGATCATATAGAGGCCGGCGGCCTTGGCATGAGAGGGCGCGGTTACCGGGTCCGGGCGGCGCCAGGTGGCGTGATCGAGGCGAATGCCCTTCATCTTCGCTGCCGGGTCGAAATAGGACGGCCATTGCCAGGTGGCGATGGCGACATGGATACGGGTTGCCTGCGCGGCCACCCCCATCAGCTCGCTGCCCCGCCAGGCAACCGGGCGCACATAGCCATCAACGATATTGTTGGCCTTGACCACGGCGTTGGTCGCCGCGTCGATCTCCGCCACGGAAAAGGGCAGCTTGAAGCCGAGGATATCGGCCGAGGTTTCCAGCCGCTGGCTGTGTTCGCTCAGCTTGAAGACATTGCCGCCATAAACACGCTCGCCCTCAAAAACCGAACTGGCATAATGCAGGGCGTGGGTAAGCACATGGCAACGGGCGTCGCGCCAGGGAATGAGCGCGCCGTCCATCCAGATGAAGCCGTCGCGATCGTCAAAGGGTTGGGTGGCCATTCTAATCTCGCTTGGTAATTTTGTTGCTCGAGAAGGGGGTGTATCGGGTGGATAAATTTCTTCTCGTCGAGTCAGGCGATAACATTCCATCGGCAATACGTCAACATGGCTGACATAAAATCGCCGGAAAGCCGCAGTAACTCTGTGTTCAGTGTCACAGATGCAAATCGGCACACATCGCCGCCCGCCGCCACGGCCTCGCCGAAGGTGGCGGCAAACCCGCTCTTCCTGCGCGAAGAGGAGATCCGGCAGGGCATCGAGCTCTTGTTTTATGCCTACCGGGACTTCACCGCCGAGGCGGACGCCTTCCTCGACAAGCTGGGGCTGGGACGCGCCCACCATCGCTGCCTCTATTTCATTGGCCGCAATCCCGGCCTGAAAGTCAGCGACCTGCTGGCCATCCTGCGCATCACCAAGCAGAGCCTCAGCCGCGTGCTGGGGGATCTCATCGAGCAGGGTTATGTCGAGCAGGCACCGGGCCTGCGCGACCGGCGCCAGCGCCTCTTGAGCCTGACGGAAAAGGGTGCAGGGCTGGAGCGCGACGTGTTCGAGCTGCAGCGCAGCCTCATTGCCCGTGCCTTCCGTGATTCGGGCGCCGAGGCGGTGGACGGTTTCCGTCAGGTCATGCTGGGCATCATGGAGCCGGGGGATCGCACCAAGTTCCTGCAGCGCCACGGACGCCGGAAGGGGCCGCAGGGTGTCTGACGCCGACAATGCCGCCCATATTCTGGTGGTCGATGACGACCGGCGCCTGCGCGAACTCCTGCGCAAATACCTGTCGGAAAACGGCTTCTTCGTCACCGTGGCGGAGGATGCCGCCTCCGCCGCCGCCAAGCTGGAAGGGCTGGAATTCGACCTGCTGGTGCTCGACATCATGATGCCGGGCGAGACGGGCCTTGAGTTTGCAGCCGCCCAGCGCGCCAGGGGCTTTGCCACCCCCATCCTGATGCTGACGGCCATGGGCGATGCCGATGACCGTATCGGCGGGCTGGAGGCCGGGGCGGACGACTATCTGGTAAAGCCGTTCGAGCCGCGCGAGCTGCTTTTGCGCATCAACAACATCCTGAAGCGCCGCCCGGTGCAGGCCCCGCCCCCCGCCGCCCCCCGCATCATGCGGTTCGGCAGCTGGCGCTGGAACCCGGAGCGGGAGGAACTGGTGAGCGATGGCGGACTGGAGCCGCGCATGCTCACCACCGCCGAAGCCAGCCTGATGCGCGTTCTGGCGCTGCGGCCAGGAGAAATCGTCAGCCGTGACGAACTGATCGAGCGCTCGGCCGTTACCGGCAATGCGCGTACGGTGGATGTGCAGGTGGTGCGGCTGCGCCGCAAGCTTGACGATGACGCCCGCCAGCCGCGTTACCTCGTGACCGTTCGCGGAGAGGGATATGTCCTCCGCCCCGATTGACAATGCCGACCTGCCGCCGCGGCAACCGGCGCCCGCCGCCGATACCGATGCCGATCAGGCCGAGGTGCTGCGGCAGGCCGCCGGCACCATGGAAGGGCGCGGCCTCTTGCGCCGGCTGTTGCCGCGCACGCTCTTTGGCCGCTCCATGCTCATCATCGCCACCCCGGCGGTGCTGGTGCATATCGTCGCCACCTATGTGTTCTTCGAAAGCCACTGGTCGGTGCTGTCCAACCGTCTCGCCGTCGGCCTTGCCAGCGAGATTGCCATGGTCATCGCCTATTCCGAGCGGGCGCAGGACCCGCAATCGCGCCAGCGGCTGCTGGACGTCACGCGCGACACGCTCGGCCTGCGCGTCGCCTGGATGCCGCAAGCCCTGCTGCCGGCCAAACCGGACGGACAGGAGGATGACATTGTCGAAGGCCGGCTTTCCGACGCGCTGACCGATCAGGTACGCCGCCCGCACACGGTGCTGGCCGACAGCGGCGCCGAAACGGTGACGGTGGAAGTGCAGCTGCCGGACGGGGTGATGGTGTTTATCGCGCCCCTGAGCCGCCTTTTCTCCTCCACCACCTATGTCTTCGTGCTGTGGATGGCGGGCACGGCACTGGTGCTGTTTGCCGTGGCGCTGCTTTTCATGCGCAACCAGATCCGCCCCATCCGCCGCCTTGCCGATGCCGCCGACCGGCTGGGCAAGGGGCTCGATGTGCCGCGCTTCAAGATCGAGGGTGCGCTGGAGGTGCGGCAGGCGGCGCTGGCCTTCCTGCGCATGCGCGAGCGCCTGCGACGGCAGGTGGCCCAGCGCACCGAGATGCTGGCCGGCGTCAGCCACGACCTGCGCACCCCGCTGACCCGCATGAAGCTGGAGCTCGCCATGATGGGCGACGATCCCGGCATCGACGAGCTGAGGCAGGA
The DNA here is from genome assembly GCA_030657355.1 of Radicibacter daui. Classification (GTDB taxonomy): domain Bacteria; phylum Pseudomonadota; class Alphaproteobacteria; order Radicibacterales; family Radicibacteraceae; genus Radicibacter; species Radicibacter daui. The sequence goes on from CP131056.1 coordinate 3,900,237, forward strand.
TGTGGCGGAGATGGAGCACATGATCTCCGGCTATCTCGCCTTTGCCCGCGGCGAAGGCAGCGAGGAAGCCGCTGCCGTCAACCTCTCCGACCTCCTGGACGAGATCGCCACCGATGCCCGCCGCGCCGGCACGCTCTTGTGGCTGGAGCCGGCCGAGGTCATCGAGGTGGCAGTGCGACCAAAAGCCCTCAAGCGCTGCATTGTTAACCTCGTCACCAATGCGGCCAAATTTGGTGAGCATGTTTGGCTCAGCATGGTTGTCGGCGAGGTAGCGGTGGACATCATCGTGGATGATGACGGCCCCGGCATTCCGGCCGACAAGCGGCGCGAGGTGTTTCGTGCCTTTTCAAGGCTGGAGCGCTCGCGTAACCCGGATACGGGCGGCGTGGGCCTTGGCCTGACCATCGCGCGGGATATCGCCCGCACCCATGGCGGCGACATCCTGCTGTCGGACAGCCCCCGCGGCGGCCTGCGCGCCACGGTGCGCCTGCCGCTTTAAGAAGATCAGGCCCTTCCGGCCGTAGCGAAGGACGGATAACGAGTTAATGTGGCAAGCCCTGTGCGAGATCATCTTCGGCGCCCCCGCGAACAGCGGCGTGCAGCAGCGTTTCCCGCTACGCCAGCTGGCCCTCATTGCCCTGCTGGCAGAAGCAGCGCTGCGCGATGGCCACGCCGACAAACGTGAGTTCGACAGCATCGTCGCCATCGCCGCCCGCCATTTTGGCATGCCCACGGCTGAAGCGAAGGCGCTGACGGAAGCGGCCTTCAAGCGGGCCGAGCATTCGGTGGATCTTTTCGCCAATGTGCGTGTCATCGTAGCCGACGTGCCGATCGAGGAACGGGCCACGGTGCTGGAGATGCTGTGGGAAGTGGCGCTTGCCGATGGCGAGCTTGAAGACCACGAAACCGCGCTGATCCGCCGCCTTGTGCCCATGCTGGGCATGAGCGACCGCGACAGTGCGGAGGCCCGTCAGCGCGTGCTTGCCCGCACCAACTGATGCCTGCTCGCATATGCGAAGGCAGGGGCGCCGCAGTTTCCTTCCCTCATGCTTTCCTTATGGTATAGTACGCCCCCGCACGGCTCGCGCCGCGCGGGCTCTCCTTGATTTATCAAGGATTTCCGCCCGTCCCGGACCGCCACTCAGCCAAAGACCGCGATGAAGCTCACGATCGAACGCGCCGCCCTGCTCCGCTCGCTCAGCCATATCTCCAGCGTCGTTGAACGACGCAACACCATTCCCATCCTGGGGAATGTGCGGCTGGTGGCCGAGGGCGCCACGCTGAAGCTCACCGCCACCGACATGGATCTGGAAGTGGTCGAGACCTGCCCGGCTCTGGTCGAGCAGGCGGGGGAGACCACCACCCCGGCCCATACCCTCTTCGACATCGTGCGCAAGCTGCCCGACGGCAGCCAGGTGGAGCTTTCGCTTTCCGGCGGCGATGGCATGATCACCGTGCGCGCCGGCCGCTCCCAGTTCCGCCTCGGCTGCCTGCCGGTGGCCGATTTCCCGGTGCTGCATTCGGGTGATCTTTCCACCCACTTCAAGGTCTCGGCCGGCGATCTGAGCGCGCTCATCGCGCGCACCCGCTTTGCCATCTCGACCGAAGAGACGCGCTATTACCTGAACGGCATCTACTTCCACACCACCAGCGACCCGGAAAACCCGATGCTGCGTGCGGTGGCAACCGACGGGCACCGCCTTGCCCGTGTGGAACTGCCGGCCCCGGTGGGCGCCGAGCAGATGCCCGGCATCATCCTGCCGCGCAAGGCCGTGACGGAGATTGCCAAGCTGCTGGGCGAGGACGAGACGCTGGAAGTCTCCGTCTCCCTCGGCAAGACCAAGGCCCGCATCGAGGTTGGCGACGTGACGCTGACCACCAAGCTCATCGACGGCACCTTCCCGGACTATGAGCGCGTGATCCCGACCGGCAATAACAAACACCTGCGTGTGCCGACCAAGGCCTTTGCCGCCGCCGTCGACCGCGTGGCGACCATTGCCATCGAAAAGACCCGTGCCATCAAGATGAGCATCGGCAATGGCAGCCTCATCCTCTCCGCCACCAGCCCCGAGGCCGGATCGGCGACCGAGGAGCTGGAGGTTGATTACAGCGAGGGCGGCCAGGAGATCGGCTTCAACAGCCGCTACCTGCTCGACATCACCCAGCAGGTGACCGGCGAGGAGCTGGAGCTGCAGATGGCAGACAGCGCCTCCCCCACCATCGTCAAGGACGCCAATGACGGCTCGGCGCTTTATGTGCTGATGCCGATGCGCGTCTGACGGGGCGGGCGTTAACCATCAGCGCTCTCTTGCGAAGGGAGACCGGCATGGCCGAGACGGCCACGCCCCTTGATACGGCGCCCGGTCCGGGCGGCGCGACCACCGGTGCCGGTCTGGCACCGGTGCGCCTTGCCGTACGCCGTCTCTCCGTCAGCCAGTTTCGCTGTTATGACACCATCCGCATGGAGTGCGATGCGCGCCCGGTGGTGCTGACCGGCCCCAACGGCGCCGGCAAGACCAACCTTCTGGAAGCACTCTCCTTCCTCACCCCCGGCAAGGGCCTGCGCCGCGCGGCCCTGCCGGAGCTGAAGCGTGTTGTGCCCGGCAACGAGCCTGTGCCGGAAGCAGCTACCGCCGGCTGGGCCATCTCCGCCCGGCTCGACACGCCGACCGGCCCCGTCGATATCGGCACCGGCCGCGATGGCGCGGCAGGCGAGAGCGACAGTTCGGAGCGCCGGCTGGTGCGCGTTGACGGTGTCAATGCCCGCAGCCAGACGGTGCTGGCCGACCATGTTGCCGCCGTGTGGCTCACCCCGCAGATGGACCGTCTGTTCATCGAGGGGCGCAGCGAGCGCCGGCGTTTCCTCGACCGGCTGGTCTACGGGCTCGACCCTGCCCATGCCAGCCGCGTGGCCGGCTATGAAAAGGCGATGCGCGAGCGCATCCGCCTGCTGCGCGAAGGCCGGATGGACCGGGCGTGGCTGGCGGGACTTGAAGAGATCATGGCCCAACAGGGCGTCGCCGTTGCCGCCGCCCGCGCCGACTATGTGCGCGAACTGGCCGGCGCCATCGCCGCCGATGAAAGCCCCTTCCCGCACGCGCGCCTGCTGCTGACCGGCGAGGCCGAGCAGCGGCTGGAGAGCGAACCGGCGCTGGCGGTGGAAGACTGGCTGCGCGAGCGCTTTGCCGCCACCCGCGCGCTGGATGCCGCTGCGGGCACCACGACGGAAGGGCCGCACCGCTGCGATCTTTCCGTGTATCATGTGGCCAAGAACATGCCGGCCGCCTCCTGCTCCACCGGGGAACAGAAGGCCCTGCTCATTGCCATCGTGCTGGCCAATGCCCGCCTGATAACGGCACGGCGGGGCTTTGCCCCGTTGCTGCTGCTGGACGAGGTGGCCGCCCATCTCGACGCCCAGCGCCGCACAGCGCTCTACACGCTGATCGGCTCGCTGGGAGCGCAGGCCTGGCTGACCGGAACCGACGACGCCCTCTTCGCTCCTTTTGGGGACAGGGCCCAATTTTATGCTATTGAAGACGCACGCATCGCGCCTGCTGCACCGCCGCAGAACGCTACGTGACGAGTGAGGACTGGACGACCGTGACCGACGCCGATTATTCCGCCGAAGCCGCCTATGGTGCGGACTCCATCAAGGTGCTGCGTGGCCTGGATGCCGTGCGCAAGCGCCCGGGCATGTATATTGGCGATACCGAGGACGGCTCGGGCCTGCACCACATGGTCTATGAGGTGGTGGACAACGCCATCGACGAGGCGCTGGCCGGCTATTGCGACCTTGTGCAGGTGATCCTCAATGCCGACGGCTCCGTCACCGTGACGGACAATGGCCGTGGCATTCCGGTCGAGATCCATGCCGAGGAAGGTGTGTCGGCGGCCGAGGTCATCATGACCCAGCTGCATGCCGGCGGTAAGTTCGACCAGAATTCCTACAAGGTCTCCGGCGGTCTGCACGGCGTGGGTGTTTCCGTCGTTAACGCGCTCAGCGAACGGCTGGAGCTGCGCATCTTCCGCGGCGGCAAGGAGCACTGGATGCGCTTCCGCCATGGCGAGGCGGAAAACCCGCTCGCCGTGCTGGGCGATGCGCCGGGCAAGAAGGGCACCCACGTTACCTTCATGCCCTCCATCGAGACCTTCAAGGTCATCGATTTCGAGTTCGAGCGGCTGGAACACCGCCTGCGCGAGCTCGCCTTCCTCAATTCCGGCGTGCGCCTGCAGCTCAAGGATTCGCGCGGTGTCGAGGAGCGCGTGGTTGACCTCTTCTACGAAGGCGGCCTTGAAGCCTTCGTGAAGTACCTCAACAAGAGCAAGACCGCCCTTCACGAGCCGATCAACATGCGCGGCGAGAAGGACGGCATCACCGTGGAAGTGGCGCTGCAGTGGACGGACGCCTACCACGAGAACACGCTGTGCTTTACCAACAACATCCCCCAGCGCGATGGCGGCACGCATCTGGCCGGCTTCCGCGGCGCGATGACCCGTACCGTCAACGGCTACGCCACCAGCTCCGGCATCCTCAAGAAGGAGAAGGTGCAGCTGACCGGTGAAGATGCGCGCGAGGGCCTGACCTGCATCGTGTCCGTCAAGGTGCCGGACCCCAAATTCTCCAGCCAGACCAAGGACAAGCTGGTTTCCAGCGAAGTGCGCCCGGTGGTGGAGAACATCGTCGCCGACAGCCTTGCCACCTGGTTTGAGGAGCACCCGAACGACGCCAAGCGCATCGTCGGCAAGGTGGTGGAAGCGGCAACCGCCCGCGAGGCCGCGCGCCGTGCCCGTGACCTCACCCGCCGCAAGAGCCCGCTCGACATCGCCTCCCTGCCCGGCAAGCTTGCCGACTGCCAGGAGCGCGATCCGGCCAACTCCGAAGTCTTCCTGGTCGAGGGTGACAGCGCCGGCGGCTCCGCCAAGTCCGGCCGCAACCGCAAGAACCAGGCGATCCTGCCGCTGCGCGGCAAGATCCTCAATGTCGAGCGCGCCCGCGTCGACAAGATGCTGTCCTCGGCGGAAATCGGCACGCTGATCACCGCGCTCGGCACCGGCATCCGCGACGAATTCGACATCGAAAAGACGCGTTACCACAAGATCATCATCATGACCGACGCGGACGTGGACGGCAGCCACATCCGCACCCTGCTGCTCACCTTCTTCTACCGGCAGATGCCGGAGATCATCGAGCGCGGTTACCTCTACATCGCCCAGCCGCCGCTCTATGGCGTCAAGAAAGGCAAGTCGACCGTCTATGTGAAGGACGACCGGGCGCTGGAAGAATATCTGCTGGATGAAGGCCTGTCGGATGCCGTGCTGGTGCTGGCCGGCGGTGCCCAGGTGGCCGGCGCCGATCTGCGCAACGCCGTGGAGCAGGCCCGCATCGCCAAGACCCTGCTCGACCCGCTTGCCCGCAAGAGCGGCGCCCCGCAGCTTGTCGAGCAGCTTGCCATTCTCGGCGGCCTCGATGCCGAGCTGCTGAATGACGCGGCCCGTGGCCAGGCTGTCGCCGCCGATGTGGCCCACCGCCTCAACGCCATGGCCCCCAGCCATGCACGCGGCTGGGAATGCAGCTTCTCCGCCAGCGAAGGTTATGTGCTGACCCGCCTGCTGCGCGGCGTCACCACCCGCTTCACCCTGGCACCGGAAGCGCTCAGCAGCAGCGAGTGCCGCCGCCTGACCGCGATGAAGGACGAGCTCGGCAGCCGCTTTGCCGACCGCGCCACCTTCACCGTCAAGGACAAGACCTGGACCGTCGACGGCCCGGTCACCCTGATGGATGCGGTGATGGAACAGGGCCGCAAGGGCCTTTCCATCCAGCGCTACAAGGGTCTGGGTGAAATGAACCCCGAGCAGCTGTGGGAAACCACGCTCGATCCGGAAGCCCGCACCCTGCTGCAGGTCAAGGTCAAGCATGGCGACGATGCCGAAGAGGTGTTCACCACCCTCATGGGCGACATCGTCGAACCCCGCCGCGACTTCATCGTCTCCAACGCGCTGAACGTCAGCAATCTCGACGTTTGATCCGGATCAGAGATCACTGTTGAAGAGGCCCCGCCGGTAGCCGGCGGGGCCTTTTTCATGCCCGCTATTTCTGGGTATGGATCACGCCAAAGTTTGCGCTGGATCAATCGGCGGGGCGTCCGCGCGTCCTAGGATAAGGCCTGCCGCAACCGGTCCCCGGTTGCGCCGGGAGGTCTTTGGCCATGTACTTCCTTGCCCTTGCTGCCGACTATGATGGCACCCTTGCCCATGACGGTGTCGTGTCCGCCGGAACACTGGAGAGCCTCAGGCGGCTGAAACAGAGCGGGCGCCATCTGCTGCTGGTCACCGGCCGCGAACTGCCGGACCTGAAGCACCTGCTGCCCGACCTTTCCCTCTTTGATCGTGTCGTCGCCGAAAACGGCGCCCTGCTTTATGTGCCGGCGACAGGCGAAGAGCGGTTGCTGGCCTCCCCACCGCCCGAAGCGCTGGTGCAGCGCCTTGCCGAGCGCGGGGTCGGGCCCATATCGGCGGGCCGTGTGGTGGTCGCCACCTGGGAGCCGCATCAGGCGCAGGTGGTGGAGACGATCCGCGAACTGGGTCTGGAACTTCAGATCGTCTTCAACAAGGGTGCGATCATGATCCTGCCGCCCGGGGTCAACAAGGCGAGCGGGCTGCTGGCCGCCCTGCATGATCTCAGGCTTTCGCCGCAAAATGCCGTCGCGGTCGGGGATGCCGAAAACGACCACGCGCTATTGAGGGCAAGCGGCTGCGCGGCGGCCGTCGCCAATGCAGTCGAAGCGCTGAAGGCCGATGCCGATATCGTGTTGACGCGGGACCATGGCGACGGGGTCAGCGAGCTTGTCGATGCCCTGATTGCCGCCGATGCGCTGATCGCCCCCCGCGCCAAACACGGGCTGCATCTCGGCCATGGGCCGGGCGGGGAAGAGATCGTACTGGAGCCATGGCAGGGCAGCGTGCTTATCGCCGGCCCCTCCGGCTGCGGAAAATCCACCCTCGCCACCGCCCTTACCGAAAAGATGACCGAGCGCTGTTTCGAATTCTGCGTCATCGACCCGGAAGGCGATTATCCGGGGCTGGAGCACACGGTCGGGGTGGGCGATGCCCGCACGGCGCCGGTGCTGGGCGATGCCATCAGCCTGCTGCGCAATGCCGAGGTCAATCTGGTCATCAATACCCAGGCCATGGGCCTTGGCGCGCGGCGGCACCTGCTCGCCGCCCTGTTTGAGGAAACCGCGAGCCTGAAGGCCGAGACCGGCCGGCCGCACTGGGTCATCATCGATGAGGCGCATCAGGTGCTGCCGGCGGGCAGCGAAATAGACTTGCCGGGCAAGGCCGGAGATATCCCGTCCTCCATTTTCATCACGCTCGACCCCGCGGCGATGGCCCACCCCATCCTGAGGTCCGTCCATGTCGTGCTCGCCTTCGGCAGCGCCGCCCCGCACATCCTGCGCAGCATGGCGCAGGCGCTTGGCATCGAAGCGCCAGAGGTGAGCGCACCGGAGGCCGGCTGCCTTCTCTGGTGGTCGCCCTGGTCAGGAGACCCGCCCGTAACCGTCCGCCTTTCTATTCCGGAGCAATGTCACAAGCGCCATGCCGGCAAATATGCCGCCGGCGATGTGGGGGCGGAGCGCAGTTTCTGGTTCCGCGGCCCGCACAAGGAGATGAATATCCGCGCCCGCAATCTCTATGAGTTTCTCGATATCGCGGATGGGGTGAGCGACGCCGTATGGCTCCATCACCTGCAGGCCGGGGATTATTCGGCCTGGTTTCGCCATGTCATCAAGGACACGACGCTGGCCGTGCAGGCTGCGGCCATCGAGGCCCGGCATCGCTTGAGCGCCAGCGAGAGCCGCCGCCTGATCGGCAAGGCCATCCGCCGGCATTATGCCGCCCCGGCAGAAAGCCTCTCAGAGCGCTGAGTGACCCTTTACCGCCTCGGCAAGGCCCGCCTTCATATCGAGAAAACGCTGGTCCACCACCTCCGGCGCCTCGCGGTTAAGGCGGATCATCTTTTCCCGCGCTTCGCCGCCACGGATGACGCTGAAGGCATCTTCCCGCACTGCTTCGAGAATGGCATCGGCCACCGCCGCCACCGGCTCGCGGATGAAGCCCAGCTCCGGCCCGGCCTTCGAGCTTTTCATCATCGGAGTATCGGTGGCGGTGGGATAGGCCGTCAGCACATGGATGCCTTCGCCCTTCAGCTCCCGCCGCAGCGCCTCGCCGAAGCGGGCAAGTCCGGCCTTGGCAGCGGCATAGGTGGCGTAAAAGGGCGCCCCGACAAGAGCAAGGCCTGAGGCGATGTTGAGCACCAGGCTGTCGCCGCTTTCGCGCAAAGCCGGCAAGGCGGCGCGCGTCAGCAGGATGGGGGCGAGCAGATCGACGGTGATCATCGCCTCGATCTCCGCTTCGGCGATCTCCTCCAGCCGCCCGGCGCGCACGCCGCCGGCATTGTTGACCAGTATGTCGATGCCGCCCATCGCCGCCTGCGCGGTGGAGAGGGTGAGTGCCCGCCCCTCGGCCGTGGCGACATCGGCAGAGACGCCGGCAACAGTCGCCCCGATGGCCTGCAGTTGCAGCACGGCTGCTTCCAGCCGCTCTTCGCCCCGTGCCGTCAGGAACAGCCGGGCGCCGGCCGCGGCAAACCGCTCGGCCAGCGCAAGACCGATACCGCTGGAGCCGCCGGTGATGAGGATACGCTTGCCCGCCAGTTCCATCGTTTCGCCCCCAGCCCTGCGGGGCGCTATAAGCGCACGCCGCTTGTATTTTAGAACGTACGATCTAGAATATCTCCGGCCCCGTTCATTGCAAGCCGGGCGGGATCACAACTGCGTTAACCGGCCCACATTGCCGCCCGGATTCCTGCCAAGGGGCGGCCCAGGAGATGCATCCGGCATGGCCCGGCCCCGGGAATTTGACGAAGACGCCGCGCTTTCTGCCGCCATGCGCTGCTTCTGGTCGCGCGGGTATGAGGCCACCTCCGTGCGCGACCTTGCCCGCCATATGGGCATTACCGGCGCCAGCCTCTACAACGCCTTTGGCGACAAGCGCGCTCTCTTCCGCCGCGCGCTGGACCATTATGTTGCCGGCACGCTCGGCGACCGCATCGCCCGCTTCGAGCCCAGCCTGCCGCCACGCGCCGCCATCGGCGCCTTTTTCGACGAGGTGGTGCGCCTCTCCGTAAATGACCCCGACCGCAAGGGCTGCCTGCTGATCAACTCCGCGCTGGAAGTAGCGCCGCATGACAGCGAGTTTGCCCAGGTCATCTCCGGTGTGCTCGGGCAGCTGGAAGGGTTTTTCCAGCGCTGCGTGGCGGCCGGGCAGCGCGATGGCAGCATCACCGACGCGCAACCGGCAGGCGATCTTGCCCGCCTGCTGCTGGCAACGCTGATGAGCCTGCGTGTCATGGCCCGCACCCGGCCGGAACCGGCGATGCTGGAGGGGCTGGTGCGCCCTGCGCTTGCCTTGCTGGATAGCCCCCGCCTGAGCCCTGCCGTCGCCTGACGGTCAGGCGCCCTGTTCAGGCCGCCGGATAGTTCGACGGGAACAGCGCCCGGCGCGCGTCCTCATCCATCTCGCGCTTGAAGCTTATGCCCTGCCCCGCCGCCCGCGCCCGGGCGACCGCCGGCCGGGCATCGATAGCCGCAAACCAGCGGGCGAGTTCCGGATAGGCCGCAAGCGGGTTAGCGCCCGGCTCGGCTGTCAGCACCCGGGCCGCGCGGTCCAGCCAGCCCCAGGCGGCGATATCCGCAATCGTCATTTCCGTGCCGGCGATGAAATCGCGGCCGGCGAGGTGCCGGTCGAGCACGGCATAGTGCCGCTCCGCCTCACGGCGATAGCGGTTGATGGCGTAGGGCAGCTTTTCCGGCGCGGCATACTGGAAATGCACCGCCTGCCCCGAGAAGGGGCCAAGGCCGCTCGAGATAAAGAACAGCCAGGAAAGCACCTCGCCCCGGTCCGTCGGCGCGCCGAGAAAACGGCCGGTCTTTTCGGCCAGGTAAAGCAGGATGGCGCCGGAATCGAAGACCCGTACCGGAGTGCCGCCCGGCCCCTCCTCATCCAGAATGGCCGGCACCTTGCCGTTGGGGTTGATGGCCCGGAAAGCCGCCCCATGCTGCTCGCCCTTGCTGGTATCCACCGGCACCAGTTCGTAAGCGAGGCCGGTTTCTTCCAGCATCAGCGCAACCTTGGCCGGGTTCGGGGTGGGATGAAAATAAAAGCGGATCATCAGGGAGCTCCGGTTGCCGGCAGCGGCTTGCGATAGTTTTTGATCGGTCGCTATAAAACAGAGAATTCGCTCTTGCCGCAAGCGTCAAGCGGCCGCAGCGCACCGGGCATGGCCAGCAGGCCGGCGCGGGGTTATGAACAGGCAAGGCAAAAACCAAGGCCAACAGGAGAGTGCCCCCATGTCCGTTTCCGCGCTGATCGAGGCCCGTTACGGCGCCGCCGCCGATTTCACCCTGCCGGCGCTTTCCACCCGGGCCGAGGCGGTGCTGGAGACGGTGCTGTCGCATCGCACCGTGCGGCACTATCGCGATGAAGCCCTGCCGGCCGGGACGCTGGAGCTGCTGGTGGCTGCGGCGCAGTCCGCCTCCACCACCTCCAACCTGCAGGCCTGGAGCGTGGTGGCGGTGGAAGACCCCGCCCGCCGCGCCCGCCTTGCCGCCCTTGCCGGCGGGCAGGAGCATGTGGCGCGCGCCCCGCTGGTGCTGATGTGGGTGGCAGACCTTGCGCGCCTGCGTGCCATCGCCCATGCCAACGGCAAGTCAGGCGAAGGGCTGGACTATGTGGAAAGCTTCCTCATCGCCTCGCTCGATGCCGCTCTTGCCGCGCAGAACGCCGCGGTTGCGCTGGAAGGGCTGGGGCTTGGCTGCTGCTATATCGGCGGCATGCGCAACCATCCGGAAGAGGTGGCGGTCGAGCTTGCCCTGCCGCCGGACACCTTTGTCACTTTCGGCATGTCGGTGGGCATTCCGGCAGAAAACCTGACGACGGAGATGAAGCCGCGCTTGCCGCAGGCAGCCGTACTTCACCGCGAGCAATACAGCGCCGCAGGCACACCCCGGGCGCTCGACGCCTATGACGAGCGCCTGACCGAGTTCCAGCTGCGCCAGAAGATGACGCCCATCGGCTGGACCCGGCAGATGGCAAACCGCATCGGCGAGCGTGCCTCCCTCAAGGGGCGCGACCGGCTGAAGGCGGTGCTGCATGCCTTCGGCTTCAGGCTTGGCTGACCCGATCGGCGCTGTGAGGGCCTCCACAATCCCGGATCGCTACACAAGGGTATAAAACATCAAGACAGTCTCAGGCCGGCCGGGCCAGCCTGATTGTGGTGGCACGGCAGGACCGGGGCAAACCCCGCTCGCCGAACGGGAGTCTTCAAGCCAATGATCGCCTTCATTCCCGAACTCGTCATCGGGCACAGCCTTGTCAGCATCATCGCCCTTGTTGCCGGCGTGCCCGTGCTGGTGGCCCTGGCTCGGGGCAAGGTCCCGGCCTTCTGGACCTGGCTGTTCCTCATCACCTCGATTGCCACCAGTGCCAGCGGCTATCTCTTCCCGTTCCACTTCCTCATGCCCTCGCACATCATCGGGGCGGTGGCGCTGATCATTCTGGCCGGGGTGCTGGCGCTGCATTTCTCTGCGCTCACCAGCAATCTGGCTGCGCTGCTTTACGCCGCCGGCATGGTAGCGAGTTTCTATCTCAATGCTTTCGTCGCCGTGGCGCAGGCCTTCGGCAAGATCGCCGCGCTCCGGGCCCTCGCCCCGACGCAGAGCGAGCCGCCTTTTGCCATCGCAGAGCTCACCTGCCTGATCGTTTTCATCATTGCCGGCGTTGTTGTTACCAGGGGGTTCATCCGCCGCCGGCCGCTCGGCGTCACCCTGGCCCAGCCGGCAGAAGCTGCGCGCTGAACGCAAGGCGGCGCCACGAACCCCTCACCAAAACTGAGGAGAAGCCATCATGAAGAAGTTCGGAAACGCCGTCTGGGAAGGCGGCCTCAAGGACGGCAAGGGCGCCATCTCCACCGAAACCGGCGCGCTCAAAAGCTACCCTTACGGCTTTGCCAGCCGCTTTGAGGACAAACCCGGCACCAACCCGGAAGAGCTGATCGGCGCTGCCCATGCCGGCTGCTTTACCATGGCGCTCTCGCTCATTCTGGGCGAAGCTGGTTTTACCGCCACCAAGATGGAAACCCGCGCCGACGTGACGCTGGAAAAGCTGGCCGATGGTTTTGCCATCACCGCCATCCATCTGACGCTGCGCGCCACCATCCCCGGCGTGAGTGCAGACAAATTCCAGGAGCTGGCCGGCATGGCCAAGGCCGGCTGCCCGGTCTCCAAGCTCATGAAGGCGCCGATCACCCTCGACGCGGCCCTCGCCTGATCTCACTGCCCGGGCACCGGCCCTCCATGGCGGGGGGCCGGCGCCGGTCAGAGCCGGCGGAACATTACCAGCGCATCCACTTCGCCAAGGCGTGGATGCTCGAAAGCGCCCGGCAGGCGGCCGATGATGCCGAAGCCCATGCGCTGCCAGAGCGCGACCGCGCGCTCATTGGTGCTGATGACGAAATTATACTGCATGGCCCGGAAACCGCGGCTGCGGGCCTCCTCCAGCGAATGCTCGCACATGCGCGCGGCGATGCCCCGGCCAGTGGCGCCCGGCGCGGTGATGTAGCCGCAATTGGCCACATGCGCGCCGCCGCCCTTCTGGTTTGCCTGCATGAAGTAGGTGCCGACCGGCTGCCCGTCTTCCTCGGCCAGAAACACGAAATGGCCGGACATGAACCAGTAGGAAAGCGCCTCCTCCCGGCTCCAGCCGCTTGGCAGGGCGTAGGTTTCCCCTGCCCGCAGCACCGGCTCCAGCATCGGCCAGACGGCATCGTCATCGGCGCGTGTGGCGGGCCGAACCGTGAAGGAAGAAACACTCATCTCATTTCCTGGCTGGAATTTGCCGGCGGGCGGGCGGAAAAATCGGAGCAAAGCATAGCAGCCGCTGCCCGGCTGACCAGTGCCCCGGCTGCCGATTGCAGCGCCGGGATAAGCAGCATCAGGAGACGCCCCGCATGACCCGCTGGCCCGACCGCCGCATCCTCGATCTCTTCGGTATCGAGCTGCCCATCCTTCAGGCCCCGATGGCCGGCGCCAGCACGCCCGAAATGGCGATAGCCGTCGGCAAGGCCGGGGGGCTCGCCGCCCTTGCCGCGGCCATGCTGACGCCGCAGCAGATGGCCGAGGCTATCAAGAAAATTCGCGCCGCCAGCCCCGCCCCGCTCAACGTCAATTTCTTCTGCCACACTCCGCCCGCGGACGACCCGCAGCGGCTCGCCAGCTGGCAGGCACGCCTCGCCCCCTATTACGCGGAACTCGGGCTGGACCCGGCAGCGAGTGCCCCGACTGGCGGGCGTGCCCCTTTTGACGATGCCTATTGCCGGGAAGTGGAGCGGCTGAAGCCCGAGGTTGTGAGTTTCCATTTCGGCCTGCCGGAGCAGGCGCTGCTGGAGCGCGTGCGGGCAACCGGCGCACGCATCATCGCCTCCGCCACCACCGTTGCCGAAGCGCGGTTTCTGGCAAGCCATGGCTGCGATGCCATCATCGCCATGGGCGTGGAGGCCGGCGGCCATCGCGGCAATTTCCTGACCCATGACATGGCAAGCCAGATCGGCACCTTTGCGCTTGTGCCGCAGATCGCCGATGCCGTCTCCGTGCCGGTGATTGCTGCCGGCGGCATCTCCGACGGGCGCGGCGTGGCCGCTGCCTTCGTGCTGGGAGCTAGTGCGGTGCAGGTGGGCACGGCCTATCTGTTTTCGCCCGAGGCAACCGTCAAACCCTGGCACCGTGAGGCACTGGAGACGGCGGAGGCTGATGCCACCAGCCTTACCAATCTCTTTACCGGCCGCCCGGCGCGCGGCATCGCCAACCGATTGATGCGCGAGGTTGGCCCGCTCTCGCCCGACGCCCCGGCCTTTCCACTCGCCGGCGGGGCACTGGCGCCGATCCGGGCCAAGACGGAAGCCGCCGGGTCCGGCGAGTTCAGCAACATGTGGTCCGGGCAGGCCGCCCGCCTTGCCCCGAGGCTGCCGGCCGGTGACCTGACCCGCAAACTTGCCGGGGATGCGCTGGAGCGTCTTGCAAAGGTTGGCGGCTAGAGGTCAGCCCTGCGCGACGGCGAGGGCAACCGACAGCTCGGCGTCGGCCATCGCCGTCACCTCGCCGATCAGCACCACCAGCGGCCCGTCATCGCCCCAGACGGCAACATGCCGGGCAAGACTAACGAGGGGAGCCGATATCTGCCGGCGCTCCGGCCGCCCGACATTCTCCACCGCAAGGCAGGGAGTATAGGGATCGCGACCGGCGGCGATCAGGCGCTTTGCCGTCGCCTCCAGCCGCGCCCGGCCCATATAAAGCGCCAGTGTCACGTCCGGGCAGGCGGCAGCTTGCCAATCGAGCCGGTCGCTCTCTTCTTCACTGGAGCAGGTGGCGGTTGCCAGCATGAGCCGCCGCGCAGTGCCACGATGGGTGAGCGGCACGCCGAGTTCGGCCGCTGCCGCAAAGGCCGCCGTCACCCCCGGCACGATCCGCACCGCAATACCGCAGGCCCGCAGATACGCCATCTCCTCCCCGCCGCGGCCGAAGATGAACGGATCACCACCCTTGAGGCGCACGACCCGGTGCCCTTTCATCGCCTCCGCAGCCAGCAGGGCATTAATGTCATCCTGCCGGGCGGAGGGACAGCCGCCGCGTTTGCCGACGGCCACCAGCGCCGCACCCGGCCGCGCATAGGCGAGGATTTCGGGCGTTACCAGCGCGTCATGCAGCACCACATCAGCCTCGGCGAGTGCCCGGACGGCTGCCAGCGTCAGCAACTCGGGATTTCCGGGCCCGGCACCGACCAGCACCACGTCGCCCGCCCTGCGCCCGGCCGCCGCCCGGCTTGCCTTGCGCGGCACCAGCCTGCGGCCTGCTTCGCGCCAAAAGCCGGCGGCGCGCTGCATCCAGCCTGCCGGGTTTATAATCGCCTCAGGCTGCATTGTCGGCAGGCTCCACCGTGCGCGGGCCGGCCGTGCCAGCCAGGGAAGCAGCATGCTCATGGGCCAGGATCTCCTTGAGCTCGGGAATGCAGGAACCGCAATTGGTGCCGGCCTTGAGCGCGGCGCCGATTTCGGCGGGGCTTGTCAGTCTGCCGGTACGGATGGCGGTAACGATGCTGTCGAAGCCGACCTGAAAACAGGAGCAGACGATACGGCCGGTCGCAGGACGCCCGGCGCCCGCCCGCCCGGCAAGCAAGCTGGCACGGGCAGCACCATCCAGCGCCTCTTCGGCGGCCAGCGCTTCCAGCCAGCTGCGGTCGACGCGTAGCGGCTGCGGCGACACGAAGAGCGCCGCCACCAGCCTCCCGCCGGCAAACCAGGCATGGCGCACGGTGCCGCGGGCGGGGTCCCTGTAGTCGAGCCGCTCGCCCTCAAGGGCGGCATCAAGCCGGGTTATCAGCTCCTCGGCCTCCTCCGCGGCCAGACCGGCAAGCTCCGCCAGATAACCGCCGCGTGCCCGGCGCCGGGCCCAATAGGCCAGTTCCGTCACGTCCACCGGCGCGGCGCTGATCAGCACGCCGTGCCAGGCGGCCGCGAGAGGCTTGACCTCCACCGCAGCCAGTTTCAGGGCCGGCTGGCCGGAAACCGGATCGACCACCGGCGGGATCAGCGCGCCCGCCACCGCACGGGCCGCAAAAGCACCGCTCCAGTGCATGGGCAGGAAGATCTGGCCCGCCTGCTGCGCTGCGGTTACCCGCACACGGGCAATATAACGCCCGTCGGCATTCTCCACCTCGGCAAGGCAGCCATCGGCAAGGCCGCGTGCACCGGCATCCGCCGGATTGATCTCCAGCAGCGGCTCGCTGCGGTGAGCCGTCAGGCGCGCGGCAAGGCCGGTGCGGGTCATGGTGTGCCACTGGTCGCGATAGCGTCCGGTGTTGAGCAGCAGCGAAAACTCCTGGCTCACCCGGCTGCGCGGCGGACGGGAGATGGTTGCGACGAAGTTCGCCCGGCCATCGGCGGTGAAGAAGCGCCCGCCGCCAAAAAGCCGGCCAGCCGGAGCGCTACCCGCGACCCACGGCCACCGGAAAGGCTGAGCCTTGTCATAGGCCGCGTCATCCAGATCAGCGGCGGCACCGATGTCGAAATCCCGCGTGCCGTCATTTTCAAAGGCGGAAAGCGCCGCATGTTCGCGAAAGATGTCCGCCGGGCCCTGATAGGCAAAGGCCGCCCCATGGCCCATCGCCGCTGCCACGCGGGAGATGATCCACCAGTCCGGCCTTGCCTCGCCCAGCGCAGGCAAAAAAGCACGCTGACGCGAGATGGTGCGTTCGGAATTGGTGACCGTGCCGTCCTTCTCGCCCCAGCCGGTGGCCGGCAGGCGGATATGGGCATAGCGGCCGGTATCGGTGGTGCCGATGCAGTCGGAGAGGATAACCAGCGGGCAGGCTTCCAGCGCTGCCCGAACGGCATCCGCCTGCGGCAGGCTGACGGCAGGGTTGGTGGCCATGATCCAGATGGCCTTGATACGCCCGTCGGCCACCGCCTCAAACATCTCGACGGCCTTCAGCCCCTCCCCGCCTGCAACGGCAGGCACAGCCCAGAAGCGGGCGACGCGCTCACGCTCGGCGGCGGAAAAACCCATATGGGCGGCCAGCTGGTTGGCAAGCCCGCCCACTTCGCGCCCGCCCATGGCATTGGGCTGGCCGGTTACCGAGAACGGCCCCATACCCTCGCGGCCGATGCGGCCGGTGGCGAGATGGCAGTTGATGATGGCGTTTACCTTGTCGGTCCCGGTATCGGACTGGTTGACCCCTTGCGAGAAGACCGTCACCACCCGCTCGGTCTGCGCAAACAGGTTGAAGAATTTCTGCAGATCGGCTTCGGCCAGACCCAGTTTTTGAGCGAGCGCACCGGCCTCCGCTTCGCCGGTGCGCGCCGCCGTGAGCGCTTCCTCAAAACCCCTTGTCTTGTTGCGGATGAAGTCCGGCGCCAGCTGCCCGGCTTCGGCCAGATGCAGCAGCAGCCCGTTGAAGAGCGCCACGTCTCCACCCGGCTGAAGCGCCAGATGCAGGTCGGCGATATCGCAGCTGTCGGTGCGGCGCGGGTCGATGACAACGACGCGCGTGCCGCGCTTCTCCTGCGCGGCGCGCAGGCGCTGGAACAGCACCGGATGACACCAGGCGAGGTTGGAGCCCACCAGCACCACCAGGTCGGCCAGCTCCAGATCGACATAAAGGCCCGGCACCGTGTCGCTGCCAAAGGCCCGCTTGTGGCCGGCAACGGTGGAGGCCATGCACAGGCGCGAATTGGTGTCGATGTTGGAGGAGCCGATGAAGCCCTTCATCAGCTTGTTGGCAACGTAATAATCTTCGGTCAGCAACTGGCCGGAGACATAGAAGGCGACGCTGCCGGCCCCATGCACGTCGATGGTGGCCTTGAGACGCTCGGCCACGGTTGCCACCGCCTCCCCCCAGCCGGCCCGCCGGCCGTCGATCTCCGGAAACAGCAGCCGCCCTTCCGGCACCAGCGTTTCCGCCAGCGCAGCCCCCTTGGAGCACAGACGGCCGAAATTGGCCGGATGCTGCTCATCCCCCCGCACCTGCCAGTGCCCGGCCTCATCGCGGCTGGCGACGACACCGCAGCCGACACCGCAATAAGGGCAGGTCGTGCGGACGGCGGCTGTCATTCCGCCGGCTCCAGCACCGCAGCCGGCACCGCGACCGGCTGGCGCAGGAAAACACGGGCGCCGCGCAATTCCACCATGTGGCGCGGCACGCACCCTTCGTCGGGGCCGACAACCTCGCCGCTTTCAAGGTCAATCACCCAGTTGTGCAGCGGGCAGGTAACCCGCGCGCCATGGACGATGCCCTCTGAAAGCGGCCCGTGACGGTGCGGGCAGCTGTTGCGCACGGCAAACAGGCGATCATCCAGCGTGCGGAAGATGGCAATCTCGCCCGCAGCTGTCGCCACGCGCCGGGCGCCCTGGCGGGGAATGTCCTCCAGCGCGCCGACATCGGACCAGAAATCGGTGTCACGGGTCATGATGAGCATTCCTTTTCTGGACAAGGGGCTTATTCGGCGGCGACCAGCGGCGCGAATTCGTGGGCATCCACCTGCTTTTCGGCGCGCTCGGCCCAGGGGTCGATCTGGGCGATGGTCTGGGAGCGCAGGAAGCGGGCCGTCAGCGCCCGGCGACGCTCGTCATCGCTGACGATTGCCTGCTTCACATGCTCAAGACCCACGCGCTCGATCCAGGGCGCGGTGCGCTCCAGATACCAGGCTTCCTCGCGGTAAAGCTGGATGAAGGCCATGCACATCTCCATGACCTCGGCTTCGGTGGCGACCTTGCAGATCAGTTCCGCACCGCGCAGCTTGATGCCGCCATTGCCGCCCACCACCAGCTCGTACCCGGAATCGACGCAGATGACGCCGAAGTCCTTGATGGTGGCCTCGGCGCAGTTTCTGGGGCAGCCGGAGACAGCCATCTTGAACTTGTGCGGCATCCAGCTGCCCCAGGTCGCCTGCTCGAGGCGCACGCCAAGGCCGGTCGAGTCCTGGGTGCCGAAACGGCACCATTCGCTGCCGACGCAGGTCTTCACCGTGCGCAGTGCCTTGGCATAGGCATGGCCGGAAACCATACCGGCGGAATTGAGATCGGCCCAGACCGCCGGCAAGTCTTCCTTGCGCACACCCAGCAGATCGATGCGCTGGCCGCCGGTAACCTTCACCGTCGGGATGTCGAACTTGTCGACCACGTCGGCAATCGCCCGCAGCTCCTTTGCCGAGGTGAGACCGCCCCACATGCGCGGCACCACCGAATAGGTGCCGTCCTTCTGGATGTTGGCGTGCACACGCTCATTGATGAAGCGCGAGCGGCTGTCGTCGCGATACTCATCCGGCCAGGCACAGAGCAGGTAGTAGTTGAGCGCCGGGCGGCAGGAATGGCAGCCTTCCGCGCTCTGCCACTCCAGCGCCTGCATGACGGCAGGGATGGATTTGAGCCCCTTGGCGATGATGAGGCGGCGCACCGTGCCGTGATCGTGCTGGGTGCAGGGGCACATCGGCTTCGGGCCGGTTTCGGCCTCGTACTCATCGCCCAGCGTGGCGGCCAGCAGCTTTTCCACAAGGCCGGTGCAGGACCCGCAGGAGGAGGAGGCCTTGGTGTGCGCCTTGACCTCGCCCAGCGAGGTCAGCCCCTTCTCACGGATGGCGGAGACGATGCTTCCCTTGCAAACGCCGTTGCAGCCGCAAATTTCTGCCTCGTCCGGCAGGGCCGCAACGGCCTTAAGAGGGTCCGCGCCGGCACCCTCCGCGGCAAAACCCTGGCCGAAGATGAGCGTGGAGCGCAGCGGTGCCACATCCTCCGCCCGTTTCATGAGATCGAAATACCAGGACCCGTCGCCGGTATCGCCATAGAGCACGGCGCCGATCAGCCGGTCTTCCTTCAGCACAAGGCGCTTGTAGATACCGCGCGCGGCATCGCGGAAGACGATGTCCTCGCAGCTCTTGTCCGCCGTAAAGGTACCGGCGGAAAACACATCGACGCCGGAGACCTTGAGTTTGGTGGAGGTGACGGAGCCCTGATACCCGTTGCCACCATGACCGGCGAGGCGCCCGGCGCAGGTCCGCGCCATTTCAAAGAGCGGCGCCACCAGCCCGTAACACTGGCCACGATGCTGAACGCACTCGCCGATGGCGAAGATGCCGGGGTCAGAGGTGGTGAGGAAATCATCCACCACGATACCGCGCTCGACCTCCAGCCCGGCGTCCTTCGCCAGCGCCGTATTGGGGCGGATACCGACCGCCATCACCACCAGCACCGCCGGCAGGGTGCGCCCGTCCTTGAGGGCCACCGCTTCAACCTTGCCATCGCCCAGGATGGCACCGGTGTCGGCACGGGTGATGATCTCGATGCCGCGCGCGGCAAGCTCCGTCTCCAGCAGGTGCCCGGCGGCCTCATCCAGCTGGCGCTCCATCACATGGCCTGCCAGATGCAGCACGCTGACCTTCATACCGCGTTTGGCAAGGCCGGTAGCGGCTTCGAGGCCAAGAAGGCCGCCGCCAATCACCACCGCCGGCGCGCCCTCTTTCGCCGCTGCCAGCATCTTTTCGACATCGTCGAGATCGCGGAAGGTCACGACGCCCGGCAGCTCACGGCCCGGCAACGGGATGATGATGGGATCGGACCCGGTTGCCAGCAGCAGCCGGTCATAGCTTCGCACCAGCCCGGCGCGGCTGGTGACGGTGCGGGCCGCCCGGTCGATGGAAACGACCGGATCGCCGGCGATCAGCTCGACGCCATTCTCCGCATACCAGGCCCGGTCATTCAGGACGATTTCCTCATAGGTCTTTTCGCCCGCCAGTACCGGAGAAAGCATGATGCGGTTGTAGTTCTCGCGTGGCTCGGCGCCGAACACCGTGATGGCGAAGGCTTCTCCATCGTGCCGGAGCAGTTCTTCGACGGTCCGGATACCGGCCATGCCATTGCCGATCACAATCAGGCGGGGACGCTCATTGCTGGACATCGGGCGACCTCATCTTCGCTGGGGGCCGCAGCGGAAAAGCGCCTGCGGCCCGATAGAGACGAAAAAAAACGCCCGACCCGCGGAAGCCTCGAAAAGGCTCCTTTGTGTCGGACGTCATTATCCGGGCAACCCGCCATCAGGTTGCGATATGGGAAGCAGGGCAGCACTGCCCCGCGCCCTCCCTCATCCGCAAACTACGTGCCACTTCGCCCCGAAAGGCCGCAAGCCACAGGTCAGAAACCGCAACCAATTGATTCAGAAGGTTTCCCTGTCCAGATTCACCGACCGCAGCCCGGAACCCGGCTGCGCCGACAAGGCGATTGCGCGGATCGTCATCGCTTACAAATTATGCAAAATGTTGTTAACTATTTGATTTTAATGTAATTATTTCTCCACCTTCTTCACTTCTCGCCGGCCGGGCATCGCTCTCTCAACGCCGTTCTTTTTCGAAAAATCGGCTTGTGAAGCAAAGCTTTCGCCGAAAACCGGCAAACCAGGACCGGATTTTTTCGCCACTGATTAAAATTTGAGCGATGTGATCCAATTCACAACAATTGTGCAGAAATGGGCGCGCGTCTGGCCGACGCTTTTGGGTCTCTGGCGACCGACCGGCCACAGCACGGCAAAACGCTTTTGTTTCAAACCCTTGTGCTTCGGATTGGCGGACAATGATCCATGGGTCAGGCGGTGCTGGCCGCTTCTGGCACGGCTTTTGCCACTCTGCCTTCATCCGCTGACGCTGGCGGGTTCTCAATTTCATCGGCCCGATGGCGGGCCACCAGCAACGCTGCTGACGGAACGTGTGCCTTCGGGCGTCACGGATTTCCGTAGCGGCGTTTTTTGTTTTTTGCCGTCGGCATGGGCACTGGTGCACAGCCCGGCAAGAAACCCGACCGGCGGGCAGGAAGATCGGCAGAAGCCGCCCCTGCCCCTTACGAGACGAGGTGGATGAGACGATGCGCGACCGGTTTTCCCATCACCCCGCCGCCCTTTCGGGTGCCGTTGCCGCTGGCCTCAGCCGCCGGGCTTTTGCCGGACTGGCGACAGCCGGCCTGATTGCGGCCCTCTGCCCGGCACTGGCCCCCGCTCACGCCCTTGCCGGCGAGATCGAGAAGGACGAGCTCAAGTTCGGCTTCATCAAGCTGACCGACATGGCGCCGCTTGCCATCGCCTATGAAAAGCACTTCTTCGAGGATGAAGGGCTCTATGTGACGCTGGAGCCGCAAGCCAACTGGAAGGTGCTGCTCGACCGCACCATTTCCGGCGAGCTGGATGGCGCCCACATGCTGGCGGGCCAGCCGCTCGGCGCCACCATCGGCATCGGCACCAAGGCGCATATCGTTACCGCCTTCTCCATGGACCTTAACGGCAACGGCATCACCGTCTCCAACTCCGTGTGGGAGGAGATGAAGAAGCACATTCCGCTGGGGCCGGATGGCAAGCCGCAGCACCCGATCAGCGCAGCCGCCCTCAAGCCGGTGATCGACCAGTACCGGGCCGAGGGCAAGCCCTTCAACATGGGCATGGTCTTCCCGGTCTCCACCCATAATTACGAGCTGCGCTACTGGCTGGCGGCGGGCGGCATCAACCCCGGTTATTATTCGCCGGACGACATCACCGGCACCATTTCCGCCCAGGCGCTGCTCTCCGTCACCCCGCCGCCGCAGATGCCGGCAACGCTGGAAGCCGGCACCATCTCCGGTTACTGCGTTGGCGAGCCGTGGAACCAGCAGGCCGTCGCCAAGGGCATCGGCGTGCCGGTCATCACCGACTACGAGATCTGGAAGAACAATCCGGAGAAGGTGTTCGGCGTGACCGAGGAATGGGCCGAGAAGTATCCGAACACCCACATTGCCGTGGTCAAGGCGCTCATCCGCGCCGCCATGTGGCTGGATGAAAACAACAACGCCAACCGCGCAGAGGCGGTGAAGATTCTCGCCAAACCCGAATATGTCGGCGCCGATGCGCAGGTCATTGCCAACTCGATGACCGGCACCTTCGAGTATGAGAAGGGCGACAAGCGCGAGGTGCCGGACTTCAACGTCTTCTTCCGCTACTACGCCAACTATCCCTACTATTCCGACGCCATCTGGTACCTGACGCAGATGCGCCGCTGGGGCCAGGTTGCCGGCGCCGAGCCCGACAGCTGGTACGACCAGGTCGCACGCAGCGTCTACAAGCCGGAAATCTTCATGAAGGCGGCGGAAGCGCTGATTGCCGAAGGCAAGGCCAGCAAGGCAGACTTCCCCTTCGGCAGCGACGGTTATCGTGCGCCGCAGAAGGAATTCATCGACGGCGTGACCTACGATGCCCGCAAGCCGAACGACTATCTCGCCCAGTTCCCCATCGGCCTGAAAGGCAATGAAACGGTGACATCAGCCGGCGTAACCGGCGGCTGACCTGCCCCCGGCAAGGAACAAGCCCGGAGGCGGCGGACAAGACCGCCCCGGGCCATTCTCGAAGAACCACCACCAGGCACCCGAAAAGCCCCGGGCCTCCTTCCCAGCCCGGGGCACCAGCGCCAAGGACGACATGCCATGACTTCGGCCAGCGACATCGCCCCTGAAACGACCCCCGGCCCCTTCAGCAGGCAGCGGCTCCAGTCCGGCCTGATGCGCGCTGCCCGCGTCATCGAGCGGATCGGTCTTGGCTGGTTCTCGCCGCTCCTTCGCATGGCGGCGGGAGAGCCGGTCAAACAGCAGCTGCGCCAACTGTGGCAACGCGCCGGCATTCCGCTGATCGCGCTTGGCATCTTTGTGGTGCTGTGGGGAACGCTGGCGCCGCGCGTCGTCACTTCGCTCGGCTCCATCCCCGGCCCGGCCCAGGTGCTGACGCAGGCTGGCAGTCTTTATGAGGAGCATCTGGCGGAGCGGCATCGTGCCGATGAGTTTTATGCCCGCCAGCAGGAGCGTAACGACAAGTTCAAGGCGGCCGGCGAAACCGACAAGATCAAGTGGCGCAGCTACACCGGCAAGCCCACCTATCTCGACCAGATCGCCACCTCGCTGAAGACCGTGTTCATGGGCTTCTTCCTGGCCACGGTAATCGCGGTGCCGCTCGGCATCCTGTGCGGGCTTTCCCCGACCATCAACGCCGCGCTCGGGCCGCTCATCCAGATCTTCAAGCCCGTCTCGCCGCTCGCCTGGCTGCCCATCGTCACCATGGTGGTAAGCGCGCTCTACACCGCCGAAGATCCGCTCTTTGACAAGGCATTCCTCAACTCGGCCATCACGGTAACGCTCTGCTCCCTGTGGCCGACGCTGATCAACACCGCCGTCGGTGTGGCCTCCATCGACCGGGAGCTGATGAATGTCGGCCGGGTGCTGCAGCTCAAATGGCCGACCAAGACCATGAAGCTCGTGCTGCCCTCGGCGCTGCCCTACATCTTCATCGGCCTGCGCCTGTCGCTGGGCGTGGGCTGGATGGTGCTGATCGCCGCCGAGATGCTGGCGCAAAATCCCGGCCTTGGAAAATTCGTCTGGGACGAGTTCCAGAACGGCTCTGCCGCCTCCCTCGCCCGCATCATGGTTGCCGTCTTCACCATCGGCATCATCGGCTTCGTGCTCGACCGGGCGATGGCGGCACTCCAAGCGCTCTTCAGCCATGGCCCTGTGCGCTGACACCGCCCCCCTTATGAGCAGGAGACAAGGCAGATGAGTTTTCTTGAGCTGAAGGGTGTCGCCAAGGGCTTTGGCGAAGGGGCCGGCCGCATCGAGGTGCTGAAGGATATCGACCTCACCATCGAGCGGGGTGAATTCGTCGCCATTGTCGGTTTTTCCGGCTCCGGCAAATCGACGCTGGTCTCGCTCATCGCCGGGCTGGCTGCCCCCGATGCCGGTGAAGTGCTGCTGAAGGACAAACCGGTTACCGGCCCCGGCCCGGACCGCGGGGTGGTGTTCCAGAACTATTCCCTGATGCCGTGGCTGACGGTGGCGGGCAACATCCGGCTCGCCGTTGATGCCGTATTCGGCCACGAGAGCAAGGCCGAGCGCGCGGCCCGGGTGGAGCGCCACATCGCCATGGTCGGCCTTGCCCACGCGGCCGACCGGCGCCCGGCCGAACTTTCCGGCGGCATGCGCCAGCGTGTGGCCGTGGCCCGTGCCCTTGCGATGGCGCCGGACATGCTGCTGCTGGATGAGCCACTTTCCGCCCTCGACGCCCTCACCCGCGCCAAGCTGCAGGACGAGATCGAGGCGATCTGGAGTGCCGAGCGCAAGACCGTCGTGCTCATCACCAATGATGTCGATGAAGCGCTGCTGCTGGCGGATCGTGTCATCCCGCTGAACCCCGGTCCCGGCGCCACGCTCGGTCCGGCTTTCAAGGTGGAGCTACCCCGCCCGCGCGAGCGCACCGCTCTCAATGCCGACCCCGAGTTCAAGCGCCTGCGCGCCGAGATTACCGGTTATCTGATGAAGGTGGGCGCAAAGCGGGCAAGCGATGCCGGCGAGGTTTCCCTGCCGGCCATCGAGCCCATCGATCTTGGCCGCAGCCGCCCGCCCAAAGCCTGGCGGGAAGCCGGCAAATCGGCAATCGACGAGCGCTATGTCGAATTTTCCGACATTCACAAGACCTACCCCACCCCGCGCGGGCCGCTGACGGTGGTGGAAGGGTTCGACCTCAAGATCCGGCGCGGCGAGTTCATCTCCCTCATCGGGCACTCCGGCTGCGGCAAGTCCACCGTCCTCTCCATGGCGGCAGGGCTGACGGATATCAGCCGCGGCGGCGTCATCCTCGACGGGCGTGAGGTGGATACCGCAGGACCGGACCGTGCCGTGGTCTTCCAGGCGCCAAACCTCTTTCCCTGGCTGACCGCCAAACAGAATGTCGAGGTCGGGGTGGACCGGGTCTATCCGCACGCCCGCGCCGCCGAGCGCAACGACATCGTCGAATATTACCTCTCCCGCGTCGGCCTTGCCGATGCCATGGACCGCCCGGCCTCCGCCCTTTCCAACGGTATGCGCCAGCGCGTCGGCATTGCCCGTGCCTTTGCCCTCTCGCCCAAGCTTCTGCTGCTGGACGAACCCTTCGGCATGCTCGACAGCCTGACGCGCTGGGAGTTGCAGGAAGTGCTGATGGAAGTGTGGAGCCGCAGCCAGGTAACCGCCATCTGCGTCACCCACGATGTGGACGAGGCCATCCTGCTGGCCGACCGCGTGGTGATGATGACCAACGGACCGCAGGCCCGCATCGGCCAGATACTGGAGGTTGATCTGCCACGTCCGCGCAGCCGGCAGGCCCTGCTTGAACACCCGCGTTATTACGAGCATCGTGAAGCGCTGCTGGGTTTCCTTGAAGAGTACGAACATGGCCACAAGGGGCGCCAGCAGGGGCAGACAATGAAGCCGGCCGCCTGAAGCCGCACAGCTGCCTGCCGCCCCGAGGGCGGCCCGGGCCACTGGCCCGACCACCGGCGAGGGGAGGAAAAACCATAAAAAAAACTTCGAGCGGCTTGGGGTTACCGATTGGGCGCGGAAAAAAACGGACGTGCTTCAGGCAGGATCAGCGCCGACGAGGCGGGCCTGCGCATTCTCGTGATCGATGTGGATCCGGCCCGTGCGGCCATCCTTGAGCAGGGGCTGGTGGAGACGGGTTACGCCAATGTCATGACCATCCGCGCTTCGGCAAACCTGCTGGAACGTGTGCAGGCCATCGCGCCTGACGTCATCATCATCGACCTTGAAAATCCTGACCGCGACATGCTGGACAGTGCCTTCCAGGTCAGCCGCGAAGTGCGCCGGCCCATCGCCATGTTCGTCGACCAGTCCGACAGCTCGATGATCCGCCAGGCGGTGGAGGCCGGGGTTTCCGCCTATGTGGTGGACGGACTGCGCAAGGAGCGCGTGCGCCCCATCGTCGACATGGCGATCTCGCGTTTTGCCGCGCTCGACCAGTTGACGCGCGAACGCGACGAAGCCCGCAGCGCCCTTGCCGAACGCAAGCTGATTGACCGCGCCAAGGGCCTGCTCATGGACAAGCGCGGCATGAGCGAGGAGGAGGCCTACAAGGCCATCCGCAGCGCCGCCATGCAGCAGAACCGCAAGATGGTGGAGATCGCCGAAAGTGTGATCACCGCCTTCCAGATGCAGCTTTGAGCCAAGATGGCCGGAGAAGCCGAAATGACGATCCGCCCCGACCGCAACATCGCGGCCCCTGATACCGGCCTGACGCCGCTGACCGTAGGCTTCGTGCCGCTCACCGACTGCGCCAGCCTGGTGGCGGCCCGCGAAAAGGGCTTTGCGGCAGCCGAGGGCATCGATCTCCTTCTCGACCGGCAGCTGACCTGGGCGGCGGTGCGCGACAAGGTTGCCTTTGGCCATCACGATGCCGCGCATCTGTTGGCCGGCCTGCCCATCGCACTCAGCCTCGGCGTCGGCGAGATGCGGGTGCCGATGATCGTGCCGATGGCGCTGGGCACAGGCGGCAACGCCATCACCCTTTCGGCCCCGCTTTTCCGCCAGATGGGGCTGGTGGACCAGCCCACCAGCAGCGCCGGGCGCATCGCGGCGGCTGCCGCTCTCGCCCGGCTGATCGCCGAGCGGCGGGAGCTGGGGTTGCAGCCGCTGCGCCTAGCCGCCGTCTACCCCTTCTCCAGCCATTATTACGAGTTGCGTTACTGGCTTGCCTCCGGCGGCATCGACCCCGATCAGGATGTCGACATCGTCATCGTGTCCCCGCCGCGCATGGTGGAGCAAATGCGCATCGGCGCCATTGACGGCTTCTGCGTCGGCGAGCCGTGGAACCAGCTGGCTATCAGCGAGGGCATCGGCTGCATCGTCGCCACCAAGGCCGATATCTGGCCGCTCTGGCCGGAAAAGGTGCTGGCGATGCGCGAGGACCGCTGGCAGGAAAAGCCGGCAGCCATGGCCGCTCTGGTCCGCGCGCTGGTGAAGGCCGCCGCCTGGGCGCAAGACCCGGCCAACCGGCAGGAACTGGCGGGTTTGCTGGCGGCTCCACAGTATATCGGCGTGGACGCTGCGCTTCTGGAAGCCAACCTCGCCGACCGGCCGCACCTTGTCCCCGGCATGGAGGGAACCGCCATTGCCGGATACCACCTGTTCCACAGCCAGCAGGCAACCGTGCCCTTCGTGGAACACGCTGCCTGGCTTCATGCCCAGATGCGGCGCTGGGGGCAGGCGGCCGAACCGGCCAGCCAGACGGAGCTGGCCCGCATCTACCGGCCCGATCTTTACGCCGAAGCGCTGGGGATCGAGCTGCCGGCCGCGCCCGCCGGCGGCTTCGGGCCGGCTTTTGGCGGCCCGCTCTTCAACCCGTCCGAGCCGGACGCCTATGTGGAAAGCTTCGAAATTCGCCGCTCTCCCGTAAAAGCCCGGGCGAGCGCCGCGACGTGAGCAAATCTCCCTCCTTCGCGCCCCATGGCGGTGTGCTTGGCATCACCGGCTTTTCCGGCAGCGGCAAGACCACGCTGCTGGAGCGGCTGATGCCGCAGCTGATCGAAGCCGGGCTCAGCCTTTCTTCCGTCAAGCATACCCATCACGACTTCGATCTCGACCGGCCGGGCAAGGACAGTTACCGGCACCGGCAGGCCGGCGCGCGGGAGGTGATGATCGGCTCCGGCACCCGCTGGGCCCTGATGCATGAGCTGCGCGGCGCCGAGGAATATGAGCTTGCCGCGCTGCTTGCCCGCATGAGCCCGGTCGATCTGGTGCTGGTGGAAGGCTTCAAGCGCGACCCGCACCCCAAGATCGAGGTCTGGCGGCCGCGCGCCACCAGCACCCCGCCGCTCTTTCCGCAGGATGGCAACATCATCGCGGTTGCCACCGACCAGCCTTTCGATCCCGACGGGATGGGCCGGGCCGGGTTGCCGGTGCTGGATGTGGACGATGTGGAAGCCATCGCTGCCTTTGTTCTTGCCTGGCATGGCGACCGGAAGGCACAGCCATGAGCGGCAGGCCGGCACTCGGCCTTATTCTGGCGGGCGGCGCCGGGCAGCGCATGGGCGGCAAAAAACCCTGGCGCCTGCTGGAAGGAAAACCGCTTATTGCCCACATGGCCGCGCTTGCCGGCCCGCAGGTGGAGCGCCTTGCCATTGCCAGCAATGGTCCGGCAGCGGAGTTTGCCGCCTATAGCGATCTGGTGCTTGCCGACCGGCCAGCGCCCGGCCTTGGCCCCCTCGGCGGAATTGCCGCCGGGCTGGCCGAGCTGACCGGCAGCGCGCCGGAGGGCTGGCTTGCCCTCTTTCCCGTCGATATGCCCCGCCTGCCGCCGGACCTTGCAGCCCGCCTGCTGGCCGCAGCAACCCGGGCGGGCGCACGCGGCGCCTATGCCCTGTGCGGGGCCAACGGGCATTATCTGGCCGCGCTTTTCCACGCCAGCCTTGCGGCCAACGCACTGGCCCTTGCGGCAGGGCCGGACCGCAGGGTGCGCGCCCTGCATGCCGCTGCCGGCTCCGTTGCGCTTCAGTTCGGCGCAGCCGCCGCGCGTGCCTTTGCCGACCTCAACACCGCCGAGGCCATCAGTTCGGCCAGCGCCGGATAACACCCGTCAGATCGGCAGCGGCCCGTCATTCTTGACCTCCTGCATCACCGCATAGGTGCGGGTTTCCTTCACGCCGGGGAAGGAAAGCAGGATGTCACCGAGAAAACGCCGATAGGTCGTCATGTCCGGCACGCGGGTCTTCAAGAGATAATCGAAGCCACCGGCCACCATATGGCACTCCAGCACTTCCGGCGCCTGCGCCACCGCTTCGGAAAAGCGGTCGAAGATATCCGGCGTGGTCTTGTCCAGCATCACTTCGACGAAGACCAGCAGGCCGAACCCCAGCAACTGCGGGTCGAGCCTGGCACCGAAGCCGGTGATGTAACCCTGTTTTTGCAGGCGTTTCACCCGATCACTGGTGGAGGTGGCGGCAAGGCCGATGCGCTCGGACAGCTCGATATTGGAAATGCGGCCATCCATCTGGAGGATGTTGAGGATATGCCGGTCTATCGGATCAAGATCCGTCATTTTCACGCCACATATTCTGAATGACCGGAAAATTATCGGTTATCTGAAAATTTTGTCCAGAAAATATCGGGGTAGGAAATCCACTTCTGTCAGGGCATTGCAGAGCCGCCGGTTTGATGCTGCTATCGCCGCAGTTTCCCATCCCGGCCACCCGGGCAACCCGCCCTCACCCGAGCCTTCCATGACCCAGATCGCCGTCAACCCGCTGCTTGTTGCGACCGATGTTCCGCCTATTCCCGCGGCAGGGGCGTGGGCAAAGGCCTATGACGGTGCGCTGGGCCCGCTCATCAATCTGGCGCAGGCAGTGCCTGGCGCCCCGCCGCCGGCAGATTTTCTTGAAAAACTGGCCGCAGCCGCCGGCACCGGCGCAGCGGCCGCCTATGGCCCGATCCAGGGAGATGCGGTGCTGCGCGAGGCGCTGGCCGCAGACATCAACAGCTTTTACGGTGCGGCGGTCAGCGCGCAGAACATCACGATTACTGCCGGCTGCAACCAGGCCTTCTTCGTCACCATGATGGCGCTGGCGGCGGCGGGCGACGATGTCATCCTACCGGCGCCCTGGTACTTCAACCACAAAATGACGCTCGACATGCTGGGCATCCGGGCAACACCGCTGCCGGCGCAG
Organism: Radicibacter daui; assembly: GCA_030657355.1. Lineage (GTDB taxonomy): Bacteria > Pseudomonadota > Alphaproteobacteria > Radicibacterales > Radicibacteraceae > Radicibacter > Radicibacter daui. The sequence goes on from CP131056.1 coordinate 3,930,385, forward strand.
GCACAGAACGGCTTCGTGCCCTCCGCCGGGGAGGCGCGCGCCCTCATTGGCCCGCGCACCCGCGCCATTGTACTGGTGAGCCCCAATAACCCCACCGGCGCCACCTACCCGGCAGAAGTACTGGCCGCCTTTGCCGCGCTGGCGAAGGAAAAGAACATCGCTCTGGTGCTGGACGAGACCTACCGCGATTTCCTGCCCGAAGGCTGGGGCCAGCCGCACCAGCTGCTGGCAGTCCCGGACTGGGAGAGCCATCTGGTCCAGCTCTATTCCTTCTCCAAGGCCTATGCGATCCCCGGCCATCGCCTCGGCTCCGTCACCGCCGCCCCGGCGCTGATCGACGAAATCGCCAAGGTGCTGGACTGCGTGCAGATCTGCCCGCCGCGCGCCGCGCAGGGTGTCGTTGCCTGGGCCATTCCGGCGCTTGCCGGCTGGCGGGAGGAAACCCGCGCCAGCATCAATGCCCGCGCGCGCCTGTTTGCCGAACAGATTGCCGCCGCGCCGGGCTGGAGCATCAGCGCGATGGGCGCCTATTTTGCCTTCGTGCGCCACCCGCTGCAGATGAGCGGCGAAGCGGTAGCCGAACAGCTTGCCAGCAAGGCCGGCCTCATCGCCCTGCCCGGCAGCTTCTTCGGCCCCGGGCAGGAAAGCCATCTGCGCTTTGCCTTCGCCAATGTGGAGGCCGCACAGCTTGCCCCGGTGGCAAAGCGGCTGCGGGCGATTTCAGGCTGAGGCCGCCGGCTTCTGCATCTGCGAGACAAAGCGCTCGATGAGCCAGCGTGCTGCCGGGCCCAGCGACGTATCCCGGCGGTAAAGCAGGCGGAAGCGGTAGGAAACAGCGCTCCATTCCGGTACGCCAAGCCGGATGAGGCGCCCGGCGGCGATATCCTCCCGCACCATCGGCTCCGGCATGGTCCCCCAGCCGATGCCGGCCAGCAGCAGCGCATGTTTGGCGCCCATATCGGCAAGGCGCCAGCTCTTGAGGCTGAAGACGGCAAAATCCTGCCCGCGCGTCAGCGCCGTGCGGTCGGTCAGCACCAGCTGGATATGATCGCGCACGGCGCCGGGCTCGAGCTGCCCTGCTGTCGCCAGCGGATGACGCGGCGCTGCCACCGGCACCATCTCCACCTCCCCGACGCCGATCTGCTCCGTCGCCTCGGTGTTTGCCAGCATCGGCCCGGTGATACCGAGGGTGGCGGTGCGGTCAAGCACCAGCTGGGTTACACCGCCCAGCGTCTCCACATGCAGGCGCAAGGGCACGGTGGGGAAGGTTTCCTGAAAGCCCTGCAACGCATCGACCAGCCGCGGCGTCGGCAGCATGACATCCACCGCCAGCGTCACTTCCGGCTCCAGCCCCTCCATCAGCCCCTGCACCCGCGCGCGCAGCATATCGACGCCGCGTATCACCCCGCGCGCTTCCCCCAGCACGGCAAGGCCGGCCTGCGTCAGCTCGGGCCTGCGGGTGGTGCCCCGGTCAAAAAGCGGGATGGCAAGCTGGGATTCCAGCGTGTCGATAGCGTAGCTGACGGCCGAGGTAGCGCGGCCAAGGCGACGGGCGGCGCCGGCAAAACTCCCCTCCTCCACCACCGCCAGCAACACCTGCAACTGGTCGAGTGTCGGCTGGCCGGGTCCACGCATCGGGGCCTCCAAAGGGTCTGGTGACGGAACACAGTTATTCAAAAAATCTGAAAAGACCGATCAATATTATCCCAGTTTTTCAGAGATAAAAGAAAAGTTAGCTTCTGGCCATGGCCGCGGATGACCCCGCAAGGCACCGCGGCGCCCTGATGAACAGCAGCAGCCCGTTTCGGGCGCTCTTCGCAACAAGGAAGCTGATCATGAACAACGCTCTCAACGGTCTCATCCCCGCCGCCGGCCGCCTGCTTCTGGCCGCCATCTTCCTCATCTCCGGCTTCGGCAAGATCACCGCCGCCGGCGCCACCATCGGCTATATCAGCTCGGTCGGCCTGCCGCTGCCGCAGGTGGCCCTCGTCATCGCTATCCTGGTTGAAGTCGGCGGCGGCCTGCTGCTGGTCCTCGGCCTGCAAGCCCGCCTTGTGGCCCTGGTGATGGCCGGTTTCACCGTGGTGACCGCCCTTGCCTTCCACAATGATTTCGCTGACCTCAACCAGCAGATCCACTTCCTGAAGAACATCTCCATGGCCGGTGGCCTGCTTCAGGTCGTGGCCTTCGGTGCCGGTGCCTGGAGCCTTGACGCCCGCCGCAACAAGCCGCTCCTCGCCGCCGCCTGATCCCCCTCCAGGCGGACGCACCAAAAACCCGCTGCGGGCGACCGCAGCGGGTTTTTCTTTTGGCAAAACTGGCACCGGAATAGAAACAATTCCCGCAAAAAGCGCGCCCGATCCATCTCCCCTCTCCGTATCAGCAAGGAGACCGCATCTCCAAAAATTCGCCGGCGGAGCCTTTATGCTGTTCACAGACGTCTTCGTTGAGCCTTTTGCTCAGCATCCGCAGTGGGCCACTTTCCTGCCTGTACCGGCGCCCTTGGCGGAGGGAGAAAATCCCGGCGATTTGCTACCCGGACGGCACCTGCAACGGCAAGCCAGGCCAACGGATACGGCAAACAAGATCTGGAACCGCATCGCGCAGCGGATCAACGCTTATCCCTATGCCACCAGCGATCAATGCAGTGAAAAACACTACCGCGACGTCTTCGAGTTCATTCGACTGAACACAGGTTCGATTGATCGTTTCGTTGAGTGCGGCGTTTTCCAGGGCGGGCTCAGTATCCTGCTTGCAGGCTGCGCCCTCGAATTCGACTTCCAGCTTGATCTGGTCGATATCGACCCTGCTGCTCTAAACGCAACCTTTCATCGGATACGCCTCACCTTTCCGGAGGCACTACCCAGAATCCGCCTCTTCCTTGGCGAGTTGCCGAACTATGTGAAGGCCTGTGTCCGGGAGCCGGACTTCCAAAACGCTGTCCTGCATCACGACGGCTCTCATCGCTTCAACATCGTCGTGAGGGATCTCGCCTCGCTGTTCTATGTGCGCTCGAAGTTACATGCGGTACTCATTCAGGACACCCATCTGAGGCATTCCGATCCGGCAAAATTCTGCTTCGTCGATGCTGCTGTGGCCGCCGTGTTCGGGCTCGACCTGAAGTACCAGCCGATTGGTGTCACCTTCCACGCAACGACATTCCCCGAGCGCCTGAAGCGAGAGGGGGAACACGACGTCTACTTCGTAGGCGGCCTTTCGGAAGGAATGATGATTCCACTAGCGGAGAACAACTTTCTTTATCCGCACGCCCTGCACAGCATCGACGACTTCATCGCCTTCCCTGCGCCGCAGCCGACATAATCCCGGCAAGGCGCGCGGCTTCGTCCTTTAAAGCGGCAGCGTGTCCCCCGCCGCCTCCAGCATCATGCTGCGGAAAATCTCGATAAAAGCCTCCGCCGCGCGCGACAACGGCTGGTCGGGAAGCGAGATGATGCCGTAATCGTCGTAACGCTGCGGCGAGAAGGGCCGCAGCTCGATATTCATGTGGGTGAAGAAGCAGGCGATCATCGTCGGCACGATGGCAATGCCGAGCCCCTCCGCCGCCAGTGCGCAGGCGGCCTCTGCCGAATGCACCTCGATACGGCAGCGATAGCGCGCCCCGGCGGTGCGCAGCGCATGTTCCAGCTCGTTGCGCCGGGTGCGCTGGCGGCCGAGCAGGATCAGCTCCGACTGGCTGAGATCCTGAAGGCCAATCGACTGTTTTTCGGCCATCGGGTGACCCTTGCGGATCACGCAGCTGATACCGCCGCGCAGGATGGGCTGCACCCGGAAAGAATTTTCCTCCGGCTGCAGGCGGGCGAATCCCAGATCGGCAACCCGGCCCATCACCATGCGCTCGATGGCGTCGTAGGGGCCGGAGAGAATCTCCACCACCACCTTCGGCCGGTCAGCCAGAAAGGTGGAGACGACCCTCGGCAGGATGGTCGAGACCATGCTGTGGGCAAAGGCCACGCGCAGCAGCGTGTCTTGCCCCGCGCCGGCCTTGAGATCGGCGGCGCGGCGGCGCACGCGCAGCGCCATGTCGCTCAGCTCCTCCACCTCGCCGATCAGCGCATGCGCCTCCGGCCTCGGCACAAGGCGGCCCTTGTCGCGGATGAAAAGCTCGAAGCCGATTTCCTCCTCAAGCCCGGTTAACTGGCGGCTGACAGCTGATTGCGAAAGCTGCAGCACAGCGGCTGCCCCCATGGTGGAGCCGCTCGCCATCACGGCGCGGAAGACTTCCAGCTGCTTGAGGTTCATCGCGCGGGCATCCCCTGCCGTTCCGGGCGGGCCTTAAGGAAAGGAGGGCATCCTAGAGAGGCCCCGGCCCCGATGTGAAGAGCCGATGACAACAAGCCGGCAAATGCATAGCTCCATGCGCGGCACTCATAATATTGCGCAAGCTTTGCGCCCGTTCCTAACCTGCCTGTAACAAACCAGAAAAAACTCCACACTGAACAGGTGGGACGGTGACTGTTTCTTCAGGCAAGCCATATCGGCAGGGCAAGGCCCGGCCATGACGGTCTTCATCATCCGGCGATTGATGCAGGCACTGCTGGTGCTGTTCGTCACTTCGCTTATCGTCTTTCTCGGCGTCTATGCCATCGGCAACCCGATCGACATTCTGGTACCGGATGATGCCACCGAGATGGAGCGCCAGCAGGCGATCCACTCTCTCGGGCTCGACCGCCCGTTGCCGGTGCAGTACGGCACCTTCCTGCTCCATGCGCTGCATGGCGACCTCGGCACCTCCTTCGTGTTCAACCAGCCTTCCATCAGCCTGATCCTCGACCGGCTGCCGGCAACGCTGGAACTGGCCTTCGTGGCGCTCTTCCTGGCCATCGTCATCGGCATGCCGCTCGGCATCATTGCTGGCCTCAAGCCTGGCAGCCGTTTTGATGAAGGGGTGATGACCACCTCCATCCTCGGCTTCAGCCTGCCCAACTTCTGGCAGGGCATGATGCTGATCATGATCTTCTCGGTCTGGCTCGGCTGGCTGCCGTCAACCGGGCGCGGTCAGATGGGCAGCTTCCTCGGCATCCATTCCAGCCTGTTTACGCTGGATGGCCTTGCCCACCTCATCCTGCCGGCCATCAATCTCTCGCTCTTCAAGATCTCGCTCATCATCCGCCTGACGCGCACCGGTGTGCGCGAGACGATGCTGCTGGATTTCGTGAAGTTCGCCCGGGCCCGCGGCGTGCCGGAAACACGCATCGTCGTGGTGCATGTGCTGAAGAACATCCTCATCCCCATCGTCACCGTCGTGGGCATGGAGTTCGGCTCCATCATCGCCTTCGCCGTGGTGACGGAAACGATCTTTGCATGGCCGGGCGTCGGCAAGCTGCTGATCGACGCGGTGATGCGGCTCGACCGGCCGGTGGTGGTCGCCTACATCCTCGTGGTGGTCGCCATGTTCATCACCATCAATTTTGTGGTCGACCTCATCTACTCCCTGCTCGACCCGCGCATCCGTCTTGGAGGCGCCAAATGAGCTTCCTTGCCCGCCTGAAACCCGATCCGGAAGGCGTGCTGGTGCAGGCCGCCAGCGGCATCCTGCGTAGCCCGCGCGCCGCTATCGCCGCCTTCGTCTGCCTCGCGCTCGTCCTCATCGCCCTCATCGGCCCGTTCCTCGCGCCGCAGAACCCCTACGACCTCGCCTCGCTCGATATCATGGATGCGCGCCTCGCCCCGGGCGGGGAAAGCTTTGACGGCCATGTCTACTGGCTGGGCACCGACGGGCAGGGTCGCGACATGCTGTCGGCCATGATCTACGGCCTGCGCACCAGCCTCGGCGTCGGCCTTCTGGCCGGTGTCGTCGCCATGGGCGTGGGCACCACGCTCGGCCTCATCGCCGCCTATTTCGGTGGCCGCACCGATGCGCTGATCATGCGGGTCGTCGACCTGATGCTGGGTTTTCCCACCATCCTCGTCGCCCTCATGATGCTGGCAGTACTGGGGCAGGGCATCGGCAAGGTCATCCTCGCCCTTGTCATCGTGCAATGGGCCTTCTTTGCCCGCGCCGTGCGCAGCGCGGCGCTGGTGGAACGCGGCAAGGAATATGTCGAGGCGGCGATCTGCCTCGGCCTCAGCAAGCCGCGCATCCTCTTTGGCCAGTTGTTGCCCAACTGCCTGCCGCCGCTCATCGTCATCGCCACGCTGCAGGTCGCCAGCGCGATTGCCGCCGAAGCGACGCTGAGTTTCCTCGGCATCGGCCTGCCGATCACCCAGCCCTCGCTCGGCCTCCTCATCGCCAATGGCTATCAGGTGCTGCTGGCCGGGCTTTACTGGATCAGCGTTTTTCCGGGCGTACTGCTCGCGCTGCTCATCTTCTCCATCAACATCGTTGGCGACCGGTTGCGCGAAGTGCTCAACCCCCGCCTCGAACAGCGCTGAGGGAGGGGTGGCCATGAGCAATCCCGTGCTGCGCGTCGAGAACCTGCAAACCTGGTTCCACGGCAAGAAGGGCATCTCCAAGGCTGTCGACGGTGTTTCCTTCGAGGTCGGACGCGGCGAAATCCTCGGCCTTGTCGGCGAGAGCGGTTCCGGCAAATCCATCACCGGCTTTTCCATCCTGCGCCTTCTGGATGCGCCGGGCCGGGTTGAAGGCGGGCGTATCCTCTTTCAGGGGCAGGACCTGCTGGCGCTGAAGGAAGAAGAGATGCGCGCCATCCGTGGCCGGCGCATCGCCATGATCTTCCAGGATCCGATGATGACGCTGAACCCGGTTCTGCGCATCGAAACCCAGATGGTGGAAACCATCCTTGTCCATGAAAAGGTCTCCCGCCAGGTCGCGTGGGAGCGGTGCCGCGATGCGCTGGGCATGGTTGGCATCCCGTCGCCGGAAGAGCGGCTGAAGGCCTACCCGCACCAGTTCTCCGGCGGCATGCGCCAGCGCGTTGCCATTGCCATGGCGCTGCTGCACCGGCCGGAACTCATCATCGCCGACGAGCCGACCACCGCGCTCGACGTTACCATCCAGTCGCAGATCCTGGCCCGCGTACAGGGGCTGGCGCGCGAGTTCGGCATGTCCCTCGTCTGGATCACCCATGATCTGGGCGTGGTCGCCGGCCTCGCAAACCGGGTGGCCGTCATGTATTCCGGCCGCATCGTCGAGAGCGGGCCGGTCGATGCGCTGCTCGACAATCCGGCCCACCCTTATACGCAAGGCCTGCTCGGCAGCATTCCAGCCAACATTCCGCGCGGGGAGCCACTGCGCCCCATCCGCGGCATGACCCCGCCGCCCCTGCTGCGCCCGAGCGGCTGCGCCTTCCGTACCCGCTGCGATTTCGCAACCGACGCCTGCCTTGCCGAGCCGGAGCCGACGGCCCGCGCCCTTGCCGGCGGCCTTGCCCGCGACTGGCGCTGTTTCCACCCCCGTCATGACCGGAGCGCGGCATGAATAGTCCTGCCAACTCCGCAGCCCCGCTCGTCAGCGCCGAGGGTGTCTCGCTGCGCTTCACCAGGCCGCTCGATCTGGCCGAAAAACTCGCGCGCCGCATCGGCGTGAAGGTGGATAATCCCGTCGTCCATGCCGTGGACGGCGTCGATCTGGAAATCCGCCCCGGTGAGGTTGTCGGCCTTGTCGGCGAGAGCGGCTGCGGCAAATCCACCATCGGTCGGGTGCTGGCCGGCATCCTGCCGGCGAGTGACGGCGTGGTCAGCTGGAAAGGCAAGGCGCTTGCCGACCTGGCCCCGGCCGAAGCGCGCGCCGCCCGCCTTGCCGCGCAGATGATCTTTCAGGACCCGATGTCCTCGCTCAATCCGCGCAAGCGGGTGATCGACATCATCGGCGAGGCGCCAGTCTATCATGGCATCATCCAGCGCCGGGAGAAGGAGGCCTATGTCAGCGCGCTTATGGAGCGCGTGGGCCTCGACCCATCCTTCCTGCAACGCTATCCGCACCAGTTCTCCGGCGGCCAGCGCCAGCGTATCGGCATTGCCCGGGCACTGGCGGTCAAGCCGCGGTTCCTCGTTTGCGACGAGTCCGTTGCCGCGCTCGACGTCTCCATCCAGGCGCAGATCCTGAACCTCTTCATGGAACTGCGGCGCGAGCTCGACCTTACCTACCTGTTCATCAGCCATGACCTCGGCGTGGTGCGCCACATCAGCGACCGGGTGGTGATCATGTATCTCGGCCGGGTGGTGGAAAGCGCCCCGGCAGCCGACCTCTTTGACCGGCCGAACCATCCCTATACCGCCGCGCTGCTGCGCGAGGTGCCGCGGCTCGATGCCCGCCACCGCAACTTCACCCCCATCGAGGGAGAGATCCCCTCCCCCATCAATCCGCCATCGGGCTGCCATTTCCATCCGCGCTGCCCGCACGCCTTTGCGCGCTGTTCGGCCGAACGGCCGGCCTTGCGCGAAATCGCGCCGAATCACCTTTCGGCGTGCCACCTGAACGACCGCGGCCAGCCGCTGCCGGCCGGGCTTCACGCCGGCTGACAGGAAACCGGGCTCGTTCCCGACAACAAGAACAAGACCTCATGGGCTTCAAGGACAGAGGAGAACAGGCATGAACAAGGTTTCACGGACGTCCCGCAGCAAACTGCTGGCCTTCGGCGCCAGCCTGATGCTGGGCGTGAGCACACTTGCCACGGCACCGGCCTGGGCCGCCGGTCTGGTTATCGGCAGCTCGACAGAGCCGTCCGCCGTCGATCCGCTTTTTTCGCGCACCGGCAACAACCAGAACCTTGCCATGCAGGTCTTCGACCGGCTGGTGGTTCAGGACGAGAACCTGCAGCTTCACCCCGGCATCGCCAAATCCTGGGAAACCACGGGCCCGATGACCTGGCTGGTACATCTGCGCGATGATGTGACCTTCCATGACGGCAACAAGCTGACAGCGGACGACATCATCTATTCGCTGGACCGGGCCAAGAATGTGCCCAACAGCCCCGCCCCGTTTACCGGTAACGTCGCCGCCATCGACAGCATGAAGGCGCTCGATCCCTACACCATCGAGTTCACCACCAAGGCACCGACGCCCGACTTCATCGAGCAGATCGGCCTTGTCTACATGCTTGAAAAGAAGGTCGCCGAAGGCGCCAGCATCGAGGATTACAACAGCGGCAAGGCAGCCGTCGGCACCGGTCCCTACAAGTTCAAGGAATGGGTGCCGGGTGATCATGTCACCCTCGTGCGCAATGACGCCTACTGGGACAAGAAGGCGGCCTACGACACCGTCACCATCAAGTTCATCTCCAACGACGCCGCCCGCGTGGCCGCCCTGCTTTCGGGCTCCGTGCAGCTGATCGACGCCGTCTCGCCGGTGGATGTCACCAAGCTTTCCGGTACGGCGGGCATCAAGGTGCACTCCACCTCCTCCACCCGCATCATCTATATGGCGCTCGACAGCTCGCGTGACACGTCGCCCTTCATCACAGACCTCGACGGCAAACCCCTGACGCCGAACCCGCTGAAGAATGCCAAGGTCCGTCTCGCACTCTCCAAGCTCATCAATCGCGACGGCATTGTCGACCGCATCCTGAGCGGTGCGGGCCAGACCGCCGGCCAGCTGGTCCCCGAAGGGATCGGCGGTTACGTGCCGGACCTCAAGGCCGAGAGCTATGATGTCGACGGCGCCAAGAAGCTGCTGGCCGATGCCGGTTATCCGAAGGGCTTCGGCATCACCATCCACTCCTCCAACGACCGTTTCCCCGGCGATGGCGAAGTGGCACAGGCCATCGGCCAGATGTTCGCCCGCGGCGGGCTGAAGGTGAATGGCGTGGTGACGCAGCCCTATAACGTCTACGCCTCCGCCGCCGGCAAGCAGGAATTCAGCGCCTTTATCTTCTCGCTCGGCAACACCACGCCGACGGCGATTACCGGCCTGCGCAACCTCCTGATGACCAAGAACAAGGAAGCCGGCACCGGCGGGTTCAACCGTGTTCAGTATTCCAATCCGGTGTTCGACAACCTGATGCAGGACGTGCTGACCGAGTTCGACACCAATACCCGGATGACCGCAGTGCAGAACGCCACCCGCACCGTCATGCAGGATACGCCGTTCCTGCCGCTCTACTGGCAGAAGGTCTACTGGGCCTCCAAGGACGATGTGACCTACATCGCCAACAAGAGCGAAGACACGAGTGCCTACTTCGCGAGCCCCGCGAAGTAAGAGCGCTTCTTATCCGATAGCCAGCCTGCCCCGGGGGTGCCTCCACGGGGCACCTAGAGGGGGCGGAAGGTCCGCCCTGACGCCCCCTCCTTTTCTCTATCCAGTGCATAATTCAAGGCAAGGAAGGCTCCGACATGCCGGCCGTTACCCAACTTACGCCGCCCCAGCTGCTCGATGACGGTGTCATCGTCCACCGCGATGTCATGGTGACCATGCGCGATGGCGTGCGGCTGGCAACGGATGTCTATCGCCCGGCCGGCACTGACGAAAAACTGACGGGCGGCACGCTGCCGGTCATTCTGGAGCGCACGCCTTACGGCAAGGTGGAGCGCTCACGCTCCGAGATCGAGGTTGGCATGGACGGGCCGCGTACCCGCTCCGAGGTCGCCACCTACTTCGTGCGAGCGGGCTATGTGGTCATCTTCCAGGATTGCCGCGGCCGCTATAATTCCGAAGGCGAATTTACCAAGTATCTCTCCGAGGGGCCGGACGGTTTCGACACCATGGAGTGGATCGTGGCCCAGCCCTGGTGCAATGGCCAGATCGGCACCATGGGGCTCTCCTATGCCGCCCATACCCAGGCCGCGCTCGCCTGCCTCAATCCACCGGGCCTTGCCTGCATGGTGATGGATAGCGGCGGATTTGCTTCCGCCTATCGCTGCGGCATCCGCCAGGGCGGCGCCTTCGAGCTCAAGCAGGCCACCTGGGCCTATCGCAGCGCCAAGGAGAGCCTCGCCGCCAAGAGCGACCCGAAGGTGCTGGCGGCGCTTGAAGCCGAGGATATCCACGACTGGTTCCGCCGCATGCCGTGGAGCGAGGGCAATTCGCCCGTCCGCCATGTGCCGGAATATGAGGAATATCTGCTCGACCAGTGGCGCCGCGGCAGTTTCGACGAGGCGTGGAAGACCGTCGGCATCTATATGGAAGGCCATTACGACAGCTTCCCCAAAGTGCCGGTGGTGCTGATGTCGAGCTGGTACGACGTCTATGTGCCTTCCACGCTCGACAACTACGCCGGTCTGGCGCGGCTGGAAGGCCGGCCGATGCACCTGCTGATGGGCCCCTGGCTGCATGGCAACCGCAACACCACCTTTGCCGGCGATACCTCCTTTGGCCCCAACGCCACCATCGGCGGTAATGTGACGCCGAGCTGGCTGGAATTCCGCCGTCACTGGTTCGACCGCTGGCTCAAGGGGATTGCCCCGGCCAATGAAGATCCGCGCGTACGCCTGTTCCTGATGGGTGGCGGCAGCGGCAGACGCACGGCCGAAGGCCTGCTTGACCATGGCGGCGACTGGATCAGCGCTGCCGACTGGCCACTGCCGGCCGCCCGTACCGAGAGCTATTACCTGCATGCCGACGGGTCGCTGAAAACCGCCGCTCCCTCCGGTGAGGCCGGTGTTCTCAGCTATGATTTCGACCCCGACAATCCCGTGCCGACCATCGGCGGGGCGCTGACCAGCGGCACGCCAATCTTTGAAGGCGGCGGCTTCAACCAGCGTGAAGAACCGCGCTTCTACGGCAGCCGCAATATGGGCCACGACCTTGCCGAGCGCGCGGATGTGCTGAGCTTCATGACCGAACCACTGGCCGAAGACATGGCCGTGATCGGCCCCATCTCCGTCGATCTCTGGGTTTCCAGCGATGCACCGGACACCGACTTCACCGCCAAGCTGGTCGATGTCTATCCGCCCAGCGAGGATTATCCGGAAGGCTTCGCCCTTATCCTCAGCGACGGCATCTTCCGCTGCCGCTACCGTAATTCGTGGGAAAAGCCGGAACTGATCGGCTCGACCGAACCCTTCCGCATCACCATCGAGCCCTTCGCCACCGCCAACCTGTTCAAGGCGGGCCACCGGCTGCGGCTCGACATCTCGTCGAGCAATTTCCCCAAGTTCGACGTCAATCCCAACAGCGGCGAGCCGGAAGGTTATGCCGCCCACAAGCGGGTGGCGCACAACAGCGTCTTCTGCACCGGCACCCGGGCCTCAAGCCTCCAGCTGCCCGTGGTGCCGGTCCTGGCCATCACCCCGCTCGGCAAAGCCTGATCAACGCTTTTTCCTCCGGGGCAAGGCCGGCGCACATATGCTCGCGCACAGCCTCTGCCGCGGCAGGATCAAGCGGCACCGGGGCCGGGGCGGCCTGCCCGTCCGCGAGCGGCGGACGCCCGGCGGAGATCGGCAGCAGATCGAAGCGCGTGCAGACCCCTTCTCCATCAAAATGGGCACGCGCCAGCGTGCTGGTCCACACATCCACGTCCTTTTCGGCATAGGTGGCGGTGCGCCTTGTGTGGAAGATGAAATTGCCGAGGCTGCCGAGGATCGGTCGGCCGTTATGGAAGGCGAGCCCCTGCAGCACCGGGGAGCCGGTACCGACGATCATGTCCGCCCCGGCATCGACGAGCCGGCAAGCCAGCCTGCGCACCCAGTCCGGCATCTGGCCCCAGTTCGGGTCCCAGTGATGGCTGTGGAGGGCAATCGCCACCAGGTCGGCTTCGGCTTTTGCCGCTACCAGCGCCTCCAGCAGGGCACGCCAGTCCGCTACATCCGGCTCCCACCGGGCGGCAATATCCGCGCCCTGCCGCAGCTCGGTGCCGAAAAGTTCAAGTTTCGGCATCGCCCCCGATTGCTGGCGATATCCCACGGCGGCCCGGGCAGCCTCGCGCCGGTCATCGCCCAGCGCACTTACGATTTCTGCAAAACGCCGGTAGTCGGCTTCCGGCACCGTTACGATCCGGCGCATGCGCAATGGGCAGATGCCTGCTCTTCCCGTACCCGCATAATTGATATCCGGCTGCGGACCGAGATCGACGGACAGCACGGCAACCGTACCGGCCGCCGTTGCCACATAGGCCGGCCGCAAGGCTGCGGCACTATCTTCCCCCGATCCGACGAGGGCGATGCCCGCCTCCTGCGCGGCGGCATGGGTTGCGAGGATACCCGGCGGCCCGAGATCGAAAGCATGGTTGTTGGCGTGGGCAAGGGCGGCAAAGCCCATGGCCTTCAACGAGTGCAGGGCTTGCGGCCCGGTGCAATGCAGCGTCCTGGTTTTGGTGGGCCAGGCATCCGGCACCGCCAGCACCGCCTCGAAATTGGCGAGTGCCACATCCGCCCCGGTCAGGAAACCACGTACGGCCTGATAACCGGCCGAAGAAGAGTCGACCGCGCCATGCAGCAGGGCCTGCCCGGTTGCGGCGATGGAAAGCTGGGACATGGCGGAAGGCGCCTGATTGTGGGGTGGATCGTCCCGGCAAGACTACCCTGCCCCGCCCCGGCGCGCGACGCCAATTTACGGAATATCTCTAAATTAATCTGCTATTTTCAAACACTTAGCGCATAACCCTATGCAGCTTCGGCATAGGCATACTGGCCGCCGGTTTCCAGCGCGCGCTGATAGGCCGGGCGGGCATGGATGGTCTTCAGGAAGCTGGTTAGCACCGGCCTTGTGCGGGCAGAGCCGCGCGAGGCGGCCACTTCTACCGGAAAGCTCATCATGATGTCGGCAGCGCTGAATTCAGGGCCGGCAAACCAGCCCGTCGCCGCCAGTTCCTTCTCCCAGTAATCCTGATGCAGCCTGAGCTGCGGTTCGACGAAACCGGCAAGGGCCCCTGTTGCCAGCTTCTGGGCCAATCCACGCATGAACCACGGCACCTGACGCGGCAGGCGCATGAAGACAAGTTTCAAGAGCAGCGGCGGCATGGCGGAGCCTTCGGCGTAATGCATCCAGTATCTGAGGCGCAGCCACTGGTCGCTGCCGGCGGCGGCACACAGATCGTGATGGCCCACCTTTGCCAGCAGATATTCGAAGATGGCGCCGGTTTCCGCGATCACCGCATTGCCATCGGTCAGTACCGGCGATTTGCCGAGCGGATGCACCGCCTTGAGTTCCGGCGGTGCCAGCAGCGTCGCCGGGTCGCGCTGATAGGTCTTGAGCTCATAGGGCAGTCCCAACTCTTCCAGCAGCCAGAGCACGCGCTGGGATCGCGAGTTGTTGAGATGATGGACGGTAATCATCGGCCCCTCCCCGAAGCTGCGACAACTTGGCGCAAACTGAGCGCACATCATTCTAACCGGCAGAACCGGGGCAGGATCAACCACTCCTGGCTTTTGCGCCAGTGCGCCGCGCCTTTGGCTTTTCCATTCTCGATTGCTCCGGCACCGATTGCAATTGCAAGTGAGTTGCGTTAACGCTGCTTTCAGTTTCGCGACCGCCTTTGCAGGCGGAGAAGCGGCCCGGGGAGCGGGGCTGCCATGAGAACATGAGGGGATGACCGAGCAATGAAACTGAACCGAATTCTGCTGCTGACCAGCGCTTCCGCGGCCCTGATGGCCGGCCAGGCTCTGGCCGCCGGCGACAAGGTCACCGTTGCCGATGGCCGCTTTGATACCGCCGGCAGCATGATCGCCTATACCGAGTTCGAGCTTTCCGGCGAGCCGATGGCCGAGAGCCTTGGCCTCGACCTCGATGTGCTTGATCCGAACACGCTGAACCAGCCTTCCGCCTTCGACTATTCGGCCGGCATCGAAAGCTACGAATATTCCGAAGAAGCGATGTATGCGGTCAACTACCAGTCGAAGATGGGCCCGCATCTGGCCAACGGCCTGCTGAACGCCAAGCGCGGCGGCACGCCGGAAGCCCTCGGCAACCGTTTCATCGAACTGACCAAGGCTGTCGGCTTCTCTGCCGATGAACTGCCGCTCAACCTCTATCCGATCACCCTGCCCTACGCGGCCGGCGTGCCGGAATATGCCGGCCCGGTCGACACCGCTCCGGTCAACGGCGATGACGTGACCGTCACCACCGCCGCCGGTACCGCCAAGGACCTGAAGACTGTCGTGCCGGCCTACTTCCGCGATTATGGCAGCCTTGCCTGGCGCGAGGATGGCATGGACAAGGCCTTCACCCCCGCCGCTACCGGCGCGGAGATGCTGAAGGATGTGATGTGGTCGCAGGATTTCCTCGGCGGCATGCATGTCATCGACACCGATGAGGAAGTCGAGGCCGACAGCGCCACCATGGACCAGGATGGCAAGCATGCCCTGGGCGTTTCCGCTGCCGACGGCGTCAATGGCGTTGTCCTCACCGAGATCACCTGGGACAAGCTGCTGACCCTGCGCGACGAGCTGGCCTATGACGGCAAGAAGCTCGGCGCCGCTCTCGGCCCGGACTACGACCCCACGAAGGGCCCCGTCTGGTTCCCGGCCCGCATCGACGTGACCGAGGCGGAGAAGAACGGCCTGAAGGCCATCGGCTCGCTGAAGGTGGCGGACGGTGCCTCCACCCTGCGCAACACCTGGGCCCTCCTGTGGCCGCTGAGCGAGGCTTATGCCTATACCGATCAGCGCTCCGCCAATCCGAATGCCAACCCGGCCTTCCGCGCCGTGTTTGACGGCGCCCCGTTTGCTGCCGCCCCGGAAACCAACACCAACGACACTCCGGCAGACGACGTGAAGGCGGACGACCCGTTCTCCCTCGTCTCCACGCTGGTCGGCGCCGAGTTCAAGAACCTCGACGCACTGCATTTCAATGCCAAGGCCGGCACTTTTGTTGATGGCTGGAAGGACGGCAAGCAGTCGGACAGCGTCACCACCTATGACGCCGCCTACACGCTGGTCGCCCTGCAGATCTTCGAGCGGGCGCAGGATGCCCTGCCGGTCGGTTACGCCTCGGGCGACTCCGCCGACGGCATCACCACCGAAGCCGGCACCCGCGCGCTTGACCTGATCAAGGCCGAAGCCGACTTCATCCTCGCCAAGGCAATCGGCAAGGACGGTCTTGCGGCTGACAGCGTGAGCGTGGGTGGCAAGGCTTCGGCCGGCCAGTCGCTCGCCACGCAGTTCGCGGTGATCCGCGGCCTCGGCGCTGCCTTCAAGGCCACCAGCGATGACCGCTATCGTGAGGCGGCGCGCAAGCTCTACCTCGCCGTTGAAGGCAAGATGGTCGACAAGAACGGCATCTTCGTCGAGGTGAAGGGCAACACCACCTACACGCCCTGGACCAACGCTGCCGTTAGCGGCGGCCTGCGCGAACTCATGCTCACCTTCGTGAACAGCGAAGGCGAGAAGGAGCCGGCGCTGGACCTCGCCAACCTGACCAAGCGCTACGAAACCTGGTTCCACACCGTCATCAATGGCGGCGCGCAGCGGGCCGAGTGGCTGGGTGACAGCGGCGAGAATGTCGTCGATGGCGACACCACCGGCGACACCGACGAGGATGGCGTCAAGCAGGTAACCGCTGCCGGCGGGGCCCATGGCGTGGCCCAGGTAATGGCTGCGGCCGTCAGTGTGACTGCGGCACGGTAACGCGGCAGGGCTCCGCAGGGCGCTTCATGCGCTCCGTGCGGAGCTCCTAGCCCTTTTGTCAGCTTGCGATTCCGGGCCGGTTCCCTAAAAAGGGGCACCGGCCCGATTGCGTTTGAGAAGCAGCCTCAAAACCGCTCCCAAGGAATTTCGGGCCACCGCTCCAGTCTGGATAACCGCCTTTCCCATGTCCGCCCCCTCCACCACAGGCCAGTACGAGCAGATGCTGAAGCGTCTGAGCCTCTGGCGCTGGCTGGGCTTTCAGTCGAAGCCGGTGGAGCTGGTGCTGTATTTTCTGGCGGTCAGCGGCCTCATGATGTGGAGCGGTTTTGGCATTGAGTGGCCGATCTTCCGCTCCGCGCTCTTCGTCCATGCGCTGGTCGCGATTCTCTTCTTTCCGCTTTTCGTGGTGCCCTTCTGGCTCTCGCATCGCGAGCTGCTGGCCAAGAAGCGCAAACCCTTGCAGACGATCACCGGCCGTGTGCTCGAGTTCGTCATTGCCGCCATCTTCCTGACCGGCCTGTGGCTGGTCTTCTTCGGCAATCCGGGCAATGCGGCGGGCGGCGTTGCCCACTGGGTTCACCTGCTGCTGGCCGTGCCCTTTACCGCACTGCTGGTGGTGCATGCCTGGCGCTTCAGCGCGCTGCGGCGGGCCTTCTGGCTGGTGCTGCTGGCACTCGCCGTCATCCTGCTGGTCTCGCCCGCCTTCGCGGCCGCGGACGAGCAGGTGCCGGTGGCGGTGCGCAGCACGTCGCTTGCCGCCACCGCCGATGGGAAGCGCCTCTTCAGCGCCAATTTCGAAGCCGGCAGCCTGTCGGTAATCGAGCGGGAAAGCGGCAAGCTGCTGATGGAAAAAGCGCTCGGCCGCGATATCGAGCGCGTGGCGCTGGCTGAGGCGGATGGGCTGGTCGCGGCGACAGACTCGCTCGGCGGCAAACTGCATATCCTGAAGCTGAATGACCTTTCCGGCGTTGCGGATGTCGAGACCGGTGGACGCCCGTGGGGCGTGGTGTTTGATGCCCGCAACCACCTGTTCTGGGTCACGCTGTTTGAAGGCGCACGCCTTCTCGGCATCGATGAGAGCGGCAAGATCGCCGTTGACATGGCCGTTACCGAAACGCCGCGCGGCCTTGCGCTGCTGGCCGACGGGCGGCTGCTCATCACCCACGCCATGGTCGGCAAGGTGTCGATCTACGATACCAAAAGCCTGCCACTGAAACTCCTCACCACCATCACGCTGGAAGAGGAGGAAGACCCGGACCAGACCGTTTCCCAGGGCAAACCGCGCCAGCTCGACAACATCGCCATCAGCCCCGATGGCACCGAAGCCTGGCTGCCGCACCTCCTGTGGAATTTCGATCACCCGTTCCAGTTCCAGTCGACGGTCTTTCCCGCCGTCTCCTTGCTGTCGCTGAAACCAGGCGACGAGCACGAGGTCGCCTCCCGCCGCAAGCAGCTTTTCCAGCAGATCAACATCCTGGAAGACGGGGTGCGCACCCGCATCGTCTCCAACCCCTATGACGCGCGCTTTTCCGCCGATGGCCACAAGGTCTTCGTGACCCTGGCGGGCAGCGAGGATCTGGTGGTCTTCGACCGCTCGCGCTCCAAACCCATCGCGAAGGAGGAGCGGCGCGACCGCCGCAACGGCAAGGAAGAGCTGGGCGCCAAGGCGGTGCAGATCTACCGCCACCTGCCCGGCGATAATCCGCGCGGCCTGCAGGTGCTGGGCGACGACATCTATGTCCAGAACGCCATGAGCCTGGATATGAGCCATCTGACCACCGGCGGCCGCGGCAGCTTTGCCAAGGTGTCGCCGGTGAAGGATGACTTTGCCCGGCTGACGGAAAAGGACGCTCTTTCCGGCGATGAACGTCAGGGCCTGCGCCTCTTCAACAGCGCCAACACCGACGATTTCCCCGACCGGCCGATGGCGGGCGATTTCTGGATGAGCTGCGGCAGCTGCCATACCGATGGCTTCAACTTCACCAACGGCTACCTCTTCCGCGATACACCGACCGACAAGTTCGGCAATGCCGTCATCGGCCATGACCCAATGAAGAGCATGGTGGGCGGCGACTTCATCGCCGACTATTTGCGCATGGTGCGCGATACCCAGGGCGGCATGGGCGGCGACACTCGCTTCGGCACCCCCGTCACCGATCCCGACAAGCCGGACGATGCCGCGCGCCAGATGATGGAAAAGCTCCATCTCTATGTCACCGCGCAGCAGAACCTGCCCTACCTCTCCACCTGGCTGCGCCTCGATGGCGAGGACAAGTATGTCCACAAGGGCGACTGGGTGAGTTCAGGCGCCTGCGCGTCCTGCCACACCGATATCTTCAAACAGTGGGCGGACAGCAATCACCGGCTGATGGGGGCTTCCAACCCCTATTACATGGTGGCCGAAAATCTGGCCGCCAAGCTGGAAGGCGAAGGTTTCCGCCAGTGGTGCATGGGCTGCCACATGCCCGATTCCGTCATGTCCGGCATTAAATCCTCCGCCGGCCCCAATGACATGTTCGAAAAAGGTGGCAAGAAGCTGCTGGCCGATATCGGCCACCCGCAGGTGGAAGAAGGTACCGGCTGCCTTTCCTGCCACCGCATCACCAGGCTGGAGGATGCCGGCATCGCCGGCGGCGCCAATGCCAGCTACACGGTGAACCTCAAGGACCGGCCGAAATACCTCTTCGAGCATGATGCCAATCCGGTGCTGCGCTGGCTCGGCAACCGCCAGATCGAGGCGGCGCCGGACACGCACGCCAAGTCCTACCAGCAGGGTTTTTATTCAAGCTCCGCCTTCTGCGGCTCCTGCCATGGCGAGTTTGCGCCCGGCACCGGCTCGCTGGTGGTGGAAACCTATAATGAATGGCAACAATCGCCCTTCAACACGCCGGACAACCCTGCCACCAACCGCACCTGCCAGGACTGCCACATGCATGCCGATGCGGCACAGATCGGCACCGACATTCCCGGCCAGTCCACCGATGGCGGCCCGGTGAAGGCCAATGTCTTCACCCACCAGTTCACCGGCGCGAACTACCACCTCGTGGGCCTGCGCAACCCGGACCTCAAGGCTCAGAGCCTTGCCCTGCTGCGCACCGCGGCCAAACTCAGCCTGTCGCGCACGGCGGACAGTTTCACCGTGCGGGTGGACAATGTCGGTGCCGGACACCGGCTGCCGACCGGCGTTGCCGATTTCCGCCAGATGTGGCTTGAAGTGAGCGTGACCGACGCCACCGGCCGCGAGGTGCTCTCCAGCGGCAAGCTGGCGGCCGACGGCACCGTGCCGGTGGATGCCCGCCTGTTCCACAAGGTTTTTGGCCGTCATGACGGCACGCAGCTTGGTTTTGATTTCTGGCGCTACGAAAAGATGCTGGAAGATACCCGCATCCCGCCGGGCGGCCACCGTGACGAACGTTATACCCTTCCCGCCGATACGGTCTTTCCCGTGCAGGCGAAGGTGCGGCTCATGTTCCGCATCTATCCGCAGCACATGACCGATGTCGTCCGTCAAACCTATCCCGACCTGCCGAACCCCGAAGCTGTCGAAATGGCCTCGGCTACGGCCACTCTGGAGTAAGAGCGCATATCATGCTGGCGAGTTTTCTCATCACGCTGCGCGAGGGCCTCGAGGCCTTTTTGCTGGTTGGCATCATCCTGGCCTATCTGCGCAAGCTGGGGGCGGAGCGATATTCCGACTGGATCTATGCCGGCGTCGGTGCGGGCCTCGTTGCCTCCGTGGGCGCGGCGTTCGTCTTCCAGTTCGTGGTCAGCCAGTTTCACAGCGAGTATTACCGTACGCTGCTGATGATCGTGATCCTGCTGTTTGCTGCCCTCGTCCTCAGCTACATGGCGGTATGGATGGGCAAGCAGGCCAAGGCGCATACCGAGGAAGTGAAGCGCCAGCTTGAAGGCTATGTCAGCGCCGGCAATGTGATGGGCATGGTTATGCTCGCCTTCATCGCCGTGCTGCGCGAAGGCATCGAGACGGTGCTGTTCTTCTCCGCCCTCATGTATTCCGGCCAGGGCGTTACGCTCCAGCAAGGTGTCATTGGCGCTCTCGCCGGGCTTTTTGCCGCCGTCCTGCTGGTATGGGTGCTGATGCGCGGCACCCGCCGCCTGCCGCTGCAGCCCTTCTTCCGCTACTCCGCCCTGCTCATCATTATTATCGCCGCCGGCCTGCTGGGCTCCAGCGTCAACATGATGCAGTCGGCGGAGCTCATCACCGTCGGCACCCAGCCGCTGTTCGATATCTCCCATATCCTCAGCGACCAGGGATTCATCGGCACGTTCCTGCGCGCCCTCTTCGGCTACAACAGCTCGCCTACGCCGGTGCAGTTCAGCGCCTGGGCCGTCTATCTCATCATCGCCATCACCATGTGGCGGCGGACCTATGCGCGACCTGCGTGATGGCGCGCTGACGCAAGGCACCCCGCCGGGCGCCAGCGGTGGGCGCCCGCGTCATGTCGTCATCATCGGCGCCGGCCCGGCCGGCCTTACCGCCGCGCACCGGCTTGCGCGCGAGGGGGTGCGGGTCACCATCCTTGAAAAGCGCCAGAGCCTCGGCGGGCTCGGCGGCACGACGGTCTTTGAGGGCAAACACGGTACCTACCGCTTCGATTTCGGCGGCCATCGTTTCATCACCCGCAATGCCGGGCTCCTGCAACTGGTCGAGGAGCTGGTGGCGGACGACCTGCTGACCGCCAGCCGGGCCAGCGTCATCCGCCTTGGCGGGCGGATTTATGACTATCCGCTCGCCATCGGCAACCTGCTGAAATCCGCCCCGCCGTCGCTGCTGCTGGGGGCGGCGCGTGATGTCTCCGCCATGCTGCTGGGCCTTGCCCGCGCCACGCCCGGCGATGATTTCGCCAGCTGGACAGAGGCGCGCTTCGGCCCCACCCTCTACCGTACCTTCTTTGAAGGCTATACCGCCAAGCTCTGGGGTGTGCCGCCCACGCAACTTTCCGCCGACTGGGCGGAGCAGCGCATCAGCCTTGTCGATCTGCGCGACGTGCTGCGCCGGCTTTTGCCGGGCGCCGCCAACAACCCGCGCACCTATGCCCGCTCCTACCGTTATCCACGCCTCGGCTTCGGCATGATCTTCGAGCGGCTGGCAGCGGCGGTGGAAAAGCTGGGCGGCGCCTTGCGCTGCGGAACGACCATCACCGGCTTCAGCCAAAGCGCCGGCAACATCACCGCCGTCGAGACCACAGACGGGCCGGTGGCCTGCGATGCCGTCATCTCCTCCATGCCGCTGCCGGAAATGGTGCGGATGACGGGCGGGGAAAGCAGCCTCGGATTCCGGGGCCTGCGTTTCTTCAACATGCCGATGGCAGTGGAAAACGTCTCGCCCTGGACCTGGCAGTACCTCTCCGACCCCGACATGCTGGCAACCCGCCTGCAGGAGCCGCGCCGCCGCTCGCCGGAAATGGCGCCTGAAGGCATGAGCTCGCTGATGCTGGAGATCCCTTGCGATCCCGGCAGCGCGATGTGGGAGATGGAAGACGAAGCGCTCTTCCCCCGCGTACAGGCGGACCTCGCCCGCCTTGGCATCGACCCGGCGAAGGCGACCGGAGAATGTTTCAGCGTACGCACGCCCTACGCCTATCCGCTGCTGACCGTGGGATATGAAAAGCAGCAGCAGGCTGCCATCCGGCACCTTGCGCGCTTTGCCAATCTCTATCAGTGCGGCCGGCAGGCAACCTTCCGCTACGTCTTTACCGACACGGCGATGGAGATGGGGCTGATGGCGGCCGAAGGGCTGCTGGAAGGCCACGACCGCCGCGCAGAAATCTACAATCACCGCAATGAAAAGCAGGTGATCGAGGTCGAGAGCATCGCCTGATGATGAAGCAAGAGGGGCCTGCCACCATGAAGATGATCCGCTTGTTCGCCGCCGCCATCGCCCTTGCCCTGGCAGCCGCTACCGCCGCCCTGCCGCAGCCTGCCGCCGCCTATTCCTACGCCGCCGCCGGCAAGGAGCCGATGCTGGACGGGCGCGAGGCCATTCTCTCCGCTGTGCAGAAGGGTGACTGGGACAGCGTTGGCCAGAGCGTCACCGGCCTTCAGGGCGAGATCGCCTATCTCGACGAGAACGAGGCCAAGGGCATCAAGGCCGAGTTCGACAAGGCGGTAACCGACAAGAGCGCCGATCAGATGAGCGCTGCGCTCAACCGGGCCTTCGTGGCGGAGATCGAGCGCCGCCTCAACGGCGCAAAGGACAATCTCAAGGACTACCAGACCGCCAAGGTGCTGGTGGTCAAGGCCAAGCTCTTCTTCGATGCCTTCTCCGGCGATCTCGATCCGGCCAAACGCAAGACCGCCGATGCCGGGCTCAATCAGGCGCTGGAAGCCATCGGCAATCCCGGCATCTTCGGTGCCGGCTCCAAACCCGCCAATCCGGAAGCCTTCCAGGCGGCGGAAGACAGTATCCTGACCGCCCTTCGCGGCTGAGGCCCCGATGCCGGCAAAAGCAATAAAACCGGCATGGGCAGCCCTGCTGCTGCTCCATGCTGCTTTTGCCGTCTGGCTGCTGCACCACCCGCCGGGCCTTGGCTCCGATGATGCGCTGTTCTTCGCGAACGGCCTCTCCCGCTTCAGCCTTGCCGAGTTTTCTCCGCATTTTCCGGGATATCCCGGCTTCATCCTGCTGGGCCGGTTCGCCGCCCTGCTGACCGGCGATGCGGCGGCTGCCTTGCGGGCCGTAACACTGATTTCCACCCTCTCCCTGCCGGCAGCCGCCGCATGGTGTGCGGCCGGCTTTGCCCCGCCGGACGTGCGGCAGGAGGCCGCCTTTTCCGGCTGGCTGCTGGTTCTGCTGCTGCCGCTCGCCCCGGTGCTGGCGCTTTCCCAGCTTTCCGACCCCGCCGGGCTTTTGTTCCTGCTGCTCGCCCTCGCCTGCGCCGTGCGCGGGCGGGCGTTTACCGCCGGCCTTCTGCTCGGCGTCGCTTTTTGCTGCCGCCCCTCCTATGCGCCGGTCATGGCCGCACTGGCGCTCGCCGCCCTCGTGCTCGACTGGCGGCAGGGGCTACGCCTGATCGCCGGTGCGGCGCTGATCGCCCTGCCCGCTTATGGCGTGGTGATCGTCAAGGAAGGGCCGTTCTTCTTTGAAGAGGCGCTGCGTTTTACCGAAGGGCATGTCACCGTCTGGGGCCACACTGCTTTCAGTGCGGACAGCCTCAGCTGGCGGGTGGCGCTCGGCGCTATTCCCGGTGCCCTGCTGCTGGCCAGCCTCTCGACATTCGCCAGCCTGTGGGCACTCGCCGGGGCTGATCCGCAGGCCCGCTGGCGCCGGGCTCTGGTTATGCTCTGGGCCGTGGGCACCTTCTGGTCGCTGCTGATGCAAAACCCGGACAATCTGCGCCACATGGCCCTGCCGCTGCTGCTTGCCTTGCTGCTGGCCGCAAGTCTGCCGGGTGCCCACGCAAGGCGCAGCTTTACCAGCGGCCTCCTCACCCTTCAGGCCGCGATCTGGCTGCTCGCCGTCAACCCGGCCACCTTCTGGGCCGCCCCGCTGGATGCTGCGGTGCGTTTTCTTTCCAGCGAACCACCCGGCGCCGTTGCCACCAATTATGGCGTCGAGCTGCTGCGGGCCGAACTGCCGGAGCAGCGCATCTATGACGCCTGGTATGCCGCCCATGCCGCCGAGGGCCTGCGCCGTGCCGGCGGCGGCTGGCGGCTGACCGGCACGAAACCGCTGGCTGACCGGCATGCCGCCTCCTTCCCCGGCCGTTTCCCGGGCGAACGCTCTCTCTGGCTCTACCGCGAGCCTTGAGGCGGCCCCAGGCCCTAGCCTCTCAAAAAACGGCTGCGCAAAACAGGAGGCGCCGCAGGCCCGGCCGGCGCATGATGGCGCCTATGAGCCTCACCGACGATTTCATGTATCAGCGCATGATGGAGCGCGATGCCGCCTATGACGGGCGCTTCATCACCGGCGTGCTGACCACCGGCATTTACTGCCTGCCCTCCTGCACCGCGCGCAAGCCGCTGCGCGGAAACGTGAAATTCTTCCATCTTGAAGATGAGGCCAAAGCCGCGGGCCTGCGCCCTTGCAAGCGCTGCCGGCCGGAACTCTTCTATCGCGGCGAGGATTGGGACCGTTCCCTTTATGAAGGGCTGACGGCGCGGGTTGCCGCAAACCCTGCCCGGTTTGCCGATGCCGAAGCGCTGGCTGCCGCCTGCGGGGTGAGCGCCGGCAAGCTGGGGCAACTCTTCCGCGACCATGCCCATCTCACCCCCGCTGCCTGGCTAAAGCGCGCCCGTATCCGCCACGCAGCCAAACGCCTGCGGGAACCCGGCGGGCGTATTGTCGATATCGGCCTTGAGGCGGGCTTCGAGAGCGAATCCGCTTTCTACCGCCAGTTCGGCCTGTGGATGGCCATGGCGCCCGGCGCCTATCGCGCCCTTGGCGAGAGCGGCGACGGCCGCTTTACCCTCACCCTACCGGAAGGGTACCGCACCGGCGAACTCATCGCCTATCACGGGCGCGATGCCCAAAGCCTCAGCGAGCGGGTAACCGGCAGCTTGCTACAAAAGGCGTTGCTACTAGGGGGCAAACCGGCGCTGCTGGAGATTGATCTGGCGGAAAGCGCCGGGGCCGTTCCTCAGGCTCATTGCCGGCTCACCGGGTCGGACGATCTTTTCGCGGCCCATGCCACCGCCCTGCGCCTGCTTGGCCTCACACAGGATCCTGCACCCTTTGAAGGACGTGCGGCGCTGGCGAAGCCCTTCGCCAGCCTGATTGCCGCACGGCCGGGCCTGCGCGTGCCGCTGACAGCGACGATTTTCGAGGCGCTCAGCTGGGCCATCATCGGCCAGCAGATCAACCTCGCTTTCGCCATGGCGCTGCGCCGCAGCCTGATTGCCAAAGTGGGCGTGCTGCATGAGCCGAGCGGCCTCTACGCCCATCCGGAGCCCGCAGCCGTTGCGGCGCTGAGCGTGGAGGAACTGACGGCCGAGCGTTATTCCCGCTCCAAGGCCCAGTATCTGATCGGGGCCGCAGCAGCGGTAACCGACGGCCGGCTGCCGCTGGAAGCGCTGGAACAAGGCTCTGCCCAGACTATCGAAGCGGCGCTCACCGCCATTCGCGGCCTCGGCCCCTGGACGGCACGCTATACGCTGATGCGGGGCTTTGGCCTTGCCGATGCCGCGCCGATTGGCGATTCCGGCTTGTCGACGGCGCTGCAGCAGATGCACGGTCTGGAAGCCCGGCCCGATGCCAGGGAGACGGAGCTGCTGATGGCGCCCTATTCGCCCCACCGCAGCCTTGCCACCTGCCATCTGTGGCTGAGCCTGACCAAGGACGCCGGATGATGGAAGAGATCTGGGGCAGCTTTACCACCCCCGTCGGCACCGCCGTTGCGTGGGTGACGCCCGATGGCAGCCTGACGCGCTTCTGGACCAACGCCCGCAGCCTGCCCAAGGGCGGTCGGCGTGACGATGGCGCAATCGCGCATGTCAAAACCGAGGTCGACGAATATTTTGCCGGCGCCCGCAAGGATTTCACCCTGCCACTGGCGGCGGACGGCACCCCGTTCCAGAAGCAGGTCTGGGCAGAGCTTTGCCGTATCCCCTTCGGCGAAACCATCAGTTACCTGACGCTTGCCACCCGCGTGGGCGACCCCGGCGCCGCGCGTGCCGTTGGCCATGCCAATGGCCGCAACCCCATTGGCCTCATCGTGCCCTGCCATCGCGTGATCGGCGCCAACGGCACGCTCACCGGTTATGCGGGCGGCCTGCCGCTGAAGCAGGCCCTGCTGGAATTCGAATCCGGCCAGCCAAGCCTTTTCCCCTTCACCTCCCTCAGCTAGGCTCGCGCCCTGATTTTGAAGGGAAAGAGAATGCCGCAGTTCCTGGGCGCGCTGACGCTGCTGGTGCGTGATTATGATGAGGCGATTGCCTGGTACACCGGCACTCTGGGCTTCACGCTGGTGGAAGATACCGAGCTTGCCCCGGGCAAACGCTGGGTTCTGGTGGCCCCGCCGGGCGCGAGCGCCGATGCCGGGCAGACCCGCCTGCTGCTGGCCCGCGCGGCAAACCCGGAGCAGGAAACCCAGATCGGTTGCCAGGCGGGCGGGCGCGTCTTTCTTTTCCTCCATACCGATGATTTTGCCCGTGACCATGCGGCGATGAAGGCGCGCGGCGTGACCTTCCTGGAAGAGCCGCGCCATGAAAGCTATGGCAGCGTCGCCGTGTTCGAGGACCTCTATGGCAATCGCTGGGATCTGCTGGGGCTGAAGCCGAAAGGCTGATCCGGCCAGCATCCCGCGCTGCATTGCTGCCGCAGCTTCCTCCTGCTACATTGACCCTACCATTTCGGTAGGAATTAGGGCCGCAGGGCGAACCCCCCGTGATCACGCAAAAAGCCAGATATGCCTTCCGCGCCCTCTTCGCCCTCGCCGAAGCCGGGGCGGACGAGACGCTGTTCATCTCCGACATCGCGGAATCGCGGCGGATCCCGCGCAAGTTCCTCGAGCAGATCCTGCTCGATCTCAAGCATCACGGCGTGGTTGCCAGCCGGCGCGGCAAAAATGGCGGGTATGCGCTGCTGCTGGCGCCGGCCGAGATTACCTTCGGCCGGGTCTTGCGCATTTTCGACGGCCCCCTCGCCCCGCTGCCCTGCCTCAGCCGCATGGCCTATCGCCGCTGCGAGGATTGCGACGATGAAGAAAGCTGCTCCATGCGGCGGGTTTTTTCCGTCGCCTACCAGCGCAGTGTCGATGTTCTGGACAGCACCACCCTTGCCGATGCCATGGCATCGGGAAGTCTGCCGTTTGACAATGATGACGGCGAACCGACCCAACTCACCGCCTAACCGGCTGATTTTGCATTAAAATTAAATTCTCTCATTTCACGTGTTTCTTTTGTCTTTTAACTCCATTGACTCTACCTTTTTAGTAGTGTTAGCGTTTTTCTCGTCCAAGATGAGGAGGACTGAAAGCATGACTGACCGCTTCAGGCTCTTTTGCCCGCCCCGCACCGTAACGGCGGCCTGCATCGCTCCCTGCGGCACCTGCCGCTGCTGCTGAGGCAGCCCGCCCCGGCCTCCGTCCCGGAGGGCCGGGGCCCCTTTTCCGATCCCGACTGAACCGGCCAATCCTGAAGCCGGCAGTGTGCCCAGATTTCACATGCACATTTGCGTGTTGATTGATTTTGAACGGCTAAAATCCGTTAAATAGGTGGAGCCTGAAGATGCACAGTTACCCCTATTCCCGTGCCGCGACGCCGGCCGCTCTGGCCGAGGATGGCCGGCAGCGCCGCGCTTCCCTGCTGCGCCTTGCCTTTGTCGCGCTGGTCGCCGCCGCGACGATTGCCGCAACCGGCCTTGCCGCCCGCAGCGCCCGCGCCGATCAGACGCTGCTCAACGTTTCCTACGATCCGACGCGCGAGCTCTACCAGGCCTATAACGAGCTGTTCGCCAGACACTGGAAAGAAGTGAAGGGCGAAGATGTGACCCTCCAGGCTTCCCATGGCGGCTCCGGCGCCCAGGCGCGCTCCGTCATCGACGGGCTGGAGGCGGATGTGGTGACGCTGGCGCTGGCCGCCGACATCACCGCGATTGCCGACAAGACCGGCAAGCTGCCGGCGGACTGGCAGGCCCGCCTGCCCCACAACAGCTCGCCCTACACCTCCACCATCGTGTTCCTCGTGCGCAAGGGTAACCCCAAGGGCGTCAAGGACTGGGGCGATCTGGTAAAGCCGGGCGTCGAGGTCATCACCCCGAACCCGAAGACCTCCGGCGGTGCCCGCTGGAACTATCTGGCTGCCTGGGCCTGGGCGGAGGACCAGTACAAAGGCGATGACGCAAAGGTCCGCGACTATATCAAGACGCTGCTGACCCATGTTCCGGTGCTGGATAGCGGCGCGCGCGGCGCCACCACCACCTTCGTCCAGCGCGGCCTCGGCGATGTGCTGCTGGCGTGGGAGAACGAAGCTTTCCTGGCCATCAACGAGCTTGGTCCCGACCAGTTCGAGATCGTGGTGCCCTCGATCAGCATCCTTGCCGAACCGCCGGTCGCCGTGGTGGACGCCAACGCCAAGGCGCATGGCACCGAGGAACTGGCCAAGACCTATCTCGACTATCTCTATTCGCCCGAAGCCCAGAAGCTGATCGCAAAGAACTACTACCGCCCCGTAGACCCCGCCGCTGCCGATCCGGAAGACCTGAAGCGCTTCCCGGCACTGAAGCTGGTGACCATCGACAAGGATTTTGGCGGCTGGGTGAAGGCGCAGAAGGAGCATTTCGCCGACGGAGGCAGCTTTGACCAGCTCTACCAGCCGAAATGAGCCGGTCTTGATGACAGATACGACATTTGAAGCCGCACAAAAGCGGGGGCGCCACCGGCGTCCCCGTAATGTGCTTCCCGGGTTCGGCCCGGCACTGGGTTTTACCACCGCCTATCTCAGCCTCATCGTGCTCATCCCGCTGGCCGTGCTGTTCGGCTGGAGCCTGTCGGGCGGGGTTGCCGCGTTCATCGAGCTTGCCACGCGCGAGCGCACACTGGCGGCACTGCGCCTCAGCTTTGGCGGTGCGGCGATTGCGGCCGGCATCAACATGGTCTTCGGTCTGCTGGTGGCCTGGGTGCTGAGCCGATACAGCTTTCCCGGCCGCAAGCTCATCGACGCGATGGTGGATCTGCCCTTTGCCTTGCCCACCGCCGTCGCCGGTATCTCACTGGCAACGCTCTACGGCCCCAAGGGCTGGATCGGCGGTTTTCTGGCGGATTACGGGATCAAGGTCGCTTTCACCCCGCTCGGGGTCATCGTTGCGCTTACCTTCGTCGGCCTGCCCTTCGTCGTGCGCACCGTGCAGCCGGTGCTGGAGGATCTCGACCGGCAATATGAGGAAGCCGCCGCCACGCTCGGCGCCGGCCGGTTGCAGACAGTGCGGCATGTGCTGCTGCCCGCGCTTTTCCCCAGCCTGCTCACCGGCTTTGCCATGGCCCTTGCCCGTGGCATCGGCGAATACGGCTCGGTGATCTTCATCGCCGGCAACCTGCCGATGCGCTCCGAGATCGCGCCGCTGCTCATCGTCATCAAGCTCGAGGAGTTCGACTATCGCGGCGCCACCGTGGTGGCGGCAACGATGCTCATCCTCTCCTTCCTCATGCTGCTGGCAGTCAATCTGCTGCAGGCATGGACCCGCCGGCACAGCGCCTGAGGCTCCCCATGATCGATACCCTCGCCCACGCTTCCCTTCCGCCGCCGCCAAAACCCCACGAGCTTGCCACCGCTCGCGCTGTCACCCGCGCCGCCACCGGCGAGGCCCCGGCCATCCGGCTGCTGCTCATCGCTGCCGCCATTCTTTTCCTCACCCTCTTTCTCTTTGCCCCGCTGGCGCTCGTCTTCACCGAAGCGCTGCGGCAAGGCGTAGTGAAGTTCATCGGCGCCCTGACGCAGAAGGAGGCGCTGGCCGCCATCCGGCTGACGCTGATTACCGCCGGCATCTCGGTGCCGCTGAACCTTGCCTTCGGCCTTGCCGCGGCCTGGGCCATCGCGCGGTTCCGCTTCCCCGGTAAAAGCCTGCTGCTCACCCTCATCGACCTGCCCTTTTCCGTCTCACCGGTCATTTCCGGGCTCGTCTTCGTGCTTATCTTTGGCGCGCAGTCGCTGATCGGGCCCTGGCTTTCCGCCCATGGCATCAAGATCGTATTTGCCCTGCCGGGCATCGTGCTGGCGACGATCTTCGTGACCCTGCCCTTCGTGGCGCGCGAGCTTATTCCGCTGATGCAGGAACAGGGCGCCGACCAGGAAGAGGCCGCCCTCTCCCTCGGGGCCAGCGGCTGGCAGACCTTCTGGCATGTCACCCTGCCCAATGTGCGCTGGGGGGTGCTTTACGGCGTGCTGCTCTGCAATGCCAGGGCGATGGGCGAATTCGGTGCCGTGTCGGTGATTTCCGGCCATGTGCGGGGGCTGACCAACACCATCCCGCTGCATGTGGAAGTGCTCTACAACGAGTACGCCTTCTCCGCCGCCTTCGCGATGGCCTCGCTGCTGGCGCTGCTCGCGCTCGTCACCCTCGCGCTCAAGACCTTTCTGGAATGGCGCTTTGCCGGTGAGCTCGCCAATGGCCTGCGCCATTAGGCCTGCTCCCTGACGCCTTTTTCCCTCTCTCAAGGACGGTTTTCCATGGAAATCAGCATCAAGGGCGTGCGCAAGGAATTTGGCTCTGTGGCGGCCCTGCGCGGCGTCGATCTCGACATCGCCTCGGGCGAACTGGTTGCGCTGCTCGGCCCGTCCGGCTCCGGCAAGACGACGCTGCTGCGCCTCATCGCCGGACTGGAATATCCCGAAGGCGGACAGATCCTGTTCGGCGGAGAGGATGCCTCCCTGCTGCCAGTCAAGAACCGCAATGTCGGCTTCGTCTTCCAGCATTATGCGCTCTTTCGCCATATGACGGTCGCCGACAACATCTCCTTCGGGCTTCGGGTGCGCTCCGCCCGCCGCCGGCCGGCGCGCGAGGCCATTGACGCACGGGTGCGTGAACTCCTGTCGCTGGTTCAGCTGCCGGATATCGGCGAGCGCTACCCTCACCAGCTCTCCGGCGGGCAGCGCCAGCGTGTTGCCCTTGCCCGCGCCATGGCCATCGACCCCGCCGTGCTGCTGCTGGACGAACCCTTCGGTGCGCTCGATGCCCAGGTGCGCAAGGATCTGCGGCGCTGGCTGCGGGAGCTGCATGCCGAAACCCGCCACACCACCGTCTTCGTGACCCATGACCAGGAAGAAGCGCTGGAGCTTGCCGACCGGGTGGTGGTGATGAACCACGGCGTCATCGAGCAGTCCGGCCGGCCGGAGGAACTTTACCGGCATCCCTCCTCCGCCTTCGTCTTCGGTTTCCTCGGCAGCGCCAACATCTTCCCGGCACGGGTCAGCGCCGGGGCGGTGCATCTGGAGGGCATGGAGCGCCCCTTCGCCCCCGCCCCCGCCGGCCAGCCGGACGGGCGCTATCGCCTCTTCGTGCGCCCGCACGACCTGCGCCCCACTGACCAGCCGGGGCTCGGTTTTGTCGGCGTAGTGCAGGAGGCGCGGTTTCTGGAAGGCATCCACCGTATCGCGATTGCCATCACCGGTCGCCGCGACCCGGTGGAACTGCACCTGCCGGCACATGAAACGCCGCCGGCCGCCGGTTCCCGCATCCATCTGGCGAGCGAGCGTTTCGGGCTGTTCGCGGCGTGAAACCGGCCTTAGATAAGGAGCTCATCGGGCTCTACGGGGCGGTTTCGGCATGACGGTCCAGCAGGGCCTTTTGCTTCTCATCCTTGCCGGCACCCTCGCTGCCTTCATCAGCGAGCGCTGGCGGTATGACGTCATCGCCCTTTCCAGCCTGATGCTGTGCGTGGTGACGGGCCTTATCGCCCCCGGCGTGGCGTTCGACGGGCTGTCGAGCCCGGCCGTGCTCACCGTCATCGGTGTGCTGCTGATGGCACAGGCGGTGACCGTCAGCGGTTATATCGACCGGGCGGCCCGCCAGCTCTCCCGGCACCTGAAACGCGACAGCTCGGTTCTCGCCGCCCTCTGCCTGACGGGCGCCGCCCTTTCCGCCGTCATGAACAATGTCGGCGCGCTGGCGATCATGATGCCGATCGCGCTCGGCATCTGCCGGCGGCGGCGCATGGCGCCCGGCCTGGTGCTGATGCCGCTTTCCTTTGCCACGCTGCTCGGCGGCATGGTGACGGCCATCGGCACCCCGCCCAACCTCATCATCTCGCAGCTGCGCGAGCGCTGGATGGGGGCGCCGTTCGGCTTTTTTGACTTTACCCGCCTTGGCCTGCCCATCGCCCTTGCCGGTATCGCCTGGCTTGTACTCGTCGGCTACCGCGTTATCCCGGCCGGAAACCGCAAGCGCAGGGGCGACGACGGCGAGGAGGCGGAAGCCGCCATCGAGGAGGCGCCCGGCGATTTTCTCATCGAACTGGTGGTGGAGCCGGACGGCCTTTTGGAAGGCATGAGCCTTGCCGCCGCCGAGGCCGATCTCGGCATCCGCCTGCACACGGTGGTGCGCGGCAGCGTGCGCCTGTTCGGCCGGCGGCAGAACCTGCAGCTCGCCGCCAACGACATTATCGTGGTGGAGGCAAGCCTGCCGGTCATCGAAGGGCTGGTGGCCCGCGACGGGGTAAGCGTACGCGGCGCCATGCCGGCCGATGGCAGGCTGGTTGCCGCCGTCATTACCCCGTCCAGCATCGCCGTCGGCTCCAACCTGCATTCGCTTGATCTGGAAGCGCGCTGGGGGGTAGAGGTGGTGGCCGCCGCCCGGGCGGAACGGCGGGTGGAAGGGCGTCTTGCCGACGCAGCCTTCGGCATTGGCGACGTGCTGCTGTTTTCTGGCCCCAGCGATGCCATCGCCACGGCGCTGTCGGATCTTTCCTGCCTGCCGGTGGCCGGGCGCGAGCTGCCGATGCGCGGGCGCCGCTCGCCGCTGCCGCTCTTCGTCTTTGCTGCCGCCATCCTCATCTCGGCCTTCGGCTGGCTGCCGGCACAGGTGAGTTTCATTGGCGCGGCGCTGCTGCTCGGCATCAGCGGCACCATCTCCCGCCGGGATGTGCTCTCCAACATCAACTGGAGCATCGTCATCATGCTGGCGGCGCTGATCCCGGTGGGTCAGGCGCTGGAGAGCACGGGTACGGCCCGGCTGCTGGCCCATGGCCTCGCTTCTCTCGCTGCACCCGGCGGGCCGCTTCTGCTACTGGCGCTTACCCTGCTGATCACGCTGGTGCTGACGCCGCTGCTCAACAACGCCGCCACCGTGCTGCTCGTCGCCCCCATCGTGGCGGAAGCGGCAACGGGCGCGGGTTACTCGCCGGATACCTTCCTGATGGCGGTGGCAATTTCCGCCTCGACGGACTTCCTCACCCCCATCGGCCACCACAACAATGCGCTCATCATGGGGCCAGGGGGTTATCGCTTCGGTGATTACTGGCGCCCGGGGCTGCCGCTGACGCTGATCGTCTGCGCGCTTGTGTTGTGGCTCGCCCCGCTGTTCTGGCCGTTCTGATCAGTTGCCAATCAAGTGCTGGTCAGGGTGCGCCGCACGGCATCGCGCCAGCCGGCAAGCGCCTTCTGGCGGGTGGCGGCATCCATCTTCGGCTCAAACCGGCTCTCGCGGCGCCAGCTGGCGGCAAAGCCCTCCGCATCCGGCCACACACCGGAATGGTGGCCGGCAAGCCATGCAGCGCCCAATGCAGTCGTCTCCAGTACATGCGGCCGGTCGACCGGAGCATCGAGAATGTCGGCAAGGCGCTGCATGGTCCAGTCGCTGGCGACCATGCCGCCATCCACGCGCAGGATGGTGTCGCTGGCAGGCGCCCAGTCGCCATGCATAGCGTCCAGCAGATCGGCTGTCTGGTAACAGACCGCCTCCAGCGCCGCGCGGGCAAACTCGGCCGGGCCGGTATTGCGCGTCAGCCCATAGATGGCGCCGCGCGCATCGGCATCCCAGTGCGGCGCGCCGAGACCAGTAAAGGCCGGCACCAGATAGATGTTCTGCTGCGGATCGGCCTTTTCGGCCAGCAGGCCGCTGTCGCTTGCCTTGGCAATGATGCCGAGGCCATCGCGCAGCCACTGCACGGCAGCACCGGCGATGAAGATCGAGCCTTCCAGCGCATAGGTTACCTTGCCATCCAGCTGATAGGCGATGGTGGTGAGCAGCCGGTTCTTCGAGCGCACTGGCTCGCTGCCGGTGTTGAGAATGGCAAAGCAGCCGGTGCCGTAAGTGGATTTGAGCATGCCCGGGCTGAAACAGGCCTGGCCGACGGTGGCCGCCTGCTGGTCGCCGGCAACGCCGCCGATGGTGATCGGTGCGCCGAGGATATCGGCACTGATCGTACCGAAATCGGCCGAACTGTCGCGCACCTCGGGCAGCAGGCTTGCCGGTACGCCGAGCAGCTTCATCAGCTCCTCGTCCCAGCAACCGCGGCGGATATCGTAAAGCAGCGTGCGTGAGGCGTTGGTGGCATCGGTGGCGTGCACCTTGCCGCCGGTAAGGCGCCAGACAAGCCAGCTATCCACCGTGCCAAAGGCCAGCTCTCCGCGCTCGGCGCGGGCCCGCGCGCCTTCCACATTGTCGAGGATCCAGCTGATCTTGGTGCCGGAGAAATAGGGATCGAGCAGCAGGCCAGTGCGCTCGCTCACCATCGCCTCCGCCCCGTCGGCGCGCAGTTTTTCGCAGAAGCGTGCGGTGCGGCGGTCCTGCCAGACGATGGCGGGGCAGATTGCCTTGCCGGTCGCACGGTCCCAGATCACCACAGTTTCGCGCTGGTTGGTAATGCCGGCCGCGGCGATATCGCCGGCCTTGAGGCCCGCTTTCTCCAGTGCGCCGCGCATCGTCTCGATGACGGTGCGGATCAAATCTTCCGCATCATGTTCCACCCAGCCCGATTGCGGATAGTGCTGGGCAAATTCCTGCTGGGCGGAGCCCGCGATCCGGTACTGGCCGTCAAAAATAATGGCGCGGCTCGACGTCGTGCCCTGATCGATGGCGAGAATGTAACCGGACATGCTGTCTCCACACCCCTGGTCTCTTGCCGCCCCTTACCGGGGCGTCCGTTACAGCAAATACCAGATTTTCAGAAAGGTAAGGGAACCGGGTTGCCCCGGTTCCCTCCCCCCGAAAAGCCGTTCAGAAGCCTGCTGCTTACTTCTTCTCGGCAGTTTCCCAGCTCTTGACCAGTTCGTCATAGTCGACGGTGATCGGCGTGGGCTTCTCATTCGCCAGCTTGGGCTTCGGCGAGCCCGGCTGGTCGAGCCAGTACTGACGGTCCTTGACCGGGTTCAGCTTCGGACCGCATTCGCCCTGCACGCCGGAACGCTCGATGCGGCTCATGACCTGGTCCTGCGCCTGGGCGAGGGCGGTCATGGCTTCCTGGGCGGACTTGGCGCCAGACGAGGCGTCACCGATGTTCTGCCACCACAGCTGCGCCAGCTTCGGATAGTCCGGCACGTTGGTGCCGGTCGGGGTCCACTGGACACGGGCCGGGGAACGGTAGAACTCAACGAGGCCGCCCAGCTGCGGCGCCCGCTCGGTGAAGGACTTGTCGTGGATGTCGCTGTCACGAATGATCGTGAGACCGACATGGCTCTTCTTCAGCGACACAGTCTTGGAGACGGTGAACTGGGCATAGAGCCAGGCCGCCTTGGCGCGGTCGACCGGGGTGGACTTCATGAGCGTCCACGAACCGGCATCCTGGTAACCCAGCTTCTGGCCTTCTTCCCAATAGGCGCCATGCGGGCTGGGAGCCATGCGCCACTTCGGCGTGCCATCGCCGTTCATCACCGGCAGGCCGGGCTTGACCATGTCGGCGGTGAAGGCGGTGTACCAGAAGATCTGCTGGGCGACGTTACCCTGGGCCGGCACCGGGCCGGATTCGGAGAAGGTCATGCCCTGCGCCTCTGGCGGCGCATACTTCTTCAGCCAGTCGAGATACTTCTCGATGGAGTAGACGGCAGCCGGGCCATCGGTGGCACCGCCACGCTCGACGGAAGAGCCAACCGGACGGCAGCCATCGACGCGGATGCCCCATTCGTCAACCGGCAGGCCGTTCGGGATACCCTTGTCGCCAGCGCCGGCCATCGAGAGCCAGGCGTCGGTGAAGCGCCAGCCCAGCGACGGGTCTTTCTTGCCATAATCCATATGGCCGTAGACCTTGACGCCGTTGATTTCCTTGATGTCGTTGGTGAAGAAATCGGCGATGTCCTCGTAGGCCGACCAGTTGACCGGCACGCCGAGGTCATAACCATACTTGGCCTTGAACTTGGCCTTGATGTCCGGGTTCGTGAACCAGTCGTAACGGAACCAGTAGAGGTTCGCGAACTGCTGGTCCGGCAGCTGGTAGAGCTTGCCGTCCGGAGCGGTGGTGAAAGACTTGCCGATGAAGTCGTCCACATCCAGCATCGGGTCGGTAACGTCCTTGCCCTCGCCGGCCATCCAGTCGGTGAGGTTGCGCACCTGCTTGTAGCGGAAGTGCGTACCGATCAGGTCGCTGTCGTTGATGTAGGCGTCATAGAGATTGTTGCCGGTCTGCATCTGGGTCTGCAGCTTTTCGACAACGTCGCCTTCACCGATGATGTCGTGCACCACCTTGATGCCGGTGATTTCCTCGAAGGCCTTGGCGA
This sequence comes from Radicibacter daui, assembly GCA_030657355.1. Taxonomy (GTDB): domain Bacteria; phylum Pseudomonadota; class Alphaproteobacteria; order Radicibacterales; family Radicibacteraceae; genus Radicibacter; species Radicibacter daui. The sequence goes on from CP131056.1 coordinate 3,966,907, forward strand.
GGGTCTTCGATTCATATTCATGCGTCGTGATGGTCTCGGAGACGACCTTGATCTCCATGCCCTTGTAGGGCTGGGCCGCCTTGATGAACCAGTCCATTTCCTTCATCTGATCCTCTTTGGAGAGGGTCGAAGGCTGGAACTCACTGTCGATCCACTTCTTGGCGGCATCCATGTCGGCGTGGGCATGACCCGCCGCCATCAGGATGACAGCCGCGGCTGCCGATGTTAGCAAAGACCGCTTCATAACGTTGACCTCCCAAGGTTTGTTGTTGTGCTGCACGCGGGGTGGCCATGGGCTAGACGGCCACCCCGCACCTCTTTAAAGCCTCATACCCAGCGGAAAACGCACGCGGCGTAGACCAGGCACAAGACAAGAGCCCACCAGAGGTTCGGGCCGACGAGCCCGAGCCACGCAAGACAGATGAAGGCGCTGCCGAGCAGCGAGAGAAAGAGACGGTCGCCGCGCGTCGTCTCGAAGCGCAGCAGCCCGACCCGGGGGCTGCCGCCGGGCGCGAAGTACTCCCACACCCCCATACCCAGCAGCAGCAGGAAGACGACGCCGAAGAAGGCGGCGGTCGGCCCCGTCCAGGCCATCCAGGAAAAGTCCATGACGCGTCGTCCTCCTTACACGCGGCCCAGGGCAAAGCCCTTGGCGATGTAGTTGCGCACGAAATAGATGACGAGCGCGCCCGGGATGATGGTGAGCACACCGGCAGCCGCCAGCACGCCCCAGTCGAGGCCGGAAGCGGAGACCGTGCGGGTCATGACCGCCGAAATCGGCTTGGCATCGGTAGTCGTCAGCGTGCGGGCAATCAGCAGTTCCACCCACGAAAACATGAAGCAGAAGAAGGCGGCGACGCCGATGCCGCTCGCGATAAGCGGCATGAAGATCTTCACGAAGAAACGCGGGAAGGAATAACCGTCGATATAGGCGGTCTCGTCGATCTCCTTGGGCACGCCCGACATGAAGCCTTCGAGGATCCACACCGCCAGCGGCACGTTGAACAGGCAATGCGCGATGGCAACGGCAATGTGCGTGTCGATGAGGCCGAAGGAGGAATAGAGCTGGAAGAAAGGCAGCGCGAACACTGCCGGCGGCGCCATGCGGTTGGTCAGCAGCCAGAAGAACAGGTGCTTGTCGCCCAGGAACCGGTAGCGTGAAAAGGCGTAGGCCGCCGGCAGCGCTGCCAGCACAGAGATCACCGTGTTCATCACCACATAGGTGATGGAGTTGATGTAGCCCGAATACCAGGACGGGTCGGTGAAGATGATCTTGTAATTGGCGATCGTCGGGTTGGCCGGGATCAGCGTGAAGACCGAGTTGATCTCCTCGTTGGTCTTGAAGCTCATATTGACGAGCCAATAGATCGGCACCGCCAGGAACAGGATGTAGAGCGTCGGCACCAGCCACGAAAAACGGCTGTCGTTGCGGTGACGCACAGGTTTGCGGGCGGGTTTCGCCAGTCTTTCGGGCAAGGCGCCCGCCGCGGCATTGGAAACGGTCATCTCTTTATCCTCAAGCTCGTATCAGCCATGGCGCCTCAGTCCTTCTCCTGCCCGTAATTCGTCATCACGGTGTAGAAGACCCAGCACATCAGCAGCACGATCAGGAAGTAGACGAGCGACATGGCTGCCGCCGGCCCGAGGTCGAACTGGCCGATCGCCATCTTGACGAGGTCGATCGACATGAAGGTGGTGGTGTTGCCCGGGCCGCCGCCGGTGACCACGAAGGGCTCGGTGTAGATCATGAAGCTGTCCATGAAGCGCAGCAGCACGGCGATCAGCAGCACGCGATGCATCTTGGGCAGCTGGATGTAGCGGAAGACCGACCAGCGCGAGGCGCCATCGATGCGGGCGGCCTGGTAGAAGGCCTCCGGGATCGAGACGAGGCCGGCATAACACAAGAGAACGACAAGACTGGTCCAGTGCCACACATCCATCACCACCACGGTGATCCAGGCGGCAAACGGGTCCTGCACATAGTTGTAGTTGACGCCCATGGCCGCCAGCGTGTGACCGAGCAGGCCGATGTCGACGCGCCCGAACACCTGCCAGATGGTGCCGACCACATTCCATGGAATGAGCAGCGGCAATGCCATGGTGACGAGGCACACCGGTACCGCCCAGCCCTTGCGCGGCATGGCAAGCGCGATGCCGATGCCCAGCGGCACTTCGATGGCGAGGATGACGGCGGAGAAGATGAGATTGCGGACGAGGGCATCGTAGAAGCGCTGCGAATGCAGCAGTTCCTCGAACCATTCGGTACCTGCCCAGAAGAAGACATTGTTACCGAAGGTGTCCTGCACAGAATAATTGACCACGGTCATCAGCGGAATGACGGCGCTGAAAGCCACCAGCAGCAACACCGGCAGCACCATGAACCAGGCCTTGTTGTTCCAGGTCTTTTCCATGGTCCTCAGCCCTCCGCTTCGACGAGGTGGGAGTTGTGGTAGATGTTGAGTTTGCCGGGCTCGAAGAGGGCACGCGGCTCTGCCGGGATCGGCATGCCTTCCGGCACCACGGCGTTGAGGTCATGTCCGCCGAGCGTGCCGCGCACGACGCGGTAGCGCCCGACATCCAGCACGGAGCGCACCTGGATCGGCAGGCCCGAGGCGTCGTCCGTCAGCAGCACGAATTCCGGACGGATGCCGGCCTCGACCTTGCCGGGCAGCGGACGATAACGCCCTTCCAGCGGCAGACGGTGACCGGCGATAACGGCGCCGCCATCTTCCAGCGCGCAAGGCAGCACATTCATGCCCGGGGAGCCGATGAAGTAGCCGACGAAGGTATGGCGCGGCTTTTCGAACAGCTCTTCGGGTGTGCCCACCTGCACCACCTCGCCGCCATACATGACGACGACCTTGTCGGCGAAGGTGAGCGCCTCAGTCTGGTCATGCGTCACATAGACCATGGTGAAGCCGAAGCGGCGGTGCAGCTGCTTGAGCTGGGAGCGCAGCACCCACTTCATATGCGGGTCGATGACCGTCAGCGGTTCGTCGAACAGGATGGCGTTGACGTCCGAGCGCACAAGGCCGCGGCCGAGCGAAATCTTCTGCTTTTCGTCTGCCGTGAGGCCGCGCGCCTTGCGGTCTGCCTTGGCGGTCAGGTCCAGCATCTCCAGCGTCTCGGCGACACGCTTCTTGATGTCAGCCTCCGGCACCCGGCGGTTCCGGAGCGGGAATGCCAGGTTTTCGCGCACCGTCATGGTGTCGTAGATGACCGGGAACTGGAACACCTGCGCGATGTTGCGCGCCTCGGTGGCAAGGCTGGTGACATCGCGCCCGTCAAACAGCACCTGCCCGTGCGAAGGGGTCATCAGGCCGGAGATGATGTTGAGCAGCGTGGTCTTGCCGCAGCCGGAAGGCCCCAGCAGGGCATAGGCGCTGCCATCTTCCCAGGTCTGGTGTACTTCGCGCAGGGCGAAGTCCGCCTCGCTCTTCGGGTCGGGATTATAGGAGTGGGCGATATGGTCGAGATTGATGCGGGCCATTTCTCAGCGCCTCCTCAAGCCGCTGCGCCGCCGGGAGCCACCACAAGGCGGCCACCGGGCTCGAAGACAAACAGCTGCTCGGGGTTCAGGTAGAGCGTGATCTGCTCTCCGGTGTCGTGATTGTGCACGCCGGCCGTCAGCGCCACCCAGCGGGCGCCGGCAAAATCGGCATGGATGAAGCTTTCGGAACCGGTGATTTCCGTCACCGCCACCCGCATCTCCAACGGCACGCCGCCTGCCCTCGGGTTGGCGGCATGCAAATGGTGCGGGCGCACGCCGAGCAGATAGCTGCCATCGGCAATCGTGGCGGCGCCGTGCGGCAGTGGCAGACGGTGCCCGTCGCCCAGCAGCAGGGCCCCACCCTGCTTTTTCGCCTCGATGAGGTTGAGCGGCGGATCGGAGAAGGTCTGGGCGGTCAGAAGGTCGTTCGGCCGGTTGAACACCTCGATGGTGCGACCGAACTGGGTCACCCGGCCCTCATGCAGTGTGGCGGTATTGCCGCCCAGCAGGATGGCCTCCGACGGCTCCGTCGTCGCATAGACGAAGATGGCGCCGGTTTCGGCAAAGAGGCGCGGCAGTTCCTCGCGCAGTTCTTCACGCAGCTTGTAGTCAAGATTGGCCAGCGGCTCGTCGAGCAGCACAAGATCGGCGCCCTTCACGATGGCGCGGGCAAGCGCCGTGCGCTGCTGCTGGCCGCCGGAAAGGTTGAGCGGCGTGCGATCCAGATAGGGGGTGAGCTTCAGAAGCTCGGCCGCCTCGCGCACCCGCTTGTCGATAGTGCCCTTGTCCACGCCGGCCACGCGCATCGGCGAGGCGATGTTTTCGTAGACCGTGAGCGCCGGATAGTTGATGAACTGCTGATAGACCATCGCGACATTGCGCTGGCGCACCGGCACACCCACGACACTGCCGCCATCGAACAGGATTTCCCCGTCCGTCGGCTGGTCAAGGCCTGCCATCAGCCGCATCAGCGTAGTCTTGCCCGACAGGGTCGGCCCCAGCAGGACATTGAGCGAGCCGCGTTCCAGGGTCAGCGACACATCGGCGATGTGCGTCGCAGCCCCTACCCGCTTGCTCACATTCCTCATCTCAAGCATTCGCCCGGTCTTTCCCTCAACTGAACCTTTGTCCAAACCGGACCTGCGCTCACGGCAGGCCCTGTTCGCTCACATGCCCTCTGCGCCGCCCTGCCCCGTCCGGCGATCCGCCATCCAGGCCTCGAGCGCGGCAATCTCCTCGGCGCTCATTACCAGCCCCAGCTTGGTGCGCCGCCAGACCACATCCTCGGCGCTCACCGCCCATTCATGGTCCATCTGCCAGGCAACCTCGCGCTCATAGAGATCGGCGCCGAAATGGCGGCCGAGATCGCTGGCGCGGGTAGTGCCGGCCAGAAGCGTTGCGGCTTCCGTGCCGTAGAGGCGCACAAGGCGGCGAGCCTGCCGCTCCGACAGGAAACTGTGCTGGGATTTGATGCGGGCTGCGAGGCTGTCGAACCCGTTGACCGGGAAATCCCCGCCCGGCAGCGAGGCGCCGTGGGTCCAGGGATTGCCGCGCTTGCCGAGCACATCCTCAACCTTTTCCAGCACGGATTCCGCAAGGCGCCGGTAGGTCGTGATCTTGCCGCCGAAGATGTTGATAAGCGCGCCGTCATCGGCGCTGCCGTCCACCTTCAGCACATAGTCGCGCGTGGCTTCCTGTGCCTTGGAGGCGCCGTCGTCATAGAGCGGGCGCACGCCGGAATAGGTCCACACGATCTGTTCGGACGTCACCTTGCGGGTGAAATACTCGCTGGCGGCGTTGCAGAGATAATCAACCTCCGCCTCGGTGATGTGCACCTTGGCCGGGTCGCCGCGATAATCCTGATCGGTGGTGCCGATGAGGGTGAAATCCTGCTCATACGGGATGGCGAAGATGATGCGCCCGTCGGCATTCTGGAAGATGTAGCAGCGGTTATGGTCGTAGAGCTTGCGCACCACGATGTGGCTGCCCTGGACGAGGCGCACATTGTGGGCGGAGTTGTTGCCGAGCGCGCCGCCGATGATGGTATCGACCCAGGGGCCGGCCGCGTTGACCAGCAGCCGTGCCGTCACGTCGCGCCGTGCGCCGGTCAGCTCGTCCTTTAGGGTGATGCGCCAGTGGCCCTTTTCCCGGACCGCCTTCTCCACCCGGGTGCGGGTGTTGATCTCGACGCCGCGCGCTGCGGCATCACGGGCATTCAGCACCACAAGGCGCGCGTCATTGACCCAGCAGTCGGAATATTCAAAGGCCTTGCGGCTGCCCGGCTTCAGTGGCCGGCCAACCTCGTCGGAGGCGAGATCCAGCGAGCGGGTGGCCGGTAGCAGCTTGCGGCCGCCCAGATGGTCGTAAAGGAAGAGGCCGAGACGCAGCAGCCACGCGGGGCGCAGGCCCTCGTGATGGGGCAGCACGAAGCGCAGCGGCCAGATGATGTGCGGGGCATTGGCCCACAAGACTTCGCGTTCCATCAGCGCCTCGCGCACCAGCCGGAACTCGTAATGTTCCAGATAGCGCAGGCCGCCATGGATCAGCTTGGTGGAACCGGAAGAGGTGCCGCTGGCAAGGTCGCGCATCTCGGCAAGGCAGACGGAAAAACCCCGCCCGACAGCGTCGCGTGCAATGCCGCACCCATTGATGCCGCCACCAATGATGAAAAGATCGAAATCGGCCACCTTGGCCGTCCTCCCCGTGTCTTTTTGACCTGCGTTATTTTCTCGCAGGCTCAGTGACCGGGAGTGTTTGGCGAAATCAATCGCGCGTCAATCGAAATTTTCGAAAGCCTAATCGCGCACTTCGAAATGCACAGCTGTTCATCGCCCGGTCTCGAGGATACGCACCTCATTCTCCTCGGCGATCCGCCGGATGGAGGGTACGTAGCACTCGTCGGTCACGAAGGTATCGACCTGCGACAGGTGGCCGATGCGTACCGGCGCCGTCCGCTCGAATTTCGTGGAGTCGGAAACCAGGATCACATGGCGGGCATTTTCGATGATCGCCTGCGCCACCTTTACCTCGCGATAATCATAGTCCAGCAGCGCGCCATCCTCGTCGATCGCCGAAGCGCCGATGATGGCGAAATCGACCTTGAACTGGCGGATGAAATCGACTGCGGCCTCGCCCACGATCCCGCCATCGGCATGGCGCAGCACACCGCCGGCAATCACCACCTCGATGGAAGGGTGCATACGCATCGTATTGGCAACATTGATATTATTGGTGATGACCATCAGGCCGCTATGCTGCAAAAGCGCCTGCGCCACCGCCTCGGTCGTGGTGCCGATATTGATGAACAGCGAGGCCGAGTTGGGGATGAGTTCCGCTGCCTTCTGCCCGATGGCCGCCTTCTCATGGCTGGCGATTACCCGACGGGCCTCATAACCCACATTCTCGACGCCCGAGGTCAGCACCGCGCCGCCATGAATGCGCGTCAGCAGCTTGCGGTCGCATAGCTCGTTGAGGTCCTTGCGGATGGTCTGCGGGCTCACCGAAAAATGGGCGGCAAGTTCCTCGACATTCACCCGGCCAACCTGGCGGGCAAAATCGATGATGGCGTTCTGACGGGCTTGCAACATGGTTGCGGCGCTTTCATTTTTTTCGAAGCCGTATAAAAACGAAACTAACGCCATTTTCGGAAATGTTACATCGAAAACAACGGGTGAGGGGGAGGAACGGATGACAAACCACGGATACGCCTCAAATCTTTTTGCCAGAGAGCAGGTCGTCGTTACCGGCGCACGCCGTGGAATCGGCGCTGCGGTGGCACGCGCGTTTCTAGCAACCGGCGCGCGGGTTTTCGCCCATAGCGGGATAACGAAAGCCGGCAACGAGGACGAGCTGCTGGCCGGGCTCGATGAAGAATCGCGCTCCCGCCTCACCCTCGCCGAGGGCGATCTGGCAAGCGAGGAAGGCTGCTTGCAACTGGCCGCCGCGATAAAGGCGGCCTTCGACCGGGTGGATGTGCTGGTCAACAACGCCGGCACCATGCTGGGCCGCAAGCCGGCGGCGGAGATGGATGCCGGCCATTATGCGCAGGTTGTCGACCTGAATGCCCGCTCGGCTGTGCTGCTGACCGGCGAACTCATTCCGCTGCTCGCGCGTTCCGGCCATGGTGCCATCGTCAACACCAGCTCGATCTCGGCACGCACCGGCGGCAGCCCCGGCTCTTCCGTCTACAGCGCGGCCAAGGCCTTCATCACCACCTGGACCCGGGCACTGGCCCGCGAGCTTGCCCCGCAGGGCATCCGTGCCAATGTGGTATCTCCCGGCACGATCATGACAGACTTTCACCGCCGTTATTCTACACCGGAGAAGCTGACGGCCACGGCGGCGGGAATACCGCTCGGCCGTCTCGGCACGGCGGAGGACTGTGCCGGCGCCTATCTTTTCCTGAGTTCCGCGACCCTCAGCGGCTACATCACGGGGCAGGTCATCGAGGTTAATGGCGGCCAGCTGATGGCATGAGCCTGAGAAATCGCCCCCGACAACGGCTTTGACAGGAGAGTTCAAGACAATGTCCCATCCCCGCCCGATCAAACTCGGCATTCTTCTCGGCAGCCTGCGCAGGGGCTCCTTCCATGGCGCTGTTGCCCGCGCCCTGCCCGGTCTTGCCCCGGATGGCGTGACAATCAGCCAGCTACCGAGCTTTCGTGACTTTCCGATCTATGATGCCGACATCCAGGCAGAGGGCATTCCCGGCCCGGTCGAACTGCTGGCCGAGGCCATTCGCAGTGTGGACGGTGTGGTGATCGTGACGCCGGAATATAATTATTCCGTACCCGGCGGCCTGAAGAACGCCCTCGACTGGGTTTCTCGTCTGCAGCCGCAGCCTTTTGCCGGCAAGCCCGTCGCCATCCAGAGCGGCTCCATCGGTCCCATCGCCGGCTCGCGCGCGCAGTATCACCTGCGCCAGATCATGGTCTTCCTCGACGCGCTGGTACTCAACAAGCCGGAGATCATGATCGGCACCATCCAGAGCAAGCTGGACGAAACCACCGGCGAGCTCAGCGACGAGACGACCCGCGGCTTCATCGGCAAGCAGCTGGAGGCCTTCGCCGCCTACGTGCGCAAGGTCGGCTGACCGCAACGCCCGCGGCCCTCTTTCTTGTGGCCCCCTTCGCGGACAGGCCGGCCCGGGCAAGCTAGTCTTGTTCAAGTCGGGCCAGCCCGCGGAGGGCACCCCACCGGAGGGAAGGGAAGCACTTCATGCGCTACAAGACACTCGGCAATTCCGGACTGCTGGTCTCGGAACTTTGCCTCGGCACCATGACCTTTGGCGGCAAGGGGTTCTGGACCGCCATCGGTGCGCTGGATCAGTCAGTTGCCGATGGCATCGTTGCCCATGCGCTGGAAGGTGGCATCAATTTCATCGACACGGCCGATGTTTATTCCGAGGGGCTGTCGGAGGAAATTACCGGCCGCGCCATCAAGAATTCCGGCCGGGCCCGCAGCGACGTTGTGCTGGCCACCAAGGTCTTCGGCAAGATGGGCGACGGGCAGAATGATCGCGGCGCCTCGCGCGGCCACATCATGGATGGCGTCAAGGCCAGCCTGAAGCGCCTCGGCACCGACTATATCGACCTCTACCAGATCCACGCATTCGACCCGTTGACCCCGATCGAGGAAACGGTAAGAGCGCTCAGCGATCTCGTCCAGCAAGGGCACATCCGCTATTTCGGCTTTTCCAACTGGCCAGCCTGGGCGCTGATGAAGTCACTCGGCATTGCCGACAAGGGCGGCTGGACACGCCCGGTTACCCTGCAGGCCTACTACACCATCGCCGGACGTGATCTTGAGCGGGAGATCGTGCCGCTGATGGAGGCGGAAAAGCTGGGCCTCATGGTGTGGAGCCCGCTGGCAGGCGGCCTGCTGTCGGGCAAATACAGCCGGGACGGCGGCGGCCCGGAAGGCTCGCGCCGGGTCAGCTTCGATTTCCCGCCGGTCAACAAGGAGCGTGCGTTCGACTGCATCGACGCCATGCGTCCGACAGCCGAGGCGCGGGGCGTCTCCGTTGCCCGCATTGCCCTTGCCTGGCTGCTTCACCGCCAATCGGTGATGTCCGTCATCATCGGGGCGAAAAACACCGACCAGCTGGCGGACAATCTCGCCGCCACCGAAATCCGCCTGACGGCGGAAGAGATGACCGCGCTCGACAGTGTAAGCGCACTGCCGCCGGAATATCCGGGATGGATGATTGCCCGGCAGTCCGGCGACCGCAAAGCCGGCTGACCGGGTCCGGAACAGCAGGCGGCTATTCGGCCGCCTGCTGCCCCCGGTAACCGACATCCACCGAGACGCTGCCGCGCACCACGCGGGAGACGCAGGCGCACATCTTGCGGTTCTGCACCTGCTGCTCGCCGCTCAGAAACACATCGCGGTGGTCGACAATGCCATCGCAGCCGAGGATATCGACGGCACAGAGCCCGCACTCCCCGCGCAGGCAGTCATACATCATCTCCACCCCCGCCTCCTGCAAGGCGGCGAGCATGGTCTTGTTCTCCGGCACCACCACCTCGCGGCCGAGATTGGGCACGCGCACGGTAAAGGCCTCGGCGGCGTAGCGGCCGCTGTTGCCGAAGGTCTCGTAGCGTAGCTTGCCGGCCGGCCGGCCGCTACCGGCCCAGGCGCGTTTCACCGCCTCCAGAAGGCCAATGGGCCCGCACACATAGGCTTCGCCCTCCGGGTGCAGGCGGGCAATTTCCGCCGCCACATCCAGCCACTCATTCTCGGCATTGCTGAAGGTGGCGAGCCTGTCGCCCAGCGCCGCAGCCAGCAGCCCGGCATAGGGCATGTCATCCCTGCTGCGCGCGGTGTAGACCATACGCATCGGCGCTGCCTGTCCGGCAAGCGCGAAGGCCATGCCGACCATCGGCGTAATGCCGATGCCGCCGGCAATCAGCAAATAGTCCGGCCGCCCGAACCCGAGCTCGAAATGATTGCGCGGACGCGTCATGCGGATGCGCGCGCCGGGAGCAAGGCTCCACATATAGCGCGAGCCGCCGCGACTCTCCGGCAACAGCTTGACGGCAATGCGATAGACCTCGCCTGGCCGGCCCACCAGCGAATAGGAACGCGTATCGGGCAGCCCGTCGATCAGCACGGAAAAGTTCACATGCGCGCCGGGGCCATAAGCCTCCACGCCGCCTTCGGGCACCAGCTCGATTTCCCGCACCGTGCTGCCAACATCAGCCACGGCACGCACGGTGGCATCCAGCCATTCCTCATGAAAACGCATCGTCCACCTTCCCTAAACGTTCTTTTTTGTCTCTTTTTATAAGCGTGCTTCTGTTTTTGAGGCTTCAGGTCAGACCGCTGCTGCCAGCCGGAAAAGCGAGGCTCCCGGCACCCTCTCAAAGCCCTGCCTTGTGTTAAGGGCGATCTCCAGATTGCGGCGGGCCACACGCGAATGTTCCCGTGCCAGCGCTTCCGCCCGCGTGCCTTCACCGGCCGCCACCGCCTCGACGATGGCGCGGTGATGCTCCTGCGCGATCACCAGAATCTCGCGCGATTCCGGCAGCTCCGACTGTACAAAGACAAAGGCATTGGGCGAGGCGAATGGCAGGGTCATGATCTGGTCGACAGCGCGCTGCACCACCCTGCTGCCGGAAAGGGCAATCAGCTCGGTGTGGAAACGCTCATTGAGCCGGACATAGTCGTAGAAATCATCGCCCGACAGCCGGTGCCGGCGGATGAGCGTATCGAGGGCGCCCACGCAGTCGCGGATTTCAGCAAGCCGCTCGCGCTTGCCCTCCGGCCGCCGCTCGGCGGCGAGGCGGGCAGCCATCCCCTCCAGCGTGCCGCGCAGTTCGATAGCGTCGAAGATTTCCGTCTCGGTAAAACCGCGCACGGCGTAGCCGCCATTGGCCGTTACCTCGACAAGCCCTTCCGCCTCCAGCTTGACGAGCGCCATGCGCAGCGGGGTGCGGGAAACCCCCAGCTTCTCCACCAGCGGCAGTTCGGAGAGTTTTTCACCCGGCGGCAGCTCACCGCTGAGGATGAGGTCGCGCAGCTCAAGCAGGGCCTTGACCGTCTGGGACATGGGGAACCTCTTTCGTCGCTATCGGCAAGCCGGCCTATTCAGCCGCCACGAGGCGCGGTCCGGCTTCTGCTTCCACCATCTGGTCGATCAGACGGCGCGCCCACATGGCGCCGGCATCAATGTTGAGGTTGTAGAATTCCCGCCCCGGATTGTCGTCGATGGCCTGCTGCTGGGCTTCCAGGATCAGTTCATCCTCATGGAAGATGCGCGTGACACCCTCGCGCAGTTCCGCCGTCCGCCGCTGGGACTTGAGGTCGTAGTTGCGGCAGAAGGACCAGAAATAAAGGCAGGTCTTGTCCGTCTCCGGCGTGATGGTGTTGAGCACATAGCCGTTGACGCCCTGGCTGCGGTCGCCTCCCGGCGCCCCGGTGCCGGCCGGCGCCACGCCAACATCGATATTGACGGTGCAGGGTGCCTGGAAGGTGATGATCTGCCAGCGGTCAACCGGACCCGGCTTGCCAAGCTGCGCGGCCCAGAAGGGCGGCGGCTCGATGCCTTCCATCCAGCGCGCGACGGTGACGGAATTTTCGCCGTGATAGGTATCGAACGGCGCCTCGGCCACCGCCTCGTTGCCGATGCTGGAGCCATGCACGAAGGTTTCGTGCGTCAAATCCATCAGGTTGTCGACGACCAGGCGATAGTCGCACTTCACCCGGATAACCTTGCCATCACCAGCCCAGTCGGGATCGTGATTCCAGTGCATGTCCGGCACCCTGGCCGGATCGGCCAACGCCGGGTCTCCCATCCACACCCACAGGAAACGGTGCTTTTCCACCACCGGATAGCTGCGCACGCAGGCGGAGGGGTTGATGGTTTCCTGCGACGGCATATGGGTGCAGCGGCCCTCGCTGTTGTATACAAGGCCGTGATACCCGCACACCAGCTCATCGCCCTTGAGCCGCCCCTTCGAGAGCGGCAGCAGCCGGTGCCAGCACGCATCCTCCAGCGCCACCGCCTTGCCGTCGGAGCGGCGATAAAGCACGAGTTTCTTGTTGCAGATGGTGACGGGCTTCAGCTCCCGCCGCAAATCCACATCCCAGGACGCCACATACCAGGCGTTCATCGGAAAGGGGGGCTTTTCCGCCATCGTCCTCACTCCCATTAATCGCGCGGATCTCAAAACGGTCCGCTTTAGGGAAATGAGGATACATTTTTGAATTTCTGTATACAGAAAATTTGAAAATCAGCGGAAACACCCCCTCCCAGAGCCGTCCGGCGTGCTGTTTCGGACAAAACTGAATACAGAAACCGGAAGACTCAGGCTTCCAGCATCTCCACGGCACGCTCCCAGATGAGCAGGGCGATACAGCCCTCCCGGCTGCTAACCTTGTGCTCGCTGCCCGGCGCATTCACGACCAGCGTGCCGACGGGGTAGTGGCCGAATTCATCCTGCTGGGCACCTTCCAGCACCAGAATATGCTCATAGCCGACATGGCGATGGCGCGGCACATCGGCGCCGGGTTGATAGCGCAGGAAGGCCGCAGCCGGCCCGCCGCCCTCCGTGCGGTAAAGCCAGGCAGCCTCCACGCCGGGGCGGAAGAATTGCCAGTCGAGCGCGGCACGCCGGGCGGGGTCGTCAAGGATGGCAGCCAGAACCTGCATGCCAGCAGGAAGCGAGGCGGTATCCGGCATCAGACAGTCTCCAGCGCAGCAGTAACGGCAGCCAGCGGCGCGGCCCAGCCGACGATGCCGCCCTGCGCCACAATCATCTCGATGGCGGCTTTCTTGAATTCAGGGAAGTAACTGGCTGTCGCTTCCTCCACCAATAGCCCCTCATAACCCCGGTCATTGGCCTCGCGCATGGTGGTCTGCACGCAGACTTCCGTGGTTACGCCGGCAAAGAGCAGATGGGTGATACCCAGATTGCGTAGCACGCTGTCGAGCCCGGTGGCATGGAAAGCGCCCTTGCCGGGTTTGTCGATCACCACCTCGCCCGGTAGCGGCGCCACTTCCGGCACAATCTCGCCGCCCGGCTCTCCAGCGACCAGAATGCGCCCCATCGGCCCTTCATCGCCGATGCGCAAAGACCCGCCACCGCGCCGGCGCTTGGCGGGCGGACAATCGGCAAGATCGGGGCTGTGCAACTCGCGCGTATGAATGACCGGCAAGCCGGCCTTTCGGGCCGCCGCCAGCAGGGTGGCGGTTGCCGCGATGCTCGGCGCCAGCTGGGAGACATCGTTGCCGAGCGCCGCCCCGAAACCGCCGGGCTCCAGAAAGTCGCGCTGCATATCGATGACGATGAGGCCGAGCTTTCCCGTCGGCGCTTCGAAGCCATAGGGCCGCGCCTTGATGGCGATGGTTGTCATGCGCCCTTCCCTTTCCTCAATGCCCGGCCATGGCGCGGCCAATGGCGACCCGGTCGGCACCCGCCGTCGGCACCTCCAGCGCAATCGCCCCATCCGACATCACCAGCAGCCGGTCGGAAAGCTCCAGCAACTCGTCCAGATCCTCGCTCACCAGCAGCACCGCCGCACCGCGATTGCGCGCCGCCATGATCTGGCCGTGGATTTCAGCCACCGCCGCAAAATCGAGCCCGAAGACCGGATTGGCGACGACAAGAATATCCACCGCCTCCCCCAGTTCCCGGCCGAGGATCGCGCGCTGCACATTGCCGCCGGAAAGGGTGCCGATGGCGGCGTCCGGCCCCTGCGTCTTGACGTTATAGCGCTCGATAAGGGCAAGCGCCGCCTCGCGGATCGCCTTGCGGCTCAGCCATCCGCCCCGCCTGCTGCTGAAAGGTGGAGTGTCAAAGCGGCGAAAGGCCATGTTCTCCGCCACGCTCATGCGTGCGACGCTGGCATTGCGCAGCGGCTCCTCCGGCAGCAGCGCCATGCGGTGACGGCGGGTTTCCTCCCGCGTCGCGCCGAATTTTTCGCCATGCACCAGCACCTCGCCGGCGCTCGCCTTGCGCTGTCCGGCCAGCACTTCAACGAGCTGGATCTGGCCATTGCCGGAAACACCGGCAATGCCGACGATCTCGCCGGCCTTCACGGCAAAACTCACCTCGCGCAGGGCATCGGTGCCGGAATCATCTTCCGCGCAGATGCCCTTAAGCTCCAGGCGGGTATGGGCGTCGGCAGGGGCGGCCAGGCGGCTGACGCTGCCGGCAACTTCCTTTGCGCCGATCATCAACTGGGCAAGATCATCAATGCCGAGATCGGCAACGCTTCCGCCGCCCACCAGCTTGCCCCGGCGCAGCACCGACACATCGTCGGCAAAGGCCGTCACCTCACGGAACTTGTGGGTGATGATAAGCACGGTGATATCCCCGGCTGCCGCCATCTTGCGGATGAGGCCCAGGATCTCGTCCGCCTCCCCTGGCGTCAGTACCGAGGTCGGCTCGTCGAGGATGAGGAAGCGGCTGTCGAGATAGAGCTGCTTGAGGATTTCGGCCTTCTGCTTCTCGCCGGCCGCCAGCAGCGCCACCGGCCGGTCGAGCGGAACGCCAAAGGGCATGCGGGAGAGAAACTCTTCCATCACCCGCCGCTCGGCTGCCCAGTCGATGATTGCCGGCACATCCGCGCGCGCCATCACCAGATTTTCCAGCACCGTCATGCTGGGGACGAGGGTGAAGTGCTGATAGACCATGCCGAGGCCGAGCGCATGGGCATCGCGCGGATTGCCGATCTCGCGTTCGCGATCTTCCACCACCACGCTGCCTTCATCGGGGCGGTAGTAGCCCATGATGCATTTGACGAGCGTGCTCTTGCCGGCGCCGTTTTCGCCCAGCAGCGCATGCACCGTGCCGGGGCGGATGCGGATGCTGACGGCATCGAGCGCGGTAAAGCTGCCGAAGCGCTTGGTGATAGAGACGGTCTCCACCGAAAGCGCGCGCGGCGCGGCGGCTTCGGGTGGAGGCGGAGGAAGGATGGCGTTCATGGCAGCGCCTCGATGATCGCCGCCGAACTGGAAACGCTGCCGAACACACCGCCCTGCATCTTCACCATCTTGATGGCATGGGCGTGGTTGGCCGGGTCCGTCGCCCCGCAGCAATCTTCCACGATCACGCACTCAAAACCGCGGTCATTGGCTTCGCGCATGGTGGTGTGCACGCACACATCGGTGGTGATGCCGGTGAGGATGATGTTCTCGATGCCGCGCGTGCGCAGGATGAGTTCAAGATCGGTGGCGCAGAAGCTGCCCTTGCCCGGCTTGTCGATGATGGGCTCGCCGGGCAGTGGCGCCAGTTCCGGAATGATCTCCCAGCCCGGCTCTCCGCGGACCAGAATGCGCCCGCAAGGCCCGGGGTCGCCGATGCCGGCGCCGATCTGGCGCGAGCGCCAGCGTTTGTTGGCCGGCAGGTCGGAAAGGTCCGGCCGGTGGCCTTCGCGGGTATGGATGATGTGGTAACCCTTGGCCCGCATGGCGGCCAGCAGCTTGCGGATCGGCTCCAGCGGTGCCCGGGTCAGCGAGAGGTCATAACCCATCTGGTCGACATAACCGCCGGGGCCGCAGAAATCGGTCTGCATGTCGATGATGATGAGGGCGGTGTTCTCGGGACGCAGGTCGCCATTGTAGGGCCAGGCATAAGGTTCGGCGGCGACGTAGTGGCCGGCCTTCTGATCAGGACTGATCTGGTTCATGGCGGAAGTCTCCCCTTTAGCGGGTCACGCTGAGTTCGGCGGGCGCCCCGGCAAGGCGCCGGCGCGAGGAGGAAGACGCCACCATGATGATGAGCGTCAGGATGTAGGGGGCAGCGTTGAAGAGGTAATAACCCTGCGTCACGCCCACGGCCTGCAAGGCCGGCCCGAGCGCACCGGCCCCGCCGAAAAGCAGCGAGGCATAAAGGCAATAAAGCGGGTTCCAGCGCGCGAAGATGACGAGCGCCACGGCGGTGATGCCCTGCCCGCTGGAGAGTCCCTCGTTCCAGCTGCCGGGGTAATAGAGCGAGAGGAACGAGCCGCCGATACCGGCCAGAAAACCGCCCGCCACCGTTGCCAGCACCCGCACGGTATTGGCGTTGTAGCCCATGGCGCGGGCAGCATCGGCGCTGTCGCCCACCATGCGCACGATGAGACCCCAGCGCGTATTGCGAAACGCCCACATCATGGCCGGCGCCAGGATAATACCGACGATGAAGAGCGGATTGATCTTCAGCGCTTCCTGCACCTGCGGAATGTCGCTCCACCAGCCGAAATTGATCGAGGGCAGATTTTCCACCGCCGGCTGAATCAGCGGCTTGCCGAGGAAGAAGGCAAGCCCGGTGCCCAGCATCATGAGCGCGATGCCGAGCGCAATGTCATTGACCTTGGGCAGGCTGCACAGCACCCCGTGCAACAGGCCGAAGAGCGAGCCGACGACGCCCGCCGCCAGCACGCCAAGCCAGAGCGAGCCGGACAGCCAGGCAACGCCGTAACCGCTCATGGCCCCCATCACCAAGGTGCCTTCAAGGCCGAGATTGATGCGGCCGCTGCGCTCGGTCAGGCACTCGCCGAGGCTGACAAAGAGAAAGGGCGTGGAGACACGGATGGCACCGGCGATAACCGCCAGTGGCACCCCGACCCACCCGATGGCTTCAGGCGTTGCCATGGTTCAGCTCCTTTGCGGGCGAAGGCGCAGGAAAGAGGCCAGCGAAAGCCGCGGCACTGCAAGGCGCCCATAGAGCATTTCACTTGCCAGCAGCACGACGAAGAGGATGCCCTGCAGCACCAGTACTGTGGCATCGGGCAGATCGAGCCGGCGTTGCAGCAGTCCGCCGCTTGCCGCAATTCCGCCCAGCAGCACCGCCACCGGGATAACGGCGATCGGGTTCTGTCGGGCGAGGAAGGCAACAAGAATGCCGCCGGTGCCGTACCCCGCCACCAGCGAGGCATTGGCCCGGCCTTGCACGGCCGCCACCTCCACCATGCCGGCAAGGCCGGCAGCCGCGCCGCCAAGAAAGGTAACCGCCAGAACGAGAAAGCCGACCGGCAGGCCGACAAGTTTGGCCGTGCGCGCATTGCCGCCCACGATGCGGGCGGCAAAACCGAAGCTGGTGTGGAACATCAAAAGCCAGGTCAGCACGCAGAAGATCAGGCCGAACACCAACCCCCAATGCACGTCCATGCCGGGGATGGTGCCGATCATGTAGACATCGCCTATAGCGCCGGTGGAGGGTTTGTTGAGGCTGGCCGGATCGCGCATCGGCCCTTCGACCATCTGGTTCATCACCGCGATGGCGATGTAGCTGAGCAGCAGGCTGGCGATGGTTTCATTGACGCCGCGCCAGTGGCGCAGCGCCCCGGCCAGCGCCACAAAAAGCCCGCCGGCTATCATGCCCGCCAGCGCCATGACCAACTGGGTGAGGAAAACCGGCGCCCCCATGCCGACCAGCGGCAAACCTGCGGCAACAGCCACCAGCCCGCCCATCACCAGCGCCCCTTCGGCACCGATGATCACCATGCCCATCTGTGCCGGCAGCGCCGTGCACAGGGCGGTCAGCAGCAGCGGCGCTGCGCGTTGCAGGGTATTCTGCAGCGAAAACCAAGTGCCGAAAGCCCCCTTGTACATGAGGGCATAAACTTCGAGCGGGTTCACCCCGGCAAGCGCAACGAACCCCGCAAAAAGCAGGGCACTTGCCAGAATGGCAATGAGCGGCACCAGCAGGACCTCCACCGGCCCGCCGGTGGCCATCTTCGCAACAATACGCATGGGTGGGGGCCCTCCTTTATCGGGAAAGCGCCCCGGACTGCCGCCTCAATGAAGGCAGCAGCCCGGAACCGGTTGATAGCGCGAAGAAGAGAAATCAGGAGGTCGAGCCGACGACCCCTTCCACCAGATAATCCATGGATTCGAGCGCGATATCGGTCTGCCCCTGCGACACGCCGCTATCGATCACCATCTTGCCGGTGTTGCTCTTGATCGGGCCCTTGTAGATGACGAAATCGCCGGCCATGAACTTGTCGTAGACGCTGTCGGCATGCTTGCGCGCCTCGTCCGAGACCGGAGCGCCATAGGCGGAGCGTTTGACGATGCCTTCCTTGAGGCCGCCGCGCAGCATGTTGGGCACCTTCTCGCCCTTCTGGATCATGGTGACGTAGTCGGTATAGACCTTCTCCCAGTTCCATTCGGCGCCGGTGAGATAGCCCTTGGGGGCGAGCGCCGCCTGGCTGGCATGATAACCGCACACGAACATGCCGCGCGTCTCCGCCGTCTCGACCAGCACCTTGGGGCTGTCGACATGGCAGGTGATGACGTCGATGCCCTGGTCAGCAAGGCTGTTGGTGGCTTCCGCTTCCTTGACCGGCATCGACCAGTCGCCGGTGAAGATCACCTGGGTGGTGATCGTCGGGTCGACCGAGCGGGCGCCGAGGGTGAAGGAGTTGATGTTGCGCAGCACCTGCGGAATGGGCTTGGCGGCAACAAAACCCATCTTCTTGGTCTTGCTGGTATAGGCAGCAACGATGCCGGAGAGATACTGCGCCTCGTCGATATAGCCGAAATAGCTGCCGACATTGGCGGGCCCGCCCTCTTTCCACAGGCCGCCGCAATGCAGGAAGGTCACGTCCTTGTATTTGGGCGCAAGCTTCAGGATATGCGGGTCGTAATAACCGAAGGAGGTCGGGAACAGGAGGCTTGCACCGTCGAGATTGATCATGCTCTCCATGGTCTTCTCGACATCGATGGTCTCGGGCACCTTCTCCTCTTCGACCACCTTCACCCCGGCCATCTTCTTGACCGCGGCGGCGCCTTCAGCGTGCGACTGGTTGTAGCCATAGTCATCGCGCGGGCCGACATAGATGAAGCCGATGGTGAGCGTGGCGGCGCGGGCGGTGCCGAAGCGCAGGCCGGAGGAAAGTGCCCCTCCGATACCGAATGCGGTGGCGCCCTTGAGCAGGGAGCGGCGGTTGATGGCACTGCTGGTCATGGCAATGAAGTCCCCTCAGCAAGACATTGAAGCCAGTCGGGCGGCCCCCATCAGCGTCAAGCGCTGCCGGTCGCTCCTGTCGGCCATATTGCATGCAATGTGCCAATGACTCATTTTTTCATTTATCTAATTGATTTTTAAAGATTTAAATAAAATTGCATATTTTATATGCATTCCATAAAACAGACTTACTGAGCAAAATTTAGACTTTTTGGAATTTGCATTCTGATTCATGGTTATTTTTTAAACACAGCCGTTCTGAAAAATCGACCTGTGGAACGACAATGTCCTTGATAACCGCCATATGGCGTGCCTTTTGCTACGGGAGATCAGCCTGAAGAGTGCCGATTAAATTGCATGCAATCTTCACGGCGAGATTGGTGCGCTGCGGCAACTGCCCTAAGCTGACACCGGACAAGTGAGTGACAGAGGGGCCATGTTGATGACGCCAGAGGGTATGGAACAGGCAGCTCCCCCCCGCCTTGCCAGAGGTGCGCAGTCCGGCGATATCGCCCGCCTGGTGGCGGAGCAGATCGTGAGCGGCCAGATGGAACCGGGGCTGCGGCTGGATGAACATGGCCTCGCCCGGAGCTTCGGCGTCTCCCGCACACCGGTGCGCGAGGCGCTGGGCCAGCTTTGCGCCATGGGCCTTGCCGAACGCCGACCGCACCGGGGCGTCTTTGTTGCCGCCCTTTCGGTCACCCGCCTGCAGGACATGTTCGAAACCATGGCCGAGCTGGAGGCCTCCGCCTCCCGTCTTGCCACCCTCAACATGACGCCGGCCGAACGCCAGCAGCTGGAGACCATGCATCTGGATTCCGCCGCCCTCGTCAAGGCCGGGGCGATGGAGGCCTATGCCGCCTTCAACATCGAGTTTCATCAGGCGCTCTATGCCGGCAGTCACAACAGCTTCCTGCTCGAGCTGGTGGAGGCGACGCGCAACCGCCTTGCCCCCTTCCGCCGCGCCCAGTTCAGCGTGCTCGGCCGCCTTGCCCATTCCTATGAGGAACATGATGCCGTCGTTCGCGCCATCCTGCGCGGCGACAGCGACGCAGCCGCACGGGCCATTCGCGCCCATGTGCTGACCGTCAGCGCCGCCTCGGCAGAATATGTCTCCACCTACGGCCCCGGCTTCGGCGACAAGGGCCCGGGAGATGCGGAGTAATCAAGCATGAGCGACCAGCGGCCCGATCTTGCCATCCCCGCCCTGCGCGATGCCTATCGCGGCGGTACGCTGACCCCGGCCCGTCTCGTTCCCGAGCTTATGGCCGCCATCCGCCGCCATGCCGAAAGGGACCCGGCCGTCTGGATTTACCTGCGCCCGGAAGCCGACATCCTTGCCGAAGCGGAGGCTCTTGCCCGGCAGGGGGCCCAGGCCTTGCCACTTTACGGCATCCCCTTCGCCATCAAGGACAATATCGATGCCGGCGGCATGCCAACCACGGCGGCCTGCCCGGAATTTACCTATGTGGCCGGCAAAGATGCTGCCGTGGTGGAGCGGCTGCGCAAGGCCGGCGCCCTGCTGATCGGCAAAACCAATCTCGACCAGTTCGCGACCGGCCTTAACGGCACCCGCTCCCCTTATGGCGCCCCGCGTAACCCGCTTAATCCCGAGTTCGTCTCGGGTGGCTCCAGCTCGGGCTCGGCGGCGGCCGTCTCCGCCGGGCTCGTCAGCTTCTCGCTGGGCACCGACACGGCCGGCTCCGGCCGGGTGCCCGCCGCCTTCTGTAATCTCATCGGCCTCAAACCCACGCGCGGGCTCATTCCGGCAACCGGCGTGGTGCCGGCCTGCCGGTCACTCGATTGCGTCTCGATTTTTGCGCTGACGGCGGATGATGCCGCCAACGTGCTTGCCATCGCCGCCGGCCCGGATGCAGGCGATCCCTATTCCCGCCCGGCGCCCG
Source organism: Radicibacter daui (assembly GCA_030657355.1). Classification (GTDB taxonomy): domain Bacteria; phylum Pseudomonadota; class Alphaproteobacteria; order Radicibacterales; family Radicibacteraceae; genus Radicibacter; species Radicibacter daui. The sequence goes on from CP131056.1 coordinate 3,988,197, forward strand.
CAGCCGCCGGCATCGGCGCCCTGCTGACCGAACCGCCCGCCCGCTTCACCTTTGGTGTGCCCCGCGCTGCCGACCTTGCCTTCTTTGGCGATGAGGAAGCGGCTACCGGCTTCTCTGACGCCGTGCACCGCCTCTCAGCCCTCGGCGGTGAGCCGGTCGAGATTGATCTCACGCCTTTTCTGGAGACGGCCCGCCTTCTTTATGAAGGCCCCTGGGTCGCCGAACGGACGGCCGCAATCGGCGATTTTCTGGCGAAGAACCCCACCGCCGGCCATCCCGTTGTACGCAGGATCGTGGAAGGCGGCGTGCCGGCCACGGCCGTTTCTGCATTCCGTGCCCAGTACCGGCTCGAAGAGCTGCGCCGCCTCTGCGATGCCAGCTGGCGCACGCTCGATTTCATTCTGACCCCTACTGCCGGCACCAGCTACACGGTCGCGGAGATGGAGGCGGACCCGATCCGCCTGAACAGCAATCTGGGCTACTACACAAACTTCGTGAACCTGCTGGATTATGCGGCCATCGCAGTGCCGACCGGCCACATGCGGGGCGGGGCCGGTTTCGGTGTCACCTTCATCGCCCCGGCCTTTACCGACCCCTGGCTGCTGAGCCTTGCCGATGCCCTGCACCGGCAAGCGGGCCTGCCAGCCGGCGCCACCGACCGTCCGCTGGCCCGCCCGGCGGCCCGTCGGCCCGCGCCGCTCGCCGGCCCCGGCCGCATCGCCGTTGCCGTCGTCGGAGCGCATATGCGCGGCCTGCCACTCAGCCGCCAGCTTACCGAAATCGATGGCCGCTTCATCCGCGAAGCCCGCACGGCGCCTTGTTACCGGCTCTACGCCTTCGATGCGCTGATGCCGGCGCGACCCGGGCTTGTACGCACGGCGGAAGACGGCGGCGCCATCGCACTGGAAATCTGGGATGTGCCCGCTGCCGCCTTCGGCGGGTTCGTGGCCGGCATCGGCTCCCCGCTCGGCATTGGCCGCATCCGCCTGGAAGATGGCGACGAGGTTGCCGGTTTCCTGTGCGAGGCAACCGCCATCCGCGGCACCCGGGAAATCACCGCCCTTGGCGGCTGGCGCGCCTACCTGGACACGGTCGCTGCAAGGTAGGCCGGCGCCCGGCTCATCAGACATTCCGCTCAAAGAGCGCAAAAAGAACGGGGCGCCGACAATCGGCGCCCCGTCCCCCCGTCTTGCCCCAAAAGGAAGGGGGCGCGAAGCCCCCTGCCTCTTAGCTCTTCACGTAGTCGTACTTGCCGCTCAGCCACTCATAGACAACGTAGCCCGGGAGGGTAACGTCGCCCTTGCCGTTGAAGGACAGCTTGCCCAGAACGGTGTCGAAGCTCATGCCGCTCTTCAGCACTTCGGCAACCTTCTCGGCGTCGGTGGTGCCAGCCTTGGTGGCAGCCTGCACGTAAACCTGGATGGCGGCGTAGGTGTAGAGCACATAGCCTTCCGGCTCGACGCCGGCAGCCTTGAACTCGGCAACGACGCTGGCAGCAGCCGGGTTCTTGCGCGGGTCGGGCGAGAAGGTCATGAGGGTGCCTTCGCCGGCGTCGCCGGTGATGGCCCAGTACTCGTCGGTCACGAGCGCGTCACCCGACATCAGGGTGGCCTTCATGCCCTGGTCGCGCATCTGGCGCACGATAAGGCCGGCTTCCGGATGGTAACCACCGACATAGACCACATCGATGTTCTCGGCCTTCAGCTTGGACACGAGAGCGGTGTAGTCCTTTTCACCGGCGGTGTAGGCTTCGTACATGGCCGGCTTGCCGCCGAGGCCCTGGTACGTCGCCATGGTGGCATCGGCGAGGCCCTTACCATAGGCCGACTTGTCGTGCAGGAAGGCGACCTTCTTGCCCGCGAAGTGGTCCATCAGGTACTTGCCGGCAACTTCGCCCTGCTGGTCGTCACGACCGCAGACGCGGAAGGTGTTCCAGCTGCCTTCGTCGGTGTACTTCGGATTGGTCGAAGCCGGGGTGATCTGCAGCACGCCCTCTTCGGAATAGACGGCGGAAGCCGGGATCGAGGAACCCGAGCAGAAGTGGCCGGCCATGAAGACCACGCCCTTGCTGACCATCTGGTTAGCAACGGCGACAGCCTGCTTCGGGTCGCAAGCGTCGTCGCCGACTTCCAGCGTCAGCTTGCCACCGAGCAGACCGCCGGCAGCGTTGAGGTCCTTGACGGCCTGCTCGGCGCCAACCTTCATCTGCTGGCCGAAAGCGGCGTACTGACCGGTCATCGGACCGGCGGTGCCGATCGCGGTGTCAGCCGCGTGAGCGGAGGTCGCCGCTGCGGCGAGGAGGCCCGCCGTGGCGAGGGCTCCGAGGAGAGACTTCTTGATCATCTGAACCTGCTCCCAGTTCTTGTTGCCTAACCCTGACTGTCGGTCCACCGCCGGTGCGGCGGAACCAACCCCTGTAACCGGTTGCCCAGATTACCTTTTTTAACGGAAGAGCGCGCGTCCTTTATCTCAGGACGTTTTGTCCTTCCAGGTAAACGGGCCGGTTTTTTCGTAAAGCCAGCGATACTGCGTCGTCATCTGCTGCGTGCGCTTGATGCGGTAACCCACAAGCCCGACGATCAGCAGCCAGACGAGATCGACCAGCCAGTAATGCAGTGAAAACAATGTGCCGTGGAAAAGCGCGAAGTGGATGAAGCGCACGAACAGCGACAGGATGAGCATGTAAAGCCCAAGCTGCCAGACCGGGCGCCACGTCATCGCAACCGCGCGGCCCGCCATATAGGCAGCGCCGCCCGCCAGCACGATGGTGACCAGCAGAAAATCCGCCAGCGACAGTTCCCAAAAGATACCCATGGCCGGATTTCCCCTTAGTGCTTTCCGCCTTCGAGATAGGCAGCGCGAACCTCTTCGCTCTCCAGCAGTTCCTTGCCGGTGCCGCTCATGGTGATGAGGCCGTTGACCATCACATAACCACGATGGGCGAGCTTGAGCGCGTGATAGGCGTTCTGCTCGACAAGGCAGACCGTCAGGCCCTGCGTCTTGTTGAGATCGGCCACCACCTCGAAGATCTGCTTCACGATGAGCGGAGCCAGGCCGAGCGAAGGCTCGTCCAGCATCAGCAGTTTCGGCCGGCTCATCAGCGCGCGGGCGATGGCCAGCATCTGCTGCTCCCCGCCCGAAAGCGTGCCGCCCCGCTGGGACTGACGCTTGCGCAGGATGGGGAACAGCTCGAACATGCGCTGCAGATCGGCATCGAAATTTTCGTAGCCGATGGTCGCAGCACCCATCTGCAGGTTTTCCAGCACCGACATGCGCGGGAAAATGCGCCGGCCTTCGGGAGACTGCGCAATCGACATGCGCATGATCTCGAAGGTGGGCATGTTGGTAATGTCGATGCCGTTATAGGTGATGGTGCCGGTGCGGGCCCGGGGGTTGCCGCAGATGGTCATCATCAGGGTCGACTTGCCGGCGCCGTTGGCACCGATGATGGTCACGATCTCTCCCTGATGCACGTCGACGTCGACGCCCTTCAGGGCAATGATCTTGCCATAATAGGTCTGGACCCCACGGACGGAGAGAAGCGGTTCTTTAGTGCTCACAGCCCCACCTCCGCTTCGACAGCCGCGACTTCCTCGTCATCCACGCCCAGATAGGCGGCGATGACCTTGGGATCGCTCTTGACCTCGGCCGGGCTGCCGTCGGCGATCTTCACGCCGTAATCCAGCACCACGACATGATCGGAAATTTCCATGACCACGCTCATGTCATGCTCGATGAGCAATACCGAGGTCTCATGTTCCTTGCGGATGAACTGCAACAGGTCGTTGAGTTCAAGGCTCTCGCGCGGATTGAGGCCGGCAGCCGGCTCGTCGAGGCAGAGAAGTTCCGGCCCGGTACACATGGCACGGGCGATTTCCAGCCGGCGCTGCGCACCATAGGGCAGATCGGCAGCAGCATCGTCGGCACGGTCGATAAGGCCGGTCTTGTCCAGCCAGTACCGCGCCAGTTCGACGCCCTCCTTCTCCGCCTGGCGGAAACCCGGAATGCCGAGAATGCCGCCGAAGGTGAACCAGGACGCCCGCATCAGCGGGTTGTGCTGGGCCACCATCAGGTTTTCCAGCACCGTCATGCCGCCGAACAGGCGAATGTTCTGGAAGGTGCGCGCCACCTTGGCCGTGCGCGAGATCATGAAGTCCGGCATACGCTCGAGAAGGAAATCCTCCCCGGTCGTGCGGTGCATGGTCAGGCGCCCTTCGGTGGGCTTGTAGAAGCCGGTGATGCAGTTGAAGACCGTGGTCTTGCCGGCACCGTTGGGGCCGATAAGGGCGGTAATGTCACCGCGCCCCACGGCAAAGCTCAGATCGTTGACCGCCACGAGGCCGCCGAAGCGCATCGTGATGTGCTCGACTTCGAGCACCGGATTGGTCGTCCAGTTTTTGCTCATCAGCCGTGCCCCTGCGAGATGTTTTCCGCCCCGATGGTTTTTCGGGCCTTGAGGAAGATCGACGGAGTACGGGTGGAGATGAGACCGCGCGGGCGCCAGATCATGATCAGCACCATGGCAAGGCCGAAGACCAGCATGCGGTACTCGGCCATTTCACGGAACACTTCAAAGCCGCCGATCATCACCGTGGCCGCGATCACCACGCCGATCTGGCTGCCGAGGCCGCCCAGAACGACGATGGCGAGGATGATCGCCGATTCCATGAAGACGAAGCTTTCCGGCGAGATGAAGCCCTGGCGGGTGGCGAAGAACGCTCCGGCAAAACCGCCGAACATAGCGCCCAGCGCAAAGGCGGTGAGCTTGGTGCTGACGGTGTTGATGCCGAGCGACCGGCAGGCGATCTCGTCCTCACGCAGCGCTTCCCACGCACGGCCAACCGGCAGGCGGCGCAGCCGCATGATTATGGCGCAGGTGAGCAGCGCCATCGCCAGGATGACGTAGTAGAGGAAAATCACGCGGTGGTCGGAGGAGAAATCGAGGCCGAAGAAATCGGCAAAGCCGCCCGCCCCCCGCTTGAATTCCAGACCGAAGAAGCTGGGACGCGGAATGCCGGAGATGCCGTTGGGCCCGCCGGTAAAGTCCGCCCAGTTGAGCAGCACCACGCGGATGATTTCACCGAAGGCGAGCGTCACGATGGCGAGATAGTCACCGCGCAGGCGCAGCACCGGGAAACCGAGGACGATGCCCCAGAAGGCCGCCAGGATGCCGGCCAGCGGCAGGCAGATCCAGAAGGAGAAGCCGAAATAGTGGGCGAACAGCGCGTAGGAGTAGGCGCCCACCGCATAGAAGGCCACGTAACCAAGGTCGAGCAGGCCGGCCAGGCCGACAACTATGCTGAGACCCCAGCCAAGCATGATGTAGGTGAGAACCAGCGTGCCGAGATCGACCACATAACGGCCGCTGAAGGTCGGCAGCAGCACGGCGATCACGATCAGCGCCGGGCCCAGATAACGCCCGAGATTGAGCGATTTCGACGGCGCCAGCTTGAGGCCCTTGAACAGGCCGGTAACCGGCGTGCTGGTCTTCCACACGAAGATGTTGAGCAGCAGCCGGCCGACGAACACCACGGCGACGGCGGCGAATACCAGCGGCCAGCGCTGGACGATGCTGAGGCCACCGATATCGGTGACGGTCTGCAGGCCCATCATCGGGCCGGCAATGGCAAGGGCGACGACAGCGGCGATGACCGCATCCTTGAAGGACGCAGCGACGCGGCCGCCAGCCGGAAGGGCAGTAGCGGTCACGATCATCACACCTTTTCGACTTCGGGACGGCCAAGCAGGCCGGAGGGCAGGAAGATCAGCACGATCGCCAGGATCGAAAAGGCGGCCACGTCCTTGTATTCAATGGAGAAGTAGGCCGACCAGAAGGTCTCGATAAGGCCGATCAGCAAACCTCCCAGCATGGCGCCGGGCAGGGAGCCGATACCGCCCAGAACGGCAGCGGTGAAGGCCTTAACACCGGCAACGAAGCCGATATAGAAGTCGATCACGCCGTAATAGAGCAGGTACATGACACCCGCGACGGCAGCCAGCGCCGCGCCGATGACGAAGGTCGTGGAGATGGTGCGGTCGACATTGATGCCGAGCAGCGCCGCCATCTTGGCGTCCTGCTCGCAGGAGCGCTGGGCACGGCCGAGCGGCGTCTTGGCGATCAGCAGCGAGAAGATGATCATCAGCACCACTGTTGTGAGCACGATGATAATCTGCACGTAGGAAAGGTTAACCGTGAACCCGTCATGCTCCATGAGCTTGAAGCCACCGGTGATTTGCGGCGGCAGCGGCTTCACGCGCGCGCCCTGCACCAGCTGGACGAAGTTCTGCAGCACGATCGACATGCCGATGGCCGTGATCAGCGGTGCGAGGCGGAATGATCCGCGCAAGGGCCGGTAGGCAATGCGCTCGATGGCCCAGCCATAGACGGAGGCCAGCACCATCGCGGCAATCAGCACGATTACCAAGATCAGTGGGATCGACGAGACGCCGAGAGCAAGAACGGAAAGGAAAACAATAAGCGCCAGGAAGGAGCCGACCATGAAGATATCGCCGTGGGCGAAGTTGATCATGCCGACAATGCCGTAAACCATTGTGTAACCAATGGCGATGAGGCCGTAAATTGAACCTAGCGTTATTCCATTGATAAGCTGCTGCAGGAAATATTCCACTGCATTACCTCTATTTGCCAACCCTGTGCCGCCGCTGCTTGTTGCAGCTGGCTTGGTTTGTGGGACGCTTCAGCGCCTTTCGACGGAGAAAGATGCTATGACGGAGCGTATCCCTACAATCACTTTGTTAGGATTTGGACAAACAAAGTCGTTAAATCCCGCCGGTCCCGGCATTCAGGGATTTTTCTGGATATAATCCGACCGACGCCGGTTTCATCCGTTTTTTCCACGTCCACTGAGCGTTGAAGTAGGCGTAATCGCATCCGGATCGAGGAAGACGTGGAGAATCGACGGCACCCCCGTCGCAACCGCCCGCTCGAAAGCCGGGGCAAAATCCTCCGTCCGTCGCACCGTCTCGCCATGGCCGCCATAGGCCCGGGCCAGCGCCGCAAAATCCGGGTTGCGCAACTGCGTCGCAACCACTCGCCCGGGATACTCACGCTCCTGATGCATGCGGATGGTGCCGAACATGCCGTTATCGACAACGACGGTGATGATGGCCGCGCCTTCTTGCACCGCCGTGGCGAATTCCTGCCCGTTCATCATGAAGCAGCCGTCGCCGGCAAAACACACCACCACCCGTTCGGGATGGCGGATCTTGGCGGCCACCGCCGCCGGCAGCCCATAGCCCATCGACCCTGAGGTCGGGGCAAGCTGCGTGGCATAGCGCCGGAAGCGGTGGAAGCGATGCACCCAGGTGGCGTAATTGCCTGCTCCGTTGGTGAAAATGGCATCCTCCGGCAGGTTGGCCTCCAGCCAGCTGATCACCTCTCCCATCTGCACTGCGCCGGGAATGCGGGCCGGAGGCGTGGACCAGGCGAGATAGTCGGCATGCGCCCGCGTCGCCTCGCCCTGCCAGGCGACATGATTGGGTTGCGGCAGGGCGGCGGCGGCGGCCGAGAACGGGCCCGGCGACGCATGGATGGCAAGCGTTGGCCGGTAGACGCGCCCCAGCTCTTCCGCGCCCGGATGCACATGGATGAGCGTTTGCCGCGGTTCGGGGATGTCGATGAGCGTATAGCCGGAAGAGGGCATCTCGCCCATGCGCCCGCCCACCAGCAGCAAGAGATCGGCCTCCTTCACCCTGGCCGCCAGTTTCGGATTGATGCCAATGCCCACATCACCGGCATAGTTTGGGTGCAGGTGATCGAACAGCATCTGCCGGCGGAAGGAAACGCCGACCGGCAGCTGGAAGGCTTCGGCAAAACGCCGGATATCGGCAACAGCCGCCTCGCTCCAGCGAGAGCCGCCGAGGATCATGAACGGGCTGCGGGCCGCCAGCAGGCGCTGGTGCAGCTCTTCCATGGCGCCTCCGCCGGGAAAGCTCTCGACCGGCTGATAGGGCGCGACCGGCACCGAAACCGGCACCACTTCCGTCAGCATATCTTCCGGCAGGGCCAACACGACGGGTCCGGGCCGGCCGGAGGTCGCGGTGTGGAAGGCGCGGGAGACGAACTCCGGTATCCGCGCCGCGCTGTCGATCTGTGCCACCCATTTGGCGACCTCGCCGAACATTCGGCGATAGTCGATCTCCTGAAACGCCTCGCGCTCCAGCATGTCGCGCCCGACCTGGCCGACAAAAAGCACCATCGGCGTCGAGTCCTGACGGGCAATGTGCAACCCGGGCGCCGCATTGGTTGCGCCCGGCCCACGGGTGACCATGGCGATACCCGGCCGGCCGGTCAGCTTGCCCCAGGCTTCCGCCATCATGGCCGCCCCGCCTTCCTGACGGGTAACGGTCACCGGGATGGCGCTGTCATAAAGGGCATCCAGCACGGCCAGATAACTTTCCCCGGGCACACAGAAGGCCCGTTCCGTGCCCTGTGCCTCCAGTGCCTCGACCAGCAATTGCCCGCCGGATTTCATCACCTTGCCCGTTTCCATCCCTGTTTCCCTTTATTTTGCATTGCCGGTCATTGGCGCCGGCTCCTGATCATCGGGAACAAGCCCCTTAAAGGTCAAACGAACAAAAAGCCCCGCCGGGGGTTGCCGGCGGGGCTTTTTGTCCAAGGGAACAATGTCGGGCTCAAACCATGGCGGCCACGTCGCCATCCGGCTCGGGCAGCGGGCCGGTCGGAATGACCGGATCGATGGATTCCGGCAGCCGCACGGCGCGGGCGCCGACGGCCTGCGGGCTATAACAGGCATCGATTATCTGCTGCAGGTCGGCAGCATGCCGGAAGTCCGGCACCATCGGCCCGCCCTCCAGCACCGCATCGACGAAACGGACATAGTTGGTGGCGACCGGCGGGCAGATCACCTCCCGCCAGGCTTGGCTATGCACATCCGTCCCGTTACACAGACGCAGCTGCGTGGAAGCCACGCCATGCTCCAGCTCCAGCGCCCCTTCATCGCCAAACACGTGCAGGCGCAGCGTATTGGCATAGCCGGTCATGAAGCGGCTGGCATGGATCACCCCTACCGCCCCGCTCTCGAAACCAACGGACAGGATGGCGCTGTCATTGGCGTCCAGCGTGTAGTCGCCGATCCTGCCGCCCTCGGCCTTATCAAAGGTAATCAGGCGAGATTGGACGGAGACGATGGGCTCCCCCACCGCAAAGCTGGCGAAGTCCAGAATGTGAATGCCGACATCCCCCAGCACGCCGCGCGAGCCATGCCCCTCGGAAAGGCGCCACAGCCAGCGCGGGTCGGTGCGCCAGTCCCCCCACTGGTTGCCCACCAGCCAGCTCTGCCGGTACGAGGCCTCGATGTGCCGCACCCGGCCGATCTCGCCGGCGGCAATCAGCTCTTTTGCCTTCTCCAGCGCCGCCACGTTGCGGTAGCTGAGATTGACCATGTTGATAAGGCCGGCGGCATCCGCCGCGCGCGCCATTTCGTCGGCCAGCGGGTAGCTGTCCGCCAACGGCTTTTCGCAGAAGACATGCTTGCCGGCGGCCAGCAGTTTCATGGTGGTGGGATGGTGCACGGCATCGGGCGTTACATTGGCGGCGGCATCGAAGCCGCCCCACGCAATTGCCTCATCAAGGTCGCCAAAGGCGTTGGGAATACCCTGCGCGGCGCAGAATTCTTCTGCCCGCTGCTGGCTTACATCCACACCGCCTACCACGTCGCAGCGCGGGTCCGCGGCAAAGGCAGCGACGTGATTGGCCGCCATGCTGCCGGTGCCGACAATCAGAAGACGCAGTTTTTTCATCGCATCAGTACTTTCCGCCAGAAAGCCGGCCCCCTTCCCTTGAAAAGGGGCCGGTCCGCCTGACCTCCGCTCAGCGGAAGCCTTCCTCGCCATCCTCGTGCAGGCGCGCCCCCTTGACCGTCAGCGGCACGGGCGCCTTGTCAGCCGGCACATTCGGCGCGGCAGTAATCGCCTTCCACGCCGGGGCGGAATTGTAGGCCCAGCGCACGGCGTTGCGGATGACCAGACGGACAGTCTCGTCATGAAATGTCGGATAGGCCTCGTGGCCCGGGCGGAAGTAGAAGATGCGGCCGGCACCGCGCTGATAGGTAAGGCCGGAGCGAAACACCTCTCCGCCCTCGAACCAGGAGATGAACACCGTCTCCATCGGCTCGGGCACGCTGAAGGGTTCGCCATACATCTCCTCCTCCCGCACCTCGAAATAAGGTGGCAGGCCGGCGGCGATGGGATGGTTGCGGTTGATCACCCAGATGCGCTCGACCTCGCCGGCCTCGCGCCAGCTGAGGGCGCAGGGCGTGCCCATCAATGCCTTGAAGATCTTCGAGAAGTGGCCGGAGTGAAGGACGATGAGGCCCATTCCTTCCCACACGCGGCGCTGTACCCGTGCCACCACCTCGTCACTGACCTCGCCATGGGCCGTGTGGCCCCACCACACCAGCACATCGGTGGCGGCCAGCCGCTCTTCGGTCAGCCCGTGTTCAGGCTCATCCAGCGTGGCGGTTTCAGTGATGATGTCGGCATCCTCACCGATCGCCGAGGCGATGGCGCCGTGGATGCCTTGCGGATAAAGCGAGGCGACGAGCTTGTTCGTCTGCTCGTGCCGGTTCTCGTTCCACACCAGAGCGCGGATAGACATGGCGGACATTTACTCCCGATGGATCGGCCACTCTTGATGGCGGCCGTTTGTCGCTGGCAACAGGGGACCGGTGGCCTTGAAGCATCGTCACGCAACGGCAACTGACACAACATTGTAAGCGCTACCGATCCAGCCGCAGAGCTAACATGCCGCTGGATGCCCTTCACCGGGAAAGCGGAACGTCCCCGCATTTTTTCGGCGCCGGGAGGAGAAGTGCGGCAAGCCGGCAACGCTTTTTGAGGCAGCGAGCCGCTTATGGTGGCATGAAAGTTAGATCGATCTAACGTTCATGAGACACTGACGGTCTACAGGCCCGGACTCATACCGTCCTGGCGCAGCAAAGGATGCCCTTGCCGGAAAAAATGTGGTTTGATGCCGCCAGCCTTGGCAGCCCCTGCCGACAAAGCCCATCGACACGAGCCGATTGATGACCAAAGAGACAGCCCCCGTTGCCGCCCCGGAAGTTCCCGCCGAACTCAAGCGCCTGCGCGGCAGCATCGACAATCTCGATGCCACGCTGGTGCATGTGCTGGCCGAGCGCTTCAAGCTGACGCAGCAGGTGGGTGAGCTCAAGGCCCGGCTCGCCCTGCCCTCCGGCGACCGCAGCCGCGAAGAGCAGCAGATCAAGCGCCTGCGTAATCTCGCCGAGGAATCCGGCCTCGACCCCGATTTCGCCGAAAGCTTCATCAACTTCGTCATCCGCGAAGTCATCCGCCATCACGAGCGCATCAAGGCCAATTGAGGCCTGTTATCGCCCCCACGCGGGCGCACGCGAATTTTTTCAAAATTCCTGCGCCTGCCGGAGGCATGATTATCCGTGTAAAGCCCATGGATGCCGGCGGAGCTTTACGCCATTGCCGGCCTTGATAGCCGGGGCAACACGATGACGACTCTCAAGATCGGTTTGCTGGACACGTTCCTTGCCAAAATCGGGAGCCTTTCCGGGCCGATCGACGAGCGCATCAACAACTTCCTCATCTGCGGCTATGCCCGCGTCGTGCACGGCTCGCGCGAATACAACCCGCGCAATTATGACCCGATGTGGCGCGAGGCGACCGACGTGCTCTCCCGGCACGGGGTGTCGTACTTCCGCACCCTTGATGAGATGCTGGATATCGTGCGCGACGGTCTCAAGACCGGCGAAGGCGATTTTCTGGGCGAAGCGCTGTGTGCGCTTGGCGGCGCCAGCCCGCATCCCGGCTCCCGGCTGCAATATGTGACGCCTTACGAGGTGGCCGCGATGATGGCGCGCATCAGTATGGAAGGCGCGCAGAGCCTGGTGAGCGAAAAAGGCTTTCTCACCTGCCTCGATAGCGATGCCGGTTCGGGCAGCGGCCTTATCGCCTGCGCGCGCTATCTGAAAGCCGAATGCATCGACCCAACCCGCCATTTCTTTGTGGAGGCGGAGGCCGACAGCCTCACTTCCTTCCGCATGGCCTATATCCAGTTGGGTCTGATGGGCCTGCCGGCCATCGTCTCGCATATCGACCGCAAGACCGGCCGTGCCCGGGGCCGCGCCACCCCGGCGATGATGCCCTTTTCGCGTCAGGCCGGCGCCGCCTTTACCAGCTGGCTGAACCAGTCGAACCGCCGCTGCGACACGCGCCGCGGCCAGCCCTGGCCCTCGACCATCGCCTGGCCCGAACAGACCACGGGTTAAGGCGAAGAAGGGCCGGCGGCAGGCGGGCACACCCCCTTGCGCCCGCCTGCTGCCGGTTAGCGCCGCGGCTAGAGCTTGCCTTCCAGCGCGGCGGTAAAGATGGCCTTGCAGCCGTCAACGGTGAGCGGCACGGGATTGCCGCCGGCGGTCGGGTCCACCACCGCCATCTCGGCAATCAGATCGATCTGCGCGCCATCCACCTTGAGACCGGCGAGCGTTGCCGGAATGGCCAGCTCCTCGCGCAGGGCCAGCACCCAGTCGAGGAATGCCGGGAAGTTTGCAGCCTTGAGGCCTAGCCAGGCGGCAAGGCGGCCGATCTTCTCCTCAATCGCGGCGCGGTTATGCACCAGCACATAGGGCATGAAGACGGCGTTGGTGAGCCCGTGGTGGGTATCGTAAAGCGCGCCCACCGGATGGGAGAGCGAATGAATACCGCCAAGGCCCTTCTGGAAGGCCGCGGCGCCCATCGAGGCTGCTGCCAGCATTGCCCCGCGCGCCTCGATATCCTTGCCGTTCCTGACCGCGCGCGGCAGGTATTCCTTCACAAGGCGGATACCTTCCACCGCGATACCTTCCGCCATCGGGTGGAAACCCGGGGCGCAGTAGGCTTCAAGGCAGTGGGCGAGTGCATCCATGCCGGTCCACGCCGTCAGGCTTGCCGGCAGACCCACGGACAGCTCGGGATCGCTGATCACCACCGCCGGCATCATCTTCGGATGGAAGATGACCTTCTTGGTGTGCGTGGCTTCCTGGGTGATGACGCCGGCACGGCCGACTTCGGACCCCGTACCGGCCGTGGTCGGCACCGCGACGATCGGCAGGATGCCGGCCGGGTCGGCGCGGGTCCACCAGTCGCCGATATCCTCAAAGTCCCACATCGGGCGGGTCTGCCCGGCCATGAAGGCGATGACCTTGCCCACATCAAGCGCGGAGCCGCCGCCAAAGGCGATGACACCGTCATGATTGCCGGCCTTCAGCGCCTTGAGGCCGTCATACACATTGCTCTCGACCGGGTTGCCCTTGAGGGCGGAGAAGACGGCGATGCCAAGGCCTGCCGACTTGCAGGCCTCCACCGCCGCCGCGATCATCGGCAGGCCGGCAAGGCCGGGGTCCGTCACCAGCAGCGGGCGCGACATGCCCGCCACCTTGCAGGCCTCCGCCAGTTCGGCAATACGGCCGGCACCGAAGCGCACCGGGGTGGGGTAGTTCCAGTTGGCTTTCATCTTGATGTCTGCCCTGCCTGATAAGACTTGAGATCAGAGTGTGTGGCGCAAATGGAAGGATTTGGGACGCGTGAGCGTCTCGTACCCCACTTTCGACAGTGTAGCCCCGCGCCCGGTGTGCTTGACGCCGGTCCAGGCCAGTGACGGGTCGAGATAGTCGGCGCGGTTCATAAAGACGGTGCCGGTGGCAATCGCATCGCCGATGCGCTCGGCCGCTTCCAGATCGGCAGTCCAGACCGAGGCGGTGAGCCCGTAGGGGCTGTCATTCATGAGACGAACCGCCTCATCCTCGCCCTTCACCTTCATGATGCCGACGACGGGACCGAAGCTTTCTTCCATCATCACCGACATGGAGTGATCCACGCCGGTCAGCACCTGCGGCGCCATATAGGCACTGCCCGCCATATTGCCGGAGAAGGCGCCGGCATCGATATGGGCCGTTGCCCCGGCCGCCACCGCCGCGGCCACCTGAGCGCGCACGAACTCGGCCGCCGCCGGGCGCACCATGGGCCCGAGTGTCGTTTCCGCATCGAGCGGGCTGCCCAGCACATACTGGCGCGTCAGGTCGATGAAGCCTTCCACGAACGCATCATAGACGGCGGCATCCACATAGATGCGTTCAATGCCGCAGCAGGACTGGCCGGAATTGAAGAAGGCGCCATCGACAAGATTTTCCACCGCATGCGCCAGGTTCACATCGGCGCGCACATAGGCCGGGTCCTTGCCGCCCAGCTCAAGGCCAAGGCCGGTAAAGGTGCCGGCGGCCGCCTGCTCCATCGCCTGCCCGCCTGCCACCGAGCCGGTGAAATTCACCTGGTTGACCATGCCGCCGGCGATGATCGCGGCAGACTGCTCGTGGCTGAGATAGAGATGCTGGAAGAGCCCTTCCGGCAGCCCGGCCTTGTCGAATGCCTTCTGGAAACGTTCGGCGACCAGCAGCGTCTGCGCCGCATGTTTCAGCAGCACGGCATTGCCGGCCATCAGCGCCGGGATGATGGAATTGACGGCGGTGAGATAGGGATAGTTCCACGGCGCAACAACGAAGACGAGGCCCAGCGGCTCCCGCTTGATGTAGCGCCTGAAGCCCTCCTTGGGGCCGGGATCGACAGGGGCCAGCGCCTCTTCGGCGAGCGCGATCATGTAGCGCGCGCGCTCCTCGAAACCACGCAGCTCTCCCGCGCCATAACGCACCGGACGGCCCATCTGCCAGGCCAGCTCCGGCACGATTTCGTCCTTCATCGCCAGCATGGCGTCGACGGCGGCAAGGCAATAGCGGGCGCGAACAGCGAGCGGCTGCTTTTTCCATTCCGCCTGTGCGGCGCGCGCCTTCTTCAGCGCGGCATCAACAGCCGGGGCCCCGGCAACGGGACGCTCGGCATAGACCGACCCGTCCACCGGGGAAATGCACCTGATCGTGGATGACATCTTGGTTCCTCAATAACGCTCGAAGCCGCGGGTCATTTCCCAGTCGGTCACGCGGCGATCATACTCGAGCTGTTCCCAGTCCGCGGTATGGACATAGTGGTCCACCACGCTGTCGCCAAAGGCCGCACGCAGCATTTTGGACTTGTCCATGAGCGTGGCCGCCTCCCGCAGGGTTTTGGGGATCTCGCGCAGCTTCTTGCCGCCATAGGCATCGCCGCTATAGCCCGGCTCCAGCGCCATCTTGTTCTCGATGCCGGAGATGCCGGCCGCCAGCATGGCGGCAAAGGCAAGGTAGGGGTTGAGATCGGCGCCGCCCATGCGGCATTCCACCCGCACGCTCTTGCTGTGCTCGCCACACAGGCGGAAGCCGGCGGTGCGGTTGTCGTTGCTCCAGATCGCCTTGGTCGGCGCAAAGGTGCCGGCCTGGAAACGCTTGTAGGAGTTGATGTAGGGCGCAAGGAAATAGGTGATCTCGCGCGCATGGGCGAGCAGGCCGGCCATATAGTGCCGCATCAGCTCCGACATGCCGAGTTCGCCCGCCTTGTCGGCAAAAAGCGGCGTCTTGCCGGTCTTGTCCCACAGGCTCTGGTGCACATGGCAAGAGCTGCCGGCATAGGTGTAATCCCACTTGGCCATGAAGGTGACGGCCTTGCCCTGCAGGAAGGCTATTTCCTTGATGGCATTCTTGGTGATCACGTGCCGGTCGGCCATTTCCAGCGCGTCGGCATAACGGATGTTGATCTCTTCCTGCCCCGGCCCCCACTCGCCCTTAGAGTTCTCGACCGGGATGCCCGCCGCTTCCAGCCCGTTGCGCACCGCGCGCATCAGCGGCTCGTCCTTGGTGGTCTGGAAGATGTGGTAGTCCTGCATGTAATAGGCAGACGTCTTGAGGTCGCGGTAACCCTTGGTGTGCGCGCCCTCGAAACTGTCGTCGAAGAGGTAGAATTCAAGTTCGGACGCCATGTAGGCGCTCATGCCCATCGCCTCCAGGCGGGCCAGCTGCTTTTTCAGCATGCCGCGCGGCGAATAGGCGACGTCCTCATGGGTGTGATGGTCCAGCACATCGCACAGCACCAGCGCCGTTCCTTCCAGCCACGGCACCAGCCTGAGCGTGGAGATGACCGGCTTCATGATGAAGTCGCCATAACCCTTGGCCCAGTTGGCGCCCTTGTAACCGGGCACCGGCTCCATATCGATGTCGTTGGCCAGCAGATAGTCGCAGGCATGGGTTTCGTCATGCGCACTGTCGAGGAAGAAACTCGCCTGAAACCGCTTGCCGATAAGCCGGCCCTGCATGTCGATGATGCAGGCCAGAACCGTATCGATGCGGCCGGCCTCAACCTCGCGGCGAAGCGCTTCAAGCGTCAGATTACCCGGCATTTAAACCCCTGCCTTCCCTGGAAACTGTCCCTGCCGGCCCCGTAGGGTGATCCGGTCAGGCGTTCCATTTTGTTATCCCGAAAACCTGAAACGAAGGCCCCTTTCCCGGAACTGCGAACCGCTCCGGAAAAGGGGTGCCGAAGCCGGTTATTCGGCGTTGGCGGTGCCTCTGTGTTCCATCGCGAACTCTTCTTCCGGCGACAGGATCATCCGGTGGCGGGCATAGACGGCGAAGTAGATCAGTCCGGCGACGAACCAGATCGCACAGCCATAAACGCCGGGACGATAGTCGGCATTGAGGAAGAGGAAGACCAGCGAGACGGCAGCGATGATCGCTGCCACTGCGGCCCCGGCCTTGCCGAGTGGCGAGACATAGGGACGCTCGAGCGACTTCATGTCCTTGATGATGATGTAGGAGACCATCTGCATGACATAGGCGATGACGGCACCGAACACCGCCATGTTGAGCAACACCGGACCGACCGGCACATCGCCGAAGATGGCAGAGCCATATTCAAGGATGAGACAGACGATAAGCCCCAGCGCGCTCCCCACCAGAAGCGCCACATGCGGCGTCTTGCGGGTGCCATGAGTGATCGAGAGCCAATGCGGGAAATAACCTGCGCGGCTCAGCGAGTAGATGTTGCGGCCATAGGCATAGATGATGGTGTGGAAGGAGGCGACGAGCCCCGCCACCGCCACCAGCGCCAGAGCCGCCGAGCCCGCGCCCACACCGAAGATGGTCTGGAAAGCAAGGAACAGCGGGTTGAGGTCCGTCCCCACCTTCGAGGCGCCGGGCTCGATGCCGGCGTTGAAAATGAGGGTCAGGAACGCGGCGACGATGAGGGTGATAATGCCCCACACCAGGCCGCGCGGCATGTCCTTCTTGGGGTCATGGCTTTCTTCGGCAGCGAGCGGAAGCTGCTCGATGGCGAGGAAAAACCAGATCGCAAAGGGTAGCGAAGCTGCGACGCCGCCCCAGCCAAACGGCAGGAACGGGCCATTGCCGTCCGGCAGTTCGGCTCCGTCGGCCCCGATATTGAGCGCCCAGCGGTGATAGTCGAAATGCGGGATGGCGCCGATCCAGAACACCACCAGGATGGCGAGCGCCAGGAAGGTGATGACGATGGTGAACTTGAAGGTGACTTCAACGCCGATGATGTTGAGGCCGACGAAGACGCCGTAGAAAATCAGCCACCACACCGGGTTGGGCAGATGAAAGCCCAGAGCGGTGGTGGTGATGCTGTCCATGTAGCCGGCAATACCGACGACGATGACGGCCGGCGTCAGCACATATTCCATGTTCTCGGCGAGGCCGGTGATGAAGCCGCCCCACGGGCCCATGGCCGTACGGCCGAAGGAATAGGCACCGCCGGTGTGCGGTAGGGCCGGGCTCATTTCGGCGATGGAGTAGGCAAGGCCCACATACATCACCGCGATGATGACGGTGGCAATCGCAAGACCGCCGAAGCCGCCCGTTGCCAGGCCGAAGTTCCAGCCGAAGAAGTCGCCGGAGATAACGGCTCCCACGCCCAGCGCCCACAGCGACCAGGCGCCGGCAAATTTCTTGAGGCCGCGCTGTTCGAAATAGGCGCTGTCGGCCTTGGTATAGGTTACGCCCCCTTCATGTTTTGCCATGTCATGAACACCCCTCTGTTCGGAATTGTCGGTTGTTGGGCCCGTATCATCCGGTGGCGACGTTCCGGCCTTGCCGCCCTTCCTGCCCGAAAGAGAGAAGCAGGTTGGCAAGGCGTTCTGCCCAGGCACGCTGGCGTTCTTCAGTGCGCACTTCGTCATTGCGGATTTCGATCATTACGCTCGGCAATCCGCTTGCCTGGACATGGCGGTCCAGCGTCCAGTAGACGCCGTCCCAGGGGCCATAGGGCTGGTTTTCGCCCACTGTCAGACCGCTTTCGCGGCCAAGGCCCGATATCAGGTGATCGCCAACCTTCCGGTCGCGATCGAAAAGAATGCCGATCTGCCAGGGGCGGCTCTCGCCCTTGAAGACCGGGGTGAAGGTATGGACGGCAACGCCGATGACGCCCTGCCCGCCCCGCGCCGCCATCACCGCCGCGCAGGCGGCATGAAAGGGCGCATGCACGGCCTTGAGCCGGCGCTCGCGCTCTGCCGCATCCATGCCGGCATTGCCCGGGATGGGGCCGAACTCGCTGACCTCGGGAATGAGGGTCGGCGATGTCTCCGACCGGTTGACGTCCAGCACCAGACGCGAGACCGCGCCGGCAACCAGCGGGGCGTCCAGGAGTTTGGAGAGATGAAGCGCAACCGGCAGTGCCCCCGGATCCCAGGCGATATGTTCTGCCCTCAGCTCTGCCGACAGTCCGAGATCGCCATAGGCGGCCGGAATGAAATTGGAGGCATGATCGCAAAACAGCACGAAGGGCCCGCGCCCTTCGGGATTGACCACCTTCACCGCATCGGCATGCGCTTCATGAGCCGCGTCGGCATCAGGAAACGCCTTGGTACCGGTCATGCAATCACCCGGAAAAAGGGGCGAAACCTGAGCAATTCGCGATGTATCGATTTTTTCAGGATGCGCCGTAGGGTAAATTTCGTAAAAATCATTCACTACGGAATCATGACTGTCAATTCCATAAGGCCACCAACGATGTGGCCATAGAGGGAGAGCCCCCATCGATGAGCGCCCCACCCCGGCAGGACGACAGCCGTTCCCTTGCGCAGCAGCTGACGCAGATTCTGACAGAGATAACCCCGGCGGAACGCCGCGCCGCGCACATGCTCCTGGCCAACTACCCCGTGCTGGGGCTGGAGACGGTGGCCGAGTTTGCCCGCCGCACTCACGTCAGCGCCCCTACCATCCTGCGCCTTGTCGCCAAGCTTGGCCTTTCCGGTTACCCGGAATTCCAGCGCTGCCTGCGCACCGAGCTGGAAGCGCAGGCCCAGTCCCCGCTCTCCAAGGAACGTTTCAGCCCTTCCGGCGAAACCCCGCCCGACCAGGGCACCGGCCTTGCCAGCCGCCTGCAGCGCTTCCAGGAGACCGTCGCCGCCAACATCGCCGAGACCTTCCGCAACATCCCGGCTGCCGAGTTCGAGGCGGTGGTGGGGTTGCTGGCGGATGAAAAGCGCCGCATCTACCTGATCGGCGGGCGATTTACCGATGGCATAGGGCGTTATATGAGCGCCCATCTGCGCATCGTGCGCCCCGGCGTCACCCATCTCATCGGCCAGGCCGACAACTGGCGCGACCATCTGCTCGACATGGGCAGCCGCGACGTGCTGATCGTCTTCGACATCCGGCGCTATTCGGACGATCTGAGCCTGCTGGCCGCAGAGGCTGCCAAACGCCGTGTCACCGTTGTGCTGATGACGGACCAGTGGCTGTCGCCGGTCGCCGGCTCCGCCCGCCATGTGCTGGCCGCGCGCGTGCTGGTGCCCTCCAACTGGGATTCCACCGCCGCCATCCTCACCCTCGTGGAAGCGCTGCTGGCCGCTACGACGGAAAAAATCTGGCCGAGCGCCAGCCGCCGCATTGCCGCGCTGGAAGAAATGCGAAATCGCGCGGCCGGGCCTGACTGAGCCGATAGCCTTCGCCCGGCCGCCCTGCTAGATCCCGCAGGCAATCCTCACCGGACGGCCAAAGGCGACCCCATGACGAGCGCACTTCTCATCATCGACATGCAGATGCTCATGCAGCACCGCCTCGACAGCGGGCGCGAGCATGTGAACCCGCAAACGCCGGAAAATATCGCGGCGCTTGCCGCCGCCTTCCGAGCCGCCGGCAAGCCGGTGCTCCATGTGCGCCACCGCGACACGGACGTAGCTTCCCCGACGCATCCGGATGCCGCCGGTTACCCGCCCATGCCGTGCGCGGAGGCGCTGGAGGGCGAACCCGTCTTCATCAAGAACACCTCTTCCGGTTTTGCCTCGACGGATCTGGAAGGCTGGCTGCGCAAGGCCGGCATCACCCGGCTCCACGTCACCGGCGCCGTTGCCGGTTTCTGCGTTAACACCACCGTGCGCGCAGGCTCGGACCTCGGCTTCAAAATGAGCGTGGTGCGCGATGCGGTACTGGGCTTCGATCTGCCGGGCACCGGGCTTTCCGCTCAGGTGATCTTCGACGTGACCATGGCCCATCTGGCTTCGGACTTTGCCGAGATGACCGATACCGCCACCCTGCTGACGGCCTGAGCCAGGCGCCGGTTTTTCACCACCGGGAAAACAAAAGGGAGGCGCCGAAGCGCCGCCCTTTTTTCCGTTCAAACCGGCTGACAGGCGCTGTTAGCGGCCCATC
This sequence comes from Radicibacter daui, assembly GCA_030657355.1. GTDB lineage: Bacteria > Pseudomonadota > Alphaproteobacteria > Radicibacterales > Radicibacteraceae > Radicibacter > Radicibacter daui. The sequence continues at coordinate 4,008,794 of CP131056.1, forward strand.
TCGGCGATCGGCTTGGAGTACTGCAGCTCGATGTCCCACGGGAAGTGGATCCACGTGTCCTGCGAGACTTCGGTGATGAAGGTGTCGACCAGCGGACGACCGGCCGGCTTGGCATAGATGGTGGCGAAATGGGCCTTCGGGGCCATCTCACGCACGATCTTGGCGGTCTTGCCGGTATCCACGAGGTCATCCACGATCAGCCAGCCTTCGCCGCCATTGGGCGGGTTGAAGGGCTTGAGGATGTTGCTCTCGCGAATCTTGGTGTGATCGTAGGAGGAGATCGACACGGTCTCGATCAGGCGCACATTCAGCTCGCGCGCCACGATGCCGGCCGGCACGAGGCCGCCACGGGTGATCGCGCAGATGCCGATCCACGGGCCCTTGTCGAGCAGGCGCCAGGAAAGCGCCTTGGCATTGCGGTGCAGCTCTTCCCAGGAAACCGGGAAATATTTCGGAGGAGCCTCGGACATAAGCTTGAGCCTCGTTGCTTCGGCAAGTTGAGAGGGTATGTATTCAAGGGATTGGCCGCTTATAACCGATGCCCTTTCTCGCTTCAATTCCGCCGCGCGGCAAGGCTGCCCTGTGCGGCAGACACACTGGGAAGTCTGTGCCGCAGGCACATCGAGAGAGTAGCTGCTGCGGGCGCGCCCGGAGGCTCGGCCGGGCTCAGGTGCCGAGGCCCCGGGGTTTTGCCAGTATGCAGCCGGAAATGCGCCATTGCCCGGCGCTGTCCTGCTCCATGAAATAAAAGGCTTCCACCAGCGCTCCGTCCGGCCCCACCACCAGCGCCGGCTGGACCAGCTGGCCTTCATGTTCTTCCAGCGGCAGGAAATCGACACGCTGCGGGTGATAGACCGCGGAATAGCCGGTGCGCACCATCTCGATGAAACTGCCGGCGGTGCCGAACTGGCGCTGCAGGTCGCGGGTCGCGAAACGGAAGGCGCCTTCCGCATCGTCCCGGCCAAAAGCCGCGATCTGGTCGGTAATCACCTGCCGGATCGCCGCCATACTGGCGGGGTCCTTGCCGTCGGCGCCGGTTGCGGAAAAGCTGCACAGCATGAAAGCCGCAGCCAATGCCACCGCCACCACCATTTTTGTGCCTGTCATGATGACTGCCTCCACGGCAGTGGCTGCCCCTTGCAGGCAATAACCACGGCCGTTTTCAAAGCCGCCCTCCATTTTCAATAATGGTCCGCGCCGGGCAAAAATCCAGTGCGCAGACGGCCATCTCCTCGCCCCCGGCGCGGAAGCCTTTGGCCGCGCGCCCGCGCCCAATCCACACCCGGCCCGCCTATTTTACAGTGATTATTGTTATTTTATGCCGGTATTCAGGGTGCAAACGACACTTCACAATCGCAGATGAGTGCGGCATGGTTCGCCGCTACCCGCCCCGGCGGGTATGGGAAGATGAGCTAAAGCCGCTCCCGACAGGGAAAGTTTGCCGCTGCTAACGGTCACCGGCAGGGGCCAGGACACCAAGAATCCCGGACCTTACTAAACAAGGGGAGTTAACATGAAACTCGCCATCGCCAGGGAGAGACGCGCGTTCGAGACGCGTGTCGCCGCTACGCCGGAAACCGTGAAGAAGCTCAAAAGCCTGGGCATCGACGTGGTGGTCGAGGCCGGAGCGGGCGACGGCTCTTCCATACCCGATGCCGCTTTTACTGCCGCCGGTGCCACCATTGCCGCCAGCTATGACGAGGCCGTCAAGGACGCCGATGTGGTGTTCAAGATCCAGCGCCCGCTGCTGGCCGGTGAAGGCGATGTGGATGAGCTGAAGTCCTTGAAGAAGGGCGCCACTCTCATTGCCTCTCTTGCTCCTTATGCGGATGGCGGCAAGCATCTCGCCGCCTATGCCGGGCAGGGCATCAACGCCGTGGCCATGGAACTGATGCCGCGCATCACCCGCGCCCAGTCCATGGACATCCTTTCCTCCCAGTCCAACCTCGCCGGTTACAAGGCCGTGCTGGATGCGACCGGCCATTTCGGCCGCGCCTTCCCGATGATGATGACCGCCGCCGGCACCATTCCGCCGGCCAAGGTATTCGTCATGGGTGTGGGCGTTGCCGGCCTGCAGGCCATCGCAACTGCCCGCCGCCTTGGCGCCATGGTGTCGGCCACCGACGTGCGGCCGGCCACCAAGGAGCAGGTGGAAAGCCTCGGCGGCAAGTTCGTCGCCGTTGAGGACGAAGAGTTCAAGTCGGCCGAAACCTCCGGCGGTTACGCCAAGGAAATGTCGGCCGAGTATCAGGAAAAGCAGCGCGCGCTGGTGGCCGAGCACATCACCAAGATGGATATCGTCATCTGTACCGCGCTGATCCCCGGCCGCGATGCCCCGGAACTCGTTACCAAGGCCCATGTCGAAAGCATGAAGCCGGGTTCAGTGGTGTTCGACCTTGCCGCCGAGCAGGGCGGCAACTGCAAGCTCGGCAAGCTCGGCAAGGTCGTGACGCACAAGGGCGTCAAGATCGTCAGCTATCCGAACATGGCCGGCCGCGTGGCAACCGATGCCAGCGCCCTCTTTGCCAAGAACCTCCTCACCTTCCTCACCAGCTTCTGGGACAAGGACACGTCCTCGCTGGTGCTGAAGGAAGATGACGAGATCATCAAGGGAACGCTGCTGACCAAGGGCGGTGCCATCGTGCATGCGCGCTTCGGCGCCGCGGCCTAAGGGGGAGCTGATAAAATGGCAGATACTGCACAAACCCTGGCCGAACAGGCCCTTACCAAGGCGCAGGAAGCCCGCACCCTGGCTGACAGCGCCGCCGACCTTGCCGTGAAGGCGATGGACATGGCCTCCAGCGTGGCGCACAGCGCCCCGGCCGGCGGCCATGGCGATTTCTTCCTGGTCGGTCTCACCGTCTTCGTGCTGGCCGTCTTCGTCGGCTACCACGTGGTGTGGAACGTGACGCCGGCGCTGCACAGCCCGCTCATGGGCGTGACCAACGCCATCTCCTCCGTAATCGTCGTCGGTGCGCTGATCGCCGCCGGCCCGATCGACTTCTCCTTCTCCGGCACTCTCGGCTTCGTGGCCGTGGCGCTGGCAGCAGTGAACATCTTTGGCGGCTTTATGGTGACTCACCGCATGCTGTCGATGTTCAAGAAGAAATCGAAGTAAGGAGCGGAAACCATGAGCGCCCCGGTTACCCTGGCCTATCTGGTCTCCGCCATCTGTTTCATTCTGGCCCTCAAGGGCCTGTCGCATCCGGAGACCTCGCGCCGCGGCAATTTCCTCGGCATGGCCGGCATGGCCATTGCCATCATCACCACCCTCACCCTGCCGGCCGTCCAGAACTATCTCTGGATCGTCATCGCCCTCATCATCGGTGGCGGTATCGGCTTTGTCGTTGCCAAACGCATCCAGATGACGGCGCTGCCGCAGCTGGTTGCGGCCTTCCACTCGCTCGTCGGTCTTGCCGCCGTGCTGGTGGCCTCGGCCGCTTTCTTCGCGCCGGATAATTACGGCATCGGCACCGTCGGAGCCATTCGCCCCGGCAGCCTTGTTGAAATGGGTCTCGGTGTCGCTATCGGCGCCGTCACCTTCACCGGTTCGCTAGTGGCCTTCGGCAAGCTGCAGGCCATCCTGCCGTCCCGCCCGCTGACCTTCCCGGGCCAGCATTTCCTCAATCTCGGGCTCGGCATCGGCATCATCGTCTTCATCGTCGCCCTGGTGATCAGCCAGTCGCCGGTGACCTTCTGGATCATCATCGCGCTGGCGCTGGTGGTGGGCATCACGCTCATCATCCCCATCGGCGGCGCCGACATGCCGGTGATCGTGTCCATGCTCAACAGCTATTCCGGCTGGGCGGCAGCGGGCATCGGCTTCACGCTGCAGAACAACCTGCTCATCATCACCGGTGCGCTGGTCGGCTCGTCGGGTGCCATCCTCAGCTACATCATGTGCAAGGGCATGAACCGCTCTTTCCTGAATGTGCTGCTGGGCGGCTTCGGCGGCGATGCGGCAGCCGGCGGCCCGGCAAAGAGCATGGGCGACAAGGCGGCCAAGATCGGCTCGGGCGAAGACGCCTCCTTCATCATGAAGAATGCCGGCAAGGTCATCATTGTGCCGGGTTACGGCATGGCCGTGGCCCAGGCCCAGCATGCCCTGCGGGAAATGGCGGACCTGCTCAAGCACGAAGGTGTCGAGGTCAAGTACGCCATCCATCCGGTGGCGGGCCGCATGCCCGGGCACATGAATGTGCTGCTGGCCGAAGCCAACGTGCCCTATGACGAAGTCTTCGAACTGGACGAGATCAACAACGAGTTCTCGACCGCGGACGTCGCCTTCGTCATCGGCGCCAATGACGTGACCAACCCGGCCGCGAAGTCCGATCCGGCCAGCCCGATCTTCGGCATGCCCATCCTTGAGGTGGACAAGGCCAAGACGGTGCTGTTCCTCAAGCGCTCGCTCGGCTCCGGTTATGCCGGCGTCGACAACGAGCTGTTCTTCCGCGACAACACCATGATGCTTCTGGGCGATGCCAAGAAGATGGTGGAAACGATCGTGAAGGCCATGGGCGACTGATCCCGCAAGCCGGGGCAACGCGCCTCCGGTTTGACAGGCTTTGCCTTGAAAACGCCCATCCCGGCCCCGGGGTGGGCGTTTTTGCATGGGAAAACGGGTCCTTAGAGGCCACCCGGGGACAAACGGGGCGGACCATCAGAAGGAGGACCGGAAATCATGCGCGCCATCATGATCGTAGCCGCCGCCGGCGCCCTGTTCGTGGCCGCCGCCCATGCTTCCACCCCGCGCGCCTGGACGGAATTTCGCGAGCGCGTCGAGACCAGCTGCCGGCAGGCCGCCGCCGCTCAGGACGTGGCGCCCGCCAGTGAAACCTTGAAGATCCGCGTGAACCCGGAAGGTTCGGAGAGCTACGGCGTCGCCATGGTGACCGGCCCCGCTACCGACCATAAGGAAATGCGCATCTGCATCTATGACAAGAAAAGCGGCGACGTAGAGATCACCCAGCCCTTTGAGAGTTAAGGCCGCGAGCCGGGCGGCTATCACCACCCCTGATGCCGCATCAGCCTAATTCATTGGACAGGGGCGGGCTCCGGGCCGCTAAGGTGGCACCTCTTTCGCCAACCAGAGCCGCCGAAGCCCGCCCGATGAGCCCGATCCGTTACGATTTCCGCAGCGATACCGTCACCCGCCCCTCCGCCGCCATGCGCACCGCCATGGCCAATGCCGAGGTGGGCGATGATGTGTTTGGCGATGACCCGACACTGAACCGGCTGGAAGCGCTGGCCGCCGACATGCTGGGCAAGGAAGCCGCGCTTTTCCTGCCCTCCGGCACCCAGTCCAACCTCACCGCCCTGATGGCCCATTGCGGGCGCGGCGATGAATATATCGTCGGGCAGAACCAGCATGCCTATCGCTGGGAAGCCGGCGGCGCTGCCGTGCTGGGCAGCATCCAGCCGCAGCCGCTGGAGAACGAGGCGGACGGCACCATCCCGCTGGAAAAGATCGAGGCCGCGATCAAGCCGGATGATTTCCACTATGCCCGCACACGCCTGCTCAGCCTTGAAAACACCATCGGCGGCAAGGTGCTGAGCCTCGACTACATGCGCTCGGCCATCGAGCTTGCCCGGCGGCATGGCCTCAATACGCATCTGGATGGCGCCCGTATCTTCAATGCGGCGACCGCCCTCGGCGTGCCGGTGGCGGAGGTGGCCGCCGGGTTCGATACCGTCTCCGTCTGCCTGTCAAAGGGCCTTGGCGCCCCGGTCGGCTCCGTGCTGGTCGGCCGCAAGGATCTGGTCGAGGCCGGACGCCGCATCCGCAAGATGCTGGGTGGCGGCATGCGCCAGGCCGGCATTCTGGCTGCTGGCGGCATCCATGCGCTGGAAAACAATGTGGCGCGCCTTGCCGACGATCATGCCAATGCCCTGCGCCTTGCCGAAGGGCTGCGCAGCTTCAATGGCCTGACGCTGGAATTGCCGCAGACCAACATCCTTTTCGTCCGCGTAGCGCCGGAAATCGCCGCGGATTACAGCGCCCATCTGGAAGCCCATGGTGTTGGCATCACCGGCACCTATGACGGCAGCCGCCAGCGCTGGGTCACGCATCTGGATGTGGATAGCGCCGCCATCGACGCGGCGCTTGCCATTACGCGCGACTTCTTCGCCGCGCGGTAAGACCCGGCCTCTGCCCGCCGGTCAGGCGGCGGCCGTGGCGCTCGCGATCTGGCGCATGCGCTGGATCATCGCGCCAAGGCCGCTGCCGCGATTGGTGCTGAGAAATTTTTTCAGATCGAGCCGCTCGAAACTCTCTTCCACAGGGAGAGACAGGATTTCGGCCGGGGTGAGGCCGCTATGGAGACCCACCAGCAAGGCGGCAAGGCCCTTCACGATAATGCTATCGCTGTCGGCCACGAACTTGAGCGCCCCCGGCCGGGCGGCATCAGGCTCGGCAATCAGCCACACCTTGGACTGGCAGCCCCGCACCAGATTGGCCTCGTCATGCAGCGCCGGCGGAGCGGGCGGCAGCTTGCGGCCAAGATCGATGATGTACTGGTAACGCTCGTCCCAGTCGCCCAGCAGGTCGAAATTCTCTTCAAGCTCGTCGAGGGTCAGCGAGGGAGGCATGGAGGCTCTGTTTCCAGGGATCGTAAGGGGGCGAGACGTCAGTGCGTCTCGTGCAGGAAGGTCTCTTCCCGGAAATAGGCAGGCTGGCGCGGATTGCCACGCACCAGTTCACAATTGGCGGCGTCATAGCCTGTCATGCAGCGAATCACGCCCCAATGGCAGACCACCAGTGTGCTTTCGGCGTGCGGGCCTTCATTGAGGGCGGTGATGAATCGCCGGCAACGTTCGATCAGCCCGCTTTCCGGCTCCGGCTGGTGCGGCCACCAGCGCTCGGCCACATGGGCGAAATTGACCATCGGGAACCGGCCAGCGAGTTCAACGGGCGGGGAGCCGATATTACAGGACTCCACGCCCCATTCGCCGATCAGCGGCTCCACCTCGATGCCGATGCCAAGCTCGGCAGTGGCCAGCAAGGCCGTTTCCACCGCGCGGGAATAGGGGCTCGCCACGATGCGCGTGATGTGCTTGCCGCGCAGCTTTTCTGCGGCGCCGCGCGCCTGCTGGCGGCCCAGATCGGTCAGCGGTGCATCGATCACCCCGGGGTCGATCCCGGTGGCGTTGTAATGCAGGTTGAACACCGACTGGCCGTGGCGCAGCAACAGCATCGCCCGTCTCTCCTCACCATTTTCTTCAGCTGACGCCCATGGTCATAGCCCACCCTGCCATGGAGCGCGAGCGCTGAACGGGCAGATCTGTATTTCACATTAATGCATTGGTGAACTTATGCATTTGACAAAATCCGCGCGCACATGATCTACATATTCACGCCGGCCAATGTTGGTTAAGGCACACTCGACTTGTGAAATTAAGCAATCCGCTTGCGCCGAGACGGCGAGGAAAACCTAGCGAACAGCGTCGTTTTCCGTGGAGCCGCCAAATTACAGGCAGGACTGCGCAAATACCGGAACGGCTTTAACGCCCCGAACCGGAGAAAGTGCGAAGACCATGTCGGATATCAGCTCTTTGCCGGCCGCCCTGCAGGACAAGGTCAATGCCGTGCGCGCCCAGCTTTCCGAAGCGGTGCTGCGCCATGGCAGCATCACGCTCGCCAACAGCCTTGGCGCCGAGGATATGGTGCTGACCGACATCGTGGCGCGCGAATTTCCCGGCATCAAAATCTTCATGCTCGATACCGGCCGCCTGCATCAGGAGACCTACGCTCTGCTGCAGAAGGTTGAAGAACGCTACGGCAAGGTGGTCGAGGTTTATTACCCGCAGGCCGAAGCCGTGCAGGACTATGTGCGCACCAACGGCATCAACGGGTTTTATGAGTCGGTAGAGCTGCGCAAATCCTGCTGCTTCGTGCGCAAGGTGGAACCGCTGCGCCGCGCCCTTGCCGGCCACAGCGCCTGGATTACCGGCCTGCGCCGCCAGCAGTCCGTCACCCGCACCGAGCTTGCGCTTGAGGAATGGGATGCCGGCAACGGCCTTTACAAGCTGAGCCCGCTCGCCGACTGGAGCGAGAAGGAAGTGTGGAACTACATTCGCACTCTCGAGATTCCCTACAACGAGCTGCACGACCGCTTCTTCCCCTCCATCGGCTGCGCCCCCTGCACCCGCGCCATCACCGTGGGCGAAGATGTGCGTGCCGGCCGCTGGTGGTGGGAACAGCCGGAAGCCAAGGAGTGCGGCCTGCATGCCCGTATCCCGGCGGCTGCCAGCTCCGCCCTGCCCTCACGTACCCGTTCTGCCGCCTGATCAGGCCCCGCCCGTCCGTTTCAAGTTTCCTGTCCCAACTTCCCGGATTACGGGGGGCGCCGGCCAAAACCGGCGCCCTTTCTTTTTGCCCCCCGGCTTACCATCTGCTGAACATCAGCAATGAGCCGGAGCAACGGGCGAGCCGGGTTGATCCCGGCGCCCCGCTCGCCTAAACGAACGGAGGCCGCCTTGTGCCGTGGCCGCCTGTCAGTTGAGGGAAGCCGTTCTTGAGCCTCGATCATAACCAGCCCCCCGAGGGTTCCGCCCCGCAGCAGAACCCCGCTCCGCGCCAGCCCATCTTCAACCTGCCGCGGGTGCTGATTGTCCTGATCGTCCTCAACATTCTGGCCTATGCGCTGCCGTACCTGCTGCTGGATGCACAGACCCGCGCGCTGCTGATCTACAGCTGGAGCTTCATCCCCGCGCGCCTTGCCGTGATGCATGATTTCAGCGTGGAGGGTCTGGCGACCTTCGTCAGCTACCAGTTCCTGCACGCCTCCATCGACCATATCGCCATCAACATGCTGACGCTGGCAGCCATCGGCTCCGCCATCGCGCGCGTGCTGGGGCCATGGCGCACGTTGGTGCTCTATTTCGCCAGCGGCATCCTGGCCATGGTGGTGCAGCTTGCCCTCACCCCCAGCGCCGAGCAGCCCATCGTCGGCGCCTCGGGCAGCATCGCCGGACTTTTTGGCGGCTTCATCATCCTGATGGCGCGGGCGCGCGAGATCACCGGCCGCGTCGGCCGCATCTGGCCCATTGCCATTGCCTGGGTGCTGATCAGCGCCGTTGCCGGTTTCATCGGCGCGCCCGATGGTTCCTCGGTGGCGTGGATTGCCCATATCGGTGGTTTTATCGCCGGCATGGCGCTGATGCCCTTCCTGATGCCGGCGATCAAGGCTCCGCCACCGGGCCGCTAAAGACCGGCGGGACGGCCTGCGCCTTCAGGCTGCCAGAAGCTGCTTTACCCGTTCGTAATCGCCAATCAGTTCGCGCGTGCCCACAAGCTGTATCTGCTCACCCACTGGCAACAGCAGGGCCGGCACGCCGGAAAGACCAAGCCCGTTCATAAGCCGCCGCCCGGCCTCGATGCGGGCTGCCGTCTCGACCGCCAGTGCCTCGTCCCCGGCCACGAGGCCGGCGAACTGCGCCCCGTCGAAGCCAAACTCGGCCGCCAGTTCGCCCAGCACGTCCGTGCTCGTCACATCGCGGCCTTCCGCCCAGCGCCCCTTCTGCACCCGGCGCAGGAAAGCCCGCTCGAGCGCTGGCTTTTCCCGCCGCACCAGCGTCAGCGCCGTTGTGGCAGGCCCGCTATCGAGCAGGGTGCCCGGCATCAGCACGTTCTGGCGGTAGGCCTCGCCGAAGGGCAATCCCGACATCGCCGCCACCCGCTGGTCGGCGGACCAGATATAGCTGGCAAACTCCGCCGTCAGCGGGCGCACACCCTCGCCGGCAAACAGCCCGACCGGTACCAGCTCTGCCGCCAGCCCGGCTTCGGCCTCCAGCCGCTCCATGCTGCCAGAGACGGCGTAACACCAGCCGCAAAAAGGATCGAAGAGATAGGTCGGGCCGGAGAGCGGGTTCATGGCGGTGGGTTTTCCGGACTGGTGGAGAAAAGGCACTTTAAAGGTGCGGCGCTAATACCACACCAATCAACTTGCCACTGTCGGCCGCTTCATGGCCGGGTGGCATCGGGCATGGTATTTCTGTAATCCCTGATGCGACAAAATGGCAGACGCTACTGCCAGCATAGAGCCGCGAGCCGCCCCTTCTGACTTGAGGGCGAGGCGGCAAGGCCGGGAACGATCCGGCAAGAGGGCGGGGATTTAGACCATGGCGCTGCACAAACAGGCTCCGGAAGACGTGGCAGGCTGCCCGGTCCGGGATGTGATTAACCGCTTCGGCAATCGCTGGAGCCTGCTGGTCGTCATTTGCCTGAAGGACGGCACAAAGCGCTTTACCGCCATCAAGCGCGATATCGAGGACATTTCCCAGCGCATGCTGGCCCAGACCTTGCGCCAGCTGGAGCAGGATGGCCTCGTGAGCCGCACGGTGGTGCCCTCCACCCCGCCGCGTGTCGATTATGCGCTGACCGACCTTGGCCGCTCGCTGATGACGCCGCTGGATGCGCTGGTGAAATGGGCCAGCGACAATCATGACGCCATCCTTGACGCCCGCGCCAGCTGGCAGGCCCCACCCTGCGCTTCTGCCTGCAATGAAGCGGATGACGAGCCGGCAGGGACGCCCCGCCAGCCGGAGTCCGTGGGTTAAGGCTGTTCCAGCAGCGCCTTCAATGTCCTGAGGTCGCGCCGCACCCAGTCGGCATCGGCGGCAAATTTTGCGTCATCCATGCCCGGCTGGCGAAAGAGCGTGAGCGTTACCTCACAGCCCTCGCCATTGGGGATGAGGCGCAGCGGCACATAAACTTCCACCCCCGGCGCCAGCTCCACCCAGTGGTCGAGCACGCCATAGAGGTTGGTGGGGGTAAAGCGGATGGTCACCGGCCCTTCCGGCCCCATCGCCACCCACCGATCCCCTTCCCGGCGCAGCGAATGGCCAAGGCCCGATGCCCAGTCATTGAAGCTCAGCGGATCGGCAAGGCGGCCATAGGCGCGCCGCCAGTCGCAGGCGATGGAGAGGGTGAGCGGCAAGGTCTCGAGCATCATTTCCGGAAACCTCAGGCCGGTACGGAAAGTTCAAAACTGTCCGCCCGGGCAATCTTCCAGGCATCGCCGTAGAAGGGATGACGCACGGTGCCGCCAAGCAGTTCGCCCGGCTCAAGGAAGGGATAGAGCTGGGAATAAAGCTTGATCTCCGTATCGCTGACCCGCCGCGCCAGATGATGCGCCTTCACCTGCGCCGGATGGCTGAGCCCGGCCGAGGCCAGCATGTCGGAAAGCGCCTTCAGCGTATTGCGGTGGAAATTGTGGACGCGCTCTGCCTTGTCCGGCACCACCAGCGCGCGCTGGCGCAGCTGGTCCTGCGTGGCGACACCCGTGGGGCAACGATTGGTGTGGCAGCTCATCGACTGCACACAGCCGATCGCGAACATGAAACCGCGCGCCGCATTGGTCCAGTCCGCGCCCAGCGCCAGCAGGCTGGCGATATCGAAGGCGCTGACCACCTTGCCGGCGGCGCCGATGCGGATTTGCTGGCGCAGCCCCGCCCCCACCAGCGTGTTATGGACGAGCAGCAACCCCTCGCGCATCGGCGTGCCAAGATGGTTGGAGAACTCGACCGGCGCGGCGCCGGTGCCGCCCTCGCCGCCATCCACCACGATGAAGTCCGGGCGAATGCCTGTCTCCAGCATGGCCTTGACAATGCCCATGAACTCCCACGGATGGCCGAGGCAGAGCTTGAAGCCGACCGGCTTGCCACCGGAAAGCTCCCGCAGCCGGGCAACGAACTCCATGAGGCCGACCGGCGTGGAAAAGGCGCTGTGGGAGGGCGGGGAGATACAATCCTCCCCCATCGCCACGCCGCGCGTTTCGGCAATCTCCGCCGTCACCTTGGCGGCCGGCAGGATGCCGCCATGGCCGGGTTTGGCCCCCTGGCTCAGCTTGATCTCGATCATCTTGACCTGATCGTTTTGCGCCTGCGCCGCAAACTTCTCCGGATCGAAATGCCCGTCCTTCGTGCGGCACCCGAAATAGCCGCTCGCCACTTCCCAGATGATATCGCCGCCGTGGCGGCGGTGATGCGGGCTGATGGAGCCCTCACCGGTGTCATGGGCGAAGTTGCCGAGTTTGGCGCCCTTGTTGAGTGCCTGGATGGCATTGGCGCTGAGCGAGCCGAAGCTCATGGCCGAGATGTTGAAGACGGAGGCTGAATAGGGCTTCTTGCACTGGTCGCCGCCTACCGTGATGCGGAAACTCTGCGGATCGGACGCCACTACGGGCTTTGCCGAATGGCCCATGAACTCATAGCCGTTGAGATAAACGTCCCTCAGCGTGCCGAAGGGATGTTCACTCGCCTCCTGCTTGGCGCGGGCATAAACGAGGGAGCGCTGCTCGCGCGAGAACGGCATGCCGTCCTCATCGGATTCCATCAGATACTGGCGGATTTCCGGGCGGATCATCTCGACGAGCCAGCGGATATGGCCCAGCACCGGGTAGTTGCGCTGGATGGAATGGTGCGGTTGCCAGAGATCGCGCAGACCCATGAGGCTGAGAAACGCGGCGATGATGAAAACCGGCCACAGCCAGTCGGCCCTGCTCAGGAAAACTGCACTCAGCAGTGTGATGAGGATGCAGACAGCGAGGGTGGTAAAGCGGCTGGGGCGCAAGGGATACTTCTCCTCCGGCTGGCGGAAACCTGACGGGCGGGGAGTTGACGGGCAAGGCCGGCAGAACGCCGGCCCGGACATTCCCGCAAGGCGGGTTCGGGCCATCCTGGGCGGCCCTATCCGCGTAATCTAGGCCAGTCTTGCTGAAAAACGAGCGCCCGCCCAAGCGGCAAATTGAAACGCCACCGGGCGGAAGGCTTCAGCCGGCAAAAATAAAAACCTGCCCCGGCAAGCGCCGGAGCAGGTTTTTGTCGGTCCGCTGACAACGCAGCCGGCTTGCCTCAGGCGGCCGCCTTGCCCGCCTTGTCGAGCGCGGCGAATTCCTCATCGCTGAGCGTGACGCCTGCCGCCGCCACATTCTCCTCCAGGTGTTTGACCCTGGAGGTACCGGGGATCGGCAGCATCACCGGGCTGCGCTTCAGCGTCCAGGCAAGGGCGATCTGGCTGGTGCTGGCACCATGTTTTTTGGCCAGCGTGTCGAGAATGCCGCCCGGCTGGGTCAGTGCGCCCGCCGCCAGCGGATACCAGGGGATGAAGCCGATCTTCTGGCTTTCACAATAGTCCAGCACCGCCTCGCTGCCCCGATCCGTGAGGTTGTAGCGGTTCTGCACCGTGGCGACGGGGAAGAATTTCTGCGCCGCCTTGATCTCCTCCACGCTCACCTCGCTGAGGCCGGCATGGCGGATGATACCCTCCTTGATGAGCTGGCGAATGGCATCGAACTGCTCATCGCGCGGCACCTTGGGATCGATGCGGTGCAGCTGCCAGAGGTCGATGCGCTCCAGCTCAAGGTTGCGCAGGCTCTTGTGTGCCTGCTGGATCAGATATTCCGGCCGGCCGACGGGGATCCAGCGGTCCGGCCCGGTGCGGGTAAGGCCGCCCTTGGTGGCGACCACCAGCTCCTTGGGATAATCCGGCCCCAGCGCCTCGGCAATCAGCTCCTCGGAAACATCGGGACCGTAACTGTCGGCGGTATCGATGAAGGTGACGCCAAGTTCCGGCAGGCGCTTCAGCGTGCGCAGGGCCTCGGCAGGATCGGCGGGCTCACCCCAGATGCCGCGGCCGGTGATGCGCATGGCGCCATAACCCAACCGGTGCACGGAAAGATCGCCCCCGATGGCGAAGCTGCCGGAAAGGGCAGCAGTGACGGTGCTCATGAAAATTTCCCCCGATGTGAAGTCTGAAGAGAAGATCGGGACAGGACGCGCCACAAGGATTGCGCCGCTGCGGGCGGGCGCCTTGCAGTTGCCATCACGTTCGCGTGAGAGGCCCGGCGCAAGAACTCCTGACCGGTTGGATCTGGGACCGGGCGCGCCTATCTACAAGCCCGTGATCCGCGACCAGTTTGCCGCAGCGGCAAAGGCCCGGCGACTGGCAACCCAAGGAGATTTCCCGAGATGGCAAACCAGAAGGCGATTTTGGCCGGCGGCTGTTTCTGGGGCATGCAACAGTTGCTGCGCCGCAAGCCCGGCGTGATTTCCACCCGCGTGGGCTATACCGGCGGCGATGTTGCCAACGCCACCTACCGCAACCACGGCACCCATGCCGAGGCGGTGGAGATCGTCTTCGATCCGGAAGAGATCAGCTACCGCGAACTGCTGGAATTCTTCTTCCAGATCCACGACCCCTCCACCCGCAACCGCCAGGGCAATGATGTGGGCATGAGCTATCGCTCGGCGATCTATTACGAGAGCGAGGAGCAGCGCGAGATGGCGCGCGAGACCATCGCCGACGTCAACGCCTCCGGCCTGTGGCCTGGCAAGGTGGTGACCGAAATCGCCCCCGCCGGCCCATTCTGGCAGGCCGAACCCGAGCATCAGGATTATCTGGAGCGCATCCCCAACGGCTACACCTGCCACTTCGTGCGGCCCGGCTGGCGCCTGCCGCACCGGGATGAGGTGCGCAAGCTCGCAAACGGCTGATAACGCATATTAAATGAGGGAAAGGCCCGCGTCGGCGAAACGTCGCGGGCCTTTTTCATCAAAGAACAATACGGGAACATTTTCTTGAGATCTTGGAATTCGGCGCGCACACTGCCAATCTCCCCGATCAGAGAAAGCAGCATGTCATGCCTACCCCGGAATCAGCAGAAAGCGGCTTCCTGCCGTTTGATGATTGGTCAGGCAACGCACTGAACCAGGAAGCGAACATACTCAAAGTGCTGAAACGAGTACCACGACGCTCCGGCATCACCGCCAGACATGAACGGGCCCTGGAACGAGGACTCTTCGAGACCGCGGGAAATGGCGCCAATGCGGAGCAGACGCCGCCGCTGGCATTTCGTTTCATTGACCTGTTTGCCGGCATTGGCGGTCTGCGTATCGGCTTTCAGGGTATTGGCGGGCACTGCGTTTTCACCTCGGAGTGGGATAAACACTCGCAGCAGACCTACGCCGCCAACTTCCGTGACAATCACCCGATAGCCGGCGATATCCGGGAATATTCCAGCGATCCGGACCGCATTCCGGAACATGACGTTCTGCTGGCGGGTTTCCCGTGTCAGCCCTTCTCGATTGCGGGCGTCTCCAAGAAAAACGCTCTCGGCCGGCCGCACGGTTTCCTGTGCGATACGCAGGGCACTCTTTTCTTCGACACCGCGCAAATCATCGCCCATCACCGCCCTGCGGCGTTCCTTCTGGAGAACGTCAAGAATCTTGAGCGTCATGATCAGGGCAGAACTTTTGCCACGATCATGAATGTGCTGACCAACGAGCTGGGCTACCACGTCCAGACGCGGGTTATCAGCTCACGCTCCTGGGTTCCTCAAAAGCGGGAACGTATCTTCATTGTCGGCTTCCGGGAGCCAACCGAATTCGATCTCGCCTCGCTCGTCCTGCCCGAAGATGGCCCGACGCTCGGCAGCGTACTGCTGCCGCATGGCGAGGTTGATGCCAAATACACCCTGACACCGCGGCTGTGGGAATATCTGCAGGCCTACCGCGCCAAACATGAATCCAAGGGCAACGGCTTCGGGTACGGCCTTTTTGGCCCGGGAGATGTCGCCCGCACCCTGTCTGCCCGCTACTACAAAGACGGGTCCGAGATTCTGGTGGACCAGCCCGGCCCGCGCCCGCGGCGTCTGACGCCGCTGGAATGTGCCCGGCTGATGGGGTTTGATCGCGGGGATCGCCGGTGGGTCATTCCGGTATCGGACACCCAGGCCTATCGCCAGTTCGGCAATGCCGTGGTTGTGCCGGTGATCGAGTTCCTCGCCAACGC
The DNA here is from genome assembly GCA_030657355.1 of Radicibacter daui. GTDB lineage: Bacteria > Pseudomonadota > Alphaproteobacteria > Radicibacterales > Radicibacteraceae > Radicibacter > Radicibacter daui. Next base: position 4,024,584 of record CP131056.1, read on the forward strand.
CATGAAGCCATTTCTGGCCAGGGCACTGGAAAACCGGACGGCGCATGATCTGGCCGAACGGCCGACCATATCGATCACCCGCCCGGACAGGGTTCGCGCCGTCGCCAATGGTTGATGTCGTCTCCCCGGCAGTCCGCAGCCGGATGATGGCGGGCATCCGGGGGTCCAACACAAAGCCCGAACTGGTGGTTCGAAAAGGGCTACACGCACGGGGCTTTCGCTTCAGGCTGCATGCCGACGATGTTCCGGGCAAACCAGACCTGATCCTGCCACGCTTCCGTGCCGCCATCTTTGTCCATGGCTGCTTCTGGCACGGCCACCACTGCCACCTCTTCAAATTACCGTCGACGAGGCGCGAATTCTGGTCGGACAAAATCGGCCGCAACCGGATTCGCGACAACACAGTACGAGGTCAGCTTGATGAGACGGGCTGGCGCCGCCTTGTCATCTGGGAATGCGCCCTGAAGGGACGCACGCGTCTCGGCGTTGATGACGTTTTAGACCGGACTGAAGCCTGGCTTCGCGGTAGTGCAACCAACGGAGAAATTGAGGGCAGAACATGATCGGCCAGGGAGAGTTCAGATTTGAAGAGCCTGGCGCCGACGCGGACCTGCTGCGTGCGCTCCTGGAAAAATCCGACCAGGTTCTCGTCAAGAAACTCTCCAACAATGATCGAAACTGGTCGAAGCAGAAAGAGGACGAAAACGGGCTCCCTGTTCCTGGAAAACGCCAGAACAATCAGGCCGGCATCTACATTCCCAAAGAGCAGCGTGACAGCGGCTTCTTTCCGCCGCTCGCGGCGAAGCAGCGTGAGCAAGCTGACGCCGGTCAAATTTACGAAGTCTTTATCGAGACAGTCTGGCCTCAGTCCGGCCCCGGTTTGCGCCAGAGCCGGCTCGTCAATTACAGAAGCAAGGGCGAAGAGACTCACCTGACCCGCGTTCCGGGTTCCTGCTTCATCGACCTGCTCCCGGCCTCACTGTTGATAATGGGCCGGGTAAGAGGAGGTAACGAACCGCTTTATGAATGCCTGACCATCGATTCAGGCAGCCCCGAAAATGATCTCGTTGAAGAGACCTTCGCCCTGCATGCCGACTTCCTCGTCGGTACATTTGAACCTGAGTCTGTGCGCGCCGGCGAGCGGGAGAAAATCCTGAGCTTTGCAGAGCAGGTGATTGCCGCCTGGCTGGCCGGGACAATCGAGAGCTTCGCCAAAAGTCACGCGGCCATGCCTGCGACCATCGACCTTGCCCGGTTGGCACAGCAGGCATTTCTAAAAAAACATAGCCCTGCAGCTATCGACCCTTTCGCTCTCGAAAGGCCTGGAGATGTACTGCGCGAGATAAGCCGCGATATTGAATGGGACATTTTTCGTGAATTTCAACGGCGCGAACGTGCCGTCGCACTCGTGCGTATCGTCCTTGGTGATGCCCCCAAAAAGCTGTCTCTTGCGGACGTCATAAGGGCGCTCGTGGACGAATTTCCACAGATTGATGCGCTGTTGCTATCGGCCAGCCAGCAACGCAAGTCGCGTGCTGGTTATTCATACGAGCATCACATCGAAGCAATGCTCAAAGGGGGTAATATCCCCTTTGAAAAACAGGTGATTATCGAGGCCAAGAAACGACCGGATTTCATATTGCCATCACTCGGCTTTATCGACAGCGGCCGGGAAGACGCCAAATCCGGCATGATCCTGAGCGCGAAAACCACATTGCGCGAGCGCTGGAAGCAGGTTCAGCGGGAGATGGGAAACCGCAGATTATTCCTGACCACAGTTGACGAAAACATCGCCGGCAACGCTATCGATGACATGGCATCGCTGGGCGTCAGCCTGGTCGTTCCGGAACGGCTGCTGGAATCCAGAGAGACCGAGTACAGAGGTCACAGCAACGTCATGAGCTTCAGAACGTTCTGCGACACTCAAATCACGCCCCACCTCGCATCCTGGACCTCCTGACCTTACAGTCCGCTCCCCTCATCTAATGTCTTTCGCTCGCAAGGTGACACGCTGATGGACCGCATCGACGCGATGAAGGTGTTTATCGCTGCCCTTGACGAAGGCAGCCTCGCCGGCGCCGGACGCAAGCTGGGTAAATCGCCCGCCGCCGTCAGCCGCGCCATCGCTTTTCTGGAACATCATGTCGGCGCCGAGCTGCTACATCGCACGACACGATCGCTGAAGCTCAGCGAAGCCGGTGAGCGGTATGCCGCTGCCTGCCGGCGTGTGCTGGGAGAGCTGGAAGAAGCCGATATCATCGCCGCCGGCGAGCGCTCTGCGCCCCGCGGGCTCCTGACCATCACCGCTCCGGTGGCGGCAGGCGAGGAGATTTTACGGCCCATCGTCGAAGACTTCATGGAGGAATATCCGGCCGTCAGTGTGCGGCTCTATTTCCTCGACCGGCCGGCGAACCTCATCGATGAGGGCATCGACCTTGCCTTGCGCATTGCGCATCTGGCCGATTCTTCGCTGATCGCCCTGCGGGTTGGCGAGGTGAGGCGGGTGGTGGCGGCCGCTCCGCGGTATCTGGAGGCCAATCCGGTGATCCGCGAACCAGCGGACCTTGCGCAGCACCAGATCATCGCCATGACGCATTTCGGCATCGACAGCTGGAGTTTCCCGCCAGCGCCCGGCAGTAGCGTTCCGCGTGCCGTGCAATTCAACCCGCGCCTCATCGTTAACAGCATTCGCGCCGCGGCCGCGAGCGCTGTGGCGGGGCGCGGCGTGACCCGCATGTTCTCCTACCACATCGCCGATCCGCTCCGGGCGGGCGCGCTCAAAATCCTGCTGGCAGCAGACGAGGCGCCGCCGCTGCCGGTGCATCTCATCGCCCCGCAAGGCCGGCTGCAGGTACCCAAGGTGCGCGCTTTTGCCGATTTCGCCGCTCCCCGCCTCAAGGCCCATTTCGCCCGCCTTTCGATAGAGGCGGAGAAGGCCTGCATCGGGCCGCAAGACCGGCGATAACATAGCCATTCGACCGATACACGGAAGAAAGACTGCCGACTAGCGGGCATTCGCTCACAATTCGATTGATCCTAGTTGTTGAGGGCCGGCGGAACAGCCGGAAACCCTCTCAGCAACGAGGTTCATCATGAGCAGCGAAAAGAAGGTCGTTATCATCACCGGCGCCTCTCAGGGCATCGGCGAGGCTCTGGCCAAAGCCTATCTCGACCGCAACTGGCGTGTGGTTGCCACCTCCCGCTCCATCAAGCCGTCGAACGACCCTGATGTGTTGACTGTCGCTGGCGATATCGGCGATCCGGCAACCGGCCCGAAGGTGGTAGCGGAAGCGCTGAAGAAGTTCGGCCGCGTCGACAGCCTGATCAACAATGCCGGCATCTTTGTCGCCAGCCCCTTTACCGGTTACACCGCCGAGCAGTACGCCCAGGTGGTCGCCACCAATCTCAATGGCTTTTTCTTCATCAGCCAGGCCGCCGCCGCGGCAATGGAGAAGCAGGGCAGCGGCCACATCGTCAGCATCACCACCGCGCTGGTGGAGCATCCGCTTTCCGCAGTGCCCTCCGTGCTGGCCTCCCTTTCCAAGGGTGGTATTGCCGCTGCCACCGGCAGCCTTGCCATTGAGTATGCAAAGCGCGGCATCCGCGTGAATGCCGTTGCACCCGGCATCATCAAGACGCCGATGCATGCGCCCGAGACGCATGACTTCCTCTCCGCCCTGCACCCGGTCGGCCGCATGGGCGAGATGGCCGATATTGTCGGCGCGGTGCTCTATCTGGAAAACGCCGGTTTCGTGACAGGTGAGATCCTGCATGTCGATGGCGGACAGGCTGCCGGCCACTGACCGGTTCTCCCCCCTTTGCCCCACCAGCTTTTGACGACAGGAGAAACATCATGCCGATCGTAACCGTTCAGGTAACCCGCGAGGGCACCGGGCCCGGCACCGACCATGTTACCGAGGAGCAGAAGGCTGCCATCTACAAAGGCATGAGCCAGGTACTGCTCGATGTACTGGGAAAACCGATGGACTGGACCTGGGTGATCTTCCAGGAAGTCGAGATGGAGAACTGGGGCTGGGGCGGCATGCCGGTTGCCGAATACCGCAAGCGGCTTCAGGCAAAATCCGGTTAAGCTCTTATGCCAGCATAAGCGGGCGCCGGTGCTTCAATTGCCGGCGCCTGCGCCTGCCTTCACGGTGACCGCTATCAAAAACATGGGCAAGGAGACGCCATGACCACCACCAAACCCCGCCATCCCCCGCTGCCGGCCTTGCGCTCCCGCCCGCTTTTTATCGCTGAAGTCACCGTGTCAGCTGTGCACGCCGCCGGGGGACTGGAAGGGGCAAAGAAGCGCATTGCCGATGTCTCCGGCGGCAGTTTTTCCGGCGAGCGGCTGACGGGCACGATCCTGTCCGGCGGGACGGACTGGCTCACCGAACGCAGTGACGGCGCCCTGCTGCTCGATGCCCGGGTGGTGCTGGAAACCGCAGACGGCGCCCTCGTCGGCATGAGTTACACCGGCATGCGCCATGGAACAGCCGAGGTGATGGCACGCCTGGCCCGCGGCGAAGAGGTGAGCCCGGAAGATTATTATTTCCGCATTCAGGCCAGCTTCACCACATCCGACGAGCGGTACAGCTGGCTCAACGACATTCTCGCCGTTGGTGTCGGCCACCGGCAGGCGGGCGGGCCGATCTATGAGGTTTATGAGATTCTGTAAGGCGATCACCAACCGACGCTGATCTGCTTTGTCAGGACATCAGCAGATAAATCCAATCCCGAATATCAAGAATTATGAATTTTCGGGATCATCAGCCTCATCACCGCCCTTCGCGGGCGTCGGGCCAAAGAGCACGCCCCACGCACGGCGGCTAACATACCCGCCGGCCGCCATCATTTCGGCCGCCTGATCCTCAAGTCCACCAGGGTATCTGACCCGATAACGGATTTGGCTTAGCGCCAGAGATAAGTCAGCGAGATCGTCGGCCGTAAACTTAACTTGTTTTATATTTTTCTTGTGAATTCGCACCGCGGTAATCTCCTCAGGAGCATTCGGACTCCACTCCCAGCGAGAATGAACTATCGCCTGCCTATATTCGTTCAGAGAAATAATTTCAGCGTAACAAGCCTTAAGAACTTCCTTTTTAGGTCCGTTTAGCTGCTCAATCACCCGCACTAACCACAGGTCCAGCACAGCGCTAAATTGCGCGTTGTTCATTGCTGCTGGAAGGCTGTCGCTTTCAGCAAATGAAAGCAGTGTTTGTTCGAAAATATCAGACTCTAGAAAGCCCCATTGAGAGACAATCGAGCCGATCAGATAAATCTCTCGCTCCGAAAGTTCCGTATTCAGGCCATGTATCATTCTGCCTCCCCTTAGGGCTCAGAAGATTGTTCCAGAATCGATTAGCGTGATGCGGGCGCCACACAGCTCGCCACATTCGGCGCGCCTACCGCTCTTCTTTAATGCCTGATAAAAGCAATATGGATGTTAGGCATTCATTGAAAGGCTGATCGGGACGCCTTTGGCGACTATTTCCACCATCGCTTTTAGAGCGACAGCCTATGCGACCCGTTAGGCAAACGACGACTTTAGGTCCTGATATCAGGAAGAGATGGTGCGGGCGGTCGGAATCGAACCGACACTCCTTTCGGAACCGGATTTTGAGTCCGGCGCGTCTACCAGTTTCACCACGCCCGCAGCGCTGTCAGGCGCCGTTTCTGCCATGAAGGGCGCCGGCCTGTCCAGCAGGGAACAGCAGCAGGGCCCTGTCGGTTTTCAGGCAGCCGCTGCCTTTGCCATCAGCTTCTCGAAGGAGAAGGCGCCGATGGACAAATCCGTGCCTTGTTCCAGCGCCAGATCGGCAAGGATTTCGCCGATCACGCTGGCGAATTTGAAGCCGTGGCCCGAACAGGGAGAGGCGATGACGATCCGGTTGCTGGCCGGTGCCAGATCGAGGAGAAAATCCTCCCCCGGCAGCAGCGTGTAGCGGCAGGTTGAATAACGGACCGCCCCCTCCGCCAGAAGCGGCAGGCGCCGGGCAGCAAACTCGCCCAGCAACGCCTTGTCTGCCGGATTGGCAGGAGCGTTCGGCACTTCCGGGTTGATCGGCTCCCGGAAATGAGCGTGTTTGCCGATCTTGACACCATCCCCGCCAAGATGCGGAAAACCGAAGAACGAGCCCTCCTCGCCCTCGTCGCGCAGGAAGACCGGCATCCGCCCGAGCGCTGTCGCCAGCGGGTCTTTCGAGCCAAACCAGCCAACCACCTGACGAATGGGGACGGCAATGCCGGCGAGCTCCGGCACCAGCCCGGCGATATAGCTGCCGGCGGCGACGATCACCGAGGCGGCACGGTATGCTGTATCGCCCGCCCGCACCGTCACCCCTTGCCCGTCCGGCTCGATGGCCGTGACCCGTTCGCCAAAATGCAGTTCGGCGCCGGCATCGCCGGCGAGGCGCAGCGCGGCCAGAATAGCGCGCTCTGGCCGCACGAAGCCGCCCTGTGGCTCCAGCACGGCGACTTCCCCCTCATCCAGCTGGAAAGCCGGGTATCGGCGTGCCATCTGCTCCCGGTCCAGCACCTCACGGGCAAGGCCATGCATCTTGCAGGAGGCGAGCACACCGGAGACGATCTTGCCCTCCGGCCGGCCGATCTGCAGCACGCCGGTGATGGTCAGCAGCTCTTCCCGGCTGGCAGCCTCCAGCGCCCGCCAGTTAGCGTAGGCGCGGTGCAGCAGCGGCACATAGGACGGGTCCTCGAAATAACCGAGGCGGATCAGCCGGCTGTCGCCGTGGGAGGAACCATCGGGGTTGATGAGACTGGAACGCTCTATGCCCAGCACACGCTTGCCTCGCGCGGCAAGCTGCTGCACGGCATGCGCCCCCATGGCACCAAGACCGACGACGATGACGTCAAAAGCGCTACTGGCGCCCATGGCTCTTTTCCTCGATAGCGTCAGAGACACGAGAGATGTGCCCTGTTGCCGCCGAGAGTGGCGCGACTGGCATCCGGTTGTAAAGACAACTTGGTCTCTTTCCGGCAGGACGCGACCGCTTGCCGCTTGCCTGCCATCTTTGCTCTCTTCATTAATAAGTTCCCGGGTTTGCCTGCCGGCAAATCGCTTCGCCAAAACCCACGCGGCCGCTCTTTTCCGCCGCCCGATGGAATGCCCCTTCCGGAGTTCCGATGCGCCTTCTGTCCGCCCGCCTCCTTCCCCTGTGGGCCGCCCTTACCAGCCTTTTGACCATGAGCTATGTGTGGTTCGCCCAGCATGTGGAAGGTTACGTGCCCTGCCACCTCTGCCTGCTGCAGCGCAAGCCGCATGAGGCGGCCATCGTGGTGGGCCTGCTGGCGGCACTGACCTGGACAAAACAGCGCTCGCTGAGCCTGCTGCTGCTTGTATTGCTGCTGGTGCTCTATCTGATCGGCGCCGGGATTGCCGGTTACCATGCCGGTGTCGAGCAGCAATGGTGGGAAGGCCCCTCCAGCTGCACGGCGGGTGCCAGTGGCGCGCAGTCTCTGGCCGAACTCAAGGCCATGGTGCTGGCGGCGCCGGTGACGCGCTGCGAAGATATCCAGTGGACCTTCCTCGGCCTTTCAATGGCGGCGTGGAACTTCCTGCTGTCGCTGGGTCTGGCCGCCATCACCGCCATCGCCCTCAAGGGCCGTTTTGCGGAGAAGAACTGATGAGCCCTGCGCCCGCCCGCACAACCGGCCGCGGTCGCCTGCCCGGCGACCTGAAGCCCCGAGACCTGCTGGCGCGGGTCGTGCGGGTGGACCATGCCGGCGAATTTGGCGCCCAGCGCATCTATTCCGGTCAGATCGCCAAATTGCAGAAAAGCGAAAAGCGCCCCCTGCTGGAACATATGGCCGGACAGGAGCAGGAACATCTGGAGGCGTTCGAGGAAGAGCTGCGCCGACGCCATGTGCGCCCCACGCTACTGCATCCGCTCTGGAAGCTGGCGGGCTACGCCCTTGGCGCCGGAACCGCACTGTTGGGCGAGCGCGCGGCCATGGCCTGCACGGTGGCGGTCGAAACCGTCATCGACAACCACTACCAGCAGCAACTGGATGTGCTGGGAGACGACGAAGCTGCGCTCAAGGCCCGGATCGAGAAATTCCAGGCCGAAGAGCTGGAACACCGCGATATCGGCCTTGAGAACGAAGCCGAACTGACGCCGGCCTACGAGTTGCTGAGCGCCCTTATCCGCACCAGCACCCGCGCAGTGATCTGGGTGGCCGAGCGGGTCTGACCTGCAGGCCACCCTTCTCAACCGGACAAAAACAAGGGCCGCTTCCATCCCCCGAAAGCGGCCCTTTTTCCTTCCCCCCGAAAGGGTCTCAGCGTCTCAGAACTTCAGGCGACCCTGCAGGCCGATGATATGGACCTTGCCGCTGCTGGAAGCCTCAACCTGAGAGAAGCCGCTGGCGCGGGACAGGCTGATGTCTTCGTCCGAGATGTTGATGTAGGTGTAGGCAGCGTCCATGCTGAACACATCGTTGAACTTGTAGCCAAGACCGGTGGAGAGCCACAGCCGGTTACCATCCGGCGTGCGCGAGGTACGGTAATCGTCCTGCGTCGGTGTCTCGTCGTACTGGATGCCGGCGCGGATGGTGAGGCTGTCTGTCAGATCGTGCTCACCGCCAATCGAGAAAGCGAAGGTATTCTTGTAGTTCTGTGCCACGGTCGTATCGAGGGCAGCATTATCGGCATCCACCGCAATTTCCTCGAAATTGCTCCAGCCAAACCAGTTGACCGATCCCATCACACGCCAGTCGGGAGTGATGTCGTAGACGGCGCTTACGATTGCCATGTCGGGCAGGTCAAGGCCGGCGCTGCCATCCGAGGTGATCAGCGTTGCACCGGCATTGGAGAAGAGCGTCGCGGTTCCGTCGAGCTTGTGAGAGATCGCGCTGCGGTAAGAAGCGCCGAGCGTCAGCGGCTGCACGGGCTTGTAGGTCATACCGACGTTGAAACCATAATCCCAATCGTCACCCTTGACCCGGTAGAGCCGGTCCGTCGTGGTTGAACCGGTAACGGGGACCGCTGCTTCCAGCGTTGCTTCGGCACGCTGGATATCCACCCCGGCACCGATAGAGAACTGGTCATTGATCGCATACGCGATCGACGGGCTGACCTGATAAACCTTGAGCTCCGTCTTGGTGGAGTCATAGCGGCCGAACCAGGTCCTGCCATAGTCGCTGGCAAGGCCGAAGGGGGCACCGGCATGAACGCCAAGCCAGAGGTCGCCGTCCATCAGCGACATTGCTGCGGCACCAAACGGCACTGGCGTGGGGTCATAAGGGTTGCCGGGGTTGCCACTGCCCGCATTGGCCACACCGCCAAAGGTGGTGCCCTCGTCCTTGAGATCCGCCGAAGGGATAAGCAGATTCACGCCGGTTTCGGCCTGAAACTTTCCGCTCAGCCCGGTCATGTTGGCCGGGTTGAAATACATGCCGGCGACATCGTCGGACATGGCGGCACTGCCCGCGAAAGCGCGGCCGATACCGGTGACGGATTGTTCCTGGATGTAGAAGCCGGCGGCGCTGGCCGAGCCGGCGGCAATCAAGGCTATAGCGGCGCTGCTCGCGGCAAGCGCGTTCCTGAACGTCGACATGTTTCCTCCCAAGCGGTTACCGCCTTGCCGCAGGCCGTTTGCCAGCCTTGCGGTTTCACTTTTATGGCTTTTTTGTAACCGGATCGGGAACGGACGTCCAGATAATTAGATAAGATATCTAATCTTCGTGATCGAGCTCGGAATCCCAGTATAAAAAATCCCGCCAACTTTCGTGAAGATAGTTCGGCGGGAAGCGTCTTCCATTTTCTTGCAGCTGCCAGGCACTGGGCCTTTCAGGACTGTGCCTGAGGTGCATGCCCACCTCGCGCAGCGTCTTGCTGCCCTTGCGCGAGTTGCAGGGGGAGCAGGCCGTCACGATGTTTTCCCAGCTCGTGCGCCCACCCTTCACCCTCGGCAGCACATGGTCGAAGGTCAGGCTGTGGCTGCCCGGCCGCGACCCGCAATACTGGCAGGTGAAATCATCGCGCAGGAAAAGGTTGAAGCGGGTAAAGGCCGGCTTGCGCGAGGAGGAGACATATTCCTTGAGCGAGATAACCGACGGCAGGCGGATTTCCATGCTTGGCGAGCGCACCACGCGGTCATACTCGCACACCACATTGACGCGGTCCTGGAACACCGCCTTGATCGCCTCCTGCCACGGCAGAAGCGACAGGGGGAAGTAGCTGAGCGGGCGAAAATCCGCGTTCAGTACAAGGGCCGGACAGTCACTGGGAGGCGGGGTCACCCTCACGGCACTCCTTCGTCAACCTGCGCTGGAGGCCTTTCGCCTCCGACCCGGATGGCCCGAGCGGTCAACCGGATCAACCTTCATGCAATTTGTATCGCAAGCCCTATGGCACCACAATATCTGGATCGGATTGCGATAACGATCCCCTTATAGGAAAATAACATGACCGGGAAATGACGCCAGTGCCCGCAGTCACAGAAAGCGCCGAAAAAACAAGACCTCCTGCGGCATTTTCGCCGCAGGAGGTCTTGTCCGGGGCCTTGCGGCCCAGTCTTTCTTCCGCCCCGGCGACGGCTCAGCTGCCGACCGTCTCCAGAAGGTGCTGCTGCAGGAACTCGCCGGCTAGGCGAATGCCCTCCATATCGATGCCATGGGCAAGGCCCGGCCGGCGCACCGCCTTGACGCTAAAGCCGTTTTCCGCGAGCGCGCGGCCGGCAATCTCCAGCATTTCCACCGGCACGATATCGTCGCGGTCACCATGCACCAGCAGCACCGGCGGACGGGCCCGCACCTCGCGCGGCAGACTGGCCGGGTCGATGAGCGCACCGGAAAAGCCGACCACGGCACCGACAGCGGACTGCCAGCGCGGTGCCACGAACAGGGACATCATGGTGCCCTGCGAAAAGCCCACCAGTGCAATACGGGAAGGCAGCACCTTGTGCTTGCGCATCTGCTCATTGATGAAGGCATCGAGCACCGGAGCGGCCGACCGCACGCCGCGAATGCGCTCTTCCTGCGAAAAATCGCGCAGCGGAAACCACTGGTAGCCCATCGGCGCCATGTCGAAGGGTTGCGGCGCGTTGGGGGCGATAAACAGGGCATCGGGCAACATCTGCTGCCAATAGGGCACCAGTCCGATCAGGTCATTGCCGTCAGAGCCAAGCCCGTGGAGCAGGATGACAAGCTGTTCCGGCGGTTTTCCGGAAAGCGGCGGAACGGAAGGGCCGGAAAGGCCGGGCAGGGTCGTGCTCATGGCCCAAGCTTTTCCGCTGCCGGCGAGGGGCTGTCAAGCCGGCCCCTCTGACGCAGCCCGGCTTGATTGCCCCGGTCCGTGCGCCCTATTTTCCTTCCATGCACTTCATCACCCGCTTTGCTCCCAGCCCTACCGGCTACCTGCATCTCGGCCATGCCCGCTCGGCGCTGCTGTGCGCTGCCCGGGCCACTGCGGAGGGCGGGGTGATGCTGCTGCGCCTTGAAGATATCGACCGCACGCGTTGCCGGCCGGACTATGCCGAGGCAATTCTGGAAGACCTTACCTGGCTCGGCCTCAACTGGCCGCAGCCGGTGCGCCGGCAAAGCGAGCATCAGGCCGATTACGATGCCGCCCTTGCCCGGCTTGCGCAGCAGGGGCTGGTCTATCCCTGTTTCTGCTCCCGCAGTGCGTTCCATGCCCGCCTGCCCGCCATCGGCCCGGACGGGCCGGTTTATGACGGCTTCTGCCGCCCCCTCTCCCTGGCAGAAAGAGAGGCGCGGCTTGCCGCAGGCCACGATCATTGCTTGCGGCTCGACCACAAGGCCGCCATGGCACTGGCGGGCCCGCTGGAATGGCTGGACGAGCGTACCGGCACCGAGTTCGCCCGGCCCGAGTTCCTGGGCGATGTCGTGCTGGCCGGCCGCGAGAACGGCACCAGTTACCATCTGAGCGTTACGGTGGATGACGGATTGCAGGGCATCACCCATGTCATCCGCGGCGAGGATCTTTTCCACGCCACCCATATTCACCGGCTGCTGCAGGCCGTGCTGGGCCTTGCCACGCCGGTTTACCATCATCATCCGTTGATCATCGATCCGGCAACCGGCGGCAAACTCTCCAAACGGGACGGCTCGACGGCCCTGCGCCACTTGCGTGAGCAGGGCCTCGCCCCGGCTGATATCGCCCGGATGGCCGGCACCGGTATGGCGCCGACCCCAGGTGGATAGAGCGCGTTACTTGGTGCCAAACAGCCGGTCGCCCGCATCCCCGAGGCCGGGCAGGATGTAGGCGTTTTCGTTGAGCCGCTCATCAAGGGAGGCCGTGAAGATCTGCACTTCCGGATGCGCCTTGGAGAGCACTTCCACCCCCTCGGGCACAGCGACCAGCGCCATGAAGCGAATGGCGTCCTTGGGAACGCCGTTCTTGACCAGAATGTCCACCGCATAGGCGGCGGAAAATCCGGTCGCCAGCATCGGGTCCACCAGCAGGAAGGTGCGGCCTTCCGGGGCTGGCAGCTTCACCAGATATTCCACCGGGCGCTTGGTCTCATGGTCACGGTAAAGGCCGATATGGCCGATACGGGCAGACGGCACCAGTTCCAGCAGGCCGTCTGCCATGCCAAGGCCGGCGCGCAGGATGGGCACCACCGCCAGCTTCTTGCCTTCCAGCTTGGGCGCATCCATCTCCACCAGCGGGGTACGGATACGCTCCAGCCGCATCGGCAGGTCGCGCGTCATCTCATAGCCCATCAGCATGGCGATCTCACGCAGCAGCTGCCGGAAGCTCTTGGTCGAGGTCGTCTCATCCCGCATCAGCGTCAGCTTGTGCTGGATCAGCGGATGGGTGACGACATGCAGCGACGGATAGAGCGGATGTGCGGCCATGAAGCGGCTGAACCTTTGGATTGCAGGCCGGCAGACAGCCTTTGACAGGCGGCGCCGGCGAAAATTGAAACTGGCCTTGCCGCTGTAAGGAAGGCGGATAAAGGCAGGATGCCCGAAGATTAGCCGCTCCCTGACCTAATGCAACGTTTGCGCGGCTGGCCGCTTGTGGCATGTGAAACGGGAGAGCTTCCGGTGCAGCAGCACCCCACTGCCGCGCCGCCGCTTTCAAGGCTGCCGACTGATGCCTGACGGACGATGAAGACGAACAAGAAGGCCCCGCCTGCCCCAGCAATCACCGCCCTGCCCGGCCGGGCAGGGGAGGAAATTGCGCCCACCAGCCTGCCGGCGCTACTGGCAACGGTGATCGACGATTACCTGCGCTGGGTCGGCCTGTGGCATCGCACGCAATTCTATGGCCAGCCGCTGCCAGCTGCCGCCGAGCCGCCCGCCTCCTTCGCGCGCTGGCGCACGGCGCTGGAAGCCCAGCAGCTTGCCCCGCAACCGATCGTGGCCCGGGTACTTGAAGACCAGCAGAAGCTGCATGAGCTTGCCCGCACCGCCCTTGCCCGCCACGGCGGACATCCGGGCGGCCCGCCGCTGGCCGACTATCAGGAGATCATCGGCACCTACGAGGCGCTGATGCGGCAGCTGCGCCGGGTGGAGCGCGCCTCCAACCTCGCCGCCTCCGGCATCGATCCGCTCACCGGCCTGCGCACCCGCGACGGGCTGCGCGACGAGCTTGAGCGCGAACTGGAGCGGCTGCGCCGCGGCGGAGAACCCTTCTGCCTGGCCATTGCCGACATCGACCATTTCAAGGCCGTCAACGACCATTATGGCCATGATGGCGGCGACCGCGTGCTGGAGGCAACGGCCGCCCGCATCGGCCAGGCGATTCGCACTTTCGACGATGCCTACCGGCTGGGCGGAGAGGAATTTCTGCTCTGCCTCAAGCGCACACGGCTGGAAGATGCCTTCGGCGTGCTGAACCGCCTGCGGCTTGGCATGGAAGCAAGCCCGATTCCCCTGCCCGGTGGCGGCACCGTCACCGTCACCTCATCCTTCGGCCTCGTCGAGGCGGGACCCGCCAGCGAGATCGACGATCTGCTGGTTGCAGCCGACAAGGCGCTTTATCGCGCCAAGGAAGCCGGCCGCAACCGCATCGAGATCGCCGGCTGAACCTCGCTGTTCCCGGGCCTCAGCCCGCGCTGCCGCCACGCCGGCGGCGGGCAAACAGCGTCAGGCATTCGACACCCAGCGAGAAGGCCATCGCGGTATAGAGATAACCGCGCGGAATGTGGAAATGCAGGCCGTCGGCCACCAGCGCCACGCCGACCATCAGCAGGAAGGCGAGCGCCAGGATCTTGACGCTCAGATGCTTCTCCACGAAACGCGCCACCGGCTCGGATGCCACCAGCATGACGATGATGGCCAGCACCACCGCCGCAATCATCACCGGCAGGTGCTGCGACATGCCGACGGCGGTGATGACGCTGTCGAGCGAGAAGACGATATCGAGCATGACGATCTGGGCCACTGCCGCGCCGAAGCTGCTGGCCTTCGCACCGCCACCGCTGCCGGTCTCTTCATGCCCGTCGACCGTATGGGCGATTTCCATCGTGCCCTTGACGATGAGAAACAGGCCGCCGCCCAGCAGGATGATGTCGCGCCAGGAGATGTCGAGATCGAACAGCGTGACGATCGGTTTTGTCAGCGACACGATCCAGGCAATGGAGGCCAGCAGCGCGATGCGCATGACCAGCGCCAGGATCAGGCCGATGCGGCGGGCCATCGGCTGCTGCGCCGGCGGCAGGCGCGAGGAGACGATCGACAGGAAGATGATGTTGTCGATGCCGAGAACGATCTCCAGCACGGTCAGGGTTGCCAGCGAGAGCCAGGCTTCCGGGCTGGTCAGGAGGTCGAGCATAAGGGTCAGTTTCCCCGTAAGGCGAAGGCTGTTGCCGGCGGAATTTCCGGGACAAGGCCCCTCGCCCTGCCGTTACCGCCCGCGCTCATGTGGGAGCGCGGCGCCGATTTTCCAGCACCTGGCGATACATTTTGTCGCAAGGTCATCCTGCCGCCACCGCCCGGAGCACCTGCTGCGGCCTTGGTATTCGCACAAAACAAAACCCGCTGCCGTTTCCGGCAGCGGGTTTTGTTTTAGGGCAGCGCCCTGATCAACGCCCCTTTTCAGGAAGCAGTAAAGATCAGGCGGCTTCCTTGTCGGCGAGCGCCTTCTTGATCTGGCGCTTCAGACGACGGGCCTCAACAGAGAGGTCCTCATCCTTGGTGCCGACCAGGAACGAGTCGATGCCACCACGGACATCAACAGTGCGGATCGCATGGGTAGACAGACGCAAACGGACAGTACGCTCCAACGCCTCACTCAGCAGCGACGTGACCTGCAGGTTCGGCAGGAAGCGGCGCCGGGTCTTGTTGTTGGCGTGGCTGACGTTGTTGCCGGTCTGAACGCCCTTGCCGGTAACGGCGCAACGACGGGCCATAGCTTCAAACTCCGACTTCAGATCGCTGGAAGCGATCGGGATCATCCATTAAAACAAGACGGGCGCCACAAAGGGACGCCCTGTTCGAGGGCTGGTGTGTAGCGATGCGAACGCCCGACGTCAAGCACGGCCGTACATGCGATGCCGTTCAATATGCATAAGATTGTGCAGGGCGGGACAAAAAGCCGCTCCTGGAAGCACGATGACAAGAGCTCCACGGGTGCGCCGCCGGGCGTGGCCGGGCTGGAATGGCTCAAATCCGCAAAAGACAACCCATTGAAAAACAACAAACAACACCGATTCATCTCGATAACGACCTGTCAAGCATTTTTCGTAAAAAACCTTGTGCCGACAGGCGACTAACGTTATAGTCATTTCTAATCAGGTAGAATTTTTGTGTCGTCGGGGAGACGCAGCAGGATGCTCGACCCTCTCTCTTCGGCGCCAGGCCTAGTCGTGTCCGGCAGAGCGGCAGCCCCGCAGGTGCCGTCAGGATCTTCGCAAAGGGCGCCTTCAGTCCCGCCGGCTGCAGCAAGTGCAGCGCCGGACCCTTCTTTGCACCCCAATTCAGCTGCTTCCAGCGCCCGCGTGACCGGCAGCGGCGACGGATCGCTGTTCAAGGCACAGCTCATCGCATCGGGTGATTCGGGGCGTCCCGCCACCACCGCGGCCGCTACGTCCGGCGATTCCGGTAACGATGCCACCCAGCAGATCAGCCCGGAAGAGCGAGCCCGCCAGGCCGAGGAAGAGCGCGAGCGGCAGCAAATCCAGCTGCATGAAGCGCTTGCCGGCAATGGCCTCGTCGATGCGCCGGAAGTGGAGCTGTTTGCTGAACTCAGCGGCCTTGATGCCGCCGATGTGCGCGCAGCCGTTGCCGGCGCCAGCCCCGGCGCACTCGATCTACCCATCATTCCCCTGCAGCATCCGGTCGCCGTGGCGCAGCAGGCCAGCACCGAATCGGCACAGGAAGGCGGCCTCAGCCTGCAAGGCAGCACCGCCCTTCTGCATCTCGACCTCGTAACCTGAAAGCCCACGCCAAAAGCGGGGGGAGGTTTAGCCAATCATGGCCGTCAACTCGATCAGCAACCCAGCCTATAATGTCCTGACCCCGAGCGGTGCCGGCAATGTCAGCACAGCGAGCGGAACGGGCAGCAGCAGCTCATCTTCCTCCAGCACGTCGAGCGACTCGAATGCCGCCGACCCGCTGGCAGGAACGGACGATTTCACGCGCGGGCTTGCCGAAAGCAACCCGGACCTTACCAGTGCGCTGACGACCCTGCGCACCACCTCGAGCCTGCTCGGTCTTGCCGACAGTTCGGTGAACACGGCCCTCTTCAATGCCAGTTCCAGCGCGTCCAACCCTTACCTTTCGGTCCTGAGCGCGGCCTACCTCGATCCGATCAACGAGGCCTATGGCAACTTCCTCAAGACACAGGCGGGTAGCGGCAGCGATGTCGGCAGCAGCACTGTCGAGTTGACCGACAATGTTTCGGCCGTCGTGACCGGCGTTGCCGATGCCGGCAACTACACGGTGAGCTACGACAAGGACAAGAAGCAGTTCTCCATCACCGATGGCACCACCACGGTGACGACGGCACTGCCGACCGCAAACAGCGACGGCACCCGCACGCTGGACTTCAAGAATGGCATCACTCTCAACATCGGCAAGGGCTTCAATGCCAATGCCGATTTCGAGGATCAGGCCTTCTCCGTCTCCTATGCGGACGACGACAGCTCCAGCTCAAACGGCTGATTGAATTCCCGCCGCGCGCGGGCAGGCAGATCGCAGGACAAAAAAACGGCCCCGGAATTCCGGGGCCGTTTTCTTTTCAACCAGGCTCGGGAGCCGATCCTCAGATGTGGATCGCCCGCGCATCAACGGCCAGAGCCGCTTCCTTGATGGCTTCGGCGAGCGTCGGATGGGCATGGCAGGTGCGCGCCACGTCCTCGGCCGAACCGCCGAACTCCATGATGGCCACGATCTCGTGGATATTCTCGCCGGCATTGGGGCCGATGATGTGGCAACCCAGCACGCGGTCGGTGGTGGCATCAGCGAGAATTTTGACGGAGCCATCGGTCTCGCCGACAGCCCCGGCGCGGCTGTTGGCCAGGAACGGGAACTTGCCGACCTTGTAGGCGATGCCTGCTTCCTTCAGCTGCTCTTCCGTCTTGCCCACGCTTGCCACTTCCGGCCACGTGTAGACCACGCCCGGAATGACGTCGTAATTCACATGGCCCGCCTGGCCGGCGTAAATCTCGGCCAGCGCCATGCCTTCGTCCTCGGCCTTGTGGGCGAGCATCGGGCCCTTCACCACATCGCCGATGGCATAGATGCCGTTGACGTTGGTCTTGAAGTGATCATCGATCACCACCTTGCCACGCTCGACGGTCACACCGACCGCATCAAGGCCGAGGCCGTCGATATAAGCGCGGCGGCCGACGGAGACGAGCACCACGTCGAATTCCTGGGTCTGGGCTTCACCGCCGGCAACCGGCTCCCAGGTCAGCGACACGCCGCCGGCCGTCTTGGCAGCACCGGTCACCTTGGTGCCGGTCAGCACTTCCATGCCCTGCTTCTTGACGATCTTGGCCATGTCCTTGGCAGTGCCGACATCCATGCCGGCCAGGATGTTATCGAGGAATTCGACAACAGTGACCTTGGAGCCGAGGCGATGCCATACGGTGCCCAGCTCAAGGCCGATCACGCCGCCGCCGATCACGGCAAGGCGGCCTGGAACCTTCTCCAGCGCAATGGCGCCGGTAGAGGACACGATGGTCTTCTCGTCGATCTCGAGGAACGGCAGGCTGGAGGGCTCGGAACCGGTAGCGATGGTGATGAAGCGCGTCTTGAGCGTGCTGACGGCGCCATCGGCGCCCGTCACTTCAACCGTGTCACCGGCGGTGATGCGGCCGGCACCCTTGACCCAGGTAACCTTGTTCTTCTTGAACAGGCCTTCCACGCCGCGCGTGAATTTGGAGACGACGCCGTCCTTGCGCTTCATCATCGTGGCGAGATCGAGGGTCGGCGCCCCAACGCCGATGCCATGCTCGTCCAGATGAGCAGCCTCGACAAACTTCTCGGAGCTCTGCAGCAGCGCCTTGGAGGGGATGCAGCCGACATTGAGGCACGTACCGCCGAGCGTCGCGCGCTTCTCCACGCAGGCGGTCTTGAGGCCGAGCTGCGCACAACGGATGGCGTGCACGTAGCCACCGGGACCGCTGCCGATAACGACAACGTCAAACTGCTGATCGCTCATCTTCTGAAATTCCTGCTTCGGGTAACCGATAGAGGCGAAAGTGTAAGGGTTTGGTTCCGGCGTTATATCAACCGACGCGCGGTCGGGGCAACGCCGGTGGCCGCATGCCTGATGCTTATTGAGTGCTTATTGGCCGGGATTTTCTTCGTTCCCGTCCGCAGGCGGCAATTCCGACTTGTTGGCGAAACCTTCGCCGGACGGGTCTATCTGCGCCAGCACGGCATCGACGCGGCCGGCATAGTCCTGCCGGCGAAAATAGATCGGATAGAGATTGGGGGTGAAAAGCGGATACTCGAAGACCTTGATGTTGGGCAGCGTCTCTTCCACCAGCGCCCGCAGGATCCTTCGCTCCCCCACCATGAGATCCACCCGCTCGCGTTGCGCCATCAGCACCTGAACCGGTGACTGGGTCTCTTCGTGATAATTGGGGGCCGCCGCCACAACGTCCCGAAACGCGTCTCCAAGCACCCGGTGTGCTCCTGGAAAAGCAATGATGCGCCAGTTGAGCAGATCGGCCACCGTCTGCGGTGGCGGCTCCAGCGGGCGCAAGGCGATGGCGACGTTGCGATAGACGAGAAACGGACGCGTCGGATAGATGCCCTCATGACTGGCCGGCAGGCCGGGGGCCACGACATCGACATCCCCGCTCGCAAGCGCAATGGTCAGCCGCAGGGCCGGCAGGGAAACCGGCTGCATGGAAAAGCCGGCGCGCCGCAATATCTCGCCAACCAGCGCCACTTCGCTGCCGGCAAGGCCGCCATCGCTTGCCTGCACCACCAGAGGTTCGATCGGACGAAAACCGATCCGCAGTGTCGTAAGCCTGCCCTGCGCCGCCGGATCGTCGGCACGGGCGGCCGTCGCTCCCCACAGGGCCGCAAAAGCGAGCAACAAGGCAAGGCCGGCGCCGGATACACGACGGCGCCCTTTTCTCTTCTGTGAGGGAGACAAGGCTTGCGGGTGCATCGCGAGAGAATAACCCGCCGAACGGCCAAAGACACCGCCCCATAAGGACAGGATAACAAATTAAAACGCCGCCCCTCCATGGGAAGGGGCGGCGCTTTCAGGGCTTACCGAATTTCCGGCTGCAGGCCGGGAATTACAGATCCAGCAGCAGGCGGCGCGGATCCTCGATCGCATCCTTGATGCGGACGAGGAAGGTCACCGCTTCCTTGCCGTCGACGATGCGGTGGTCGTAGCTCAGCGCCAGATACATCATCGGGCGGATTTCAACCTTGCCGCCAATCGCCATCGGACGTTCCTGGGTCTTGTGCATACCCAGGATGGCCGACTGCGGCGGATTGAGGATCGGGGTCGACATCAGCGAGCCGTACACGCCGCCATTGGAGATGGTGAAGGTGCCGCCGGCCATGTCCTGCATGGTCAGCTTGCCGTCACGCGCCTTCTTGGCGTAATCGCCGATGCTCTGCTCGATGCCGGCGAAGCTCAGCTCGTCGCAGTCGCGCAGCACCGGGGTCACGAGGCCCTGCGGGCCGCCGACGGCCACGGAGATGTCGTAGAAGTTCTTGTAGATGATGCTGTCGCCGGAGATCTCGGCATTGACCGCCGGGATTTCCTTGAGCGCGGCAACCGCAGCCTTCACGAAGAAGCTCATGAAGCCAAGGCGCACGCCATGCTTCTTCTCGAAGCCGTCCTTGTACTCGTTGCGCAGCGCCATGACGTTCGTCATGTCGACCTCGTTGAAGGTCGTGAGCATGGCAGCGGTGTTCTGCGCTTCCTTGAGGCGGCGGGCGATGGTCTGACGCAGGCGCGTCATCTTGACCTTCTCTTCGCGCTCACCGGCTTCACGCGCCGGACCCGTCGCAACCGGAGCGGCAACCGGGGCCGGAGCAGCGGCAGCGGCCGGCTTGGCGGCAGCGGCCGGCTTGGCGGCAGCCACATCTTCCTTCAGCACATGGCCCTTGGGGCCGCTGGCGGAAACGCTGGCAAGGTCAACGCCCTTGTCGGCGGCCAGCTTGCGCGCGGCCGGGGAGGCAGCCACCTCGCCCGCCGGAGCGGCAGCCGGGGCCGCAGCGACCGGCGCCGGTGCAGCGGCAGCAGCCGGCTTGGCCGCAGCGGCAGCACCTTCGGTGATCACGCCGATCACGGTGCCAACCTCAACGGTATCGCCCTGCTTGGAGATGATCTCGCCCAGCACGCCGGCGGCGGTGGCGTTCACTTCGACGGTGACCTTGTCGGTCTCCAGCTCGCACAGCGGTTCATCGACGGCGACGGCATCGCCAACCTTCTTCAGCCACTGGGCAATCGTCGCCTCGCTGACCGATTCACCCAGAGCGGGCACTTTGATTTCAGTTGCCATGGTTTCTCGACTTTCGCGTTTCCTGGGACTGATCTTTTAAAGATTATGCCGCAGGTTTCTTGCCTGAAGCTTTCTTCGCATAAAAGACCGTCGGGGCCGGACCCTTGATCCGGATCCGGCCCCTCCTGTCTTGGTTTACTCGGTGACCGTCAGCGCCTTGTCGACCAGCGCTGCCTGCTCGGCAGCGTGGCGCTTGGCAAGGCCCGTTGCCGGCGCGGCGGCAATGGAGCGGCCGGAATAGAGCGGACGGCGGAACTTGTGGCCGATCTCTTCCAGCACGTCTTCGATGTGCCAGCGCACGAAAGACCAGCCGCCCATGTTGGCCGGCTCTTCCTGGCACCACAGCACCTGGGCGTTCGGATAACGCTTGAGCTGGTTGCCCACGGAAGTCCGCGGCCACGGGTAGAACTGCTCCAGACGGATGATGGCAACATCCTTGGTGCCGCGCTTTTCGCGCTCTTCCAGGAGGTCGTAATAGACCTTGCCCGAGCACATCACGACGCGGCGAATGTCCTTGTCGGCCACCAGCTGGTCGTCATAGGTCTCCGGCAGGACGCGATGGAACGACGTGCCCGGACCGAACTCTTCAAGCTTCGACACCGCACGCTTGTGACGCAGCAGCGACTTCGGCGTGAAGATGATGAGCGGCTTGCGGAACTGGCGGCGCATCTGGCGACGCAGCGCATGGTAGTAGTTCGCCGGCGTGGTGATGTTGCACACCTGCCAGTTATCCTCACCGCACATCTGCAGGTAACGCTCCATACGCGCGGAGCTGTGCTCCGGGCCCTGGCCTTCGTACCCGTGCGGCAGCAGCATCACCAGACCGGACATACGAAGCCACTTGGCTTCACCCGAGCTGATGAACTGGTCGATGATGATCTGGGCGCCGTTGGAGAAGTCGCCGAACTGGCCTTCCCACAGCACGAGCGCGTTCGGATCGGTAACCGAGTAGCCATATTCGAAGCCGACAACGCTGGCTTCGGCCAGCGGGCTGTCGAGAACCTCGAACTTGCCCTGATCCGGCGCGACATGCTGCAGCGGCACGTACTTCTCTTCGTTCTCCTGGTCATAGAGAGCGGCATGACGCTGGGAGAAAGTTCCGCGACCGCAATCCTGACCGGAGAGGCGCACCCGGTAGCCCTGAGCGCAGAGCGTGCCGAAAGCCAGCGCCTCGCCCGTGGCCCAGTCAAAACCTTCGCCGGACGACATCATGTCCTGCTTGGCCTTCAGCTGGCGGGCGATCTTCGGGTTGAGATTGAAGCTGTCCGGCACCGTGGTGATGGTGGCGCCGACCTTCTTCAAAAGGTCCATATCGCACTGGGTATCCCCCCGGCGATCATCACCCGAAGCCTGCTCGAAGCCGCGCCAGGCGCCTTCCAGCCAGTCGGCCTTGTTGGGCTTGTACGCCTGGGCTGCCTCGAACTCTTCTTCCAGCTTGGAATGGAAGGCATTCGCGCGGGCATCCACCTCGTCCTGGCTCAGCACGCCTTCGGCAACCAGCTTCTGCGAGTACAGCGTCCAGACCGACGGGTGGTCCTTGATGACGCGGTACATCGTCGGCTGGGTGAAGGCCGGCTCGTCGGCTTCGTTGTGGCCGTGGCGGCGATAGCACCACATATCGATCACAACGATCTTCTTGAAGGTCTGGCGGAACTCGGTCGCCATGCGCGCCACGCGGGCGCAGGCTTCCGGATCATCACCATTCACATGGAAGATCGGCGCCTGGATGGTCTTGGCCACTTCGGTGGCATAGGGGCCAGAGCGCGCATCGGTCGGCTTGGTGGTGAAGCCGATCTGGTTATTGATAATGATGTGGATCGAGCCGCCGACCTTGTAGCCCTTGAGCTCGGACATATCGAGCGTCTCGGGAACGAGGCCCTGGCCGGCGAAGGCAGCATCACCATGCAGCAGGATCGGCAGCACCTTGTTGCCGCGCGGCTCAAGGTCACCCAGCTGGTCTTCCTTGGCGCGGACACGGCCGATGATGACCGGATCAACCGCTTCAAGGTGCGACGGGTTGGCATTCAGCGACAGGTGGACGGCATTGCCGTCGAAGTCGCGGTCGGCGGAAGTGCCGAGATGATACTTCACGTCGCCCGAACCCAGATCTTCCGGGTTCGAGGAGACGCCCTGGAATTCCGCGAACATCTTGCGCAGGGGCTTGGACATCACATTGGCCAGCACATTGAGGCGGCCGCGGTGCGCCATGCCCAGCACCACTTCCTGCACGCCGGCCTTGGCGGCGGTGTGCAGCACTTCTTCCATCAGCGGAATGAGCGCTTCACCACCATCGACGCCGAAGCGCTTGGTGCCCTTGAACTTGGTGTTGAGATACTTCTCGAACAGTTCGGAGCGGGTGGTGTTGTCGAAGATGCGCAGCTTCTCGTCCCGCGACAGCGGCGGAGCCAGCTCGGCATTCTCCATATGGTACTGGATCCACTGCTTCTGGTCGGGATCCTGGATGTGCATGTACTCGACGCCGACATGAGCGCAGTAAGTGCGATGCAGCTTGGCGATGATCTCGCGCAGCGTCGCCGTCTCAAAGCCCAGCACGCCGTCGATGAAGATCGCACGGTCCATGTCGGCATCGGAAAAGCCGTAGGACGCCGGATCAAGCTCCGGATGGTGCGCGAAAGTCTGCAGACCGAGGGGGTCCAGCGTCGCCAGCATGTGGCCGCGGATGCGATAGGCGCGGATCAGCATGATCGCGCGGATCGAATCAATCGTGTGCTGGCGCACATAGGTGTCGGCGGTGCCGGGGTCACCGGCCGGAGCCGGCACGGCCGGGCCGGCCTTGCCATTCCTGGCGGCCTTCGCCTTGGCGGCGGCCTCCTCTTCCGGGTCAACCTGGCCGACCACACGGGCCTTGACCTTGGTCCAGGACGGGCCCTTCACATCCGTCAGCGCGGCGCCCAGATCGTCGCCCATCTCGCTGAAAAGCTCGGCCCAGCTGGTATCGACCGATTTGGGGTCCTCCAGCCAGCGAGCATAAATTTCAGCGAGAAAGACGGCGTTAGCGCCGGAGAGAAGCGAGGCCTTGTCTAGTGCCGATCCCATTTCTGGCTCTCAATCCCGTCCGTGGGGGCGGGCCCTGATCATGAAAGAAAAATGGCGCGCGAAGGCCATGCGGAAACCGACCCGCGACCGGGCCGCACTATAGAAGCATGGTTTCGGAGGGGCAAAAGGAACCGCATGAAAAAAAGTGAATTTTCCTGCGGGACGGTGAAGCCATCCTGGACCTGTTGCAACAAAGCCATCCGCTGGTTGCGCCGGTGGTGCGGCGATCATACGCCAGGTCGCATGCGTTGCATCATGCCGAGCAGGCAACTCTGCATCCCGAAGATGGCATTAAAGCCGGTGGGCGCCTTGGCGGTTCCTGCCCCTTTTCGCCCGGGCCGCAACGGAGCTAACCGGCGTTATCGACTTTCAGGATCTCCACCAGCATCGGTGGCTGGCGCGGACCGACTTCTATCTCGTCCCCGGCCTCGGCGCCCATGATGCCGGCGGCGATCGGCGACACCCAGCTCAGCCGACCCTCGGCCGGGTCAGCTTCGTCCTCACCAACAATTTCAAAGACTTCCGCCTTGCGTCCGTCACGCTTCAGCGTAACGCGGGTGCCAAACCCAACGGCCGCAGACGTGGCATCCGGCTGGCTGAGCTCGGCGGTTTCGCGCCGCGCCATCCAGTAACGCAGGTCTCGGCGCAGCCATAAAAGCTTCTCGGCGGAGGGGTTGGCCGCAAGCTCCGCCTGCAACTCGGCCACCTTGTCCTCGATCAGCTGCAATCCCCGCCGCGTCACCAGATTGCGATGCGGGCTTATCTTGAGGTCCGGCGGTGCTTCCGGACCGGCATTGTCCTGCTCGCGGACGAAAGCGCGGCTCATATCACTTCGGCTCCGTTACTCACCTCTATATGGGGAGCGCTGGCGGGATGGAGGTCAAGAGCCTGTTTCCCTGCCCCCCGAACCGTCCGGCAGGGCACTTTGGGGCGAATCACTCCGTTATGCAGTATAGCGCCAAAACAAAACCGCCACCGGAACGGATCCGGCGGCGGCCTTGTACATTTGCGGCTGCGATTGAAGGAACTTAGCCCTTCATCGCCTTCAGCATGGTCGAACCCAGCGATGCCGGGCTGTCGGCCACGTGAATGCCGGCGGCCTTGAGGGCCTCGATCTTGTAGGCGGCAGTGTCGTTGCCGCCGGAGATCACGGCACCGGCATGGCCCATGCGGCGGCCCGGAGGAGCGGTCGCACCGGCGATGAAACCGACAACCGGCTTCTTTGCCTTGGCGGACTTGAGCAGCTCGGCGCCGTCGACCTCGGCGTTACCGCCGATTTCGCCGATCATGATGATGCCCTGGGTCTCGTCATCGGCCAGGAACATCTCCAGCACGTCAACGAAGTTGGTGCCGTTGACCGGGTCGCCGCCGATGCCGACGCAGCTGGTCTGGCCGAGGCCGACAGCGGTGGTCTGGGCAACAGCTTCATAGGTCAGCGTGCCCGAACGGGACACGACACCGATCTTGCCGCGGCTGTGGATGTGGCCCGGCATGATGCCGATCTTGCACTCACCCGGCGTGATCACGCCCGGGCAGTTCGGACCGATGAGGCGGGTTTTGGAACCCTGCAGGGCGCGCTTGACGCGCACCATGTCGAGAACCGGGATGCCTTCGGTGATGCAGACCACGAGCTCGATGCCGGCATCGATGGCTTCCAGGATCGCGTCGGCCGCGAAGGGCGGCGGAACGTAGATCGCGGAAGCATTGGCGCCGGTACGGGCACGGGCTTCGGCCACAGTGTCGAACACCGGCAGGTCAAGGTGGCTGGAGCCGCCCTTGCCCGGGGTCACGCCGCCAACCATCTTGGTGCCGTAGGCGATGGCCTGCTCGGAGTGGAAGGTGCCCTGCGCGCCGGTGAAGCCCTGACAGATCACCTTGGTGTTCTTGTCGACGAGAATGGCCATGATTAAGCCGCCTCCTTCACCGCTTTGACGATCTTGTCTGCCGCATCCGCCAGATTGTCGGCGGATTTGATCGGCAGGCCGGATTCGGAGAGGATCTTCTTGCCCAGCTCCACATTGGTACCCTCGAGACGCACGACCAGCGGCACGTGCAGGCTCACTTCCTTGGCCGCCGCGATCACGCCTTCGGCGATGACGTCGCAGCGCATGATGCCGCCGAAGATGTTGACGAGGATGCCCTCGACATTGGGATCGCTGAGAATCAGCTTGAAGGCCTGCGTCACGCGCTCTTTGGTAGCGCCGCCGCCGACATCAAGGAAGTTCGCCGGCTCGCCGCCATAGAGCTTGATGATGTCCATGGTGGCCATCGCGAGACCCGCGCCGTTCACCATGCAGCCGATGTTGCCGTCGAGCTTCACATAGTTCAGCTCGTGCTTGCTGGCTTCGACTTCAGCCGGATCTTCCTCGTCGAGGTCGCGCAGCTCAAGCACATCCTTGTGACGGAAGAGCGCGTTGTCGTCGAA
This sequence comes from Radicibacter daui, assembly GCA_030657355.1. Taxonomy (GTDB): domain Bacteria; phylum Pseudomonadota; class Alphaproteobacteria; order Radicibacterales; family Radicibacteraceae; genus Radicibacter; species Radicibacter daui. Next base: position 4,050,981 of record CP131056.1, read on the forward strand.
GCCCATCTTGGCGTCGAGGGCCAGCACTTCGCCAGCACCGGTGACGATCAGCGGGTTGATCTCGAGCATGGAAGCGTCGAGGTCGTTGAAGGCCTTGTAGAGGCTGGCGATCAGCTTGGACGCGCTCTTCACCGCGTCGCCGGTGAGGCCGAGGCCGAAGGCGATCTTGCGGGTGTGGAACGGCTGGATGCCGGTTGCCGGGTCAACAGCCACGGAGATGATCTTCTCCGGGGTGTGCGCGGCCACTTCCTCGATCTCCATGCCGCCTTCGGTGGAGGCGAGGATGGTGACGCGGCCGGTGCCACGATCAACCAGCAGGGAGAGATAAAGCTCGCGCTGAATGTCAGCGCCGGCTTCAACATAGATGCGCTTCACTTCACGGCCGGCAGCGCCGGTCTGCTTGGTGACGAGCACATGGCCAAGCATCGCTTCGGCAGCAGCCTTGACCTCGTCCAGCGACTTGACGACGCGAACGCCGCCCTTGCCGTTCGGATCATCCTTGAAGCGACCGGCACCGCGGCCACCTGCATGGATCTGCGACTTGACGACGTAAACCGGGCCGGGCAGGGCCTTGGCCGCCTCAACCGCTTCATCAGCGGTGTAGGCCGGCGCACCCTGCGGCACCGCTACGCCATATTTGCGCAGCAGCTGTTTGGCCTGGTACTCATGAATATTCATCTGTTCCGTCCCCCTGGCGATTTACCCAAGTGAAATCGGGGCCAATTTGGTTGAGACGAGGCCTCCGCCGTGGCGCCTTACGCCGGACTATGGCCGGCGCACGGCAGCGGATGCCCTGTGCGGGAGTTCGCGCACTTTAGTCTCTTGAACGGCAGAGTCCACAGCGCTGGTGGGGAAAAACGCAGCAAAGTGATGCGTCGCACAACAAATATGATGCAGGTGCGAAATAGCCAGAGACAGAAATGAAAAACGCTCGGCGGACCCTTGCTTGTGCAAAGGTCCGCCGAGCGTTTTTACTTTAGAACTTTTACCGGTGAAGCACCGATACCTGCCACAAGGGCAGCCAGCAGGCCTCAACCCGTTTTCTCAGCCCTGGCGAGCCTTGAAACGCGGGTTCTTCTTGTTGATGACGTAGACCCGGCCACGGCGACGAATGACACGGCAGTTCTTGTCGCGGCTCTTGAGGGTCTTCAGCGAATTGGCGACCTTCATCGAAGAATTCCTTTACATCAGGCGCTCTGGAAGCGTCTTGAGCGCGCGCTTATACGAAGCATGCCAATATGAGTCAAGGGCAACAGCCAGCCTGTGGGCAGCAAAAAAGCTGCAATTCCGCCGCAATGCGGGTCAGGTGACCGGGTCGCCGGCGCGGAAGCCGAAGAAACGATAGACCTTGAGCCCGTGATCGAGCGCGTTGACGCGCCGCGCCCACAGCTCCGCCTCATAGAACATCAGCATCAGCGTCTCCCTGGACGCCTTGCGGTCGCGCAGCACATCGGTGAAGTTGGACCAGGCCCCGAGTGCCAGCTGGCGGTGCTCGTCGGTAATGTCCTCGATGATGCGCATGTCCATTTCCAGCTCGTCGAGCTGGCGGCGATACTGGTCTACCGTCCAGGGCAGCGGCTTTATCGGCTCCACCCGGCGCCAGGCTTCCATGATGCGGGTGTCGGTCGATGCCGGGTCGAGCACATAGTCGGTAAACAGCAGCTGGCCACGCGGCTTCAGCCAGCGCACCAGGGTCTCGATCATGCGCTGCTTGCGCTCGACGGTAAAAAACGCCTCCTTCGAGAACACGCAGTCAAAACGCTTCTTGAGCTCGAAGGTCTCCGGATCATAGGGCGCCACCGGCGCCTGCTTGCCCATGCCGTTCAGCACCGAGCGCTGGTTGCCGGCATCGGCCAGCAGCTTGTTCTCTTCAAGGCCGGTGACCCAGGCACCGAACTCTTCCACCATCAGCCGGGCAATACCGCCAAGGCCAGAGCCCAGCTCCAGCACAGACATGGCCGGCGTCAGGCCCAGCGTCTTGACCATGTTGCGTACATGATCGCCGGTACAGGGGTTGGTATATCCCGGCCCCCAGATCTGCTCGACCACCTCGATGCGCGAGGCAGACCACAGCAGCGGCTTGACCGTATCTTCGCCAGCGCGTTTGGCACCGGCCTTGCCGTCTTCCGCCGCCCCGCCTTCGCCATCCAGCATGTGGCGCAGCCAGGTGTCGAAATCATAGCCTTCCCACCAGGCCACAAGGCGCAGGCGAAAGGGTACGGGCTTGCTCGGATCGTCCGCCAATTCCTGCAAGACAGCACGATCCCGGCTGCTGAGCGCTTCCGGCTCCGCGGCACTTTTCAGCAGATCGACGACGCCGAGCAAAGCCAGCAAACCCCGAGTCGTAATAAATCAAGCTTATGAATAACATCGCAAGGCGTACCCTGTCGATGTCTGGCACCAAATCACTTGTTCCGCCCGTAAATAAATCTGTCTTTTTTTTAGACACTTGCCGGGTGAAACCGGTTTTGCACACAAGAACGGCATTGCGCGGCGTTTGCACCAAAGGGACTATGCAAAACGACTGTCGCACGAAGAAGGCACAGTTCCCCCCGACAAAAGCGCATGAGACCCCCCGCATGAGCCTTTCCGACGTGGCAAGCTCCAAGAAGTCCGAATCCCGCTGGACCATCCGCCGAGGCATCGTCCTGATCGGCGCTCTCCTCTCGCTCGGCATCCTTATTAACCAGCTCTGGCTATCCCGGGTGAACGAGCGCTTCTCGCTCGACACTTTCAATGGCAGCGCCGCCCAGACGCTGAGTTTCCTCGCCGAACGCAGGGTTACCAGCGAATACGACCAGCGCATTGCCCCCTTTGCCGACACCCAGGCCCGTAACGCCGACATCGTGGCCGCAGCCAAGAACAGCGACCCGGTGAAGGCCAGCCTTACCGCCGACCTCGTCTTCAGCTCGCAGCCCGTCTACCAGGGCCAGATCGACCTGCGTGAAGTGAATGTCTTCGACAAGGACATGAAGCTTATCGCCGCCAGCAAGAAGGGCACGGGCGACAGCGTCCTCGCCCAGCAGGCAGGGCTGCTTGACGAGCTCAAGGGCCGCGACAAGGGCGCCCAGCGCCAGCCGGTCAGCTATCTGTGGCACACCAAGGACGGCGTGCCGGTGCATAGCCAGATCGTGCCCATCGGCGGCTTTCAGGTTGCCGGCTTTCTCGAGGTGGTGACCAGCCCCGTCAAGATGCTCGAAGGCATCGAGGATGCCGTGCGCGGCGATGTCATACTGCCCGGCAAGCCCGGGGCGGAGCCGCTGTTCAAGGGCTCCTACTTCCAGGACGACGCCAAGCCCGCCGCGCCGGCGCAGGCATCGGCTCCCACTGCGACTCCCACTGCGGCCCCCGCCAGCGCGCCGGCGGCCACTGCACCCGCCGCGGCACCGGCACAGAATGCCGCCGGCACCGCTGCACCGGCCCGCCCGTCACGCCGCGGTCTGATGCTGGAGACCATCGGCACCAGTATCCCGGACAGCTTCGGCGGGGAATGGGCCAGGATCGAACTCACCCGCGATATCGGCACCTTCATCCACAGCAGCGAGACCCTTCGGAACACCGCGCTTGCCGTTCTGGCCGGCGTTGTCATCGTCGGCTGGCTCATCGGCTTCGTCGTCCTGCGCATCACTGCCTTCGGGCGCCTGAAGGCGTTCGCCGAAGCAATGAAGCATCTGGCCGCCGGCGATACGCTGGTGACGCTGCCGCCGCGCAGCCCCGATGAATTCGGCGAAATGGCCGATGCGGTGGAAGTGTTCCGCGCCAGCATGGAAGCCAACCAGGCCATGCAGGCCGAACAGCGTGAAGCGGAGGTCCGTTCCGCGCAGGACCGCAAGCAGGCCATCGTCGATATGGCCTCCACGGTCGAGAATGCCGCCCACACTTCCGTCGACTCCGTCTCCGGCAAGACCGGGGAGATGTCGCAGGCCGCCGAGCGCATGGTGGAACTTGCCTCCTCCGCCAGCGAGCGGGCACAGGCTGTTACCAGCGCCTCGCAGACCACTCTGCAGAACACGCAGACTGTTGCCGCCGCCACCGAACAGCTCTCGGCCTCCACCGAGGAGATCATGCGGCAGGTCAAGGAAGCCCGTACCGTCGCCTCCAAGGCGGTGTCGGAAGCGGACGAGACCAACACCACCATGCAGGGCCTCGTGGAAGCCGCGCAGGCCATCGGCAGCGTCGTGGATCTCATCCGCGACATTGCCGAGCAGACCAACCTGCTGGCCCTCAACGCCACCATTGAGGCGGCACGGGCGGGCGATGCCGGCAAGGGCTTTGCGGTGGTGGCGCAGGAGGTCAAGACCCTCGCCGGCCAGACCGCCCGCGCGACGGACGAGATCATCAACCAGATCATGAGCATCCAGATGACCACCGGCCAGGCGGCCGAGGGCATCAAGCATATCGGCAGCGTGATCCGGTCCATCGATGAAATCTCGACGGCCATCGGCGCCTCGGTGGAGCAGCAAAGCGCGGCAACGCGCGATATTGCCCGCACCGTGGAGCAGACCACGGAAGCTTCCCGTCACCTGACGGAGGAGATCACCCGGGTCAATGACGAGCTCGCCAATGCCGGCACTCTCAGCCACGACGTGCGCGGCATCGCCGGCCTCGTCGCCCAGTCCATGGTCGATCTGCGCAGCTCTCTCATCGAGATCATCCGCAAGTCGACCGAGGAAGCCGACCGGCGCATGCAGGCCCAGCAGAACGCCGCAGAGGAAGCCCTGGTGACCGAAGAGGCCGCCAATGACGAAACCTCCGGCGCGCTGGAGATCGAAGAACAGGCCGCCTGAGCCCGTTCTTCGCTGCGCCTGAAAGAAAAGGCCCCCTGACTTGCGTCAGGGGGCCTTTTTCATGAGATGAAAGCCGGCGAAGCTCAGCCGCGCAGGGCGGCACCGGTCTGCTTCACCACCTGCTCGATCACCTTGTCCGTCACCTGCTGGATCTGCTCATCGCTGAGCGAGGCGGCTTCCGGCTGCAGGGTGATGCTGAGCGCCACCGACTTCTTGCCCTCTTCCACACCCTTGCCGGTGTAGACATCGAAGATCTCGGCATCGGTGATCAGCTTCTTGTCCGCGCCCCTGGCGGCACGCACCAGCTTCTCGGCGCTGACGCTGCCATCCACGAGGAAGGCGAAGTCACGCTTCAGCGGCTGGAAGGGGGAAATCTTCACCAGCGGGCGGGTCAGCACGCGGTTCTTGGGCTCCGGCACCATGTCCGGGAACACTTCGAACGCGACCACCGGGCCCTTGACGTCGAGACCCTTGAGCACACTCGGGTGGATCTCGCCGAAATACGCCAGCACCTTGGGGCCGATGCGCAGCGCAGCGCTACGGCCCGGATGGTAATAGGCCGGGGCGTCCGTGGTGACCTGTGCGGAGGCCGGGGCTCCCATCGCAGCCAGCACTTCCTGCGCATCGGCCTTGGCATCATAGGCATCGACCGGGCGCGCCGGGCCGGTCCAGCCGCGCGGAACGGCAAGGCCGGCACGAATGCCCGCCACCACCTTGCGCTGGCCTTCCGGCTTCGGCGAGGCGAAGTGCGGCCCCACCTCGAACAGCGCCACATCGGCATAACCGCGATCGGCATTGCGGCCGGCGGCGAGGATGAGGTTGCCGAGCGCCGTCGGGCGCATCACGTCGAGATCGGCCGAGATCGGGTTCTTGAGGCGCAGGGCGTCCGGCACCGGCGCAAACAGCGCTGCATGCTCGCCCTTCATGAAGGACCAGGTGACAGCTTCCAGCATGCCGCGTCCGGCCAGCACCCGGCGGGCGGCAATGGCTCGGCGCTGTACCGGCGTGATGGCCGGGCCGGAGAGAGCCCCCTCGGCCTTGAGCGCCACCGGCAGCACCTTGTCGAAACCTTCGACACGCAGCACTTCCTCAACGAGGTCGGCTTCACCCTGCACATCGCCGGCACGCCAGCTTGGCACGGCAGCCACGAGGGCTTCACCCGAGGCACTGACCTCGAAGCCGAGTCGTTCAAGAATTTCCTTCTGACGCGCAGCCGGCACGGCAAGGCCACCCAGCGTTTCCGAACGGGACGGGCGCAAGGTGATGGAACGCTTCCATTCCGGCTCCTTGCCGGCAACGACGAGGTCGGATGTCTCGCCGCCGCACAGGTCAAGGATCATGCGGGTGGCCAGTTCGGCGCCCTGCAGGAGGAAGGCGGGGTCCACACCGCGCTCGAAGCGGTAACGCGCATCGGAGATGATGCCGGTCGTCCGGCCGGTATTTGCGGTACGGATCGGATCGAAATAGGCAATTTCGAGGAAAACCTCGGTGGTGCCGTCCTCGACGCCGGTCGTCTCACCGCCCATCACGCCGCCAAGACCGACGGCGCCGCTGTCATCGGCGATCACCGTCATTTCCGGCGTCAGGCTGTATTCCTTGCCATCGAGCGCCAGCAGGGTTTCGCCCTCGCGCGCCATACGGGCGTGGATGTTGCCCTTGAGCTTGGCGGCATCGAAAACGTGCAGCGGACGGCACAGGCCGAGCGAGAAGAAGTTGGTGATATCGACCAGCACCGAAATCGGGCGCAGGCCCACGGCGGTCAACTGGTCCTGCAGCCATTTCGGGCTCGGGCCGTTCTTCACGCCCTTGAAATAGCGGCCGACGAATTGCGGGCAGGCCTCGCCCTTGCCTTCCGGCAGGTCGAGCGACACGGAGATCGGGCTCTTGCCGAGCGTGCCGGCCACCTTTTCCGTCGGCAGCGCGATCAGCGTGCCAAGGCCACGGGCAGCCAGATCGCGCGCAATGCCATAGACGCCGGCGCAATCGGCGCGGTCCGGAGTGAGGCCGATCTCGATGACCGGATCATCCGCGCCCAGCGCCTTGGCCGCCGGCTCGCCGACCACGGCGCTTTCCGGCAACTCGATGATACCGTCATGGTCATCACCCAGCTTCAGCTCGCGGGCAGAGCACATCATGCCCTGGCTCTCGACATCGCGGATGACGCCCTTCTTGAGCGCTTCCCCGGTCACGGGAATGACGGCGCCCGGCTGGGCCAGTACCACCTTGATACCGGCGCGCGCATTGGGGGCGCCGCAGACGACCTGCAGTGTTTCCTTGCCGGTCTCGACCGTGCAGACACGCAGCTTGTCGGCATTCGGGTGCTTCTCGGCCGCCTTCACATAACCGACGATGAAGGGGGCCAGATCCTTGCTGCGGTCATGCACATCATCGACCTCGAGCCCGAGATCGGTCAGCGCCACGCAGATTTCGTCCAGCGAGGCGGTGGTATCGAGATGGCTCTTGAGCCAGGAGAGGGTGAATTTCATTTGAGGTCGTATCCCGCTCTTGCCGCGCTGGCTTACTTGGTCAGGCCATAGGCCATGGAGGGCGTGTCGCTCGGCTCGAACCCGTAATGCTCAAGCCAGCGCACATCCGCCTCGAAGAAGGTACGGAGGTCGGGAATGCCGTATTTCAGCATCGCGATGCGCTCGATCCCCATGCCGAAGGCAAAGCCCTGATAGATATCGGGGTCGATGCCGCCATTACGCAGCACCTGCGGGTGCACCATGCCGGAGCCCAGAATCTCCAGCCAATCGTCGCCCGCGCCGATCACCAGCTCGCCGCCCTTGCGCGAGCAGCCGATATCGACCTCCATCGACGGTTCGGTGAAGGGGAAGAAGCTGGGGCGGAAGCGCACCGGCAGGTCATCCACCTCGAAGAAGCGCTTGCAGAACTCGATGAGGCAGCCCTTGAGGTGGCCCATGGTGATGTCGCGCCCGATGACGAGACCTTCCACCTGATGGAACATCGGCGTGTGGGTCATGTCGTAGTCGGAGCGGTAGGTACGGCCCGGCACGATGATGCGGATCGGCGGCTCTTCTTCCAGCATGGTGCGGATCTGCACCGGGCTGGTGTGGGTGCGCAGCACCGTCTCGGCATGGTCGGCATCCTTCGCCCCGTCCTGGTCGGGCAGGTAGAAGGTATCGTGCATCTGGCGCGCCGGATGATGCGGCGGAATGTTGAGGGCGGAGAAGTTGTGCCAGCCGGTCTCGATCTCCGGCCCTTCGGCCACGGAGAAACCCATCTCGCAGAAGATCGCCGTCAGCTCGTCCACCACCTGGCTGATCGGGTGGATGCGGCCGCGCGCCTGCGGGCGGGCGGGCAGCGTCATGTCCAGCCCTTCGCGCGCCAGGCGCGATTCCAGCTCCACGGCTTCCAGCGCGCCCTTGCGGGCGTCCAGTGCGGCGGCGATCTCGTCCTTCAGGGCATTCAGTTTCTGCCCCGCCTCGCGCCGTTCGTCCGGCGTCAGGCCGCCAAGCCCCTTCATCAGGTCGGTGATGGCGCCCTTCTTGCCCAGCGCCGCCACCCGGACGGCGTCGAGCGCCGCCAGATCGGCTGCCGCCGCGACCTGATCCAGAAGCTGGCTGCGAAGCGCGCCCTGCTGGGCGTCAAGCGTATCGGACATCGGCTCTAGGTTTCCTGAAACGGACGATAGTGAAAGCCGGGATCACACCGCCTTTGAAGGCGGTAGCCCCGATCAGAAAAGCTGGCGCGCAAGGTAAGGGAAGAAACCCTGCAACGCAAAGCGGCTGTTACGGTGCTTGGGGGGCATGGAGACACAGCCGGAAAACAAAAGGGGCCGGCCCTTGCGAGGCCAGCCCCTGTTTGCTTGCTTGCCGTCAGGCAGCGCCCCCTTGGAGGCAGCTGCCTTTACCGGACAATCAGGCGGCGTTCAGAGCGGCCTGGGCCTGTTCGGCCAGGGCCTTGAACGTATCGGCTTCACGCACGGCGAGATCGGCCAGAACCTTGCGGTCCACCTCGATGCCAGCGCGCTTCAGGCCGTGCATGAACTGGCTGTAGGTCAGGCCATGTTCACGGGAAGCAGCGTTGATACGCTGGATCCAGAGGCTGCGGAAATCGCGCTTCTTGGCACGACGGTCGCGATAAGCGAACTGAAGGCCCTTTTCGACCTTCTCAACCGCAATGCGGAAGACGTTGTTATTGCGAACCTGGTAGCCCTTGGCGAGCTTGATGATCTTCTTGTGACGGGCGTGAGCGGTTACACCGCGCTTGACGCGTGCCATGATTCAAATCCTTTCAGAAAAACGTCGGTAGTCGGCTTCGCGCCAGCTCAGGCGTACGGCAGCCAGTACTTGCGCACGGTCTCGCCATCCGTCTTGAAGAGGATGTCGGTGCTGCGCGACTGACGCTTCATCTTCTGGGACTTGTTGCTCATCATGTGGCGACGCTTGGACTTGTTGAAGCTAACAAGGCCGTTGGCCGTCACGCGGAAGCGCTTCTTCGCACCGCTCTTGGTCTTGATCTTGGGCATTTTCGACTCCAGTAAAACAAATGGCCGATGCCGGTGGTCAGCTCTCCCGAAGGAGTGCCGCTACCGGCAGTGGGATGGTTGGGCATGCCCGGAGCTTGCGCCCCGCCTCGCCATCCCTTGCGGAAAACCGCTGGAAGCTTTTCCGGCAAACGGCCCATAAGAAACCGTCGCCGGATGTCGCCATCCGTCGGAAGTGGCGGCTTATAACGCCTGAGCCAAGGCGAGCGCAAGAAGAGTCTTTGGCGGGCTGCCACCCGCTACCGCCCCCACTGCCTCAGTGGGGCTGAAGCTCCAGCGCGTCGCGCTGCTCGTCAAGGCGCTGGCGTACCGTGTCCGGCGGCACGCCGATATCCTCCAGCACCATACCGGCAAGCTGCAGGCTGACCTCCCGCGTCTCCGGCACGGCATGGGTCGCCCCCTGCGCGATCAGCCAGCGCGCCCCCACCTCGTCATGCGCACGGGCCAGCACCGGCAGTTCCGGCCATTCGGCACGGGCGGCGTGGATCAGGGCAGCGTCACTGGCATTGTTCATGGTCAGCACCAGTGCGCGCGCCTCTTCCAGATTGGCCCGTCGCAGAAGATCGAGCCGGGAAGCATCACCATAAAAGACCGGCAGGCCGGAGCGCCGCGCCGCCGCCACCGCCCTGGCATCGAAATCGAGCGCCACATACGGGATCTTCTCCGCCTCCAGCACCGCGCTGACCATCTGCCCGACACGGCCATAGCCGGCAATCACCACATGCCCGGAAAGATGCATGGCACTTGGCGCCAGCGCCATCTGGCGCGCTGTATCCAGCTTGCGGGCGAGCCGCTCGGCAAGCGGCCGCACCAGCGCGGCCACGCCCGGTGTCAGGATCATGCTGAGCGTCACCGCAATTAGCGCCAGTTGGCCCTGCCCGGCTTCCACCACCCCGGCCCCGAGTGCAAGACGAATGGCCACGAAGGCAAACTCGCTCGCCTGCCCCAGCAGCAATCCGGTCTCCAGCGCCACCGGCCGCGGCAGGCGGAAGACCAGCGCCAGTACGACAATCAGCAGCGCCTTGATCAGATAGAGCCCGACAACGGCAAGGGCCACGCGCGCCGGATCGGCCAGCGCGACACTAAAATCCATGTCCATGCCAACGGTGAGGAAAAAGAGGCCCAGCAGCAGCCCCTTGAACGGGCTGACGATGGTCTCGACCTGATGGCGAAACTCCGTCTCCGCCAGCAGGAGGCCGGCGATGAAAGCGCCCAGCGACATGGAAAGCCCGGCCGCGCCGGTCATCAGTGCCGTGCCCAACACCACCAGCATACAGGTGGCCATGAACATGTCGTGGTTGCGCGTCTGCCCCACCATGCGGAAGAGCGGGCGCAGCAGCAGCCGGCCGATGGCATAGATACCGCCGATGACGGCAACGGCCCGCAGCATCGCCATCAACAGCGCAAAACCGGCATTCCCCGCGTCAGGCGCCGCCAGCTGCCCAACGAGAAACAGAATGGGCACCACGGCAAGGTCCTGCAAAAGCAGGATGGAAAACGCGCTCTGGCCAAGCGGCGTTGCCAGCCGGCGCTGCTCGATCAGCAGTTGGGTGACGATGGCGGTGGAAGATAGCGACAGCGACAGGCCCAGCACCACGGCCGCATCCGTCGGTACGCCGGCCAGCCGTGCCGCCCCGGTCAGAGCCAGCGCCGTCAGCACCAGTTGGCTGCCGCCGAGCCCCCACACCAGCCGACGCATGGCGCGCAGGCGGTCGAAGGAAAGCTCAAGCCCGATCATGAACAGAAGGAAGATGACGCCCAGTTCGCCGAAGGTCGCCAGCTCATGCGTCTCGGGGATGGTGACATAGGCAAGCCACGGCATCTCCGGCACCAGCCGGGCAAGGCCGAAGGGGCCGATCAGGCAGCCGAGGGCGAGATAACCCATGACCGGGCTGATACCGGCGCGACTGATCGCGGGAACCAGCAGCCCGGCCACGATCAGAAAAAGCACCAGTTCCTGAAAAATCCCCACCCCTGCCCCCCTGCCGACCGTCGCTTTGCCGCCCTCTAGCCTTAAACCATGCGGGCGCTTCGGGCGGCTACGGTAAAGAGGTTACGGCCGCAGGCGTTTGATTTGCCTCACGCCGTTCGGATTTGGGTGAGGAAGCCCTCCACCTCCTGATGCAGGGTGGCGACAAGGTCCGTCACCCGCGTGGCCCCGCCCAGAACTTCCCGTGCAGAGGTGCCGGTGGCATCGGCCGCCGAACGCACGGAGCGGATGGCGCCGGTTGCCTCCGTGGTGCCGGCCGCAGCGGACTGGGCGCTGGCGGCAATTTCCGCCGTAGCGGAGCGCTGCTCCTGCACGGCATCGGCAATCTCTCCGGCAATGATATCCATGCGGTGAATGAACTCGCTGATGCCGGCAATGGCGCCGACCACATCCTGCGTGGCGGCCTGCATCGCCTTGACCTGCTCGTCGATATCGCCGGTTGCCTTCCCGGTCTGGCCGGCGAGGTTCTTGACCTCCTGCGCCACCACGGCAAAACCCTTGCCAGCTTCGCCCGCCCGCGCCGCCTCGATGGTGGCATTAAGCGCCAGCAGGTTGGTCTGCTCGGCAATGGTGGAGATGAGACTCACCACATCGCCGATGCGCGCCGCCGCCTCGCTGAGGGTGCGGACATTATCATTGGTGCGCTGGGCATTGCTGACCGCCTCGCGGGCGATGCGGGAGGATTCGCCGACCTGCCGGCCGATCTCCGCCACCGAGGCGGACAGCTCCTCGGCCGCGGCGGCCACGGTGTTGACGCTGTCCGTCGCCCGGCCCGCCGCATCGGAGGCCGTGCCGGATTCGCCAGAGGTCTGGGTAGCGGTACCGGCCATGCCCTCTGCCGTTACCTTCATGCCGCGGGCGGCGGCATCCACCTCCCCCACCACACGGGCAACGCTGGCCTCGAAGGCCTCTGCCATGGAAAGGCGGGCCTGCTGGCGCTCCAGCGACGCTTTTTCACGCTCGCCCTCAGCCCGGGCATTGGCGGCTTCCACCTGCCGGGCCGTGTCGCGGAAGACGCCGAGAGCAGACGCCATGGCGCTGATCTCGTCCTTGCCCGCCTCGTTGATCTCGACATCGAGATTGCCGGAGGCGAGGTGCCGCATCGCTTCGGCAAGGCGCGTCAGGCGCCCCACGATGGAGCGGCCGACATAGAAGATGGCGATGATCAGCGCGGCGACGATGGCGGCCACGGCCAGCACCGCCATCAGCGTCTGCCCGGTGCTGACGGCCTTGTCGGCGTCGGCGCTTGCCTTGTCGATGATGCCGTGCGCATCGGCCACAAGGCGGGCAACGACGGCGGAGAGCGTCTCGACCTGGGCGCGGTTGTCACCCAGCAGTGCATCGATTTCGGCAAGGGTTTGCAGTTCGCCCCGGCGCAGCGCCGGCACGCTCCTGTCGCCTTCGCTCACCGACATCATTTGCTCGACGAGCGCGGCAATCTCCTTGCGCCTGGCTTCGTCGGGTACGGAATTCACATTGGCGCGCAGCTTGCCGGACAGGATGGTGATGCGGCTGGCAATGCCGGAGAGCGCATCGATATCCACCTCGTTTTCCGCCTGCCGCAGCGAGGCGGCGATGTCGGTGGCACTGTCGCGCAGCTGGATAAGCTCGCGCTGGGCGACGACATGCTCGTCAAACAGCGTATCCATGATCGGCTGGGCACGATCGGCGATGCCGGGGTCCTTGTTCAGCACCGCGTCATAGAGATTGCCGCCATCATTATCGATGTTGTCATTGATGGCATTGACCTGGTCTGCCAGCGCCGGAAACAGCTTGTCGGTAGCCTGTGCGGCGGTAGCGAGCGCGGCACGCACCGCGTCATGCAGGGCAATGCGCTTCTTCACCAGTTCGTCGAGCGAGACGAGATTGCCGGAGATCGCCTCGACGGCCTTTTGCAGCGCGTCGAGATCGGCCGCCTTGAAGTCGCGCTTCTTGATGCTTTCGATCAGGTCGTGAATGCGCTGGCTGCGCTGACCCAGAAGGGCCGCCTGACTGGCACGCTGCTGATCGCTGCCCGCGGCCGCCAGCACCGGCGCCGCCGCGGCGATGCCGCCGCTGACCTGCGCCAGCTCCTGCGCCTCGCTCATCGCCGGAATGGCAGAGGCGGTCACGATTTCCTGCGCGCCGCGCACCTGGGCATAACCGAACCAGCCCACCAGCGCCGCCAGTACGGACAGCAGCACGACAAGGCCGAAGGCGATAAACAGCTTCACACCGATGCTCATGCCGGCGCGGGCCGGGGCATCTGGGGAAACTTCGGGAAGGGCGGAGTCGGACACGGGGGGCAGCTGGTCTGACACGGGGGGCTCACACCTTCATGCGAAAGAGACGGCCGGTTTTGCCGGCCGGCAGGTCACAGCATGGCGCTTCCTTGCCCCGCAAAGCCGGCGCTTCAGTGCTGCTGAATAGCAGCAACCGGGCGGCTTTATTATTACACTCATCTATCTAATCGGCGGTTTCGGGCAAAGACAACGAGTAAAGCGTTAGGACCCGAACCTTCCGGTCAGGCCAGTGCCGCTACCAGTTCCACTTCCACCAGCATGTCCGGATCGAGAAACGGCTTTACATGCACCAGCGACATGGCCGGCGGTGCCGCCGCGAACACCTCGGCATGAGCCTGGCCAATTGCCTCCCACTGGCTGACATCCACCGTATAGATGCGCGTTTGCGCCACGGTAGCGAGGCTGGCGCCTGCTTCTTCCAGCACCGGGGCAAGCCTCGCAAAGATGGCCCGGGTCTGGGCATAGGCATCCCCCTTGCCGATCACCGCACCGCTCGCATCGGTGGCAGCCGTTGCCGAGACAAAAACCAGCCCGCCGGCCACCGTGGCCCGTGAATAACCCAGTTTCTTTTCCCAGACCGACCCTGACGAAATACGCTGCATGATCTCGCTCCAAATATTTAACTACCATGGTAGTGTATTGCGATGACGGCAGATATGCTAGGGTCCGGTTCATGACCTTGACCTCCCCCATGGATGAGCTGCTGGGCGCCCTTGGCCAGCTCGGTTTCAGCCAGTACGAAGCCCGCGCCTATTGCGCGCTCGCCGCCGGCCCGGCGATGAACGGGCACGAGGTCGCCAGGGCCTCCGGCATCCCGCCCTCCAAGATTTACGAGACGCTGGCGCGCCTTGCCGAAAAGGGGGCTGTTATTGTGCAGCACGCCGACCCGGTGATCTATGCCGCCAGCCCGCGCGATGCAGTCCTCCACGCGGCCAAAGCCAAATTCGAGCGGGCGCTGAGCACAGCAGAAGCAGGGCTGAAAGAGCTGCCGGCGCGCAGTGAAAGCAGCCAGATCTGGTCCTTGAAGGAACGGGACGCCGTGCTGGCCGCGACGACCGGCATCGTTGGCGCCGCCCGCCGGTCAGTCTTTGCGGCCGTATGGCAGCAGGAGCTGGACGCCGCAGGACCAGCGCTGGAGGCCGCCAGCCGGCGCGGCTGCACGGTCCATGTCGCGATCTATGGCACCGCTACGCTAGACGGCCCGCGCAGCTACGACCTCAGCCTGTGCGGCCAGAGCGCGGTAGAGCGGCTCGCCGGACGGCGGCTGACGGCTTTTGTTGCCGATGAGGCTGAAACGCTGGTGGCCGAATTTCGCGCCGACGGCAGCGTCGAGGCGGTGCGCACCGCCAATCCTGTCATCGGCCTGCTGACGATTGAGTACATCAAGGCCGACATTCTCGGCCGGCTGCTCATCAACGATCTGGGCAATGACCGCTTTGAAGAGTTGCGACGGGGCGAAAGCCTGATGGATGCCCTGCTGCGCTCCTGAGTCGGTCAGCCACGCCGGCCGGAGACCAGCCATAGCCGCATCGGCACCTCGTCACGCTCCTTGCCGTCCTGCACCCCGGCAACAGCGGAGGCGGCACTTTCAAGCCCCACCCCCATCCAGGAAGACAGCAGAGCCGGCAGCAGTTTGCGGGCAACTGGCATCATGAAGTCCACGGCCTCTCCGCGCACCGCGACAAAACCGGCGGCGTGCAAACTGTCGAGCCATTCCGGCGTGATGCCGGTGGGGGCACCGGGCCAGCCGGGCCGGCGCCGCGATTCCAGCAGGGAAGCACGCTCGGCAAAACTGCCCGGCAGGGCAAGCGGGGTCACCGCGACGGCTGCCAGGCAGCCCGTCTCCACAAGGGAGCGGCGCGCCAGCTGGGCGCTGAGGGCGCCTTCCGGTGTCAGCCCGTCCCAGCGCGCGCCGGTGCAAACGAGATCGTAGGCTCCTTCATCTTGCGCTTCCGGGCCGCTGCCGACCCGGTAATCGACATAGACATCGAGCTCCCGGTCCCGCCGGCCGGCAAGATCAAGCTGGGCTTCATCCGGGCCGATGGCCGTTACATAGCAGCCGCGAGCAGCGAAGCCGCGCGCAAGCCGGCCGGAATGGGTGGCAAGCTGCAGCACACGCTGGCCAGCCCTGGCAAGATCACGGTCCCGCGCCAACCGGTCGAACAGGAAGGCCGGCAGATCGGGCAGAGCCCGCTCCTGCGATGCCGGTAACGGCACCTCAACCTCGGTAAACTCCACGTCAGTGGCCTGGTCGCTCATGATTGCCTACACTATCTCGCGTGATGCGCCGCTTGCGGGCAGCCTCTGCCCCTCGCCCCACCACCCTCTAGGAGAGCAAGCGTGCTCGGCAAGATCAAATCCAAGCTGATTGAAAGCAAAGAGGCCTGGTCGCGCGAAGGCCGGCTGCTGACCGGGGAGGATGGCCGCTCGGATAGTCGCCTGCCGCCGGGCCAGCGGCTCGTCAAACAATGGCCGGTGCTGGACCTTGGCGTCCATCCCGAAGTGCCGCAGGCACGCTGGCGCCTTGAGGTGGACGGGCTGGTGGCAAACCCGCTGGTGCTCGACTGGCAGGGCCTCCAGCAATTGCCGCAGAGCCAGCAGCGCTGCGATATCCACTGCGTCACCTCCTGGTCCATGTTCGACACCGACTGGCGCGGCGTAAGCGCCCGTGACCTGCTGGCCGCCGTGCAGCCCTTGCCCTCGGCGCGGCATGTGGTTCTGCACGCCTTCGATGGTTACACCACCAATGTGTCGCTCGAGGTTTTCAGCGCACCGGATGCCATGATCGCCACCCATTTCGGCGGCGAACCGCTGACGAAGGAACACGGCGGGCCGGTACGCATGCTGGTGCCACAATATTATCTCTGGAAGTCAGCAAAATGGCTGAGCCGTATCGAATTCGTGGCCGAGGATAGACCCGGCTTCTGGGAGGTGCGGGGTTATCACAATGAGGCCGACCCTTGGCTGGAGCAGCGTTATGACTGGCAATAAGCCGTTTTTTCTCGTCCTCGGTGCTGCGGCGCTGGTGCTTGGGCTGGCGGTGACCAGCCCGGCCCATGCCATGCTGAGCGGCACCATGGCACCCGCAAACAGCGACGGCTCCATGCCGACCCCGCCCTCGACCGGCATGCCGGACCTCGACGAGGTGCAGAAGCTGGTGATGGATGGCAAGTTCGAGGTGGCGCTGCCCAAGCTGGCCGTGCTGGACCAGCAACATCCCGACAACGCCGATATCAAGAACATGATCGGCTTCAGCTATCGCAAGCTCGGCCAGTACGACAAGGCGCTGGGCTATTATCTGCAGGCCCTGCAGATAAACCCCAACCATGCCGGCGCGCTGGAATATCTGGGTGAGCTTTATGTCGAAACCGGCGATGCCGACCGGGCGGCCCAGATGCTGACCCGGCTTGACGAGCTCTGCCAGCAGACCACCTGCCCGCAGCGGGACATGCTGGAAGAGGCCATCAAGAACAAGAAGTGATGCCGCAGGGCACCCGCTGCCCGCCTCGTTTCAGATCTGTAGTTTTTGCGAAAGCGCGCCGGAGCCCTTGCCCGGCGCGCTTTCCTTTTAGGCCGCCACGAAGATCCTCCGAAAAACTGGCACGGCGCTTGCGGAGAAGCAGCCTGATCGTCACTAATGCACAAAAATATAATAATTGTGCACAATTTGGCGGCGGTCAGAGATCAAAGCGGATGCATTCACTCTGGGAGAGCACAATGACGATGCCATCGTTCCGATCCCTGGCGGCAGGCGCCCGGGCTGCAATTCTGGGTCTGGCGCTTGTTTCTCCGGTCGCCGCGGCCCATGCCACGGAGCTGCAGATGGCCTCCGGTTATCCGGATGCCAATTTTCTGACCAAGACTGTCCGCGGCTTCATCGACGATGTCGATGCCCGCACCAAGGGCGAGCTCAAGATCACCCTCCACAACAACCAGACGCTGGTAAAGCTGCCGGATATGATCCGCGCGGTGCAAACCAACCAGGTTGCGCTCGCCGATGTGCGCCTCGGCAATTACGGCAATGTCGATCCCGTCTACGTCGTGGATGCCATCCCCTTCCTCGCCGGTGACTATGCCTCGGCGCTGAAGCTCTGGGGGGCTTCCAAACCCTACCTCACCAAATCCTTCGCCGACCGTGGCCTGACGGTGCTGTTTGCGATGTGGAACCCGCCGCAGGGCTTCTTCAGCCAGAAGCCGCTGACCTCGGCTGAGGATTTCACCAGCTTCAAGATGCGCATCTACAGTTCCGAGACCCGCCGGATGGGCCAGCTGCTCGGTGCCGAGCCCAAGGAAGTGCCGTTTGCCGAAGTGCCGCAGGCCTTCTCTACCGGCCTCATCAACGCGATGTTCACCTCGCCGCAGACCGGCATCGACACCCAGGCCTGGGACTTCACCAGGAACCTGACGATGGTGGGGGCGCTCTTCACCAAGCAGCTCGTTTCCATCAACACCGATGTCTTCAACGCCCTGCCCAGGGATCAGCAGGACGCCGTGATGGCGGCTGCCGCTGCTGCGGAGAAAAACGGCTTTGAGCTGATGAAGTCACTGGCCGAGGAGCAGCTGACGCTCATCAAGAGCAAGGGCATGGATGTCAGCGCCGCCAACCCGGCCGTCATCGAGGCCCTCAAGAATGTCGGCACGCAGATGACTGCCGACTGGAAGGAAAAGGCAACGCCCGAGCAGGTCAAGGTGCTGGACGACTACGCCGCCCTCACCAACTGACCCTGCATTCCGGTTCTGACCGAAGATGAGGAGCGGCGCGCCAGCGTCGATGACGGACATGAAACTGATATCCACCATCGCTGGCGTGATCGCCGCCCTGTGCATGGCGGCGATGGCGCTCCTCCTTCTGGCCGAGATCGTCCTGCGGCCCTTCGGGGTTCTGGTGCCCTCGGCCGACGATTTCACCACCTTCCTCATGATCGGGGTCGGCTTCTTCGGCTTCGTGCATGCCTTCCATGAAGGAGCGCACGTGCGGGTGGATCTGCTCTTCCGCCACCTGCCTGCCCGCCTGCAGCACGGGTTGCAGGTCGCCAGCCTGTTTCTGGCTGCATTGCTGCTGGCCGGCCTCGCCATCGGCAGCGCCGAGATGACCTGGGCAGCCCATCGTTTTCATGACGTGACCGACACCCTGATCCCGGTGCCGATGGCCCTGCTTTTGGGCAGCGCCACGCTCGGCCTCGGTCTCTTTACCCTGCTCTGCCTGTGGTCGGTCCTCAGGAGCCTTGCCGGCGGGGCCATAACCTTCGCGGTGGGCGAAAAGGAAGAAGCCATGGCCCTTGCCCGCGCCAGCGACACCGAAGGAGAGCTGGCATGAGCTTCATCGCCTTCCTGGCCCTCATCCTTCTGCTGGGCATCCTGCTGGCCGCCGGCTTCTGGATCGGACTTGCCATGCTGCTCAGCGGTATTGCCGGCCTCCTTATGTTCGGTGCCCCCAACGTCACCGGCCTTGCCTCCAGCACCGTCTTCGCCGCCATCAATTCCTGGCCGCTCACAGCGCTGCCGCTCTTTCTGCTGATGGGGGAGATCCTCTCCCGCTCGCGCCTGTCGGAAGATCTCTTTCGGGGGCTATCCCCGCTGGTGCGCTGGCTGCCGGGCGGGCTGCTGCACGTCAACATTCTGGGCTGCGGGCTGCTGGCCGCCATCGTCGGCTCTTCCGGCGTGTGCTCGGCCACTGTCGGACGCATGTCGCTGCCGGAGCTGAAGCGCCGGGGTTATGACGAATCGCTTTCCATCGGCACCCTTACCGGCTCCGGCACGCTCGGGCTGCTCATCCCGCCCTCGATCATGATGATCGTCTACGGCACCGTCGGGCAGGTTTCGATCTCAAGGCTGTTTCTGGCCGGCGTGCTCCCCGGCCTCATCATGATGCTGCTTTTCATGGCCTATGTGGCGGGGCGCTCACTCCTCGCCGGACGGGGCCAGGCACCGAAGGTAAAAGACGAGCCGACCAGCTGGCGCGATCTGCGCCGGGTGGTGCCTCCCATCGCGCTGATCCTGCTTGTCATAGGTTCGATCTATGCAGGCTTCGCGACACCAACGGAATCGGCGGCCATCGGGGTTGCCGGTGCTGTCGCCCTCGCTGCCACCGGCCGTACGCTCACCGCGCGCATGCTGACCGGCAGCCTGATGGCGGCCGTGCGCAGCACGGCGCTGATCATGTTGATCATTGCCGGCGCCGCCGTGCTGTCTGCCGCGCTCGACTATGCGCAGATCCCGCGCGCCGCCGCCGAACTTGTGGCCGAGATGCAGCTGGGCCCGGCCGCCCTCTTGCTGGCGCTCACCATCCTTTACCTCATCCTCGGCTGCTTTCTCGAAGGCGCCTCGATGATTGTACTGACGGCTGCGGTGGTGCTGCCGATGGTAAAGGCCGTGGGCATCGACACCGTGTGGTTCGGCATCTTCGTGGTGATCATGGTGGAGCTTGCTCAGATCACCCCGCCTGTCGGCTTCAACCTCTTCATCCTGCAGGCCATGACGGGCCGCGACATTGGCGTCGTCACCCGGGCCTCGATGCCGTTTTTCTTCGTGATGCTGCTGAGCGTGGCGCTGTTTGCCGCTTTCCCGCAGCTCGTCCTCTTCCTGCCCGAGCAGATGATCGGCAGATAATCCGGCGGATAACAGGTTATAAAAAATGAGAGACTTTCTGGGTTACGCCAACAAGCTGCCGGATATTCGCTGGCCGGAAGGCAAGCGCATCGCCGTGTCCTTCGTGCTCAATTTCGAGGAAGGATCGGAATTCGCCATTGGCGACGGCGATGATCGCAATGAGGCGGTCTACGAGGTGATCGACCGCATCCCGACCGCCGACCCCTGCATCGAATCCCATTTCGAGTACGGCACCCGTGTCGGCTACTGGCGCATTGCCGAACTTTTCGATGCTTTCCACGGCCATATGACGGTCAGCGCCTGTGGACGGGCTGTCGAGCGCTCGCCCTGGCTGGTCCAGGATGCCCACCGCCGCGGGCATGAAATCTCCGCCCATGGCTATCGCTGGGAAAGCCACGCCAACCTGACGGTGGAAGAGGAAAAGCGCCGCATTGAACGTACCCGCAAGGCCATTGAGGATGCCGTGGGCGAGCCGCCGGTCGGCTGGCATACCCGCTCTGCCAGCAGCCCCAACACCCGGCGCCTGCTGGTCGATGCCGGCTTTCTCTATGACAGCGACGCCTATAACGACGACACACCCTATTTCGTCGAGGTCGGCGAAAAACGGCACCTCGTGCTGCCTTATGCCTTCGACACCAACGACATGCAGTTCCAGAACACACAGCGGCTGGCGACGGGACACGACTTCGCCGACTATGTGTGCGATGCCTTCGACTGGTTGTGGCGCGAGGGGGAGAGCATGCCGCGGATGATGTCCATCGGCCTGCACCTGCGCATGATCGGCCGGCCGGGACGCATCGGCGCGCTTGAGGCGATCCTGCAGCACATGGCCGGCAAGGGCGGTGCCTGGATCACCACACGCAGCGCCATCGCACACCATTGGCTGGCGGCAAGCCAGGGCTGAAACGAGATGTCGAAGACCATCAGCGAAGAAGAGATCTACACTCTCCTGTCACGCCTGCTGCTGGCCGGACAATTGCCGCCCGGCACCAAGCTGGTGGAGCAGAAGATCGCCGGGCTCTTCGGCGTTTCGCGGGAGCGGGTGCGCAAGGTTATCCACCGGCTGGGCTATGAACGCCTGCTGGATCTCGTGCCCAATCGCGGCGCCTTCGTTGTCGACCCCAGCCTTGAGGAAGCACGCCGGCTCTACGAAGCCCGGCGCATTCTGGAAGGTGGCATCGTTCTGCGCCTTGCCGACAGCTGGTCGAGCCAGCAGGACCGGATGCTGGCCGATTATATGAAGCAGGAAGAAGCAGCCGCCGCTGCCGATGATCGCCCGCTTTCCATCAAGCTTTCCGGCGGCTTTCACATGCTGCTCGCTTCCATGACCGGCAGCGATCTTATCGAGCGCCAGATGCAGGAACTGGTGAGCCGCACGGCCATGCTGGTCGCCTTTTATGAGCCGGGCTCTGCTTCCACCTGCGGGTGCGAGGAACATCAGTCCATCGCCACCGCCCTTGGCCGGCGCGATGGCGGCGCTGCGGCGCGCTGCATGTGCACGCACCTTTCCCTCATCGAGACGCGTCTGCGCCCGGTACGCACGGACAAGGCCGGCAGCGATCTTGAAAGCATACTCGGCCGCGAAATCGAGCTGCTGATAGCTCCGGCCAGTCCCGGCTGACGAAAGCCTCCCGATGCGGCTCCTGCTGATCAACCCCAACTGCTCTGCCGACATGACGGCCCGCATCGCCGACGGTGCACGCGCACGCCTTGCCCCGGATGTTGAGGTTGAAGCGATGACGGCGAGCTTTGGCGGCGACGTCATCGCCTCGCGCGCCTCCTATGCCATTGCCGGCCATGCAGCACTCGACTGCCTTGCCCGTGCCGGTGCCGGATTCGACGGCATTCTGCTGACCTGCTTCGGCGACCCGGGGCTGGAGGCACTCCGCGAGGTCAGCGGCGCTCCCGTCGCCGGCCTGCTGGAGGCCTCGCTGGAAGTCGCCTGCCGGACCGGCAAAGCCTTTGGCATCGTGACCGCCGGCGCCCTGTGGCGTGACATGCTGGAGGAGCGGATCGGCCCCACCGCCAGGCCACTCTATCGGGGCACCGAGATCCTCAATCTCAGTGGCCTTGCCATCAGCCGCGATCCGGAACTCGCCGCCCCCGCCATCGGCGCCGCTTGCCGCCAGCTGCAAGGGGCCGGCGCCGAAGTGATCATTCTGGGCGGGGCGGCGATGATCGATCTCGCGAAGAACCTGCCGCCCGACCTGCTTCTGATCGATTGCCTGTCGGCCGGGCTGACGGCGTTGCAGGAGAGAACCAGCGCCGACACCACTACCGCACGAGCCCCGCAGAGCTTCATTAGCAGTCAGGGACTTTCCCCCGCGCTCGCCACTCTCCTTGCCGGAAACTAGACGGCTCAGGCGGCGATTTCAGGCAGCAGGCTCGCTTTGGTGACAGAACGTACGGCAAGCGTTTCCGTACGCCCCCGTACGGCAACATCATGCGCCGGATAATGCATCAGGCTGACATCGGCCCGGCTTGCCACCACCTCGCTGACGATCAGCTCCACCCCCAGTTCCTTGGTCTGGGATTCGAGCCGGCTGGCGGTATTCACCACATCGCCGATGGCGGTCAGCGTGACGGCGGTGGAATGGCCCATCTGGCCGACGATCACATGGCCCATATGAATGCCGATGCCGAAGGCCAGCGGCTCGGAAAGATCGTCGGCAAGTGACTGGTTGAGTTCTGCCAGCGCCACCGACATCGCCCGCGCCGCCTTCAGCGCGTCGCGCGCGCCCTGCTCCGGTCCCGATTGCAGGCCGAAGAGCGCCATGATCCCGTCGCCGATGAATTTGTCGATATGGCCGCCGGCATCGGTAATCGCCTCGCCCATGGTGGCGAAATAACGGTTGAGCAGGAACACGACGTCATAAGGCAGCTTCTTTTCCGACAGCTTGGTAAAACCGCGGAGATCCGCAAAGAGAATGGCAATTTCCATCTCCTGCCCGTCGCTTTTCATGCTGGCTTCACGCATCGCGCTGCGCAAATCGCCGCCCGGCTGCAGCAGCGGCATCACTTCCAGATCGCGCGTCGGCCGCACCTGGCAGGCAAGGCGCACCCAGGGCGGCGCCGAGATGCGGCGCAGCACCTGCGCTTCCAGTGCGCTTGCCGCCGGCAGCAGGTCGCCGCCCCGCCCCACCCGCACCCGGCAGGTAGAGCAGCGCGCCTTGCCACCGCACACCGAAGCATGCGGCACCCCGGCGGCAAGGCTCGCCTCCAGAATGGTGCCGCCGCGTGGCAGCGAGATGATGCGGCCGTCCGGATAGGTCAGGCGAATGCTTTTGCCGTGGCGCAGGATGAGCATGTGGAGGGTGCGGGCCACCAGCAGCGCGGCAAGAATGGCAACGACCGTCAGGCGCATCTCCAGCGTTGCCTGCCGGACAAAAGCCTCCAGCGGTGCACCAGCATAGTGGATGCCGGCTGCCAGCGCCGAAATCCAGCCCGGGACTTTGGCAAGGGCAATCACATCACGGGCGCTTGCCAGATATCCGCCGGCAGCGGCAACCGGCAGCGCGACGGCAAAAGCCAGCAGCCACGGAGCCACGCCGGGCCACCAGCTTTTGGTACGCAGCCAATAACCAAGCCCGATACAGGCATGCCCCCACGCCACGAACAGCAGCGCCAGATGCAGGATCGCCTTCCACAGCGGCCCCGCCACCCAGTAGGAGGTGAGCACATAGGCATAAGTCGGCTGAAGCCCGTAACCCAGACGCCCACCGGCCGTGCTCATCAGATGTTCGGCCAGCAGCAGCGGAATGGCGATGCCGAGGCTCAGCTGCATCCATTGCCACACCGGCATGGAAAGGCGCCGCCGACGCAGGGTAATGACGAGGGCAAGCGTGAAATGGGTAAGCGCGGCAATGCCGAGCGTCGCCGTTCCGACCCAGGTCAGCCAGAACGCCATGAAGTAGGGGCGCGCGGCTTCCATTAGATCGAGCGAAATAACGCCAAGAGAATGATTTATCAGATGCCCCAGCACATAAGCAAAGAGCACTAGACCCGCTATCGAATGCACGCGCCGGAGCATCTATTTATCGCCACCCGTCAATTCGCCGCAGGACCTTCAAGGGGTCTCGCCATGATTCTGCCTTGTTCTCCGATTGAAAGACTAGCAGTTTTCACCGCTCGCCCTGTCTTGGGGAAGACAGGGCAGGCGGCTGGAACCGCAACCGGAAGGCAGGATCCGGGTCCATCGAGTTTCGGCTCAACCAAGGCAAAACAAATGGGTCTCGCCCGATGATTGAGATAGACGGACTCACCAAGAAATTTGGCCAATTTCTGGCGGTCGACAATATCAGCCTGACCGTACCGAAAGGCGAAGTTCTCGGTTTCCTCGGCCCCAACGGTGCCGGCAAGTCAACGACGATGAAGATGGTCATGGGTTTCCTGCCGCCGACCAGCGGCACCGCGCGCCTGTGTGGCCACGACATCCTGACCGACGGGCTCGCCGCCCGCGCCATGGCCGGATACCTGCCGGAAGGCGCACCGGCCTATTCCGACATGACGCCGATCGGCTTTCTCAAATTCGCTGCCGAGCTGCGCGGCCTTTCCGGCGCCGCCCGCGACAAGGCCATAGAGCGCGCCATGGAGCAGACACAGATCGGCGAGGTTCGCCTCCAGCCGATCGAAACGCTCTCCAAGGGCTTCAAGCGCCGCGTCGGCCTCGCGCAGGCGCTGCTGCATGACCCGGCCGTACTCATCCTCGACGAGCCGACCGACGGCCTCGACCCCAACCAGAAGCACGAGGTGCGCCGCCTGATTGAAGGCATGGCCGCCGACAAGGCGATCATCATCTCCACCCACATTCTGGAAGAGGTGGATGCCCTGTGCACCCGCGCGGTCATCATCGCGCAGGGCCGCCTGCTGGCCGATGCCCGGCCGGAAGAGCTGCATGCCATGGCGCCCGGCCACAACAATGTGAGCCTGCTGCTGCCTGAGGCGCAGGCCACCACGGCCGAAACTGCGCTGGCCGCGCTGGCCGGCGTGGAGCGGGTAGAGAAGACGTCCGCCGACGGCGCTGCGCGCCTTGTCGTCGTGCCGCAGGGCCGCGCCAGCATCGTGGCGGCCGTCACCGAGGCGGTGCGCAGCGGCGGCTGGTCGGCTGCCGACATCACGGTCGACCAGGGCCGCCTTGAGGATGTGTTCCGCCACATCACCCTCGACACTCACCGCGCCGCCTGACGCGAAGCCCCATTCACGGGAAAGCCGCCTTACATGAACAAGACGCTAGCCGTATTCAAACGCGAGCTGGCCGGCTACTTCGCAACGCCGGTCGCCTACGTCTTCATCACCATCTTCCTTGTCCTCTCAGGTGCCCTCACCTTCATGATGGGCAACCTCTTGGGGCGTGGACAGGCTGATCTCCAGCCCTTCTTCAACTTCCACCCCTGGCTCTATCTGGTGCTCATCCCCGCGATTTCGATGCGGCTGTGGGCGGAAGAGCGCAAGAGCGGCACCATCGAGATGCTGCTGACCCTGCCGCTTACCCAGTGCCAGGCCGTGGTCGGCAAGTTCCTTGCCGCCTGGGCCTTCACTGGCATTGCCCTCGCCCTCACCTTCCCGGTGTGGATCACCGTCAATGTGCTGGGCGGGCCGGATAACGGCGTCATCTTCGCCGGTTATATCGGCAGCCTGCTGATGGCAGGCGGTTACCTCGCCATCGGCTCGGCGCTCTCGGCCATCACCCGCAACCAGGTCATCGCCTTCGTGCTGACCGCAGCCGTCGCCTTCGTCTTCACCGTGGCGGGCACGCCGATGGTGCTGGACTTCTTCTCGGGCTGGGCTCCGGCCGCGCTGGTCTCGACCGTCGCCTCGCTGTCGATCATGACGCATTTCCAGGCCATCCAGACCGGCGTGCTCGATCTGCGCGACCTCATCTACTTCGTCACGCTGATCGCCCTCTTCCTCTATGCCAACGCCCTCATTCTCGATCTGCGGAAGGCCGACTGATGCTAAGCACACCCGCTTCGCGCGCTCTCGCCGCCGCCAGTCTGGCCGGCGTGCTGTTCGTCTCCACCCAGCTGGTCTCCGACGGGCTCTTCAAGGGCGCCCGGCTGGATCTGACCCAGCGCCATCTCTATTCGCTGGCTCCGGCTACCAAAGAGGTTCTTGGCAAGCTCAAGGACCCGATCACGCTGCGCTTCTTCTATTCCAAGAGCCTTGGCGAGGCCGCGCCGAACTATGGCGTTTACGCCAACCGTGTAAAGGAACTGCTGGAAGAACTCGCCGGCGCTTCGGACGGCAAGATCAAGCTCGAGATCTATGATCCCGAGCCCTTTTCCGCCGAGGAAGACCGGGCCAATGCCTATGGCTTGCAGCCCGTCCCCGTCGACCAGACCGGTACGAACGCCTATTTCGGGCTCGTCGGCACCAACATGACGGATGACGAGCAGGCCATCCCCTTCTTCCAGCCGCAGGAAGAAGGGTTCCTGCATTACGACCTCACCAAACTGGTCTACCAGCTCGCCAATCCGGAAAAGCCGCAGATCGCCGTCATCAGCGGCCTGCCGATTGCCGGCGGTCCGCCCAACATGCAGGGCCAGGCAACGCCGCCCTGGCAGATCGACAAGGAATTGCAGGCCGTCTTCGACGTGCATGAGCTGGGCGGGGATGTAGACAGCATCGACCCCAAGACCACCAAGGCGCTTCTGCTCATCCACCCGCAAGGCCTTTCCGAGCAGACCCAGTACGCCATCGACCAGTATGTGCTGAAGGGCGGCAAGGCGATGGTGATGCTCGACCCGCTGAGCGAGGCCGAGCAGCGCATGCAGCAGCAGCCGGGCGGCGATCTCTCCTCGCATCTCGACAAGCTGCTCAAGGCCTGGGGCGTGGAGATGGAGCCGGGCAAGCTGGCCGCAGACGCCGACAACGCCCAGCGCGTGCAAGTGATGCAGGGCGGACGCCCGGCGGTGACCGACTATGTGCTGTGGATGGGGCTCAAGGCGCAGAATTTCGCCAGCGACGACCCGGCAACGGCGGATATCGACACCGTCAATCTGGCCACCGCCGGCGTACTCAACCCGGTCAAGGGCGCGACCACGACCTTCAAGCCCATCGGCTACACCTCGCCCGACAGCGAGGAGGT
This sequence comes from Radicibacter daui, assembly GCA_030657355.1. Lineage (GTDB taxonomy): Bacteria > Pseudomonadota > Alphaproteobacteria > Radicibacterales > Radicibacteraceae > Radicibacter > Radicibacter daui. Next base: position 4,078,246 of record CP131056.1, read on the forward strand.
CGATGCGGCCGAGGCGATGTTCCAGCCTGATCCGGCCAAGCTGCTGAACGAGTTCAAGCCGGGCGGCAAGCCGCTTACCATCGCGGCCCGCGTGACCGGGGAAGCCACAAGCGCCTTCCCCGACGGCCCGCCGCCGCCGAAGAAAAAAGAGGCCGATGCCGCAGGCAAGGCACCGGATGCCGCCGCCGATGCGGCGACCGCAGCCAACGAAGCCAAGGCCAAGGCTGACTTCGTCAAGGACGGCAAGATCGAGGTTCTGGTTTTTGCCGATACCGACATGCTGCGGGACGAGTTCTGGATACAGACCCAGAACTTCTTCGGCTCGCAGGATGTGACGCCGATTGCCAGCAACGGCAATCTCGTGGTCAGCGCCATGGAGCATCTCTCCGGTGCGCCCGACCTCTCCAGCCTGCGCGGTCAGGGCCTGTCGGCCCGGCCCTTCACGGTGATCGACAGCCTTACCCGCAAGGCCGAGGCGCGGTATCGCCAGACCGAGAACAAGCTGGAGCAGGACCTCAAGGACACCCAGTCCAAGCTCACCGCCTTGCAGAAGGGCACCTCGGGTGACGATGCCAAGAAGGGTGTGCTGACGGGCGACCAGCAGAAGGAACTGGATAGCTTCCGGGGCAAGGTGCTGGAAATCCGCACCCAGCTGCGCGACGTCCAGCGCAAGCTGCGAGAGGATATCGAGCGGCTGGGAAGCTGGGTGAAGTTCGTCAACATCGCCCTCGTTCCCATCCTCGTCGCCGTGACCGCCATCGGGCTCGGCCTGCTGCGCTCCAACCGCCGCCGCCGTGTGCGGGGCGACCGCGCCGCCAAGGGCCAGTGAGGACAAGAAACCATGCCGAGCAACAAGCAACTTGCCCTTCTCGCCGCTGCCGCCCTGGTCATGACCGGCGGCGCCGTGGCGGTCCATTACACCTCTCTCTCCGTCTCCCGCATTACGCCGGGCGACAAGTTGCTGCCGGACCTGGCCGGAGCTTTGGACAGCGTGGATAAGATCACCGTCAGCCATGACGGCGAAACCGCCACGCTGATCCGCGCCGACAAGGGATGGGTGGAAGCCGAACGCGACAATTACCCGGCCAAGACCGAATTGGTGCACCAGATGCTGGTGGGCATGAGCCAGCTCAGCATCTCCGAAGCGCGCACCTCCAGCCCGGACCTTTATGGCCGCCTCGACGTCGAGGAGCCCGCCAAGGGCAACGAGGCTGCCGGGGTGAAGCTGGAGGCTGGCAGCAAGGTCGTTGCCGATCTCATCGTCGGCAAGGAGCGCCCGGGCGGCCTTGGCGGCACCGGTCAGGCACTTTACGTGCGCCGTGAGGGCGAGCCGCAAAGCTGGCTCGTTACCGGCACCTTCGACATGCAGAAGACGACCAACGGCTGGCTGGACCGCTCCGTGGCCGACATCGACCGCAAGCGGGTGAAAAGCGTGACGCTTTCCGGCACCGACCGGCAGCCACTGACGGTCCAGAAGACGGACAGCGGTGACAGCTTTGTCCTCAAGGACATGCCGGCCGGCCGCAAGGTGGACCAGGACTGGAAGATCGGCAACGTGGCCGGCGCCTTCGAGATCATGGATTTTGACGACGTGCACAAGGCTCCGGCCGATACCGGCGCCAAGCCTTACCAGCAGGCGGTCCTGACGACGACTGACGGCCTGACGCTGACCGCCAGCCTCCTGAAGCAGGAAGACAAGGTCTGGCTTGCCGTGAAGGCCGTCGCGGCGGACAGCGCCGACGACAAGGTCAAGAAGGAAGCAGATGCGATCAACGCCCGCACGGCCGGCTGGGTCTATAAGGTGCCGGGCTACAAGCTGGAGCGTCTGCAAGCGACCGTGGACACGCTGACAGTGCCGGACAAGCCCGCCGCTTCCGGCGGCTGAGGCAAGACTTCAGGCAAAAGAAAAGGCGGCTGGAGCGATCCGGCCGCCTTTTTGTCTCTGCCATCCGCCCGCGTCAGCGGAAGACGATGGTGCGCACGCCATTGACGATGATGCGATGCTCGATATGAGCCTCGACCGCCCGCAGCAGCACCTTGCGCTCGATATCGCGGCCAATGGCGGCCAGTGTCTCCGGCCCCTTGGTGTGGTCCACCGCCTCGACATCCTGGTCGATGATCGGCCCTTCATCGAGATCGGCGGTTACATAATGCGCCGTCGCGCCGATCACCTTAACGCCGCGCTCATAGGCCTGCCGGTAAGGGCCGGCACCCTTGAAGCTGGGCAGGAAGGAATGATGGATGTTGATGCAGCGCCCCTTTAGGCGGTCGCACATCTCGCCAGAGAGCACTTGCATGTAGCGGGCAAGCACGACCAGATCGATACGCTCGCTCTGCACGATCTCCCACAGCTTTGCTTCCTGCTCTGCCTTGGTGGCGGCCGTCACCGGCAGATAGTGGAAGGGGATACCGTAAAACCGGGCCTCTTCCTCATAGGTGCGGTGGTTGGAAACAATGGCAGGAATGTCGATGGGCAGGATGCCCGCCCGGTAGCGGAAGAGAATGTCCGACAGGCAGTGACCGAGGCGCGAGACCATCAGCAGCAGACGCTGGCGCCGGCCGCTGTCATGCAGTTCCCAATGCATGTCGAACCGGCGGCCGATATGGGTAAATTCATCCGACAGAGCCCCGCGGTCCGGGCTTCCCTCCGCCGCCGTAAAGGCAAGGCGCATGAAGAGCTGGCGCGAGAGCGGATCGGAGAATTGCTGTACATCCACGATGTTGCAGCGCCGGGCCGCCAGAAACTCCGACACCGCCGCCACGATACCGGTGCGATCCGGGCAAATGATGGTCAGGATATAGGTGGGCAGGTCGCGGGCGGGCTTGTCCATGGTCTCTCGGGCTCCGGCACTGGGCCGGCTTCGGTTTTAGTATTCGGGAAAACGGGTCTAGCGGCTCATCGCCGGGCGATCAAGCCAGCCCTTGTTGGCAACCATCGCCGGATCGACCGGCTTGCCGCCGGCAAAACCGGTTATGCACTCCGCCGCGCGCACCAGAATGCGCTCCACCGTTTGCGGCGTCTCGCCAGCAATGTGCGGTGTGAGGATGACGTTCTTGAACCCCAGAAGCGGATTATCCGGCTTTACCGGCTCGGCAGAGAGGGTATCGGCAGCAAACCCGCCTGCCTGTCCGTTGCGGATAGCCTCAGCCAGCGCGGCTTCGTCCACCAGCGGGCCCCGCGAGGTGTTGATGACGAGCACGCCAGGCTTCATGAGTTTGAGGCTTTCCGCACCGACAAAATGGCGTGTCTCCGGCGTCAGCGGGCAATGCAGGGAGATGACATCGCTCTGTGCCAGCAGCTCCGCACGGCTCACCGGCTCGACGGCCGCCAGATCAGGCGGCAGGATCAGCGACGGACGTGCCAGCACGATCACCCGCATCCCGAAGGCCAGAGCCATCCGCGCCACGCGCTTGCCGGTATTGCCGAAACCGACGATGCCGAGCGTGCTGCCGCCGAGCTCACGGCCCAGGTAACGCCCGCGATCCCACTGGCCGGCATGCACCCGCTCGCTGAGCCAGACGACATCGCGCCGGAGGGACAGCATCAGTGCCATGGTGTGCTCTGCCACCGCGTCGGCATTGGCATCGCCGCTGGTGGTCACCAGCACGCCATGGTCGGTGGCCGCCTGCAAGTCTACGGCATCGACGCCGACACCCGCCTTGGCGAGGATTTTGAGATGCGGCGAACTCTCGATGACACGGCGGCTGAAGGGCGGGTTGGCACGCATCAGCACGGCCGCCGTGGGAGCCGCAGCCAGTTCGGCAATCAACCGGTCCTCGGTAATGGCGCCCGGCATCACCTCGACGCGCGCCCCGAAACGCTCCAGCTCACCAAGTGCCGCCGGCACCAGCCCCTCGCCGGTTACCAGTACACGCAACGCCCCGTCCGCAACCGTCATCGTTCATCCCTCAGTCAGTCAAATGAAGGGATTAGTCGATGGCTGCGCGGTCGTCCACTGCCCTCTCCGCGTCATCGGAAGGCTCGATATCGGCCATTGCCTGCCAGCCGACATAACTCATCTCCACCGGCTGCGGCAGGCCGTCCATCTTGAGCTGGCCAGCATCGTAGAATTTGAGCGTGCGGGACTGGCGGCCGCGCGCAATGGTCGCGGTGGTCGCGATCTGCCCGGCGCCGGCAAATTTGGCAACTGCCGCCAATAGCCGGTTGGTCACGCCGCTGCCGGGCGGTCCCTTGCCTGCCCCTTCGCTGGCATTGATGATGCCAGCCCCAATCTGGAAAGCCACTTCCGGCTGGTCCTTGGTGTTGGCATCCACCTGCATGGCGATGGAGATTGCCGCTGCGAGAGCCGCGTCCGCTGTCTCGAAGCTCGCCTGCATGCCCAGCGGCACCCGCCGCACCTCAATACCCTGATGCACCTCCAGCGCTGCCCGCAGGATGGCGTCATGAATCTCGACCACGGCAGGACGCACCTGATTGCGGCCGGGTGCGGCAAGATCATGAATACGGGTCATCAGAAGTGTGGGGGCGGCCGTCCCTTCCAGCTTCTTGGGATCGTTCGCCGTCTTGAAAGCGCCGATTGCCTGGGCAAGAAGGCCGGCTGCCCCTTCCTTGGCTGCCAGCATGGCCGAAGCCGCCCGGGCCCCGGCGCTATAGACGCCGATCGCCGGCCCGGCGATGAGATACTCCTGAAAAAGCCGTACGAAGCTGCGCCGTTCTGCCGCTTCGGGGGCAATCACCGACAGCACCTTCTGCAGGAAGGCACGGCTTTGATTGTCCGTCCAGCCGCCGGCATCGGCAAAACGCTCCGCCGCGCCGGCCATGAACAGCATGGCTCCCTGCCGGTCGAGCGCCAGCGTCAGGCGTTTACCGCCCGCGACCGTCTGCTGCGCCTCCCACAGCGATTGGGCAAGGAAGGTGGCAAAGTCCCGGTGGTTCGGCAGTTTTTCGATCACCACCGCATCGACGGCATCCGGTTCATCGAAACGCGGCACTTCCGGCACGGCTTCCTCAGCCGGGGCCTGCTGTTTCTGCTCTTCCGGGTTCTGGGCGGCCAGTTCAGCAAGCGCTTCGGCGGAAGGCTCCGCCGGGGCATCCGCTGCGGCCTCCCCCTCTGGCTTTTCTTCCTCGCGGATAAACAGCTCGCGCACATTCTCGTTGAAGAGCAGCGTCGCCGCCGCCAGCCCGCCGACGAGGAAAAAGCCGGCAATCAGCACCGATACGTCGATAAAGCCGCCGCCCAGCTGAATGTTGAGCCGCGTGAGGCCGGAATAAATCCCGAGAGCCGCCGCCGCTCCGACAAAGACCGCCAGAATCAGTTTGGAGAGCACACGGGAGGCGGATGGTTCGCGCAGTTCCCGGGCGGGTTTGAGGCCCGGGTGCAGTGCACGCTCCCGGCGTGCCTTCACCTGCTCCTCGACATAATCCTCGGACGCCTCGATGGAAATCTTGCCGCCCACCGGGCGGCTGATGGCCATGTTGGGTTTGGGATTGGGGGAGATTGCCTTGTAGACGGTCTGTGCCCGCACCTCGCCGTCGGCGAGGGTTACCTCACGGCTGACCCGTACCTGCCGGTATTCGCCATCGGCCGCCAGCCCGTCGGCCAGCTCAAGCGCGTTCTCGCGCTGGTGCTCCTTGAAACGCGCCTCAAGGTGCCAGCGATTGCCGTCATGTCCATAAACTTCGTAGATGACCAGAGGCATCAGCCGCGCCCCCCCGGCAACGACGCACAACGCGACCTTTTCACACTATGTGCTTGGCGGCGCGGCCACAATCGCATTTCGGAAACCCGCCCTCTTCCTGTTGCGCTCAGCGATTGGGCAGAATGATGTGTTTTTCCGAATAATAACGCCGGGCACCATCATGCAGCGGTGCAGTCAGCCCCTCTGACGCTGCATCCTGCAATGTTATACGCCCGAAAGCGGGATGCAGGGCCGCAAGGTCCTGCAAGTGCTCTCCGATAACCGTCAAAAAGCCGTAGATGAGATCCGGCGACACGCCGGCCCGCGAGACCAGGGTGGTGCGCACGCCAAAAGTCTGCACGCTCTCGCTTTGCTCCGCGTAGGTGCCCGCCGGAATAGTGTCATAGGCATAGTAAGGAAACTGGCTGACCAGCCCCTCCACCGCCACGCCGGTAAGCGGCACCATTGAAATCGGGCAGTCATGCATCAACGCCGAGACGTCGCGTGATGGATGCACCGTCGCTACCACGCCGGCCGCAAGAGCGCCGCTGCACAGCGCCTCCTTCTGGGCGGCATCGTCTACTTCCAGCGCATTTTCGAAGTCGGCGATCCCCCAGCCGAGCGATGCCAGCAACAGCCGCATGAGCAACCGTGCATTGGACTTTGCGGAGCCCAGATTGACGTGCTTTCCACGCAGATCCTCGACCACATGGATCTTGGCATCATCGCGGGCGAAGATGGTGAGGTCGATGGCATAAAGCGACATGACCGAGCGCAGGTTGTTCATCGGCCCGATGCCTTCGAACTCCTTGACCCCGGTATAGGCCTGATACTGCCAGTCAGATTGCGCGAAGCCGATATCGACCTTGCCGGCACGTAACAGTTCGATATTCCCGCCAGAGCCCGTCGAGGGCACCACCACACAGCGCAGGGCCTGCCCGGCGTTGTTGACGATCTCGCACAGCTTGCCGGCAGTGGCGTAATAGGTTGAGCCCACATCGCCGCCAGCAAGAGTGATCGTCTGTTCCGCCTGCGGCGGCGCTGGCTGCTGGGCCTGGGCTGCGGCCGAAAACCCTGCCGCGAGGATCGCCACAGTAACGGACAGGCTGCGCTTTACCCCGGCTAAAGCCATGAAATCCTTTTCCCCAACCGCCTGCCCGACCACCGCCACCCCGACGGCCCCCGACAATCGTGATCTCCAGAATGGGCTGCCCCGCCCCCCGGCGTCAATCGCAGTAGACCGCGCCACACGACATGGGCCTTCCCGCCATCCCAGTGAAACATCAACCCGCCACAACCAATAATGTGGCCACTGACCTTTAGGTCACGATGCAGATGCGTCAAACTTCTGGTAAATTGAATGTTTAGGGACAAGGCCGTCCTTTGCCCCGGGCATCCGGGCAGAACCTCAAAAAGAGTAAACAGCGAGCAGGGGCTGACTTGCCGGGTATCGAGCATAGTGCACACAGCATGCAGGCGCGCCGGCTGTCATCGGCTGAATTGCAGTCACAGGAAGAGCCGGCATCGGCAACGCTCCTCAATGCCATCGCCTGCGGAGCGGCACTTGTTGCACCCGACGGTATGCTGCGACACGCCAATCCCGCCCTGCTCGATATCCTGCACGAACATCTTGCCGACTTGCTGGACCGCGACGCCGCCAGCCTTTTTGTGCTGGATGAAAGCGGCACGCCGCTGACTGCGGCGGCCCTCTCCGCCCGTTGCGGCCATGCCAGTGGCGAAGTACTGGCAAAGCGCAAGGACGACACGCTGGTGCCGCTGCTGCTCGGCGTGCGTCCGGCGCCCGGAACGGACGGCCTGCTGTTGACCTTGCAGGACATGACCCAGCAACGCGCTCTCAGCGATCAGCTGCAGCAGGCGCTGCGCATGGATGCCATCGGCCAGCTTACCGGCGGCATCGCCCACGACTTCAACAATCTGCTGACAGTCATCATCGGTCACCTTGAGCTTCTTGCCGACGAGGTGCCTGAGAGTGATGACCGTCGCGAGCTGCTGGACCCGGCCCGCCATGCCGCCCGGCGCGGGGCTGACCTGACGGGCCGCCTGCTTGCCTTCGCCCGCCGACAGGTTCTCTCCCCCAATGCGACCACTCTCAATGCAGTCATCGAATCGGTGCAGCCGCTGCTGGAGAGAACACTGGGGGAAACCATCCAGATCATCCCGCTGCTGTCTGCGGCGCCCTGGCTGTGCAAGGTCGATGTCGCCCAGCTGGAAAACGCGCTGCTCAACCTCATCATCAATTCGCGTGATGCCATGCCGCAGGGCGGCACCATCCTGATCCAGAGCGACAATGTGCAGTTGGGTCCCACCGATCTGGAGCCGACCGGCCCGCTGACGCCCGGCGACTATGTGCAACTCCTCGTGACCGATACGGGCACCGGCATGTCGGGGCAAACACAACGGCGCGTTTTCGACCCGTTCTTCTCGACCAAACACAAGGGCAAAGGCACCGGGCTCGGCCTCAGCATGGTCTATGGCTTCATCCGCCAGTCCGGCGGCACCATCAGCGCCTACAGTGCGCCCGGCACCGGCACCACCATGCGCATACTGCTGCCCCGCTGCGACAATTGCGCCCCGATCGCTGGCGAAGAAACCGGCCTTCCCGCTCTCGATGCGGCAAGGCTCGGCCGGGTCCTGGTGGTGGAGGATGGCGAAGAGGTCCGCAATCTCGCTTGCCGCCTGCTCGGCGATCTCGGCCTTGAAACACGCGCCGCCGCCAACGCCTGCGAAGCGCTGCAATTGCTGGATCGCGACGAACGGATCGGCGTCATCTTCGCCGACATTCTGTTGCCCGGGGGGATGCTGGGTCCCGATCTGGCCGCCCGTGCAAAGCGCCACCACCCCGGTCTCAAGGTACTTTTCACCTCCGGCCAGGGGCGGGAACATTCAGAGGAAGAAGCCGCTGCGGACAGCGGGCTCAACCTGCTTGCCAAACCCTACACGAAACAGAGCCTCGCCAAGGCGCTGTTCGAGTTGCAATAACCGGACGGATGCTGGCTTATCCCTTGTTACTGAAAGGAAACTCAAGCTGGGCAGAAGTGCCGGCGGACGAGCCCCGCCTCAGTTCGAAACGGCCATGATGCAGCCCGGCAATACGGCGCACGATCTGGAGGCCGATCCCGGCACCTTCCGTTTCCGGAGAAACCCGGCGCTCAGGCTGCGGCGGAGCATCGTCGCTCACGCTGATAATCCCGGTACCGGTCACCCGCACGGTGATGCGCGTTCCCCGAGGGGTGTGGCGCACCGCATTTTCGATCAGGTTACGGACGGCATCGCGCAGCAGTCCGGCAATCCCCGGCAACCGGAAGCTGCCATCACTTTCAAACTCCAGCTCGCAGCCCTGCTCATAAACCCAGGGAGCCATCGCTTCGACAGTCTCCAGCGCCAGTGTCTCGGCATCAAGCTCTACGAAATTGCTGCTGTCCGAGGCTTCGAGACGGGCAAGCGCAGTCAATTGCGCCACGAAGCGCGTTAACTCGTCCAGATCGGCTTCAGCCTTGCGGGCCCGTGGATGGTCGACATGGCCAAGCTCCAGCTTGAGGATCGCCAGTGGCGTGCGAATTTCATGCGCAATGGCTGAGGTGAAAAGCTTCTGCGAACGGATAAGTTCGCCGACGCGGATAAAAGCGCGATTGACCGCGCTTGAAAGCTGCTCGATCTCGCGCGGCATCCCCTCGGTTTCAAGATGGGAGGCGGCGTTCATCGGATCGAGCGCCTCGGCCGCCAACGCGGCCCGGCGTACCGGAGCAAGCGCGGCACGGATGGAAAGCAGCGTTCCACCCAGCACGAACACCAGGCTGAGGGTCATCGGCACGATCATATGGTCGATGACTTCGCGTCCCAGCACGTTCCATATCTTGCCATTGCGGTCGCCAATTACGGCGACCTCTACCAGCACCTTTCGTCCCGCGACCTGCACAGTGCGACCGCCGACCACGCTCAACGGCTTGCCGGGGCGCAGCTGGCGCGACCAGAAATCGGGCGGATTGACGTTAAGCGGCAGGAAATGCTCCTCGCAGTCGAGGTCACACCCGGAAAACAGCACGGCACCATCTTCGGTGCGCACCCGGGCGAAGTAACCCGATCCGCGCCGGACATAACGGTGCAGATCATCATGCGGCAGATGATAGATGAGCTGGCCATCCTGGAGGCTGGTTCCCCGCGCCAGAAGCCCTGTCTCCTGCTCGATCAGCAGCCGGGCGAGTTCCCCATCATCACGGTAGTAGTCAAAAAAGATCACACCCAGCTGCGCCAGCATGGCGAGCAGGGTAAAGAGGATGATGCGCCGGCCAATCAGCCGGGCAAGCGGCACCGCCCGCGCTGCCATCAGCTGCCAGTCTCGCGCAGCAAATACCCGACACCCCGCACGGTCACCAGATCACAGCCGGTATCAAGGCTTTCCAGCTTGCGCCGCAGGCGCGAGACGGCCAGTTCTATGGCGTTGGCCCCCTTTTCTTCACCGAATTCGGAGAAGGCTTCTTCCAGCTTGCGCTTGGCGAGCGCGCGGCCGGCGTTGCGCAGCAAAAGCTCGAGCACCGCCCGCTCCCTTGGGGAAAGAGGGATTTCCTCCTGCCCGCAGCTGGCGCGTGCCGTTGCCGGATCGAAACACAGCCTACCATACTCCAGAATCGGCATGGCACTGCTCGGTGCCCGACGCAGCAATGCCCGGGCCCGTGCCAGAAGTTCCCCATTATTGAAGGGCTTGACCAGATAGTCATCCGCCCCGGCATCGAGCCCGGCGATACGCTCGTCCACGGCCCCCCTGGCGGTAAGCACGAGTACGGGAATCGCCATGCCGCCCGCGCGCAACTCCCGCAGCAGGTCAAGGCCGTCTTCATCCGGCAGGCCGAGATCGAGCAGCAGCAGGTCGTAATCGACTACCGCCAGTGCAGCCCGACCTTCTTCCGCCGTCTCCACCGCATCGACACGCCAGCCCGCCTCGCGAACCGCCTCACCCAGCAGTTCGCGCAGACGGGCACGGTCTTCAATCAGCAATACCCTCATGCACGTTTGCGTCCGGTCACCATCGACCAGATGAGGTTCTCACGATGCAGCCAGCTTTCAAAGAGGCCGGCGGCAGCATGCAGGAAGGCCAGCACCATGATGCCATTGGCAAAGAAGCCGTGCAGGTGGCGGATCAGGCGCACGCCCCAGAACATGTCGAGCGTCTGCATCCATCCCGTCAGCGCGGTGGCCCCGAGCAGGCACATCAGCGTCAGCATCATCAATGAGGCGAGGGGGTTGTGACCGAGCATGCGCGGCTGCTCACCCCGCAGCATGGCCCCGAGATAGGCGGAGAGGCGTGCGGGCGTAGGGAAGAAGTCGGCAAATCGGGCATAGCGGCTGCCGATGAAGCCCCAGACCACGCGCACGGCTAGCGCCCCGGCGACCACATAGCCGGTTACCTGATGGGCCAGATGCCCTTCTTCCAGGATGAAGAGGTTGAGGATGCAGCCGGTCACAACCAGCCAGTGAAACAGCCGAACGACAGGGTCCCATACCTTGACTTCAGCTGCGGCAGCGGGGGCGCCCTGCACCCCCGCCTCGATGACGTCGTCGCTCATCGACAGATCAGTCGTCGATCTCGGACTTCACGATATCGCCGGTGACCGGGTTGAAATAAACCTCGGCCTTCTTGCCTTCGGCGTTCTTGCCGTAGATTTCATAGCAGGACCCGGTGACTTCGAGCTCCTTGAAGGTAAAGCCGAGCGCCTTGATCTTGGAGGTCATGGCCTCCTGGCTCATCCACTTGTCCTTGGGCTCGGCGGTGCATTTCGGGCTTGCATGAGCGGCCAACGGCAGCACGGTGACGGCAGCGAGAACGACGGCAGTTGCGATACGCATGGGCTTTCCTTTGCGGAAACGAGGCTGCTTGAGGGATGACCGGGAGCACTCCGGTCCCCGCCTCTATCGCCTGCCCAGCCTGTCAGTTTGCTGTCCGCCAAAGCAAAAAGCGGATCACGACCCCGGCCTTCAAGGAGCGGGGTGATCGCACGGGGCAGCAAGATGATCAGGAAAGAGAAAAGGCCTCAGCCGGCAGAATGCGGCGGCAATGAGTGGAAACGCTCGACATCCATGCCGAACAGCACATGGTCACGCCACTGGCCATTGATGCGCAGATAGCGCTCGGCAAAGCCTTCCTCGCGAAAGCCGGCCTTTTCCAGCACGCGGCGGCTGGCAAGATTGTCTGGAATGCAGGCGGCTTCCACCCGGTGCAGCCTGAGTTCACCGAAAGAGTGGCGGCACACCATACCTACTGCTTCCGTCATGTAACCGCGACCGGCAAAGCTGGCGCCGGTCCAGTAGCCGATGGTGCCCATCTGGGCGACGCCGCGGCGCACATTCGAGAGGTTGAGCCCGCCGACCATGGCGCCGAAGCCCTGATTGACCCCGCGCAAAAAGATGAGGAAGCCGTACCCCACATCGGTCTGCCAGTCGGCGCTGTAGCGGCGCACCCGGCGGGCAAAGGCCGCCCGCGTCAGCGCATCGGCAGGCCAGACCGGCTCCCACGGCTCCAGATAGTCGCGGGAGGCGGCCCGCAAGCGGGCCCATTCCTGCCAATCGGTCATCACCGGCGCGCGCATGACAAGGCGCGGGCCTTCAATCACGGTAGAGCCGATCTGGCCAAAAGCACTGGGCAGCAAGCGCATCATTCAGGGAGGAACAGCCCGGGAGGTGCTGTCCGCCCTCGACGGGAAGAACCCGTCAGGCGGCCAGCCGATCCCTTATGTTATCATAGCTTTCCAGCCCCGCCAGAGGCCCAACGGCGGAGAGGGTGGGGCGTTTTGCCAGGAGGCGCTGTGCCACCCGCTGCAGCATCGGCCGGTCAACCGCCTCGATATGCGCCACCAGCTCGTCCACCGGCACCACGCGGCCATAGCTCAGCAGCTGGTGGGCGCTCTGCTCGCAGCGCGCCATGGTGGATTCCATACCCATCAGCAGGCCTGCCCGCATCTGGGCGCGTGCACGCTCCATCTCTTCGTCGGTGATGCCGCCGGCTGCCTTCAGCATCTCGTCACACACCACGGGGATGAGTTCGCCCACATCCTCGGGGTTGGTGCCGGCATAGATACCGAACAGCCCGCCATCCTGATAGGAGGCGCTGAAGCTATAGATGGAATAGACTAGGCCGCGCTTTTCCCGCACCTCCTGGAAGAGGCGAGAGGACATGCCACCGCCAAGGGCGGTGGAGAGCAGCGACAGGCCGTAGAAATCCGGGTCGTGATAGCTGAGCCCGTCAAAGCCCAGCACGATGTGGGTCTGCTCGAGATCGCGCTCGTCGCGCAGCTCGCTGCCCTCATAGCGGGCGGTCTCGACCATCGGCTCGGCCTCGGCCTTGCTGCCGGAAAAGGCATTGCGCGCAAGGTCAACCAAGCGGTCATGCTCGATATTGCCGGCAGCCGACAGCACCATGTTGCCGCCGGCATAGTGGCGGTGCAGATAGCCCGCCACTTCGTCGCGGCCAAGCGCGCCGATGCTCTCGTTGGTGCCAAGAACCGGGCGGCCGATGGCCTGATCCGGATAGGCCGCCAGCTGAAAATGGTCGAAGACGATGTCATCGGGCGTGTCCTGCGCCTGGCCGATCTCGGCCAGCACCACGGTACGCTCACGCTCATATTCTTCCGGATCGAACACGGAGTTCTGCAGGATATCCGAGATGACATCCACGCCAAGGCCGACATCCTGCTTCAGCACCTTCACATAGAAGGCGGTGTTCTCGCGGCCGGTATAGGCATTCATCTGCCCGCCGACAGCTTCCACCTCTTCGGCGATCTGCCGGGCGCTACGACGCTCGGTGCCCTTGAAGACCATATGCTCAAGCATGTGGGCCACACCATTGACGGCGGGCACTTCGTTGCGGGCGCCTACGCCAACCCACACGCCGACGGAAACGGTTTCGACATGGGGCATCTCGTCGGTAACGACCTTGAGGCCATTATCGAGGGTCGTGACACGCACGGAAGAACTCATGCAGCAGCTCCAGGCGCGACGACGCTGGAGCGGATGAACTCCTGCACGACGGCCAGATTATTGGGAAGGGTCGTATAGACTTCCTCGCGCTCATAAAGATCGGCGAGGCGCGGCGGCAGGCCCGGACGAACGCCGGTCGCCTTTTCCACCGCATCGGGGAACTTGGCCGGATGCGCGCAGCCAAAGGCCACAGTGACCGTGCTCGGGTCGAGCGTAACGGCGCGGGCGGCGGCAACGCCGACAGCGGTGTGCGGATCGATCAGCCAGCCGGAGCGGCGATAGACCTCGCGCATGGTGGCTAGCGTGGCCGCATCATCACTGCGATGGCTGGCGAAGATCGCCTGCGCCCGGTCCAGCGCGCCGGCCGGCACTTCCATATGCCCGGTCGAGCGGAAGCGGGTCATCGCGTCGGTCAGCTTCTCGCCGTCGCGCTCCAGCAGCGAGAACAGCAGGCGCTCGTGGTTGGAAGAGATCTGGATGTCCATGGAGGGCGACAGCGTCGGCACCACGGTCTCAACATCCATCGCGCCGGTGGAGAAGAAGCGGTGCAGGATGTCGTTGGAATTGCTGCCGCACACCAGCTTCTCGATCGGCACGCCCATCCGGCGGGCCACATAGCCTGCATAGATGTTGCCGAAATTGCCGGTAGGCACCGCGAAATTCAGCGGGCGGTCGGGCGCGCCAAGCGCGAGGCCGGCGTGGAAGTAGTAAACCACCTGGGCCATGATACGGGCCCAGTTGATGGAATTGACGGCGGAAAGATTGATGCTGTCGCGGAAATTGGTATCCGCGAACATGGCCTTAACCATGTCCTGGCAATCGTCGAAGGTGCCTTCAAGCGCAATGTTGTGAACATTGTCGGCCTTGATGGTCGTCATCTGCCGGCGCTGCACCTCGGAGGTACGGCCCTTGGGATGCAGGATGACGATATCCACGCATTCGCGGTTCTTGAAGGCTTCGAGCGCAGCGGAACCGGTGTCGCCGGAGGTGGCGCCAACAATGGTCACGCGCTGGCCGCGCTTCTTCAGCACATAGTCATAGAGGCGGCCAAGCAGCTGCATGGCCACATCCTTGAAAGCAAGGGTGGGGCCGTGGAACAGCTCCATCACGAACAGCTTCTCATCCAGCTGGATGAGCGGCGTGACGGCGGCGTGGTCAAATCCGGAGTAGGTATCCTTGACGATATCGGCGAAGTCGGCTTCGTCGATGCGCCCGCCCATGAAGGGCAGCATGACGCGGGTTGCGAGTTCCCAGTAGGGCATGCCTCGCCAGGAGCGCATTTCTTCGCCGCTGATGCGCGGCCAGCTCTTGGAGATATAAAGGCCGCCGTCCCGTGCCAGACCGGCCAGCATCACATCGTCGAACTCGAGCTCCGGGGCCTTCCCGCGGGTGCTGATATACTTCACGGCGTTTCGCTCCGTCCCTTTATGTGGCGAGCACCATAAGACTGTGACAGCTTTGCTTCAATTGCTCGCTCGGCATGGCTGATGCCGGCTGGGCGCAGTTTTGCGCAGGGCAGCTGCGCTTTTCAGGCAAAGGCCGGCCCGTTCAACGCCGGGCCGGCTGCCCTTTTCAACCGAGATAGCGCTGCGTCAGGTGGCGCTTGAAGATGCCGGCATCAAGCGGCTTGCCCGTTGCCTCGGTCAGCAGCGCGGTGCTGTCCAGAAGGCAGGCCTTTTCATGAATGTTGCTGCGCAGCCAGCGCATCAGCGGACCAAAATCGCCACGGGCGAGGCCGGGCTTGAGGTCGCTGTCGGCTTTGGAGGCGGCATCGAACAGCTGCGCCGCGGTCATCGCGCCCAGCGTGTAGGTCGGGAAGTAGCCAAACGCGCCGTCGTACCAGTGGATGTCCTGCAGCACGCCCAGCGTATCGCCCGGCGGCACCACACCCAGAAGCTCCTTCATGCCGTCATTCCAGGCCCCCGGCAGATCATCCAGCGTCAGATCGCCGGCAATGAGCGCCTTTTCGAGGCGGAAGCGCAGGATGACGTGGGCAGGATAGGTCACTTCATCCGCTTCCACGCGAATGAAGCCGCGCGAGACGCGGGTATAGAGCCGGCGGATATTCTGTGCTTCCCAGGCCGGCCCGTTGCCGCCAAAGGCCTCGCGGAAGAGCGGAGCGGCATAGGATAGAAACTCGGCGCTGCGGCCGGCCTGCATCTCGACGATCAGGCTCTGGCTTTCATGGATGGCCATGGAGCGCGCCTCACCCACCGGCAAGCCGCGCCAGTCCCTGGGCAGGCCCAGTTCGTACATGGCGTGCCCGGTCTCATGCATCACCCCCATGATGGCGGAGGCAAAATCATCCTCGCGGTAGCGCGTGGTGATGCGCACATCGTCGGGCGTGCCACCACAGAAGGGGTGAGCGCTGACATCAAGCCGGCCATGGTTGAAATCGAAACCGATGGCCTGCATCAGCCGGCGGCCGAGAGCCTCCTGCCTTGCAATCGGGAAATTTCCCTCCAGCGGCAGGATCGGCCCGGCGGAAGCCTGCTTATCCAGCACCTCGCCAATAAAACCGGGCAGGAAGGTCGCCAGATCGTCAAACAGCGCGTCGATGGTCGCGCTTTTCATGCCCGGCTCGTACTGGTCAAGCAGGCCATCATAGAGGCTGGTGCCCAGTGCCTCCGCCTTGGCAACCGCCGTCTCCCGCACCAGTTCCAGCAAGGTTGCCAGATGCGGCTTCACCACCGCGAAATCACCGGCCGGCCGCGCCTGACGCCAGGCCATTTCACAGGCGGAGGTGGCGTGGGCCAGCTTCTCGACCAGTGAGCCCGGCACCGCATTGGCATGCACCCAGACGCGGCGCATCTCGCGCAGGTTGGAGGCGCGCCAGCGGTCGTTCACCGGCTCGGCCTCGGCCGTGGAGAGCAGTCCATCCATATCCGGCGCCGTCACCATCTCATGCGCGATGACGGACAGAGCCGCCACCTGGCCCGCCCGTGCCTCGGCGCCGCCAGCCGGCATCACCGCCGAGCGGTCCCAGCCCAGTACGGCCAGCGCCCCGTTGATGTTGCTGATGCGCTTGAAGCGCCCTTCCAGTTCAGCCAGCGCTGCAGCCATGTCCTGCCTGTCTCCTGCCTGCCCGGTTCTTGCCCCGGGACCGATAAATTGCCGTGCCTCCAGGGTGCTGGCCGGGGCGCCTACTCCTGCGCCTTGTCGGCCGGCTCCTCTTCGGGCCGCCAGTGATAGAGGAAATAAATCACGGCCAGCGTCAGCGCAAAAGCGAACCAGGTCATTGCATATTGCAGGTGCGGGTTGTTGATGTTGGTCGCCGTCGAGATCGGCCGTGGATAGGGCCCTGCCGGCTCAGCCGGATCCGGGCGTTGCTCCAGCAACAACGGCACGAAACGCGTTGCCCCCACCGCACCCGCCATTTCGGCAAGATCGGCGTGAAACCACACATTCTTGGCCACGTCATTCTCCGGCTGCATCCAGCCCTTGGCACCCGGAACGCGGGCCACGGCAACCAACTGTGTCTCGCCGTCAACAAGCCCGTCCTTGCGCGTGGCAGGGTCGCGCATTTCATAGGGTACCCAGCCCCGATTCACAAAGGCTGTGCGCCCGTCGTCGAGCGTCAGCGGCGTGATCACATTGTAGCCCGACGCCCCCTGATAGGAGCGGCCGGTCAGATAAAGCTCATGCGCGTTGTCGAAACGCCCGCTGACCGCGACGGGCTGAAAATCCCACGGCTCGACCGGCGGCACAATCTCCGTCGGCAGCGCCATCGGCTGCGAGTGCATGCGTGCGTCGATGGTCGCCAGCAGCCCCAGCTTCCATTGCAGCCGATAACATTGCCAGAGGCCGAGGGCGATCAGCAGACACAGCACGGGAACCGTGAAGAAAGTAGCCCAGAAGGTCGGGCGGAAACGTTTGATTGCTTTGGACATCCTCAACTCCCCACGGGGCGCCCTCTCGCGGGACGTTGCAACTGGATAACCTTATCGGTCGCTCCGCGTCCACCATGACAGGTGTTGCAATATTTAATTGCTTATATTGATAAAATATCAATTTAAGGTTAGAAAATTTTCAGGGGGGACACATGCAAGCGAGAGCTTTCTCATGCGTCCATTCATCTCCCGCCGGCGGGCAATCGCCCTCCTCGCTGCGGTCAGCGCCTTCGCACTGCCGTCACTGGCTTCCGCCCTTGAGCTTTACCGCGACGTCGGGCGCATCCAGCCGCCTCCGGCCGGGCAACACGCAACCTACGCCAATCTGGCTCCCGAGCAGTTCAACTACAATAACGAGCTGTCCCTGATGACGGCGGGCAACAATCCCCCACACCCCAAATTCTGCAAATTCCGCCTGACCGTAACGCTGGCCAATCCGGGCGACGACCACGGCCCGGTTACCGGACTGGGGAATGGCAACAACTACATTGCCACACGCGATCCCCACAATCCCGCCCACTGGCTGGTTGCCCGCCCCGCCGGTGTCACGACCGCCGCTGCAGGTCAGGCCACCTCCCAGTACGCACTCGCCAATCGGGGCCGCGTGGCCAACGGCACCGCCAACAACTGCAACTGACGGATCGGGCCGGCGGCCGATCAACTGCCGCCGGCTCTCTGCGCCCGTGAGGCGAGGCACCAAACAAAGGCTCCAGCCTTATGACCCTGCGCTTTCACATAGCCGCAACATCCCCGGAGGCTGTCGGCAATCAGCTCAGATTGCCGAGAACCGACATATTCCTGCGGCAATCCATTTCCCCGCTCGCTGCTGCCTTTCTGCGCGCGGCCCGCCTGCCCACAGAACCTTCGCTGCTGGCCGGTATGCAGATGGACCGGGGCCAGGCCATTGCCGCCACGATCTGCCTCAGCGCCTGGGAAACCGAAGCTGCGCTCAGCTTTCCCTACCCGGCCAATCTCTGGGCACTGGCGCAGGAAACCGGGGCCGGAGGCCGTCCCTTGCTGCTGGGTGACCGGCTGGAAACACTGGCCAGATGGGAAGCAACCTTGACGGAGGATGAACTCCCGGCCGATCTGGGATGGCTCTCTCCCGGCCTGCAGCGCCGCCTCTCGCGCGATCTGGCCGCCTCGCATCTGCCGGCGGACTATTGGAGCGCAGTCGCCCTGTGGCTCGGCGCCACCGCCGGCCGGCGCCTCTATCTGCTTACGGCCTTCGAGTACTGACCGGCGCCTCAGCCGAAATCGGCCGGGCGGTTGCGGTACTGGATAGCGATGACGAGGGATTTGGACGGGCGCAGCAACAGCGCGATAAGCCCGCCGACAAGCAGCGGCCAGACGACGACATGCACCCAGATCGGCGGCGACCAGGTAAATTCCACGATCAGCGCCGCCGGGACGACGAGAAAACCGAGAATGAAGATCAGGAAAACAGCCGGCCCGTCGCCGCTGTCGTTGCGGGCAATCTCCAGCCCGCAATGAGAACAGGCAGCAACCGGCTTCAGATATCCTTCAAACAGCGCCCCGATGCCGCAACGCGGGCAGCGGCAGGCAAGGGATCTGACGATCCAGTGCCGGGAAAGGGCCGCCAGCCCGGCGTCGGGGCGCTTTTCGTCCAGCTTATTCCGCGGAAACGCCCGCGCCCCACAGATAGACGGCGAAGAAGAGGAACAGCCACACCACGTCCACGAAGTGCCAGTACCAGGCTGCCGCCTCGAGGCCAAAATGGCTCTTGGGGGTGAAATGCCCGGCGCGGGTGCGGAAGTAGCAGACGGCCAGGAAGATGGTGCCGATGATCACATGGGCGCCGTGGAAGCCGGTAGCGATGTAGAAGGTCGACGGATAGATGCCGTCATGCAGGCTGAAATGCGGGTGCGCATACTCAAACACCTGCACGCAGGTGAAGCTGATGCCCAGCAGCACCGTGATGGCCAGCGCCTTCACAGCATCGGCCTGCTTGTTCTCGAGAATGGCGTGGTGCGCCCAAGTGACGGTTGTGCCGGAGAGCAGCAGGATAAGCGTCATCAAAAGCGGCAGGTCCCACGGATCGACCGTATGGATGCCCTTGGGCGGCCACTGGAAACCGGTGGCGGCGGCGGGATAGAGACCGCTGGAAAAATAGGCCCAGAAGAACGCGACGAAGAACATCACCTCGGAGGCGATGAAGAGCGACATACCGTAGCGCAGGCCAATCTTGACCACCGGCGTATGCGCCTTCTCGATTACGGCTTCCTTGATGACATCGCGCCACCACACATACATGCAGGCAAGCACGCACAGGCCGCCGATCGGGCTGATCCACCAGCCGCCACCATGCATGCCGATGACGGTGCCAATCGCCAGCAGGCCGGCGGAAAAGGCGGACAGTAGCGGCCAGGGGCTCGGATTTACCAGGTGGTACGGATGGCCATGGGCGGAATGTCCGGCAGGTGCCGTGGCGTCGTGATCGCTCATGTTCCTCGTTTCCCTTTCCCCTGCTCACGTGGCGGACGTCACTTCAGCGTCCCCATCGTCATTCAGTCGCGATTGTTATTTTTGGACTTTATTTGATCGCGCAATCTTATGACAAGCAACTCATCCGCCTTTTCCGCCCTCTTTGGCGGCCTCGGCCGGATCATGCGTCTTGTCATAAGCCGCCTGCTTCTCAAGCTCTTGATAATACTTTGCGATAGCCCCGTCCAGACGGTCGGATTTGGCCTGATAGAAAGTATAGGAGAGCGTGACCGTCTTGATGTCCTTGAGATACGGATCGTCATTCATGGCCGGGTCTATGTAGAAATAGACCGGCATGTCGACCTTCTGGCCCGGGGCCAGCAACTGCTCGTCAAAGCAGAAGCACTGTACCTTGTGGAAATAGCGCCCGATCTGAAGCGGCGTGACGTTATAGACCGCCATGCCAACCGTCGGCCGGCCCGACATGTTCTTGGCGGTGAAGGACGTAAGCGCCCCCTGCCCAATCTTGACCGTCAGCTGAGGCTGGTCGGGGTGAAAGACCCAGGGCAGATCGCTGTTCACATCGGCGTTGAACTGCACCTTCATCTCGCGGTCGAGCACCGTCTTGGGCAGCTCCCCGCCGCGCTTTGTGGTGCCGCCATAACCGGTGACGGAGCAGAAAAGACCGTAAAGCGGTACGGAAGCGAAGGTCAGCCCCACCATGCCCAGCACCAGCACAGCCAGCCCGATGGCCATACGGCCATTGCTGCGGCCTTTGCCGCCGGTGGCTTTGCGGGCGGGCGGGCGGGCTGCCATCGTCAGTGGCCTCCGCCCATACGCACAATGGAGATGGCGTAGACCAGCGCGGCAAACCCGATCAAAAGCAGCAGCACGGTGCGGTTACGTCCGCGCCTTTCCTTGTGCATCTGGGTGTCGGAGGGGCGTTTGCTCATGTCCGCTCATAACCCTCGTGCGGTTGCGTCAACGATCAGCGCAGCGAAGATCGCGAACAGATAAAGGATGGAATAACCAAACATCTGGCGCGCGGCCTTGTGGTTCGTCGATGCCCCGTCCTCACGCATCACGCGAACGGCGGAGAGGATGAAGAGCGCGCCCAGCACAGCGGCAAACGCCAGATAGACCACGCCCGCGGTGCCCAGCCAGGTCGGCAGCAGCGCCACCGGCGCCAGCACCAGCGTATAGGCCAGCATCTGCCACTTGGTATGGCGCTCACCGGCAACCACCGGCAGCATCGGCACGCCGGCGCGGCGGTAATCTTCGTTACTGAAGAGCGCCAGCGCCCAGAAATGCGGTGGCGTCCAAAGGAAGATGATGAGGAAGAGCGTCAGCGAGGCCCAGCTCACATCGCCCGTCACCGCGGCCCAGCCGATCATGGGCGGAAAGGCGCCGGCCGCGCCGCCGATCACAATGTTCTGCGGCGTGTAGCGCTTGAGCCCGACGGTGTAGATGATGACGTAGAAGAAGGAGGCAAAAGCAAGGATGCCGGCCGCCACCCAGTTGATGGCGAGGCCCATCAGGCCGACGGAGCAGGCCGTGAGGAAAAGCCCCATCGCCAGCGCATCGTCGGGCGCCACGCGGCCAGCCGGCAGCGGGCGATCCTTCGTGCGCTTCATCAGCGAGTCGAGATCGCGCTCGTACCACATGTTGATGGCGCCGGCGGCACCGGAAGCCAGCGCGATACACAGGATGGCGGTGAAGCCCAGAAGCGGGTGAATATGGCCCGGAGCCGCCATCAACCCGGCAAAGCCGGAGAACACCACAAGGCTCATCACGCGCGGTTTCAGAAGCTCGAAATAGTCGCGCGTGGTGCCCTCTCCCCCGCGCGCGGCGGGTGAGGAAGCAGTCGCTTCAGGGCTGGTGGTGGCGTTGATCATCGTCTTGGTCATCTAGGGGCCCTAGGGTTCTCACGAGGCAAACTGCCCTGCACTTGCCTGCAAGCAGCGCTCAGTGCAAGGCCGCAAACTGCCCCTGGCTTCACAATCGCCAGAGGCAGCCGCGCGTGAGACGAAGAGCGGCCGGAGCCTTGCGGCGCCTTAGTGGCCCGCCGTTTCCGGCAGCTCGGGCAGTTCGTCGAACTGGTGGAACGGCGGCGGGCTGCTGACCGTCCACTCCAGCGTATTGGCGCTGTCGTTCCAGTAATTCGCGCCAACCTTCTTGCCGAAGAACAGGGTGTAGAACGCACCGAACACGAAGAAGATGGCGCCGGCAAAAGCGATGTAGGCGCCGATGGAGGAAACGTTGTTCCAGCCGGCAAAGGCGTCCGGATAGTCCGGAATACGGCGCGGCATGCCCTGCAGGCCAAGGAAGTGCTGCGGGAAGAAGGTGAGGTTCACGCCCACGAAGGTGAGCCAGAAATGCACCTGCCCGATCCACTCCGGATACTGCCGGCCCGACATCTTGCCGATCCAGTAGTACCAGCCGCAGAAGATGCCGAAGAGCGCGCCCAGCGACAGCACATAGTGGAAATGCGCGACAACATAATAGGTGTCGTGCAGCACGACATCGAGGCCACCATTGGAGAGCACGACGCCGGTCACGCCACCGACGGTGAAGAGGAAGATAAAGCCGATCGCCCACAGGAGCGGCGTCTTGAACTCCAGCGACCCGCCCCACATCGTGGCGATCCAGGAGAAGATCTTGATGCCCGTTGGCACGGCAATGATCATCGTTGCCGCGGTGAAGTAGGCGCGCGTGTCGATGTCGAGGCCGACGGTGAACATGTGGTGCGCCCACACCACGAAGCCGACAAAGCCGATGCCCGCCATCGCGTAGGCCATGCCGAGATACCCGAAGATCGGCTTGCGCGAGAAGGTGGAGACCACGTGGCTGACGATGCCGAAGGCCGGCAGGATCATGATGTAGACTTCGGGGTGGCCGAAGAACCAGAACAGATGCTGGAACAGCAGCGGATCGCCGCCACCGGCCGGATCGAAGAAGCTGGTGCCGAAGTTCCGGTCCATCAGCAGCATGGTGATCGCACCGCCCAGCACCGGCACCGCCAGCAGAAGCAGGAAGGCGGTAATCAGCATGGACCACACAAAGAGCGGCATCTTGTGGAAGGTCATGCCGGGCGTGCGCATGTTGAAGATCGTGGTGATGAAATTGACCGCGCCGAGGATCGAGGACGCGCCGGCAAGGTGCAGCGCGAAGATCGCCATATCGACCGAGGGGCCGGGCTGGCCCGTCGCGGTTGAAAGCGGCGGATAGATCGTCCAGCCGGTGCCGGCGCCGTCGCCCACGAAGGCGGAGCCCAGCAGCAGCAGGAAGGCCGGCACGATCAGCCAGAACGAGATGTTGTTGAGACGCGGAAAGGCCATGTCCGGCGCCCCGATCATCAGCGGCACGAACCAGTTACCGAATCCGCCGATCAGCGCCGGCATGACGACGAAGAACACCATGATCAGACCGTGGGCGGTGATGATCACGTTCCACATCTGGCCGTTGGTGATGAATTGCAGGCCAGGATGCTGCAGTTCGGCGCGCATGATTACGGAGAACAGGCCGCCGATGAGGCCCGCGATCACCGCGAAAATCAGATAGAGCGTGCCGATATCCTTGTGGTTCGTCGACAGGAACCAGCGGGTGAAAAAGCCGGGCTTGTGGTCGTGGTGCCCGTCATCATGGTCATGGGCGTGCGCGGAATGGCTGGCCATCTGGACCGATCCTTCTTTCAAATCTGCGGCGTCAGCAGCGCTGGTTACGGCGCAAGCTGGGCAACGGCGCCGATACCGGGCGCCTCAGACGGGGCGGCGGAGGCGAACTTGGTCTTCGCCTGCTCCAGCCACTTGGCGTAGTCCTCCCTGGAGACGGCGCGCACGGCAATCGGCATGAAGCCGTGATTGATGCCGCAAATCTCCGAGCACTGGCCGTAGAAGGTCTCGCCGATATATTTGGCGGGCACATAGGTCCAGGCTTCATTGAGGCGCCCCGGCACCGCATCCATCTTGATGCCGAGCGACGGGATGGCCCAGGAATGGATGACGTCCGCGCCGGTGATGACGAAGCGTACCTTCGTATCGGCCGGAATGATCACCTCGTTATCCACCGACAGGAGCCTGATCTGGCCCTTGGCCGGATCGATCTCGTTGTCGGGGATGAGATAGCTGTCGAAGCCGAAATCTGCATCACCGCCACCGGCGGCGGCATCGGCATATTCATAGCTCCAGTACCACTGATGCCCGGTGACCTTGATGGTCATGTCGGCATCGGGCTGCTTGTCCTGCAGGTAGAGCAGCTTCAGCGACGGGATGGCGATCACCACCAGGATGAGCACGGGAATGCCGGTCCAGCAGATTTCCAGCAGCGTGTTGTGGGTAACTTTCGACGGCACCGGATTGCGACCGGCCCGGAAACGCACCATCACATAGGCCAACAGCCCCATGACCAGCAGCACAATTGCGGAGATGATCCACAACAGCTCGGTATGGAAATGCTCCATCTCGACCTTGATCGGGGAGCGCGCGGCCTGGAGCCCGATGCCCCACTCGTGCGGCTGTTCCGCCAGCGCCACGGCAGACGCCATGAGCGTTCCCAACCCGGCAAGGCTCGCGGTGATGAACCTCTTCATCGGCAACTCGTCCTCCCCAATCGCAACATCAGCATGCGCTGCAGGCCTTGTATCGGCCCTCTTTTTTTCTCTATTTGCCCATAATTACACGACAATGCCCGGCCGCGACAACAAGTGCCCGCGCTCATTTTCATGTATCGGCTCCAAGGGGTGCCACTTCCGGTGGTCGGCGGCGGTTCAACCCCTCGGCTGGACTAAGTTTCCGGCCCCGGACTTATCGGCTCGAGGCCGGTCGTTAAGGACCTCATGAATCGCATATTTACCATATCCATCACCGGCTTCCACCTTTCTGACATCGATTGCCCTCTCGGATTCGGTTCGGGTGGCGCCGGGGAGCGACAAAGGGCAATCTTCACCAGATCGGTTGATCCTGCGACAAGCGGACGCCATCTTTAGCCTCATGCGAGCGCTTTGCAGGGTTGCCATGGCCACCCTGCCCGGCGGAATTCAACAAAAGCGATCCAGACCATGTCCGCGCTGCAAACCACCGACGAGCTGTTTTTCACCCGCACCGGCCTTGATGCCCGGCGGGCAGGCGACATCGTGGGCGAGGCGCTCGGCAGCGCCGATGATGGCGAACTTTATCTGGAATATGCCCAGTCCGAATCCCTGAGCTGGGACGATGGCTGCCTGAAGGCCGCCAATTTCGACACCATGCAGGGCTTCGGCCTGCGCGCCGTCAGTGGCGAGACCACCGGTTATGCCCATTCCGGCGAAATCAGCGAGGCCGCGCTTGGCCGCGCCGCCGGAACGGTGCGCTCGATCCAGACCGGCAAGGGTGGCAGCTGGGCCGCGGCCCCGGTCGGCACCAACCGCCAGCTTTACGCCCCGGACAATCCCCTGGGCGGGCCGAGCTTCGAGGACAAGGTCAAGCTGCTGGCCGAGATTGACGCCTATGCCCGCGCCCGCGACAGCCGGGTGAAACAGGTAAGCGCCTCTATCGCCGGCAGCTGGCAGGCGGTGCGGATCATCCGCCCGGACGGCCATCAGGCTGCCGATTTGCGCCCCATGGTGCGCCTCAACATCCAGATCGTGGCCGGCGATGGCACGCGGATGGAGATCGGCAATCATGGTGCCGGCGGCCGCCGCGGCTTCGAGGAGCTGATTCTCGAGGCCAACTGGAAGGCGCAGGTGGATGAGGCGCTGCGCCAGGCCTTGGTCAATCTCGAGTCTGTTGCCGCCCCGGCGGGCGAGATGCCCATCGTGCTCGGTGCCGGCTGGCCCGGCGTCATGCTGCATGAGGCGGTCGGCCACGGCCTTGAAGGCGACTTCAATCGCAAGAAGACCTCGGCTTTCGCCGGCCTGATGGGCCAGCGCGTTGCCGCCAGGGGCGTGACCATCGTTGACGACGGCACCCTCGCCGACCGGCGTGGCAGCCTCAGCATCGATGACGAAGGCACGCCCAGCCGCTGCACCACGCTGATCGAGGACGGCATCCTCGTCGGCTACATGCAGGACCGGCTGAATGCCCGCCTCATGGGCATGGCCGCTACCGGCAATGGCCGCCGCCAGTCTTATGCCCACTCCCCCATGCCGCGCATGACCAACACCTACATGCTGGCGGGCGACAAGGACCCGGCCGAGATTATCGCGTCGGTCAAGAAGGGCCTCTATGCCGTCAATTTCGGTGGCGGACAGGTCGACATCACCAACGGCAAGTTCGTTTTTGCCGCGACCGAGGCCTACCTGATCGAGGACGGCAAGGTGACCGCTCCGGTCAAGGGCGCCACCATCATCGGCAACGGCCCGGACGCCCTCACCCGCGTCAGCATGATCGGCAACGATCTGGCGCTCGATCCGGGCATCGGCGTGTGCGGCAAGAGCGGCCAGGGTGTGCCGGTGGGCGTCGGCCAGCCGACGCTACGGCTTGATGGACTGACAGTAGGCGGTACGGCCGGCTGAGCCGCCGCAGCCACGATGCTGCGCCTGCATGCCAGCTGCGTTGCCCTTGAGAGCCAGGCGATTCTGCTCCTCGGCCCCTCCGGCAGCGGCAAATCGGACCTTGCCCTGCGGCTGATTGCGGCAGGTGCCGGATTGGTGGCGGATGATGTGACGGTGGTGGAAGCGGTCGGCGACGGTACGCTCGCCGCCTTTGCCCCGCCGCAGACCGCCGGGCTTATCGAGGCACGCGGCCTCGGGATCCTGCGGCTGCCGGAGTGCGGGCGGGCGACAGTCAGGCTCATCTTGCGGCTGGCCGCTCCCGGCGAGCAGATCGAAAGATTGCCGCACCGCCGCGAGGAAACACTTGAAGGAGTAGCCCTGCCCGTGGTCACACTGGCGCCTTTCGAGGGGTCGGCGGTCGCCAAGGCGCAGTTTGCGCTGCAAGCGGCGCTCGATCCGGGCCTTTGTCACACAGGCGCTCTGGAGAAACCCGAGTGAGCCAGCCGAGCGATAGCGATACCGCAACCGTGGACCGCGCCGCCTCGCCCTCTTCCCGGAAGCCGCAGAACGCGGCACGCCAGATCGTCCTGGTCACCGGCCTTGCCGGGGCCGGCATGACGACGGCGCTGAAGACGCTTGAAGACCAGGGTTACGAGGTTATCGACAATCTGCCGCTCGGCCTTATCCCGGCTGCAGCCCAGCGCAGCGAGCTGTTCAGCCGCCGTCTTGCCCTTGGTGTCGACACCCGCACCCATGATTTCGGCATCGACCGGCTGGGCCAGGTGGCGGACGAGTTGCGCGGCCTGCCGGATGTCAGCCTGAGCGTGCTGCTGATGGTGGCCGATGCCGAGGTGCTGCAGCGCCGTTTTACCGAAACCCGTCGCCGGCACCCGATGGCGCAGGACCGCCCGCTGATGGACGGCATCCGCGCCGAAATGGCGCTGCTGGAGCCTTTGCGGCGTATCGCCGATCTGGTGATCGACAGCTCGCAGATGACGATTCACCAGTGCCGCGCCCTGATTGCCGGCCATTTCGCCGAAGACAACGCGGCGACACTGCGCGTGTGCACCACCTCCTTCAGCTTCAAGCACGGCATCCCGCGCGATGCCGACCTGCTTTTCGATGTGCGTTTCCTGCGCAATCCGCACTGGGAACCGGCCCTGCGCCAGCACACCGGGCGGGATAGCGATGTGGCCGCCTATATCGAGGATGACCCCGACCTTCCCGATTTTCTTGCCCATCTCAAGGCACTGCTGGAGCCGCTGCTTCCGCGTTACCGCCAGGAGGGCAAGGCCTATCTCACTATCGCCTTCGGCTGCACCGGCGGGCAGCACCGCTCGGTCTATCTGGCGGAAACGATGGGGCGCTGGGTGCGTGAAAAGGGTTATGACTGCACGATCCGGCATCGCGAACTGGACTGACAGGCGATGAACCGGCAAATGCAACGGGACAAAAACGACAAGAACCGATGGGCACCTGCCGCAAGGCGGGACGAAAAGACAAGAAACAGCCCGGCCGGCAGTGCCGGGCGAAAAGATCATGAGGGGTTGAAGGGCAGATGATCGGTATCGTCCTTGTGACGCACGGCAGGCTGGCCGACGAATTCGTCGCCGCCCTGGAGCACGTGGTGGGACCGCAAAAACAGGTGCACACCGTCTGCATCGGGCCGGAAGACGACATGGAGCAGCGCCGTCAGGACATCCTGGCCGCCGTGTCGGAAGTCGACACCGGCGATGGTGTCGCCGTGCTGACCGACATGTTTGGCGGCACGCCGTCCAACCTTGCCATTTCCATCATGGAAAAGGCGCATGTCGAGGTCGTGGCCGGCATCAACCTGCCCATGCTCATCAAGCTTGCCAGCGTGCGCAACGCCGAGTCCCTCAAGGGGGCGGTGGTGGCCTGCGCCGATGCCGGCCGGCATTACATCAACGTCGCCTCTGCGCTGCTTTCGGATAGCTGAAGCTCATGTCGCAATCGCAAGGGCTGGGTGAGAACATGCAGGAACGGGCGGTCACCATCCGCAACCGGCGCGGCCTGCATGCCCGCGCCTCCGCCAAATTCGTGAAGCTGGTCGAAGGCTTCGATGCCGAGATCATCGTCGCGCGTGGCGATACCGAAGTATCCGGGCTCTCGATCATGGGGCTGATGATGCTGGCCGCCGGTCCGGGCACCGATCTGATGCTGCGCGCCAGCGGCAACGAAGCCGTGGCCGCGCTCGATGCGCTTGCCGAACTGATTGACCGGCGCTTCGACGAGGATTGAGGTTCATGGTTCGCAGCGACAGCACGCGCGAAATATCGCTGCACGGGCTTGGCATTGCCCCGGGCATCGCCATCGGACCGGCCTATCTGGTCAAGCCCGGCGTCGAGAGTGTCCCCTATTATAACCTGATGCCGGACGCCGTTGCCGATGAACTGGCGCGCCTTGAGGGCGCTGTTGCCAAGTCGCGCAAGCAGATCGACCGGCTCAGGGAAAAATCCTCGGCCCTGCCGCAGGCGGCGGCGGAGGAAATCGGCTTCCTACTCGAGGCGCATGCCAGCATGCTCGGCGGCTCCCGCCTGATGCGCGGCATCACCCGCCGCATTTCAGAGGAGAGAATCAACGCCGAAGCGGCGGTGGTGGCCGAAATCCAGGTGATCGCCGACAGTTTTGCCGGCCTTGAGGACAGTTATATCGCCTCGCGCGCCAAGGATGTGCGCGAGGTTGGCATGCGCGTGGTGCGCAACCTCATCGACTATACCTACAAGGCGTTTTCGGGCGTTCCGCTCGGCAGCGTCATCCTGGCCGAGGAACTGACGCCGGCCGATACCGCCCTGCTGGACCCGGCCCGCATTGCCGGCCTTGCCACCGTGCTGGGCGGCGCCGAAGGCCACACCGCCATCATGGCCCGTGCCCTTGGCCTGCCGACGGTGCTGGGCATCGCCGGCATCGTGGAAAGCGCGCACACCGGCGATACCATCATCGTCGATGGCGGGCGCGGCATCGTGGTGCTCAACCCTTCGCCGGAAAAGCTGGCCGCCTATCGCGAGGAAGCCGTTGCTCTCGACAAGGAGCGCCGCACTCTCAAGCGCCTGCGCAAGCTGCCCGCCATCAGCCGCGACGGGGTGACGGTTACGCTGCGCGCCAATATCGAACTGCCGAGCGAAGCCGCCAATGTGATCGACAGCGGCGCGGAGGGCGTAGGGCTGCTGCGCACCGAGTTTCTGTTCATGAACCGGCGCGACCTGCCGGGCGAGGACGAGCAGTACCAGGCCTATCGCGCCATCGTGGAAAAGATGGCCGGCATGCCGGTCACCCTGCGCACGCTCGATGTCGGCGGAGACAAGCTGGCGCCGGCCTTCGGGCATGAAAGCTTCAGCAGCGACAATCCGGCGCTTGGCCTGCGCGCCATCCGCCTGTCGCTCAAGGAACCCAAGCTGATGGAGGCGCAGTTCGCCGCCATGCTGCGTTCGGGGGCGCATGGGCCCATCCGCATCATGCTGCCGATGATCAGCCGGCTGGAAGAGTTGCGCCTTGCCCGCGCCTCGCTGATGCGGGTTGCCCGGCGCCTCAAGCGCAAGGGCGTGCCGATTGCCGATCCGCTGCCGCCGCTCGGCATTATGATCGAGGTTCCGGCGGCTGCACTTTCGGCCGAGGGTCTGGCCACTCAGGCCGATTTCTTCTCCATCGGCACCAACGATCTCATCCAGTACACCCTCGCCATCGACCGGTCGGACGAGCAGGTGGCGCATCTTTACGATCCGCTGCACCCGGCGGTGCTGCGCCTGATCCAGATGACGACGCAGGCGGCGCTTACCGCGCGCATTCCCATTGCCGTATGCGGCGAGATGGCGGGCGATCCCCGATTCATCCCGCTGCTGGTCGGCCTTGGCGTGCGCGAGCTTTCCGCCTCTCCGCCCAAGATTCCGTTCATGAAGCGGCGTATCCGCAATCTGGCCGTCTCCGGCGCGGTTGCCCGTGCCCGCGCCATTCTCGAGCAGCCGGACAGTGCAAGCATCGCCCAGCTGCTGGATGAGTTTAATGCCGGCGAGGCGGATTAGCCCTTGAGGAAACAGCAGCTTTTGTGAAGACGGGGAGAGTTGCGTGTGACGCAGGCCGGGAAAGCTTCATGTCGGTCTTGATCGCCCGGCTTTTCAGGTTTATCGAACCTCTCTTCCGTTTTGTTATTTAATAACCCGACTGACAGTCAAAGAGGCTCCACGGCAGCGCCGAAAGGCGGCGCCCGCCGGCAAGGAAGCCCCTGGATGAGGACGAGGATGACCAAGCCGCGTACGCTTTTTGACAAGATCTGGGACAGCCATCTGGTGACGCAGCAGGATGATGGCACCACCATCCTCTATATTGATCGCCACATGGTGCACGAAGTCACCAGCCCCCAGGCTTTCGAAGGGCTTCGTATGAGCGGCCGCAAGGTCCGCCGTCCGGAACTCACGCTGGCGGTTGCCGACCATAACGTGCCGACCTCCGACCGTGCCCAGGGCATCGCCGACGAGGAAAGCCGCATCCAGGTCGAGACGCTGGAGAAGAACTGTGCCGATTTCGGCGTCACCTACTTCCGCATGAACGACAAGCGCCAGGGCATCGTGCACATCGTCGGCCCCGAGCAGGGCTTCACCCTGCCCGGCACCACCGTGGTGTGCGGCGACAGCCACACGGCAACGCACGGCGCTTTCGGTGCGCTGGCCTTCGGCATCGGCACCTCCGAGGTCGAGCATGTGCTGGCGACGCAGACGCTGCAGCAGTCGCGCCCCAAGAACATGCGGGTGACGGTGGAAGGCAAGCTGCCTGCCGGCATCACCGCCAAGGACATGATCCTCGCCATCATCGGCAAGATCGGCACCGCCGGCGGCACCGGCTACGTGATCGAATATGCCGGTGAAGCCGTGCAGGCGCTCTCCATGGCCGGCCGCATGACCATGTGCAACATGTCGATCGAAGGTGGCGCCCGCGCCGGCCTGATCGCCCCGGACGAGACCACTTTCGAGTACCTCAAGGGCCGCCCGATGGCCCCGCAGGGTGCCGAGTGGGATGCCGCCGTTTCCTACTGGAAGACCCTGCCGTCCGACGCCGGCGCCGCCTACGACAAGGAAGTGGTGCTGAAGGCGAGCGAGATCGTGCCGCAGGTCACCTGGGGCACGAGCCCGCAGGACGTCGCTCCCATCGACGGCACTGTGCCGCACCCGGATGATTACAGCGACGAAGGCCGCCGCAAGGCGATTGCCCGCTCGCTCGACTATATGGGTCTCAAGGGCGGAGAGAAGCTGGAAGAGGTGAAGGTCGACAAGGTCTTCATCGGCTCCTGCACCAATGGCCGCATCGAGGACCTGCGCGAGGTCGCCGGCATCGCCAAGGGTCGCAAGGTCGCCTCCAGCGTCTATGCCATGATCGTGCCGGGTTCGGGCCTTGTTAAGGAACAGGCGGAAGCCGAAGGCCTCGACAAGATCTTCATCGAGGCCGGCTTTGACTGGCGTGAGCCTGGCTGCTCCATGTGCCTTGCCATGAACGCCGACAAGCTGGAGCCGGGCGAGCGTTGCGCCTCCACCTCCAACCGCAACTTCGAAGGCCGTCAGGGCCGCGGTGGCCGCACCCACCTGCTGAGCCCGGCCATGGCGGCGGCCGCTGCCATCACCGGCCATCTGTCGGATGTGCGCAAGCTGGCGATCTGATCACGGCGGCGCTCCGTAAAAGGAGCGCCATGATTAAAGAAGGCCCGGCCGCCTCCCCTGGTGGCCGGGCCTTTTGTTTTGCATGGCCCACGGCAAACAGGCGGGGAGCAACCGTTGTACCTCTCCATCACCGGCCTTCGCCTGCGCTCGCCCTGGTACGCACCCCGCTTCTACTGGCACGCCATCCGCAGCACGCTCCAGGCACAGCGCGCTGAGGGAAACCTTTATGTGTCGGTCAAAACCATCGACGGCGTGCGCCATACGGTGACGGCCTGGCGCGATCGGGAGGCCATGCGCGCCTTCCTGATCCGGGGCGCCCATCTCGGCGCGATGCGTGCCTTCGGCGCCATTGCCACCGGCAGCACGCTGGGCTTCGAGGTCGACCGGATTCCGGACTGGGCAGAAGCCCGTAAAATCTGGGAAGAAAAGGCGCGAGACTATGCGCCCGGAAGCCATCGGCCGACCGGTTCATAACGCGTGATTTTCAGGAAAACTGGAG
Source organism: Radicibacter daui (assembly GCA_030657355.1). Lineage (GTDB taxonomy): Bacteria > Pseudomonadota > Alphaproteobacteria > Radicibacterales > Radicibacteraceae > Radicibacter > Radicibacter daui. The sequence continues at coordinate 4,110,844 of CP131056.1, forward strand.
CGGGCGATGGGAATCGAACCCACGACATTCAGCTTGGGAAGCTGACGTTCTACCTCTGAACTACGCCCGCAACGTTGGTTTGATTACCTTTTCGGCGTGGCGGCTTCAAGCGCAAACCTTCTTAATGCCACTAAGCAGAAGCACTATTAGTCGGTATGACCGAGCACGGCTCGCGTCACCACTGATCTTTAATTGTGTTGAGGGCAAGTCGGACGAACACCAAGCCTCAGATTAAACTGCAGCGCGCTTTACATGCGATGGATTATCGTCATCGGGCGCACCGCCGCAACCTGATTGGATCGCTTGATCTCAATCTTTGCTGCACGGCGAAAGGCCATCCTTGTTTATGGCGGCTTCTGGCATGGACACGATTGCAAATGAGGCAAGGACTCTAAAATCCCGCGCCTAGTACTGGCTGCCGAAGATAGAGGCAAATAAGGAGCGTGACAGGCGAGCGTTAACCAAAGAGAGAGCCGTCGATGGTTATCTGGCCGTGCAAGCTGCGCGACCCGTCGTCCAGAGTCGTGTGCGTTGTCGCCTTCCTCAATATCTAGGTTTCGGTGGGCAAATCGCGATGCCCACGATAGGTTGCCAAGACGCATCAACGGAGGGGCAGAATGACGCGGCCTATCGGAATCGACCTATTCGCAGGCGCAGGCGGAATGAGCCTCGGCTTCGAGCAAGCCGGCTTCGACGTAGTTGCTGCAGTCGAGATCGACCCTGTTCATGCTGCAATCCACAAGTTCAACTTCCCCGACTGCGAGGTCATCGCCCGTTCCATCACCAGCCTGACAGGCGACGAAATTCGCTCGCTCGCAGGCATCGACGACCGTGACATTGACGTGGTGTTCGGTGGCGCCCCTTGCCAAGGGTTCTCGATGATCGGGCAGCGCGCCCTTGACGATCCTCGCAATTCGCTTGTGCTCGATTTCGTGCGGATCGTCGATCAGTTAAAGGCAAAGACCTTTGTCTTTGAGAATGTCAAAGGTTTGACGGTTGGCAAGCATCGCAAGTTCCTCGTTGAGTTGATCGAAGCTTTCGAGGCCCGAGGCTACCGCGTGCGCCGAGAGTGGAAGGTATTAAACGCAGCCGACCACGGGGTGCCACAGGATCGAAAGCGTTTCATTCTACTTGGCGCGCGTGAAGGCACACCGCTTCCCGACTACCCTCTACAGGCAACGCACGCGGCTGGAACGACGAACTGCGGGAGCCCGAACGGCCCAACCTGCCAAGACGCACTTGGCGACTTACCTGATGCTGAGAGATTCGACGCTTTGCTCACTTCTGACGAAGTCTCAGTAGACTCGTTCGGAGAACCGAGCGCCTACGCGAAAGAACTCCGCTGCATCAGCAACAACGCTTGGCACTTCGGTCATCCTAGGATCTGGGACCCTACGCTACTGACTTCCAGCTTACGCACCGACCACACCGAGATTTCCCGACGCCGTTTTGCTGCAACCGAACCCGGCAAGATCGAACCGATCTCGCGCTTCTTCAAGCTCAAGCCCAACGGTGTGTCCAACACCTTGCGGGCTGGTACAGACGCGTCACGCGGTGCGTTCACCAGCCCGCGCCCCATCCATTATGCATTTGCTCGATGCGTTACAGTGCGCGAAATGGCTCGCCTTCATGGCTTCCCCGACTGGTTCCGCTTGCACGAGACCAAATGGCATGGAGCGCGGCAGATAGGGAACTCGGTCCCGCCACCACTTGCCCGCGCTATCGCAGGTAAGGTGATCGAGGCTTTGGGCGTTAATCCGACGCGCCCAAGTGTTTCTGTGGCTTTGGGCAACGATGCCTTGCTGCGCATGGACACGTCGCAAGCCGCCGCCTTCTGGTCCATCGAAAATCCCATCGGGCGGCGGAATCGTAAGAGCGGCGCGACGAAGCGGAAGCAACACGAGATCGAGGCGTCACTTTAGCGGAAGGTGAAGCGCCGAACTTTAACGATCTCGATCTCGTCAATGTCGACGTGCGGGCTGAACTCCACGATCCAGACAGTATTGAGTTCATCGCGCCATAGGCCGAGACTGCGGACAGCAAGACCAGGAATCGGCGCTTTCTGAACCCCATAGGTGTTGAGGTTCAACGCCTGTGACCACGACAAATGATCCTGTCCGCCCTTGCCCGAGATCGGGACAATGGTTTCCCGTGAGCCGGCAATACCTGCTTGCACCTCATCGATCTCAATCTGGCCGTAGCTCACCGTCGTGCGATGGTGGCCCTGAATAGCCATCGCTTGAAAGCCGAGGAAGGTCGAGATCAGGTGGGCGTTGCGAACCCGCGTGAACACCGCCTGCTCATCTTGCCCGAGCAGCGCCGAGATAAACTTTGGGGTTTGATCGACCACGGGTTCAAGGGCGGGCTCCAAACCGAGGGTGCCCAAGTCGATCACGTTCTTTCGACGCGTGCGCCGCAAGACATACTTACCCTTGCCGTTCTGCAACCACGTCACCGGCCCGGCCTGCTCCATCTCGATCGGCAGGTTTCGGCGCGCGTCGTAGGTGTACTTGATGTCGGGTACGTTCGCGACTTCGCGGTCAATAACCCCATCGGCCACTGCCTGTCGCATAGCTTGGCGCACGGTCTCCTGGTCGAAGCCCACTTCCCTAGGCATGGTCTCCGCACTGTACCCATTCGTGAGATGCCGAAACAGATACACTGCAATGCGGTCGTATTTCGGAATGGTGAGCAGTTCTTCGTTAGTCATTCGGGTCAGCATGGGGCACTCCTCTTTCTGTTTTTAGCAGATAGGAACCCCCAACCCACGATTCAAGTCACGATAGAGATCACGATGTGAATTTCCGATTGTCTCGATCACTCGAAAGGTCTAAACGCCAGGTCGGCAGGCGTCTACAAGCCCCTATCGGCGAAGCAATAGGCACGCCCCCGTTGAGTGCTGAACGGACGATGACCATTGCAACAGCCCGTCAGCGACCGTGTTGACTACGCCCGCGCCATCCCAATTTGGCAGCGGCGCTCACCGATAGCCGTGCATGTAATTTCGCCGATGTGTGCGTCGACGCTGCGTTAATTCGACAGCCAGTAGGCTGTGGCTGATGCCGTAGCGATGCCCGCGTGCCCTGCGCCCGTTTCGCTCTCGATGCGAATGCTGCCTAACCAGTCTACGGTCACCGAGTTCGCGTTGGAGCTCGCGCCTCATCGAAAAGTTGCCGATCTTCGGGCGCGTCACTTGCTGTGAACACTCCTTTGAAAGCAGAAGCCCGTCTTCTCCCCCGTGAACCGTGCGAAAGCCTCCCCCTCGACGGCCCACAGCTCCCCGCACGCTGGCGAATTCTTTCCGGCGACCAAACTTATATTAAACTCCTTGCATTTTTACCCGTTTCGTCACCACCTGAAAGGAGTCGGTAAATCATCGATTGGCGCGCGGCAAAAATTCGTGATGATGTTGCGGCGATTAGTGCCGTAAAACCAACCGTCTTCATTTTTTTAAAAGCGTCTCAGGTAGAAGCATCTGTTTAGGAATCTAATTCCCCATCTGAACTACCCGCGCGCAAGACTTGTTGTATGGGTTGGCGGGCGGCGATCAACGGGCTTCGGCGCTACCACAAAATCGCCATGCTTGATCACGATAGTAGGGTTACAGGCGCTGGTCCCGTTGGGGTCCCCCTCCCTTAGTACGGGGGCCGGTTGCCGGTGTGATGGACTTGCCCCTTCGCGAGGGGCGCAAGGGCCGCCGGGTAAATCCCAGCGGCCTCTTTTTTTGCCCGCCCTTCGGCCCTCCTCCGCCTGCCCCTTGCCGCGCCCCGCCTTTCGGGCAACTGTTGCGCCCAATAACGGCCTTTCAAAAGAGCAAGCGGGCGACATGGACGACAGGACGAGTGACACAAGGCGGCGCCTTACCCTGCTGCCAGCAACAGACCGCCGCGTGCTGGCGATTGCCGCGCCCATCATCCTTTCCAATCTCTCCGTCCCGCTGCTGGGCGCCGTCGATACCGCCGTGATGGGCCATCTGGGCGATGCCGCCTATATCGGCGCCGTCGCGCTCGGCGGCCTGATTTTCTCCTATCTCTACTGGGGCTTCGGCTTCCTGCGCATGGGCACCACCGGCCTTGCCGCGCAGGCGCTGGGCGCGCGGGACCCGCTGGAAGCGCTGGCGGTTGCCGGGCGCGCCGGCCTTATCGGCCTTGTCATCGGCCTTGCCATCGTTGCCCTGCAGGCCCCCATCCGTCTTGCTGCCTTCGGCATCATGGATGCCAGCGCGCGCACCGAGGAACTGGCCTCGATCTATTTTCACATCCGCGTCTGGTCGGCGCCGGCGGTGCTTATCGGCTATGCCCAGCTCGGCTGGTTCCTGGCCCAGGCGCGCACCCGCACGGTGATGGCGATCCAGATCTTCACCAATGCCGTCAATATCGCGCTCAATTTCCTCTTCGTCGCCGGGCTCGGCATGCAGGTGGAAGGCGTCGCCCTTGCCACGCTGATTGCCGAGTATCTGGGTGCCGTGATGGGCCTTGTCGTCATGCTGCGCATCGTGGGGCCGGACTGGCGGCAGATCACGCTCCAGCGCCTGTTCGACGTTGCGCGCCTCAAGCGCCTCGTCAGTGTCAATGCCGACATCATGGTGCGCTCTCTCGCCCTGCTTACCGCCTTTGCCTGGTTCACCAACCAGGGCGCGAAGATGGGCGACACGGTGCTGGCGGCCAATGCCGCCCTGCAGGTCTTCCTCTCCTTCCTCGCCTACGGGCTCGACGGGTTTGCCTTTGCCGCCGAAGCGCTGGTGGGCGGGGCGACTGGCGGCGGAGACCGGCCGGCCTTCCGGGCCGCTGCGCTCTCCACCACACGGCTTGCCCTCGTCACCGCCGTGTTGTCCGCCGTCGTGCTGGCCGCTGGCGGGCGGCTTTTTATCAACATCCTCACCAATATCGAGGAGGTGCGGGCGGTGGCGGCGATCTATCTGCCCTGGCTTATCGCGCTGCCGCTGATCGCCGTGTGGAGTTACCAGGCCGATGGCATCTTCATGGGGGCGACGGAAACGCGGCCGATGCGCAACATGATGCTGCTGTCGCTGGCGCTTTATATCGCCCTCAGCATCCCGGCCATCCGCCTGTGGGGCAATCATGGCCTGTGGGCTGCCTTCAGCCTGTTCATGGCGCTGCGCGCCGTGACGCTGGGCTTCTGTTACCCCCGGCTTGAACGCCGGATCGGCGCCTGATGCCCGCGGCGCGCCCGAACGCCCGTTCTCCGGCCCGCATCACCATCCGCGATGTGGCGGCCCATGCCGGGCTGTCGCGCGCCACCGTCAGTCTTGTGCTCAACAATGTGCCGGGTGCCCGCATCCCGCCGGAAACGCAGGAACGCGTGCGGGCCAGCGCTGCGGCCCTCGGCTTTCGCCCCAATGCCCTTGCCCGCGCGCTCAGCACCGCACGCAGTATGACCATCGGCTGTGTCACCGACAGCCTTGCCGACCCGCAGGTGGCCGCCGTACTGGCCGCGGCGCAGAAACTCGCCTGGCAACGGCAGGAGATGCTGCTGCTGGCACCGCCAGCCCGTACAGCGGCGGAAATCAGCGAGCGCGCCAGCTGGCTTGCCGAAAGGCGGGTGGACAGGCTGCTGCTCTGCCTCTCCCGCCCGCTGCCGCCCGATATCCGGGACATGCCGGCCTTGCCGCTCGCCATCATCGCCGGCTGGCCAGCCGCTGCCGGCACTGCCGCCTGCGACGAAAAAGAAAGTGCACGCCAGGCCACGGCCCTGTTGCTCGCCACCGGCCATCGCAAGATCGCCTGCCTTGTCCCGGCCGGGCCGGATGATGCTACCCAGCAGGCAATCCAGGGTTATCGCTATGCCCTCGCCGAAGCCGGGCTCGATTTCGACCCCGCACTGGAGCTGATGGTGGAGGGTGAGCACGGCGCCTTCGCGGCTCTTGGCCGGCGGCTAGCCGGCGGCGAGAAAATGAATGCGCTTTTCTGTCTGGATGAAGCAACCCAGGCCGGCGCCGTCGCTGCGCTCAAGGCCGCCGGCATCGCTGCCGGCAGCGAGATGCCGGTCGTTACCCGCGTTAACCGGCTTCCGGCAGCGCCGGGCGGGCCGGGGATGGTCAGCTTCCCCTATCCGGCAGAAGAGCTTGCGGGCTGGGCCCTAAACCGGCTTCATCGTGACGAGAAGGCCGGCGCGGCCGCTACTGCCACGGCCACTGCCGGACCGGCAATCGTGCGGCGGGTTGTGGGCACGCTCTAGAAATGTCGCACGCCACGACAAAATACAGCTCAGGCGGCTGAAGTACCCTGCGGCCTTTGCGTCAAACCGCGGAATTGACTATTTTAGGTTAACGAAAAGAAACCATTGCGAGCCGGAATGGCCAAAAAATACAGCAGCCAGGAGGTAGAGAGGTTTCTCGTCGCGCTTGAAGAGCAGGCGCGCGGCATTATTGCGCTGTCTGAAAAGGCGGCGGCCGAAGCCAACAAACACTCCTACGAGCTCTATAACAAATTCCGTTCCAAGGTTTCCGAGTTCGAGACCTTTTCCATCATCATCGAAGCGCGCCTGCGCAACATGGACGGCAAACGCGCCTCCGAGCTGCAGGAAAAATTCGACCAGCTCTCGGTGCTGATGTTCAGCCACTTCATCAAGGCCAGCATCAAGTTCTTCTTCGTGCTCAGCGCCAGCACGCTGCTGCCGCTCGGCGCACGCGACATCTTCATGGCGGAGCTGAAGCGTATCTACGAAGCCAAGAACAAGCTGCAGAACCCGAAATTCGAATCCGCCATCGATGACGAGATCGCCATGAATCTCGACCTCGCCGAGGATATCCTCAACGAGATCATCGAAAAGGCGCCGCGCCTGCTGGACCTCGCCGTGAGCGAAAGCCGCGCCGGCACCGACCAGCATGCCGACCGGCCGGAAGAAGCCAAGGCAAGCTGAAACGGCACCCGGGAGTACCCCATGCTTCCCATGCAACCCTGCCCCGGCGCCATCGGGCTTGACCGGCAAGGGTCGGAGCGGTCATAAAGCGCCCCGTGAATTCCATCATCTCCAGCTTTGCCGGCCCGTGACCAACGGAACCCCCACCGTCGCTTCCCAGAAGAAGCCGGCGGCGTTTTGTTGTTCCCGCCTTCTGTCGACTGCTGGCGACCCCATGAGCCTGGCTCGATAGGCGCTCCGCTTCAGGTGCGCTTCCCGCGCCCTGCACGCGAAACGCCCTGACGGGCCTCGCAACCGATGGGATCGGCACCCGGGACTTTTTCCTGCAAGGAAGCGGTCCAGGGCGGATGAGGCCTCGAAGTCGTCGCTTGCCCGAAATCTGTCGGAGCAGCGCATAAAGGAGAATGACCGCATATGGACAAGCCGCTCGCCGGAAAGAAGTTCGCAATTCTCGCCGCCAACGGTTTTGAAGAAGTGCAATTCGTCGCCCTGCAGAAAGAACTGCTGGCGCTCGGAGCCTCCACCCGCATCGTGAGCAATGGTCAGGGCCTCGTGAATGGCTGGACCGCGACGGGCTGGGGCATGAACTTCCCGGTAGACGCCCAGCTGACCGATGCGATGGCCGCCGATTTTGACGGCTGCATCGTGCCGGACGGCGAACGCAGCACCATGAAGCTGCGCGAAACCGCTCACACCAAGCGCCTGCTGAACCACTTCGTCGAAGCCGACAAGCCCGTCATCGCCGTTGGCGAAGGCGCGGGCCTGCTGGCACTGACCCGCTGCATGGAAGGCCGCACCGTGGCCGCTCCGGCCGCGTATCATGAAGCTCTGGCTGCTGCCGGCGCCACCGTCTCCGAAGAGGTGCTGGTGGCCGATGGCGCGCTGCTGACCGCGTCCGAAGCCGTTGAGGCTGCCGACCTGGTTGCCGCCGCCACGCAGATCCTGCTCGGCAGCGAAGACCTGCAGGAAGCTGCCTGATCCTTTCAGGCCTTCTGCCACTCTCAAAAAAGCCGGCCCCTTCGGGAGCCGGCTTTTTTGTTGCCTCTTTAACCCGGGCCTTCGTCAGACGGGTAACAAACGCCGAGCCGGGGCAACATGTACGAGGGCAAGGGCGACCAGCACCTGCGCCAGCGCACAGGCTGCGCAGGCCCAGTAGGTGAAGTCCGTCCCCGCCCGCTCGATGGTGAGCCCGAAGAGCCAGGGTGCCCCGGCTGGCAGTAACAATCCGGGGATCAGCAGTACCCCGACGCGCCGGCCATAGTCCCCCGGTTCGAACAGCACCAGCGGCAGGGTGCCCCGCGTGATGCTGAGCAGGCCGGAGGCGGCACCGAACCCCAGTGCAAAGCTGATGGCAGCTGTTATGCCTCCCGACGGTCCTGGCAAGAAAGCGAGCAGCATCAGCAGCGTTGCGCCCAGATGCAGGTGGGTCGGGTGCAAACGTCGCCCCAGCATCACCTCGCAAAAGCGTGCCGTCGTCTGCCCTACTCCGCGCAGGGAAGCGATGGCCACCGCTGTACCCGCCGCCAGACCGAAGCCGGCAAGCAGCGTGATGGTATGAGCGGCAAAACCGGTCATCTGCACGCTGGTGAGCGCCATGGAGAGTGCATAAAGCGGGGCAGCCCGCCGCTCGCGGCTTTCATCCGGAGCATCGCTGCCGGTTACAACGCGCCGCGCGGCAGTTTCCTGCGCAAGGGCAGGCGCCGGGCGGGGCAAGGCAAGATAAAGCGGCACGGTCAGCGCCAGCAGCGCCGCCAGCACCAGCACGCTCGCCTGCCAGCCGATTACCCCGTCAAGAAAGCGCGTCAGCGGCCAGAACACGCTGGAGGAAAGCCCCGCCGGCAGGGTTATTTCCGCCATCGCCCGCCGCGCCCCTACCCCGCCAAGCCGCGCCAGCAAGGCAAAGGCCGCATCATAGAGGTTGAGGCGCATGGCAATGCCCAGCACCGCCCAGCAGAAGAGATGCAGCGGCCAGCTGGTGGAGGAGGCCATGCCGCAAAGGGCTGCCGCTGCCAGAAAGCTGCCAAGCGCCATCAACTGCCGCCCGTGACCGCGCCCGATCAGCCGGCCCGCAATCGGCGAGGCCAGCGCCATGACGGCCAGAGCGAGCGAAAAGCCGCCGAAAATGCGCGTCTCGGCCCAGCCAAGCCCGCTTGCCATCGATGCCGCCAACCCGCCGGGCAGATAGTAGGCCGCGCCCCAGCAGATGAACTGGCAAAAGCCGAGCTGGATGACGACACGCCGCGGGATCGCGCGGCTCACCGCCGGGCCGGGGGCTCGCCGGCGCCCGCTCCCAGCGTACGCTGCACCAGTACGGTGTCGAGCCAGCGGCCAAACTTGTAGCCGACATTCTCGAACACACCGACACGGCGAAAACCAAGCGCCAGATGCAGGCCGAGCGAGCCCTGATTGGCACTGTCGCCGATCACCCCCACCATCTGCCGCCAGCCGCCAGCCTCGCAGCGCTCGATCAGCGCCAGCATGAGCTGCCGGCCGATGCCCTGACGGGCGGCGGCATGATGCACATAGACGGAATGTTCCAGCGTGTTGCCATAGGCAGGGCGCGGCCGGTAAAGGCCGGCATAACAATAACCGGCAATCTCTCCCGCCTTTTCCGCCACCAGCCAGGGCAGGCCCTTTTCAAGGATGGCCGCCCGCCGGGCCCGCATCTCGGCAAGGTCGGGGGGCGTCAGCTCAAAACTCGCTGTGCCGGTCAGCACGTGATGGGAATAGATCGCGTGGATTGCCGGCATATCGTCGTCGCGCGCTTCGCGGATCGTAACCGGCAGGGGCATCTCAACAGAGGCGGCAGGGCTCACGGCAACACTCATCTTTTCGGGTCTCCTTTAAATACCCCGTGCCGAGCATCTTGCCGCGCTGCCTGACATAAGAATAATTTTGAGTTCTTATTCTTTGTATAAGATGAATTTTGGCATGAACGATCTCAGCCTTACCCGTCTGCGCACCTTTGCCATGGTGGTCGAGGCCGGCAGTTTTTCCGCTGCAGCAACGCGGCTTGGCCTGACCCAGCCTGCTGTCAGCCTGCAACTGCGCGAACTGGAGCGCCAGCTGGGTGTGCGCCTGCTGGAACGGGCCGGGCGGCGGGCGGTGCCCACGGCGGCGGGACACAGCCTGATGGAGCATGCGGCCCGGATCGAAGCCAGCGTCTCCGCTGCGCTCGATGCGATGGCGGATTATGCTGGCGGGCTCAGCGGGCGGGTGCTGCTCGGCACCGGCGCCACCGCCTGCATCTATCTCTTTCCGCCCATCCTGCGTGAGCTGAGGCGCCTGATGCCCGGCATCGAGTTCGTCGTGCGCACCGGCATCACCGGTGACATCCTGCGTCAGGTGGAGGAAGCCTCGCTCGATATCGCGCTTGTTACCCTGCCCGCCACCTCCCGCAGCCTTACCATCACGCCGGTGATGGAAGATGAGTTCGTGCTGATCGCGCTGAAGGACGAGGCGGCGGGCCTGCCGCGCGACCTGACGCCGGAAGCCGTTGCCGCCCTGCCGGTGCTGCTTTACGAACCCCGCGCCCTCACCCGCACGCTGGTGGATGAATGGGCCGGCCACGCCGGGATAACACTGAAGCCGGTTATGGAACTGGGCAGCGTGGAGGCCATCAAGCAGTTGGTAGCGGCCGGCCTCGGCTGCGCCATCCTGCCTTCCATGGCGGTGCCTGCCGACGGCCGCCTGCCGCTGATCTCCCGCCCGCTCTCTCCGCCGCTCTCCCGCCAGCTCGGCATCGTGCTGCGCACCGACAAGGTACTGACGCGCCCGCTCAAGGCCATGATCGCCGCCTTGCACCAACTGGCCCGGGAGCGTCGCACAGCCGTATAAAAAAGGCCGGACACAAGAGCGCCCGGCCTTTTTCATCGATTATCCAGCACCAGCCTCAGGGCCGGATTTCCCGTTCCGGGAAGTGGCAGGCCACTTCCTGCCCGTCCCCGAAATGGCGCAGCTTCGGCTCTTCCTCGGCGCAGCGCGCTTCGGCAAGCGGGCAGCGGGTACGGAAACGGCAGCCCGAGGGCGGATTGAGCGGGGATGGCAGGTCGCCTTGCAGCACGATGCGCTTGCGCTCCCGCTCACGGGCGGGATCCGGCAAGGGCACGGCGGAGATCAGGGCGCGCGTGTAGGGGTGCGCCGGACGGGCATAGAGCGCATCACGCTCCGCCAGCTCCACCAGCTTGCCCAGATAGAGCACCATGATGCGGTGGGAGATGTGGCGCACGACGGACAGGTCGTGGCTGATGAAGATGAGCGATAGGTTGAACTCCGCCTGCAACTGCATCAGCAGATTGATGATCTGCGCCTGGATGGACACATCGAGCGCGGAGACCGGCTCGTCGCACACGATAAGGCGCGGCTGCAGGATCATGGCGCGGGCGATACCGATGCGCTGCGCCTGCCCGCCGGAGAATTCGTGCGGGTAGCGGTTGATCATCTCCTCGCGCAGGCCGACCTTGGCCATGATGGCCCGCACGGCCTCGCGCACCTCTGCCTTGCTCTTTTCCGGATAGTGCGTCTCCAGCGGCTCGGCGATGATCTCGCCCACCGTCATGCGCGGATCGAGCGAGGCCAGCGGATCCTGGAAGATGATCTGCACGTCGCGGCGCAGGGTGCGCAGCGAGGCGCTGTCGGCTTCCGTCAGCTCCTGCCCCATCCACAGCACGTTGCCATCGGTCGGCTGGATGAGCTGCAGCACGGCGCGGCCGAGCGTGGACTTGCCGCAGCCGCTCTCCCCCACCACACCCAGCGTCTCGCCGGCGCGCAGATTGAAGCTTACACCGTCAACGGCCTTCAGCTTGTCCTGACCGCGCAGGAAACCGCGCGAGACAGGGAAATGAACCTTGAGGTCGATGACCTCGAGCATGTGGCGCGGCTCAGGCATGGACGCCCTCCAGTGCGGCAATATCGAGCTGGTCACGATGGCAGGCGCGGGAATGGCCCTCGCTCACCGGCCGCAGCAGGGGGAGTTCTTTGAGGCAGCGCTCGCTGCACCAGGCGCAGCGGTCCTGGAAGGCGCAGCCCGCCGGCAGGAACTGGAGATTGGGCGGCTGGCCCGGAATGGTGGGCAGCGCCTGCCCCAGATCGCTGTCGATGCGCGGCATCGAGGCCAGCAGCCCGAGCGTATAGGGATGGTAGGGCTGGTAGAACAGCGTCTCCACCGGCCCGGTCTCGGCCACGCGGCCGCCATACATCACCATCACCCGGTCCGACAGGCGGGCGATGACGCCCATATCGTGGGTGATCATGACGATGGCGGTGCCGAGATTGCGCTTGAGGTCATCCATCAGGTCCAGAATCTGGGCCTGGATGGTCACGTCGAGCGCCGTGGTCGGTTCGTCGGCGATCAGCACGTCAGGTTCGCAGAGCAGCGCCATGGCGATCATCACGCGCTGGCGCATGCCGCCGGAGAACTCGTGCGGGTACATGTCCACGCGGCGCTTTGCCTCGGGAATACGCACCACATCCAGCATCTCGATGGCGCGCTTGCGCGCACTGGCCTTGTTCATGCCCTGATGCAGCACCAGCACTTCCGTCATCTGCCGCTCGACGGTCAGGAACGGATTGAGCGAGGTCATCGGGTCCTGGAAGATCATCGACAGGCTTTTGCCGCGGATGCGGTTGAGCCGCGCCGGCGCCATGTTGAGAATCTCCTGCCCGCGATATTTCACCGAGCCGCTGGCTTTGCCGTTGCTGGCGAGCAGGCCCATGATCGACATGAAGATCTGGCTCTTGCCCGATCCGCTCTCGCCCACCACGCCCAGCGTCTCGCCGGCATGAAGGGTGAAGTTCACATCGCTCACGGCCGCCACCTCGCCTTCCGGCGTGGCAAAGCGGGTGGTCAGGTTCTTAACTTCGAGAAGGGGGGCTTTGGTATCGGTCATCTCTGAAGCCGGTGTCATGTGCGGTTGGCCCTCACCGGTCCTTGGGGTCGAGGGCATCGCGGATGCCGTCGCCGATGAAATTGAGGCAGAAGAGCGTGACGGCAAGGAACAGTGCCGGCCACACCAGCATCCACGGGGCGATTTCCATGTTGGCGGCGCCATCGCTGATCAGCACGCCCCAGGACGTCATCGGCTCCTGAACGCCAAGGCCGAGGAAGCTGAGGAAACTTTCCAGCAGGATGACCTTGGGCACCGTCAGCGTGGTGTAGACCACGACGGGACCAAGCGTGTTGGGCACGATGTGGCGGCGGATGATGTTCCAGGTGGAAACGCCGCTGGCATGCGCCGCCTCGATGAATTCACGCCGTTTGATGCTGAGCGTCTGGCCGCGCACGATACGCGCCATATCGAGCCACTCCACCGCGCCGATGGCGACGAAGATCAGCAGGATGTTCCGGCCGAGGATCACCATCAGCAGGATGACGAAGAACATGAAGGGCAGCGAATAGAGGATGTCGACGAAGCGCATCATCGCGCTGTCGATCTTGCCGCCGAGGAAACCGGCCGTCGCGCCATAGAGCACGCCGATGACGAGGCTGACGATGGTGGCGATGAGGCCGACCGCCAGCGAGATGCGTCCGCCGAACAGCACCCGCACGAAGAGGTCACGGCCATTCTGGTCACTGCCGAACCAGTGGTTGGCATCCGGCGGCGCGCCGATGGCATCCCAGGCCACGTCGTCGATGGCGTAGGGGCGCAGCAACTGGCCGAAGCAGCACACGATCACGATGACAAGCAGCACGCCAATGCTGGCAACGGCCGCCTTGTTGCGCATCAGGCGCCGCAGCGCGTTCTGCCACAGGCTGCGGCCCTGGATTTTCCGGGGTTTCACGGCGCTTGCGTCAGCGGGGGTCCGGGTGGGGGAGGAAGTCTGGGTCATGGAGTTCTGCCTTTCCTCAATCCAGCCGCACGCGCGGGTCGAGCAGCCCGTAGAGCAGATCGACGATGAGATTGAAGAGGATGATGAGCGCGCCGTAGAAGACCACGACACCCATCACCAGCGTGTAGTCGCGGTTGAGCGCGCCCTGCACGAAATAGCGCCCGATGCCCGGGATGCCGAAGATCTGCTCGATGACAACCGAGCCGGTGATGATGCCGGCCGCTGCCGGGCCGAGATAGGAAATGACCGGCAACAGGGCGGCGCGCATGGCATGGCGCACGATCATCACCCGGTCCGGCAAGCCCTTGGCGCGCGCGGTGCGGATGAAGTTGGAGCGCAGCACCTCGATCATCGAGCCGCGCGTCAGGCGCGCGATATAGGCGATGTAGGGTAGCGCCAGCGCCGCGATGGGCAGAATGGCCTGGTCGAAATCGCCCCAGCCACGCACCGGCAGCCAGTGCAGGAACACACCCAGCACCAGCGCGGCCAGCGGGGCCACAACGAAATTCGGGACGGTGATGCCGGTCATGGCGACGGCCATCACGGTAAAGTCCGTTCCGGTGTTCTGCTTGAGCGCCGCGATCGAGCCGAGCGTGCCGCCGATCACCATGGCGATCACCAGCGCGATACCTCCCACCACGGCCGAGACCGAGAAGCCCTTAAGGATCAGCTCGGTGACGCTGTAATCCTTGTACTTGAAGGAAGGCCCGAAATCGCCTTGCAGGATATCGCCGAGATAATGGGCGAACTGGACCGGCAGGGGGTCGTTCAGATGATAGCGCTGCTCAAGGTTGCGCTCGATTTCCGGCGGCAGCTTGCGCTCGCCGTCGAAAGGACCGCCCGGGGCCACGCGCATCATGAAGAAGGCGATGGCGATGATAATGAGGAGCGTCGGTATCGCGCCCAGCAGCCGGCGGATGGTGAATGCAAGCAAGGTCGAGTTTCCTGATTATTCTTTTCCAAATGGGCAGAGCACCGGATCGATTGATGATCCGGTGCCCTTGCCCTTCTGGTCCTGACCCGTCCCGATCTTAGTTCGAGATCGTGACGAAGCGGTCCGGATGGTAGTTCATGATGTTGTTGACCCAGCCCTGCACGTTCTTGGCCACCAGATGCTTGAAGGCATAGTGGTAGACCGGGATCATGGGCATGTCGGCCATCAGCACATCTTCGGCGTCCTGCATGATCTTGGCGCGAGCCGCCAGATCCTGGGTATTGGCCGCCTTGTTGAAGAGATCGATGTAGTTCTGGTTCACCCAGCCCGACGGGTTGAGCTTGCCGGTGGTGGCATAGAGCTCAAGGAAGGTGTTGGGGTCCGGATAGTCACCGATCCAGGCCGCGCGGGCGATCTGGAAGTTCTTCTCGTCACGGCTGTCGAGATAGACCTTCCATTCCTCGTTGCGCAGGGTGGTGGAGATGCCGAGCACCTGCTTCCACATCGCGGCGATGGCGATGGCGATCTTCTTGTGGTTGTCGCTCGTGTTGTAGAGCAGTTCCACACTCAGATCCTTGGGCGCACCGGATTCAGCAAAGAACTTCTTGGCTTCTTCCACACGCTGGGCCTGGGTTTCCTTGGCCCAGTCACCGGTCTGCTGCTCATAGCCCTTGAGGCCGGGCGGAACCCAGCTGTAGGCCGGCAGCGAGCCGTCGGCGATGACCTTCTCGCTCAGCACATCACGGTCGATGGCGTAGGACAGAGCCTTGCGCAGGGCGAGGTTGTCCTTGAAGGGCGCAGCGGTGACGTTGAAGGCGTAGTAGTAGGTGCCGAGATAGGCACCGTTACGGAACTCGTCCTTCAGGTTCTCGCGGATCCAGCCGATCTGGTTGTTCGGCACCTCATAGGTGACGTCCAGTTCGCCGGCGCGGAAGGAGCTGAGTTCGGCATTCTGGTCCGGGATCGGCAGGAACTCGACCTTGTCGAGCTTCACGTCCGCGGCATCGTGGAAGGTATTGCTCTTGACCACGGTCACGTGGCCCTGCGGCACCCACTCAGCCAGCTTGAACGGACCGTTGGAGACCATATGCTCCGGACGGGTCCACTGGTCGCCATAGGCATCGACGGTGGCCTTGTGCACCGGGAACGCCATGGAGTGCTTCAGCGACTCAAGGAAATACGGAGTCGACTTGCCCAGCGTGATCACGACCGTATAGGGGTCGGGCGCCGTTACACCCAGATCGCCGACCGGCAGCTTGCCGCCATTGACGTCTTCGGCGTTCTTGATCGGGAAGAGGATGAACGCATATTCCGACGCGGTCTTCGGGTCCATCGCGCGCTGGAAGGAATAGACGAAGTCACCGGCGGTGACCGGATCGCCGTTCGACCACTTGGCGTCATGACGCAGCTTGAAGGTGTAGGTCAGGCCGTCGTCGCTGATGGTCCAGGACTCGGCCACGCCCGGCATGGTGCCGCCATCGGCAGCCCAGGCGACCAGACCTTCAAACAGGTCGATCTGGATATTGAATTCGGGAATGCCCTGGGCGATGTGCGGATCGAGTGTTGCCGGCTCGTCGCCATTGCCGCGGCGCAGGACGGATTCGGCATGCGCTGCGGAGAAGGCCGCCGCGCTGGCCAGGACCGAGGCAGCCACCATGGTGCCGGTCAAAAGGGTGCGAAGTTTGCTCATCTTTAAGTCTCGTGCCTCCTGTCGTTCGGAGCCATTTATTGTCGTTTTACGTAACCGATTTCATTCAGGGGTATGGGCAGCGCCGGTCTGCTCCAGCCGGTCGAACCTCCCCTGATGATGCAAAGCCGGAAAGGGGCGTGCCATCCCCTGAGGGCGGTGCCGGTCTTTCAGACTGCACAAACCTAGGCAAAGCTGCTCTTCGCCTGCAATCGAATCCTGCGAACTTGTGCGGGTACAATTAGATTCGAAAGCAAATGTCCAGGCAGGCCCGCCGCAGCGCGCTTTCAGAACGACAATTACTCTCTATTGGTAACTATCTTACCGCAACCTGTCGGCGCAGGGCGTCTCGCGCAGCTCGACGAGCACCCAGACAAGGCAACTGAGCACCGTGATCGCCCCGGCCTGATGGGCGGAGGCCAGGGCCACTGGCACCTGAAGCAGCAATGTGCCGATACCCATGCCTACCTGAGCGCACACGGCGAGCGCCGCCGTGCCCAGCGCCAGCCGCGCCCCCTGAGGTAGCGTGCGGTAACGGGAGAACCACCAGAGCGAGATCACGGTCGCCGCCGTGGTCAGCGCCAGGTAACGGTGGATGAACTGTACCAGCGCGGTATTGTCGAGGGCATTGAGCCAGGCCGGGGCGAGACTCCACGCTTCCGGCGGCAGGAGATGGCCGTCCATGTCCGGGAAGGTGTTGTAGGCAAGGCCGGCATCAAGCCCCGCGACAAAGGCGCCCCAGATGATGGTGATGGAGATCAGCGCCAGCGCGATCCGCCCGTGCCGTCGCAGCCCCCGTGCGGCGCCAGCGGCCGCGCCCGCACCGTCCGGGCGCAGCAGCATCAGCGCCTGGCGCAGCATCAGCACATAGATGAAGAGCGCGAGCCCCAGATGGGTCGCAAGGCGGTAGTGGCTGACCGACGGCCGATCAACGAGGCCGGACTTGACCATCCACCAGCCCACAACACCCTGCAGCCCACCCAGCACCAGAAACAGGAAAAGACGGGGCACCAGATACCGCGGAATCTGCCTGCGGACGAGCATCCACAGGAAGGGCAGTGCAAAGACGATCCCGATGGTGCGCCCCCACAGGCGATGCAGCCACTCCCAGAAGAAGATGCTCTTGAAGGCCTCCAGCGTCATGCCGGTGTTCTTGTAGAGATATTCCGGCGTCTGCTTGTAGAGCGCGAACATCTCCTCCCACGCCGAATGGGTCAGCGGCGGCAAGGCACCGATCAGCGGCTGCCATTCGACGATGGAAAGCCCCGATTCCGTCAGGCGTGTGATGGCGCCGATGACGGCCATGGCAAACACCATGGCAGCGCAGACCAGAAGCCAGATGGCAATGCGCCGCTCATCGCTGCGCCGGTCGGCAATGGAAGGGGAGGTGGCCACGGCGGTCATGGGTATCCGGTAACTGCTATAAGGATCGTCGTTTTTCTTAACGCGCCCCCCGGCAAACCACCAGCGCCAGGAGGACGCGGGGCAGAGCCGGCCCTTGGACGGATTGTCCCAGCCCCGCTTCTTTCCTAAATGAAGGAAGCCGGGCAAGGGCAAGCGCAGGAAACAGCCCCCCGGCAGGCAACAGGGAGCAGCATGATGGCCGAAACCGCCCTTCCGGAAGACGCAACCGGCCAGACAGGCATGCAGAGTGCCATGTTTCCGGTTTTTCTCGATCTGGCCAACCTCCCCGTGCTGATGGCCGGCAACGGGGCGGTGCTGGCCAAGCGGGTGCGCCAGTTGAGAGAGATGGGCGCCCGTCACCTCGCCATTCATGCTCCCGATCCGGAGCCCGAGATGATTGCTGCCGCCGGCGACCTGCTGATCCGCCGCCTGCCGGAGGAGGCCGATATCCTTGCCGCCCGCGTGCTGTGGCTTGCCGATCTGCCGCAGCCGGAACTGGAGCGGCTGGCGGCAGAGGCACGCCGGCTCGGCCGGCTGGTGAATGTGGAAGACGATATTCCGCTCTGCGATTTCCACACGCCCAGCATCGTGCGCCGGGGCGATCTGGTGGTCGCCATTTCCACTGCCGGCAAGAGCCCGGCGCTGGCGGTGCGTCTGCGCCAGTTCGTCGAGCGCTGCGTCGGGCCGGAATGGGCGGAGCGGCTGGAGCGGCTGGCCAGTGCCCGCCTGCGCTGGCGGGCGGAGGGGGCAGACATGAAGACCGTCATGCAGCGCTCCAACGCGCTCATCGACGCCGAAGGCTGGCTGCCGTCTGTTCCCCGGACAGACCGGGACAACTGACGCGGCATCACTGCCCTCCCCCATCGGGCAAGAATAACGCTATAGTCGTAGCCAGCCATTCTTCATCGGGCGAAGTGAAATGCGTCAGATACGTGTGCCGGCCGTTTTCATGCGCGGCGGCACCAGCAAGGGCCTCTTCTTCCGGGCGGATGATCTGCCGGCCGATACTGCCGAACGCGACGCGATCTTCAAGGCCGCCCTCGGCAGCCCGGACAGGTACGGGCGCCAGCTTGACGGCATGGGGGGCGGCACCTCATCGACCTCCAAGGTCATGATTGTCAGCATGAGCCCCGATGCTGGTGCCGACGTGGATTATCTCTTCGCCCAGGTCCCGCTCGATACCGGGCCGGTCGACTATGCCGGCAATTGCGGCAACCTCACCGCTGCCGTCGGCCCCTTTGCCGTGGAGAGCGGGCTTGTCGCTGTGGCGGATGGCGAGGTGGCACTGCGCCTGCGCAATCTCAATACTGGCAAGATCATCCTTTCGCGCTTCACGGTCGAGGAGGGCGAGCCTGTGCAGACCGGCACGGTCGAGCTGCCGGGCCTCTCCCAGCCCGGTGCTCCTGTCCTGCTGGAGTTTCTGACCCCCGGCGGCAGCCGTACCGCCGGCCTGCTGCCGACGGGCCGCGCCGTCGACACGCTGGTGCCGGACAAGGACGCTTCCATCCCCGCCTCGCTCGTCGATGCCTCCAACCCGATGGTCTTCGTCGATGCCGCAAGCATCGGCCTGACAGCCCTGCCGCCGGCCATGGCACAGCTCCTCGACAGCCAGCTCCTGGACCGTCTGGAGCGGCTGCGGCGTCTTGGCGGCGTGCGCATGGAACTGGGGGAGATCCCGACAGATATCCCCGCTTCCATCCCCCGCTTGATGCTGCTGTTCCCGCCCGGACCGGGGGCGGATATCGGCGCCATCACCCTGTCGATGGGCAAGCCGCATGCTGCCATTCCTGTAACGGCAGCACTCTGCCTTGCCGCCGCCGCCCGTATCCCCTCCAGCATTCCCGAAAGGCTGCGCCGGCGCCGGCAGGATGAGGTGCTGCGCATCGCCACCCCCGCCGGCATCGTCGAGGCGCGGGCCCAGGTGAGCTGGGAGGGGGGCAAATGGCACGCGGCTTCCGCCAGCATCCTGCGCACCGCGCGCCGGCTGATGGAAGGCGCTGTCACCATCCCCGCGGCGCGCTGAGGCAGCCCCCCTGCGGCTAGTGCAGCCTGAGCTCCAGCCCGGCGACTCGCAGTTCTGCGGGTTTGATGAGCTGGGTGGAGCCGACGGTGACGGAATGCAGGGCGCCTTCGATCTCGCGCTGCCAGAAATCCAGAAAGTGCCGGAGCCGCGGAAAGGCTGGCGCCATATCGAGATTCTGCCAGGTAAAGCTCTGCAGGAAAGCCGGGTGGTCGGGCAGGTGATAGAGGATATGTGCCGTTGTGAGCCGGTATCCCTGGAGCTGGAGAGCCAGATCGTCACGCATGCATCGCCTCCGCACAGTTGATCGCGTGGGAGGAGCGGCATCGGCAGCCCCGATTGCCGCCCTTCGCCACCAGCGTGTGACGGAACTATGAAAAATTCAATATATCCTGATGTTTCAATGAATTAGCACTCACAACGCCAGAGTGCTGCCAGAACGCGGCAAAATTTTCGGGCTGAATGTCTTGAAGTTCACACTCGCCGGCCTTAGGTGTTCAGCCGTCGTTAGCACTCATCAAGCGTGAGTGCTAACAGGCCTCCGGCCGCGCCCCGGATGGGGCCTGCCGGATGCAGCCACCCACTGTTGGAAACGACCGCTCGCAAGCCGAGCATCAGGGAGATAACACCGATGTCTTTCCGTCCGCTGCACGATCGAGTGCTGGTCCGTCGCATCGAAGGCGAAACCAAGACCGCCGGCGGCATCATCATTCCGGACACCGCCAAGGAAAAGCCGCAGGAAGGCGAAGTCATCGCCGTCGGCTCCGGTTCCCGTGACGAGCAGGGCAAGGTCCATCCGCTCGACGTCAAGGTCGGCGACCGTATCCTGTTCGGCAAGTGGTCCGGCACCGAGGTCAAGGTCAACGGCGAAGAGCTGCTGATCATGAAGGAATCCGACATTCTCGGCGTCGTCGCCTGAGATTTCGGTTCGCTTTACGGCCGGCTCTCCTGACGGCGGCGTAACCAGCGCGGAAGTTCTGCTGATGCAGGACGGACCGCGAAACGGAAGCACCGCCGGACAAGAGGCCGGACACCTCAGCCACTAGAATTCGAAAGACAAGAGGAGCCTCACAGCCATGGCTGCCAAGGAAGTCAAATTCAACGCCGAAGCCCGCGCCAAGATCCTGCGCGGCGTCGATATCCTCGCCGATGCCGTCAAGGTGACCCTGGGTCCGAAGGGCCGCAACGTCATCCTCGACAAGAGCTTCGGTGCTCCGCGCATCACCAAGGACGGCGTCTCCGTCGCCAAGGAAATCGAGCTTGCCGACAAGTTCGAGAACATGGGCGCGCAGATGGTCAAGGAAGTCGCTTCCAAGACCAACGATCTGGCCGGTGACGGCACCACCACCGCGACCGTTCTGGCCCAGGCCATCTTCCGCGAAGGCGTGAAGGCTGTTGCCGCCGGCATGAACCCGATGGACCTGAAGCGCGGCATCGACCTCGCCGTCGACACCGTCGTCAAGGACGTCCAGAGCCGCAGCCGCAAGGTTGAGACCAATGGCGAAGTCGCCCAGGTTGGCACCATCTCCGCCAACGGCGATGCCGAAGTCGGCACCATGATCGCCCGCGCGATGGAGAAGGTCGGCAACGAGGGTGTCATCACCGTCGAAGAAGCCAAGTCGCTCGAGACCGAACTCGAAGTCGTCGAAGGCATGCAGTTCGACCGTGGCTACCTCTCCCCGTACTTCGTGACCAATCCGGAAAAGATGGTCGTGGAGATGGAGAGCCCCTTCATCCTCCTGCACGAGAAGAAGCTCTCCAACCTGCAGGCCCTGCTGCCGGTTCTGGAAGCCGTCGTCCAGTCGGGCAAGCCGCTCCTCATCGTGGCTGAAGACGTGGAAGGCGAGGCTCTGGCCACGCTCGTCGTCAACAAGCTGCGTGGCGGCCTCAAGATCGCTGCCGTGAAGGCTCCGGGCTTCGGCGACCGCCGCAAGGCGATGCTGGAAGACATGGCCATCCTCACCGGCGGCCAGGTCATCTCCGAAGACCTCGGCATCAAGCTGGAGAGCGTCACGCTCGACATGCTCGGCACCGCGAAGAAGGTGAGCATCACCAAGGACGACACCACCATCATCGATGGTTCGGGCGAGAAGGCCGAGATCGAAGCGCGTTGCAACCAGATCCGGGCCCAGGTCGAAGAGACCACCTCCGACTACGACCGCGAGAAGCTCCAGGAGCGTCTGGCCAAGCTGGCTGGCGGTGTTGCCGTCATCCGCGTCGGCGGTGCCACTGAAGTGGAAGTGAAGGAGAAGAAGGATCGCGTTGACGACGCCATGCACGCCACCCGTGCAGCCGTCGAAGAAGGCATCGTCGCCGGCGGCGGCGTGGCCCTCCTCTACGCGACCAAGGCTCTCGACGGCCTGAAGCCGATCAATGACGAGCAGCGCGTCGGCATCGACATCGTTCGCCGTGCCCTGCAGGCTCCGGCCCGCCAGATCTTCAAGAACGCCGGTGAAGACGCTTCCGTCATCGTCGGCAAGCTCCTGGAGAAGGGCGAGGTCAAGTTCGGCTTCAACGCCCAGACCGGCGAATATGGCGACATGTTCAAGTTCGGCGTCATCGACCCGACGAAGGTTGTGCGTTGCGCCCTGCAGGATGCCGCTTCCGTGGCCGGCCTGCTGATCACCACCGAGGCGATGGTTGCCGACAAGCCGGAAGACAAGTCTTCCGCTCCGGCCGGCGGCGCCCCGGGTATGGGTGGCATGGGCGGCATGGGCGACATGGGCTTCTAAGCCCCGCCCGGTGCGGAGGGCTCCGGCCCTCCGGCCGACCCGGTTATGTTCTGGCAAACCGCCTCTCCCCGCCCGGGGAGGGGCGGTTTGTCTTTTTCCGGCCCTTGCGACGCAAAACTATGATTGCTTAATAAAACCGTCGGAAAATTGTCATTTAACCCACTTATTGTTTTCGCATAATATTTCGGACCCTGATTTATCTGTCCGATCTGGCTTAGAGGTGGGCGGGGATGGCCAAAAAGGCAAAGTCCGGTGCAGTCACGCGCGACGTTGCAGCTGCCGGCAGCAACGGCTCGGCGGGCACGCCCTCATCGGGGCCCGGCTTCCTGCTCTGGCAGGTGAGCAATCACTGGCAGCGTACGCTGCGGCAGGCCCTCGGGCCCTTCAACATCACGCATGTGCAGTACATCCTGCTCTCCGGCATCGCCGAGCTGGAGGCGATGGGCGAGGAAGTCACGCAGGCGCGCCTTGCCCAGCAATGCCGCACCGATGTGATGATGACGAGCCAGGTTGTCCGCACGCTGGAATCTGCCGGCCTCGTCGAGCGTCATGACCACCCGACCGACCGCCGCGCCAAACGCCTGGTGCTGACGGCCGAAGGGCTCGACAAGCTCAACCAGACCACGCCCGCCGTGCTTGATGCGGACGAAAATTTCTTCAGCGCACTTGGCAAAAAACAAGGCAAGCTGATCAAGCATCTCGCCACGCTGGGTGAATCCGAGCGCCTGATCTGACCCACCAGCCGGACCGGACCTTAAACAAAAAGCCGCACCCCGATGGAGGCGCGGCTTTTTGTTTGGGCAGAGCCCGGATCAGGCGGCGCGCTCGGCCGCCTTCAGCTTGCGGCGCCAGGCATGCAGCAGCGGCTCGGTGTAACCGCTCGGTTGGGAGCGGCCTTCGAACACCAGTGCGCACGCGGCCTTGAAGGCAAAGCTGTTCTCGAAATCAGCTGCCATCGGCCGGTAGAGCGCATCGCCCTCGTTCTGCTTGTCCACCACGGCGGCCATGCGACGCATCACATCCATCACCTGCTCGGCCGAGCAGACGCCGTGATGCAGCCAGTTGGCAATGTGCTGGCTGGAGATACGCAGCGTGGCGCGGTCTTCCATCAGCCCGACATTGTGGATGTCCGGCACCTTGGAGCAGCCAATGCCCTGGTCGATCCAGCGCACCACATAACCCAGGATACCCTGGGCGTTGTTCTCCAGCTCGCGCACCACGTCGGAGGCGGAGAGGTTCTGCCCGCCCAGCATCGGCAGCGTCAGGATGTCGGCAAGTGCCGCCGGCTGGCGGTGCATCAGTTCCTTCTGCCGCGCCCGCACATCGACCTTGTGATAGTGCATGGCGTGCAGCGTGGCGGCCGTGGGGGACGGTACCCAGGCGCAATTGGCACCGGCCATCGGATGACCGATCTTGGCCTCCAGCATCTGCTTCATCTCGTCGGGTTTGGCCCACATGCCCTTGCCGATCTGCGCCTTGCCGGAAAGGCCGGTAGCGAGGCCCGTGTCGACATTCCAGTTCTCGTAGGCCTTTATCCAGGGCTCGTCGCGCATCGCTTCCTTGCGCACCACCGGCCCCGCTTCCATGGAGGTATGGATCTCGTCGCCGGTGCGGTCGAGGAAGCCGGTATTGATGAAGACGAGGCGGTCAGCAGCCGCCTTGATGCAGGCCTTGAGGTTTACGGTCGTGCGCCGCTCCTCATCCATCACGCCGACCTTCACCGTACCCGCCGGCAGGCCCAACGCCTTTTCGACGAGGCCGAAGAGTTCGCAGGTCAGCGCCACTTCGCGCGGCCCATGCATCTTCGGCTTCACGATATAGACGCTGCCGGTCCGGCTGTTGGCCCGGCGGGATTTCAGGTCATGAATGGCGGCAAGGCTGGTGATGAAGGCATCGAGGAAACCTTCGGAGATTTCCTTGCCGGTGGCATCCAGCACCGCATCCGTCGTCATCAGGTGGCCGACATTGCGCACCAGCATCAGGCTGCGGCCCGGCAGCACCAGCGAGCCGCCATCCGGCTTGGTAAAGGTGCGATCCCCGGCAAGGCGGCGGCGTACGGTCTTGCCGCCTTTTTCCAGATCGGCTGCCAGATCGCCGCGCATGAGGCCCAGCCAGTTGCGATAAACCTCTACCTTGTCTGCGGCATCCACGGCGGCAATGGAATCCTCGCAGTCCTGGATGGTGGTGAGCGCTGCTTCCAGCACAACATCCTTCACGCCGGCCGCATGGCTCTTGCCGATCGGGTGCGCCGGATCGAGCTGGATATCGATATGCAGGCCGTGATTGACGAGCAGGATGGAAGAGAGCGCTCCGCCCTCACCGCCCGTCAGATAGCCTACGAACTTCGCCGGATCGGCAAGGCCGGTCTTGCGCCCGTCCTTGAGCGTGACGGAGAGTAGCCCGGCTTCCACGCTGTAGCCCGTAACCTCCGCATGGCTGCCGGCAGAAAGGGGCACGGCTTCATCAAGGAAGTTGGCGGCAAAAGCCACCACGGCAGCCGCCCGTGCGGCATTGAAGCCCTTGCCACGGGCCGTCTCGCCCGCATCAGCAATAACATCGGTGCCGTAGAGCGCGTCATAGAGGCTGCCCCAGCGCGCGTTGGCGGCGTTGAGCGCATAACGCGCATTCATCACCGGCACCACCAGCTGCGGCCCGGCCACCTCCGCAATCTCGGCGTCCACATGGCCGGTGTTGATGGCGAAGTCCGCCGGCTCGGGCTCCAGATAGCCGATTTCGGTCAGGAAGGCCTTGTAGGCTTCGGCATCATGCGGCTTGCCACGGCACTCCAGATGCCAGGCATCGATCTTTTCCTGCAGGGCATCGCGCTCGGCCAGCAATGCCTTGAGGCGTGGGCCCAGCGTGTTGACGGCGCCTTCCAGACCGGCCCAGACGGCCTCGGGGGCAACATCGGTTCCCGGTGCAATGTCATCGCGCACCAGCGCCGCCAGTTCGTCCGCTACCTTGAGGCTGCCGATCGTCACATAGCCCGTCATCGCATCGATCCCCGATAATGTTGCGCCCGGCCCGGCGGGCGATGATTGCCCCTGATATCGCCCGCTATAGCGCGCGGGTGCAGAAGCATTTCCGCATTACGGAAGGCTTGCCGCAATCAACCGCCAACCAGCCACAGCCAGAAGCCGGCGAAGGCAAGGCTTGCCAGCGTCACCGGTACGCCGATGCGGGCATAATCGCCGAAGCCAACCCGGACGCCCAGCGGCGCCGCACGCTCCACGGCGATGATATTGGCAATACTGCCGGTGATGAGGAAATTACCGCTGAGGGTGCTGAAAAGCGCCAGCGCGTAAGCCGATCCGTCGGAAAACGGGATTTTCGCCGCCAGCAGCATCACCACCAGCGGCACGTTACCGATGCTGTTGGAGCCGAAGAGGGAGAGCACGGCAAGACTGCCGGGATGCAGGATATCGATGCCAACGGCCCGAAGCGCCTCAAGCGCCTTGTCGGCGAGGCCGGTGGCGGAGAAGGCCCCCGTCACCACGAACAGGCTGACGAAAAGCAGCAGCAGGTTCCAGTCCACCATCGAGAGCATGTGCCGGGTGCTGAGCCGCCGGCTTACCAGCAACACAGCCGCCACCGCCAAAGACCAGGGCGCCCGGTCGATGGGCAGGGTAAAGATGGCGATGACGGCAGCCAGCGCGACCAGCGCCTTGATCCCGGCCGGCCGGTCAAGCGGCTCTTCCATCGAACCTTCACCGCTACCGGCAGCGGGCATCCGGCCTCCTGCCAGTTCCCGGCGCCACACATGGCGCGTGACCACCCACACCAGTCCCAGCGCCACCAGCGCCGGCACGCCGCACACAGCAACAAAATGCCAGAACGGCAGCCCGGCATGCTGGCCGATGATGATGTTTTGCGGATTGCCGATCAGCGTCGCCGCAGAGCCGGCATTGGCCGCGCAGGCGGTGGCAATGACAAAGGGGCGCGCATCGATATCGCGCCGCATCAGCCCCGCCACAAGCAAAGGCACCATCGTCCACACCACCACATCGTTGGTGAGCACGGCGGCAAGCCCGCCGGAGAGCAGCACCGTTGCCAGCAGCAGCCGGTCAGGCGCCATCGGGCTGGCGGCGACGATGCGCACGCACCGCTCGAAAAAGCCGCTCGCCGCTACCTGGGCGGAAAGCACCATCAGGGCAAACAGGATACCGAGCGTTGGAAAGTCGATGGACTCGAGCGCCTGCGGCGCCGGCAGCGCGCCGAGGGCAAACAGCAAAATAGCACCGAACAGCGCCACACCGGTGCGATCCATGGCAAGCCCGGGCCAGCGCCCCAGCGCCATGCCGGCATAAACCAGCGTAAAGACGATGACGGTGGTGGCCGTGATGAGTGAAGGATCGAGTGCCATCGGGCGGGCGGCTCCGGCGGCCATGCCGCGACGGTTTTCAGGAGAGGCGGATTAGGAAACGATGGCCCTGAATAAAGCCAGGCCGGGATCATGCTGGTTTTATTTTGGTTTTACAGGAAGATAAACGCCGTGCGAGCTTTCGTGGATGCAGCGGGCTCTGCCTTGACAAGGGTGTTTTTCCTTACTTATGGCAAATTTTCCGGTTTCATTCCGGAACCAGGTAACTCGCAGGTATGCGGCTAATTATCTGACAGGACTTGAAAAACCGCATCTGCCCGTCGAATCCGGAAGCGGGTTCCAACTGTGAAGGCACACACTTAACGAAAGCGGAATTGTCAGTTACTAGAAACGGCAGTTTCCGAGGATGCCTTCTTTCAAGACGGCGGCCTCCGCCCGATAGCGCCACCCTTACCGACGGATTATTTCCCGCCATGCTGAAGCGCATCCTCATTTCTCTTGTCGTCATTGTTCTGCTGGTGGTCGTTTGCGGCGGACTGGTCGGCTTCAATTTCATGCGCGACAAGGGCATCGCCGCCTTCTTCGCCAACTTCCCGATCAAGCCCGCCACCGTTTCCGCCGTCGAGGTGAAGCCGTCGAGCTGGAATCCGGTGATCGAGGCTATCGGCACGGCCAAGGCCGCACAGGGCGTGGATGTCGCCTCGCAGGCTTCGGGCGTCATCACTGCCATCAATTTCAAGGCCAATGACCGCGTCACCAAGGACGGGTTGCTGGTGCAGATCGACGATGCCGTCGAGCGCGCCGACCTGTCGGCCATGAATGCCGCCGTGGAACGCGACAAGGCCCAGCTGGAGCGCGTGCGCTCGCTGCGCGCCCGTAACGCCGCCTCGGCCCAGAGCGAGGATGAGCAGGCCGCCGATCTCGCCTCCTCCCGCTCCGCGGTAGAGAAGCTGAAGGCAACGCTGGACCTGAAGCGCATCAGCGCGCCCTTTACCGGCGTCATCGGTATTCCGCAGGTCGATCTCGGCGAATATATCCAGCCGGGCACCGTCGTGGCGACGCTGCAGGATCTCGACACCATGCGCGTCGACTTCTCCGTGCCCGAGCTGCAGGCGCCGGAAATCAACCTCAACCAGCCGGTGACCGTCGCTCCGGGTGAAAATGGCGAGGGGAACTGGAAGCTGGAAGGCCATGTCATCGGCATCGAGCCCAAGAGCGACCCCACGACCCACCTCGTCCAGGTGCGGGCCCAGTTCGACAATCCCGGCGGCAAGATGCGCCCCGGCCAGTTCGTCTCCGTGCGCGTGCTGCTGCCGATCGAGAACAACGTACTCGCCGTACCGCAGACGGCGGTGATCACCAGCCTTTATGGCGATTATGTCTACGCCGCCGTTCCGCCGGAGGCCGGCTCCAAGGCTGCCGAAGCCAAGGCCGACTATGTCGCCCGCCAGCTCTTCGTGCAGCTCGGCCGCCGCAGCGGCGACTATGTCGAGATCAAGAGTGGCCTCGACGCCGGCACCCAGGTGGTGACCGCCGGCCAGAACAAACTCGATGTCGGCACGCCGATCAAGATCGACAACTCGCTCGCCATCGACCGCGTGGCTGCGGACCAGAAGGGCTGAAGGCCATGAGCTTTACCGAACTCTTCATCCGCCGCCCCGTTCTCTCCACCGTCATCAGCCTGCTGATCCTGCTGCTCGGTGCGCAGAGCATCCTTGGCATCGATATCCGCCAGTACCCCAAGATCGACGAAACCGTCATCACGGTGCAGACGACCTATGCCGGTGCCAGCGCCAGCCTGATGCAGGGCTTCATCACCACCCCCATCGCCAAGGCCGTCGCCAGCGCCGAGGGTGTGGATTATGTGACGAGCTCTTCCACGCAGGGTGTCAGCACCGTCAGCGTGCATATGCGCCTCAACACCAATCCGGACTCGGCGCTGACGGAAGTCATCGCCAAGACCCAGCAGGTGCGCCAGGAACTGCCCGACGATGCCGATGACCCCATCGTGCAGAAGGGCAATGGCCAGAGCTTCGCGCTCATGTATCTCGCCTTCTCCAGCGACCGCATGTCGCCGCAGCAGGTGAACGAATATCTCGTGCGCGTCATCCAGCCGCGCCTTGCCACCATCTCCGGCGTCGCCGACCCGCAAATCCTCGGCGGCAAGACCTTCTCCATGCGCGTCTGGATCGACCCGCTGAAGCTGGCCGCCCGCGGCGTGACGGCGACGGATCTGGTTGCCGCCATCCGCGGCAGCAACTTCCTCGCCGCCCCCGGCAACACCAAGAACTCGCTCGTCGCCTACGCGGTGGAAACCGCCACCACTCTGCAGACGCCGGAGACCTTCGGGGCGCTGCCGGTGCTGACCCGAGGCGCCGAGGTCGTGCGGCTGCGCGATGTGGCGACCGTGGAGCTGGCGCCTGAAAATGACGATGTGAAGGTTTCCTTCAACGGCACCGAAGGCACCTTCATCGGCATTACCACCACCCCGTCGGCCAACCCGCTCGATACCGCCAAGCTGGTGCGCGACGAACTGCCCTCGCTGCAGCAGAGCCTGCCCGAAGGCATGCAGGTGAAGCTGGTTTACGACAGCACCAAGTTCATCACCGCCTCCATCGAGGAAGTGTTCCGCACCATCGGGGAAGCGGCAGCGATCGTCATCGTCGTCATCCTGCTTTTCCTCGGTTCGTTCCGCTCGGTGCTGATCCCCATCGTCACCATCCCGCTCTCGCTGATCGGCGTGTGCTTCTTCCTCTATGCGCTGGGTTACTCGCTCAACACGCTGACGCTGCTGGCTATGGTGCTTGCCATCGGCCTTGTGGTGGACGATGCCATCGTCGTGGTGGAGAACATCCACCGCCATATCGAGGAGGGTCTGAAACCGGTCGATGCCGCCATCCGCGGCATGCATGAGATCACCGGCCCGGTCATCGCCATGACCATCACGCTGGCCGCCGTCTATGCCCCGATCGGCTTTACCCAGGGCCTGACCGGCTCGCTCTTCCGCGAGTTCGCCTTCACCCTTGCCGGCGCCGTCATCATCTCGGGTGTCATCGCGCTGACGCTCTCGCCCATGATGTCGTCCAAGCTGCTCAAGGCGCACGGCGAACATGGCGGCAGCTGGTTCCAGCGCTTTGTCGATCGCCGGTTCGACTGGCTTGCCGGCTGGTATGGGCGCCGCCTCGTCGGCTCGCTCAATATGCGTTTCCTGACGCTGCTGATCGTGGTCTGCCTGCTGGCGACCACCGGGTTCCTGTTCAAGAAAACCTCGCAGGAACTGGCGCCGGAAGAAGACCAGGGTGCCGTCTTCGCCCTCGTCAACGCCCCGCCCTACGCAACGACCGATTATACCAAGCAGTATATCGACGCGATGGACAGCATCACCAAGTCCATCCCGGAGATCGAAAGCTCGTTCGCCATCGCCGGCAGTGACGGTAATGGCGGTTTTGCCGGCTGGACCTTCAAGCCCTGGGCCGAACGTAATCGCCCGCAGAAGGCAATCCAGCAGCAGATCCAGGCCGGTCTCGATGCCAACCCGGGTGTGAAGGCCTTCGCCTTTGCCATCCCCTCGCTGCCCGGCACCGGTGGCGGCCTGCCCATCCAGTATGTGGTGCAGTCCATCGGCTCGGCTGACCGCGTGTTCGAGGTATCGGAGGAAATCCGCCAGAAGGCGCAGGCCTCCGGCAAGTTCATCGTGGTGCAGAACTCGGCCACCTACTCCACTCCCCAGGCCAAGGTGCTGATCAACCGCGACCGGGCGGCGACGCTTGGCGTGCCCATCAGCGATATCGGCACCACGCTCAACGTTATGCTGGGTGGTGGCTCGATGTCCAAGTTCGACCGCGACAACCGCAGCTACGACGTCATCACCCAGGCGCTGCGGCCGGACCGTTTCAACCCCGAGGACATGAACAAGTACTATGTGCGCAGCGAAAGCGGCACCATGGTCCCGCTCTCGGCACTGGTTACGGTCCATATCCAGCCGTCGCCGGCCGCCATCGAGCAGTTCAACCAGTTGAACTCGGCCACCCTGTCGGCCCTGCCGCTGCCGGGTGTCACCAATGTCGAAGGGCTGGAGACGCTGCGCCAGATCGGCAAGGAAGTGATGCCGACCGGCTTCTTCGAGGATTTCGGGGGTGAATCGCGCCTCAGCATTCAGGAAGGCAACAGCCTGCTGACCGCCTTCGGTCTGGCCGTCATCGTCATCTTCCTTGTGCTGTCCGCCCAGTTCGAGAGCTTCCGCGACCCCTTCATCATCATGATGTCGGTGCCGCTGTCGATCTTCGGCGCCATGGTGCCGCTCAATATCGGCCTCGCCACTCTCAACATCTACACGCAGGTGGGTCTCATCACGCTGGTGGGCCTCATCACCAAGCACGGCATCCTGATGGTCGAGTTCGCCAACCAGCTGCGGCACGACCAGGGCTACAGCAAGCGCGACGCCATCATCCATGCCGCTCAGGTGCGCCTGCGTCCCATCCTGATGACCACGGCGGCCATGGTGCTCGGCACCGCGCCGCTCCTGTGGGCAAGCGGCGCCGGCGCAGCCGCCCGCTTCTCCATCGGTATCGTCATCACCTCGGGCATGGCGGTGGGCACCATGTTCACCCTCTTCGTGGTGCCGATGTTCTACACCTTCATCTCCCGCCCCGACCCCAGGCCGGCGACGTCGGCGGAAGGACAAGGCGGCGGGCATGGCCCCCATACCCGCCAGCAGCGTGCGGAACCCCAGTTCAACTGAACGGTTCGCCGCACCCATGGAAAACAAAAAGCCCTGCCATCCGGCAGGGCTTTTTTCTTGAGCTTCCATTATCTTCAGAATTTATGTGATGACCTTCATATTTGTGGGCCGCATCACAGCAATGCTGAAACCGTTCTCGCCAAGGATCGGGCAGAGGCATATTGTCCAGGTAATAGCAAAACATTGCCGCCAAGCTGGTACCTCGAAAAATGAGTGCGCTGCCGCTCCGTCAGGCGTTGATTCCGCTCATCGTCGCCTGCGCCCTGTTCATGGAAAATCTCGACAGCACGGTGATCTCCACCGCCCTGCCAGCCATCGCCCACACGCTGGGGCAGGATCCCCTGCGCATGAACCTGGCGATTACCAGCTACCTGCTGTCGCTGGCCGTGTTCATCCCGCTCAGCAGCTGGATGGCGGACAAGTTCGGCGCCCGCAATGTCTTCCGCGCCGCCATCATCATCTTCGTGCTCGGCTCCATCCTGTGCGGCTTCTCCAATTCACTGGCCACCTTCGTCGCCTCGCGCATCCTGCAGGGCATGGGCGGCGCTATGATGGTACCGGTAGGCCGTATGGTGCTGCTGACGAGCGTGCCGAAGGACCAGCTTCTCAACGCCATGGCCTATGTCACCATCCCCGGCCTGCTCGGCCCGGTGCTGGGCCCGCCGGTCGGCGGCTTCTTCGTCGACTATTTCAACTGGCGCTGGATCTTCTTCATCAATATCCCCATCGGCCTCCTGGGGCTGCTGCTCGCCACGCTCTATATCCCTGACCAGCGAGAGGAGAATGCCGGCAAGCTGGATATCCTCGGCTTTATCTATGCCGGCGTCGGCCTTGCCGGCGTGGTGATGAGCTTCGAGACAGTCGGCCGCGGCCTGCTGCCGGAGGGCGTTGTCGCCGCGCTGATGGTGGCAGGCGTTGCCGGTCTTGCGCTGCTGATCCACCATTCCCGCCGGGCGAAGAACCCGCTGGTCGATCTCACGCTGCTCAGCATCAAGACCTACAATGCCTCGCTGGTCGGCGGTTTCGTCTTCCGTGTCGGCATCGGCTCGCTGTCCTTCCTGATGCCGCTGCTGCTCCAGATCGGTTTCGGCTATTCCGCCGTGCATTCGGGCCTTACCACCTTCGCCTCCGCCCTTGGCGCCATGGCGATGAAGACGACGGCCCGCCCGATCATCGCGCGCTACGGCTTCAAGCGGGTGCTGATCGTCAACAGCATCATCAGCGGCGTGTTCTTCACCAGCTTCGCGCTCTTCAAGCCCGATACGCCGGAGCTGCTGATCATCGCCCTGCTGCTCGTCAGCGGCTTCTTCCGCTCGCTGCAATTCACCGCGCTCAATACTGTGGCCTTTGCCGACATCTCGTCCCAGCGGGTCAGCAAGGCGACCAGCCTTTCCAGCGTCGGCCAGCAGCTCGGCCTCAGCATGGGCGTCGGCATCGGCGCGCTGCTCTTGCATTTCTTCGTGGCGCAGGACGGGGGCAGCCTCAGCGCGGCCAGTTTCCCGCCGGTGTTCGCCATTCTCGGCCTCGTGCTGATCGTCTCGTCCTTCTGCTTCTGGAATCTTGCCAGCGATGCCGGCTCCGAAGTCAGCGGCCGCAAGTTCCCCATGCCGGCTGGCGGCGGCATCCCGCCCCTGCGCGGCGCCGCCGGACCGGTCAAGCGTCCCCACTCCTGAGCGGAAACCAGCCATTAGGGCTTGACGCAGGCGGGTCCGCGCGCAAATCGTGCCGGCTTTCGCGCTAACAGGCAGTACGCCCGGCATGACCAGCCAGACGACCCACGACGATGATGATGACGATGGCGCCCCGCCCATACCCAAGGGCGCCAAGAATTATATGACGCCGGCCGGCTTCGAGCGGCTGAATGCGGAACTGCGTCAGCTCTGGGATGTCGAGCGCCCACGTATCGTCGAAGTGGTGTCCTGGGCAGCCGGCAATGGCGACCGCTCGGAAAATGGCGACTATCTCTATGGCAAGAAGCGCCTGCGCGAGATCGACCGCCGGGTGCGTTTCCTTACCAAGCGGCTCGAGATTGCCGAGGTGGTGGACCCCAAGCTGCAGACCCGGCGCGACCAGGTGTTTTTCGGCGCGACCGTGACCTATGAGCGCGAAAGCGGCGCGGAAGTTACCGTGACCATCGTCGGTATCGACGAAGCCGACATGGAGCGCGGCGAGATCAGCTGGATCTCCCCCATCGCCCGCGCCCTCCTCAAGGCCCATGTCGATGACGAGGTCGAGGTCCGCACCCCCGCGGGGCGCGAGACCATCGCCGTCCTCGAAATCCGCTATCCCGGCTGAAGCGAACTAGCTCGCCTGTGCTGCGGCAAACCGCGGCGCCAGCGCCTTGTAGAGCTCGCGGAACTGGCCCTGCCGTTCGGCATAAAGGCTGATGAGCTTACCGTCCGGCATCAGGCTTTCTTCCAGCTGCGCCGGCAGTGCCACGTCCTGCACCCGCTCGCCCGTCGCCGCCAGACGGCCAAGGCGGGCGGCGCCCAGCGCCGGGCCGACATCGGCATCGCGCCGGTAATCGATCACCACATCGAGCGCGGAAGCGAGGATACGGCCCCACGCCTTTGACCGGGCCCCGCCGCCGATGACGGAGAGCCGGGCGATCTGCGTGCCGGCTTCGCGCAGCGCTGCAATACCGTCGGCAAGGCCAAGCGCCACGCCTTCCAGCACCGCCCGCGCCAGTTCGGCCCGGCCGGTCTCATGCGTCATGCCGAAGAAAACGCCGGTTGCATTCGGGTTGTTGTGCGGTGTGCGCTCGCCGGAAAGATAAGGCAGGAAAATCACGTTAGAAGGATTCGGCGCTTCCGTTTCCACCAGCTTCACCAGTTCCGCCGCGCCGGATAGACCGATCAACCTTGCGGCCCAGTCCACACAGGCCGCCGCGCTCAGCATCACCGACATCTGGTGCCAAAGGCCCGGCAGGCAGTGGCAGAAGGCGTGGACCGCCCGCGCCGCATTGGGGCGGAAGCCGTCGCTGACGGCAAAGATGACGCCAGAGGTGCCCAGCGACAGCATCGCCTGCCCCGGCTCGATGACGCCGGCGCCGATGGCACCGGCCGCATTGTCACCGGCGCCGCCGGCAATCACCGCGCCCTTGCCGATGCCCCAGGCCTCCGCCACTTCCGCACGCAGCGTACCCGCCTGCTCGCTGCCTTCCACAAGGCGCGGCATGGTGGAAAGATCGAGCCCGGTAGCCGCCACCATCTCCGGCGACCAGCGGCGCGCGCCGGTATCCATCCACAAGGTTCCGGCGCTGTCCGACATGTCACTGGCCTTTTCACCGGCCAGCTTCAGCCGCAGATAATCCTTGGGCAGCAGCACCGAGCGTACGGCAGCGAAGATTTCCGGCTCATGGTGCTTCACCCACAAAA
Source organism: Radicibacter daui (assembly GCA_030657355.1). GTDB lineage: Bacteria > Pseudomonadota > Alphaproteobacteria > Radicibacterales > Radicibacteraceae > Radicibacter > Radicibacter daui. The sequence continues at coordinate 4,145,770 of CP131056.1, forward strand.
GCTTGGGGGCGGTAAAACCCGGCATGGCGATGTTGCCGGTAATGGCGCGCGAGCGCGGCACCAGCTTTTCCAGCTCCGCGCACTCGGCTCCGCTGCGTCCGTCATTCCACAGAATGCAGGGCCGCAGCACCTTGTCGTCCGCCCCCAGCAGCGTGGCACCATGCATATGGCCGGAAAGACCAATGCCGGCCACGGCAGCCATCACCTTCGGATTGCGGGCCTTCAGCGCCCGGGCCGCCTTGTCGGTGGCAACCCACCAGCTTTCCGGGTCCTGCTCCGACCACAGCCGCTGCGGGCGCGAGACGGTCAGGGGAGCGGTCTCATGATCGACGACATGGCCGGTCTCGTCCGCCAGGACAACCTTTACACCGGAAGTGCCGAGATCAATTCCAAGGCTTGCGGGCATGGTAAGGGCGTTTCTCCGTCTGGGATGCCCGCGCCTGTCGGCGGGCAGAACTTCGGGAGGATCGCCACGGTCGCACTGCCTGGATGAGGGCCGCGCGGGACTTGCCGGCGCGGTTTCCGCCTTGCCGCCACAGCTCTTGTGAGCCGGGCGGGGCTACTGCCCTCAACCTCGCCGGCGGCGAGGCTTCCTCCCCTGATTATGATTGAGGCCTGCCTTGCCGGCAGGCCCGTTCCTGCCCGCATCATACCGGCCTTGCCGCCCGGTGAAATGCAGGCATTAATTTTATATTTCGAATTTAATCTACAGGGCGCCGCCAAAAACGGTCAAGCCGCGCCCTTTCGGGCACCTGAATGCGCGCGGGTTTAATTCACATCAAATTCACTTGTGACGCGGTGCCCTATGGTGTGCCCTGCCAGGGCTTCGCCCGGGACCGAAAATGCGACAGGTGACGATGTGAGCGAAACCCTCAATCTGGAAACGCTGGCCACCGGAGAGCGCCTCGTGCTCTCGGCAACGGTCACTGGCCGCGATGCCGAAACCGGCGCCCTTACCCTCTCCTGCCAGGCCATGGCCGGGGGGAGCCGTTTTCAGGGCACGTTGACCCTGCCGGCCGTCCAGCCTGCAGGCCAGGAAACCGGTAGCCTGCGTTATCATCGCCTGATCAGCATGACGAAGGGCATGGCCCCGCTGCGCACTGCCGTGGTGCACCCGGTCGACGGCCCCTCGCTCACCGGCGCGGTAGAGGCCGCGCGTGAAGGGCTGATCATCCCGGTCCTGGTCGGCCCCCGCGAACGTATCGAAGCGGCGGCGAAGGCCGGCGGGCTCGATATCTCCGGCTTCGAACTGGTGGCGACCGAACACAGCCATGCCGCCGCCGAGGCCGGCGTCGCCCTTGCCCATGCCGGCAAGGTGGAGGCGCTGATGAAAGGCGCGCTTCATACCGACGAGCTGATGCATGCGGTAGTGGACCGGGCTGCCGGCCTGCGTACCGCCCGCCGCATCAGCCACGTCTTTGCCATCGACGCGCCGGCCTATCCGCGTCCGCTGCTGCTTACCGACGCCGCCATCAATGTGACGCCCGATCTCGAAGGCAAACGCGACATCGTGCAAAACGCCATCGATCTCGCCCATGCCCTTGGCATCTCCCGACCCCGTGTCGCCATCCTGTCGGCGGTGGAGACGGTAACGCTGCGCCTGCCCTCGACGCTTGATGCGGCAGCGCTGTGCAAGATGGCTGATCGCGGCCAGATTACCGGCGGGCTCATCGACGGGCCGCTTGCCTTCGACAATGCCGTCTCACCGGAAGCAGCAGCCACCAAGGGCATCGTCTCGCCGGTCGCCGGCCGGGCCGACATTCTGCTGGTGCCGGATCTGGAAGCCGGCAACATGCTGGCCAAACAGCTTGAGTATCTGGCAGCCGCGCAGATGGCCGGCATCGTGCTGGGCGCCCGTGTGCCGATTGTCCTGACCTCCCGCGCCGACGGCACCGCCGCCCGGCTCGGCTCGGCCGCCATCGCTCTCTTGCTGGCGCGCCACAACGCGGCTCAGGACACGGCGGGAGCCGGCCAGTGACGGGCAGCCGCGCAAACGCCATCCTAGTCCTCAATGCCGGCTCCTCCAGCCTCAAATTTGCGCTTTATGGTGCAAACAGTCGGCCGTCCCGCAAAAGCCTGCTGGCGAACGGCAAGATTGATGCGCTCGGGCATGCTGGCCACTTCACGGCAATCAGCGGCCACGGCAAGAAGCTGGTCGATGAAGAGCTCGCCCCCGAGGGCGGCGCCCCCGCCACACATCAACTGGCGCTGGAGCGCCTGCTCGGCTGGATCGGCCGGCGTTACGAGCATCACCGGCTTGTCGCCGCCGGTCACCGTGTCGTGCATGGCGGCCCGCATTTCGCAGCGCCCTGCTTCATCGATGCCGGGGTGATCGATGCGCTGGAGGCGCTGGTGCCGCTGGCGCCCTTGCACCAGCCGCATCACCTCGCCGCCATCCGCGCTGTTGCCAGCCTCCATCCGGAACTGCCGCAGATCGCCTGCTTCGACACGGCCTTCCACACTACCCAGCCGGCCGTTGCCACCAGCTTTGCCCTGCCGCGTGCCTTGCAGGCGGAAGGGGTACGCCGATACGGCTTCCACGGCATATCCTACGCCTATATCGCCGATGCCCTGCCGCATTATCTCGGTCCCAAAGCGGCAGAAGGGCGGATCATCGTCGCGCATCTGGGGGCGGGCGCCAGCCTGTGCGCCCTGAAAGGCCGGCAGTCGGTTGCCACCACCATGGGCTTTACCGCGCTTGACGGGCTGGTGATGGGCAAGCGCAGCGGCGCCATCGACCCCGGCGTTCTGCTCTATCTGATGGACGCCAGGGGCATGGACAGCGCCGCCCTTTCCGACCTCCTCTATAATCACTCCGGCCTGCTTGGAGTCTCCGGCATCAGTGATGATATGCGCACATTGCTTTTGAGCGATCAGCCGGAAGCAAGGGAAGCGGTCGATCTTTTCGTCTACCGCGCCGCTAGGGAAATCGGCTCGCTTGCCGCCGCCCTTGGCGGGCTCGACGCGCTGATCTTTACCGCCGGCATCGGCGAAAATGCCGCGCCTGTCCGCGAAGCCATCTGCCGGGCCTGCAGCTGGCTGGGTCTGGAAGTTGACCCGGCCTCCAATGCCAGCGGCGGCCCCAGCATTTCCGCCGCCGGCAGCAAGGTCAGCGCTTGGGTGATCCCCACGGGCGAGGACGAAATGATCGGCCGCGATGTCTGGCGCCTGCTTTCCCGGCAGGCCGCCTGATCCCGCTCATCAATTGACACACCTCAAGGCGGCACCCGCAGCGATCGGCCACCATGCCCTTGCTTGATCGCGGCGCCAGGATGCACCGCCTGAGGGAGATGAGCGATGACCAAGATGATGAAGGCCGCCGTTGTCCGCGCCTTCGGCAAGCCGCTTTCGATCGAAGAACTGCCGATCCCCGAGCCCGGCCCGGGTGAGGTGCTGGTCAAGATCATGTCGACCGGCGTGTGCCACACCGACCTGCACGCCGCCGATGGCGACTGGCCGGTAAAGCCCACCCCGCCCTTCATCCCCGGCCATGAGGGCGCCGGCATCGTTGCCGCCGTCGGCCCCGGCGTTACCCACCTCAAGGAAGGCGACCCGGTCGGCATTGCCTGGCTGCATGATGCCTGCGGCTGCTGCGAGCACTGCATCACCGGCTGGGAAACGCTGTGCGAAAGCCAGCACAACAGCGGCTACAGCGTCGATGGCAGCTTTGCCGAATATGCCATCGCCAACGCCGATTACGCCGCGCGCCTGCCAGACGGGGTCGATTTCAGCGCCATCGCGCCAATCCTGTGCGCCGGCGTTACCACATACAAGGGCCTCAAGGAAACCGAGGCGAAACCGGGCCAGTGGGTTGCCATCTCCGGCATCGGCGGCCTTGGCCACATCGCCATCCAGTATGCCCGTGCCATGGGTCTCAAGGTGGTAGCGGTAGATGTCAGCCCCGAAAAGCTGGCGCTGGCGAAGGAAATGGGCGCCGAGATTGCCGTGAATGCAAAAGACGCCGATGCCGTCAGCACCATCCTTGAGAAAACCGGTGGCGGCGTGCATGGCGTGCTGGTCACAGCCGTCTCCCCGCCCGCCTTCCGCCAAGCACTCGGCATGGTGCGCCGCAAGGGCACCGTCAGCCTCGTCGGCCTGCCACCGGGTGATTTTGAGACGCCGATCTTCGATGTCGTACTGAAGCGCATCACCCTGCGCGGCTCCATCGTCGGCAACCGGCAGGATCTGGCCGAGGCACTGGCCTTTGCCGCTGAAGGCAAGGTCAAGGCCCACATCCATCACAAGCGCCTTGAAGACATCAACGACATCTTCGCCGACCTCAAGCACGGCACTGTCGATGGCCGCATCGTGATCGATTTCGCCTGATTTCAGGCTCCAGCCTAACTCTGCGGGTCCGCTCAACCAGCCAGGGGCGGGCCCGTTTTTTTACCAGTCTCCTGCCCGCCCCCGCAAATTCGCCGCTGCGCCCTGCAGCGCAAACGGCTGGTCAGGGCCTTCCGGTGCCGCTTAGATAACGGGGTGTGCTGCGCAAAGGGCGGCACATTCAACAAGCTGCGACCCGAAGAAGGCCCGCCATGAGCTCGACTCCCGTCCCCGACCGCCCCTGCCCGACCGGCGAGCCGGTGATCCGCACCATCGCCATGCCCAATGATACCAACCCCGCCGGGGATATTTTTGGCGGCTGGCTAATGGCGCAGATGGACCTTGCCGCCGGCAATATCGCCACCCACTACGCCCGTGGCCGTGCCGCCACCGTGTCCGTCGATGGCATGTCCTTCCTGAGCCCCGTCTTCGTCGGTGACGAGGTCAGCCTTTATGGCCGCATTCTCTCCACCGGCCGCACCTCCATGCGCATCTTCGTCGAAGCCTGGCGGCGCGACCGCGAGGGTGATGACCGTATCCGCGTGACCGAGGCGACCTTCACCTTTGTCGCCATTGGTCCGGACCGCCGCCCCCGTCCGTTGCGCCCGGAAGAAGTCCCGGGCGCGGTCACGGCCGCCCGCTAGGCCCCAGCCCGGTCTGACGGCACCTCTGGCAGGAACGGCGGATAACATCCCGCCGCTCCTGCTCCTGGCCGGTGCTTCCAGCCGCCCCTTGCGATCTGGCTTTATTCTTTTTATGTTATGTTACATCATAACATATTGAGAAAATCATGAGCGACATGGACAAGCGGCGGCGCCTGCTGGCGGAGGCCGAACTGCCGGACACTCTCCAGCTTCCGCCACGTTTTGACGAAGCCCTTGGCCGCGTGCGCGGCTGCCTGGAGGCCGGCCAGCGCGATGGCATCCGTCGCGACGCCATGCTGAGTGCGTTGATGGCCGAGCTGGCGCCGCGCCTGCTGATTGCCTATGGCCCGGCCCGCGCCGCCTTCCTGCTGCGCCAGACAGCGGCAGAAATGGATGGCGGCAGCAGCCCCCTTGCCCATTGAGCGCCCGTCCTCCTGTATCAGCCTTCTTCCGAAAGCCGGCCCATGCCTTCGAAACTGCCCGTTACCGTGCTCTCCGGTTTTCTCGGCGCCGGCAAGACCACCCTCCTGAGCCACATCCTTGCCAACCGCCAGGGCCTGCGGGTCGCCGTCATCGTCAATGACATGAGCGAGGTGAACATCGATGCCAGTCTGGTGCGGGCGGGCGACGCTGCCTTTAGCCGGCATGAGGAAAAGCTGGTGGAGATGAGCAATGGCTGCATCTGCTGCACCCTGCGCGACGATCTGCTGCTGGAGGTGCGCCGGTTGGCCGAAGAAGGCCGGTTTGATCATCTGGTCATCGAATCGACCGGCATTTCCGAACCGCTGCCCGTTGCCGCCACCTTCTCCTTCCGCGACGAGACCGGGCAAAGCCTTGGCGACATCGCCCGCCTCGACACGATGGTGACGGTGGTGGATGCCGCGCATCTGGCGACGGACTATTCGTCCGAGGATTTTCTCGCCCAGCGGGGCCAGTCGCTCGGGCCCGAAGACGGGCGCTCGCTCGTCGGGCTGCTGGTGGAGCAGATCGAGTTCGCCGATGTCGTGCTGCTCAACAAGGTGGATATCGCAGCGCCCGCGGCGCTCACCGCCGCCCGGCAGATCGTGCGCGCCCTCAATGCCGATGCCCGTATCATCGAGACCGACCATAGCCGCCTGCCGCTGGCCGAGGTGCTGGGTACCGGCCTTTTTGATGAGGAGAAAGCCAGCCAGCATCCGCTCTGGGCACGCGAACTTTACGGTTTCTCCGATCACGTGCCGGAGACTGAAGAGTATGGCATCGGGAGCTTCACCTACCGTGCCCGCGCCCCGTTTCATCCTGCCCGCCTCCATCGTTTCTTCAATGAAAACTGGCCCGGCGTTATCCGCGCCAAGGGGCACTTCTGGCTCGCCACCCGCCCGGACTGGGTGGGCGAGATGAGCCAGGCCGGCCCGCAGGTCGGCTGGCAGGCGCTCGGCTTCTGGTGGGCCGCAATCCCGACGGCGCGCTGGCCGCAAGACGAGGGCTGGCGCAAGGAGATGGCCGCGCTCTGGCACCCCCGCTACGGCGACCGGAGGCAGGAGCTCGTTTTCATTGGCACCGGCATGGAGGAGGCCGCCCTCCGCCAGCGGCTGGATGACTGCCTGCTGCTGGAAGGCAGCGAGAAGGAATGGGCCGGGTTGGAAGACCCGTTTCCGCGCTGGCGGCGGGAAAGCGCCTGAACGACGGAGACAAAAGTTAACCGCCTCGCAGAACTGCCGGGCAACAGGGCGCGTTATAGTGAGGAAGCGACGTTCTGGCGCCGGTGTTCCCCGGTGCAAATCAGGGCGGAATTGGTAAAGAAATCAAACCCGTCCGGGTGTAGGAGCGCGGTAGACCGCTCCGGGAGACCCTGGCCCTGCCACGGGCATATGCCCGGAAGCCTCGTGCTCCGCCCGGCACGCCGACAGAAAGAAAGGACTGCCTCAAATGACCACTGCCTCCTCCGCGTCCAGCCCCTATCGTGGCGGCAATGCCGTGGCCGATATCTCCGGCGCGCTCAACGCGCTGCTGGCCGACACCTTCGCGCTTTATGTGAAGACCAAAAACTTCCACTGGCATGTCAGCGGCCCGCATTTCCGCGACTATCACTTGCTGCTTGATGAGCAGGCAGCTCAGGTCTTCGCCATGACCGACGAACTGGCCGAGCGCGTGCGCAAGGTAGGCGGCACCACACTGCGCTCCATCGGCCAGATCGCCAGCCAGCAGCGCATTGCCGACAGCGATGCCGAAAACGTGCCGGCCACGCAGATGCTGGAGGAACTGCGCGAGGATAACCGGACCCTCGCCGGTTATATGCGCGCTGCCCATGAGGTGTGCGACGAGCACAATGATGTCGCCAGCGCCAGCCTGCTGGAAAACTGGATCGACGAGACCGAGCGCCGTGCCTGGTTCCTGCGCGAAGCGGTAAAGGGCGCCTGACGGCGGAGTTACCCCGAAGAAAAGCCCGGCTGGATTACCGCCGGGCTTTTCTTTTGGTGCCTCGTTCTTTTACGCAGGCAGGCGGGTGCCCGTCAGCGTTTCGCTGAGGCTCCAGAGCCGGTCGGCAAGCTCCGGGTCGCGCGCCCAGGGCAGCACACCGCCGCTGCCAATATCCCCGCCCTCGGCCACTGGTACGGCGATGTCGCAGTTCTCGCAGTAAACGCCGCCCTTGCCCTCCAGCAGCGGGCTTACCGCGCACCAGATGGAAGTTGCCGCGCCCTGCGGCACCGTCTTGAACACACGCGCGATCCCCGGCTCCATCTCCACTCGCCCGTCGGCATGGCGGGTGATGCCGAAACGGCGAAAATCCTCTTCATCCAGATAGCGCACCAGATCGGTGAGGATGCCGCCCGGATGCACGGAAAAGGCCTGGATCCCCTCATCCGCCCCGCGCGCATCCGCCCCCATGGCAAACAGGGCATTGGCCGTCTTGGACTGGCCATAGGCCTGCCACTTGTCGTAGGCGCGACGGGTAAATTGCGGGTCGTCGAAATCCACGCCGGCGAACCGGTGTCCGGCGGAAGACAGGGCGACGATCCTTGCCCCGCCTGCCTTGCGCAGCGCCGGCCACAGCGATGCCGTGAGCTGGAAATGTCCCAGATGGTTGGCAGCAAACTGGGACTCAAAACCGCGCGCCTCGCGCGTCAGTGGCGCCGCCATAATGCCGGCGCTGTTGATGAGCAGATGGAGCGGACGGCCCGAAGCCAGGAAACCCTCGGCAAAGCGAGCAACAGAGGCCGGCTCCAGCAGATCAAGCGGCGCCGTTTCCACGCCGGGCAGGCCGGCAAGGTTGGCGCGCGCCTTATCCGGCGTGCGTACCGGCACAATCACTGTGGCTCCGGCCGCTGCCAGCACCCGCGTCGTCTCCAGACCGATGCCGGAATAACCACCGGTCACGATCGCAACCTTGCCGGAGAGATCGCGGCCAGCCAGTGCCTCCTCGGCCGTGCTGGTGGCGCCGAGTCCGGAGCCGGTCGGGGTCTGTGTCGTCGTCATGGGAAAAGGCTCCTTCGTCAAAAGCGCCCTGACGGTAGGAGCGAAAGCACTGTATGATCCATGCAGAAGAATCCCGATTTCATGCTTGATCGTTCAGAAACGACGTCCCCAACAAGGCGCCCACATGGATCCGCTGTCCGACATCCTCTCCCTGCTGCGCCCGCGCTCGGTGGAGACCTATGGCCTCACCACCGGCGGCACCTGGGCGCTCGATTTCCCGCGCGGTTATCTGGGCTTCAAGTTCGGCGCCGTGGTGCGGGGCGAATGCTGGCTTCGGTTGCGGGCAACGCCGACGGAGCCGGAAGCACTGATGCATCTTGTCTCCGGCGACTGTTACCTGCTGACCGGCCAGCCCTACTGGCTCGGCAGCGATCCCGCCCTGCCGGGGGACGATGCCACCATCGCCTTCGTCGACCGTACCCGCCGCATCGCCCGTTACGGGCTCCATGACGATCTGTTCCTCGTCGGCGGGCGCATGACCTTTGACGACAACCATGCCGCCCTGCTGACAGGTGTGCTGCCCGCCTTCATGCACATCCCCGCGGCCGCCAATGCCGCCGCCGTGCTGCAATGGACACTCGACCAGCTGGCGCGCGAACTGGCGGACCAGCGCCCCGGCGCCGGGCTGATGGCCGAGCATCTGGCCCATATCCTTTTCGTCAACGTGCTCCGCGCGCATATGGAACGGCAGGAGGACGCAGCCTCCAGCTGGCTGCGCGGCCTCACCGATCCGCGTATTGCCCGCGCCCTGCTGGCCCTGCATGAAGCACCGGCCGAGCGCTGGACGCTGGAGCGCCTTGCCGGCACCGCCGGCATGTCGCGCACGGCCTTTGCCCTGCGCTTCAAGGCACTCGTCGGCCGCCCGCCGCTCGACTATCTGCAGCACTGGCGCATGCGCCTTGCCGCCCGGGCCCTCGCCGACCGCCAGCGCCGCCTGTCGGAGATTGCCGAGGCGGTGGGCTATGAGTCCGAAAGTGCGCTGAGCGCTGCCTTCAAGCGGGTGATGGGGATGGCACCACGCGATTACAGGGCACAGATACTGCCGCAGCCGGCCTGACCGGGACCCGGCGTCCTTCTTTCTGTCCGGTATCCCGCCACAAATGCAGCAACCGTCGGATTACGCCCGATTTGAACAATAAAGCCGCCCCTGACGGCCCCAGGCTGCTGAAGCTCAGATCGCCGGCGGCCAGGGGGAGAAACACCGTGCTGCGCAGCAAGGACTTGTGGAAACACCCTGGCCCGGCCGCTTTGGCGGGCCTCGCCATCATGGCCGGCTGTGCCCCGGCCTCGGCCCATGTCAAATGGTTCGCCCCCTATATCGTCGGCGCCGCCCCGCAACCGGCAGCGAATGTTTTTGCCGATCCCTGGCTCTGGATCGGGCTTCTGCTGGTGGTGACCTTTTTCATTCTCGCCCGGCTGGTCGAGCGCAGCGCCTTTAACGAGCCGGTACATTCCCTGCTCGACCGCCTGACCTCACCGATCTCCGGAAGGCTGGACGATTTTGTCCGCGCCGTCGTTGCTGCTTTTTTTGTCGCCATCTTTTCCGTCGGCGGCGTCTATCTGACCCCCGATCTGAAAACGCCGGCGGAGTGGGTCTCGTGGCTGCAGTTGCTGATCGCCGTTCTTGTCTTCTTTCGTCCCACCATGCCGCTCGCCGGCGCCGGCATCATCCTGCTGTGGCTGCTGGCGCTCCGGGATTACGACCTGTTTCACCTCTTTGACTATCTGGCGCTTGGCCTCGGGGTTGCTGCCTATCTGATACTGGAGCCGCTGCGTGACCAGGGTTGGCGCGCACACCGCTTCGAGGCATTGCGCTGGGGCCTTGCCGCCGCTCTCATGTGGTCAAGTTTCGAGAAATTTGCCTATCCGGAGTGGTTCTATCCGCTAGTGGTCGAGAAGCCGTTCCTGACCTTCGGCCTGCCGCGTGATGTCTTCATCCCCATGGCCGGCGTTGCCGAATTCACTATGGGTTTCGGCCTGATCTGGACAGCGCTCATCCGGCGGCTGTCTGCGATAGCGCTTTTGATCATCTTTACCGCCGCCGTCTGGCCCTTCGGGCGCATCGATCTTATCGGCCACGGCCTGATCATGGCGATTCTGGTGGCCGTCGCCTGCGATGGCAGCCGCATCACCCATATCCTGCCGAAACCCAAGGCGCCGCTCCTTGCCGTTCCGGCCAGCCTCACCGTGGCGTTCGCCCTCTTCATGAGCGGCTATTGGGGGCTACATCAGGTCTTTTACGGCCCGGACGGTTTTGCCGGCCCGGCCAGCGCCGGGCGCTTCACCCACTCCCACAGCCCTGAACACCCGGACGGGCCAGGCGGCGGTGATGAACCGGGAGCCCCGCCGACAAAGGACGGAGAAGTGCCGCCGGCACAATGACCGGGGTGGAGCAGGCGGCAGTTACCCTGCCACCATGAGCCGCTCCGCCCAGACGGAGACATCGTCGCCGCTGCCAAGGTCCGCCTGCACCAGCCCGCCGACCATGAAGGTGGGGGAGACGTGGATACCGTTCTGGCGCGCATATTTGCACTGCCACTTGATGGCCTTGTCGAGGTCCGGAATATCGAACGCTGCCGCCAGCGCCACGCCGCTATAACCTTCAATACGGGCGATGATGTCATCCGGCGTCGCCTGCCGGTTGGGGCCGGTTGCGTGGTGGGTAAACTCGAATTCCTCGCGATGCGCCGCCACCGCCTCCATCACGCGCCACGCGGCCTCCCGCCCTTCCGGCAAGGTGGAAGCTGCCAGAATGCAGCGCACAATCACGCCCGAATACAGATGCCAGGGCTGCGATTGCAGGCGGATTTTGACCGTTACCTTGTCCTCGCCTGCCAGCGCCCGCAGCGCCTTCACCTTGCCGAAGGCTCGCACCGAATAGGGGCAGGTCGGCTCCAGAAACATCTCGAAGAGTTTGGGGCCGTGACCCCAGGCGAGATCCTCGGCGTGCCAGTCGGCCATCTTTCCTCTCCCTCTTATTCCGCTCCGGGTGGTTCTTCCGGCGCACCGCGCACGGCCGCGCGCTCCAGCATGTATTTTTCCGCTTCCATCATGTGGCCGCGCATGATCATGCGGGCAAGCTCGCCATCCCCGGACCGGATCGCCCGCAACAGACGGACCTGATAGTGAAGGCCCGTCTCCCGCAGTGCCGGGTTCGGCTCCTTGTAGATGGAGCGGCAAACCGTCATCTCGCGCAAAAGGCTGAGCAGGAAGGAACAGGTAAAGGCCAGCAGCGGATTGGGGCAGTGGCGCGCCAGCTCCTCGTGAAAATCAAGCTCGGCAAGGCGCTGCTGATATTCCTCCTCCGCCGTCTTCGGCTCGTCTTCGTAAAGGCGGATACAAGCCTGAAGCGCGCGAAAGCCGGCATCGGAAAGCTGCCCGGCAACAGCAGCAGCGAGCTCCGGCTCCAGCTGTTTGCGCAGGGCATAGATGTCGGAGATCGAGGGTTGCCGGAAGAGGAAGAGATTATCGAGAAGGCGGATGGCTTCCGCCGGTTTGACAGCCGAGACGAACACCCCGCCCCCCGGCCCGCTGCGCGTGGTGATAAGCCCCTGGAATTCCAGCACCTTCAGCGCTTCACGCAGCGTGCCGCGCGATACCTTCACGGCCTCGGGCAGCAGCCAGTCATGCGGGATACGGTCCCCCGGCTTCAGCGCCGCATCGACAATGCGCTCGCGCAGCAGATGGGCAACCATGTCCGGCCGGCGCTGCCGTTTCTGGTTTTTTGCCTCCAGGGCGCCTTCAGCGATCTTCATTCAGGCCGGCTTCGCAAGTCCCATGATCAATCGGCTATGCCTGCGGCAGCGGGTAATGGCAAGCGGCGTGGTGAGCGGCGCTTTGCCCCGTTGCCGTGTCCGGTCGTGGACGCTCGGCAAGGCACCGTTCCTGCTGGCGCGGGCACCTTGCCGCAAAGGCGCAACCCGGGGGCGGATCGTAAGGGTCGGGCAGCTCTCCGGCGGCATCTTCCGCCACCAGTCTGTGCCGTCCCGGTGCCGGGACGGACTGCATGAGCAGCCGGGTATAGGGGTGCAGCGGCCGCGAAAACACAGCCTGCGCCGGCCCCAGCTCGGCAAGCCGGCCGAAATACATGACCGCCACCCGGTCGCTGACGCTTTCGACCACCGAGAGATCATGGCTGATGAAGATATAGGTGAGGCCAAAGCGCCCCTTCAGCTCTTCCAGCAGATTGAGAACCTGCGCCTGTACGGAAACATCGAGCGCCGATACCGGCTCATCCAGCACGATCAGTTCCGGCTCCGCCGCCAGCGCCCGGGCGATGCCGATGCGCTGCGCCTGCCCGCCCGAAAACTCATGCGGATAGCGCTCCAGAAACTCCGGCGCCAGATTGACCGCCTGCAGCAATTCGCCGAGCCGCCTTTCACGTGCCGCCCCGTCCAGCCGCCCCAGATGCTTCAGCGGCGCTTCCAGTATCTCGCGAATGGTCTTGCGCGGGTTGAGCGAGGCCACCGGATCCTGGAAGACATATTGCACCCGGCGCGACAGGGCCCGGCGATCCTTGCGTGCCATTTCCACCAGATCGGCGCCGTCAAAGACGATCCGCCCCGCACTTGGCAAGTCGAGGCCGACAATCAGCCGGGCAAGGGTGGATTTACCGCAACCGGATTCCCCCACCACCCCCAGCGTCTCGCCGCGCCTCACCTCCAGCGACATTGACTGCACGGCATGAAGCGCCCGGCGGTGGCCGCCAAACAGGTTGCGGCCTCCGCCGAAGACCCGCCCGACCTCCTCCACCTCGAGCAAGGTTTGTCCTTCTGCGAGCCGATCTGCGGCCATCGTTCCGCTCATGCGCGTTCTCCCGCGGCCAGCGGGTAGAGGCAGCGCACCCCACGCTCCGCACCGGTCATCACGAGGTCGATTTCTCCCTGCCGGCAATCCAGGCGACTTCGCGGGCAGCGCTCGGCGAAGGCACAGCCCTCGGGCAGATGATTGACCACCGGCGGGCGTCCGGGGATGGCTTCCAGCCGCCGTTCAGGCTCGCCCAGCACCGGCACGCAATCGATGAGCCGGGCGGTATAGGGATGCCGGGGGTTTAGCAGCAGCTCTTCCGTCCGCCCCGTCTCCACCACCCGGCCGGCATACATTACCGCCACCCGGTCGCAGATGGCCGACACAATGCCGAAATCATGGGTGATGAACAGGATGGCCGCGTTCCGCTGCCGCCGCAGCTCCTCCATCAGCACCAGAATTTGCGACTGCACCGTCACATCCAGTGCCGTTGTCGGCTCATCCGCAATCAGCACCCGGGCATCGTTGGCAAGCGCCATGGCAATGCACACGCGCTGGCGCATACCGCCAGAAAGCTCATGCGGATAAGCGGCAAGACGCTGGCGCGGGTTCGGGATGCGCACCAGCGCCAGCAGTTCGGCGGCACGTTTGCGCGCCATCTCCCGCGGCACGTCGCTGTGGGTTTCTATTGCCTCCACCAGCTGGTCGCCCACGGTGAAGAGCGGGTGCAGGGTGGAGAGCGGATCCTGGAAGATATAGGCAACGGCGCTGCCGCGCAGCTGGCGCACCCGCTCATCGCTGGCGGCAAACAGATCTTCTCCTTCCAGCCAGGCGGTTCCGCCGGTTATCCGGCCCGGCGGTGTTGCCACCAGCCCCATGACCGAGAGGGCAGTGACCGATTTGCCGCTGCCGGATTCCCCGACGATGCCCAGGCATTCGCCCTCCGCCAGCCGCAGATCGACGCCGCCAACGGCCTTGTAGATGCTGGAGCCGATGTGAAATTCCGTGCGCAGCCCGGCCACTTCCAGCACCGCTTGCCCGTCCGCCTGTGCGGGCACCGGCTGCTCCCGCATCACCTCTGTGCGCGCCACCGGCCGCGTCAGCGATCCGGCCCGCAGGCGCGGGTCCAGCACGTCGCGAATGCCGTCACCCAGGAGATTGATGCTCATGACGAGGGCAAAAATCATCAGGCCCGGGATCATGGAGAGATGCGGCGCGGTAAACAGCAGCTTGCGCCCCTCCCCCAGCATGGAGCCGAGATCGGCCTGGGGCGGCTGCGCACCAAGGCCGAGGAAGGACAGCCCCGCCGTCTCCAGGATCATCCAGCCAACCGTCGTTGACATGGTAATGACGATGACGGGCATGACATTGGGCAGCAGCTCGGTGAACAGCACCTGCACCGGCGATTTTCCGGCAAGCCGGGCGGCATCGACAAACTCCCGCCGGGAGAGGCCGAGGGTGATGCCGCGGATGTTGCGGGCAAAGAAGGGAATGTTGACGAGCGAGATGGCGTAAAGCGCGTTCAACAGTCCCGGCCCCAGCACCGCCACGATGGCCAGTGCCAGCAGGATATAGGGAAAGGCCATCACCAGATCGATGCCGCGCATGATGCCGTTATCCCAGCGCCCGCCAGCATATCCGGCCGTGAGCCCCAGCAGTGAGCCGAAGATGGCTGCAATCAGTGTGGCAAAAAACCCGACTGCCAGCGAAACCCGTGTGCCCCAGATGAGGCGGGAGAGCAGATCGCGTCCCAGATGGTCGGTGCCAAGCCAGTGGCCGGCGCTGAAAACCGGAGCGAGACGGCTGGCCGGTGCCGTTACATCCGGATCGGGCAGAGGCAGGATCGGTGCGGCCACCGCCACGAGGCAGATGAGCACCAGCACGACAAGGCCACCCGTCGCCAGCGTGTTGTTGAGGATGAGCCGCAAGCTGCCCGGGCGGGCGCTGCGCCGTCTTGCTGCCTTGCCGGCAGTAGCCGTTCCGGCGCTCATCAGCGCAGCCTCGGGTCGAGCAACGTCTGCACGACATCGGCCACCAGATTGAAAAGCACATAGGCGGCGGCCACCACCAGCACGCCGCCCTGTACCAGCAGCAGATCGCGTGTCGAGATGGCGGTTACCAGCATCGAGCCGATACCCGGCCACTGGAACACGGTTTCGATATAGACGGCGCCGCCGATGACGAAGCCCGCCTGAATGCCGATGACCGGCACGATGTTCACGAGTGCCGGCTTGAAGGCATGTTTGCCGATGACCCGGCTTTCCTTCAGCCCCTTGGCCCGGGCGGTGCGGATATAGTCCTGCCGCAGCACTTCCAGCATGGCGGTACGGGTAAGTCGCGCGATGACACCGGTAGCCACCGCCGAAAGCGTCAGCGCCGGCAGGGTGAGATGATAGAGCAGGTCCGGCAGATCGCCGCCGCCATAGATGGCATACATGCCGCTGACCGGAAGCCAGCGCAGGCTGACGGAAAAGATTAGGATCAGCAGCAGGCCGAGCCAGAAGGACGGGGTGGAGATGCCCACCAGCACCAGAACGGTGATGATCTTGTCGGCCCAGCCATACTGGCGCACGGCGGAGACAATGCCGGCCAGAAGGCCGGCGAGGGAACAGATTAAAAGCGCGGCACCGGCCAGAATGAGCGTTGCCGAAAATCGCTCCAGCACCTCGTCCAGCACCGGCCGGTTGAGCGTATAGGAGCGGCCAAGGTCGCCCTGCAGCAGGTTGCCGAGCCAGATCAGATATTGCTGCGGCAGGCTCTTGTCGAGGCCGAGCGCCCGATTGAGTTTCTCGACATTTTCAGGCGTGGCGTAGGAGCCGAGAATGGCCGTCGCCGGATCGCCCGGGATCATCGCCATGATCAGGAAGACGATGATCGTCAGCCCGAACAGCACCGGTACGGCGGCAAGCAGCCTTTTGGCAATATAGGGGACCAAAACCCCACCTCCCTGGGAGAGCCTGAAGGTCGGAAGGGGCCGCGGCGACGGAAACCGCCGCGGCGCCGTCCGCAATCCTCAGGAAGCCTTCTTCACATGCTGCAACATCAGGAAGAAGGAAGGCTGGAGCTTGAAGCCCTGGACACCCGAGCGTGTCACCGCATTCTGCTTCCAGTTGGCGACGAAGACCCAGGGCGCATCGTCATGCACGATTTCCTGCATCTGCTTGTAGAGCTTCGCCCGCTCTGCCTGGTCAGTCACCTGCCGGGCCTTGTCCAGCAGCTTGTCGACTTCAGGGTTGGAGTAATAGCCGGAGTTGAAGCCGCCCTTGTCGGGGAAGGCCTCGCTGCGCAGCGTCAGGAAAGGCAGCGTATCCGGGTCATTGGTCATCCAGGCCATTTCCGCCATCGCGGCCTTGCCCTCAAGGCCCGGATTGACCTTGCCGAGGAAGCTGTTCCACTCGAAGGTCTCGATCTTGACCTTCATGCCTACCGCTTCCAGATCAGCCTGGATGGCGGTGCCCATCGCCACCGGGTCCAGCATGCCGGAGCCGCCTTCAGTTACATAGAAGGTCACTTCCTCGCCCTTGTAACCGGCTTCCTTCAGCAGTTCCTTCGCCTTTGCCGGATCGTAGGGATAAGGCTCGAGCTTGTCGTCATAGGCCCAGGCGAAAGCCGGCGGGGTCGGCCCGGCGGCAACGTCTGCGGTGCCCTGCAGGATGTTTTCCACCAGCGCCTTCTTGTTGATGGCGTAGTTGGCGGCCTGGCGGGCCAGCTTGTTGTCGAAGGGAGCTTCCTTTGCATTGAGGATCAGGAACCACACATGCGGGCCGGCCTGCTCCTGCACCGTGAAGGACGCATCTGACCTGAACTGCTGCAGGCTGTCCGGCGGTACCTCCACCATGATGTCGAGCCCGCCCGACAGCATCTCGGCAATGCGGGTATTGGCATCCGTGATGGGGCGGAAGATCACGGCGTCCAAATCGGGCGCGCCGTCCCAGTAGTCCGGGTTCTTCGTCACCACGACCTTGGAGTTGGCATCCCACTCTTCAAACTTGTAGGCGCCGGTGCCTGACGGATGACGGCCGAAATCCTTGCCGTATTTCTTTACCGCCTCCGGAGAAACGATGAGCCCGGTGGGATAGGCAAGGTTGGAAAGGAAGGGCGCGTAAGGCTCCTTCAGCTTGAAGGTCACCGTTTGCGGATCATCGGCGATCACCTTGTCGACCGCCGAGAAGAAGAAGGCGAGCGGGAACGGCCCGGTATCGTGATAGGGGCTCTTTTCGTCCAGCATGCGCTCGAAGTCGAACTTCACCGCCTCGGCGTTGAACGGGCTGCCATCATGGAACGTGACCCCGTCGCGCAGCGTGAAGGTGTAGGTCTTGCCGTCATCGGAAATCTTCCAGCTTTTGGCGAGCGACGGTTCCACCTCCAGCGTGCCGTCCTTATAGCGCACCAGCCCGTCATAGATGTTCACCAGGATGCGGAAATCATTGACCGCGGTGACGGCCTGCGGGTCGAGCGATTTGGGTTCGGCAATCTGCCCGACGACCAGCGCATTGGGCGGCGTCTGCGCCTCGCTCGCCGGAGCAAGGGCAAAAAGGGCGAGGGCAAACGCCGTCGCAAAAAGACGTTTCATGATGGTCTCCCCTGTTCCACAGGCTTTAATTAATTATGATCAATTGAGTCTTATCAACCATTAAATGATAATGAATTTATGCAATGGCGGTGGGCTACCCCCGCCACCTCACGAAAACAACATCGGCCGGGGAGGAATTTGTCATGCCGCAACCCCATGCCGCGATTGACCTCAACCGCCTGAAATCATTGCTCGCCGGGGTAAATCGTTTTGGCTTCAACCGCAGGACTGGCGGTTATGACCGCCTCGGCTTTTCCGATGCCGACATGGCCTGCCGGGACTGGTTCGAACAGCAGATGCGAAGCGATGGCCTGACCGTCTGGCGGGATGGCGCCGCCAATATTTTCGGCCGCTTCGGGCTGGACTCGGGTCCGGCGATCCTCATCGGCTCGCACCTCGACACGGTCGCCAATGGCGGCGCCTTCGATGGGGCGCTTGGCGTCTGCGTGGCACTGGAATGTGTGCGACGGCTGAAGGAGACCGGGTTTTCTCCGGCCACCGCCATCGAAGTGATTGCCACCTCGGAGGAAGAAGGCCGCTTTGGCGGCATGCTGGGCTCTCAAGCCATTACCGGCCAGCTGAGCGCCGACTGGCTCGAGGCGGCCGTGGATGCCGGCGGCACCCGGCTCGTGGACGCGATGGCGGACCAGGGGCTTGAGCCGCAGCAGCTTCCTGCGGGCGCCCGGGATCCGGGATCCGTCATGGCCTTTCTTGAACTGCACATCGAACAGGGGCCGGTGCTGGAGGCGAAGAAGATCGCGGTGGGCATTGCCACCACCATTTCCGGCGTCTGTTATCTGGAGATGACCCTCGCCGGCACAGCCAACCATTCCGGCACCACGCCGATGTCGCTGCGGGCCGATGCCTTTGCCGGCCTTGCGGAACTGGCAACCCGCATCCCGGAGATCATCCGCATTGCCGGCGGCGCGGAAAGCCGCATCACCATTGGCCATGTGGCTCTCACCCCCAATCAGCCCCACACCATTCCCGGCAAGGCGGTCTTCTCCGTAATCCTGCGCGATACATCAGAGGCCACCCTGCAGGCCTTGCGGTCCGAGTTCGAGCAGGAAGCAGCCCGGGTCGCTCAGCGCCATGGGCTGACGCTCATGCACACGCAGCGCAGCTGGCTCGCCCCCGTTTCTCTCGATGCTGGCCTTGCCGACCAGCTGGAGCACATCGCCGACGAGATGAGGTTGAAGACCCTGCGCCTGCCCTCCGGCGCCGGCCATGATGCCCAGACGATGCAGGCATTCTGCCCCTCCGCCCTGATCTTCGTGCCCAGCCGCCATGGCATCAGCCATGCGCCGGAAGAATACAGCGACTGGGCGGATATCGAGCGGGGCGCCAACCTGATGCTGAACCTGCTGATGGAACTGGCGAGAGAAAAAAGCCGGTAAACGCCCTTGGCACTGTCGGGCCCGTAATCAAAATTTCACGCTCGCGTCACTTGCAATTAAAATTGCAGGCCTATCCCTGCTCTCATGACGACGACGCATGAGCCACCCGCCAGCCTTACCGAGATCATCTCCCGCCATGCCGGGCGGCTGACGGATCTCGACACCCGCCTCTTGAATGTGCTGCTGCAGGACCCCCTGCGGGCGGCGATGGAGAACGGCAAGGACGTCTCCTCCCGGGCCGGCGTGCATCCGGCCGCCGCCGTGCGCCTTGCCCAGAGGCTGGGTTTTGCCGGTTATCCGGAATTCCGCGCTTTCCTGCAGGCAAGCCTGGTGAAGGGCGGCAGCGATTTTCAGGATGGCTCGGCCCGCATTGCCGCCCGCCTGATGCGGGCGAGCGGCGAGGGTGTGCTCTCCTCCATCCTCGACAGCGAGATCGCCGCGCTCCAGCAACTGCGCAGCGCCGTGTCGGACGAGAATATCCGCAAGTTCGCCGAAACGATCCGGGACGGGCGTCGCATCTTCCTTTTCGGCCGCAGCCATGCAGCCACGCTCTCGGCGCTTGTCGCCCTGCGTCTCAGGCGCTCGGGTTATGACGCTGTCGACCTTGGTGCCGCGCTGCCACAGCTGAGCGAACAGCTCGTCACGCTGGGGCCGGAAGACGTGCTGTGGCTCTTCGCCTTTCGCCGCCCGTCGCCGGCCGTGCTGGAGCTGCTGCAGATCGCCCGCAAGCGCGGCGCCAGGGTTCTCGCCCTCACCGATATCCAGGGCATGCGCCTCGATCCCGCGCCGGACCTTCTCATCGCCGCCTCGCGCGGTGGGCCCGGGGATTCGCAGTCGCTTGTCGTGCCCATGACCATCGCCAACGCCGTCATCCTCGATCTCGCCGGCATTGACGACGGCCGCTCCATCGCGGCGCTGGAGGCATTCCGGGCTCTTCGGGAGTCCCTGCCTCCGCTGATGGGAAGTTAACCGCCTTGCGCTCTTCAACCACCAACCTGCTCCGGGGGTCAGAATGCTCAGGACACTGAAAACCATCTCCCTTGCCGGCGCTCTCGCCGGCCTGCTGGTCGCCGGCGGCGCCACCATCGCCACCACTGCGGCCCATGCCGATGTCACCGTCAAATTCTGGCACAGCTTCAAGGGCGGCAACGGCAAGGCGCTGGATGAGATCATCCAGAAGTTCGAAGCCGCCAATCCCGGCATCCATATCGAAGGCGAGAATGTCGGCGATTATAACGACATTGTCGCCAAGCTTCAGGCCGCCATCCCCGCCCACCGCGCCCCCGATGCCGTGATCATGGAAGTGACGCGTTACGGCCTCTTCGCCGAACATGGCGTGCTGACCGACCTGACGCCCTATGTCGATGCCGATCCGCTGAAGGACAATCTCTTCGACTATGCGCGGGAGATCGGCGTCTATAACGGCAAGAACTATATCGTGCCGTTCAACTCCTCCACGGCGGTCCTCTATTACAACAAGGACATCCTGGCCCGCGCCGGCTACACCACCGAGCCGCCGCTGAAGAGCTTTGACGATATCCTGAAGGTCGCGAAGACCATCACCGAGAAACTGGGCTCCGAGGGTATCACCGGCATCGCCGCACCCGGCCAGTTCGCCCGCTGGTCGCTCATCATGTCCAATGACAGCGACCTGATCGACAGCAAGACCGGCGACATCCTCATCGACAAGCCCGGCACCGTCGACGCCTACAAGTGGATGAGCTCGCTGGTTTACAAGGAAAAGGTCGCCTCCGCTGACGGCGTGACCGACGAGGATAACGGCAAGAAGGCGTTCCTGGCCGGCAAGGTCGGCATCATGCTGAACTCCACCGGCGATTACGGCGGAGCGAAGAAGGCCATCGGCGATAATCTCGTCGTCCGCCCGATGCCCTGCAACAAGGTTTGCCGTGTCGCCATCGGCGGCGCCGGCATCGGCATCCTCTCCTCCTCGCCCAGGGAGGTGCAGGACGCGGCCTACAAGTTCATCAGCTTTGCCGCCTCGCCGGAATCGAACGCCACCTGGTTTGCCGCCACCGGCTACATGCCCATCAACAAGCTGACCGCTGCCCAGCCTGTTGCCGCTCAGGCACTGGCAACCGAGCCCGGCATCGATGTGGCGATCCAGCAGCTCGACTTCGCCCGCGGCCGCCCGCGCCCGCCGGTCGTCACCTGGATGCGCGCCACCGAATATGACATGTGGCAGGCCATGGCGCTGGGCCAGCGCGGTGTTGAGGAGACGCTGAAGGACTTTGCCGAACGCACCCGGCAGGAAGCCACCCGCGTCACCAACTAACTCCTTTGCCAGGCCGGCGACGGACTTCCGGACTCCTCCGGCAGCCCGTCGCCGGCCGCAGGCACCAACTGCCCGCCAGCCGTCATCCAGAAGGGGCTTTCCACCCCATGCTTCGTAAACTCACGCCCTATCTCTTCGTGGCGCCGCTGGTCGCCTTCATTGCCGTTTTCACCTATGTGCCGATCCTCACCAGCCTCAACCTCTCCGTCCGGAACTGGAATTTCCTGACGCCCGACATGCCCTTCGTCGGGCTGGAGAATTACCGCCTGCTGATCAGCTCGCGGGATTTCTGGAACGCGCTGTGGGTTACCACGCTCTTCACCGTGTTTTCGGTGCCGATCCGGCTGTTCCTCGCGCTCATTGTCGCCAGTTATCTGGCGCGGGAAACCTTCGTCTCCCGCCTGCTGCGCGGTGCGCTGTTCCTGCCCTTCGTCACCTCCACGGTTTCCATCGCCGTGGTGTTCTCCTGGGTGTTCGCCACCGATTATGGCCTCATCAATCCGGTGCTCGGCTGGTTCGGCATCGGCAAGGTCGCCTGGCTGCAAGACCCGGCGCTGGCGCTCTGGGTGCTCATCTTTGTCAATACCTGGAAGCAGATCGGCTACGACGTCGTCATCTATATCGCCGGCCTGCAGGCCATCCCGCAGGAGCTTTACGACGCTGCCGCCATCGATGGCGGCAAGCGGCTGCATGTCTTCCGCCGCATCACCTTTCCGCTGGTGATGCCGACGACCTATTTCCTGCTCGTCGTCTCGGTCATCGAGGCTTTCCAGGTCTTCACCATCGTCAATGTCATGACGCATGGCGGGCCGGCCGGCGCCACCGACCTTCTTGTCCACATGCTCTACCGCATCGGCTTCGTGCTGTTCGATATCGGCCAGGGCTCGGCGCTGGCGGTCATGCTGTTCGTGCTGCTGGTAACGCTGGCGCTTCTCAAATCCCGCCTTATCGGCCGCAAGGTGCATTATGAAGCGTGAGCATCCGCTGAAACTCGCCCTGGCACTGGCCGCCGGTCTGCTGTTCCTCTCGCCGGCGCTCTATTCCATCGTCCTCTCGTTCCAGACGGCGGATTCCTATTATCGCGGCGGCTTCGACTTCACGCTCGGCAACTACCGCAATGCCGTCGGCTTCTATCACTTCGCGCGCTATCTGCTGAACAGCGTCATCGTCTCCTCGCTGGTCACGCTTCTCAGCATCGGCTTTTCCACCATGGCGGCCTTCGCCTTCGCGCGGTTCCGTTTCCGGGGCGGGGATTTTCTCTTCGGCGCCGTGGTCGCCACGCTGATGATCCCCAGCCACATCAGCCTCATTCCCAATTATCTGACGCTCGCGAAAGCAGGGCTGCTCGACAGTTATGCCGGCCTTGTACTGCCCGCCATCTCCAACGGGTTCGCCGCCTTTTTCCTGCGCCAGTATATCCGCGGCATCCCGAAAGCGCTGGACGAGGCCGCCTATATGGATGGCGCCACGCCGCTCAAGGTGCTGTGGCGGGTGATCGTGCCGCTCGCCCGGCCGGCCATCCTGTCGATGGCGCTCTATGTCTTCATCACCGAGTGGAACAACTACATCTGGCCGCTCGTCGCCATCGGCAAGGAGGACCTCTACACCCTCCAGATCGGCCTTGCGCGCCTCTATCACAACAACCCCGGCGAGGGGCTGATCGACTGGCCGCTGGTAATGGCGGCCTCCACCCTCACCCTGCTCCCGGTCCTCGCCGGCTTCCTGCTGGTCGAGCGGCATCTGGTGCGCGGCATCACCATGGGCGCGGTCAAGTGACCCGGCCCCGAACGACCAAAATCACGGAAAGGCATCTGACAGAGATGACACGCATCGCTTCCCACCGTGGCGGCACCCTGGAATTCGGCGACAGCACCCCGCATGGTTTTGCCGCCACGGCAGCCATGGCGCTGGAAGAGGTCGAGTTCGACCTGCACCCGACGGCGGATGGCGCCATCATCGTGCATCATGACGCCACGCTCGACCGCACGACCGACCGCTCCGGTGCCATCGCCGCCCAGAGCGAAGCCGAGGTGCGCGGCGCCACCATCAATTACGGCGCCGGCGGCCACCCGCTGACGCTCTCTGAACTCTGCGATCTCTACCGCCCCGCCACGGTGAATTTCCGCTGCGAGATCAAGCCGGATGCCGAAGGCCGCCCCTACAGCCACTTCGTGCCGCGTGTCGTGGCAGCGCTCGGCGCGTTCGGCATGCTGGAGCGCACCACTTTTTCGTCCTTTCTGGTCGAGGTGCTGGATGAGCTGGCGGCAAATACCACCCGCCCCCGCCTCTGGCTCGTCAGTCCGCCGGTCCTGCGCCAGCTGGGCGCGACGGCAACTATCGAGGTGGCAAGAGCGCACGGCATCCCTGAGATCGGCGTGCATGTTGATACCGCTGACGCCGGGCTGATGACCGCGGTTCAGACCGCTGGCCTCGATTTCGGCTGCTGGGGGGCCCACAGCGCCGCGCAGATCGGCAAGGCGCTGGCGCTCGGCGTCAAGGCTTTCACCACCGACCGGCCGAGCCTTGCCATCGCGCTGCGCGCACGCTGGCTGAAGGAGAATGCGGCATGAGCGGCATCAGCCTCCGGAATATCCGCAAATCCTACCCCGGCGGGCCGCAGGTGCTGCATGGCATCTCGCTGGATATCGAGCCCGGCGAATTCATCGTCATCGTCGGCCCCTCCGGCTGCGGCAAGTCCACCCTGCTGCGCCTCATCGCCGGCCTTGAGGCGTGCGAGGAAGGCGACATCATCATCGGCGGCAAACGCGCTAATGATCTCGCCCCGCAGGACCGCGACATCGCGATGATCTTCCAGAACTACGCGCTCTATCCCCACATGAGCGTGCGCGAGAACATCGCCTTCGGGCTGGAGCTGCGCGGCATGAAAAAGGCCGAGCGCCATGCCCGTGCCGAAGCCGTCGCCAAAACCCTGCAGCTGGAAGCCTATCTGGACCGCAAGCCCGGCGCTCTCTCCGGCGGCCAGCGCCAGCGCGTGGCGATGGGTCGGGCGATGGCACGGAGCAGCTCCACCTTCCTGATGGATGAGCCGCTCTCCAATCTCGATAATGCCCTGCGGGTCGCCATGCGCACCGAGATCAAGGAACTGCACCGCCAGCTGGGCGCCACCATCATCTATGTGACGCACGACCAGACCGAGGCGCTGTCGCTCGCCGACCGCATCGCCGTGCTGAAGGACGGCCACCTTTTGCAGTTCGATACGCCCTCGGCGATCTATGACCGCCCGGCAAACCGCTTCGTCGCCGGTTTCCTCGGCACCCCGCCGATGAATTTCCTTGCCGGCGACCAACTGCCGGACATGCCGGGAGCAGCGGGTAACATCGTCGGCCTGCGCCCGGAGGCATTGCGTGCCTCCTTCACTCGGGAAGCCGGTGCGTCTCTGCCGGCGAAGATCGTGCTGTCGGAGATGGTCGGCGCTGACATGATCCTGCATTGCGAGACACCGGCGGGGCGGGTAACGGCGATGGCGCCGCGGCGGGATTTTACCGCCGGGCAGGAGCAGGTGTGGCTGGGGTACGACGCGGCGCAGGCGCTGTTTTTTGAGGCGGGGACGGGGGCGAGGATTTGAGAGAAGGCCGGGTTCCTGGGCGGCGCCGGAGCATACAATCTGCTGGAAATACTCAAACACCAATGCCAGCTTCTTCCTATGACCTTGAGCCCCGAAGCCAAGAGAGCGCGTCAGCAGATTGTTGAACTTGCCCGCAAGATGATTGCGGGCGAATTGTCCTTCATTGAGGGCTCGCGGGAGATCGTAGCGCTTAGGGGAGCCGCGAGGTTCCCGGACGACGACCCGGATATTCTGACCTTCAGGGCAATAGATTCCGAGACCGAAGTCCTTCCGTTCGGGAATGTTCGCGATCTTTGGCACAAGGCGGCATTGGAGAGGTTTCAGCCGGAGATTGATCGAGCAGAGGAGTGGGCGGGGCAGGATGCTACGGAGGCCTGTCGAAATCTGACCCAGCGCATTGCTCAAGATGAGCGGTAGGGCTTCTATGGCAGTTACCAATAGAGTTAGTCAAAATTAAGCACACAAGGCGCATCGCCTCGAATAGTTATTCAAATCCACCTTGGAAATAGGTTCATTAATCTGGAAATCTCAGAAAGGTTTTGAAATTAATGCCCTATCACCAAGCACCGGCAACTGAGTGGTATTCAGCAAGGCAAATTACTAAACTGATCGCGGCAAGCGCATTCCTAGCTCTGACTGGGTGCGCATTCTTGATTAATACGCATGTCGATGATCTGAAGTTGAATGGAGTTTCGCTTGTAGACGTAACAAAAATTGCCCGCGACTTTCCGGCTCACAGCCAGAGAAAAGTGCTCTTAATTTCTCTGTTTAGCCAAAGCAATATAGCTCAAATCTCTGCCAGCCACGATTTGAACAACCTAGGCGCCAATGTCGGTTTTTGCCATACATCCCAAATAGCCACTCGGAGCAGGATATATCAAGCTGGGCACCAGCTTGGGCCATTTCTGGATGAAAGCGAAAAGAGAAAACTGGCCACTGAAGAGTTAAGTAAAAACGGCTATATTTATGAAATTTGGCTTGATTATCGGACCTTAGGTCGCAGGAGCGGTGGCGACGCCGTCGACTACGACCTGTCTATAAACCCAAAAGATCTATGCATCGTTATCCAAGGTAATCCTTACATGGCGGTTGGCACTGGATTGATCACAAATACTGTTGTTATTCCCAAACAGATGATCATGGCAGCCTTGCGCCAGGAGTAGATTTAGGTAAAGCGGCAGGGTTTGCGCTTCTGGCTCGGGCCGAACCTGTGCAAGGCTTCTCTCATCTGTCCCCGGACCGAATAAACGAACACCCCCGACGCTTTGGGCATCGGAGGTGCTCATTTATTGGGTTCGGCGCCCTGCTTTGAACCTGGAGCAGTCTTCTCCCATCTACCCCCGCGCCTAAAATGCTCAAGGCCCCGTCGCTTTCGCAACGGGGCCTCGATCATATTGGGTGCGGGGGCAGGATTTGAACCTGCGGCCTTCAGGTTATGAGCCTGACGAGCTACCGGGCTGCTCCACCCCGCAGGGGTGCGATTGTGCTGGTGGAGAGGCCGGAGAAGGGGGGCGGGCAGAGTTAGAAGAGGGAAGAAGCTGTTTGATTGATAGACCTGGCGATGACCTACTCTCCCACGTCCTGACGACGCAGTACCATTGGCGCTGAAGGATTTCACGGCCGAGTTCGGAAAGGGATCGGGTGTTTCGCCTTCGCCAGGACCACCAGGTCGATTAATCAAACAGATGTTTGCAAGCGCGCTTGCTGGCAAACAGGGTTGTTTCTTGATCCGAGTAACCCGTGCGGGGTGCCTCTTGGTGGAGGACTTGCATGTATAACGGAGTGGAGTGAACAAGCCGGTCGGGCAATTAGTAACGGTAAGCTTCACGCATTACTGCGCTTCCACATCCGTCCTATCAACGTGGTGGTCTTCCACGGCCCTGATAGGGAGTTCTGGTTTTGAGGTCGGCTTCCCGCTTAGATGCTTTCAGCGGTTATCCGTTCCGCACTTAGCTACCCGGCGATGCCGCTGGCGCGACAACCGGTACACCAGAGGTGCGTCCATCCCGGTCCTCTCGTACTAGGGACAGCTCCTCTCAAAACTCCTACACCCACGGCAGATAGGGACCGAACTGTCTCACGACGTTCTGAACCCAGCTCACGTACCTCTTTAAATGGCGAACAGCCATACCCTTGGGACCTGCTCCAGCCCCAGGATGAGATGAGCCGACATCGAGGTGCCAAACACCCCCGTCGATGTGGACTCTTGGGGGGTATCAGCCTGTTATCCCCGGCGTACCTTTTATCCGTTGAGCGATGGCCCTTCCATGCGGAACCACCGGATCACTATGACCGACTTTCGTCTCTGTTCGACTTGTCTGTCTCACAGTCAGGCAGGCTTATGCCATTGCACTCGACGGCTGATTTCCGACCAGCCTGAGCCTACCTTCGCACGCCTCCGTTACTCTTTGGGAGGCGACCGCCCCAGTCAAACTACCCACCATGCAGGGTCCCGGACCCGGATAACGGGCCGCGGTTAGATATCAGGATACTCAAGGGTGGTATTTCAAGGATGGCTCCATCCGAGCTGGCGCCCGAACTTCAAAGCCTCCCACCTATCCTACACATGAGAACCCTGATACCACTGCAAAGCTGTAGTAAAGGTGCACGGGGTCTTTCCGTCTGACCGCGGGTACGCCGCATCTTCACGGCGAATTCAATTTCGCTGAGTTGGTGTTGGAGACAGCGGGGCAGTCGTTACGCCATTCGTGCAGGTCGGAACTTACCCGACAAGGAATTTCGCTACCTTAGGACCGTTATAGTTACGGCCGCCGTTTACCGGGGCTTCGATTCAAAGCTCTCACCTCTCCTCTTAACCTTCCGGCACCGGGCAGGCGTCAGACCCTATACGTCGTCTTGTCGACTTCGCAGAGCCCTGTGTTTTTGCTAAACAGTCGCCACCCCCTGGTTTGTGCCCCCGGCCCCTGCTTGCGCAAGAACCGGGCCTCCTTCTCCCGAAGTTACGGAGGTATTTTGCCGAGTTCCTTCAACACCATTCTCTCAAGCGCCTTGGTATACTCTACCAGCCCACCTGTGTCGGTTTGGGGTACGGTCTTGATGATGGGGCTATTTCCCGGAAGTCCTTGGCTGCCAGACCAATCCAATAAGGTCTGACAACGTCCAGCCTTCGTCACCTCCATCAGGTCACGGAATATTAACCGTGTTCCCATCGACTACGGCTTTCGCCCTCGTCTTAGGGGCCGACTGACCCTGCGCGGATTAGCCTTGCGCAGGAACCCTTGGGCTTTCGGCGGGAGTGTTTCTCACACTCCTTGTCGCTACTCATGTCAGCATTCTCACTTCTGATACCTCCAGGACCCCTCACGGGTATCCCTTCACAGGCCTACAGAACGCTCCGCTACCACGTGATCTAAAAGATCACATC
The DNA here is from genome assembly GCA_030657355.1 of Radicibacter daui. GTDB lineage: Bacteria > Pseudomonadota > Alphaproteobacteria > Radicibacterales > Radicibacteraceae > Radicibacter > Radicibacter daui. Next base: position 4,174,173 of record CP131056.1, read on the forward strand.
CACAGCTTCGGTATATGGCTTGAGCCCCGGTACATCTTCGGCGCAGGATTGCTTAACTAGATCAGTGAGCTATTACGCTTTCTTTAAAGGATGGCTGCTTCTAAGCCAACCTCCTGATTGTCTTGGCCTTCCCACATCCTTTCCCACTTAGCCATAATTTGGGGACCTTAGCTGGTGGTCTGGGCTGTTTCCCTCTTGACGACGGACCTTATCACCCGCCGTCTGTCTGCCGTGCTCTACTCACCGGTATTCGGAGTTTGGTTAGGTTTGGTAAGCCTCGCGGCCCCCTAGCCCATCCAGTGCTCTACCCCCGGCGGCAATACACGACGCGCTACCTAAATAGCTTTCGCGGAGAACCAGCTATTTCCGAGTTTGATTGGCCTTTCACCCCTAGCCACAGATCATCCCCGTCTTTTTCAACAGACGTGGGTTCGGTCCTCCAATGCATGTTACTGCATCTTCAACCTGTCCATGGCTAGATCACCCGGTTTCGGGTCTAATCCGTACGACTGATCGCGCTGTTCACACTCGCTTTCGCTTCGCCTTCGCCTATCGGCTTAAGCTTGCCGCACAGATTAAGTCGCTGACCCATTATACAAAAGGTACGCGGTCACCCTTGCGGGCTCCCACTGATTGTAGGCATCCAGTTTCAGGGTCTGTTTCACCCCCCTTATCGGGGTGCTTTTCACCTTTCCCTCACGGTACTGGTTCACTATCGGTCGTCGAGGAGTACTTAGGCTTGGAGGATGGTCCCCCCATGTTCAGACAGGGTTTCACGTGCCCCGCCCTACTCAAGGACTTGTGGAATTTCTACCCGTACGGGGCTAT